>CAWCHO010000002.1:0-834376 GCA_963795425.1 uncultured Acidobacteriaceae bacterium | reverse complement strand
ACTATCGCGTATCTGGTCTCGCCGATTCAATTGATTCCGAACTTTATCCCCGTTATCGGGCAGATGGACGACTTACTCGTACTGTATGTCGGTTTGAAGTTAATCCGCAGGTTAGTGCCGCAGTCGGTTCTTGAAGAGAAGATGAGTCTAAGTGTCTCGATATCCGGCAATTAGGGGAGCTTCCAGTGACTGGACTCTTGGACGTAGTCGAACGAGCAGTTGCGGACGCCACATACTGGCTCCGCTTGTGCATCGAAGCCGTTGGCGCTGTCTGCGTTGCCGTGGGCTTCGGCTATGCAGTTGTGCAATTGGCGTTGCTTCACATTCATAATCAAACCGAAACGTTCCTGCGTATCCGAGTTACCTTCACCCGGTATCTCTCGGTGGGGTTGGAGTTCCAGCTAGCAGCCGACATACTTTCCACCGCGATTGCACCCACGTGGACCGAATTGGGCAAGCTGGGTGCAACGGCCACGATCCGCACCGCATTGAACTACTTTCTGTCACGGGATGCACGGCAGGACGCCGAAACGCAGGAGTGAACAGGTTGTGATCTGGACGAGCCTGAAACTCCGGTGCACACAACCCCAGCCATTGTTCGACAGCGAGGCGAATGAATGCTCACTCGAATAGATGAACCAAATGATCGCCGCAAGGAGGCATCCCCGGTGTGCCGGGATAACCGACGGGCGTAAGCACGTCCGTTCGCGAAAGTCGGCCGCCTGCGAGAGAAATATGATCGAAACAACTTCGATCGGTCCCGCACAGCATTCGTCCGGCGCCCCATGGTGTGGGTGTCCGGCGGTACCTTTCTTATGGGATTGGAGGATTTCTATCCCGAGGAGCGCCCGGTCCGCGAAGTGGCCGTGGATGGCTTTCATATAGACTGTTACGCCGTCACCAACCGCCAGTTCTCTGAATTCACGAAAGACACAGAGTATGTGACTATCGCCGAGCGCCCGCTAACACCAGAGAACTTCCCTGGAGCGCCGATGGAGAATCTGGTCCCAGGCTCAATGGTTTTTCAGAAGACGTCTGGTCCGGTGGATCTGCGCAATTACGGCAACTGGTGGGCCTGGACGCCTGGAGCAAGCTGGCGTCACCCACGCGGACCACACAGTTCAATTGCTGGAATGGACGACCACCCCGTCGTCCACATTGCGTTCGAAGACGCTGAGGCCTATGCACGCTGGGCGGGCAAAGATCTTCCGACAGAAGCGCAGTGGGAGTACGCCGCGCGTGGAGGTCTTGAAGGCGCGAAATTTACGTGGGGTAATGAGCATTCACCAGGGGGGATGGTCATGGCCAACACCTGGCGCGGTGAATTCCCGTGGCACCGCATGCTCATCAATGGTTACGAAGCGACTTGTCCCGTTGGTTTGTTCCCGGCCAACGCGTATGGGCTATACGATATGGCTGGGAATGTCTGGGAGTGGACCAGCGACTGGTACGTCCCGCGTCCCCCTGAGGACGCTGTTAAATCCTGCTGCGGTCCGCCCGATGAGTCACACCTCGTCTCGCCGGAAAGAGCTACGATCCCGCGCAGCCGCAGTTTCGCATTCCGCGCAAGGTGGTCAAGGGCGGATCTTATTTGTGCGCACCCAATTACTGTCTGCGCTACCGGCCAGCTGCCCGCCGGCCGCAGATGGTCGACACCGGGATGAGCCATATTGGCTTCCGGTGCATAGTTGCAAAGCGGGCCCAGTCAGAAATGTTATAGCCGATCTACGTACTTGATTAGCAGAACCTCGTTGCCCTTATTGCTATAGATCAGCTCGTCGACCATATTACGCGCAAGCAAAACACCGAAACCGCCAGGCCGTAAATTCTCTGCGTCGCGATAATTGACGTGTCGCAGTGGATCACCCGGCGGGTTCGAGACGGCAGCATGATGTATTTCCTCAAACGAGAATCCTTCGCCGGGATCTTTGACTCGGCAGGCGACTGCTCGTTTGGTCCGAAGGTACGACATTTCGACATACTGGCCGGGGTCGAAGTTTCCTCCGTATTCGATGGCATTCATCAGCAATTCTCGTAATGCCCAAGCTACGGCATCCTTTTCGTCCGCCGGCAAGTCGATCATCTCCTGGATGAATCGAAGCAGCCGCTCGGCGGTCTTGATGTCGCACCTGGTGACAACGCGCACCCAGCTGGGCGTTGCTGACACAATGTCGATGCCATCATCCCAACATGGCTCCCGCGTAGCGTTCAGTACCATGTCCGTCAGTGCTGCAAGGTGAAATGGGCGCGAAAAATAGCTGAACGCCCCTGCCCGCATTGCGTCGAGTACATCCGACGGCGTACTCTCCTCCGTCAGGATAATCATCCGAGTATGTGGATGAAGGCGTCTTATGCTACGGAGTAAGTCGACATCTTCTTTGCCGGAACTCTCTTCGCTCGTAAGGATCAAATCGAATCGTTTCGATTTGACCAGCTCGAGCGCCGTTGCGTTGTCGCGCGCCTCCTGCATAGTCCACTGCGGCGGCCTGAGAATCTGCGAAATCCTCTCGCTGACGTCATGCGCGGGGTCAATGACTAGCGCTGCTTGATGCTCGATCATTCCAGCTGTGATGCGTTTTCGCCTGAACCAACCGCCGGCAGCGCCGTTTCGATCCCATTGCGAATAGGCAACCTCACATCTTTCTCTTGGACACACGACTCAAAGTGTTTACAAACGCTTGCGCGGCGGGTGGCGCCTGAGTGCTCCCCGTCAAAATTTCCTTGTTACTCAAACTAGACCCGTACAGAGCTTTGTTATCGTCTAAATCTTGTCGTAGTGTTCCTCCTTCGAGCGACAATCCAGCGAACACACCACGGGCGCGGGAATAAGAGAGAATCTCCGCACCCATTTGCGCGTCCGTGGCCGCCGACGAGTCACGCCCGACCGGCCCGGCTGCCACACCCGCGTTGCCGCCCAAAGTAAATTTGCTCTGCAGTAGCTTTTGCTCACCTGATTCGTTCATTACCAGCAAAATGATGTCCACGCCACTTACGCCGATTTGAAGGCCAAAGCTACCGCCCTCAATGCGGACACTGCCAGGGGCGCTCCAGGAGGTACCTGATCCTCTACGGCATGAGATGAATCCCTTGCCATACTTTGCACCAACGATGAAGCCGCCTTTGGTTAAATTTGGTATGACCACGACGCATTGAGCCTTCTCTAGCAAGCCGGAAGGGATTCCCCTATCCGACATCTGGGCCATGTCGTTTAAAACGGACTCCGCTTCCGTCAATCTCGTTTCTACGGTGTCACTTGAGAACGCGCTTATTGAACAGCCGATCAAAAGCGCGGGGAACAGTATGTACTTCACAGGCGGACTCCTGACTGAATTTCACTCCCGCAGATGCTGACTCTTGCAGTTGGTTGCTTTAACTTTTGCTCTGCCACATCGTGGGGCAACCTAATTCTTGTGAAAGTGGAGTGGCTTATCTTGGCCTTTGACGAAGATCAGCAGAGACTCATTTTCCAGCTGAAAACGTTGAGCGTTTTCAAGTGCCGATAAATATTTGCTCTCCTGCTCCGAAACCGACTCTTCGCATGCCATGCGCGTCGACCCCAAACGGCTAAAACTGATCGACTCTCCTTCCTGTTTCACCGTCGCGAAGAACCGGTTACAGGAAGCATTGCCTACGGCGCTGCCAGGACCTGGAAACGATAGCGTTGCTTGAACACCCCCGAGGACTCTGACTCCGCAGAGGTTATCCAGCTTCCACTCGGTGCCGACTAAGCTTGCTGGTCCATTCCGGTCGGGCATTGTCACCGGCTTTCCAGCCGGTTGCGCCTGGTGCGGAGCCGCGTTCGCAAGCATCGCAAACAAGAGCAGGAACGTCATTTCACCCGGCGCAGATTCGCGAGGCGGAGCGGCTTCTGACCGTAATGCTCGATCTCAAGCTCCCCCTTCTTGTTGAACTTGATTTTGCATGCGGGCGCCAGGGTTCCTGTGCCCTTGCCGTTCTTATCCACGTCGAGAACCACTATGCCGAACTGGTAATCTCTCGAACGCGTGCCGTTATAAAGCTCATAGAAGGACATCGGGCGATTAGTCACCATAACGATGTGGCTCCCACCGTCGGCAGTCGGACTGATCCGGGCAATGCGAAACGCGCTGCCAACAAAACCCGTAGGTGCAAGCCGCCCGACCTCTTTCGTCTTTTCCAGAGCGCTAACGAGCCCGTTAGGGCCTTTATTTCTAAGGGTCGCAGCAAATTCCCCTACTTGCCCGTCGTCTGTCCACTTCGTGACGTACGCGTTGAGGCCAAAGCTCTTCCCGGCGGCCACGCCGCTTTGCCCGAATGCAGTCGCGGAATACTGCTGCGGTAAATCGGAGCTCGAACGGACGTTTTCACCTTCCGCGGCGGAAGTAGAGTGCACAATCAAGGGCGCAAGTGCCAAGACTACAACCCATGTCGATTTTCGTAATTGCATTTGGATTTCTCCTCACATTTCGTCCCACAGGCGGGTGATGCAATTCGTGGAGCGCCGGTTCATTTCTTATGAACTGGGGAGCCTGTTGCCTCCGCGCGGCGAGCAGGAATTTACTACGCCTTCGGGCCCTGTCCAGCCATCAGCCGAACTTCCGATATCGGAAAGAAGCGGTACTTGCGTGCTGAATCGTCTTCTGACTAACGCCTGTTACGGCACTTTCCTCTTCGCAGGATTCTGCCTCCTCTCGAGCGCCGTATCTCCCGTTCAGCAAGGGCGCCAAATGGAGGAAACAAATTCACTTGATACTCAGGATCATTCCGTCCAGCCGGGCACGCCCGCTAAGCCCGAACAGGAGCCCAAAGACAAAGAGCTGAAAAAAAACAAAAAGAGACGAGGCTCATTTGTCGCCGCCCCTATTCCGATTTCGAGCCCGGCTATCGGTTCCGGAGTTGTGCCTGTCGCTGCCTACATCTTTCCTCTCGTCCCAGAAGACCATGTTTCCCCGCCGTCCGTCGTTGGCGCGGCTGGCCTGATCACCAATAATGGCAGCCGGGGCTTTGCTGTTGGCGGAGACCTTTATTTCAAAGAAAATACTTATGAAATCACCGCAATATATACCCACGGTAACGTGAACTATAACCTGTACGGCCTTGGAAGCGGTGTTAACATCGCCGGGTTCAAGCTGCCCCTCGCGCAAACTGGCCAGGCATTCCTTGGCGAGGCCTTGAGGCGCATTGCATGGAAGTTTTTTCTAGGTCCTCGATTTTTGTCGGGAAACTCCCTAATTACGCTAAGACGAAGCGGCAGCGTGGGATCCGAAATACCGCCTGACCTCGGGCTTCAGACAAATCTACGAGCCATTGGCATCCAACTACAAAGGGACACGAGGCCCAATCGTTTCTATCCGACCGCTGGAACGTATTTCCACTTCACGTCTGACTTCTTCGCGCACGGGCTGGGCAGTAAATACGCGTTTCAGTCATACAGACTCACCTTTAATAAGTACGCAAGTCTGACCAAGAACCAGGTTCTCGCTTATAACCTGTACGCTTGCGGGACGGGCGGTACCCCGCCCTTTTACGGAAACTGCATCTATGGAACTAACAACGAATTGCGAGGATATACGGCGGGTCGCTATCTGGATCGCTACATGACAGCAACGCAATTGGAGTATCGCTTGACCTTACCGAAGCGGTTCGGTGTAGTCGGGTTCGGCGGGATTGGCGAAGTAATTCCTGGTGGAAATCAGATCTTCCGAAGCAACCACTTTCTACCCAGCGTTGGTGGCGGGCTCAGGTTCGAGCTGAGCAAGGTCTACCACGTCAATCTCAGTGCGGATTACGGAAAAGGCAGGGGCGGTCACACCTTCAGTTTGGGCCTTGGCGAGGCATTCTAAACAGCCGAGATACTCCGCTCCACTGCGCTTCAACGCATGAAATTCGGGAAAACAGCGAATGTGCAAACGGGCGATACTCGGTGCGAGTATCCTTGGCTAGAGGAAGAGTATTGGCCCTTAGAGAATCTGAAACAAAGGGAGCAGCGCCGCCGTTCCCGCAAGCGTTACTATTGGCGCTGCTTCAAAACACGGATGAGCTCGTTGCCGCAGTTGATCTTGATATGCGGTACATCGCCTTCAGCTCTCGTTATCAGCGAGAGTTCCAGCGGATCTTTGGCGTAACAATCTCGCAAGGCACGAGTCTGCGCGACGCGCTGGCGCATCGGCCGGCAGATCAGGCCAAAGCACTTGATAACTGCCGTCGGGCGCTTGCCGGAGAGGAGTTCACCGTCACAGAGAAATTCGGCGATGAGAACCGGTCGAGAAGCGTCTATCAGGCTCGGTTTACTCCCGTACGCGATAGCGACGAGCGGATTACTGCTACTCTCCACAGAGTTCTGAACATGACGGCGCGCCGTGCGGAAAAGCTTAAGCGCTCAGAGGCCGAGAGAAAGCGATTGAAAGCTGTTGTTGATTGCATGACGGAGGCGGTCATTGTTACGGACCCCTCTGGCGCGGTCGTGTCCATGAATCCGGCAGCGCTGGCGATGCACGACTTTTCGTCGCTTGCCGAGGCTACTCGCAGCGCTAGCGTTTTCACTGATCTTTTCGAAATGACGTATCCCGATGGACACGCTGTCCCTACAGGTGAGTTGCCGTTTTCCCGTGCGATGCGCGGGGAAGCAATCCCTTATGTGCAGATTCATTTTCGAAACAAGCGCACGGGAAAAACGTGGATGGCGGCTCAAAGCGCCGCCCCGGTTCGCAATGCTGCCGGCCGAGTGATCCTCATCGTAATTACTATTCGAGACATCACTGAACGTAAACGCATGGAGCAGAGGCTGCGCGAAAGCGAGGAGCGGTCGCGTTTAGCTATGCAGGCAGGCCGGATGTATGCGTGGGAATGGAATCCCCGCAGCGATGGGGTGCTGCGATCTTCCGCCAAGGCCAACCTATTTGGCCTGTCCGAGGACGCCATGCAAGGGACGGGGCACGAATATTTTCAGGAAATACACTCAGACGATCGTGAACGCTTTATACGTTTAGTGCGCGATCTAACGCCAGAGAACGACCGCTACGACACTGAATATCGAGTGGTTCGGTCCGATGGACAAATTACGACGCTTCAGGAAAGCGCGCGAGCTTCGTTTGACGAGAACGGTCGGATGATTCGCTTGATCGGCATGTCCGCGGATGTAAGCGAGCGTGCACGAGTACAAGCGGCCCTGCGGGAGACAGAGGAGCGCTTCCGCAAAATGGCCGACACGGCGCCTGTGCTGATCTGGGTCTCCGGACCGGACAAACTCTGCACGTTTTTCAATAAGCGCTGGTTGGATTTTACGGGCCGCTCCATGGAGCAGGAATTGGGCAATGGGTGGACTGCAGGCGTGCACCCCGATGACCTGGACCGTTGTTGCGATATCTATTATTCCTCGTTCGATAGCCGCCGCGATTTCCAGATGGAATACCGGCTGCGGCGATCCGACGGCGAGTACCGATGGCTATTGGACACGGGCGTTCCACGGATCGAGGAAGGCGGCATCTTCGTCGGCTACATAGGATCTTGTATCGATATCACCGATTTAAAGCGCGCTCAGGAAGAAGTGCTGGAAGGACAAAAGCTGGAGAGTCTGGGCATGCTGGCTGGCGGAATCGCCCACGACTTCAACAATCTGCTAGGCGGCATCGTTTCGGAAGCAGAGCTTGCAATGGACGAATTGCCCATTGGATGGCCTCCATACGAACAGGTCCAGAGCATCAGGACCATCGCGATGCGTGCCGCCGAGATCATCCGCGAGTTGATGATTTATGCCGGACAGGAGACTGCGACGGTGGAACTCGTAGATATTTCAGAGCTCGTGTCGGAGATGCTTCAGCTTGTTGCGGTGTCGATCTCGAAACGCGCTGTGGTCAAAACGGACCTGCCCGAAAACCTTGCAGCGGTGCGAGCTAATCCCGCACAGATGCGCCAGGTTGTGATGAATCTGATCCTCAACGCGTCAGAGGCGATCGGTGATAACGACGGTGTGATCACGGTTAGGACAAGATCACTCAGGTCAGCTCACGACACGGCGATTGAAGCGAGCAAACTGCCCGAAGGAGATTACCTTGTTCTGGAGATCGCCGACACGGGATGCGGAATGAGCGAAGAGGTTCGAGCCAAAATGTTTGATCCGTTCTTCACGACCAAGTTCGCGGGTCGCGGGTTGGGGCTGGCGGTCGTGCAAGGAATCGTTCGCGGGCATGGCGGCGCGATACATCTATCGAGTGCACCGGGTCGTGGCACGTGCATTCAGATCCTGCTGCCAAGCCTCAGCGACACGGCCCGGCGCCGGGAAATTACTGCTGTACCGGCGTCACATGAGACGCACGCTGCTGCTTCCGGGAGTGTTCTTGTAGTTGAAGATGAGGACACACTGCGGTTTGCCGTTTCGCGCATGCTCCGCAAGCGGGGCTTCGGCGTCATCGAGGCCGCTGACGGGAATGCCGCCATCGATCTGTTTCGCGCTCACACGGATGACGTTGATATCGTTCTGCTCGATCTCACGATCCCGGGACTACCCAGCCGTGAAGTCTGGAAGGAAATGCGGCGCATACGGCCGGAAATCAAGGTGATTTTGACGACCGCATACAGCCGCGAGATCGTGGCCGCTCGTCCAGACTGGGCGCAAGCAGCCGCTTTCATTCGAAAGCCTTATCGTCTTGAGCAGCTTGTACGTCTGCTTGCAGAAGCACTCGCCTGAACAACCTCGCTTCCGAAATAAATTAACGCTCCTCCAGTCCGTAACTGATCAGACCCAACGCAAGATTCACGACGAGCCATGGGGTCTAGGCGTTGTCGGTATGTTATCCGGCGCGCCCGAAATTTCAGTTAAGGAGATATTCACTATGAAAAAACACATCACGCTTATTGGGACCGTACTGCTCTTGGCCTGTACAGCCTCAGCCCAAGACAATTTTCCCAAGATAGAAACGTTCCTGGGATATGACATGCTGCGATTCAACTCAGCTACGAATATTCCGGGTTTCACGGCCAACGGAGGGGGTGGGCAGTTCGTTTACAATGTCAATTCCTGGTTAGGCGCGGCTGCCGATGTCTACGCCGCTCATAACGGCAACATCTTCGGCAGCGTGAACTACCTCGGTACCACGTATCCGGGAGGCAAGATTGACAGCACCGCTGCGTTCTATCAGTTTGGGCCGCGCGTGTCGATCCGAAAGTGGCATCGGTTTACGCCGTTCTTCCAAATTTTGATGGGAGCGGAGTCTCTTGCGCAGAGTATTCCTGTCACGCTCCCGGAGGGGACAACCATAATCACATCAGTACCGGGTGGGGTCTTTGTCCTTTGCCCGGGCTGCTCGACGAACCCCAAGAATGTTGGGCTGCGTTTGAAAACAGGGCAAACGCAGTTCACTTATCTTCTCGGCGGCGGTCTGGACATCAAACTAAACCACTATATGAGCTTCCGTCCGATCGGCGCAGATCTGCAATTTTCGCGTCTGCAGCAGCTCCGGGAACCCCAGCCGAATAAGAGCCAATACAGTTTCCGGTACTCGACTGGTATCAACTTCACGTTCGGAGGTGCTCAGTAAGGATATTTGCCGCGGCGCCGACCGCAGCAAGCGGGCACCACACGCTAACACGTTTTTCACGTACGGGCGATTGCCTCAAGGGGCAATCGCCCTTTTTCGTTTCAGGCGCTTTGGGCGGCAACTCGAGTGTGGCGCGCCGGGGCAGCCTTCCGTGGAGGAACGGCAGCTACCATCGGTACATCGACGGTAAATGTCGATCCTTTGCCGACTTCGCTCTTGACGGTGAGTTTTCCAGCATGTCCTTCCACGATTTGTCTTGAAATCGCTAGTCCCAGGCCTGTTCCGGTCTTCGCAGATCCATTCCCATTTCCGCCGCTTTGGAACGGATTGAATATCGTTTCCATTTGGTCAGCTGGAATGCCCGGACCTTCATCCTGGACGGAGATAGACGCGATCTTCCGCCTGATCTTCAGCCGGATTTCAATTCTGCTGCGAGGATTTGAGAATTTGACCGCGTTGCTCACAACATTGTCCAATACTTGAGCGAACTTGATGGGATCTAAATGGAGGATCAGCCCGGCGGTTGGAAAGGATGCGTCTAGCCGAATTTCCTTGCGTATGGCTTCGCACTCGTTCAGGAGCAAACATTCCTTGAGCATGGATACCAGATCCGTAGGTTGAAGATCCACTTTTAGCCTGCCGCACTGCATTGTCGACACTGCCAGAACGTCCTCAATCATCCGCAGCATGAATAAAGTGGATCGGACGACGCTCTGAAGCAGGCTTAGGTGTCTTTCTTCGAGCCCGCTCGCGTCGTCGTCGAGGAGATACTCGGTGGCTGAGAGAATGCCGCTGGCTGGATTTCGCAGGCCGTGTACAACCGTTGCCAGGTCCTGGAACGTTTCAATTCTCTGTTTCTCCAGATCCAGGTTTTTCTTGATGACTTCTTGCTGAACGCGAATAAGCTCTTTGCTGAGCCGCTCAACGCGATCGCTGAGAGAGGGTTCCGCACCTGTTTTCGCGAGGCTCGTTGGATGCGATTTGGCGCGTCCGTTCTGCACGCCAGCAGGTTTCTCAAGAGTCATCCTCATGAGTTCGCCGCCGAGATCCTCGACAGGGCGCGGTTTTGCATAACCGAGGATAATGATGCCGCGACGGGTCGCGCAGCCAGAAAAAAAGAGCGGAGCGACCCCATCCGCAGAGGCAGTGTTTACTTCCCAATCCAATGCTGCGCCGCGGTCCAGAATGGTTTGTAGAAACGTGTTCGTTTTTCCGCGGCTGTGCATGTCTACGAGACTGCTGAGATGCCGTCCGGGGTTGGGGCGGCAGGCGAAGGCGTCTCGCAGCACTTCCTTTACAATCCCGTGTTCATCACACAGAACGGCTATTTCGGGGCGTCCGTTGTCGTACAAATGCAGCCTCCCACCGTCCGGAGCCTACGACGATTTGCGGTACCCCTCGAAAGTTCTAAGCGGACAATTGCCTACGGACCGTTCTCAGCTAGATCGGACCCGCATGCGGGGGAGCGAACTCAGGCAATTCCGGAAACCCTAGTCTAGTCCCTAGCTAGGGAAATTCATAGCATTTCCCGCCCAGATAACGGTGATGTTGCGGCCCTGGACGAACGGCTGGAGCTCAGCTAACCTATTGGTTCGATTACGGAGAGTACCCTGTTCCGGAATCTCAATGTATTGAGCGTACAGGGGGTGAGGTATGTAAGGTTGGCGTGCGTCAGGCTGAGTGATTTTCATTGGAGAACAGGTTATCTGTTTTCCGCAAGCGTGGTTTTCACGGTTTACAGGGTTTCGTAGAGACTGTCTCAGTAACCATCGGCGGATGCGATCTGCGCTGTCAACCTACGTAGGTGTACTCGGCCTTTCTCGGAGTCACCTTGTTCGTGAGCGCTCGGGGGCCGCTCGCTCCGCAGTGTCTCGCGAGACGCGCGCGCATCTCCCTCCTGGCCCGCATCAGACGAGATTTGGCGGCCGGCACCGAAAGCCCCAGCCGTGCCGCAACCTCGGGCATGGGTAGCCGCTCAACATCACGCAGCATCATAACGTTCCGCATCAGCGGCGGAACGCGTAATATTTCTCGGTGCAGGAGGTTATCTACCTGCTGAGCACCTAGTTCGTCTTCCGGATCCGGTGTTTGATTAACGAGTTCGATCTTGGCATTTGAATGAGTGATTGCATCCACGTAAGAAAATCGTGCGTGCCGGTTTTCGCGGATCAGCATAAGGCATTGATTCTGAACAATGCGACAAAGCCATGCCGAGAACGGTCCTTCGAACCGGAAGCTATTTAAGTTCTGAAACGCTTTCGAACACGCGTTTTGGACCTCGTCTTCGGCATCGCACCTGTTGCGGAGCATTGCGACCGCCCGTCTGAGACACGTTGCGAAGTGGCGCTGAATTAAATCACCAAAGGCACGTTGGTCACCCGCTTGAGCCCGTATCACGAGTTCTTCATCGTTGATTTGAGCAGTATCTGCAGGCACGTTTGTCGGTCGGCATGTTTCAGGAAACTCTGTCGCTCGGCGGGCGTTTCCATCCGCCTCTTGGAGATCTGGAGATTGTGGGGAAGGGGCTACATGCAAAACGTGAGACATGCCTCCAATAAGGCATGCAAACGACCATAGGGCGCGAGATCACGGTGTACACAGGGTCAATGACTTACAGGCAGACTCTTCGGTTCGGCGGGAGGCAAGCGCACCTTTTGGTGCGCTGCTACGAACGTGACAAGTACGTATTCGTGCAGTGCACAGCAAACGCAGAACGTTAGCGCCGAATCCTAATCCTTGCGGGCCGGCACGAACTCGGTTCGCGAGATGCCGTGCTTCTCGAGTCGATAAGCTAACGTTCTCCGGCTCAGCTGCAGAAAGCGCGCAGCACGTGATTGGTTGCCACAGAATTTCCGCAGCGTTTGCACGATGAGATCCTTTTCCACGGAGTCAAGGTTCACTCCTTTCTCAGGAAGCAAGTTTCGCAGCGCGCCAGTCGACGGGTAGGTTTGCTGCAGAAACTCAGGGAGATCATCCCAGGTGATTTCGGAGCCTCTGGCGAGGAGAACAGTCCGTTCCATTGCGTTCTCCAATTGCCGCACGTTCCCGGGCCACCGGTAATCGCAGAAATAGCGCAGGAGATCCGGCGAAAGCGTCAATTCTTCGCGGTTATGTTTGGCTTTACACTTTCTGAAAAAGTGATGTACCAGCGTCGGAATGTCTTCCGGGCGCTCGCCGATGGGCGGCAACTCGATCGGGACTACCATGAGCCGGTAATACAGGTCCTCACGGAATGTTCCGCTGTCGACCATGGCACGAAGATCTCTATGAGTAGCTGCAATAATTCGCACGTCTAACTTGATGGGACTCGTGGCACCAACTTTTTCGATTTCCCGCTCTTGGATCAGCCGGAGAACGCGCACTTGAAGCTCCAGCGGCATCTCACCGATTTCGTCGAGGAGTAGAGTGCCACCTTCAGCCACTTCAGCCTTTCCTTTTTTGTGAGACACCGCGCCGGTGAAGGAGCCTTTGAGATGTCCGAAGAGTTCCGATTCCAGTAATTCTCGCGGGATGGAGCCGCAGTTCACAACGATAAATGGCCGATCGCGTCGCACGCTGCGGAAGTGAATCGCCTTGGCGACGAGTTCCTTTCCGGTGCCCGTCTCGCCGTGAAGCAGTACCGTGACGTCGGTAGATGCGACTCGGGCCGCGACCTCCAGCGTGCGCATCAGGTTCGCGGAGGAACCTATGATGCTCTCAAACCCGAACTTCTGCTCGAGACAACTGCGCAGGACATCCACTTGTTCGATGAGCTTGCGGTGATCGAGTGCACGCGCCACCAGCACTTTGAGTTCATAGGGATGAACGGGTTTTGTCAGGTAATCATACGCGCCGGATTTCATCGCCTCTACTGCGGTCTGAATCGTCCCGAACGCCGTCATTACGATCACGGTAGTATCACGATAAATGCTCCGGGCTGTCCTAAGCAGCTCAAGGCCGGAGGCACCTGGCAGATGTAAATCAGTAATCACCAGGTCAACAGGACATCTCTGCAGAATTTCAATGGCCTGCTCGGCATCAGAAGCAGATAACGTCTCGTAGCCCTCTTTCTTGAGGATTGCTTCCATGACATGCCGAACGGTTTCCTCGTCCTCTGCTATAACTATCCGTGGGTTGGCCATGTCAGCCTATGAAACACTTTCCTCTGATCGAGCGTGCCAAGTACAGTCGAGGCACAGCAGTTCCTTCAAAGCCGCGTGTCCGATCATTTTTCCAGCCCTCTAGCGCTCTTGTCAAGGGAATTGAACGGATTGGGGTGCATCGCGTGCAAGCGGATTGATTGTGCGTGTTTCTTCATCAATCCTCCTCAATACCGGCTCAGACGAAAGATATTACTGCCTTAACTCTGCGAGCCGGGCTTCTACGTCTTGGCGGCTCCGATCCTGTTTAGGCAAGGAGCGGAGATATTGCTCCAGCTCTCGTGCCGCATCGTGACGCCGGCCCATGCCAGCTAGAACATTTGAAGCTGCGATGCGCGCCTCCGGGAAGTTGAGAGCGGCTCGTTCCAGGTTATCGAGAGTTTCGCCGGTATCTCCGCGCTCCGCGATCAAGCTGAGCGCGAGTAGGTATCGAACGTACATTTGCCCCGGGTCGATTCTCAACGCGCGGTGCGCCATCGAACATACTTCTTGATAGCGTTGCTGAATGTACAGCACGACGGTTAAATTGGAAAGAGCCAAGCTATAGTCGGGGGCCAACTCAACCGCTTTCCGCAGCTGCAGAGCAGCCTCATCGATGTGTCCGAGCTTTGCGGTCACGACGCCCAGGTCGCTGTATGCGTACGAGAACTCCGGATCAATGTTTACCGCGTTCTGGAAATATTTCATCGCCGCGTTGTTGTCGCCCTTGTGATAGGCATCTAAGCCCCTCTTGTGCTCCTTCTGCGCGAGCTTCGGGACTTTATGCTCAAGCTGCCGGAATGAAACGGTTGCGGCATTCCCATTATTGTTCGACCGCTCAGGAGTGTTGTACCTTTCCATGTCACGCGCCAAACTGTCGTATTGCCTCTCAATTTCGCCGAATGGATCGTTGGAACGCTGCCCTAATCGTGGGTCCTGCTGAGCAAATACTGTAACCGACACAAGGGACACCAGCCCCAATAAAGAAATGTGAACCTTCATTTCCGGTTCCTCCACGTGATCTTTTGCGGCGAGCTATGCACCTCCTCGGAGTAGTCGCGCCGCTGCTCGGATGATGGGGATTTGGAACTACAGATTCATTTGTTCGGGCGAGTGTACTTGCTCATTTTCAGTGGGCGCAGCGAGCGATTCGGATGCTCTTGCCCGCGACCGGGCGTGCGAATTTCATGACGCCGCTTGCCGCATGCTGCATCCTTTCTCTGCAGGCCTAAGCAGAGCCATAGGCCACGGTTCCTTCCTGGCACCGTCTGTTTCGGCTCCACCGCTCACCCCACGAGATGAAGCGGCGATCGATGCTGTGCCACGCGCCTGCATAAAAGCTAAAGGCCACCCCCGCTCTATTTACATAGGGTTCTCACAATTCTGAGATGAGGCAGACGTGGACAACACGTTTTTATGAGGAGAACAGGCATGCTACGGACCAGCGCGGGTACCTGGTTACGAATCGCACGTGGAATACTCTAAAGGAGACGCCGCGCCACGGAAACATTTGTTTGGACTAATGTTTCACCTCTGGCGTTGAAAAGACAATGGCCGCGCCTGCTCCGTCCGTCCCGTCCGCCGAAATTCGCCAGCAGGTCGCGCGCATAATCGCCAGCCCGCAATTCAATCGATCCAATCGGCTCGCACGGTTCTTACAGTTCATCGTCGAGTCGGCGCTGAGCGGCGATTCGAATTCGCCGAAGGAGTGGGTGATCGGTGCGGAGGTGTACGGCCGCGGCGAGAATTTCGATCCACGTCTCGATTCAATTGTCCGGACTGAGGCTCGGCGGCTCCGTCGGAAGCTGGCAGAATATTACGAGTCGGAAGGGCGAGACGACGCGCTCGTAATTGAGTTAGCAACGGGTTCATACGACCCAGTCTTCCGGATTCGTAGAGAGTCCGCCGTGCCCGAAACTCCTCCGGAGAAGATGGATAGCCCTGCGACTGAAGTCGAGAGCTCGGATTTGCCCCCGATCACAGCGCCACCAGACGCAACTCCGGCCCAGGATTCGCCCTCGATTTCTGCCCCACCGAGCTCAAGCGAGACCCACGCTGCGCCTCCGATCGCTGTCCCATCGAAGGCAAGCCCCGCCCAGAGTGCGTCCGCGATTGCTGCTGCACTGGGGCGCAGGTGGTGGCCTGCCTTGCTTGTGTTGATCGGCGTTTTCGTCCTGATCTATGGGCGATTCGTTTATTGGCTCTATAGCGAGGCAGTTGCTATACACCTTCGTCCAGTCCATCGGCTCGCACTACTAAGCGTGCGGTGTTCGCCGGAAGATAAGGAAGGCCAAGAACTGGCGAGCGCTTTTATCGGCGATCTCGACGCACACCTCAGGAATGAAGGCACTGTCGACGTTGTTGAATCCCAGTCGGTACTGCAATTCACGCCTGAGGAGCCGGCGATCTCTCAGATCGGCTCCAAATTGAAAGCGGACCATGTGTTAACTGCAACCCTGGAGAAATCCCAGAACGGTTGGTATCTCTCCGTCCGAATGATTCGTGTGTGGGATCAGTCGCCAGTCTGGACGGGACGGTTCGATTCTTCTTGGAGCACGATTGGGCAGGATGAAACGGAAATTCTAAACGATGTCTTGAGCTATTGCAATACGAACCGGGTTTCGGGAACCCACCGCTCTGTTCGAGCGAGGGATGCCGAAGAATACAGTGCATATGCGCGCGCGAGAGACGCAGTGCGTTTGTTTACCGTGTCGTACGACCAAATTTATGCAGACTACGCGCAGCAGCAGCTGACGCTCGCCTTGACCGCAGATCCGGATTTTGGTGATGCCACAGTGCTGCTGGCTAAACTGCACTCTTTCCAAATGCTGGGTTCACCTGACCAGCGGCAATTATTGGAAGCAAGTAGGTCCTTGCTCGAGGCGCTATTGAAGCAAGAGCCGCGAAGAGCGGATGCCAACGCACTACTCGCAGGCGTATACGCGGACCTGGGGCAGAGAGATCGGGGCATGGATCTGGCGCGGCACGCACTGCAATTGGGACCACTAGACAGCGAGGCTCGCGACCAGATGGGCCACCTTTATACGGAAGCAGGCTTCTGCGAATCCGCGATTATCGAAGATGACAGGTCCTCAGTGCTCGATCCGACCGACCTGACCCCGCTCCTGTTCAGGCAGCTATGCCTCTCCTGGATAGGCAAACAGGCCGAAACCGAGGAGGCGCTGAAGGAAATGCAGCAGCGGGCTCCCACACCTGTAACCGACCTACTCGCCATTGACCAGGAAATGCGGGAGGGGAATCTCGAGGCCGCGGAGCGTAGAATATCTTCCGGCCGGGAACATGCCAGTGTTTTCCTACGCACTAGTTTCGATATTGCCGACGGGCTGCGCGCCGCATTAGCAGGAAACCGCGCCGAAGCTAGCCGCACATTCGAACAGTACAAGAATTCGCCGGTCCGCTTTTTTGACCACATCATTCTGCTCGCGACGCTGGTCGGCGAGCATGGTCAAGCAATTGAGCGTATTCGGCAAAATCCGCTTTATTCGAATTACCGCTACCTGATCAATGAACGACGGCTTGCGCCCCTGCGCGGAGAAGCGAAATTCCGTGCGTTGCTACAAGAGACTTACCGGACGTGGCAGCATGACTTGAGTCGTTACGGCCCCTCTCTGCCTGTACCTCCGCCCCCGGTTCCCTCACCCGAGGAATTCCTGGCTCAGGATTAAATGACTTAACGTTGGGCCAGTTGTCTTCGGTGCTGAGCAGAACGTAAGCAAAAATCTAAGCCCACGCCCGGACCGCCCGCATCCTGCTGGTGAGAGCACGGCGTGATATCCCCAATCGTCCTCCGTGTGTGAAGATGATCGCGTTTTGGGAGACAGGAGGGCCATGCCGCTCAAGCGTTTTCCCCGGCGATTAAGATTCTGGCCTCAAAGAAAAACGGCCATCGCCACAATAATTTCGATCGCCCTCGCCGGCAGTTCCGGTTTACAGGCGAAGCGCAAGGACGACGTGATTGTCTTAAGGAACGGAGACAAGATCACAGGCGAGATAAAGAAGCTCGCCAATGGGATCCTTTATTTCAAGGCCGATTACATGGCGAATGCGGTCCAGATAGATTGGGCGCGGGTTGCACGCTTGGACAGCGGCGACGAATACAATGTCTTCCTCACAAGCGGCGAGCGCCTCAGGGGAACAATCGAAGAAGCTCTCTCTTCCGTGCCGGACAGCGCTGATTTCACAATCATCGCGGCGGGAAGGACGTTGCGCGTGCGCGAGCCGGAGGTGGTGGAGTTCGTGCCCGTGGAAGATACCTTCTTGCATCAGCTCACCGGCTCGATCGATTACGGATTCGCCTTCACCGGGGGCAACGACGCAACTCAGTCGTCTCTTTCAGGAGACGTGGCGTATCGGACGGCCAAATCCTTCAGCAAACTGACTGGCAGCTCGGTAT
Organism: uncultured Acidobacteriaceae bacterium; assembly: GCA_963795425.1. Lineage (GTDB taxonomy): Bacteria > Acidobacteriota > Terriglobia > Bryobacterales > Bryobacteraceae > Bog-105. Next base: position 816,329 of record CAWCHO010000002.1, on the reverse strand, counting down.
TCAGCGCACAATCGGGGGCAAAGAATTCGGGGAGGAATACCGTCGATTTTCAATACATGAAGGCTTTGGACACGCGCTGGTACGCAGGCGCGCTTGTTGACTTGCTTAACAGCGATCAGCAAGACTTAACCTTCCGTGGCTCATTCGGCGGCGGTGTCGGGCGCGACCTGATCCGCGAGACAACAACGTCGCTCCAGGTGCTCGCTGGAGCCGTTTTCACCCGCGAGTACTATTCCGTGAATTCAGGAGGCCAACCTCAGGACAGCAATGCCGAGGGTGTACTCCGAGTTAACTTCGCGAAGCAAACTTTCAGAACGATGCAAATGCAAGCGCAGGCAAGCCTTTTCCCGAGCATTACTACTCCCGGCCGAATCCGTTTCGGTACAGAAGCGAGCATGAGCTTCGAGATCGTCCGCAATTTCTTTTGGAAGTTCAGCGTGTACGAGAACTACGACACTCGTCCACCCGTCACCGCTCCGAAGAACGATTTCGGTACGAGCACTTCTGTGGGATGGAAGTTCTAATCCCCTCGACTCGCCTAAAGACTTACGAGTGGGCCGGAACGTTCGGTGTTAGCCTAGCGTTCCCACATCTGGGGATTCCAGCTTTTGTCAGGGTTGAACGTCACAATTTCACGAGCAGCTGTGGCCGTATTCGGTCCTAAATCCTTTCCGTAGACAACGCCGTCTTGATTCACGATGAAGGTGGTGATTCCGGACGAGCCGTACTCAGCGGGCGACGCAATCAGACCGAAACCGCCGATCATCAGATTCTGCACGATGTAATCTCTCGCGCCGCCCGCGGCATCGTCGCCTTGTCCTTTCAAAATTCTGAAGTAATACCCGTGGTAGGGAACAGGTCCATCGCCCTTCTTTTCGTAGCCTTCTGTTTTGATTTGCTTCATGCGGCTGGAAATCGGGCTGGCCGGGGAATCGGCGCTTGCGAGCCAGTACAATCCATCCTGCTTGCCGGGTGAACTGATTAGCTTTTTTGCATACTCGGGCACTCCTGCTCCGCTGTGATCAAGCGCGGAGTATTCGTACTGCGCTTTCACGTATTCGTCGCAAGCTGCGATTGCATCGAGCTCGTTAGATCCAATCCGCCGTGCGAGAATTTCGCGCTTGCCTTCTTTCGTGTCGAATCGCCATCGATTGTTCGCTTGCACAAGGGGCACCGGGAACGAATAGCCATCTTTGCCGATGAGGAGGAAGACACGCGCGGAGTTCTTTGGATCGGCCTCAAGCTTCATCGAACTCTTTGCCTTCGCAACGAATGCGGCGCGCTGATGCTTATCCTGAACGGCGTCACCCGAGTTAACTATCTCCTTGCCATCAGGTCCGAAAACCACGAGGAGAGCGGTAGTATCATCCGTTTCGGCCGCATGGATGAGTGCCTGTGCAGCCTCATCGGGAGTGGGATAGGACTTTTGCGCGGTGCCCGAGTTCGAGCATGCAGCGAGGCCCAATAGCAGGGCGGCAAAGCAAACGAACAGGTAACCAGCTGCAGAGGTGTGTTTCATATTTGTTGTTTCCTTTTGTGCTTTCCTGAGCTACGCTGCAGCATTTCAAGGTTTTCTGCCAAGTCCTTCACGGCCGCCGCTGGAACGGTTTGCCGCTCCTTTTAGACTGCTGGCGCCGCGATTGCTGGCGATCTGCGCCGCTTTTCCATTTTCAGAGCCAGAGAACGCGCTCCCCGAATTGGATTTTTCGGAGCCGGAGTTGTTCCATCCGCCCCAATTCTTGGGCTGAGTAGTTGGGGCGGGGCGATTAGCCGTCCCTGTCGACGTATACGTGCCGCTGGGTGTCTTTACGGCCGAGCCATACGGTGTTTTCACGGCTGAGGCGTTTCCATTTCTCGTGGAAATGGTCGCCGCCGAAGCATTTGCTGTACGCACGCCTGCAGCTGCTCCATTGGGGTTGCGGGCAACCGCGGCAGACCCGTTCGGAGTGCGCACGCCGCGCGCCGTTCCGTTAGGCGTCACAACAGCACCTCGTGCTCCGTTTGGTCCCACGGTGGCTACTGCCGCACCGCGTGGTCCGACCGCAGCGCCCGCTGCCCGATAAGGACCACGGACGCCGGCCGCACCGCGATAACGTCCCGCGACCGCGGCGCTCGAGTAAGGCACGGCGCCCCGATAAGCAGGATTGTGCACCCATCCAGCCGTGCCGGAGACGCGGCCATAAGGCATTGGAGTGAGCCTATAGCGGCCGACGAAAGTATTGTTTATCGTAATGCTCCTCCCGCCCCAATTGCAGCCCCATCCCCAACCGCCGTAGGCGCAGCAACCTCTGAACGCAGCGCCGAGTGCCACGCCCACGCCGAATGCGATAAAGCTGGCGGCCACTACGGCGCCGGCGGGCGGAGGTGGTGGGTAGATCATTACCGGATACGGGTAATAAATGGGCGCAGGACCATAAACCACGATCGGGTTGTAGCTCGGGACATAAATCACCTGAGGGTTAGCCGGCTGAATCACGATGACCTTTTGACCTTGCTGTGCGGTGATTTCGACCTTCTGCTGTGAGTTCGAATTGAGTGCTCCCGCGGTCTTGGCTTTTTGTCTCATGACCTGGATTGCGGCCATGACGTCGCCCTCTTGCGCCAGAAAGGCGTTGCCCAGGCCCGTAGTCCACTTCAGGCTCTCATCCATTCGACTTAGGACATCGGGGAAAACAACCAGCGCCTGTATGCTCGCGTCCCAATCTTGTTTCGCTGCCGCCTCCACAAGGGCGTCGCCCGTTAATGAGCTGTTGTTCTGCACCCATCGACTCGCCTCAACGATTTGGAGCGGATAAGTGGACGCGGCGAGAATTTGCGCGAGCAGCGCGTCTGGATACAAAGCGATAGGCGCGACCAGACTGTCGAGCTGCTCGGGGCTCAGAGTCTGGCTCTCTTGAGCGGCGGAATCGCTCGGCGCCTGCGCTGCTTGAATATACATGCCCAGGTCGCCCGGGGCGACGAGCGCTGCACACGCGACTGTCAGGATTCGCAAGAAAGGCTTGCACTCCAGTAACGATAGTTTCGTAAATTTCTCCATCGGAAAAACTCTCCTGAACGCGAACAGACGCGTGCTGCATGTCGGCAAGTCGTGTCACGCCGAAAGCTGCGACGGCTCGCTGCTAGGCCGCTGAGGTTGATGCTCCAATTCACGCGCGGATGCACAAAGTCATCGTTCGATAATTAGCGCTCGTTGGGAAGGCTGCCTCGTTCCATCCAATCGAGATCTTTTACATCGCATTGGCGGATGTCGTATCAGTCTGCGGTAGCCACAGAATTCCGTCGAAAAGTTCTAAGGCTGATGAAGTGGCTCGACCCGTCATGATCCTCATCACATCGTCGGCAACTTCGCGCGGTAATCGCCTTTTGCGCGCGGGGATGCTTTTTATGCTCGGCAGCTTCATGCTCTCGGCAACTCCGCGACCGAGTAACTGGATAGGTCACTTCATCCCTTGCAGTCGCAGTTCAGAACTTTCAAAGCGCGATCATATGGATCTTGGCGTTTGGTTCAACATCTCAAATCCGGTGTTAGCAGCTGAATTTCGTGAGGCTATGAACTTTTGGGCCGAGGTTCTGGATATGACGTGGCACGAAGAGAACACGATGCAGTGCTCGATTCAAGTTCTGGACGGGAGTCCCGCTCTGTTCAAGGACAACATAACGGCCGCGCGCTCGCAGTTCGCCGATATAGCGAAGTTTAATGGCTGGATCGCGTTCAATCCGAAATGCCGGCTGAACAACATTGAAATGTATTTGACTGCGATACACGAAATCGGCCACATGTTGGGACTGCAGCACAGTACAAATCCAAAAAGCGTGATGTACTTCTTAGACCCCGGAGAGCCACCGCTACTCGACGGAACAGATCTTGCTTCTCTGGCCATTCGCCACAGGCTGCGAAACAATTCTCCGACCCAGACATTTCCAGCTGCCCAGCGCTGAACATTTATTGAAGCTTCCGGCGGTCTGGAACATCGTTGCGGGCAGACAATGAACAGCGCGGCCGATGAGCCGCCGCGAGGATCACCATGTTTACCTGCGAAGACATCTCCGATGACTGGTTCGAAGAGGACGCAAGTTGCGAACAGAACGTCGGTTCACCTCCTTTGCTTGACGACATCCATCACCCTGGTAAACCGGATTCATCTATGACGTCCGACGGCGTGGAAACATCAGCGGTGTCGGGTAATGAAGGAATGTCGGCTAATTTCGTTCTACTCGTTGCCCCGTGATGCGTAGAAGTGCGGCAACGGTGTTGCTCAAAAGTTCTCAATCGCCCAGATGTTAGCGTTCTGCGTATTACCGAGCATCGCGAGGTGGTGACCGTCGGGCGATGGTATACCCCAAGTGCCGACGCCTCCCTTCTGCTCCCACAGAAGATGCGCAGTACCGCGCAAATCCATGCGCAGCAGGGCTACGCCGCCTGGTACGGGGCTAGAGACTAACAGCGCCTTTCCGTCCGCCGTCCAGTCGAGGCCCTGGTCTCCAAGACTCCAACCCGCCACCGTGACCTCCTGAGCTGTGTGGCTGGTGAGCGAGAGAATCTGGATTCGGTTTTGTTCTGCGCGATTGCGCAGAGCTATACGCGTGCCATCGGGTGACAGGTCCCAGACATAGCCGGCGTTCTGATCGACGTCAACCCTGACGAGTTCACTGCCCCTGCCTCTCACCGGGTCAAAAGCAGTGAAGACGAGTTGCTTGCCGTCCGAACTCCGCTCCGCAATCGCACACAGGGTTGCCGGCGATTTGGCGCAGCGATGCGTGCCAACAATCGCCGCTGTCAGCACCAAGTGCGACGGCCCGCCCGTGATCGGAACACGCATCAGTCTTACGGGTGCCGACGAGCCACCCTCTTTCGGACGAACCAGGTAGAGAAGCCATGTGCCATCCGGGCTCATGCGCGGGTTGATCGCCTCGCCTGCCTCGGTATCAATTCTTTCGGGCGTGTCCTCGCCCAGAGACTGCTTGAAAATGCTGCTGCGCCCCTTGCGGTCGGAAAAGAAAATCACGGACTTGCTGTCGGGCGTCCATGCCGTCGGGTGATCCCAACTCTCAGTGAACAAAAGGCGGCTCGGAGTGGTAATTTTCATCCCACCCGCTTCTATGTCAGCGATGTACACACTGCTCTGACGCATCGATTTTCGGAGCGCTAGCTGTTTACCGTCTGCCGTCACACTCAGACCCAGCTCACAGACTCCCGCCCAGTTCGTCAAGCGCCTCGAGTTTTCGTCGGGTTTGCCTGTCCGCGCATCGATTCGCGTTTCCCACAGATTGCACATCCAAGCATTGGGGTCGGGCTCATCCAAGGAGTAGATCATCTGCCCATCGGGCAGCCAGCGAAAGTCTTCGAGCCCGGCGCGTGAAAGTATCACGGTGGGAGGGCCGCCTTTCAAATCGCGGCTCTCAATTGCGATTTCGAACTTCTCGGCCATCTCACGAAACCGGAGGTAGACCAGTCGCTGGCCATCCGCGGTCCACTGGAGGCGCCAGAACGCGCTGTTTTCGTCGGTTCCGCAGAGTTTCCGGGCCTGCTGCCCATCAGGTCGCATGAGCCAAATCTCACGATGACCAGAACCCTCGTACCAGGATGTACTGAAGTAGGATGACAATTTCCCCGGGTGTGTTGTAAAGGCCAATAAAGACCCGTCAGGCGAAACAGCCCAAGCTCGCGCATCGTCGCGTAGCTTGTGTGGCGCCACCCCAATCACCGACATCAACCAGACGCTGAGGCGGTCTCCGGGTAGGCTTGCATTGGCAAGATACCTTGTACTGTCAGGGAACCAGGAGCCGAACGACCAGTCCACGCGACTGCCCTTGAGAATCCCCGGTTGAGGAGTATTCTGTGTTTCGCCCGTTTCAATTAGCTTCAGGTGAATCCCCTTCAGGTCGGCGTAGGCCAAGTATTTGCCATCAGGCGAAATCGCACCGCTCGAGACCGCATTCTCACTCGAACTGGTGGTCAGCTGCCGCTGCTCGAGTTCATGCAAGGGAGGCGGCTGGCGATTCCTGAAAAAGAACGTGCCAATCACCACGAAAGCGGCGATGCCCGCAATCAGCGACCACCGACGCGGCGACGAACCTGGTGGAGACGCACGTTTCACCTCGGGCCGCACACGGGTGCCGCTCCAGCCCGCACTGTCTGGATCTGCCGTGGCAATGCTTGCGTCTGCCAAGAAGAGCGTCGAAGCCGCTGGCCAGACGCCCGAGCCGCGACCTGAACTCGTATCCCGTTTCAGCCGTTTCAGCTCCGCCTGCATATCGGCGGCGTGCTGATACCGCAGATTCCTGTCCTTTTCTAATGCCCTGCAAATGACTGCCTCGAGGTCCGGCGGAATGTCGGGATTGAGGCGCAAAGGGGCCACCGGGTTGCGGTTTAGAATGGCTTCCGTAATGACCGCGGAGCTTTCTCCTCTGAAAGGCAGCACGCCGGTCGCCATCTCATAGAGGACTACACCGAAGGAGAACAAATCCGAGCGCGCGTCCAGCTCCTTGACGCGGACTTGCTCTGGCGACATGTACGCGACCGTGCCCAGCGCGCTTCCCGGATTCGTGAGGTTTTGGTCGGCGACCTGAGTGAGCGCCTGCGTCTTGTCGGTCGCGAACTGGACTTCAGAGCCGGCACCGGGTATAACCTTCGCAAGCCCGAAATCCAGAATCTTGGCATGTTCACGATTCGTGACAAAGATGTTAGCCGGCTTGATGTCCCGGTGTACGATGCCCTTGCCGTGTGCTGCGTCGAGCGCATCAGCGATCTCGATGCCAAGCGACAAGAGCGTTTCCAGCTCCATGGGACCGCCGGCGATCAAGTACTTCAGTGTCGCCCCGTCCAGAAATTCCATGGCGATAAAAGCCCGCCCATCTTGCTCTCCGATGTCATAAATGGTGCAGATGTTGGGGTGATTCAGTGCGGAAGCCGACCTAGCTTCACGCCTGAAGCGATTTAAGGCTTGCGGGTCCCGGCTCACCTCGTCCGGTAGGAACTTGAGTGCCACGAATCTCTCTAAGCGCGTGTCCTCAGCCTTGTACACCACGCCCATGCCTCCGCCGCCTAACTTCTCGACGATGACGTAATGGGATATGGTGTGTTCAATCATGGCGGGCATAGCTGGTTGAAGAACGATTTGACAACAGCACGTCGAAGCAACGCAGTCGGCGTTTCAACCCGACGGCACAACGTGCCGCCTCTCCGGTATTGATTCCTTCGGGGCCGCTCCGCTGCATTCATTTGTGCCGCAGCGGGCGAAGGTACGGCGGCCGCCGAGTCACTCTCGCGGCGACAAGGCGCGTCAAATCTGCCGGTGCGCTACCTCGCACGCGCACTCCCGGCGACCGCGTTCCTGGCGTGGTGCTATTCGGTACAGATTGCCGCTCACCTGTGCAGGACAGTTAGAGAGATCCAGCGTGGCTCCGCGTGATTTCCGCTATGGTCGGCCAACTCTTGGCACGTAAGACAGTAGCCGGTCCAAGGAACGGCGTTTAGACGTTTGATGCCAATCTCCGATTCGCATTCCAGGCAGATGCCATAGGTGCCTTCCTCGAATCGTTGGAGCGCGCCCCTCAAGTCTCGAACGCGGCTCGACTGAAGCTCGAGTTGACGGATGGCAAGATCGCGCTCGGCCACATTCCTGACGTACTCTAGAGCATCGGCGCTGTTTTCAGCCACCATTTCTTCGCGCTGACGAAGCGGGCGTTCGAAGCTTGCCAGCATGCCCTCGAGGGTTCCTTTAAATTGTTCTAACTGAGTCTGTTTCATACCAGCAGCCACCTTTCTCAACGCCGGATTGTGTGAGGAAGGATGGACCCGAGGGGACGCAGATCCAATTTTTTAAGTCAGGATTGAACGCCCGACTGGGGTGCCGTTGCTGGGTAGTTCTCTAGGTGCTCTGGCGGTATTGGCGGAGATGCATTCGGAAAGCCTGAACGTTGCGCTCGAGGGCCAATGCTTCAGCTATCAGCCGTTTGGAATCGGCAGTATCGCTCAGACGAGAGATGAGACAGCCGATTTGGTTAGCAATATTATCGAGCCCGACGCATAGCGCGTTAAGCTCCTCCGCAAGTAGTGTTTTCACGAGAGTCACAGCCTAACTCAGCGTACAGTGAGACGCGGGCTGTAACAAGAGATTAATGAACAAGTCGGTCAGAGAGTCACTTTCAGCGTCAATTGCGCCGACCGTGGACCGCCGATCTGGTACAGCGGATTGAGCCCACCCAGGCCGTTGTTCAGCGTTTGATAGACCTGCCCGAATATCGGGCTAAAGATATCCGGGGGACTGAACATGGGATGGTTGAATACGTTGAAGTATTCCGCCCGTAGATAAAGCGCAGTGCGTTCGCTGAGATGAATTCGCCTGCTCAATGCGACGTCCGTCTGGTTGATCGGGAATCCCCGGAAGTAGTTGCGCGGCAGGTCACCCTGCTGTCCCTCGGTGGGTATGGAGAACGCCGCGCTGTTCAGTATCCGTCCCCCGGGGTTCCCCGGATCAGGCAGGTAGAAAGGTTGTCCAGGCACTATATTGGGCCGGGTCCTGTCATATATGTCGAATGGGAGCGCTGAACTGGATCTGACAATTCCATCAACCGTCCAGCCGCGCAACAAATTATGAATGAACGGTGCATTTGGGGCGGGCAGTTGATAGGAGATCGCCGCGACGAATGAATTGCGCACGTCGAAGTCTGAAGGGCCCAAGTCTACTGCCGGGTTAATGCTGTGCAGGCCGTTCACCTGGCCGCATTCGCAGACGTCTGTCGATTGGGTGTCCACCGCCTTCGCGAAGGTGTAGGATGCCAGTACCTGGAGTCCGCTCGACATGCGCCGCTGAAATTGCAACTGCAGCGCGGAGTACGAAGACCAGCCCGCGTTCACGGTAGTTAAGAACGTGGGATTGCTGTTTGGGTTCGGTGTCCGGAGGTCTGCGCGAAGAAGATCTCCGCCGTGGGACCCGACATAGGAAGCCGACAACCTTTGATTCGCGCCGAGGGCCTGCTCAACCGTTACGTTCCACTCATACGTTACAGGTGTCCGCAGATGCGGATCGAACGCCTCAACGTCGAGAGTGTCGGGACCAGGGACTAACGAGAACGGTGGGGGCATGAAGGCAGGATTACCTAGATTGAAGGGCAGCGGACCCAGGGAAGTGGCTTGGTCGTACGGGAATGCGCTTGTTGTGCCTTGCACTCCCGCGGGGATCCCCAAGTCGTAGTACAGGCCGAAGCCTCCTCGCACTATAGTCGTAGGAGTGAGTTGCCACGCGGCGCCGATCCGCGGCGCGAAGTTATTAAATCGGGTATGCCAAAGGGGCGTGCCGGCGGGCGCAAGCCCCAAGGGCTGTGAATCGAAGATTCCGGTGACCGCGTAGAGAGGTTTTCCCTGCGTTGTAGACACGGGCGGAGTATTGATTTCCCAACGCAGCCCGTACGTCAACGTGAGCCGCGGCAAAGCCTTCCAGGTATCTTGCGCAAAACTGGAGTAATTGTCCAACTTTACCCAGATGTTCGTCTCTGACGTTTGGAACACGTCATCTGCAATGCCCGCCTGCAGGTCAGCGTAACTAAAGTCCGTTACCAGAAAGCTGTTGAAGAACCCGCTGTTTGGATGAAGCCGACGAAAATCGAAGCCAAATTTGAACTCGTGCTTGCCCGTGGTCATCGAAAACGTGTCCACAAAGTTCCACTGCCGTTGCACAGGTGCGGATTGGTTTCCTTCTCTGACCTCTCCAGCCCCTGGCGGTATAAAAACAAATTGGTCGTCAGTGCTATAAGTCGCTGGGTACAAAGCGGACGCGGGGGGCGGCACAGCGCCGTAGAATGAGTCCATACGGGAGAACAGTCCGGCGGTCTGGCGACTCCAGTTCGCCCGAAATTCGTCCAGCATCCTAGGAGTCACCAGGGCCGTTAGACCAAAGGTGGCCGTATCGGTCTTAACAGTAGAGTCTCGTATCTCCGAGAAGTAGCGACGGGCTGAGGTGGATGGCGCGTGGTCATACCGGCCGAACAGCGTGACTCGATCGCTAAACCGGTGGTCGACGCGCAGACTGGTCGCGTTAAGGCTGGACGGATCGGAGTAACCCACAGTGAGATTGCCCGTGAGGCCATCGGGATTCAGGGCACCATTCGGGAGTGGCAGTGCGGCGAGGATAGGCTTGAAAACTGGGGCGACGTTCTCTCGCGCGGCGGCAGTGTAGAACGTCCCGTCATGGTCTGCGGCAGGCGCAGCCGCAGACCTTCATAAGAAAAGAAGAAGAAGGTCTTGTTCTTACGGATAGGCCCGCCCAGGGTGCCGCCGAAATCATTCTGGCGAAGCGGTGGCTTCGGCAGCGGAGGAACGTCGAAGAAGTTTCTGGCATCCAGAACATCGTTCCTCAGGTAGTCGAAGGCCGTACCGTGAATTTGATTCGTACCGGAGCGCGTGAGTATCGAAATCTGCGCGCCGGGCAACCGGCCGTACTCCGGGGCATAGCTCGATGTTCGGACACGAAACTCCTGCATGTCCTCCACCGAAACTAGCCCGCCCGTTGCTCCGACGGCGTCGAACGCTGGAATCGAGCCCCCCAACGATTGGCCGGATTGCGAGTATGATGCAAAATCGGCGCTCACTCCATCGATAATGAAATAATTCGTGTTGCTGCGCTGGCCGTTCACACTGAACTGCCCAGGGGCCGCGCCCGCAGGTCCGCCAGACACGGGTGAGAACACCACTCCTGGTGTGAGCGCAATCAGCGACTGGAAGCTGCGGCCGTTCAAAGGCATGTTCTGCACGAACTGCTGATCCACTACGGTACTGACCGCCGGATCCACGGAATTCAAGAGCGCGGGTTGAGAATTGACGGTGATGCTCTGCGCCACACGGTCGCGAGCTGCAGCGTAAAATCCAGGCTGCCGCGCTCCGCCACATTTAAAATAATCGTGCCTTGCGTGAGAGTGCGGAACCTGTTCGCCTGCACCGTGGCCTCATACGTTCCGGGTTTTAACCCCGGGAAACTGTAGATGCCATCTGGATTAGTGGTTGTTTGCTGACGGCCCCCGGTGTCCGGGTTCCGAAGCTGGACCGTCGCGTTTACGATTACCCCGCCAGCTTGGGTCTCGGACAAAGCCGCCCAGTTCGGCTGATTGGCCGAACAGAAAGCCGGCTGCGGCGAGTGAGAGCCAAGAGATGAACAGGCGCAGCACGGTCATCTGTCAGAGATGCCGATGCCGACCACCGAGGTGTAGAAATCTATCCCCGTCTACCCCCGGATGTTCCGGCAGATTGACCGGCTATCCTCCGGATGCAAGCAGTTCGCGGGCGGCTTGGTCCAGTTCCTGCGCGCTTTGCTCGAGCTTTGGAAGCGCTTCGTCGAGCGGCATGGGGGCGTCGGACGTAGTGAGCAGAGAGCGCAGAATGCGGTCGGTCAGCCGGGCCGCATCCAGGGCCGAGGCGCTGGCATCCTGCCATGTTGCGCTGCCAGCCGCAGGGATTTGGGCGATCTCCGGAGAGCCAAGGCCCTTCAGAAGGAAATCAATACGCGTTCTCAGATCGGACACTCCTGCCTGAACGTCGCGCGCATGGTCTCGCACCATCGTCGCGAGCTGCGCTTTTGCTTCCGGCGAGAGGTGCGCCCCTTGTTCCGGCGACCAGCGAACGGCCAGGTCGTCGAGCGCGTACAGGTGCGCCAGAACGTTCGTACTGGTCTGCAGCACCAAGCGCGCGTAATTCTCTTCCTCCTGGGCGCCTCCAAAGAAATTGCGAAGCCGCTCATCATCCTGCGGCGCTGCTATTTGAGGAAGGGGAGTCAAGGTCGTTGGCCGCCCCGAAGGCCTACGCGTTCCGGGCTCCTGGAATTCGAGCCGTACGCCGGGTTTCTGCGCGAGCAGGGTGGCGAGTTGCTGCTTCATATCCTGAGAAAGACTGGCGGCATTCACGACCAGTTCGCCCGAGCTTGTTGCAATCTCGACACTTTCGCCCAGATCCGCTCCCAGCTTGTGGAGATCGTATCGGACTTCCATCTCCAGATCGTCTAGGTTGATTTGCGGGGCAGTCTCGCGAGAGGGCAGTGGCGCTTGCGCGGCGAGATTCGGCGGTACCTGCGGCTCGAGCCTCGTCGAGCACATCGGTCGGAACTTCGCGCCGGTCTAGGATCGAGGAATCCTCCTCCGCGATTTGAAAAGTGGCGTCTTCAAAGAAGAGCGTCATCTCGCCGACGTGCCAATCGCGCCGCTGATCTCAAAAGTCACCCGCGGAATCCGTGTGTGCGCCCTTCTGCGTTGGACGGCACCTGAATTTCTATCTTTCCCCCCTGTTGTGCAGCGCTCGGCTCGGAACCGGCAAGCTTCACCCATGATTCCAGCACTGGCGCAGACAGAGGAAGGTCGCAGGACAGCCCATTTTTTTTGTAGTGATCCAGCAACTCCGTATTCACAGGATCACCGCTCGGATTCGCCAAAAGGCGGATCTGGTCGACTTCCAAGATTCCAGCCGGGCCGTTTGCACCGAGGCAACATGGCGCGCCGTCCTTTTTATGCGCACTCGCTGACGGATGACCTGTTGCCGCGTAATAACAAGCCGTTCCGTATCAGCGGCGATAGCGCGCTTCACAACCTCTTTCGCGGAAACGGGACTCAGAGGACCCCAAATCAACAAGGCAATTAAGAAGAGGCTCAACGCCGCACTGGCGTATCCGAAACGCGCCCGCAGTATGGGTCGCACAGGGGACAGGAGCTGTTTCCACCAGGATGCTGTGTTCGCGTTCGCCGCGGCATGCAGCCTGGGTTGGAGCGCCGGCCACGGCTCCGGCGGCGGCATCGCCGACCTGAATACCTGACCCTGTGCGCCGACGACGATTGCGAGCTGGTCTTTTAATCGACCGAACTCCGCCGCACACTCAGAGCACGTTTGGAGGTGCTTTGTCGTTTTCCGGATCGTCACTTTCGACAGTTCGCCGTCCAGATACCGCAGCAGCTGCTCTCGCGGAAGATGCCTAGTCATTTGGCGTCCGCCCTCAGCCGATCAATGGCAGAAACCAGCCACTCTGCTACGGTCGAAATCGAGATATCTAGAATTTTGGCGATCTCGCGATAACGCAGCCCCTGCATCCGAAGCTCCAGGCACAATCGCCGCTCTCTGGGTAGTGTTCGCAGGCTGGTTGCTACTCGATTCATTTGTTCCTGGTATCCGGTCTCTTCTTCCGGAGTCGATTCACGCGATGGCACGTTGGCCGTCGCATTTGGGTTGGAATCGAGTTCGACCCACATTCGACCGTGCTCACGGCGCCAGTGATCGACCGCGGCGCGCCCAGCTACGGCGTACAGCCATGCCTGCTCCGATTTAATGTGTGTCCCTTTCTTGAGGGCAACGAACAAGTCCACAAACACATCCTGGGCGATTTCCTGCGCAACCGTAGGATTCAGTCCTTGTCCGACGAGGAACCGATAGATCTCATCGCGATGCGCTTCATACAACGCGCCGACGCGCGCCTCCAAATCCGCGCGCGTAAGGGGGTTAGCGGGACGAACGGCCTGACCGTTTGACGACCTGTGCTCGCCGTCGGCCATCGTTTACACAAGTATGTCATGGCTCTCCTTACTGTTAGGTCGCGCACGCCTTCGCGTTTTCCGGTCATTTCTCACAACATTTTCAATATCGCCGAACATTTCAGTTCCCGGCGCGACATAGGGATATAACAATGGCTGCAAGCGATCGAAAACCCGAACCCGTTCCCACAGTGCTTATTGCTGCACATGAAGAATTGCTCGATTCTTTGGCTCACCTCCTTAGTCTGGACGGGTACCTCATCTTTGAAGCGAGAAATGAAGCCGAGGCGCTCCATGTAGTCGTAAGCCAAGCGAGGCTGATCCATGTCCTCCTGGTGGATGTAGATATGGATGGCTACGCCTTGGCAAGAACTCTGACGCGCTATCGGCCTGAGATGAAAGCCGTCTTTATCACGGCGCACCCGCAACAAGGTCTATCAGACGCGCTAACCCCATCCGCCGCTCGATCGCGAATTCGGGAACTCCTCACGCTACCGAAGGGGCTGGCCACACAAGAGCGGTTGATAGCGAGTGCTGCCTGAAAGACCGGTTCTGTCGCGAACGCGCCCCGCAATGGCGCCGCTCACTTACTGATATGTGCAGCCGCTGTGAAAGCGGTAGTTGCCCTCTTCCCTCGTTCGGCTCGTCTCTTCAGCTACATATCTAATCCCTAGTCGCTGCAGGTAGCGTCCTCCCCGCCTGCTGGTTGTCAGCAACGCGCGAGATCTTTCCGGTAGCAGTATCTGCCCCTGAGGTTCAACGTCTCTAATTTCGTGCCGTTCTGATTCGGCCACGCGCGATCGGGTTCAGTAAATTTTCGGGACAATGTTATAGTTTTGGCTAGCCCGTTTACCCCAACGGCATTAAGTACCCACACGGTTTCCTGTGCCGGATGTCCGACAATTCCTGGTCCAGCCGCACTTCACTAATATGATTCCGCGCGTTCTCTCACTGGTGTGTACGATCCTTTTCGCATCACGTTGTAAGCCTCTGTACCGTTAACGCCCAGGAGGACGCCTCACGAGTGTCACTCCCTTCGCGAATACAACCGCGACCGGATCAAAGCAGAAGTCGAGCTGCCGCGCTGCGCAGCGATGTCAAGCTCGTGCTTATTCCCGCCACGGTAACTGATCGGCTCGAACGACCTGTCATGGGACTGGGCAAGCGAAATTTTCGTGTTTTCGAGGATAGCGTCGAACAGAACATCTCTGAATTTTTCAGCGAGGAAGCACCCGTGTCTGTAGGAATGGTGGTTGATGCCAGCAACAGCATGCGGAAGAAAATAGACGAGTCCCGCCTGGCTATGACGAACTTCCTCCGGATGAGCGCGCCCGGGGACGAGTTCTCCCTGTTGAAATTCAGCGATCGGCCGGACCCGGTGGGCCCTTTTACCACGAATGTTAGCGAGATCGAGGACAGCCTTGCGCTGATCCAGACGGGCGGTTGGACCTCGCTCTATGACGCGCTGTATCTCGCCATGCGCCACATGAAAAAAGCGACCTATGGCACGAAAGCGCTCTTTGTTCTATCCGATGGAGGCGACAACAACAGTCGCTATACGGAAAGTGAAATCATGAGCGCGGTGCGGGAGGCCGATGTGCGCGTCTTTGCCATTTCGATCCAGGATTATTCACCGTCTCTCGAAAGAATTTCCGAAGAGAGTGGCGGACGCGCTTACCGAGTTCGCAAATTGGACGAGTTGCCTGAGATGGCGGCGACGCTCAGTGCAGAAATCCATAGTCATTATGTGCTTGGCTATTTGCCCGCGACGGGCGAGAATGATGGCAAATACCACAAGGTGATTGTCAAACTAGTTCTTCCTCCCGGGAGTCGCGGGCTACGGGTCGCATGGAGACGCGGATACTACGCGCCTTTGCGCTGAATCCATTGAGAGTTTGGGATTCCGTGGCGTCGGACGGAGTTGTTAATCGGCAGCCGATTCATTTGCCCGTTTCGTCGAAGTACCCCGTACGGGTTCTGACGGTGAGCTTACGTCGTTTCGGATCTCGGACAGATACTTGGACGCGATGATAAGCGCCACCTTTTGACCGGGCTGGTGGCGCATACACAAGCAGATACTGATTCTTCAAATCTCGCGCGATCAATTCACAGACTTGTGAGATCTGGGAGATGTCTTCCGGAAAGAACGCTTCACCACCGGTCTCGCGGGCAAGGCGACGGAGGGCGCCTGGGTCGGCATCTGCGTCCGTCGTATCGTAGATTCCGATCGCGTAAAACAGCGCGCCGGACAGATTCGCCTGTTTGGCTACTTCGTCCAACTTTCTTACGCTGGCGTTGTCTCCACCGTCGGTGATCACAACGAGAGCTTTCTTGGTGAGATCGGAAGTATTCAGGTGGTTAAGTCCTGCGTAAATCGCGTCGTAAAGGGCCGTTGTTCCGTTTGGCGTCAGGCGTCGCAAAGCGTTTTCCAACTCAACGGGAGAGCTGCTAAACGGTAAGTTTTTGGGGAGCCCGAAGTTGATGCGATTGGCAAAATGGACTACAAAAATCTGGTCTTCCGGATTGCTGTGCGCGATGAAGGCCATGGCAGCGGCGATAACCTCATCGCGCTTGTTCAACATGCTTTCACTGTTGTCTAAAACCAATCCGATGGCGACAGGCAGATCTTCCCGCTGGAACTCAGTGACTTCCTGAGTGTGCCCGTCCTCTTTCACGGTGAAATTCTCTTTCGTCAGATCTCCGATAAGCTCGGACCTGCTGCCCTGAACAGTTACATAAAGAGGAACGCGGTTAACGTCAATTGAGATCGTAGGGCTCTGCTTCGGCGCTTTATTTGAACGAGTGCTCTGGCCCGAGAGAATAATAGCGATGCAGGTCATCATGCTCCACAACCCGGTCAAAATCGATGAGCGGATCATGGCTAAAGAATCAACCCTTATGGCTCAAAAAGCCGGACGCATCAATCTCGCTCGTGTTTCGTCGTCGGGCAGGGCACGAACAACGAAGCGCTGCGGAGCTCTGCCGACGTACTCAAACGGAAAGCAAGTAATCAGTGTCAGAGCGGGAGCGTGAGAAGGGTCCAGGACGTAAACGTCTTGAGGTTCGTAAAGGCCGATCCATTCCACGCGATACTTCAGCTGAGCTTTCGCGGTAGTTAATACGATTTCATCGCCGCGCCGGATCCGTTCAAGGTCCCTGAAATGCGTGTTCCGGTGGCCCGCGATTCCCACGTTGCCATTTCCGCCCGGAAGCCCCGTGTTCACGACATGGCCAATGCTCTTATCGAGAGTTCCGGAGTCCGCTCCCTCCAGTATGATCAGTGACATCTTTAGGCGTGGGATCTGGAGTCTTCCGAGCACCGATCCCCGGCGAGGATGAAAGGCGCGCTCTGGCCGGTCAGCGCCGCCCCCTGCCGCTGTCAACTTTATTGCACGATCAAGGTGGCGGGTTCCGCTCCATTGCACCAAAAAAGAGTCAAGCGCGAGCGAACTGGTCCACCCAATTAATGCCACTCCTCCGACAAAGGTGGCGAAGGAAAGAGCATGAAGAACTCGGCCAGTGAACTTGGAATGCATCTGGAAAGTACGTGGTGGCGCAAAAAGCGGGCCCGACTCGAGAGCCGGGCCCATTCGCCGCTGGACTTGAGCTTGAGGGAGCTAGCTCATGCGAACTTTGGCATAACGGAGCGAAGCCGAACAGACGAGCAAAAGAAGCCCGAGAACGCCGATCATATGGATTGGTGAAGCCGTGGTGGGGAGTTGCGGAGGGGGCGCTTCCTCCAGAACAACGTCGATCGCCGCTACGTCAGTTTGATCCGTGGCTTGCAATGCTTCAGGTTTATACGATTCCTCCGTCTGCTCCGGCTCCGCAATCTTCACTGTCTGGGCGATCTTGGGTGGCACGGCGGGAGCTGCCGGCTCTTCCGTTTCCTCAGGCACCGGCTGCTTATTTACCTTTGCCAATTCCATCGCCTTCACCTTGGGATAAACGAAGCGATACCCATAGTTATCGCCGGGATAGAACCACACCTTGAGTGCCTCCGGCGCACCGGGAGCCCGCTCACCGAATGCCACGACAGTCTTATCAGTCACTTTCATCCGATAATCTGGAATGGTCAGTACCGTCGCGTACGTCTTGTTTCCGCGCTCGTTTGTGATGCGCACCAAGTTGCGGCTTCCGTTCGGGGTGGCTAGAGAAAATACGTAGGTTCCAGGACTCAGGGCGGCACCCGGAACTTCAAACGGACCGCTAAACGTCAAAATCGTTTTCTTATTCCATTGATCAGCGGTGGCGACCGACGCGCATAAGGCGAGCGCGATGACAACACCTGCAAAGCGGGTCTGATTCATAAAACGCCTCCTTGGCGTCGTTTACTCGAAAGCTCGAGCGAGAGCAGCGCAGATTTGACGGCGCGTGCTGCGAGGACCAGCGACAGGATAAACGTTGTATCGAGAAGACATTGATGACTCTTGCCATCGAGACCTGTCGGACTATCACCCGCGAAGATAACGATTACTCGGGGGCGTACGAGACTCAAAATTTGTTTTTCTCAAGGAATACAGGAGCAAGAGCGGGCCAAAAGTGGAGGCGCTACGGGTCCCAGCCTGATCCAGGCCATCAAGAGGTTCGGTCGTACGCGATCCGCGTCCGATCAACAGCTAGCTTCGTGCTCACGTCCACGTGTGCCGCCGCCATATCTGCGTTGTCCCTTAAGACCAATAACGCTGCCGCATAATACGTGACACCGGACCGCGAATCAGTACGTAAGGCACCAGGGCAAGTATTGTCGCGATGATCAACGATTGCGTCGGATAAATCCTGCGGAAAACGATGATTTCGTAAACAAAGTCGATGACGACGGCGGCAATGAAAACCTTGGCGATATCTTTCGAGCCATCGCGCAGATACTCCATCCGATGACCCACATCTGTGATAAGCGCCCACGCGTAAGCGGCCCGCCCTTCCCGTGCATCCCTCGACCCGGCGCGAATCGCGAGGAACGTCGCAACCATGGGTTGCAGGATCAGACGAAACGCCATCGGTCCGTCTATACGACCGACGAGATGCTGCCAGGTACGGATCAAGAACTCTGCCATGAAATCTGTGCAACGGCTGCCATACGCCGGCCACACCTCTCGATACTTCGCATGTGTTCCGGGTGCAAAATGTTTTGACTTCTGTGATCGCTATTAGGGCGTTGAGACGCACGGACCAGCTCAGATCTCTTACCTTCTCGTTAAGGCGAAGAAATTCTCTAAATCAATTCCGTTGCGCTGCTCATCAACCACTCCGAGACATCGGCGAATGAGAACAACATTGATGATGAGTGCTGCCCTGTGTGCCCTTGCTTTCCAACCCCAAGCTCGCGCACAACGGGAGGAACTGCAGCAGAAGCTGGGCATGGTTAGAGAAGCAGTGGCCCAGAATCAAGCAGCGCTCCGGCAATACACCTGGACCGAGCAGACCAACATTCTGCGCAAGGGTGAGGTGAAGAAAACCACCGATTTCCGCTGTCAGTATGCACCCGACGGAACGGTGCAGAAAACTCCGACCGGCGGGTCTGCTCCTGCACCGGAGAAGCGCGGTCTCCGCGGGCGAGTCGTCGAGAAGAAAAAGGATGAACTCGAGAGCTACATGCAGCAGGCAGGCGCCCTTATTAAACAGTATGTGCCGCCCAATCCCCAACAGATGAGGGTCGATTTTCAAGCGGGCAACGCCTCTTTGGGCCACGCCGGGCCAGGCACTGTTGACCTTCAGTTCAAGAACTATCTCAAGCCGGGCGATTCCCTTGTACTGACCTTTGATACAGCGGCAAAGGCATTGACGCAGATCAGCGTGAACACGTACATGAATGATCCGAGTGACCCGGTGAGCCTCCAGGTCAATTTCCAGACTCTGCCGGGAGGTCCGAATTACGTGGCACAAACAACCCTCGACGCTCCCGCGAAGAGTATACAAGTTCAAACAACAAGTTCTAACTACCAGAGGATGTAGCGAACGCAAGACTCTGTTTCCACCTCGGGAAACCGAAACAATGCATCAAACAAAGGAGATCGCTATGAACATGAAAGTCAAAAGACACTTAAGTTACGCAGCAGCGGTTTGCCTCGGCCCGCTGTTCTTCGGCGGCCTGTGTGTGGCGCAGGACGTCACATACAATGCGCTTCCAGGCACTAACTTCGCCAGTTTTCACACGTATCAATGGGCCAACTGCGGCAATGCCCATCCAAGTGGCATCGTGAACAGCGAAATAAAACAGGACATCGATAACGTACTCTCCGAGAAAGGGTTCTCGAAAGTCGCGCCGGAGGCCACGTCCGATTTGTTGGTTTGCTACCAGGTCGCTATCCAACAGGAAAGACAATGGAACGCCTATGGCATGGGTGGTGGTTTCCGTTTTGGCGGCATGGGCACCGCCACGAGTTCCACTATTAATAACGGCACGCTCGTGTTCGACGTATATACGATGGCGAATAAGCAACAGGTCTGGCAAGGCAGAGCCGCGAAGACCATAGATCCTAGCGGCAACGAACAAAAGAACTTGAGGAACCTGCAGAAGGGCATCAACAAGTTATTGAAGAACTTCCCTCCGATGTAAGGATACGGCGCTATCAGCCGTACACGATAAGGCCGAGTACTGTGCATCGCCACTCCGCTACCGATGTTTTCGACTTCGGATGATCGTGTCGTCCACTCGATTCTCTACACCACGAGTTCGCAGCGGTTTTCTTACATCCACCGGCCGCATGAATCATCAACGTAGCAGTCCTCGCTCAAGATACTAAGTTGTGACTCAACGTGCCTCTTGACTGGACCTGTAGCATCATAATTTCGACAAACAACGATGAAAGGTAGAACGACAATGAAATCCCGAACGAAGCTTGGAGCCATGGTGCTTACTTACATTTATTTAGGTAGTGTCTCATCCGTCTTGGCGCAACAGAAGCCGCAATGGATGCCAGGCCAGATCGGACTTAACGCAGGAATTT
The DNA here is from genome assembly GCA_963795425.1 of uncultured Acidobacteriaceae bacterium. Lineage (GTDB taxonomy): Bacteria > Acidobacteriota > Terriglobia > Bryobacterales > Bryobacteraceae > Bog-105. The sequence continues at coordinate 795,876 of CAWCHO010000002.1, read as the reverse complement.
TGCCGTCTCCTGGCGTAACCTACATCAATCTTGACGTCAACTATAACGCTGGATCATTCAATGGTCCAAGCGGTAACGCTATTCCGGTGAGTGGCACTTACAACATTTGGGCGGTCGAAAACATTTTCTACTATGTACCTGATCTAAAGGTCCTGGGCGGGAATCTCGGATTCATGGTTATGTTTCCTACACCAGCTACCGGCTCCCTTGTCGCTGATTTCACCCGTTTCCCCAATCTCGGCGTGACTGGCGGCGGCACCGGCCTGGCGGATACCTGGATTCAACCGCTCAACATAGGCTGGCACCTGAAACGACTGGACATTACGGTGGCGGACGGCATCATGTATCCCACGGGCCGATACTCCCCGGGGGCTAACAATAACATCGGATCCGGATACTATGGCAACCACGTCCAAGCAGCAACGACTTACTATGTCACGAAAAATAAAGGAACAAGCGCCAGCCTTTTTACCGACTGGGAGGTTCACGGGCAAAGGCAGGGCACGAACAATACCTTCAAGACGCCGGGTCAAGCTTTCACAGACGAATGGGGCGTTGGCCAGATTCTCCCGCTAAAAAAGAATATGACTCAATTGCTACAGCTCGGCGTGGTTGGCTACGATCAATGGCAAGTAACGGCGGACAGCGGCATGGTGTCGATTGCTGGGATTATTCTTCCCGCAAGTCTCAGCCCGTTCTATCGAGTGCATGCCGTCGGCGGTCAGCTGAATTACATTCTTCCTGTGCGGAAATTCAGTCTGTTCTTCAAGTACTATCACGAATACAGTTCCTCCTCGCATACTCTAGGAAACACGATTGTGTTCGGCGGCGCATGGACATGGGGCTTCCCCAAAGCGTAGTCGTGAGGGACCCGCAGAACAGACTTAGAAAACCCACGGCGCCCCGTCCGCAGGGTTGACTAGCCGAGAGGCAGTGGGGCGCGCAGCTCAAAACTGAGTCTGGTCTCAGCCGGTACCTGCAGCGTCTTCCCTTGTGCCATTGCACCAGAGATGGCGCCCAGACCGACTCCCGATATCGCACCGATCGCCGCGCCTTTACCGCCTCCCGCTAGACCGCCGATGACCGCGCCCGCGCCACCTAATCCGGCCGCTCGCCTGACGCCTTTCTGAGTCTTGCTTTTCCCCTCGGCCTGCAGCTGCGCGTAGCTGCCGGCCACATCATACGGTCTTCCTCCTACCGTGACGTCGTAAAGCTTGATGGCTAGTTGCTTATTTCCCTGCACTTGCACTACTTGAACCGTGCAGGTCGCGCCGCGAGGAATCGCTACGTTGTTACCAACCACGATCGGATCATCTATGCTGGCGCGAAACCGTTCTCCCGGACCGGTCTTGGTGGAATCGATGTTGTCGATCATCCTTACCGTGAATATCGTACCCGCGGGAATCACAAGCTTTCGCGCGGCCGCTGACGCCGTGGCTGCAATCTCAACACCCGCGATGGCGAGCGCAGCGATAACTGTGCTGATCGTTTTGGTCTTATTCATTCCAATTCTCCTTTGCCCTCTGCGGTTACCGAACGACTGGCAGATTCGACGCGATCTGCAAATCGAGAATGTCGAGCAGCTGGTTCTCGATCTGGAAGAATCTTGCGGCCACCTTCGGGGTCAGTGCCTTGCTCAGTTGGCCGAAGTACTTCTTCTTCAGGGCAACAACCCGCTGCTCATAATCAAGACGCATGTTGCCCAGCTCGGTCGCTTTCTCGTCGGACAGCGAGGTATAGTTTGCCGCGTAATCCTTAATGGCCCGCATTCTGAGATCTCCCAAGGCAGCGAGTTCTTTTTCGTAATTGAAATAGACCGGCCAAAACGTCGCCGCCTGTTCTGGCGTAAGTTGCATGAGTTGACTGGTGATCGCCACCTTTTGCGTTTGGATGTCTTGTCGCAAGAGGTTGACGTAGGCGTCGATGTTCTGCGCCTGCGCATCGTTCGCGGAAGCCTTCGCCCCGGAGAGTATCGCCGGTACGGCTGCTACGAAAGCTACAGCCATACGCGCAGTTATTTGTGGGAGTAACGCTTTCTTGGGCACAGGTCCCCCTTCATTCGGAAAATACGGCACTATGCTCCCTTGCAAAGCGCCCGCTGCCTATCGGTTCAATTGGCCGGATGAAGAAAATGACACGAGCGCGCCAATTTAATCTGGAGGATGGAGCGGTTCCGCTCGGTTTTGGGTGCCCGAGACTCACAACGGACGATCATCGTTCCCGCGAGTGCCGCCGAGAAAACTGTCGCGAAGCCCTTCCCGGTTTAGGTCCCGGTCGCCGCAAATGAAGGCGGGTTTACGAAAGACGCGAGACAGGACCGACGCTTCGTTTCGCAAAACATTGGATAGCGGGCTCGATTTGGAAATTGCGGTCTCCCGTGACATGATTTACTTCGGTGGCAGCAAAAACTCCAAACGGAAGAGGGCTTTGGGTTTTACTCAGCAGGACGGGTGTGGTTTTACTCAACAGTACTGGCCTTGTGCGCACTTGTTCTGCTGTTAGGGCTCCGGAACGGTTTACAAAGCGGTCACTGGCTGCGCTTCACTTTATTAGGCATCGGACTCACTGGGTTTAGCATGGCAGGCCTTCTTCGCAAGGAGCTGCGGAAGCCGCGCGAGTGAAGACCACGCGGGCGAATTGAGCCACTACCCCTACCCCGCCCTGTTTGACACCTAAGTTATAGATTCGCTAGACTGAAGTGTTCGAGTTTTCGAGCGGAGAGAAGAAGTTTGTCCATGCGCACCGAAGTTCCGTCCCAGCACGAGATCACTCGTGCGTGGCACGTGATTGACGCGACGGACGCCGTCCTTGGCAGGGTGGCGAGCCGCGTTGCTATGCTCCTGATGGGCAAGCACAAACCGATTTTCACCCCGTCTATGGACACGGGTGACCACGTGATCATTGTGAATGCCGCCAAAGTCAAACTGACCGGCGGTAAAGAAGGTCAAAAAATGTATCGCCGCCATAGCGGCTACCCGGGCGGGCTCGTCGAAACGGGCGCTCGGCGTATGCGGGAAACGCGTCCGGAGCGGATCCTGGAACTCGCGGTTTCCGGCATGTTGCCGAAAACCAAGCTCGGCAAGCAGATGTATCGGAAGCTGAAGGTCTACGCCGGCGAGCACCATCCCCATCAGGCCCAAAGGCCCGCCGCGATGACTGTGTAAAGGGTCGAGGAAGAAAGGTTATTTAGTTTGGCAGCGAAGCTTGTTCAACAGTTAGGAACCGGGCGGCGAAAGACCGCCACGGCCCGCGTCTTTCTGCGGCCTGGAAAAGGGCAGATCACCATTAATCACCGCAGTTTCGAAAATTACTTCGTGAACGAATCGGCGCGCGCCTATGTGCGGCAGCCGCTGCTCGCGACCGAAACAGCGGACCGGTTCGACGTTATGATTCTCGCCGACGGCGGCGGGCTGAGCGGACAGGCAGGGGCGGCTCGCCTCGGCATCGCCCGCGCTCTCATAGAATTTAATTCCGAGCTCCGAGGCAAGCTAAAAGGGCTCGGATTGCTGACGCGCGATGCTCGCGCACATGAGCGAAAGAAGTACGGGCAGAAGGGTGCGCGCAAGCGCTTCCAGTTCTCCAAACGGTAGTACGCCTTTTCGTTCCAACGTTGAACGCGCACAAATGGGAATCCGATGCGTGCGCGCTCGCATCCATCTTGCAGCTCCGGTGTAACGCCGCCGCTGCACTAACCCGGGCACGATCCAGGTCACGCAAATTCCGCTTTGGGCGCGTGAAACTTTGCGATCCCGCCCGTTGAGATCAATTTAGGAGGCAGGTTGCCGTCGATTTCGATGAAAGAATTGCTCGAAGCTGGCGTTCACTTCGGGCACCAGACCAAGCGCTGGAATCCAAAGATGAAAGAGTACATCTTCGGAGAACGCAATGGCATTTACATTATCGATCTGCAGAAAACGCTGAAGCTCTTCAAAGATGCTATGCGCTATGTAGGCGAAATGGCGGCGCAGGGCAAGACCGTGTTATTCGTGGGAACCAAGCGCCAAGCGCAAGAGGCCATCGCTGAGGAGGCGACCCGCTGCAGCCAGTTTTACGTCAATCAGCGTTGGCTGGGAGGGCTGCTGACCAATATCGCAACCGTGCAGCGGTCCATCAAGCGTTTGAAGGAACTGGACTCCATGTCCGGCGACAACGCCTATGAAGGGCGCGCCAAAAAGGAAGTGGGACGGCTCGAACGCGAACGCAAGCATCTGCAACAGAATCTGGCCGGCATCAAGGATATGAACGGCTTGCCCGATCTGTTATTCGTCGTCGATTCCAACAAGGAATCCATTGCCGTGAAGGAAGCTCGCAAGCTGGGCATCCCGGTTGTCGCCGTTGTCGATACCAATTGCGATCCCGACGAAGTCGATTACGTCATTCCGGGCAACGACGACGCGCTGCGCGCCATCCGGCTTTTCACCACCAAGATTGCCGACGCCGTCGCCGAAGGCAAATCGCTGGCAACTGAGCAGGAGTTCGCGGCTGAAAAAATTGTCAGTGAAGACGAGACCGCGGCTGAGCATACTCCGGAAGAGTACACGCAATACATGGATCCGAAGTATGCCGAACAGCTCATGTCGGAGAGCTTGGCGACGAGCAATGAACCCGAAACGCCTCCGCGCAAGGGTCCCGGCAGCGAGGCACCGGTCGAGGAACCCGTAGCGACCACCACGGTCAGCGAAAAGTAGCTCGGACTTGTCGAGATTTATCGGGCGACCGGCCGAGAGAGGCTTGGTCGCCCAATGTGTGTAAAGAAAGAATTAGAACAAGAGAATCACATGGCAGAAATTAGTGCACAACTGGTCAAACAACTCCGCGAGCGTACAGGCGCCGGAATGATGGAATGCAAGAAAGCCTTGCAAGAGGCGAACGGCGATATGGCCGAAGCCGAAGTCATTCTCCGCAAGCGGGGCATCGCGGCGGCGACCAAGAAAGAAACGCGCTCCACAAAGCAAGGTTTGATCGCGTCCTTCATCAGTCCGGATGCAAAGCTCGGAGTTCTGGTGGAAGTGAACTGCGAATCGGACTTCGTCGCGCGCACGGAGGATTTTCAAACTCTGACCGCCGACGTTGCCGCGCATATTGCTGAGACCAAGCCCAAACTCGTCCGCCTCGACGAAGTCACCGAAGCAGAGCGTGCCAACTTCAAAGCGCACGAGGCCCTGTACGAGCAGAAATTCACTAAAGACCAGAACACAACGGTGGCTGAACTGGTTAAGACCAAAATTGCCAAGCTCGGCGAGAACATCAGCATCTCTCGTTTCACTTTGTATCAGGTGCGCGGCAACGGCGTGGTGGGCAGCTACATCCACACCGGCGGACAAATCGGTGTCCTGCTCGAAGTGCATACCAGCTCGGATGACGTCACGCGCCAAGATGCCTTCAAAACCTTGGTTCGTGATATGGCGATGCAGGTCGCGGCAGCCAATCCGCAGTTCGTCGGCAAAGAAGAGGTTCCGCCGGACGTTCTGAAAAGAGAACGCGAGATTCAACGCGATCGGGCGCTCGGCGAGGGCAAGCCGGAAAAGATGGTCGACAAGATCGCCGAAGGACGCATGAGCAAGTTCTACGAGGAGGTCTGCTTACTCGAGCAGCCCTTCATTCGCGAAAATACAATCTGTGTCGGCGAACTGATTCGCACCGCCAGTGCGAAGCTTGGAGGGAATGTGACGATCGCACGCTTCGCCCGTTTCAAAGTGGGTGATGCGATGGATGCGCCAGCTGTCCAAGCGAGCCCGCTGCCCGTGACAGCATAAAAGTTGCCGGCGCGGGCCAGAGGTCTTGAGCGGCATGCCACAGTATGAGCGAATTCTATTAAAAATCAGCGGGGAAGCCCTGGCTGGCCCGGTTTCTTTTGGATTGGATCCGGATCGCGTCATGCTACTGGCGAGCGAAGTCGCCGATGTAGCTCGCTCACACGTGCAAATTGGGCTGGTCCTCGGTGGCGGCAATATTTTTCGCGGCGTCGCCGCGGCGGCCCACGACATGGATCGCGTCACCGGCGATCACATGGGTATGCTCGCGACCGTCATCAATGCGCTCGCCTTCCAAGATGCGCTTGAGAGGTTGAACGTTCCCACCCGCGTCATGACCGCCATACAGATGCATCAGGTAGCAGAGCCTTATATTCGGCGCCGAGCCATTCGGCATCTGGAAAAGGGCCGTGCCGTCATCTTCGCTGCGGGAACCTCTAATCCCTATTTCTCGACCGACACGGCCGCGACGCTGCGAGGTCTTGAGATCCACGCGCAAATCATCGCTAAAGCGACCAGCGTCGACGGAGTCTACGACAAAGACCCCAAGAAACATCGTGATGCCGTGAAATACAACGAAGTAAGTTACACAGAGGTGCTGTCGAAAGCTCTCGGCGTGATGGACGCCTCCGCCGTCGCCATGTGCCGCGATAACCACATGCCGATTACCGTCTTCGATCTGAAAGTTCCGGGCAATATAATGCGAATGGCGATGGGTGATCCGATCGGAACCATGATCCGATAGGGTCGCGATGCGATATGAAAAACGAAACTCAAACCGCCCCCGGCGGTAGCAGCACTTTCAAGAACGTGAAAGAAGTAGAAGCGAATGCTCGCGCGCGCATGGACAAAGTGCTGACAGATCTGCAGCAGGAGATGGCGCACATTCGCACCGGGCGCGCCTCCATCGGCCTGCTCGACAGCATCCGTCTCGATTACTACGGCTCGCCTGTGCCCTTAAACCAGGTCGCGCAGCTTCATGTGCCGGAGCCGGCCATGATCACGATCCAGCCCTGGGATGCAGGGACGATTCGCGAGATCGAGAAGGCTATCCGCAATTCCGACTTGGGACTGAATCCTTCAAACGATGGAAAGATCGTGCGCGTGCCGATTCCGCCTTTGACCGAAGAGCGCCGGCGCGAGTTGGCAAAGAAGCTGAGTCACATCGCCGAGGAGCGGCGCGTGGGTCTTCGCAACGTTCGTCGTGATGCGAACGAAGATCTGAAGAAGATGCTCAAAGATAAGCTGATCAGCGAAGACGATGAGCGTCAGGCGCTCGCCGCCATACAGAAGCTGACCGACGCGCAGATTGCCAAGGCCGATCAGGCCGCGAAAGCCAAAGAAAAAGAGATTCTCGAATTTAAGTAGGGCGTGTCTTCGTTACGGCCGCGGAGCGCCAGCTGGCAGCTGGCCCACCAGAGATTCGTCGTACGTGATGCCGTTCTTCTGGAGAAGATCGCCTACCGAGCGGTCCAGCGCGACACGGGCTTTGATCCAAACACTCCGCGCCGCGACTTCGGTCGAACGCGCCTGCGCCAAGTAGTTCTCTTGCTGAATGACGAGGAAATTCGTCGACGCGCCAACTGACAATTTGTCCCGCTCGGCGTCAACCAGCTGCTCCTGATATTGGCGGCTTTCGATCGCCGCGTCGAGAGCCGAGCGCGCGGTTCGAAGAGCGATGAGAGAGTTCTCGACGTCTTCCCGCACCTGATTTGCCAGTAACTGCGTTCGCGCCTCGGCTTGCCGTACCTGCAAGAGATCGCGCGCGGCGTCCGCCTGCGCTACACGATTTTTCAAAGGAAGATTGAACTGAACCCCGGCTTGATAGATCCGTGACGTACGTAATCCGGCAACGCCCAGGTCCGTCGGTGCAGTGATCAGGCCCGTCCCCGGAGTGCCAAGCGTTGTAAACGGAAGTTCCGAGCTTCCGCGCGTCTGGAAATTTCCGACAAGATCTACTTGAGGCCGTGCCGCGTTCATGGAAGCCTTCAACGCAATCTCGCCGCTTTGCACTTGCAGCGAGGCTTGGACCAGGTCCGGACGGGTGGAAAGTGCTTCTGAAACGAGCGTGTCGAGCGGTCGCAGTTCGTCTGTAGGAGGAATGGAGATCGGGTCGGTAGGAACGATCGGCAGATTCGCGAGAATCGGATCGGCGCTGCCCTGGCGCGCCAGCTGCGATTTCAGTATCACTTCCTGCTGGCGCACCAGCCCTTCGGCCTGGATGAGACTGAGTTGACTCGAGACCACCAGCGATTGCGCCTGTGTCAATCCGATAGGAGCCAACGTTCCCTGCTCCACCTGGGCCGCGTCGTCTTCGTAAAGCTTGCGTGCGGCGGCGAGTGTCTCACGCTGCACATTTGCATTCTCGTTCAAGCTCACGAGATCGTAGTAGAGCCGCGCTACTCCGTAAACCGTGCTGATGAGCTGCTGATAGAAAAGCAAACGAGAGATCTTTTGGTTAATCGCGGCGATCCGGATGTATCGCAAGTTGATATCTTTTCCTCGTCCGCGCAGCAACGGTTGGCTCACCGTAACGGAAGTATTGGGCGCGGTAAATGGATCAAGTTGCGTTTGCGTCCCGTAAAGAACCTGGGCCGCGTTATTCAGGTCCACCTCGACCTGCGTGCCATAGCTGAAGCCTTCTACCAAGGCGTAATTCGCGGTCGTGAAATCAACTGTACCGGGCGTAGTTGGAAGGGCGTTCGTTGCCCCGCTGCTGCCCAGTGTTTGCGAAGTCAGCAGCCCGGAGTTGGAGCGCTGGAACCAGGTGTTCTGACCTACGAAAGTAGGCTGAAACGTGGGAACTGTCGGTCCGGCAGCGTAGCCGGATGGTTCTTGGACCGACAAATTCGTCTGCGTTTCCGTCAGTACATTCAGCGAAGTCAGGTCGTTCACCGTCGGCGTGTTCGGAGTCACGCTGGAAGCGGCGCTATTGAGCAATGGACTCCCAGGTCCGCCAACTCCGGTTGGGCTCTCCGCAACTGAATAATTGATTCCGCGAAGGTCACCGCCTCCCGAGGCCCGCAGCACCTCAGTTCCGGCAATCGAAAGATCGTAGCGAGCCACTTCAACGTCCAGATTGTTTTCGATCGCCAATGCGAGCGCATCGTAAAGGGAAAGATAGATAGCGCCGTTCCTGACCAATGCTCGTGCGCGATCCGCAGGACCGAGATACAGTGCGGGTGCGCTCGGGCCCCGGTAGATCGAGATGAAATCGAGGAACGAGTTCCGGCCCGGAATTTTCGCCTTCTCGTTTGTGGGCGTCGCTTTGTTATTCTCGACGGACTGCAAGAGCGGCGATGGGTTCGGTTGCCCCGCAGCCGCGGAGGTCGGCGTCTGGCCGAATGACACGACTTGAGCAAAGACGAGCAGTGCTGTGAACGCAGATCTCATTGCTGCTTCGTCGGCGTCGCCGAGCTCCCCGCTTTGCCAGAGTTACTCTTCCCTGCCCCGCCCTTCGATCCGCCTTTTTTTCCGGTCTTTTGAGCCTGATTATCCAAGCCCTGTTCGCCGTATTGCCCTTGTTCGCCGGGGCTCTTATCGGTTTGTCCGCCGATTTGCGCTTGACCTTGCTTCGGATATTCAGGATCGATTTTCACTCCATCGTGAATCTCATCGGTAACGGTTGTGGCAATCAGATCGCCCGCCTTCAGGCCCGACACGATCTCGGTTTGATCTCCGTAATCGCGCCCGATCAAAACAGGCTGGAAATGCACGACGTTGTTTCGGACCAGCGCCACCGTCGTTTTAGCGTTGCGTATGACGATTGCTTCGCCGGGAACGATCAGCGGTGGTTGCCCTTTGACATCGACAAAGTTGACTACCACGTACATTCCCGGAAACAAGCGCCCCGTCGGATTCGCCACCTGCACCTCGACGAGCAGTGTGCGAGTGTTTTGGTCGATAGATGCGGAGGTGCGCGTGACATGGGCTTCAAATTTGTCGTTCGGCATCTCCTGGAAAAACAACTCCGCGCGCTGGCCGACGTGAACCGCGGAACTGTACGCCTCTGGAACGGAAACTAGAACACGCAGCGGACTGATACTCGCGACTGCGAACATCTCTCCGCCTTGGGCGCCGCCCGTAGATGGCGAGGCAGAGCCCGACAATGTTCCCGACGACCCTTCGTTGTTGCCCTGAATGCCGGCTTGGCTGCTTCCCGGCGTGGGTGCGCTGCTCGAAACACCAGCACCCGCACCTTGCGAGCTTATTAACGCGCCAACGTCTATGTTCCGGGCGGTAATCACACCATTAATCGGCGACCTGACCTGCTCATACTGTTGCAGGACAATCAAGCGTTCCAAATTGTCACGATTCGCTTGGACTGTGTTTTGAGCCGCTCGCACGTTGGCGACTGCGACCTTGTAGTTAGCTTCCTGTTCATCGCCTTGCTGACGAGAGAAAACGCCCTTAGCAACAAGCACCTTGTACCTGTCCCAATTCACGGCTTGGAGGTGCAGCTGCGCCTCCATTTGCGTCAGGGTCGATTCGCTCTCCTGCAGATTAGATCTCGCCTGCGCCACTTGCTTGTCGAGATCGGGCGCATCGATGGTAGCCAGCAGCTGGCCGACGTGAACCCGATCGCCAATATCTACGAAGCGGCGCGTCACGTAGCCGGAGGCTCGCGCGTAAATATACGCTTCGGTGTAGGGCGTTGCCGTTCCGGGCACCATCAGATCACTTGTAGAAGGCGCGTAGCGCACCACCTGAACGCTCACGCGAGGCAGTTGCTGCGTCCTTTGCTTCGCTTCCTGATCGATCTTTTCTTGCCGCTTGTGACGTGGCAGCCAGCCGATGAAGAGGATCGCCACACCGGCAAGCACTACGAGCGCTGCAAAGATCAGCCAATAGAGGCGCGAGTGTCCCGGGGGGCGCCGTTGCTGCTCAGGTTTTTTACCGTCGCGCTGCTCAGCATCGGGCTCATCGGGAACATCCGCGATTGGATCGTTAGTGGTCGCCATCGTTACGTCTGCGGGCTCGCCTCGCCTTGCTTGTTCACCGGTTCGCCGCTCGGAGTGATCTCGCCCTTATATTCCCTGTCGATTTTTTCGTCGTAGTTGACCGGCGCGCGTTTCCGCAGCATGGAGTAGAAGATCGGAACGACGAAAAGAGTGGATACGGTCGCCACCAGCAGACCGCCGATAACCGCGCGACCGAGAGGCGCATTCTGCTCGCCTCCCTCGCCGAACGCTAACGCCATTGGAAGCATGCCGATAATCATCGCGAGCGCGGTCATCAGTACCGGACGAAGCCGGGTGAAACCGGCCTCGAGCGCCGCATCGAACGGATCGTCTTTCACGGCACGATGGTGATTGGCGAACACGACCAGCAATATCGAATTCGCGGTCGCCACGCCAATCGTCATGATCGATCCCATCAGTGATGGAACGCTGAAAGTCGTCTGGGTCAAATAGAGCATCCAAAGAATTCCTGAGAACGCTCCTGGGAGCGCCATCAAAATCACAAATGGATCGAGCCAGCTCTGGAAGTTCACCGCCATCAGCAGGTACACGATGATGACGGCGAACCCGATGCCTAACAGGAGCCGATCGAACGACTGTTCCATAGTCGTCACTTCGCCGCGAAGGTCGATGAATGTGCCGCCCGGAAGCTTCTTCTCCTGTTTGATGATTTCGTGGATTCGATCCGCCACTCCTCCCAGGTCCCGCCGATCGACATCCGCATAGATGTCGTAGGCGGGCTGGATGTTGTAGTGGTCTATAACCACCGCGGATATGTCTCGCTTGAGCGTCGCCAGGTTGGCAAGCAGCTGCGTATTTGTTCCGTTGCTCGCCGTTACCGGAGTACGTTGAAGCGCATCGAACGAGTCCATGCGATACTGCGGGCTCTGCGCGACGACTTGGTAATTGACTCCGTTTTCCGGGTTCAACCATTCGTTCGGTGCTGTTTGCCCGCTGCCCGAAAGCGAGATGAGCATGCTGTTCGCCACGTCTTTCTGCTGCAGCCCGATCTGCTGCGCTTTGGCGCGATCCACGTTGACCTGCACCGTGGGATACGACACCTGCTGGTGGATGTGAACATCCACCGCGCCCGGTATAGCAGATACCTTACGAAGCAAATTTAGGGCAATCTGATAATTCTGCACGGGATTGCGGCCGACCACCTGCAGGTCAATCGGCGCGGGCAAGCCAAAATCCAGAATCTGATTCGTCATGTTAGCCGGAGTAAAAAAGAACGTTTCTTCGGGGAACTTCTGGCCCAACTTTTGGCGCAACTCGCGCGTGAACTCGAGTGTCTCTCTTTTTCCCGGCTTCAACGAAATCAGGATGTCGCCGTCCGAGTTGCTGACTGTGGCGTTGTTCCCAAACGCAAGATTGAAGCCCCCGTTCGGGAGACCAATGTTGTCGAGGATCAGCTCTATCCGATCCGCGGGAAGTATCTTTCGAATCTCCGCCTCGACGGCAGCAAAGATCAGTTCGGATTCTTCAATGCGCGTGCCCTCCGGCGGCACCACGTGTAAACGCATCTGCCCGGAATCCACATACGGAAAGAAATCACGACCTATCGTCAAGGTAAGCAACGACGACCCGATGACAAAGAGGCCAAATATGATCAGGACGATCGCTCGATGATGCAAGCTCCACTCGAGCCAGCCTTTGTAACGGTGCTGTAGTCTTTCGAATCGATGTTCAAAACGTTGGTGCACTCGCCAAACCCAATTCTGCGCCTCTTTAGGTTCCTCGCCCCGTTTCGGCTGGTACAGCGCAACCTCCGCGGGCAGCAAGTAGTGCATCATCGTTGGAACCAATGTGCGTGAGAGAAAATACGAGGCGAGCATCGCAAAGACCACCGCCATCGCGAGCGGTGTAAACAGATACTTGGCTGCGCCCGTCAGCAGGACCACGGGCAGGAAAACGATACAGATCGAAAGCGTGGAAACCAGCGCCGGCGCGGCTACCTGGCTCGCGCTGTCCAGAATCGCGTGCACCAGAGATTTGTTCGGCTCGGCCAAATTGCGATGTGTGTTCTCGATCTCGACAGTTGCATCGTCTACTAGAATTCCGACCGCGAGCGCCAATCCGCCGAGCGTCATCACGTTGATCGTTTGACCAAGCGCGGCAAGAATGCAGACCGAGGTGAGAATCGAAAGCGGAATGGAAATGCAGACGATCAGCGTACTGCGCCAGCTTCCGAGAAAAAGCAGGATCATCAAGGCCGTTAAAATCGCCGCAATCGAAGCTTCTCGCAAAACTTCGTTGATCGAGCTACGCACAAAGATGGACTGGTCGAACAGTGGCGTGATTCGGAGTGCGCTCGGAAGATCCGCTTTCACCCGGGGCAGCGCCTTCTTGACCGCATTCACGATGTCAAGCGTCGAAGCCTTGCCGTTCTTAAGCACGGAAAGCAGCGCCGAACGCCGGCCATCTTCGCGGACGATGTTGGTCTGAACCGCGAACCCATTCCGTATTTGGCCGATGTCTTTCATGTAAACGATCGCGCCGTTAGCCGCCCTGATCGGCAGATCGTTCAGAGCGGAGACGGTGAGCGGACTGCTGTTGATGCGCACGAGATATTCGAGGTCCCCGATGCGAGCCGTGCCAGCCGGGAGAATGAGGTTCTGCGCGTTGAGTGCATTCGAAACGTCAATTCCCGAAAGGTGCTTCGCATACAGCGCGTTCGGATCGAGGTCAACCATGATCTGCCGGGACTTGCCGCCCCACGGAAGCGGAAGAGACGCGCCTTGTACCGTGGCGAGGCGTGTACGAATGAAGTTCAGCCCCAGATCGTAAAGATCCTGCTCCGTGAGTCCCTGGCCCGTAAGTCCGAGCTGAAGAATAGGTACGCTCGAGGCGTCATACTTCAGCACGTTTGGCGGGAACGTTCCGGGTGGTAGCACCCTCAAAATCGTTTGAACGATTGCCGTGATCTGAGCCACCGCCATCTCGACCTTCACCTTCGGCTGAAAATACACGCGAATAACGGCGACGCCCGTATACGACTCGGATTCGATGTGCTCGATGTCGTTGACGGTCGTCGTCATGGCGCGTTCGCAAATGGTGACGACTCGCTTTTCCATATCGTCGGCGGGCAGCCCGGCATATGACCAGACCACGCTGACGACGGGAATGTCGATGTACGGGAAAATATCCTTCGGCGTAACGACGGCAGCTAAAGCGCCCAGAATGAGCACGAGCACAGAGAAGACAACGAACGTATACGGGCGGCGCAGCGCCAGGTGAACTATCCACATTTACGACCTCACAAAACGGAACAAGGCACGGCAAGCAGTGGCGGGAGCAAAACCTGATTCATGACGACGTGGTTTGAGTGTGTGTCATGCTTTGCTAGGTGTGCCACCTAAATGATCGGAACGGCAGCTGCGAAGTTACAAAACACGTAAAAAGACGAGGTACACGACATGCAGCGCGTAGGTGCTGGGCCGGCTTGAAGGAGCACCCTCCATGGCAGAGGAGATAGCGAAGTACGACTCGATCATAATCGGATCGGGTCAAGGCGGCAATCCCCTCGCCCAACAACTGGCCGGGCGCGGCGAAACCGTGGCGCTCATCGAGCCGGATCATTTGGGTGGCACCTGCATTAATACGGGATGCACCCCCACGAAAACTATGATTGCGAGCGCGCAAGTCGCTCACTATGCGCGGAACGGACATCGTTGGGGCGTACACGCCGGCGATGTGCGCGTGGATCTGGGCGAAGTTGTGAAGCGCAAGAACGACATTGTGGAGAGCTTTCGCTCAGGATGGGAGAGCAAGGTAGACCAACCCGGCAAGCCGCGGCTGGTGCGCGGAAGCGCGCGATTTACCGGTCCGAAGCGCGTCAAGGTCGGAGCGCAGACGATCGAGGCCGAACGCGTGTTCATCGATACCGGCGCGAGGCCGACCGTTCCACCAATCACGGGGTTAGAGTCCGTGCCGTATCTGACCAACGTCGGCATGCTGCAGCTGACCGAGGTGCCGCAACACTTGTTGGTTCTCGGCGGCGGCTACGTTGGCCTGGAGTTCGGCCAAATGTTCCGCCGCTTCGGCAGCGAAGTCACCGTCATACAGAGTGCGGCACGTATTTTGCCTAACGAAGACGAAGACATTACACGCGAGTTACAAAAAGCGCTCGAGGTCGAAGGGATCAACTTTCGCGTTGACGCACGCGCCACGAAAGCCGAGAAGAAGAACGGACGCATTTCGTTGACGCTCGCAAAACGCGGCGAGGCGGAGACGATTTCCGGGTCGCACCTGCTAGTCGCGGCCGGGCGTACGCCGAACACCAAAGATCTGGATCTCGCGAGAGCGGGCATCAAGACAAACGACAAAGGCTTCGTTGTTGTCAATGATCGGCTCGAAACGACGGCGAAGGACGTTTGGGCTCTCGGTGACGTAACCGGCGGCCCGGCATTCACGCATATTTCGTACAACGATTACCAAATCGTTTACGGAAATCTGTATGAGGGCAAGGATCTGCGGACTAGCTCGCGTATCGTGCCCTATGCCGTCTACACGGACCCAACACTAGGTCGCGTGGGTTTGACTGAGAACGCTGCACGTGCTCAGGGGCGCAAATTGAAAATCGGCAAGATGCCGATGTCGAACGTCGCACGCGCCAAGGAACGCGCTGAGACGGCTGGATTCATGAAGATTGTGGTCGACGCCGCAACTGATCGTGTGCTCGGCGCCGCAATCTTGTCGGTGGAAGGCGGCGAGCTCGTACAGATTCTCAGCATGCTGATGCTTGCCGATCAGCCGTACACGCTATTGAAGGGCGCCATTTATATTCATCCGACGCTGGCGGAAGGGTTTTTTGGGCTGATGGATAGCGTCAAGGAAGTGGATTAGGGCAAGGTTCCGGCTAAACGTTTCGATCCACGCTGTACCGGCCGGCTCCCGCAATGAGTACTGCCAGGAAACCGCCCAGGAAAACCAACGGTAATTCGCCACTGTGCGGACCGGAGAGAACAAAGTGGTGAACGAGCGCGAAAGCTACCGCCAGATTGATGACGATGATCAGCGCTGCGAGGCGCGTGCCCAGGCCAAGCACCACCAGCAGCGAGCAGATTGCATCCGACAGCAGAGCAAAGATGAGGCTGAGGCGCGGCCCGATATGGACGGGATCGGGGAAGTGAGCTGCCATGTGCGAAAAATGTGCGACCTTCTCTATTCCGTGCTTGAAAAAGAGATCCAGGCCGAGCCACACACGCAGCACAAGCAACGCGAAATCGTAGTTGCGGGGTAAAAAGCTCAACTGCAGAAATCTGTTCATGCGTCAATTGTCAATGCGAGTTCCTGTCGCGGTCAATACCCGGTTCATGTGCAGCACCGATAGAATAGCGGAATTGTATGCGCCGCACTGTGCTTTGTACTCTTCTTCTGAGCTGCTGTTTCCTCTTTGCCGCTAACCCGGCTATCGATTCCAACTACTTCGCTGAAATGCACTGGAGACTCATCGGCCCGTTTCGCGGCGGCCGTACAGTTGCCATCAGCGGAGTGGCACAGCAGTCGAATGTGTACTACATGGCTCCGACGAATGGCGGCGTTTGGAAGAGCACGGATTACGGCAACACATGGGTTCCCATCTTCGACGGACAAGATACCGGATCCATCGGTGCGCTCGCGGTTGCCCCCTCTGATCCCAACCTCATTTATGTCGGAAGCGGCGAAGGGTTGCAGCGCCCCGACCTGTCGGTTGGGAACGGCATGTACAAATCGGCGGACGCGGGAAAGACGTGGGAGCATCTTGGCCTCCGCAATGGCCAGCAGATCGCCTCGATCGTCGTCGATCCTCAGAATCCGAATCGATTGTTTGTCGCCGTGCTCGGTCATCCGTACGGCCCGAACAAAGAACGCGGCGTGTATCGATCGACTGACGGCGGCTCTTCTTTCGAGCAGATCTTATATAAGGACGAAAACACCGGGGCTTCGGAGGTTGCACTCGATCCGAGCGATCCCCGCATCGTATACGCGACATTGTGGGCGGCGCGCCAGGCGCCCTGGGAAATTGGGAACTCTTTCAACGGTCCAGGCAGCGGTTTGTTTAGATCGAGCGACGGCGGGAATACGTGGAAACAGCTCACGCAAGGCATACCGACCTTCGCGCAGGGGCTCGGGCGAATTGGATTTGCAATCGCACCAAACAATCCAAAGCGAATGTATGCCTTGATCGACGCATCCGCTGCCTACGGAGGGCTGTATCGTTCCGATGATGCGGGCGAGAGCTGGGAAAAGATCAACAACGAGCGCCGGATTTGGGGCCGCGGCTCCGATTTCGCATGCGTGCAGGTCGATCCGAAAGACCAAAACACAATTTACGTTGCGAACACGACCACTTACCGGTCGAACGATGGCGGCAAGACCTTCATCGGCATCAAGGGCGCTCCTGGAGGGGATGATTACCACACCATCTGGATCAACCCGCAGAACCCGAACATCATTTTCTTGGGCCTGGATCAGGGCGCCACGCTGAGCGTGAACGGAGGCCAAACGTGGAGTTCCTGGTACAACCAGCCCACCGCGCAGTTTTATCACGTGATCACTGACAATCGCTTCCCCTACTGGGTCTATGGCGGGCAGCAGGAAAGCGGATCGGCGGCGGTAGAAAGCAGAAGCGATGACGGATCCATCAGCTTCCGAAACTTCCACCCTGTCGGTGTCGAAGAGTACGGATATGTTGCACCGGATCCTCTGAATCCCAATATCGTTTACGGAGGCAAAGCGACTCGCTTCAATTGGGTGACGAAGGACGTGCAAGACATAAGCCCGCAGATCCTTCGCGGGAAGTACCGCTTCGTGCGGACCATGCCGCTGCTGTTTTCACCTCGTGACCCTCACATTCTGTATCTCGGCTCGAACGTTCTTTTCAAAACGATCAATGGCGGTGACAGCTGGCAGATCATCAGCCCGGATCTCACGCGCAAAGATTGGGCCATGCCGGGGGTCATCCAGGCGTTCGAATCGCAAGATCCCGAAAAAGGCCAGCATCGCGGGGTCATCTATACCATCGCGCCTTCTCCGAAAGAGGTGAATCTGATCTGGGTAGGAACGGATGACGGTCTCATTCAAGTGACGCACAATGGCGGAACGCACTGGCAGGATGTCACTCCTCCTGCACTGACGCCGTGGAGCAAAGTATCGCTCATCGAGGCGTCCCACTTTGACGTGAATACCTCGTATGCGGCGGTCAATCGCTTCCGTCTCGATGATTTGAAACCGCACATCTATCGCACGCACGATGGCGGAAAGACCTGGAGAGAGATCGTGAACGGTCTGCCGGATGGTGCTGTCGTGAATGCGGTCCGTGAAGATCCGGTGCGCAAGAGTCTCCTGTTTGCAGCAACTGAAATCGGGGTCTTTATGTCGTTCGACGATGGCGAGAATTGGCAATCCCTGCAGATGAACCTGCCGGTTACTTCCGTGCGCGATGTGGTGATTCACGGTGACGATTTGATTGCCGGGACGCATGGGCGGTCGTTCTGGATTCTCGATGACATCACGCCTCTTAGACAGGCAAGCACGATCGGCACGCCACCTGCCGATCGCTTATTCGCGCCTGAACAGGCGATCCGCTGGCGCTGGAATCGGAATACTGATACGCCGCTTCCGCCCGAAGTGCCTGCAGGGCAAAATCCCCCTGACGGCGCCATCATCGATTACTCAGTCGGCGCAAGCAGCGGTCCGGTCACTTTGGAAATTCATGGTTCGAACAATCAACTTGTCCGGCGCTATTCGAGCGAGGACAAACCGGAAGCGACCGAAGCGGAACTAGAAAAGGAGCTGAACGTTCCGACCTATTGGGTACGACCAGCGCAGATTCTATCCGCCCAACCGGGAATGCATCGGTTTGTTTGGGACCTTCGTTACGCGCCTCCGAACGCGCTCGATCACGAATATCCGATTGCCGCGATCTATCGCAATACACCGAGAGTGCCGGGTGGCGCTTTGGTGTTGCCGGGCCACTACAAGCTCATCCTCACAGTCGCGGGAACAACTTATTCTCAACCTTTGACCGTGATCATGGACCCGCGTGTGAAGACACCCATCGCGGGGCTCACCGAGCAGCTCTCGTTATCGCTCCGGCTTTCCGAAATGATGAGTGAGACGTCCAATGCTCTCTCGAAGGCCGGAAGATCCGCCTCGCCTGAAGCGAAGAGTTCGCTTGAAAACCTCAACCGCGACCTGTCCCGCGTGTTTGAAGTGATTCAGGGCTCCGACAATGCGCCGACCACTCAAGCCGTCGCGGCCGTCGGTGAGCTCGAGCGGCAATGGAAGCAAATGCAGCCACAACTCCCCGCGCGCTAAAACGTCACCCGGCCCGAAAACTGCAACGACCGCGCTGGAAGCTGGTTTGTAATGCCCGCCAGCGGTTGGCCGAACCCGACTCCGGGTGCATTGCCGTTCCCGTACGTGCCGCTATAACCCACAAAGTTAGCGTGGTTGAAAACATTGAATGCTTCGGCCCGCACAATGATATTCACGCGTTCCGTTCCGAGCGCAAATCGACGCTCGAGAAACGGCGACACGTCATAGATTGGCCGGCCGCGGCCAGTATTCCGGCCGATCACGACACCATTGATGACGGGCCGATCGGTCGTCGCGCCATTGTCTCCACTGTTTGTTGTTCCCGTCACGATGTTGTAAGGCAAACCGGAGCCGAACGTCGCCACACCGCCGAAGTGGATTTTGAAGGGCAACATGTACACACCACTCAATACAAAGCGTTGTCGTTGATCGAAAATCGCGTTCCCGTTCTCCACTCGCCCGGTGAAGTTCGGATCGTTCGGATTCTGGCTCGGAATGTCAGGATCGACGTTGTCGATAGCGTGCGCCCAGGTATAGCTGGCCAGCATCGATAAGCGCCGCGCGAAAGTGTGACTCAGATTCACATCCAGGGCCTCGTAATACGAGTAGCCGTCATTCACGTCGGTCTGAATAACCGCGTACGGCGGTTGGGGATTAGTCGCATGAGTCGGGTTGCAAGTCAAATTATTCTGCGCGTACCAGGAAATCCAGTAGGGACGGGTGCAGTTTGCCGCCTGTGCTGAGCGCGTTTGGCCGGGCGAGGTCCGGATGAAAGGAGAAGGCGGGTCAACGTCCAGCGGACGGTTGATTTTCAAAGTGTGTGAGCCTACGTAATCGACGCTCAGAACCCACCCGGGAGCAAGCCGCTGTTCGACGCCGAAAGTCCATTGCTCCGAATAAGGGTTCAGCAGTTGATTGGGATAGCCGATCAGCGTGGACACGGGGAAGAATTGATTCAGGTATGTGCTTTCACCGGGCCGGACATACAGACTTCGTACCGGGGCTACCGCGCCCGCCGGAAATGCGGCAAGTGGAGCGGCCGCGACACTCGCCGGAAAGCCGATTTGACCCGGTCCGGCAGTGTAGTTGAAAACACCGGTCGGCCCGGTGAGTGCGTAATTCGCTTCCGAGTTGTCGACCACTTGCGAGTAATAGATACCGAAACCGCCGCGAATGACCGTCTTCGCATCGCCACGCCAGTTATATGCGAATCCCACGCGAGGCGCGAAGTCATGCCGCGAATCGGTGAACGTTTGCTGCTCGTAACGCAACCCGAGATTGATCGTCAGATCGGGCCGCGCGTGATAATTGTCCTGTACGAACAAGGCCCACAGCGCATCGCTCACCGTGTAATTTGCATTTCCGTAGCTCTGTGTATAGCTCTGAACGTTGTTGATGTTGTCGAGATACGCGGGACTCTCGCATACTGCGAGCGCTTGCGTGCACGTCTTATACGCAAACTGGCCATCATAAATAGGCCCGCCGAATTCCTTGCTGTTTCCTCCGTTGCGGGCGAAAATGACGTCCGCGCCGAACTTGAGCTGATGCGGTCCCCAAACGGCCGAGAGCGTATCGTTCGCTTCATATTGCCGGTTCATGAGCAGCGCCGATTGCGAAGTCCCGGAGGTGAACGTTCCGCCCGAAGAAATCGGAACGGAGAACTGAGTCCCGTTGATCACGGGATCGAACTCCGTGATCGGAGAGGCCAGTTGGAATTGCAAACGAACGTTATTAATCAGCGTGGGGCTTAAAACCGCCGTCTCACCCAGCTCCTCCGAGTACGTGCGCCGCCGAAAAATGCGGTCGACGCTCGGGAGCGTGTTTCCGCCCACGGTTCCGTTTGGGTTCGTGTCGTAGAATCCGTCAACGTCGCTGCGCAGGAGCAGATTGTTCCGATCACTGAATTGATGATCGAGACGGAAATACCCGAGCCAATCACGATAGTCTCCGATAAAATTCCCCGGAGCGACAGGCGAGATTACCGGCGAGGCGCGATTTTCGAGGCTATACTCGCCCGCCACGAAGAATTGCGTGTGACCGCCGCGACCGACCGGTCCGGAGAGGGACAAGGCCTCTTGTTGAAGCGTGTCGTTCGTCAGATCATTGCCGCTCGTCGCGTTGCTCGAGCTGAAGCCGGAGAGCTTCGCTTCTGTTGCGGAAGGACGCCCCAGGTAAACGGCCTCGCCGTGAAAGTCATTGCCGCCGCTCTTCGTGATAATGTTCACCACACTTCCCGTGCCGCCGCCGTATTCAGCAGAGAACGCGTTCGTAAGCAGGTCCATCTCTTGTACTGCGGCGAGCGGGATGTTGCTAAAGATCGTCTGCCGGCCCCAACTGTCGTTCCCCGTGCTGCCGTCCACCTCGAACCACGTTTGCCGCCGACCTGCACCATTTGTGGTGAACAGGTTCTCGTTCATAAAAACGTCCCCCTGGTTGATGGCGGGCCGATTGGCCGCGTTCAGCAGAGGCAGGTACGTGATCTTCCGGTCGAGTAGCGGCGTCTCTTCCATTTGCTTCGCGCTCAGCAGGTCGCCTAGCTGCGGCTCATCGGTTCGCACTTCGCCCACCACTCCCGTTACGGTGATCTGCGTCTGACCGCCTGTGAGACTCAGTTGCAGATGGATGTCCGCTGTAGTTCCCCCAGCAAGCGCGAGATTGCTCAATCGCGCTTCTGCGAAGCCCATCTTGGTTGCCGCGAGCGTGTAACGTCCTGCGATGGGAAGTCCGGGCAGCGAAAAGTTTCCGGAGCTGTCGGTCAGCGCCGTGCGTTCAAAACCGGTCGACGCATCCTCGATTTTGATCTGCACGTCAGGAACACCGGAGTGGCTCGGATCGGTGACATGGCCGTGAACAGTTGCGGTATCGGGCGTCTGGGCCGCCAAATCCATGCAGAAAAGCGACGGCAGCAGCACTACTACCAGGCAAAGTCTAGACACGGCAAAACACACTAGAGTATAGGAGATCTAGTTCGTTGCGATTCGTCAGGAGCGCTCGGGAGTTTGCGGCTGCTGCCGCGCCATGTTCTCGGCAATTTTCGTCAGCGACGTAAACATATCTACCGGTACCGGGAAGATGACGGTCGTGTTCTTTTCTGTTCCGATCTCAACCAGCGTCTGCAAGTAGCGCAGCTGAATCGCGACTGGCTGCGTTTGAATCTGTTGCGCCGCCATGCTCAACTTCTCCGCCGCCATGTATTCGCCTTCCGCATGAATGACCTTCGCGCGCCGCTCGCGCTCCGCTTCAGCCTGCCGGGCGATCGCGCGAATCATCTGGTCGGGCAGATCTACCTGCTTCACTTCCACCATGGTGACCTTTACGCCCCAGGGACCGGTATGTTCGTCCAATACCGCCTGCAAACGGATGTTGATCTTTTCGCGCTGGCTCAGCAACTCATCCAGTTCCACCTCGCCGAGCACACTGCGCAAAGTGGTCTGAGCGAGCTGGCTGGTCGCGTAAAGGAAGTTCGCTACCTCAATGACCGCGCGCACCGGATCGATCACGCGGAAATAGATCACCGCGTTCACTTTCACCGTCACGTTGTCGCGCGTGACCAAATCCTGGGGCGGAACTTCCATGGCCTCAATGCGCAGGGACGTTCTCACGATGCGATCAAGCGGCGCAAACACGAGAATGATGCCCGGCCCTTTCGGCTCGCGCAATACACGTCCAAGGCGGAAAATCACGCCCCGCTCATACTCGGCCAGAATCTTCACCGATGAGATCAGATAAAAAACCAAAATGATGATCAGGATAAATAGCGCGCCTGAGAAAAGTCCGCCGAATCCCATCATTCTTATGCCTCCTTCACGAACAGGACCAGGTCCTGGACCCGCTCCACCGAAACACGCTGGCCGGCAGGGATACTGTGATCGCTCCGTGCGCGCCAGTATTCGCCATGCACAAATACTGTACCTTCCGGATCGATCTGTGTCCGCGAAACCCCCGTTTTGCCCACCAGGCTTTCTATGCCCGTCAAGTGCTTCTCCTTTCGAGCACGCATGCCCAAAAGCCCAAGGAAGATTGTGATGAGACCGAAAGCGACAGACACAGCAATCGCAAGCGCTGGTGTCACTCTGCGCGGGCCTTGCAATAAGACAATCGCTCCGAACGCGAACAGAATCGCGCCCGCGATCCCCGACACCATGTGCGTGTAGTATTTCAGCTCGATCATCAGAAGAACCACAGCCAACGCGAGAATCGTCAGGCCATACCAGGTGGGCGAGTCCTGGTACAAGCCGTATGCGCCTGCGCAGACAAGCAGTACGCCGAGAATGCCGGGCACCATCATCCCGGGCGCGTGCAGTTCCCAGTACACGCCTAACAGCCCCAGCACAAAGAGCAGGAACGCGATATTCGGATCAGCTAACGCCGGAGTAAGCATTGACCACCAGTTTGTCAGTTTCGAACTTTACTTGCTGCCTGAAGGAAATTTAACAGCCGCTACCTTAACCATCGCTGAAATCCCACCGTCTTTAGAAGTAGAGATCACAGATCTCGAAAAGGAGAAAGTAAATGAAAACGATCTATTCACTCGCCCTGTCCACACTTTTTGGACTCGGTGTGGCGTTGGCCGCACCAATGGCACAGGACCAGCCAGCTCAGGGCAGCCAATACGCAGGACGGCACGAAGCCGATCCCAACAGCCAGGTCCGAAGGCTCAGTAAGCGGCTCAACCTCACCGCCGATCAACAGAATCAAGTTCTGCCGATCCTCACCGCGCAGCAGCAACAGATGCAGAGCATACGATCCGACAGCTCCCTATCACCGCAGGATCGCCATGCCAAAATGCGTGCAGTCCGGGAGGATAGCCAATCTAAGATTCGAGCGTTGCTGACCGACAGCCAAAAGCAGACCTACGATCAGATGCAGCAGCAGATGCGTGAACGTGCGAAAGAGCATCGCGAACAGAAGCAGAATGCCGGTTCTGGCAACGGCAGCTTGAGCTAAGCGCTGGCCGCCGCGAGCATTCGTTTTTAACGAGGGAGTGGCGCTGCGCCGCTCCCTTTTTCATTTGGCAGACTACTGGCCGGATGCCGACTCGGCGTTGACCAAATCCTTCTCGGGCTTCACGGCAGGTTTCTTGATTTCTTGCTGTTCGCCCGGGCGGCTTCGTTTTTCATAGGGCGCTAGTTTCACCGGCTGTCCGGATCGCATCGATTGCAAAAGCGCTTGAACGATTCGGACGTCCGCCATACCTTCGTATCCGGAAGGCTCCGGGTCCCTGTCTTCCAGGATGCAACGCGAGAAATATTCCACCTCGCCGCCAAACTGGTCGACATTATTGAACCTCGCCTGTTTCTCTTTGCCCTCGATCTTGAGTGTCATCTTCGGTTTTACGTGATAGTCGAAGGCCGGTTTCAGCCAAAGCTCGCCCTTTGTGCCCAGAATCTGGTACGCGTCCGCCGATGCGGCTCCAAAACTACAGGTGAAAATCGCAAGCCTTTCGCCCGGAAAACGGAGAATGCCGGTCGCCATCTCGTGTACTTCCTTGAATCGCGGATCGCCGTTATTCGCGCCCACGCCCGTGACCTCCGTCGGCTCATCGCGGAAGAGATATCTGCACGCGTTGATCGGATATACGCCCATGTCCATCAACGGCCCTCCACCCATCTCTCTTTTGAGACGGATGTTGCCCTCCGGAACCTGCTGGCTGAACACCGAGTTGAAGATCCTCGGCTCGCCGAGCTCACCACCTTGCACTCTTTCAACCGCATTCAAATTCGCTGGCTCGAAGTGCAGCCGGTAAGCGATCATCAGCTTCACACTGTTCTGCTCGGCAGCGCGAATCATCTCTTCGCATTCGGCCACTGTATCGGCCATCGGCTTCTCACAAAGCACGTGTATGCCCGCCTGCGCCGCGCGAACGCTATAGTCCTTGTGCATGTTGTTTGGCAGCGTGATGTAGACCGCGTCAATACCGCCGCTGCGCAGCAAATTGTCGTACTCGTCATAGCTCGCCGTCCGCGCCACATTGTATTTCTTGTCGAGCTCCTCTGCCTTCTTCGGATCATCAGTCACCAATGCTGCAATTTCAGAATTCTTGGCGCCCTTGAAACCCGGCAGGATCACTTCTTGCGCGATCCAGCCGAGCCCAACGATGGCGTAGCGGACCTTCTCTGGCCTTTCTTTGCCTTCACTAAACAGGGCCATCTTGAAACTCCTTCCATCCGCTGGATGCAGCCGCCGTGTTCCCGTTTCAGCCAAGGTGCACCTTAGTCCGTTGGCCTGCCACTTCAAATCGGCAATTCTCATCTAATCCGCGTGGCATCCACGCAAACCGATCCTGTCTGCGGAATGCAAGTGGATTCCCAAAACGCGGCGGGCGAGAGCAAATATCAAGGCAAAACATACTACTTCTGCGCGTCCGGGTGCAAGAAAAAGTTTGATAGCAACCCAGCCCAATATCTGGCACCGAAGCCGCAAAATTTCGTCCAGCTTTCCTCGAAGCTGACGATGCCCGCACCGGGCCCGACCGCCCGACCAAGTCAGCGCGTTGATGAGCAACACGGCGGGGCCGACTACACCTGCCCGATGCATCCCGAAGTGCGCCAGATCCGTCCCGGTGCATGCCCCAAATGCGGCATGGCTCTCGAGCCTATCGAGTTCACGGGGGACGAGGTCAATCCTGAGCTCGACGATATGAAGCGGCGCTTCGTAATCAGCCTCGCCTTGAGTGCTCCGTTGCTCATGTTGATCAATCTCGGGATGCTGCCGCAAGCAACTGGTTGGCATTGGGCGAATTCGCCGTTTTTCGGTTGGATTCAGCTTGCCCTCGCAACACCCGTTGTCCTTTGGGGCGGCCTCCCGTTTTTCGAGCGCGGATGGGCTTCGCTCGTCACCCGCAACTTGAACATGTTCACGCTCATTTCGCTCGGAACCGGAGTGGCGTATGTGTTCAGTGTCGTGGCGGTGCTCTTCCCCTCCGCAATCCCCGCCGCGTTCCGTAGTGAAAGCGGAATGTTGCCGTTATACTTTGAGCCAGCCGCCGTAATCACTACGCTGGTGTTGCTCGGCCAGGTACTGGAGCTGCGGGCCCGCTCGCAAACCAGCAGCGCACTAAAGGCTCTTCTGAACCTCGCTCCCAACGCTGCGCGACTCGTCGAACATGGGCAGGAGCGCGACGTTCCAATTGAGCAAATCAGCGCGGGAGACCACCTCCGCGTTCGCCCCGGCGAAAAGGTTCCTGTAGATGGCGCCGTGGTCGAGGGGCATAGCTCCATCGATGAATCCATGGTCACGGGGGAATCCATACCCGTTGAGAAATCGTCGGGCGCTCTGGTCACAGGCGGCACGGTGAACGGTACCGGCACTTTCATCATGCGGGCCGATCGCGTCGGAAAGGACACTTTGCTCAGCCAAATTGTTCGGTTGGTCAGCGAAGCACAACGCACGCGCGCTCCCATCCAACGCTTGGCCGATCGCGTCGCATCTTATTTCGTTCCGGCGGTCGTGTTATCGGCCGCGATCACCTTCGCGGTTTGGTCCATCTGGGGTCCCACGCCACGCTTGAGCCATGCGTTGGTGAATGCAGTTGCTGTCCTGATCATCGCCTGCCCCTGTGCGCTTGGCCTCGCCACACCCATGTCCATCATGGTCGGTACCGGTCGCGGCGCCACGGCAGGCGTATTGGTCCGTAACGCCGAAGCACTCGAGGCACTTCATAAAATCGACACTCTCGTCATAGACAAGACCGGCACGCTGACGGAAGGCAAGCCGAAGCTCACCAGCATCATCGCGTCGCGCGGCTACTCCGAAAATGAGCTGCTTCAAGTCGCCGCTGCTCTTGAACAAGCCAGCGAACATCCTCTCGCGAGTGCAATCGTCGAGGCCGCTAAGAACCGGAGTCTTCCCTTTCAGCCGGTGCGCGACTTTGAGTCTCTTCCCGGCAAAGGTGTCCGAGGTTCACTCGCGGGTCAGACTGTCCTCGCCGGCAATCCGGCGCTCTTAAGGGAGGCTGGCATCGGCCTCGACGAGCTGGCAAATCGCGCCGAGCCGCTTCGCAACGAAGGGCAATCGCTTATCTACATCGCGGTAGACGGCAAAGCGGCGGGGGTGCTCGCAGTAGCGGATCCGATCAAATCGTCCACGCCGGAGGCCATTCGTCTTCTCCACGCTCAGCGCGTGCGCGTCTCCATGCTGACAGGCGACCATCGCGCGACTGCACTCGCCATTGCGAAGCGCGCGGGCATTGACGACGTAGAAGCAGAAGTTCTGCCAGACCGGAAAGCTGAAGCGGTGAAGAAGCTCCAGTCTGAAGGTCACATCGTAGCGATGGCGGGCGACGGAATCAACGATGCTCCCGCACTCGCCGCCGCGGACGTCGGTATCGCCATGGGTACCGGAACGGATGTCGCGATGGAATCTGCCGGCATCACGCTGGTACATGGCGATCTGCGCGGTATCGCTCGCGCGCTCCAGTTAAGCCGCGCCACCATGCGCAATATCCGCCAGAATCTTTTCTTCGCGTTTATCTACAACATTCTCGGTGTGCCGATCGCCGCAGGCGTCCTCTATCCGTTCTTCGGAATCCTGCTCACCCCGATCATCGCCAGCGCTGCGATGACATTCAGCTCGGTCTCGGTGATCACGAACGCTCTTCGCTTGCGCAAGATCGAGCTGTAATCACCCTTTTTGCTTCTGCTGAAAACTCTTAATAGCTTTCTCGAGCAACTCTAACGCGCGCCCGGGTCCGTCCACTCCTTGCACTTCGTCGTGCTTACCGGAGTTCTTGTTGTAAAGCCCTAGAAATTCCTTCACCTGCTGCACAAGCGATTCGTTCAACTCCGAAATGGATTTCACATCCTTGTACTCAAAAGACCGAATCGCCACCGCGACGAGACGATCGTTCTGCGATTTCTTTCCGTATTCGTTCTGCTCGACGCGAATGACGCCGATGACACGCACTTTCAGCAGGCAGCCCACGTGAGCGGGCTCATCCATCAGGACGATGATGTCCAGTGGATCTCCATCTTCGCTGGCAGTGGACGGAATGAATCCAAAATCGAACGGAAAGCTGAACCCGTGCGGCAGGAGATTGGATAGCGAGAACAGCCCGGAATCGGGCTCATACTTGAACTTATTTCTGCGGCCTTGCGGTGTTTCGATGACCGCCTGGCATTCTTGCGTGGCTTTGTCCAGTTTGTGCGGCAGTCGGCTGATGTCTTCCATGTTCAAACCGTAGACTCTATCTCCAACTCTCGTGAAACAGTGACTCCATCAGCTTAATCCCATAGCAAGATGCCGGGGACCAGTAGGAAGCGCGCCACGAAAGCCACAACTAAGAAGTCTTCCACGAAAAAAACCAACGACATTCTTGATGCAGCTAAGAAGAATTTCCGGTTTGACACCTTGCGTGCCGGCCAGGAAGAAGCCATCCGTAGCCTGCTCGCAAAGAAGGACACGCTGGTCGTCATGCCAACCGGATCGGGCAAGTCGGCTATCTATCAAATTGCGGGCGTGATGATAGAAGGCTCAGTGCTCGTGGTTTCACCGCTCATTGCTCTGCAAAAGGACCAGGTCGATTCCATCAATTCGCACGACTTCGAAGAAGAAGCCGTCGTCGTGAATTCGACACAGCGCATCGCGGAAGCTCGGAAAGCGCTCGAAAAAATCGGAGCGGGAACGGGCAAGTTTATTTTTCTCGCTCCTGAGCAGTTGCGCAAGCAGGAGACCATTGAAACGCTCGAGAGCGCGAAACTTTCGCTCTTCGTTATCGATGAAGCGCACTGCATCAGCGAATGGGGCCACGATTTCCGGCCGGACTATCTGCAACTCGGCCCCTTCATCGAACGGCTCGGCCATCCCGTAGTACTCGCCATGACGGCCACCGCCTCACGCGAGGTACGCGACGAGATCGTACAGCGTGCCGGTTTGCACAATCCTAAAATCTTCGTCCATGGCTTCGACCGTCCGAACATTTACCTGCGTGTCGATCACTTCGACAGCGAGGACAAGAAACTCGAAGCCGTGGTTCATCGAGTTAGATGGGCCGACAAACCCGGAATCGTGTACGTCTCAACCAGAAAAGCGGCCGAACAGATCATGGGGCTGCTCGAAGAGGAAGGCATTCGCGCGCTCTTCTATCACGGAGGACTGAAAGCCGCCGACCGCCACGCCATTCAGGACGATTTCATGTCTGGAAACACCGAGGTGATTGTTGCCACCAACGCGTTTGGCATGGGTATCGACAAGGCCGACATCCGCTTCGTGTATCACTACGACATTAGTGAGTCGCTCGACGCCTATTATCAGGAAATCGGTCGCGCCGGCCGGGACGGCGAAAAAGCGGAAGCAGTTCTCTTCTTCCGTCATGAGGATCTCGGCATCGCGAAGTTCCACAGCAGCGAAGCGAAGCTCGAGCCCGAACAAGTCGAGCAGGTTGCCGAAGCAATCGCCGGTCAGGACGGGCCCGTCGCGCCGGAGGAGATCGCCGGCGAAGCTAATCTGTCGGAGCGCAAACTCACCAGCGCCATTCATCGCCTCGAAGATGTCGGAGCTCTGGAAGTTCTTCCAACTGGAGAAGTGCAACTGGCGGAAGATGCCGACCTTGCCCAAGCCGCCCAAGCTGCGGCGGAAGAGCAGGATCGGCGCCGCGAGATGAAGCAGGAGCGCTTGCGGCAAATGCAGGAATACGCGAACACCAGCGCCTGCCGCCGTGAGCATCTGCTGCGCTACTTCGGCGACGATTTCACCGCGCCTTGCAACAACTGCGACAACTGTGAAGCCGCCGCCCCGGGTATAAAAGTAGACCCGAGCGTAGGGACGCGGCGTGAGGTCGCCTAGAACATTTCACGCGGCCAGACCTGCGGACGTCGGTGGCGTTGGATTCGCCGCGAAAAGCCCCTTCGGCCTCCTTCAACTCGTAGAAAACCCTTGCTATAATGACATTTTGCCTCTGCCTCCCCGGAGTGCTTGCCGTGGTGTTCGGCTGCGCGAGGAGCCTTCGTGTTTATCAGCCTCCAACAACTCGAACGACGTCCTGTCCGTTTTAAGGTCGACATCCCGCCAGGCGAGATTGATTACGACAGTAAATTGATCCAATCTTCGATCCTTCATGCGGAGGGCTCGGCCGAGTTGCTCAATCACTCGCTCGGCGAAATCCGCGTACAGGGTAGCTTAACCGTAAGAATTCAAGCGACTTGCGACCGGTGCCTGGAGGCCGCAACGTTTCCGATTGATAACCGCTTCGATCTGGTCTACATGCCGGCCGAGGAATCGCGCGGAGGCGAGGACGAAATCGACGAAGCGGGAATCGAAGTTGGGTATTACGAAGGAAATGGCTTGGCGCTCAATGACATTGTGCGCGAAGTCGTCCTGCTTGGGGTCCCCATGCAACTCGTCTGCACCGAGCTGTGCAAAGGCATTTGCCCAGTGTGCGGCCAAAACCGCAACCACCGCGATTGTGGATGCCACTCTGAAGCGGTCGATGATCGCTGGAATCAGCTGAAGAATATCAGGGCTGAGATCGGCCCGCATAGCTGACCGAATTCCGGTTAGTCGTAAAACTTTTGAACAGAACTGAGAGACTGGAGAAACTATGCCGAATCCAAAACGCCGCCACTCCAAACGACGGACTTCCACGCGGCGGGCGCACGACGCGCTAAGTGTTCCACAGCTTGCCGAATGCCCCAACTGCCATGAAAAGATCCGCGCCCATCGGGCGTGTCCGCATTGCGGCAAATACAAGGGCCGCGAAGTAATCGAAGTAGTAGAAACGTAGCCGCATCGCGCTGAACTGCATTGCGTTAGATAGACTCCTCTAAATGGTCACCATAGCCCTCGACGCGATGGGAGGGGATCACTTTCCTCGACCGGAAGTGGAGGGCGCTCTCCAAGCCGTCAAGGCTTTCGAGGTGAAGTTGATCCTCGTTGGACGCGAAGAGGTGGTCCGCAAAGAATTGGACCGTCATCCCGGCTGGCAGTCGCTGCCCATCGAAATCAGGCAAGCCAGCGAACAAGTCACGATGGAGGACAGTGCCGGTAAGGCCGTCCGATCGAAGAAAGACAGCTCGATCCGCGTGGCTTCGCGGCTTGTGAAGGAAGGGATTGCACAGGGCGTCGTTTCCGCCGGCAACACCGGCGCGGTCATGGCTACCGCCAAGATGACGCAAGGCATGCTTGCTCGAGTGGATCGCCCCGCTCTCGCCACCGCTTTCCCTACCCTGACCGGCAAATCTGCAGTGATGCTCGATGTGGGTGCAAACGTGGATTGCACGCCCAAGATGCTGGCGCAGTTTGCTGTCATGGGAAACGCGTACTCGCGCGTCATTTTTCGCATGAGTCGTCCTCGAGTTGGCCTGCTTTCGATAGGCGAAGAAGAGCACAAAGGCAACGGCCTCACCCATGAAGCGACGCCGCTTCTCAAAAGCCTCAAGCACCTGAACTTTATCGGAAATGTAGAAGGTCGCGACCTCTACACCGGCGCCGTCGACGTGATTGTTTGCGACGGCTTCGTGGGCAATGTTGCCTTGAAGGTCAGTGAAGGGTTAGTCGAAGTCATACGGCAGACGCTGAAGCAATCGCTCAAGGCCACACTCACACGCAAGGTGGGCGCGTATCTCGCGCAAGGCGCCCTCGCCGATCTCAAGAAGCGCATCGACTACTCCGAATACGGCGGCGCGCCGCTGCTCGGTTTAAACGGCATATGTGTTATTTGCCACGGGCGCTCCAGCGCGAAAGCGATCCGTAATGCGATCCGCGTTGCTAAAGAGTTTGCGGAAGGCAAAATTAACGAGCGTATTGCAACGGAGCTGGACGGCTGGGCATCAGCACAAGCAGGATAGTGTGTCTCGCCTTCTGCTGCTCGCAACGCTCGGCGTTACGTGTCTTTTTGCGAAAGAAGATCCGGTCCACTGGACACTCGCGGGCGCAAGTGCTTCATCGCCAATCGCACCCGGCGGCAAAGCGTATTTCAAGCTAACGGCCAGCATTGATCCGGGCTGGCACCTCTACTCGCCGACCACCCCACCCGGTGGTCCGATCATCACCACGATCAGGGTCACCGAGAATCCGTCTATTGCGAAGTACCAAATCTATCGCCCTCAGCCCGTTCGGAAGCTCGACCCGAACTTTCAAATCGACACGGAAACATACAGCGGGCAAGCCACATTCTTAATCGAAGTCGTTGCAAGTCCCTCCGCTTCCGGCAAATCGACGCTCGAAGCGGCCGTGCGCTATCAAACCTGTTCCGACGTCAAATGCCTTCCACCCGTCAAGAAAACTCAAACCACCGACATTACCTTCGCCCCGAACGCGTCTGCGGCGAACTTCGTGATACCGGCTGGTTACGCTCCGGTTCCATCGACGCAAGCCGCTCCTGCGGCGCAAACGCCTGTCGCCACGCATATTGCGTCCAGTGATTCCTCGCAAGGGCTGCTTCCGTTTCTCCTCACTGCTTTCGGATTCGGGCTTGCTGCACTGTTTACGCCTTGCGTGTTCCCGATGATTCCGATCACGGTCTCGTTTTTTCTGAGCCAGAGCACCGGGTCTTCGGGCGAAAGAAGAACCGGCGGCTGGACACAAGCGCTGGTGTTCTGCCTCGGCATCATTGTTTTATTCACCGGACTCGGTTTCCTGGTGACTGCGATCGCGGGCCCCTTCGGCGTCGTGCAACTCGGTTCGAGCCCCTGGGTGAATGGCTTCATCGCCATCGTGTTTTTTGTCTTCGGGCTGAGTCTGCTCGGCGCATTTGAACTGCGCCTGCCTTCCGGCTTATTGACGAAACTCGATCAAGCCTCGCAAAGCGGCGGCTATGCAGGCACGCTGTTGATGGGCCTCACGTTTTCGCTTACCTCGTTCGCTTGCATCGGCCCCATCGTCGGCCCGCTCTTGATTGCATCGGTTCAGTCGAAAGGCGCGCAACCCGTATTGGGAATGCTTGCTTTTGCAACTGGTCTCGCGACACCCTTTTTCCTGCTCGCTCTTTTCCCCGCCTATCTGAAAAAGCTCCCGCGCAGCGGTGGCTGGATGGTCCGCGTGAAGGTCGTGCTCGGATTTATCGTGCTCGCGGTCATGCTCAAGTACCTGAGTAATGTCGATCAGGTTCTGCAAACTCACTGGCTCACGCGCGAACGATTTCTGGCCGCTTGGATCGTCCTGTTTGCATTGCCCGGTCTGTACCTTCTTGGCTTCCTTCCAATGGAAGGCATTTCGCGAGACGAGCGTCTCGGCGTCGCGCGCGCGCTCATCGCTTCGCTATTTCTGATTTTCTCGATCACTCTTGTCCCGGGCCTCTTCGGCGGTCGTTTGGGAGACCTGGACGCCTTCATTCCGGAATCGACCGGAGGCGTATTCGGTGCATCCGCCGTTCAAGCCGAAGCCGTCCCGACAAACTATTTCAAGAATCAGCTGGATGCCGCGTTAGCTGCCGCTCGCCAGCAAAATAAGTTAGTGCTTGTGAACTTCACCGGCTATGCCTGCACGAATTGCCACTGGATGAAGGCCAACATGTTTCCTCGCCCCGAAATCCGTTCCGCGCTCAAGGACTTAATCATGGTCGATCTCTACACCGATGGGACCGACGCCGAATCCGAAAACAATCAGAAATTTGAGGATCAAAAGTTCAAGACTGTATCGATACCCTTCTATGCGCTGCTCGATTCCGATCAAAATGTCGTCGCGACCTTCCCCCAACTGACGCGCAATGCACAGGAGTTCTTGGCTTTCCTTGAAAGGAAACCGGTACCAAAACCGCAAGCGACAGCGATGCTACGCTGAGACTGATTCTCCGCGTGCGGATGTGGCGGAATTGGCAGACGCACTGGATTTAGGTTCCAGCGCTCGCAAGGGCGTGGGAGTTCAAGTCTCCCCATCCGCACCAACTATTTACCTCGATAAAGCTGTTTTGCTAACGGATATACAATCGTATATACTGACGAGAAGGAACGATGGGAACTAGAACAGATACTGCCCTTGCCAAGTGGGGGAATAGTACGGGAATTCGCATTTCGAAGGCTGTGGCGAAGCAAGCTGACCTTCACGAAGGAGACCGGGTTCGTCTGGAGGTGGAAGGTCCCGGGGTCATCGTCCTGCGGGCCACAAAGACGCAACCGTCTCTCGAAAGTCTTCTGTCTCGCATAACAGCTAAGAACCGTCACGGAGAGGCTAATTGGGGGCGAACGACGGGTAAGGAAGTCTGGTGAGTAGGGGATGGTCTCCACGTGCTGGCGATCTTATATCCGTCAACGTCGATCCGCAGGCCGGCCACGAACAAGTGGGCCACCGACCGGCTCTTGTACTTTCGGAAGCCTCCTACAACTCTAAGGTAGGCCTTG
Organism: uncultured Acidobacteriaceae bacterium; assembly: GCA_963795425.1. Taxonomy (GTDB): domain Bacteria; phylum Acidobacteriota; class Terriglobia; order Bryobacterales; family Bryobacteraceae; genus Bog-105. The sequence goes on along the minus strand of CAWCHO010000002.1, from coordinate 761,586 downwards.
CGATCGTTTGTCCAATAACCAATCAGGCGAAAGGCTATCCATTTGAGGTCCCTATTCCACACGAATGCAACGTCACCGGAGTCGTCTTGTCTGACCAGGTGAAGTCAATCGACTGGAGGGCTCGCCGAGCCAAGCGCCTCGACACCGCGCCTGTGAGCGTAATAGATGCTGTCCGGCACCACATAAGTCTGATTCTGGGTTTCTAGCAGCTCGCGCGCCCCTCACAACTCCAGCTTTGCCGTATTCCGCACCGACGTTCTTTGAGCAACAGCGCGCTACGCTGGCGAACGAAACTGTCACTCTTCACGCGGATGTGGCGGAATTGGCAGACGCACTGGATTTAGGTTCCAGCGCTCGCAAGGGCGTGGAAGTTCAAGTCTCCCCATCCGCACCACTCCTAATTCTTAGACGACAGCGACAGCCGTATCAGTGCGCTTTGTTGCCTTAAGTCCTCTTCGCTCAGCCGTTCCATCGTTTGGATGACGTGATCGTAGCCCGATTGCTCAAAACAATCGGGTATCGAATATCCCGCGCCGCCAAGATCCCTCGCCTTGCTAGAGATCATGTAGCGTGGCACGTCTAAGAGCCGCAACTCAGTTTCCTCAAACGGCGTCAAAGGACGGAACACACGCCTCCTTAGAGGAAGCTCGCTTAACTGAATATCCAGTTCTGTTTTCCCTCGAAGCTTGCTCAGATGCAGTGCAGAATTGATCGCGACATAGTACTCGAGCGAGTCGCGCATCAAGAATCGAACGGACTGTTCACGCATGGGCGCGAGCGGACCCGACGTCGCAAACAGCGCTTCGCGACATCGCAGCAGAGTTCGATACATGTTTCCAAACCCTTCGAGTAGATCGTCCACATGATTCCGAATAGAAACGACGTTTCCGTCCAAACTCGGCAGGCTCTTTGGTGCGACGAGCCGCCCAGGCGTGAAGTTCAGCTTCATCGTGTCCGTGTTGATATCCGTCCACGTGGCGACCCGCAGCGGAACACCCGCACCGGGCCTCACCCCTAAAGCGCTCACGTCAACGCCTCGTACACAACTGCCAGGAAGGAGTCCCGTAGAAAGAGCCGTGCGAATCCGCGTGGAACCGCTCGCGCTCAGTTCAACCGGCTGAAAAACGGTTTCAGCATCGATGAGAATCGGGTGTTCGCCGCAAGCAATCAGATTGCCGAAGTGACAATCCGACGCGCATAGAGCGTACAGCAAACAGGCCAGCTGACCAGCTCGCCGATAGTACCGGCGAATCGCTTCCCTCTCCGTGCAGCTTTTCTGTTCCACAAACTCGACCCACCCGTAGCCGGATCCCTCGAGCACAATCGGAACGGAACTCTCCAAAATCATGTCCTGCGAGTTAAGCCAGCGAACGATATCGTAAAAAACGCGCTCTGGGCCTACATGCTTCGGCTTATACACAACACGCAAGCCACTTGAGAACTCCGCAATCACCACCGCGCGGCCCCCGTCGTGCCGATCGGAAACGCTTGTTTGTAACGCGACCAGCGGTCCCAGTTCTTGACCGCGGCCGAACGTTTCTTGAATCGCACCTGCATCGCATTCAAGCCGAACCAGAAACTCGGATGAAGCGTCCACCCAGGTCTCCGTCAATCGTCCAAGCGCCATCTCGAGCGCCGGATACTGCTGCGAGATACCGTCAAGCCCCTCGGCGGCTACTTTCGCGACAAATCGTTCATATAAGTTTTGCGACGAGCCGTCGTTCAAGAGCGCAAACACGCGGAATAGACTGAATCGAAGTCCTAACGCCTGACCCAGAAGATTCGAAACCGAACGCAACAGCCCTCGCTCGAGATCCTTGAGGGCACTTTCCGCAAGCCACGAGCGCTTAGGCGCGAATCGCGCTCGCAATTCCCGCCTCGCCTCGGCAACAACTGGATCAAGTAAGTCTTCGAACGGAAACGGCCCGGTCATTCCTGGAGAAGATGCTCATGAAACAGGAACAGGTCGTCAGGCCGCGATGCAAAGGTATCGGGGCAGGACGGCATCTTCGCGAGTAGCTCAACACATGCCGCGACCGAAGCTGCACTGGCGCCCTGTCGCAGCGCTTCGCGCTCCACAATGGGTCTCGGCGCAAGCGCAAGCTCCTCACTGATTCGCTTGTCTTCCCATGCCAAACCAAGAATCTGCGACAGCAGAGCGTTCACCTCGCTCATGTCATGCATTTGCCGGTACCTGCTTCCGCTGCAAGCCGCCGAGGCCCATGCGCCGCAGAATACTCGTGAACCGTGCATCGCCCCGCAACGGGTCGAATGGAGGAAACACTAACGCGTACGACAACATCGCGTCATGAGCCTCAAACCCCTTTTCTATAAACTGAATCGCCCTGTCCAGATCGCCTAAGCCTGCGTGAATGAAAGCAAACGCCACGGGAGACACGTACCGCTTCTGAGACATCGCCTCGAGCGTTTCGAGGATCTCGCGCGCTTGGTCCGGTTTTCCGTTGATTGCATAATTCCTGCCGAGGAACCCGTAGACGAGCGGACTACCGCCCGATGCAGAGATTCCCTTCTGCCACCAGGACTCGGCCGCCACAGTTTGATCCTGCTTTTCGAGGATCATCGCCATGCAGCAAAGCGCTTCGAAATAGTTGGGTTCTAGCTCAAGCACGCGGTTGCATTCGACGACAGCTTGCTCGTACTCTTCGCGGTAGCAATGCAACCACGCAAATGACGTATTCACCGCCAGGTTGAGTGGATCGAGATCCCGAGCGACACGAGTTGCCGAAAGCGCCTCATCGAAACGAGCCGTTTGCAAAAGAAATATGCACCATGCGAAATGCGCCTCTGCATTGCTGGGATTCAGGTCTATCGCGCGGCGAAACTCCTGCTCGGCGCCCTCTCGATCCCACGCCATCTGCTGTGCATACCGGGCAAGCGCGATATGAGCATGCGGCAGTCCGGGGTCAAGCGCTAATGCTTTAAGTGCATACTGCAGCGCAACCGGCCATGCTTGACGCGGATCCAGAAATCCCCAAAATGCGAGAGCCCGATAGTAGTCCGCCAAGCCCGCATAGGCCGGAGCACATTCCGGGTCCAGCTCGATCGACTGCTCGAAATACGAGCGCGCTTTCTGATACGCGTCTTCGGTGGCTTTGTTCCAATAGTATCGGCCTCTCAGATAGAGGTTCCAAGCCTCTGGATTGCCTGAATATCGGTTCCCAAAATCGACCGTTGTTTCTGACTTCCGTTTTGGCAGCAAAAGCTTCGCAACGGATGTCGCAATCTCATCCTGAATCGCAAACACATCTTTCGAACTGCTGTCGAATCGTCGTGACCAGATGTTATACCCGTCCGCTGCATTCGTCAGAAGAACCGTTACGCGCAGCTTGTTCGCTGCCTTCCGCACGCTGCCTTCGAGCACGGTCGTCACGCCCAGGCTCGCGGCAATCTTGCGGATGTCTTGCGCTTTCCCCTTGAACTCGAACGTCGAGGTCCGTGAGACTACCCTCAGGCCTTTCAACTGCGACAGCGCGTGGATCAGTTCTTCGGCAAGCCCGTCGCTGAAATATTCGCTCTGTGGCTCATCGCTCGAGTTGGCGAACGGTAGCACCGCGATGGACGGCAGGTTTTGGCGCTGCTGAAACATTTCAGGCGCCGCGATCGGACGTGTACGGGAGATCGTCGGACTAAGCGCCGGCGCGCTCATGTGACGCAAATCCGCCAGCATCTCCTCCGCGCGGCGATAGCGGGAATCCGGGCTCTTCTGCAGCGCGCGGTAGATCACCCGATCGAGATCGAACGGTACCTCGGGCCGAAAGCTACGAACGTTTCTGTAATCCTGATGCAAGATTTTGTGCGCAACCGCCGCATTGCTGTCTCCTTCAAACGGTACCCGACCCGTAAGCATTTCGTAAAGGAGAACGCCGCTGGACCATAGATCCGTTCGATGGTCTACCTCGCCTTCGAGCTGCTCCGGTGACATGTAAGACAGCGTCCCGATGGCGTGCCCCGGCTCACCGATGCTCGCTTGGCCCACCAATTTGGCAATGCCAAAATCCAGAATTTTCACGATGCCGTCGACCGTCACCATCACGTTCGCAGGCTTGATGTCGCGATGAATGATGCCTTGCGAATGGGCCCGTGCCAGGCCCGACAAAACGTCCTGCACGATTTCGACCGCCTCACGTTGCGGAAGCGGACCGTCGTTGATTTTGTCCCTGACAGTCTTGCCTTCATAGAACGACATCACTATGAAGAGCTGGTTATCCGATGAAGTGCCGATCTCATGAATGGTGCAGATGTTCGGGTGATCTAGAGAGGAAGCCGCCTGGGCTTCTTGAATGAGGCGCCGCGTGAGCTTGTCTTCACCGGAAAACTGCGGCGATAAGAATTTCAGAGCGACGCGGCGATTGAGCTGCTGGTCGCGAGCGAGATACACGATACCCATCCCGCCTTCGCCGAGCTCCGCCAGAATCTCGTAATGAGAGATGATTTTGCCAATCATCAATCCCTAGTGTCGGATACTGCCTACCGCTGCGAGCGCGTGCGACAGCCTTCCTAATTGCTCGGAAGTCTCTTCCACCCTATGCTGTAAATAATGTTCCAGATCCGCGCTCCCGAGCCGTGCCGCAATATTGCTCGCCTCGCGCCCGAACTCCCGCAGCGTTTCCGCGGCCCAGTCGTATCCTTCACGAATGAGCCAACCTGCAATCTGCTCATCGGGCCGCTTTCGCCTCTTCGCTTCTGAAAGAACATACGTCTCGACACCACAATCTAAATCACGCTGCCAGTCGAACAGGTCATTTCTCATCTGAGTCCAGCAGCCAAACGTGTACCAGAATTCTGCCCAGGCCTCGAATACATCGAGTCTGTGATAGCGACACGCAACGGCTGCCACGGCGACCAGCGCGGCACAGATTTTCCGGGCGGTGATGTTCCGAAAGTCCACGAGACTTATCTGTTTCAGGCTGGCGTCGTGCGCAGTCACTTCGCAGGATTCATCGTTCAGTCTGAAGAAAAGGTTCCAGAACGGGTCGGTCGACGCGAAGTGAGCAGCATACGCCCCCTGATAGCGCGAATGAAAGAAACTGATCGCCGGAATAGTGCTTCCAGTGTTTGCGTGTCCATCCATCACGTCATCGACGATCCTGACGTAATAGCAGAGATTGAGCGTCGAATACATAACCGCACGCTGAAACTCCGCATCGGGTGTTCCACGCAATGACTTCTCTAGCCACCACGGAAAAAGAAAAACCGGCGTAGACTGTGCATGAAGAAAATACGCCTCCGGCTTACGATCCGGGCCCCCTAACTTCTCGATCCAAGGCCATACCTGCGACTTGAGAAACGGGCAGCATTCCAGTTCTGATCCGAGCCGCACGACGGCCTGGTGCAGCACCGTTAGGAACTGCTCGTCGAAATCGATGGCCATCAATGGCGATCGCCAGTGCTTGCTTCGGAAATCTCTCTTAGCCGTCTAGCTGAAACACTCCCTTTCACTAACGCCCAGAATCGTGGCAATGGATGCCAGCTCGTCGCCGATGTTCTGGATCGATTGCCGGAGACCCGGCGTCGTGGGAATACCAATGCTCTGGAGCGCGGCGTCGGGATATTCCAAGATGTACTTGCGGAAACTGGTATCCGTCATCACGCGCAGCCGAATCATCTCGACCTGTTCAGAAGTCAATTGCAGTTTTGTTGCAGTTCCGGTTTGGTCCATAAGGAGTTTCGATTTCATCACGGACCTGCCTGCCGCGTCAAGAGCCTGAAAACAGGCTTCCGCACTGGCGAGTTAAAGGCTCCGCATGGGGTGCCGCTTCCAATATGTCAGCGACCGCCAGCACCATTCGAGAGGCCCGAAACGAAAATGCTCAAGCCACATACGGCTCACGAGCAGCTCCACCACCCAAACGCAAGCGACGATGTAGTAAAGCTGATATCGTTCGAGGCGCCCATACAACCCAAAGCCGCACCCCGTGAAAATCACCGTGGCGACGAGCGATTGCAGCACGTAATTGCTGAACGCCATCTGGCCCACCGCCGCGAGCGAGATGCTCAGCCACCGCAGCACACCCGCTTTCACCACCAGCATCACCGCTGCGAGGTGCCCGGCAGCAACCAGCAGCCGCGCTAAATCGAAAATCGAGTTTGTAAACGAATAAACGACCGGATCGAAATTGCTGCGTATGATCAGGAACGCGGTGTACAGATTGACGGGAATTCCGATTCCGTAACCGATCCACAACAGATTCCTGTAAAAGCGCCAGGAACGCTGCGCACTCAGAACTCCGAGCTTCATTAACCCCATCCCGGCGAACATCATGCACCAGATATCCAGGTTCATCGGCGCGTAATACGGCACAAAATGAAAAAACGCTACTACCTTTGCGCGCGCTTCGATGATAGAGAGCGCATTACCGCGCCAGCGATTCGCATCGCGCTGCAATTCCTCTGGAATCGGCCGGAAGATCTTGCGCCATTGCTCGTAATCCGTCTTCGCGCTTTGCTGTTCTTCCGTTAATTGTTTGCCTTGTTGCGAAGCGCGAACTGCCGCGGGACCAGCAGCTAACATACTGCGCTCAGCGAATCCCATCGCGGCATAAACCGCAGAGTTCACAACGATGAGCACTGCGGCAATCAGAAGTAGTTTGCGCCCGGGTAGTTTTCGAAACGGATACAGCAGAAGTGCGCAAAGCGCATACGGATACAAAATGTCTCCGTACCACAACAGATACGCGTGAAGGATGCCGAACAGCATCAGCCAGAATGTACGGCGATAGTACACATCCGCTGCGTTGCCGGAAGCCTGCAGCCGGGTTAGCAGGAGGATGGCGCTGGCGCCGAAGATCATCGAGAAGAGACAGCGCATCTTCCCGTCGGCAACCACATGCATGATGGTCCAGGCCCAAAGATTCGCTCCTGTTGCTCCCCCTGCTACCGTTGGATCCACATACGCAGCCGCATAGAACCCGAAGCCAACGATATTCATGAGCAGGATTCCGAGCACCGCGAAACCACGCAACACGTCGACCGAGCGAATTCGTTCCTCTCTCGCGACAGGCGACAGCTCGAATCGAGCATGTTCGGCGCTCGTCCCGCGCTGAAACTCGCCCGCTACAGCCGCTGCAGGGTCGCTTTGGAAGGTATCAACCTCAGAAGCGCGTTGAGTTGGGTCCATAAGCAGCCCAGTATAGGTGCAGTTTATTACGAATGCTCAGCCACGGTAAACTACACATAACGAGACAGTTTTGGCAACCCAAATTAAGACGCTGCCGCCTGCCGACCGCGTGTCAGCCGATGGTCGCCGCATCGCACGGGTAGCGGAGCAGTCCGCCCTCTTCAACGCGCAGCGTTGGTTTGCGCGGGAGCGTGCCTGGATCAATGATCAGCAACTCCAGCTTTGCCGCATTCCCGCCCCCACTTTCTTCGAGCAGAAGCGCGCCGAATGGTTCCGCTTGCAACTCGAATCGCTCGGATGGATCGCTAAACTGGATCGCGCAGGAAACGTACTCGCGACCTTCGGGGGCGTAGAAAATTCAGCGTCGCTGGTCGTCTCCGCGCACCTCGATACGGTGTTGGCGCCGAGCCGGCCGGAAGAAATATATTACGGCGCGGACGGACGCCTGTTCGGGCCGGGCGCTTCGGACAATGGGTCGGGGTTAGCGGCTCTGCTGGCGCTCGCACGGCTTCTCGCAGAAACCGTGGACCTGCACCCATTGGCCGCATCCCTTCTACTGGTTGCCAATGTGGGCGAAGAGGGCGAAGGCAATCTCAGCGGCATGCGATTTCTGTGCCGTCAATCTCCTCTGCTGTCGCAAATCAAGGCCTTCCTCGTTCTAGATGGACCCGCCATCGATCACATCACCGCGAAGGCGCTGGCCAGCCGTCGCTACGAAATCAGTTTCGCTGGTCCCGGCGGTCACAGTTGGAACGATTACGGCACTCCCAACCCGATTCACGCCCTCGGTGAAGTCGTGAATTCTTTCGTCCAATCGGCTGAGACGCGCCTTACGGCCGAGCGGAAAGGGCATTGCTCCTATAATTTCGGCATTATCGAGGGCGGGACGAGTGTCAATTCCATTCCCTCGACAGCACTCGCAAAACTCGATTTGCGCTCCGAGTCTCCGGGCATTCTCGACGACCTGTCCGGTTTGCTGACTGCTGCAGTCGAGCGAAGTTTGGAACGCGAGAACCGCGCCGCGCGCTCCAACCGGCTCACAGCCAAAATCAAAGAACTCGGCTCCCGCCCCGGCGGCAAGCTGTCAGACGAATCTCCGCTGCTCCAGATCGTCCAGGCGGTCGACGCACATTTAAACATTCGCTCGAAAATCGACTGCGCTTCGACCGACGCCAACGTTCCCCTTTCTCTAGGATTGCCGGCGATCGCTATCGGAGCAGGTGGGCAAGGCGGCCGCGCTCATACCGAGCAAGAGTGGTACCAGCCCGATGCTCGTGAGCTGGGCCTCCGGCGCATTCTGCTCATCCTGGCGGCTCTTTCCGAGCAAAACGGCACGGCCGAAGAAGTTCACCCGCCGAACGCGTGACCAGCACCGTCGCGCAGCCCGGTCCGAAAAAATCGCCTGCACGCTGGCAAGCCGACTTGGCGCTGGCGCTTGTCGCGCTCGTATGGGGCACCACTTTCGTCGTTGTCAAGCGGGCGCTCCTTGAAATCTCACCCATGTATTTCCTGGCCGTTCGATTCGGACTCGCCAGCGCCTGCATGCTTCTCATGTTCATGCCGGCTCTACGGAGCGCCAGCAGGCGTGCCGTCTGGCGCGGACTTCGCGGCGGCCTGATTGCCGGACTGTTTCTGTGGCTCGGCTACATCCTCCAGACCTTCGGTTTGAAATACACCAGCGCCGGCAATTCCGGATTCCTCACCGGTCTGTATATCGTGCTGGTTCCTTTGATCGGCGCCGCTGTGTACAGGCGCTTGCCCCAAATGGCGGAGCTGATTGGTATCTCGATCGCTGCGAGCGGCATGGTGCTGCTGACATTTCCGTCATTTCATGGCGAACTCCACGTGAATCGCGGCGATCTTCTGACCATCGGCTGCGCCGTCGCGTTTGCATTCCACCTCCTCGTGCTCGGATACTTCTCTCAACGCGAACGCTTTGAGGCTGTGGCGCTGGGGCAGATACTCTGCGCCGCTCTTCTATCTACGGCCTCGCTCGCCATCGAGCCGCCAAAAGCAATTTGGAGCCGCGGAGTTGTCTTCGCGATCGTCTTAACCGCCGTCTTCGCAACCGCTGTCGCATTCGCTTTGCAAACTTGGGGTCAGCAGTACACTACCGCAACGCGAACGGCGCTTATATTTGCCCTCGAACCAGTCTTCGCCCTCGCAACCGCGGTGTGGGCCGGAGGTGAGCGTCTCACGCCCGCGGGAGTGGTAGGCGCCGCGTTGATCCTCGCCGGGATTGTTGCTGTTGAATTGAAACCGCACGGCTTGTGTGACATCGGATAGCAGTATAAAGCCGAAAAGAATGCTGCTCGCGAAGACGAGCCCAACTTCCTTATACTGGTAAATAGCGCTCGCGAAAAGGTCCTTCACGCAATGCCGTTCCTCCATAAATTGAAGCAGCCGAAATTGCTCAGCTTCGGGCTGCTGCTAGTCACCCTGATAGTGGGTATCGTGATAGGCACGGTCGTCAACACCGGTGTAAACGCCGAGCGACAGAATACCGCCGCGGCGCCCGATGCAACGCCGCTGACCATTCCCCAGGCCGTTCCGATTTCCAGCGAGTTCACAAAACTGACGAAACGCGTCGAACCGTCCGTCGTGTACATCGAATCCGACTATTTACCGAAAGCAGGCAAGCACGTTCGGCACAATGACGACTCGAACGACGACGATAACGGCGACGCCGAGCAGCCGAAGAGCCAAGATCCGTCAGACATGTTCCGGCGTTTCTTCGGCGGCGGAACTGAGCCGCGGTCATTCCGGACCGAAGGCTCTGGTACCGGCTTCATCGTCGATCGAAATGGGTACATCGTCACCAACCATCACGTCGTCGAGAAGGCGGATCGCATTAAGGTGAAGCTGAGCGGTGAGGACGGAACAGAATATCGCGCACGCGTGGTTGGCTACGACACGGAAACGGATCTCGCGGTGCTCAAAATTGATTCCAAACAGCCGCTCGTGCCCGTACAAATCGGCAACTCCGATAGCGTTCAAGTCGGGGATTGGGTCATCGCGATCGGCTCTCCGTTCGGACTTCGCGCGACGGTGACGGCCGGCATCGTGAGCGCGGAACGTTCCAGCCGCGACTTGCCCGTTGGATCATTTCAGAATTTCTTGCAGACCGACGCCGCCATCAACCCGGGCAACAGCGGTGGACCTTTACTCAACATCCGCGGTGAAGTCATTGGTGTGAATACGATGATTGCGACCCGCAGCGGTTCCTATGAAGGAATAGGGTTTGCACTTCCCTCGAATATGGCGGTGAAGGTTTACAACGACATTATTCGCGAAGGAAGGGTAGTGCGTGGCTCGATCGGCATAAAGTTCACTCGTAATCCGAACCAAGCCGACACTCTGCAAGCCTTTGGTCTCGATCACGGTGTGCTCATTGAGGATGTTCCGCCTGCGGGACCAGCAGGGAAAGCCGGGATCAAAGCGGATGACGTCATTCTGGCGATGAACGATCGGCCCATCAAAGATGGCGAAGAGTTGGTCAACAAAGTCGCTGATCTTCCTATCGGATCGACGGCTCTCTTTACCGTTGACCGCAACGGCAAGCGGCTGGACTTCAAGGTGCCGGTCGGCGAGAGATCGGTGATTTGGGCCAACGAAAAACAGGTTGCCGATTCCTCACCTGACCCGGCGAACAAGCCCAATGGCGGCGAGGCGTCCGAGACATCCATCGCCCCCGCGAAATTCGGCATCACGATCATGCGCCTCACCCAGAAGGAAAGACAAGATCTTCAGATCGACTCAAAAGACGGCGTGAAGGTGGTTTCCGTCGATCCAGGCTCGTTCGCCGACGATATCGGCATGTCCGAGGGCGATGCCATTCTTTCCATCAACCGGCAGCCTGTCTCTTCCCCGGACGACGTCATGAAGGTGCAGTCCATGTTGAAGCCCGGACAAGCCGTCGCGGTTCACATCGTTCGCGATCAAGGCCCTAGCGGGCACCGCCTGCAACCGGAACGTTACTACCTTTCCGGGAAATTGCCCGAATAAACTGCCGCGTCACGCCATCAGTTCGGTAGCTCGCTTCGCGAAATAAGTAAGGATAAAATCTGCGCCTGCGCGCCGGATGCTCGTCAGCGACTCCACAATTGTTCTATCCAGGTCGAGCCATCCGTTGTTCGCCGCCGCCATGATCATGCTGAATTCGCCGCTCACTTGATACGCTCCGAGCGGGACCTCGAATTGCTGCCGCGCTTCTCGGATGACATCCAGGTATGGCATCGCCGGCTTTACCAGGATCATGTCCGCTCCCTCTTCGAGATCGAGCAGGATCTCGCGCATCGCCTCCCGCCCATTCGCTGGATCCATCTGGTAACTGCGACGATCGCCAAATTGAGGAGCGGATTCGGCGGCCTCGCGAAAAGGTCCGTAGAATGCCGATGCGTATTTCGCCGCATACGACAGAATCGGCGTCGTGATGTGACCTGCTGCATCGAGCGCCTTGCGAATCGCCGCAACGCGGCCGTCCATCATGTCACTCGGAGCGACAATGTCGGCGCCCGCTTCGGCGTGTGAAACCGCCGTTTTCGCTAGCCACTCGAGCGTTGCGTCGTTATCAACACAGCCATCTACGTCGCCATCCTTGACCAGACCGCAGTGACCGTGGCTGGTGTATTCGCAGTTGCACACATCCGTGATGACAAGCAGTTCAGAAACGTTCTGCTTCACAGCCCGAATAGCCCGTTGTGTAATACCGTCCGGCGAATACGCTCCCGAAGCCGATTCGTCCTTCTCCTCGGGAATGCCGAAAAGAATCACCCCGCCAAGTCCCAAGCCTTTACAGGTTTCCGCCTCCCGCACCAGCTTGTCTATCGAGAGCTGCGCATGTCCGGGCATCGAGCGGATATCTTTTCGTACGCCTTCACCCGGGCAAACAAAGAGCGGCAGGATGAACTGCGATGGACTGAGACGCGTCTCGCGCACCAGGCGCCGTATCGGTTCAGACGAACGAAGCCGGCGCGGGCGGTGAACGGGAAATGCCATGATCCTAGTTCAGGTGATCTTAACTTAAGTGTGACAAACGGCAACGTTTTTATGGACCGAAAAGCCGCCAAGCGCTGGCTGATCAAAGGCATGGTGCAGGGTGTCGGGTTTCGCTATTTTGTGCAGCATAAGGCGACTGCCTTAGGACTCTCGGGTTGGGTGCGCAACCTGGACGACGGTGCCGTGGAAGTGTACGCAAGCGGCTCCGGGGAGCGGCTCAGCGACCTTGCCGGTGCACTTCACCAGGGTCCTCGTATGGCGCAGGTCCGGAGCGTCGAAGAGCGCGACGAGGCGGTCGAGAACATTTCAGGCTTTCGAGTGCGTTGACTCTGTTGCATGCGCGCTTCGTCCTCGCAGTCAGAGCCCTCACGATATAACTACAGGAATGGTGAAAAACAGGAACATCTTCGCGTGCGCCGCAGCCGCCGCTATCATATCGGCGCTCTCGCTTTCCGCGCAAGCACAGCGCGAGGCGTACAACCCGGCGTTGTGGTCCGGCATGCACTATCGAATGATCGGACCGGAGCGCGGCGGGCGTGTGACCGCGGTCACGGGTGTCCCTTCCGAGCCATACACGTTTTACATGGGCTCGACCGGCGGCGGCGTTTGGAAAACGACCGACGCAGGCCATAGCTGGATCAACATCTCCGATCGCTTCTTCTCAGTGGCGTCAATGGGAGCCATCGAGGTCTCGCTCTCCGATCCGAACATCATCTATGCCGGCACGGGCTCATCGAAGATTCGCAGCAACGTATCCATCGGGCGTGGCATTTACAAATCCGTCGACGCTGGCAAGAGCTGGACTTTTATCGGTCTCCGCGATGTGGGCCAGATCGCCACAATCCGCGTCCATCCAACCAATCCAGACATCGTGTATGTAGCGGCGCTCGGAAACCCGTTCGTCCCGAACAAAGATCGCGGCGTTTATCGCAGCACGGATGGCGGTAAGACTTGGAAGAACGTTCTTCATCTTTCGGACGAACTCGGCGCCGCCGACCTCGAGCTTCAGCCCGGCCATCCCAACGTCATCTTTGCCTCCATATGGCACGGACAACGCAAGCCGTGGACCATCATCAGCGGCTCTCGCGACGGAGGCATCTATAAGAGCACCGATGCTGGCGACAAGTGGACGAAACTCACCGGCGGATTGCCTGATCAGCTGTTCGGACGCAGCAATGTTGCGATTTCGGCAGCCAGTCCGAATCGAATCTATGCGCTCATCGAAGCCAAACCCGGCTCAGGCCTGTATCGATCCGAAGACGCTGGCGCAACTTGGGCGCTCATCAACAAGTCCGCTTCCCTCATTACTCGCCCGTTTTATTACACGACGATCGGCGTCGACCCGAACAATGCGGACGTGGTGTGGGTAGGAGATGAAGGCTGGTTTCAGAGCACCGACGCCGGCGCGACGTTCCATTCCATGCCCGTGCCCCACGGCGACAATCACGATGTCTGGATCAATCCGAAAAACTCGGAATACATGATTCAGGCCAACGACGGTGGCGCGAACGTGTCGCTCGATGGAGGAAGAACCTGGAGCACGCAGACCAATCAGCCGACGGCTGAGATCTATCAAGTCGCTCTCGACGACCAATATCCATACCGTGTTTATGGTGCGCAGCAGGACAACACCACCGTCATCGCGCCGAGTCTTCCACTCGGAGATGGGCAGCAGTTTCGTATCGGACCCGGCTGCGAGACCGGACCCATCATTCCCGACCGCGACGATCCAGAAATCGTCTACGGCGGCTGCAAGGGTCAGTTCAGCCGCCAGGACATGAACACGAACGACGAAGAGCAGTATTGGGTGGGCGCGGAATCCCTCTACGGCAACGCGGGAAGCGACCTCATATATCGCTTTCAGCGCGTCTCGCCCATGGACGTTTCGCCGCACGAGCCGCACACGGTGTACTACGGCTCGCAGTTCCTGCATCGCAGTCGCGATGGCGGCGTGACCTGGGAACGCATCAGCCCTGATCTGACAGCGCATCCGCCCGGAACGCAAGGCGCGAGCGGCGAGCCCATCACTCGAGATGCGACGGGAGAAGAAGTTTACAGCACCCTCTACGCAATTCGCGAGTCGCCCCTGCAGAAGGGTTTGATTTGGACGGGCTCGAATGATGGTCTCGTCTACGTGACACGCGACGACGGCAAAACCTGGAAAAACGTCACACCCAAAGACCTCGCTCCCGGCGGACGCGTGCAGAATATCGAGCCCAGCCCGCACCACCCTGGGACAGCTTATGTAGCGATGTACCGCTACTTACTCGGTGATTTCGCGCCCTACATCTATCGCACCGACGATTTCGGCGTCACCTGGAGCTGCCTCACCGACGGTAAGAACGGCATCGCCAAAGATGAGCCCACCCGCGTGGTCCGCGAGGATCCCGACCGCCCCGGACTCCTGTACGCCGGAACCGAATTCGGGATGTACGTCTCTTTTGACAACGGCGCGCGCTGGCAATCCTTTCAGTTGAACCTGCCCGCGACGCCCGTAACGGACATCAAGATCTCGCACGGAGACCTGGTGCTCTCGACGCAAGGCCGCTCGTTTTGGATTCTGGACGATCTCACGCCTCTGCATCAGTTGAATTCCAAAATGGAATCGTCTCCGGCCTTCCTGTTTCAGCCGCGAGCAGCAGTTCGCACACCCGCGCGTGGCCAGATTCCTGGATTAGGACGCGAAAGCGCGACGCCTGACTATCCACGACCAGGCGCCATGATCGATTACTATCTTGCGAGCGCGCCCTCCGACGACATCACCCTCGACATTCTCGACGACAGCGGTCAGGTGGTGCGCACATTCTCGAGCGCCGAGAACGCCGAGCGGTCAGGCCGCGAAGCCCAAACCACGCCGAGCGAAGACGAGGAGGGCGGGTTTCGTTTCCGCGGCGCGCCCGTTCGTCTCGATAAGACCGCCGGCATGCATCGCTTCACCTGGGATCTGCGCTATCCGGGTCCCTGGCTGAACAAGAACCGCCCGGAAGGACCGAATGGGCCCGTGGCTGTGCCGGGCAACTACAAGGTTCGCCTCACGGTTGGCTCGTTCACCTCGACTCAACCATTCACCCTGATCGAGGATCCGCGCATTACCAAGTCAGGCGTCACAACCGCGGACTTGCGCGAACAGTTCGACCACAACATGCGTGCGCGCGACCTCGTCAGCGAAGTCAACAAGCTCGTGTCACGTATACGGGCTGCGCAAGCGAATCTGCGCGGAGCTTCCGCCGCCGATACCGACAAGCTCGCGAAACTCAACGAGCTTGCCTCGCACTTGATCACTCCGTCAATCCGTTACAGTAAACCCGAGCTTCAGACGCACATCACATATCTGTACAGCATGACCAACAGTGCCGACCAGAAGATCGGGCGTGACGCCATTGAGCGCTACGCGGAACTGCGCAAGCAACTCGATCAGCGCACTGCCGAGCTAAATCGCATTCTGGGACCCGAGGAGTAAGCGGGTCGGTACAGATGCGCTGCTCAACTCGATAAGCGTTAACTTAGGCCACGCTTTTTCCGAATCGCCGAAAAGTCCCGACACAATCGGTAAACACTAGGCCGTCACCGGCGACAGATTTCAACACGAAGAAAAGAGCCGTCGAGATCACCTGCGCATCAGCCTATTCGATGACGGAAGTGAGGTGAATGTGTCGCTCGTCAACGGTCTTCTCGAGAAGCCTTCTGAGTTGCCCATCACGTCTAAGTACACGGCTATGAACGGCGCCCTCTACCTTGGGACCGGAGCGCTGCTCATCGCTTGGCCAGGGGTTACCCAGACGCTTTTCAGAGATGCAGCCTTTGTCGGGCGTGAGGAAGGACTTATTCGCGTAATTGGCCTCACAGTCTTGGTCATTGGCTGGTTTTACTTCTTCGGGGGCCGTTCTGGCGCGCGACAAATAGTCGCCGCCTCTGTGGTCGTCAGATTGGTCTTCGTGCCTGCGGTGCTGGTGCCTGTGGCGATGGCCGGCGTCTTCCCTCATTTGCTGTTCACGTTGGCGATTCTCGACCCGGCTCTTGCGATTGTCGGCTGGATACTTCTCGATAGAAAACCCGTGGCGGCGAACGCTATACCGTGAGCAGTCCATGAGGCGACCGTGCCTCGGGCGGCCGGGCGCATGAGCGCCGACAAACCGACGGCGAAACTTAATGGAGCAACGATTCGAATTGATTCCGATTTCAAGCACATTCGATGAAAGGCCATTTGACTGCCGCGCTTGAGCACAGAGCCGCCGGATTAGCCCTGCTGACTCGGGCGTCCTCGACACGCAGGCGGAAGCTTTAGCGATCAGGTCCGATATTCCCCGATGACGCTCGGCGATTCGGTATAACCTCTCGAGAACTCTGCCTAATCGATGCCGGCGATCTGCGAGGCACGAAAGCGACACGAACCGGTTACGATCTCGAAAGGTTCGGGTTCAAGTTCCCGAACGCAGTAATGAACGGGTGCAGATTTTCAGGCATCCGGACCGAACCAAAAAGCCAATAGATCTTCGGTGGTCCCAAAGCGTTTACCGACCGTTGCAACGAAAAGGTTCCCACCTCCTCCTGATTAAGGGGCAGAAACGAAACCGCGAAATCTGCTACTCAAGCGCCTGAGATAACGCTTATGTGGCTCAACCCTCGTTCGCCTCAAACTGATGTAACCTGAAATCGGCCTTGCTATGAATCGGTACGAAGAGCGCGCGCAACAGCAGCGCAGAGCGGGCCTGCGGTTTTCGATGATGATTGGAACGGCCGCGCTCGCTCTGGTTTTGGTCGTCCTGTTGATATTAGGGCTGAGCAGCTCTGCTCCTCCTCGATTCTTCTCCAAGGCCGCCATCGTTGTTGCCATTTTGCTGCTTATCTTGCGCCAGCTCAGCCGTCGACTCAAAGGAAAGGGCCCGCGCGCCGCCCAACCCGATCCGCGCTCTAGGCTGAAATTGGATTAACGTTGAATGCCGCGGCGGGTCATGCGCGCCACACCGCTGAGCCTCCCCGCACCTGTTACTATCAGGGGTTTATGAAAGGCATCGTTCTCGCCGGGGGTACGGGCAGCCGCCTGTTTCCGTTGACGAAGATCACTAACAAGCACCTGCTCCCGATCTTCGACAAACCGATGATTTATTACCCCATCCAAACGCTCGTCGAGGCAGGAATCCGCGATCTGCTGGTGGTAACGGGCGGCAGAAATTCGGGCGATTTTTTGCGTTTACTGGCAAATGGGAAAGAATTCGGCTTAAAACACATCAATTACACCTATCAGGAGGGCGAAGGCGGCATCGCCGAGGCTCTCGCGCTCGCCGAGCACTTCGCCGAGGGCAGTAAGATCTGCGTCATTCTCGGCGACAACATTATCGAAGGCTCCATCGCCAGCGCAGTTCAAGACTTTGAGCAGCAAGAGCGCGGAGCTAAAATTCTCCTCAAGCAAGTGGAAGATGCGGAGCGGTTCGGCGTCGCAGAGATACAGGGCGACAAGATCATCGGCATTGAAGAGAAACCAATCCCTCCCAAGTCTCCCTACGCAGTGACCGGCATTTACCTTTACGACGAGACCGTGTTCAACAAAACCCGAACGCTAACGCCGTCGGCCCGTGGTGAGCTCGAAATTACCGATGTGAACAACGCCTATATTCGTGAAGGCACGATGACATTCAACTACCTCGACGGGTGGTGGACCGATGCGGGCACTTTCGAATCCCTCCTGCGTGCGGCAAACCTGGTGCACGACACCAAGCACAAGCAGCAGTCGTCCGCCGCTACGGTGCTCGCAACAGGAGCTAAAAACGGATGAGTGCCGCCGCTTTGGGAAGACTAGGTTCAGGCTCCCAGCTTTCCGTTCCCACCTGTGAACCTGGAATCGGCAAAATTATTCTGTCTCCGACAAGCAGCGACTTGGTTGCCGATGTACAAGTGCGACCGTTCGCCATGTGGCCCGACGATAGAGGATATTTCCTCGAGGTCGCGCGCTTGCAGCAAGGCCTCGTAGATGCATTCCCGTCAGAATCTACCCAGGTTTCCGCGGCAGTGAATTACCCCGGCATCATCAAGGCCTTTCACTTCCACAAGTCTCAAACCGATTACTGGGTTGCGGTCGCTGGATTGTTGCAGGTTGCCTTGGTTGATCTCCGTCAGGGTTCAAAAACGTTTGCGTTGAAAAACACCTTGTATATCGGCGCTTTGCGGCCTTGGCAGTTGCTGATTCCCCCGGGCGTTGCGCACGGTTACAAAGTGATTGGCGAGCAGCCTTCCGTCCTGGTCTACGTAACGGATCGTATCTACGATCCCTCCGACGAAGGACGCATTCCGTATAACGATACGTCCATCGCTTACGACTGGGAGCTGCAACATAAATGAAATTGCTGGTTACGGGCGGCGCAGGATTCATCGGGTCCTGTTTGGTTCGCATGGCACTTCGCGAGCGCTGGGCAGAGCAGATCATCAACCTGGACAGCCTGACTTATGCCGGAAACCTGGAGAATCTCGAGCCCGTCGGGAATCATCCCGGCTACCGATTCGTGCAATTAGACATTTGCGACCGTGCAGCAGTTGAACAGGTATTCACGACGGAATCGCCTGACGCAGTCATTCACTTCGCAGCGGAATCGCACGTCGACCGCAGCATCCACTCCCCTGCCCCGGTGATTCAAACCAACTTCAACGGTACGTTCTCACTTCTCGAGGCGGCACGCCGCAACAACATCGCCCGCTTCATCCACGTCTCGACCGACGAGGTTTACGGCAGTATCGAGCCGCCGGCGGAAGCCGACGAGAGTTACCCGCTGCGCGCGAGCAGTCCGTATTCAGCCTCGAAGGCCGGTTCGGATTTGCTGGCTCTTTCCTACCACACGACTTACAAGCTAAACGTGTCGGTGACGCGCGCGTCGAATAACTATGGTCCCTATCAGTTTCCCGAAAAACTGATTCCGCTCATGATCTCGAACGCCTTCGAAGATAAGCCGCTTCCGGTTTACGGAGATGGACAGCAGGTGCGTGATTGGTTGTATGTCGAAGATCATTGCCGCGCTATCTTTTCTCTTCTCGAGAAGGGTGAAGCGGGTGAGATCTACAACATCGGCGGCAACTGCTCATTGCCCAACCTGGAAGTGATTCGCCGCATTCTCAGAGCGCTGAACAAGCCCGAATCGCTGATCGAGCGCGTCGCCGATCGGCCTGGCCACGATCGAAGATATGCTCTAACCAATGCTAAGTTGACGCGCCAAACAGGTTGGGAGCCGCAGATGGATTTTGATCGCGGGTTGAGTGTAACAATCGACTGGTACCGAAGGAATCAAGACTGGGTGAAGCACGTGAAGAGCGGCGAGTATCGCCGTTTCTATGAACTGAATTACGCCAATCGCACTTAGCAGCCCACCCCCGTCTCGATATAATCGCGCTATAGAAGGCGCTCTTCGGTGGATCGTTCTCAGCATACCTATTCTTCTCTCGACGAGTTGAGACAGATTCAATTCGATGCGCGTCAATCGACTTCGCTCGACGAGTTACGCGACTACTTCCGTCGCGTCCAAAGCCTGCGGCGCGCGCATGCCGACGACTTTGACGTCCAACTGCTGATCGCCGAAGTGCAGGAAGAAATCATCGATCTCGCTCGTCCTCTGCGCGAAAAGCCCGCGGAAGCGGCATCCATCTACCTCGAAGAAAATCCTGGAACGCATCTGGTTCGCCGCTCCGGCGCCGCGCACTCGCCGCAAGCGGAGGCCGCCGAGATTTCTCCAGAAACACCGAGGATTGATACAAAAACTTGGCAGCGCGCTACCTATCTCGCACTGTTCTTCACTTTGATCATCGCGGCGGCCTTCTTTTATTTGATTCAGGCCGCCCGAAAAATAAATTTCCCAGCCGCTGAGGTTACGAACGTACAGAATCCGCCTCCCACGCCGCCCGGCAAACCCACGCCACCCCAGACCGCGCCCAATCCGCAACCACCCGTTCCAACGACTCCGGCCTTGCGCCTCTATACGGACCTTGTACCCGGTACCGTATCGGTCGATGGCGGAGATCCCCAGGATCTGAAAGACGGCCAGCTCGTTCTCGATAACTTGCGCCCCGGCCAGCATTCCATCAAAGTGAGCGGCCGCAGCGGCAGTGCGGCCTTCAGCTTCGACGTAGCCGAGAACTCCGCACCGCGAGTAGAAGGCCTGCCTTCGGCTTCAAACGCCATGGCCGTGTTGGTTTCTGCGCAAGACGGTCGCGGTCGGCTGATCACGAACGCCGACAATTCTGAAATTTTGCTGGACGGAAAGCCCGCTGGCGAAGTGGGCACCGACGGCTTGACTCTCGAGAACCTGGGAAAAACCGATCACGATCTCCAAGTCACGCAGGATAAGGACCGGCAGCGCTTTGTGCTGACTTACACGCCCGCCCCGACGCTGACCGCTTATGTAAAGTCCGATCCGAATGCAGGAACAGTTATCGTGTCAGCCGCTCAGGATGGAGCGGACGTCTATATCAACGACAATCTTTACCGCCGGAAAACGGAACGCGGTCAGTTGCGCATTCCATTGAAGGTCGGCGAGTACACGATCCGCGTACACAAGGCAGGATTCATAGATCCGCCCCCCGAGAACGTGGAAGTGAAAAAGGCCGAAGAAGCCGCAGTGCAGTTCCGCCTTCAGCCCCTCCCCCAAGTCGCCACTCTCTTGATAAAAGGCGCGCTACCGGGAACCATGGTCTATGTCGATCAAGCTTTCGCAGCCGGAATCGGCCCTGATGGAAATGCAAGTATCTCGAACATCAAACCGGGTGACCACATCGTCGAACTCCGCCGCGATCAAGCGCTGCCGAAACGATTCGAGCGCACCTTTCACACCGGCGATGTGGCGGTGCTCTCTGGGCAGGACGTGATGCTCGATAAAGTCATTGCGGAAAACAATTCGCCGCCTCCTGCGGCCGCCCCAGCGCCCGCTCGCAGCACCAATACTGCGACTCCAAACTACACCATGGAGATGGAGGGTTCGCAAATTCGTAGAGGTGGTGGCTTCGTGCCCTATCACGTACCAAAGGTTCCGGGCCACTACACGTTCTCGGCCCAGGGACACCTCGGCGGATTCCTCAAACACAGCAAACTGCAATGGTATGCGGGCTATCAGGACGCGGAAAACTACATCTTGTTCACGCTCGATGGCAAGCATGCCAGCATTCATGAAATTCGTGATGGCAAGTCGATCGAGATCAGCCGCGTTCCGTTTAACGTAGATTCCAACGAATGGGTGCAGGCCGATGTCTCCGTAAAACCTGATTCCATCAGTGCCCGCGTGAAAACTTCCGACGGAGGCTGGAGCGACATTGGTTCGGTTAGCAGCACGGGCGACGATTTCACGCGAGGCAAAGTCGGCTTCTACATTCCCGCGAATGACGAAGTTTCTGTCTCAAACTTCAAGTTTTCGAATCGCTAATCGAGAGGAACGGATCAGAACCGGTGGATGAACGCGCCTTTTATCGCGAATCGCAGGTTAACAAGCCCGCGATGCTGAATTGCCCCTTTTGCAGAACGGCAGATACGTATGATCTTCGTTGGTTGCTGCGCCGTAAGCTCGATAAATTGCCGCGTCAAGCTGACGAGCGAGACCGGGCTAAGTTCGCCAAAGCGGCCAGTTACATGGTGCTCTTGGACGACAAAGCACCGTGCAAAAATCCCCGCTGCCGAAGAACGTTTGAAATCTCCGGAATCAAGACCACTGCATTCCTGACAGACTAATTTCGCCGCACACTGCCGTTACGCGATGGAGCGCACCACCCCGCCATCGACCCGCAGCGCGGCGCCGTTGATGCCCGAAGACAACGGGCTCGCAACGAACACGACCAGCGCGGCGATTTCTTCAGGCCTTTCGAAGCGCTTGAGAATAGAGGTCGGGCGCATGTGCTCAAAGAAGTTTTTTTCCACCTGATCGCGGGTCGCTTTTTGCGCCGCCGCAAAGTGGTCGACGAACTGCATCACTCCTTCAGAAGCCGTCGGACCCGGCAGGACCGCATTGACGGTCACATCCGTCCCGGTGGTGGTCTCAGCCATACCTCGAGCAATCGACAACTGCGCCGTCTTGGTCATCCCGTAATGGATCATCTCAGAGGGAATCTGCAGCGCGGACTCACTTGAGACGAAGATGATGCGGCCCGAATTTTTGTTTTTCATGCGCGGCAAATAATGACGGCTCAGGCGGACACCACTCAAAACGTTCACTTCGAAAAAACGACGCCAATCTTCGTCCGATATCTCCTCGAAGGCCTCCGGTTCAAAGATGCCGAGATTGTTAACCAAAATGTCCACGTCCGCGAACTGCTGGATGGCTTGCTGCGCGCCTTCCGCAGTAGCGAGGTCCGCGGCGAGCGGATGAACCTCGCCGGAAAGCGTCGTTGAGCGGAGCTTCTCGACAGCCTTGTCCACCCGCTCCTTCGTACGCCCGTTAACGATAACGTCCGCTCCTTCTTTCACCAAAGCTTCGGCAATGGCATAGCCGATACCAGCCGTCGATCCCGTCACGAGTGCCCGTTTGCCGTTCAGTTGAAGATCCATACTTCCGCAGATGCGGACTGATATTGATACGATGCCGGAGAAATCAGTGCCGTTCTACCGCCCGAAGTCGATATAGCCGCGTTGCGGGTCAGTGCTGAGGAGCGTCACGCGAATCTTGTCGCCGACATCGACGCCCGCTTCCCCCCGCATCAAACGCCCTTCGATCGGAGGTCGCATAACGCGAACGAAAACACCTTTCGGCGTGACGCCCGTCACCACCGCATTGAACGTCTCTCCAGCTCGCTCGTGAAACGCAACCGCGGCGACGCGCTTGCTCATAACGCGTTCCACCTTGCGCGCTGCGTCCTCTTTCAGCGTGCAGTTTCCCGCGAT
This sequence comes from uncultured Acidobacteriaceae bacterium, assembly GCA_963795425.1. Classification (GTDB taxonomy): domain Bacteria; phylum Acidobacteriota; class Terriglobia; order Bryobacterales; family Bryobacteraceae; genus Bog-105. Next base: position 738,607 of record CAWCHO010000002.1, on the reverse strand, counting down.
TACAGCAAGTTCATCGTCCGAGTACGGCGCTTTCCCCTGCGCGATCGCAGACTTGATAAGCCGCTGCGTAACCAGGTCCGCAAACCGGCGATTCGGCGCGGTTGAATGGGTGTAATCGTGCGCAGCCAGGCCGAAGTGTCCCGCACTCGCATCGCCAGGACGAGAAAGCACGTATTCCCCCGGCCCCATCAACTTGATGACGGCCAGCGAAAGGTCCGGATAGTGCACCGCGTCTTTCTCTTTTTGTTGCTGAAGAAATGCCGCCAGCGCCGCGGAATCGGGCTCAGCCGGCAACTTCGTTCCATAGCGCGCCGCAAGCTCAACCAGGCGCGGCCATCTCTCCGGTGATTTCACAACGCGGCGAATCCCGGAAACGCCCAGCCGGGTGAGTGTCTGGGCCATGACCTCGTTCACGCCAATCATGAAATCCTCAATCAGATCGCTGGCTCGATTTTGCTGCCGGTCTTTGATGCCGGTTACCTCGCCGTTCGACAGGATGGGTTCGGCTTCAACACGGTCGAAATCGAGCGCACCGAGTCGATGCCGCTGATCGCGCAACGCACGCGCCGCTTCGTCCTGCAGTTTCAGCTGTGCTCCGAGATCCGCAGACGCAGCAATCTTCCCAGGTGCTGGCCCGGATCCCTCGAGCCACGGTCCTACGCCTTCGTAAGTGAGCTGCGCTTTATTTCGAACCATCGCGCGGTATACATCGGACGAACCGATACATCCGTTCGAATCGACAATCATTTCTACGATCACCGCTGGCCTATCTCCGTTTTCGCCGAGCGACGTCAGATCAGTCGATAATTCTTCCGGCAACATCGGAAACGTTCTCACCGCGGTGTAGACCGTCGTGGTCTGTGACGCCGCGTGCTGGTCGAGCGGCGAGCCAACGGGCACGTCCGCATCGACATCGGCGATTCCAATCAGGATGCGAATGCCGGATTCCACACGCTCGGCCACTTCTGTCTGGTCGAGGTCGCGTGAAGTGTCGTTGTCAATCGAAGACCATAACAGCCCGCGGAGATCGCGCAGGTTCTCACCGGCCGCGACAGGCCTCGCTTTCAGAGCTGTCACTTGCTGATTTGCTTCCGGCGTCCAATCCGGATCGAATCCCTCACGAATCATCTCTTCGCGCGCACTAGCCTTGAGATCGAAGCCTGAATGAGGCATGCAAGCGAAGCCTAACATGGCTCCCCACGCACTTTACGCGCGCACGAGCCCGAACGCCTCCGCGAGAAGCTCGTACGAGTGCAGCCGCGATTCGTGATCGTGAACAATCGTCACAATCATCAATTCATCCACCTTCAGCGCCGCGGCGATTTGATTGAGTTGATCGTGCACCTGCGCCGGGCTGCCTACCACGTAGCGCCGCCACTCACCGGTTTCGAAAATCGCCGGATCGATGCCCGAAGCGAGTTCTGCGATTGCTGCTTCGGGAGTGGGGACAAGACCCGGGTCGCGCGGAAACGTCCTGATTCGCCGCAGCAACGCGCGTGAGCTTGCATATAGCCGCTGCGCTTCGGCTTCAGTGTCAGCACATACCGCGCCAAGAGCGAGAATCGTTCGCGGCTGCTCCCCATGTCCCGACGGCACGAACTCGGAGCGATATTGTTCAATCGCGACACGCGTCGATTGCGGATCTATGAAATGCGCAAAGGCGTAGGGCAGTCCCAGTTGAGCAGCCGCAGATGCGCTCCACTCACTCGATCCAAGTAGCCACACTTCGGGCCCGCCGGGCATCTCGGGCGTGACTCTAATTTTGCTGAACGGATGATCGCCCGGGAAGCCGCGTTCGAGGAACGTCATCAGCTCGATCAGCCGTTCGGGAAAATCGTCGACAGATGGTCCAGAAGATCGCTCACGACGCAGCGCCCTCGACTCCAACTGTGTGCCGCCGGGTGCGCGGCCAATACCGAGGTCTACACGATTCAGATACAGAGCGTGCAGCATCCGAAAGACCTCCGCTACTTTCAACGGACTGTAATGAGGCAGGAGGATGCCGCCCGATCCGATACGGATGCGCGAAGTCTCCGCACCGATGCGGGCGAGAAGAATCTCGGGAGCCGGCGAAGCCAGTGTCTCCATCCCGTGATGCTCCGCGATCCAGTAGCGTTCGTAGCCTAAATGATCGGCAAGGCGGGCCAGTTCGATGGTGTTACGCAGCGCTTGCGCCGAGGTGGAACCAGAGGAGACCGGCGACTGGTCGACAATGGAAATTTTCAATTTCATCTCTCAGGGGAAGAGAACGTCGTCTATAACTCGAATAGACAACGTCACGCTAGAAGAATGGACATCCGCGGATGGGATGAGCGATATCGATCACGAGAACTTTCCGCTGCCAAGGCCGACTCGGAACCGACACCGCTTCTGACCGAGGCCGCGAAGGGACTCACGCCTGGCAACGCTCTGGATCTGGCGTGCGGCACCGGCCGCAATGCCATTTGGCTCGCTCAACACGGCTGGACGGTGACAGCAATCGATGGCTCGGAAGCTGCTATCGAAATGTTGCGGACGAAAGCTGCCAAACGTCGAATTCCTGTGGACGCGCGCGTCGCCGACGTGCAAAAGCATGAGTACCACATTGATGACTCGCGTTGGGACTTGGTTGCCATCTGCTATTACCTGCAGCGAGACCTGTTTGAACCTGCCAAGAAAGGCGTGAAGCCGGGCGGTGTTCTGGTGGCGATCGTTCATATCACCGAAAACAACGAGCAGCCGACCGAATCGCGCCTGCGCCCCGGAGAATTGATTCAGTACTTCCGCGGTTGGGAGATCCTGCATCAATATGAAGGCAGACCCAATGACCCTGCGCATCAACGCTCCGTCGCCGAGATCGTCGCGCGTCGGCCGCATTGATCAGCGAAACGGAGCCGTCAACCCGCCATCCACGATGAGCGAATTCCCTGTCATATAGGACGCTGCATCGGAGCAGAGCCACAGTGCCGCTTCGGCCGCTTCTTCCGGATTGCCGATGCGGCCCATCGGAACGCGCTCTTTATAGCGATTCTCAATCTGCCCCCGTTTCTCTGCACCACCGCCGCTGACCAGTTCAAAAAAGCCCTCCAACATGGGTGTACGGAACGCGCCGGCGACCAACGCATTCACGCGGATGTTTGCGCTCGCATATTCCATTGCCGCCGATTTCGAAAGCCCGAGAATGCCCGCCTTCGCGGCAGAATAGAGCGACGATTTCGGCGCGCCTCCGAGTCCATTTACAGACGACGTGTTGACAATCGCTCCGCCGGGAGGCACTTGCGCCAGCATCTGCCGGATCTCCTGTTTCATGCACAACCAGATGCTCTTCAGGTTCGTGCTCATGGACTCGTCAAACTGTTCCTCGCTGAGATCTGCGGTCGGAATAAAGTGCGAATGAGGAACAGCTGCCGCGTTGTTGAAAGCGCAGTCGAGACGTCCGAACGTCTTGATGGCCGATTCAAACAAGATGTTGACCTGATCGGCCGAAGAGACGTCGGTCGGGATAAACACAGCAGTGCCGCCTTGCGACTGAATTTCGCAGAGCACATCCTGCCCTCGCTCGATACCCCGTGCAGCGATGACAACTTTGGCGCCCTCGCGCGCGAAAGCGAGCGCAGCCGCGCGGCCAATACCCGAGCTGCCGCCCGTCACTAAAACGACTTTGTTCGTGAAGCGCCGATTCCATTCAGGCATACGCTTGAAGATGTGACGAATGGTAGCAATTCACTCGCCGCTCACCGAGCGAAGTCGACCGCGGCAGTATTACCGCCGCAGAGGATCACTCCCACGCGTTCGCCCGGCTCAGGTTGGTAGCGTGTCGCCAGCAGCGCCGCGAATGCCGCCGCTCCACCCGGCTCGCTGGCAATCCGGACTGCGTTCCAAAGCATCCGTTGCGCCGACTGGATCTCTTCGTCTGTAACCAGCGCGACGTGATCGACAAAGCGTTGCGCGATCGGAAACATCAGCTCACCGACGCGTCGCGGCGCCAGAGAATCGGCCGCGATCCCTCCCGCTTCTGCATCCACCGGTCTCCCGGCTTCGAGCGCCTTGTAGAGAGTGGGCGAAGCGAATGGCTCAACCCCAACCACTTTCACCCGCCCCTGATACCAGGCTGCGATTCCGCCGATCAGACCGCCTCCGCCGACCGCAACCAAAACAGTGTTCAATTCCGGCATCTGCTGTTCGAGTTCGAGTGCCACCGTTCCCTGTCCCGCAAGCGTCTCGATCTGATCGTAAGCGTGAACCGGGAGCGCGCCACTTTCCGAAGCCCACTTTTCACTCGCGGCCAGAGCATCCGCGTAGCGCTCGCCCGTCACACACAGCTCCGCGCCATATTCACGCAAACGCGCGAGCTTCGCCGCCGACGTAATGGTCGGCACAAAGATCTTGGCCGGTATTCCGAGTTTGCGCGCAGCGTACGCGACCGCCGCGCCGTGATTTCCGCCCGATGCCGCCACCACCCCCGTACGCGGGATGTCTCTCGTCAGCAGATTCGTAAATGCGCCGCGAGCCTTGAACGACCCGGAGTGTTGAAACAACTCGAGCTTGAGCGTGACCGGCACAGCACCAATGCCAAAATCCTCGCTGCGTACCTCCATTACCGGCGTTCGACGGATATGCGGCGTAATGGCCGTGTACGCGCGTGAAATGTCTTCGGGCGAGATCGCTATCTGCTGAGCGTGCAAATAACAATCTTCGCGCGGAGCCGATCACATGTGTCCCAGGAGTGAACAGCGCAGACGCCAGACACCGTTGAACAGCTTCTGTTTACGAACGGAATCACGCGTGCGAACTAACCGCCGTTCGCGATATACGTCTTATTCGCGCAGGAGGTCTCGATGAAACGCTGGTTCGCATGTGCAGTCATTACGGCGAGTAGCATTTTCGTGTGCGGTTCCGCCATGGCGAAAGATTGGCCCATGACGGGCGAGAAGGAATGCTCCGCCGATCATTTCCACGTCAACGATCTGGTGAGCTACGCCGAATCCCGGCAACAGCGCTTGCCGAATGCTTCAATCAATTACGTCAATCCGGGTGCAAACGGATCCATTCGCGTGCATGGATGGAACAACCCCGACGTACTGGTGAAGGCCTGTATCCAGGCCGCTGCTCCCACCGATTCCGAGGCGCGGGCGCTCGCTGCCCAAGTGACCATCGCGCGTGGCGCCGGGCAGATCGAGCCCACCGGTCCAGAGCGTCGCGATCAGCAGTATTGGGGTGTTTCCTACGAAGTCTGGGTACCGAACGCCTCGAGTGTCGACTTGAAAGCGCAGAACGGCAGTATCCGCGTCGAGAACGTAAACGGACAGATTCGCTTTCATACGCAGAACGGTTCCGTTCATCTGAGCGAGGTCGCCGGTGACGTGGAAGGCTCGACCACCAACGGGTCCCTGACTATCGATCTAAGCGGCACTCGCTGGACTGGAAATGGGCTGCGCGCCGAAACCACCAACGGCAGTGTGCGGTTGAACCTGCCGGAAAACTTCTCCGCGCACGTCCAAACTTCCACTGTGAATGGTCGAGTTCAGGTCGATTTCCCGGTCACCATCAGCGGTGAGGTCGGCAAAAACATGTCCTTCCAGCTTGGCAGCGGAGGCCCGCTCATTCAGGCGAAGACCGTCAACGGAAGCGTACACATCGGCCGCAAGGCGTGACTCCTCACGCGAGAGCGCAACAGACGCGTTAAGCCGTCGCCGCCAGCTGCCGCCGTCCTCGTCGGGAGGCCAGTGCTTCTATATTCATCAGGCGCGTATCCGTCCGCCCGCATGGGCAGATCCCGGTATCGATATGGGCGCGGAGACCCGTGGGCGTGCCGGGTAGGCCGGGAGCCTCGACAACAATCTCGCCGTCGACCAGCGATAACGTAACACCGCGCTCCACGTGCCAGCCCTCGTGTGCTTCGCACTCACAGGCGACCAGCACGCCGGTCGGCCCTACAAAAAGCTCGTAAACCGGCACACCGAATGCCTGCCAAAGCACAACCCGGCAGATATCGCTGACCGGGCGATCCCCGCATGCCGTTAAAACAAACGTCGCGTGATCAATGCTTGCCAGATCGAGGATGCTCCGCTCAGCGAGTTCGGCCAAGCTTCGAAGATCCGCCGCGGAACCCACCAGCACGCCTGGACGAAAGCTTTCGAGCTCGTCCCACCGGTCACGACAGAACAGTTGTACGTAATCGAAGCTGATAGCTGCGGCGCTTACTTGCGCCACACGCACGCTCGACGAAGCGGGCAAGGGGAGCTTACGACGGCTCCTGTTTTGCGCGCGGAATCGGTTGATATTGGATGGAAGTTGAAGCATCGGGGGCTACCGAAAAAAGAGTAGCCAGTACCCACCGGATTTTCGTGTAAGGGTTTTCTGAGCACCTTCAACGCAGGGCTAATGGCACGCAGAACGCACCCGCCGTCTACTCACGGAGCCGCGCTCGCGACCGCCGCAACGCGCGCTTCGAGCACGCGCTCGAGGTTCAAACTCAGAATCTGCCCGGCTTGCTGCTCGTTTAGGCCCAATTCATAGAGTGCGGTCGTTTGCTGTTTGAAGATTTCGGCGTGCCAGCCGCGCGGGAAGAAACTCGAATCCGTCCCGAAAAGAAGGCGCGAAACGCCGACCACCTCAATCGCCCGGCTATAAACGGATCGGATATCGAGACCCTCGTAAGCCATCCAGCGATTGCTGCTCGACGTGTCGAGATAAACATTGGGACATAGGTCCGCAACCATCAATGCTTCGCGCAGCAGGCCCGCGCCGAAATGCGGCACGATGAAGCGGATTTGCGGAAAGTGCAGCGCGACCGGATGAAGATCCAGCGGATTCGAGAAGCGCAGGTCGAATTGACTGGCGAGCCCCAGTCTCTTGCGGACTCCAACCGTGATCGCTCCGCAATGCACAAAAACCGCGAGCCGGTGGTCGGATGCGATCTCGAGCATAGGAACTAGCCGCGCATCCGCGATCGAATAGGTGTGCATCGCCGGAAACAGGCAAACGCAGTGGAGATGTGGATTCGCGGCCGCAGCGGTGAAACGGGGAAGCGCATCCGATTGCATCGGATTCAGCATGAAATAGCCGAAAAACCGGTCCGGGTACGCGGCGACCGCGATCGAAACACTCTCCTCGTCACCCGGGCTGCTCGCGATAAGGCAACTCCGATTCAAGCCGTTACGGTCGAGCTCGGCCACCCACCGTGCCGCCAGCGACACGGCATCGGGCGAAGGGATCTCCCAGTCGAGCAAGGGCCCCAGGGCCTCCGCGCTATCCAGTTTTTTCTGACGCGCCAGCGCCGAATAGAAAGCGTGTGAGAAGAAATGGACGTGCGCGTCATTAACGGACAGGTCACCCCAGGGAGTTTGGGCCATGCTGGCCCGATTGTAGCGAGGCGGGTCCCGTCCCCCGGCAACCATTGCCCCAATGACGGGCCTCCTGACAATGGTTGCCGCGACTGCCGCTTACGTGCGCAAACGGCGGACGATGAGTCTTGATCCCGACCGCCCCACGCTGCGGTCGAGGCAAATCTGCCGAACCGTCTTACAAAGCGCTGCGACGGCCAGCCAGCAGACTGACCAGGAACAGCACCAGGAAAATGACAAAGCAGATCTTTGCGATTCCAGCCGATGCAGCCGCGATTCCACCGAACCCTAAAACGGCAGCAATGATCGCAATCACCAGAAATACCCAGGCGTACCAGAGCATGGTTGTTCTCCTCCCGCGCTAAGGATGCACGTTATCTGCCACCGATCCCGCGCCTCAGACTCCAGCCTCGCGTACACCTGCAAAATGAACGTTCTACGGTGCTTAGCTCGAGCGGATGGCTCACGCACATAGCCTCATCCAGCTGTGATGATGCTGAAGAATTTTCGCGATCCGCGGAAGAATTCGCCGGTACACCGGCTCGCGGCGCTCCGTAAACCGCTATTACCCCCTTACTTTGTTAGGAAATATACCTGTTCCGCATCAATGGAGAGGTTGCAAAACCCAAACACAAAAAATGAGGTGGAGATGAAACTAAGAAATACGAGTGTCTTGTTCGGCGCGATAGCTGCCGGATTGCTGTCTTTCCCCCTGGGCGTTTCGGCCGCAAGCTGTCTTGGTGCGCCAGGCTACACTTGCCAAACTATCAATGATCAGGTCGATAATAATCCGCCTAACACTGCGACCGCCGAAACCTTCACGCAACTCTTCGGCATCAACAACGCCAATGACATCGCAGGCTACTACGGAAGCGGCACCACTGCCGACCATCCCAACAAAGGCTTCGTCATTCCCAACGGCTTTGCTTCGACGCCTGTATTCAATCATGAAAATTTCCCCGGCTCGGTACAGACCCAGGTGGTCGGCATCAACAATTTAGCGAGTCCCACCACTGTCGGATTCTGGGTGGATGGAGCAGGCAATAATTTCGGCTTCTATCAGCAAGGGGGCACCTTTGTCTCGGTAACGAATCCTGCCACGACGGGCACTGTCAACCAGTTGCTCGGTGTCAACAATAACAATTTGGCGGCGGGCTTCTACACAGATTCTGGCGGAGCCAACCACGCCTACACCTTCAATATTGGGACCTCCGCCTTCTCCGCAATTAACCCGACTGGCGCTACCTCCAGCATGGCGACAGACGTTAACAACAGTGGGATGGTCTCTGGGATCTTCACCGACGGCGCCGGAAATACGCATGGATTCATCGATGTCGGTGGAACCATCACTTCTTACGACGACCCGAACGGCACCAACACGATGTTCTTCGGCATCAACAACCTCGGCGACGTAGTCGGCAGCTACACGGATGCAGCCGGAATGTCGAACGGGCTCTGGTTCGATCCCGGAACGAATACCTGGCTGACGATTGATGATCCGAATGAATCGGCCGTCCCCGCCTTCGGCGTTACGGGAACAATTCTCAACGGCATCAATGACTCTAATGACGTGGTCGGCTTCTACGCCGATGCCAACGGCGGTATTGACGGCCTCCTGGCCTCTCCGTCGGTACCCGAGCCGGCTTCCTTCGGCTTGATGGCATTGGGGGCTCTGGCCTGCGCATTCCTATACCGGCGCAACAAGCGTAGCGCTGCATAACACCCTCGGCGCTGCCTAACCTATGGCGCACACGCTCACAACCTCTTACCTCGAAGACTCGCTAACCATTCTTCGCCAGTACAAAAAAATGGCGGAAGGCGCGATAGCCCAGGTAACGGATGAGCAGCTTGCCAGCGTGCTTGACGATGAGATGAATTCCATCGCCGTCATCGTCAAGCACATGACGGGCAATATGCGCTCGCGGTGGGTCGACTTCCTAACCAGCGATGGCGAAAAACCGGATCGCCACCGCGACACCGAGTTTGTGGACCCTCCCCCCACCCGTGAAGCTCTCCTGCGGAACTGGGAGGAAGGTTGGTCTCACGTCTTCGCCGCGCTCGAGCCGCTCTCCGATCAAGACTTGAACCGAACCGTCTCCATTCGTGGCGAGCCGCATTCGGTCATGCAGGCCATCAACCGCCAGATTGCGCATTATGCGTCCCACATCGGGCAGATTGTCCTGCTCGCCAAACATTTCCAGCACGACAAGTGGAAATCGCTCAGCGTTCCCAGAAATCGCTCGGCCGAATTCAATCGGGCTGTACTCTCTGGAGAGAAGAGTCAGAGGTAAGCAGCACCGCTGTTAAGCCGCTGCCGTTTTCTTCGACCGTGCAGACGAAGCACGGCCCGCCTGCTTCTTAGCCGGCTGTCTCTCGTCTTTCTGAATTTCTTTCATGCTGTCCGGCTGCTCTTGCCAGGCATCCCACAGCTTCGACCAATCGCGCGTTAATTGCCGCGGTTTCTGTTCATACACGCGCTGCCCCAGAGACATGGCGTTTTGACGAAGCTCGCGCTGATGCTGTTCGGCCAGCGCGAGAAATAGCTGGATGTCCTTCTCTTCTCCGTACTGTCCAGGATTCTCTTCGAGCTTCGACCTGAGAACCACCAAATTGTGATCATCGCCAAGCCAGGTCTCGAGGTTCTTCAAGCTAGCTTCGTGGGCCTGCATCACGTCTGTCCACAAGCTTTCGAGCAGGCGTACGTGATACCAATGATCCTTCACTCGCTTGCGCCACTCGTGATAGTTCTCCGGCGTTGCGTCGTTCCTCGCGATTCCCATCGAGCTGCGGCCGCGCCGGTAACGATTCTCGAGGCCCGGAGCAATGGCCGCAAAACCATCGTTCTTCAGCGGCCACTTCTTCGCGCGCTTGCCCAGCGCCCGCAGTGTAGATAGCGCACGCTCGACGACCTTATCGATGTGTAGCGCCTGCTCCGTTTCGCGTTTACTTTTCTCCAGCCCGCGTCGGATCGACAGAAAAGCGTCCTTTTGCAGCGCACCCTTGTATTTGCCGAGCAAACCGTCAAACACTTCCAGAATGGCCGTGGCGTCGCGAATTTCCGATAATTGCCGTCCCAGATCCCGCATGCGGCCGTTCTCCGTCCGGTAAACTCGGCCCAGCTCGGGTTCGACCAAACGTAAAGCGCCGCGAATTTTCTTCAAACTCTTACGCGATTCGTGAATGGCTTCGTCCCGCTTCTTACCGTTGCCGAGTTGTTCACTCGCCCAATCGATCTCCTCCTGGACAATTCGCCGGATTCCTTCCGGAACCGATTCCCCGCGCTTCAAACGATACGCCATTTTGAGCTGCCCGCCGTCTCTGTTCGCGTCAGACGCTTACGAGTGGCCTTCCTGCGATGAAGTAGGGGCAACATTGGTCGTGTCACTGCCGTATTCTTTATCCGCTTCTGCATTGCGGCCCAGCAAACGAAGCGCTGCGGCCGTGACGTGCTCCGCAGTAAACCCGAAATTCTTCATGATCTCGGCGCCCGGAGCCGACGCTCCGTAATGATCGATGCCGATCATGGTGCCTTCGTCGCCCGCCCAGCGCTCCCAGCCATACGTCGAGGCGGCTTCCACTGTAACCCGCTTCTTCACGGCTTTCGGCAGCACGCTTTCGCGATACGCTTCATCCTGTTTTTCGAACAGGAACCAGCTCGGCATACTCACCACGCGTGCTTTCACGCCATAACCTTTCAATTTTTCCTGCGCGTTCATGCAAAGCGCCGTCTCGGAACCGCTGCCTATGAGAATCACCTCCGGCGATCCGCCCTCCGCTTCCGAAAGAATGTAAGCGCCATTGGCAACACCTCCGTTCTTCACTCTGCTGCGATCGAGATGCGGAACGTTTTGGCGCGTTAAAGCGAACAGAGTTGGGCCGTTGCCCTGAATCGCGACCGCCCACGCATCAGAGGTTTCGTTCGCGTCCGCCGGACGCATCACATTTAGCCCCGGAATGGCGCGCAATCCGGCGATTTGCTCAATCGGCTCATGCGTCGGCCCATCCTCGCCCACCGCCACGCTGTCGTGCGTGAAAACGTAGAACGCCTTCAACTGGCTCAGCGCGCCCAGACGAACCGACGGCTTCATGTAATCGGAGAACACCAGAAAGGTAGCGCTGAAAGGAAGCACCCCGCCGTGCGCCGCCATGCCGTTCACCGCCGCCCCCATGGCGTGCTCGCGCACACCAAACGCAACGTTGCGCCCCGCATAACCCCACACTCCGCCCACCGCGCCCTGACTCGCTGGTCCACCGAATTCAGCGGGCTGGAAATCGCCCATACCTTTGAGAGCGGTGTTGGTTGACGGGTTCAAATCCGCTGAACCGCCGATGATGTTCGGAATGTGCTTGGCCAGCGCATTCAGAACCTGCCCTCCCGCCGCGCGAGTCGCAATGGGCTTATCTTCCGGCTTCCATTTGGGCAGATCCGCGCCCCAGTTTTCCGGAAGTTTTCCGCTGATCATCTGCTCGAGCTCGGCTGCCTCGCTTGAAAAATCTTTCCGGTAACCGTCCAGCTTCTTCTGCCAATCCTGCTGCCTCTTCGCGCCTTTGCTTCCCGCCTCGCGAAAGAATTTCACCGCATCGTCGGGCAGATAAAACTTGTCCATGCTCGCCCACCCAAGCGCCTTCTTCGCAGCCTGCAGCTCTTCTTCGCCGAGCGGATTTCCGTGCGCCTCAAACGTGTCCTGCTTTTTCGGGCTGCCGTAGCCGATATGCGTGCGCACCAGGATCAGCGACGGCCGATCGCGCTCCGCCTGCGCCTCTTCAATCGCCTTAGCGATGTCTTCCGTATCGTTCCCTTCCTTCACGTGGCGCGTATGCCAGCCGTACGCGTCGAAGCGTTCTGCGACATTTTCCGTAAAGGTCAGGTTCGTGCCGCCGGCGAGCGAAATATGATTCTGGTCGTAAAGGTAAATCAGCTTTCCCAGCCGCAAATGACCTGCCAGCGATGCCGCTTCCTGCGTCACCCCTTCCATCAGGTCGCCATCGCCGCAAATCGCGTACGTGTAGTGATCGACAATCGTGTGGCCGGGCCGGTTATAGCGCGCCGCTAGCCATGCCTCGACAATCGCCATGCCCACGCCGTTCGCAAAACCTTGCCCCAGCGGGCCCGTTGCTACTTCGACACCCACCGTGTGCCCGCGCTCCGGGTGTCCTGGCGTCTTGCTGCCCCATTGGCGAAAACGCTTGAGTTCGTCCAGCGGAAGATCGTAGCCGGTCAAATAAAGCAAGCTGTACAGCAGCATCGATCCGTGCCCCGCCGAAAGAACAAACCGATCGCGGTCGAACCACTGCGGATCCTTGGGATTGAATTTCAGGAATTTCGTCCACAATGTATACGCCATCGCCGCCGCGCCCATCGGCAATCCCGGATGCCCCGAGTTCGCCTGCTGCACGGCATCGGCGGAGAGAAACCGAATCGTGTTAATGCACAGTTCCTCCAGCGTTTGCGTCTCTGTCACGGGTTGCGTTTGCGTAGTGGACACGAGTATTCTTTCTCCTGACTTCTCAAATGTTCGACAATATCCCAGATATCTTGTGACGCAGGAAACCGCCCCTCGCCATGCTGTCAGAATAACTAAGTTCCAGCCCCGGACCTTCATACATGGACCCCGGACAAGACGCCTTCGCCGAGCTGTGCTGTTACACGCTAGGTCTTCTGGATGCGTCGTTCATCCATCAGCATGTGGTCGATGCCTTCACCGCCCAGAACGCGGATGAACAAACTAAGCCGATTGCGATCACCTTTGCGCTAATCGGCCTCTACCTGCACATCGAGAAACAGTTCTCTGGAAGACAGGTGCAGCGGGCCCATATGAAACTTGCGCAGCACAAGGGAACTTGGCCGGTTTTTCCGCTGCCCGCCGAACGAGGCGCGATCACCGCCGTCCAAGTGCTAGCCGCACCCGCCGGACCCGAGCGCGATAGAGCGATCGGCGCCTGGTGCAACTCGGTATGGCAAGCCTTTCGCGAAAGCCATAACACCGTCGCTCACCTGCTGCGCGAACATGGAATTCTATGAGCCAACCACTCGCCTCCATGCGCCGCGCTGCTTATGAGGCCTTCGGACCCTCGCTGGTAGCGAGCCCCAGGCGAAAGACGTTCCCACGCGTCATGAAAAGCCATCCGCTAAACGAAAAGTGGCGTGATGATCCTGGTCGACACCTCCGTGTGGATTCGTTTCCTTGCTAACCGGGCACCCCACGCGCCCGAGCTGGATAGACTCCTCGCTCTCGATGGGATCGCAGCGCACGAGTTTGTCTAAGGGGAACTTCTGATCGGAGAACGCGGGGGTCGCCGGAAGCTTCTAACCGCTTTCGACCACATACATCAGGCGAGCACTATTCCTCACGAGGGGTCGTGGAGTTCGTTCACGCTCGGAACCTGCAAGGCCGCGGCGTTGGCTGGATCGACATTCACCTGCTCGCGTCCGCCCTCGTGGGGCGATTGCAATTATGGACGGCCGACCCACGCTTCTCCACCCTAGCCACACAACTTGGCATCGCGTATGACCCGTTCAGTCCGGCCGGGACAGTATCGTAACAGCGCCGCGCCAAGGCAACTGCTTCGACTACTCGAAATCGCGCCTCAATGGATGGTCAACGATGATGGCCCGGCCGTCGCTCAGCGCTTTAACTGAATGGCGAACACCACCCGGCACGATCACCAACCCCGCTCGCGCGATCTCGGCCACTCCGTCTATGTTCACCTCGAGCTCGCCCTCGATCACCTCATACACTTCTTCCTGTGCATGGAAGTGCTCGTGAATGGTGGCGCCGCGCGTGAAATCGTAATGAGCGAACGTCATGCTCAACGAGTGGAAATAACGTCCATACCAACCTGGCAGGCGCTCCCTTACAGGAAGGCTGCTAGTATCCACAAAAGGCATAGTAGCTCCTCGTGGAAATACTCCCATAGTCAAGTTCTATGACACAAAAACCTGACTCACACATCGCCGCCCTCTTTCTGGATTTTTCCCGCCGCAAGCTGCTGGAGCAATATTGGCCGCGGCTGCGCGGCTGTGTCGAATCGCTAACCGATGAACAGGTGTGGTGGCGTCCCAACGACGCCAGCAATAGCATCGGGAATCTAATCCTACATCTGAACGGCAACGTGCGGCAGTGGCTGGTCGCATCGTTCAACCGTCTCGACGACACTCGCAATCGGCCGGTCGAATTCAATGAGCCAAAAATAATTCCAGCTTCTTCGCTGCTCGAGCAGCTCGGCGCAACCATGCAGCAGGCGTCCGAGGTCCTTTCGCGTCTCACCGAGGTCGATCTGCTCGCGCCCTTCGAGATTCAGGGTCACAACGTTAGCGGTTTGGCTGCCGTCTGCCAAGTGGTGGAACACTTCGGAATGCACTACGGGCAGATTCTCTATATCACCAAGATGCTGCGCAGCGAAGATCTCGGATTTTATTGCGAACTGAACCAGACCGGCCGAGCTTCCTGAGATCTGCCGAGCGCCACTGAAAAAGCTACCGGATTCGCAAAAGCATGTGGGCTTCGTCCACGTATTCTGCGCCGACCTTCAGCGCTCGCGGTTCAGTTCCATACGTTGTAAAGCCCAACTCGCGATATAGCTTCCCGGCACTTTCCTGACACGTCGCGACAGCCAGCAGAACCTGCTCGACCGCGCCATCTTCCTTCACTTTCTCGAGCAGCGCGCGCATCAACTCCCCGCCCAATCCTCGACGCCGGTGTGCAGCAGTCACATACACGCCATAGATGTGTCCCTTGTGTCTTTCTTTCAGCACATTGTCCCGGATGAAGGTAGCTGTCGCGACCAGAGCGCCCTGCACAAAGCCGCCCAGAATAAAACTGTCTCCCGGCATCTCGCGCAGGCGCATAGCCGTCTGTTCTACCGTCGTCGCCCGATGCTCCTCGGCGGCCATCCCGAACGCGAGCGGCTCCGTCTGCAGCGCTTCCAATCGCAAATGCCAGTACGCCGCTGCATCCGTCTCCTGAAGCATCCGAATTTCCATTTCGCTAGTCTGGCTCACGGAGCGCCAGCGCCCCGCCGCGTACATCTCGATTAGCCGCGTTCGCTTAGCAGGGTATCAGTGCGTCTCTCGGCGCTGCTAGCTCCTCAGTGCGCTCGAAAATCTCGCGCTCGCAGCAGGAGGTCGGCACCACTATCCCCGCCCGCGACAAATCCGGCTGGTGTTGTAGGAAAACCTCGTACTGCATAAGCACCCGCAGAAGCCACGTCCGGTCGCTGCCCCGGCAATGTAAAGTCTGCGGTGAAATGGAACGTGCTTCCTCGGCCCACTTCACTCTCCATCCAAATGCGCCCGCCTAAGAGCTTCACCAGCTGTGCTGAGATCGTCAGGCCCAACCCCGTGCCACCGTACTTGCGAGTCGACGACCCATCGGCCTGCGTGAACGCGTCGAAAATAACTTCTTGCTTCTCGCGGGCGATGCCGATCCCCGTGTCCGCTACCTCGAAATGCAGGCGCACCTGGGTTCCGCTTCGGCTTTCAGTCCCGACGCGTAACACCACTTCGCCCCTATCGGTAAATTTGATCCCGTTACTTACCAGGTTGACGACGATCTGCCGCAACCGCCTCGGATCGCCCATTAGAGTTTTGTCTACATCTGGTTGCACATCGCACACCAGCTCCAAACCCTTTTCGTGCGCATGCAAAGCCAGCGACTTGACGGTTTCCTCGAGGCACTGGCGCACCTCGAACGCAACGATCTCTAATTTCAGCTTCTTGGCTTCCATCTTTGAAAAATCGAGGATATCGTCGACCAACGCCAGCAACGACTGCGACGAGGTTTCGACCGTCTCGAGATAGTCCCGCTGTTCCTGCGTGAGATCCGTATCGAGCGTCAGCGAGGTCATCCCCATAATGCCGTTGATGGGCGTCCGGATCTCGTGGCTCATATTGGCAAGGAAGTCGCTCTTCGCCTGGTTTGCAGCTTCGGCCGCGCCCAGAGCCCGGCCCAGTGATTCCTCGGTCCTCTTCAAATCCGTAATGTCAAATCCGACCCCGTGAATGAACCAGGGCCGCCCATCCTGCCGGCGCACCATCTTCGCTTCGCATTGGAACCACACCACGTGCCCATCCTTAGCGATCACGCGGTACACCGATCGCAACGGTTCGCCCGAAAGAAATAACGAGGCCGCCTCCATGCTCCAGCGCAGCTTGTCCTCCGGGTGGACCTGCCGGAACCAGCGAATCGGCTCCTCCAGCCATTCCTCCTGCCGGAAGCCCAGTAAGGTTTCGATGTGAGGACTCACATACGCCTCCCCGATTCCTCCATCTAGGTAAGCCATGAACACCACCGCGGGAATCTGCTCCAGCAGAGTTCGATAGCAGGCCTCGGCGCTCGAGAGTTTCACCTCCGCGGACATCATCTCGATTGCGTCCGCCGCGGAGATCCCGCTTCCCGAGCCATCCGGATGGAATACGCGCGCCAGGTCCTCGAGAACCGCTTCGGCCTCCGCCAAGTCGGGCTCGCTAAGCTCTTCCAATTCCGATCCGAAGCGCTCCTGGCTCACCGCTCCCCTTCAGGCCTGCGCCTCCAGCTCGGCTCCTTATTCAGCGAGGCCTGCGTGTACCGCCGCAGCGCATGAATGGCGCGGCCGTAAGTCTTCACCGCTTGCGAAGACAAGTGGGAACCGGGCGGCGCATCCATGAACGGCATAAACTTGTCTGGAAAACCAGGCATGGTGCAGCCGATGCAAATCCCTCCCACATTCGGGCACCCGCCGATGCCTCCCATCCAGCCACGCTTGGTCACATTGCATTGAACTACGGGTCCCCAGCATCCCAGTTTCACAATGCACTCGGGCGCGCCGTATGCTTCGGCAAATTGCCCCTGTTCGTAGTAACCACCGCGATCGCAGCCCTCGTGGACCGTCTGGCCGAACAGCCATGTGGGCCGCAGGCATTCGTCCAGCGGGATCATCGGCGCCCGCCCGGTCGCCTGATGCAGCAGATAGAGCAGCGTCTCCATGAAATTGTCCGGCTGAACGGGACACCCCGGCACGCAGACAATCGGAATGCCGGCCTCCGATTTCCATTTCCAGCCCAGATAATCCGCCAGACCCATACAGCCGGTCGGATTGCCCTGCATGGCGTGAATGCCGCCGTAGGTCGCGCACGTCCCGGCGGCGATGACCGCCCAAGCCATCGGCGCGAGGCGGTCAATCCATTCACAGCAGGTAATCGGCTGACCGGTCTTCGGGTCGGTGCCAAACCCGGTCCAATACCCTTCCCCCTTGTTTTTCTCGTTCGGGATGGACCCTTCGACGACCAGAATAAATGGGCCCAGTTTTCCTTCCGCGGCCCGGTGAAAGGGCTTCAGGAAATCATTGCCAACCTCGGGCGCGAGTACCGCGTTATGCAACTTTACTTTCGGGATCCACGGAATGTTTCCTAAAAGGAGATCTTCCAGGCTGGGCTGCGTAGCCGCAGTCATGGAGATCGTGTCGCCGTCGCAGCTTAGGCCCGCCGTCAACCAGAGAACATCAATTTCGGCGATGGAGGTCAAGGCTGCCCTGCTTCCCTCCGGAGCCACCGCACGGCCGCCAGGTGGCCCGTTGTCAACCGTTTCCTCTTTCATGACAGGCCTTCCTTTGATTATCGGCTAAATTACGTTCATTTACGAGTTGCAATCGCCTCATTCATAAAAACCATTGCCATTAACCGAAAGTCAAGCCCATTCGAGCCCACTTCTCAAATTCACAGTCACAACGCGAAAATATAGCTCCGTCTTCCATCCCTCCCGCACACTACCTAGCGAGGTCCCCACGATATCCTGGGTTTAGAATGGCCTTGCGAGCTGCTGCATTTGTGCTTCTGGCCTGTCTTCTGGTCGAAGCACAGAATTCCTTTCCTTCCTCTGAGCAGCCCGGTCTCGCCTCGACTTCCTTCGTCGACGCGCCCGAAACTCCGCCTATTCTGAGCTGTCCTGCTGGTGGTCCGCTCGGTGCCGTCGATTTGCGAGTCGCCTCCCCGAAAGGCGGCGACCAGCCGCTCCCCTTCCGCACCATCAATCACCTGAGTGAGGGGGATACGCTGCTGTATTCGCCCATCCTGCGCGGAAAAGAAAAGCGGCCCGGTGAGATCGCGCTTGTGCTCGTGCCCGAAAAGCACGAAGCCGCGCAAGAGACGCTCCTGGTAACCGATCCGAAGCCCGCCGACAAGCCGCAACAGTGGAAAATTACGCAAACCATTTCGCTCGCCGCCTTTGTCTACGGACCTGCCGGATTGAGCAAGAAAAAAGTTCGAAATTTCCTGACCCGGGACGACCTTCTCATCGCGCAGCTCGCTGATTACGCCGACAAAACCGCTCAAGCCGAGGCGCTGGTCGCCGCCTTGTCCAACAGCGAAAGCTCATCGGCCAGCGTGAATGCCGCGCTGAGCGGCTTCGCATCCCAGTACGGGTTCGCTGTGCAAATCGACCGAAATGCCCCGCCCGCCGAGCAAGCCCAGACGCTGTTCGCGTCCATGAATCCGCAACTCGCCACATATAATCCACTCGCAAGCTCGACCGCCGCACGCGCCGGCCAAACCGCCAGCCTCGCCACCGCTGCGGCCACGCTGTTCTTCGGAAATCCCGTGGGACTCGCCGCCGGAGGCACCGCGATGCTGCTCGATTTGCGCGCCATCGCCTTCCCCGATACCCAGTTCCGATCGTCCTTCGCGCTGCCGCTGCCCAACTCGGGAGTAAACTTGTGCGGCCAACAGGCCCCCACTCCCCCGCACACCCGAGTCGCTTACCTGTGGGCCAGCCGCATCCCCAACGCCCCCACGCCCTCCATCCGCCTCGGAACGGCCGATTTCATTCCAGCCGCGCAGAAGACTCCCCTGCCCGTCGACGTGCCCGCATCCGAATGGAAGTATCTGCAGCGCGCGCGCGCTTGGGCCCTCGACAACGGCCACCAGAAGGCGCCCATTCCGGTCTTGAAGCTCGGCAATCAGAAGGCGCTCGAGCTCGATCTCACCAAGACGAACCTGCCCGCCGGAGATTATCGTTTGACCGGCTACTGGGACTGGACCCCGTTTGCAAGTACAGGCGAGGTGCACGTCCGCCCCCTCAGCGAGTTCCGCCGCGCCAGGCTCGAGCCAGCCTCGCAAGATCAGCTGCTCGCCAAGTCCGGCAAGATTCCCGTGAGGCTCGCGGGAAGCGATTTCGAATTCACCACGAAAGTCGAGCTCAAGAAATTGAACGATGAGTTCGCGACACCCGAGCCACTACGGTTCATTCTGCCGAAAGGCCTTCGCCAGGGTCCCCAGGATCGCATGGATGTGCAAATCGACACGCGCGATCTCGATCCCGGCGAATACGAGCTGCTCATCTCACAACAGGACGACAGAAGCCACCCCGTGCCTTTCAAGATCTTGCCGAATCCGCCCAGCATTGACAACTTGCCGATTCTCGCGAACCAGGGAATCACAACGCAACACTACGTTTTGAAGGGCCAGCGCCTCGCTCTGCTTGCGAAATTAGAAGCCCCCGGCGCCATTCTCGATCTCAGCCCGCCCGCCGCCGGAGAAAGTGAAAGAAACGTGACCGTGCAGTTGAAATCGACTCCTCAACCGGGAACCGCGCTGCCCGTCAAAGCCTATATCGAAGATCGAAACGAGCCGCTCACTTTCCCGGATGCGCTTCAGATCACCGGTCCGCTTCCCGTCATCGCGAGCTCCAAGCTCTCGCTGCCTGCCGGCATGGCCATCGCGATTCGACCTGACGAATTTCCTGCCGGCTACACCCTGACCGCCATGCTCGACGTGAAGAACATCGAACGCAAAAGCGTTCTACGGCTCGCCTGCTCAGACGACATTGGCGAAAGTGCCGCTTTGCACATCGGCGAACAAACCGCCAGATCCAACCTGCAGCAGTTATCGGACGATCAACTTTTTCTGTCGTTCGACACCGCCGCGTGGCCGGCCGGATGTTCCTTACAGGCGGTCATCGACAACGGACGCGACGGCAAATCGCAGCCCTTTAGCCTCGCTCATATCATTCGCATCCCACAGATCGACTCCTTCACGACCGCCGCCGATCCGGCGCAAAACGGTATGCGCACCTATATCCTCACCGGAGAGAATCTGGAGATGATCGCCAAAGCCGGATGGGATCAAACGAGCGGTGTCGAAATAAATCAACTGCCCGCGCCCATTCCGGGCGCCGGCCAAAAACAGACGCTGCCAGTCAGCCTGCCGGATGCGACGAATTCACAAGCTGGCACCCTATACATATGGTTGCGGGGCGACAAGCAAGCGCGTGCCACCTCAATTAAGGCAACGCCGCTACTTTCGTCCGCATCATAGGAACGGTTCGCGAGTCTGGTTTCGCGAATCTTGGTTCTTGAGTCTTATAGTTGAGTAAAGTTGACCAATCTACCTAATCTGCTGACGCTGGTCCGCATCTTCCTGGTGCCGCTGCTTGTCGCCGCGCTCGTGCAGCAGAACTTTCGCATCCATTGGGGTGACAGGCTCCTGCTCGCCAACAACTTTTTCGCTCTCACGGTGTTTCTCGCCGCGGCGCTCACCGATCTGCTCGACGGTTATCTGGCGCGCCGCTGGAAACAAGTCACTACCGTCGGAACGTTGCTCGATCCCGTCGCCGACAAGTTACTCATTTCCGCCGCGCTGATTTCGCTCGTCGAAATTCGCTTGCTGCCCGGCTGGATGGTCATTCTGATCATCAGCCGCGAATTTGCCGTCTCCGGTCTCCGCAGCATTGCCGCCGCGGAGGGGTACACCATCAAGGCTGGAGAGCTAGGTAAATCGAAAATGATGTTTCAGGTGCTGGGCGTCGCCTTAGTGATGCTTTCCGCACGCTGGTCCGCTCTGCGACCTTACGCCCTCGGCGCCATGTGGGCTGTCGTGATTTTCGGCCTCGCGTCCGCCGTTGATTACTTCCGCAAATTCTGGCGCAAGGTGGACATGAGCATCAAATTGCGGCGCCGGCATGAACTCCTTACTATGGAGCGCCAGAAGCGGCGCTTGCAGCGAGCCGAGAAAACGGGCCACGCCGCACAACCCGAGGGCTCGGCGATTCAGCCTGCCGGCTCTATTCGGCGTTAGGGCTGTAATGCGTCTGCGCGATACGCGGTGACGCGTCAAGTACTTCGTAGTTGTCCTTGGTGAAGACCACCGTTCGAACTTGTCCGCGAGGTCGCAGCGTCCCGATTGCCTTGCCGTTGAATACAAAACTCACGGCGCCGGCGTTCCCAGTGCGGATACGCGCCGTTTCGTGTCCGTCTAGTACTTTAGTTTCTGCAGCCTCTAGGATTCCGCTGAAAGTTTCTTTGCCATCTTCGACGATGGACAACGAAGTGCGCTCAATCGCCGACAGCTCTACATGAAACCCCGGGGCCTCTGTGGCCTCGTTTTTTGCGATCGTGATTTGCGGCGCAGCGGGCGGAGTTCCGCCAGTTTCGGCATTCGTTTTCGCCGCACTGGCCGTTGGCGACGCAGCCACGCTTGGAGCAGCCTCTGCCGGGGGTTGCGGTAACGCCGGAGAGATTTGCGCCAGTACCGATTGCGTAGATCCGGTCGGACTATTGTGTCCAGTTGGTGTTAGAAAGCGAACCAAGGCTGCCAGCGAGCCATGCCCGTTCGATCGGGAATCCTGCCACACTGCGTAGAAAGAGGAGCAGGCCACCAACATGACCGCAAACGACAACACCGAAGACACCCAGCGCAGATTCCAGGGTCGCCGCCGTACCTCGAGAGGCTCCACCTTCGGCCGCGGGAGCTCACCTTTTCCGAGCGAAATTTCCCCGGGCATCAGCGGCTGCGGCATGTTGCTGGTTACCGCCTCAACCCCCGCTGCCAGCAGGCGATATTCGACATTCAAGTAATCGGCGAATTGCTTGACGAAGCTTCTATAAAAGAAAGGTGAAGCGATGCGCCTCAGGTCATCCTCTTCGAGGGCCTGCAGGTTCTTAGTAGAAATGCGAGTTTTTGCACTCGCTTGCTCGAGCGATAACCCGAGACTTAGCCGCGCTTGGCGTAGTTGAGATCCAACAGACTCCATATGTTCCCCAGGGCAACTTCGGCGCAAAGTTATAATACAACAGTCCTTTTAGGCACCTCGTCCGGTCGCCATGGTGCTGCCGCATGGCCCCAAACCAGTCCAACTCAGTAAAATCTGATGTACAGATCTAATCGGTTCGGTCCCCTTAAAACTTTACTCCCCGTACAGCTTTCGTGCCTTACATTCGTGCTGGTGCTTTGCCCAGGGCCTCCGGCCGCTGCTGCCCCGGCCCATTCTTCCGCATTCAGCGGAGTTGCCGCCTTCGCCGCAACCAAACGCGCTGTGTCGTTCGGCGAACGTCCCTCCGGTTCGGACGCCATCGTCCAGTTGCGCGATTGGATCGCTTCCCAACTCCGGCCGCTCGGCGGACAACTCTCCTCCGATCCGTTCACCGGTCAAACCCCCACCGGCCCTGTTTCCATGGTGAACTTGATTCTGAAGTTTCCGGGCAACTCTGGCAAAGCCATCGTCGTCAGCGGCCACTACGACACCAAAAGAATTCCTATGGTTCACTTCGTCGGCGCCAATGACGCCGGCTCCTCGACTGGGTTTTTGATCGAGTTTGCGCGCGTCGCCGCTGCCCTGAAGCACCCCGATGACCTCTACATCGTCTTCTTTGACGGAGAAGAAGACGTAGTCAACTGGACCGCTACCGACAGCTGCTATGGAAGCCGGCACCTCGCTGCAAAATGGGCTTCCGATGGCATACTGCCACGGATTAAGGCACTGATTAACGTCGACATGATCGGCGACAAAGACCTCGACATCTCGAACGACGCCAACTCTTCGCAGTCGCTGCGCACCATGGTTTCGCACATCGCCGCAAAGTTAGGTGATTCGAAATGCTTTCGCCAGGATCCCGGAGGAATTGAGGACGATCACAATCCCTTCGTCGACGCCGGAGTCAATGCCATCGACATCATCGACCTCGATTACGGCCCGAACAACGGCTATTGGCACACCGCTCAGGACACGATGGACAAGCTCAGTGCCCACAGTTTTCAGGTGGTAGGCGACGTCGTAGTCGAACTCGTAAAAGAGCTCGAAGCGGGCTAGGGCTTGCTGCAGCTTTAAGGCTTAGTAGACGCGCTCTGCTCTGCCGGCGTGCCCTGCTTCAACTGCGCATCGATCAGCGGCTTGAGCGTAGCGAGATCGATCCGCCCGTTATAGCGCTGCCCGTTAAGGAAGATGGTCGGCGTTCCTTCCACTCCGGCGCGATCGCCATCCTGGACATCTCGCACCACCGTTTCGCGCACCGAAGTCGAATCGATGTCGCTCTCAAAGCGATCCATGTTCAAGCCATTATCTTTGGCCAGCGCCAGGATTGTTTTGCGGGACAGGTCGTCGTGATGCGTAAACATCGCGTCATGCATAGCCCAGAACTTTCCCTGTTTCTGTGCCGCGATCGCAGCGGCCGCGGCTAAATCCGCTTGTGAGTGAATCTCCAGCGGAAACTCTTTGAAAACCAGCTTCACCTGCGTGGGATAAGCCTGCAGAATTGATTTGATTTCCGGGAATGCGGCCACGCAAAACGGACACTGGAAATCCGAGAACTCAACCAGCGTGATTTGCGCTTTCTGCGGGCCAATAGAAGGAGCGCCGGAAACCGGTATGGTCACCGGGTCGTCCAGCAGACGCGGAGCCTGCAGATGCGCCCACTTCGATGCATTCGCCGCTGCGATCACATCCTTCTCGCTCTTGCCCTGCTTGACCGCTTCGACAACCGCTGCTGCGAGGCCCGTGCTGTAAGAGCACGTTGGGTCATCAATGCGGCATTCCGCCACCTTCATGGTGCAGCCGCACGAGCAGTTCTGCTCGCGCAATATCTTGAGCACCGTCGCCTTCTGCGCAGGAGACAAATTGCTCAGGTCGACTCCCGGTAGCGATGCGGCGGTCTTCCAATCCTGCGCCACCAGAAGGCAGACGCTCAAGCTGCACAAGGCCGCGAGCCAGCCAGCGCGCAGGAAATAACAGGTCATTACTTTATTGTAAGAGGGTTATGAGCAACTATCCACTCGAAGAGACCGCCGGTATTCCCAGACGCATGTGGCTGAAGTTGTTGCCGGCGCTTGCAGCGGTAGCGCGGATCGAAGCACAATCGCCGGCGCCCGCGCCCGCAGCCGCGCCACAAACTCCCGCCGCGACGCCCGCGCAGATCTCAAAAGAGAATCTGCAGCAAGCACTACGCCTCGCCGAACTCGAGTTCACCGACGACCAGCTCACCATGATGCTCGCCGACATCAATCGGAACCTCGCCATGTATGAGGCGCTCAGAAAAAAAGACGTACCTCTCGACACCGAACCGGCCTTTCGCTTCGAACCCATGCCGCCCGCCGAAATTCCCGCTGAGCACAAGCGCAAGCACCTGTTTCATCCGCGCAAAGTAAAAGCCACTGTTCGCCCCGATTCAATCGAAGAACTCGCCTTCGCTCCCGTGACGCAGCTCGCTCCGCTTCTGCGGGCCAAGCGTATCTCTTCGATCGAGCTGACGACCATGTACCTGAACCGGCTCAAACGGTATGCGCCGAAGCTCAATTGCGTCATCACACTCACCGAAGAACTCGCCATGGCGCAAGCCGAGCAGGCCGATCGCGAGATCCACAGCGGCCACTACAAGGGTCCGCTCCATGGCGTCCCATACGGTGCGAAAGATCTGTTCGCGACCAAGGGCATTCGCACCACCTGGGGTGCGGAGCCGTACATGAACAACGTGCCCGATTACGATGCCACCGCCATCACTCGCCTGGCCAACGCCGGAGCTGTGCTCGTCGCTAAGCTTTCGATGGGCGCCTTGGCTCAGGGCGGCCTCTGGTTCGGCGGAATGACCAAGACGCCGTGGAATTTGGACGAGACCTCGAGCGGCTCTTCGGCGGGCTCCGCCTCCGCAACCGCTGCAGGTTTAGTCGGTTTCTCCATCGGCACCGAAACGCTCGGCTCCATCGTGTCGCCCAGCACGCGCTGCGGTGTCACCGGCCTGCGTCCCACCTACGGACGCGTGAGCCGCTATGGGGCCATGGGTTTGTGCTGGACCATGGACAAGATCGGTCCCATTTGCCGCACTGTAGAAGATTGCGCGCTGGTCTTGAACGCGATGTACGGACCGGATGGACACGATCTGACGGTTACCGAGATTCCACTCGCCTGGAACCCGGAGGCGCCGCTCGAGAAATTGAGAATCGGTGTCCTCCAGGCGGAGTTCGACAGATTGACCGGCGAATCGAAAGACGTGTACGCCAAAGCGCTGGATTCGCTCGGCAAAACCAAGGCGCACCTCGAACGCGTCGATCTCCCCAGCTTTCAAGCCGAGTCCTTGCGGCTCATTCTCAATGCGGAAGCCGCCACCGCCTTCGACGATTTGACGCGTTCCGGCGGAGTCACGCAGCTCAAAGGACAAGCGCCCAACGATTGGCCCAATACCTTCCGCGTTGCACGCACCATTCCCGCCGTCGAATACATCCGGGCGCAGCGCGCCCGAACTTTGCTCATCCACAGCATGAATCAGTTCATGTCCCAATGGGATGTGCTCGTGTCGCCCACCCGCTCGGCCACTCTGCTGGTCACAAATCTAACCGGCAATCCTCAAGTCGTCGTACCTTGCGGATTCGTCAACAAACTACCGGCGGGGCTGCTCTTTACGGGCAAAACATACGAAGAAGGAATGCCTCTTCGAGCAGCGTTAGCTTTCGAGCAATCGACCGACTGGCACAGCATGCATCCCAAGGTGGACTGGGTGTAAAACGCCCCACTAATACAAACCTAAATCGTATTTGTACGCATTAGCCGTATTCGTTAAAACTGATAAAATCCTTGCAAATACAGGGTTCCCACCGCAGTCGCTTCGAGAGGTTAGTTACATTATGTTCGGCAATCCAGTGATCAATTTGTCTCGAGCCCATACCATTGCGGCTCGTTTTCTATTTGCGCTGACGGCTCTGCTCTTACTCAGCGGAATCGCGTTTGCGCAAAGCACGGGAACTATTGCGGGAACCGTTACCGATCCGACCGGCGCTGTGCTGCCCGGTGCGACAGTCACCATCACGAATCAGCAGACCAGTGAGACCCACCCGCTGAAAACGGACAGCGCGGGCTTGTATTCGCTTCCCGGTTTGGCGCCCGGCACCTATAAAATTCAGGTTGAGGCGCAGGGCATGCAGACCACCGTCGCGAACGATCTGGTGGTCGCGGTCGGCACCACGACGACCCAGAATTTCAGTGTCAAGATCGCCAGTACGTCAACAACAGTTGAAATTGTAGCTGCGGCTCCAGTCGTTGAAAGCAGTTCGGTGTCGGTCGGAACGGTTATCAACCAGAAAACCGTGCAGGAAATCCCACTGAATGGCCGGCACTTCGTCGACCTCGCGCTGCTCATCCCTGGCTCCGTCACTCCTCCGCAGAACGGGTTCCTGACGGCGCCCTTGCGCGGCCAAGGTTCTTTCGCCTTCAATTCGGCGGGAGGCCGCGAAGACGAGATCAACTTCATGATCAACGGCATTCAGATGAGCGATATGTCGCAAAACCAGATCACCTTCCAGCCCACCATCAACACCGTCCAGGAATTCAAGATCGACAATTCCACCTACAGTGCCGAATACGGAAGGAACGCCGGATCTATCGTCAACATCGCCACTCGCGCCGGAACCAATCAAATCCACGGCGAGGCATACGAGTACCTTCGCAACAACGCATTCGACGCGCGCAATTTTGGCAACCCCGTCGGAGTCCCGCAATCGCCATTCAAGCGCAACCAGTTCGGCGGCGACGGGGGCGGCCCTCTCAAGAAGGACAAGACCTTTGTATTCCTGAGCTATGAAGAGCTGATTCAGCGTCAAAGCGTCCCGTTGACAAGCGTCGTTTTGAGCCCTGCGCAGCGCGCCGCAGTAACCGATCCCATCGTTCAGAAACTTCTGCCGCTCATACCCTTGCCGAACTCTCCTGGAAACTCGTTCATCAGCTCGGCCGTCGCTCCCGTAAACATTTATCAAGGCACCGCGAACTTCACCCAGCAGATCTCCGAGAACAATCGTTTCAACGCCTACTACGCGATGCAGCACGATGTGAGAGATGAACCGCCGACCACGCAAGGAAACACGCTTCCGGGATATGGCGATCAGCGCATCGGGTGGCGGCAACTCCTGGCGCTGAATGAAACATCTACGCTGTCACCCACCTTGGTCAACGAAGCTCGTGCCGGTTTTAACCGCATCCACATCGTTTTTGCGGCACTGAATACGCTCAACGCCGCCGATTACGGCATCAACAGCGGCGTGAACGCGCCCATCGGCCTGCCTCAGATCACAGTCACTGGAGCGTTCGCATTCGGTGGAATCAACGGTTTCCCGCAAGGTCGCGGCGACGACACCATCACGCTCTCCGATACGCTCAGCTGGGTTCACGGAAAGCATTCCGTCAAGTTCGGGCCTGAATACTACCACGTCATCGCCGACAGCTTCAGCTACACTCCTGGCACGTTCTCGTTTCCCAGCATCACCGCGTTTATGAATGACCAGGCCAACTCCTTCAGCGCCAATGCCTCTAACCGGGCCGCGCGAGTTCGGATTAATTCTATAGGCGCGTTCGTCGAGGACACCTGGAAAATCACTTCGAACCTCACCCTCAGTCTCGGCTTGCGCTATGACTGGAATGGGACGCCCACTGAAGCCGAGAACCGATTCGTAACCTTCAACCCCGTTGCCGATTCTCTGCAGCAGGTCGGCGTTAGTGGCGGTCCGAGTCACGCCTACAATGAGAGCGCCCGCAATTTCGAGCCGCGCGTCGGCTTCGCCTGGGACCCATTCGGTAACGGCAAAACCGTGGTTCGCAGCGCCTACGCCATTTTTGTCGACCAGCCGGTCGAAGGACTCGTCGGCGGACTGACAGCGAACCCGCCTTTCGCGTTTCCGGTGAACAGCACTGCGGCAGGTCTCAACTTTATCGACGCCTACACGCTTTCCTCCGGCAGCGTCGCCCCCACCTCCGTCGCCCAGAACTACAAGAACGCCTACGTCCAGTCCTGGAACTTCAATATCCAGCAGGAACTCGGGAACAACTACGGCTTCATGGCCGGATATTTCGCCAATAAGGGCACCGATCTCAACATCGCGCGAAACTACAATCAGCCCATCAACGGATTGCGCCCCTACCCCGCGCTTTCCGCCAGCAGTCCCATCGATCCGGGTAGGCCGCTCGGCAACATCATCGTTTACGAGAGCGACGGAAACTCCTCGTACAACGCGTTGTGGCTAACTGCACAGAAGCGCTTTTCGAGCGGACTGCAATTCAATACCAACTACACCTGGTCCAAATCCATCGACGAAAATTCGCGCAATGTGCAAGGCCTGGTCGTCCAGAACAGTTACAACATCGAAGGCGATCGCGGCCTGTCGGACTTCGACGCACGCAATCGATTTGTCCTCAGCGCGGTTTATGATCTGCCGTTTAAGCGCAACCGTCTGGTCGCAGGTTGGGAATTCTCTTTGATCGAGCAGATACAAAGTGGCAACCCCATCAACTTCCACACCACCAATACCTCGTTTACGGGTGCTGGCACCCTGCGGCCCAGCGTTATCGGTCCGGTCATCACTGGATACACGCCGGCCACGAACTTGAATGCAGCCTATGTGACCTACATTCAAAATCCGTCGGACTTTTTCAATCAGGGGGCCGCATTCGGGAATCTAGGTCGAAACGTGATCATCGGGCCCGGTTTTTCCAATCTCGATTTCGCCATGGTCAAGAACACCAAGATCACAGAGCGTTTGACTTGGCAGCTTCGCGCGGATGCCTTCGATCTGTTAAACCAGGCCAACTTCGGGCAGCCCGGCTCCACGCTCGGAACGAGCACTTTCGGACTGATCAGCGGAACCAGATTCCCCCCCGGCGATTCGGGCTCGTCGCGCCAGCTTCAACTCGCGATGAAATTGATTTTCTAGATCCCGGCGGCGAAGCAGTAAACTCCCGGGCCCGTGAGGCTATTCGCAAGGAATCTGTCCAACTTCCGGATGGCCCGGAATACGCCAAGACTCAAGCACTTCGCCTGTTTCCGCTTTGCGCCGTTCTGCGGCACAGAAAGTTCGAGCACCGACACTGTGAACGCTGCGCCGGCTGTATTCGACGCCCAAATCGAGGCCCAGACACAGCGCAGCGCCTACCGGGGAAATTGCTGACCGGGAACCGCGTTCCTTGCGTCAGAGGTTTGGGATTACTTGCTTCGCGAGTGCGATTTCCATCTGCTTTACCTTATCCTGGGTTAGCTTAGCGCCACTCACGCGTATCTGAAACGCGGAAGCTCCACTGCGTACGTTGAGCGCCAGCCCCATGGTCGAAATGAATACGGCATCGTCGCCCACTCCGGAAACCGGATCTTTTGCGAGACCTCTTACTTGTGTTTTGGAATTATTGAATCGATCTACGGGAGAAAGGCTTCCCATCTGTCCGAAGACCGTCAACAGAACACGTTTGCTGTTGGGCGCAGTCGCATCGGACTGTTCCCATTGACACATACGAAGGCTAACCGGTTTGCCCGCTTGCACTGAAACTCCAAGGACTGCGCTGACTTGCTGCGCTGTCAGTAAAACGCAGGCGTCATCGTGAGTCGCCGCGGCGCGGCCCCAGGCGCAAACTGCCAAAAGGACGATAAACGCCAGAGTTAAAAGTTGCCGTAGCATCAGCTATATCTCCATCGGTCCCAGAAGGGTGCCAGCACTTTCCCCAGTGCCGCGCGATCAGCCTATTTTAACCTCATTTCTGCGGCCGCTGGGACTCAGACGCGTGCAACAGATGTGCGTTCACTTGCGGTGCCGAAAATGGCTCGTTTCGCAATACGCCACGCGCAGGCCGGCAGGGAGTTGGTCCTTCGGCAACATTGTCTTATTGGTCGGTGATCCGGAATTATGGCCAAAGCACGCGCGAGTCTTTGCATCCGCATGGCCTCAAGTAGCTAGCGATATTTACAGTAACGGCCCGTAACGGACCAGCACGAGTCGGCGAGTACCTCGATTCTTCCGAATGGCCCGGCCACTGAGGCCGACGCGCTATCGGGTATCGGGAATTCTGTTCAGCGTATATTTCTCAGATCCTTTTGAGTTCGGCCACCAGACAATCTCGAGGTTGACCCTATTCGCGTCAAGTATTTTATAGATCACTTTCTGAACATGCGGAGTGTCTGGAGTGCTTAGGTTTGTTATCGCGAACATTTCAAAGTCAAGAACGCCCGGCTCGCTGAGCTTTTTCAGACGCAGACGTGGCTGGTTGCCCGCGTTGCAGAAGTGAACCATCTCCAGGCTTTGGCCGTTTCTATAGAACACCGACAGTTCCTTGCCGAATCGCTCGGTTACGATGGACTGGTTTGAGCCAACGTCGTAAAACATCTCTATCCCAAGCGGCTTTCCTCCGGCCTCTATAGTCCAACTTCCTTGCAGCGCCTTGAGTAGATTGAAGTCGGTTTCCGTAGGCACTGATGCTGCTGAACAGCAGCAAAGAAGTATCGAGAATATGCAAACCTTGGCGGACATAGATGTGGCCGCACAGCGCTGCCGACCGGGAATGCCGGTAGGTCCGCTCCGGGCTAGCCCTAAAGCAGGATAGCTCGCGCCCGCGGCCGAAAGCTTTTACGAATTGTCTCGGGCGTTTTCTTCCAGACAGTTAGGTTCCGATATTGCGCATTAACGTCCTCACTGCGGACGTCCGAAAGGCAGCCTACTGGATGTTTGAGAAATCCGTGGGCTTGAGAAAAATCGAATCCACCTTCTCGACAATCTTCCCGTTCATTTCCGATGCTGCAGCAACTTGCTTCCATTGCGGGTCACTGCGGAACTCAGCCCAGTCTTTAGTGGCAGCTTCACGGCTCGGGAAAGCGAGAATGTAGACCAGCGTCTTGCCCTTTAAGGGTTCGTCTGTCGGAACCCAATACCCGATGCTGGTCATGCCGTGCTTGTTGAAAATCTCGATGGTGTGCTCGCGAAAGCGCGTCAACAGCGTGTCCAGCTTGCCTTCAAACGTGTGGTATGTGCGCAGTTCGAACACACGCGTGTCCGTCTGCGCATGGACGGACGGGCGCGACGAACCCGCCGAATATCCTGCAAGAAAGACAAGCAAACTCAGTGCAATGCCGCGAACAACGCGAGTAGTCATAAATTAGCTTTAACACCTCACGGACAAAAGCGCGGAGAGCGATGCTGCGTTTTAAAGCATCAGGCAGATAGCATCGAACGCGAACCAACGCGAACTCGCGGCTTAAGGGTAAAGTGTGATCACGGTCGCATCGTGAATAGCTGCCGATATTCCGTCTTATCAGATAATGCGCCAGCAATTTGCCGCAGGTGCATTGCAACTAATCTTTGAAACGCCCATCACGCCGCTAGCGCCATCCATTTATCAGAACGTAGGCATGGAAGGTCAGTCATACTGTTGTTTATGCAAAAGTGGGAGTACAAAGTCTTTGCAAGCCACCTCGACCCTGCTGAACTCGTCGTTATTCTAAACGAATCCGGGCTTGAAGGATGGGAGCTTGTGGCTCTAGCTCCCGTGACGGATTATCATCCTCGGGAGCTTATCGAGCCCACCGCTACTGTGCCGAATCTCGCAGATGAAGTAGAAGAAGTCCTGCCCGTGGAAGCCTTCAGGTATATCTTCAAGCGACCACTCAATTAGCACCGCGCAGGGATCACCGGTCGCGTTTAGGCTGGCTCGGACACCGTTAACAACAGGATGCTTTCTTGCCTGGCGACCACACTATGAGAACATCCAGGCCCAAGACTGATTAGTAAGCCTGCGCTCAACTCGACCCTATCGTTTGCAGTCGAGAAGCTTGCTTCGCCCTTGAGACACTGGACGGTGATCGCTCCACGTGTTTGGTGTTCAGGAATTTCATCGCCGCCTTTCAGATGTAAGAGCAGCGTGCGTAAACCAGGTTCGCGAAACAATGTTGTCGCTCTTGGCAGCGTCGGATCGGTGAAGAAGGGGCGGAGGTCAGTCTGCTTCATGCCGCTTGTAGTTTACGCTTCTACTTTGCCGGTTGCCGGAGCAGCAGGCAAGTTGGCGAGACCTGTGGCTCAAGATTCCCTGGTCAAACAACCCGAGTTCGCAACGAGGGCTGGCCCTCGACGGAACACCGGGCAAAAAAGACGCGTATATCACCCGTAGGAACGAGGAAGCATGAGACTTAACGCCTGTGGAGCGAGAAAAGCGTTGTTCGTGGCCGTAATCGAATGCATGGGCACGATCCTAGCTGCGGGACCACACAACGAGCAATCCCCTGCACGCACCGTTGCAGCGAAGAAAGATGGCCGTGCTGAGAT
Source organism: uncultured Acidobacteriaceae bacterium (assembly GCA_963795425.1). GTDB lineage: Bacteria > Acidobacteriota > Terriglobia > Bryobacterales > Bryobacteraceae > Bog-105. The sequence continues at coordinate 705,985 of CAWCHO010000002.1, read as the reverse complement.
TAATGCCCATGCGGCGGAATGGTTGAAAGAGAGCGATGTGCCAAGCGTAGCGGTGGCATATATCGAAGATCGAAAAGTGGCGTGGACAGATGTGTATGGAGAGCAGAGTCCGGGAGTCGCGGCGACTGGGAAGACGCTGTACAACATGGCGTCGCTGACCAAGCCGGTGACAGCGGAGACGGTATTGCGACTGGCGTCTGCAGGGAAGCTTTCGCTGGATGAATCCATGTCACCATTCTGGCTGGACCCGGATATAAAGGATAATCCCTGGAGCAAATTGCTGACGCCACGGTTGTGCTTGTCGCACCAGACTGGGTTTGCGAACTGGCGGCGAATGACCGGCGGAGTGCTGAAGATAAGATGGGAGCCCGGAACTCAAACGGGATATTCGGGAGAGGGGTACAACTACGTTGGCCGGTTTGTCGAAAAGAAGATGGCAACACCTTTCGATGCACTGGCGCAGGAGATCGTATTCGATGCGATTGGAATGAAGGAGACTTCTTACACCGCGAAGCAATGGTACGCAGGGCATTTAGCGGATCCGCGCGGGCCGAAGGGAGAAAAACCTATAGACCCTGTCGCGACGACCTGGAATGGCGCGGACCTGCTGCGGACCACGATTGGGGACTATGCGAAATTCGTGGTGAGCGTGATGCACGACGAAGACTTGACCAAGGAAATTGCCGCGGAACGCGCGACCATGACGCGAGATCTGGTCAAGCCGGAAGACCTCGACAAAATGTGCAAGGTAGCTGGCGAAGTGGGACACTGCACCATAACGGCCGGAATGGGCTTGGGATGGCAAGTCGAAACAATCAATGGAGTAAAGATTCTGAACCATGACGGCTCCGATTGGGGAGTGAAAACTCTCGCCATGTTTGTGCCGTCGCAAGGAACCGGAGTCATAGTGTTTACGAATGGAGAAAATGGGAGGGAGGTCATCCGAAAAGTCGTGGAAGCCCTCTACCCAAACCAGCTATACGTGGCAACGATCTGAGGAGTGTTGGGAAGGTGATTTGCCAAACGAGGCATTCTCGAACCTCGTGTCGTGGAGATCAGGATTACAAGAACGCAACTCAGGATAGGTGGTGAATCTTCCGTCTTGGTGTCGATGTTCTAATTGATCGAGACTTTCAACCGCATAGCTGACACAGAGTCAGTTTCGGGCTCACGTTGTAGGTTCCTGCTGCGGTTTTACCCCTTCGATAGTGGCTACTTTGGGGTAAGCGATACTCTGTTTTACCCGAGGAGCACTTGATCCAAAAGAAAGCGCACCAGGCATCGTAAGTCTTACGTGCGTCGGCTAAGTCTCGGCTGCTTTGACACTAGCGTCGCGGGCGGTTTGCGCAATGCCGAGAAATGTGCGGGTCCCTGCTCACGAACGGAACGGAGGAGGTCCGGAAAACTTGTTAAATCGGCGCATAATGGTTCTTAAAACCCGATTTATGAATGATTTATCAGTTTGCAAACAGATATTTACCTTGCCCGGAGTATGAAATGAGCGTAAGCTCTAACTGGGAAGGAATCCGTAAAACATCGAACACATGACTTAATCTCCGCGGGATGCTGAAGAGAGCACGCAAGGCGGAGTTGGAACTGAAAGGAAACACCATGCGTGCACGCGTTGAGGGTACTTGGTATCCCGGGGAGCTTACCCCTCATCTTTTCTACATACACGGCCAACTCAGCGGGATGGCTGCTGCTATTCCACGTATATGGGGAGAAAGCCAGAGATGGGAAGCGTTTGACATGCGATGCCGCAATGAACCTGTTAGCGGCCCGGTGTTGCTTGGCGAACACACAAATCTGGAACAAGCCAAACTGCAAATTGAAAACGCCGTGTTGAGAGGAACGATATAAGTGGCGGATTTTGCAAGGCTACTTTCGGAGATGATCTCAGAGCGGGATAAGCTGAATGTTGCCATAATGGCGATTACTGAATTACAAAAAAGGGGTGTCTTGACCCCCAAACCTCGCGGGCGGCCTCCTGGTAGCCTCAACAAAGTTAAGCCTAAAGATGAGAATCTACCAGACGCAAAGATCTAGCCATACATTGCGCCCGGAAAAAGAGGTAATCGCCGAAGTGTGTCATCCTCCAATTAAGTCCGGCTATCTCGCAGCCAACCGCGCCAACGCGCAAATGCGAATCGAACAGCTCGCCGAAATCAGCGACTAGCCGACGCGATCTACTCGTACCGAAGCGCCACAATGGGATCGATTCCCATCGCACGCCGCGCCGGCAGATAGATGGCAAGCGCTGTCGACGCGATCAGAATCAGAGGAATTCCTATAAATGTCGCTGCATCCGTCGCGCTGACCCCATAAACCAGCGAGGCCAGCAAACGCGCCAAGAAATAAGCAAGGGGCAACCCGATCGCCAATCCAACTCCTGTCGTAAGCAGACCACGTCCGAAAATCATCTGCAGCACAGTTTGCCTTCGCGCCCCGAGGGCCATTCTGATTCCTATTTCCTGTGTCTGTTCCGACACGACATACGCCATGACGCCGTAGACGCCAACTGCTGAGAGCAGCAGCGCAATCCCTCCGAGCACTCCCATTAACGCCGCCATGTAGTTCAACCCGATCGCCCGATCGTGAATGGATCTTTCCATCGTTTGCATATCGGTGATTGGCTGTTCGGGGTCAATCGCATGAATAGCTACCGTCACCGCGGGTGCTATCTGCAGCGGATCTCCCGCCGTTCGCACTCCGATGTCCATCCAAAGAGCCGGCGCCTGCTGGTAAGGAACGTAAATCGTCGGGCGCGGCTCTCGCTCGTATGGATCGTGAGGCATATCGCCAACGATACCGACGATCGTCATCCATGGATTCTTGGAATCCTCATCGCCGATTCTTATCCGCTGTCCAATAGGAGATTCTTTCGTCCACCATCGGGCCGCCATGCGCTCGCTGATCACGGCAACCGGAGGCGCATTCGGACCATCGCTCGCGCGGATTAGCCGTCCAGCACGCAGCGGCACGTGCAGCATTTTGAAGTATTCCGCGCTGCTTACTTGATACATCCCGTTCGGATGATTGCCCGGCTCGAGTTGCCTTCCTTGAATCATGAAGTTTCGGCCGCTCGAATGATCGCTGTAGGGCAAAGCTGTCACAGCTGCCGCTGAACGTACCCCGGGAAGCGCATGTATGCGTTCAAGCACCTGCCTATAGAAACTGCTCACTTGATACTTGTCTTTGTACTTCTGATCGGTGATGGCTAACTGCAAAGTCAGCAATGTGGATGGTTCGAGTGCGCTCCCGCTTCGGACCAGCGCTTGAAACCCGCGAACCATGAGACCCGCTCCCACCAGCAGTACCAGCGCGAGCGCCACTTCCGCTGATACCAGAAGATTGCGCAAGCGCTGGCGCGATCTTCCCGCCGAAGAGCTTCGTCCACCCTCCCGAAGCGCTTCCGCCAGGTTCGGATGTGAGCATTGCCACGCGGGCGCCACGCCGGCAATAATGCCGCTCAGCAGTGCGGCTACTAAAGTGAATAAGAGCGCTCGCGCATCCAGGTGTATATCTTTCCAGCCCAGAATGTATCGTTGTATTTCCGCAGGCATAGCATTGCGAATCGCGACCACGCCCGCCTGCGCCACGGCCAAGCCGAAGGCCCCGCCTACCACAGTCAGCACAACGTTCTCCGTGATCAGTTGCGCCATAACAGTCAAGCGTGCCGCGCCGAGAGCCCTGCGCAAAGCAACTTCGCGTAAACGCCCGCTCGCTCGTGCAAACTGCAGGTTAGCCAGATTTGTGCAAGCGATCAAAAGAACAAACAATACCGATCCCAACAGCATGATCAAATAGCGACGCGTTTCTTGATCGATGATGAATTTGATCGCCGGTCCAACCACAAACCGGCAGTTCTTGTTTGTATCCGGATAGATCTTTTGCAGCTGCGCCGCAATGCGGCCCACATCGCCGGTGGCCTGCTGCATCGTAACGCCCGGTTTCAACCGCGCAATGATCTGCATGGTCTGCGCAGTGCGTGAGCTTCGCTGAGCTGATGTGAGCGCCAATGGCGTCCAAACCTGGATGGCTAATGGAAAGTCGAAGCTGGCGGGCATCACCCCCACTACCGTGTAGGGCTGGTCGTCGAGGCGGACCGTTTGCCCCACAACCCCGGACGCAGCCCCAAAACGGCTGCGCCACAACCCGTCGCTCAGAACAACTTCCCGTTCACGCCCGGGCTGATCTTCTCCAGGCTGAAACGTTCGTCCTCTGGCCGGGCTGACGCCAATGACTTCAAAGAAACTCGCACTAACGAGCGCCTGATACACTCGGTCCGGCGACTCCTTACCCGAGAGGTTCGCGAGCCCTTGTTGCCAACTGGCAAAACCGTCCAACGTACGGTTCTCTGTGCGGATGTCCTCCACATCTGCGGCTGTTAGCTCACTCCATTCGGTTGGATCGTTCGGGTCTCCCTGCATGACCATGAGCAGGCTGTCCATGTGCGGCAGAGGCACAGGTTTCCAAAGCAACGAATCGCACACGCTGAAAATCGCCGTCGTCACGCCAATCCCTAGAGCCATCGTTAATACTGCAGTGACAACAAATCCTGGTGATTTTCTGAATGTACGCACGCCTTGACGGACGTTTTGCCAAAAATTCATGCGGCCTCTTCCGGGTGTATTACGTTACTGCGCTGTCCGGAGTTCGAGATAAGTGTCATCGAGTAAGTGGCGCGGGCGTTTAGTAATCGCTGAATCGTACGCTCTTGCTGTCTATCTCAGCCCGTCATCCTTCAGCGCGGTGCTCGTCAAGTGGGTTTTTCCACGGGTCCCCGAGCAGCCTGATAACCCTTACGTTAAGTCTCTAAGTGAATTTGCGTGCTTCACACATTGCCGTGAGGCTATTCGCAAGGAATCCGTCCAGTTTCCGTCTGGCGTGTCGTCTCGGAGCTATCCGAAACTTGGGCTTTTGCGATTTGTAAACACTTTGCGATTACACACGACTTATCTGTTGGATTCAGTTGTCCGACTCGCCGAGCAACCGTCCAAGTGCATTCCAGACGCGATGCGCGTTTTACGCATAGCGCGCAACCAAAGCTTTGATTGCGCGCTATGAAGTGGACACTCGCCTTCTCAAACGCAGCAGCGCTCCGCCGAGGCCGATCGCGAGCACAATCAAAGAGAGCCGCGGTTCGGGAATCGATGCCACGGTCGGAGCATTCAGCCCCTGGGCGGACGCGCCATTTAGCACTAAACTTTTTGTCGTTAGCGGATCGCCCGTTAGCGAAAGTAACAGTAGTGAATCCGTAACCGGGTCGTCGGAATAGCATGTGCTGAATGTGGCATCGCAGAGATACATGAGAAACCCGTCTGGACTTCCGCCGGCAAAAGCGTCGGTGGTATTCAAAGTGAACCCGAGCGAAGAGCCGACGGTGAATTGTTGCGAGAAGAGCTCAAGAAAATCGTTGTCCCTCAGACTGATCCCACTGGCCAGATTTCCGGAAACACCCGTTCCCTGGTAAGTAGGGCTTCCCAGCGGGTCTGCCGCCCCCGAAACTAAAGTTCGTCAGTTGAATCAGGTTGTCGGCAATCCCGTCTCCGTCGGTCAGCGAGAACGCAATTGTCTGTGTACCGGACAAAGGCGTGGTATTAATCTCGACCGAAAACGAGTCCGCCAGCGCACTGCTGGCTGCCGACAACAGCAATAATCCTGCAAATAAATTCGATATGAGTTTCATGTTTTCCTCTGTTTACCTTGGGCCCTCTCCCGCCAGCACGCGCGTTTTGTAACTGATAGCGGCGTGGCTGGGATCGGTGAACTGCAGACTAATGGTCGCGCTTCTTCCCGCGGCCAGATCGTTGGAGACGTTGACATAGGGGCTGCCCGCTGGCGCTTCCACCGCATCTGTCAAGCCACTGGCGTTGTAAACGGTGGCGCTCGAACTCAGATCGTCGAGTACCAGCGAGAGCGGACCGGTAATGGTTGCCGCCGAGTGATTCGTCAGCGTGACTGTTTGTGCAAACCGGCCCGTAATTGGGTTGTATGTATAGGCGCCGCGCGTCACCGTCATCGAACCGCTGACATCGGCGGGAGGCCCGTTGGGATAAGAAATGAAGTTCCCCTGAACAACGGGCGCGGTGGCCGAGATCGGCGTTTCTGTTCCGCTCCAGTTGTTTGAAAACCAGAGGCCATGCACATCGTCAGTGGCCTGAATGGTAAGCGTCGTGTTGTTTGGCGCGCCGTTGTAGTCGATCTCCATCTGTAACTGTAGATTGTTAGCGACGGTCACGGGAACAGCCCCGGTAATGTCCTGAACATCGGCCAGAGATGTAAAAGTAACCCAAGCCGGAGGCGGGCCAGGATAGAGCGACAGGTTTTCCACATTGCCGGACTGGATCGCATACACGCATAGACCATCCGCGCCCGGTTTTCCGCTATATCCGGCGATGCCGGTCAGGCATTTGGAATGAATCGTAACCCGGGCATTTGCCTGCACTCCGGCGCCCGGATACCAGGCTTCGAACGTAATGCCCGCCTGCGTTCCCGAGGCGGGATTCAGCAACCCGGCCGCCTTGTATTTGCCGGCCGCGGGGTCCGCCGTCTCCAGATATGCGGCGGTCTCAAAGCCGCTGCCCGTCACCAGGCCGACGCCATTATTGCCGTTGGTTATGGTGATGCCGCCGGTTTGGCCCTCATCGGGAGTGTAATAAGAGCTTGTCGCGGCGCTGGGCGTCAACGTATAAGTGCCATTCACGGGCACGTTCGGAATCACGCAGGTGGCGGTACCCGTGGTGGGCAGGCCGTTTGACGGGCTGACATCGCCGGCGATGGGCGCGACGAACGCGGTACAACTGCCGGTAAATGAGCCGGTAGGAGAAGTTCCCGTGAGCGACATCAGTAATTCCGCCTTGCTGATGTCGCCGGCAAGGGGATGATAGGCGGGATTTGTGGTTGCCAAGGCATTCGGATCTTGCACTGTATAGCTGAAGGTGAGGTTTTCGGTGGTGGCCGAGGGCGACGTCGTGAAGTCGGTCAGACCGCTGTAGGTGATGTAAGCGTCTCTAGCGACGATGGTCACGGTGCTGGACGCCACCGAGAGTGAGAAGTTCGGATTTCGCCCGGAAACGAGCAACGTGGGCGTCACTGCCGCTCCGGGAGGGTACGTGGCGGCAATCATGTTCACGCTCCCGATGTAAGTGCCCGGGTTCCCACTGGCGCTCAAAGTAATCGGAACGCTACCTCCAGGGACGCCCACACTTACAGCGGGAGAGATAGCGAGTTGGCCGCCCACGCTCATGTTCGTCACCGTAACCGTCAGGTTCACCGGATCGTTGTACTCTTGGCACACCGCTTTACCCGCGCAGCTCGCCGGGGGCGTCGCTGTTGCGCTCAGGGCCGGGCCATACAGCGGCGTCACCGTAATACTGGCCTGCGCCATCGCCGGACTGATGGTGAAAAACCCCGAAACCGGAGAGCCCTGATAATTCGGGTTGTAGGCGAGCGACGCCGTCACCGGATAACTCCCCGCGTTCGTCTGCGGTGAGCCTGTCCAGACAATCGCCAGGCCGGCTGGATTTGTCGTCGCCGTCGGGTTGAGCGCACTGCCCGTGTAAGCCTGCGTCAATCCGCCCAGGGTCACCGTTGCGGTCGCCTTATTAATGACAAACGTGCGACTCGCCGAGCCGTTATAGTTCGGGTCGTTGACAGTGGCCGTCACCGCGTAACTTCCGGCGTTCGTCTTCGGCACACCCGTCCAGACAATCGCCAGGCCGGCCGGATTTGTCGTTGCCGTCGGATTGAGCGCACTGCCCGTGTAAGTCTGCGTCAATCCGCCGAGGGTCACCGTAGCGGTCGCCTTATTGATGACAAACGTGCCACTCGCCGAGCCCTGATAATTCGGGTCGTTGACCGTCGCCGTCACCGAATAACTTCCCGCGTTCGTCTGCGGCACACCCGTCCAGACAATCGCCAGTCCGGTCGGATTTGTCGTCGCCGTCGGATTGAGCGCACTGCCCGTGTAAGTCTTCGCTAATCCGCCCAGTGTCACCGTCGCGGTTGCCTTGCCAATGACAAACGTGCCGCTCGCCGAGCCGTTATAATTCGGGTCGTTCACCGTCGCCGTCACCGGATAACTCCCGGCGTTCGTCTGCGGCGCCCCGGTCCACACGATGGCCAGCCCCGCTGGAGTTGTGGCGGCCGTCGGATTGAGCGCGCTTCGCGTGTAAGTCTTCGCTAATCCGCCCAGTGTCACCGTCGCGGTTGCCTTGCCAATGACAAACGTGCCGCTCGCCGAGCCTTTATAATTCGGGTCGTTGACCGTCGCCGTCACCGGATAACTCCCGGCGTTCGTCTGCGGCGCCCCGGTCCACACGATGGCTAGCCCCGCTGGATTCGTGGTGGTTGTCGGAGTCAGGGCGCTACCCGTATAGGTTTGCGTCAACGCGCCGAGCGTCACCGTGGCCGTGGCTTGCTGCACTGTGAACGATTGGCTCACCGGCGGCGCCGACCCATAGACCGAGTTCCCCGCCTGGCTCGCCTGAATCGTACACAGGCCCGCGGCAACCACTGTGACCGTGACTCCCGAAACGGTGCAGACCGGAGACGTCGTTGAGGCAAAGCTCACCGGCAGACCCGACGAGGCCGTCGCGCTGACGGCGAAGGGCGCCGTGCCGAAAACCTTATTCGCCAAGGCGTCGAACGTAATGCTTTGTGATTGCAGTATGATTCCGCTTAGAAAGATCGCCTGGGTTCCTTCCGGCGCGTTGTCATGCAGGATCATGACACCGGAAGACGCATTCGCGGAGAGCGGACTGAAAATCACATTCAGAGTACAGGAACTCTGCGGCGCAATCGGTCCGCACGTGTTCTGCAGGCTGAAGGGGCCCGTCACCTGAATAGAATTGAACGTTAGCGCCGCGGAGCCGCTATTCGTAATGGTGACGGCAACCGGCGCGGAGTTGGTGTTTACCGCCGCGCCCAGCGTCGCATTCAACGGCTGTACTCTCACTTCCGGCAGGGAAGCCGTGTTCGACGTAGTGCTTCCGTCAATCTGATTGGTGACCAGGTCCGGCGCGGCCAACAAAGTGCCGCTCTGCTGCTGGACCAGAAGTGCCGCCGCTGTCTGGCCAGCCGCCGTGTTGCCCTGGTTGTAAGACTCCACATACACGCTGTTTCCGGAGACCGCGGTATTCCCGCCGCTTCCCGCCAGCGTCGAGTCTTCAATGGTAACCGTGCCGTTCAGATCGAACACCACTCCGCCCAGGCCTGTTCCGCTCGATCCTCCGTGGCCGAAAAGCTCATTCCCCGCCGCGCCGCCGCTGGCGCTGTTGCTTGTGGCATTCAGACGGACAAGTGCGAGGGAGCCAGTGTGATTGAAGATAGCGCCGCCCATGCCGCTGCCCCCGCTTGCCCCAACGGAACCGTAGAACGAGCCCGAGCCACCGCCAAAAACGCTGCTGCCGCCGCCCGTGCCACCGCCACCGCCGCCGCCGCCAAAACCGCCCTGTCCGCCAAAGCCGAACGGTCCGCCGCCGCCGCCGCCGCCCACTCCACCACCGCCGCCGCTCCAGTAATTGCTACCGCCACCGCCGCCAAAAGCGCCGCCGCCGCCGCCGAATTGCCCATAACCATCGGGAATCCCACCGCCGCCATTGCCACCGCCGATGCCGGCGTTGCCCAACCCTCCGTTCTCGCCCACCGAGTAGCCGCCACCACCACCACCGTTTCCGTACTGGTTGCTGCTTCCACCGTTGCCGCCGAAAACACTTGTTCCACCGTAGATGTTGCCGCCGCCCTCATTGCCCGAATAACCGCCGCCCGTTGACACGTAGGCCCCGGCGCCGCCGCCATAGCGGAATCCACCGCCCCCGCCGACTCCCCAGTCGTCGTGGTAATAACTGTTCGGGAAACCGCATCCATTACCTCCGTTTCCGCCTGTACCGCCCCCTCCGCCGGAGGTGCCGGCGCACGTTCCGACGACACCTCCGGCACCGCCCTGCGCGGCGTTCTGGATAAGTTGGACATCGATTAGACTGGTTTGTCCCTGATTGAATACCACGCCACCCATGCCGGCTCCGCCGCCGCCCGGCGCGCCGCCGCCGCCCCCGTTTCCGGCCTGCGCCAAGCCGCCCTGAAGCGTGAGATTGCGCAGGGTGAGAGTGCCGGCCGGCAGCAGACTCAGACCGCCCGATACGTAAAAGAAGCGGAAAGCGGGCGCACCCGTCGCGCGCGAAATGGCCGCCCCGTTGCCTTCAATGAACAGGTTCGATTGAATGGCGGGGAACGCGTCCGGACCATACCACCAATCGGAGGGTGCAGAGACCGAATAAGTCCCGCCCGGAGCCAGTTGAATAAATCCCACGCCGGCCACGTTCACCGCATTGATCGCGCTGATGAGTCCCGCTACGTCGCCGTTCGAAACCGTAATCAACAGCGGATCGGCATCGACGTTGAAGCTTTCCATCACCGGCGTTGCGGCTTGATAAATCGTGTTTCCCGCCTGGCTCGCCGTCAACGAGCATGTGCCTACGCTAAGCACACTGACTGCGAAGCCGGAAACGGAACAAATATTGGTCGTAGTCGAGGTAAGCGTCACCGCTAGACCCGACGATGCGCTCGGCGACAACGGCAAAGGCTGCGCACCCAACACGCGGTCTCCTACCGGGCCGAACGTGATCGTCTGAGTCGCCTGGCTCAGTTGGAAGCTCTGACTCACCGGCAGGGCCGGCAGGTACGCCGCGTTCCCCGTCTGCATCGCTTGTATCGTGCAGAGCCCCGCTGTGAGCAGCGCCACAGTGCTTCCCGAAACGCTGCACGTCGCCGGCGTCAGGGAAGTGAAGCCGACGGGCAGACCCGATGACGCGCTTGCGTTCACTGAAATGCTGCCCACCGTCAGCAGTTGATTGGCGATCGCGCCGAATGCGATGGTCTGGCTCGCATATGTTACCTGAAACGCCTGAGTTGTCGAGGCCGTCGCGTACACCGCGTTGCCGGCCTGGCTGGCCTGTATGACGCAGGTTCCCGCGCCCACTAGCGAGACGGTGTTGCCGGAGACCAGACAAACCGATGCCGGCGAGGCGGAAAACGTGACCGGAAGTCCGGACGAAGCCGTCGCGCTCACGGTGAACGGCGCGGCGTTCGCTGGCTGACTGGGCAACGGGCCGAACGAAATCGTCTGCGCCTGTCCTCCGGTGCCGCTAACGAGGATGACCTGCGCTCCCTCGGGCGCGTTGTCATAGAGGATCACCGCGCCATAGACCAGGCTGGTCGCGCTCGGAGTGAACACCACATTTAGTGTGCAATTGCCGGATGCCGCGATCTGACTGCATGTGTTGTTCTGGACACTGAAGTTACCGATGGTCTGCACGGAGTTGACCACCAGCGGAGCCGCGCCGTTGTTGCTGAGCGTAACGGTCAGTGGCGCGGACGGCGTGTTGAGTGCCGTGGGGCTGAATGCGTACAGCTCTGGCGTCACCCTGGCTTCCGGCAAAGAAGGGCTCGTGGCTGCCGCGCTGCCGTTCACGGTATTTACGACCAAATCGGCGCTCGCCAAACTGCTCACACTCTGCGCGAGCGTAGCCGCTGGTGTTTGCCCGGCCAGCGTAATCCCTTGATTGCTCGATTCCACGTACGCGCTGTTTCCAGACCCCGCGCTGTTGCCGCTGCTGCCCGCTAGTGCGGAATCCTGTATCGTCAGCGCGCCATTCAAGTCGAAAACCACGCCGCCGAGTCCCTGTCCGGCGTTTCCGTTCGTCACCGCCGTTCCGCCCGCGCCCCCCGCCGCCGTATTCCCGGTTGCCGTTATGCGAACCAGCGCGGCCGTCCCAGTGTGATTGAACAGCACGCCGCCCAATCCGCTGCCTCCACTGGAGCCCGTACCCGAGTGGCCGCCATTGCCGCCGCCAAAACCCCCGCTCGCCGACCCGTTACCGCCGCCCCCGCCGCCGCCAAAGCCTCCCTGGCCGCCCGAACCACTGCCGGCTCCGCCACCGCCGCCACCCACTCCGCCGCCGCCACCACCGGCAAAGAACGCCGCCCCACCGCCACCGAATGCGCCACCGCCTCCGCCCGCAGAACCGCCACACAGCGTGCAGGTGTCGCTGCCATTGCCGCCCCCAATGGCTCCGTTCGGACCACTGCCGTTCTGCCCCGGCCGGTAGCCGCCCCCGCCGCCTGCCTGTTCATTGGTATTGGCCCCACCCGCACCATTGCCTCCGAACGCGCTGCTTCCTCCAGACGTACCAACGCCTCCTTCGCTTCCCTGAAAGCCGCCGCCCGCATCGTTGAAATTAGTGGAATAGCTAGGCGGCGCGCCGCCATAACGGAAGCCGCCCCCCGCCGCCGCTGGGAGAGAAGTGTTGGCGCATTGATTTCCGCCATCGCCGCCTATGCCGCCGCCCCCGCCCGCACCCCCGCATGCGGCCGCTCCGCCAATTCCGCCCTGCGCCGCGTTCTGGCTCAACTGCACATCCACGAGATTGAGTTGTCCCTGGTTGAACACCACGCCGCCCATGCCCGCGCCGCCGCCGCCCGCGGCTCCGCCGGTCCCGCCGGCCCCGCCCTGCGCCAACCCGCCCTGGAGCGTCAGATTCCGTAGCGTAAGAGCGCCGGCTGGGAGCGTGCTGAAGCCTCCGGAAACGTAGAAGAACCTAAACTGAGGAGAGCCGCTCAGGCGCGAGATCGTAGCTCCATTCCCTTCGATCAGAATGCTCGATTGAATCGCCGGAAATGCGTTCGGGCCATACCACCAATCCGACGGCTCTGTTACCGGATAGCTGCCATTTGCAGCCAGAATGATGAATCCGCCGCCTGCGGTGTTCAAGGTATTGATAGCGCCGATCAAGCCCTGGACATCGCCATTGGCGATTGTGATCGCCTGCGAATTGCTGCTGAAGGCCTGCCCTTCGAGCAATGGTGCAGCAGGTATGGTGAGGGCCGCAAGGGCGAGATAGGTCCGCAATAAGCGATTCATAAGCTGAACTCCCGGCAAAAGTGGCAACGTCGACAGCACCGCCGCCCTAAAGAAGTGTTGTTGCAAACTGTAAGTCGGCCCACTGCTCACAGTGGGTCTTACTGGCGTCACCGGATTCGCCAAGCAACTATGCCGCTTGCCGCAACACGACGGCTCTGGATCGCCTGCTTAGACCAACGTCAAACGTTAACAAAGAATTTTGTGATTTGATAGTGATGGTCGTACCCGTACCATCGGTCCGCAAAATCGCTGCATCTCAGGCCAGTCCTTCCGAGAGGCACCCGCACCATCCGTTGCGGCATTCGTTTAAGTGCTCTTTCTCATCCACTTTGACGTCTAGTCGGCATCTCGTATAAGTGATCTCGTGAAGATCACTGCCGCCAAGTCCGCATGGCATCGCTCAACTGCTGAATGCCTTCGAATAAACAATGACCTTATGTTGCTTGAAGAGCTCAGAAATCTCGAAACAGAGCTGCACACGATTGAAGCCCGTCGCAACAGGCAGCGCATGAAGGTGCTGCTACATCGAGATTTTGTGGAATTCGGGCGATCAGGTAAACGGTATAGTCGCGCCGATATTCTCAACGAATGCGGGCCGACAAGCGTACTTCCAGCCGTCCGTTCAGAAAAGTTTGAGTTAGCTGTTTTGGCCGACGGCATCGCCTTGCTGACATACGCGTCTGCCCATGAAGATGCGGACGGAAAACAATCCCGACATACGTTGAGGTCCTCTGTTTGGGTATGCACTGAAACGGGTTGGCAAATGAGGTTCCATCAGGGGACGCCAACTGCAGCTCCAGGTGCTGATGAGGCATAGACGGAGTCTATTGCTGCCGATGAAGTGCCTTCTGGAATGCGGTATTTGCCGCGGACAGTTTGCCAGCGATTAAACGCGCGGAGTTCTCACCATGCGTGCGAGGTTTATAAATGCGACTACGTTTAGCAGCCCGATGACTATGCACGGAAGGGCCTGGGAAACAGGTAACCGCATTCCCGCCGCTAGCACGCAGCAATCCACCACACCGGCGGCGGAGATTGCGCCATGCGATTCGTCGCCGATGATGCCGGGTTCGCTTACCGTCGCAGTGTGGCGGGCCAGTCCAGGATCACAGTGGGGTTGGCGTTCGCGGCCTCTCCTACCAGTTCGCCGACCAGAAAACGTTGTCGGTCCGGGGTCACATCATAGCTTCCGAGCAGATGCCCGCTAGCGAGCGTCCGCGTCTGAAACAGAGCTTTCGGTAACCCGAACTCCAGTCCAGCGGCGGAGCGCTTCACCGCGACCGACATCATCTCGTCAGCCGGAGAAAGATAGAACAGTTCGGCGCCATCTTTTCTCCAGATGGGTTGGAAGCCGCCGCGGGAGGAGATGCGCTGCCGGTCGGCGCCGGCGTGTCCTTCGGAAGTGAATGAGCGAACGTACACCTCCTGCATTCCCGATTCGTCCGAGGTGTAAGCGAACCAGTGGCCATCGGGCGAGAACCGGGGTAGTTCCTCGTCGGCTGGGGAATTTAAGACTTGGTACGGTCGTCGCTCTCCGAATAGGGGCAAGGCCCAGATATCGGTGCGGGTCTTCTCCCCGCGGCGCCAGAACAGAACGAAGCGTCCGTCGGGCGACCAGTCGCTCGGCGCGCCCAAGCCATCCACTAATTTCTCGGGCTCGCCCACTCCGTTCGCGCTTATCAGGCGCATACCGTCGCCCTGCAAGGCAACCCGCGCCCCGTCAGGCGACCAGATGGGAATCTGCCCGTTCATCAGCCGCACCGGAACATCGCGCGCCACCTCCGTGACCCAAATCGCTTTGTCGCGCTTGAAAGCCACCCGCCTTCCATCCGGCGAGAGGCGCGGTTCCTGGCTGTCCTCTGTTTGGTTCACCACCGGTCCCGAGGCGCCCAGCGAGTGTCCTTGCCGATCTCGCCAGACCAACTGGTAACCATGCGACCATATGCCCTGCCACACCAGTACGCCGTTATTCGATACCGAGAATAGGCTCCGGGCGGCCGGTATGAACTCGTTCTTAGGCACCGACAGCACGGTCAATGGGTCGCCTTGCAGTTGTTGGCTACCGGCATCGAAGCGCTGCGCCAGCAGTGAGCCGTGCCGCACGAACACCAACCAGCCCGGCGGAGCGTACTGGGCTTCGGTCGGTTCGTTCAGCACAGGCTTCGCATCGAGGGAGCCGAGGACTCCCGCCATAATCGCGCCCCCACCTCCCTCCCCTAGGCGCACGACGCGGAAGAGAAAGTGCTTCCCGTCCGGCAGGAAGTCCGGTTCCAGGTACGATCGGCCGCCGCTACCACTTGATGCAAGCACCGGCGTTCCGCCGGCCGCAGGAACCCGGTAGATGGCACTCCGATAATCCGGACTGAAGAGAATAACGCCGTCGGTATTCCACGTGCCACCCGTGAGCCGGGGAGCATCGCAGAGGTCTATAACGGTCCCTTCCGCCAGGTCCAGACGCTTCAACTTGCCGTGAGCGCCAAAGCCCAGTGACCGGCTGTCGGGGGACCAGAACGGCATGAAGGTGTCGTCTGTTCCCGGCAGGGGCTTGGCGTCCGAAGAATCCAGTGAGCGCGTCCAGAGCAGATGATGGCCCTCGCGATCCCACGCCGTGAAGGCTACGCTGCGGCCATCCGGAGAAATCACGATATCGTCTTGCTGGACCTCGTCGAATGAGGCCTCGGGGGGCGCCGTGAAAGAGAGTCGGACAGGGCTGGAGACCGCGACTGGGTTGCGTGAGTACAGCAGCCATGCGGCCAGCAGAAGAGTGGCCAGCGCGAACGAAGCCATAGACCAGCGCCAGCGGCGGCGTTCCCGTGGCGGCTCAGTAATCGCTGCAGCAACTCCCGCCGAAGGGTTCTGCAGATATTTCTGAATAGCAATCCGCGCCTCACCGATCGACTGTAACCGCATCTTGACATCGCGATCGAGGCATCGTATTAACAGCTCGCGTATGGGAGCGGGTGTTGCCGCCGGCAATCGGTGGAAAGAATCTCGGCGCGCAGCACATCGGCTAGGATGTGGGACACGGTTTCGCCGGCGAACAACTGCCCACCTGCGAGCATCTCGAACAGAACTACCCCGAAGCTCCAGATGTCGCTGCGGCGATCGACCACCTTGCCCGCCGCCTGCTCGGGACTCATATAGGCCGCCGTGCCGAGGATCATCCCGGCGTACGTCCCCGCGACAGTCAACGTGGGCGAATCGGCGGCATTCGCTCCTGGTCCCGACACCCCAACATCCCTGTCCGAAACCGCGGCCAACCCAAAGTCCAGAAGCTTCACCACCCCTTCGGGCGTGATCATGATGTTGGCTGGTTTCAGATCGCGGTGTGTGATCCCTTTTTCGTGAGCCGCTTCGAGAGCCTCGGCGATTTGCCGTGCATAGTTGAACGCTGTATCGATCGGTTGGGGAGCCAAGAGGATGGATCCGGCCACAAGTTCCATCGCCAGGGCGCGCGCATTCCCGCTCTCTTCGAG
Organism: uncultured Acidobacteriaceae bacterium; assembly: GCA_963795425.1. Taxonomy (GTDB): domain Bacteria; phylum Acidobacteriota; class Terriglobia; order Bryobacterales; family Bryobacteraceae; genus Bog-105. The sequence continues at coordinate 689,587 of CAWCHO010000002.1, read as the reverse complement.
TCCATAAATCTGCGCAATGTTGGGATGGTTGAGCGAGGCGAGCACTTTCGCCTCCCGATCAAATCGCGCCAGCCGGTCCCGGGCCTGCGCGACGGCGCTCGGCAAAACCTTAATTGCCACCTCACGTTCGAGGTTCAGGTCCTTTGCCCTGTACACCTCACCCATTCCCCCAGCGCCGAGCGGGGCGAGGATTTCGTAGCGTCCGAATTGCTCGCCAGCGGAGAGGGACATATCAACGATCCAGCCTAGTGTACGCGACGGAAGAGAGGAACTGGACCAGATAGGTCATGAAGAGGTTGCCATGTCTTAGTACTGGATCTGCTACTCCGTCGGCGCGTACAGCAGGTGTTATATCTTGGCCAGTGTCACTCAAAACCGTGACGCGCTTTTTGCCTGGATAAAGACCAACAGCGATAGTAGCTGCATCGAAGAACAGTGAAAACGACGCGTAGACCGTCAATCGGCGCGATCATTTTGGGTGCGGTGCCGTTCGCCGCGCTGTGTTTCAGCGTGTCTCTTTGGGATCGCATTTACCCCATGTTTTTCGGCCTCCCGTTCAATCTTTTTTGGCTGCTCGTCTGGATCCTCGTGTCCCCCGCGTGCATGTGGATGGCTTACCGCATTGAGAGGCTGCGGGAAGAGCGCCGTCAGCACATGGAAACAAAAGCATGAGCCCGAGTACGATTGCGCTGTCGATCATTTTCGGCGTCGTCGGGTTAGGGACGGTGGCGGGTTTCATCGCCGGGGCGGGGCGGAAGATGGACCTGGAGCAGTGGACAGTCGCGGGGCGCGGTTTCGGCGCGGTGCTTGTCTTCCTATTGATGGCCGGTGAGGTCTACACTACTTTTTCCTTTTTGGGTGCGAGTGGATGGGCTTACTCGCGCGGCGGTCCGACTCTCTATATACTCGCGTATCTGACGCTCGGCTATGTAATCTCTTTCTTTATCCTGCCGCCCATCTGGGAAATTGGCAGGCGGTACAACTTGCAAACGCAATCGGACTTTTTCCGCGTCCGATACGGCAATGAATATTTAGCTGCGTTTGTGTGCCTGATTGGCGTGCTTTCTTTTATTCCTTACGTGCAGTTGCAGCTTACGGGACTTGGCATCATTGTTCAGATTGCAAGCTTCGATGCGATCGGGCGCACTCCTGCGATGGCGATTTCCACGGTCTTAATCGCTGGGTTTGTGTACACGGGCGGCATACGCGCGATTGCCTGGGTTAGCGTGTTGAAAGATGTGCTCATGCTGCTTGCCGCCATCACCATAGGGATTGCCATACCGCACATCTATTTTGGAGGCGCGGGGAGAATGTTCACCGCGTTGCTGCAGGCGCATCCGATGCACCTGACTATGCCGGGGGCGACTCATAACCTGGGGCACAAATGGTTTATCTCCACTGTCCTGCTTACTTCATTCGGCCTTTACATGTGGCCGCACGCGTTTGGTTCGACATTCACGGCGCGCAGCGGCGAGACGCTGCGGCGAAACGCGATTGTGATGCCACTATATACGACGACGATCGCTCTGATCTTCATGGCCGGATTCACCGCAGTCCTGGTCCTGCCAGGCTTGGCGAATGGCGATCTAGCCCTGCTGGCGTTGGTCCGAAAAAGCTTCCCGGCATGGTTCTTGGGCATTGTTGGCGGAGCCGGCGCGCTGACCGCGATGGTGCCGGCGGCGATTTTCCTCCTGACGGCGTCCACCCTGTTTGTAAAGAACCTTTTTCGTCCGCTTTTTGCTCCCCGTCTGAGCGATGAACAGGTATCTAGGTTGGCTCGCTTGCTGGTCCTGGCATTGAGTCTATGTAGCCTTTATCTGGCTATCTACAGCTCCGCGACTCTGGTTTCCCTTTTGTTATTGGGGTATGCGGGGGTGTCACAGTTTTTTCCCGGAGTAATCCTCGGTCTGTACTGGGAGCGCACTAATTCCATCGGTGTTTTTGCCGGCATGTTCGCCGGCATCGCAGTTGCAGCCGTGCTCTTCTTCACCAAGCGCGACCCGTGGTTTGGATGGAGTGCAGGCTTTCTCGGCTTATGCGTCAATTCTCTAATTGCTGTTTTCGTTAGCGTCCTTGTACCAGCGGCGAAGGAGAACTCCGCAATCGGCTCGCCGGTTGAAAGCGCGCTGTGAATTCGTACTGATTCGTTGCGGAGTATGCTGCTTCTCGTGCCCCCTGCGGCACCGTTTCTGTTCGGCAATCTCCGCGGTTCGCCGCGTGATGCAAGGATTACGCTCTGCATCTTCGTGCCAAGTTCGCCCTGCTCCTTGTTGCGAGCGATCGACACGAAACAGGCTACGGACATAGATCCTCCGTAACGGAAACCAGCAACTAAACCGACGCCGGCCAGGACCAACCAGAAATCAGCAGGTTCAGGGGTGGAAGATGTGACGCCCGTGGCGCTCGCATCAAGCGAGAACAGATCGAAATCCGCCTGTCCGTTTCCCGTGGCAGACACGGTGATTTCAAGCGCCTGCCCGAGTTCAGCAGGCGATGCGCCCGAATTGTAGACAATCGTTTGCTCTATGAAAGTGCCGGGACTGGGATTGCCGGCCGAGTTTGACCCGAGCGTTGCGCCGCCGGCAAGCAACGACACGTCGTACGGGCTGAGCCCTATGTCGCTGCGCTGGCCGACCCAAAAGGTCAGAGTGTACGTTGTATTCGCGAGCACTGTGGCCGTGAGATCTTGCGAGATCTGACCAGCGCCGGGCAAGCCGATCGCTTCGACCTGCAATCCATCCGGAATCGAGGTATACGGGCCCCCTGTGAGAACGGGACGCCAGGTAGACACGGACCCCGTAGAAATCCATCCCGTAGAGCTGTCGTACGTGTAACAACCTGGGCATTGGACGGGGGTCTCAAAACTCGGATTGTTGATCGTGACCGGAGCGGCCATCGCACAAGCGCAGATGGTGAAAACTGCGGTCACATTCAGAAGGGTTAAGGAACGCACAGGTTCTCCTCGTTGCCTCATTAGAGGTCTCTTTGCGTGAGGAGTTTCCCTAATAACAGGTTTGCAACTCCAAAATGTACTATTACCTGCTGCCTTGTCACGCGATGCTCGCGAGTGCTCTACGGCAGCGCTCTCCTAGCATCACAGCCCGCCCAAAATTTCTATCTCCCTTTACCTTAGTAATCTGACCACCCCAAACTCGCCCACCCCGCACGCCCACCCTCCACACTTTGAGCGGAATGATGGCCACCTCTAAACGGAAACTCGCAGCCAACCGCGCTAACGCGCAAAAAAGTACCGGGCCCACCTCCAGCACAGGGAAGGAGACGGTCGGGCAAAACAGTCGCAAGCACGGTCTTTGCTTTCTGAACTGCTCAGTGCCGCGCGAGATATACGCGCATCACAACTTTCGCAGCAGCAGGAGCGTCAAATCATCTCGGCCCTCTGGGTCATGAATCCACTCTTCGACGGTGCCGGTAACCGCGTTGATGATACTGTCGAGCGGTTTGTCAATCTGGGTCAACAACAGTTCTGCAAGACGAGCTTCGCCGAACTCCTGCTCCGCGGCGTCTTGGGCCTCAGTAATCCCGTCGGAGAAGACGGCGAGAAGATCCCCTGTCCGCAAGAGCGCTTCGTGCTGTTCGTACTCAACGTTGGGCAATAGCCCTACGACCATACCGTCGCCCTCGAGCGCGATCGCCCGTCCATCGCGCACGAGGATCGGCTTCGGGTGGCCGGCATTGGTGTAGATGAGCCGCCCCATTTCGTCGTCGTACATGGAACAGAAGAACGTGGCGTACTTTTCCGGCGGGGTGTTTTCGTAGAGTTGCTGGCTGATCAGCGCCATCAACGTGGCAGTGGACAACACAGGATGAGAAGAAGCTCCGCTAAAGTTCAGTTGCGCGTGCAGCGACGATTGAACGCTGGCCATCAGGAGCGCTGCCGAAACTCCTTTTCCTGAGACGTCCCCGAGCGCGATGGCTGTCCAGCGATCATCGAGACGCACATAGTCGTAATAATCGCCGCTCACAACGCGTCCGGGAAGGCATACGGCGGTCATGTCCAAAGTCTTGAGTTTCGGCACAGACTTGGGGAAGAGTCGCAACTGGACCTGTCGCGCGATTTCCAGTTCGGCGTCCAGCTTCTCTTTCTTTTTAACCTCGCCGATCAAGTGGCGAATCTGGGCCGTCATGCCGTTGAATGACGTGGCCAAGGCACTCAACTGATGTTGGCCGCGCACCGGAATCTGGTGCGAAAAATCTCCTTGCGCTACTTGTAGCGTTCCCTGGTAAAGGTCGTCCACAGACCGCGTAATCGCCCGCGTGAGCCTCAAGCTGGAGAACAAAGAGACACTTTCCACGATCAAGAGGAAACCGCCAACCACGAGCAGCAGTGAAAGCACAATCGACGCCATCGGGTGAGGCATGTCGCCGGCGAGCAGCAAAGACGGCCTGGATGTTAAGGGCAAACCAACCTCATCCTTTCCCGAGGAAGTTTGCACCTGCCAGCCCAGCATCCCGGCGATCGGCACATCCCACCAACTCCGAGGGGGGCCCAATCCGGTGGGCTTGATCTCCTTCCGAATGCCGTTTTCAACTACGGCGATCCTGCTACCGGACGGGCCCCACTCAACGTCAATGCGGCCTTGTCCGCCCACCACGGCGGCGACGGACACAACCCCTGGCGCGAGCGATGCTAGAGTCCGCTCATCCAAAGGAAGGTAGGCGAATGCTTCCGTGTTCCCATAGCGCTCCTTTGCGCCGATGTAGCGGTGGCCGCCCGACTCAAACAGATCAGCGAATCCAGGAGCGATCCACGTGGGAGCGATCCACGCGGGATCGATCCACGGCGGAGCGGTCTCGAATCGGCTGTCCGGAGGCAAGCGTAGGGCAGCGCCGTTCGCACGGACGATCGCTGCCAAATTCGGCACGCGCTGACGGATTCCATCCAAGAGATCCGGCTTGGCGCCGTGAGATGCTGCCAGCATGAGATCCCGCGCCGTGGAGCGAACGTTTTCAATTCGCGCTTGCAGGTCCTGGCGGACGCGCTGTGTGGCGAATTGCCCAAACAGCAGTTCGGCCGAGAGCGTCAGCATGAATGCGATGAGGAAAATGGGAACAACGCCAAACAGAAGGTACGTCACAAGCAGCCGGTTGCGAACACGCCACAGCAATTCCTTGCGGAACGCGATGTAGCACAGGATCAACGCAAGCGTAAGAAACCCAAACGCCGAACTTCCGCCGGAGATAAAGGAGACTACGACCGCGGCTGTCGCCAAAACCGTAAGAGCCAGCGCGACGCGTTGAAAGACACTTCTGGCGAGGAGCCACTGCGTCATCGTTGCATGATAACGCGTCATTTTCGCAACCGATCACGCAACAAAGTGATGCGGACAGTGGGTTAGCTATGATGTCACCTCATCGCTCGCCCCTGACGCTACCCGGAAATTTGCCTCCCTTAGGTACGGGGTGCTCTATTGAGAAAGGAGCAAATCCATGGCTTCTAGGATCGAACGACGAACTGTGGATCTGAGCGGATACCCCGATCTGGTTGTCATATACCTCGGCATGCGGCTACGCAAGCTTGCCGGCATCAAGCGATTGCTCGGTCTCGGGCCTCAGATCGCCAAAGCTGGTCAGGCACGCCCCGAAGGGCTCCTGCACTGCGACAATGGCATCCTTTATAGCTTGTTCCCACTTCATGTGGGGATGCGCTGGTATTGGAAGGATTTCGAGTCGATGGAGCGCTGGGCTCGCTCCGAACCGCATCGGCGCTGGTGGCAGGAGTTCCTGCGCGATTCCGCTGGCACTGGCTTCTGGCACGAGACCTATTTGATGCGCGGTGGCATGGAAGCCATATATGACGACACCAAGCTTCCGCCACTCGGATTCGAGACGTTTGCGCCCCTAATTACCGCACACGGGCCCATGTTCTCCGCTCGCACCCGGCTGCATCTTATGGGTGAAACACCTACTCAGCCCGAGGGCACGACGGAACAGGAATTAATGAAGTAGTTCATTTTTGTCTCATCCAGTAACGGCATACGGACGATTTCCGCATGGCGTGTGGTCCGGGAGCAATCCGAAAATGAATTTTCAGTAACGGCCGTTAAGCCGCCCGACTTGAAGCGGGCTTTGTGGCGCCACGCTGGATTCGCGCTGGAGAAACTAAGATATGCGAAAAGGGTTTACGAGAAAACCGCAAGCTGACGAACCCGCGACGCATAGCAAGAACTACATAACGCCGAGCGGCCTGCAGCGCCTCAAAGAGGAGCACCGCTTTCTGGTCACCAGGGAACGCCCGGCGGTGACGGAAGTGGTGGCGTGGGCTGCGAGCAACGGCGATCGCAGTGAAAACGCCGACTATCACTACGGCAAGCGGCGGCTGCGCCAGATCGATGGGCGGATTCGCTTTCTCACGAAGCAAATCGAATCGGCGGAAGTGATTGACCCCGAAACTCCGCGAGCGAAGCAGGCGGCAACCATGGCATTCTTCGGAGCGACGGTGCGCTATGCCAATGCAGCGGGAACGGAGCGAGTCGTGAGCATCGTAGGCACCGACGAGGTCGATCTCAAGCGCCACCACATCAGTTGGGTGTCGCCTCTGGGGCGCGCGTTAATGAAGTCGACAGCCGGTGATCGCGTACTTCTGCAAGCTCCGAGCGGCACCGAATACCTGACCGTGCTGGAAGTTTGTTACGAGCGCATTTCGGTGGAACCGTTCCGTGAACCACCTGGAGCCGAGTCCTCCGCAAAGGGACTCCCTCGCGAAGCCAATCCACCTGACGAACGTGAGCGTAGCGGCACATGAACATGCCAGGCCACGAGTAAGGACAAATTGTGAGCCGATTGTAAGGCTATTCGTTCCGCTATTGTTCGACCTCAGTCAGGATTGCTCGCCCAAAACGGCCAAAGGGTTTAGTTTCCGTCTCATCGCATCACAACCCGCCCACTATTCACACCGCAAGGTGCTTACTGGGTCAGCGCGCAATGCCCGTGTCGCTGGTACGCAGGAAGCAAGTAACGCGGTCAACAAGATTGCAAGGGCCACCACGACGAACGTAAGCGGATCTGTCGAACTGACGGAAAAAAGGAGTTTTGACATCAATCGGGTCAGGCAAAGGGAAGCCGTGATGCCGACAAGAACCCCGATCATTGCGATCTTCGCTCCTTGTGTGATTACTATTTGCAGCACATCACTTGACCGTGCGCCGAGCGCCACGCGAATCCCGATTTCCCGCGTGCGTTGCGCGACCGAGTAGGAAATCACGCCATAGATACCGACGCCGGCTAACACCAGCGAGAGCGCGCTGAAACAGCCGAGGACGAAGAAGGAAACTCGGTGGGTGGAAACCGAATCGCGAACGTATTGGTCCATCGTCTCGATGTCAAACACTGGCTGATCTTTGTCGAGGGAAGCCACGACGCTCCGAACCTCTGAGGTCAGCGAGGACGGTCCGGTCGCCGATCTGACAATCAGCTTCATTGATCCGGGGACGAACTGATGGAAAGGAACGTACACTTCGAGACGAGAGGGATTCGCAAGCCCATACAGTTTCGTGTCCCCCACCACTCCGACCACGGTGAGCCACTGCGGCGCTTTCTCGTCCTTTTGGCCGAAGTAAAAACGCTCGCCAATCGGATTGCGCCCTGAAAACAGTTGCCTGGCTACCGATGAGTTGATCATTGCCGCTTTTGGCGCATGCTCATTATCGTCGTCTGTGAACGCTCGTCCCCGCACGAGATGCAGGCCGAGCGCGTTCACGTATCCGGGACTGACGATGTGAACGTCGGGATGCGGATAGCTTCCTGGTTTAGGCGGGTCCATACCGGCAATCGTGATGTCGACTCGGTCATGTTCATCTGTGAGCGGCACGTTCGTTCCGAGGGCGGTTGCCTGAACGCCGGGTAGCTGGGAGACGCCGGCGAGTAATCGGTCCCAGAAGTTCAGGATGGCCGGATCCTTCTCATACTGAGCGGTCCGCAAATGGATTTGCATGGTCAGCACATGTTCGGTTCGAATTCCGGCATCGACAGATAACAGGCGGAACAGGCTCTTCATCATGAGTCCCGCGCCAACCAGCAAAACGAGGGCCAGCGAGATCTCCGCCACAACCAGAATCACGCGCCAGCGGGCCTGAGAAGCGCCTCCGCTGGTGGTTCTGCCACCCTCTTTCAGCTCCAGTTGCAGATCCGCTTTGGCGGGGCGTCCGGCCGGCGCAAGTCCGAAAAGGAAGGCGGAAAGGAGCACCACGGCGGCTGTAAAAAGAAGCGCCGGACCGCTGAGGCCGACAGGGGTGCCTGCGAGCATGGCGGCGGGCATCAGCCGCACCAGGCCGCGAATCACTACCACGGCGAGAGCCAAACCGGCCAGACCTCCGAACGACGTCAAAATCAGGCTCTCCGCCAGCATCTGCGCGATGATGCGACTGCGGGTAGCTCCGATCGCGATGCGCAAGGCGATTTCCCGGCTGCGACTCGCGCCGCGCATCAGGAAGAGGTTCGCCACATTGGCACAGGCGATGAGCAGCACAAAGCTAACGGCGACAAAAAGCAGAATCACCGCGGGACGTATATCGCTCACGAACACGTCGCGGATGGGCTGCAGCGCTACGCCGAATTGGTCATTGCTGCCGGGGTAGGCATTTGCCAGGCGCGCCGCGATACTTCGCATCTCGGCCTGTGCGCGCTCGAAGCTGACGTGCGGCGCTAATCGACCCAGCACGATCATATCGCCGCGTTTATCGCGATCGTGCGAGGAGGGATGGCCGGCGACCCAAACACCAATCGGCTCCAAGAGGTCCGTTTTTTCTGTCCATCGGAAATCGGGCGGCAGCACACCAATAACGCTAAAGGCGCGGTCGTTGAGAGCAATGATTTGCCCAATGATATTGGGGTCGCCGCCAAAATGCGATTGCCAAAGCGGATAGCTCAACAACACCACGGCTGCCGCATCCGCCTTCTCCTCGGAGGCGTCGAAGTCGCGGCCGAGAATCGGACGCACACCCAGCATCGAAAGGAAATTAACGGAAACGGCCTCTCCGGATACGTTTTGCGGCTCGTTAATTCCGGAAAGGTTAAATCCGACGCTATTCACCGCCGCCATCGCCGAAAAGGCGGTGTTCTGAGCTCGCCAATCCAGAAAGTTCGGGTAGGAAACGCTCACCAAACCTACTCTCGGTGTCGTCTCGTGCAGCACGATCAAACCCGAGGCGTCCTTGTAGGGTAGCGGGTGCAGCAGAACGCCGTAGAGAATCGAAAAAATTGCCGTGGTTGCCCCGATTCCCAACGCAAGCGTCAGTAAGGCAATTATGGTGAATCCCGGTGCTTTGCGGAGCACGCGCGAACCGTAGCGAAGGTCCTGAAGCAGCGTCTCGAAGAAGCGTGTTCCCCAGGCATCCCGGCATTCCTCCTTCACCTGATCAAGGCCGCCGAAGCTCATTCTGGACCGTCGCAAAGCCTCTGCTTCTCCCAAACCCGACTTCCTGTACTTTTCGAGTTGGCGTTCGCGATGGAAGCGCAGTTCCTGTTCAAGCTCCCTCTCAGCAATGTTTCGCCGCAGCAGGTGGCGAATCCTGAAGAAAAAATCGTTCAGCACAGCGCCGACCTATCCCGTTCTCAGCACTTGAGCCATGGCAGCCGTCAGTTTGTTCCAACTTGCCGTCTCCAGCTCCAGTTGCCGGCGGCCACTTTTGCTGAGTTCATAGTATTTAGCGCGGCGGTTGTTTTCAGACGTGCCCCAGTGAGCCTTGATCCAGCCACGCCGCTCCAACCTGTGCAGTGCGGGATAGAGTGATCCTTGCTGGATGCAAAGCTGCTCGCCTGAGGTCTGTTGAACGCGCTCGGAGATGCCCCAGCCATGCTGAGATCCGAGGGAGAGAGTACGCAAAATCAATAGATCCACGGTTCCTTGCGGCAGGTCTATGCGTTGCTCATCCATCCGATCCCCTTGTCCTTCTACAAGAGATTGTTGCATGGGCTCTTGTAGAAGCGCAAGCGGGCCTGTTATAAAACGTAACTCGTAGGCAGCAACAGCAATGTGGAGATCAGAGGGGAACTTCGTAACCGCAGGTTATAACCAGCTTTCTGCTGCGAGAAACCATCGAGCCGATCGGAATTGAAAGACGGACTGGCAAGGCCGTGGTCTGGTGCGGATTTCACGACATAGACTTGCCCAGCAACCGTCCAAGTGCATTCCAGACGCGATGCGCGTTTGTGGGGAGTTATCAGCGATGATCCGCGCTCAAGCACTCACGCGACGCAGCTCTTCAAGGCTCGGCGTTAATGGGCTTGTAAGCTCGGAAGCAGCAATCTGACATTCGAAATTCTTGTTCTTGACCCACGTTCTAACCCCGTCGATGTCGCTGGCTGTTGCCCAAGGCGAGACCCGTATTCCGGTCAAGAGAGCTTTCAGATTGATGCGGCGCCGTTTGCACGTATGAACCCAAGGATGAAGCGGGTTGGTCTCATTAAGAGGCTCCCGGTGCGGGAAATTGTTCTCGTCGAAATGGCGGTTCACACCCGCAACTGGATCGTAGGAGGTCAGGAGAACGCGAAGTTCTCGTTCCTTTTCAAAGTGCCGGCGTTTCGTAAAAAGAAACTGGACGAGATTGTAGCCGGCCATGTCTTTCTCGCCATAGTGCACGATGCCCAGAAAAACTTCATCCAATATGGGCTCTAGGGCGGATCTGAGAAGGTCCAAGCGTGAAAACACCGCAACACCTTGCCCGTATGTTTTCCACATTTCGAGTGCTCGGAACCGAAAATTCGACACCCGAGATCACGAATTCGACTTTAGCGAAGCCCCTACGTTATCGGTGCTGATTCTGACGGCTGGTCTAACGGCGGAACTTTTCCTGCCAGTTCTGAACAACGGTGAAAGGAGGCGGCGCGATCGAACCGGTGGTGGGGGACAAATCGCTGCCCGTCCGGCGAAACATCGAATTGGAAGTCGCGGGTCGTGTTGTATTGGGAAGGACCCGCAATGCGGAATAGCGGCTTGGGATCGCCGGATTCGAGCTTGTCTTTGACCTGCACCGCATAGACTTGGTTATCTAGTCCCAAATAGAACAATTCGCCGCCATCGCCACGCCAACGGACCAGCCAGGCCCCGTCTCTGGAAACCTGCCTTCGTTCGCCCACCAGGTGGGGGAGCGGCTTGGGATCGAACATCTGAAGGTAAACTTCGGGGCGGCCCGACTCAACGGAAACAAATGCAATCTCCAAACCATCGGGCGAAAATGCAATGCCCCATTGCGCGAATTTGTTCTGCAGCAGTGGAATAATCGTACGCTCTGCCGTGTCCGCAAGGTAAGCCGCTTTTACTTCGTGCGGGGTGCCGTCGTCAAACGCGATGAATCGGCCATCGGGGGACCAGTCGGTGGGCACATTAGGGATATTGGTTTGTTTGGCTAACCCGCTCGTGACGCCGTTGGTAGCCATGTCCATAATTTCAAGGCGTGGCCCGCTGCCGGCATTCCGCGATCCCCCAAAGGCGATACGGGCGCCATCCGGAGCCCATACTGGCCGGCGCTGCACATCCGGAGGAAAGGTAAGCCGCCGGGTTTGCCTTCCACCGACATCGAAAATCCAAATCGCGGCGCCGCCAGTTTCCGGATTCCAGACCGTCGTGGCCACGCGCCGTCCGTCACGCGAGATCCGAACGTTGCCCCAGTGCGCGGCGGGTTTTCCCAACCTTGCGACGACATTACCGGCGCGATCGTACCAATTCAATTCAGAATTTGGAAAACCTGCCTGGTAGACCAGGACGCCGTTCGCCGAAACCGAAAAGCTGGCGGCAAGAGTTGGGCCGTAATAGATGACATTTGACGCAATCGGGAATGCTTCGCCGACAACACGAGAACGGTTTGCATCGAAAGGTTGGGCGAGAAGGTTTGCGCCGCGCATAAAGAGAAGGTCTCCGGGCTCGCCCTCATGCCGCGGCGGCGCGTATTGGACTTGCGAACCCGTCTCCATAAGCGAGACCGGATTCCGCACCGGATAATCCGAGGCCATTGCTCGATTGCCATGTACAGCCGGATCAAACGCCACATAGATCAAACGGTTGCTGCCCGGCACAAATTGTGGCCAGCGTATCTGGTTTCCAGTTTCCAGCCTCCGCAACGCGCCATCTTCGGCGCGCAGTTCGTAAAGGTCTTGTACTCCGAGATAAAGCAATAGATCGCCGTTTACGCGCCAAGTCCCGACCTCAGCATGTGACGTAAGTGCAGCCACCGAGCGCCCGGAGCCGGTCTCCAGGTTCAACTGCATGAGAGTCTGCTTGGTGGAAAAGAAAATGGAGCGGCTATCTGGCGGCCAGAACACCGATATCGCTCCCTCCGTACCAGGCATTAGCTGCATCTCCGTTGAGTCAATCTGACGGATCCAGAGGTTTGTGCCGGTCGCGCTCGCAGCGGTAAACGCGAGCCGCCGGCCGTCCGGTGAGATGGCGAACGCTTGCCGGTTTATGGGTGGAGTAAATAATGTATCCGGTGGCGGAGGAACTTCGAACTGCACAACCGCGGGCGGGGTCGGCGCGACGGGGTGCCGAAACCAAAGCAGTAGCCCGCCAGCCGCAAACAACAACGCAGCCATGACAAGGGCGGTGAGCGCGATGCCATACTTAGCGGTTCTGGTGCCGGTGGGCTTGCCAATGGCCAATGCTCCGGCTGGGGCGCTTTCGCCTGTCTGGCGCGCCAGTCTGCGCAGGTCAACCACCAGCTCCCGAGTCGATTGGTAGCGTGCGGCGGGATCCTTATCGAGCGCCTTCTCTAGTACCATTCGCAACGCGAATGGAACGGCCGCAGTCAGCGGGGAAGCAGCCCCGTGAATAATCGTCTGCAGTGTCTCCAGGTCTGTTGCGCCTTCGAAAGGCCGCCTTCCAGCGATGAGCTCATATAAGACAATGCCGAAAGAGAAGATATCGCTGCGTGCATCAATAGGCTTGCCGGAGGCCTGCTCGGGCGACATGTATGCGATTGTTCCCAAGATGATTCCCCGGCCCGTGCTGTTCAGGCTCAGAAGGCGCGTTGCCTCATCGGCGGCAAGCGGCTGTTCCAACTTCGCCAAACCAAAGTCGGAAAGCTTGGCTCTGCCTGTCTTGCTCACCAGGATGTTCTCCGGCTTGATATCCCGGTGCAGAATGCCGGCCGCGTGCGCTGTTGCCAATCCATCAGCCACCCCGGTCATCAGCTCAACCACCTCGCGCCAGGTGCGCTTTTCCGCCCGCGCCCAATCGCGGAACGTGCCGCCATCCATGTACTCGGTTACTAGATATTGACGGCCTCCCAGATCCCCAACATCATGCACCGTCACAATGTTCGGATGGTTGAGTGAAGAAGCCATCTGTGCCTCGCCTTGAAAGCGGCGGCGGGCAGCGGGATCGGCCAGATCTTCGAAGAGGAATTTGATAGCGACCGCGCGGTTGAGCCTGGTATCGAGCGCGCGATAAACGACGCCCATCCCGCCTTCGCCAACTACCGTCCCAATACGGTAGGGACCAACTTGCGTATCCGGTTTGATATGGAGCGACGCTGACGGAAGAGGCACGGCGCCGCGCTCTAGAAAACTGCCCGACCGCCGGTATGCAGCGAGAAGAGATTCCACTTCGGAGCGAATAGAGGCAGGCTGCTGGGCGAGGTACGCCGCCTGTTGCTCCTCTGGCAGATCGATAGCGGCCGCTACGACGCGCTCTACTTCGCTCCAGTCGGGATTATCCGCACTAGCGGTCATGTGCCCCCGCTTTCTTCCAGATAGCGAAAGAGCCAGGCCTTTGCGATGATCCAGTCGCGCCGTACCGTGGCTTCGGTCGTTTTTAGCACGAGCGCGATTTCCTTTGCCTGCAGCCCGGCGAAGAACCGCATCTCGACGACGTGGCATTTCCGCGCATCGAATGCCGCAAGCTGCTCGAGCGCACCATCTAACGCCAACAAATCACAACTTCGCGGGATGGGGATGCTGAGCGCATCGTCGAGTGGCACATGGACGGCGCCGGAGCCTCTCTTCCTGGCGCCCCGCCGGCGTGAGTAATCCACCAGAATCCGGCGCATCGTGCGGGCGCAAACTGCAAAGAAATGGGCGCGGCCCTCGCAACACGGCTCGTCTTGGCCGCAAAGCCGCAGGTAGACCTCGTGTACCAGAGCCGTGGTCTGGAGCGAATGCCCGTCGCGCTCGCGTCGCAAGTGGTAATGCGCCAGCCGGCGCAGCTCTTGATAAACCACCGGCACAAGCTGGTCCAAAGCCTCTATGTCGCCCTCGTTCCACCTTCTGAGTATGGTGCTGGCTTCGCCGCTGGGTCCCTCCATGCCCACCTAGCGTATCGAAAATGCTTTTTTCGGGGCTATCAATCTGTGCTCCGTTTTGCGCTGTATCGAGTGAGGGCGCTTAGGAGCCCCGATTACTGTGCTCTCTTGCCAGTCGCAAGAGCAAAAGGAGAAATGTATGAATTGCAGATTGATGGTTTCGGTGCCGATGCTCGGCATCATAGCAGCAGCGTTGACATTTGCTCAGTCAAACGCTCACTCACGGAGGTATACGATATATGACCTTGGTCCGGCGGGGAACCCGTTCAGCAGCGGAAGCGCCGTAAATGGTTACGGTATCGTCGTCGGCTCCGATACTGCTTCGGAGGGCGGCAGCGCCACATCACATGCTGTCCTTTGGTGGGGCGACTTGTTTTTGGACCTCAAACAGATCGTCGATGCCCAACAACCGGGAGTGCTGGGGCCGAACAGCGCGGCTGGCGTCGTTAATGACTCCGGCCTCGTCCTTCTGGGCGGCGAAACTCCACTTCGAGACCCCAATAATGAAAACTTCTGCGGGTACGGTACCGGCCTTCAGTGTGTCGCCATGCTTTGGAGTAAAGGGGAACTCAGTCTGCTGGCGAACCCTCTCGGAGGAACGAACAGTGGATGGGGTTGGATGAACAACAGGGGTGAAGTCGCCGGATTTGCCGAGAACACACACCGTGATTCAGAGTGTCTGGCTGCCGCGCCTAATGGCACCGGGCCCCAGATCCTCGATTACGAAGCCGTGATCTGGGGACCAGCACCCGGACAGTTCCGGCGATTACCGCCGCTTCCCGGCGATTCTGTGGCGCTAGCACAAGGCATCAATGATATGGGTCAGGTCGTAGGCGTTTCAGGTAAATGCAGTAACACTGTCTTCCCGCCGGGGACCGCCGGGCCGCACGCGGTTCTTTGGGAACGCGACGGAACGGTTCACGACCTCGGTAGTTTCGGCGGTACCTCTAATCCTGCTGTGCTAGGCGTAGGGAATGCTGCGATTGCCATCAACAATGAAGGGGTCGTCGTTGGCACTTCCGCCCCTCCCGGCAACACGGTCAATCAGCCCTTCCTATGGACCAAGAAAAGAGGGATACTGCACCTTGCGCTTCTGCCGGGTGACGTGGTGGGGGCGGGACTCGATATCAACAATCGGGGTGAGGTGGTTGGCGCATCCATAACTCCGGGCGGACTTGCTTCTGGAACTCCGAGCGCCGTCGTGTGGCAGAGGGGTGCGGATGGAGGGGTGACCGATCTGAACTTGTTCCTGTCGCCAAGTTCGCCCTTCGTCGCGTTGCTGACCTCTTTCGCAATCAGCGAGGAAGGGCAGATCGTAGGTTTCGGCATCACGAGTAGTGGGGACGTTCACGCCTTTCTGGCCAACCCTCGTGAACACGAGGACGCCGACGACAGCGCCGCGACCGGTACCCGAGCGGCGCCTGCCAATGTGGCGTTGTCCCAAAGCCTCCGGAGGATGATCAGCGGACGCGTTGGGATGGCCAAGTGAGGTGGGGTCGATTCTGTCGCCGCGTCTGGGCCTGACTCTTTTCTGCTTCGTCCGCGGCTGGGTCGCTCGATGAGGAAATCCCGATCCGCAGCGGGAAATGGGAGTGCGCTGCGGGACTGATTGGTTTGCCACTGCGAGCTTCAGCGCCTCTCGTGATTATCGTCCGCCCCCTCACACCACGGAATCCTGTGCAGTAGGCCGATCTGATCCCTCCCGCCAACGTTCCGCACCTGCGGCCTGAGATCGGCCAACTCCCGGGTTTTCGGCATCCGAAAACTGTTAGCCAGATACGGAACGCCAAGTCCCGCTTGCATCCAGCGATTCCTCGGACGCCCCCTGTCCGGGAAACGCGGAGATCGTATATGTGCCCCTCGGTTTTCGGAATAGAACACGCGTGACTGCCAAGTGTTTAGCTTCCGGATTCCTCTCGGAACGTCGCCAATCCCGAAACAAGGCTCGCCTCAAATGAACGCTGATACGGCAAAGCCCCAGTCAGCGGGGTCGATCGTGCCTGCGCCTCCTTTCCGGTTGTGCATGCCACTGACTACGGACCCACCAGGCAAAACTCGAACCTTTTGTGCGCGAGGCTTTTATCGACGCAGCGAATGTGATTGCGAGCCGGCAGAAGCAGAAAGCCTGGCCCAGCGTCACGTCATGCGGCTTTTCGTCCTGATCTCGGCTGCGAAGCAGTAAACTCCCGGGTCTGGGGCAAAGCCCCACAAGCGTTAACTTAACTCTCGAATGCGAATTTGCGTGCTTCACGCATTGCCCGTGAGGCTATTCGCAAGGAATCTGTCCAGTTTCCGGATGGCCCGCGATCCAGGAGCTAACGGACCGCACAGCATACAGGTCGTGAAACTTCGATAAGTCGAGCGGTATTTCGATTAGCGCATCAACGGTGGATGGAATACTCGAGCAACACGGTTCCCGACTTCTCATAAACGCGCTGTTTTGTTAAAACCAGCGTCGTCCTTGCGTAGGTGGCCGGAAGCATAGCCACGCCAGTTCCAAGCAGTACGGGTACCACGGCGGGCTCCACTGTATCCACCACGCCCGCTTCAAGAAACGTTCGAAATAGAGCGCCACCGCCAAACAGCCAAATGTCCTTTCCGGCCTTCACCTTTAGCGATTGGACATGCTGGACCGGATCGCTGCTGATCACAGTGACATCTGGATAGTCTGTGGGCCGAAGCGTGTTCGAATACACAACTACATCGAGACCTGGCATCGAACCGGCGTTGTGGGCGAGCATGGCCGCAAAGCTTTTGCGACCCATGACAGCGGTGTCGAATGCCCCGAACAACTCGCTGAAATTGATGTCAGGGTCTATGACGATCCAATCCAACTCACCTTTGGGTCCCGCGATATACCCGTCAAGGCTGGTGCCTACTTGATATCGAAGTCGGCGCATGATCGACTATGGAGCTTCCCCAGTTGGAGTCATATGGATAAAGTGTACTGATCCCAGTGGCTCCCGGGTTGTCCGCAATTCGGAAACAACTTTCCGCTCAAATTAGAGCTTATCCGCCAGAGCCCCAATCAAGCCGAGTCGATCGTGCCTGCGCCTCCTTTCCGGTTGTGCATGCCGGCGGCAAAGCAGCTATCCCGGCGGGCTACTTCTTGAGTTCGATCACGATCGCTTCGAAGGGTGTATCGCCCGTATTCTCCGGCAGGTGCTTTGTGGCATCCTCCCAAATCGCATCATGGGCCTTGCTGTTGACGTCCCGCGAGGTGCCGTCCGCCATCATAAAGTTGGTCCTGCCGCCGGTCATGTACACGACCACCGCGGCTGGATGTTCGTGCATCACCGATTTCTCGTGCGGCCCGTACGTTGCCCGCAGCACGCGAACCTGGTCATTATCGAGGACGACTTTGTAATGTTTGGGATCTACTTTGGCGGGGTCTAGCGTGGTGTTCGCCGCGACACCCGTGCCCGGCTCCTTTAACTCCACCATGACGGATTCCGAAGTCGCGCCGGCAAGCTCCTCGGATGCGTGGGTCACAGGTTTGGAGTACGTCACTTCGCCCGCTTTCGCTCGTTCCTCGCTGGTTTTTCCGTCGGGGAACGTGTACCTGGAATCATCATTCGTGAACCCCACCGCGACATAGGCGGGATGCGAATGCATGGGAAGCTTACTGTATGGCGGCTCAGTGAAGCGCAGCACGCGCACGCGATCGTTCTCAAAGACCACTTTCACTCGATCGGGCGCTAACTGAACCACGTCCTGGGCGAAAGCATGGACTGCGGTGAGGGCCACGGCGACAGCGAACATGACACGCATAATTCATTTGCTCCTTCAAGAACGCGCATTTTTACGAGGGCGCGTATAAGTGTACACGGTTCGCGCGTAGCCTGCGTCCGAAATGCGTACTAGTACGGTTGCCCAGTACAGCTGGGCGGAGAAACAGGGCTCGAAGAAGTATATACTGACGTTCCTAAACCGTGGTCGAAAACGCATTGCAGCGACGGTAGCGGACTCTGATACACTTTTTCGAATTAACTGAACAATCCTATTGAATGCGGACACAGGTGCTCTTGCGGTCAACAATTAGGAAAGAACTTTCGCCTCAAATTGACGCTTATAGGGCCGAGCCCTCAGTCAAGCGAATTCGAACGCCGATCCTCCATCCAATCACGTCAACCATCTACGGCAAGCCGTCTCATAGCATCACAACCCACCGAAAATCTCTATCTCTCTTCAGTTCAGCCATCTAACCGCCCCAAACTCGCCCACCGCGCACGCCCACCCTCCACACTTTGAGCGGAATCATGGCGATCTCTAAACGGAAACTCGCAGCCAACCGCGCCAACGCGCAAAAAAGTACCGGCCCCACCTCCAGCACAGGCAAGGAGACGGTCTCGCAAAACAGCCGCAAGCACGGTCTCTGCGGCGCCTTCGAAGTGCTCGAAGGGGAAAGCCAGGCCGAGTATGACGACCTGCTCGAGCGCTACCTGCGAATCGAACAGCCCGCCGACGATGTCGATCGCGAACTGGTCGCCAAAATGGCCCGCCACACCTGGCTCTCGGAACGCGCCGTTCGCCTCCAGGAAGCCTGTTTCCTCGTCCAGCCGCTCACCGCCGAAGATATCGCCAACGGCAAACAGGGAATCTGCGTGCGCGCCGACCTCGACCTCTACCTCCGCTACCAGCCGGCGCACGATCGGGCCTATCAGCGCGCCGTCAATGAGCTGGCAAAGAGAAGAAAGCAAAGGCTGCAAGCGGAAGTTGGCTTTGTTTCGCAAAAACGGGCACAGGCCCAGGAAGAACGGGCCCACGCGCAGCAAGAACGGGCAGATGCGCAGGAACAACGCCGCCAAAAACAGCAGGCGCAGCGCGACGAGCTCCATGCCTACAAGCTGGCGACAGCGAAATTTCATCTCCAGGAGCAACAAACCAAGTTCTACGCCGCGAATTCCACCGCGCCGGCGCCGGACATGGGCCTAATCGTCCCCTGAATCACGCCGACAATTCGCTTGCTTGTGCGCAGCGACCCCACCACTGCCGCATTGAGCAACCGTGCACGCCAGCAAGCGCTTTCTTGTCCCAAGCGCATACCGACCGTGGTGTCCCGCCGAGATCTAGAATTATAGATATGGATCTCGTCATCAACGGAGCACGGGTGCGCCTCGACGTCGACCCGCAGCGCCCTCTGCTGTTCGTTCTCCGCAACGAACTCGACCTGACCGGAGCGAAATATGGCTGCGGCGAGGGCCAGTGCGGCGCATGTACTGTCCTGATCGATGGCGAACCTCATCGATCCTGCATAACGCCCGTCGGAACCGTGGCAGGCAAAAAGATTACGACCATCGAAGCATTGAGTGATGGAAACCGCTTGCATCCATTGCAGGAGGCCTTCATCGAATGCGACGCGATGGAGTGCGGCTATTGCACGCCCGGAATGATCGTCGAAAGTGTGGCGCTGTTGCGGAAGAATGCTGCGCCGTCCGAGGAAGAGATTAAGCAGGGGCTCGAAGGGCACATCTGCCGTTGCGGAACTTATAACAGAATCGTCGCCGCCGTCCGCATGGCGGCACGAAGCATGACTGCGGAAGTAAAGGAGCGGCACCATGCTTGAGACGAAGAACGTCCTCGCTGCGAACCGCCGTGACTTCTTGAAGTCCATGGGCGGTGGCCTGCTCGTCCTCTTTTCATTAGAAGACGTGGACGCGCAGGAATCTGGCAGATCCGGACGTCACGCGGGCGGCCAGGCGCTTCCCGAAAACGTAGCTGCTTGGCTGCACATCGCTCCGGATGGAACCATGACCGTATTCACCGGCAAAGTGGAAGTCGGCCAGAATATTCGAACCTCCTTGACCCAAGCCGTTGCCGATGAACTGCGCTGCCCCGCTGGGTCAGTTCAGTTGGTGATGGGCGACACGTCCCAAACGCCCTGGGATATGGGAACTTTCGGCAGCAGAACCACCCCGACTATGGCGCCGGTTCTTCGCAAAATGGCGGCCACCGCGCGCGAGACACTGCTCGACACAGCCGCGAAGAACTGGAGCGTGGATCGCAACTCGCTGACAGTCTCGAATGGCTGCATCACCAACCGCGCCTCCGGCAAGAGTGCCAAGTTCGGCGAACTGGCGGCAACGGTTGATTGGGTGCATACCATCGGCAAGAGCGATTGTGTAACTCCGGCGGATAAATGGCAGGTGGCGGGTACCAGTCTCACGAAGGTGAATGCGCGTGAAATGGTCACCGGGAAACATAAGTTTGCTTCCGACCACAAGCTGCGAGGGATGCTCTATGGTCGAGTGCTGCGTCAGCCCAGTTTTGGCGCGAAGCTCCTCAATGCCGATACCAGCAGCGCTGCGCAGATACCCGGCGTGACTGTCGTTCGCGACGGAGACTTTATCTGCGTAGTCGCACCCAACGAGCACATCGCACAAAAAGCGCTCGACAGCGTCAAGGCCAACTGGGAAGAACAGTTAGAACACGTTTCCGCACGCGATCTGTTTGGCTATATCAAGGCAAATGCCGGCAACGGCAGCGCCGACGCGCATGTGGAGAGCGCCTACAAGACGCTGAGTACCAGCTACACAGTTGCTTACATCGCGCACGTTCCGCTCGAGCCCCGCGCCGCAGTCGCAGATTGGACTGCAGGAAAGTTAACCGTCTGGACCGGCACGCAGCGGCCATTTGGCGTTCGCACGCAGCTCGCCGAAACCTTCGGCATGCCTGAAAATCAAGTTCGTGTGTTGATGCCCGATACGGGAGCGGCCTACGGCGGGAAGCATACCGGCGAATGTGCCATCGAGGCTGCGCGGCTCGCCAAAGGCGCAGGCAAACCGGTCAAACTGATCTGGACGCGCGAGGAAGAATTCACCTGGGCCTACTTCCGTCCTGCTGGAGTCATCGATGTGAAAAGCAGTGTCGCCAAAGATGGAGCCTTGCTGTCATGGGATTTCCGCAACTATCTCTCCGGCCCATCCGGCCTCGAAACCCCTTACGAAGTTGCGAATCCTAACGTCGAGTATCGTGAGGTAAAGTCGCCGCTGCGCGAAGGTTCGTACCGAGGTCTCGCGGCGACTGCCAATCATTTCGCGCGGGAATCGCACATGGATGAGCTCGCCACAGCCGTCGGCATGGACCCGCTTGCCTTTCGTTTGAAAAACCTGCAGAATCCCCGCATTCGCGCCGTCCTCGAAGCTGCCGCGGAGCGCTTTCAATGGTCCAAGAACACGCCGTCGAAAAATCGCGGATATGGTTTGGCGTGCGGTACAGAGAAGGGCGGCTATATAGCCTGTTGCGCGGAAGTGTCGATCGGCCAAAACAGGCACGTCCGCATCGAGCGTGTGGTCGAAGCCTGGGAATGCGGCGCAGTGGTCAACCCCGAGCACCTGAAAAATCAAGTCGAAGGCGCGATTGTCATGGGAATCGGCGGCGCATTGTTTGAAGCCATCGATTTTGCCGATGGAAAGATCCTCAACGCGCGACTGTCGAAATATCGTGTGCCTCGCTTCAGCGACGTGCCAAGAATCGACCTGGTCCTCCTCGATCGCAAGGATCTGCCGTCCGCGGGAGCTGGCGAAACACCTATTGTCGGCATCGCGCCAGCGGTCGCGAATGCGATTTGCAACGCGACTGGTGCGCGGGTTCGCTCGATGCCGATGCTTCCGGAGTTTCAAGCCTCATGAAGATCGGTTTCATCGGCGCGGGAAAAATGGGATCGGGAATGGCGCGCAATCTGCTGCGCGCCGGCCATGAAGTCACCGTATACAACCGAACACGGGCGAAGGCTGACGCCCTGCGTGGCGATGGAGCACGGGTAGTCGATTCTCCCGCCGAGACAGCCGCCGACGCCGAAGCAGTGTTCACGATTCTCTCCGACGACCATGCGGTCGCGGAAGTAGTGTTCGGCGACAACGGAATTGCCTCCACGCTACGAAAAGGCGCTGCTCACATCTCGAGCAGCACTATCAGTGTTGGCTTTGGGCGGCGGCTCCAGGAAGAGCACACCAAGCGCTACCAATCTTTTGTTGCGGCCAATGTTTTCGGCCGTCCCGAAGCAGCAGAGAAAGCGCAGCTCCTTGTCGTTGTCGCTGGCGAGAACGGCGCGATCGAGCGCTTCCGCCCTCTCTTCGACGCGATCGGTAGGAAGACATTCATCGCCGGGAATGAGGCTTGGCAGGCGAACGCCATCAAACTGTGCGGTAATTTCATGATCGCCAGCATGCTCGAGACGTTCAGCGAAGCGTTTGCCACGCTGCGAAAAGCCGGGATCGACGAGCATCTGTTCCTCGATGTCATGGGTGAGTTATTCAACTCTCCCGTGTACAAAAATTACGGCCGGATCATCGCCGATCAGGAATTTGAGCCCGCGGGCTTCGCACTGAAGCTCGGTCTAAAAGATGTGAAACAGGCCCTCGATGCCGCACAGGAATTCGGTGCGGCGATGCCCTTCGCGAGTGTCCTCCGCGATCACTTCATTTCCGCGATCGCGCACGGGCAAGAAACCTTGGACTGGTCGAGCATCGCCCTGGTCCTGGCACGCAGCGCCGGACTCGAAGCACGGGAGCCGAAAGCGGCCGGTGCCTAGCTGGAAAATCGCGCAATCACCCACTGCTGCTTGTCGGGGTCGTAGGCGAAAGACACGCTGGCGTCGTACTCTTTGGGACTAGGCCGGTTGCCGCATAACACAATGTGATCTAAATCCAGCGCCGAGGGATGCGCGCTCTGGTCCGGCAGATCCAGCTTGTACTCGCAACTTGCGTCCTGCTTTTTCACGTGCACCATCCACGCTTCCGCCTGCGTGTTGTAGTGAAGCAGTTCCGAAGCGCCTTCGGGTGTGAGTGAGGGGATCGTCGGTTTAGGCTTACTGCTGCAACCCGCAAAGAACAGCACTAATAAAACCCCTGCCACTTTTGCCATTGCGTGCCATCGTATCACTTACCCGGGCCGTTTCACATGGAAAAGGCGGAGAGCCAGAGCACCGAACGCACGTTGTACCCGAGAATCTCGAAGGAACATCCAATCCAATGTTCGAACCGAGGCGGGCGCGCGCCACGACGGATCGCGTTCCTTACGGCGCGCGATGATACCCGCAAGAGTTTCTCTTGGTTGCGTGCGGAAACTATCGAGCATGGCCGTCTGATGTACGCAGGAAATCGTGCAAAACGCCGCACAGCCTTTGGGTTTCGCGCCCTCTCGCACCAAGTCCTCGCGCGTATATTCATCCAGCGGAATAGCGGGATGTCCGCGCTGCTGCGAACAGTAGTGAACTAATCCGTCCTCGCAGATGTAGAGGAACCGCCCACCCGCCGGGCAGTGCCACTTATTCGGGAGCGCGCGAACAATGTTGCGCTGAAATCCGTCGTGGTGCGCGAACGAGAACAATCCGCTGCCAAGGCCGAGAATACGGTCGTACACACTCATCTGCGGTATGTTCAGCGGCTGAAGCTGCCCGCTTCCATCGTGCAAAATCCCCACGGTGCTGTTGAACCCGAGCTCGCGTGCGCGCGTCGCGATCTGATACGCGTCTTCCGGCTGCTTGATATCACTCCCCAGCACCGAATTGATGGTGACATCGAACGTCGCATATTCCGTCAGCCATTCGAGCTTGCGATCGAGCACCTTCAGGCTCTTTTTCGAGACATCATCGGGCTGCACGTTATCAATGCTGATTTGCAGATAGTCGAGACCGGCTGCATTCAAGCGCTTGATGCGATCTGGCGTGAGCAGATAACCGTTGGTAATGACGGTTGCGATCGCGTCCTGCGCACGGACCCGCCGAATCAAGTCGTCGAGATCGGGATGCAGCATCGGCTCGCCGCCGCTAAACGTAATGATGCTCGTTCCGAGTTCGCCCAATTTGTCGATGCGCCGCAGCATTTCCCCGGTCGAAACCGGAGGCGAGTACTTGTCGAATTCGTTGCAATACGTGCAGGCCAGATTGCAGCGGCGTATCGGAATAATTTGGGCGAGAATCGGGTGGCTCGACGAGGCCATCGCGCGCACGAACATGCGAACTTCGCGCCAGCGGCGATTCGACCTCACAAGCGCTCGCATCATGCCGGTAGACGTCTTAAGCGTACGACACGACTCTATTCTTAAAGCATGCGCCGCGATTCCGACTTTTTCGGCGAAGCTGAACTCGATCTGCTCTATATGGCGCGACGGCTTCGAGAAGCGCTCCAGGTCGAAGACCTCCTCACCGCAGCCGGCATCAATTACCTGGTCGAGACAGGTGTTTACACGGGCGGTCTGCTGCTGAAGCGCGACTTGGCGGGCGCATTCTTCTACGTCGCACCTGCCGATGTTCCTGGTGCCCGTGAACTTCTCGTCAAGAACCGTTACAAGCCCTACGAACCCGAGTAGCTGGAGGTCACCGGCTCACACTTGCGCAGGTTGTCGGCCATGTTTTCGGGCGCCGTGTCCGCCAAAAACGTGCCATAAGCAGTCTCAATGCTCGCCAGATATTTCAGCTTCGTGGCGCTGCGTTGCAACGGCAGGAACTGGACGTAAAAGTGATAAGCGGCGTCGGGTTGCTGTAAAGGGGCTTGCCTCGCCGTCATCATCAGCGGCATCACAAACCCGTACAGGTTGTCGTACTTTTGCCGGATGACGCTAATCAGGCTGGCGAGACTCGATCGTTCTTTGTCGCTGAGGTCGAGCAATGTTCGCACATGCCGCCGCGCGTACATCGAAATCTCGGCAGGAAAGCGCGCAGCATAGGGCACGAACGCAGCGAAGTGCTCGTTCACCGCGACTACGCGCGAACCGTCCTTTAACTCCTCAGCGAGAAGACGACAGAACAGGCACTCGCCGCCATTTGCGTCCGCGTACTCGCGTGCGGACGCAAGTTCTTTCTGAATGATAGGAGGAACAAAGGGCATCGCGTAAATTTGCCCGTGCGGATGTGGCATGGTCACGCCCACAGCCTCGCCGCAATTTTCGAGAGGCGCCACGAATGCAATCTCTGGATTATCCGCGTGTTGTCTGGTTCGCTCCGTCCAGAGGTCGACAACTTTGCGCCACGTCTCAACGCTCAGCTTCGACGGCGGAAGGGTGTGTTCAGGCGAGTACAGGACAACATCACAGGCGCCTCGCGGCCCGGTTTCTGCAAACAGACCCTGCTCGGGTGCGAATGGCTCCGCGTCAGGAGAAAACGCCGGAAAGTCGTTCGGATAAAGATACACGTCGTAGTGATCGGGAACGTGGCCTGATCCGGGATCGAACGGGCACCAGTTCGCCGGCATTTGGGGACGGTTCTGCCGCGCCGTCGTGACCACTACCCACTGCTGCAGTAAAGCATGCCAGCGAAGTTGATGCATGATTGAGGGACTGTGATCAGTGGACTATGTTTTGTACAGGAATAGTGACAGTGTTGCTGACGGCAGCATCTTGCGAAATGAGCAATGGAGTTGTCCGGTCTCCTGGCAGATCTGCGGGCAGTTGCACGCGAACCTCGTACACACCGATCGAGCCGTGCGGCAGAGTGGCTGAGATCACCTGCGCAGATCGGCCGCTCACCAGGGCGCCAACCGGAGTGAGTACGGCTGCATCCGGTCCCTCATAAGGAACACCTGCTGCCACTTCGTTCGCGTCATCACCTGCGCGAACGAGGCCTAACCCGGCTGCCCAAACAACCACCACTTCGCCTGGACTTGCTGGATCCTCCGCAGTGACTGGAGCTCCGGGCTGTCCCGTAATGCTATCGGTGTGCAACACCATTCCAATTCGCGGTTCGTTTCCGCCGAATCCAAACACTCCCGGAGTGGCGGGGAGCAGCTTCACTGCGGCTGCATTCGTCGTAGTCACTGAGCCGTCGGTATGTTGAGTACGAACGTACAAACTCGCAACGGTCGTATTGCCGGGATTGTAGGGAAACTGCGCGCGAACCTGCGTAGGCGAGACGGAAAGCATCGGCAGCATCATTCCGTTGACGAAAACCTCGACACCTGCGAGCTTGTTCGGCAGTGGCTGCGTGCCATCCTCTGGAGCGGATTCGCTGACATCGCTCAACTCCCGCCCATCAATGGTGATCAGGGTTCCCGGCGCGACCGGGCCGGAAGCAAGACTAGCCGAGTTCACCACGGCGTTGCTCGCGAGTGGCGTATCGCCCGCTGTGAAAACAAGAATGCGGTGATCGACCGCATCCCCCACGAAAAGATTTGTTCCGTCGGACGCGAGCGCATTGGGGCGGGTAATCGTATCCGGTCCCGGCATATCGACGATGTTCACGGAAGTCGCGCTCTGCTGCCCGAGAACAGCATCAGCTGGTTGGCTATCCGATACGGGAAGCGAATTCCAGATCAGAACGCGATGAAGAGCGTTGTCGCCCACAAAAAGTCGCTTGCCGTCAAACGCGACCGAGATTGGCTCAATCAGCGTGGAGGCGGAGATCAGCGCGGCGTCACCGTTCGATCTCCCAAGAACCACATCGGGACCCTTGCTCGCGTGCGGCGTGCTGCTGTCGCGCCAGATCAACACTCGATGACCTGTTGTATCAACAAAAGCAACTGTCTTTCCAAAGGTACTCACCGATGCAATGCCCGGCAGAATCGGCTGCACAAGCGACGAAACGGCCGGAAAGCCGCACAACGTGCAAACAGAACCGGGCCGGGCCGCGAGATCATCCTTAGGTCCTGGAATCTGCGTCAGATCGAAGGTCAACAGCCGGTGCGAGGCATCGGCTGCATAAAGGCGCGTGCTCGAGAGCGAAAGCGCGGTAGGAGTGATTCCCGCCTCACGCGCCGAAAAGGAAGCCTGTCCAATCACGGCACGAGCAGCCTGACCAGTTTCGAAATCCGCTGCCCAGATCGACGTTCCGATGAGGAGTAGCGTGGCGAGGCGGTTCATTCGGTCCATCAGATTCTTCATCGGCGGCGAGCCGCCCAGCTATTAGCCTACTTCCTTTTCCGGCTGTAAGTTGCCGTCACGCGCGTCGAAATGCCCCCTCGAGCGGCAAAATCTCCGATCACAGTCGCTTGCAGCGGGTCCGCGGCTTTGACGACGTCGGCCAACACGCGGTTCACCACGTTTTCCTGAAAGATGCCTAAATTCCGGTAGGCCAGTGTATACAGTTTAAGCGATTTCAGCTCCAAACAGTGACGTAGGGGCGTGTATAGTAGGCGCAGTGTTCCGTGATCCGGAAGCCCTGTTTTTGGGCAAACGGAAGTAAATTCCGGCATCACGATTTCTATTTCGTATCCGTTGAACTGATTTGGCCACGTTTCGATATCGGGCAGCGCCGCGTTGACACCGGCCTGCGCGTGCTCGTCCGTGTATTGACGGTTGCGTTTCATTCACACTTCTAACTTAGTTGCCAGTAAATCGAGGAAAAGACCCACATCCGTAACTACGCCAATGGCTTGACCGGTGCCGCGATCGCTCACTTTTGTGGGTACAGCGGGGTTGATGTCTACACACACAATTTTGACCCAGGCGGGCAGCATGTTGCCAACTGCAATTGAATGGAGCATCGAGCTGAGACACAACACCACGCCCGCATCACGCAACCGAGCCGCGTAGGCATCCTGTGCCTGGTTCATATCAGTAATAACTTCAGGCAGCGGACCGTCATCGCGCAAACTCCCCGCTAGTACGAATGGTACGTTTGCCTTCACGCATTCGAACATGACTCCGGTTTTCAATCGCCCGGATTCTACGGCGCTCCTGATTCCCCCGGCGCGATAAATCGCATTGATCGCGCGCATATGATTCCGATGGCCATGTTCCTCAAGTCGTCCATCGGAGGTGCGCACGCCGAGAGAAGTCCCGAGCAGAGCGGCTTCGATGTCGTGCACCGCGAGTGCGTTTCCGGCCAGCAACACATCGATCCAACCATTCCGAATCAAACGCGTCATAGCTTGGCAGCCGCCGGTATGAACTACGACCGGCCCGGCAACGGCGACTATCTTTTTACCTTCAGCGCGGACCTGCTGCATAATCCCCGCGGTCTGCGCAACCGCTGTCTCTACCTGGCGCTCGGAGGAGATCTCGTTGCTCATAAAAGCGAAACCCAGGCGATCGCGTTCCTTCGCCTCGGGAACGACTCGGATGCCCTTCATGCCGACTACTACTGGATCGCCGGTTTTGATGTCACGCAGCCGCCGGCATTGCGCCACGCCATCGCGGACGACGATCATCGCGTCCATGCGCTGGTCGCGAACATCCATCCACTGGCCAGCCTGGCGCACAAGCGTTCGCTGATTAGTAGTCGAGTAGAAATCTTCGGGGGCACAGCGATCTTGCTCAGCAGGTTTGAGCTCGGCATCGCCGGAAGAGACGGCGGTGCATCCGAGGCGAACTAAAACGGTCATCAGCCGCTCCATCTGATCCTGCGATGGAGCTTCTACTCGCAAGCGCAGCGAAGATGGGTCGCTGTTGGTGCGGCCAATAGAAAACTGCTCTACTTCGAAGCGGCCGCCCGCCTCGACGACAGAATCGAAGATCTGCTCCATGATGTGCGAGTCGATCAGATGGCCTTGCGCTTCGACGACCTCGTAAAGCGGCATCTCCGCTTGGGACGGCTGCTGCGGCATGCTCAGAGATGCGTAAGGAACAGCGACTGGCCTTCCTTACTGGTGTAGCTAGGACGGTATCGGTCGGTGTTATACATATGCTCGACGTCTACGTGACGCGGTCCTAGCTTTGGATCCGGGATCCCCACCATGGCAAACTTGCCTTCCGAGACAGCGGCCATCAGGCCGGTCTTGTGAGAGGTAATCGCGTCATAAGCCATCGTGCCAAAGGTAGTGGCTATCATCGTGTCCAAGAAATCGGGCGCACCGCTTCGCAAGTCGTAAGTCAGATCGCTCACCACTGTTTCAGACCCGGTTCTTTGCAGCACTTCATCGCTGAAAGCTTCCGCCACGCTAAACTTCTTTCGATGCCCGAACGCGTCGGGTGCCCCATACTCTTTCACCTCATAGCCTTGCCACTGCGCTCCTTCCGACAGAATCACCAGGCAGTAATTGCTCGGGTTATTCTTCTTGTCTGTCATGAGCATATCGATCATGTGTTCGACATCGAATCTGTATTCCGGAATGGCGCAACGGATGGAGGTCACGTAAGCCGTGTATAGCGCCGTGTAGCCCGCATCGCGACCGAAAACACGAAAAATTCCGACCCTCTCGTGCGAACCGACTGTGGTGCGTTGACGCTGAATCGCATCTTTGGCGCGCGAAATCGCGGTCGAGAATCCAATGCAGTACTCCGTATTCCGAACATCGTTGTCCATCGTTTTCGGAATCCCGATCACGTTAAAGCCGAGCTTGTCTAAAACAGCCGCATAGCCGAGCGTATCGTCGCCGCCGATGGCAACCAGGTGATCGATCTCGAGTTTGTCCAGGTTGGACAAAACTCGCTTACTCATGTCGTACGTAGTGGTCGTCTGGCCGTCTATGCTGGTCTCAGTCGCGGGAAAGTCCGCCGGATTCAAGAAATCGGGCAGCTTCTTCATCTTGGATGGATTCGTGCGGCTAGTGTGCAAAAAGGTGCCGCCGCTGCGATCGATGGTTCTGGTGTTTTCCCGCGTCAACGGCAGAATGTATCGATGCTTGCTCTCCGGATCATCGAAATTCAGATCCGTAAGCCCCTTCCAACCCAGACGAATGCCGGTCACCTCGTGGCCGTCGGTGGTACTGCGATAGACAACATTCTTAATGACGGCATTCAGACCAGGCACATCGCCGCCGCCCGTTAAAATGCCGATCTTTTTTCCAGACATGAATCTCCTACACCCACCATGCGGCGGCAGGTTGCTCGCGAATCATAATTTGGTTTAGAAACTCAGCGGCTTTCGTGAGTCCTTCATCGGGTGACATCAGCGAGTCCTCGTGTTCAATGGAGAGCACATAATCGTAGCCATACATGCGCAAGGTGGAGATAAATTCCTTCCACCAGCCGTACGGGTGGCCGTAGCCGCAGGCCCGAAAAATCCAGGCGCGATTTCGCTCGTCCGTGTATTTCTTAGTGTCGAGCACGCCCGTCTTGGGGAGATTGTAATCGTAGATCTGCGTGTCCTTGGCATGCACGTGAAAAATCGCGTCGCCTAACACGCGGACAGCTTTAATTGGATCAATCCCTTGCCAGAACATATGGCTGGGGTCGTAGTTACATCCAACGCTCTCACCCGCAATGGAGCGCAGCTTCAGCATTGTCTCCGGACTGTAAACCACGAATCCGGGATGCATCTCGATCGCAATCTTCACCCCATGATCTTTGGCAAATTTGCCGTGCTCGATCCAATAAGGCGCCACTTTCTTGTCCCACTGCCATTCGAGCACCTCAAGATATTCAGGAGGCCATGGACACGTGACCCAGTTCGGATATTTCGCCTGATCGCTGTCGCC
This sequence comes from uncultured Acidobacteriaceae bacterium, assembly GCA_963795425.1. Classification (GTDB taxonomy): domain Bacteria; phylum Acidobacteriota; class Terriglobia; order Bryobacterales; family Bryobacteraceae; genus Bog-105. The sequence goes on along the minus strand of CAWCHO010000002.1, from coordinate 659,043 downwards.
GGGACAGCCGGAAAAATCGATCACGACAGGAACGCCGAGCTTTGCAGCAAGCTCTATCGTTCGCTTAGTGGTTTCGTCATACTTCCTCGCGACCGCTCGATCCGGGTGTAGCGGATTGCCGTGTGAGCTCAACGCGCTGATTGAGAAACCATTGTCGGCGAGTGTCTTCTGAAATTCCTTCAGCTCGTTTTCTTTGTGAAGCATGGAGAGCTTGCAGTGCGGATCACCGGGATAGTTCCCGGTCCCGAGCTCCACGGTTGTGATGTTGAGGCTCTTCAGTTTTTCCAACACTCTCTCGAGTGGAAACTGCGACAGTAATGCGGTAAAACATCCGACTCTCATGAGCGAAAGCGTAGCACAGGATTTTCAATTCGCTGGCTCATCTTAGATTGCCCGAGCGCCAGTACTTCCACAGCAGCCAAGCGATGGCGGCAAGGAACCCAATCAGCGCTTTATATTCCTGATTGCGCCGGTAGCGAGCCCAGGAAAAGCGGCGTCTGTCCCCATCCCAACGCGCGATCGGTACGAAGCGGTGGATACGCCTCCGATAATCGCGGTAATTCGGGAACACGTCGTCGAGGTGCTGCTCTTCTAATTCAATTGCCGGAAGATAAATAAGGATGAACGCCAAAGCAAAAATCACCGCGAGCCAGAGATTGCGTGACGCAATCACAACGCCCACCGCTACGATTAGCGTGCCGGCGTAGAGCGGGTTTCGAATGTACGCATACGGACCCGTGGTCGCCAGTTCTCGATCTTTGGCTAGATGTCCCGCAGCCGAGGCGCGCAGCAGTAGCCCTAAGGCACATACGGGCAACCCGATGAGCATCGAGCGGCGCGAAGGTTGGGATAGCCCGGCGAACGCGAGCAGAAGCAAGAAGCCGCACAGTACTCGAAAGCGCTGCACAAAATCGGCGTAAGCTTTGGGAAACCACGCGCCCGAGGCGTGCTGCTCTCGAGTTCTCATTTAGGTTGCACCGGTGTCGAGCTGTGTTTCGCCGCCGATCGTTGACGCTCAAGAACAAATTCGATGAACTGGGCGGATCGGGCTTTTTCTCCTTCGGGATCTTCGATGATCTGAATATTCGCGCCGTCTGGGAGGGCGGATCGCCAGTGCTGTGGCTCTGCCGTCGCGACTAAATCAACCACCCGAAGTGCGGCCAGCAAGGCTGCACGTGCATCGGCGGGCAGCAGCGCATCTGGTGCCTCCAAAACGATTGCCAATACTTTTCGGCCGCTGTTTTTCGCAATTTTCGCCAACCTGCACGCTTGGACAGCGCTAAGAGGATCAAACAGCCCTACAACGCCCACCCACGCAGCAGTTCCAAGCAGTGAAGCGACTCTGTCCAAAGGGACAATTTTTTCCCTGGTATCCAACCGGCTATTCCGCTCTACTATTTCTCAATTTCGACAAGACTCAACGCTACTTCAGCGACGCGCTCGGCACTGACGCGCGTCATGCAGCGATGATCGATGGGACACTCGCGAAGCAGGCATGGACTGCATTCGACTGGCTCGCGTACCACGCGGCTTTGGGGCCCGGTCGGGCCGGTAGCCTCATCGTCGGTCGCGCCAAAGATCGCCACTGTCGGCACTCCCAGCGCCGAAGCGATATGCATCGGCCCCGAATCATTCGTCAGATACACATCGCACGCGGCAGCCAGCTCGATAAATTCGGCCAGGCTGGTCGATCCAGCAAAATTGAGGCATCGACACCCCGCTGCTTCGATCCTCTGTTGGACGAGTCCGCTGATATGCGACTCTTCTCGCGATCCAAATATCGCAATCGCGGCGCCCCGCTCGCGAGCCACCGCTATGGCGGAATCAGCGAACCTGTCATGCAACCACCGTTTGGCACCGCCGTAAGCGGCCCCAGGGCTTACGCCAACCACCGGGCCGCTGATTCCCACGTCTCGGAAGCGGATTTGGCCCGCTTGGGCCGCCGCGCGTGCACCCGAAAGGCGAATGGGCGAATTGGATGAATAACCTTCAATAAGTCCGGCGCGCCGCAATAGCTCCAAATAATAAAAGCGCTGGTGAGGCGGAGTGTCGCCCGGCCGCGGAACGGGAATTGCGTTCGTCAACAGCGGACTTCGGGCATCGCGAGCGTAGCCGACGCGCACCGGAACGGCCGCTACACGGACGAGCGCTGCTGCTTCGAAAGCATTTTGGAACAGGATCGCGCAGTCGAAATCGCGGCGGCGCAGATCAGAAGCGATCGCAAGCTTAGCTCGCAAGCCCCGCCAGCCACCCAACGGCCCATAGGGAATCAGTTCGTCGCAAAAAGGCTCGCGTCCGTACAGCGCCGCAACCCAGGGCCGGGCGAGGATTGAAATATGCGCTTCGGGCAACTGTTCGCGCAAGGACTGAAGCGCAGGCACCGACATCACCGCGTCGCCGACCCAATTCGTCGCGCGGACTAGGATGTTTTCAAACTGCGTCTTCCGTGCCATGTACCCGGGCTGAAATTTCAGCATACTTGTTTGGGAATTCAACCTGCATTCCCGGCCGAGCTGCGCCACGCGAATCGTAAAATGAGAGCGGCAATGGCCCGTCTCTACTCGCGCGAAGAACTGATCGAGCAGCGCCGCCACTGGAAGTCGGCAGGTAAAAAGGTCGTATTCACGAATGGCTGTTACGACATTCTGCATCCGGGTCACGTTCGGCTGCTTGAGCGCGCGCGGTCACTAGGCGACGTGCTCGTTCTTGCCCTGAATACGGATTCGAGCGTACAGCGGCTGAAGGGCCCGTCGCGGCCATTTTTCAATCAGCAGACCCGCGCACAGCTGGCGCTCCATCTCGATGCTGTCGATGCGGTGACTCTGTTCGACGAAGATACACCGCGTGAGCTGATTGCCGCAGTGCTGCCCGACGTGCTCGTGAAAGGCGCAGACTGGGCGCATTTCATTGCCGGACGCGAAGAAGTGGAAGCTGCTGGCGGGCAGGTGTATGCGCTGCCGCTTGAGCCAGGGTACTCGACCACAGACATTGCCGAAAACATTCTCGAGCGGTACGCAGTATAACCAGTGACTCATCCCGCTACTCGCGAGCTCCTTCAGTCAGCGGCGAAACAGGTGGATTTCCAGCTGCTGCTGCAACATGTCACGCGCGGCGAGCGAGGCCCGTTTTGTATTTCGGGACTGGTCAATACGGCCAAGGCTCTGTACCTGGTCTTGCTATATCAGGCGACCGAAAAGCCCCTGTTCGTGGTTGTGGACGGGAACAAGCAGGCAGAAACGCTGCTCGAAACTGTCCAAGTTTTTTTTCAACTATTTTTTGAAGGCCGAGACTTGGCTCCGCCTCATCTGATTCCGGCGCTCGACGTGTTGCCACATCAGCGGCTATCCCCTCACAATGAGATCGCCGAGGAGCGAGCGGTGGGTTTGTGGCGTTTATCCGCCCAAAAGATGCCCATCACGATTGTGCCGGTGACGGCGGCTCTGCTCCGCACCGAGTCTGCCGAGTTTTATCGGCAGCTCGCGGTGAAATTGCGCGTTGGTGAAGAGATTCCGCTCGAAGATCTCGTGCAGCACCTCGAAAGCGTCGGTTATGAGCGCCGCGAGCCGGTTGAAATGGTTGGCGAATATTCTGTCCGGGGTGGCATCTTCGACGTATTTCCGGCCGAAGCAGCTCGCCCGGTGCGGCTCGAGTTTTTCGGCGATGAGATCGAATCAATTCGCCAATTCGATGTAGAATCCCAGCGCTCCATCCTCAAGATCTCGTCGACCATGCTGTTGCCGCTGGCCGAATATCCACGATCGCGGGCACTGCTCCGGCAGCTCGCCGAGGCGGCCGAGCAGGCGGATTTGGATTTATCCAATCCAGGTGAAGTTTTTCCGGGCTGGGAGTTTTTGGTTCCGCTCGTACGGCCGCGCGTTCAAAGCCTGTTCGCGCTCCATCCCGAAGCTATGGTCGTGCTAGATGAACCGGCGGCAATCGAATCGGCCGCGGAGCGTTTATGGCAGCGCCTCGAGCATCCTGATAAGCCAGCGCCGATAGCTCCGGAAAGCAACTTCGCGCGTTGGGATGAATTGGAAGCGGCACTCGGAAGCCGCACGCAGATCAGTCTGCAGGAATTGGAGGTGCTTGGCGGCGCAATTGCCGATACAGCGGAGTCTCTGCACATTGCAACTCGCCCCTCGCTGACATTTCAGGGCAACATGCCGGTGGCCGTCGCCGAAGCGCGCAATCTCATCCAGGCCGGGAATCGCGTCGCCTTCTTTGCCGCCTCGACGGGCGAAGTCGAACGCCTCGCGGACGTTCTGCAGGAATACGCCGTTCCCTATCAGCTCGGTTTGGAATCGAGCTCCGGGGCCCGACCTTCTATTGCGGACCGCGCGTATCATGCTGGTGCGGTCTCAAGCGCCTACCTTATTAAGGGCTCGGTGCGCCGGGGAGCCGTTCTGCCGGATTCTCATCTGGCCATACTCGGCTCGGAAGATCTCTTTGAAACCTCCGACCTGATTGCGCGGCAGGCAACCAAATCGCAGCTCGCCGCATTTGCGGCCGACGTGGCGGATCTCAAACCTGGCGATTTCGTGGTTCACACAACCCACGGTATTGGACAATTTCTCGGCATTCGCGAGATCGTGCAGGGCGACCAAAGGGGCGACTTCATGTTGCTTGAGTATGCGAGTGACGCGAAACTGTACGTTCCACTGACGCGCTTGGACCTGGTCCAGAAATATCGGGGCGCCGGTGAGGCGAAACCGCACGTGGACCGGCTCGGCGGCGTCACCTGGGAGAAGACGAAGTCGCGCGTCAAAGCCAAAATGCGCGACATGGCGGATGAGCTTTTGAAATTGTATGCTCAGCGCCGCATGGCCAAAGGTTTTGCCTTCTCCCACGACAGTAACTGGCAACGCGAGTTTGAGGATTCCTTCGAATACACCCCGACCAAAGACCAGCTGACTGCTGTGTCGCATATCAAGGGCGACATGGAAAGCGAACAGCCGATGGATCGCCTGCTGTGCGGCGATGTGGGCTTTGGAAAGACCGAAGTCGCGATGCGAGCGGCGTTCAAAGCGCTGGGGGATGGCAAACAGGTAGCGGTGCTCGCACCGACAACTGTCCTGTCATTCCAGCACTACGAGACGTTTCGACGCCGCTTCGCTTCGTTTCCGGTACGCGTTGAGCTCGTCAGCCGGTTTCGAAGTGCAAAAGAGATCAAAGCCGTGCTCGAAGACGTAGCGACCGGGAAGGTAGACATCCTGATCGGCACTCACCGTCTGCTCTCGAAAGATGTGCAGTTCTATGATCTCGGCCTGCTAGTGGTCGACGAGGAGCAGCGTTTTGGAGTGCGGCACAAAGAGCGCCTGAAACAGCTCAGGCATAACGTCGATGTGCTGACCATGAGTGCAACGCCGATTCCTCGCACGCTCCACATGTCTTTACTCGGATTGCGAGACATGTCGGTCATCGAGACCGCGCCCAAAGATCGGCTTTCGATCAACACAGTGGTTGCGCACTTCAATCCCGATCTCATCAAAGCGGCGATCGAACAAGAGCTTGCGCGGCAAGGTCAGGTGTATTTCGTTCACAATCGCGTCGACACGATCTTCATGCGCGCAGCTTCGATTCAGGAACTGCTTCCGCAATGTCGCATTGGCGTCGGGCACGGCCAGATGGGCGAAGCCGAACTCGAGCGGGTGCTGCTCGGCTTCATGAAACACGAATACGACGTGTTTGTGTGCACAACGATTGTCGAAAACGGCCTGGATATTCCGCTCGCGAATACGATCGTCATTGAAAATGCGGAGCGCTATGGGTTGAGCGAACTGTATCAGTTGCGGGGGCGGGTGGGACGATCGAACCGGCGCGCTTACGCCTATCTGCTGGTTCCGGCGGACACGCAGTTGAGTGAAGTGGCGCGAAAACGGTTAGCTGCGCTGAAAGAGTTCAGCGATCTTGGCGCGGGATTCAAAATTGCCGCGCTTGACCTGGAACTTCGGGGCGCCGGCAATCTACTCGGCGGCGAACAGCATGGACATATTGAGGCAGTTGGGTACGACACTTACGTCAGACTCTTGGAGGAAGCCGTCAAGGAGCTGAAGGGCGAGGAAGTGCCCCTCGAAATTCATTCCACCCTCAACCTCGGGCTCGACATCCGGATTCCTGCCACTTACATTTCCGATGAAGCGCAACGGTTGCGCTCTTATAAACGGATGGCGGATGTAAAGGACGACGATCAGGCGAAACGCGTCGCAGACGAACTGGCGGACCGCTATGGACCTGTTCCTGAAGAAGTCATGAACCTGGTGCGCTTCTCACTTCTTAAGAGCTTCGCGGAGCGCGCGGGAGTGGAATCGGTCGACCGGCGGCAGGGATCCGCGAATATCAAGTTTCACCAGCAATCGAAAGTAGATCCCTTTAAGCTGATGGCGGTGGTTCGCAACACTGCGGGTGCGCAGTTCACGCCAGCCGGTGTTTTGAAGCTGCCGCTGAGCGCGTCGAAAAATCCCGAACAGCTTCTCGAGGAGTTAAGGTCCACTCTGGTCGCGCTCACCGCCGAAGAACCAGTTGGGGCGAAAACGTAAGACCGCCTGGTTCCATCCGGGGCAGCGAAAAGGCTGCGGTCTTGGCATAATGAAAGACAAAGCCATGAAGCCGAAGTACCTGATCGCGCTCGCGTTCGCCACGCTGTCCTTAGCCGCGGATGATTATACAGTCGTGGACCAGATTGTTGCCAAAGTGAATGGCGACATCGTCAGCCAGGACGAACTGCAGCGCTTGGCGCGTGAACTTGGGCAGGAACTGAAGGCCCAGGGCGCCGCGGGACCGCAGTTCGAACAGGAGTACGACAAACGCCAGAAAGATATTCTTCGGGACCGCATTGATGAGCTGCTGCTCATTCAAAAGGGGAAGGAACTAAATATCAACGTAGATTCCGATGTCAGCAAGTACATGGCGAACTTGCAACGACAGTCTGGCATCACGGACCCCGATAAATTTCACGAGTATGTGCGGCAGCAGTCCAATATGAGCTATGAGGATTTTCTCTCCGAGACCAAGAATCAGTTCATAACGCGTGAGGTTATCGGGCAGGAAGTCGGACGGCATGTGAACTTCAGCGACAAAGAAATCGCGGATTTCTATAACGCGCACAAACAGGATTTCATCCGCGATGAAAAGGTTTATCTCAGCGAGATACTGATCTCGACTGAAGGCAAAGATCCGGCCGCCGCCGCGGCGGCTGAAAAGAAGGCCAAACAGCTTGCCGATGAAGCTTCAAAAGGCGAACGGTTTAGCGATCTGGCGCGCGACAATTCGGATGCGATCACCGCGAAAGACGGCGGTATGCTCGGGGGCTATAAGAAAGGCGATCTGACCAAACAAATCGAAGATGCTGTTTGGAGCCTGCCGAAAGGCGCGGTTACTCAACCCATCAAGATGGCGACCGGCTTCGAGATTTTCAAGGTAGAAGATCACACCAAAGCCGGGCTCGAACCGCTGTCCGATGCGAAATCGGAGATCGAGAACCAATTGTACGCACCCAAGATGCAACCGAAGATTCGCGAGTATCTCACGACCTTGCGCAAGCAAGCCTTCCTGCAAATCAAGCCCGGGTTCGTAGACACCGGTGCGGCCTCGGGGCAGAATACGGCGTGGCAAGATCCCGCCCAACTGAAGCCCGAGACAGTCACAAAGGCGGAAGTGGAGCAGAAGACGCGCCACAAGCGGCTGCTTTGGGTCATTCCCGTTCCTGGTACGCAGACGACCGTTACCGGAAAGAGTAGTTCCCGGTAACCGGGAGTATGAAGTCGCCGTACATCGGCAATCTGGCGCCGAACGATGTCGTGACGGCGCAATTTCTAGTCATCTCGAAGGAAATCCGGCAGAAAAAAACAGGCGAACCTTACCTTTCGCTTCATCTCGCGGACCGAACGGGTGAGATTGAGGCGAAAATGTGGGACAACGTCGTCGAGGTGATGCACACCTTCGAGCGAGACGACTTCGTCAAGGTGAAGGGTCTGCTTCAGATCTATCAGAGCCGTTCGCAATTTACCGTTCACCGCTTACGCCGCCTCGAAGATCATGAGGTCGATTTCACCGACTATTTTCCGTGCTCCGATCGCGATCCGGACGAGATGTTCGCAGAATTGCGGGGCATCATCGCAAATCTCGGGAATCCGGACTTGCGTGCGTTGCTTACGGCCATTTTCGAGGACGGACAGGTTGCGACGCTGTACAAAATAGCTCCGGCAGCGAAGAACATTCATCACGCCTGCAGAGGCGGATTGCTTGAACACGTTCTTTCGCTCTGCGCGCTGTCGCGGCTGACCGCCTCCCACTACAAAGACATCGATCTTGATCTGCTGCTCGCGGGCGCGATTCTTCACGATATCGGCAAGATCGAAGAGCTCTCGTATTCGCGCAGCTTCGGCTACAGTGCGGAGGGACAGCTACTCGGCCACATCATTATTGGACTGCGCATCGTCGGCGGGAAGCTCGATCAGCTTCCCGATTTCCCGCCGAGATTGCGAACGCTTCTCGAGCACATCATCATCAGCCATCACGGGGAGCTCGAGTTTGGCTCGCCGAAAGTGCCGATTTTTCCTGAGGCGCTCTTGTTCCATCATCTGGATAATCTCGATTCGAAGATGGATGCGATGCGCAGCGCGATGAAGCGCGATCACCACGTTGAGGGCGACTTCACCGGTTGGATTTCATCACTCGAGCGCATTCTGCTGAGGAAGGATCGTTTCCTTCGTGTCGAGCAACCGACGGAAGCGGATCCAAAACCTGTAACTGTTCCGGTCGAAACTCCGCGGCCTCAAGATAGCAGCCAAACATCTACTCCACCGCACAATGCCGCGCCTCCCGTGGGCTCTTCTGCTCAAGAAGCTCAGCCCGTACCCCACGACGCAAAAGATCAGCAGAGGCCTCCGCGGACAACGTTATTTGGAGAAAAACTGCAGGCGGTTTTGGAGTCGCGTAAATGAAGCCGGATGTTACCATTGAGAGTTGTCAGGCTCCGGGCTTCGTGCAATGGGCGGTCGCAAACCCCGCCAGGTCCGGAAGGGAGCAACGGTAGCGGCTTAGCTTGTGTGCCGCGGATCACCCGGGGTCTGGCATACGCACTCAAGCCCAGTAGCGTGCCCAAACCACGCGCGCTAGACGGTTCCATGCCAGGCAATTCAACCACCCCAGAACGGCGTCCGTATCAAGTCATCGCCAGGAAGTACCGTCCGCAGAACTTTGGCGAGTTGATCGGTCAGGAACACGTTCAGAAGACGCTCGCGAACGCCATAGACAGCAACCGGCTCGCGCACGGATACATTTTTTCGGGCCAGCGTGGCACCGGAAAAACAACCGTGGCGCGGATTCTGGCGCGCTGTCTGAACTGCATCAACGGACCGACGCCGAACCCATGCGGCGTTTGCTCGAGTTGCACCGAAGTGACGGCCGGCAATTCGGTCGATGTCATTGAGATCGATGCGGCCTCAAACCGCGGCATCAATGAGATGCGCGAAATCCGCGACAACGTGCGCTACCGCCCCGCACGAGATCGCTACAAAATCTTTATCATTGACGAAGCGCATCAGATTACGAAAGAAGCGTTCAATGCGCTGCTGAAGACGCTCGAAGAGCCGCCGGAATGGGTTGTTTTCATCCTATGCACGACGGAAGCTTACGAGATCCCAAACACGATCGCGTCACGGTGCCAGCACTTCACGTTTCACTCGGTCGAATTCGCCGAGCTGATGAACCGCATGAAGTACATTGCGCAGCAAGAGGGCATTCAGGCGGATGAAGAGGTGCTCTCGGTTATCGCGCAAGCAGGAGAAGGAAGCGTTCGGGATGCGTTGTCGGCTCTCGATCAGGCCATCGCCTGCTGCGGAAATACGTTGTGCGTCGAAACTGTGCGCGGCCTGCTGGGCGTATTCGGGGTCGAGTCGCTCCGCGCCGTCGCGGAAGCGGTTAACCAGCAGGATGGCGCGCGTATGCTCGGCATTGTCGAGGAACTCGAACGCAAGGGTCAAAGCCTTCAGCATTTCTGCCGTGAGTTGTCGCGCTACTGGCGCAACTTGCTGGTCGCGAAGATCACAGGCAAACCGAGCCGTCTCATTGCAGCTTCGGATCGTGAGCAGCAGGCACTGCTCGAAACAGCGGGCTGGTTCAGTGAAGAAGATCTAACGCGCTACTTGAATCTGACGCTCGATCTTTATAAGGCCCTGCAGTCTTCGTTACAGCCTCGCCTTCATCTCGAGCTTGGCTTAGTGAAACTTGTGCAGGCCGGCAAATTGCAGTTGATCGAAGAAGCGCTGGCCGGACTGGGAACGTCCGAAGGCGTCTCGAGCCCCTCACCGGCAGCTTCCGGTTCGCTCTTAACTGCCTCATCTCGCAGCGGAGCACCACGGCCGCCTGCCTTCCAAGCGCCCGCGAAAACCGTCGTGGCCGCTCATGCCGCTCCCGAACAGACGGAAACGCGCGACCTTCGGGAGGACTTGCTAGGCGCGCTTCAGAAGGCAGGCCTGAGTACCACGGTCGATGCTCTGCAGGTTTCGGAGGTGCGATTAGAACGCGGCGAACTTCTGATTCGAGCTCCTAAGAATCAGGCCTTCACCTTACGCGAGCCCGTTCTTCAGCGCATCGCATCGGAAGTAACCGGAAAGCCGGTACGCGTGCGTGTCGAGGTTTCAGACGAAGCAGCGCCTGCACGCACCACCTCGGCGGAGAAGGCAAAGGGCGGAGACAATGACTTGTGGCAGCGCGCGTTATCCGACCCAGGCGTAAAGCGGGTGAAAGAACTGTTTCCTGGAGCGCAAATACGCGCCGTGCGAAATTTGAATGAGTAGCGGAAGGAAGCAAGAGCCATGAAGATGCCCGGCAACATGCAATCCATGATGAAGCAAGCGCAACAGATGCAGCAAAAGTTGCAGGAGCAGATTGCCACCATCCGAGTGGAAGCGTCGGCGGGTGGCGGAATGGTGACCGTCAAAATGGATGGTCACAAAAACGTGGTGGGCGTGAAGATCGACCCTGAAGTGGCTGGCGATGTCGAAATGCTGCAGGACATGGTAACGGCCGCTTTCAACGAGGCTGCCAAGAAGGTCGACGAAGAAGCACAATCCAAGATGGGCGGGATGCTGGGCGGTCTTGGGTTGCCCCCTGGCATGTTCTAGGCGCGACCAAATGTCAGATTTCGCCGAGCCGCTTGCCCGGCTTATTCAGGAATGTAAACGGCTCCCCGGCATCGGGCAGAAGTCTGCTCAGCGCATCGCATTCCATGTCCTGCGTGCCCCGCGCGAAGACGCGCAGAACCTGGCTCAGGCGATTGTCGATGTCAAAGACAAGCTCGGCATCTGCGCTCAATGCAACAACATCAGCGATGGCGAGCTGTGTTCTTATTGCCGCGACCCGCATCGCGAACATTCGCAGATCTGCGTGGTGGAAGAGCCGCACAATATTCTGCCGATTGAAACGACACGGGCGTTTCGCGGGTTATACCATGTGCTGCACGGGGCCATTTCTCCGTTGCGCGGCATTGGACCCGAGCAGCTAAAAATTAAGGGATTGGTCGACCGTCTGCATAATACGGAAATCCAGGAGGTCATCGTTGCGACAAACCCGACGGTCGAAGGTGAAGCGACAGCGGTTTATCTTTCGCGTCTTTTGAAACCGCTGGGGGCACGAGTCACGCGCATTGGCATGGGCATTCCGGTTGGCAGCGATCTCGAGTTCGCGGACGAAGTGACGATGTCGCGGTCGCTCGAAAACCGGCGCGAGATGTAGGCGATCCATGAACCCTAAAGTTGAGTTTTTCCTCGAGAAGGCGTTCCAATCGGTTCAGCCGACTTCCCCTGAGATAGGGCGAGTCGTTGTGGAACCCGATTACGAGATAGAGCCCTCGCCGCACGATACCGGACATTTAGCAAGTGAGCTGGTTCAGTGCCTGCGCGAGCAATCTCTCGACGGGGCTGCGCTCGCATCGCACGAGGGTTTTGAAATCGAAATTCCCGGCAGCTACCGACGGCTCACGAAATACATTCTGCGCATCACGCTGCACCAAGACAAGGCCGAAGGCCCGTGGGTGGAAGTGGCTCCCCCGGGCAATTGGATCTAAATTGGACATGGGCCAGTACACTGAAATCAGTGCTGGTCACGATCTCTTCTCAGCCTGAGCGTCCGAAGTGGCTGCGTGCTCCGGCGCCTGTCGGTGATAACTATCGCGAGCTGAAGGACCTCATTACCCGTCTGCGATTGCACACTGTGTGCGAGAGCGCGGCGTGCCCGAATGTCGGCGAATGTTGGAACCGGCGCACGGCCACGTTCATGATCCTGGGCAACGTATGCACGCGGCGATGCGGCTTTTGCGCCGTGCAAAAAGGCGCTCCGCTCGCGGTCGACTACGATGAACCACGCCGTGTGGCGGAGGCCTGTGCCGTTCTCGGGTTACGCTATGCAGTCGTTACGAGCGTTAATCGAGACGATCGGAAAGACGGCGGCGCTGAGCTATTCGCGTTGACGATCGCAGCCATCCGCGAGCACGTCGCCGGCTGCAGAGTGGAAGTATTGGTTCCCGATTTTCAAGGCTCACACAGCGCCATGGACATCGTCATGAACGCACATCCGGATGTACTCAATCACAATACGGAGACAGTGCCGCGCCTGTACCGGCAGGTCCGGCTGGGCGCTCGATATGAACGTTCGCTCGATATGCTGCGTTATGCGAAGCAGCTACGCCCGCACATTCCGACCAAGTCAGGGCTGATGTTAGGTCTGGGCGAAACGGAGTCCGAAGTGCTGCAAGTCATGCGCGATTTGCGCGAGCATCATGTAGACATTCTGACGCTTGGACAATATTTGCGCCCGTCGCAGAAGCATCTCCCGATTCTTCGGTATGTTCCGCAGCAGGAATTCGATGGACTCAAGGCGGCTGGCGAGCAAATGGGGTTCGCGCACGTGGAAGCAGGCCCTCTGGTACGCAGTTCGTATCACGCGGATAGTTCGCAGGAAAGCGCCAACAGCGCCATTCATTCCTGCGCCTGCTGAATCGGCAGCGTCAATGTAGCGACACAGCCTGGACCATTGGGAGCGTTCCGCAGCGTAACGGATCCATTGTGCGCCTCGCTGATTTGCCGGCTCAAAACCAGACCAATTCCGGAGCCACCGCGCTTGGTCGTGAAGAACGGCACGAACAGGTTCGCGGTATTCGATAGACCCGGCCCTTCGTCGCGAACTGCGATTTCGACGGTCGTGTTCGTGCGCTCGTGCCGGACGAAAACTCGTCCTCCCGTCTCTTGCGCAGCATCGACGGCGTTGCGGATCAAGTTGATCAGCACCTGCTCGAGCTGATCCGCGTCACCTTGAATCGTGAGGGGCGGACACTCTTCAAAGAACACCTGCATGCGGGTTTCGAGCCTGGTCACGCGGCGCAGTAGCGAATTGACCTCTACCGGTTCAAATTTCGGGGGCGGCAATTTCGCGAGCCGGGCGTATGAGCTCATGAACCGGCTGAGCGATTCCGAGCGAGCGGCGATGACATTCAAGCCTCGCGACATGTCGTCTGTCCAATCTTCCGGCCGGGGGTCCGCCTTGACGAGGTTCTCGAGGCTCTGCGCGATAGATTTGATGGGAGTTAATGAATTGTTCAACTCGTGACCGAGTACGCGCACCAAGCGCTGCCAGGCTTGCAGCTCCTCTTCACGAAGAGGGCGCGTCAGATCGGTTACGACCAGCAGCTGGTGGGGCACGCCGCCTTCGCGAAACTGGCTGCGGCGAATGCCCCAGCGTCCGGTGCCGCCGGGAAAAGAGCGCTGAATCGTCTGCTCCGGCTCGCCAACGAGGTATTCGGCTAAACCCAACGAAGTGGCGTCACGCGCCAGTATTCGCTCGGCGGGCTGGGCTAATAATCTTTCGGCGGCCCGATTGACGAGCCGCAACGATTGCTGTGGATCGAAGGCGAAGGCGGCCACGTCGATCTCTTCCATCACTTTGCGCAGCAGCGCAGTTGCTTCGAGCGCACCGAGCCGCTGGTCACGCAAAGTAGCAGCCATGGCGTTGACCTGCTGCATGACCTCGCCCATCGGCTCTTTGGGGTTGTCAACGCGGCCGCGGATCGAATAGTCTCCTTCGCGCATGGCTTCGAGAAGATTCGCTAAGGTACGCAAAGGACCGGCAACGCGCCCGCGCGCCGCAAAACAGAAGCTCAGCCAGCAGCCAACCACGAGCAGGTCGAGGGTCCACTGTTCCCTGCCCGAGTAGCCGCCGGTAGCGAGGACGATCACGCATACCAAGACGGCCGGAAATCCAGCGAGCAACGCAAACAGCAGAACGCGCGCGTCATGACTTAGCCGGATTTTGTCCTGCGCGGTTTTCATGTACGCGCCTCAAGTACACACGCTACAGGCCAAAGCGCTGCAAACGGCGATACAAGGCACTGCGGCTCAACCCCAGAGCGCTGGCGGCATGGCTAACGTTTCCGCCGTAACGGGCGAGAGCTTTCTTGATGAGAAACTCTTCTACGTCTTCGAGGCTCATGTCCTCGAGCCGCGGCGACACGGTGCTGCCGGCGCGCAGTGCGAGATCACTCGCCTTGATCGCATTTTCCTGCGCCATCAGCACAGCGCGTTCGACCACGTGATTCAGCTCGCGCACGTTGCCTTGCCAGGGATGATCGTACATGGCTTGCAGAGCGTTGTGATCGAAGCCGGTAATGGCCTTGCGATAGCGGCGCGCATGAATACCGAGAAAGTGATTTGCCAGAGGAGCGATGTCGTCGCGGCGCTCGCGCAGGGGCGGAAGATGGATCTCAATCGTATTCAGGCGAAACAGCAGATCTTGACGGAAACGGCCGTTCTGCACTTCTTCGGGAAGATTCGCGTTGCTGGCGGAGATGACGCGCACGTCGACCTTTTTGGTTTTGGACGAGCCGACACGCTCCATCTCGCCCACTTCGAGAACGCGCAGGAGTTTCGCCTGCAGGTTCATGGGAACGTTCGCAATCTCGTCGAGGAAAAGTGTTCCGGTGTCGGCCAGCTCAAAGCGGCCCACGCGGTCCATTTTGGCGTCAGTGAACGCGCCTTTGATATGACCAAACAGCTCACTTTCGAAAACGCCCTCCGCGAGACCACCGGCGTTTACGGTGACCATGGGCTTGTTCGCGCGGCCGGAAATGGCATGAAGAGTTCTGGCGACCACCTCTTTTCCGGTGCCTGGCTCGCCGGCAATCAGCACGTTGGCGTCGGACGGACCCACGCGAGAGATCAAATCGAGCACCGGCTGCATGGCCGGCGATTGCGCGATCATGGTCGGCAAATTGTCGCCGCGCAGGAGCTGATTCTCCGCCTCGAGACGCTGGCCGCGGCGGATCGCTTCGCTCAATTCGAGCTGAGTGCGAACGATGGAGGAGAGGCGCTCGTTTTCCCAGGGTTTCTGGATAAAATCGCGGGCTCCGCGGCGCATGGCCTCGACGGCGATATCGACGCTGCCCCAAGCAGTCATCACGATGACCGGCAACATGGAATCGATCGCCTGGATTTTCGCGAGCAGCTCCAGGCCTTCCTGGCCGGAGGTAGTGTCACGCGTGTAATTCAGATCGATGATGGCGGCATCGTAGTCGCGGTTCTCGACCATCTGCAAAGCCTGCTGAGGAGATTCGGCCGATTCGATCTTGTAGCCCTCACGCTTAAGCAGCAGCCGCACGGCTTCGAGCACGTCGGGCTGATCGTCAGCGACCAGTATGCGCATTTGCGACGGCACGATTTTCATAGGAACGATTCACCCGAGCGCGAGAATGAAGGGCCGACTCTCAGTTCTGGGTAATCCATCCATCCTCAATCTGGATGACTCTGTTGCCGTACTCCGCGTTCTTCTCGTTATGCGTGACCTGGACGATGGTCGCACCCTGCTCGTTGAGCCGCTTGAAGAGCTCCATGATCTCTTTGCCTTGGCTCGAATGCAGGTTGCCTGTCGGTTCGTCGGCGAGAATCAGCTTGGGATTCGCGATCATCGCGCGCGCAATCGCGACCAGCTGTTGCTGCCCTCCAGAAAGTTGATTGGGATAGAGATCCTTTTTACCCACCATGTTGAAACGGTCGAGCGTGTCACAGACGATGCTCTGGCGCTCGGATTTTTTGATGTTCCGGTAAGAGAGCGGGATATCGAGGTTTTCGTAAACGGTCAGCGAATCGAGCAAATGGTAGCTCTGGAACACGAACCCGATGTACTTTTTGTAGATCTCAGATCGATCCTTCTTGTTCAGCTTATGGATCGGGTGTTCAAAGAAGTGGTATTCGCCTGTCCAGGCGCTGTCGTGCATTCCAAGAAGATGAAGCAGAGTGGACTTCCCTGCCCCCGACGGGCCCATGATGGAAATAAACTCGCCTTCCTTTATGTCGATGTTGATGCGCCGCAGCACGTAGGTTTTGGTTGGACCGTGCTCGAAAAACTTTTCGATGTTGCGAAGAGAAATCATGATGGTAGCGATCGTTCACTCATAGCGTAAAGCAGAGACCGGATCGACCCGCGCGGCGCGTAGCGCGGGGATCAGGGAGGCGGCTAGCGCGACACTGACGATCAGCAACACGGCCGAGACGTAGGCCATGAGATCGGTGTCGGATATTCCGAACAACATCGATTTCAGAAGAGCGGAGGACCAAAGCGCGGCGACTATTCCTCCGAAGACGCCTATTGTGGCGATCGCGATGCATTCTCGCAGAACCATCCAGAGTACATCCGATTTGCTGGCGCCAACAGCCACGCGGATCCCTATCTCTCGACGGCGCTGCTGGACCGAATAGGCGAGAACGGCGTAGAGTCCGAGTGCAGCCAAGCCCATGGCCAAGGCGGAAAATGCGGTCAGCAGGCCTAGAAGGAAGCGCCGTTGGCCGAGGGACTGATCGACGTAGCTGGTCAGAGATTTGACTTGCGACAACGGCACGTCTTTGTCCACGCTGCGAACGGCCGCTTCCAAGTCAGCCGCCGGCAGCACCGTGCCCTTAGTGCGTACCACCAAGGCGGCTGCCGCCACTTCTACCAACTGGGTATAACTGCGATACACATCGAGGGTGGGCACCGCGCTGAGGTCATCCCATTTCACATTGCCGACAACACCGACGATGGTCTCCCAGGGAGCATCGTTGCCGGTGCGCAGGCGCTTGCCGATGGCATTTTGGCCAAGGAAAAAGTGATCTGCCAAGGTTTTGTTGACGATCACAACCGGAATGGAATTTTTCTGATCGCGCGCGCTAAAGTCGCGACCGCTCAGCAGCGGAATATGCAACGTACCGATGGTTTCCGGGCTGACATACAGGTGGTATGAATAAGGGGCTTTATCCTTCGAGCTGACGCGGTGACCCTCCACTTCGAAATCGCCTCCCGAACCGACTCCTGTGAGGGGAAGATCGGAAGTAATGCCCGCCGATTCGACGCCGGGCAAGGTTTTCGCCCGCGCCAGGAGACGATTCCAGAAATCGATGACTTGCTCCGGCTTGACGTAGCGAGAGCGAGGAAGCGAAAGCTGGGCCGTGGTCACACTGGCGGCCGTGAAGCCAGGGTCGATTGCGAGAAGGTTGGAGAAACTTCTGATCAAGAGAAACGCGGCGACCAGGAGGATGACGGACAGGGCGATCTCGCCGGTGACAAGTACGCGCCGAATACGCTGCGTGCCGCGACTCGCGCTGCCTTTGCCGGCTTCCTTCAGGCCCTCATTCACATCCACGCGGCCCGCGCTCAGCGCAGGCAGAAAACCCGTAATTAGGGCGGATAGGAAAGATACAGCGACACAGAAGATCAGGACTTCCGAATTCAGCGTAGGAGCGAGGGCGGGAGGCAGCTCATAGGGCGAATAGCGATGAAGAAGCTTGAGCGCGCCAAACGCGATGCCAACGCCGAACAAACCGCCCGCTGTCGCGAGGATGAAGCTTTCGGATAAGAGAAGCCGGGTTAGCTCCCAGCGGTTCGCGCCGATGGCAACGCGAATGGCGAGCTCGCGCGTGCGCCCCGTCGCCCGCGCCATCATTAAGCCGATTAGATTCGCGCAAGCAATCAGCAGCAGGACCAGCACTGCGGTCCCAAGCACTGCGAGGGCCGGACGGAGGGAACGCACCAGAGAGGTTTGTAAAGGTACCAAAACAGCCCAGTGACCCGGCTCATCGTGTGCGGCGTCGATGCGGTTTGCGATGGTTCGCATTTCCGCTCGCGCTCGGGCAAGGGGCACGCGGGGCCGGAGCCTTCCGAGTCCCATCAGCCAATGGTTCCCATATGTCTGGCTGATGTTCATGTCCTGCATCGCAGATTCCGCGAACTCCGGAACGGACGCGCGAGGGCTTAGCCATATTTCGACGTCGGGCGGATATTCTTCGTGCGCCGCAAGGACGCCGATCACGGTGAACGGCCTGCCATTCAAGGTAAGAGTTCTGCCAAGGATATTCGGGTCTCCTGCAAACTGGCTTCGCCACAAACCCGCACTGATAACCGCAACTCGATTTTCGGAACCGGCCTTGTCGATTCGCGAAGACATCAGCCTGCCGATCTGGGCGCGTGCACCTAAGACTTCGAAGAAATTCGTCGTCACGGCGCGCCCTACGACGGCTCGGGCTTCGCCGGCACCAGTCAGCGTGACGCTCTGCCATGCGATGGCTGCTATGTCCTCGAAGCTCTTGCTTTGGCGCTGATAATCCTGGTATTCGCCGGGCGAGAGAGATACAGAAGCGCAACACGGCTGGCGATCCCCGATGGCCACGAGGCGATCCGGATTTCGGAATGGCAGACTGCGGAGCAGGGCTGATTCGACGATGCTGAAAATAGCTGTATTTGCGCCGATTCCGAGCGCGAGCGAAACGATAGCGACGGCCGAAAAGACAGGCTTCGCTCGTAAGGTTCGCGAAGCGAACCGCAAATCAGACCCGATGTGAGACATAGAGCGACGCTAATCGCGCGTGTATGGAATGCGCGGAGCCCGCGGGACTACGACGGATGGGCACCGATACTGCGTAAATGCAATTTTCCTGGTGGCGTTGACTTCAAAAACGACAACCTTGCGCGCGTGGGAGTACACGGCGATGCCGCACAACAGAATGCCGACGGCTATCAGATCGACATGCTTCCGGATCATGCAGGGACTTCCATATTCTCCTCGACAACGCGGCCGTCGAACAGGTGAATGGAGCGATCGGCATAACGCGCGTAACGAGGATCGTGAGTAACCATGCAGATCGTGGCGCCGCCGCGATGCAGTTCACGCAATAAATCCATGACCTGCTCGCCGTTTTGAGAGTCGAGATTTCCGGTGGGCTCGTCGGCCAAAAGGATGGAAGGATCACCGGCAAGCGCGCGCGCTACCGCGACACGCTGCTGCTGACCGCCCGAGAGCTGTGAAGGATAGTGCTTGATGCGGTGCGACATGCCGACGCGCTCGAGCGCTTCATGAACCTTTTTCTTACGGTCGCTCGAGCCCATGCCACGGTAGGTGAGCGGCAGCTCGACATTCTCGTAAACATTGAGGTCGCCAATCAGATTGAACGCTTGGAAGATGAAGCCGATCTCCCGGTTGCGGATGCGGGCGCGTTCCGACAGCTTGAGGCTCTGGACTGGCTTTCCGTTCAAGATGTATGTACCGGAACTGGGAGAATCGAGGAGCCCCAGAATCGCAAGCAAGGTCGATTTTCCGCAGCCGGAAGGCCCGGAAATGGACACGTATTCGCCTCGCTGGATATCGATGTGAATTCCCGACAAAGCGTGCGTTTCCACCTCATCGGTGACGAACACCTTGGTAACGCCATCCAGATGGATCAACGGCTCGGATGCATTCATTCTGCTTTCAGACCTCCTTCGTGGTTACCTTCTTAATACGTGCGATCGAAATCACTGGTTCAGACGAATTCGTTGGTACTGGTCATATTGCGCCATGTCGGAGAGGATCACGCGATCTCCCACTTTCAGGCCGCCCTTCACTTCAATGGTGTTGACGGAGGCGACGCCGAGCTTCACGTTGACGCGACTGGCTCCCTTGCCATCGGGGTCGATTTTAAACAATCCAATGGTTGTATCGGGCTCACCAGAAACCGGGCGATCCACGTAAACGACATCGCGCAGGTGCTCGATCTCGACGGTTCCATCGACGCTTAACTCCGGACGGGCGCCTTCGGGCAGCGGTCCGAGTAGTGCTACGTCCACCCCCACCGTTCCGTTCAGGGCAGCGGGATCGATGCGAATGACGCGCCCGGGAATCAGACCATTTCGAGTGTCGATGGTCGCATCCAAACCGATGCGAACATTTTTCATTTGCGTTTCCGAGATTTGCAGGACAGCTTTTAGCTTGGTCGGATCAGCTACCTTGGCGAGCAGCGTGCCAGTGGGGACGCGCTGGCCCACTTCCACGTCGACCTCTTGCAACTGGCCGTTGATGGGAGCGCGAATGGTCAGCTGTTCGACCTGCTTTTTCTTTTCTTCGTAAGCGGCACGAGAGCTTTCTACAGCCACCTGTTGCGCGTCGATTTGGGCTTTGATGGATTCGTCCGCAATGCCCAGCCGCTGCTTTTGCAGCGCGACGCGGTTTTGGAATTGATTGGCCTGGTCCACCGAGAGTTTCGATTCCAGATCACTCTTCAGATTGAGGCGCGTCAATTCGAGGTCGCGGTCGGCCGTGAGTTTGGCTTGCGTGTATTGCGATTCGAGCTCAGCGAGGCTCGCTCTCTGGTCCAACTTGTCGCTTTCGAGCTTGACTTTCAGATTGGCCAGGTTGGCCTCGTCCTGTTTGAGCTGCCATTCGGCTTTTTCGGCTTCGAGCTCGAGATCCGGATTGCTCAAAACCATGATCACGGCGCCTTCCTTTATGGGATCGATGCCCGCGCGGCGCACAATCTGGACTACGCGCGAATCAACGGCGGCGTTGATGAAATAGATCTCCTCCGGCTTCAAAGCGCCCAAGCCGCGGACCTGCATTTCCATAGGGCCTCGCCGCACCGTACCGGGCCACAAGCCGCTCATGTCGACGGACGGGGCTGCCGGTTTGAGACGGGCGAGTGCCACCGTGGTGCCGCCGATTGCTATAACTGCCACGGTAATGAGCGCAATGCGCTTGATTAAGCGCCGGCGCGCTACCTCTTTACCGCGAGGAACATCCATTGCCATGCGAATCTCTCACTATGCACTTCATCGGCCAGGGTCGTGTTACACCCGAAAGCGCTGATTACAAGGAATAAATACGAGGGTACCAGAAAAACGCGTGTCCGGTTATGGGAACCGATCGTACGTTAGGGGTAATACGCAAGGTTGGCGCGTTGTGCGAAAGGAAGCCAAGTTGCAGTGGCGCTGTAAATGTACAGTGTGATGTACAATAGGTATACATGGCGTTACACATTGCTGATGCGGAGGTTAGCCGACTCGTGACGGATCTGGCCCGGATCGAAAAAACGAATAAGACCGAAGCTCTGCGCCGGCTGCTGCGGCAAGCAGTCACAGAACGCCAACTCGCGGCAAAGCGGAAAGATTTCCGGGAGGTCGCGTTGCGGATTGCGGCCAATTCACAAAGGAAGCGTGTTCCCCCGGTCACGAAAGAAGAAATAGACGCTTTGTGGGACTTCGAGCGCTGACGTCCGAAAGTTCGCAGGTGTCGGATCCATTGCCGGCCAGCGTCTTTCACCAAGTAGCCCGTGCATGCCGGGCAGCCTTGTGTAAGTTGCCCAACTGCAAAGGTAAGTGATCTAATTAAACGATTTCTGCTCTCGTATGTCGTTTGCACTTGATAAGGCAGCTCTCTCGCTATATCTAAAGCAGCGCGATGACGCGTATTTCGGGAAACTCGTCGTACTTCGGGACGAAATCTCCCGATGGTTGTCCTACACGCCGGCAACCTTTCCGCATTACACATCTCACACCATCGCCCACAGCGATCAGATCGTTATTGAACTCTCGCACCTCCTTTTCGATGGGGGTGATCCCCGGAAAGTTCGGCTAGATCTCTCACCTGCCGAGGCGTACATTCTGCTCGCCTCAGCCTATCTTCACGACGCCGGAATGGTAGCCTCGGATGCCGAGAAAGTCTCGATTTTGAAATCACCAGCGTGGGAAGCCTGGGTGACCGGCGATGGAGGAGGTGCCAGGCGTTGGCTCGAAATCGAGCAACTGCGATCGGACACGAGCATTGAAGCTCCCGTCAGAAATTTTTTGGCCGACCTTCAAACCCGCTTTCTCATCGCGGAGTTTATCCGTGCCCGGCACCATTTTCGAGCGGCAGACGTGATCACACAGCACGGAGACTATTTAGGAGGTCTATCTTTCAACGACCCAGCGCTACGGCAAACAATTTCGGATGTGTGCGTAGCACACGGACTCCGCCAGCACGAACTTGAGGATAGAACGAAATATCCTGATCGCCGCGACATACGCGGAGAACAGGTCAATGTGCGTCTGATCGCAATTCTCCTACGTTTGGGCGATCTTCTCGATATGAATTCAGATCGTGCCTGTCCTCTGCTGCTGAACGCGGCCTGTCCACTCCCCGCAGACAGCCTCGCGCACTGGACACAATACCAGCGCATCTCGCACAAAATGGTCGCTCCTGATCGGATCGAACTCCGCGCAGAATGTGAAAACCAGGACGAACATATGTTCCTACAGGATTGGTGCCAATGGCTCGTACAGGAGACTAGAAACGCGGCGGTTCTTATGGCCCGATGCCACCGCCATGCGGATTGGAAACCGCCCTTCGCAGACATGCACTCTGAGCAGAAGAGTATCGAGATATTGCCGGCGACCGGTGCAAAGTATCTACCATCGCGCTGGGCTTTCGAACTGGATCGGGATCTTATCCTCGAACGGTTTGTTCAGAACGTACATGAGCGCAAAGAAGAATTCATTAGAGAGTTACTCCAGAACGCGTTTGACGCGAATCGGTGCAGGATGTACCTGGATCTTGCTGCGGAGCAACTGCCACAACCGGAGTCGCCGACAAAAGTAGACGAAGCCTGGCGTGAACGATACCCGGTTTACGTCGCGCTCCAATGGCAAACGTTTCGAAACGAGTTGTCGGGTGAGAGCGAGGAGAAACAAGTGCTCACGATCGATGACAGGGGCATCGGCATGGACCGCGATGTGATCTCACGCTTCTTTCTTCAGGTGGGACGGTCTTACTACGACACCGACGAGTTCCGAAAATCCTTTTCCTTCGTACCAACAAGCCGCTTCGGGGTTGGTTTTCTTTCTGTTTTTTCATCCAGCGACGACGTTCGGGTTGAGACTTGGAACCCGCTGTCTAAAGATGGACCTCTGCGGCTCCGCCTTCGCGGCGCGAAAAGCTACCTCCTAACGGAGCGCGGAACGCGAGGGACCGCTGGGACGAGGATTGAAGTCGTTCTCCAATCCCCTTACAATCCCGGCGACCTGTCGAAGTGGATCACAGACTGGTGCCGTCGGGTCGAGTTTCCCGTCTTTGTAGACGACCTTGGAAAACGAACGGCGATTCGCCGCGAATCTTCCGACCAGTTCGTGTCCGAAGTGAAGGACCTCTCTCAGCCGAATGCAACCTTTGCGATCCGTTGCCATCCCATCGATGAGCTTGGTCTCGAAGGCGAGATTTACACGTTCACGCACAAGATTAATAATCGAGAGTTATGGAGCCACCGGTACTGGGCACTGACCGACTACAAAGATCAATACGCAGGAGCAGCCGTTCCGGCTATACCCAACTTCCTGACTTGCATCAACGGAATCAAGAGCTCATCGGGGCCGGTCGATTCCATGTCGACCCTGATGATCCCACGAGTTGATTTCAGAGGCCGAGGACGTACCAACTTATCCAGGACCTCGGGAAATGATGAAAAAATGATTCTCAGCCAGACGGGAGTTCGAGAGCATGTGGAGCGAATCCTGCGCGCTCACCTAAACGCGTGGCCCGTGCTCTCCTGGGAAACTTGGCTCTATAAACTGCGATTAGCAGACGATTTTGCGTTCTTGGCCCCGTTTTGGGAAGATGTCGAGGGTGGAATTCTTGTTAGAAGGGGGAGAGAAACCGCGAGTTTTACGTTGGCCGCCGCGGCTTCTTCCCCGTCGATTGCGTTCTACACGCTTCCATGGACCTCGGGTGCCGACATCGCTCGCGTCACGCCAAAGGAGTGGAGCATTGTCACTTCCGACAATTTTGAACTGCCTCCGTATTTTGCAGAACGCCTGTGTTCGGACAAATATCCGGTATCAGTGAGAATACAGAAGGACGGCACCGTCGTTTCGAATTGGAAAAACGGCAAAGGCAAGCTGATCGACAACATTTACCTGTGCCCGTTTGAAGGGCCCCAATTTCTGACTGCACGTCTTTATGAAACGACAAGGCAATCCCGCGGAACTGTACTCAACTCGCGCCACCCGCTCATGCTTTGGTTGACCCAACTTCAAGAGAAGAACACAGCGCTCAACGACGCTGAACTGCGCGAACTCCAGGCCAGGATTGCCGACGCTGCGATATATTCATCAATCCAGTCCAGCAGCTTAAGCAAGTATTTGGGATCATTTACCAAGCTGCATGGCCTATCGGAGTCGCTTGCGCCACCTGCAGTGACCGAGGATGATTTCCCTTGGAAGCTGTTTCGGGAAGCTGAAATGAAGCGAGCTAGAAAGAAAAGACCGAAACACAATGCTAAGTGATGCACATGCGGATTCAGGCCCTCCGCCGGGTAGTGACTCAATTGAGCCACTACCGAACCCCTATGGTCATTGACTCGTCTGCGCTGTTAGCTATCGCTCTGGGTGAACCGGATGCCGCTCAATACATCGAGGCCATTGCGGGAGCCTTGGAGAACAACTTGCCAGCATATGTCCCCGCATCGGTTTTGGTCGAAGCCGGGATTACAGCCGATCAGAGGAACTGCGGCGCGGAGTTTGACACTCTGGTAGATCGAATTCAGCCCGAGATCGTGCCGCTGGACGCCTCGATGGCGGAGCTGGCGCGCAAGGCCTTTCGAAGGTTCGGGCGCGGCCGTCATCGAGCTAGTCTGAATGTCGGAGACTGCATGACCTATGCGACTGCACAGTATCTGCAGTTGCCACTCTTGTACAAGGGCGAGGACTTTCGAGAAACGGATATGGAATCCGCGCTGAAGAAGGATGGACTGTGACGATGTCGACGCGTGTGAGTTCAGTATCGCGAGCGATCACGCTTTTCCGGCAAGTGTGGAAGGAAGGTTGAAGGTTCCGTCCACTACTTCCACGAAGTTCCGCTCTTCGCGGAGGATCAGACGCATGCGCTGGGCCATGGCGAAATTTTCGCGCGCTTCGGCATCTGATTTCAATCGCTGCTTGTAGGTCTCATAAGAAGCGAGACTATCGAAGGCAATCAAACCCCAGGCGACATCATTCGTGCCTTCATAAGGAAGAAAATATCCCACAAGGTGGCCACCGCATCGAGGAATGATGCGGCCCCAATTCTCCGCGTACTTCTTGAACCCGTCCCGCTGGAAGGGGTCGATCTGGTAACGAATGATGCAGGTTATGGTCATGTTTGTTCTTCCGGTGGCCGGTTGGCCCAGTAAATCCGCGCAACCAATTGCCAGCGCCGCACCCGTGACGGCGACGGCGGTCATAATTTCGCGGCGGCTTATCTGCTTGGTTGATTGCATACGCTTCGGCCTCCCGGTGTGAGGGTCAGGTGTGAGGCTTCAGTTCCTCTCAGACTACCGATGCTTCTACCTCGTCGCCTTCCCCGGGCGCGAGGAACAGGTTCGCTTCGAGGCCATGCTGGCGCGTGTAGAGATCGTAATAGCGTCCTCCTGCCGCATACAACTCGGCGTGATTGCCGCGCTCGACAATGCGGCCGCCCTCGATGACGAGTATCTGGTCGGCTCGTCGTATGGTTGACAGGCGATGTGCGATCACGAAGGTCGTCCGACTCTGCATGAGGTAGGAGAGGCCCGTCTGGATTAGCGCTTCCGATTCCGAATCGAGGCTGGACGTGGCTTCGTCGAGGATGAGAATGCGGGGATCGGCGAGGATCGCGCGCGCGATCGAGACACGCTGTTTCTGGCCGCCGCTCAGCTTCACGCCGCGCTCGCCGACAATGGTGTCGTAACCCTGCGGAAAATTTTCCGCAAACTCGTCGACGCGTGCGATGCGGCAAGCCTCGAGAATCTGCTGTTCGGTGGCGGCGGGACGCGAGAAGCCGACGTTTTCGCGGATGGTGCCATCAAAGAGAAATGATTCCTGCAGCACCAGGCCGAGTTGCAGGCGATAGCTCGAGAGCGCCACGGTCGAGAGATCGAAGCCGTCGACGAGAACTTTGCCGCTCGTCGGAGAGTGGAACGCAGTGATCAGGCCAATCATGGTGGACTTGCCCGAGCCCGAGGAGCCAACCAGCGCGGTGACGGTTCCTGGCCGTGCATCGAAAGACATGTCGTGCAGCACCGGCCTGCCCTCTTCGTAGGAGAAGGAAACGTGGTCGAACTGCACGTGGCCGTCGATCGCGGGCAGCACGGTTGAGCGTAGCGGATCTTCGTCTTCGGGGGACTCACGCAGAATTTGACGGGTGCGCTCGAGCCCGGCCAATGCTTCCGAAATCTGTGTACCGATGTTGACGATCTGGACCACGGGCGCAACCATGAAGGCCAGCAGCGCCGTGTACATGACGAAGTCGCCGATGTCCATGCGGTGAGCGGCTACCTGGCGTGCGCCGAGAAACATGACGAGCGCGCCGACGAGGCCCATGAGAACGGTCGAGGCCAGAGTCAACAGCGAAATAGTGGTCAAAGACTGAACAACGTTATCGAGCAGGCGGCGGGCACCTGCGGCGAACACCCCGGCTTCGCGTTTTTCGGCGTGATAGCCCTTGATGACGCGAACGCCACCGAGTGTTTCGGTCAGACGCCCGGTGACTTCCGCGGTGATTTTGCCGCGCTCGCGGAAGATGGGGCGGACGGTTTTGAAGGCGCGCTGCAGCACCACCCCGAACACGATCACAATGATCAGCACGAACGAGGTCATCATCGCGCTGGTGCGGAACAGAAGGACAGTCGAGATAACGGCGGTGAGCAGGCCACCGACGAGTTCCACCAAACCGGTTCCGATGAGGTTACGAACGCCTTCGACGTCGCTCATAATCCGCGACACCAGCGTTCCGGTCTTGTTCGCATCATAGAAGGCGACCGGAAGCCTGCCAATGTGTTCCTGTATGCGGACGCGCAATTCGTAAATCAGGCGCTGGCCGGATTTGGAAAGAAGTTGCGTCAGTGAAAACGAGGTCACGCCCTGGATGATGGTGGCGAGAACGACCAGAAGCACGATCGGCGCGAGCAGCCTGATTTGCCCTCGGCGCATGACGTTGTCGATGAGAAATTTTGAGCTGACGGGCAGGGCGAGTCCACACAAGCGATTGACGACCATGAGCGCAGCCCCGGCGAGCAGCAGGCCGCGGCGCGGCTTCATGAGTCCCCAGACTTCGGGCAGAAGTGTTTTGAGGCGCTCGGAGGGGGGTGACTTCTCGATGGCTTTCTCCACGATTAAGTTCTTCTTAGATGATCTCCCGGCGGGGCACGCCGCTCAAACTTTCGGGGTGATGGCGATCCGATGTTCGGTACTGGTTGCATATGGAGGTAGCCGCGAGCCCGATCCTCGTCTTCCGGCCCATGGCTACTTTGCCTGTGCAGCCAGCTTCTCGGCGTCGCCAATCGTCTTACCCGCTAACGCTTTATTCAGAACCAGCGCCGGCGTCAGCGGAACTAAGTTGCCGTTATGTGCGATCAGGAACCAACCGGCAAGATCTTCGGCGCGATAAGCACCAGTTCCGGACTCCTCGGTTAAGGGCAGTAGGTATGAGCGCTCCACTTCAACTCGAAGACCGTCATCCCGGGTGTCCTGTAAGCACACGTGACCCTCGCGATCATCACCCGCGAAGCCACCGTGAACGTGTACGGTGATAAGGTCGCCTTTGGTCAGGCCGCCGGTTCCCCTCAAAACTTTATCCACTCTGAATTGAATGTCGTTTTCAACCCCGTGTCCAGCGTAGGTCTTTTTTGAGATTGCAGTTCCCTCCACGACTATTTCCGAGGAAAGTATCCTTTCGAGTGAGCTGGTCCGAGGGCTGTGAGACGCAGGAGGCAGCGGCGGGCTGAATTCGTGGTAATCGGGTCCACACGCTGCTTCTGGAGTAAGCTCCTCTCGTGACGAAGTCTGAAAAGCGAGTATCGCGAGAACAAAGATGGATGGCAGCATCGCGGGACTCACATGCGCGAGGGACGCCGCAGAGCGGCTTCAAAGTCCGCGTTGGATTTCGTATTCAGCACGTCGGAAGGTTCGAGCCAGCCGCGGCGGGCGGTGATGACGCCGAAGCGCATATTGAGCAAGTGCGCGGGGCGGTGAGCGTCCGTCGATATCGTGAAGCGGCAGCCGAGACGCTTGGCGGCGCGAACGAGGTGGCTGGGAAGGTCGAGGCGCTCGGGACTGGCGTTGATCTCGAGGAAAATGCCGCGCTCGGCGGCTTTGGCGGCGACGCGCTCGAAATCAAATGCATAGCCTTCGCGCTGCAGAATGATGCGACCGGTGGCGTGGCCGAGAACGCGGAGCGAATGGGATTCGAAAGCCCGCAACAGGCGATCGGTCATTTCCTGCGGCTCGAGACCGAAATAACTGTGAACGCTGCCGATGACTAGATCGAGTTCGGCGAGCGCATCTTCGGCAATATCCATACATCCGTCGCGCAGAATGTCGCATTCGAGACCGGAAAAGACACGCAGGGGAAGTCCGTCGAGATTGAGCTCGCGAACTTCCTGAGCGAACTCGACGACGCGCTTCTCGTCGAGGCCGTTCGCCATCGCGAGGGCCTTCGAGTGATCGGTAATGGCGATGTATTCGTAGCCGAGTGCGGCGGCGGCTTCGGCCATTTCGCGCAGTGAGGCCCGACCGTCGGTGGCGGTGGTGTGCATGTGAATGTCGCCGCGGAGATCGCGCAGCTCGAGCAGTTTCGGGAGGGTGTTGTTTTGCGCGGCTTCGAGTTCGCCGCAGTTCTCGCGCAGCTCGGGTGGAATCCAGGCGTAACCGAGACGCTGGTAGACCTCTTCTTCGGTTTCGCCGGCTACACGCTGATTGTCTTCGAGCGTGAACAGACCGTACTCGTTCAGCGTGAGTCCCTGCTTGATGGCATTGGTGCGGAGCACGACGTTGTGGTCCTTGCTCCCGGTGAAGTATTGCAGAGCAGCGCCAAAGTTTTCGTGCGGCAGAGCGCGCACATCCACCTGGATACGTTCAAGGCCGAAGGTCACGCTGGCTTTGTTGGGACCTTGGCCTAAAACCTCTTGCGTTTTCTGGTGCGTGACGATGCGATTCAAGGCTTCGGCGGCATTTGGGCCAGTGACCAGAAAGTCGAGATCACCGAGAGTTTCGCGCCCGCGCCTGAGGCTGCCCGCCGCTTCGACTTTTTCGATGCCGCCCAGAGCGGCGAAGTCGGCTCTGAGCTCATCGGCGGTACGGAGTCCGAAGCTCAACAGGAAACGGCCGGCGCTCTTGCGGTAGGCTTCGATTCCGCGCAGAACTTTTTCTTCGAGCTTGGCGCCCATGCGCGGCATTTCGCGGAGCTTGTGTTCGCGGCAAATACGCTCGAGGTCATCGACGGTTTTGACGCCGTGATGTTCGTAGAGGAGCGCGATGCTCTTGGGGCCGAGGCCCTGAATTTTCAAAAGCTCGAGAGCGGAGGCCGGATATTTGGCAAGCATCTGATCGCGGCGGTCGAAGGAACCGCGCTCGCAGATCTCGGCCAGCACGAAGGCCAGTCCTTTTCCGATGCCGGCGATTTCGGTGACTTTGCGCTCGGGGTGGCAGAGGATATCGGCGACGCGCTCCGGATATCCGGCGATGATGGAGGCGGCGTTGCGGTAGCTGCGGATGCGAAAACTGTCTTCACCGGCTACTTCCATGAGGTCGGCCGTTTCCGCGAGCAGCCGGGCGATTTCTTTATTTTCCATGCAGGGAAGAGGAAGGCAGCGAGATTGAATTAGTCGCGCGCGGCAGGCGTGCTGCGGCGGCGAAACCAGGTCCTGCGGCTGGAGGAATCCAGTTCTTCCGCGTCAAGTCCGAAGGGTTCCACATGCACGAGCACGTCGGCTACCCAGTGCAGGCGCTGCTTAATAGAATTTTTCACTTCGGTAGCGATTTCGTGGGATTCGCGCACGGTTAATTCGGGATCGACTTCGAGGTGGAGGTCGACGTGGTATCTGAGGCCGGTTCGCCGGGCAAAACACTTCTCAATTCCGAGTGCGCCTGGAACGCTGAGGGCCGCCTCGCGGATTTGCCCCATTTTTCCAGATTCCGGCATGGTATCGAGTAATTGCTCGACAGTTCGGCGCACGACTTGTATGGAAAGGAAAAACACAATCACCCCGATGATCATGCCGCCGACGTGATCGGCAGATCCAAAGCGCCGCGAGTTGGCGAGGGTGAAGGCAACGGCGAGGATGGCGACGGTGGTCGAAGCGAGATCGGTGATGTCATGCCAGCCGTCGGCCTCGAGAGCGGTGCTCGCAATACGGCGCGCGGTGCGGAACTTAACGGCGGCGAGTGCGATTTTCAAGACCACAGCGGCGAAGAGTGGATAGAGCGTGTAGAACTGCAACTGGCTTCGTTCGGTGACGTGGCGCCAGCCGTGCCAGAAGATGGCGGCGCCGGCCAGCAGCAGCATGGCGCCGACGCCCAGGCCCGCGAGCGTTTCGTAACGCCCGTGACCGTAGGGATGTTCGTAATCCGGCGGCTTGCTCGCGAGCCACAGGCCCGCGTAAACAATCGCAGAGGAGAGGACATCACCGGCTGCTTCGAGTCCGTCGGACACGACAGAAGCGGAACCGGCGTGAAGGCCGACCCAGATTTTGGCGGCCGAGAGCAGTAGGCCTAAGCTGACGCTCAGCAGCGCGATTCGGCGGCCAATCCGTTCTTCTCGATCAGAGAGGAACGGCGGCGGCTCGGCTATCATACGCTTCGAGGATATCGCGTAAACAGACGCCCCCCAAAAAAAATCGCCTCCGCAGGGGAGGCGAGGATAGAGAAGACCGCAGCATCCAAAGGAGAGAGTGGATGCTGCGGCTGCAGAAGCAAGAAGTACGGTTTAAGGTTCGTCGGGCGATCCGTCGTCAGGAACCGCTGCGCCCCAGATGGATTGGGCACCCCAAATCGCTTGAGCGCCGAAGATCGACTGCGAGCTGCTGAGCGTGCTGGCACCCCAGATGGACTGCGCACCCCACAGACAGCGCGAACCACTCAGGACGGAGGCACCCCAGATGGACTGCGCACCCCAGATGGACTGCGCGCCCCAGATGGACTGCGCTCCAAAGATGGACTGAGCGCTTCCGGGCGCTGCGGCGCCAAAGATCGACTGGGTTCCCCACACTGAGGCGGGGTCGAACGAGAGGGAGGTATTCCCTGAAGTCGGATCGTATACGGCGATGGGTGACATGCCTGTGACACCGGTCGGCACGGAATTGATTTGTGCCAGAGCGGCCGCAAGATCGATGTATCCGGCGCCGACAGTGAAGATGTCGTAGTAGTCGACATAGCTGCCGGTCGAGTCGGTTACTGTGCTCGATTGAGGGAAGGTCTTATATGCCGACTGCATGAGCAAAATTTTGACCTGATCGGGCGTAAGGTTCGGGCTGGCGTGAAACAGATCGGCTGCCGCACCGCTGACGACGGCGGCGGCCATACTGGTGCCGCTCAGCATCAGGTATTCATTCGAGATCAGCTTCTTGGCGAGGCCGGGAGGCAAATTGGTAGCCTGCACGTGCCCAGGAAGCGGGGGCATCGACTGATAGTAGGTGATCGGTATGGTATTACCTGCCGCTGCATTTGCGAGCGTGGAGTTCGGGGCGAGCAGCGAGACGACCTTATTACCGGGGGCGACAACATCAGGCTTAACGACGTGATCCACCTGCGTCGGTCCCTTTGAACTGTAGCTGGCCATCAGATCATCGGTGCGAGTGTATGTACTGAGTGCTCTCATTGCGCCCACGGTGATGACGTAGGGATCGTTTCCAGGCGCGTTGATGGTGCCGTATCCTTGCTCGCCGAAGGTATTGTCACGGCCATCGTTGCCCGCTGCAGCGACCACCGCGATGCCGGCTTTCCAAGCGGCTTCGGCGGCCTGGCACAACGGATCCTGAGTGTAGCTTTCGTAGACCGGGCGGCCTAAGGATAAATTGATGACGCGAATGTTGTATTTGCTTTTGAGCGAGATGGCCATCTCGATGGCCGAGATCACATCTGTGTCGGTACCGCCGCCATTGGCGTCAAGAACGCGCAGATCGATCAAGCTGGAGCCAGGCGCAATGCCTTTGAAGACTCGCGTGCAAGTAGGGCAACCCTGGCCATTTGCCGAGATGATTCCGGCGACGTGTTGTCCGTGGCCATACTGATCCTGGCCGTTACCGCCCAGAAAATCGTAACTATAGATAATGCTCTTGCCAGGCCCGAGGTTTGGATCGGGAGTGATGCCGCTGTCGATGACGGCGACGCCGACACCCGTGCCATCCCATCCGGCACTCCACATGGTGCTGGCATTAATCGCGGCAGCGGTGTAATCGAGCCTCGCTTTCAGCGGCCGGTCAGGCGAAATGTACTTCACGTCGGGATCATTCGCGAGCTCAGCCAGTTGCCAGGCTGGGACGCTATAGGTGCCGGCCTTGATCGACTTGTGGGTCATGTGCAAAACTCCCCCGCGGTTGAGCACTTTTTGATGCTCGGTGCTGGGGTCATTTTTCCATTGGATAATCACCCGGACATTCGTAAAGGGATCGGTATCTCCGAAGTCGGGTGCAAGATTCTTATGCTCAGGCCGCGCGGCCGAGCAACTTACCACTGCGAAGATAAACGCGGAAATCAGCTTTTTCTTCATTGAGGCTCTCTCCTTCTGTATGAGTCGCCCTGTGTGCTCTTGAAGGAATGCATTTGGGCGGTCAAAGAGCTTATCGAGACGGCAGTACTTAAGTTTGAGCGCCAAGAAGTTGCGTATCCGTCGAGTTAAGTACGGGGAAGGATTACGGTTACGGCCGTTTGTGGTAAGGGCGTGCGGCGATCGATGCTGGACATTATTAATAGGCGGTTGAGAGGCGGCGAGCGTGGCGGCGCGCATGAAGAAAGCTAAACCCCAGTGAAACGAAGCACTTAGAATGAAAATCCATTAAGAGAGCCATGGCTGACGGGATCCCAGTGAAAACAGCGTATAGGGATGGGAGCGGAATGCCCTGTGCGCGCCAAGAGCGCTGCGAAAAAACTAAGGGAAAGAATAATGGAAAAGCTTGCGCAGAATATTCAGGAGGCGTTTCTCAACAACGCCCGCAAGGATAAAACGTTTCTTACGATTTATCTTATGAGTGGCGTGAAACTGTCCGGGCGGATCAAGAGCTTCGATAAGTATTCCGTAATACTTGAGGCGAACAATCAGGAGCAACTCATCTTTAAGCACGCGATCTCGACGGTGGTAGTTTCGAGGCCGCTTCATGGAGGCGGACACCCCGCCAGCGGCAGCACTCCGGGTGCACCTTTGCCGGGGCCTGAGCAGCCGGACAATAACCAGTAGTGGCAGAGCACGAAGAACGCACGCTGGTAGTAGGGCTGGAGCTTACGCGTGCGCCACGCGGCAATACAGCGCACGCGAAGATCGAACCGGACGCTGAAGAATCGCTGACCGAGCTGGCGAGTCTCGCGGACAGCGCCGGGGCTAAGGTTCTGGACCGAATGATTCAAGCGCGGCCGGTAATGGATGCGGCCACGCTGGTGGGTTCCGGAAAAGTGGCGGAGATCAAGCAACAGGTCGAAGCGGATTCGATTGATACCGTCATTTTCGACCGCGAGCTGACGCCGACCCAGCTTCGAAATCTCGAGCGGCGGCTGCAGGTAAAGGTGCTCGACCGGACGCAGCTCATCCTGGACATTTTCGCGAGACGAGCACGAACGAGCGAAGGCCAGCTGCAGGTAGAGTTGGCGCAGTTGAATTATCTGCTGCCGCGCTTATCGGGGCGCGGAATAGAGATGTCTCGCTTGGGAGGCGGTATCGGAACGCGCGGACCAGGCGAAACGAAGCTCGAAACGGACCGGCGGCGAATCGGCAAAAGAATTGGGAAGCTGAAATCCGATATTGAGCGCGTTCGCGCGACGCGCGGCGTACAGCGCTCGCAACGGCAGGCAGTGCCGCTCTCAACGGTCAGCTTGGTCGGTTATACGAACGCAGGAAAATCGACCTTATTCAACCGGGTGACGGGCGCCGGCGTGCTGGCGGATGCGAAGATGTTCGCAACGCTCGATCCGACGGTACGGCAGATTCGATTGCCCTCGCAGCGGCGTGTTTTGGTGAGCGACACGGTCGGTTTTATTCGAAATCTTCCGACCACGCTCGTGGATGCTTTCCGGGCCACGCTCGAAGAAGTGACGGCGGCCGCGCTGTTGCTGCACGTGGTAGACGCGACCTCGGCGACGGCGGCCGAGCAGACCGCGCACGTTCTGAAAGTGCTGGCGGAGATCGGCGCGGAGAGCACGCCGCAGATCCTGGTGCTCAACAAGAGCGACCGCTTGAACGGATCCGAGGCTCAGGACCCAGCGACGCTCACGCACCGGATGCTCGGTGAAGCGGCGCGGCAGAACGCGACGGACGCAGTGCTCATCTCGGCCGAGACGGGCTCGGGCGTGGCACAACTGCTGGAGTTGATCGACAAACACCTGGTGCAAGACCCGGTGGCGAGGCAGCGTTTCAGGTTGCCGCTGGGCGAAGGGCGAGCGCTTCATCTGCTGCATGATCGGGCGGCGATTATCTCGAAGCGGTATGGAGACGAATACTGCGAAGTTGTCGCCGATGCACCGCAATCGATTCGGGACCGCCTGGCCGAGTTCGCGGTCGATTGACAGAAACCTGCAACAGCGCCCGGCTGAACCGGCTGCGAGTGTGGTCCAGGAGTCCGCTCCACCAGAGGGTTGAACACCGCGCCGAAATTTTGCGTATACTCGATTGCGATGCTGATTACTTCCAGGTTTGTTCTTGTGACAGTTATGCCGTTGCTGGCGTTGTTGGGCGGGTGCGAATACAACACGGATAGCGGGGGTCGCGTGCGCGATGAGCCGGTTTCCGTCGACCTCGGGCATGCGAACCAGGCAGATGTGAAGCTCGAAATGGCTGCGGGAGAACTAACGGTGCGGGGCGGCGCGCAGAAATTGCTCGAAGGCCACTTTGAATACAACGTTCCCGATTGGCGACCGAAGGTGACGAGTTCGATCGAAGGATCGCAGGCCACTATCCGCATTCGGGAGCCGGAGGGCGTGCACCCGGGAGGCAACCGGCATTACCGTTGGGACCTGGACCTGAACGATCAGGTGCTGCTTGACTTTTCGCTGAACTGCGGGGCGGGACGGGCTCGCTTGGATCTCGGCGATCTTGACCTTCGGAGTGTGACGGTGCAAATGGGCGCCGGACAGGTGGACCTCGATCTGCGGGGGCATCCGTCGCGCGATTACGACGTGAATGTGTCGGGCGGTGTAGGTCAGGCAACGATCCGGCTTCCCGATAACGTCGGTGTGCGGGCAGAGGCTCACGGGGGACTCGGCAGCATCGATGTCAGCGGGCTTGAGAAGCGCGGCGATTATTACGAAAACAGCAAGTTCGGCAGCGCGAAAGCGAACATTCGCGTGAAAGTAGAGGGCGGCATTGGGCAAATCCGAATTATCGGGTGAGCCCCTTCAAAGTACTTTACAATAGCAAGTAAGGGCGCGATAATGCTGTTACGATGTCGCGTGTTGCCGCTTTACTTTTGTGGGCCGAGCACCGGCTGTGTTACTCAGGGCCGTGTTCGGTCGGCTATTTTTACGAACAAGCTCGCGATTTGCTGAGACCGCGGCGCGCGGGGGCAGCAGAGTATTCCTTCACAGCAACTCGGGTTCATCCTGAGGCGCGGGATGTAAGGGAAACATTCGAGCGGCGAAATGTGCGGGCGCGCTGGTGACGCCGTTCGTTATCTGCTGCGACTCAGTCCGCGTCGGTAAAGGAAAATAGCGCAACTCATGAGGCCGATGCCGGCGAGTCCGGCCGAGGCGGGCTCGGGAGCGCTGCTGCCCGCCGACGTAACGTTCATCTGAACGATCATGTCGTTGTAATCGGAATCCCCGATGCCGCTGATGGAGTCTTCGAGTCCTAAATAATAGCCGTTCGCGCCATTGTTGAAAACCGCAACATGCTGGAAAGGCGTTAGCGCGATCCCACGGTTCGTGGTGTCCTGAGTGCTGTCCATGAAGAACCAGTAATCTGTTTCGTTCGCGGTACCTTGACCCTGGATGTTCTCAATATAGAAGCCGTAATTCGTGTTCGGGGCGATATTCACAGATGCCGCCGTAGCAAGGGCATTACCGGCGTTGAACAATGCGGTTGGCGAGGTCACGATACCGGATGAATTGAGAGTGTAGTAACCGAAATAGTCAAGGCCCAAGGGCATTGTGGTTTGGGTAGTAAAAACACCTGCGAGAGACAGGGTGACGCCACTACCGCCGCTATTGAAGGACATCGTGGTCACGGCCGAAGTTCCGTCGCCGAAGTACTGCAGCGCGCCGGGAGGGTTGGGCATGGAGCAGCCGCCGCCACCCACGAGGCACCATCCGACGTTGTTGGCGGGACCGTCTCCGGAAGCGTTATTCCAAAACGGGCCGCCGTACGTGGGGCTGCCGGCGGTTCCGAGTGTGGCGGGAGTCCAGGATTGCCACGAACCGCTGCCGTTAAGGGTGTCGGCGTTTGCTACCACGCCAGCCGCGACGAACAAAGCGATGGTCATCAGCGGTGAAAGGCTCAATTTCTTCATCTGGTCCTCCGATTGCGTACAAAGGGTCGCCAATTAGATTACAATGCAGCCCGTGTTATTACAAGGAAAGTTGATCAATGTTGCCCGACAGCGATATGGGTTGAGGAAAAGAACCGGAAAGCGACCAATTACAGATGCAGGAACTAGATCCAGACACTCACTTGCCGATAGGCAAGCGCGTGAACGGCGAACCGGCGAAACGGCCCGGCCGTATCACGATGGAGGGGCGCTACATCGTTCTTGTTCCGCTGAATGCGGAGGCGCACGGCCCGGCCTTGTGGGAAGCAACGCAAGGCCTGGCGAACAGCGGACTCTGGCAGTATCTATTCGACGGGCCCTTCACGGATTACGCGGATTTCTACTCCGCGCTGCAGAAGAAGGCGGCGGGTGAGGATCCGTTCTTCTTCGCCATTCTGGAGCGGCAATCGGGGCGCGCGGACGGATATGCTGCGCTGATGCGCATCGAGCCTACGCATCGGTCGATTGAAGTGGGCAGCATTCTTTTTACTTCGCGGCTGCAGCGGACGCGAGGGGCGACCGAAGCGATGTATCTAATGGCGCGCCATGCCTTCGAGGAACTCGGCTACCGGCGCTACGAATGGAAATGCGATGCGCTGAATGAACCGTCGAGGCGTGCGGCTTTGCGGTTGGGCTTTCAATTTGAGGGAATTTTTCGGCAGCACATGATCATCAAGGGGCGCAATCGGGATACGGCATGGTTCTCCATGCTCGATTGCGAGTGGCCACGACGCAGAGAGGCCTTCGAGCGTTGGTTGCACCCCGGAAACTTTG
Source organism: uncultured Acidobacteriaceae bacterium (assembly GCA_963795425.1). Classification (GTDB taxonomy): domain Bacteria; phylum Acidobacteriota; class Terriglobia; order Bryobacterales; family Bryobacteraceae; genus Bog-105. The sequence goes on along the minus strand of CAWCHO010000002.1, from coordinate 621,511 downwards.
ACGCCCAGGGCGGGCAGCGAAGCCGCTTAACCAGTTAGCGGAGGAGGACGGAAGCCCGTTGATCGCGGCCGGGCAAGAACGAGCCCAAGCTCGAGCATCAAACGCGCGATCACGAAGGCGACAGTGGGTGGCACTACACAAAGCACAAACATGAAGAGGACCGCATCGCCGGTTTTCTTGCCCGCGAATATCTGGTACGCATTCTCGTGCGGGGGCGCTACGGCATTCGACAACAGCTGTTGGTAGGCCTGTTGGTCGCGCCGGCAATCCGCAGTGATAACACCGCTTTGCTGCAGGCAGACCTTATAAGTTGCGGCCGCTTCGGTGACAGCCCGCTGAATGTCCTGATGCCGGGCGACAAATGGCCAGCAGAGGCACCATCCGGTCCAGACGGCTGTCACGAGAACAAAGCAGAAATTCAGCGCCGTTCTGTACTTCAAATAAGGAAGGGCGGAACGATCCGGGAAAATCTCACGAATGGGCAATCAGCCGTTTCGGGCGACGGGGCTTATGATTTGAGATTATGCTCCGCGCACGTAATCGCAAGACCGCACCATGGACGAGCTTCGGCCTAACGAGCGCTTGTGCTCTGGCGTCGATCATCGGGGTCGTGTCCGCAGCGCAAGCACCACAGGCGCCTGCCGAACCGGCGGGAAGCTCGACGCATTACGAGATCACATCGCTGTTGGGCAGGAAATTTTATTCACTGCCCGACGACAAAGGAGTGGTGGCGAAGGCCCAGAAGAACCTGGCGGCGGATGCAAAGAATCCGACGTTGATGCTGAAACTGGCGCAGGCGCAGGCTGCCGTTTGGGAGTATCGGGAGGCGGTCGACACTTGCACAAAGGCGCTTGAGAGTGCAGCCGACAACGCCGATCTGTATCTGGAGCGGGGGCACCGCGAACTAGCCTTGCGAGAGTTCGCGAACGCGCGTTCGGACCTGAATCGAGCGGTGGCGCTCGATCCGAAAAAAGTCGATGCGTATTATCACCTTGGTTTATCGCACTATTTCTTGGGTGAATTCGCGGAGTCCGCCGACGCATTCCACCATGCCGTCGATTTGGCGCCCGATACGGATAGTCGGGTTAATTCGACGAACTGGTTGTATGCTTCTCTGCGGCGCGCCAACAAGCAAAAAGAAGCGGCCGAGGCACTCGAAAAGATCACGCCGGAGATAACGACGAGCGGGCATTCGCAGTTCTATCTGCATCTCGTGCGCTTCTTTCAGGGAGCCATGAAGGAATCCGACGTGGTCCCGCCGGAGCCGGCGATGGGCGCGACCGATCTCGAACCCGAGCTGCAGTTCGACACGGTCGCCTATGGAGTGGGTAACTGGCATCTCTATAACGGGCAGTCTGCGCAAGCGCAAGAGTATTTTCAGCGTGTTGTGAAAGGCCGGGTGTGGGTGACGTGGGGATTCATCGGCTCTGAGACAGAGATTGCGCGCATGCGTGGTGCGGGACCCGTGGTTCGCTGATGTGCTTTTAGCGCGCTCTCAACGAAACGGGGCCAAACCAGACGCCTTGCAGTCGCCGCTGCCAGACCGCGCCCGTGCGATGACGCTCGGCGGGAGTGGTGAAGTCATAGTTATAGAGCAGGGCGCGCATGTAGCGTGGAGGTTTTGGGAACGGCGGCGGGTCTAGAAGGCCAGTGACGGTTGGCTCCCCAAGCATCAAGCGATACATCAAATTGCCGACCCAGTTGTTCTCCTGAAAGCTGCCCAAAGCGGCAAACCACATCTGCCAATCGAGACGCGGCTGGTAGGGGGCGACGAGCGGAAGCCCGCGATGCAGTTCGCCAGGCTTGTAACGAAAGGAATATTCCGTCCAATTCTTCTGGTCATTTGAGCCCTCGATGACAATCTCGGGGCGCGTAGTGGTCATGACCGCGAATAAGCCGTACGTATTCACAATTTCAAACGGGGCGATGAAGCTGAGCGGCCTTTGCGCTAGAGTCGCTGCCTGCGGAACAAACATCGTGAGCAGTTGGATGGCTCCGATGGCGATGAGAATGGCAATGATGATATTCGAGGCGGCCCTCGAAGCAAGAAACAGCGGCGTCTGAGGCCCGGTGGGATCCGGCAGTGTCCTGCGCTTCGGCCATGTTCTGCGCAATAGACCTGCAAGCCGAGCAAACGTGCGGTCATCGAGGCCCCATAGACACAGGGCGAGCGACAGCAAATTGAAGAAGGCGTAATTTCCGGTCAAGAGGACCAGGACCTGCAAAAAGATCAGCAGACCGACGCCGATGTGGCGCACGCGTCTAGGGCCAAACAGCAGAAATGGGGCCCCGAGTTCGATGATCAAAGTTCCTGCCGTCATGGCATCGAGCAGTCCGACAGGAAAGCGGTCGACGTAATAAGCGACGGGGTTTGGCAGTGGCTGCGTCATGAAATGGAAACGCAGCGCGTGCAGGTTTCGCCAATTCGGGTCGTGCGAGAGCAGCTTGACGGCGCCCGATTCGAACATCAACCGGAACAGCAAAAAACGATACGCCCAAATGATCCACGGCGTCCCGGCAAATAGCGCCAGGAAACCCGATTCCAGCAGCAAGGCATCCCATTGGAAACTGGTGAACGGCTGGCCGACTGACACGATGGACAAATAAAGAACCCAGCAGAGAAGGGCGGAGATGCGGGAGAGAATTCCGGCTGCGAGTAACAGGCCGGCGATGCATCCGCCAATGCAGCAGCACAGGAGTGTAGTGTCACTGAATCCAAACCAGAGTACGGTAGGAACTTCGAAGAAGGCTCTGGTACCGAGCTCGGTTCGGATGGCGGGCATGAGGCGCGCTGCCGGCTCGATACCATGCGAACCGATCAGACCTACGATCTGCGGCCAAAACGATCCGAACGCTGCCACATAAATGAGTCCGAGCAGCCGTAAGAACAGCGCTTCCGTGAGGTCGAAAGCGCCGGGCGCGGTGAGCGAACGAACAGCTCTAACGCTTGTTTCGCGTAAGTTCATCCGCAGTTACAAACCTGGGCTCGATGTCAACCGGGATGCCGTTCAAGCGGTCGAGTGCCTTGATCAAGCTGGGCCGCATCACGCCGAGCTCCGCCAGCAGTTTCTTCGCGGAGGCATAGTCGCCTTGGGCCTCGATCGTCAGCAGGTCATGCGTCAGGTCGCGGATAGCTGGCTTGATCTTCGCGTAATCTACCTCGAAGGTTCCGTCCGGCCGTGCCACGAAGGCACCATGGTCGCTGAGGTAATTGAACTGCAGCGCCATGCCGCGGCCATGTGCCTCAACGATGCCGAAGCGTAGCGTGCGGAAGGACGACGCGAGAAACGTATTGTAGAGCTTTCGCTCATTGGCTTGGCCGCCGGGCAAGATGCCTTGATCGAAGAAATACTGCACCATGAACAAGCCGGTTGCGTCCGCTTTCGCTTCCTCGATCGTGCTGTACAGGCCTTTTAATTCAAGGCGCACGGAGGTTCTTCTTCCGTTGAGCTGAATCTGATGGGGGCCGATGCCGTGGCTCAGCTCGTGCGCGAGGATGTGGGTGAAGAAGAAATCGAAACTCAGATCGCCTTGGGCGGCTGGCGGGAGGATGATTCGGGAGATCGGCGTTAATGTGCTGTCGAATTTTGCGTGCTGAACGTTCTTCAGCATGACTTTCTTGCTGCCCTTTTGCTGAATCACGCGCTCATCGTTCGGGAGATTGAAGGCAGCGCTTTGCACGCCGTGATTACCGTCACCAGCGGAGAGCAACTCATTCACCACGCGAATGGGCGTGATCGCGCCGAGTTTCGGATTCCGGTACGCGGCATCGATCGGCAGATTGTGTTCGACGTCTTGAAGGTAATGGGAGAAGCGCTGGACCTTGGCGGTCTCCTCATCATCTTTCAGACAGACATACGCCTCGAATGAAGCTTTGTAACCGAAAAGCTCATCGTTATAAGTCTCGTAGGGTCCTATGGTGAGGTCGATGGGCGCATCCAGGTCCATCCACGCCAAATCGCTTTCGTAATAGTCGTCGTTGAGGAATGCACGTGCGCGCGTTTCAAGGAAATATTTCAGCGAGGCATTATCCGTCGAGGCTGCTGCGTCGCGCAAGAGCATCGCTGCACGTTGTAAGTCATCGTGGAACGCGCGGTAGTACGGAACGATTTCCAATCCACGCGTCTGAGGATTCCGTCGGATGACGGTGAAGAAGCCTTTTGCTTCTTGCGCATTGTTTTCAGGCAGGTCGGCGACCCAGTGCTCGAATTCGTCGCGGGTCATGTCCTCGGGATAGAAGTTCGCACCTAGCGGTTTGCGCGCGGGAACGTCTGGAAGAAAAGCGCGGTGCTCGTCGAGGTCGGACCACGGTCCTTTGTATATGCGAAAGAGATGGAGACGGGCGTTTGCCAGCGGCGATGTTTCGCGCTGCAAGCGGTGATATAGGTTGACATCGCCGCTCCAAAGCTGCTGCATGAATAGATCGTCGATCACGCGGCCGGCTTCGATGAGTTTGACGAGCGCCTGCCGGTCCCCATTGCTGAGATGGGAGATGTCGACGGTCAGCGGAGTGGGCGCAAACTTCGCAGCCATCTCTTTCAATTCGGCAGTGTCGGGGAAGGTTGCGGCAAGGATCGATTGATTCATGAGAAGTGGGGCGAACAGCGAGACAAAAGCAAGCCTCATCGCAAAATCTACATTGAGCGTAGCGCGATGACGGAAACGGCTGCTGTATGCTATGTTGCGAAGAGAACCGACTCAGCGGCGCGGTAGCCAAGTGGTAAGGCAGAGGTCTGCAAAACCTTTATTCGGCGGTTCGATCCCGCCCCGCGCCTCCAAGGAAAGCCTTCTGAGAGTGATAGGCATGTAGCGCCGGTTGCATTTTGCAAGCTACACGTGAATCAGTTGAAGATCTCGGCAGATACGAAGACAGCCGCACATGCGGTCGCCGTAAAATTTGCGATGCATTTGTGCGGAACTGTCCCCTTCAGTTGACGCGCGGAGTGTGTTGGTCGGAGCGCGCGTCCACGCGCCGCAATCTCAGATTGTCCAAGAACACCCTGCCGGGACCGTTTGATATCACCTCAATTGAGTTCATTCCGCGCTGCAGATTTGCCGAAAATATGGCATCACCAGCCATATGCATAAGAAGCACGATATTCTGCGGTTCACCGCCATTGATCTTCACTCTTACTGTTTGATTGTCGAGACCATTCCGAACGTAGTAGAGAAGGACCTGGTATTCACCTGTTCGTGGAACATCGATTTGGTTAAAGACGAGGGAACTCGCGGCCTTCTCGCCATCGCGACCCAGCGTGACGGCATAACCACTTGAGCACTCGCCACACGTAAATAAAGCGGCGTCTCCTGTCCTATCATTTCCAGGCCATTCCGCTTCGTAGTTGATACTGCGATTCCAGGAAAAACGGCCGGTTACTACAAGTAATTGCGAACCGTGTGCAGCTACCTGTGTCGCGTACCCGGACGCAGTTGCTTGCACGTTTGTCCTTGTGAACGCGTCGCGGATACTTGGGTCAGGGTCGAGGCCAAGATCTGCCCAACGTACGCTCATTTGTGACTCGCTGCCCGTCAGGTTCAACAACAATAGTGCAAATTTGCCGCTAGCCTTGCCTCCAAGCGGTTTGGCCCAGATCTCGCGGCCAGCACCTTGATCGCACAACTTCGTTCCTTGTACCCCGAGTGCATCCTGATCGATCGCTATCACTTCCGGGTTCAACAGCAGAGTCCTGGTATGCGCGTCCATCTGCATCAAATCATTTCCTAGCAGCAAAGGCGCCGCAGAAATCGCCCACATCGCAAGCGTCGACTGCGCCTCTGCAGGACTCAACCCGGGGTTTCCGACCTCCAGCATGTCCGGATCGTTCCAGCCGCCAGGAGCATTGAACACAGCATGTCTGGCGTTCGATTCAAAGTTGTTCACTATTCGATCCCAAAAGGCTCGATTGCGCTCCAGGCTGACATCAAAATCCGTTCGCCACATCTGAGCCACACCAGGCGCCCACTCCCACGGAAGTTCATTTCCCCACGAACAGACATACAGCAGCATGGGCCGGCGGGTCTTTCGAATGACTGAAGCAATCCGCTCATAGATCTCCCTACCGGTGTGGGTCGCAACCTTGTTGCAGTAATCCACTTCAATGAGGTCGATCCCCCAAGCTGCGAAAGTCGCGACATCCTGGTCTTCGTGTTCGTATATGCCTTCGTAACGCGGACTCGGATAGCAGGTCTTCGGCCCAATATCGGTGTAGATACCGGCCTTGAGGCCGCGCTCATGAATATATTGTGCGAGAGCCGCAATTCCATGGGGAAAGCGCTTGGCATCGACTCGCAGTTCCCCATTCGTGTCGCGACCAGGCGCGATGCACTCTTGAATCAAGACGTACTTGTAGCCGAGATCGCGCAGTCCGGTGCTGACCAATGCGTCCGCTTGCTGCCGGATTGTCTTCTCGTCGTATTCACAAAAGTAATGGTTCCAACTGGCCCAGCCCATCGGGGGCGTTGCAGCAAGATGTTGCCCTTCTGCGCATAGGGGCGAGTGAGAACCGCCAATTAGCAGTGCGCCAAAAGAAACCAGGGTCGCGATGTTTTGCACTCTTTCATTTCTACTCCCGCAAGAGCGATATCGCGATGCCTCGATCTGTTCACCACTTTGCGGTAAGTGACCGAAAGTTGATAAAACGGTTACAGCAGTGCGAGTCCCTCGGGCTCACCGCGGCTCTCATCACGCACACCTGAAAGAGAACAGACTTGGGCGTAAACATGAAGGATGTGGCGGAGAAAGCGGGGGTCTCCATCGCAACCGTCTCCCACGTTGTCAACGGAACGCGCCACACCCGCAAACACACTCGCCAGCGTGTCCTCGCCGCGGTGGAAGAGCTGGGATATTCGCAAAATCAAGTTGCCAGAAATCTGGCGCGTGGCCGCAGCACGCTCCTCGGGTTGATCATTTCGGATATTCGCAATCCCTTTTTCCCTGAAATCACGGCTGCCTTCCAGGACCAGGCTCTTGCTCATGAAATGGATGCTATCGTCCTGAACACGAACTACGACTCCCATCGCACCCTGAATTCGGTTCGCCGCCTTGTCGGTCTGCAGGTTCCAGGTGTCGCCATCCTGACCTCGCAAATCGATCCTTCTGTTATGCAGATGCTCTCTGCCCAACAGATTGCCGCCGTTTACCTCGATCTCGGCCAGGTCGCGCAAACTATCAGCAACATCGTCATCGACTACGAGCATGGCATTGCGGAAGCGCTCGAATGCCTAACGAAGCTCGGACATCGCCGCATCGCCTATATCGGCGGTCCCCCTCATTTGCATTCCGCCGAGCAGCGCAAGAGGGCCTTTCTCTCCACTTCCGTTCGTCTCGGGCTTGAGCCGGGCCCCGCGATCGACGCCGACTTCACCGTAAAAGGCGGTTACTTCGCATGTTCGAAACTCTTCACTGGCAATGCTCCGACGGCAATCGTCGCGGCTAACGATCTGATGGCCATCGGTGTCCTGCACCGTGCATACGACGGAAGGCTGCGGGTTCCCGACGATCTCTCTGTCATCGGCTTCGACGATATTCTGTTCGCCGAATTCACTCAGCCCGCCCTCACCACCGTCGCCGTGCCTCGCACTGAAATTGGAAAGGTGGCGTTCCAGGCCGTATGGGACATGCTCCGCGATCCCGCACAAGGCGGCCGCGAGTATCGAGTCGGCACGCAGCTGGTTATGCGTCAATCCGCCGCAGCGCCATCTCAATCGTCGTGACGCTTCGGATGGCGCGCAATCATTTGCGGATAGCCGGCGCGCAGCGCCCACGCGCACTGCAGCCTCATGAACATTGCGGAGTACTGAGCGCTGTATCCAATACCCTCGTCAGTTCGTCCAATGAGAACGGTTTAGAGACGTAGAGAAACTTCCCCTCTCTTTCAGGAATATCTCTGAGAAGAACGCGCGTATAAGCGGTGACATAGACAATCGGAACATCGCGCTCTTTACGAATGTGCGATGCCGCCTCGATTCCGGTCATCTTGCCCTGCAGGCGTACATCCATCAACACCAAGTCTGGTTTTGTATCCCCGGCTTTGCGGATTGCGTCTTCACCCGAGAATGCGACACCGCATACCACATATCCGAGGCGCCGCAGCTTATTTTCAATGTCGGCGGCCACAATGGCTTCGTCCTCCACCACCAGAATGCGATGTCCGCTCATGACGAGATCCGGGTTAGATCGATGTCAGCGGAAAGGTGACGGCAACGGATACGCCGGGACCTTCGCCAATTTCGAAGCTGCCCTGCAGTTGCTGCACGAGGACGTTGATCAGGTGCAATCCCATCGATTTCGCATCACGAAGCTCTATTCCAGGCGGTAAGCCTACTCCATTGTCTTGAACCCTGAGCTGGGCCGATCCCTCGTCTAACGATTCTTCTGCGGATGGGAGTGCGTTTGGTCGTATGTAGGTCAAGGAGACAACAATCGCTCCACGCCGGTCCTGAGGAAATGCATGTTTGAGTGCATTCACCACTAATTCGTTCACGATCAAACCCAAAGGGATCGCTTGCTGAACGTCCAGGACGATATCGTCAGCGTGTAGCTTCAGATCGATGCGATCCTTCTGTACGCCGTAAAATCCGAATAGCCCGCGCACGAGCATTTGCATATACGGACCAAACTGAATGTTCGAAAGATCCTGGGACGCGTATAGCTGTTCATGGATGGCCGCGATGGCGGAGACGCGGTTTTGCGTATCGTCCAAAATCGCAACCATCTGTGAATCTTGTATACGATCCGCCTGAAGACTTAGAAGACTGCTGATTACTTGCAGGTTGTTCTTAACGCGGTGATGGACTTCCTGTACAAGCGCGTTCTTCTCTACCAAAGCCGCCCGCAGCTGGTCCTGCGCTTCCTTGGCCTGCGTCTCGTCGTGAAGCACCTTGGCATAGCCGCGAACCTGGCCAGCGTCGTCGTATATAGGCGTGGTGACCCAGCGCGCCCAGAAACGGGTGCCATCCTTGCGCACCAGCCATCGTTCATAAACAGAACGTCCTTCGGCCAAGGCTGTCTCGAAGTCCTTTTCCGGGTCGCCGTTCGCGGCATCCTCGGGCGTGAACAGCGTCCGCATTTGCCGGCCGACGATTTCCTCTTCCGTATAGCCGAAGGTACGCTCCGCGCCCGGGTTCCAACCCGAAATGTTGGTATTGTTATCGACCTGGATGAGCGCGTAATCGGTAACATTCTCTACAAACAAGCGAAAATGTTCCTCACCATCGCGCAGCCAGTTGTCGGTGTTTTTGTGAGCGGTCGGATCGCGCATGACGTTACAAACCCGTGCACATTTCCAGAAGCGTCTCGGGCTCGAGGCAGTGGCGGCCGGGGGGTGAATGCGGTGGGCGGAGAATGGGTTCTCGCCCTTCTCCCTCTTCGACAGTGTCGAATCGGTCTTTCGATTGCTTCATTCCGCTCCTAAGCTCGGGTAAACCGCTAGGAGGCAGAATTCAGGCAGACCCGCTCTACGCGCGGGAGTCCTTGTTTTCGAGACCACTTCCGAGTCGGCGAGCCGGCCATCCGGCTAAACTCATCGCTTCATTCCAGCGTAGCGAGGAACACACACACCATACACCTAGTGAATTCCCTATTCAAGAATGGAAATCGAGTCCGGTCGAAGGGCGAGGGCATCAATTCCGGCGCACATCCAACCTATCTTTCTTCCTCGAGACTCGCCGGCGCTGAGCAGCACGTAATCTGAGAATATGGCGCGCGAACTTCAAGCAGTCATTCGATCTCGTTCTGTGAGGCGAACGCGATTGCGTATTTTTACGTTGAGCGCTGCCGTCGTTGTGTCGGTCGTCACGGGCAACGCTTCGCTCACGCAAGGGGTGAAGTCAGCTCAGAGCGATGCCCTGCTTCCGCTGTTCCTCAGCCCATGGGTAATTGCGGGCATTCTTCTCCTGATAGCTTGGATGCTCTTTCGGATGGCGCTGCTCAGCATAACGCCCATGAGCATTATTCTCCCGTTGACTGCGGGAGTCGCCTACATTCTCACGGCCCTTGCCGGCCGTTTTTTTCTGCAGGAAAGGCTTGGACCAATGGAAATTGGCGGATTGGCGCTTATTTTCGCGGGAGTGATTTTGATCGGACGGAGCGGTTCGCGAGGACGGGAGAGCGTTCCACGGTGAAGTGGTTGCTCATTGCGGTGATTGTCTGTTGTACCGTTGCCAGCGACGTTTTGCAGAGCTTCGAGATGAAACGGTCTGGCGCGCGCGGGAACGTTCTCCGATCGGCCGCTTCTGCCAGGAAACCGCTGTTCCTGCTTTCGATTATCCTGCTGGCAATCTCATTCTTTGCTTTTCTTCGGGTTCTGCGCATCGCTCCCATCAGCTTCGTCTCGCCCGTGACGGCGACGACCTATATCTTGGATGGCATCCTCGCAAAATTTCTCCTCAACGAGCATGTGAATCGTCAGCGATGGCTCGGCATTGCGTTGGTTTTCGCCGGCGTGGTTTTGATATCGGCTCCGTGAGCGCACGCCGCCGCGAATCGCTTACTGGTTCAACGGCCTAGGATCGAACAGGTATGGTATTCGGCAGCGGATGGTTGGTGAGAAGAAATTTCCCGCCGCTCTCGGCAACGACGTTCAGAGTGGAGGGTGCAACGAAAGTCTCGAGTCGACGAACTTCGGGGAGCTCCGCGACGATGTAGTAGCGATCCGGTTCCTGCCAGCGCCGCTGAAAATCCCTGTCATCGATGAAAACACCCGGCACGCCCGGTGCATTGGAGCCGTACTCCAAATTAAACGAGCGGCCGTTCAACAGGAGCGCAGTCCTATTCGTGTAAAAGATCACGGACGAGAACGGATAGTAATGATCCTCCACAATCAGCTGGCCAGAAGGTGACTTAAGCAGGGCATCGGCGAGCGGACGCGAAGACATGTAGGGATCAAATGCTACAAGCGCCACGCGCGCCGCGTGGAAGAAGATCAGCATCATGATGCCGATGGCAAGAAAAGCGCGTTTCCCATTTGCCCGAAAGGTTCCTATTGCTCCCGCTGCGAAGCCGACAGCAGCGAGGGCGAGAGGCAAGCGAAGATACGCGAAGGATCGAAGTGTAAGGTCTTCGATGTGACCAAGCGAAAGCGTGTACGCGTCAGGATGTTCCGACAGAGCCGAGGCGATATCGCCCGGAGCGGGTATGTTTCTCACCAGAATCAGCAGTATGATCGCTGCTGCAGCTGCAAATCCCACCGTGGCCGACAGCACGCGAGTGCCACCTCGGATCCATTTACCACCCAATGCCATTGCAGAACCGAGCAACAAGGCGAACGCGGGATAGCACGGCATCGAATAGTACTCCTGCGTGGTCGAAAACGTGAAAAATCCCAGCACGACGCCGATCCAGCAGAGAGCGAACAAACGCGCGCGCCCCGCGCGATCGAGCGGCTTGAATGAGAGCTTTGCGACAGCAGGAAGATAAACGCTCCACGGAAACAGCCACAATAAATGCAAAAGCCAGAACCAAAGACGCGGAACGGTGTTGTAGTCCCGCGGGTATCTCATGTTCAAGAAACGAAGCAGCTGCTCGTTGATGAAGTAGAACCACAAAAACCCGTGATATTGGCCCGGACCGCTATGCAGCGTGAACGCAAAGTATGGCGGATTGCGCACCGTGGCGAGAACGTGCCAGGGCGCGGCAATTGCAACGATCACCAGCATGCCGCTTAAGGGTCGAAGGCGCTTCCAAGTTCGCGCCAGGAATAGCTGATGCGTGAGAAACAGGTAAATGACACCCGCTCCGATAGGGAACACGGCGCCAATCAGGCTTTTGAGCAATAGGCCTGCCGCGATCGATACGGCGAGAACGAACGCCCACACACGCGGGTGCCGCTCCTGATCGTCCAACGCGCGCAGAAATGCCCACATTCCAAGCGTGATGGTGCCGGTCAGCAACACGTCGGGAATCAAAATCCGCGTGAAGAGAAATAGCCCTACACAGGTAGACATGCACAGGCCCGCGTAGAAACCTGTGCGTCTCCCGAAGGCCCAGATGCCAAAACCCGTCGTTAACAACGCAAGTGCAATCGCGGACAAGGCGATCGGAATACGTGAAGCCCAGTCGTACGCGCCGAAAACTTTGTACGACAGCCCGATTACCCAATAAATGAGCGGAGCCTTTTCGAAGTATGGGACGCCGTCCAGACGAGCGGTGACCCAGTCACCCGAGCTCACCATGTTGCGCGCGATCTGGGCCTGGACCGCGTCCACATCGTCCATCAAAGAAGGAGGAGAGACAATGCAGCCCAGGTAAATAGCCGCGGCAAAAAGCGCAACTGCAAAGTATAGGTAAGCGCGGTTCGGTTTCTTGCGAGGGCGAAGCTCGCTTGTGCTTACAGTAGTTTGAAGTTCGGGCGGTGCACTCGAAACTGGCGTAAACGAGGCCAAGCTTATGAACACCTCCACGATAGCAAGCGGCGAGTCCCTATCATTGCGGCTTCAATAAGCTACTCACGCAGAGCTCTAACTTTTCAGTTCGAAACATCCTGAGCACAGCCCGACGCGACCGGTACGAGCGTTCCTTCCCGAATCGAATAGTTCTTGCCTCGCCATCTGATCGTCCTTCGCCCGAAGCTGACAAGCCAGATGATGACGACGAGCGCATCCCATACAGGGATGAACAGAATCTTCTTCCAGATTCGTCGCTCTTTCATGCCCCACGAGCCAATCAGCCAAGTAGTTGCGACGCGGCCGATCGCATACGCGCAGGCGTACGAGAGTGCAACCCATGCGGAGGGACTTATTGCAACGGCGAGCAGCACCCAGGGTAATCCCAACGTGAAGACTAACCCGACATGCCCCCACGGCCGCATCATCCGCATCACCGTCATCCATCGCACGCGCTTGTAGAACAGATCACTAAAACCATCGAAATCCGCTACCGTCTCGACGACATATGGAAGTAATTCCACTTCGAGCCCTTGCTCCGCGATCAGGCGGCCTACGCGGAGATCGTCGCCGGGAAGATTTTCGATGCTCTCGTAACCGCCGAACCGGGCGACATTGCTGCGCGTCGTGACGATGGTTTGGCCGAACATAAATTTCATGCCGTCGAGCTTCCAGGCCACGATCGTGCCCGCAAAAAAGTCCGAGATCATGCCAACCGACTGGAGTTCCTGGATAAGGGTCGTTTCTCTCGTTGACGTGTATAAACACGTTACGCCGCCTATCTTGGGGTTGCGGAAAGGGGCCACGACCAAACGAAGGTAATCCGCGCCGACTCGCACGTCGCTATCCGTGATGACCAGCAGTTCGTTGCGAGCTTCGCCCACCAGACGCACGAGCCTGCCCACTTTGTCGTTCATAGCGGTGTGACCGGCACCATGGAGCAATCGAATTTGACGGGCGGGAAAGTCGCGGCACAGCCTTTCAATTACCGGCAATGCGGGATCGTCTTCATCGACACAAAAAACCAGCTCGTAATCCGGATAGTCTTGACGGCAAAAACTCGCGTAATTCTCGTATGCATCCGGATCGAGGCCGCGAATTGGTTTGAGACAGCTGATGGGAGGCGTGAAATCGGCGTTGTGCGCCAGCTTTCGCTTGCGTGCGCCAAAGAATTTCGCCGCGCTATACAGAACCAGCAGGTAATAGACCGCCGGTGCCGCGGCTAGCGCGAGAAGAAGATACTGAATAGAGGTCACGCTCGAACCTGGCTTCTTAGCGGCCAGCGGAAGCAGCTTCGGCGACCGCGTTCACTGTCGCGGTGCGTGTCTGCCTGCGGTTAGTAGCATTTCGCCAGTTAACCTGCGGAAGAAATAGCCCCGGATCCACGCGATCGCTGTATCTCACAGCTATGTTAATGAGAGAATCGAGCAGCGAATCGGAAAGGAAATGCGGGGCGAGACCGAGATCGATCAGTTTTGAATGTTTGGCATTGTAGTAGTGTTGTTCGCTCTCGACGCGGGGATCGGATAGGTATTGAATTTCAACCTCGAGTCCTATTTTTCGTCCAGCCGCCTGCACGAGTTGTGCGAGTTCCAGCACAGAGAACTGCTCGGTGAACTGGTTGAAAACGCGGCATTCGCCCCTTTCGGCTGGATTTAGGCAGGCCAACTCGATACATCGCACAGTGTCCCGGATTTCGAGGAATCCACGGGTTTGACCGCCTTTGCCGTAAACGGTGAGCGGATACCCGATCGCAGCTTGAGCACAAAAACGATTCAGGACGGTGCCGAATACTTCGTCGTAATCGAAGCGGTTAATGAGCGCTTCGTCATGCACAACTTCATCCGTCACCGTTCCGTACACCACGCCTTGGTTAAGGTCAGTCGCGCGCAGTCCCCAAATTTTGCACGCGAACATAATGTTGTGGCTGTCGTGCACTTTGGAAAGGTGGTAGAAAGAACCTGGTTGCTTCGGATAGGGCAATATATCCTTGCGCCCGTTGTGCTCGATCGCGATGTAACCCTCTTCGATATCAATGTTGGGTGTTCCGTATTCGCCCATGGTCCCGAGCTTCACGAGGTGACAGTCCGGCTGCAGCTCGCGGAGGGCGAATAGCAGGTTCAATGTTCCTACAACGTTGTTGACCTGCGTGAACACAGCATGTTTGCGGTCGATCATCGAGTATGGTGCGGCACGCTGTTCGGCAAAATGGATGATTGCATCTGGCTCGAAAGCTTCAATGGTGCTCGCGAGGAAATCGTATTCGGTGACATCACCCACGAAGAGCTCGATCTTTTTCCCGGTCAGCTCTTGCCAAACACGGAGTCTGTCGGAAAGTGGACGAATGGGAGTGAGAGTCTGTACGCCAAGTTCGTGGTCCCATTGACGGCGCGCGAAATTGTCGACGATTGCGACTGAATGCCCTTTCGCCGATAAGTACAGCGCGGTCGCCCACCCGCAGTAGCCATCTCCTCCGAGCACGCCGATTTTCATGTGTCGATCGAACACTCCTCTTTTATTTTGTAAGTGCTCATGCTGCATTTCTGAAGGTGAGATGCAAACACGGTCTACTCTGAGACGACATCGATCCTCATCAGGTAACAGGGGATTGGCGCCTCGACACCCGATGCGAACAGCTTCGGGCAGGGTGCTTATCAAATTGTAAGCAATCGGTTCGATTTTCGGAATTGAGCCTTAAATAGCGGGTGAAATGACGCCCCGACAGGTCCCCAGACCGATTCGCGCGAAACCTTCCGTCGTGCAATAACCCTTCAAGATAACTTCGTCACCGTCTTCAAGGAACAAACGCCTCACGTCGCCTGGAAGGGTCAACGGATCGCTGCCTTTCCAGGTCAGTTCCAGAAGACAGCCGCGATTGCTTTTCTCCGGGCCCGACACGGTGCCGCTCGCAATCAAATCGCCGGGTCGTAACGGGCATCCATTACAGGTGTGGTGCGCCACCATCTGCGCAAGCGTCCAATACATATGTTTGAAAGATCCGCGGCTGATCTGCACCGGCTGCGCTCCAGCAGGCCGCAGCCAGACCTCGAGCGTAATGTCGAAACCACCCGGTTCTGGCGCGGAGAGATACGCGAGCGTCGCCACATCGTGTTCCCTCGCTGCAATGCGAAACGGCTCGAGCGCCTCCAGAGTGACAATCCACGGCGATATCGAGGTTGCAAAGTTTTTCGCGAGAAAAGGGCCGAGGGGCTGGTATTCCCAGCGCTGGATATCACGGGCGGACCAGTCGTTCAAAAGGCATACGCCGATGATGTGTTGCTCGGCTTCAGAAATCGGAATCGGCTCGCCCATGGCGTTGCCGGGCCCCAGGAACGCGCCGACTTCCAGTTCGTAATCGAGCTCATGCGCCGGCCCGAAGCGGCCCTCCCCAAGCTGTCCCACCGGACGCCGGACCGCTGTCCCGCTGACGACGACTGACGAAGCCCGCCCATGATAAGCGATCGGAACGTGCTTATAGTTCGGCAGCAGCGGATTGTCGGGCCGGAACATCTTTCCCACGTTTGTGGCGTGATCGATGGACGCGTAAAAGTCGGTGTAATCGCCGATCTGGGCCGGCAGCAACATCTCGCAATCTGCCTGCGGGACCAGATCTCGTTTGCTCGCGCCTTCGCGAAGAGTGTTGCTCAGCTCGCGGCGGAGATCGCGGCGTTGTTCCTGGGGAAGGCTCATGTAGAAGTTGAGCGTTTCGCCGGGCAACCAGGCGTGAATGTCCAGTATGAAGTCGCCGATCGCGACGCCTACCCGCGGCCGCGTGTCGGAGCGCGTACGAAACACTCCCAGCGGCAGATTCTGGATCGGAAAATCGCAATCGCGGCGATTTGCCGATTCCACCCAGCTCTTGAGCGCCGGATCGTGCGTCTTGTCGATCATTTTCGACCCGCCCAAAGGGTTCGGCCCAGTGGCGTCATAGCCATCCAATCGACTGCAACTCGCTGACAGGCTCTTCGAAGGAACACGATCCGAACGAATGCGCGAAATCCTTGCGCGCTTCGCTAATTTGGCCTGCTGACAGCGACCAGTCACGCCAGTGCGCCCGGTCGTCAAAGCGAAAGGCGTGAGCGTCTGTTTCGGCGAGAATTCGGTCGATGGCCCGCTCGCCGTGCCAGGCGAATGCCGCAGCGAGAAACACATTGACGAACCCGTGCATCGTCGCTCGCGGGGCCTGTGCATCGTAGGTTAAGGCCTGCACCGATCGGATCGGGTGATGCAGACCAGCCGTCGCTTTGAACGGCAAGCGTCGTTCCGCGCAGGCGAGGATGTACTCGGCGACGCCGGCGATGGAGGGGATTGCTTCTGGCGTAAGGCCGCCGGTTCGGATCTTGGCGAACGATCCCGCTTGCTTCACGTCGTCAAGCTCTACGATTGAAGCTTCGCAATACGTCGGCAAGGACGTCCGAACGATCTTCTTCGACTCAATCGCGCCGGCGCGCGGGTGACTGGAATCGCTCAACACTGCAAACGGCCACTCAAGATCGGCGGCGATGTTCTCGAGGGTTGCAGCCGGAACGACAAAGCGGCCTAACATCCAGGACTGCTCGCTCTCGCGATATCGCTTGTAGTTGGCCAGCGCAGCTTCGCTCGAAAGTCCTGCCGGAGGAAACATGCCCGCGTAGTCGATCAGATTGATCAGGAGCGCGCGAAGTGCGGGTGCACAAGCGTGCGTGCGTTCCGCGGGCGCGATCGGCGCGGTGATTTCCACGGGCCCTATGTTCACGCGATCAGGAGTCCAGCCACGACAAATAATAATCGGGGTCTTCGGCGTCCAAAGCCTCGCGACTGACGTGCAGGCCGTGGAACGTATCCATCATCACCGCGAGCTCATCGGTGTGCTTCTGTCCAATCGACGCTTCCGTGCGCCCCGGCTGCGGACCGTGGGCGAGTCCATCAGGATGAAGCGTGATGGAGCCGTACTCAATCCCCTTCCGGCTCATGAATTCAGAATTGGCGTAATACAGCACTTCGTCCGACATCACATTGGAATGGCTATAAGGCGCGGGCACCGCTTCCGGGTCGAAGTCGTAAGGCCTAGGACAAAACGAGCAGACTACAAATCCATCGCTCTCGAACGTCTGGTGCGTCGGCGGCGGCAAATGGAACCGGCCGACACGCGGCTCGAAGTTCCCGATATTCAGGGCCCAGGGATAGTAGTAACCGTCCCAACCAATCACATCGAATGGATGATAGGCGAGTACCATCTCCGTCAACGTGTTCGCCTTCTTGACGATCAGCTTGAACTCGCCTTTCTCATCGTGTGTCTCGAGATTTTGCGGGCAGCGGATGTCCCGTTCTCCGTACGGGCTGTTTTCAGTCAGTTGTCCGAACTCGTTCCGATAACGCCGCGGCGTCCGTACATATCCTGCACTTTCCATGATCAACAGCAGCCGTTTGTCCGAGGTAAACCGGTAGCGGTGAAGAATGCCGCGCGGAATCACCAGGTAATCTCCGCCGCTGAAGACGATACTTCCGAAAGGCGACTCGAGCGTGCCTTCGCCTTCACTCACGAACACAATCTCATCGCCCTGGGCGTTCCGGTAAAAGTCGGAGATCTCTTTCGAGGGGCGAACAATGGACATGGAAACATCATTGTTGAACAGCAGCGGAATTCTATCGACGATCGCGTCTCCGGGTTTCGAAAACTTCTTACTCCGGAAGTGCCGGTGTCGCAGAGGTTGCGGCGGAGCAGCCTCCCACTTGAGCTCCTTCAGCGTTTCTAATGCACGGATTGCCGTTGGGCGCCGCACGTGATACAGCAACGAAGAGGGGCCGACAAATCCCATGTTGCCCATGAGTTCTTCCGAATAAAGCTCACCCGAGGGCTTCCGATAAATCTTGTGTCTTTTTGACGGTATTTCTCCGAGCTGATGGTAAACCGGCATTTGACCTCCTTAAGTCTTAAGATCGGGCATGGGCCTTGGTTGACCCGTTCCACCGCAGGCCTGGAGCGGCACCCCACACATCCCGTCCCAATGCATTCAATTGCCCGCGCGTGATATCGGCAATGACTGCTGAGTGCGCCGCAGCGGCATTCTTTTTTCTAATGGCCTCGATGACAGGCTTGAGCAAAGTCTCGATATCACGCGGAACTTCTTTGGAGCCGCTCGCAGCCAAATAAACCAGTCGAGTTGATCGTTCGAGCACGCCTCGCAGCAGGGTCTCCAATTCGCGGTTGTGAGTCATCCTCGCGATCTGCAGGTGAAAGTTCTGGTTCGCCTCGATAAACGCGTCTAGACCATTCACCGTGCGGGCCGCCTGCAAGGCGTCCTTGTAATGGCGCTCGAGCGCAGCAATTTCCGACGGCTCGGCGCGAAGTGCTGCCAACTCGGCGGCCACCCCTTCCAGCACAATCCTCAATTCCAGCAGATCCCGAACACCGCGAAAGCTCAGCTCGGGGACAAAGTAGCCGCGCCGCGGCACCACTTCTAGAAGCTGCTCATTGTGAAGACGGTTGCAGGCTTCACGAAACGGCGTTCGGCCCACGGCATACCGCGACGAGATTTCGGATTCGGTAAGAAATGCGCCTTCAGGAAATTCACCGCGCAGGATGCCGTGTTTGATCAGGCGGTAAGCCCGATCAACGAGCGTTCCGCTCGATGAATGCTTTGTTGTAGACCGAGGCATGAACCGCGCTATTTACTGCAAGCGTAATATACTACAAGTATATTGCTGATCTACGCAGCATATCCACGCTTAGCGTATTCACACGGAGCGTACTTGAAGTGATCTCGCCGGATATCCTGGTTCCCCCCCATATTCTCAATCTGCGCGCCTATGAACCGGGACTCAGTCCGGAGCAGGTGAAAGAACGGTTCGGCCTGTCTCGAGTTGTGAAGCTGGCGTCCAACGAAAATCCTCTCGGTACCTCCCCGAAAGCTCTGGAGTCCGTTCAGCGTGCTCTCACGGGGATGTCTCTATACCCGGACGGAGGTCTCGCGCTACGCCGCAAGCTGGCCGAACGCTTCCATTTGAAACTCGAGAATGTGATCGCGGGCGCCGGAAGTGAAGGCATCATGGCCAACGTCGTGCGCACTTTTCTGTGCGACAACGATGAGGTCCTCACGACGGAAGCGGCTTTCGGGGGATTTCAGGTGCTGGCGCGCGGGCGCGGGGTCGCTTACCGCACCGTCCCATACCGGAACTGGTGCTACGATTTGCCCGCGCTGGCCGACGCGATCACCGAGCGAACCAAACTGATCTATCTGGCCAATCCTAACAATCCGACTGGGACCTTTTTCACGCGCGCGGTCTTCGAAGACTTTCACGAGCGAGTTCCCGAGCGAGTCTTAATCATCCTTGACGAAGCCTACTTCGAATTCGCAATGGATGAATCCTCTTACCCGGACTCCATGCACTATCGGTTCGACAATGTCATCACTCTGCGGACGTTTTCGAAAGCATACGGCCTCGCCGGTGTACGTGCGGGCTATGGATTTGCGCATGAAAACCTGATATCGGTGTTGTTGAAGGTCAAGCTGCCGTTCGAGCCAAGCGGGGTGGCAGCGGCCGCGGCCATGGGGGGCTTGGAAGATGGCGAATTTTTACGCCGGTCGCTCGTAAACAATGTGCAGGGGCTTGCATTCGTGACACAAGCCTTGCGCGAAATGGATATCGAAGTAGTCCCGTCCGCGGTCAACTTCGTTATGGTTGTTTTCCCGACAGCGGAGGACGCCGAACATGTCTTCGAGCAGCTTCTGCGAAATGGCGTGATTGTGCGGCCACTCAAGGCAACTGGTTTGCCGTGTTGTTTGAGAATTTCGATTGGAACGCCTGAGGAGAACCAAATTTGCATCGACGCGCTCAAACGTGTGCGCGCCCAATTGGAGGTGAATCGTTATGCCACAAGTTACTGAACAAACTGGAACCGTATCCGCAGCTCAAGATGATTTTCTCCCGATCCATGGGACAGATCACATCGAATTCTATGTAGGTAACGCCAAACAGGCCGCCTATTTTTACCGGTCTTGCCTCGGCTTCTCGCTGGTCGCCTATCGAGGTCCGGAGACCGGCACGCGCGACCGCGCTTCCTATGTCCTCGAACAGAACAAAATCCGCTTTGTCCTCACCACGCCTTTGCTGCCCTCGGGCGAAATTGCCGATCATGTCTACCGTCACGGCGACGGAGTCAAATCTGTGGCGTTGTGGGTTGATGATGCGCAATCGGCATGGGAAGAAACTACGAGGCGAGGCGCTCGGGGTGTCCAGCCTCCGTTTACGATTCAAGATCAGAAGGGCACTGTACGGCTTTCCTCCATAGCCATTTATGGCGATACGATTCATACCTTCATCGAAAGGCGCAATTACAGGGGCACTTTCCTGCCCGGCTTCGCCGGCGTAGAAGGTCCCGATCCCCTGGCGCGCGCCACCGGTCTTCTGCATGTCGATCACACCGTCGCCAACGTCGGCTGGGGAGAGATGAACAAATGGGTCGCATTCTACGAGAATGTCATGGGATTCCGCATGTTCAAGCATTTCGACGACCAGGACATCTCGACCGAATATTCCGCGTTGATGTCGAAGGTCTTGAGCAACGGGAACGAAAGAGTGCGCTTCCCCATCAATGAGCCCGCCGAGGGTAGGAAGAAATCACAGATCGAAGAATACCTCGATTTCTATGGGGGACCGGGCGTACAGCACATTGCGATGGCGACGAACGACATCATCGCCAGCGTCACCCAACTGCGCGACCAAGGCGTCGAGTTCCTGTCCATTCCAACCAGTTACTACGAAGAGCTGACCGCGCGTGTTGGGAAGATTGATGAGCCGCTCGAAGAGCTGGCCCAACTCGGCATTCTCGTGGACCGTGATGACGAGGGCTACATGCTTCAGATCTTCACGCAACCGGTGCAAGACCGGCCTACCCTCTTCTTCGAAATTATTCAGCGAAAGGGCAGCCGCAGCTTCGGGAAGGGCAACTTCAAGGCTTTATTTGAGGCGATCGAGCGCGAGCAAGCGCGGCGCGGAAATTTATAGGTACACAGCGAACAAAAGGGGAAACCACCGCTCGCCGGTTCTCATCAAACGAGCGGAGGATGAAATGGCTGTTCAAGATCTGCGGCAGAGCGCGATGATGTCGCACTTGCTCGATGCACTTGATCGCGGCGAAGACATCGGCCACTACGGCCGGCTCGTGTTTGTGATGATTGCCCGCTATTTTTTATCGGATGAAGAGGTTGTCGAGCAACTGACGAAGGATCCGGATTGTGACGAGCAAAAGGCCTGGGGCTTAGTCAAGCAAGTGGAAGCGCGCGGGTACAATCCGCCGAAGCGCGAACGGATTCTCGAGTGGATGAACCAGCAGAATTTTCCCATCTGCCACGACCCTGACGACAAAGGTGCTTGCAACGTCTACAAGAATCTTGATTTCCCGCCAGAGGTGTACGAGAAGATTTCTTCTTTTTATCAGGATTCGCAGCGCTAAGCGACGTCAGGAGCTCACGGCATCAGGACGCCGGAACTCTTGCCGCAACCAGTCCACCATCTTGTGCTTGTAGGCGGCAGCTAGCCCGGGAGACGATTCCCACCAGCGGATGCCGTGACCCGCGCCTACGACCGGGTAGATCTCGCAACTCGCGCCTGCGCTTTTCATGCGTTCGCACATTTCGCGCGACTGTTCAAAGGGAACCAGCGAATCGTCTGTTCCATGAATGAAAAGGAACGGCGGCATATCACGGCGCACGTTGTCGATCGGAGATAGCTGCGTCAGGCCAGCCATGATCAGGCTCTCCCAGGGTGTGCCGTTGACGGAGTTCCGAATGCGGGCTGGGATATAGTTCGAGTTTTTCACCAGCCGTACCAGATCGCTGGGCGTATATAGAGCAACGACTGCCCGCACGGCGGTATCACCGTGCCCGCGCAACGCAGCCATGGCGGCTAACTGCCCACCGGCAGACTCTCCGATGAGAGCGATTTTGCCAGGATCGATGTTGTATTCGGCCGCATGAGATCGCACGTAAACGACCGCGTTTTGCACATCGGTAATGGCAACGCCGAACTGTGTCACGTCGGTCGCGAGGCGATAGCTAATCGAGAACCACGCAAATCCCGCGTCGCTCAGAGGTTTGAAAAGGGGCTGAACATCGACGCGCCGGTCGCCGCGTACCCACCCGCCGCCGTGGACGATGATTACGGCCGGTGTCTTCTCCGTGGTCGCAGGAAGGGCAGCATCCATCCGCAGACTGTCCCCGTCCACCCGTGCGTACTCGATATCTGTCAACTGTTCCGGGCCATGCGTACTTCTAGCGGCGGCGCTCAAGAGATTCGGCATGACGAGAGGAAATAGCAGGACAAGGGCGCAATGTCGGCCAGCCATCTCTTAAGTGAGATGTATTACGATGCCGGCAGGTTGCGTTAAGATCGGCCGACGAAATCCGTCATCACTGCTTTGCGCAGCACGTCGGGCGGCAATAGGCCTTGCGACAAGATGAAGTCGTGAAAGCGCTGCACGTTGAATTTTGGGCCTAGCGCCTTCTCAGCATCCGAACGAATGTCGCGCAAACGTGTGTATCCGTCGAAGTAGGATACGGCTTGCCCGGGCGCGCGAAACGTGAAGCGGTCCACCTCTTCCGTCGCGAAGGCATCCGACACAACCACGTCGTTCATCAAAACTTGCTTGGCGTGTTGTGGCGTGATCTTGCCCTGCTGCAGCTCAGGATCCAAAAAGGCACGGGCCGCGCGAAGCATGCGCAACTGCAGCGAAATGAGTTTGCCATCGTCGGGCATGTAAGGGAGCATGAACCACTCCGAGTACAAGCCCCAGCCTTCCACATTGGTGCTGTTGAAAGCAAAGATAGCGCGGGCCTGCGAAACACCGCGTTCCACCATGGCTGCGAATTGCAATTCGTGGCCGGGGCGCGCTTCATGCGCGGTCAGCGTCCACGACGCGGCGGAGAAAGTGAAGTCATCGTACTTCAGCGGCTTTCCGTCGGGACCTACGGTGCCGGCTGGCAGAACGAACTGTCCGCGTTCGCCATGATTGTTCACGAGCGGCGGTGGAACCATGTGCGGCGCAGGCTGTTCTGCGGTTTCGGCCGCCGAGGCAAGGCGAATGATGCAAGGACGTTCGGGCAAGGTAACCAAGTGCTCGCGTCGAATGATTGACTCGATCTGGCTGAGCCGCTCGTGGTACAGGGGCATCACCTCATCGGCTTTCAGTTGTTCTTTTTTCAGGGCTTTGATGACGTCGCGGTAATCGGCTGAAGGCAGATTTCGCTGCTTAGCGACCTGCGCCGCGACCGTTTGCATTTCGCCCTGTATCTCCGTGAAGCTTTGGTGCGCTAAGCGCGTGAGCTCTTCTGGCGTGTAGTCCACGCCGAAGTTAATCAAATTGATGGCGTAAAGTTCTGGTGGAAGCCGGAAATCGGAACGCGCCCTCGGCAGAACTTCTTTCCGAACGAAGTCACGATATTCCGCAAGCTGATCTTTCAGCTTTGCGTAGGAATCCTGGTAATTCGTCATCTTGTACTTCTCGAGCAGCAGTCCGACGCCGGTGACGTACTGGTCCATGGTGGTCAGATCCTGATCGACTTCGGCCTTCGACGGTCCAAGCAGGCCTGGTGTGTTTACCTTGTCGCGAAACAGCTTTTCCGCTAACGCGGTTGTGGGCGTATATCCTTGCTCGAGGCCTGTATACTTTCGCAGGCGAGCGACGGCGGCAGGACGCCGATTGGGCGCGATCTGGTCGTCCAACAAACCGTGCATGCCGCCAAAAATGGTTTGCGTCACATTGCTGTAAGGCAGCAGATGGTGCTCGTATGCTTCGGAGGCACGGATCTCGCGCTCGGCGGCGCCGATGAGTATGTCGAGATCTTGCTTGACCAACGGATCGGTTTCAGCGGCAAGCCGTGTCTGTAGAGTTTTCGTGGCCTCCGTCAGATCGCGCCGTTCGCGCTCCGGTGTGTCGGAGGAAGGAACGGAAATTTGTTCATCCAATCCCGTGACCCCGAGTGAACCGGCGTCTTCGGGCGCATAGCGCGCCATGATGTTGAGCAAAATCTGTGCGTTTTGATTACTCTTGGCCACCCAGGGCAGCTGCCCTTGCCCGGACACCGAAAGCGCACTGAGAATCGTTAGTGCAAGAAGGCGCATGTACCTAGCGTAGACCGAGCGCAACGCTGCATAAGAGGCGTACGCACTTACAAGTGGGTGTCGCCGAACGCGGAACAAGCGCGTATACTCGGAGGTACTCCAATAGGATCTTGGGCTAGGTTCATGCGTTCTGCTGATTTCAGGACCGGTCTCATACGTGTCGCCGCGTTCGGCAGACATTTTCTGCTGCCGTCCGGGATACTCGCGTCGATGGAACGTCCGAACATCCGCCCGTGGCCGGTTCTGGCGGGAGGCGCAGTCATTGTGACCTTTCTCCTGATCGGAGCTTGGTACGCCGGCCGCGAATCGGCAGGCCTCGAAGCGCAGCGGGTAAGTGCACAAGTGAATCAATTGGCAAACGAGGTCGCCGCCACCCGTTTCGCGTTAGCACAGCAGAAAAGAAAAACGGAGCAGTTGGAGAACGCGTTAAAAGGTTCCAACCAGACCGCAACTATCGCGCTGCAATCGCGCCTGTACCAGCAACTCTTGCGGGCGCAAGCCGAGGCAAATCAGTACAAAGCGATTGTGGGACGCGATCGGCAAGGGTCAGCCGACAACGCGCGGCTTCTCGATGCGCTCACCACGCCGCACGCCCGCCTGCTGCCGCTGAAAGGCGCAGACGCAGCTGTCGACTCGACCGCGTACGCGCTGATTGTGGAGAACTTACGCTTGCTTTTTATCGCCTCTAACCTGCCTCAACTCGCGGAGGGTCGGCAATTCCAACTGTGGCTTGTACGAAAACAAGACCCTAAGTTCGTAAGCCTGGGTGTCTTCAAGCCCGACGATGGCAAGCGCGTGCTCATGAGCTTCGATGACGCGTCGGTCCTGTCCGATATTGCGCAAGTCGAGGTCACCGATGAGCCGGAAGGTGGAAGCTCGGTTCCGACCGGAACCAAACTGCTCGAACTTGGAAACGGCACGGTTGAACCGACTCGCGCCGGCAGTGAAGAACCTCACGTTTAGCGAAGCAGGTCTTCGAGGCGAATTCTCGTTTCCGTTCCCGCGTCGCGGTACTTCACGATTACCGGCGTATAGAGCGAAATGCCCCACTCCTTGCCGATGCCGCTATTCACGGGACGCGAGCCGGCTACAACCACGGCCTCCTCCGGAATGATCAGCGGCACGTCTTCAGTGGCACGGTGCAAGTTGCCGCGCACCAAATCGTAAACAGGCGTAGAGCGGTTGAGAATGGTGCCGCTTCCGAGTACAGCCCGCCGCTTCACGACCGTTCCTTCATACACGCCGCAATTACCCCCGACCAGTACATCGTCTTCGATGATGACGGGAAGCGCGCCGACGGGCTCCAAAACACCGCCGATCTGCGAGGCGGCCGAAATGTGGCAATTCCGACCGATCTGCGCACAGCTTCCGATGAGTGCGTGAGAATCAACCATCGTTCCGTCTCCGACATACGCGCCCGTATTGATGTACATGGGCGGCATGCAAGTGACGCCGCGGCCCACGTAACAACCGTCGCGAATACTCGAGCCGCCGGGGACAATGCGGACGGAGTCGTCGATGTTGAACTTCTTGAGCGGATAAGTCCATTTGTCAAAGAATTGCGACGAACCACTTGCGGCCGCAATTTCAACGATGCCGCCGATGCGGAAGCCCAGCAGGATGCCCTTCTTCACCCAAGTGTTTACGCGCCACCCGGTAGGTTGGGACTCGTCGCGCTCCGCCGAGCGGATGCTTCCCGCGTTCAGCAAGTCACGAAATCCGAGAAATAGTTGTTGCTGCTCTTCCGAATACGTTGCGGGTTTTTCGTCGAATAACTTTTCGATGCTGTCCTGGAGAGATTCGAGACCGGGCGAACCGCTCAAACATGAACTCCGGAGAGCAATCGGAGCGACTCCAAAACAGTCTCGATCTTCTGTTGCGATGCTCGTTGCGGCGGCACCATCGGTAAGCGCCACACGGGCTCGAGCAGGCCCATGCGCGACATCGCAAACTTGACTGGCCCGGGACTGGTCTCGACGAAGTTGATCTCCATCAGGGCCTGATACTTTCGCTGCAACTCGCGCGCCCGGGCGAAATCACCCTCGAGCGCCAATCGCGTGAGCTCGCGGAATTCAGCTGGGATTTCGTTCGACACCACTGAGATCACGCCGCGGCCGCCCAGCGCAATGAGCGGAAGCGTAATCGCATCGTCACCGGACAGGACCACGAACGAATCCGGCACGCGCGCCAGAATGCTGCCCATTTGAGAAATGCTGCCCGAGGCTTCTTTCACGCCGACGATATTTGGAATCTCGGAAAGCCGAACCAGCGTAGCGGGCTCTACGTTCACGGATGTGCGTGGCGGAACGCTATAGACCACGATGGGCAGCGGCGTCGATTCCGCAATCGTGCGGTAATGCTGATACAAACCTTCTTGCGTCGGCTTGTTGTAATACGGCGTTACCGACAGAATTCCGGAAGCCCCGACCGTCCTCAATTGCGCTATGAGCTCGACCACCTCGTCGGTGTCGTAGCCGCCTGCCCCGGCGAGTACCGGAACGCGTCCACGCGCCTCCTCAACCGTAATCTGGACGATGCGAATGTGTTCGTCGTGCTTGAGTGTAGGGCTCTCGCCGGTTGTGCCGCACGGGCACAAAAAATCGATACCGGCGTCGATCTGCCGGCGTACGAGAGCACGGAACGTCTCTTCATCGAGCGAGCGATCCCGCCGAAACGGCGTCACCAGCGCTGTGCCACACCCGGTAAACATGGGCCCTCCGTTCACGTTTTGTCCTTATTGTAAGTCCCGAACAGAACCTGTTCGAAAGTGTAGATGCCTTTGTGGCTCAGAATCCATCGAGCGGCCTTCAAAGCGCCGTGCGCGAATCCTTCCCGGTTCCGGGCTACATGCCGCAACGTAATCGTATCAGCGGCGGAATCGAACCCGATCTCGTGCGTTCCGGGATGCTTCCCTGCCCTATTCGAGCTGACGTCGATGTTCCCCGCGAAGCCATGCTCGCGCATCGTCTCGATCAGCCGCAGAAGCGTTCCGGAGGGCGCGTCCTTTTTCGTGCCGTGGTGGATCTCCCAGGCCCATGCGCCGTAGTCGTCTTCGTTTCGCAACAGCTCCGACGCGAGTCCGACAATCCGGCCAAACACCGCGACTCCGACAGAAAAATTCGGACTCCATACCAGGCCGGCACCCGCTTCCTCGACGCACATTTTGACCTGATCCAGATGGTTGGTCCACCCAGTGGTTCCTGTCACCGCTGGAATTCTCAGTTGCGCCAATCGCATCAGATTTTCCGGCGACGCTTCCGGAGTTGAAAATTCAACGGCAACATCCACGCCACTGAAAGCCGCTGTCGTAATACCCTCGCCTCCACGATTGCGCGCTCCGTCGAGCCGCAAGATCACTTCGAAATCGTGCTGCGGCGCGAGCTGTTCCACCAGGCGGCCCATTTTGCCGTATCCGACCAATGCGATCTTTTTCAACTCGCTCATCAGTTATTCGAAAACAGCCGGATCGAGCTCGAAGAAGAACTCGTCGTGCAGCGCGGCTACGGTGTCCTTCAGATCGCTTTCAGAAACCACGAATCCGAGATTCATCAGCGAAGCTCCCTGCGAAATCATTCGAATATTTTTGTTATGCAGCGCCTGAAAAGCCCGGCCCGCAATTCCAGGCGTATACCGGATGTTCTCGCCCACGAGGCAAACGATCGATTGCCCGTCTTCCATGCTCACATGCGCAAACTCGCGCAGCTCCCTCGAGATGGGCTCCAACTGGTCACGGTTGTCGACCGTCAGAGAAACGCTAACCTCCGAGGTGGAAACCATGTCAACGCTGGTATCGTAGCGGTCAAATATTTCGAAAATCCGGCGAAGAAATCCGTGCGCCATCAGCATGCGTGTCGAATGAATGTTCAGAACGGTGATGTCGCGCTTGCACGAGATCGATTTCACGGCATTTCTGCAGGGCGCGGGATCCGATGTGATGCGCGTGCCTGCGACCTCCGGCCGCCGCGAATTCAGGATGAGCACCGGAATGCGTTTCTCGACTGCCGGGAGAACGGTAGCAGGATGCAGCACCTTCGCGCCGAAGTAGGCCATCTCGGCCGCCTCCGCGAAGGAAATGCTCTTGACGCGGTGGCCTCCCGGGATGATGCGAGGATCTGCCGTCAGCATTCCATCGACATCGGTCCAGATCTGGATCTCTTCCGCGTCTACTCCGGCGCCTACGATCGATGCTGAATAATCGGAGCCGCCGCGACCGAGCGTAGTGGTCTGGCCATCTTTCGTCGCGCCAATATATCCGCCCATCACTACCACTGCTGTCTCCGCGACTGGCTTCACATTTTCTCGAACGAGAGCGTAGGTCTCCTCCAAAAACGGTTGCGCCTGGGTAAACCGATCGTCGGTGAGAATCACGCGTCGGGCATCCACATGCTGCGTCTTTATTCCCGCCGATTGAAACGCGAAGGTGACCACCAGGCTGGAAAGCCGTTCACCGACGCTCGCAATCGCATCCATCGAGCGTGCTGAGAGCTCTCCCACGACGGAAAGTCCGGTGACCAATTCGTCGAGCCAATCGAAATGCGCGCGGACGTAGCGGTCGAGGTCGGCAGCCGCTGCCCCGGCGAGCGGCAGTCCGTGCGTCAGGTGGTGCGCGCGCAATTCGTCAACCAGCGCGAGAGCCTGATCTCGTCTTCCACCTGCGGCCTCTCTCGCCGCCTGCAAGAGCTTGTTGGTCGTTTTTCCCATCGCCGAGACCACTACGATGGGCTGGCGGGATTCATAACTCTGAACGATGCTGCTGGCGCGGGCAATTGCATCCTGCGACTCGACGGAAGTTCCGCCGAATTTCATGACGATCATGGGCGCGCGTACCTAATCGAGGAAACCTTCGGAAACCATCAGCTCGGCATTGAGGACAGCGGCGCCGGCGGCGCCACGGATCGTATTGTGGCCGCACGCGACAAACTTTATATCGAGAACAGGGCATTCGCGCACGCGCCCGACGAATACCGTCATTCCGTTCTCACGCTCTGCATCGCGTCGTGGCTGTGGCCGGTCCTGTTGCTCCATATAAATGACAGGCCGGGACGGAGCACTCGGTAGATTTCGTTGCTGCGGAACGCCGCGGAAGGTATTCAGCGACTGCCGGATATCTTCGACAGCCGGTTTCGCGCGAAATTCAACAGAAGCCGCCACGGTATGCCCGTCTGTAACTGCCACGCGGTGGCACTGAGCACTGACACGCGCATTCAGCGGCACCGCTCTGCCATCCGAGACACCGCCGAGGATCTTCTGCGTCTCCTGCTGCATCTTCTCCTCTTCACCGCCGATAAACGGAATCACGTTCGCAAGTATGTCCACGGAGGCCACACCCGGATAACCAGCACCGGAGACGGCCTGCATCGTCGACACGATCACACGTTCAATCCCGAACCCCGCGAGCGGAGCGAGAGCCATGGTCAGCACCACTGTCGAGCAATTAGGATTCGTCACGATCATGCCTTTCCAGGCGCGATTCTTCTGCTGTGAATGGATCAGCGAAAGGTGCCCTGGATTAATTTCCGGCACAAGCAGCGGAATATCAGGCTCCATGCGATGGTTGCGCGAATTCGACACGACGATGTGTCCGGCCTGCGCGAATTCCCGCTCGATATCCGTCGCGACCGACGCGTCCATCGCCGAGAACACCAGCCGTGGAGCACTCCCCGGCTTCGAGTTGCACACCACCATCTCCGCAGCCCCAGCCGGCATTTCTCCATCGAGTCGCCACGGCGCTGCGTCTCTCAACTTTTTTCCAGCGGAGCGGTCGCTCGCGCCGAGCCATGTCAATCGGAACCAGGGATGGCCTTGCAAGAAACGGATGAAGTGCTGACCTACCATCCCTGTGCCGCCTAGGATGCCCACTTCAATCGGTCTCATCATTCCTCTTCCCGCCACCTCGCCCGTCGATCCACCAGGCCACTAACGCGAGAGCCTTTCGACCAGCTCCTTATATAGAGAGACACTCTCGAATAGCTGCGCTTTGGGAATCCGCTCTTCGGCCGTATGCGCCACCTGAATACTTCCCGGACCGATCAGAAAGGGCTGTCCCCAACCCGGTCCAAAGGCCGGAATGTCCGTTGTGAAAGCGACCACAGTAGTCGCAAACCCATCCAATCCGCCCAAGTGAACGGCTGGAATCATCAAGACTTCCCGCGCTTCCGCTGCCGGCGCCACAGCGCGCTGAACTGCTTCCCGAAGCTTCGTCACATCCCCCACTACGCGAATAAACACCTCGGCTTGTGCAGCATCGGGTATCACGTTTGGCGCCCGCCCGCCTTGGATGGTTCCGATGTTCAACGTGCTTGCGCCAAGCACTCCGTCTTTCGGCAATTCCACGCGCCGGATTCGCTCGAGAGCATCCAGAAGTTTTTCGATGGCCGACTCTCCTAACTCGGGGTAGGCGGAATGAGCCATGCGGCCGCGAGCGAGAATCTCATACCGCAGCGCACCCTTGGACCCGAGCGCCAGCTTGTTCTCGGTTGGCTCACCATTGATCAGAAACTTGCCGCCGCGCGGATTGTGAGCGGCTACGCGAGCGCCCGCGCTGTTACGCTCTTCACCTACCACAAAAAGCAAACCGAAATTACGCGTGCCTGCGGCCAGCAGTTCTTCAGCCGCCGTGATCATCGACGCGATGATGCCCTTCGTGTCGCACGCGCCGCGGCCCCAGATGTGATCGTCATCCTCATGCGACGGAATGAACGGAGGAACCGTGTCCATGTGTGTCGATAGCACCACTACCGGTTCACCGAACCGGACAAAAATGTTGTCACGATCCTGCTCGACCGGCATCCGTTCCACCTGCCCATCGAAGTGCTGCGCCATTTCCTTGAGCCGACGCCAGAGAAAATCTCCGATTTCGCGCTCATTCGCCGTGATCGATTCGATATCGATCAGGCGGCGGGTAAGTTCAAAGACATGCATGCTAGTGTGCTGAGACCTCGAGCTCATACTTGCAGCGAGAGATACCGAAGAGCAGGAGGAACGCTGCAAAAAAGAAAGAATACCAGCGTTGAGATGAACACCGTAGCAAGATTCTCGAAAACAGTTTTGAGCTGAGGGCCGGCGTCTCTGTTTGCTACAAGAAAAGCGAGGCCCTATCCATGATCGATTCCCAACAAGGCTGTGAACGTAGGAGCTTTTTGAGCCGGGGATCGGCTCTCTTTGCAGCAGTCCTTGCGTCCGTGACGGCACGAGGTCAGGACATCCAAAAAGACCGTGCGGCGGAGCACGACCGGAGCGCGAGCGATCCGGGACCTGAAAACGCCCCGCTAAAAAATGTAAGTCCAAATGCGTTCCGGCCTCCGCCCACGGATCACGGCGAAGTTCAAACGTTCTGGAACTCGTTCTCTGCCTCGCATCGCCGCATCCAGGAGGGCGGATGGTCGCGGCAGGTGACGGTGCAAGACTTTCCGATATCGAAAGACATTGCCGGAGTCAACATGCGTCTGACCGCCGGCGGTATTCGCGAGTTGCACTGGCACGATGCGGGCGAATGGGCGTTGATGCTGAACGGAACCGTGCGGATTACTGCCCTTGATAACGATGGAAAAGGTTTTGTGTCGGACATAGGCCCCAAAGACCTGTGGTACTTTCCGACCGGTGTTCCGCACTCCATCCAGGGGCTCGGGCCTGACGGCGGTGAATTTCTGCTCGTTTTCGACGATGGCAAATTTTCAGAAGGCAACACTACACAGATCTCTGATTGGGCGCGGCACACTCCCCGGGAAGTGCTGGCCAAAAATTGGGGCGTCGAGCAGCACGCACTCGATAGCGTTTACCAGGTGCCACAGGACGGGAAGTACATCTTCCAGGCTGCCGTGCCTCCTGCGCTCGACGATGATCGTCGCAGCATGGCCGCGCGGCAAGGACTTTCGCGGACCGCCTTCGATTTTCGAATGAGTTCGATGGAGCCGACCTTCAAAACAGCGGGAGGTGAAGTGCGAGTGATTGATAGCCGGAACTTCCCCGTGTCGACGACCATTGCCGCAGCGCATGTCGTCGTCCACCCAGGCGGTCTTCGCGAGCTGCACTGGCATCAGAATGCCGACGAATGGCAGTACTACGTGCAGGGGCAAGGCCGCATGACGGTATTCTTCAATGGCGGTAAAGCGCGCACTCAGGATTTCAACGCGGGCGACGTCGGATACGTGCCGAAGACGTTCGGCCACTACGTCGAGAACACGGGAAATACCGACCTGGTATTTGTCGAAATGTTTAGAGCCGCCCGTTTTGAGGATCTGTCCCTTTCCGAATGGGTCACCCACATTCCACCGGAGCTGGTGATGGTGCATCTTGGAATCGGCAGAGATACACTCGCTGCGATTCCGCAAAAGAAAGCAGTCGTGCTGCCACTTTGACGGCAAAGTCAGGGTTTGTGTGGCCGAAACAGGAGATCAAACCATGGCTTCCAGGTCTTGCCATTATCGGTCGAGAGCACGGCGGTTTCGCGCACGCCGCCCCGCACAGGCTTCCAAGTGCCGCGAACAAGCGTGCGCGGGCTCTTTGCGGGATCGACGCCGCTCAGAACCATTTGACCGGATCGAAATTTACCGTCGAGCAGAAGCAGCTGGCCTCGATTGGTCACCCAACTCTGATGCCACAGCTTGCGAGCGGCATCATAGATGCTGAAGCTTTGACCTCGGGCGCCGTTTGTGCCTTGGTAATCTTCGCGCAGGACGCAACCGTCGAGAATCGCATCCACCCTGGTGCGGGCGACCACTGTTGAGCGATCGCCGAAATCGTATACGTCCCAATCACCAACCCAGAAATCAAACTGCCGGTCTTCAGGAGCCGAGCAGGATGCGGCCTTCTGAACCTCAGCTGATGAGTTCCGAACAGTAGGCGAGATCTGCATTCCGGGCGAAGCGGCCAGCATCGACACAACCGCGAGATTCAGGCAAAGAGCGCGGCCGCGCATAGGCGATTTCTAGGTTCTTCGGATCCTCACTACGGCCGTGCCGGCTCAGATCCGAGGTGGCCGAACGCCAGCCGCTGCCTGATCTGCTCGCGGACATTCTCAGGCACGGTCGCGCTTGGCGCGAAGGAAGCGGCTTCGCTGTCGTCTGCGTCAGCCCTCGGGATTGCCAAGAAGGCGGGAGTGTCGTTGCCAGCCGGACAACCACCATCCGCGATCACACAAGCCTGGCCCGTGATCTCGCCGCGATCGTTGATGCCATCCGCCGCAAGCAGAAGCAGAGGCGAGCCAGAAGAAACAAGCGAGTTCAAATCCGTCATTACGCCGTTTTGCCAGACCCAGGCATGAGTCGAAGGATAGGAAACGCCCACCACCTGACCTTGGTCGTTGATGTCCAGCGCTTCGCTGAGGGAATCTCCGGGAAGCGTGCCGAGATCCTGCATGCGGCCGGTTTCTTTCGTCCAAAGGAAGGCGTGGAAATTTGCGTTGAGTACTCCGCCGCTGACATCGCCGGGTAGATCGGAAAATCCAACGATTTGACCGTGGTTATTGATCGCCATCGGAGTGTTCCAGCCAGCGCCTCCCAGGCTGCCTAGATTAACCACTCTGCCGCTGTGCCACAGCAGCGCGTGCTTGGCGCTAAACGCTCCAACAGCAACGTCGCAGGTACCGGATATTCCGACGATTTGCCCCTGGTCATTCAGCGCTGTCGCCGCGCCGTCCGGGTCGCCAGGGAACGTCGGGAGTTGTTGGATCTGGCGCTGTCCCGGGCCATACATGACTGGCTTGAACTGAAGGACCTGGGAGCCCGCACAAGTTGGATCATGAACAGTATTCTCCGCCCACCCGGCGATTTGGCCTTCGTTATTCGCGCCTGCGGCAAAGCCGTTATTGCCGCCAAGCGTGGGAAGCGGAGTCATGACGCCCCACTGCCAAGTGAACCCGAGACAGATGTGATAGGTGGTAGTTGGAAAAAATGCCGAGCAACTCCAGGCTTCGCCGAGCGGATCAATAGCGGATGTTTCGGCGATACCCGCGATCTCGCCTCGATCGTTCTTGACCGGCCACTGCACATCGCTGTTCGGGCCGCCCAATGTGCCAAGGTCGACTTTCAATCCGTAGGCCCAGACGGTGGCGTGCTCGTCCGTGTTGCCCGGCAGATTGGCACTCCCCATTGCCCATCCCAAATTGTTGATGGTATTGCCGCTGCTTGCCGTTCCACCAAGCGTGCCGAGATTGAAGACGCGATAATGGACCCGCTGGTTTTCTTGCTGCTGGTCTTGTGCGGCGAGTGTAGCGGCCGTGAGCCCGGCCATTACGGCCGAGACGATGCAGGTGAATGTTCTGGATTGCATGTTGTCACGTTAGATCCGTATTTAAAGAAACGTTGGACGTTAGCGGACCTTGCACGCGCAGATGTCCAGTTTGTTGTCCTGCGCCGATCGCCTCGCGAATGACTAGTGGCTAGTTTTGAATCGTTTGGATCGCGGTCCGAAAACGTCCAGTTCTGCGCGTCCGGATTGACTTATCATTAAGTGCGCTCGAGTATGAATCTGAATCGCGAGGTGTGTTCACGGGCGAGGCTTTCGCGCGATGCGCGATTTGACGGCAAGTTTTTCATTGCGGTGTTGAGCACGCGGATTTACTGCCGTCCCATCTGTCCCGCGCGCGCTTCGAAAGAGGAAAACGTCCGCTACTTCCCTAGTGCGGCAGCGGCGGCGGAAGCTGGTTTTCGTCCTTGTTTGCGTTGCCGGCCGGAATGCTCGGCGGGGACTCCAGCCTGGTTCGGAACTTCCAATACGGTCTCGCGAGCGTTGCGGCTCATCGGCGAGACGGGTCTCGAGGACGGTGGGGTCGAGGCTCTGGCGGACCACCTCGGCGTTGGCTCGCGGCATCTTCGCAGGCTTTTCCTGAAGCACCTTGGCGCGACACCTAGTGCTGTCGCCCAGACGCGTCGTCTGCACTTTGCGAAGAAGCTTATTGACGAGACGAGTCTACCGATGACTCAGGTCGCCGTTGCCGCGGGCTTCGGTTGTGTACGACGATTCAATGCCGCCATCCGAAAGACGTATGAACGAACACCGACACAAATCCGCGGTCTTGCACAGCGGACGGCCATTCAGCCAGAAAACGAGTACCTCTTTCGGCTTCGCTTTCGCCCGCCGTTTGACTGGAAAGGTATGTTGGCGTTTTTGGAGCCTCGCGCCACGCCCGGGGTCGAAATGGTCGAACTCGGCAGTTACCGTCGCTCTATTTCTCTGAATGGCCGCCATGGATTTTTTGAGGTCTCGCTAGACGAGGCGAATCACTCTCTCCTGGTGCGTGTTCAGTTCGGCGATCCAAGCGCGCTCTTCTTCATCATCGAGCGTATCCGCGCCATGTTCGACCTGAATGCCGATTGGGCCGCCATCGTGCGAAGTCTCCGGAGCGATCCAGTGCTGGCCGAGCGGATTGAATCTGATCCGGGCCGACGCTTAGCGGGTGCGTGGAGTGGTTTCGAACTCGCAACGCGCGCCATTCTCGGCCAGCAGATCACCGTGAAGGCCGCGACAACGTTGGCAGGCCGCCTGGTGAAAGCTTTCGGGCAGCCGTTCTCGGGACCCGCCGGCCTCACTCATCTTTTCCCTCCGCCAGAGGCTATTGCCGATGCCGAACTTTCGAGCATTGGCCTGCCGGCCGCGCGAGCCGGGACTATTCGCGATCTCGCACGCGCGGTTTGCAACGGGCAGATCAGTTTTGAACGAATCGCGGATACAGACGTTTTTTTGACACAGCTCGGTGAAATTTCTGGAATTGGGAAGTGGACGGCCCAGTATGTAGCGATGCGAGCGCTGGGGGAAACGGATGCATTTCCATCGAGTGATCTGGGCCTGCTGCGCGCGCTCGATTTAGGAAGTGCGCGCGAGTTGGAACATCGCGCCGAAGCGTGGCGACCGTGGCGAGCGTATGCGGCGATGTACCTGTGGGGTTCGGCTAAGACGGCCCAAAGTGTGGCGATCGAGAACGGGCACAAGAAGATGCTGGGAAAAGAAGCCGAGGGGTTACCGAGCGATGTCGCGAGTCACTCAGCCTGATAGCGTCGCGAGCTTTGCCGAAGCGGTTAAGGCCGGCGATCTCGCGCAGGTGCGCAGCATGCTTGCTGCTCGTCCCGAGTTGATCGGAACGGATATGTCGGCAAACGATGAGCATCGGGCGCTGCATTACGCGGTACTGCGCCGCGATCGGGATATGGTGCGCCTGCTGATGGAAGCCGGGGCGGACGCGCGCAAAGGGATTTTTCCGCACCGCGATGCCACCTCCGCGTTTGCCCTGGCGCGAGACCGCGAATACGACGACATCGTTGACGTGATCGAAACAGAAGAGCGCTCGCGCCAAAATGAGAGGAGCAGCCCAAAGGCAACTGTCTCGCCGCTTCGAGAGCAAATCAGCGCGGCGGTTGCGCAAGCAGATGCTGCGCGGATTCGCGAACTGGTAGATGCGGATCCCGCTCTGTTGCGGCAAATTGACCAGAACGGTGGCCTGCTCAGCTTGGCCGTGAAGCATGGGCATCTTGAAATGGTTAGGCTGTTACTCGATCTCGGCGCCGACGTCGATGAACGCACGACGCTTAAGGAACTGGAAGAACCCGTCCTCACTTGGGGCATGCCTTTGTGGTACGCGGCACTAGCAGCACGGTTCGATATTGCGAAGTTGTTGCTGGACCGCGGGGCCGACCCCAACGCGAACGTGTATGCCTCCGGCTGGCCGCTGCGCAATGCCTGGAATCATGAAGACGATTCCGTCAAACGCCTGTTATTGGAACGCGGCGCGAAAATACAGCCGTACATGATTGCCGAAGCGCACGACGTCGCTGAGGCAGAGCGGTTGTTAGCAGCGGACCCGAGCGAAGGACTCGCAAGTGAGCTGGCCTGGTCCGCCGCGGATCACGGATGTCCAGCGATCGTACAGTTAGCGCTCCCACACCTCAAATGGCCCGGCAACGATCCCCGATGGCATTGGGTGCTGATTCAACCAATTCGCGGAGCCGGTAACGACTCTTCGGAGAACGAAGGTCATTTCGGGAGCATGGACCTATTGCTGCGGCACGGAGTTGATCCGAACGTCTCGCGCTTCGGACAAACCGCGCTGCATTTCGTGGCCGCACGCCATGGCAACCTGCCCGACGAGGATCGTGCGCGATTCGCATCGATGTTACTCGATCATGGCGCGAGACTTGACGTGCGGGACGACTTACTCCAAACGACACCTTTAGGCTGGGCGTGCCGGTGGGGAAGGGCGAAATTAGTTGAACTGCTCATCGACCGCGGAGCACCGGTCGATGAACCCGATGCCGAATCTTGGGCCACGCCGAAAGCTTGGGCCAGAAAAATGCAACATAGTGCGGTACTCGGGATGCTGCAAGGGCATTGACTCGGGTGTCTTACATTCTTAGCTAATGCCGTCGCTCCCGAATTCGCTGCTGCTGGCGTTCTCCATCAGCGCTGGCGCCTCCACGACCGTCGCTCAAGATCCTATTGCAACTTTTCCGGAAAACTATAGCCTCGCCCTCGACAACACCATCGCTTCGGTGATTCGTGTGCATTATGGACCACACGAGCGCATTGGAGTGCACGACCATTCAAAGTTTCCGACCATCTATGTCTATCTGAGCAATTCGGGTCCGGTGCGCTTCGAGCATGAGGAGCAGCCGCCGTTTGCACTCACGAGACCTCCGACAACCAAAGGTGCGTTTCGTGTAAGCCCGGGTCGCATCGAGCGGCATGTGGTCGAGAACTTAGGCAACACGAGTTCCGACTTTCTGCGCGTCGAACTTAAACAAGTAGCTTTGGGAGGCTCTCTGCCGCCCTTCCGGGGCAAAGCGCCTAGAGGTCCATTGCAGAATAGTGCCGTATATGAATTCCGGAGTCCAGAGGTCGAAGTGCAACGGGTGATTTGCGAACGCGGAATGCATTGCAAATTGGATGCCTCAGCCTCCCCGTCACTCTTGATCGCTTTTGCACCTCTTTCGGTAATAGGGGCGGAGGGAACCGAGCGCGGTGAACCGATGACGGATGGCGATATCAAATGGGTGGAAGGCTCGCACCCCGTGTCCGTCGTCGCGGCGTCCAGCGCGCCGGCTCACCTGCTTCGGATTAAGTTTCAACATTGATAACGTCCGCTTCCGAACACCGGCATCCCACGATTGCCACCTAGAGCCAAAGCAAGCCGTTGAGCAGTCAACAGAATGGATATGTGGTTTCCGGTTTCTGACGTGCCTTAACTGTCGGGCATTTATGGAAACGCTCATTCACGACATCCGCTACGCCATTCGCGACCTCTTGAAAGCTCGGGTCTTCGCCACCATAGCGATCGCTACGCTCGCGCTTGGCATAGGCGCGCCTACGGCGATGTTCACCGTCATCAATGCGCTGCTGCTGCGTCCGTTGCCGTTTCGTGCTCCGGAAAGACTGGTTGCAGTCAAGGAGTTCGACATCCGGCAGGGTCCCGGCGAAGGCGGTGCACTATCGTATCCGGACTTCATCGATCTGCGCGCCCGCAGCCATGCATTTGAAGCGCTAGCGGCCTATCACGATATCGATTTCACAGCGACGGGTGTGGGCGACGCTGTGCACGTCCACGGGGAGAATGTCTCAGCGAATGCCTTCCAGTTGCTCGGAGCCAGTCCGGCCATGGGCCGCTCCTTCCTGCCGGATGAAGATGGACCCGGGCATCACGTGGCGATCTTGAGTGACGAGTTTTGGCGGAGGCACTTTCATGCCGATCCGGCAATTGTCGGCCGCAGCATCGGGCTGAACGGCCGCGCGTTTACGGTGATCGGCGTGATGCGCCGAGGATTTCAATTTCCGATTCGGGAGGAGAGCCGGGAAATGTGGCTGACGTTCTCGCGTGAGGCTGAACCCGACACACCGGGTGATCCGCCGAATACCGAGCAGCGCGGCGAGCATTATCTCGAGGCGATTGGGCGGCTGAAACAAGGCGCTACGATTGCCCAGGCGAATGCGGATGCGGCTTCCGTCGCGAATGCGCTTCGGCATGAATATCCAAAGACTAATTCTCACTTCGGGATGCAGGCGGAACCGGAGCTGAAGAACTTGATCGGCGACACCAGTAAGACTCTTTTCATGCTGCTCGGTGCGGTTGGGCTGGTGTTGCTGATCGCTTGCGCCAACGTGGCGAACCTGTTGTTGAGCCGGGGCAGCGGCCGCGCAAGAGAGATTGCGATCCGCTCCGCTGTTGGGGCGACACGAGTCCGCATCGTGCGCCAGTTGATTACTGAATCGGTCGTTCTTTCACTCGGCGGCGGGGGGCTCGGGTTCGCGCTCGCTTCCTGGTCCCTAAACGTGGTTCTGCGGCTATATCCTGCGAACCTGCCGCGGGCTGCCGAGATTAGCATCGATTACCGGGTCGCGTTCTTCACGTTCGCCTTAGCAGTTTTGACGGGCATCCTGTTTGGGCTGGTGCCGGCGCTTCGGACCAGCACTCCGAATCTGAGTTCGGCGATGCGCGAAGGTGGGAGGAGCGCGACTGCGGCCCCGCGTCAGAACCGCTTGCGATCGGGGCTGGTCATCGCCGAGACCGCGCTTGGAGTCATGCTGCTGATTGGCGCCGGTCTGTTGATGCGCAGCCTCGACAGGCTCTCGCACGCCTCGCTGGGCTTCAATCCGGAGCATCTATTGACCGCCGACTTCGATCTTTCCGAAACGCGCTACAACCCCGACCAGCAAGACCGCTTCATAAACAGCTTGGTGGACCGGCTTCGAACGTTGCCGGGCGTTACGGCGGCGGCGGGCGCGCTACCGCTTCCGCTGAGCGAAAACCACATGGTCATTTCGTTCGATTTGCTCGATCACCCTACGCCGGAAGGAAATCACCCGAATGCAACCTTCTATATTGTTGTGCCGGGCTTCTTGCAAACGATGCAAATCCCACTGCTGCAAGGGCGCACATTTGGCCCACACGATCAGCGGAATGCAAAGCCCGTGATGATTGTGACTCAGGCCTTTGCGAAGAAATTCTTTCCGAACGAAGACCCGATCGGCAAACGCGTGAAGATTGGCGCCAGCGAGGGAGCGGCGCGTGCAGCTTATGCAACGCGCGAAATTGTAGGAGTGGTTGGCGATATCCGCACCAGCAATCTCGCTCAGGACCCTGCACCCGCCTACTACATTCCGTTGCCGCAACTGATGTTTGGCCCGCCAACACTGGTTATACGCACGGCGGGAGAACCGTTGTCGTTAACCCAGGCCGTGCACAAGGTGTTGTCGTCGATGGACCCCGAAACCTCGCTCTACGGAGTCCGATCGATGGCCGACTACCTGGCGCTCGATCTCGGACGCGCGCGTTTCCAAACAGTTCTGCTGAGCTGTTTTGCTGGAATCGCACTGCTGCTAACCGCGATGGGTGTCTATGGCGTAATCTCTTATGCCGTGACGCAGCGAACCAACGAGATCGGTTTGCGTATGGCGTTGGGAGCGTCGCGCTCAGACGTGCTTCAGATGATCCTGCAACATGGCATGTTGATAACGGCGGCCGGGATCGCGGTCGGAGTCGTGGCCGCCGCAGTGCTCGCGCGTCTGCTCTCCTCTCTGCTGTACAACACACCGCCGCGCGATCCGCTCACCTATTGCTCTGTTTGCATTGTTCTCGCGTTGGTTGCGCTGCTGGCGAGCTATATGCCGGCACTGCGGGCCACGCGCGTCGATCCAAACGTCGCCCTGCGAGTCGAGTGAGGGTGTCGGGCCGCGCAAGGGACGCCGCTCGAGATTCGGGAGTCTAAAGCTTTAGCTTCTTTTACCCGATACAGCTAGAGAACCGCGTTTCAGGCAAGTTTTTCGGAATACGTACGGCTTAGGGCGTTGGCTTCACGAAGCAATGACACGAATTACGCTCAGCCATGCGATCTGCGGAGGCGTAATAGCCGTCTGGGCGGGCTTGATCTGCTTCGGAGGCCGAAAACTGCTCAATTACGAGAGCGCACCTGGAATCCCGGGCACTCCCCCCGCGCAGTGGCCGGCCGCAAGCCGCATCGTGCGGCCTCACGATAAATACACGTTCGTGATGCTGACGCATCCGAACTGTCCGTGCACTCGCGCGAGCGTCGCGGAACTCGAGATTCTGATGGCGCGGCTGCAAGGAAAGCTTGTCGGATTTATGGTCTTCCGCAAACCGGAAGCCAGTGCAGCCGAGGTCGAAGCCTCGGGTCTCTGGAAGACCGCCGCGGGCATTCCGAATGTCCATCTTGTGTATGACCAAGACGGTTCCGAGACGGACCGATTTGGCGGCCAAGTTTCGGGTCAAACGATGCTGTACGACCCCGAAGGACAGTTGGTATTTAGCGGTGGGATCACGAGCGCGCGTGGTCACCAGGGCGATAACTTTGGCGTCGATTCAGTGATTCTCGCCGTGAGAGAGCGAGTGAAGGTGCGGACTCACGCTCCGGTCTTTGGATGTTCACTGCACGATCCGAATGCAAAGGAGCTGAGTCAGAACTCGTGGAAGAAGCAATAACGAATCCGCACTTGATGGAGAGCGTGGCTCGGCGCGCGGCCGCCTTATTCCACGACCACCAGCAGTCCATCTACCGTCGCACCGATCACCTATTCGCGCGGCTCATGTTAGTCCAGTGGCTGGCCTCGATTGCAGCGGCGTGCTGGATCACTCCGCGAACATGGGCCGGGCAATACAGCGAGCTGCATTTGCATTTGTGGGCTGCCATTTTTCTGGGCGGGGCCATTACTCTGCTTCCGGTCATACTCGTACATCTGCATCCCGGGCAGGCGATCACGCGCCACGTCATCGCGGTTTCCCAGATGCTGATGTCGGCGCTTCTCATTCACTTGACCGGCGGTCGAATTGAAACTCACTTTCACGTCTTCGGTTCCCTGGCGTTTCTGGCCTTCTATCGCGATTGGCGTGTATTCATACCGGCAACGCTGGTGGTTGCGGCCGATCATATGCTGCGCGGGATTTACTGGCCGCAATCGGTGTTTGGCGTTCTCACCGCAAGCCCGTGGCGCTGGACCGAGCACGCAGCCTGGGTGATCTTCGAAAACATTTTCCTGATCCGGTCGTGCCTGCAAAGTGTTCAGGAAATGAAAAACATCGCGCGACAGCGCGCTGAGCTGGAGTCTACGAACGAGATTGTCGAAGGGAAAGTCCTGGCCCGAACGGCCGAATT
This sequence comes from uncultured Acidobacteriaceae bacterium, assembly GCA_963795425.1. Classification (GTDB taxonomy): domain Bacteria; phylum Acidobacteriota; class Terriglobia; order Bryobacterales; family Bryobacteraceae; genus Bog-105. The sequence goes on along the minus strand of CAWCHO010000002.1, from coordinate 578,936 downwards.
GCAGGCGAGCGAACTCGCTGTACAGGATGGTGAACACCGCTACCAGCTGCTGTTTGAGGGCAGCCCTCTCAGCATGGTGGTCTTCGATGCCGAAACGCTCGAATTCCTCGCGGTAAACGCCGCGGCTGAAGAATTGTACGGCTACACGCGCGCCGAGTTCCTCAGAATGACGCTGCGCGACACGCGGGCGCCGGAGGACATTCCGGCCCTGATGGATTTCATCAAAGAGAAAGAGACTACGGACGCGTACAAAGGCTCATTCCGGGTCCGGCGTAAAGATGGCCAGTCCGTGATGATCGAAACCAGGGGACGCACCATCGAGTTCGCCGGGCGGCGAGCGCGGCTCGCCTTGATCACCGATATCACGGAGCAGAAACGGCTTGAATCGCAGCTGCAGCAGTCGCAGAAGATGGAAGCGGTCGGGCGATTAGCCGGCGGCATCGCGCACGACTTCAACAATCTGCTCACGGTCATTTTAGGGTACAGCGATTCCATTCTTCACAAGCTACGCGAGGACAATCCGCTTCGTGACAAAGTGTCGGAAATCAAAGCAGCGGGCCAGCGCGCAGCGAATCTCACCAGCCAGCTTCTGGCATTTAGCCGGAAGCAAATTCTGCAGCCGCAGACGCTCGAACTTAACAATGTGATCTGCGGTATCAGCCAAATGCTGCGAAGAATTTTGGGCGAAGACATTGAGATCGCCTTGCACCTGGCTGCCGATCTTGGCCAGGTTCGCGCCGATGTGACCCAGTTGGAGCAGGTGGTGGTCAATTTGGCCGTGAACGCTCGCGACGCTATGCCGCAAGGTGGGCAACTCGTGATCGAAACGCGTAATTGCGAAATGGACGAACGCGCGGCTTTGCTCGAAAACGTACTACCCGGCCGTTATGTGCTTCTCTCGGTGAGCGATACGGGTTGCGGAATGGATGAAAAAATCAAAGCCAGAGTCTTTGAGCCCTTCTTTACCACTAAGGACGTGGGCAAGGGCACGGGTCTCGGTCTGTCGATGGTGTTGGGCGTCGTCCAACAGAGCGGCGGCACCGTGACCCTTTATTCCGAAGCGGGGCTCGGTACTACGTTCCGGATCTATTTGCCCCGCTTCGATGCTCCGGCCCCGCGATCCGCAAAACCGGAGCAGCCTGAAGCTGCAGCCGACGGAAAGGGTGCAACCATTCTGCTCATCGAGGATGAGGATCGGGTGCGGACGCTAGCTCACGAGGTGTTGTCGGAGGCGGGTTACACCGTCTTTGAAGCGAGCAACGGCAAGGACGCATTGAAACTCACAGAGGGCTCGGCTGCATGCTCCAGCCCTGGTGCTCACGGATGTGGTTATGCCCGAGATGAGCGGTCCGGAGCTCGCCGAGCAGCTTCGCAACAAATGGCCTGGAATCGCAATCATTTTCACTTCCGGCTACACCGATCATGCCCTGCTGGGACGCAGTACGCTGCAGCAGGATACGCCGTTTTTGCAGAAGCCGTACTCGGGCGGATCGCTGCTGAAACAGGTTGCGTCCGTGCTTGAACGCACGAGTCGTCCGGCGGTGCTGATCGTCGACGACGATGCGATGGTACGGAAGCTCTTGCGTGCAACGTTCGAGGATTCGGGGTACGAAGTGCTCGAGGCGGTAGACGGCCGAGACGCACTGGCTCAAGTCGGCCGGCATCCCATCAAGCTGGTGATTACCGATTTGGTGATGCCGGAAAAAGATGGCATGGAGACAATCAAAGCGCTCCGGCAAAGCCATCCTGACGTTAAAATCCTCGCTATCTCAGGGGCATTTGGAGGCAACGGCTACCTCAAAGTAGCGAGCCATCTGGGTGCTGACGGAGTCGTGCCGAAGCCATTTGATCGCGAGCAGGTGCTCGAAGCTGTCGAGCAGTTGCTGTAAAGTCCACCCGCGTAGCGAACGGGTTTTGCGCGGAGCGCCGCAAGAATTCGGAAATCGTGATTTGACGGTCAGAACGGCGTCAACTTAACGATATTCTTGCTGCCGCGGGCGCGTGCTCTAGCACGACAGCCCACATTCCCTTTTTCTCTTTGCCATTGACCCAGGCGGCCAGCCGATTTATGCTACCGACATCTTCTATTTGGAGCGATGCGCTCCGTTTCCTACGAGAAAGGGAGGTTCTATGGACAGCGCTCCCGCTTCCGGAGACTACCCGTATTGCGATCTGGTCATGAAGGGTGGCATCACGAGCGGAGTGATCTACCCTGCGGCGGCGGTCGAGCTTGCGAAACAGTATCGGTTCAAGAACATCGGCGGTACCTCAGCTGGCGCCATCGCGGCGGCTGTGACGGCAGCCGCGGAACTGGGCCGCCGGCGCAACAACGCAGCAGCCTTTTCCACTTTGGCGGAATTGCCGGATGAACTCGCCAAGGACGGACATCTGCTCGCTCTGTTTACTCCCGATCCTCGAGCTCGCAAGGTATTCAATCTGCTCCGCGGATTTACCGCAAAGCGCACGCTTTCGGGCAAGATCGTCCACACATTGTTCGGCATCGCCTTGTCTGCCTTGCCTTGGTTCACGCTCGGCCTGGTGACCGGTCTCGTCGTTCCATCCCTGCTTTACGCACTCGTACGCTGGCACTCTCTTTGGTCAGTTATCGGTCTCATCGGCCGGCATCCAGTCGTTTGCGCTTTGTCCGGAGTCGCGCTCGGCATACCTCTCGCGTTCGCGGTCGCTGCTGTCCAAGCAGGCAGAGCCGCCCTCCGCAGTGTTGCCGCCAACGGATTCGGGTTGTGCTCGGGCTTGGCGTCTCAGAAGGGCCCGGCCGAATCACTCACCGGATGGATTCACGGGTGCATCCAGGCAGCGGCGGGTCAATTGAACGACCGGCCTGTCACGTTCGGCGATCTCTGGAACGCTCCTCTCTACCCCGAAGAAAAGGTCGTCACCGATCGAACCATCAATTTCGAGATAGTGACCACCGGCATCACCGAAGGACGCCCGTTCAGCATTCCCTTTCGGGAGGGCGGACTCTACTTTGACGCCGCGGAACTCGCTCGCTGGTTCCCTCAAGACGTGCTGAACGCTCTGCTCAAAGGCAGCCAGAAGGTGGAGACTCGCGAGGCGGCTGACGCTGCTCGGGCGCCAGCGTCTCACGACACTCGCCAGCTGGTGTCGCCCGCGAACTTGAAGGCAGTTCTTCGACGACTGCCGGACAACGAAGATTTGCCGATCGTGGTCGCAACGCGCATGAGTTTAAGTTTTCCCGGTCTCATCAGCGCCGTACCGCTCTATCGAGTGGACTATAGCCTTGAAAGAAACCAGCGCGGCAACGAGCAATACGACACCCGCGTCGGAACAAAACTCTGGTTCTCGGACGGGGGCATCTGCAGCAATTTCCCGCTGAGCTTTTTCGATTCGCCGCTACCCCGCTGGCCGACCTTCGGCATCAATCTACAGCAAGCCGGGGAAACGCTGTGCAAAAACGACCGCAGTAACGCCGCCGATTTCGTGAGAATGCCGAAAGCGGCAGGCAGCGCTCCTGTAATCTGGAATTCGATCGGCGACCCGCGATGGACGCCACAGGGCATCACAGAACAAAGAAAGCCTGCCCAATGCATCCTCAATTTTTTCGGCGCGATTATCAATACGATGCAGAACTGGCGAGACAACTTGCAGGCCAGCGCTCCCGGTTTCCGCGACCGCATCGTGAGCGTGAGTTTATGTGCCGATGAAGGCGGCCTCAATCTAGCAATGCCCGAAGGGCTCATTCGAGATTTGAGCGGGCGCGGATCGGAAGCGGCCCGGCTTCTGTTGAAGGACTTCGATTTCCCCCAGCATTTATTCACGCGCTTTCGCATCAGCATATGCGCGATTCAGGACGTCTTGAAATCTCTGCAGACGTCCTATAACGCTCGATTCGCCCAGAACGCAGCGGGTTGGGCGTATATCAATGGCGAACGAGTGCCGCCCCATTACGCATGGGACCACGAAAACATCCGTGAACGAGCGCCTGAAGCATTGAAAGCGCTGCTGGAGCTGCTAGCCTTCTGGGAATCTTCGCTCCGCGAAAAAGACGGCTTTTGCACCGGCGCCCCGAGGCCCAACACCAAACTCCACGCCATCCCAGATTTCTAGGAAGATCACGTCTCGATGATCGCGGTTCCCGCGCCGGGTCGGCTCGCGACCTCAATCTGGAAGGCTGGGCTTACGCCGCTTCAATTTTTCCGTCGCGCATCATGACAACGCAGTTGTATGAGCTCTATCGGTGAATCAGTTCCACTCTGCGATTCTTAGCTCGGCCGTCCGCCGTGGAATTGTCAGCGACGGGCTGCGATTCGCCGTAACCTTTAACTGCTAACCGGCTCCGATCGATACCGTGAGCGGCCAGCCAGTTCGCGACCGACCTGGCGCGGTCCTCGGAGAGCTTCTGATTTGCGGCTCTATCGCCGACGTTATCCGTGTAACCCTCCACTTCCCATTTCCACTGCGGATTCGCTTTCAACTGATTCACGACTTCAGACAACACTCCTTCAGCGCCCGCCGGAATAGCCGACTGCGCAGTCGCGAAATGAATCGCACTCTCTCCTAAGGAAATGCAGTTTTCGGTGAGCGCTGCACGGGAGGAACGGTCTAACGTGGTGACGAACGGACGAGCAGCCGGAGGAGTCCTGACGCCCGCCTCCAATATTTCTTTGTTCGTGATGTCGCGTCCGTAAAGTTTCTTGTTTTCAGACCCGTCAGGCCGCAGCGTAGCACCTTCGAGCGATAAACCTGCAAACAAGCCTCGCGAACGGGACCACGAAAGAATCTCGGCGCGCAACAAAACGTCCGTGTTAGCACTGGTGTTGCGGCCGACCGGACCTGCCGCTGCAGCGGCTTCCCCTCCTATCGTGAATTTATCGCCGAGCAGCCTCTTCATGCCGCTCTCTTTCATTACGAGCATGATGACATCCGTAGACGACCCGCCGAGTTGGAATCCAAAACTGCCCCCCTCAATCGCCACAGCTGCCGGCGCACTCCAGCCGTGTCCACACTTGCGGCACGACGCGAATCCGCGGCCATACTTCCCGCCGACGCCAAACGCGCCTTTGAGCAGACCGGGCACGACGACAATGCATTGCGCTTTATCCATCAACTCCTGAGGGATGCCTTTGTCTGGACTAGCCATCACTTCGCTAAAGGCGTCAGCAGCATTTCGCAAGCGCTTGTCCGGGGTGGTTTCCTGGCCGCAGAGGACCGCTGCTGCGAGACAGATAAGCAAACAGTGTCTGATCATGTATTCAGACTAGCCGATTTTTGCCTAAACGATTCCGGGAAGATTCAAGTCAGTTCGATTCTTCCGTCGCGCATGGTCACAATGCGGTCGGCAAATGCTGCAGCTTCCGGATTGTGCGTGATCATCAGAACGGTTTGCCGCCGGCGTTTATTCAAGTCGCGCAAAATTTCGAGCACCGCGTTCGAATTGACCGTATCCAAGTTTCCCGTGGGTTCATCGGCCAGCAGAATCGCGGGCTGATTCACAAGCGCGCGGGCGATCGCGACACGCTGCTGCTCACCGCCCGACAGCGCGCGAGGTTTGTGATCGAGCCGCTGCTTAATGCCTAGAAGTTCGAGAGTTTCTTCGAAATCGGCGGGCGGAGAAGTAATCCCGGCGAGGGCCTGCGCGAGTGCGATGTTATCTCTGGCCGTCAGAGTCGGCAACAAGTTGTACTTCTGAAATACGAAACCCACTTTGGCGCGCCGCATTTCCGTCCGCTCATTTTCGGTGAGCTTTAGCAAATTCACTCCGTCAATGAAGATCTCACCGGCGGTGGGCGGGGCCAAACCGCCTAAAATGTGGAACAGTGTCGATTTGCCCGAACCGGAAGGCCCGATGACCGCCAGAAACTCGCCGCGCGGCACGTCAAGATCAACGCCGCGTAATGCCGCAACGTCCACTTCGCCCACGTGATATGTCTTGCGCAAACCGCGCACGCGAATAATTGGATCGCCTGTCGCGCTAGGCACGAGAGAGGCCGCGCCGCTACCGGCTGGGCTACTCATAGGCAAGCGCCTCGATGGCATCTTGCCGCGCCGCCTTCAATCCGGGATAGATGGCGCCGAGCAGCGCGCCGCCTAAAGCAATCGCTGTCGCAATCGGCCACCAATCGGGTGCATTCACCACCTGCAAGGAAGCAGGCATGATGGTCATCACCAGAGTTTTAGCCGCGAACGATAAAACAATGCCGATCAGGCAACCAGCTATCGCGAGCAGCACTGCTTCTCTGATCAGAATATCGAGAATCCTGAGTGGCTTGGCGCCCAGCGCTTTCAGGATTCCAATCTCGCGCGTGCGCTCGACGACGGCTGTATACATCGACAGAAACACGACCAGAAACCCGACTACGACCGCGAGCACAGTGATGACCCCGATGAATGCCCGCAGCTGCGGGATATTGTTTACGCTGAATTGCGAAACGAAATCGCGCGCCGAGATAGCCGTCAGGTTGCCGCGTAACAGCTGGTTGAAGTGCGTGACCTCTTGATTCGTGAGGGCCGGATCATCGAGCTTCACCAGAATTTCAGAGATGCGTGCCGGCTCCGCGTTACCGGTTAATTCTTGAAGCCGGTTCAACTGCACGACCAGGCGGCCCAGTACTCCGCCTTGCATAATTCCGCTGAGATGCCAATTGTGGTTGAGCAGCTTGACCGTATCGCCGACATGCAGTTTGTTCTGCTGCGCGTAATAGATGTCGACAAGCAGGTCGTCGGGAGCGCGAGGCAAGTCTCCTTTGACCAGCCGGAATCCGCCGCTCATCTCTTGGAATTGCTGGATATTGACACCGTTGATCATGGTGATCAACTGTATGGGAATCATCAATACTCCGACTGCGTGGGTCACGTGCGGCTGCCTGGCGACAAAGCCGACAAACTTTTCGTTAACCTGACCGGCGGCTAACGTCATAGTTCCGCCGGGTTTGAGCCAGATGTCCGCACCCGTGCCGCTGGCGCGATGTGCCGAATCCTCCAGCATCCCGCGGCTCAACCCAATCAGCGTAAGAATCGACATCACCTGAACGCCCACGACGAGCGCGCACAGGACTGTCCGCAGCCAGCGGTGTTTCAGGTTTTCGAGGACAAGCTTGTTGATCATTTCGTAGCTCGATGAGAGCGCTCGGGGAAGGTCATGGCTGGCTCGCGAGAAAGTCTTTCGCCACTCTTTCGACGGGTCTGATGCTCCACCTCGACGCGGCGGTTCAGCGCGCGCATGGTCTCCTCACCGATATGGTTCGAGAGCATAGTCAAGGCCCATTCGACCTGCGGCTGCTGATCCACCAGCCCTTTCCGGATCACGTAACAGGCGCTGTACGGTGGGAAGGCTTTTTTATCGTCCTGGAGCATCAGAAAGTCGGGTTGCGTAAGCGGTGCGTCGGTCGAGTTGCCGGCCGCCATATCGATTTTTTTCTGGCGCAGCGCTTGATAAAGCAGTCCCAGGTCCATGCTTCGGGGCGTTCCGTCCCAATGGAGACCGTAGGCTTGATTGAGCTTGGCGAGGCCATCCGGACGTGTCAAGAACTCATAACCCACGCCCAAGCGCCAGCTCCGCGCGCCCGCGTCCGACAGTTCCGGAGCGCTGAGACGTTTGCCGTCGCTGGTACGCACAATCATGGCGAAGGTATCGTTAAAACCCAACGGCGGCAGCCAGATCAGGTGAAAACGCCGCCAGTATTCATCTTTTACCGTCATATACGCGCGCACGGCATCATCGGGTATCTTTTCCTTCAGAACTACACTGCTGCCCGTGCCCGTGTACTCAGGATAGATATCGATATCGCCCTTGAGAATGGCTTCATGCGTCAGAAGCGTCCCGCCCAGGTTCAGCTTGCGCTCGACGCGGATATGCAGCTTGCGCTCCAGCTGTTGCGCAGCGATCTCACCCAGAACCAGCTGCTCCGTAAAATTTTTCGAACCGACGACCACCGCGCCATTGCGCGAACAGCCGCATAGCGCGACGGCCGAGACCAGGAGGGCAATAGTGCGTTTCATCTCGTTTTTATTCTTCGCTCGATCAGTCCCATGCCACCGTCGGCGATCAGCGCCAGCGCGGCGGCTGGAATTGCACCTGCCAAAATCTGCAACGTATCTACTGACGCCACGCCGCGGAAAATCAATACACCCAGTCCCCCGCCCCCAATCACCGCCGCAATCACGGCCGTCCCGATATTGGTCACGACAGCGATACGGATACCGGCGATAATCGTGGGGGCAGCCAGCGGCAGCTCGACCAACCGCAGCAACTGCCCGTCGGTCATGCCCATCGCGACCGCAGCTTCTCGAACAGGCGCATCCACAGTCGTGATTCCCACGATGGTGTTGCGCAGAATCGGTAACAAGGAATACAGGATCAAGCAGAGGATCGCGGTATGCCTGCCGATTCCTCCTACTAGAGGTACGGGTAGCAGAAAACCGAACAAGGCCAGACTGGGTATCGTCTGCAATACGCTCGCAACCGTGACAGACACCCTCCGGAGCGAAGCGTGCCGTGTTCCTGCGATGCCCATTCCTATGCCAATCAAAATCGCGATGCCCGAAGAAATTCCCACCAGGACGATATGCTCGCCGGTGAGCTGGGCCACGTCTCGCAGCAGGCTCTTGAGAACAATGGGATCCACTTCACTGCACCCTGTTTTGTGCGGATGTTTGTGGGGATGCTTCTGCGGGGGGTTCCGCGGCAACTCTAAACTTCGGCAGCGTGTCGAAGAAGGCCTGCGCCACGGGCGTTGCCGCTTGGTGGAACTTGTCTGGCGTGGTGATCGTTTCGAGCTTGCCGCGGTCCAGCACCGCGATGCGGGTCCCTAGCGCAAGCGCTTCCGCTATGTCGTGCGTTACGAAAATCGACGCGACCTGGTAGCGCTGGCGCAAGTCGATAAATTGCTGCTGCATTTCGTGCCGGGTTACCGGATCGAGCGCTCCAAAAGGTTCGTCGAACAGCAGCAGTCCGGGGCCGGCGGCAAGCGCGCGCGCCACCGCTACTCTCTGGCGCTGGCCACCCGAGAGCTGATGCGGTTTTCGAGCGCGTACGGCTTGAAAACCCAGCCCCACCTGATCGAGCAGTTCCCTGGTTTTCTGCTGACGCCGCGCCGCCGGCCAGCCTAACAGGCGCGGGATCAATCCTACGTTTTCTTCGACGGTCCAATGCGGCAAAAGCCCGAACTCCTGAATGACGTATCCGATACGGCGTCGCAGCTCGATCGGGTCCGCGCCGCCGATATCCGCGCCATCGATCAAGATGCTGCCTGTCGAGGGCTCGAGCAGCCGGTTGATGAGCCGTAAAGCGGTCGTCTTGCCCGAGCCGCTGCGGCCCAGCAAGACCAGCGTCTCCCCGCGTTCCACCTCAAAGCTGACGGTATCGAGGATCGTGCGTCCGTCTACTCGATAGCTGACCTCACGGACGGATAGATAGGACAGGCGCGAGATCCCCTCATCCATCGATTATGGGCATGAGATACTAAGCATACGTCTTGCCATCGCTAAAACCCGCAGCCCAAATCTTTTTTCGTTCTCCGTTCTGTGAATTTTACAAACTTCCGATATCATCTTTAGGACCGTCGCTCCGCAGTTTGGCATGCCTTATCAGATTCAACCCCTAAGAGAGTTTTTGGTTCGTCCCGCGCTGCCGCCTTCGCTGAATCGCCTCTCTGAGCTGGCCTATAACCTGCTTTGGAGCTGGGATCACATCATCCGCGCGCTATTCCGGCGCATAGATCCGGCGCTTTGGAAAGAATCCAACCATAATCCCATCCAGTTGCTCGGCCGCGTTTCGCAGGAGAAGCTCGACAAAGCGGCTGCCGACCCACGCTTCATTTCTCTGTACCGGCGTGCCTGCGAGCGTCACGACAGCTACCTGCATGCGCTGACTCCGACGGGCGAGACTCCGCAGATTGCTTATTTTTCGATGGAATACGGTCTGCTCGATTGCATGCAGATCTACTCAGGCGGCTTAGGAATCCTCTCCGGCGATCATCTAAAAGCCGCGAGCGACAGCGATTTCGCTCTCACGGGTGTCGGCCTGCTCTATCAGCGCGGGTATTTACAGCAATATCTCAACCCGGATGGCTGGCAGCAGGAACGCACGCCTCTCAATGACTTCTACACGCTGCCGGTGCGCCCCTGCATAGGAGAGTGGGGCGAAGAGGTCATCATCACCTTGACGCTCCCCACCGGCGAGCTGTTCATGAAAGTGTGGCATATCGATGTCGGACGCGTAAAGCTGTTTCTACTCGATACGAACATTCCGCTGAACACTTCCGCCGAGCATCGCGAAATCACCGACCAGCTCTACGGAGGTGACATACACAAGCGCATCCGGCAGGAGATCGTGCTCGGCATCGGCGGCCTTCGCGCCTTGAAAAAACTTGGCGTCAAGCCCACCGTTTATCACATGAACGAAGGGCACTCCGCTTTCCTCGCATTAGAGCGCATTCGCGTTTTGATGCAGGAGAACGGACTCAGCTTCGAACAGGCGCTCGAGGCTACGCGCCTCAGCAACGTTTTCACAACCCATACTTGCGTTCCGGCCGGTATCGACCTGTTCGATTCGAGCATGGTGTACGACTATTTTCGCGCCTATTGCGAGCAAGGCCCGTTCCCGTTCGATAAGCTGTTGACGCTCGGCCGCAAGAATCTGCAGGATCCAGCCGATCGGTTCTCGATGGCGGTGTTGGCGCTGAAGACGTCGGCCTTCCGCAATGCGGTCAGTATTCTGCATCGTTGCGTATCGCAGAAAATGTTCCAGGATCTCTGGCCCCGCCTGCTCGTTGACGAGGTGCCGATCGCGGCCGTGACCAACGGTGTACACGCCTCCACTTGGATTAACGGCGATCTCGCCGGTCTCTACGACCAGTATCTGCAGCCCGATTGGCGGGAGCGTTTGGAAGACACCAAGATGTGGGAGCAGGTGCAGGAGATACCTAGCCAGGAGCTGTGGGAAATGCATCGGAAGCGCAAGCGCCGCCTGGTGGCTTTTGTTCGCGAGCGGGCCGTCAATTCCGCCCTGCAGCGCAAGGCTTCTGCCGCGGAAGTGCGCCGCTTGCACGAAGTCCTCGATCCGGATGTGTTCACCATCGGTTTCGGTCGTCGCTTCGCCACATACAAGCGTGCAACTCTACTGTTCCGCGACGTGAATCGCCTGAAGAAACTTCTCAATCACCCGCAAATGCCGGTGCAGATCGTGCTCGCGGGCAAAGCCCATCCGAAGGATCTTCCCGGGAAAACGCTGATTCGTGAGATCGTGAATCTTTCACGCGATTCCGAGATTTCAAAGCGCCTCATCTTCATCGAAGATTACGGAATTCAAGTCGCCCGCGAGATGGTGCAAGGTGTCGATCTGTGGCTCAACAATCCGCGGCGCGGGGAGGAGGCATGTGGAACCAGCGGTATGAAAGCGTGCATGAACGGCGTGCTGAATTTAAGCGTGCTGGACGGCTGGTTCGACGAGGCCTTTGACCTGTCCGCGGGATGGGCTGTCGGCGATCGCGCGGAATATACCGAAGATCAGGACGATATCCATGCGAGCGCCATCTATTCGACTCTCGAAAACGATATCGTGCCCCTGTTCTATCAGGATTCCGAACAGGAAATCCCGGCAGGCTGGATTCGCCGCATCAAAACCTGCATGGCGAACATCACGCCCCAATTCAGCAGCGGGCGCATGGTCGCTGAATATATGTCGGAACTGTATCAGCCCGCACACAATTTCTGGACCAGCATTTCGCAAGACAACTTCGAGGCCGCGCGCCGCCGAACCGTGTGGGATTCGCGCATGAGCCAGGCGTGGCAGCAAATTAAATTTGTCGACTTTGGCGAAAGCCCGGGAGATCAGGTGATGAGTGGTTCGGCCGTTCCGCTGCGCGCCACCGTAGATCTGGCAGGCCTACAAGCTTCCGAAGTACGCGTGGAAGCAGTCATCGGTCAAATTGGCGTGAATGGAGAGCTGCAAAACACCTATACCCTCGCCCTTGCGCCGGTCGAGGAGCGCGGTACTGCGGTGACTTTCGCGAGTGAATTTACGGTGCAAAGGACAGGGCGCGTCGGTTACTCTGTGCGAATTAGCCCTAATCATTTCGATAATCCCCTTACTCGTCCCTGCAATGCCTTGCTGAAATGGGTTTCGGATTAGTACAAGTCCTCGGTACTGTACAAATAGTGACGAGGGATACTGGCGCTCAAACGAAATCCGTGGTACATACTAAACAGGTGCAAGCGGGATCCGTTACTACGTCCTTCCAATAACACGACCCCGCCCTCAACACTCGAGAATTCCAGCGTCACCGAATAGTTTCTTTTAAGACACTGGAACTGCATTTAATGTAAGTTCAGTCGGCGGAAGTCAACACAAAGATCGTGCGCTCAGCTGCCACTGGACCTTCCAAGGAGTCGATCAACGACGATGGACGGAGATCGAAAATACAGACAACACGGCTATCAGGATTCGGATCGGGCCTCGCAGTCACATCGCTCGGAACGGCCTCGGCCGTCGGGACCTAGACCTCCTCTCGACATCACCGGGCCCAAACTCCCGCGGCTCGTTCAAAACATCGCTGCCGCCCGGTGTTTCAGCTGTGCGGCAACTCTTCCCGCTGATTTAGATTTCAGGGGTACCTGTCCCAAGTGCGGCGCAGCTCTGCACTGCTGCAAACAATGTGTGAATTTCGATTCATCGACGCGCTTCCAATGTGTGAAGCCAATTCCGGCGCGCATTCCATTCAAGGATCAGGCCAACACCTGCGAGCTTTTTTCGCCACGTGTGACGGTCGCGCGTGATGCATTGCCGTCCGGCGCGCTTCCGAAAGCCAGTGAGAACGGCGGGGCCTCCGCTCCGCGCAATGCCAGCGATGCGCGTGCGGCTTTTGATAGCTTATTCAAGAAGTAACAGCCACATCCGCCTCGGCAATCTCTTCGCTCTTGAACAAGAGGCGCGTTGTGATTGTGCTCTTTCGCTGAAACGCGGAATCCGCGATGGCCTCTCCGAAGATCAAAAAGAAATCGTCTTCTCCTAAGACCTCTGGCATCCCTCGGCAAGGGGTGGTTCCTTGTTTGATTCTGCTCGTCATCATTCTTGTGGTGATCGGCTTCTTTTTCTTTGCTGGATTTCACGTCGCAGGCTGATGAAATAGGACAGGCGCTCGATCGCTATGAGAATCGATGGAAGACAAGCAAATCAGCTTCGCCCTACGCGGATCACGCCCGGCTACTTGGTGACGGCCGAAGGATCGGTGCTGATCGAGGCCGGCAATACGCGGGTGTTGTGCGCGGCGACGGTCGAAGATACCGTCCCGGGCTTTCTGCGCGGTACCGGAAAGGGATGGGTCACCGCGGAATATTCGATGCTGCCCCGCGCTACCGTGACGCGCACACAGCGCGAGATCGCCAGGGGCCGACCTTCGGGCCGTACACATGAAATCCAACGCTTGATCGGCCGTTCGCTGCGTTCGGTGGTTGATCTAGGCGCGCTCGGTGAGCGTAGCGTCATTGTCGATTGCGATGTTCTTCAGGCCGACGGCGGCACCCGCACAGCCGCGATCACCGGGGCCTATGTCGCGCTCGCGATTGCGCTCGGCACGCTCGTAAAGTTCAAGGTGCTCAGCAAATCGCCGCTTCTCGACTCCATTGCGGCGACGAGCGTCGGCATCGTCGCCGGCATTCCGATGCTCGATCTAGCCTATGAAGAGGATTCGCGCGCCGACGTTGACATGAACGTGGTCATCACCGGCTCAAACAAAATCGTAGAACTTCAGGCCACCGCCGAGCGCACACCGTTCGATGATGGCCATTTGGGGGAGCTTGTGACGCTCGCGCGCGGCGGCATCCTCGAATTGCGTGCGTTGCAGGAACAGGCGCTTGCGAGCCGCGCGCACGCGTGAGCGCGCAATTCACCGAAACGCTCTTGGCGCTCAGGAACTGAATGTGTCAGGCCGCTGGATCGACTTCGACCACCCCTGCGAAGCTCGACGGTGGAGGAATTGCAAGTCCCTCGTCGCGCATGCCTTCAATATGGAACTCGATCGCTTCCTGGATCGAACGCTCTACTTCTTCGCGCGAATGGCCAACGCTAATGACACCTGGCAGGTCGGGAACGTAAGCACCCCAAGAGGTGGCCCCTTTTTCGTAAATGACCGTATACGTCATCAATCCCCCTGCTTCTCTTCCAACTTTGTGCTACGCAAAATTGCTTTCAGGGTTCCAACGGGCACATCTTTCCCGAGTTGGCCTGATACTGTGACTACTAATCCCTCCCGGGGATGGCTGAACTGGCGATGGCTGCCCTTGGTCCGTTTCAACCGCCAGCCGTTTGATTCGAGCCAGGCGGATGAGATCTCGAACCTTCAATTTTCACATGATAACGCCCGTTGTAGGGAGTGCCGGAATTGAGCCCTCAACAGAGTAAGCGTTCCTGACCATTTATGCCTGCTCGACGAATGCTCGCTCATACTCTCCTAGGCACAATCGGAGAAGTGCCGATAATCAATCATGCGTTGGTTTCCCTGTGCAGTGGCAACTGCATCGCTGGTGTGGGCCCAGCATTCTCCAGATTTAGGTCCATCCGGGACAGCGACAATACCGGAGGGATCTGCGACAAAACGAATCATTTTATCCATCGATACGCCGCCAGAAAACGGCGACCGATTTGTCGTTTCTGTTAGCACGGGGAAGGTCAGATTCGTCCTCGTCACACCCGATGGCCAGAGGATTACGAGCGAACATGTCCCGAAGGGATTCGCCTGGACCAACGATCCGTCACCGCCTCCGCTGGGGTCGGCCGATGGCGGCTATTCGATGGTGATCGACTTTACAGGCCCAAACAAGCCCGGTAGGTACGTTCTCGAACTAACGGGTGAGAACCTCTCGGAGGCCGCACGGGCGGTCGCTCGTTTTATTTCCAACCGGCGCGAGTATGCCGCAATCATGAAAGGCCTGCAAGGGTTCAGACGGGTGGGTCCCGTCATCATTGAGAAGGCTGGCGCGTCGGGAAACCTCGATATCAGCGTAGATCGCGAGGAACAGAGCGGTATCTTCGATATCGTCGTGACAGACAGTGCAGCGCACATCAGCCTCACACTTCCGGACGGGCGCACTCTCGATGAGAGCAGCGACGGGATGCGCGGCGTCGAATGGAAGAAGTTGAGCCAGGTTTCCGATATCGATGCACCTGGATCCTGGGTGGGCATTTAAGGATTCTTGTTACCGGAACGCGGCACGCATCATGTTGTCAGTTTCGAGAACGTGTCCGCCGGACAATATGCAATACGCGCCACAGGCGCCAGGGACGGCACGGAATTGACAGCTGCCTTTATACCGCTCGGCCGCGTTTTCAACGAAATGGATCGGGAATTAGCAAATTCCGGCAGTGCCCCGCCGGGCAAGGTCCGGCTGGTGACATACGCCCTGCCCTACTCATGTTGGGTCGGAGACAAGCTTGATTTGCAAGTGGATCTCACGGGCCAGCACGTTACCGACGCTGTTAACTTCCAGGTGCGGCTCGAAACGAGGGAGCGGCTGCCGGGCTCGGTGTACGGTCATGTTGAATATGGCCCTCCCTTGGTGCAAGGTGCCGCAGTGTTGTTTGCCCGGACTGCCGACGGCCGCTATCGCGGCAGCGTGTTCCCGCAGCATCCTGGAATTCTAAGAATCTGGATACGGGCGAGTGGAAAAACTGTGGCAGGGCGGAAGTTCTCGGAAGAAGCGATCTGGCCGGAGCTCACGGTAAACCGACTGGTTGCGCGCCTTGGTTCGATTTCCGAGAAAGCGGTTCCCGCGGATTCTAAGGAAACGCTCGAGAGGCTTGCATTGACGGCTGATCTCGACGTTTATATTCCCGGCGAATACGAAATGAAGTTCTGGTTGTCAGGCTCTGGGAACCGCGAAGCATTCGGTGAGGCACGCCAAACGTTATCGGTCGGCGACCAGTCGATCACAGCATCCATATCCGCATCCGTCATACGGGCGCGAATGGGTGACGGGCCGTGGATGATTCGAAACCTTCAGATCTTTCGCGCGCTTCCAGGCTCACTCCTAGAATCTGTCGCCACCGACGGCGTCACCCTGGAAACGGCGGCGTACAGGCGGGACCAGTGGGACCGAGGCGCAATCTGGGGAGACGAGCATGTCACCGTGCATGGAATTGAGCCCTCCCCTTCTGGCCGCTTCCGGTTGGTGGAAGCAGACTGGAACGTCTTCACGCCTGGCGGCAACTGTTCGTGGTCTGCTTCATTGCAGGTAGACGACGATCACAGCGAAAATGCTGTAGGATTTGGCACTCTGCCGGAGGGCCCCAGTACTCTCACATTTTTCTACGACGCTGCGTTAATCGCTGCCGCGCCGAAGGAGCCGCGATTTTTCGCGCCCATTTTGCAGTGTTCCGTGAGCTTGAACGAAAATTGGCCGCTTCGCCACGTTACGCTCGACCCGGCTCAGTTTGAACCACAGGCGAGCTCGTTTCATCTGCAGGCTGGGGGCGTTCGCATCGCGCCCGGTGGACACCAGTGGGTCGTGATCGAGATAGTCGCGGAGGACTACAAGCCCACGATCTTGACCGTTGGTTCTGTGCCCGGCATTCAATACACAATCCCGGCCGGCAATCACTTCACGCGGGCAATGAATGTCAACATCCAGCCCGCTCCCGATCTGAAACCCGGGAGATATTTTGTTCCTGTTGCCGGGACCGCAGGAAACGAGACTGCGACGACTGAAATCGTGGTGAATGTAATATCGCCACAATGAAATGATCATCTACGCCTGCTCAACGAATCCCGGCAAAGTGCGCGAATTTCTTTTGGCCGCTCGTGCGTCGGGTCTCGCTGAACTAAGCATCGAGCCACTTCCCGGTTTGAACCGTGACATTCTGCCTCCCGAAGAAAACGGTACAAGTTTCGAGGAGAACGCCTCCGCAAAGGCAATTTATTACTCGGGCTTTACGCCGGAATGCGTTCTGGCGGACGACTCCGGTCTCGAGGTCGATGCGCTCAACGGCGCGCCCGGGGTCTATTCGGCACGCTATGCGGGTCCGGCGGCCAGCGATGAAGACAACAATAATTTGCTGTTGCGCGATCTCGGGAATGAAAGTCACCGCGAAGCGCGCTTTGTATGTGTGTTGGCGCTCGCGCGCGGCAGGCGTCTCCTTACCACCGCTCATGGAGTAGTCGAAGGCGAGATTCTCCCAGCACCGCGCGGCAGTGGGGGCTTCGGCTACGATCCGCTGTTCTTTTATGCACCGCTCAATCGCTCTTTTGCCGAGCTCACAGCGGAAGAGAAGTTCGCTGTAAGCCATCGCGGCCAAGCCCTGCGTAGCCTTTTGAAGCGCTTGCCCGCGATAGCTCAGACGCACGCCGCGAGAAGATAACCATGCATGAGCGTCGCAGCGGGTTCCGATAAGATACGAAGAGTGCATGGGACGCGGTGCGTCCGTTGTGCGCGATCGAGAATAGATGCACCCCTACCTGCTCCATAACGGCGAAATCCGGCGCACCGGCGAGGCTCTGCTGTCGCCCGGCCAGGTTGGTTTCATGAACGGCTGGGGCATTTTCAGTACGCTGCGTGTCTCGGAAGGCGTTCTTTTCGCTTATGAGCGCCATTACGATCGCATGCAGCGCGACGCTGAGCGCATGCGCGTGCCCTTCCAGGTATCCCCATCCGACTTGCAAAGAATGCTGCACCTGCTGATCGAGGCGAATCACGCTTTCAACGCCACCCTGCGCGTTGCTGTCGTGCGCAATCGCGGCGGCATCTTCGAAGCTCCGGAGATAACGCGCGATGCCGATCTGGTCGCCTTCACGGCGGATCTCACGGACTGGGGCCGCGGGGTCAAGCTGAGCTATATGCCGCACGGCCGGGATGGCGCGTCGCCCTTTGCGGGCACTAAATTCACCTCGTGGGCGCAGAACCTGACCTGGTACGAAGAGGCGCATGCGCGTGGCTTTGATGAAGTGATCCTGCTGAATCAAGACGGCCAGATCAGCGAATGCACCTCCGCCAATATTTTTGCCGTACAGGAGGATCGTGTTTGGACGCCACCAGTCGGCACCTCCGGCTGTTTGCCCGGGGTGACGCGCGCGATCCTGCTCGAAGAAATTCAACTCGCCGGATTGGCCATTGCCGAGCGCGAGCTGACGCCCTCCGATCTCGAAGAGAGCGATCAGGTGTTCATCACTTCGACGACGCGCGACTTGCTTGCCGTTCTTGAAATCGATCACGAACCTTTGCACCAGGATCACGCTGCGTTGAACCGGCTGCAGGATGCGTTCCTGCAGTACCGGGCCGCTTACAATGCGGTCCATTCGTCGCGCGATGAGATCTTTGCCGCATGAGAACCGCCGCATGAGAACCCCCGCCTATAACTGCGCATCCTGCGGGAGCGCAAACCTGCGGCTCTCGCGTCGGCAATCGAAGCTGGAATTATTCAAGACGTGGTCGGGTACGTACCCCTTCCGTTGTCTCGATTGCAATCACCGTTTCTGGATCAATATCTGGCTGTTCTCGAAACTCGCCTACGCGAAGTGCCCCAAGTGCCTGGGCCGTGAACTGACCAACTGGCCTCGCCGGACACATCACCTCTCAACTTGGAAGAAACTGTTGATGACCTTTGGCGCGAATCGTTATCGCTGCGTCGGATGTCGCTACAACTTCCTCAGCTTCCGGCCGAGCGAGTCAGCCAGGAGCACCGAAGCCGGCCGGCCAGAGGACGCCGTTATGCCCGAGCAACTGGTCGAGCCGGAAAGGCTGGCCAGCAAAGCGCCTGTACACAAGAATCTGGTTCCGGAAACGGAAACGAAGGCCTGATTTAGAGGCCCACGCCTGAAATAGCGGCACTCTTTTGGTGCGAAAGCACCAGCAAGCACCCGACCTGCTCACCCACCGTACTAAGCATCTCGAGATCCGCGCCCGAGTGGATGCGGGGCTCGCGATGCTGAACGTTGATCACACCCACTACTTTGTTTTGGGCGATAATCGGCACCGACAGGAAGGCCTCGAATGTGTCTTGCGGCAAGTCTTTGAAAAACTTGAAGCGTGGATCGGTGTAGGCCTCGCGGGAGATGGCAAGTAGCCGCCGTTCCCGAGCCACCCAGCCGGTCAGACCCCTCATCGAGCCGCAGCCGCACCCGGCCGATAGTCCGCTGGTCGGAGTCGCTAGAGGCCGATAAAATCAGCTCGCCGCGCTCTACCAGATAAATCAGGCACGAATCGGAGCTGAGAAAATCCCGCACGAGATTCACGATTTCATTGAGCGCCTCGTCTACTTCCATGTCACGCGTCGTTAATCGGCTCACACGCTGGAACAGGCGGAGTTGTTGTTCGGCCCTTTCGAGCCGCGCTTCGAGTTCCCGGTGCTTGGACACAGCCCCTCAATTATCCCAAATACCCCTACCCACCCGACAATGCCACAATTTCAGAAGTATTCGCAAAAATGTGCTTAATCCATACGATAAGTACTTGTGACGGAGTAGTACGATTGAAGGGAGTATTTCCCAGGAGACACCCTTTGCATGTGGAGTAAAAGACAACCAGACGAAGTGCCGAACAGGCCGGAAAGACCCGCTGGTGTACCAGCATCAGCCGTGCCGCCTGCCGTGGAATCACAGAGGAGAGAAACGAATACCATGTCATCGCCAACCAGACCTTTCGAGGCCGAAACACCTGCCAGCCGCGGCGGCTCTGCCGCTTTGGGTAAGAACGTAACTGTCAAGGGGCAGATCTTTGCCCGCGAAGATTTAACCATCGACGGAGAAGTCGAGGGCACGGTCGAGTGTCACGAACACCGGCTCACCATTGGTCCGAATGCCCGCGTCCAGGCCGGTCTCAAAGCTCGCGAAATCATCATTCAAGGCTCCATTCAGGGCAACGTGGATGCGAGCGACAAGATCGATATCAAGAAAGAAGCCAAGCTGGTAGGCGATATCAAGACCAGCCGCATCGTCATCGAAGACGGCGCGTATTTTAAGGGCAGCATCGATATTTCGAAGGCCGCCGCGCCATCTACACCCAAAGGTGCGCAGCAGGCACAAAGCGGTTCCCACTCGCCTTCGCACTCGCAGCCCAGTTCCCAGCCCGCTTCACAGCCGCAGTCTGTGTCGGCGCCCAACTCGAGTCCAACGCCCGTAGGCGCGGGAAGTTCAGTTAAGTAACTCCGAGGGGGAGGCCTGAAGGATCGCCTCGCGTTCGGTGTCTCCCGAGGGTACTAACTGTTGCTCCTTGAGCTTCTCTCTCCAATCCGCTATGAGATTTGGCGCTGCAAAGGGAGCCCCCGAAAAAGCGTCTTCCAGAGACGCGTCTCCCGCACTTAGCCGGCACAGCAGCGGATTCGACCAATTCTGTTCCCTGCTGCAGTCCTCCGAGAATCTTTCGATCCTCGATATGTCGGGCGCCAGCCAAGCCAATATCACGTTCGTTACCGGCCTGGGCCATCGCATCTCTTCCGACGACATTGTGGGGACGATGCAGGAATGTTTTGGGGACGATTTTCTGGAAAGCCAGCAAGCCGCCAGCAAAGCGCAACGTTTCCTCGATCAAACCCTCAAATTTCCGGATCAATTCTTCGATGGCGCGCTAGTCTGGGACGCGCTCCAGTTCCTGACCTCACCACTACTCGAGCAAACGGTCGCTCAATTGCTCCGTGTGATGCGCCCCGGCGGCT
Organism: uncultured Acidobacteriaceae bacterium; assembly: GCA_963795425.1. Lineage (GTDB taxonomy): Bacteria > Acidobacteriota > Terriglobia > Bryobacterales > Bryobacteraceae > Bog-105. The sequence goes on along the minus strand of CAWCHO010000002.1, from coordinate 558,319 downwards.
CAATGCTGGTGTTCTTCAACTCCGACGAAAAGGCGACCAGCATCCCGGTCCATAACTATCGGATCCAAGATCAAAAGACGCTGCTGCAGATACCTCGCACCAGCGCGGGCCACCAATTGACGCAGTACTTCAATAACCGCTCCATCGAGAAACTTTTCCAAAACGCCGCCTCGCTGAAATTCTTTCTCACCCGCGACCACCTTCGCGAAGTAATCGTCCGCCGTTAACTGTTCTCGCGCTCCCCTCTCAAACCCGAAGGCTGCCTCTACAATGTAAGGTTCGAGGAGCTTCCTTTTGCCATTAGAAGATGAGTTGTTGCGCCAGCGCCACGAGCGCTTGGCACAAATCCGCCAACTCGGTTTTGAACCGTACGGGCGCGCCTTCGATTACACGCACACCATACCCGAACTTCTCGCCGAGTTCGGAGAGAAAACCAGCGAAGAATTGAGCAATCCTGTTCGCGTTCGCATCGCGGGGCGAATTCAGACCGTTCGCCGCATGGGCAAGGCCGGCTTTCTCCATGTCCTGCAGAACGGCCAGAAGCTGCAGGTCTATATCAAGAAAGATGCCGTCCCGGAATCAAGCTACAAGCTGTACGAATTGCTGGATATCGGCGATATCATCGGCGCGTCCGGGTATCTGTTCCGCACCAGAACCGGTGAGCTAACCGTACACGTGGAAGAGCTCTTCTTTCTCGCAAAAATCATGCTCGCCCTGCCCGAAAAATGGCACGGCCTCGAAGACATCGAGACTCGCTACCGGCAGCGCTATCTCGATCTCATCGCTAATCCCGAAGTTCGCAACGTGTTCGTGACGCGTTCGAAAATCATTCGCTCTCTTCGGCGTCAGCTGGAGGACCGCGGCTTTCTCGAAGTCGAGACTCCTATGATGCAGCCGCTCTATGGCGGTGCGGTCGCGCGCCCCTTCGTCACTCACCACAACGCTCTCGATATCGACCTCTATTTGCGGATCGCCCCCGAACTCTACCTGAAGCGCCTGGTCGTGGGCGGCATCGAGCGCGTCTACGAGATTAACCGCAATTTCCGCAACGAAGGCATCTCCACTCATCACAATCCTGAATTCACGATGCTCGAGTTCTATCAGGCCTATACCGATTACCGCGGCATGATCCAGCTTTCACGGGAACTGCTGCGTCAGGTCGCGATGGATGCCACCGGGTCGCCCCAAATCAATTATCAAGGGCGCGCTCTCGACTTTTCTAATTTTCGCGAGTATTCGATGCGCGAAGCCGTCGTCGAATTTTGGCCTCATTCCGACAAGCCCTCGCTGGACAATTTAAGCGATCCGGATTGGCTGCTGCGCCACTCGAAAGAACCAACTCCCGGCACCGCTCTCGTCGATCTGTTCGAGCAGCACGTTGAGGATCACCTGTTCGACCCGACGATCATCTACGACTTCCCGGCGGAAGTATCGCCGCTCTCGAAGAACAAGCCCGACGAACCAGAATTCGTCGAGCGCTTCGAGATCTATGCGGCCGGCATGGAAATCGCTAACGCTTTTACGGAGCTCAACGATCCTCAGGAGCAGCGTCGCCGTTTTGAGCTGCAGCTCGCCCGCAAACAGGGCGGCGACCAGGAAGCGCACGTGATGGACGAGGATTATATCCGCGCTCTCAGCTACGGTATGCCCCCAAGCGGCGGCGAAGGCATCGGCATCGATCGTTTGACGATGGTTCTCACCGATTCCAAATCTATTCGCGACGTGATTCTATTTCCGCTCTTGCGGCCCGAGCAGGATATCGGCTTTGCGGATCGGCTGCGCGCGCTCGAGCAGTAACGCAGCAGTCCCGTTCACGCGCCCGTTACCGCACGGATCACTCGAAGATGATTGCCGCCGAGGATTTTCTTTATGTCGCTATCGGAATAGTCGAGCTTCAGCAGTTCGGCAACTAAGTTGGGCATCTTGGAGACGTCGTCCAATCCGTTCGGCGGACCTGCAATGCCGTCGAAATCGCTGCCGATGCCAACATGATCGATCCCCGCGACCTTCACGGCGTGATCGATCTGTGCGGCGGCATCTGCGACCGTCGCGGCCACCGGTAGCCGGTGCCCGAACTGCGCGTGGAATTCCCGCTCCGCGTAGTCGTCCAGCGCCTTCCCTGTGAGATCCGGGGCTTGGCTGGGAGAAGCAACGACCCGACGCAGCGCTTCGGCGTCCTTGTTATTGACAAACCCCTCGCCGAAGTTAATGCCGATCACTCCGCCATTCGCAGCTAAGGCCCGGAGCATCTCGTCAGTCGCGTTGCGCGGCACATCCGAGATCGCGCGGCACGAAGAATGCGAAAGGATCACCGGCTTCGAAGACACTGCGACTGCATCGAAGAACGTCTTGTCGGAAACGTGCGAGACATCCACCAGCATGCCAAGCCGGTTCATCTCGCGTACGACATCTTTGCCGAAGTCAGTCAGGCCATTGTGCAGCGGCTTGTCTGTTGAGGAATCCGCCCAATTGTTGTTACGGAAATGACTGAGCGTCATCGAGCGGATACCCAGCCGATAGTACATGCGGAGTACCGCAAGATCGTCATCAATTTGGTGACCGCCCTCAATCGTCAGAAACGCCGAGATCTTGCCCGATCTCACAATCCGCACGATCTCCTTGCTGTTGGTTGCGAGCTGGATCTTGTCGGGATTGGCATCAAGCACCTTCTGCATCGCATCGCGGAGATCCAGTGTGCGCCGGACGGCCTCTGCACCCTTGTAGTAGACGGGGCAGAACAGCGCGAAGAAAGGCGCTTTCATGCCGCCTTCGTGTAAGCGCGGAAAATCCACGTGGCCGCTGGGAAGGCGCTTCGAAAGATCCGCCCCGCCCATCAATACGCCCTGAATGGTATCGATATGGCTATCGATGCCGATCGCTTCGGACGAGATCCGACGCGCGCGCTCCATTAGATCCTGCGCCGGTAAAGCAATCACACTTGCCGCTCCCACCAAAAAAGTTCGTCGTAGCATCGCGGGAACGATTCTACACTGAACCGCCGGGCCCGCGTAACAGAATGAAGAGAGAACATGTCTCGATTCGAATGGATGGTGGCGCTTCGCTATTTACGCGCCAAGCGGAAACAGACCGTCATCTCCGTGATTACCGTCATCTCCATCCTCGGAGTGGCGGCTGGCGTAGCCGCGCTGATTATCGCCCTGGCCATCAATAACGGTTTTCAAAGCACGTTGCAATCCAGCCTTCTCAGCGCGACAGCTCACGTCAGCATTCTCGAACGCAATCCTGCCTACGGCATCGAGAATTGGGAGGAGTTGATTCCTAGGCTCCGCCGCATTCCACACGTCATCGGCGCCACGCCAGGCCTTTACGGTCAAGTCGCGCTGAAGGGGCCGCTGGTCGGCTCAGGAGCCGTGCTCAAAGGAGTACCGCTCGGCAAGGGCGCGCCCGTTCCGGAGTTGCTCCGTCACTTGAAATCCGGTTCGCTCGCCGGCTTCGATGCCCCCGGCACGGATTACGATATCGTTCTCGGCTCGAGATTAGCGGAACAGGCCGGGGTCGTCCTCCACAGTCCCGTCACTGTCATCAGCTATCAAGGCCAGCTCACGCCTTTGGGCGTTGTTCCCAGCCTTTTTCATTTCCGTGTCAGCGGCATCTTCGAATCCGGTCTATATGATCTCGATTCCACTTGGGCCTTCACATCGCTTGCGGCCGCACAGCGCGTCCTGGATCTGAATGATGTCGTCAACACCATCGAGCTGCGCCTGGACAATATCTTCGAAGCTCCCACAGTCGCGCGAAAAGCCGAAGAGATCACCGGGCCCACCCTCATCGCCCGTACGTGGATGGATGAAAATCGGTCGCTCTTGAACGCGCTCAAGCTGGAAAGGCTGGTCAGCGTTGTGACTGTCAGCCTCATCGAGCTCGTCGCGGCGCTCAACATCCTGGTTGTGCTCGTGATGCTCGTAATGGAGAAGCATCGGGATGTCGCCATCCTGATGTCCATGGGTGCGCGCCGCCAGCAGATCCAGCGCATCTTCGTGCTGCAGGGGCTCGCCATCGGCGCTCTGGGGTGCATTATCGGGCTTGTCGCCGGGTATTCAGTGACGGCCCTGTTCAACCACTATCGCTGGCTCAGGCTCGACGAGCAGATTTATGCGCTCAGCTACGTTCCGTTTCAAAGCCGCTGGATAGATGGCATCTGGGTAGCCGCCCTGGCCCTTCTTACCAGTTTCCTCGCTACCTTGCATCCTTCCCGCAATGCCGCTCGCATCGCCCCGGCTGAGGCGCTCCGCTATGAGTAAGAACGTACTTTGTGAACTAACTGGACTTACTTACTTCCCTGTCACTGCAAAATCCCAAATTAACAGCTCGATATCGTCTTTGTCGCCGGAATCGTTGAACTCAACGACCGCATACTCGCCGGAAGTAAGTGCTTTCTCCGGCCACACCTTGTACAGTCCGCTGTCAAGCTCCTGTTGAAAGGTATCCATCTGTTTGCGGTCTTCGATCGCTTCCTTTGCGACCGGAACAATCGAAATGTTTTCCACGATGCGAACGTTTTTCTTCGAGGCGAGTTTAATAATGCCGAATCGCTCTTCTTTCGCAAGCCGCATGTAAAAAGCGGGCCGATCCTCGTTCACCGAAAATTTTGAGTGGTCGCCTTGAATAACGACCAACGCCTTTCCCGGAATGATCGGTATGGGTGAGAGCACTTGAATAGCTTTGCGCTTCTTGTCCGTAATGACCTGATAATCGGCCATCTTAAGAGCCTTTATTTGCTCGCCCTCTTTGTAGTAAGCACCCACGTCCATCGGAATAGATGCAACCTCGCGCCGCTGCTCGCGCAGGGCTTGCGCTTCTTCCTTTTCCTCCCCGGCTTCGTTGGCCGCTGCTTCGTCCCTGGCCTTGCGCTCGCGTTCGGTCTTCTGTAAATCAACCAGCTCTGTCGGAATTTCTTCCCAATCGCCTCGTTCCGTGCTGTAGTACCGGATGCGGTCGCCGGTGATCTGATACTCGCGCACCAAATGATAATCTCCATCTTTCAAATACAGCTTGAAAGTCTCGCCGAAGAGCAGCACGGCAGCGAGGAGAAACAGCAGAACTACACGCACGACCACATTTTACCGATCGTCCAACGACTCGGTTTGCGAACATGCTGCGTTAATCTGGATTAAGAATGGCGAAAATTGGCGAAGTGATCGGCGCAGCGGCAGCAATCGCCAAAGGCATGGGTATCACCTTCAAGGAGATGCTGCAGCCTGCAATCACTGAAGAGTACCCTGACGCGCCCGCTCAACTGGAGGAGCGCTTCCGCGGTGCTCACGTTTTGCAGCGCGATGAAAACGGGTTAGAGAAGTGCGTCGCGTGCTTTCTTTGCGCGGCCGCGTGTCCAGCGGATTGCATTTATATCGAAGCAGCCGAAAACACGGCCGAGGCGCGTTTCAGCGGTGCCGAGCGTTACGCCAAGGTCTACAACATCGACTACAATCGCTGCATTTTTTGTGGCTATTGTGTCGAGGCCTGCCCAACCGACGCTATTACGCACGGCCACGGCTTCGAGCTCGCCAGCTACAACACCGCCACCCTCATCTACCGCAAAGAGCAGATGCTGGTGCCCCTTCCGGAGAGCGGAAGAGCGCCGTCGCAAGATAATCCCGTACCTGTTGGTGCAGAGCGCAAGCCGTAGCACGAAAGCTCAAGCGGGGCTACCAAGCGGCACAACTAACGCTCGTCTCAACCGAGCGGCACGACGATGATCGGGGTGCTCGTGGGCGCACTCGACCCTTGTCGCGGTTCCACGCTCACCGCCACAGCCTTCGTCTGAGACGGATCGATTGCGGCAGAAGAAACATGCACGGAATCACCCGACGCGTTCGCTCGGAAGACTCCCGCGGGACGAGGGGCGCCCGATTTCGGTATAATCCATAGCTCGAAACTCCGGTTGGCAGCAAGTCGCGGCAAGCGCGATCCTACAAACAGCAGTCCGCCTCTGCTGTTCGAAAACACTCGGCCGTGCGGAACGTTTTCCGCCTTGCCGAACTGGACCGCGCGCGTACCCGGTCTGCTCACGATGTCTAGCGCGGTCCGCAACTGATTGCGTTCTACTCGTGTGGCCGCCAACTGTTCGCGCTCGATCGTGAGCGCCGCTACCTCGTTCCTCAGCTCGCCCGCTTGATTCGTGAGGACCGTCACCTGCTTGCGCATGGTGCTCATCTGCCTTCGCGACCAGAGAGAAAAAACAAGCAGAGCGATGCAGGCTGCAGCTAAGCCGGCAACGAAGGGGGCCCAATTTCTGCCGCGGCGGGCCGGCGCAACGCTCGCCAGCACCCGATCCCGCAGCTTGGCTGGCGGCTGCTTTTCCTCCGCGATTCCCGCCAGCAAAGCCGTAAACTCACCCGAGGCTTGAACGTGTTCCACGCAGTACTCGCACGGCTGCGAAAGGTGCGCATCAATTTCGGCAGCAAGCTCCGCCTCGAGCGCGCCGAGCGCGTACAAGTCGTAGAGTTCGTCCATCTCGGCGTGTGTCATTCGACCGCACTCCCCTTGATGGTCGTGCGCAGGCGGCCTAACGCCGAGCGCATCCAGCTCTTCACGGTTCCGAGCGGTTCGTTCAGGCTATTCGCGATTTCCGATTGCGACATCCCCTCGAAATACGCAAGCTCGAGAACGCGCTTTTGGTTGAAACTTAACTGTGAGAATGCTTCTTTAACAAACCTGGCCTGATCAATCGCCGATTCCGGTCCACCTCTTGCCGTGGCTTGTCTCTGATCCGCATGCTCCAGCGGACGCAGCCGCAGAGAAAATCGCGCTTGCGCGGAGCGTATGTGATCGATCGCCATATTCCTGGCAATCGAGAGTATCCAAACCCCTAGCGACCCCTTGTTAGTGTCGAAGTCTCGCGCGCGACTCCAAACGCGCATAAACAAGTCCTGCACCAAGTCCTCTGCAGCAGTTTCGTCGCGCGTGATGCGCAGGAAAAGTGAATAGACCGTCTGACCATACCGGTCATACGCTATTGCGAGCGCCTTCGGATCACGCTTTCGCAGCTCGATTGCCAGCTCGGCATCCTGGCCGCGATCACTCACTATCCACCATCAGGTAGACGCGGAGCGGAACAAACCACAACACGAAATCTCGCGAGCTCTAAGCACCAGCACATTAGCTAGTCACTCATCCATTCTTGATGTGGACTGCGTATACGCGAGTGGAAACAAACTCGAGAAAGTTTCGGGAATTACTAGGAGGAGATTAGATGAACTTAAAAGCCAAAGTAAGCCTTCCTTTAGCGGCATTGCTATTTGGTGCGGTCGGCCCGGCTGCTCTTCAGGCGGCACCGACTGGGCAGACATATACAGGATCCTTAACAGCCGAGTCGGGCCAAGGCTCGGTTCTTTTGGAGACCATGTCGCTGACCTCGATGTCGAATGTTACGATTTACACCACTTCATACGGAGGCGGCACCAATCTGGATGGTTCCGTAACAGGGCCAGGCGGTTTTCAACCAAATATCACGTTGTATGACAACACCGGGTTTACGATCGCAAACCAGAGCGCCGGTTTTTCCCCGCTAAACAATACGTGGGATGGCTACCTCACCGATTCCAATCTAGCGGCGGGAACTTACTACGTCACGCTGACGGATTGGCAGAACCAGGAATCCATCACAGCTACTAACCTGAATTTGAGCAACCCTTATCTAAGCTTCAGCGGCCCGGGTGGAACCAACTTTACCGATGTACAAGGAAACAATCGCACCGGGAATTACGCCCTCGATATCTCGACTAGCTCCGTCGGTACTTCCGCCGTTCCCGAACCAGCAACTCTATCGCTGATCTGCCCCGGTCTCGCCGGCGCCTTCCTGTTGTGGCGCAAGCGCAAGCTCGCACTCTAGTAGACAATTCTTAGCAGCTAACACTTCTTGCCCTCCTGGTTCCCGGGTGGTGGTAGCTCGAAGTGTAACTAAATACCACCCGGTCACTGATAACTAAACGTTCGTACAACTTGTTCTGGGAGGAACAATGGCAAACAAGGATCTCATTTCAGACGTACTCGCGCAGTCTCCAAATCGCCGGAGCCTGCTGAAGAAGATCGGTATGGCTGGCGCAGCTGCGGGCGCTGCCATGGCTACGGGAGGACTGAAGCTCAGCGCTGATCCAACCTCGCCCACGCCAGTCGACATATTGCAGTTCGCTCTCAATCTGGAGTATCTGGAGGCGGAGTTCTATACGGTGGCCACCTCTGGCAAAACGATTGATATGGCCCCTTACAACATCCAGATCTCAGGCCAGGGGAACAATCTGGGCGCAGCGACGGGCGGCCATCAGGTGAACTTTGGCAACAGTTTGGTTTTTACCGGCCAAATCGCACTCGAAATCGCCCAGGACGAACGTGACCACGTCACTCTTCTGCGAACCGCGCTCTCGAATGCGGGAGTAACCCCAATTGGTCAGCCACCCATCAATCTGAATGCACTCGGCATCGGCTTCGGCAATGAACTTCAGTTCCTAACTCTCGCTAGAGTCTTCGAAGACGTCGGTGTCACCGCTTATGGCGGAGCCGCGCAATTTCCGTCGTTTACCAGTAGTCCGTACATCGGGACAGCCGCCAGAATTCTCGCGACCGAAGCGGAACATGTCGGGAGTATTCGCCTCCAGGTCGCGCGCTTAGCCGTCCCGACCACCGCAATAGATGGCGTCGATATCATTCCTCCTCCGTCGGGCAGCGCCTACATCTCTGCCGATAGTACGACGGGTCTTACCGCGATCCGCACCCCCGGCCAAGTTCTGTACCTTGTGTACGGCAATCAGGCTGGCGTAACACAAGGCGGATTCTTCCCCATGGGCGTCAACGGAAACCTGGTAACTTCGACCGCACACGCCTAGAGCGAATCTAGTGGCAGCGTTTCCTTCAGCCCCTCAGGGAGAGAGCACTGAATGCTCTCTCCCACTTTTTGTCTTGAGGTTACATTCCTGCTAACTTCGCACGTACAATGTAAGGCCGCGGTGCATCGCCTATCTACCGAAACGGAAAGCAAGTAACTACGGTCAAAGTGGATTCAGGACCGTGTCGCAAGACACTTGTATCATCGGGATTCACGATCCTTACATTTTCGACCACATAATTGTCCTACGTAGTAGGTCCGACCGTTAGATCAGCTCGCAGCTATTCTCGACCCATGCAGGTAATCTCACGAGTACGCTGTGTACTGGTGTCGCTATTGCTTGTAGTTTTGGATGTAACTATCTCGGGGCATGCCCATCCTGACGGCTCTCTGTCGCAGGTGCAAAGCGTCCGCACGGCTCATGTGTCCGCCTACAGTTATTAAATACGGAGCGCCGTGACCGTCCGGAGAGAATACTTCCGCGGCTAAGTCAGGGTGTTTGGCGTTAAGCGAATGAGCTTTCTTCTGCGCATCTTCCGCACGATTGTAGGTATAGAGGACCACTCGCCAGATTGCGCCATTTACCGCGGCTGTTTCTGCCTTCAACGGCGCTACGTCGCGCCTGGGCACGGTTTCGACGCGCGCAGGTGGCGCTTTGGGCTGTGATTTTGCAGCACCGTCAGGGGCAAGTGTCCGAGTCTCCCAGGCACCGCCGTTCGTGCCTGGCGCTCCTGTTCGTACCGCTCCATTGCGAGCCGCCTCTCTACCTGCCGGCGAGCGCTTCGGCCACGCGGCCCAGATCACAAGCAAAACGACGATGAGTGCGGCGGCCGCATAAATCCAGTTTCTCGGGAGTGCTTTCGACGCTGTCTTCGAAGCGAACGTCGCCTCCGGTCTCGGAACGCGCGTTCCCTCCGGAACTCGCCTGACGCGCAAAGGTGGCTCACCTGCCGAAACTCGTGGCGTTTCGACGGCTGGTTTTATTTCCGGCTTTGGCGTGACGTCCGGAATGCGTGCCAATTCCGGCAAAGGCACGCCTAACCGCTGCGGCTGCTGCGCGGGCAGTTGCTTTCCCTTGAACAGCGCCAGCACCTCGGCCAGTTCGCAGCGGCTCTCCGGGTTGGCGTCGAGACACCGCTCAACGATGCGGCCGAACGGCGCTGGCAAACTTCCCGCCCGTTCGCGCCACTCACCCCCACATTCCTTCTGAGTCAGCGCTTCGAACAGGGTCGCGCCCAGACACCATACATCGGCGGCTGGCGTAACATTCCCATCCGCGCTCTCCGGAGCGACATACTTTGCTTTCGCAACTCGGAAAGCAGGCCCGCTTCCCGCCTTCGCAACGCATTCGGTCGACAGTTGTATCGAATCGCCCACGGCGAGTGTCTGCTCCGGCGAAACACACCCATGCACAAAATCACGGCTGTGCAGATGCTCAAGAGCACGCGCTGCGCTCACCAAAACTTCGCCGGCTTCTTCCGTGGTCAGCGCTCGTTCACGCAAGACGCTCTCAAGCGTCTCATCGGGTTTCCGCAGAACGACATAGATCAGCTCAACGCCGTCCAATTGCGTTCGACCGGCCGTGAGCGGTGTGCTGAGATTGGAGTGCTCCGGCGGCCGCAAGCTTTCCCAAACAGCTAGTTGGCTCTCCCCATCGACGCCACCGTCTTGAAGCACATCTACGAAGGCATCCACCCCCCCGCCGCCGAGAACACGTATCTTATATTTCGCCCGGCCCTCTTCCGCCTCCAGCAGCTCCTGCACTTCATAGCCGCCCTCCAGCACCCGGCCCGGGAAGCTGGCCCATTGAGGCTCGCTGTCTATCTGTTCGGGTAGTATCGGTTGCGAAACGATCCGGGCTGTTGCCGCACTTTCCGCCATGGGTATTCCTCGTTTATTTAGCTCGCACCGGAACGGATACGCGCGTGTTCTCCCACTCGAGTACTAGGTCTGCACGATCGTCGCCGGCCTTTTTCCAGCTGATCGTGAACTGCTCAACGGGCTGGTCTGTCTGGGACTTCTGCATGTCCACCCTGGCTAGATCTTGATCTGCATGATACTCGGTGCCCCACTGCCCTGTCTGCTTGTTGATGATCAGCTTCCAGGTGGTGTCGGACGGTAGCGTCCAGAGAGTGTATTTCCCCGCCGGAACATTCGTTCCGCCGATGTCCAGATCCATTGGTGTCGTAAGCGTCGTAGCCTCGTTCGCACCCGTGCGCCAAACTCGCGCGTACGGGACCAGGTCGCCCATTATTTTTCTGCCGCGCATGGAAGGGCGCCCGTACGTAATCGTGATTTGCTGCCCTTTGAGAACAACCTCTGCCGGCCCGGGAGGGCTCGGCATGTTTTTCTTTTCCATGTTCTGCGCTTGCAATCCGGCCCCGAACACCATTCCCAGCGCCGCAAATCCAAGGGCGAATTTTCCAATCAGCATCTTCATCCCTCCTCGAACAAGGTATCAAGAATCGTGCCGGGCGGCAGGAATCCTCCCGCCATCCGCCTTCAGGAGGAAAAATTTACGCTTGTCTATCCCTCATTTCGCGCCCTGGAGTAGGTTGGTGCCAGACTGCAAGTAGTACCAGCTAAAGGCTTTACGGGACGGGCCATCGCCACCCCCATTTTTCTCGGCGCTGCTGGCCCTTCTCGTGCTTTACCTCAGGGAGGAGGAGAGAGCATGAACCTTAGCTTTAAGTCCGCTTTCTTCGGGTTAGTGCTGGCCGGGGCATTGTTAGTTCCGGGCACTGTGCAGGCGGCGCAAAATCGCCAACCCGATAATACGGCCGTGAACAAGCGCGATCGCGACACTTCACAGCCCACGGCGGATCAAGCCAAAAACAACATGTCTGATCGCGAAGTATCGAAGCATATCAGACAGGATGTAGTCAGTGACAAGTCCTTATCGACTTACGGCCACAACGTCAAGATCATCGCCAAAAATGGCAAAGTGACGCTGCGTGGTCCGGTTCATTCAGAAGACGAAAAGCGCGCCATCGAAGAACACGCGCGGAAATACGCCGGTGATGGCAACGTCACGAATGAATTGACCGTTAAGGAAGATCGTAAGTAAACCCAATCGACAACTGAAAAGGAGAAATTTGAATGGCAGGTAAAAACACGGCCGCATACGGCATCTATAAGACGCGCGATATGGCGGAGAACGCGGTAGACCGGTTGCTCGCATCGGGTTTCCGCAATGAAGATATTTCGGTGTTGTTGCAGGACAACGTGGGAACGAAGGATTTCGCCCACAAGAAGGACACCAAGGCTCCCGAAGGCACCACGACCGGTGTAGTGGCCGGTGGCGCAATCGGCGGAACGCTCGGTCTGCTTGCCGGCATTGGCGCATTAGCGATTCCAGGCCTCGGACCTTTCATCGCCGCAGGTCCGATCATGGCCACTTTGGCAGGCATCGGGTCTGGCGGAGTGGTCGGTGGAATCATCGGCGCTCTCGTCGGTATGGGCATCCCTGAATACGAAGCGAAGCGCTACGAAGGCCGCATCAAAGAGGGCGGCATTCTGCTCTCCGTTCATTGCGATAACAGCGAATGGACCGGCAAGGCGAAAGATCTGCTGAAGCAGACCGGTGCGGAAGATGTTTCATCGACCGGAGAAGCTTCCGCTGATTACGCCAAGACGGACAAGCCAGTTTCCAGAGGCACCACGACCGTCTAGTTTTCAGTAGCTGTACGTTTCCAAAGGCAGGCCCGGTGCTGTGGCGCCGGGCTTTTTGTTTTCTAAGACGGATAGCCGTCATAAACCGCTTGCGCGTGCGAACGCGTCGATGTAGGTGCGCAGTTCATCCCGAATGCGCCGGAAGAGCGCCAGCCGTTTTTCTTCTGGGCCGTCTAGCGCGGCCGGATCTTCAAAGCTTTGATGCAGTTGCCTCGCGGTGCCCGGAAAAACGGGGCAGCTTTCTCTTGCGTTGTCGCAGACCGTGATCACGTAATCAAAGCACTTGCCGTTCACCTCATCCACATGCTTCGATCTATGCCCACTGATATCGATGCCCAGTTCCTTCATGACCGCGATCGCTTCCGGCCTGACGCGGGTCGGCTTGGTACCGGCACTTTCTACTTCAAAACGATCGCCGGCATCGTGTCTCAACAGGCCCTCCGCCATTTGGCTACGCCCCGAGTTGCCGGTGCATAGAATCAGAACTCTCTGTTTGGACATTTCCGAATGCTCAACGCTGCGCTCGAACCACGGTGTCAGCAGCCGGAAACCAGTGGCGTGTCCGATTACACGCCGCGCAAACCGAGAGCATCACGGGTACTTCGACCAGTACGCCGACCACAGTTGCAAGCGCCGCCCCGGAGGCCGGGCCAAAGAGCGCAATCGCCGTTGCCACCGCTAATTCGAAGAAGTTTGAAGCTCCGATGAGCGCGCCAGGGGCAGCGATCGAATGCTCCACCTTCAGCAACTTCATCAGCCCGTAGGCAATTCCCGCGTTCAGGTAAACCTGCAATGTGATGGGAACGGCAATCAGGAGCACATGCAAAAGCCGGCCGGTGATATTGTCCGCCTGAAACGCGAAGATGAGAACCAAAGTCGCGAGGAGTGCCGCAATCGTGAGGGGCGCGAATCTCGGCAACAGTTCTTTTTCAAACCAAACACGGCCGCGACGATGCAGGAGCCAAAGGCGCAGGAGCGTCCCGGCCGTCAACGGAATGACGATGAACACCAGCACGGAATAAAGCAGCACAGCAAACGGTACCGCCAGCGACGACGCCCCATGCACCAGAAATTGGACGATCGGTACAAAAAGCGCCAGCATGACCAAGTCATTCACCGATACTTGAACGAGCGTATAGGCGGGGTCGCCTCTGCTGAGGTGGCTCCAGACAAACACCATCGCAGTACACGGAGCCGCAGCCAGGATGATGCATCCGGCGATATACTGATCTGCTTCGGCCGGCGTGATAAACGCCGCAAAAAGGAAACGGAAGAAGGCCCAGGCCAGCAGCGCCATCGAGAACGGCTTGATAACCCAATTGACCAGCAGCGTCACCGCCAGACCAGCAGGCCTGCGTCCGACATTGCGCACAGCCGCGAAATCCACCTTCATCATCATGGGGGTGATCATCAGCCAAATGAGAATTGCGATCGGCACATTGATCTGACTGCCCCGACCGAACTCGAGTGAGCGCAGTCGGGAGGTGAACGCCGGCAGCAGCTTGCCGAGCACAACACCGGCCCCCATGCATAGCGCTACCCAGATCGATAGATAACGCTCAAAATATCCAAGGCCATCCGGTACGGACCTGCGGGGAATGCCGAGAATAGCGGACATCAATGTGTTACGAGCAGCAATCAGGACCGCAGCACGTCGCCGGTTTCGTAGCTCGGATAAACGCGCTCATAAATTTGCCATCCACCTGGGAGGCCAGCGCATTCACATCGAGGCCTTGGCCCGATAAGAATGCGCGTGCGTCCTCGATTTCGTAAATCCGGGTGGGCTCAATCTCGATGGCGTCAAAGCCGGCATTGCGGAGCTTGTCCGTGTATTCGGAATCCTGCATTGCGCCCGCGATGCACCCGACCCACAGCTCCATATTGCGGCGGATTTCAGCGGGCGCATCACCGCGCACCACCACGTCCGACACTGCGAACCGCCCGCCCGGCTTGAGCACGCGAAATGCTTCGCGCAGCACGCGATCCTTGTCGCCTGAGAGGTTGATCACGCAGTTGGAAATGATGACATCGACGCTCGCGTCCGGCAGCGGAATGTTTTCGATCTCGCCCTTGAGGAACTCAACATTCTCCACGCCGGCTTTACGCTGGTTTTCACGCGCCAGCGCCAGCATGTCGTCGGTCATATCGAGACCGTAGGCTTTGCCCGTTGGTCCCACGCGCCGTGCGGAAAGTAGCACATCGATGCCGCCGCCTGAGCCAAGGTCGAGCACCGTTTCCCCGGCGTTGAGGTTCGCAAGCGCCGTCGGATTCCCACAGCCAAGTGAAGCTTTGAGAGCCTTTTCAGGAATTTGACTTGCGTCCAGTTCGTCATACAGGTTTGACGTGATGGGATCGCACGATGCTGCCGCCGCCCCGTCGCAGCACGACGTCTTGGAACAGCAATCCGTCGGCAGGCCTTCTCCCGTCGTGACGCGGCGTGCAGCCTCGCCGTATTTCTCTTTGACGACTTCTTTTAATCCCATACTGTCCTTTCTTTATTGACACACCCGGACAATCGCCCGGGGTTCTATGGCTTTATTGCGCGTGCAGCACTCCGCATACAGGAAGCCAAGCAGTTCTCGAAGCCCTTCGACATTCGCCGAGTAGCGCAGAAATGTGCTTTCCCGGAGTACGTTGACCAAGCCTTCGTTCTTCAATTTGTCGAGGTGGTGCGAGAGCGTCGAGGCAGGGATATCCAGTTCGCTACCGATCTCGCCCGCAATCATGCCTTCGGGATGCGCCGCCAAGAGAGCGCGCATGATGCGCAGGCGCGGTTCCGTGCCCATCGCTGAAAACATGTCGGCATAGCGCACCACATCGGGTTCATTGCGTTGTGACCGGGCGCGACCCGGCGCGGCTTTCGGCATCAATCCCAGTCCTCCTCGTCCCATTCCTCGAGTGAGCACAGCAAACATCCCGCCGTAGACTGCTCCTTCAGCTTTTCCAGCACAGCATCGGTTAAAACCGAGTCCACGAACGAATGGTGCTGGGCCGAGCCACGCCTGCGATCTGCGGGCCGGCACGGCGATTCAGGGGAACATCTAAAACGCTCAGCAGGCATATTTCGATAATAGCCGAATTATGGAATCTTGTCAAGATGCGAAACCGCAGCAGCGTCTCCGAACATGTTATGGTGTCCGGGAGGTGAGAACGTCGTACCTGCTCGACCCCGATGGATATGCACTCTGCTTCCAATGGCCTGCTGAACGCCACCGTACATAACTCTTAAGGTGCCAGCAGCGCATCGAGAGTTGATATTCTCTTACATCGCCACTTCCGTGAACATTATGGGAAAGAAACAAGTGCTCTTTGCGGCATTCTCGGTTTTCACGTTATTCGGATTCCCGCAAGCGCCGCAATCGCATAAAACTCAGCCGGGCCACGCCGCTTTCTCTTTCCGGGAAGTAATGATCCCCATGCGCGACGGCGTTCATCTCCAGACCGTCATTCTCACTCCACTCAATCACTCTGCTCCGCTGCCCATTCTCCTCAGCCGCACGCCCTATGGCGTCCCAGCGAAGGCGCCCGACCCGCTGCCACCATCGCTGAAGGAGCTTGCACAGGACGGATACATCTTTGTGGATCAGAATCTGCGCGGCCGTTTCAAATCCGAAGGAACCTTCAACCTTTCCTCGCAAGTCGACTTAAATGATCCGAAGGCCGTCAATGAAACCACGGACGCCTACGACACCATAGATTGGCTCGTAAAGAACGTCCCGCAGAACAACGGCCGCGTCGGCATCTACGGCGTCTCTTATCTTGGATTGACCGCCGCCCTCACCCTCCTGCATCCGCATCCCGCTTTGAAAGCCGTCTCCGAACAAGCTTCTCCCGTCGATCAATGGATGAATGACGATGATCACCGCTACGGCGCACTGCGCCTCAGTTACGACTTCGAGTACGCCGTCATGGAGCAGGCCGACAAAACCGCCAACACGCACTTCCACTTCGACACTTACGATACCTACGACTGGTATCTCAACCTGGGACCCATCTCAACCATCAATTCGAAATATCTGCACTACTCCATTCCTTACTGGAACGAGACCACGGAACACCCCGATTACGATGTGTTCTGGCAGAAGGAGGCCTGGGTCAATCAATTACACTCGAGCCCCGTGCCGAATTTGAACGTCGCAGGCTTCTGGGATCAGGAGGACCCCTGGGGTCCTTGGAAGATATTCCGCAATTCCGAACAACACGACCCGGACAACCACAATTTCATCGTCGCTGGTCCTTGGTTCCATGGCCAATGGCAGACCCCAAAGGGCGATTCGATTGGGCTCATCCCCTTCGGCGGACATGAAACGGCCCGCGAGTTCCGCGAAAATATCGAAGCACCCTTCTTTCGCTACTATCTTCACGGCGAAGGAAAGAAATTCGACTGGAAGGCGAGCACTTTCGAGTCCGGCTCGAACACCTGGCACACTTACCAACAGTGGCCGCCAAGTAATTCGACGGATACGAATCTTTATCTACACTCGGACGGCAGTTTGTCCTTTCAGGCACCCGCAGCCGGCTCGAGTAACTTCGTTCAATACGTCTCAGATCCAGCCAATCCGGTTCCCTATCGCCAGCGCCCCATCTCGCCGACCTATCCCGGAGGAGATTGGACCAGATGGGAAGTCGCCGATCAGCGCTTTGTCGATCATCGGCCCGACGTGCTGACGTTTGCGACGCCGCCCCTAGATCACGACGTCACGATCACGGGACGCGTCAGCGCAGATCTGTTTGCTTCCACCTCCGGCACTGACTCCGATTTCATCGTCAAGCTCATCGACGTATTCCCCGAAAATGCTGTGAAGGACGCCTGGGACCCGGAGTCAGGTCCCAAGCCCGGCCAATATGCCGCGTCCTTGAACGGTTACCAATTACCGATTGCCATGGAGGTTCGCCGCGGCCGGTACAACAAGAGCTTTGAGCATCCTCAGCCGCTCGTCGCCGATCAACCCACCGAGTGGGAAATCCCTCTGCGCGATCGGGATCACCGATTTCTAAAGGGTCACCGCATCATGGTGCAGGTGCAATCGACGTGGTTTCCTCTGATCGATCGCAACCCACAGGTATTCGTCCCGAGTATCTACACGGCCAAGGCGTCAGATTTCAAGACCGCAATCCAGCGCGTGTACTGCTCGCCGGCTCTGCCGTCGCACATAGTTCTGCCGCTCGCTCAGTAAGCGCAAAACTGCGGTGGCGGGCGATGGCGGAGTTGTCGAAAGCTGTGGCTAGGTGGATGAAGGAATCAGCAGAATCTTGCCGCCTACGGAACCTTGCTCTGCGAGTGTCTGCGCTTTGCCCGCTTCGCTAAGCTCCATCCTTCTCGCAACGGGAATGACCAACTTCCCATCCCGAACGGCGTCCCCCATTTGCCGGAGAAGAGACGCGTCCGGGGTTGCCATGAACGCTTCGACCCGGATATCCTTTCCGTCGGCTTCTTTTGGCTTGCCCAAAACGGAACCGAGCATGCCGCCCGATTTTAATTTCGGAATCAGCTTGCCGATAACATCGTGATCCACTGTATCTGCGATTGCATCTAGCTCCGGGAGTGCGGCGATTTCTCGCGAATCGTCGATCGCCACGACTTCGTCTGCACCCAATGAACTCGCTTCTGCTTTCTGCTCTGTCTTGACGCCGGCGATCACGCGGGCGCCCAGGCTCTTGGCGAGATAGAGCGCCGAACGACCTACGCTGCCCAGTGCTCCAGTCACGAGTACCAGGTCTCCTCGTTTCGGCTGGATGTGCTGTGTCAGCTGTGCGCCCGTCGTTGTGACCAGCGGCAGAGCAGCCGCTTGCTCCACGTCAAGGCCGTCGGGAATCACCGTGAGGTGGTCCGCTCGCGCGGTCAGATACTCCGCATAGCTGCCGTTCACGAGACCCATCACCTTCTGCCCCGGTTTCAAAGTCCGGACGTTCACCCCTGCTTTTGCGACTGTTCCAGCCACGTCGCGTCCCAAAATCGTGGGAAACGTCACGGGCATTCTGTCCTTCGCTGCCCCGCTGCGTATCTTCCAGTCGATGGGATTCACGCTTGTGGCAGCAACCTTCACCAGCACTTCGTCGGGTCCTGGCTCCGGCGTCGCCACCTCTTCGTACCGCAATTGATCAACGCCGCCGTATGCATGTAGACGCACTGCTTTCATCTGATCTCTCCACGAGCATAGACATCATCCGCGCGTCTGCGCTTCTCGCGGAAACTACTTGCCGGAATATTATCCCGAACCGGCCGCTTCAGAACCACTGCGCCGGGATTATACGGCGAACGCGTTGGACACCCGCAGGAAAGCCAAGAGCCATCCTCATTCTCGCGGCACTTGACGCAGGCTTTCGGTTGAAGGAACGAAATAATATGCACCGCTGATGGGCCGCGTGTAGCGCGTGAGCGCGTCGCGTACTCCTGTATGAAGGCCCGCCATGCTCTCGAGCATGGTCGAAAGCCGTCGCTGATCGGCACTGAATCCGACGAACATCGTTCCGTGATCGGTGACGGTTCCGTATGGCATGTTTCTACGGAAGATCTTCCCGTACTGATCCTGATCTGTGCTCGCAACGTGCGAGTCCGAGGGCTTATTCTCGAGCTCAACGCTGTCCAGCTTTGTCCGCCCCATTACTCGCTCTTGTTGCTCGACCGGAACCGATTCCCAGGTAACCGTGTCGTGCTTCCACTTCTGTAACAAAAGGATAGTCCCAGCCTCGCCCGCCGTGCCATCCGGTATGAGTGCCACATCTGGAGCATCAATGAGGCTCGGGTTTTCAGAACCATCGATGAACCCGGTCAGATCGCGATCATGCCGGTACGCCCAACTGGAGGTCTCTTCGGCCACCGACGCCAGCTCTTTCAGCGCCGCGATGGCCGCATGAGCGGCATCAAAGAGTACGTCGTAGGCGCTTCCCGAGAGCCACAAGACGGCGTCGTGCTGTGTAGCGGGCATCACGAACCCGTCTTTCCCGACAATTTCCGTATTGAATCCATGCAGTCCTGCGGGCGCGTGATCGGGAGCGACTTTGTTCCACAGCTCAGGCCTGAACCCTTCCACTAAATTGACTCCTCCAATGGTGGTTCTCGGCTCACGCAAAGCGGAAATTGTGGCCACGAGCTTCTCTCCGAACCCTGGGTTGATGACGTCGAATTCCAGGTAAGCGTGGGATGCTGTACCGAGAGCGAATATCCCGGCCTGTGGCGTCTTCATTCGGCTATGATATCCGCGTTCCTCCATATCTGAAACGCCGCTCCAGGGCCCCAGCCTCGTCTTGCGCTCAGCGGCAAGTACAAAGCGAGCTCGGTGTCGGCGCTGAGCTAGAATTTGGAATCTATGAAACGGTCCCGCAACCCTGTGCCGCTGTTGTTTGCAACTTGTGTGTTGGTTGTCTTCGCCGGCAAGTGTCTGCGCGCCGCGGATGTCGATTGGCCGGTGAATGGGGGCGCCTACAACATTCACTACTCTGCGCTCACGCAGATCAATCGCGAGAACGTGAAGCGGCTGCATGTGGCGTGGATGTACGATTCGGGCGATGCATTCAAGGGATCTGAGATGCAGAGCAATCCGATTGTGGTGGACGGACTCCTGTATGCGACGACGCCGAAGATGCGCGTAATAGCGCTGAATGCGGTGACCGGCGAGCAGGTGTGGAGCTTCGACCCGAAGCCCCCGGGCGCGGCGCAGAGGCGCTTCCGGCAGCGCGGTGTGACCGTAGCGGGAGAGCGGCTCTTCTTCACCTATCGAAACTACTTGTATTGCCTGAACCGGCTAACCGGGAAACCCATACCGGGGTTCGGTGACAACGGGCGGATTGATCTGCGCTTCGGGCTGGACCGCCCGGCGGAAAGCGTCACGATTAGCGCCAGCAGCCCGGGCGTGGTGTTCGAGGACCTCTTCATCATGGGAAGCACCGTGCCGGAGACGCTACCGGGCTCGCCCGGGCATATACGTGCCTTTGACATCAACACGGGCAAGCAGCGCTGGATGTTTCATACCATTCCGTTTCCGGGCGAGTACGGATATCAGACCTGGCCGAAGGACACGTACAAGATTGCGGGGGGTGCGAATGCCTGGGCGGGCGTGACGCTGGATCCGAAGATGGGGATGGTCTTCGCGGCGACCGGCTCGGCATCGTTCGATTTCTATGGAGCGAACCGGATCGGCGATGATCTGTTCGCCGATTGCGTGCTCGCGCTCGATGCGCGGACGGGCAAGCGAATCTGGCATTTCCAGGGCGTTAAGCATGACGTATGGGATTTGGATTTTCCATCGGCGCCGACGCTCGTGACCGTCAAACACAACGGCCACGACGTTGAGGCCGTGGCGCAGATCACGAAAACCGGTTACGTTTTCGTACTGGACCGAAGAACAGGCGAGCCGCTGTTTCCGGTGAAGTATCGCAAAGTGCTGGCATCGCCGCTGGACGGCGAAAAGCTCTCGGAGGTGCAGCCGTATCCCGTGCAGCCGCCGCCCTTCACGCGGCAGGCATTCACCGAAGACATGGTCACGAACCGTACGCCGGAAGCGCATGCCGCTGTGCTGGCGCGACTGAAGGACCTCGATTCGAAGGGAGTGTTCACGCCGCCGAGCTTGCGCGGAACGGTGCTGATGCCGGGAACCGACGGAGGCGCGGAGTGGGGCGGCGCGGCGTATGACCAGCAGAGCGGTTTGCTATTTGTGAACGCGAATGAACAGCCCTGGATCATCCGGATGGTGCCGCATGAGACGAAGTCGCTGTATGAGAACAACTGCGCAAGCTGCCACGGCAGCAATCGGCAGGGTGCGCCGCCGACTTTTCCTTCGCTGGTGGACATCGCGCAGCGCAGGACGCGCGCCGAGTTGATTCAATTTGTACGCGAGGGCGGTGGGCGTATGCCGGCGTTCGACTATCTGGAGCGCGGCGTCGACGAGATTGTCGATTACCTCATTACCGGCAAGGATACCGAGAGCTTGAATGCCGCGCAGGCGCAAAACGATCCAAGCTGGCAGAAATATCGCAATGAGGGATACATTCTGTTTCGCGATCCGCAGAATTATCCGCCCATGACGCCGCCTTGGGGAACGTTGAATGCAATTGACTTGAACAACGGCGAGATTCGCTGGAGCATTCCGTTTGGCGAGTACCCCGAATTAGCGGCCAAGGGCATCAAGAATACAGGCACGGATAACTATGGCGGACCCGTAGTTACTGCGAGCGGGTTACTTTTCATCGGCGCAACGAGTTTCGATAAGAAATTCCACGCTTACGATAAAGCGACGGGGCAGTTACTGTGGGAAGCCGAACTTCCGGCTGCGGGCAATGCGACGCCATCGATCTATGAGATTGGCGGACGCGAGTACGTCGTCATTGTGTGCGGCGGCGGCAAGAATGAAGCGCCGTCGGGCGGCAGCATCGTGGCCTTTGCCTTGCCACAAACTGAACCATAAAGGCTTTATTCGTTACCCTCCAGGCCGGGTTCGCCGGGCTTACACATATTCCCAGCGCCGCGCGATTCTACGCGAAATCGCAAAAAATGTCACGCCCACAGTGACCAACACCAGGACCTGCGGCCAGAGATGCCATGGTTGTACTCGGTAGAGACACTGGCTGCACGGTCTTTGCGGCGGAATCCCGTGATACCCTAACGCCCATGTCAGTGTCCGCACAAACAACACTTGGCCAGATTAGGGCCGCGATGGCAGTAACGAACGAACTCTTCAATACACAGGTGTTCGGCAAGCGAAATTTTGACGCGCTGGACAACATTTACACCGCGGCGGCCCGCATTCTTCCGCCAGGAGCACCGACGATTTCGGGGCGCACCGCCATTAAAGAGTTTTGGTCCAATCTGATCGAATCAGCGAACGCAAAATCTGCGATGCTTACATCGGTGGATGTGATCCAGGCAGGAGACGGCGTTGTCGAGATTGGCCGAGCAACACTGACCGTTCACCCAGCGGGCAGCGCCCCTGCTGAGATGGAGGCGAAATACGTTGTGTATTGGAAAGAGGAAGATGGCCTCTGGAAGTGGCACATCGATATTTGGAATCAAAACTCTTGACCGCGCCCGGTCTAAATTCAGCTATCCCGTGCGCACCGGTCACAAGCCAAGCCCCTTATTTTCGGGCCCTTTTCGTCCAAAACACTTGACACGCCATGCTAGCCTGACCCGCTAAAGCTTAGAGCCGAAAGGCGCAAACAGGAAATTGGGTTTGAATCGCAAAAGCGGAGGGAGGCCGACGAAGCGCGCAGGCAAGCGAACGAAAATCGCAAGCGTTGCCGCGAGTGACCCGGCAACCTTCCTGATAGTTGCTATGTTGTTGATCGCGGCAGTCGCGAGCGTAATCCCGGCGTTGCGCCTCACCCGCCTCGATCCCGCTCTCATTCTCCGCAGCGAATAACCGGCCGAGAAGCGAAGGATCAACGTAGCTCCGCACACTTGCGGAGCGGCACGGCATACTAAAAATAACGATGCTTCAGGATTCGATGGGCTCACGGCCGTATTCCCTGCCCGAAGTCCATGAAAGCGTCTCGACCACCCACACGCAATTCTGGCGTCGACTCTTCGCCTTCGCCGGCCCCGCTTACCTCGTCAGCGTCGGATACATGGACCCGGGCAACTGGGCGACCGACCTCGAAGGGGGCGCGCGATTCGGCTATCGCCTGCTCTGGGTTCTGGTCCTTTCAAATCTGATGGCGCTGCTGCTGCAAACGCTCAGCGCGCGGCTCGGTATCGTCGCTCGGCGCGATCTGGCGCAGGCTTGCCGCGACGAATACCCCCGATCCGTCTCGTACGTGCTTTGGGTCCTTTGCGAGCTCGCAATTGTCGCTTGCGATCTGGCCGAGGTTCTCGGTGCCGCCATTGGGCTCAATCTGCTGTTCCACATTCCGCTGCTCATCGGTGTGCTCATTACCGCGGCCGACACGCTGCTCATCCTGTGGTTCAGCCGCCTCGGCATCCGCGTGATTGAAGCCTTCGTCCTGGTGCTCATCGCGACTATCGGCGGATGTTTCGCGTTCGAGATCTTTCTGGCGCGGCCGGAAGCCGCGGAAGTGCTCACCGGCCTGCTGCCCCGCCTCCATAGTCAAAGCCTGTACATTGCAGTCGGCATTTTTGGCGCGACCGTGATGCCGCACAATCTCTATCTCCATTCGGCACTGGTGCAAACCCGCCGCATCGGTCTCCGAGAAGAAGATAAGCGCACCGCCTGCCGCTTCAACTTGCTCGATTCCACCATTGCTCTCAACGGCGCGTTGTTCGTGAACGCTGCCATCCTGATCATGGCTGCGGCTGTGTTTTTCAAACGCCACATCGTAGTCACTGAAATCCAGCAGGCTCACCAGCTTCTCTCGCCCTTGCTTGGCACCACCGCCGCAAGCGTGCTGTTCGGCGCAGCATTGCTCTGTTCTGGTCAATCGTCGACGCTGACCGGCACCATGGCCGGACAGATCGTCATGGAGGGTTTCCTGCGGTTCCGCATGCAGCCCTGGCTGCGCAGAGCTGTGACCCGCTTCCTCGCCATCACCCCTGCCGCATTCACTATTTATCTATTTGGCGACGCGGGCACGTATAAGCTCATCATTCTCAGCCAGGTCATTCTCAACTTGCAACTTCCCTTCGCCGTCATTCCGCTGGTGCACTTCACGAGCGACCGCCAGCGCATGGGTGAATTCGCGAACGGCATTTGGCTCAAGACCGGTGCGTGGTCCTGCGCCGCATTCATCCTGACATTAAATACCTGGTTGATGTTCGATCAGATCCGCGATTGGACGGCCTCGAGCAGCCCCACCTATCGCCTGCTTGTGATTGGCAGTTCGTTGGCCGCCGCGCTGGCTTTTATCGCTCTGCTCGCCGCCATGATTCTCTGGCCGTGGCTGCGTCGCGTGCCCGTTGCCCCCGAGCGCGTCGCTGTCACGGTCGCCGACCAGCCGGCGCCGGTGTTTCCGTCACGTACCTACTCCAATATTCTTGTTCCGCTGGATCATAGCGATGCAGATCATGAAGCGATCGGCAACGCTCTTGCCTTGGCGAGAATGCATCAGGCGCGAATCATCCTGCTGCACGTCGAGGAGGGCGTCACAAGTCAGATGTTCGGCTCGCTTTCATCTACTGCGGAAATCGCCGAAGGACAAGACTACCTTGCCAACATCGTGGCATCACTGCGCCGCCAGAATGTGAACGTCGACGTAGTGGTCCGGCATGGAAAAAGCCCGGCCAAGGAAATCGCTGCCGCTGCCCACGAACTTCAACCGGACCTTGTGATCATGGCTTCTCACGGCCACCGCGGACTGAAAGATTTAATTTTCGGTACTACAATCAACGCTGTACGCCACCACGTCAAGGTGCCCCTGCTCATCGTCAGTGCATCTTGAGAAACCGAATGACCGATCTCTCGAGCGGGCGAATTCTTGTGACTGGCGGAGCCGGTTTCATCGGCAGCGCTTTGATTTGGGAGCTGAATCGTCGCGGGCTGAAAAACATTCTGGTCGCCGATTTCCTGGGCAGCGATGAGAAGTGGAAGAATCTCGTTTCCCTCGAATTCGCCGATTACATCGAAGCGGACGATCTGCTGATGCGCCTGGATCTCTCCAGCTACCTATTTGAGGACATTAACGTGATCTTTCATCTGGGTGCTGCTTCCTCGACTACGGAAACCGACGCCGCGTACCTCATCCACAACAATTTTGAATACACGAAGGCCATCTCCCGCTTCGCGCTCGACGGCCATCGCCGTTTTGTGTATGCCTCTTCAGCCGCCACCTACGGAGCTGCCGAGGCAAGCCTCCCGGAATCGACGCCGCTCGAAACGCTGCACCCCTTGAACATGTACGGGTATTCCAAGCATCTGTTCGATTGCTACGCGGAACGCAGCGGAATGCTCCCGCAGATCACGGGTCTCAAATTCTTTAATATCTTTGGACCGAACGAAAACCACAAAGGCGACATGCGCAGTGTGGTCCATAAGGCCTTTTACGAAATTCTTGAGACGGCCCAGGTATCGCTCTTCAAGAGTTACCGCCCCGAGTTCCAGGATGGCGAGCAGCGCCGCGACTTCCTCTATGTCAAAGATGCGGTGGCCGCGACTGTATTCTTGGCCGAAAACGTGGACGGTGGAGGCCTCTTCAATATTGGCTCGGGCGAAGCGAGCACCTGGATCTCGCTGGCAACCGCTATCTTCAACTCACTCGGGCAGGCGCCCAAAATAAACTTCATCGGCATGCCCGAAGAACTTCAGGATCGGTATCAGTACTTCACCTGCGCCGATATAACGAAGCTGCGGGCGTCGGGGTTCAAGCAGCCTATAACGCCTCTCGCGGACGCCGTTCGCGATTACATCGTGAACTATCTCGTACCCGAGCGCCACCTTGGCGACGAGCCGAAACAACACACGCTTCTATACTGAAATTATGTTCTTTCGCCGCGAGCGACCGAAGGTTCCTTCTTTTGCCGAACGCGTGAATCTGCTGAAGCAAGCGGGATTCGGCACCGAGACGCTGCCCGATGGCCGCGTGAAGATCGCGAAGAACGGCATCGGCGCAATTATCGGCGACGAAGGCAAAAATCAGCCGGAGATCGAGAAGGCCGGCGTGCTCGTCGGGTCAGACGTCGCCACTCTGCTGAGTGCGGGCTACCAAATGTTCCTCGAAACGCGCAGCGGAAAACGCATACCCGCCACCGCGGAGCAGCTCAAGGCGCTGCACGAATTCGAGGACGACGTCAAAGCCGCGCTTGACCTGGTAAATCTCTATAACACCTCACTCGGGACCACAACCCCGCAGCATATGTACGATCGCGTTTACAAGCGCGACACCGGTCATCAACCGAAGCCGTGGGAGACCAAGGATCATCGCATCGTTCCGCCCGACACCAAGCATT
Source organism: uncultured Acidobacteriaceae bacterium (assembly GCA_963795425.1). Lineage (GTDB taxonomy): Bacteria > Acidobacteriota > Terriglobia > Bryobacterales > Bryobacteraceae > Bog-105. The sequence continues at coordinate 531,971 of CAWCHO010000002.1, read as the reverse complement.
CACCTCACTCCTACACTGAGGAGCCGGTGCATCTCGTCGAACGAGACGGCGGCGTATAAGTCGCCAAAATCCGGCACGAACGGCTCTACTAGGATCTTTTGTGCCTCCGCCGCCGTGCCCGCACCGTCAAGTGACGCCACGAGCATCGTTCGCGCGCGTAGATCTGCGCCGCCCGAACGGTCGAGGATCTGTTGCCACGCCTGCGCGGCTTCCGCGTAATGGCGGTTTAAGAAATACCCATAACCAAGCAAGGTCTGTTTCGCCTGATCGTTGACCGGAAACGCATTCACCTGCTCGCCCCACTGTGCCGCGGTGGTATCGCCGCGAGTTAATAGGAGCGCCAACGCGGCGAAGGAAGCTGGCCGCCTGTCGATCTCGGAAGCTGAAGCGGCGCTTCTTTTAGCACCCGCCACATCGCCTTGCATGAGCTGCCACACGGCGGTCTGACTGAACGCGAGTGATCGCGCCGCTGGGTTGCTGAAATTCGCTCCCTGCAGCGAATCGATCGCCTTCGCCGCCCGCCCCGAGAGCGCCAGCCAGGTCGCTCCAAAGAGAGGCGTAAGCGGATCGGTCGGAGCACGCATGGACAAGAAACGGTTAAACACGACATCCGCCCGGTTCACATCGCCTTCGAGATAGATACAAATTGCGAGCGCCGGCAGGATACCCGGATTGTTGTCGATCCCGAGCAGGATCTTCTCTGCCTCGGCAAAACGCTTCGTTTCGAGCAAGCCGAGCGCGAGCTGCTGCCGCAGATTCTGATTCTGGGGCTTCAGCTCGAGCGCGCGGCTCAGTAAGCGCTGCCCGCCATTCGCGTCGCCTCGCAAGAATTCAATCGAGCCAAGCGCCGCGAGTTCGTCGACCTGGTTGGGCGCGAGGTGCAGTACTGCGCGTGCAGCCTGTTCTTGCTTGGCGAGCGGTGCGTGGGAGATCCGCGCAGCAATCGCATCGAAACGCGCTCGGTCGACCGGTGTAAACGAATTGCGGTGACTCGCGGCAGCCGCAAGCACCGGTGCGGAATCTTTCCCCGCTTCCGTCAGCGTCTCAGCGAGTGCCGCATACGCCAACCCAAATGTCGGATCCGCGCGGATCGAAGCTTCGAGCGATTGAATTCGCCTTTCCAAATTCGAGCTTTCCACGGCGCCCGTGAACGCCTGCAGCGCGCCCGCGTTCTTCGCCGAAAAAGATGTCGCGCCGTTGTTCAGCCGTTTAGCCAAATCATTCAGCGGTGACACCAAATCAGCCGAAGAAAGTCCTTCCACACGAAGGACCTGCCGGTTCCTCTGGGTAGCGAGGTCGGTGAGCGTTGCTTCAATAGTGATTCGGCCCTTCCGGTTTTCTACCGTTGTTCGTAGCGCCTCGTTGGCCCCCGTTTGATATGCGCCCGATTCGCCGCTCACAATCGTTGCGACAAGGTTTTGGCAAGTGACGAAATCCTGTTCGAGAACCAGCGCTACACCGGTTTTCATCCACTCGGAGGACGGATCGGCGATAAGGACATTCGCCGGAAGGATGGCGATTCGTTCGAAGGAACTACTCGCCTGGCGCGAGCAATCGGAAAGGACAATCAGGGTTGCAAATAGAACAACGCGGGATGTAAGACGCAGGACGTCCTCTTAGAGCGGCTTGGGGTTCTCCGCAAGAAGCTGCTTGAAAGCCGGATCTGTTTTCAGCAATGCGAATTCCGGTATGTCCGGAATCTTTTGGCGATCTTTGATTCCCTCTTCCAAAGCCTTCCTGAGATAAATGATCGCGCGCTCGTTGGCGCCCGATTTCGCGTACATCCTGGCCAGGTAGAGATGAAAGACCGCTCTGTCTCCGATCGTCCGCTCCTGCATTAAAGTGCCGAAGGTGCTGTGATGTTCGAACACGTCCGGGTCAAGCTTCAGCGCCTCTTCGTAGCACTCGGTGGCGCGTTTGTAATCCGCTCGCGCAAAATAAGCCGCGCCGAGGTTGGCATAGATCGAAGCCGACGGGGATGAATATTTCAGCGCCCGTTTGTAATACCCGATGGCGCGCCGGAAACTCCTTTGCGCGTAATAGATTGTGCCTAAATTGTTGATGGCTTCCGAATATTTCGGGTCCAGCTTAATAGCCCGCTGATAATTTTTCTTCGCGAGGTCGAATTCGAGAAGCTGGTGGAACGCGATGCCGATCTTATTCGCGACAACGGCGGAATCGTCGGGCTCCTGCCGGTACATGTCGATGGCGTCTCGATACATCTTGCGCGCCATGTAGATGTCGCCGCGCAGCTCAGGCGTGATGGCTGGTCGGGGCGGTCCCCCGAGCGACGGCATAGGGCCAGCCGAAGCACGCAGATCTGAAGGAGCGCTGGCCGGTTGCTGACCCCACATCCCGAGCGGAGCAGCGCAAACAGCTAAACAGCAGCAAGCGAAACAAGTACCCGAAAAAGAGATCATAGGTCGATCCCCCTTTGTCTGTTTACTATATACCTTTTTGGGCAAGAACGGGGAACGCCAAACTCTCAACCGAGCCTATCCCGTACTGCTAATGGAAAATGCTCTTCAGTTTGTCCAGCAGCCCCGGCTTCTTCCCGTCCTGCTTACCCTTCTCCTGGGCGGGAGCATTAGGGTCGGCAGGTGTGCCCGGCGGCATCGCCCCCGGCGCGGGCGGGACGTTCGGCAGCGCAGCGGGCTGCTCGGGCGTCGAGGTATCCCAACCCGCAATCTCTGTCGCTCCGGCTTGGTGGAGGGGGCAGAACTGAACGGGTTGCGTGCCCAGCAAATAGTATTCGGTGTCGACCTTCGGACAGGCGCTGGTCGCGAGCGCGCCGCTGAGTGGATCGACTTGCGCGCTGACCACACCATCCGGCACATCGAACTGCGTTACATCCCGGTAGGCCCGGTGTTTGTGGGCGCGCTTCATAAACTCTGTCCAAATCGGCAGCGCAGCTTTGGCGCCTTCTAGCTTCAGGTCCTGGTAGTCGTCGAGACCGACCCAGACAATGCACAGAAGTTTGGTGGTATATCCCGCGAACCAGGCGTCGTGTGACGTTCCGGTCTTGCCTGCTGCGGGCAGAGTGAATCCGCGACCTCGCACACCTGCTCCCGTGCCGAAGCGGAGGACGTCTTGCATGAGTGTCACCATCAGGAAATTCACCCGTGGATCGAGGATCTTCTTCGTTTCGGGCTGGGACGACCAGACCGATTCGCCGGATTTATCTACTATCCGCGAAATCATGCGCGGCTCGACCTTAATGCCCTTGTTCGCGAAGAGCGTGTACGCCCCTGCCATCTCAAGCGGCGTAACGTCGTATGAGCCCAGCGCCATGGCCGGAGTGGCTCGGATGTCCGCGAGACCGGCATTATGCGCCAACTGTGCCACCGCTCCGTAGCCGGCCGCCTCCGCGACCTCCACTGCCGGAACATTCAACGATTTCGCGAATGCCGTTCGCAGCGTGACATCGCCCAGCCATTCGCCGTGATGAAAATCGACCGGTTCATACGGCTTACCGTCGTAAAAGAACGTGCGTGGCCCGTCCTGAAAAATAGTGGAGGGCGTAATGGGGTCGGGGCGGTCCCAGAGCGCGGTATTGAGCGCGGCTGCATACACGAAAGGCTTAAAAACGCTGCCCGACGGGCGCTTCGCCAGGGCGTGATTCAACTGGCTGACACCGTAGTTCTTTCCGCCGATCAAGGCCTTCACTTCCCCGGTGTGCGGGTCGAGACAGATCAGCGCGACCTGCGGCTCATCGAGCGGAGTCCCTGGTTTATGACGTTTCGCGATAAGGCCGTCCACCTCATGCATGCCGATCGTCACCGCTTCGGCAGCGTCGCGTTGCAGATCTGGATCTAAAGTGGTGTAAATCTTCGATCCCGACGCCTGAAAATCGTGATCCTGAAAATCGTCGGAGAGCTGCTCGTTGACCAGATCGACGAAATAGGGCGCATCAGCCGATTCCATGCCCTGCCTCGCGATCACAATCGGCGCTTGGGTCGCGCTGTCATATTGAGCTTGCGAAATGTAGCCATTGTCGAGCATGCGAGCGAGCACTACGTTTCTGCGCAACCTCGCACGCTCGGGCCAGCGAACAGGATTTCGAAAACTCGGCTCCTGGATCAGTCCCGCGAGAGTGGCCGCCTCGGGAAGGCTCAACTGGCGAATATCTTTCCCAAAGTACGCCTGCGAAGCTTCCCCGAAGCCGCGGATCGCGAAAGACCCGCGGCGTCCCAGATCCACCTGATTGGCGTAATACTCGAAGATCTTTTGCTTCGTTAGCTTGCGTTCAAGGTGAATGGTAATCAACAGCTCATCGAACTTCCGCGCCCAGGTTTTGCGGCTATCGAGCCACAGATTTCTAGCGAGTTGCTGAGTGAGAGTGGAAGCGCCCTGCGCGTTGCGATGTTCCTTAAGATCGACGAACAGGGCCTCGACGATCCGAACCGGATCGAAGCCCGAGTGTTGGAAGAAGCGCTTGTCCTCGATCGAGATCACAGCCTGCACCAGCACCGGCGGGATGTCGTCATACCGCACCAAGCGGCGCTTCTCGCGATTCTTGTCGTACAGGCTGCTCAGCAATTGGGGCTCGAGCGTGTACTCGGTGCGCGCCGTGTTATCGCTGAGGCCGGTTATCGAAGAAATTTTGCCGTCCTCGAAACGCAGGACGCCGGCTTCCGAACCGCTGTACGAGCGGTCACCCGGGAAGATCTCAATGGCGTCCGCACGCAAGTGATACCAGCCGCTCGGGTTCGTTCGCGCGTCCTCGGCGTATCCGCTTTCACGCAGCTTGCCTGCAAAGTGCAGCGGAGTTCCGGGGTCGCCTATGCCTACCGTTTGCGGGGCAGCGTAGAGCAGGGATGAATTCGGAAACGGACCTTGAGCGAGCTTTTCATCTGTCAGCCGGGCGTACTTCGCGTAGTAGGTACCGACCACGATGAGTACGATAACAGCGACCGCAGCGGCACCGAAGAGAATGAACTTTTTTAATGGGCTCGCGGGCCGTTTGGGCCCGCTGCGGGTGGAACCCGCGCCTGCAGGGATTTTGACGCGAACGGGCAAATGTCTGGCCTAGAAGGAACTACTAAACGCTTGACGCCCGCTTCGTACCTCGGTTACTTCCGGGCTTGATAATACGATTCTAACTCTTTCCAGATGTTGTCGTCGTGCGGCTGCCAGTCGGGAGTGTGCCGGCCTGTGATCTGCAGCTCCTCGATGGTCAACGTGCCGTGGCCGAACGGACAGATCAGTTCGGTCCTGGGGCGGCCGAACGTCACCAGGTGTCCCCACGAACCGCTGTTTACAGGCATGATCAGCCGGCGCAGGCAGGTGCGGCAGCGTCGGGCGTGATCTCTCACGATCCAGCCAAGCAAGACAGCACTGACGAGCCACACCGCCAAAATCGCGAACGTAAAGGGCAGGTCATGCATAAACATCACCTGCTGCTTCCCGTAGCCAGGCAGCGGAGGAGGCGGGATGCGAAAAGAATGTTCTACCGCAATCTGGAGCCCGTACATGGCCCCGAACCACAGCGCAAGCTTACCGGCCAGGTGCAACCAATATTTCATTGCCGCTTATTAGACTCCTTTCCTATGGCAGGAGTTCCGCCGCGCCGCCGAATTACTTCCGGAGCAAGTTCCTTGCCAGGAATAAGACGTTCGCCGGACGTTCGGCCAAGCGTCGCATAAAGTACGGATACCAAGCATCACCATACGGGACGTAGAGACGTAAACGGAACCCTTGCGCCACAATCTGGCGCTGCAGGTCGCGCCGGATTCCGTACAGCATCTGAAATTCAAAACGATCTGCTGCAATGTTTTGTTCCTTGATGTGACGTAGCGCCTGACGGATGATCTTCTCATCGTGACTTGCAATGCCGGGATGGGTTCCGCCATCGAGCAGCAACAGCATGAGCTTGACGTAATTGGCATCGACTTGCGATTTCCGCGGGAAGGCCACCGTGTGCGGCTCACGATAAGCACCCTTACACAGACGGATGGGTATTTTCCGTTCCGAAAGCATGTGGATATCGGCTTCGCTGCGGTAAAGATAGGCCTGGATGACAGCGCGAACGTGTCCGTCGAACCGGCTTTGGAGGTGGGTGACCATATCGAGCGTCCGGTCTGTGTACTCGCTCGACTCCATGTCAATTTCGATGCGAGTATTCATTTGGCGGGCGCGCTCGACCAGCGCGGCGACGTTTTCCCGGCAAGCGTCTTCCGAAAAGTCCAGGCCAAACTGGGTCAGCTTTATCGAAACGGTAGCAGGCAGTTGGGCGCGGTCAATCTCCGCCAGAGCGGCCAGGTAGGAGTCTCTCGATTGAGCCGCTTCGGTCAGCGAGGTAACATTTTCACCGAGGAAATCGAGTGTGCCCAGGATGTTCTCGGCGGACAGTTGCTTCAGGACACGAACACCGTCATCCAGCGCGTGCCCGGCGACAAAACGCGAGGTGAGATTCCGCGAGAGCGCCGAATTCTCCATCCAGCGGCGTAGCGAACTGTTCTGAGAAAGATACAGCAGTGTGCGGCGCAGCATCTAGGCTGCCGGGATGCTCGTGAGCCCCGGTGGTCCTTTTCACTTGGCCGTTTCGTGCGCGGGCCTCTTCCACTATAACCACCGAGTTGCTTCACGTACTCGGCTGGCGTGATGCTGTCGCGGCTAGACGAAAATGGCACGGCTGCTCAGCGCGAGCGCGGTTCCGAGCAGCGCGCCAACGATTACGTCACTAAGGAAATGCATACCGAGAAGCACGCGCGAGACCGCAATGCAGACCGCGCAGAACAGCAAACCGCCAAGCATGGCCGGGTAAAACACACCGAGCGCGACGGCAACGGCAAAGGCGGTGATGGTGTGGCCCGATGGGAAAGAAAACTGATCGGGCGGCAAAACGCGCGACCAGCAATGCGGCTCAATCTCACACGGACGCTTGCGGCCGGAGATGTTCTTCAACAAAACGAAGATCCCGATTCCCGCAACTGCAGCCGAGCCGGCAGCAGCCGTGGCATTTAAGCGATTTTTTCCGCCGAACAATAAAACCGCTAGCCCAACCAGATACCAGAGCCAGCCATCTCCGGCGCGCGTAGCCGCAATGGCTCCCAAGCGAATCCATTTTGGTGCAGGCCACTTGTTCACCTTCCGCATCAGCTTGTGATCGCCCGTGGCGATCAAATGAAGCATGCTGTGATGCGCTGTCATAAGTGGGGGGCCTTATGTAACCAGTCTAGAGAATGATCCCTGCTTCTATATAGGCTGCGAGTTGTTACGCGATGGTGACACGTTCGCAAAACTTTCGTGTCAGTAGCATATAGAGGTTGCCCAAAATCCCGACATTAGATTTCGTTTATTTTGAGGCGGGCGCTGGGCACCGAAGCGCAGCGATGGCGCTCGAATCGGTCATTGCGTCCGAAGGCTACGGATGGAATGTGCGGCTGGTGAATCTGCAGGAGGTACTCGATCCGCTCGATGTGTTTCGCAAGACCACGCGCATTCGGCTGCAGGACATCTACAACTTGCTTTTGGCGAAAGGCTGGACGCTCGGGTCGACTCAGCTATTGCCGTTGATGCAAGGGGTTATTCGGATCTATCATTCCGCTGCGGTCAAACTTCTGACAGACTATTGGCGCGCTCGGCAGCCGGACATGGTTGTGTCCCTGGTTCCCAACCTGAACCGCGCGATGTTCGAGAGCCTGGAGAGAGCTCTCCCGGGTACACCCTTCGTGACAATTCTGACCGACCTGGCAGATTACCCGCCGCATTTTTGGATGGAGAAGCAAGGCCAATACTTCATCTGTGGAACCGCGCGCGCGTGCCAGCAAGCCAGCCGGTTAGGGCACGCCACCTCTCATGTCTTCGCGACAAGCGGCATGATTTTGCGGCCGGATTTCTACGATTCAGCAGCATGGGATCGCCTGGAAGAACGGAGGAAAGTGGGACTTGATCCCGCCTTGCCGACAGGTTTAGTTTTATTCGGCGGCCAGGGATCGAACGTGATGTTATCGATTGCCAGGCGGCTCGGCAACTCTCCAATCGATGTGCAATTAATCATGATCTGCGGCCGCAATGCAAAGTTGAAAGGACGGTTAGCCCGGCTGAAGACGCGCAACAAGATCCTGGTGGAAGGCTTCACGAAAGAGATCCCGTATTACATGCATCTGTCGGACTTCTTTATCGGCAAGCCAGGCCCGGGCAGCATTTCAGAAGCTCTTCACATGCATTTGCCTGTCATCGTCGAACGCAATGCGTGGACCTTGCCGCAAGAGCGCTATAACGCCGAGTGGATACGTGAGCAGGGCGTCGGAATCGTGCTCAGCAATTTCCGCACAGTCGAGCGGGCCGTAAGAGAACTTCTATCAGAGGGGCGGCTCGCCCATATGAAAGAGAAGATTTCGGCGATGGACAATCGCGCCGTATTCGAGATCCCGCCGATCTTAGACAAAATACTGCAGGCGAAGATACTGCAGGAGCACTCGAAACCGGTGTTAAGCTGAACGCGTCCAACAACTTACATGTGCGGGATCGCGGGTTTCACTCACTTCGGGCATCGGCCGCCAGCAGGTGTACTGCGTCGCGCCATTACGGGTCTCCATCACCGCGGCCCGAATCAGCAAGGCGTTTTCGAAACAGCAGCCGTCTCTCTAGGCGCGGTCCGCCTCAAAATCATCGATCTCGAGGGCGGCGATCAGCCGATGCGCACCGAGGATGGCGATTGCGTCCTCGCCTTCAATGGCGAAATCTACAATCACGCGGAATTGCGGCGCGAGCTCGAGCAACTCGGGCACAAATTTCAATCGCACTGCGACACAGAAGTTGCCCTGCGAGCGTTTGTTCAATGGGATGTCGACTGCTTCCGCCGTTTCCGCGGCATGTTCGCGGCGGCATTCTGGCAGGAATCGGCGCGTCGGCTGGTCCTCGTGCGCGATCGCCTCGGAATTAAGCCGCTGTATTACACGGTTCGGAACCGTGACATTCACTTCGGCTCTGAGCTGAAAGCCATTTTCGAGCACCCTGACGTACCGCGTCGACTTTCAGAAACCGCGCTCGGATATTACTTATCGCTCAATTACGTCCCCTCGCCTTACACTCTGGTCGACGGCATCGAGAAGCTGCGCCCGGGCACTTGGCTCGAGTGCCGCAACGGCCGATTGCAAACTGAATCGTTCTGGCGCAACAAGTTTGAGGCTCGCGACGTGAGTCTCCGAGAAGCGTGCGACGAGTTGGATGGCCTGCTGAAGAGTTCGATTGCGGAACATTTGGTTTCGGATGTTCCTTTGGGAATCTGGGCGAGCGGCGGCCTCGATTCTTCCACGATCCTGCATTACGCCGCCGAAGTCTCGTCCCGCCGTTTACAGACATTTTCCATTTCATTTCCTGGAAGGCGTTTCGACGAAAGCAAATACTTCCGTTTACTCGCCCAGCGGTACAACACGTCGCATCATGAGTTTGAAGTCAGCAGTGATCTAGATTTATCGAGCGCCATCCACGAGATGGCCTACTACTCGGACGAGCCGAGCGCGGATGCGGGCGCCGTTCCAGTCTGGTTTCTCTCGCAAATGACAGCGAAGCATGTGACGGTCGCACTGAGCGGCGAGGGCGCAGACGAGGTTTTCGGAGGCTACGACACCTATGTCGCGGACGCGTATGCAAACACCGCGCGCCACGTTCCGTCGCCCCTCCTTCGTGCCGCACGCCGCATCGCTAACCGCATTCCGGTCTCGGATGAAAAGATCGGGTTTGAATACAAGTTGAAACGCTTCCTTTCTGGCACCCTGCTGCCGAGCGACGAAGCTCACTTTTTTTGGAACGGCACCTTCTCACGCGAAGAGCAGCGGTTGCTGGGCGGTCCTCATTCTCGACGGCCGCTCGGGTCTCTCTGCGAGGTCTTGCCGGGTTTGCCTGCGCGCTCAGACGTCATTAACCGCTACTTGTTCGTTGATCAGCACTACTATCTGCCCGATGACATCCTGTACAAATGCGATCGCATGAGCATGGCGCACTCGCTCGAGGTGAGGCCGCCATTTCTGGATCATCGAATTGTCGAATTTGCGGCGCAATTGCCGGCCAAGCTGAAAATTCACGGAAGCACCACCAAACGCGTACTGCGCGAATTGGTGCGCAGAAAGTTGCCCCCAGCCATTCTGCAGCGGCAAAAAGAAGGGCTGGATATTCCTGCTCACGAGTGGCTCAGAGGTCCACTTCGGCCTTTGCTTCTGGAAGTACTGAGCGCGGAATCGGTGCGACGCAGCGGAATATTTTCTACGCAGGCGGTGAGCGCGCGCGTCGAACGTCACCTCAGCCGAAAAGAAAACCTCGGATATCATCTCTGGGGGTTGCTGACGCTTCATCTTTGGATGCAGCGCTGGAAGATTGAAGCGGGTCCCGTCGAAGAATCCGCCCCGCAAATCGCCATCGCTGCCTCAGCCGCCGATTAGAGCGGTCATGTATGCTTTCCGGTGCGCGTGCGCTACGGCGGATGTGGATCTGCTCTCTGCCGAGTTGTCGGACGCCGGTACGGTTGGCATTCAGGAAATAGACATCGGCGAGCAAACAATCCTGATCGCTGCATTTCAGAGCAACGATTCGCGCGGGGACCTGCTTGCTCGGTTCGCGTCGTACTCACCCACATGGGAATCCGTTGATAGCATCGATTGGGTTCGACAGACTCACGAAGCGTGGCCGGCGCGCTCCATTGGGTCGCGTCTGTTCCTGGCTCCGCCGTGGAATTCTGAGCCGACGCCTCCGGGGCGCCAGCGTATCATGCATAATCCCGGTCTCGCCTGCGGAACGGGCGAGCATCCATGCACCCAACTCGCCCTGATCGCTTTGGAAAAATGTGTCGCACCGGGCTACACTGTGGCCGATGTAGGAACTGGATCCGGCGTCCTCGTCATTGCTGCACTGGCGCTTGGCGCCGCGATAGCTTTTGGTATCGACACCGATATGGCGGCGCTTCAAGCCGCAATCGGGAACTTCGCACTGAACAAGGTCACGCCAAAGCTTACGGCCGGATCTGCCGAGTGTCTCGCGGACGAGTGCTGCGACGTGACCATCGCTAATATCGGCGGAACCGTGCTGCTCTCCATTCTCGACGAATTACTGCGCATGACGCGCGCGAATGGGTGGTTGATCCTGACCGGCTTTCCCTGGGAAGAGCTACCGCCGTTTCAGCGCATGTTTCCAGAAGCCGAGATCTCGCAAATCGACGAGTGGCGCTGCCTGACCGTCAGGCTTTCTTAGCGCGTTTGACCACTCGCTTGGCGGGTGCTGGCGCGTTCTCTTCCGCGCCTATTGATTGCAAGCGCTCTAACGCGTCTTCGAGCTTTTGACCGCCTTGGAGCACGGGTGCAAATAGATCTCCCAGACGTTTGAATCGCTCGACGGTGTTGTCGATGCGGAAATCCTCGGGACGCACGCCGCGCTTCACTTCTTTCCAGTCGAGCGGCGTTGCCACGGGCGCGCCATCATAGGCGCGAACAACGTAAGGAGCAGCTATCGTTTTGCCGATCCCGATTTGAAGATAGTCGAAATAGACACGGCCTTTCTTGCGTTTGCCGACGCTTCGTGGGGTGGTAAATAGGTTGGGCTCCCGATCGACGGCGAGATGCGATAAAAGCTCGGCGAAACTGCGGACCTGGTCATAGGTGTAAATTGGCTCGAGCGGAACATACACATGCATGCCGTCCCCACCCGTTGTCTTGGGATATCCTTTCAATCCGAGTTTGTCCAGTAGACTGCGGATTAAGAGCGCCGCTTCGACGATCTGATCGAACGAGGTTTCGACCGGATCGAGATCGAGCAGCATCCAGTCGGGGTGATCCAGGTTTCCGGCCCGGCTCATCCAGGGATTCTGGTCGATGCAGCCGAGATTGACCAGATAAAGAAGGCTGGCGCGACTCTCCGCAATGGGATAGTGATTAATTTTCGGAGGGTGGTGCTCGGTAATTGGCTCACAACGCATCCACTCGGGGAAATGGCCACCCGCATTCTTTTGAAAGAAGAATTCGTCAGCGATGCCGTTCGGGTAACGCTTCATCGAGAGCGGGCGATCTTTTAAATGCGGCAGCAGCCACGGCGAGACCTGATCGTAAAATTCCAGCAGGTCGCGCTTCTTCCAACCTTCTTTGGGAAAGAAAACTTTATCGAGGTTTGTGAATTTCAGGCGGTGACCATCGACTTCTGCCGTGACCTCGCGGCCGCTCAAGTCGAGCGATCCGTTCTGGTGCTCCGCGGGAGCTTCCGGCTCGACAGCCTCTTCCCGCACGATTTCCTGCGCTGATTTGTCGTCTCGCAAAGCAACAAAAACGGGCGCGCGCAGGATGCCGTCCTGTGTCCACTCGAGAAAGCGCACCTGGCAAACAACTTCAGCCCGGACCCAGGTGACGTTCCTGAGTCCTCCGCGAATCGTCGGTTTCTGGGCGAATGGGCTGGTTTTGATAATCAGCGGTTTCAGCCGCTCGTAGATCGCCTTCATAAGCTTCTGATCGAAGCCCGTACCGACTTGCCCGACGTGCCGCAGCTTTCCCTGTTCTCGAACCGCTAATACGAGGGCACCGAAGTAGTCGCGCTCGCCCTTAGTGAAGCCCGCGATGATGAATTCCTGCTCGTTCAGCACCTTCAGCTTGAGCCAGCGCGTGGACCGTCCGGCTTCATACGTACTGCCGCGATCTTTCGCAAGAATTCCTTCGAGACCCATTTGTCGCGCAGCCTCGAACATGTGCTCGCCATCCGTGTCGAACGCATCGGAAATGCGGATGTGATCGCCCGGCGTGGCGAGGGCATTCAGCAGGCGCTTGCGATGTTCGAGTGCGACGCCGCGCAGATCGTATCCGTCCGCATACAACAGATCAAACAGGAAGAGCATCGCTGGAGTAGTTTCCGCGAGACGAGGCACGGCGCTCGGATTTGCCGCGATGCGCGGCTGGATCATGGCGAACCGTGCGCGGCCATTCTCGTCGAGAACACAAATTTCACCATCGAGCCAGGCGTTTTTGGCGTTCACCTGATCGGGCAAATCGCGGAGCTCGGGATATTGACTTTCGCAACGATTGCCACGGCGGGAGTGAATCTCGAGCGAGCCGTTTTTCAACAGGCACAAGGCACGCACACCGTCCCATTTAATTTCGTATAGCCAATTCGCCCCCTCAGGAGGCTTGGTAACCGCCGTTGCGAGCATGGGCTCGAGATTCGCGGGCACCGCCGATTTGCGCGCCCCGGGCAGATCCGCAACGCTGACCTGCTGCCGGTTTTCGGCGATTTCGTCTTGCGTGCGCTTGCTCGCTACGCTCCACGCGAATTGGTTGATGTCGTAACCCGGAACGACGAATTCGTCCTTTTTCTTGATGAGCAGCCATTCGTTCCCCTTACCCGCGTGCTTCATATGCACGATGGCGAAGGACCCTTTCAGCTTGGTGCCATGCAACTCAAATTTGAAATCGCCGCGATCGAGCTGCTCCTGCGCTGACGCTTCGCCGAGAACCTCATAGGTGCCTTTGTCCCACAACATGACACTGCCAGCCCCATAGTTCCCTTCCGGAATATTGCCTTCAAAAGTGCCGTAATCAAATGGATGATCTTCCACTTTCATCGCCAGCGCCTTGCGCGCCGGATCGAGACTGGGCCCCTTCGGCACAGCCCAACTGACAAGCACGCCGTTCACTTCCAGGCGAAAGTCGTAATGCAGACGAGTCGCATCGTGACGCTGCACGCAAAAGAAGCCGCCGCGAGCAGGGCCCTTCTCCGCAGGGTCTTTCGGCTTTGGCTCCGGTGTCTTCTCAAAGTGCCGTTTGCGCGCGTATTCCTTCAGCCCCATGTCTTTGCGATCGGTAACCTGCCGCCATTATGCCAACGTTCGGCCGCCATGGCAGGCGAAGCGCTGTTAAGCTGAGTACATCATCGATTCCCTTTCGCACGCATGACCTTCGCCGAGCAACTCAAGAGTCAGCTCAACATTGTTGAAGTTGTCGGGCAATATGTGCGGCTGAAGCGGCAAGGAGCGGGACCGCGTTATGTCGGTTTGTGCCCGTTCCATTCGGAGAAGACGCCGTCGTTTGGGGTTCACAGCACCCTACAAATTTATAAGTGCTTCGGGTGCGATGCCGCGGGTGACGTCTTCAAATTTGTTCAGGAACTTGAAAGCCTGACGTTTCCCGAGACGCTAAAACTGCTGGCAGAGCGCTACGGTATTCCGATGCCGGAGCGGCAGCGTCCAAACGATCCGGAAGCGCAGCGACGCGCCGCGCTGCTCGAGATGCATGAGATCGCCGCTGAAGTATTTCAGAACAACCTGCGCGGGCCCGCGGGCGCTGAGACGCGCAGTTATCTGGAATCCCGGAGCGTGTCGCGGGGGGCGATGGATGAGTTCCGGCTAGGGCTGTCAGATGCTTCCGGGCAGCAACTCACCGAGCGGCTGAAGAAATTCGGACCCGCGTTGCTCGAAGAGTCGGGGCTCGCGATGAAGAGTCAATACGAGAACGGTTTCTACGACCGGTTCCGGGCGCGCCTGATGTTTCCGATCCACAGCGAATCCGGGAAAGTGATCGCTTTTGGTGGGCGAGCGCTGCGGCCACAGGACGAGCCCAAATATTTGAATTCGCCCGAGACGAAGATCTACAAGAAATCCACAGTACTTTATAACCTGCATCGCGCCAAGATGGACTCGAGGAAGCATGACCGGATGATTTTGGTGGAAGGCTACATGGACGTCATCGGCGTTTATTCTGCGGGAATCCACGAAGTCGTCGCGTCGAGTGGCACATCGCTTGCTGGAGAACAAGTGCGTGCGATCAAGCGTCAAGTTTCGCAGCAGCAAGCGAGCACCGGCCAGGTGATCCTGAATTTCGACTCCGATACGGCGGGAACGCGATCAACGGAAAAGTACATCGGGACGCTTTTGGCAGAAGGGCTGCGCGTCAGGGTACTGGAGGTTCCGGGCGGCCTCGACCCTGATGAATACATTCAGCAGAACGGCCCGGGGGCGTATCGAGGTTTGCTCGAGCGTGCGACTTCCTACTTCCACTGGCTGGCTGATCGCGCCAGAGAGAAATTCGATATGCGAACGGCGGAAGGGCGGGTGGATGCATTCAAATTTCTTTTGCCCGTTCTGCAGCACGTGAACGATGGAGTCGAGCGCGCGGCGATTGCGAGTGAACTCGCGGAGTACTTAAACGTTGACCGCGAGGTGATCCGTGAAAACCTCCGACGCATTTCGCGCAAGGATACCGTTCAGAAAGCCACCAATGTTTCCTCGGCCATTCCGCCGAACGAGAAACTCCTGGTTGCCTGTCTTCTGGCCAGCGCTGACGCACGTTCCGTAATCAATGAGTATCTTCGCCGCGCTGACATGCTACCGGCTTTTCAGTTGAGAACGGTTTTCGAAGCAGCGGTGGCGCTCGAGGACGAAGGTCTTCCGTTTTCATTGGAGGCGGTTGCCAATCGTCTGGATACGCGCATGCAAAATCTTTTGACCGAGTTGAGCTTTTTGGAAACCGGCATGCGGGAAGAAGATGCTGCGCAGCAGGCCTTACGGTGCTTGGAAGCGTTGGAAACGACCTGTGTGAGAGCGGCCCGGGACAGTCTGCGCCATCAGATTCGAGAGCTGGAGAATAAAGGAAATTTTGCAGAAGCGCTACGCTTAGCCGATGAGTTAAATAAGACAAAGCACGCGTCTCCGGGTGTGTGAATCGTGTTGTACTATGGGGAGTCGAGGAACTGCAGGGGTGCCTCGTTGGATTCTCTCGTCTAGAGGCGTTCCGATTTCTTCCCGCCGATCGATCAACCAAGATTGATGAAGGCAGTTGATGCAAGACAGTAACGACAAGGGCTTCGCTCTTTACGACGATGTAAGCGGAGTTGTGCCCGAGGATCTGGCGAACGGAAGCGATCTGAACGACCTGTTCGCGGACCTGGACAGCGCGCCCGTCGAACTGCTGGAAGAACCCAAGGAATTTGAGAAGAAAGAGGACGAAGTCGAGGACCTTTCCGACCTCGACCTGAGCCCCGGCACTCTCGACAAAAGCAACGATTCGGTTCGAGTTTACCTGCGCGAAATGGGCATGGTGCCATTGCTCACGCGTGAAGGCGAAATTGAGCTTGCCAAGCGCATCGAACGCGGTCAAAAGGCCGTGCGGAAGGCACTCTCGCGCTCGCGTCTAGTGATCCAACTTCTGCTCGATACGAAGCACAATGTGGAACGCGGAACCATCTCCATTCTCGACGTACTGCCCGGACCGGACCCTCAGGCGGGGCGCGACGAAGAGGATGTGCTGCGCTCGCTCAAGAAAGAGTTTGTCGACGCGATGCAGGAGATCGACAAGCTCCATCGCAAAGCGCAACAGACGCAGCAAAAGCTGATCAGCACTTCGCGCAACATGAAGCCGAAGCAGCACCGCAAGCTTCGTTTTGAATATGCGCGGCTGATGGTCTCGATCTCGCGCCAGATCCGGGCCATACCGTTCAGCACACGTTTTCAGCGCTCGATCAGCGACGCTCTGAGAAAAATCGTCGATCAGGTGAGACCGCTCGAACAGGAGATTGCGCGGCTGCATCGCAAACTCGAGCAGCCATCGGTCGCCGATTCCGGCTCCGCTCCCGGTATTCGTAAGGAACTGAAGGGCCTTTCCGGGCAACTTCAGGTTCTCGAAGAGAAGTGCAATACGAACGCGACGGATTTGAAGCGAACTCTGCAAATCGTCGAGCGCGGCGAAGTCGAAACGGATTCCGCCAAGAAGCGGCTGATTGAAGCGAACCTTCGTTTGGTCGTCTCTGTAGCAAAGCGATATACGAACCGTGGCATGCAGTTTCTCGACCTTATCCAGGAAGGCAACATTGGCCTGATGAGGGCCGTCGACAAGTTCGACTACAAGCGCGGCTATAAGTTCTCGACCTACGCCACGTGGTGGGTCCGGCAAGCCGTGACACGTGCCATCGCGGATCAAGCCCGCACCATTCGCATTCCCGTGCACATGATCGAGACGATCAACAAATTGGTCCGTCTGCAGCGCATGATGCAGCAGGAGTTGGGACGCGAGCCCACCACGGAAGAATTAGGCCTGCGCATGGATCTTGCGCCCAGTAAGATTCGCCGTGTGTTGCGCATCGCCCAAGAGCCCATCTCTCTTCAAACACCGGTCGGCGAGGAAGAGGAGTCGAATCTCGGCGATTTCTTAGTCGATAGCCGAATGGTCTCGCCCTCGGAAGCTGTCATAAACCTGAACCTGCGCGAACAAACCGCGGAAGTGCTAAAGACGCTCAGCCCGCGCGAAGAGAAGATCGTGAAAATGCGTTTCGGGCTGCAGGACGGCAGTGAACATACGCTCGAAGAAGTGGGTCAGAACTTTGCTGTCACGCGTGAGCGCATCCGACAGATTGAGGCTAAGGCGCTCCGAAAGCTGCGGCATCCGAGTCGCAGTCACCGGCTTCGTAATTTCCTCGAAAACGGCGCACCTTCCTAAGCCGATAATTCCGTCGTGGCCAGCGCACGCCCGCGCTATCTTGGAGCTTTCCCATGGCCGAAACGCAACTCGCTGTTCCTACGCCGGTACATCCTGTCACTCCGCCCAGAAAGGTTCCCAAGCCGAAGAACGCCACAGATCGAAAAGCGCGCCTGAATCGTATTCTTGATGCATTGGACCGCCTCTTTCCGAGTGCCACCTGCGCGCTCGATCACAAAGATGCCTGGCAGCTGCTGGTCGCAACCATTCTTTCGGCCCAGTGCACCGATGAACGCGTGAACAAGGTCACGCCGGAGCTTTTCAAAAAGTATCCGAAGATGCAAGATCTCGCGAACGCATCCCAGGACGAATTGGCGCTCGACATTCGTTCGACCGGATTCTTCAACAATAAAGCTCGCTCGCTGATTGGAGCGGCGAAGAAGATTCTCAGCGACTATAAGGGGCAGGTGCCACGCACGATGGAGGAGCTACTCCTGGTTCCCGGTGCAGCGCGAAAAACTGCAAACGTGGTCCTCGGAACGGCGTACGGCATCTCTTCCGGCGTGGTCGTCGATACTCATGTGCAGCGGATCTCGCAGCGGCTCGATCTGACCAAGAACATCGAGCCGACGAAGATTGAACAGGATCTTATGAAATCGATTCCGCAAGAGAAATGGATCCTGTTCTCGCATCAGGTGATCCATTTCGGCCGGCAGATTTGCATCGCCCGCAAGCCGCGTTGCGCTTCGTGCCCGCTTGATCCAGTCTGTTACGCCAAGGACAAGACGCTCGCCTAGCGATGCACCGTTTTTACCTTGGCGTTGACGGCGGGCAGTCGAGCACCACAGCATTCATTGCGAACGAAACCGGGTCCATCATCGGACGCGGCAGCGGTGGACCGTGCAATCACGTCGGCGCATCGGAAGGCCGAGCGAAGTTCACTCGCGCAGTTGGAGGATCTATCGAACAGGCCTGCAAGCAGGCTGGCCTTGATGTGAACAACATTGTGTTTGCATCCACTTGCTTGGGTTTCAGCGGCGGCCCTGAAGACAAGGACGCTTATTCCCGAGAGCTGATCCGCAGCTCCAGGTATAAAATCACGCACGATGCCGAAATCGCTCTCTCGGGCGCTACGGCCGGTGAGCCTGGCATCATCATCATCGCTGGAACTGGATCGATGGCTTTCGGGCGCAACGCGGCGGGACAAATCGCTAGGGCTGGAGGGTGGGGCTACATCTTCGGAGATGAAGGTGGTGCCTTCGATCTCGTGCGCCGTGCTCTGCGCGCTGCGCTGCAGCATGAGGAAGGCTGGGGGGATCGGACGATGGTTCGAGCGCTGCTGCTCGAAGCGACCGGCACAACAGACGCCAACGATCTCCTTCATCGTTTTTATACGGCGGAATACCCGCGCACGAGGGTTGCTGCGCTTGCACCCCTCGTCAGCAGCGCCGCACAGGATGGCGACCTGATGGCGCTCAAGATCTTGAACAAAGCAGCACGACACCTGGCGTGGCTTGTCGAGGGCGTTTATCACCAACTGTTCCAAGCTGGCGAAATCACCAGCCTCGCTCACGTCGGAGGAGTCTTTCGAAGCCAGCCGCTACTGGCCCGCCTCAAAGAACATCTCCGGAAAGCGATCGGCTGCGAGGCGCGTCCGCCGCGCTTCGGTCCTGCGGCAGGGGCTGTTCTCGAAGCGCTTCGCCTCGACAATAACCAAAGCCCGTTATCGAATGTGCCAGAATCCGAAAAATGAACTTCGCTCGTTTCACTTTGATCGCTCTTGTTTGCTCTGTTTGTGGCGCCGGCGCAGAACCCGATTGGCCTCAAGTAGAACAGCACGCGTTAGATCTATTGCAGAGGTATGTTCGTATCGCGAGTGTCAACCCTCCTGCGGACACTAGCGGAACGGCAAAGCTTCTCGAAAGCGAATTCGCGGCCGCGGGAATGCAGGCGGAGCTGTATCAAAGCGGTTCCGGTGGGAAGACAAACCTGATCGTCCGCTTGCCCGGCAAAGATCGCACCAGTCGCCCCTTGCTTTTGCTGAACCACATGGATGTTGTGCCGGTTGATGCCGCGCATTGGCACGAAAAGCCATTCGGAGCGGAGATGAAGGATGGCGTCATTTGGGGCCGCGGCACTCTGGACATGAAGAGCACCGGCATTATGCAATTGACCGCGCTGATCCTCCTGAAGCAGCTCGGCATCACGCCCTCGCGCGATATTGTTTTCCTGGCTACGTGCGACGAAGAAACGGGAGGCGTCGCAGGAGCCGCATGGATGATTGAGCACCACTGGAACGAGCTGAATCCGGAGTACGTGCTCGACGAGGGTGGCGTTGGATCGCGCGATGTTTATACGCCCGGCAAACTTGTGTTTGGAGTTTCCGTAGCAGATAAGCAGGTGCTCTGGTTGAGGCTCCGCGCCACTGGGACTTCCGGCCACGGATCGCAGCCCATACCCGATAACGCCAATGACATGCTTCTGCGCGCCATAGAAAAGGCCAAAGAGTTTCCGCCTTCGACGAAGCCGAACGCAATTGTGCAAGACATGCGCCAGGCTGTCGGAACATTTGCCTCGAACAAATTCATGAATGCGATTCAGCAGAACACAATATCGGTTACCTCGCTTCGGAGCGGTGTGGGGGATCCGCCCAAAGCAAACGTGATTCCGTCGACGGCGGAGGCAACGCTCGACTGCCGTCTGCTGCCCGGCCAGAATGCCGAGGAGTTCATCTCTGACGTGAAAGCTCGCATCAATGATCCGCATGTTGTCGTGGAGGAAATTTCACCAAAGCCCGACGATCCGCCCCCGAGTCGAACCGATACGCCGCTCTATACCGCAATTCAACAAGCGATTGAGAAAGAGCATCCCGGAGCAACTGTGATGCCCATTGTCGTGCCTTTTGGAACCGACGGCCAAAAGTTTCGAATGCGCGGCGTCAGCGGATATGGGCTAATGCCGATGATCGTTGACATAGCTACGCTCGCTACCATGCACAGCGACAGCGAACACATTCCCGTGGACCAATTCCGGCAGGGATTGCACATCTACTTCGATATCTTGCGGTCGGACTGGTAGTCTGCCGTTCCGTCGCTTGGATGGCCGTCGGTCGCGCGCACGGCGATACTTTCCTGAAAGGGCACGGCGAACCTTATCTTCAACTTCGAAGCCGCTTCGAGAATCTTCAGCAGCAGCTCAGACTGCACTTTGAGGTATTCGTTGTAATCGGCCGTGAGCACATAGGCGAAAATATCGAGATCGAAAGACTGGTTTCCAATCTTGGTAAATCGTAACGGAACGCCCGAAGAATCGACCAGCGGGTGCGCTTTCAGAAGATTTGTGACCGCTTCCATCATTTCCTGAATCTGTTCTGGCGTACTGTCCCGGCGCAAGTACAACGTGGGGTGAAACCACATACGGTCGCGTCGCGACAGGTTCTCGAGCGTGAGCGTTGAAAACACGGAATTCGGAATCGTCACAACGGTGCGATCCGGCGTCCGAATCCGGGTGGATCTCAAACCAATGTCCTCCACGGTGCCGGTCTGATTGCCAAACTGGCAAACATCTCCGACCAGAACGGGACGATCCGTGATGAGCGACACGCTGCCGAACAGATTTTCCAGTGTCTTTTGCGCGGCAAGCGCGATTGCTATGCCGCCGACCCCCAGTCCGGCAAGGATTGTAGTAGTCGAGTACCCCCATCGAGACAGAACAAACAGGATGGCGAGGCAAAAGATAAAGATCTTCACGATCCTGACGAACAGGGGAAAAATGGAATAGGAGAGCGCGCGCTGGCGGGGATCGAGCCGAGATGCGGCCCTATCGGACACAACGTCGACCACACGCATAAGGAACGATGCCGCTCCCAGAATGAATAAGAATGCGAGCAGCCGTAGCAGGTAATCGCGCACCAGTGCAGAAGGTGGAATCGCCTCCATACAGGCCCGGAATACGGCGATCGACACAAGCAGTCGCAGCGGCTCCACAAAAGCTTCGAGCCTGTACGATTGAAGCGTTTTGGCGTAATGCTTAACAAGCGGTGTTAGCAGAGCGATAACAACGCGAGACAGCACCCGCGAAACGACGGAGAGTACGAGTGCTAGCAAAAAAAGCGCGATCCATATCCATAGCGGCGTCGCGACGAACTGCGTCGTGACCAGGCCTTGCGGCAGGCGTTTTTCGATGGGGGACTCGCGATCGAGCGCACTCAGTTGTGGAATGCGCGCCACGCTGTCGGAAGAGACCAACCAAATGGCGACGCCTTGTTCACTCTCGCGCTGCATCTCTAGTGAAATCGTTTTGCCGTTCACTCGAAAGGAATCAAGATAGTCCAGACCAGTAGCAAGGCCATCGCCGAGGTTGCCTTCTGGACTGTTGCTCAAATGCTGCACTTCGAACTTTGGATCGCGATCGAGAATCGTGGCTAGCTGGCGTGCCAATTCGGGCCCTTGCGTTGAACGTTCGCCCGAATTGATTTTTCGAAGGTCCAGGTACTGCGAAGCCAGCAAGAAGTTGCCGCCGTGACAAGCCTCGAGAAAATTGAAGATGGAGCTTTGCGGCGTCGTACGCTTGAGGGGATCGTTAGCGCCAGGTTGCGTCGTGCTCTTGTTCGCGCCGGAAACCAGACCCGTGAGCGATTGAGCCATTCCCGGCTGCGCCCACGTGACCAGCGCGAGTATTAAGACCATCGGAACGGTCACAAGCTCAATCAGCGATCTGCGACGTCCGTCTTGGTTCCTCAAGTCAAAGATTTCCTGTGTACAGCTCAAGTTTTACTTTAGCTTCTGCTGCGCTCTGTGGGGCTAGGGTTTCGAGTGGGAGTAAGAACACTCATGTCTTCTCATGTGACTTTACCCGGCAGCTATCGTGAGCACCCGGCGGGCTCAGAGGCGATTGGCAGGCCAGGGCCTAACGACATTCTAAACGTAACTTTAGTATTGAGGCGCCGCCGCGCTGTGCCTCACGCGCATTCCATCGAGCATCGCCTTACCCACGAAGAGCTGACGCACAACCATGGCGCCGACCTCGCTGACATTGAGGCCGTCGAAGCATTCGCGTCCGAGCACGGGCTTTCAGTAGTGAGCATCAACCCGGCATCTCGTTCGATGACGATTTCCGGAACCGTCGCGGCTTTGTGCGCGGCGTTCGGTGCAGACGTTGAGCTGCGGCGCAGTGAAGGACGAATTATTCGAACACGGCAAGGCAGTCTTCACTTATCCGAGGCACTGGACGGACGCGTCATCGCTCTTCTCGGCTTCGATGAACGGCCCGTCGCTACGACGCACCACCGGTTCCGCCCTAATGCGGCGCAGGCAATCTCGTACACTCCGCTCCAGATTGCACAGATTTACAGTTTTCCGCAAGGTACCGCTGCGAATCAGACGATCGCTCTTATCGAACTCGGCGGCGGCTTCAAAACCGCTGATCTTCAGAAGTATTGGAAGCAACTTGGGTTGAGCAATGTTTCGACTACGGCCGTCTCGGTCGACGGTGCTCAGAACACGCCATCGGGCGATCCGAACAGCGCTGATGGGGAAGTGGCTCTCGATATCGAAGTAGCAGGTGCTGTTGCGCCGGGCGCACGTGTGGCCGTCTACTTTGCTCCAAATACCGATCAAGGTTTTCTTGACGCCATCAACGCTGCCATTCACGACACGGTGCGCAAGCCATCGGTTATCTCCATCAGTTGGGGAGGCGCCGAAAGCGAGTGGACACCTCAGGCGCTGAATGCGTTTAACGCGGCATTTCACGATGCTGCGTTGCTTGGCATTTCGGTCTGTGCCGCGGCCGGTGACGACGGCTCGTCCGACGGCGAAGCGGACGGTCGCGATCATGTGGACTTCCCTGCCTCGAGCCCGTGGGTTCTTGCGTGCGGCGGCACTACGCTGATTGCGAGCAACGGTACCATTCGATCGGAAACGGTGTGGAATGACGGTACAAATGGTGGCGCAACGGGCGGTGGTGTCAGCGCGCACTTCTCGAAGCCGTCTTACCAGGCAAGCATCAAAGTTCCGAAACCAACCGGGACGGCGAACTCAACCGGGCGCGGCGTTCCCGATGTGGCCGGCGTTGCCGATCCGAACACTGGATATGTGATTCTCGTGGACGGACAGGAAGGCGTCATCGGCGGCACCAGCGCGGTCGCGCCGCTGTGGGCAGGACTCATTGCTTTGCTCAACCAGCAGCTCGGGAAAAATCTGGGCTGGTTCCATCCAACTCTTTACGGAACTCTCGCGCAGCACAAAGCTCTGCGTGACATCACCTCCGGTACGAACGGCGACTTCAAAGCTGGTCCGGGTTGGGACGCCTGCACCGGTCTTGGTTCTCCCAATGGGCAGGCGATGCTGAAGCTGCTGAAACCGTCTTCGTCGAAGTGAAGTATTGATGCTAATGGCGGGACGCCGGAGTCGCGTCCCGCGCAAGCTGATTGATTTCGGCCAAAATCTGTTCACAAGCGGCGCGCGGATCGTTGGCCCGCGTCACTTCCCGGCCGATAACGAGATAATCCGCCCCGCCGCGAATCGCTTCCGCAGGTGTGGCGACCCGTTTCTGATCTCCGACCGCAACTCCGCTCGACCGAACTCCCGGCGTGACTAATTTGAGGCCCGGGCCGGTCAGTTTCCGGACATGGCCCACCTCGCGAGGCGAGCAAACGATTCCATCCATGCCGCTCTCGATTGCCTTTCTCACCCGAAGCTCAACCAAATCAGAAGCCGCCACGGGATACCCGAGATCTCGAAGATCCTCTTCATCGAAGCTGGTCAGAACCGTTACCGCTAGCAGTTTCGTTTCGGCGTCGCCTCTACCTTCCGCCGCGGCGCTCATAATTGCTCGACTGCCGTGGACCGTGAGGAAGGTCACGGCACCGTTCTGGCAGATTTGCCGAGTTGAGCGCTTGACGGTCTCGCCGATGTCATAGAGCTTCAGATCGAGGAAGACGTTCTTGCCGCGTGTATTCAGTTCTGACACGATTTCCATGCCCGCGGCGGCGTACAATTCCATTCCGACTTTATAAAAGTCCGCAGTCGGGCCGATGGTCTCAACGAACCGCAGAGCTTCCGCCCCGTTGTTTACGTCGAGCGCAATGATGAGCGGATTCAAAAGACTACCTCGATGGGCTTGCCACCTCTTTGTTCAACGCGCCCAATGACGTAAGTCTCGGGACACTCGGCGAGCAACTTCGTTGCTGCGTCGCTTCCGAGCGAAATTAGCAAACCACCGGATGTTTGTGGGTCGTAGAGCAACGCCTCGATTTCGGATGGGATCTCCGGCGGCATTGTTACGCAGCTCTCAACGAAATCGCGGTTGTTGTGCAAGCCCCCAGAATGGGCACCGGCCTTAGAATATTCGATGGCTCCCGGTAAGAATCGCACCGCGGGCGCTGAAATCGTCAGTGTCACCCCGCTGGCGAGCGCCATTTCGCGTGCATGCCCGAGCAGCCCGAAGCCAGTCACATCCGTGCAGCCATGTACGTCAAGCGTCTCGAGGACTGCAGCGATTCTCCGATTCAGCGTCAGCATCTGTTGGATCGACGTCTCAATATCGCTTTGTCCAGCAATGCCTTTCTTGAGAGCCGTCGAAATCACCCCGGTTCCGATGCGCTTCGTGAACACCAGCACATCGCCCGGCTGCGCTCCGCCGTTCGTCCATACGCGCTGCGGGTCAATCAAGCCTGTCACGGCGTAGCCAAACTTGATTTCATCTTCAGAGATGCTGTGTCCACCCAGGATCACGCACCCTGATTCGTGGATTTTATCCGCCCCGCCTTTAAGAATCGCTCGGAGATCTCGAATGTCGCCCTTCGATGGAAAAACGACCAGTGAGAGTGCAGTAACCGGTCGCCCTCCCATTGCATAGATATCGCTTAACGCGTTCGCAGCTGCGATTCCGCCGAACGTGTACGGATCGTCCACAATCGGCGTAAAGAAATCTACCGTTTGCACCATCGCGAGCGGTTTTCCGCCCGCCTGCGTCAAATCATAAACGCCCGCATCATCTGCGGTATCGTAGCCGACCAGAACTCTTTCGTTGGTAACGCGCGGCACATCCCGGAGTGCGCGATCCAAAATCTTAGGACTGAGCTTCGACGCGCAGCCACCCGCTTTGACGTTGGCGGTAAGTCTTGTTGCCATCGATCACCAGTGTAGTTAGACCGTGAGCGCCGCGGCTTCTTGGAGCTGCCATTCGCGCCAGCCGTCGAGCAGCGGGAAATATAGGCCCAGCCAGATGGGGCCGCCCGCGAGCCGCGACATCAACGTGCCGTAGTTTTCGAGTTGCTCTCGATAGCGCCGCTGCTGTTCTTCGAGAAAGCTTTCGACACCGCCGCCCTCGTGCTCACTTGTCTTGAAATCGACGATCCACAAACGCCCCTCGTCATCTCGAAATACGCGATCAATCGTACCGCTGATTAGATTGTCGTGAATACGCCCCGAGATCGGCCATTCGGATCGAGCTTCCGAGTGCGCACCAAGCAGCCATTGTCCCCGCTCGCTCGTTAAAGTGTGGGTTATCGCGCGGGTCACGCGCTCGACGGCCTCCGCTTTCTCGGAACGAGGTACACCGAGTCGCGACAATTCCGATTCAATCATCGGTCGCACGGTCACCAGACGTTCCGTGGTCCAGGCACTCGCGCCCTCCTGCGCGATACGCTTCAACATCTCGTGCACCACCGTCCCGACGTGCCGGCCGGTGCCGCTGACCCATTCGTACGTGATCTTCCGCGCAGAGGCCGTAACGTGCCGTAACTCCGGTTGCCATTGAACGGCCGGATCGAATTGAGGCGACCGCCAGTTCGCTGGCAGACGGCACAAAATCGTCGTAGCACCTCCGTGTTCCTCGGCCGAAAACAAGTTTACTTGTGCCGGCACTCTCCGCGTGAGTTCGCGTTCGAACTCCGGTTGCTCGCTGCCCCAAATGAGCCCCAGGAAAGTCGTTTCTGACGCCTTGTTCAAGGCGGTCCCCTGTTTGTTGCTTTTCGCGCTACCGAGAAGATACAGCTCATTTCGCGCACGCGTACACGCTACATAGAACAACCGCTTTAGCTCGTGTTCATCCTTCTTTTTGATCTCTTCCGAAACGCGCTCGTAGTCGGCCTCCTGTTCACGTTTCTGTGGCTGTGCTGCGACGAGCAGGTAAGGCGTGCCGTCTTCGGCAATCTGTTCAGTCCAGATCAGCAGATCACGATCCGACCGTCTGGTCGGTCTGCCAAGCTGCGGAATCAGCACGGTGTCGAACTCCAGCCCCTTCGCTTCATGGATGGTCATGATCTTGACGTGACCCGCTCCAGCCGCAGGTTTTGCATGCAAGCATTCGAGACGTTGGTTGAGCAATCCGAAATCCCGGATCATTCCACCCTCTTCGAACGATTCGATCAGGTTGAGAAAGGTCTCGGCATCCTCGCGTTCATTGCTCTCATGCAAAATCGCGGGTCCGCCAAGAATCAGCCATGTTTGTTCGACCAAGTCCCGCAGTGATAGACGGCCGACTTTCGCTGCTGCCGCCGAGAGAATCTCCTGCATCCGCACGGCCCGAGCGCGGCCCTCCACCGAAAGCGATGCGATTCGCTCGGGATCGGAAAGCAAATCGACGATGGTGCGGTCTGGCTGATTCTCAGCGAGCGCTGAGAAATCCGCAAGTGTCAAGCCGCACCACGGCGCACGCAAACACGCCAGCCACGAAATCCGATCGCCAGTATGTAAAATGGCCCGCGTTAACGAAACGAGATCCAGAATGTGTTGCTGCTCTTTCAGCTGATCGATCTCGACCGCCTCATAAGGAATATTCGCCCGCCGCAGCGCCGGAAGAATTGCCGCGATGTGCGATCTGCTCCGCACGAGTATTGCGACTGAGCCCTTTTCCGTCGCGCCGCGGACAAGCTTCACAACAGCACTCGCCTCTTTATCGCTGGCATCGTCGATGAACCGGACGACGCGCGGTTGAGTACCGCCTGCCCTAGCGGCTTCGGAAGGCCGGAAACGAACACCACCGTGAAGATCGTCGTCTTCGGACATAATCGGACTGAATTTATCTCGCACCCAGCTGACGATCTCTGGCGTAGAGCGGAAATTTGTTGTGAGACTGAGCGGAACCAGGCGAACGGAGCCGAGGCGCTGCCGTTTCCAGCTCTTAAGAAAGAGCGAAACCTCTGCCTCGCGAAAGCGATAGATGCTCTGCATCGGATCACCGACCACAAACAACGTGTGCCCATCTCCGTCGGACCATTGTGCCGTCAGGCCTTCAATAAGCTCGTATTGAGCAAGCGAAGTGTCCTGAAACTCGTCGACAAGCAGGTGGTCGATACGGTAGTCCAGCCAGTACAGGAGATCTGTCGGCACGTCGCCGGTTCCAAGAGCCTTGATGGCAGCATGGGTTACCTCAGAAAAATCGACGCTTGACCGCTCACGGAAAACGTCTTTCAGATTGTCGACGGAACGCCCGAGCAAATCGCAAAAAGCGTCGATCAGCGGTGGATGCTGACCAGCCGCCAGGAAACGCCATTGATCGCGTTTTTGCAGCATGCGTGCCACTTGCATTTCGAGAGCCGCCATGTCGTTATCAAAATGCAAAGCTACAGTCCGAAACAGTGCTGCATCCTCTTCACTGCCCTGTGTCAAATCGCGCATTGTCCGGCGCGCCGCAATTCTGTATAGGTCGGTCGCATCTTCGACCACCTGAGCAATACCTCCAAACTCCGAAATTACAGGCATTTGACGCGCGAGCATAGCGCAGAGCGAATCAATGGTTTGAATTTGCAAGCGGCTCGGGTCGGCTAGTAAGCGCCATTCCTTCTTCGCGTCCTGTTTGAGAGCCTCTCGCGCCAAATCGCGCGTGCGCTGCTCGTATTCATTTGGAACGGGTACATCATTGTGCGTATTGAAGAGAGCGTCGTAAATGCGCTGCCTCATCTCCGCCGAAGCTTTGCGGGTGAACGTCATCGCGACCACTGATTCCGGGCGATCGACAAGGCTTAGCAGCCGTAGATAGCGATGCGCCAGCAACGATGTCTTGCCCGAACCTGCAGGCGCTTCGACGATGAACGATTGCGAGGGGTCAAGCGCCCGTTCGCGCTCTGGAGGGTCGCGCGTCACTCCGCGTCGCATTCCGGCGCAGCCGTCTCATTCACGCGGCAAAACGGCATAATGCGGCAGTACTCGCACGCGCCCTTTATCGGATCGACCGCCGCATAGCCCTGCACAAACTCAGCCGCCAAACGCTGCACCTCAGTCTCGGATTCCGCGATGAAGAAATTCCAATCCTTCTTCACCTCTGCCGCCGAACCGGGAAATTGCCTCTCACGAGAGAATCCTACGGCGCGCGGTTCACGCCCTTTCAATTCGCCGAAGAAGACTCCGTCGACCCCAGTGCCGACCGCGGTTGCGTATACCAGCAACTGCGGCTCAGCGGGGCGCGGGCACTTTAGCTTACCCCGGGACTGCATTCCACTTTTGTAGTCGATCAGAATGAGCTTGCCGTTGCGAAGGCGATCCAAGCGGTCCACGCGCAAGTGTAAGCGCAAGCCTGGAAAGTCGTACCAACGATCCTGCTCCAACGTTTCAACGCTAAACGACTGCTTTCGCTCGCGCTCAAAATCGAGCCATTCGTGAATGACATGTTCAAGCCGCTCGCGCTCAGTCCGCGACATAAGCTCGTGAAACGGACCCGGATCGCGATTTTGCACTGCCTGCTCAACCGCACTGCTAACTAGCGCACCCAGCTCTTCTCGGCGAATTGCGAGAAGCTGCTGATGCGTCTCGATCTGAGCCCATACGTTTTGAAGAGCCTTATGCACAAAGCCTCCGCGCTCACGACTATCAAAACCAAGGCAGCCATCTTCGGGCGCAGTGGCCGCAAGCCGAAATTCGGCAAACGCGCGAAACGGGCACAATGACTGCGCCCTGATGAGACTTGCTCCTCCTCTCGTGCTTTCATTCTGCTCATAACGGGGTGCGCTCGCATCTTCGATCTGCTCGAGTGCAACCGGCTTGAACGATTGTCGCGGTAACTTGCCTTGCCACTCCGCAAAAAGGCCGCGGTCACGCGTCACAAACGGTTGTGCAACAGGCGACAGACGTCCAGAGTAGGTCGCCATCGTGTTTGGAGCAGCCGCAAACAATGCTTCCGTCATACGTTCGCGTTCTTCTTGTGCGCTTTGAGGCGAACTCGCCGGTACGTGGTAGGCGCGTTGCAGCTTCAGCGGCACCAATGGATATCCGTTCAACGGCGGCGGCCAAGTCTCATCAGAAAGTCCAGTCACGAACACAGAGTCGAACTCGAGACCGGCGGCTTCGGAGGCATCCACAATTTGGATGGGAGAGGACCAGTCGCCTCGCTTCATACCCTCCGGTGAAAGTAAGCCGCGCAGGTGCGTGAGAGCGGTATCGAAGGAAACCTCGCCCGAAACTAATCCGAGTGCCGCCAAGGCAGAGAGTGCATTGCCCCATCTCTCTGTGATCTCTCGTGTGTCGGCTGTGTCTTCGGGTTCGCCGGGCCAACCGACGCTGCGAAGCATAGCGGCGAAGAATTCGCTCCATTTGGGGAGTTCAAGGTTGTGCGTCGTCGTAAACAGCGTTCGACGCACACGAGCCCACAGCGTCAGAAGCTGCGGACACTTTCGGCTGGCAAATTCCACATCACGAAGCGAGACGTCAAGCTCACGTCTTTTTCGCAGCTCGACATCCGCAAGAGCCCGCTCGCTGCGCTCCGCTGCCGCCCCAGCAATAAAAGGGCTGCGAAGAATGGCGCCCGCAACGCTTATATCGATGCGTGGACGAGCAAGCTCCAGAATCATGAGGGCGCTTGCGATAACAGGATGCGTTCTCAGACTAGCGGCAGCGCTGACGTGAAAAACGGAGTCCACATCCTCTTGCGCTGGCGCTCGAAGCAGCCGCAGCACCGCGCCAGGATAGAAGACCTGTTGAAATGTTCGTTCAAGAAGTGACCTGTGACTTGATAGGTCGGGGACGAAGATCCCGATCGACCCCGCAGGCTGCCGCTCAAACTGTGAACGCGACCAGCGCGCCGCGTGCTCAATCTCTTGAGCGAAATTTTCGCATAGCTTGGCAGGCGTGCCACCCTGCGCATGCTTCCAACATGCATCTTCGCGAATGAAATGGCGGCCATGTGCCTGCTTTACTCGTTCTAGCGCAGGAGTAAACGTCCGGAAACCTGCGAAGACCGTGAGTTCCGGAATCTGCCCGGAGGCGATCCATTTCGGCAATAAACGCCAGATATCGGATCTCGTGATCCAACGTTCCTCGCGGCATCTTTGCCGGAACGCCTTGTGCCAGCGCAGGAACTGCTGTCCGTCTTCATGGTCATTCCATAACTTGCTGTCGACGGGTATGTGCCACTCGGCAAGCAGTTGCGCAGCGCGCAGCGCGAGCCGGGCCGTACTCGCGACATTAAAGAGATGGCCGTGCTTCTGCTCGATTATTTCTTGCCAGAGAACATGTTCCTGCGACTGAGAAAGCAGCGTCGGAATGTCCTTCAGCGCGTATCGCGCCTCATTCCACGAAGCCGAAAGCCACGCGTCGACGTGATAGACCCGAGAGCGTTGCCAACTTTCGAGACCGCGGTCAAGGTGGTCCTTCACCAGTTGTTGATTCACAACTGCGGAGAGCAGACGCGAAGGCGTGACGATACTTGCCCCTTCCGCAATTGAGAAGAGACCGTTACAAGCGAAACGCATGAAGAAGGATTACTACTATTATCCGTCCAGTCTCCGCGCCGCTTCGCGCGTTAGCTTATGGCAGATAAACCTAAATCGTTCGATGCCGCTCGATCCTGCTTCTCCTGATCCGCCAGGCAGTATGGCGTCCACGGAATTGCGTCTAAACGCGCGGGCTCTATCGCACGGCCACATTCGACGCACGTGCCGTACGTGCCGTCTCCGATCCTTTGTAGGGCGGCGCGCACTTGGTTGAGCGTCTGGGCTGCTAGGGTGCTCTCCTGAAACGCGGCGGCTTTGCTCTCCGACGACGTGACTTGGTCAATCGGATCTTCCACCTCCGCCGAGCGGGATTCCCGTGCCTCGCCTGCAAATCGCGAAATCTCCTCTATTAGCTCCTGCTCTCTTGCAAGCAGACGTTGCTTAAAATGTTCAATGTCCATCGGTTCACCTGATTCACCAGCGTACGATGCGTGCTGAGTACTGCATATATGATGTAGCTGGTTGAAAGATCACAACACCGCTTTCGACGTGCGTAAGGGAGGAAGCTCGAAAAACGATCATGTTAGCCCCGGAAGATACAGTTGAGATGCTCAATGATTTGGTCCAGACCTGCCGAGAGGGAGAGCAGGGATATCAAACGGCCGCGGATGACATACACAACTCCGAGCTCGAAACTATGTTTCGCGGCTACGCGAAACAGCGCGGGAATTTCGTGCGCGAACTGCAAGCCGAAGTGGAACGTTTAGGCGGCAAGCCATCCGAATCGGGAAGTTTGGAAGCGGCGCTGCACCGCGGCTGGATGAACGTGAAATCGAGTTTGTCGGGCGGCGACACGGCTGCAATCATCGCCGCATGCGAAACTGGCGAGGACAGTGCGTTAGCTGCTTACGACCGTGCCGCGCGCACGGATGTCACGGGGAAAACCCGAACTCTGATCGACAAGCAGCTACAGCAGGTGAAAGAAACTCATATACGGTTGCACCGCCTGAAAGAAGAGATCAAGGACGGCACCCACTTTCCGAAAAACGAGTGAACGGAGTTGAGTTCATTCCTGCACAATTGCCTTCAGCGTGTCCGATATAGTGCTCAAGCGCTGAATCTTGGATCGGCTATCTCGCAGCGGTATGTTCAATCCGCGCCCTCTCCACAAAACGCATTGGACATCTTTAAGGGTGAGTGGTGGTCGCGCCTTCCGGCGCCATTTGCCGCGCTCCATGCCGGTGCTCTCACCATGTTTGAAGACGTGCGAATCAGTTGGGCTCTGTCGCAGTTTGGTGAACTGAAGAATCAAAGCGTTCTCGAACTGGGGCCCTTGGAGGGTGGCCACAGCTATATGTTCGAGCGCGCCGGCGCGGCCTCCGTGCTCGCCATCGAAGCAAACCCGCGCGCGTATCTGAAGTGTCTCGTTGTCAAAGAAATTCTAAATTTGCGGCACACACACTTTCTGTGCGGAGACTTTCTCGAATACTGGCGAAACGATCCACCGCGTTGCGACGCCGCATGCGCGAGCGGTGTCCTGTATCACACGCTGGAACCGGTAGAATTGATAGCGCCGCTAAGCAAAGTCACTGATCGGTTATTCCTGTGGACGCACTACTATGACCCACAGCTTCTTCGGCCCAAGCAACTGAAAAGGTTCACGGCACAGTATGAAAGGGAATACGAAGGCTTCTCTTCACGCCTGTTTCGTTATAACTATTGGGGCAGCTTGGGGGCGCGGCGGTTCTGTGGTGGTTCGCGCGCCTACGCTCATTGGGCGCGTCGCGAAGAGATCCTCGCGTGTCTGGAGCATTTCGGCTTCAATACTGTCCACACCGCGTTTGAAACACCGGACCACGCCGACGGTCCCGCGCTCGCGCTTGTCGCGCTGCGTCGCTAAATGAAAAAGGGCGACCTGTGGAAGGTCGCCCTCAAACGTGCTGGTTGTAAATGTCAGCCGCCAGATTTCCCCGATTAAGCTTATCTGTTCCCTGCAGGATCCGATAAGGATGAACGCGGATCGGTTGGAGGTCGCCACGCCGTGCCTGTCTCACGACATCGGCTATTGGCCTACCAAGTAGAACGCGGCGGGATTACTTTGGTTGTTGTACTCGGCGGCGATCCAGTCCGGACTTAGGACCCCCTGATAGACTCGCAGTTCGTCCAGTGTGCCCGCGAAGGTTTGGCTAGGGTCGCCATAGGCGCGGTTCCCGATCACGATGATGTCGCTGGGGGCGGAAACGGCACCGCCGAAATTGGCTGGGCGGAGACCAACGCCCCATTTAGGTAGTACGAAGCCGTTCCGCTCACGAAATCATGAGTTATCGTGATGAAGTTCCAGGTGTTCAAATTATACGCATTGCTCCAGTCAACACTGGACCCGCCCACCCAGTAACCAACTTGGCCGTCGTTATCGTTTAGTGACAACGCCACCTGCGCGATTTCGTGGGAATCGGAGGACGTGACCGTTCGCCTATAGATCCCACCGTAGGGCCAGATCAGGCTTGGATTGACGATCGCCGATATGGTAATCCCCGTGGTTGTGATGTCGGCGCTCGGGCTGCTACCCGTCATGGCGAAATTGCTATCACTGGTCGAGAATTGTTGTGCTCCGCCGACTTCACCCGTCATCGGTGCCGGGTCCGTTGCGAGTGGCTTGGTAGCGTTGTTGGCATTGGCGCTCGAGTCATACAACGTGGTGCCGGCGCTTTCATCCAAGTGCCAAACAGCTTTATAGTTGCTCGTCCAGGTTCCAGATTGATTAGACTGATCCGTTACGGAGCTGTTCCCATAGAGGAGGTAGATCACCGTATCGGAGGTATGTGACAGGGTTGGTATTTGAATCCAATAGATTACCTGGCCCGTGGCGGGATTGTAATACTCTCGCTCGAAATTCAGTTTGTTCGCTCCAGCCGAGTCCGTGGCGAACACGATGTCATAACCGTTCGCGTTCTGGACGCCTCCGCCATTGGCAGTCGTCGCCAAAAAGCCATACGTGCCGGAAAACAAGAAAGGAAAGTTAGCCTGATCCGTGTTCGGAACCAGCGTGTGACTTAGGGTGAGAGTACGGGCGTATTGAAAATTAGCTGGAGCGGCGCTGATGGTCAGGCTGAGGGGAATGCTGTGAGTTAGCGCTCCGCTCGTGCCTGTCACGGTGAGGCTATAGGTGCCCGCCGGTGTGGTTGCAGTAGTGTTGATGCGGAGATAGGATGGTCCTGTTCCGGCAAAGAGGGCTGGGGGCGTGAGCGTAGCAGTTGCACCGGACGGGAGCCCGCTGACGGTCAGAGCAACGGAGCCCGAGAAGGGTCCGGCCGCGGTTCCGAAAAGTCTGTAAGTAAAAAGAGAGCCAGGTAGCGCCGCCGCTGCTGAACTCTGCACGGCGAGACTGAAGTCGGAAGGCGCGTACGTGAACTGAGCGGCTGTAAAACTCTGTGTTTGAAACACGGTGCTCGCCGTTGCCTCGTTCATGTTGCAGTAAATGCCGAAGTATTTGACGAGATACGGACCGTCAGCCGCATCCGCCAGTACATTCCCGTTGAAGTCCAATGTGACAGAGGAGTATCCAGCCGCTACTGCTCCGGCAGATGAGCTGGAAGTGATCATGTTGCCGGTCAGATCCGTTAGCGCGCCGGTCCAGTCGCATGATCCGGCAGCGGAGCTGTAGATCCCGATTGTCACCCGCAATAGATCGTAAGTCGGACCAGCCCCCGTGACGATTCCGGCGGCGCTGTACGGCCCCGTAAGGGCGAGCGCGCCGTGGCCGATTGAGTTTTGGACATAACTCTGCGTCGAGCCTGCGTTGTCGACATAATCCGCCAAAGTAGTATCTGAACCGGCCACATAAAGCAGCCGCGCGTGTGCCTCCGTATAGGGCCCGTTACTTCCGAGCGAGAGCAGGCTAGAAAATGGAAAGCTCAAAACGATCTGCTGGCTTCCGGTATTCAGTTGCGCCGAGGCGGAGGCCTGAGTGGTGTTGCCGTTACTGGCTTGCAGATCGAGGCTGAGCCGATAGGTTCCGGCGACTTGGACGTTTACTCCAACAGTAATGTTGACGGCGGAAATCAGGCCGTTCGCGTCATAGGAGGGAGCGTCCGCGAATGTGCCCAATCGAGCGAGTGGATTCGAAACTTGGATTGAACTCGTGGTAGTTCGGGAGAAGGGCACGCCGGAATTGGAGTTGCCGGTTGCGGTTATGTAGACCAGATAATTTCCGGTTACAGAGGGGGCGAAGGTGCCGGTGTAGATACCGTCTCCTGTAGCGGCATCGTAGGCGCCGGAATCGGTGAGTGTGAAGGATATGGGAGCGCTCGGGGTATTGACTTGCCAGCTCAAGACCGACGGATTGAAGGTGGAGGTGTTAGGCAGTTGGATGGAGAAATTGTTGAGGCTTGTAGCGACACCACCTGCCGCGACGTCGCCGAAGATGACAGTGCTGTCGACCACTTGGGTATTCGGATCGCTACTCGATACCTGAGCGCTGACGTTTGTGGCGGCTGTCCCGGAATTGGTTAGCTGCGCGGTGTACGTGTAAAGCGTCATGGTGGACGACAGGGCCTGTTGGCTGACTAGTTGGTAATTACCGACTGACGCTTGAACCGGGATCAGAGTTGCGGCAATCGCCGTGATCGTCGCGCCTTGAATGGGCGTGGTTCCGTCGAAGACAAAAGCCGATGCGATGACTAGATCTCCCAGGCGGTAATTCGAGGAATCGGTGACAGAGCCTGCCTGGACAGTGGATGACGAATAGTAGGTCACGCTCATGCCTGTGTCGGCTGCGGCTGAGGATGCGTTGGCTTTGATTTGGTAGGTCCCGGAGGGCTGTCCAGCCGGAAACTGGATAAGAGTATGCGTACCGGCGGACGTCAGCGGGTCGGGGATATCGAGAGATGCACCACTGAACGTGTTTGTGGAGAATGTAAATCCGAAACTTGCGGCATTACCGGCATTGATTTCCGTTCCGCCGGGCGTAATCAGGGAAATGACAACTGATGGATCTCCCACCGCAACGTCGATGGAGTCTCCACCGGCGGCGGTACTGTCCACTACCAAATTCGAAAGAGTTGGGGCGGATCCTGCAGGAATAGCGACCAGCTGCGTATTGGTGCTGCTCAAGTTGATGCCGCCGGTTTGAAATGGGGCTACTTGGGCGTACGCTGCGGAAACAGCGACGAGGCTGAAGAATAGCTTGCGGCGCATTAACGTTTCATACTCCCTTGTGTTTCGAATTTGTCTGAGTCGCAGATTAGAACGGTGCTCTTCTTGTCGTCCAGAGGCATCCAGAGAATCCGGTTGGTAATCCACCCCAGGTTGTCGCTGAGATTCGTCGTGCTGACCCCCGTGAAAGACCCGTGAAAGACGACGAGCTTCTGTTCGGTTTCGGTGTCCGCGATCTCGACGGAGTAGTCGTTCCGATAGGGAACGATAGAAGGGGCCAGTCGGTATGAAGGCACGCCTTGATCGTGGGCTCCCAGACGGCCATGCCAGCGGAACACCACCGCCCACTTCTTGTCAGCAGAAATTTGGCTGAAGGTTTCGGACATGAGCGCGGTCATGGAGCCGTCACGGTTTGGAACCGGAGCAATGTCGAGGCCTCCAATCTGCTTGTCCCATCTTTCGCGAGTGAACAGGGCGAACGCGGCGCCTGCCCACTCCGCGTCGTCAATCCTTTGAACGCTGGGAGAAGGATCGAGGCGGACGAGGTATTTGTACCGGCTGTGAACATCGTCTTGCCTCCACATGGAGACAAAAATGGCGGCGTCGCCTTGGTCAGCCTTATGCCGGAACTCGAACTCCTCGCCCGGATCGGTCCCGATTCCCAGGTCCTGAGCTGCTTTCTTGTCTGTCTGCGACAAGCGTTGTGTGATCCAACGCTCAGGGAAGGAGATAGTCTGGCATGCGTCCTTTCCCTGCGTAAACGTGATGGTGTACGGCGCGGGCGCCTGAGGGAATACAGAGTGGGCCAGAACGAGGGCTGCGGT
Organism: uncultured Acidobacteriaceae bacterium; assembly: GCA_963795425.1. Lineage (GTDB taxonomy): Bacteria > Acidobacteriota > Terriglobia > Bryobacterales > Bryobacteraceae > Bog-105. The sequence goes on along the minus strand of CAWCHO010000002.1, from coordinate 494,964 downwards.
TACAGCGCGGGCCGCGATTGCTGATTTTCGCAGTCGTGTCACTTGGTGCCTTCCACGGCATTTGAAGCGTGCTGAACATCGCAAATGACAAAGCGCCTCAGATCCTTCGGATCCAAGGGCAGGACGTAATAACGATTCGAGATCCAGGAGCTTACTCGATACGGTTCGTACGGTGCTTCGCTACCATGGACCTCGCCCTTGAGAGCTAGCAGGCGCCGACCCGAAGCGATGTTGTAAATATCGACGTAGTAGTAGCCGTCGCCCCGGCACGAGCCCCAGATATCATCGCCGCCGCAGCTGAACCAGCCGTCCCAGCTCTGTACTGCTAAAGAACTTCCGTCCGGTGATAAGAGGCTGTAATGCGACGGAAGCGCCTCGGGCCAGGTCAGACCGCTCTTCGGAAACTTCTTGCCTTGGTAAACCAATACATCGTAGTTTTCCAGTCGACGACTCGTGGCCGGGTCTCGAAATATCAGGTACGGATCGGCGTGATCCCATTCATCACCGCGGGCCTTTCGAACTCGACCCGATGGGAGGTCAACCGCGTACTTACTCAGGCTATAAAAGCGTCCCTGCTTTGGCACCGTGGGATAGCACCAGGCAGTTACGAGAACACCGCCATCGAGGGCTGCAAAGTCGAGGTCGCAGTGTTGGTACGAGAGCCAATAGGGTCCAGGCATGGTGCCGGGGTCTTTCCATGGCGGAAGATGAACGTCGGTGCAGGCGGCAGGATCAAGTGAGGCGTGGAAGGTGATGCTGCCGGCCAGGAGCAAAGAGCCCGAGATCGTCGCAGTGGATACGACCTGAAAAGCGAAGCGTGTGCATTGCGCGATTTTCATTGCTGCGCCGGGGCCTCTGCAGACTGGAACAGGACGATCAGCTTCTGCGCGATGCCCGGATCGCCAACGGTTTTATGGTTGAAAAGGAAATAAGGAATCGAGCCTGAGTAGCTAGTGTCAGGAACAACGGGAAGAAAGCCGTCAAATTGAGCACTGTTGACGGTTACAGAAAGATCATTCTTCTGAAACGGCTTTATAGATTGGAAGTGAGGAGGAAGCGGAACGGTTCTGCCGAACAGGGTGGTGGTATTAACCGTGACGCTTTGTACGTTGCCGAGGAAATTATATCTGTAATTCTCGATCCAACCATTCACTAAGTCAGTGGGCGCGTAATGATAGGGAAACCACTCGTTCGCGTCGATTTTGCCGTTTGCGTTGACGTCCGCGTCCGCCGCGACTGAATAGTATTGCGCTACGTTCGACATTCCGTCTACGGTAAAGTGCAGCGGCGGACTTGTGGGGTTCGGGTACTGACTGATTAGTCGTCCGGCTTCTGTGGTTTGGAGATCGTCTGCGCCGGCGTCGTATTCCGAGAATAAGCCAAGAAATAACTTGGGATTGAACAGCCCGAGTAATGGATACTTGTGCGCCTGGACGAGCAGATCGGCCAGGGAGGACCCGTGGTGAGGAGTATCGATGGTAGTGACGGAGTAGACCGCAGGCCCGTTATCGGCAAGCCACGGCAGCGCCGCTCGAATCCACAGGCCGCCTTTGCTATGGCCGATCAAGTGCACGTGCTGAGCACCAAATTCCGCTGCCGCGGAGGGGATTCGCGTTTCGAGTTCCCCTCCGCCGTCGGGCACCGAATCTTTGTTGTTAACCTGCACCGCGCAGCTAAACGGAATCTTGGCGGAGACAAACGCCTGAATGAAGTTGAATGAGCCGTCAATGTAGTCACTACGCGGATAATCCGCATCAAAGCCGCAGCCGTCCGGATCGACTGAACTGACGCCTCGGCTTGGGCTGGGTCCCCACCACCAAGGCCCGCTATGCCATCCGTGGACCATGACGACGGGCGCCATGGCTTTGATCGTTAGGTTTCCGATGGATGCAAGTGCGAAGTTGTATTCCCCGGCGTCGAACCAATCCTGAGCATCCAATGTGATCGCAATTTTGTTTACGCCCGGAGTGGGTGCCTGTCCGGGATTCCGCTGTGCGAATTTCAGATATCTCGTTGGGATTGGTACACACGAGGGCAGCGGATACGCGTTGCTGTACACGGGATTTATTTGATCATTCAGATAGATGCTTACCATGTGGCCTGTAAGGTCGTATGAGCCACCGACCAAACTAACGAGCGTAATCGGCCCAACATCTAACCATGCCGTATCTGAGAGAACCCCGTTTTGAACGTAGATGCCCAAACTCGTCGCCGTCAGGAACCCATTCCCATCAAATTCACTGGGTGTGCCCGGCCCCACGACCCGGTTGATCGTGATAGTCGTCGAGTCGTTTGGCGGAGGCGGGTTCGCAGCAGAAGATACAGCGGTGTAACCGTAACGCTCGCCCGGCGACAATCCGTCTGGAGCGAAAATCGTGTCGGACGGCGTCAGCTTGCATTGAGCGCCGGCAACTGACGCGCTGACGAGGGCCAGCACAAGCGCCATCACACGCGTACCCTGCGTCGATCGCAGATTTTGGTTGAGACGCAACCAGGAATTTGCTCTTGCGATACGACCAACGCTTTCGACGTTATATGAGCTTAGGGCAAATTGGGACATGAGGCCTAGTGGGATTCTCAAACAGCTAGAGGACTAAGTCAACAAAATTGCTTATGGCTCAGACAAATCTGAGCCATTGTTGCGGATCAGTTTCTTTTTCTGACGGCTCTTTCATTTTCGAATTCTCGATTGCAATGACTGCAAATTTGCCGAAACGCACGCCCTCGCTTGCTTGAGCAGAAATGGAGAATTGTGCATGAGCGCGGAGCAGAATAAAGGAAGGCAAGCGGCGGAGGCGGCTCGCCGGAGATCGCGAATGACAAACCGCCTGAGGCTCTTCAAGTCGAGCGGAAGAACGTAATAACGCTTCAAAATCCAGGCGCTGTTGTAAAAGAGTTCGTAGGGAACTCTGCTAGCATGCACTTCACCCTTTATCGCCAGCACGCGTCTAGAAATCAACGTGTAATACCCGTCTCCATGACGCGAGCCAAAAGGTATCTCTTCTCCCTTGCAACCGAACCATCCGTCCCAGCTCTCTACTGCTATCGAAGTCTCGGCATGGGATAGAAGGGCGTACTGAGCAAAATCCATCGGCCAGGTCAGGCCACTCTTGAGAAAGTTTTTGCCCTGATAGAGCAACAGGTCCGAATTTTGCAAGCTGCCCTTCAGAGGCGGCGAGCCTGGGAAGGTAAGGTATAGATCCGCGTCCGGCTTTCGCGCCCGTAGCACTGCGCATCGAAAATCAAAAAGGGCGACCTGCGAAGGCCGCCCTCAATGTGCTGGTTGTAAGCGCCGCCGCTTAGACTTCTTCCGCAGCGCCCATTACTTCTTCGCCGAGGTCATCCGAAAGTCCGCCAGTGTAGATGCCCGCTGTCTCGTCGGAGTAGTCTGCCAAGCCATCGCCAAGAACAAGTTCCTGCTCCGGCAGCGGCTCTTCTTCGATGACGTCCTCGCCCGCGATCTTGACGCGACGGTAGTATTCCATTCCGGTTCCCGCCGGGATGAGCCGTCCCATGATGACGTTCTCCTTGAGACCGCGCAGGTAATCCACCTTGCCATTAATCGCAGCTTCGGTCAGTACACGCGTTGTCTCTTGGAAGCTTGCGGCCGAGATAAACGAGTCAGTCGAAAGAGATGCTTTGGTGATGCCAAGCAGAATCGGCTTACCTCCTGCCGGGCGGCCACCAGCTTCGACGACCCGAGCATTCTCTTCACGGAACTTGAACTTATCTACTACCTCTTCGGGCAAGAACTCCGTATCGCCGATGTCCTCAATCCGGACCCACCGCATCATTTGGCGCGAAATCACCTCGAGGTGCTTATCGTTGATGTTCACGCCCTGCAAACGGTAGACTTCCTGAATCTCGTTCACCAGATACTTTTGCAGTTCCTTCTCGCCGAGTACGGCCAGAATGTCGTGCGGGTTGCGCGGACCGTCCATCAGCGGATCGCCCGAGCGCACGCGCTCACTTTCCTGGACGTTGATGTGGACGCCGCGCGGAATCGAGTATTCCTTCTGCACTCCATCGTCACCGACGATGTAGAGTTTGCGCATGCCCTTGGTCACTTCGCCGTACTTCACGGTGCCGTTGATTTCCGCGATAACAGCTGTTTCGCGAGGCTTGCGAGCCTCAAACAGCTCGACCACACGCGGCAGACCACCGGTGATATCTTTCGTCTTGGTAGTGGCACGGGGAATCTTCGCCAGCACGTCGCCGGCGTGGACGGTTTCGCCGTCACCCGCCATTAAGTGCGCGTGAGTCGGCATTAAGTAGCGCTTCTCTTCCGAGCGTCCTCCGCCTTCGGGACGAACCACGATAGTGGGGAACCGCTTTTCATCGGAAGATTCAGTCACCACCACCTGCATGTTGCCGGTGATTTCGTCGACCTGCTCCTGCGTGGTCACGCCGTCGATCAGATCCTTGAAGTGAATGACACCGCTCACTTCGGTCAGAATCGAGAAGGTGTAGGGATCCCATTCGAGCAGAATCTGATTCGCCTTGACCGGCGCGCCATCTGCGACGTTGATCTTCGCACCGTAAACGACTGGATATCGTTCACGCTCGCGATTTTTATCGTCAACGATGATCAAAATCCCGTTACGGTTCATCGCGATCAATTCGCCCTTGTTGTTTCGGACGGTGTTGACATTGTTGAAGCGGACGAATCCGTCGCTCTTCGAATCCTGGGTCGATTGCTCACTGATTCGAGTCGCCGCGCCACCGATGTGGAACGTACGCATCGTGAGCTGTGTGCCAGGTTCGCCGATCGATTGAGCCGAAATGATGCCCACCGCTTCGCCGCGCTCAACCATCCGGCCCGTTGCCAGGTTGCGACCGTAGCAGAGCCGGCAGACGCCGCGCTTCGATTCGCACGTGAGCACCGAGCGGATCTTCACACGCTCAATACCCGCAGCCTGAATCGCGCTGGCAAGGTCTTCCGTGATCTCCTGGTTAACTTCAACAATGATGCTGTTTTCGTAATCGCGCTGATCTTCGAGAGCAACACGGCCGACGATACGGTCGCGCAACGGCTCGATGATTTCGCCCGATTCGATGATCGGTTCGACGTAGATCCCATCGCTCGTGCCGCAATCGTCCTCGGTAATGATGACGTCTTGCGCCACGTCGCACAGCCGGCGTGTGAGATAACCAGAATCGGCCGTCTTCAAAGCCGTATCGGCCAGACCTTTACGTGCGCCGTGCGTCGAGATAAAGTACTGGAGCACGTTCAGACCTTCGCGGAAGTTCGCTGTGATCGGTGCTTCGATAATTTCGCCGGACGGCTTAGCCATCAAACCACGCATACCCGAAAGTTGGCGAATCTGCTGCTTCGATCCACGCGCGCCGGAATCGGCCATGATGTAAATCGGGTTGAGGATGCGCCCCGTACGGTCGTCCTCTTCCATGTTCTTGAACATCTTGTCGGACACCGCCTCGGTGACTTTCGACCAGATTTCAATGATCTTGTTGTAGCGCTCCGACTGGGTGATCGCGCCTTCCTGATACTGCTGCTGAACTTCGACCACCTGCTTCTCGGCGTCTCGCACCAAGCCGGCCTTCTCTTCCGGAACAACCATATCGTCGATGCCGATGGAGATGCCCGCTCGCGTCGCATAGAGGAAGCCAAGCTTCTTCACTTCGTCGAGCATGGGCACTGTCGTCTGCAGCCCGAACTTCAGATAGCAATATTGGACCATCTGACCGAGGCCTTTCTTCTTCAGAAGACCGTTGATGAACGGCATCTCCTTGGGAAGAACGTCGTTCAGAATGACGCGACCGACCGTTGTGTCCATGTACTGCTTGCTGAACTCGATCGGCTCCGTGTACATGATGTTTTGGTTATCGAAGGCCTTGGTGAGGTCGATGACTTTGCCGGTGTGCCGCAGCTTGATAGCCGTCAGCGTTTCCACCTCGCCCATCTCGAGCGCGATCAGCACGTCTTCCATCGAGGCGAAGGTCCGGCCGGAACCCTTCGAATTAGGACGCATCTTGGTCAGGTAATAGAGGCCAAGCACCATGTCCTGCGTCGGAATCGCAATGGGCGAACCGTGCGCGGGCGAGAGAATGTTGTTCGAGGCAAGCATCAAAGTGGATGCTTCGATCTGCGCTTCGGGCGACAGCGGAATATGAACGGCCATTTGATCGCCGTCAAAGTCAGCGTTGAACGCCGTGCAAGTCAGCGGATGCAGCTTGATCGCTTTACCTTCCACCAGTACCGGCTCGAACGCCTGAATACCCAGGCGGTGCAGCGTGGGCGCGCGATTCAAAAGGATTGGGTGATCCTTGATAACTTCTTCCAGAATGTCCCAAACCACGGGATCCTGCTGCTCGACGAGTTCCTTCGCTTGCTTGATCGTGGTGCAATGGCCCCGCTGTTCCAGGCGGTGATAGATGAACGGCTTGAATAATTCGAGCGCCATCTTCTTGGGCAGACCGCATTGGTGCAGTTTCAGCTCAGGTCCGACTACGATTACCGAACGCCCCGAGTAATCGACGCGCTTCCCAAGCAGATTCTGACGGAAGCGGCCCTGTTTGCCCTTCAGCGTGTCCGAAAGCGATTTAAGCGGACGATTATTCGCGCCGCGAAGCACACGTCCACGCCGGCCGTTGTCGAAGAGTGCATCGACAGCTTCCTGCAACATGCGTTTTTCGTTGCGAACAATCACGTCGGGAGCATGCAGCTCCATCAGTTTCTTCAACCGGTTGTTGCGATTGATCACACGGCGGTACAAATCGTTGAGATCGGACGTCGCGAAGCGGCCGCCGTCGAGTGGAACCAGCGGACGCAACTCCGGAGGAATAACCGGGATCACATCGAGGATCATCCATTCCGGCTTGTTGCCCGATTTCCGGAAACTCTCGACCACTCGAAGGCGCTTGGCAAACTTCAGCTTCTTTTGCGCCGAAGTTTCGGTCTTCATCCTTTCCCGGATATCTTGGCTCAGCGCTTCGATGTCGATCTTGCGCAGAAGCTCCTTCACGCCTTCGGCGCCCATCATGGCGACGAACTTGCCAGGGAACTCCTGATCGAGCTGGCGTTTGCGCTCATCGCTGATCACTTCGCCCATGTTGAGGCCGGTCGCCTCACCTGGATCGATGATCACGAAGGCCTCGTAATAGAGCACGCGCTCCAGCTCACGAAGCGTGATATCGAGCAAGTAGCCGATGCGGCTCGGCAGGCCTTTGAAAAACCACACATGAGAGCAGGCGCTCGCCAGCTCGATGTGACCGAGCCGCTCGCGGCGGACGCGAGATAGCGTCACTTCCACGCCGCACTTGTCGCAGATCACTCCGCGATGTTTCATGCGCTTATACTTGCCGCACAAACACTCCCAGTCGGCAACCGGCCCGAAAATCCGGGCGCAGAACAAACCATCGCGCTCGGGTTTAAAAGTGCGGTAATTGATAGTTTCCGGTTTGGTTACTTCGCCGTGTGACCAGCTCCGGATTTTTTCCGGAGACGCCAGACTGATTCGAATCGAATCGAAGTCGGCAATGAGATTGGCTCTATCGTACGGAGAGGAACGATACATGAATTGTCCTTGAAATACCTTTCAACTCTTTTGCCGCGCACACTGGGCGAGCTGCCCCGCCCAAGTGCGCTTCTCTTTTAGTCCGCCGCGTGCGCCATGTCCAGCATCTCGCGCGGCTTTTTCATCAGTTCCACGTCGAGGCACAGACTCTGTAGCTCGCGGATCAATACGTTAAATGACTCAGGTACGCCGGGCTCGGCTGCCGCTTCGCCCTTGACGATGGCTTCGTAAATCTTGGCGCGTCCGTAAACGTCGTCGGACTTGGCCGTCAGCAACTCCTGCAGGATGTATGCGGCGCCGTATGCTTCGAGCGCCCAGACTTCCATTTCGCCGAAACGCTGCCCGCCGAACTGCGCTTTTCCGCCGAGCGGCTGTTGCGTAATCAATGAGTACGGTCCGATCGATCGAGCGTGAATCTTGTCATCCACCAGGTGGCTCAACTTCAGCATGTAAATGTAGCCGACCGTCACCGGTTGCTCGAACATCTGTCCAGTCAGGCCATCGTAAAGCTCGACCTTACCGGAGGTCGGCAGCCCAGCCTCGGACAGCCGCGCCTTGATGTCCTTCTCCGCCGCGCCGTCGAATACCGGTGTTGCGAAGTGAAGTCCAAGTTTCGCCGCCGCCCAACCAAGATGGGTTTCGAGCACCTGCCCGACGTTCATACGAGAGGGAACGCCCAGCGGATTCAAAACAATCTCGACCGGCGTGCCATCCGGTAAGTACGGCATGTCCTCTTCGGGAACGATACGCGCTATAACGCCTTTATTCCCGTGCCGTCCGGCCATCTTGTCGCCGACCGAAAGCTTGCGCTTCATCGCGATGTAGACCTTTACCAGCTTGATCACGCCGGGGGGCAGCTCATCGCCCTTGCGAAGCTTCGCGATCTTCTCTTCGGTGATCTTTTCGAGAACCGCGATTTGACGCGAAGTCATCTCTTCGATTTCGTCAATCTGCTCGTTGAGCCGAACGTCCTTGGTGTTCAGCCTCATCCGCTTCAGATCGCGAGCGCGCAGTTTCTCGAGCACGTCCCGCGTGAGCGGAGTTTCTTTTGAGAGCAGCTTCTTATTGGTCTTCTCGTCGTGCAGGTCCGCCTGCAGCTCTTTGCCGTTGAGCAGTGCTTCCAGCCGCTTGGCGCGCTCATCGCTCAAGATGCGCTTTTCGTCTTCGAGATTGCGGTGCAAGCGCTCTTCCTGCAGTTGCAGAATCTGCTTCGACCGCTCGTCGAGTTCCGCGCCCTTTCGCGAGAACACCTTGCAATCCACAATGGTGCCCTCGATGCCGGGCGGGCAGTAGAGCGACGCATCCTTCACATCGCCGGCCTTTTCGCCGAAGATAGCTCGCAGCAGCTTCTCTTCCGGTGTCAGCTGAGTCTCGCCTTTGGGCGTCACTTTGCCTACCAGAATGTCGCCTGGCTTCACGGTCGCGCCAATCCGAATGATGCCGCTATCGTCCAGGTTGCGTAAGAACGATTCGGCGATGTTCGGAATGTCACGCGTGATTTCCTCGGGACCGAGTTTCGTATCTCGCGCTTCGATTTCGAATTCTTCGATGTGAATCGAAGTGTAGTAATCGTCCTTGACCAGCTTTTCGCTGACCACAATCGCGTCCTCGAAGTTATATCCGCGCCATGGCATGAAAGCCACCAGGACGTTGCGTCCGAGCGCCAGCTCGCCCGCTTCCGTGCACGGGCCATCAGCGAGTACATCGCCCTTCTTCACCTTCTGCCCTTGATGCACAATCGGCTTCTGGCTGATGCACGTGTTTTGGTTCGAGCGCTTGAATTTCGTGAGCTGATAAATGTCTGCGCCGACTTCGCGCGACATCTGGCCTTCGTGGGCACTACCTTCGACACGAACGATGATCCGTTCGCTATCGACCGAATCGACCACGCCGGCGCGCTTACAGATGACCACTGCACCCGAATCGCGAGCAGTCACGCGCTCCATGCCCGTTCCCACGAACGGCGCTTCAGCGCGCAACAGCGGCACAGCCTGGCGCTGCATGTTCGAGCCCATCAACGCGCGGTTCGCGTCGTCGTTCTCAAGGAATGGAATCAAACTCGCCGCTACCGACACCAGCTGCTTCGGACTGACGTCCATGTATTCAATCTCATCGCGATGCTTCAGCACGAAATTGCCCGCTTGACGCGCGTTGACGAGATCGTCAACAATTCCGCCGCTCTCATCAATGGCTACATTTGCCTGGGCAATGATGTACTTGTCTTCCTCCCAAGCCGAGAGATAGTCGGAATGCGCTTCGAATTCAGCCTGCTGTTTCTTTGCGCCGGCCGATTTGTTGGCCGAGGCAACCTGTTCGCGACCGATTACTTGGCCCACCTTGAAGTCGGTATCGCCCGGATTCAAGATCCTGACTTCGTCGACGAGCGCGCCCTCTCGAACGCGGCGATACGGACTTTCGATAAATCCGTATTCGTTGATGCGCGCGAAGCAGGAGAGCGAAGAAATCAACCCGATGTTCGGACCTTCCGGCGTCTCGATCGGACAAATACGGCCGTAGTGCGTCGGATGCACGTCGCGCACTTCGAACCCTGCGCGCTCGCGTGAGAGACCGCCCGGTCCCAAGGCAGATAGCCGCCGCTTGTGCGTGATCTCGGAAAGCGGGTTGGTCTGGTCCATGAACTGCGACAGCTGGCTCGAGCCAAAAAACTCGCGAATCGCAGCCATCACCGGCTTCGCGTTCACCAGGTCGTGCGGCATGGCCGTCGACATTTCCTGGTACACCGACATCTTTTCCTTGATGGCGCGCTCCATACGGACCAAGCCGATACGGAACTGGTTTTCGAGCAACTCGCCCACCGCGCGCACGCGCCGGTTGCCCAGGTGATCGATATCGTCCACGCTGCCGAGCCCTTTGCGCAGCTTCAGCAGATAAAGAATGGTGTCGATGAAATCTTTCTGATCGAGCGTACGTTTGTCGAGCGGCGTGGCATCCGCCCGATCGTGCAGCTTGATGTTGAACTTCATGCGGCCGACGCGCGAGAAATCGTACTTGCGCGGATCGAAGAACATGCCTTGGAAAAGCTGAGTGGCGGTGTCCAATGTCGGAGGATCGCCCGGACGCAGCTTACGATAGATTTCGAGCAACGCGTCATTCTGGCTCTTCACGCCATCCTTGCGCAGCGTTGCAGAAATCACGTTGCCCGCATCGTCGCGATCCGGGAAGAAGATTTCGAAATTCTGTATGCCCGCTTCACCCAATTTGCCGATGGCCGTCGAAGTCAGCTCGTGATTGGCTTCAATCAGCACCTCTCCCGTCGACATATCGATAACGTCCGCCGCCACGAATGCGCCTTCGAGGTCGTTGGTTGCTACCTCTACCTGCTCGATCTTCGCCTTCTGGATCTCGCGGAAGACGGAGTTGGTGATCTTGCGTCCTTGCGGGACCACCTGATCGCCACCCTTGCTGGCAATGGCGTGCGAAAGCTTCATGCCGATCAGGCTGTCGTTCACGCCCCAGAAGAGTTTGTTGTTCTTCAGCGAGATGGTTGACAGCTTGTAGAACGCGCGGATGATATCGGCATCTGTCTTCAGGCCCAGCGCCCGCAGGAAAACGGTGCCGTAAAATTTCCGCTTGCGGTCGATGCGGACATACAGCAGGTTCTTGTTGTCGTATTCGAATTCGACCCAGCTGCCGCGGTACGGAATGATCTTGCCGAGGAAGTAGCCTTGCGCCTGCACGCGCTCAAAGAACACCCCGGGCGAACGGTGCAACTGCGAGACAATAACACGCTCAGTCCCATTGATGATGAACGTCCCGTTCTCCGTCATCAGCGGAATTTCGCCGAAGAAGACCTCTTGCTCTTTGATGTCCCGAACCGTCTTGTTGTTGGTTTCCGGGTCCTTATCGTAAACGGTCAGCCGTATCGTGACCTTCAAGGGAGCCGCGTACGTCATGCCCCGCTCTTCGCATTCGGGCACGTCGTATTTCAATTGCAGAGCTACCGGGTCGCCGCAGCGATTGCAGAACGTCACGATGTTTTTGTTGAAAGTTCCGCAGCGGTGACACAGCACATCGCCCGCATGAAAAGGATCAGTGCGAATCTCGGCGCCGCAGTTCGGATTCCGGCAGATCGTACGGAGATGATGCAGGCCCTTCAAGTTGCCGCACTTGCACTCCCAGTTGCCGATCGAATAGTCGACAAACTCCAGCTGGCTCAAGCCCCGGAAGTCTGAAATAGGAAAGACGGAGCTGAACACGCTTTCGAGGCCTGCATCTTCGCGCTCCTTCGGAAGCAGGTCCATTTGCAGGAAACGCTCATACGAGCGCTTCTGCACTTCAATTAGATTGGGAATCGGAATCGAAGTTTTGATCTTCGAAAAATCAACTCTCTCACGGAGAGAAGTATCTGACACGTTGGGCATCTACGCTTGTCCTTTAGGAAACCAGTCACACCATGACTACATTGAGCAATCGCTGTACGAAGCCGAACCGCGGCACTATGCGGCTACGGCCCTCAGCGGTGAACCAGACGATCCACCAGCAAATGCTTGCGCGGCTCTTTGCAAAGTAGCTGCGCGGGAAGAATAACTCTTGAGAAAGATCGTGAGTGACGATAACGATTTATAAAGTCTCGGAAACAGTTGGGCCGCTCTTGACAACCACAGGCAGAGAGGGAGTACGCGCGTGAATTTGGGCATGCGAAAGCTCCGCTGGCCTACAAAGGCCCGCGGAGAAGGCTTAGAAAACTGAAACCGCAAATCTGATGCTGGACCGTCCCGGCTTGACGACAACCTTAGGATAACACAATAGGAATTATCCGCGTCAAAGGACACGGCTACTCCTCCGCGACTACGCGGGTCGCGGCTACTCGGGAACTACTTAACTTCGACCGTCGCCCCCGCGTCCGTGAATTTCTTCCGGATCGCCTCGGCCTCGTCCTTATTAATGCCTTCCTTGATCGGCTTCGGTGCGCCGTCCACTAAGTCCTTCGCTTCCTTCAGACCCAGACTCGTTACCTCGCGCACCGCCTTGATCACGTTGATCTTGTTGGCACCGACTCCCGTCAGGATGACCGTGAACTCAGTCTTCTCTTCAGCCGGAGCAGCCGCAGCAGCACCGCCTCCGCCCGCTCCAGGAGCCGCTACCGCGACCGAGGCCGCAGCCGCCGACACCCCGAGCTTCTCCTCCAGCAGCTTGACGAGCTGTGAAGCCTCGAGCAGCGTCAACCCCTGAATCTGTTCTGCAATTGCGTTAATGTCCGCCATTTTTCCTGTCTTCACTCCCTACTGGTTAAACTTATTTTCTTTCCCGGCCTGATCGAGGACCACGGCCAGATTACGTCCTACACCGTTGATAGAGCTGACCAGCCGCGTTGCCGTGGCGTTGATCATATATAGGATCTTCGCGTAGAGTTCTTCTTTCGGCGGCATCGAGGCCAGCTCGTTGATCGCCTTCACATCGATGACACGGCCTTCGACCATCCCGGCCTTGAACGTGAAAGCCGGGTACTCCTTCGAATATTTCGTTAATGCTTTCGCGAGCGCCACCGGGTCATTCGCCGTATACGCGAGCGATGTCATGCCTCTGAGCTGTGCCAGCAGATCGTTCGCCGGCGTACCATCGGCAGCCTTCGCCGCCAGGTTGTTCTTCACGACGCGGTACTGCCCGCCCGCCTCGCGAATCCTCTTCCGCAATTGGTAATCCTGGCTGACGGTCAGCTTCTCGTAGCTGGTGACGAAGAGATTGCTGTTCTCCTCGATCATCTTCTTAAGATCTTCGAGATCCTTCTTTTTCTGGTCTTTGTCCTTCATCGAGGCTCTACCTTATTTCCCAATCTCAGTGACCCGGCGCTTATGCTGTGGACTTGAGGTTAAATGCCGCCACGTCGAGTTGCACGCCCGGTCCCATCGTGGAGCAGAGCGTGGCGCTCTTGACGTACTTACCCTTCGAAGCCGACGGCTTGGCTTTGATCACGGCCTGAATCAGGCTGCTCGCGTTTTCGAGCAGTTTTTCGGTAGCGAAACTGACTTTGCCTACGGGCGCGTGAATGACTCCGGTCTTGTCGACGCGAAACTCCACTTTACCGGCCTTGATCTCGTTGATCGCATTGCGAACGTCCGTCGTCACGGTACCGGTCTTCGGGTTTGGCATCAGTCCGCGGGGGCCAAGCACTTTTCCTAACCGGCCGACCGAGCGCATCATGTCCGGCGTTGCGATCACCGCATCGTAATCGATCCAGTTCTCGCCCTGAATCTTGTTGACCATGTCATCGCCGCCCACGAAATCGGCGCCCGCTTCCTCCGCCTCGCGGATTTTGTCGCCGGAAGCGATCACGAGCACCCGCTTCGATCTGCCCAGCCCGTTCGGCAACACCACTGTGCCACGCACCATCTGGTCGGCGTGCTTTGGATCGACGCCCAGGCGCATGTGCACTTCGACCGTCTCGTCGAACTTCGTGAATTTGATTTTTTGAACGAGATTCACGGCCTCGGGCAGCTGATAGGGCTTGGCCTCTACCTGCTTCGCCGCGGCCTGATACTTCTTACCAGGCTTGTGACTCATAATGTGACTGGTCCAAACGGCTCGAGTGAGCCAAACTCACCCTTGCCTCCCAAATTGGCTTAAACGTTCTTAGAGTAACACAGAGAAGCACGTGAGGCGCAACTCGTATGAACTGCGCTTCGCGGGCTTTGTCTCGTTAGCAGTAGTCTGTTTTGCGTGCCCCGGCAACTAACCGCAGCGAATCAGCGCATCCTCGATGCCGTGCGGCGGCGATAGATACCAAACGCAAACACGCCGCCCGCGCACAGCAGCAGGTTAATAGTGCCTGGTTCGGGAGTGGTCGAGGGCGGCGGACCACCGGCTGTAATCTGCCCCGCGACAACTAGACCAAACAACGTTCCAGGATTTCCCGAGTTGAACTGTTCATCAATGCCACCAGTAGCTATATTGACCTCCCAAAGCGAAATCGCCGCCTGCATCACCCGGAAGTGAGTACGTCTTTATGACAGCTCCAGTACCGTCCAGCAATATCGCCTCGGAACTATCGGCCGCCAGAACATCCCCGGCAAGTGATCCGCTTGGGATGATGCGGAACTCATAAACGTCCCCGCCGGGGAGACCTGTAGCAAACGCGGCATTCTGACTTTTTGTCGAAAGGTTGTAACTGAGAATCTCGGTTCCTTCACCGTCATACAGGATGGTCTTCTGGTCCGCCGCCAAATCGGTCCAGTCAGTTCCTCCTGTGCCGTTCCCGCCCTGCACGCTGTAGTTGACGGTGGGCGTGCCACCTGTTGCGGCGTATTGATTGATAGTGGGACCGCTCGGTCCTCCGACTAAGAAGTTGCCGGCCTGATTAACCAGAATGGATTCCGGCGAGGACAATCCGCCGTGCATATAGCTGGAACTGACTAACGTGCCCGTAGAGTCGAATTTGCTGATATTTGCCGTACTGAAGTTCGTAACGTACAGATTGCCGGCACGGTCGAAAACCATTCCCGTTGTAAAACTCGAACCTGAACCATCGTTCAAAGTGGTAATCAAAGTTCCGGTTGGCGAAAACTCTTTCACCTGAGAATTGCCGATAGCGGCGAAAACGTCTCCGCTCGCAAATGACGCTGCACGAACGCTCGAGCAGCATAGCGCCAAGCCCAAGCACAGCGGTATAGCGGTATAGCGGTATTAAGTGTCTTACTAATGTTCATCGCTTTCCCCAGTAGAAGTAATCCGGCCTTGTTCAGGACGGTTGTTGTGTTCGGTTGGAATATCGAATTCCGCGAACGGGTGGGTTCGTCACGTCAAAAGAGACGCTACCGATGTTGAGGTTGGCAAAGCGGACGTCCGCGGAGAACAGGCCAAGTCCGGCTAGCCGGACGTTCATCGACTCCATGTCAAACGCATTTCGCTTTCCTAAGGTGTCTTTACTAGTGCATTGAACTAGGTGACTCGTAATAGTGCTACTAGGAGTCTTTTCCGAACTGATGTGAAAATACTAGTACCTACGTACCTTCGAGGTACGATTGGATGGGTTCAGCGCCTAACCGGCGTGTCCAGGAGCGAAGGAAGGGAAGTGCTCGTCCGAAAAGCAAACGTCAAGTGCCATGCGCCAAATTTCCCTTAGCCGAAACGGCGCCTGGGACTTGTGTACAGGATGACTCACCGGACTCACATTCAGAGCAAGTGCCTTAGAGTCTTGGTCGGGGCGAGTGGATTCGAACCACCGACCTCCTGGTCCCGAACCAGGCGCTCTAGCCAGGCTGAGCCACGCCCCGAACTTCCTCAGTCTAACAGCCTTCGCGCAAAAGATTCGCGCCGGCCCGAACTACGATTAGTTCAGTTTCTTCAGCTCTTCTGCCAACCCACTCACGCCTTTGCGGCGATAAATGTCGGCCAGTCTTTGCTGTTCCGGCGACGTCGCGAGAGCTCGCCGCAGCACAGGATCCGTAGTGGCTGTATTGATGTCCGCACGGCTCGGAATCCATAACTTGCCGTCCGCGAACTCGACATCATTGACGAACGCCATCAGCGCTCCGATGAGCATGGGCATTCCTGTTGGATGAGAGAATCGCAGAGTCGCAGATTCCGTCATCGTTCCGGTTTCGACTGGACCAAGTTGCATCTTCGATGGGATCGATCCCGCCACGAAATCTCTCCCCCGTTCATCCCGGACAATCCAACCCATCTCAATGCTCCGCACCATCTTTTGAGACGTGTTCTTCACTTCAATCTGCGGAGCACGCACCTCATTACCCGCTATTTGTGCAGCGCCGCTCAACGGCTGCACCGGCGCGCTCGGGAATGAGACTGCACCGACACTCATCGATTGTTCGTGTTTGGTGGCCGTGCGGCCATCGCGCAGCAATTCCAAGCCAAGCTGCTGCGGATTGAAATCCTGCAAACCGAAATTCAGTTCTTCGCGCAATTCCGCCCATTGCCCACTCTGCAGCAGCTTCGCCATATACCGCCGGTCGCGCCGCGCTTCCAGCTCATACACCATCAGGGCCCGCCGCGAATTCAGCTTGTCCGGCCCGTACGACGAAAAATCCGTAAACAGCGCACAGTCGAGCGACACCTGCACGATCGCTCGATCGCTCTTGGCCACGTTGAACGGCCGCAATAGTTCCATATCGATGCGCACGGGGAACACTTCTCCCGCCTGAACGTCTAGACTCGGCACTGTGACCGACCCTTTTCCCGAAGGCGTCAGGTCCTGCGCTTCGACACGCAGCGTCAATCCCGAAATTGGCTTGGTTCCCGTATTGCGCAACAGCAGCGATGCGTGCAGATCGAGCGCCATCGAAACTCCGCGCACGTGCGCTGTCGTCGGACCCAAGCTGAAAGAGACGGGCAATACTGGGGAATCGTGGGGAAATTCGACATCCAGCCATCGTCCGCTGTCGTTTTGTGCCCATGCGCAAATCGAAATCAGCAGTATCGCGACAACAATAACGCCAAACCGCTTTGCGTTATTGCCCATATACTTTCGTGATCGTCACTTCTCCGGTCTGTTCGTCGACGTACCGCGCCGAAACTGCAGAGCTGCCCGACAGCGAAATGACAGCCGAAGGCGGATGCATGATCGTCAGCGTCGCGCCCTGCGCTCGCACCGCAACACCGTCTGCCGTCGCTCGCAAAATCGTGCCTGTAATCGGAAGCCCTTCGAGGCCCACCAAACGGCGCAGCGAAGCCGCTAAATGATCGGTCTGCTCTTTGGGAATGTGAGTCACCCATCCTCCAACGAACAGCGCAACTAAACCCGCGATGAGCGCCCCCCGCGCCAGCAGCACGCGCCCTCGCCGAACATTGTCGACACAGCGGGCCGCCGCCACACCCACGCCGATGTTGCCCAGCATTTCGCGCTCTAACCGGCTCCAATCCGCAATGGCCTCGAACCCCGTCAGCGTCTGCGCCTTTGCTTCCCGCCTGAGCTCGTCTTTCGCGGAGCGAAACCTCGCGACCTGCTGCTCACAATCCACACAGCGCACTACGTGATAGCGCAGCCGCCATCGATTCGCCCAGGGCAAGTCGCCGCTCGAATACAGCGCCAGAGTTCCTAAGCCGGGATGCATACCTTTTGCGGCGATTGCGGATCTCATGACAGCTTCCTCGCTTGCAAATACCGTTTGAATTTGATGCGCGCGTTCGCAATGTGCGACCGCACCGTAGCCATCGAGCAGTTCATCTGTGCCGCCACTTGATCGGCCGGCATGTCTTCTACGTCGCGCAGCAACAGCGCCGTTCGTTCCCGTTCCGTAAGCACCGCGAGACCACCGTCAAGATGTAGTTTCCGCTCGCCTCGCAAGACCAGCTGCTCCGGGCTCTCGATTCCCGACGTGCGCGTCTCGGCCAGCTCACTCACATCCGTAAACGCGAATTTCTTGTTCCGTCGCAAGAAGTCGATGGCCGTGTTTGCCGCGATTCGCGACAGCCAACCTGCCGCCTTGTCCAGGTCCTTCAACTGCGACTGCCGCTGCAGCGCTTTGATGAAGGTCTCTTGCGTCAGATCCTGAGCATCGTCCACATTTCCGACAATGCGATAGATCAGCAGAAAGATGCGTCGCAGATTCTGCTGGACAAACTGCGTTTGCGCGTCGGATTCAGTTTGAACCTGCGAATCCGAAATGGGAGGCAGAGGCTCGCTCATGGCGCGCTCCCGAGCGGCCAAGTCCAAAAGCTCGGCCAGTCCCGTCCCCGCCAGCCACTCGCTCGTCGCCTGTTGCATTCCTCTACTAAGGAAAGACGAGAAGGGTTCTCAAACGTGCAGGACGGCGGGGCCATCAAGGCTATCCTTAAGTGTATATGAGGCCTGTCGCCATCATCGGTATCGGCAAAACCGGCTTTGGCGCGTTCCCCGATCGCGACCTGCGCTCCCTCGCGGTCGAAGCGGTAGGTCACGCGCTGGCCGACGCAAACGCGCCTGCCGCCGCTGTCGAAGCGTTTTACTTGGGCAACTTTGCGGGTCCTTCCTTTGTTGGTCAGAACCATCTCGCACCTTACATTGGCACCGCCGCAGGTTTTGAGGGTATACCGTGTACGCGTATCGAAGACGCTTGCGCCTCTAGTGGGTCTGCATTTTTTCACGCGTGGCAGAGCGTCGCGGCCGGCGTCTACGACATGGTTGTTGTAGGCGGCGTAGAGAAGATGACTTCGCAGAGCACGCCTCGTGTCACCGAAATTCTCGCGGGTGCAGGTGACATGTCCGGCGAGGGACGTGCTGGCGCCACTTTCCCTGCTCTCTTCGCCATGATCGCTCGTCGCCATATGTACCAATACGGCACCACGCGCGAGCAACTCGCCTCAGTCGCTGTAAAGAATCACGCTAATGGCGCGAAAAATCCGCAAGCTCACATGCGTAAAGTCATCACCCTCGAACAGGCGCTTGCCGGTAAACCGATCGCTGAGCCGCTGACCGTCTACGATTGCTCGCTCATCAGTGACGGCGCCGCGGCCGTCGTCATTGTTCCTGCTTATAAGGCGCACCGTTACACCACGCGCTGCGCACGCGTCCTCGGTGTCGCACAAACTTCCGATCACGTCGCACTCGATTCGAAATCCGACATCACCGTGTTTCCGTCCGTGAAATCCGCCGGCGCGAAAGCATACGCAATGGCGAGCATCGGCCCGAAAGAAATCGAAGTAGCGGAACTCCACGATTGCTTTACCATCGCTGAAATTGTTGCGAGCGAGGATCTGGGCTTCGTTGAAAAAGGCAAGGGCGGTCCGTATGCCGCAGCCGGCTGCTCGGCCATCAACGGGCCGCTTCCCATCAACACCAGCGGCGGTCTCAAATCCAAGGGTCATCCGGTCGGCGCAACCGGTGTCGGCCAGATTTGCGACGTCGTCATGCAGTTGCGCGGGGATGCCGGCGAACGCCAGGTCGCCCGCCATCGTATCGGTCTCACGCAGAATCTCGGCGGCTCCGGCGCCACCTGCGTCGTGACGATTTTGGGAGCCGGTTAAAATGCAATCCGCTGAATGGAGCGACGGCAGCGTCTATACCGAAACCATCGTCCACTCGCCGCCCGAGCAGTACGCCTCCGACGCACCGTACCAGCTCGCCATTATCGATCTCGATCGCGGCGGTCGTCTCACCGTTCGCGTTCTCGGCAAAGAGCCACACGAACGGGCCGGCATTGGAGACCGCGTAATCTTCGTCGAAGAACGCGACGGGGTCGCCTATCACCGCAAAGCGACCACTACCTCTGCTGAAACTCCTTCCGAAACGCCTCGTCCGCTCGTCTAATCGACGGAACCCGACGTAACTTGCCCGTATAGTCGTTCGTCCGTATACTAATTCGCAGGTTTTGCCCGGTATGTTGAACGTCCGCCTCGCAGTCGTATTTCCTGCCCTGCTGCTTCCCGCCTTGCTCTCGGCCCAGTTCGTCGTCGGTTCAGGCAGTTTCCAAGGTCCCCAACTCACGCCGCCCCCGAGTACCACTGCGCCGGATCAAAGGTGTGTGCTTCAAGGCCGTGTCACCAATTCGCAAACTGGCGAAACACTCAAGAAAGTCACCATTCGTCTTACGCGGCACGGATCGGGCGCGGGCTCGATGGGCGGGGTGCCTACAGCCGGACCGCAGGGCTACTCAGCCACCTCTGAAGCGGATGGCAGTTTCCGCATCGACAACATCGAACCAGGCGACTACACCCTTTCTGGCCAGCGCTCCGGTTATTTGAACACTCAATATGGCTCAAAAGGTCGCGCGGGATCGGGAACCGTTCTCAGCCTGCGCCCCGGCCAGCAGATCACTGACATTAATCTCACCCTAAAGCCCCAGGCTGTGATCACGGGCAAAGTGGTCGACGAGGACGGTGATCCGGTTGCCGGAGTCATGGTTCAAGTGCTCGGTGAGATGTGGCAGCGCGGCAAACTCCGTTACTTCCCCCGAGGCGCAGCAAATACGAACGATCTCGGTGAGTTTCGATCAGCCAACTTGCCGCCCGGCAAGTACTACCTGTGTGCGCAAAGAATGAACTACATGAGGATGAATGAAACTCCGCCTGCACCTGGTAAGCCGGACATCCGGCCCATTCGCACCTGCTATCCGGATGCAGTCAGTTTCGACGCCGCGACGCCACTCGGAGTCAAAGCCGGTCAGGACCTGTCGGGCATCGATATTCGCCTTCACAGCGCGCAAACCTACCACCTTCGCGGCAAAATCGCGGGCAACCTCCCGGCTGAACATGCGCAGCAGGTGATTGTCAATCTTGTTGCTCGCGATGAGCAGATGTTCTTCTTCGGAAACCAGGCGATGGCAACCAAAGATCAGACCTTCGACATACCCGGCGTTGCTCCCGGATCCTACACTCTCAGCGTGATGGTGATGAGCGGAAAGGTTCAGGGTCTGGCTCAGCAGCCTGTCGACGTTGGGGCGGGCGATGTCAACGATGTAGTACTGACTGTTCTTCCACCCAGCTCTCTCCGCGGCAACATCCGCGTGGACGGCACCCCTCAAGCCGGAACAGCCGCAATGGACCTGGCCAACGTCCGTGTGAATCTGACGCCCGCCGATATGACTCGCATGATGATGTCCACGCCCAGCGGTCAATCGAGCCCGGATGGCACCTTCAGGCTCGAAAACATCCAGCCGGGCAGATACGACGTCCAAGCCAACGCGCCCGCCGGCACCTACCTGAAATCTGTTCGCTACGGGCAACAGGAAATTCTCGGTAAGGAGTTAGATCTTGGCGCTGGTGCTGCCGGTGATTTGGAACTTACCTTCCGTTACGGTGCCGCGGAAGTGGACGGCACCGTGCAAGCCGCGGAAAGTGGTTCTGCGCCGGCCGGCACTTCATCCACGGGGCAGCCCGCAGCCTCTGCAGCGGCTACCTCCATTCTGCTCGTCCCAGAGGTCTTGAACTCCGACGGTTCCGGTATGCACTTCGGCAGCACCAATCAAAACGGTACGTTCACTTTCAAGAATGTTCCTCCCGGTCATTACCGCGCATACGCCTTCGAAGACGTCGACACGGATGACCTGCAAAATCCGGAGGTTCTAAAACAGCTTGAGAGCAGAGGTACAGACGTGGAACTGAAAGAAAACGACCGGAAGCAGGTTCAGCTCCCACTCATTTCCGCGGACGATGTGCAGCAAGTCTTCGCGCGGTTGGGCATCGACTCCCCGCAGTAAGTCTCGATTCGAGATTGCCAGACTAACAGCAGATGCGTATCCTGTTTATCGCTCTTATCGCTGCCACTAGCCTGTCGGCCCAAATGATAGAACATCATCATTCCGAACCGGCCAACATCAAAGGTCTCGGCTCGGTATCGTTCCCCGTTTCCTGCTCCCCAAACCAGCAGCAGGCCTTCAATCGCGGCGTCGCGCTCCTTCACTCGTTCAGCTACACCGCTGCGCATGAACAGTTCGCCAGCATTGCAAAGCAAGATCCAACCTGCGCCATGGCGTACTGGGGCGAAGCCATGAGCCTGTATCACCAGCTCTGGGACCGGCCCAATGAAACCGAAGTAGCTGAGGGCGGCAAATTGGTCGAAAAAGCCCAGCTGGCCCAACCCAAAACAGCTCGAGAACAAGGCTTTATCGCTGCAGCAGCGGCGTTCTTCTCCGCCGATCCCAAAACTCCGTTCGAGAAACGCCGCGATGCTTACTCTGAGTCACTCGGGAAGTTGCACGAACAGGAACCTCAAGACGATGAAGCCGCACTTTTCTACGCGCTGTCGCTCATGAGCTCTCCGAAAGCGGCCGACAATAACTTCAAGATCACCCGTCAAGCCGTCGCCATTCTTGAAGACATCTACGCCCGAAGACCCAATCACCCGGGAGCCGCCCATTACATCATTCACGCCTGCGACAATCCTGCCATGGCGCAGGAAGGTCTAGCCGCGGCTCGTCGTTACGCGTCAATCGCACCTGACTCGCCCCACGCGCTTCACATGCCGTCTCACATCTTCACCCGCTTAGGCTTGTGGAATGACGATATCCAGTCGAATCTCGCGTCGAAAACCGCTGCTGAACAGCAAAACTCCACGCACGATCGCCTGCACGCCATGAACTTCCTTGAGTACGCTTACCTGCAACAAGGACGCTTCGAAGATGCCAAACGGATGGAAGAAGAAGGCCTCCAAGTTCCGAAAGCAGCCTACGCCGAAATGCCCGGCTTCTTCAGTTACGTTCGAGTACGATTCCCATCCCTCTACTTACTCGAAACCAGACAGTGGCAGGAAGCCGAACAATCTCCGGTACCCGACGACAAAGCTGATTATCAAGCGTTCGTCTTCCTGACCCGCGCCATCGCAGCCGGCCATCTCCACGACGCGGCCGCCGCTCAAGCAGCCGCCACCGGTTACGACGACAAAATAAAGGAACTGAAGAAAACGAAATACGCCTACGTCGCCGATTCCATGAAACCCTTCGGCAACGAAGCCCACGCGTGGCTGGCCTTCGCGGAAGGCCACAATGAAGAAGCCATAGCTCTGCTTACCGCAACCGCCGACAAGCAGGACCGTGAAGGGAAAGGCGAAGTAGAAATAGGCGCACGCTCGATGCTCGCCGACATGCTCCTCGACTTACACCGTCCTAAAGAAGCCCTTGCGCAATATGAGCGATCGCTCCGCACAGACCCCAACCGCTTCAACGCACTGCTCGGAGCCGCCCGCGCGGCGAGCGAAGCAGGCGATGGACAAACCGCGGGAAGCTACTACCGGCAATTACTCACGGGCCGTGAAAACTTCAACAATCCAGGCCTGACTGAAGCCAGAAATTATCTGGCAATACAAAACCCGCCGCCCGCGGAAACCCGTAGCTCACGCCTCCTGCCGCGCTAATCATTCCACGAAACCCAATCGCTTCAAATCCGGTCCTGGTGATGGCTCGTTGAATTGCGCTTGCCCGAAGGTCGCCTTCACTTCGCCGTTATCGAGCGCCACGCCATATGGCGGATCGACAAAGGCGAACGCTTTGCGCAGTTTTGCGGCTTCGAGGCTCGTACTCACGTGAAAATGCGTATCGTCCATGAAATCCTTGGCAAACTGCGGGTCGTGGGTTGGAATCCCGACCACTCGCGTCGATCCCCATTTCAGGCCCGACATGAATCTTGCCGCCGCGATGCAATGGGAGCACTCCGGATCATAGAAGAACAGAAACACCTTACCTTGCGCTAGGTCCTGCGGTTTTCCGTCGACCACCACCGGCGTTGGCACCTGCACGTTGTGCCGTTCCGCCGCATTAACGCCGAAGCTCACGCCCGCCAGCACCACCAGCGTCACGAACGCCACCGCCGGTCCTCTGAAGGTCTTCACGCGCGAAGACCACGCATACGCCAGCAATCCGAGTGCGAGCATCACGCCATCTCCAATGAAGAAACCCGGCCCGACCGTACGCTTGATGATCGGAAAGCAATTGCACTCATGCCCAACCAACTTGCGGTAGTAGTACGCGATCCAGCAAATAAAGAAGATCATCAGGGCCGATCCCAGTAATCCGCCCCAGCGCCGGAATCGAGGCACAAACAGAAGCAGCGCCGTGAACAGTTCGACCGTACCGAGCGCCGCCGCCGCCACAACGCCCATTCCCGCCGGCACCTGCGCTTGCTCCAGCAGCTCGCCGCTTGCAAAAGGCCGCAGTACTTTCCATCCACCCGAAACAACAAACACCAGCCCCAGCAAAATCGCCGCAGCCGTCGCTACCGTCCGTCTCCACCGCACGCCCTGCTCTGTCATGGCCCTGAAAGCAATTGTATTCTGAATTGTTACGACACCGTTAGAATGCTGCCGGGCGCTAAGCGAATCATGGCTGCGGCACACACCTGTCCCAACCTATGCATGAGATTCGCGTAACCGTTCCCGAAGGTCGCGCTAAAGACGTCGCGGAACTGGCCATGCAAGCCGGTATCTCCCAGGTTTCCATTTATCCCGTGTTCGCTCACGGACCCAATCGGCCCAAAGAAATCGTCAGCGCCGAAACGTCCACCCCGCTCGCGAAAAAGTTCGCTGATGCCGTCCTCACTTGTCCCTGGTTCGATTCCGCCGAATCGTCGGTCAGCTCCCGTGAATTACGCGCCGTTGTGACCCAAGCGCACCCGCGCGAAATTACCCGGCCCATGCTTGAGCCGCCCATCAATGTCTTCGAAGATCTCTGGCAGCTCAATCACATCACTATCAGTTACGTCGCGCGCTCGTTCGGGGGAGCCGTTCTTCTCGCGTATGGAATGCTCGAGAACGATCCAATCACCATCGTGGTTGCCGCTCTATTCCTCCCTTTTCTTTCACAGGTTCTCGCTCTCAGCTTCGGTGCCTGGGCCGGTGATCTCAGCCTTGCGGCGCAAGGCCTTAAAGCGCTTGCCGTGAGTACGGCCGCTTGTGTTCTCGGTGGAATCATCGTCACGCTCCTGCACGGTCCGCCCATGCTTTACCACACCTTCACGCCTCCGCTTCCAAGCTTCCTGCTCTCAGCCGTCATCGGAGTAACGGCTGGTTTCATCACCGCCGACGACGCGGGCCGCCGCTACCTCATCGGAGTAGCAGCAGCAGTTCAGTACGGCATCTATCCCGCCTGGCTCGGCTTTTGTCTCGTCGAAGGATTCCCGGATTCACACGTCACCGCCATCCGCATCAGCGCGTTCTTCATCAACGTGGGGACCATCACCGTCTTTGGCCTGATCGGATATCTCTTGTTGGACATCAAGCGCAAGGACGTGAGAGCGTTCGTACGTCAACGCACACCGAAGGCCGAGTAAATGTTTCCATCCACATTCCGCGTAATGTCGCTTCTTGTAGCAACTACCCTCTTCGCTTCCATGAATGCCACCGCCGCGAGTTCTAACGACTCGGACAAGATTGACGCCCAGGTGAGACGCATCACAAATTCGGCTATCCTGATCGACACCCATAACGACATCCCGAGTTTCACCGTCGACGGCACAGACATCGGTAATGCGCCCAAGAATCATACGGACATTCCACGGCTGCGCCAAGGTGGCGCGGGCGCGATCTTCTTCTCGGTCTACGTTGCCGCAACCTATGTAAATGGCAACCACTCTGCCAATCGGACGTTACAGATGATCGACACTGTCTACCACGACATCGTCGGTCGCTACCCCAACGATTTCATGCTGGCGCTCACAGCCGCGGACATCGAAAAAGCGCATCGCAAACATAAGATTGCCGCACTGATGGGCATCGAAGGTGGCCACGCGATCGAAGACAGTCAGCGGCTGCTGCGCGATTACTACCGGCTCGGTATCCGTTACATGACCTTGACTCACTGGAACACGAACGATTGGGCCGATTCCTCGGGTGATATCAACAATCCCGACGTCCAGCATCATAATGGCCTCACGCCGCAAGGAAAAGAAATCGTTCGCGAGATGAACCGGCTCGGCATGATGGTCGACATCTCGCATACCGCCGATAAAACGTTCTACGATGCCCTCGAAACGAGCGAAGCGCCTATCATCGCCTCTCACTCGTCCTGCCGGGCGCTGACGAACGTGCCGCGCAACATGACCGATGACATGATCAAGGCTCTAGCGAAAAAAGGCGGCGTCATCCAGATCAATATCAATTGCGGTTTTGTGTCTCAGAAGTCTGCCGACGCTCCGAAAAACGCCCCAGTGCGCGCGAGGCTCGCCGACGTTGTTGCTCACATAGACCACGTGAAGCAGATTGCCGGCATCGATACGATCGGCATCGGCACCGATTTCGACGGCATCACCTGCACACCCGAAGGGCTCGATGACGTTTCGAAATTCCCGAATCTGACCCGCGCCCTATTGGAGAAAGGTTACTCGCCAGCCGAGATCAAAAAAATCTACGGCGGGAATACGCTTCGCGTCATGCGCCAGGTTGAAAAAGTAGCTGCCGCCATGCAGCGGTCGACGCCTTAGCTGTTCTTCTCCAGCCGTTTCGCATCCTGCCACAACGCTTCCATTCGGTCGAGAGTCGCTTCCCGCAGACTTCCGCCGTCAGCACCTATCGCGCGCTCCATATGCGCGAATCGCTTTCGGAACCGTGCATTCGTTTTGCGGAGCGCCTGCTCCGGATCCACCTTCAAGAAGCGCGCCAGGTTCACAAGTGTAAACAGCACATCGCCAATCTCGTGTTGGATGTGCTCCTGATCTCCCGAGTGCCTTGCCTCTGCCAGCTCCGCCGCTTCTTCCTGCAACTTGTCGAGCACACCGCTCACATCCGGCCATTCGAACCCGACGTCCGCCGCCTTCTTACTGATCTTCTCTGCTTCCATTAATGCGGGCAAATTCCGTGGCACGCTAGTTAGCACGGAATCTAACGACGCCTTCGCACTATCCGGTTTCTCCTGCTTCTTGATTTCGTCCCAGCGCTGCTTTACGTCGTCCGCTGTGTGCGCCACCGCGTCACCGAACACATGCGGATGCCGGCGCACCAGCTTTTCATTAATGGCATCGAGCGAATCGGAAATCGTGAACAGTCCCTCCTCGGCGGCCATCTCCGCGAAGAACACAGGTTGCAGCAACAGATCGCCCAACTCCTCCGCGAGGCCCGGCCAGTCCTGCCGGTCAATTGCCTCCATGACCTCGTATGTCTCCTCCAACGTGTACGATTTGATCGTCTCGAACGTCTGGGTGCGGTCCCACGGACAACCGCCCGGCGCGCGCAATCGCGCCATCACTCTCGCCAATTCCGCAAACTTTTCCCCCGCTTCCTGGAACCGGTCCGCCACCGAAATACCTCGCTCCGACTATAGCGATAACATTGAGGTTTGTATGGCAGACACCACCGATTTCCCCATCCCGCCGGCAAGTTTTCCCTTCCTGGTTGAGTCGATCTTGATGCAGGCACAGATGCAGCTTGGGCTCCTGAGTTTTGGCGGAGCTGACGACACAGAAGACAAACCCGAGCCCAATCTCGCGCTCGCACGCCATTCGATCGATCTCCTAGCTATGTTGCAGGACAAGACCCGAGGCAATCTCAGCGTTGAGGAACAACGTCTGGTCGAGAACGGGCTGACCGAACTCCGCTTCCGCTACATCCAGATCGCGGACGATGTCAAACGCAAAAGCGAACCCGTCTCCGCCTCCAAAGAAAAAGAGGACGACCGCCCGCTGATCATCACTGCCGATGGCGGTAAAGGAAGCAAGACCGACTAGATGCTCGACGAATTCGAGCACGCTTCCATCCTCGTGCTCGGCTCCGGAACCAGCGTGGGCGTCCCCATGATCGGGTGCCGCTGCAAGGTCTGCACCTCCACCGACCCCCGCGACAAACGCCTCCGCCCTTCCGTGCTCCTACGGCTCGGGGACAAACGCGTTTTGATTGATACATCGCCCGACTTCCGGCACCAAGCGTTGCGGTTCGGCATTGATCGCATCGACGCTATCCTTTATACCCATTCCCACGCTGATCACATTCTAGGTTTGGATGATGTCAGGCCGTTCAACTTCCTACAAAAGCGAGACATCCCGATCTATGCATCGGCTGAGGCTTGGCAGGTAATCGAGCGCACGTTCCGGTATGTGTTCGACACCAGTCCCAGCGAGTCCAGCCGGCCTCACCTGACTCCCTACCTGTTTGAAAGCGATCCGATATGCGCCGCGGGGGTCGTGTTTCAGCCAATCCGCGCCTCTCACGGCAAGGGAACGGTGCACGGTTTTCGCTTCGGGGATTGCGCTTATCTCACCGACCACAGCGAGATCCCGCCGGAGAGCCTTGAACAGCTCACGGCTTTGGATGTGCTTTTCCTCGACGCCCTACGCCACAACCCGCATCCCACCCACTCGACTGTCGAGGAATCGCTCAAAACCGTCGACTCGCTCCAGCCAAGAAGGTCTTACTTTACCCACATTTCGCATGATCTTCTTCATGCCACAGTTGAAGCGCGTCTTCCGCCCCACGTTCACATCGCTTATGACGGGCTCGAAATCCCCATCGGACGAGCGGATCAACCATGACGGCCACCGTTTTACGTTCCCTCGAGCAAGCGTGCGCCGGGTTCGGACCCTGTGCGCTCGCGATCGGCAACTTCGACGGCGTCCACATCGGGCATCAGGCGCTTCTCTCGCAGCTGGTCAGATTCGCTTCCGAACAAAACGTCGTGCCCGCAGTCCTGACCTTCGATCCGCATCCCACCGCCGTTGTCGCGCCAGATCGCACCCCGCTGTTGATCTGCTCACTCGAGGAGCGTATCCGGCTCCTCCAACTCGCAGGTGCGGTGCGCATTCTCGTGCTGCCCTTCACGCGCGAAATCGCGCGACTCTCACCTGAAGAGTTCGTTTCGCAAATCCTCGCTAACGCGTTGGATACGCAGGCGGTCTTCGTTGGCGATAATTTCCGCTTCGGGCACAAGCAGGCAGGCACGCCCGATACCCTGCGAGCCTTGGGCCAGCAGTTTGGGTTTGTTTCGCAGTTCGTCAGCCCGGTCGCCTATCGCGGCGAAATCGTCTCCAGCTCCGCCATCCGCGCCTATCTCGCCGGCGGAAATGTCGCGCGCGCTGCCCGGCTCCTGGGCCGTTGCTTCATGCTCGAAGGGCGCGTGATAGCGGGTCAGGGCGTGGGTTCCAAGCAAACGGTTCCCACCCTCAACTTGCCCCCGGCTGCCGGTCAACTAGTTCCACGTGGCGTGTACGTCAGCGAAACGCTCGAACCCACCACTCATCGCCGCTGGCCATCGATTACCAACGCCGGAGTCCGGCCAACCTTTGGTGGCGACGAACTCACCATCGAAACTTTCCTCTTAGGGCCGCTTCTCGGACATACGCCCGAGCAGATTCGAGTCCGCTTCTGCCGCTTCATCCGTGCCGAGCACCAGTTCCCCTCGCCCGAGGCGCTGAAGGCGCAAATTTTCAAAGATGTCGCACGCGCGGAAGCCTATTGGCGGCGCCTCTCAAACCTCACGCCTTCGATACAATGAGATCGATTAAATGAACGAGATTCCCACCTTTCCGGAGACCTTTCATGCAGCTTTCGCAAGGCAAGATTAAGCATCTCAACGCTCTCTCTAACCACAACGGCGTCATCGCCGCAGCCGCGATGGATCAGCGTGGCAGCTTGCGTAAAGCAATAGCCAGCGGTAAGGGCGTTCCTGAAAATCAAATCAATGACGACATGATGTCGGAATTCAAGGTCGCGGTGACCAGAATTCTCACCCCTCATGCCAGTGCCATTCTTCTCGATCCGGAATTCGGCCTTCCCGCCGCGAAAGCGCGCTCCAAGAACGCAGGTCTCCTGCTCGCCTATGAAGAAAGCGGTTACGACAATACCAAGCCTGGACGTTTGCCCGATCTGCTTCCGCATCTATCCGTGTATCGAATCAAAGAGTTCGGAGCGGACGCGGTCAAGATTCTGATTTACTACACCCCCTTCGAGAAGCAGGACGTCAACGATATCAAACACGCCTTCATCGAACGCATCGGCGCCGAATGCGAAGCCAATGAGATTCCGTTCTTCCTCGAATTCGTCGGCTACGATCCCGCGGGCGGCGATGAGAAGGGTCTCGAATTCGCCAAGAAGAAGCCTGAAATTGTCATCCAGTCGATGCAGGAGTTCGGCAAGCCGCAGTACAAAGTCGACGTGCTCAAGGTCGAAGTGCCAGTCAATGCGGAGTTCGTAGAGAACAGCAGCGTCTACAAGGGAAGATCTGCGTACAGCCGCAAAGAGGCGCTCGATTTTTACCGCAAAGCCGCGGAGACCGCCCAGAAGCCTTTCATCTATCTGAGCGCCGGTGTCGGCAACGCACAATTTGTCGAATCGCTGCACATGGCAGGCGAAGCCGGAACCGACTATTCTGGTGTCCTCTGCGGCCGCGCCACCTGGAAGGACGGCATACCGGTTTACGCCAAACAAGGCGTCAAGGCGCTGGAAGACTGGTTGTCCGATCAAGGCGTCAAGAACATCAACGCTGTGAATGACGCCATTCAGTCGGCCAAGCCCTGGTATGCCAAGTACGGGGTCGCCGCTGCCGTATAGCGCGACCGAGCGCACAAGTGTGCGCGTCCTCCGGGCGGAATGCCTTGAGCCGGTTCAACGATTTCATGCATTTTGCGTCCATACCCGAAGCCATTGAAGATGTTCGTCAAGGCAAAATCGTCGTTGTTGTAGACGATGAGGACCGCGAGAACGAAGGCGATCTCACCATCGCCGCTGATAAGATCACGCCCGAAGCCATCAACTTCATGGCTACCCGTGGCCGCGGGCTCATCTGCCTCGCGCTCGATGCCGACATCTGTGCGCGCCTCGATCTGCAGCCCATGTCGCAGGTCAATACTGCGCGCTTCGGCACCGCGTTTTGCGAAGCCATCGATGCCGCGGAAGGCGTAACCACAGGCATCTCGGTCCACGACCGCGCACACACCATCCGCGCCGCGATTAACCCTGAAACCCATCCCCAAGATCTCGCCCGTCCGGGTCATGTGTTTCCACTGCGCGCCCGGCCCGGCGGTGTGCTCGTTCGTACTGGACAAACTGAAGCTGCTGTCGACCTGGCCCGTTTAGCCGGCCTCTCGCCCGCCGGCGTCATCTGCGAAATCATGAATGAAGACGGCACCATGGCGCGCGTGCCGCAGCTCGTCGAATTCTGCAGCCAGTACGGATTCAAGATGATCTCCGTCGCCGATCTCATCCGTTACCGCATGCAAACGGAAAAGCTCGTCGAGCGCGAGGCTTCCGGCCAAATTCGGACGGAATTCGGCGACTTTCAAACCATTCGCTACGTGAGCCGCATGGACAAAGAAACGCACCTGGCTCTGGTTCATGGCGACATCGCCGGAAAAACCAATGTCCTCGTCCGGGTGCATTCGCATTGCATTTACGGGGATGTGTTTCACTCTGTCGATTGCGATTGTCAACGGCTCGTCACCGCAGCACTCGAATCCATTTCACGCGCGGATTGCGGCGTCCTGATCTATCTGCATCAAACCGGACCCGGTGTGCAAGCCGTCGTGCGCGACGGTCGCCGTGAGCTCCTCACCCACGGCCGTTCGCAATCGAGTTTCTTGCCTTCCGAACGCCACCAGCCGCTTCAGCACGAATCGGGTGTCGGCGCCCAAATCTTGTCCGACCTCGGCCTCTCTACCATCCATCTTTTAACGAACCATCCCCGCAAGGTGGTCGGTCTCGAAGGCTTTGGTATTCAAATCACCAGGCAAATTCCCTTCGCCGTAGGCATCCCCGCCGAACTCAGCGCGATCACCAAGTAAGCCCACAACAAGCACGTACAATAGTCGCTTCATGCTCCGGCTTGTCACCGCATTCCTCGCCTGCTCTTTTCTCATTCCTGCGCAAGATCTCTCTCTCGATCATCTCTTCACTCGTCCCTTCATTTGGGGCACTTGGCCTTCCCAAATCCGTTGGGCCAAGCATGCTCACGTGCTCGGCTTTCTGTGGAACGCAAAAGGTGAAACATTCAAAGACCTATACGTCTATAACGTCGACCCCAAAAAGCTGACGCGCCTCACTGATCTCGAAGGCCTGAAAGATCCCATCAACGAAACAGAGGCGGAAAAAGATGAACACCGGAAAGACTATCTGCCGCCGCCCGCTGGCCTGACCTCGTTCGATCTCGCGGAAGACGGCACGAAGGCGATCTTCTCGTATCGCGGCGATCTGTTCCTCGTGCATACCGGCGGTGGCCCCGTCCTGCGTATCACCAAGACGAAAGTGCCCGAAGTGAATCCGCGCTTTTCACCCGACGGCACGAAAGTCGCATTCACGGAATCCGGTCAGATATACGTTCTGAACCTCGATGGAGGGACTCTTGAACAGCGAACCGATGTGCACGCTCCTGCCTCTCTCACGGCTTACGAATGGTCGCCGGATGGAAGATACTTCTCGTATGCGGTGCAGCCGACACCGGGCCGCACCATGCCGCTCCCCATTTATTCGGGCGAGTTCGTCGCGGCCCCTACGTTTCCGCGCACGGTCGCCGGCGATGTGCCCACATCCTGGCAATACTACCTCGTCGAAAGCAGCGGTGACAATCCTCCGCGTCTGCTCGAAACGGGCCATGGGTTCGGCTTTCGCCCTCTGCAATGGTCCGAAGATTCCAAACACTTGGTCCTCGTTTCGCAATCCACCAACTACAAAAGCGAAGACATTCGCATTATCGATGCAAACACCGGAAAGTCGAAGGTCGTGTTCCATCAAACGGATGACCGCTGGATCGAAGTCTCTGATGTCGGTTGGGATCAAAACTCCAAAAGCGTTTGGTTCACGAGTGACCAATCCGGTTTTCAGCATCTGTACACGGTGTCGCTCGACGGCAGCAACCTCAAACAGATCACCAAAGGTTCCTGGGAGGTTCACAACGACCCGTTCTCAAACACTCCGGAATGGATCGGTGATTACATCTACTATTCGTCAACGGCAAACGGCACAACCGAGCGGCAGCTCTATCGTGTGAAAGCGGACGGATCATCCGCGCCAGATCGTCTGTCCGAGCACGAAGGGCTGAACATCGCGTGGATCTCGGAAGACGGCAAAGCTCGAGCGATTCTCCAGGCCGACCTTCGAAATCCGTTCGATCTGTTTGTGAACGGCAATCGCGTGACGAAATCTCCTCTACCTGAGTTCTACAAAACGTCGTGGGTCGAAAGCCGTTTCTTCACCTATCCGTCCTTGAAAGATCACAAACCCGTCTCCGCTCGCCTGCTGCTTCCGCCCGGCTACAATCCAGACGATCCCAACCAGAAACCCCGTCCCGCCATCATTTACATCCACGGCTCCGGGTACGCCACCAGCGTCCTCAAACAATGGGGAAGTTATCAGGAGCTTCGCTTCGTTTTCAATAACTATCTGGCCTACGAAGGTTATCCGATTCTTGAAATGGATTATCGCGGCAGCACGAACTATGGCCGCGACTGGCGCAGCGGAGTGTACCTCGACATGGGTGGCCCCGATCTCGAGGATGTCCTCGGCGGAGTGGAGTATCTGCGAACGCTCAAGAACATCGACATGGCGCACGTCGGTATTTGGGGGTGGAGCTACGGAGGATTCATGACTGCCATGGCGATGTTCCGCGCACCCACCGTATTCAAAGCCGGCGCGGCCTTTTCGGGCGTCTATGATTGGGCAAATTACAACGCCGGCTATACCGACGAGCGCCTTACCTCACCGGCGGAAAACCCCGAAGCTTACGAGCGCAGCTCACCGATTCATTTCTCGAACCAATTGCAGAATCACCTGTTAATCCTGCACGGAATCGTTGACAATAATGTCCTTTTTCAGGACGCCGTCCAGCTTTCGGAAAAGCTGATTCACGAAGGCAAGCAATTTGAAGAATCCTTCTATCCGGAAGAAAGTCACGCGTACGTTCGTGACGAAAGCTTGAAAGATGCATTCGGACGCGCAGCCAGATTCTTCGACCGCTACCTCAAAGAAGATCAGGCCAGTCTCGCCGCGCGCTAGACCGCGACATCGGAATGCCCATCCCGTTCAAGCTTCCGCGTTTCTATCCCATCCTCGACACGATCGCTCTCTCGGAGTATGGCCTGTCGCCTCTGCTCGCCGCCCAAGCGCTGCTTGATGCGGGTGTCAGAATTTTGCAGTATCGCCATAAGAACGACTGGGCGCAATCCCACTACGATGAAGCATCCCGCATCGCCACGCTCTGTCATGAAAGCGGCGTTCTCTTTGTGATGAATGATCGCGCCGATTTTGCCCGCCTTCTCGGAGCAGCGCTACACGTCGGCCAGGAAGATCTGCCGCCCGTCGCCGCTCGCCGCATCATCAGTGACGAAGTGATGGGATTCTCGACGCACAACTGCCAACAATTGACACGCGCTGACGAAGAACCCGTCGAATATCTCTCCATCGGACCCATATTCTCGACAAATTCCAAGGAGCGTCCCGATTCCGTCGTTGGCCTGGAAGGTCTTCGTTCACTGCGCCCCTTCACGCAGAAGCCGCTTGTTGCCATCGGCGGCATCGATCAGCTCAACGCGCGCGATGTGTTAGCCGCAGGAGCGGATTCCGTTGCAGTCATTTCTGGCTTGCTGCCGGAGACCTGCGATCGCAAAGCGCTCAGACGACGTGCCGAGGAGTGGATACGCCTTGTCTCCGTCGGGACCCGCGCTACCGCGTAGATTCAGTCGTACCGCAACGCCGTCATGGGATCGATACGCGCGGCGCGCATTGTAGGAGCAGCGCCAGCTCCAAACGCCACGAGAAGCAATACTCCTACTGCACTTGCAAAAATCGCGGCGTCCATAGCCTGCACACCAAACAGTTGCGACGCAATCGCGCGGCTCAGCGCCAATCCGGCAGCGACGCCAATCGCCGCGCCAGCCGCAACCAGCCACAACACTTCCTTTAAAACGAGCGCTACGATCGAGCCTCTGTTCGCGCCGAGCGCCATGCGAAGGCCGATCTCGGCGGTGCGCCGGCTGACGGCGTATGCGATAACTCCATACAGCCCGAGGCTCGCGAGCAGCAATGCTAGAATGCCAGACGCACTCGTGAGCACGGCCACCGCGCGATCCTGATACACCGAGTTCTGAATTTGCACCTGCATTCTGTCCATTGCGGTGACGGGCAGACTGGTGTCGAGTCCACCGACGATACGACGAACTGCAGCAGGTAGCGCGGCGTCCTCGCTATTCGTCCGAATCAGAAATACGGCCTGCAGGGCGGGATCGTTCGGCTGAACACTTTGTGCAAAAGATAAATAGTAGAACGGAGTTGCCGTTTCCCGCAGACTGCCCAATTGAGCGTTTCGCACGACACCGATGATCTGAGTATCCAGGGGAACTCCCGACCCTCTCGCCATTTGCAAGCCGATCGGATCTCTTCCATGCAGAAAGCGCTTCACAAACGCTTCGTTCACAACTGTCGTTTTCTGTGCATTCAGCCTGTCTGCGCTTGTGAATTCACGTCCCTCGACCAAGGGAATCCCGAGCGTGTGGAAGAACCCGGGTGCAACCACATTCATCCCGCTGTCCATGTTCTCGTCCTCAGTCGGCGTGTATCCTTGAATGCTGACATTGGTCGAAGCATTGGAGTTCGAATACGGTCCATATTCACAAAAAGAGACCGCAGTTACGCCGGGCAACTCTGACAGCCGATCGTGGATTTGGCTGTAAAGATTCGTGGCTTGTCCCGTAGTGTAGCGATTCAAACCAGGATCGAGCGTAAACATCCACACGTTCTCCGCGTGAAATCCGGGATTGTGATGCAGCAGTTTTCCGAGGCTCTTCGTAAACAAACCAGCGCCTGCAAGAAGCACGACACACATGGCGATTTGCAAGATGACAAGGCTTTTCCGCCACCGTGCCTGGCTCGATCCCGAAGCGACACTGCGCGCCTGATCCTTGAGTGCCGATGCAGCCGTTTCCGCGCTGACTTGCCACGCCGGCAGCACGCCGAATGCGAGACCTGAAATCACCGATACCGCCAGCGTAAACGCAAAGATTCTCCAGTCAAAACTCATCCCGACCCATCCTCCCGCTACGCTCGGCGGCAGCATGTGCAGGATTCCTCTCGTGAGCGCGACCGACAAAAGAATACCTATCGCCCCGCCGAATAATGCAAGCAAGATGCTCTCGGAAAAGAGCTGCGAAATCACCTGAAGACGTGTAGCCCCGACTGACCGGCGAATGGCGATCTCGCGTTGCCTCGCGGACGCGCGCACCATCAATAAACTGGCCAGGTTGGAACAGGCGATCAGCAGCAGCCCGACCGCTGCGCCGATCAGCACTATCAGCGGCTTCTTCCAAGTGCGTTCCAAATCGTTCAATCCGGCCGCCGCTGGATGCAACTGCAAGTGCACGGAAAGAATACGCTGGCGGCTGTGGGCACTGCGAATTTTCATCCCGGGGAGCTCGTCCCGCAGAATGGAGGTGAATAGAGGATTGATCTCCGCTTGTGCCCGGCTGCGCAATACGTTTCCACGAATACGCCCGATAACCGTCAACGAATGCCAGCTCGGATTGTCGAATCCCTTGAAATCAGGATTCGCCACTCCGGTCATGGAGAGCGGCAAATATAATTGCGGAGTTTGACCGGAAAGTACGCTCCGAAAATCCGGCGGCACTATTCCGACAATCACAAAGGCATGACCATTGACGAGAATCTTTTCGCCGATTGCTTTAGCGTTGCCGAAGTTTTTCTCCCAGTACGCGTATCCCAGCACTGCCACATCATTTCCGCCGCGAACCGTATCATCCTGGGGTGCGAGCAGACGGCCCACAAACGCGTGAACACCCAAAACGTCGAAGAAGTTGCCGGACACGATCTCTATTTGTGCCAGCTCAGCGTGGGAGTTGCGCGTAACGTTAACCGACGCGCCCGAACGCGCGATGATCCCCTGCCAAACGGACGCTGCACCATCGCGCAGCCGCAAATACATCGGATACGAGAACACCGATTCGAAGTTGTCACTGTCGCTGCGGCCGGAGAGGCGGTCAGTTTCGTGTAACACGACCAGCTGCTCCGGCTTGGCGACCGGCAGCTCGCGCAACAACACTTGATAGAACAGCGAAAACATCGCCGTCGTCGCGCCCACTCCCAAGCCGAGCGTCACAACCGCCATCGTCAGAAAAATTGGGCTGCGGCGTAAGGTGCGCCACGCGTACCGGATATCTCGAAGCATAGAATTAGTCTGTTCCTAATCTTCCTGCTGCACGAATACCGGCTCTTTCCCCGCCAGCATCAGCCGCTCATCTAACGCCGTCTTCACGAGTTCTTCTTCCATCTCGGACAGCCCGCGCGCGTCCTTCTCAATCCGAGCCAGCAGTCCTTTCATGCGGCCGCGCGAAACCTCTGACGGAAGAGCGAGTGCGTACGCAAACAACGCATCCGATCGCAAATCTTCGTTTTCGAACAGCTTCCGCACTCGATCGAGCTCACCCCGCAATCCGTAATAGCCCACGCCCCACACCGCGCCCCGACGCACTTCCGGATCGGAATCCTCCAGATGCTTCGCAAAATAATCGCGAAAACTCGGATGCACGGAACGCCACATCGCCTCGAGTGCCTTGGCGCGGCCGTCGGGCACTTCGTAAAGCGCGACGATCGCCGCTCGGACCTCATTGCGGTCCGCCTCCGGTGCCATTCCAACCAGCAACCCTCCTCGTTCCTCGACCGGTAGCGCAGGATTCCGCAAAGCAGTCAGCATCGCTTCTACTACTTCGCCGTCTTCAGTCGCGTTGATCAACGCTTCCCACGCGCGGCCACGAACCGCAGCAGAGGAATCGCGCTGCGCCAAACCGAGTAGTTTCTCTCTCTGCTCCTGACTTAGCTCACGATTGAAAAACGAATTGGCCGCCGACGCCCTGACCGCCGTGACCGGATGATCCAGTAACTCTGTGCGCTCGTCTTCGTCGAGCAGTTCCATCGGCACATCGGCTTCTACCGGGTACAACGCCCAAATGTCGAAAGCTTCATCGCGATGACGAGCCGCCGACCCTTCATCGATCGTCTCGAGCGCATCTGCGATCTCTTTCTTCAGCTCTCGATCACTTTCCTTCAGCTCGGCCGCCAGCGCCTTGAGAGCTGGCTTGGCGCTTGCATCTCCATACATGCCAAGCAACAGAACTGCATCGGAAAGGTCGTACTCCAAGCGATCGAGCAGAATTTTCAGAATCCGTTCGTCACGAACGCGCAGATTCGACAGCACGAATGCCACTTCCGCGCTCTCGGATTCCTCCAGCTCGCCATACAGAGAAAGCAGTGGCTCCAGAGCGGGTCTTCCAATCTCGACCAGCGTCTCGACCGCTTCATCCGGAACCTCTGCCGGATCCTCCTTGACGTATTTGATCAGGAACGGAACGGCTTCGGGCGCCTTCCAGTGCCGGAATAGAGCAAGCAACTCCGGCGTAAGATCGACCGCATCAGCGCTCCGATCGGCTTGCGCCAGTGCCGCAACGGCAGCCCGCGCTTCCGGTCGATCTATAAGCGCATGAAGAAAACGGTGATCCAGGCCGAGGTGGCCGTGTCGCGCGGCATCCAACACCTCTGCCGGCGTGAATTCCGAAAGCTTGTCGGGGTCAAGAAACAAAGCAGTGTGTTACTGCTCAGCTTCAACTACAACTTTAATGGGAGTGGATACGTCGCGGTGCAAACGAAGCATCACCTCGTGCTCGCCGAGCGTGCGAATCGGCTCATCCAGTTGAATCTTGCGGCGCTCGATGTGGTAGTTCTGAGCCGCGAGCGCGTCCGCGATATCTTTGGCCGTCACGGAACCGAACAATTGATTGTTCTCGCCAACTCTCTGGTGAAACGTGACGGTGACATTCGACATCAGCTGACCCAAACCTTCGGCATCGGTCTTCACCTTGGCCTCGCGCCGCAGATAGGCCTCCCGTTCCTGCTCAACGATTTTCTTATTAGCATCGCTTGCGAGAACTGCAAGGCGTTTTGGCAGCAGAAAATTGCGCGCGTATCCGTCCGCTACTTTAACCACCGCCCCGCGCGCCCCAACCTTCTCGACATCTTCTCTGAGGATGACTTCCATCTCTTCTCCCGTTGCCTACATCCGCGAAGCGAATGGTACCAACGCTATGTTGCGCGCCTGCTTAATCGCTTCACTCAAACGCTTCTGATGCGGCGTGCAGACGCCTGATATGCGTCGCGGCGTGATCTTCCCGCGCTCCGAAATGAAGCTCATCAGCAACTTCGCATCTTTGTAATTGATGTCGTCCACTTTATCGACACAGAACCTGCACACCTTCTTGCGCCGAAAATACTGCTTCTTCCCGGTCGCAATCGCTTTATCGCCGCCGGTCGGCCGCTGTGACGCCGCAATAGGACGGCCCCCTCTTTGATCTGGCATGATGACGCTCTCCTATTCTCTCGGCTTATTCTCTCTGCGTGTTCTCTCGACTCAGCTCTGCCTTTTCTGGAGCAGGTCGAGGTGCAGCCGGCGCGGCTGCCGGAGCACCACCATTCGGAGTACC
The DNA here is from genome assembly GCA_963795425.1 of uncultured Acidobacteriaceae bacterium. Taxonomy (GTDB): domain Bacteria; phylum Acidobacteriota; class Terriglobia; order Bryobacterales; family Bryobacteraceae; genus Bog-105. The sequence continues at coordinate 455,653 of CAWCHO010000002.1, read as the reverse complement.
AACATTAGCAGCACCAACATTAGGCGCACCAGGACTGCCGGGCGCTCCCGGCACCGGAACCGGGGCGTCAGAAGGCAGCAACGGCGAAGCGACCGCGGGTGCGCTCGGTGGAGGCGCCGGTTTGCGAGCCGCCCGCTTCTCGCGCGCCTTCTTCCGCTTGTCGATCCGCTTCAGATTCTCGTCAATGCGCACCGTCAGGTGTTTCAGCACCATATCCGAAACACGCAGCCGCCGCTCCAGCTCTTTAACCGTCTCCGGCTTGGACGAAAACTGCAGCAGAATGTACTGGGCTTCGTTGTACTTCTGAACGCGGTAGGCAAGTTTGCGAACTCCCCATTTCTCCGCCTTATCAACTGTGCCTTCCGCATGCGTGATCACGTTCTTCAATTGTTCGATCAGCGGATCCACCTCTTCATCGGTGGCATCCGGACGAACGATAAACAGCTCTTCGTAGATCCTCATTTATCCTCTTGTATGCCTCGAGCGCGGCGATTAAATTTCGCCATGGCCCTAATGGCGCCTTCGGCAACAATGGCCTCGACAGCATCCGCGCTGTACGAAACCACCTCGTCCACATCTTCCCTCATCTCCCGCTCCATCGGAGCAAGAACATATTCCGCCGCGTCCTCGACCGCGTGATTCGGGCCTATACCCACCCGCACCCGAGTGAAAACATCCGTCTTCAGAGCGGCAATGATCGACTTGACACCATTGTGCCCCGCCGCTGAACCGTTCTTCTTGATCCGCAATGCGGTCCAAGGAAGATCGAGTTCGTCATGCACCACGATCAAATCCTCTGCCGTCAGGTTGCGAAACTTCAGCGCCGCGCTCAAGCCGCTCCCTGAATTATTCATGAATGTCTGCGGTTTCACCAGAACAACATCTTTGTTCCGGATCTTCCCCGCTCCCATCGCCACTCCGCGCTCGTTCTTCGCGACGCGCATAAGGTGACGTTTCGCAAGCTCGTCTATCACCCAGAAGCCCATGTTGTGAGGCGTCGCCTCATACCGGGTGCCCGGATTCCCAAGTCCTGCTATGCAGTACATGCGGCGCTCTGGTTCGCCGGAAGGCTCGCTCGGTCCGCTCCCCGGTCCGTCGAGCACAACCCGGTCCCCAGACATTCGCCACTAAACTGTGTTACTAAGGACAGCTTCCTACTTCTTCTTCGCAGGAGGAGCCGCAGCCGGTTCGGCCGCCCCCTCGTCTTCCTTCTTGCCCTTCTTGATCACTTCAGGCTCGGCGGCCGGAGTAGCGGCAACTCCCGTCTCAGCGGTCGTCGTCTCTTCCGCTCGCGGCGAGACCACGTGCGAAATCACTGCATCCGCCGGGCTCAGCAGCTTCATCGAACCGCCCATCTGGATCTCCCCGGCTCGGATGCTTTGTCCAATCATCAGTTCCGCCACATCCACCACAAAATTTTCCGGGATGTCGTTCGGCAAGCACTCGATCTCAATTTCACGCGTCACTACTTCGTGAATGCCGCCTTGAATCTTCACACCCTTGGGATCGCCCTGCGTCACGACTGGAACCTTCACGTTAATGCGCTGGTTTAAATCGATGCGCTTAAGATCCACATGCAAGAGCGAATCCTTGATAGGGTCGTACTGCCAGTCCACAATCATCACCGGCGTGTTCCCGTCACCCACGCTCACATTGAAAATCGTGTTGTGACCCGTTTTGCTGTGCAGAATGCGGGTGACCTCTTTCGGATTGACAGCGACTGGGGTCGGTCCGTCCGCGCCCCCGTAAAGCACCGCGGGCATCGAGCCCTTCGCGCGGAGACGCCGCGCTTCATTCTTCCCGCGCGAGTCCCGAGACTCCGCCGCAATCGTAATTTCCTTCCTCATTCTTTACCTTCTCCGCCGACTTGTATCACTTAGATAAACAAAGTACTAACCGATCCGCCCTCGTGAATCGATTGAATCGCCCGCGCCAGCAGCGGCGCCACCGAAAGCGTCCGGATCTTGCTGCAGTGGCTCGCCTCTTCCGACAGCGGAATCGAGTTCGACACGACCAGTTCCTGCAATGGAGACGAGCTGATGCGCTCGACCGCCGCTCCCGACAAAACCGCGTGCGTCGCACTGGCGGCTACGCTCGTCGCGCCTTGTTCAATCAGCGCCTCTACGCCCTTCACTAACGTTCCAGCTGTGTCCACCAAATCGTCAACCATCAAGCAATCTTTCCCGCGAACGTCGCCGATGATATTCATCACTTCCGCCACATTCGCATCCGTCCGCCGTTTATCGATGATCGCCAGAGGCACATTCATCTTTTTGGCGAATGCCCGCGCGCGCTCGACTCCACCCGCATCAGGCGAAACAACGGTCAATTCCCGCCGCTCATAAAGGCCCTCGAAATACTGCACCATTACTGGTGCGGAAAACAGGTGATCGACAGGAATATCGAAAAAGCCCTGAATCTGAGCGGCGTGCAGATCGAGCGCCAAAACCCGGCTGGCCCCTGCTGTCTCAAGCAGACTGGCTACCAGTTTTGCGGAAATTGGCATCCGCGGCCGATCTTTTCGGTCCTGCCGCGCATACCCATAATAGGGTAACACTGCCGTGATCCGTTCCGCGCTGGCCCGCTTGAACGCATCGATCATCAAAAGCAGTTCCATGAGGTGATGATCGACCGGTGTACAGGTCGGCTGCACTACGAACACGTCCGCTCCCCGAACGTTTTCCTGAATCTGCAGGTGCGTTTCGCCGTCCGCGAATCGCCGGATCATGGCGTTCCCCAACGGACATCCCAACGCATCACAGATCTCTTGCGCCAAAGCGCGGTTCGCAGTGCCGCTGAATACCTTGAAATCTGTGAACAGCGCTCGAGCCGGCTTGGGTGCGGACATCCGAATGACTCTCCTTTATAACTGGTTTACAAATGGGTAAAACAGCTCGCTTGGGCTGCGGATCCTAAAGCCCGGCGCCACACCTTCCGGTACTGCCGCCGCGATACGAATTGCACCGCCCAAGCGCTACCGGCCGGAAACCGTGCAGCTGCCGCTTTCGCCGTCGGCATCGCATCGAACAGCCCGAACACCGCCGAGCCGCTCCCGGTCATCAGTGCAGCCCTCGCGCCAAAACGCCGCAACTTGCGCGCCACATCCGCAAGTTCGCGATGCATCTCGAAAACCGGGCCCTCAAAGTCGTTTTTTAACGGAAATTGCTCCAGACGCGAACGGTCCAAACTCCACGCGATCGTCTGAAACTCTCTCAGGATAGGGGACTCGGCCGGTGAAGTCAACGCATCGGTAACGTTGCGATTCAGGGCCTTATACGCCTCCGCCGTCGAGACGTGAATGCCCGTTCCGACCACCACCACGGGCCGCGGTGGCTGCTCCGGCAACGGATATAATTCCGTTCCCCGCCCGCAACCGAGCGCCGTTCCGCCATACAGGAAAAACGCGAACGTCGCTCCCCAGCGATTCTGCCAATCGAACCAGCTCGGTGAGCGGCACTCGCCTGCCGGCTAGGGCCGGTAAAGCCATCACAACGGCGGCCGCATTGCTCGATCCGCCTCCTAATCCTGCCCCCAACGGAATGCGCTTGTTCAAGACAAAACGAACCCGCGCCCTCACCTTCAGAAATTCCAAAACGGCCCGGGCTGCGCGAACGACTAGGTTGTCCTCAATCTCTACGGAACTACTCAAGTCGATTTGGGTTCGTTTCGCCACATCGAACTCGATCCCGAGCGTGTCCTTCAAGCTGATCGTCTGGAAAACCGTTCGCAACTCGTGATAGCCATCGGGCCGCTTGTGGAGAACGCGTAAAGCGAGATTGAGCTTAGCGAACGAAGGAACCGTGACCTGCACAACTAGTACTGCAGTAGGCTAAAGACGTCGCGGCCGGCGAGTTTTGAGCGCCCGTTCAGAAACGAAAGCTCAATGACAAATCCGAGGCCCGCGACTTTCCCCTGGCACATTTCCACCAGCCGCGCCACAGCCGAAGCCGTTCCACCCGTCGCCAGCACGTCGTCAATAATCAGCACGCGCTGCCCAGGCTCAATCGCATCCGCGTGCATTTCAAGCTGATCCGTTCCATACTCGAGCTCGTAATCCACGCTGTGAACCCGCGACGGCAGTTTCTTGGGCTTGCGCACCGGAACGAAGCCGGCCCCCAGCGCATGCGCCATCGCGGGTGCAAAAAAATAACCGCGCGCCTCAATCCCCACCACCACGTCGACTTGCGCGTTTTTATAATGCTTCTGAAGCGCGTCGATCGTCTCACGGAAGCCCTGCTTATCTTTCAGGAGCGTCGTGATGTCGTAAAACTTGATGCCCGGCTTCGGAAAATCGGCGATCTCCCGAATCAGTTGCTTCAAGTGGTTCGCGCCCGGCACCGCTGTCGAAGCATGAGCAGACACCCGCCGATTCTAGCAGGCGGACTGCTGAATCCACCAGCCGCCAGCGTGTTCGGCTAAGCTTCGTGCTGCCAGTCGTACAGCGCGGTTTTCGCTTCCTTGCGGCGCTTGATCAGCTTGCCCAGCGATCTCTCGTTCTGAATTTCGATGCTGGTCTCCTGCAGAACGCGGCGATACTCCAGAAATCCCACATCGATGCCGCGCAGAATCGCCCATACCACTCGCATTCCTCGATACAAAGTGAAGATCAGCAACTGCCCCCACGAACGGCGTTCTTTGCTCACTTGTACGTTCCGGATTAAAACGGCCAGCGACGCGGCTAACGCGACAGCTAAAGGAATCCAGCGTGAAAATTGTTGTTCCAAAGTTTTTCTCCTCCGCAATAGTGGGGACCGTTCGATTCAACTCTCAGCAGTCTTTTGCGGTCCCTAGGATTCCAAGATAAGGCAACTCGTCACCGAGAAACTACTCTCCACCCCGGAAGATACAGTATCGGTTTAGGTCGTTTGGATACGTTGTACTTACAAGCGTTTAGCCGCTCGCATGCAACTAAACCGCTGCTTGCGTAGCTCTCTGGCCCAACGGTTCGCCCTTGCCCGCGAGCCAGAAATCAAGCTTGCTCCGCAGTTCCGTCTCCCGTACCGGCTTAGACAGGTAATCTGTCATGCCCGAAGCCAGGCACGCCTCGCGATCCTGCGCGAAGGCGTTCGCCGTCATCGCGATGATTGGCACCTGCGATCCGTACCCGTTCTGTGAGCGGATGCGGCGAGTCGCTTCGAATCCGTCCATCTCCGGCATCAGACAGTCCATCAGGATCAGGTCGTAATGCTTCGCGCCGATGGCGGCGACCGCTTCCGTCCCGTTCTTCGCAACATCGGCTTCGTAGCCCATGTTTTTCAGCATCAGACCAGCCACCTTCTGATTGATGCCATTGTCCTCGACGAGCAGGATGTGAAAGTCTTTTTTCCGCGCGTCCTCGTTCGAACCTGCCTGTGCGGGCGCCTGCACCTTAACTGCTTCCCGCTCGGAAGCTAAGGCTTTAATCGTGAACCAGAAGGAAGATCCTTCGCCTAGGCGGCTAATGACTCCGATCTGTCCACCCATCAATTCCGTCAAACGCTTGCAGATCGCAAGACCCAATCCGGTCCCGCCAAACTTTCGCGCGGTTGATGCATCGGCTTGACTGAACGGCTGAAAGAGTTTGGCTTGCTGTTGCTCCGTCAGGCCAATCCCTTGATCGGTAACCGAAAAACGTAGCTCGTATTGCCCGTGCCGGAAATCGATCAGTTCCACCTTCAGCTTGATCGTTCCTTGTTCCGTGAACTTGACGGCATTACTCAGCAGGTTCAGCAGCACCTGGCGTAGCCTCACCAGATCGCCTCGTACGGTCTTCGGCACCGCCGGGTCAATTTCGAACGACAAGCGAACCGGCTTTCGCTCGGCCAAGCCGCGCATGATCTGAGCCGCGCTTTCAACCGCTTGCCGAATCTCGAATTCCGAGCATTCCAATTCCAGACGCCCCGCCTCAATCTTCGAGAAATCCAGAATCTCATCGAGAATCGACAACAGCGCCTCGCCTGAGTTCCGGATCGTCTCGACGCAATCCCGCTCCGTACTTCCCAATTCCTGCGACAAGAGAATCGACGTCATTCCAATGATGCCGTTCAGAGGAGTTCGTATTTCGTGGCTCATCATCGCCAGGAAATCGCTTTTGCTCTGTGCTGCCAGCTCCGCCGCACGGGTTGCTTTCGCGCTTTGATCCATCAGCCGGCTCAATTCCTTGGCCGATCGCTCTAAGTCCTGCCGGCAAAACTCCGTCTCCAGTACATACTGCAGCATCTCTGATTCACTCCACCGCCGCTCCACTAGACCCACAGACCGGCGAAGGTCGGGAACCCGGACGTCATCCTCCCGCCGGCGCGCTTCTTCTGCCATGAGCGGATCGATATGGGTGTTGGTCATAAGCGGCGGCCTAACGGGACTCGCTGTTCGCCCTGAGAGGGGTATCTCCTTGGACTAGTTACCTCTTCGGCACTCGTCTCAGCTTTTCTAGGCCGCCAAATGCGGTTTAGACCCAGCCCTGACGCGTAGTCCGTTTGGGATAGGCGGACTAACATGGTGTCCCTGCACTCGCTCCCTCCCACCACCGCCGTCGCTTAGCAAGTACATGTCTGTGAATATAGGTACTGATGCCGAGGCTCTCCCTTCGCGGCAAGTTATGGAATTGGACCGGGTTCCGTAATCGCGAAGATCAGATCGTCATCGTCTTAAGCCTGGTGATCGGCGTCCTCGTCGGGCTCACGGTGACGGCCTTTATCTTGCTTACTGGCCGCCTCGCCGTGCGCATGTATCCGCCCGAAGGTGCGGCGTGGCGCAGGTTTTTCATTCCCATCATCGGAACCCTCGTCAGTGGATATTTGCTGTTCCGCTATTTTCCTAACGCCCGTGGAAGCGGTATCCCTCAGGCTAAGTTCGCGCTCTTTCTGCAGGACGGCTACATCTCGCTGCGAACCGTGCTCGGCAAATTCTTGTGCTGTTCTATCACGCTCGCCAGCGGCATTGCCCTCGGACGCGAAGGACCGTCCGTGCAAATCGGCGCCGGCATCGCCTCCGTGCTGGGCCGTCGATTCGGATTGAGCAAAGAAAAAGTAAAAGCCCTCGTGCCCGTCGGCTGCTCAGCTGCGCTGGCGGCCGCCTTCAACACGCCGATTGCGGCCGTCCTCTTTTCTTTGGAAGAAATCTTGGGCGATTTGAACGCGCCCGTGCTCGGATCTGTCGTTCTGAGCTCCGCTACCTCGTGGATGGTATTGCATCTCATCCTGGGCGATGAACCGCTGTTCCACGTTCCTCCCTATCAGCTTGTGCACCCCTTGGAGTTCGGCATTTACGCCATCCTCGGCGTCGTCGGCGGCCTCGGTTCAGTCTGTTTTGTGAAGCTGCTTCTGCGCTTGCGCGTGTGGTTCAAACAGTTCCCCGCATCCACCACTTGGCTTCAACCCGCTGCCGGAGGCGTCCTCATGGGCGTCTTCGGCCTGTTCATGCCGGAAGTGCTCGGCGTCGGCTACAACTACGTGGATCGCGTACTCGGCGGCGATTTCCCCGTCAAAACTGTCGCACTCCTCGCCGTCATGAAGATCATCGCGACGCCTACCTGCTACTCATCCGGAAACGCCGGCGGCATCTTCGGCCCCAGCCTGTTTATCGGCGCCATGATCGGCGGTACCGTCGGCAGCGTGGCCCATACTCTGCTCCCCGCTGTGACTGCGAATCCGGGCGCCTACGCGTTAGTTGGAATGGGAGCTGCTTTTGCCGGTATCGTCCGCACGCCCCTCACCTCCGTGATCATGATTTTCGAAATGACGCGCGATTACTCCATCATCGTGCCGCTCATGATCTCCAACTTGATCAGCTTTTTCATCTCACAGCAGCTTCAGCGCGAGCCCATTTACGAAGCGCTGGCGTTGCAGGAGGGCGTCTATCTTCCCACGGGCGAATCGCGTGAAGAACTTGCTGGCATTCGAGTCAGTCAGGTGATGCACCGGGAAATAGAACCGTTGCCCCTGGAAGCCGATATCAACAGCGTCAAATCGCGCTTCACTCTGGAGAAGGCCAACTCCTGGCCGGTTGGCACGCGTACGTATCTTCAGGCGGTCGTCAGCCTCCATCAAATCGAAACCGCGGAACCGCCGCCGGCAACCGCACGCGACTTGGTCAAAAATAACGGCGATTACCCATACGTTTATCAGGACCATCCACTGAGTCATGCACTCGAGCGCATGGGTCAAGCCGGGGTGGACGTCATGCCCGTGGTCAGCCGCGCCAATATCCACCAGCTGTACGGCATCGTGACCTTATCCGACATTCTGGCGACTTACGGACTTGCCGGCGTTCCGTCAACCAAGAATCGCAATGAGTAGCGCAAATAGCACAGCCTCTGGTGTGCGCCTTCGTACTGCCCAGCTGGGCTTGATCTTAATCGTTGCCTTAGTGATCACCGCGTTGGCTACGCTCGATTGGTCGCTAGCACGAACTGAAGAGAGCGAAATGCAGAATTCGGCGGCGCACGCTTATCACAACGGCTTGGCCCTCCTGAAGCAAGGCAAAACCGGTGACGCCGTCGATTCGCTGCGCCAGGCTCACGCCCTCGAACGTCAGAACGAAGATTATGAGCTCGGACTCATCGAGGCCCTCTTAATCGCAGGCAAAATCAGCGAAGCCGAGCCGCTCATGAATGAAGTTCTGCAGGATGAACCCAACGAAGGGCGTGCCAACCTGATCGCAGCCCGTTTGATGGTCAAGACCGGCAAGACTCGCGATGCCGAAGCTTATTATCATCGTGCGATTTACGGCGAGTGGCCGAACAATGCCTCCCAACATGCGGTGGCGGCGCGGATGGAGCTGATCGGACTGCTCCAGAGCAAAGGAAATCAGCAGGACCTGCTCGCCGAACTGCTCCCCCTCGAACAGGAGGCCGGCAACAATCTTCAGCTCGAGCAGCAGCTCGCGCACCTATTCCTCATCGCAGGTTCACCGTCGCGCTCTGCGGATCTGTATCGTGTCCTTCTCCAGAAAAACCCAAAGGATGCCGCCGCCTATGCCGGTTTGGGCGAGGCCGATTTGCAGCGCGGCGAGTACCGTTCCGCTCATGCGAACTTCCTCGCGGCTCTCTATCGCGATCCTCACGACGACCGCATCCGTTCGCGCTTGGAACTTGCCACTACGCTCGCGGTACTCGACCCCACTCTGAGGCAACTTACGTCGGTGGAAAAGTATCAACGCAGCCTCCGCATCTTGCAGTTGGCAAGCATCGACCTTCAGGAATGCCTGGCTCAAAAGCCGACCGCCGATTCAGCAGCGCTCGAACAGCTGCTCTCGACCTCTGTCGACGCCATTCCCACTCGGACTCCCGCCCAAGTCACAAACGAAATGGCCGAACCTGTGCTCGCCTTGGCGCAACAGATCTGGCAAGCGCGCCTCAGAGTCTGCGGCGCCGTCACGACACCCGAAGAGGAGCCGCTGCGGCTCATCATGCTGAAGCTCTCGCAATGAGACGAAGCGTTCGCGCGCGGCTGCGCCTAAGCGCCGGCCACGCTCTTTTTGACGTTCACCTGCGGGCGCACGATCTGAGGACGCTGCTCGGGATTTACGATCTCGATCCTGCCTTTGAAGTAAGCTCCGTCTTCGATCACAATGGCAGGCGTTCTCAAATCTCCCACCAGGCGCCCGCCTTTGCGGATCGTTATCTTCTTCGATGCATCGATGTCGCCGTTCAGCGCGCCAAGAACTTCCACTTCGCGCGCTGTCGTATCGGCGCCCACCCGTCCGTTCGATCCAATCGTCAGCCGGTGCTCCGGCAAATCGAGCTTTCCGTCGACTTCACCATCCACGTGTAGACTCTCATCGCTCTTGATGGTGCCTTTGATGGTCATCCCTTTGCCGATAACCGTCACCAGCGAAACTTTCCCCGCTGACTCGGACATCATCTCCCCGCGCTCTGTCTCCGAAGGTTTCCCCGAAGAAAAATTATCGTGCTTGCGGTCGCTCCACATCAAAAATGCTCCGAATGATAGTCAGTATGAAATCGCCTGAAGCAGCCGCCGCTCCGTGCGCCCGTAACAGACTTTACCACTGTACATCGACACGGTCCTATTGACATTCTGTATGAGTCAGGTACACTGATACAGAATGTCGATACGAGGGAGTCTCAGTGCCCAGCCCACAGCTTGAGCTTTTGCAAGGGACTCTCGACCTGCTGATTTTGAAGGCGCTCAATCTCGAGCCCCTGCATGGCCTCGCTATTTCCCGGCGCATTGAGCAAGTCACGGCCGGCACCTTTCAAGTTAAGCCGGGGTCGCTTTTTCCCGCGCTGCATCGCATGGAAGAGCAAGGCTGGCTCACCTCTGCGTGGGGTGAATCCGAAAACAAACGGCGCGCAAAATACTACGAGCTAACGCGTACGGGCAAGAGACAGCTTGAGACCGAAACTCAGCGCTGGCAGCGTATCTCGCTCGCGATCGCGCGGGCGCTCGAAGCAAGTTAAAGGCGAAACGACTCGCATGAACTGGTTCAAACGCGTACGCCTGGTCGCGCAAAACGTTTGTCGTCCGGCGCGCGCGGACGAAGAGCTCGACGACGAGGTGCGCTCCTACGCCGAAATGCTGTCCGACGAAAAGATTGCACGAGGCATGAAGCCGCAGGAAGCCCGGCGCGCGACGCGCGTGGAGATAGGCGGGGTGGAACAGGTGAAAGAAGAAGTGCGCAGTGCAAGAAGAGGCGCGATCCTCGAAACCTTATGGCAGGATCTGCGCTACGGCGCAAGAATGCTCTATAAGAAACCAGGTTTCACAACGGTTGCCATCATCACACTGGCGCTCGGCATCGGCGCTAACAGCGCCATTTTCAGCGTCATGAACGCCAGCCTTCTCGCGCCCGTGCCGGTGCCCTCGCCCGAGCATGTGGTGATGGTCTGGACTGACAACCCGGTGCGCGGCTGGCACGAGCTTCCCGCCTCCGCTCCCGATTACTCCGATTGGAAAGCGAGCGGCATTTTCAAAAGCCTGGCGGCCTTCCATGACGCAAACTTCAATCTCCGCGTCGGGGACAAAACCGAGCGCGTGGCCGGCTTGAGTGTTACCTCCGAATGGTTTGATATCCAGCAGGTGAAGCCCTATCTCGGTCGCGTGTTCAATTCCACCGACATGCAGCCCGGCCATAATCGCGTGGGCGTCGTCGGCTACGATCTGTGGGCTTCCCGCTTCGCCAGTGACCGGCACATTGCCGGCAAAAGTGCCGTCGTGAACGGGCAGCCATTCACCATCATCGGCGTTCTTCCCAAACACGCCCTGAAGATGGATAAGGAAGTTTTCTATGCCCCACTCGTTTTCGACACAGCCGCGGATCTCGACCGTGGCACTCGCTCGGACCTGGTCGTTGGCCGTCTTCGTGACGGACTCAGTCTTGCCGCAGCTAGGCAGAGGATGTCCGAGCTAAGCGCCCGCATGGCCAAGCAGTACACCTCGGATGTTGGTTCGACCGTTCGCCTCCAACCCATTAAAGAAGCTTATGTCGAAGATATTCAAGCTCTCGTTCTATTGCTCTTGTGTGCGGTGAGCTTCGTACTGCTGGTGGCCTGCGCAAACATCGCCAATCTACTGCTCGTGCGTGGCACGGCAAGGCGCAAAGAAATGGCAGTACGCGCTGCACTCGGCGCCAGCCGCTCCAGACTTGCTTGTCAATTGATTTCCGAAAGTGTCCTTCTCGCCGTCCTCGGTGGTGCCGCTGGCATCCTGCCCGCTTGGTGCGGCATTCGCCTGATCGCGAATTTCAAGCTGGAGGATCTGCCTCGGCCCGAGCTCGTTACCTTGAATGCCAGCGTTCTCGCGTTCACTTTCATTCTGGCCGTGATCACCGGCGTGCTCTTCGGACTCGCCCCTGCCTGGCAGCTTTGGAAGTCGGACACGAATGAACCGCTCAAAGAAGCGCAGCGATCGAACACCGCAGGCCCACAGCGCAGACTCAGTAACATTTTCGTCGCGGCCGAAGTAGCCGTCACCGTCATTCTGCTCGCCGGGGCTGGCCTGATGCTCCGCAGCTTCATCCATCTACGCACCGCCAATCCCGGCTACGATGCGTCCCACGTGCTCGGGCTCGAAATGGCGCTCTCCGGCCCACAGTACGACACGCCCGATAAGCAAATCGCGTTTTACAAGAACGTCCTGACAAGCTTGAAGAGCTTGCCTGGCGTCGAAGACGTCGCGGCCAGCAATCTTCTTCCTGAAGGTGACAACGTTCATGCCTCCGGGCTTTTCTTCGACGGCCGTCCCGCTCCCAAGTTCGGCGAGGCGCCCATTGTGCTGAACGGTTCCGTGACGCCCGATTATTTCCACACCATGCATATTCCCATTCTTCGCGGCCGCAGTTTCGAGGAGACCGATCGCGCCAGCGCGCCGCTTACCGCGATCATCGATGAGGAGGCTGCGAAACGATATTGGCCGAACGCGGACACCATCGGCAAGCTCATCAAGCTCGGCAGTAAAGAGCCTCTGCGAATGATCGTCGGCATCGCCGGCAACGTCGAGCAGAGCCTGATCGTCAGGTTCCTCAAGGGTCGAGTAGCTCAGGTTTACGTTCCGTTCGCGCAAGTGCCGAAACCGGAGGTTTCGCTGGTGCTTTCCTCGCACACCGAACCCGCCACTCTGACCGAGCCAGCACGGGCCGCAATCGCGGCAATTGATCCCAACCAGCCTCCTTTCGAGATCCAGACCCTCAGTGAAGCCCGCGCCAAGGGTGACGCCCCGGCACGCATAGCCACCATTCTGCTGGGCTTTTTCGCCGCCCTTGCCCTGCTGCTCGCCGCGGTCGGAATTTACGGCGTGATCTCTTATACCGTTGGCCAGAGAATGCGTGAGATCGGAATCAGAATCGCGCTGGGCGCCGGAAAGGCCGACCTGCTCAAGCTCGTTCTCGGTAAGGGCGGCCTACTCATCGCAGCCGGTGCCGCGGTTGGTCTGCTCGGAGCAGTGGCACTCACCAGGTTCATGCAAAGCCTGCTCACAGGAATCAGCCCCAACGATCCGCTCACATTCTTCGGAGTGACGCTCGTGCTAATTGCTGTCGCGCTCGCCGCTAGTTACGTTCCCGCGCGCCGCGCCAGTCGCGTCGACCCCACCGTCGCCCTGCGATACGAATAGGCTCACGGGGTTATCCGCCTAAAACCGAAACCTGTACCGCACTTGGACCCAGATCTGCCGCGGGTCTGCGTAATGCGTCCCGCCGAACGTTTCGCTGTTATCCAGCAGAAACCGCCGATTCGCCACATTCAACCCGTTCAGCGAAACAGACCAGTTCTCGCCGATCGCTTTTCCCAAAGACAAATCGAAAGTCGTGTGAGGCTGCAAATGCGCCGGATACGGCACGCTGCCGTCCCTAAATCCTGATCCGTAGTACACGCTCGTCGCCATCCAGGCGTGCCACGGCAGATTCCATTCGAAATTTCCATGCAGCGTATCGCGCTGGTCATGATCGAGAAGAAAATAGCCATTCGCCGGGGAAGAAAAATCGGTCAATCCTCCCGTGATCGCGCCCTCTCCTTCGGCGTGTTGATGTGAGTACGCGATCGAAACGTCGGCGCGCTGGAACAGGCGCGGGGAACGCACGGTCAACTCCTCGCCCCAAATGCGCGCCCCGGCAATCGACAGCGGAAAGAACACATTCGAATTTCCGATGGCATTGTGATCGAAGTAATTCGTCGCCCGCAGCCGGAAGCTGTTCATATCCACCGTCCAGCCATGCAGCGGAATCGTCAGGCCCACCTGATTTTCTTCGTCACGTTCGCCTTTGAGCGGAACAAATCCCAACCCTTGCGAGAATGCATATTGGAGTAGCGGCCCCTCGACAGTCGAAAGCGGAGGCGCTTGGTAGTACGCTCCGTAAAATCCGCGTAGCACCCAATTCAGTCGCGGAATGCGGATCGCGGCGCCCACCCGCGGATCGACTGCATTTTCCGAAATGCCTCCCGAGAAATGAGTGAGCCGCACGCCTCCTGTGAGCGTCAGCCAGTGCGTCACCTTTAATTGGTCTTCTAAGAATGCTGCTTCAAGATGTCCGCTGGCTAGCTTTTCGGCGATCACATTCTCTCCCGATCCATCGTTCGCGATCAGATGCACATATTCGTCATCGTGCTGCGCAAAACCGTACAATCCCACCCGCGCATCGTGCTGTGCGGTCACCATATTCAGCGCAATCTGCGCTCCCACGTAAGTGGAATCCAGATGCTGCGTAGTACTGATCGGTATATCGTTCGGGTCGCCGTCGTAATTGGCGCGATTGAAGTGCATAAACGGTGCGACGGTAAGCAGAAGACTCGGTGAGAAGGTGTGCATCCAGGTGAACGTTGCCAGCGCATCCCGTTCGCGCTCCACGTCCTGAATGCCCGTGGCATTCTGATCCGGCGTGTTCGGTATCTGGTAATCGTCGCCCCGCGAAGACGCCACAAACCGCAGTTGGTTCGACGGATCGATGTTGAAGATGAGTGAGCCGAAGCCGCCCAGTCCCCACGCTCGATCGTGCAGAATCTGCGGACCCGGCGTCTCCAATCCATAATCGCTGCGGTTTCCGTCAATGCTCGCGAAATACGCAAATCGCTGGGTGTGATCGCCGATGTTGATCTGATCGTTGGTTTGCCCGAAGGTGCCCGCTGTCGTATTTACTTCCATCTGCCGGTTGCTCTCAAAACCTGTCCGCGGAACCACATCGAATACACCATAGGTGCGGTCGCCGTATTCGGAAGAATACCCGCCGCGTTGCACTTCGAGTGTATCTATATCCTCCGGGTTGATCTGCGGCCCAACATTGCTCGCGATGTTCGTATTCGGAATCGGAACGCCATCGATCGCCCACGTCACCTGGTGTCCTCCGCGTACATGCAGTTGATCGTGCGTCATGTACGCCCCCGGGACATAATCGGTGATCATCGTCAGACTGTTTGTCAAATCCGCGCCGGGCGTATGCGCAATTTCCTGCCGGTTGATTTGCGTGGAGGGTGTCATCGATTGCGGATTCACACCTTCCGGCCTTTCCTCGACCACGACCGATTCCTTCTGCCGTGCAATCGCAAGCTGAAAATGCAGCACCGGCGCAGTGCTCGAAACCACCACTAACGGCTGCTCTTCCTGCCCGAAACCGGCACGCGTGACATCGACCCTGTACTCGCCCGCCGCGACCGCCGGAAATTCGAAGGCTCCGTCATTCCCGGTCACAGCGGTTTGCGTGTCATCGGAGTACGTCGCATGCAGCGTCACCTGCGCGCCCCCTACCGGCCGGTGGCTCGGATCGTGCACGATGCCCCTGACCGTGCTGAAGACCGTCGCCCATAGAGACACGCCCATCAGCACAAGAGATGCAAGAGTTGTTCGAAACTTCATCACTCCCCTGCTGCCGCGCGCGTACGACCACGCCGCGCCGCACCCAAAAGCAAAACTTCAAATCAGAGCTGTTTTAGGAAAGCAAAGAAGGGGGACCGCGCGTCTGGCGCGCACGGCTAAATAAAACCGCGCGCGGAACTTCGCATGCGTCCGGCAGTTTGGAATCGCTTTCAAGCGACGCAGAGCAAACGCCGATCGCGCCGCTAAGGATCGCTAGCGTGTTGACGGCCGCAGTGCTGGCCGGCGCTGAAGAGAATGGGCACCGCTCGCCTGAACGGGCCATCGACGTGCCCGAACTGCGCTCCGTCGACCGTGCCATGTGCAGTAGGCACTTGTGCTTCCCGCCCGCGCGGCAGCATGCAGGTACTTGTACCTCCGCGCCCGCGGCCATCAGAGGAGCGATCAACAAAAAACTTGTGACGCTCAGCAGGATAATCGCGAGCAGTCGGCGCACGGTCTCATTCTATCCGGCAGCTCTCGTTTGTCCTCACCCGCCGCCGCCATACCACCCCACCAACCAGGCCCAATGCTCCGATAACCATCATCCCGGTGCCGGGCTCGGGCGTGGGCTCTACGTTTGTCAGCACCCCTGTCACTAGGGAGTACGTATCGACCACAGAAAATCCAGCGCTAGTGAAGGTAAAGAACACCAACGGGTCTGTGGTCAAACCAGCAGTGAGGAGCGATTGCTGGAGACCGAAATCGACATAGTCGTCGGCATAGCCGCTCGATCCTTCGTCAAGCTGCAAGCCGGCCCCCGGGTCAATCAATTCACCGAATGGGCCGGTGAGCGTTATGTCGTCCGGAAAGCCGAAATTTGCGCCAGCGATTGTTACATAACCACTGACCGTTGCGAATCCACTGAATGTGCCTTGCAAAACAGTGTCTTCGAAATACCATGTGGCCCCCTGCATTGGCGCGCCAAACAGCGCGGTCAAGCCCAACACCAATAGCAGCCGCGAAGCTATTGTGTTGATCGGCCGACCTTTTTTCATGTCAGTTCGCAAGTCACAACTGTGCGTCATGGTCTTCGTCCTCTCCTGGAGGGTTGCTCTAGTATGACGAAGAGAACGGGCACCAGCAACTGTGTAACGCTCAGCAGCACAATCGCGAGCAGTCGCCGCAGCAACCTATCCTATCCGGCAGCCCGCGTTACGAACTCTTCAAAAAAACTTTTGTGAAGCGAATCAGCCGCTTAGCGCCGCAATTTCTATTCAGCGGCACGGACCCCATCAATCCTAGGATCGGCTTCAAAACGTTTTCGATCCGAGGAGTGCCCCATTGAGCGTTGTACTTGCTTACAAGAATTTCGCCGCGAACCGCAACATCAGCCACATCGGCTTAGGAGTCGCGGCCATCAACACCGCCAAAGTACTGCGCCGCGCCGGCATCGCAGCCGAAGTATGGCCCATCATCAGTGCCGCTGATCTGCGCAAGCGTCTCGAGATCGCGCCTGCTAAACACGTCATCGTTTCCGCGCCTTGGATTGCCGGTTCCGAGCTACAATCGCTCTCTAACGAGTTTCCCGAAACACATTTCACGGTCACCTGCCACTCGAACGTAGGCTTCCTCCAGGCTGATCGCAATGGCGTTCGTCTGCTGCGCGAAATTATGGAAATCGAGCTCGGCACCTTCAACGTTCACCTGGCCGCCAATAGCCGGCGCTTCTGCGAGTGGATCAACGGCGCTTTCGGAGCACCCTGCGCCTATCTCCCGAACCTTTACTGTCTCGATCGCAATCCCGTCCGCCACCCGCAACCCTTCACCGGCGGCACGCTCCGCATCGGCATCTTCGGCGCAACACGGCCTTTGAAGAACCTGATGAGTGCCGCAGGCGCAGCACTCGAAATCTCGCGCGGCTTGCGTGCCTCGCTCGAGCTCTGGCTTTCGGCGGGACGCGTCGAGGGCGGCGGTGATAGCGTCATGGCAGCCGTTTCGGAAATGCTGCAAGGCCTGCCGGACGTAAAACTCGTTCACAATGGCTGGCAATCCTGGCCGAAATTTCGGCGGCACGTCGGCCATATGCATCTCTTGCTGCAGCCGAGCTACACGGAATCCTTCAACATGGTCACAGCGGATGGCGTGGCGGAAGGCGTGCCTTCCGTGGTGTCCCACGCCATTGACTGGGTGCCTGAGGATTGGAAGGCACACGTCGATAATGTGGTCGACATTGCGCGCATTGGCCGTCGTCTGTTATACGATCCTCACGCCGCTCTAGATGGCTTCCGCGCTCTCGAATCCTACGTCGTGAGCGGGCTGCACGCCTACCAACGATTTTTCGCTAGATCATAAGCATGCAATCGCCGTAGGAAAAGAAACGATATCTGCGATCAACTGCGTGACGATAAGCAGCGAGGGTGAGCTCGCGTCCTCCAAACGCGCACGCCAGCATCAATAGACTCGACTGCGGTAAGTGAAAGTTAGTCAGCAACGCGCCCGTGCCGCGAAACCGAAAACCCGGATGAATAAATAGCTTCGTGTCGCCGCTCATCGCCTTGAGTCCACCGCGCAGCAGCGCCGTTTCGATAGTTCGTACGGTGGTCGTACCCACGCAAAATAACCGTTTTGCGCGCCTCAACATCTCCGCGCTCGATTCTCGTATCTCGAAATACTCCTGGTGCAAACGGATCGCCGCGACATCATGTTCGCGCAGAGGCGCAAACGTTCCCAAACCCACATGCAGAGTGACGTAGGCAATTTCTGCTCCCGCTCCGCGGCACGCCTCTAGCATCTCTCGCGTAAAATGCAAGCCCGCCGTCGGTGCCGCAATTGAGCCTCGCTCCCGCGCGTACACGGTCTGGTATCGCTCCCGATCCGCCGTCGTGGCCGAGCGGCGAATATACGGCGGCAACGGAGTCTCGCCCAACTCCTCCAATAAGTCGCGTATGGCTTGACCGGCTGAAAATTGAATCGTTCGCTCGCCCAAATCTCCTTGCGATAGAACCTCTCCGCGAAGATGTTTCGCAAAAATGATTTGATCGCCCCTGCGCACTCGCTTGCCAGGCTTCACCAGAACCTTCCACAACGTCTCGTCCGCGTTAAGCGCCTGGACCAGAAAGACCTCGACTTCGGCGCCTGTTTCGTTGTTGCGGCGGCCGTGCAGCCGTGCTGGAAAAACGCGCGTGTTGTTGAGCACCAGGCAATCTCCCTCGCGCACATACTTGGGAAGGTTTCTGAATTCATCGTCCTCAAACGCCTGCTTCTCACGCGACACCACTAGCATGCGCGAAGCCCCGCGCTGCGCCGGCGGTTCCTGGGCGATCAATTCTTCCGGAAGCTCATAATAGAAATCGGAAACTTGCGTCAAACCGTCATTTTAGGAATTGAAAGTTCTTGTGATGAGACCGCCGCCGCCGTCGTCGAAGACGGCCGCCACATTCGCTCGAGTGTAGTCGCTTCCCAACTCGATACCCACGCCAAATACGGCGGTGTAGTACCGGAGTTGGCTTCGCGTGAACATTTGCGCGCCATTGTCCCCGTCGTGCGGCAGGCACTCGAAGATGCGCAGCTTCAACTCAGCGATTTAGACGCGATTGCTGTGACCGCCGGCCCGGGGCTTGTCGGTTCGTTGCTCGTCGGCGTGACCTACGCAAAAGCGCTCTGCTTCGCTCGCACTATTCCTCTCATTGCCGTCAATCACGTCGAAGGTCACATCCATTCTGTCGCGATCGACAATCCAGCTATTAGTTTTCCAGTCGTCGCGCTGGTCGCGAGCGGCGGGCACACCCATCTGTTTGAAGTTCGCGAATGGGATCAGTATCGTCTTCTCGGCAAAACGCGTGACGACGCTGCCGGCGAAGCCTACGACAAGGTCGCCAAATTACTCGGATTCGCCTATCCGGGCGGCCCCATTATCGACCGCCTCGCGCCTTACGGAAATCCCCAGGCCGTGAAATTCACGCTTGCCAGGATGAAAGGCAACGAATTGGACTTCAGCTTCAGCGGATTGAAGACTGCCGTCCTGCGCTGGACTGAATCACACGATGTAACCGAAGAAACCGCCCGCCGCAAGCAGCTTGAGAATCCAACACTCGAAGACTGGCTCGCCGCTACACCGCAGCCCACCCTTGATCTGCTTGCCAGTTTTCAACACACTGTCATCGAAGAGCTTCTACGCCACGTCCTCGCCGCAGCCGACCAGATCGGAGCCGAATCAGTGATCGTCGCGGGTGGTGTTGCGTCCAATGCCGGCCTTCGTAAGCAGGCGCTCGAAACCGGCGGGCTCGCCTTTTACTTCCCGCCGCCTCGCCTCTGTACCGACAATGCGGCGATGATCGCTGCCGCCGCACTTCCAAAATTCCAGCACAGCGATTTCGCCGGATTCGATCTGAAGGCACAGCCCAGCCTGATACTGACGTGATGTTAGCTTGAGTCATGGGTCCTCACGCTCCGGGTGAACAGCCGAAACTACCGATTCCCGGTGTTCAAAACATCATCGCGATCGGTTCCGGCAAGGGCGGCGTCGGCAAAAGCACGGTTGCCGTGAACCTGGCCATCAGCCTCGGAAAACTTGGTTACGTCGTCGGCTTGCTCGATGCCGATGTCTACGGTCCCAACGTGCCGCTCATGATGGGTGTTCGCGCTACCCCGAACGCCCTCGGTCAGCGCATTCAACCCCTCGAGGCTCACGGGCTGAAGTTGATGTCCATGGGATTTCTGAACCCCGGCGATAAGCCGCTGGTCTGGCGCGGGCCCATGCTCAACAGCGTCATCCAACAATTCCTCCGCAACGTTGATTGGGGCGAGCTCGATTACCTCATCATCGATCTGCCGCCCGGCACAGGCGACGTGCAACTCACTCTCATCCAGACCACACCGCTCACCGGAGCCGTCATCGTCACCACGCCCTCCGATGTTTCGCTCGAAGACGCTCGCAAAGCAGTCCACATGTTCGAGCAGGTTCGGGAGCAGGTGCTCGGAATCGTCGAAAACATGAGCTACCTCGAACACAACGGCGAAAAGCTATACGTCTTTGGCAAAGGCGGCGGAGCAAGAACAGCCGAGCTGATGAAAGTGCCGCTCTTAGCCGAGATTCCGCTCGATCCCAAGACACGCGAGGGCGGAGATACCGGTCACCCGATCGCCACGCTCAAAGAACCGAACAAGCAAGTGACTCTGTTCGAGAAACTCGCGCGTACGATCGTCGAAAAGGCCACTGAAAGCAAGCAGCGCCAGCGGCCGACGATCACCGTAGCCGATTAACTGTCGCCTGCTTTCTAGCGTGTCGGATCGTTTTGCAGCTTCGAGCCGTAACTCCATTCCGTGAAGGGCGTCAGAGTAGTGACAAGGTTGTCGCGCTCGCGCCAGCTTCCCCGGAAATAGTCGCGGTTCATTGCCGCAATCACTTCGAGCGCAATTTCTTTGGGGCACACACCCGTACACTCCCCAATATTCGTGCAGCCGCCGAATCCTTCCGCGTTCATTTGCGTCACCATGCGAACCGCGCGTAAATCGCGCTCCGGTTTCCCTTGCGGAAGAATGCCGAGATGAGCGATCTTTGCCCCCGTGAACAGAGCGGCCGAAGCATTCGGGCACGCCGCGACGCAAGCCCCGCATCCGATGCAAGCGGCCGCGTCCATGGCGCGATCCGAAGCCTCTTTCGGCACCAGAATCGCATTCCCATCCGGGGCGCTGCCCGTCGATACTGAAATATAACCACCCGCGGCGATAATCCGGTCAAACGATCGTCGATCCACCACCAAATCCTTAATCAATGGAAATGGCCGCGCTCGCCAGGGCTCCAGCGTCAGCTCTTCGCCGTCTTTGAAGTGGCGCATCGTCAACTGGCACACCGTCGTCGCCGGAAGCGGCCCATGCGCGACGCCGTTGATCATGAACCCGCACGACCCACAGATCCCTTCCCGGCAATCATGCTCGAACGCCACCGGATCTTCGCCGCGTTCAATCAGCGTTTCGTTCAGCACGTCCAGGCACTCCAGCATCGACATATCCGGACTCGCCTCGACCGGATAACTAACGAATTTCCCCGAGGCACCGCGCCCTTTCTGGCGCCAGATCTTCAGCGTCAAGCGCATTATTTGTAGCTCCTTTGGCTCGGATGAACGTAGTGGAAATCAAGCGGCTCTTTCAGCAGTTGTTCTCGATTCCCGTAACCCCGGTAATCCCAAGCCGCCACGTAGGAATAATTGTCGTCGTCGCGCTGCGCTTCGCCTTCGGCCGTTTGATACTCCTCGCGGAAGTGGCCGCCGCACGATTCGTTTCGCTCCAGCGCATCGACGCACATCAACTCCGCCAGTTCAAAAAAGTCCGCCACGCGCCCCGCCTTTTCCAAACTCTGGTTGAAGTCGTCGCCGCTCCCCGGCACCTTCACGTTGTGCCAGTACTCATCGCGCAACTCCCGAATCTGTTCAATGGCCGTCTCGAGCCCCTGCGCAGTGCGCGACATCCCGCAATAGTCCCAAACAATTTTGCCGAGTTGCCGGTGGAACGAATCGACGGTGCGCCTTCCATTGATCGCAAGCAGCTTTTGTACCATCTGCTGCACGCAAGACACCGCGTTTCGTACTTCCGGATGCACCTCGCTCACCGCCTCCAATTTGTTGTTGGCAATATAATCGCCCACCGTGTACGGCACGATGAAATATCCATCCGACAGCCCTTGCATCAGCGCGCTCGCCCCTAGCCGGTTCGCCCCGTGGTCTGAAAAATTCGCTTCGCCGATAACAAACAGCCCTGGAACGGTGCTCATCAGGTGGTAATCCACCCATAAACCGCCCATCGTGTAATGAATCGCCGGATAAATGCGCATCGGAACCTGGTACGGATCTTCACCCGTGATCCGCTGATACATGTCGAACAGGTTCCCGTACCGTTCCTCGATAGTCTTCCGGCCCAGCCGCCGGATCGCATCCGAAAAATCGAGATAAACACCCAGCCCCGTCTCGCCGACCCCGCGACCCTCATCGCAAACATATTTCGCATTCCGGGATGCCACATCGCGCGGAACTAGATTCCCAAAGCTCGGGTAGCGGCGCTCCAGATAATAGTCCCGTTCCTCTTCCGGAATCTGATCGGGTCGGCGCTTATCGCTCTTCTCTTTCGATACCCAGATACGCCCGTCGTTGCGCAGCGATTCGCTCATCAGCGTCAGCTTCGACTGATAATCGCCCGAAACCGGAATGCATGTCGGGTGAATCTGAGTGAAGCACGGGTTCGCAAATAGCGCGCCGCGTTTGTGCGCGCGCCAGCTTGCCGTGACATTCGATCCTTTCGCATTCGTCGAAAGATAAAAAACATTGCCGTAGCCGCCCGTGCCCAGAATGACTGCATCCGCCAGGTGCGTATCGATGTCGCCCGTCACCAGATTCCGAGTGACAATGCCACGCGCCCGTCCATCGATCACAATCAAGTCGAGCATCTCGGTGCGCGGATACATCGTCACGCTTCCGGCATCCACCTGCCGCTCGAGTGCTTGATACGCCCCGAGCAAAAGCTGTTGCCCGGTCTGGCCGCGCGCATAGAACGTACGTGAAACTTGAGCGCCGCCAAAGGATCGGTTCGTCAACGTTCCGCCGTATTCGCGCGCGAACGGCACTCCTTGCGCGACGCACTGATCAATAATTTGTACGCTGATCTGTGCCAACCGATAGACGTTCGCCTCGCGCGCACGAAAATCTCCGCCTTTTACGGTGTCGTAAAACAACCGGTAGACGCTGTCCCCATCGTTCTGATAATTCTTCGCCGCGTTAATCCCGCCCTGCGCTGCAATCGAGTGCGCGCGCCGCGGTGAATCCTGAAAGCAAAAGCAACTCACCTTGTAGCCGAGTTCCCCCAGCGTCGCCGCCGCTGATGCCCCCGCCAACCCCGATCCAACCACGATGATCGAGTGCCGCCGCTTATTAGCCGGGTTCACAAGCTTCATATCGAAGCGCAGCTTGTCCCACGCCGACTCGATCGGGCCCGAAGGAATTCGCGAGTTGAGTTCCATTTACTCCACCAGCCCCAGCAGAATGCTAACCGGAATCGAAATGTACCCGGCCGCAATCACGATCGCCGCAATGGTCGCCGCCTTCTTCAAAATCCGAGTGTGGCGTGGGTGATTGATCCCGAGCGATTGAAACATGCTCCACGCACCATGGCGGATATGAAACGCCAGCAGAATCATCGAAAAGATGTACCAGGCCGATACCCACCAAACCTGAAATCCGCTGACCAGGTTGTGATATGGATCGCCCTCGACGAATGCGCCACCGCGATGTGCAGTGCCCGCCGTCAAATCCAGCAGGTGATAAATAATGAACGCTAGAAGAATCGGCCCGCTCCAATACATCGTACGCGACGCATAAGTTGACGCCACGTTTTCCTTCTTCGCGTACCCAACCGGCCGCGCCTTCTTTTTCCGTAGCGCTAGCTCCACCGATGCCCAAATGTGAAGAATCACCGCAACCAGCAGAATCGCCCGCACCCCCCACAAAGCTTCCGGAAAACGCCGCAGCGCGCTTCCGTAATAGTTCATCTGCTCGGGCCCTTCGAAAACCTGCAGGTTGCCGAGCATATGAAAAATGACGAACAGAAGCAGAATGGCACCGGTGATCGCCATCACGATCTTTTTCCCGTTCGTCGAAGCCCAAAAACGCGCAGGCCGAATTTCGCGAGCACTGGTCACGGTTGTAGCCATATTGATCTTCCTAGCCTTGTAAACGCGAGAGAGTAGGGGCCTTCGTCATTTGCAGACGCAAGTGAGGGGGCATCCTTATATATATGTCTGGCTGAGAATGGACAGACCTTAATTTCAGATTAGCTTACGCGCGCCGCCTTACTCCTTGCGGCGGATTGATGCCGCTGCGAAGTTGCTACCGCTGGGCGCGTTGCCGCAGCAGTTCTACTGACCGCTTCTCATCGATCAAGTGCCGCCGGCCGTCTTCGCTCACCGTTGCGCCGTCTTTCATCAAGGAAACCACCTGCTCTGGAGTAAGCGCAGGATCGAGTGCAAACAGCTTGGCCGCGAGATTGGTCGCGTTGGGCGACGCCATCGACGTTCCGGAAAGTTTCATCCGAGTCCCACCCGGTACGTAGCTTTCCACGTTGTACCCATCTGCGTCTACCACCACCGTATCGCCGTAACTTGTAAAAGAAGTTTCGTCCCCGGCCTGGTTTACCGCGCCCACTGCGATCAGATTCGGCAAATGCAGCGAAGGCGGCACATCCTCAATGAATCCCGCGTTGCTGTTTGAGTTTCCCGCCGCGCAGATGAACAGCGTGTCGGGTGCGCTCTTGATAGCCTCCCGAATACCCGCTTTCCAAATCTCGAATAATTGTATCGCTTGCTCTTTTCGCGTTGCCGGATCCTGTCCTTTTCCTGTCTTCGATAACCACGTCTCGAACTCGCCCGGCTCATCGCCCCAGCTCATGTTCACCACCCGCACAAGATGTGTACGGCAATACTCGCCGATCTGCCGGAAGTTGTCGGCCATCCGGTGCGCCCACTCGGGCGTCGGCGCAAACGTTAGATCCGGCAACTGATCGTTAAACCGGAACACCACGAGCCGGGCCGCTGGATTCCCCCGCACCGCAATCCCCGCCACGTGTGTCCCATGCACGTACGGGTCGTACACCTTCATCTTGTCGAACATCTCGCGAACTTGGGCCGGCGGCGCGCTGGCCATCTTCTTTCGGAAAGCGGATGCATCCGGGCTGTCGACGCCGCTCATCTGGTCCTCTATCCCTTTGAGGATTTCAACGAAAGTCGGGTACTCCTGCTTTTGCGTCTGGTCCAGAGGAAGCAGCAAACTGTTCGAATGCCCGCCTTGATCGTCAAAAGCGAGTCCGTGCGCGTCATGCCAGCCCGGATCGGGATCGGTGTAAAGTTGATTCCGAAAAATCGAGGTGTCCACGCCGCTGTCCCAAATTCCAATCAGCACTGGATGAAGCTTCTCACTTGCGCTAAGCGTCACCTCGCGCGCCTGCCAGATATCCGGCTTGACAACCGCGTGTGCCGCTATATACGACTGAACGATTTCTGTGGCTGTTGCTTTCACCGGAACCGTGTAGAGCAACGCGCGGCGAAGGTCTAACAATTCCCAGGCTGTCTGATTGTCCACCGCCCCGGATTTATCTACCATCGGCTGCACTTGCGAGTTCGCAACTCCTTCGATGTAATTCGCGCTCACCACCTCATAACGACCCTTCATTTCCTTCACGCGATCCTGAACAAGGCTCCAGGGCAACTGGTTCACAGCGTCGCGGAAGTGTCGCGCGAATGCCTCTTCGTAAGCAGGTCCGGTCGCGGCGTTGGAGTCGACGCGCGCCTGAAGAATGGCCTTATCCGTTAAATCCGCCATCACGCGCGCATCGGGCTTCTCCTCCAGACTGCGTATGCGCTCGATCGTACGCAGGCCTTCTTCGTTCTCGCCCCCCAGTTCCTCGAGCGAAAGCTTCGCATCGAGCAGCGTCCGCTCCGTCGATTTATCTGCGACGTCGTAGTTGTCGAAAATCGATTGCAAGTCGCTGCCGACTTTCGATGAAAAGCTCTCAAACGTCGCCGCATCCGACCGCAGCAGATCTGCCACAGTCCCCTTCACTGCATAGGTAAAGCGCGGCAGGTCGCTTTCGCTCTTGACCTGCTTCTTAGCTGTCCCGGCCTGCTGCCCAAAGCAGCCAAACGCCAAAATCAGAACCGCTGCTGATCTGAAAAGAAATTCCCGCATTCGTTTTCTCCCCCCACTACTCAACATATGTTCCTCTCTCAAGTGAGTAACTCATCGTGCAAAGAAGAGACCACCAGAAGCAGGCACCCCGATTCCGTCGATTGCGCGCCGTGCACAGTGCCCGTCGGCAAACATTGGTAATCGCCGCCTCGAACCACGAACTCACCATCCCGCAAATCGCCCTCGAGAACATAACACTGCTCAGGTCCGGCATGCCGGTGTGGGACGTACTTCGCGCCCGGAGTCATCCGTATTAACATCGTGACCCTGTCGTGTTCAATGTCCACATAGAGGCGTTTCACCGATACGCCTGGGTGAACCTGTTCCCAGTCGCCTGCCTCCGTACGAACGACCTGGCGCTCACCTGCTCCCGCCTGCGGCCATTGTTTCCACACCTGTACCTTGGCGTCCACGATCGGCTCCCGTGCCGCGCTCTGCAGAGATGCACGGGTCAGGCCAAGAACTCTTTCCCGCAGATCGGCGGCTGGGTACGCCACGGGCGCCGTATATGCCAAGTGCGCCGCGACCTGCCGTAATGCTTTCAGTTGCTCGCTGCACTCGGCACAATGCGCAACGTGTTCTTCAACCTCGGACGCCTCCGCGCTATCGAGTATGTCGAGTGCGTGCGACGAGAGCAGATCCAACAGTTCGTCCGGCGCTCGGTCGTGCATCATCCTGCTCATCCGATTTCCGCTCCGGTGATCAGTTCTCGAAGTTGCGAGAGCGCCACGCGAATGCGGGACTCAATGGTTCCGAGCGGCACACCACTTCGAGACATGCAGCGCTCTTCATCGAGTCTGGCACATCTCGTGTGTCAGGCTTAAGAAAGCTGGAAAGCCTTCATTGTGCGTATCACTGTCTCACATAACAAATCAAAACAGGATGTGATCCGCGCGGTCGATCGTTCCTTCGATGACCTGTTCGGCGGCGTCGGTGTCATTCCTGTACAAATCGTGAACGAGCAGAGAAGCTGGCAAGGCTCAACGCTGACCTTCTCGTTTAACGCAAAAGCCGGCATCCTGAATGCGCCTATCAAAGGTACCGTCGAGGTCACGGATAAGGATCTAACCATAGACGCCGATCTTGGTTTCTTCGAGAAACTCCTCCCGGCGAAACAGGCGCGCGCCTCCATTGAACAAAGAATTAGAGGGCTCCTCAACTGACTGCTGCCCTCCTCGGGCAACTTTCGCGTCTGCAGCGCCCGCCGCTCCTACGGCTAGCACTGCCTAAGGCAGGATGTGAAGAGAGACTCCCTGCTCATGTGCTGTTGCTGCTGCCGTTTTCTCATCCTCTAAGCGAGGCCGCCGCGTGCTCATGGTCGGAATTTCCAACGCCGGCATCGGCTTGGCTTGGAACAGCCGTCGCGTAGGCTTAGCAAGAAGGCGTGCCCAGAAGCGCGCTCTGGTTTGACGCGCGCTGTCGGTCGCAATTCCCGTACCCGCATACATTTGCCGATACAGTTTAGACACGAATAAGAACGCTAGACGCGCGCGGATGGACGACACACAGCGAGATCGCTTCCAGATCGAGCGCACGCTGTAAAAGGTGTCCCAAACACCTTGTGTGCGTTCACGGATTTCGTCGGAGCTCATGGAAGGATGCGGCGTGAACATCTTCGGCCGGAGTGCCGCAGGAATGAGCCAGTATCGCGTGATCGGAACCCCATCCACTGTCGTCCCTTCACTTTCCTGCTCCTTCTCCCAGCGCTGGAAATCGACCGTCCCGGGGAACGGCGTCAACATCACAAACTGCGCAAATGTTATTCCCGCCTCTTGCGCTAAAGCAGCCGTGGCATCGAACGTGTTTGGCCGGTCCGTTGGCAGTCCGAAGATGAACGAGCCGAGGACGTGAACCTCGTGCTCACGGAAAGTTTGGAGCCGCCGAATAAGATTCTCGCCCGAGCAGTTGAAGTCCTTGTACACGGCCTTCAGACCTTCCGGCGTAACCGCCTCGACGCCCACCAAAGCCCCTCGGATGCGAGCTCTGCGCATCGCCTCCAGGAATTCCGGATCCTCCCCCGCTTCCATCGTGATCTGGGTGTAAAAAACCATGTCCTTCGGAAGCTCCGCCAATTGCGCCATCAGCTCGAATCGTTCCTCGCGAATCGAGCGAAGCTCCTCGAGTTTCCTCTGATTGTTCTGCCTCTCCGCGAGCCGCAGATCGGTCAGAGTGACCGGATAGAAATTATCGTCTGCCAGAGCGATGAAACGGAAGCCTTTGCGGCGCAACTGTACGATTTCCTCGACCACCGCTTCAGACGCACGTTGCCGTGGCCGCTGGCCATCCGTGCGCCACACCGAGCAGAACGAGCAGTGTTTAGCGCACCCGCGCACGGTCTGAACCGAAGCCCACATGTAGCTGTTTTCGCGCAGCAGGTCCCAACGCGCACGGAGGAATTGCCCGGGTTCGACTCTTCCTCCTTCGTAAACGCGAACTGGAGCACCGCTTAGGCAATCCTTCAATACTTCAGCCCAGACGACGTCCCCGTCGCCTCGCACTACACCGTGCGCACTTCCTAATTCGAGAGCCTCCTCAGGGTAAAGAGTCGCGTGGATTCCGCCAAAGATGACCCACGCGCCGCGCTCCCGCACCGCCCTGCCGATCTGATATCCGCGCAGAGCATTCCCCGTATGAATACCAATTCCCACCACATCACGAGCCTGCACCCGCGCGGGATCGAATTGGTCCAGCGTTTCGTCACAGATTTGAGGGTCTCCGTAAGAAGCAGGCGTAGCCGCTGCCAGAACGTACAGCCAGCGCGGCGTGATTACTGCTGTCCCGAACGATATGTCACTCGGATTAACGAGATGGACGCTCACCTAACTGCGTCCCTGATGTGAAATGAAAGCGGATTTGAAATGAAACTGGATTTGAAGTGAAAAATCAATGTGAAATGAAAGACCATGTGGGACGAAAGATTCGCGAGGCGGGCGGCTTTTGAGGGTAACAGCGTTACTCTACTTTCTCTCGAACCGCGCAAGGTTAAGAGGCTTACAGTGTAGCAGCCTCGCCGGAATACCAGGTTTCGCCGTGCTCGCCCCACTTGACCCACAGTGAGTAGACGCACCAGGAGGTCCGATGAAAGCATACGTGAAGATAATGAGCGCTGCCATGTTCGCGGTCGCATGCGGCGCTCAAACCGAGATTCCATCCCCGTCCTTGCTCGTTCTTAATAAGGAAGGTTTGCTCGCCATTGTGAATCCGGCGAATGGCCAGGTGGTCGGGCGCGTCCCCACCGGCAAAGATCCCCACGAAGTCGCCGCATCAACTGACGGAACACTCGCGTTCACCAGCAATTACGGTTTGGCCGCTCCGGCTGACGAAGGCCACACCATCTCCGTCATCGATGTCGCAGCGCAAAGGGAAATTCATCGCGTGGACCTGACTCCCCTCCGCCGCCCTCATGGCTTGTTCTTCGCCGATGGAAAACTCTATTTCACTGTCGAAGCGAATAAAGCAATTGCTCGCTACGACCCAGCCGCAAACACGCTCGACTGGATCCTCGGCACCGGCCAGAATACGACTCACATGGTCCTCTTGAGTAAGGACCGCAAGAGGATCTTCACCTCCAACATTGGTTCGGACGCAATCAGCATCTTCGAGCGCACCGACGGACCGAATAATTGGAATCAGATTGTGGTGCCGGTTGGGAAAGGCCCCGAGGGATTCGACCTTTCCCCCGATGAGAGTCAACTTTGGGCTGCCAATTCACGCGATGGTAGCGTGTCGGTCATCGACATTGCCGGCAAAAAGGTCCTCCGCACTATCGACGTTCACACCAAGCGTTCGAACCGCTTGAAGTTTACGCCCGATGGAACCCTTGTACTGATTTCCGATCTCGCCGCCGGAGAGTTAGTCGTCGTCGATGCTCACAGCGGAGCCGAGCGGAAGCGCATGAGTGTCGGCCGTGGCGCTGCCGGAATTCTGATCGCGCCCGACGGTTCGCGTGCCTACGTCGCGATCACCGCAGAAAACAATGTGGCGGTAGTGAACCTGAAAACGCTCGAGATCGAGAACCGTCTTCATACCGGAACGGGTCCCGATGGCATGGCGTGGATCGTACGCCGCACTCCGCAAAGTGCCGGCGATCGTTGACGCACCTCTAAGAACGAGAGCCGCCCTCACTCGTGCCGTAGCGCGGTCATGGGATCCACTCTCGTTGCTCGCCACGCTGGGAAATAACAAGCAGCCACTGCAATCGCGATCAAGAGCACCGCCACAACAACATAAGTCAACGGATCCGTTGCGCTGATCCCATAAAGGAACTTCGTCAGCACGCGGCTCAACAGGAATGCTCCGCAAAGCCCGGCTCCTACTCCCCCGAGCGCCAGCCGCAGCCCCTGCCCGGTAATCATCTTCAATACCTCCGCCTTCCCCGCCCCGAGAGTCATGCGAATCCCGATCTCCTGCACGCGTTGCGTGACCGAGTACGTCATGACGCCGTACAAGCCCACAATCGAAAGCAGCAGCGCCGCGCCGGCGAAAATCGCCAGCAATATCGTGCGGAATCTCGGCTCAGCTTCGGAGGTCGAAATATTCTCTTGCATCGTCCGAATCTGCACCAGCGGCTGGTCCGGATCGAGCTGCCGCACTACCCTGCGCAGCCCCGAAATCTCCTTTCTCGGGTCGTTTGCGGTGCGTAATACCAGCGACAACGCGAAAATCGGAAGCATCGTATCGGCCTGGCGATAAGGAAGGTACATTTCGGCCTGTGCATCCGTCGCAAGGTTCTGCTTCATATCGCCCACTATGCCGACTATCTGCATGAACGGCACTTCGTGATTCGGCAGCGCCCCTAGTTGCACACGTTTTCCGAGCGCCGGTTCGTGTGGAAAAAACCGGCGCGCCATGGCTCGATTCACAACCACGACAAATGGACTCCGCTCCGTATCCGCATCTGTCAATAAACGGCCTTCGATAAGCGGCACGCGCAGCGTCGCCAGATACTCGGGACTCACCGGGCGATACCCGACTGCAATATATTCATGCGCCGTCTTCGGAGCTCGGCCTTGAATGTTGAAATGAATCACCGTTCCGCCCCCGCTCACCGGCAGAATGGCCGCGGCGCCAGCCGCTCGAACCCCCGGTATCAGGCGTGCGCGCTCGAGTAGCCGGTCGAAGAACGCCATGCGCTCGGCCGACTGTTTGTGCGCCCGCGGCGACACAGGCACATCCGCCACCAGCAGATTGTTCGCTTGAAATCCCGGCTGCACGTTTGCAAGATGTGCGAAGCTGCGCAGCAGCAGCGTGGCGCCCAGCAGCAGCACCAGCGCGAGCGCGATTTCCGAAACCACCAGAGCGCTTCGCATCCCGCTCTGCCGCCCGGAACCCGTCGTTCCGCGTGCAGCTTCGTTCAGCATGGCGCGCAAATCGAGCGTCACCGTGTGTAAAGCCGGTGCCAGTCCGAACAGAATGCCCGACAACAGCACCACCACCATCCCAAACAACAGAACTGGGCTGTCGAGCTCGATGGTTCCTAGATTGCGAATATTTTCCGACGCCAGGCGCTCGAGCAGCGGCATGCACACCCACGCAAGCCCAAAGCCCACCAGGCCACCCGCGAACCCCAGCAGCACACTTTCAGTGAGGAGTTGGCGCACGATGCGAAAATGCCCCGCGCCCATTGCGGCCCTCACGGCGATTTCTCTCCGGCGCGATGTCGCTCGCACCAGCAGCAGATTCGCTACGTTCGCGCACGCAATCAGCAGCAGCATGCCCACCGCGCCCAGCAGTATTAGCAGCGCCGGGCGAACATTTTCGACCAGCAGCTCCTGCATCGGCGAGACATTCGTGTTCACATCCGTGTCGTACACCGGATATTGGCGCTCCAGCCTCTTCGCGATGTTATTTATCTCGGCACGCGCACTCTCAATCGAAACGCCCGCTTTCAGCCTGCCGATCGCGATGATTCCCGGATGCCATGAGCGATCGTCCGGCAGCGTCTTCGTCCAGGGCTCAAATGGAACAATCACGTCCACCGGCTGCACCAATTGAAATCCCGCGGGAAGAACGCCCACAACTGTATAGGGTTGGTTATCGAGGGTGATGGTTTTGCCCAGCACTTGCCCGCCTGCAAAATGCTGTTTCCAAAATCCGTAGCTGATCAGAGCCACCGGCGCCGCGCCCACCCGGTCTTCTTGCGGCAGAAAGGTATGACCTTCGACCGCGCTCACCCCAAGCACAGGAAACAGGCTCGCCGATGCCATCTGTCCCTGCACGCGCTCCGGTTCACCCGCTCCCGTCAATGTAAACGTCGCGGTGTGAGCTCCCACCACGGCCTGGAACGAGTGGTTCTGCGCTCGCCAATCGACAAAGTTCTGAAAGGAAGGTCCCACCACCGGAACGTCTCGCAATCGCTCCGTCAGCAAGCACAGCGATTTCGGATCGTGAAACGGCAGTGGTCGCAGCAGAACCGCATTGATGACGCTGAAGATCGCAGTATTTGCGCCAATCCCGATTCCGAGTGTCACTAACGCAACCGCCGTAAAACCAGGATGCTTGAGCAGCATGCGCCACCCGTACCGCAGGTCTTGAAGAACGGTTTCGGGAGCCAACGTCATCGCCTCGTAACTCGATTAACTCTCATGACGAATGATCGTGCACGATTTTCCAGCCGTCCTTCGTGCGTTTACAAATTACCGTCGTCAACCCTTCTCGCTTCTGCCCGTTCTCGAGAGCAAGATGCCATCTCGCCGTGAATACGGCCGCCTCCCCACCGAGCATCTCGATCCGCGTGTCAGTGAAGCTGAGCTGTCCCATCTGCTTGCCTTCGCCCTGATATCTCTTGTGATAGCGCGCCAGCGTCGCTTCCCAGCCCTTCGCAATCGTGTCCCCGGAGAAAAAGGTCAGCTCCGGCGAGTGGTCATATCCGCGCATGAAGCCTTCGAGATCGCCACGGTTCCACGCTGCAGTCTGGTCGTCGAGCATCTTCCGCAACTCGTCGCGCCCGCCTTGCTGTGGAAATGCAGCAGGTGCCACCAGCAGCACCATCGCAAAAAGTATTTTGAGCATGGCTCGCAGTATAGCGTCGATGACGCTACGTTTTCAGCTGCTACGCCGAGCGCTCACCCAGACCCCTCACGTGCTTCATCCACCAGCGCGCTCCCACAACGAGGAACCGGTAGTCATTCATGAATTCGGGTCGTTTGCCCTCCGCCGCATGGCCAATGAATTGAAGCGCCCAGCCGGTCGCAAAAAGCGCGGCAGGCACCCTCCACCATTTACGCCACACCAACACGCCCGGCAACAGCGCGATCGAGAGTGCAATCGCCGGAATGCCTAGGGTATGGCAGGCCCGGTTGATGGAGTTCTGATGACTGCCCTCATACTGCGAGATCCAATCGTCCCAGCTGCGATTTCCCAACATAAGCACCTCGCGCTGGTCAGATTCTAACAGCCACACTTCCCTTCTCCGTAAGCTGCCAAGTAATGTAAAATCGTTCCCTGCTTTTCCGGAGTATCTGCATTGACAACGCAAGATCGCGCACCTGGTATTTGGGCGAAACTACCGGTTTCACTTCGGGCCATCATCTCCGGCCTTCTTATTGCTCTCATTGCTGCCAACGTGTGGCCGTTATTGCTCCTGAACTTGGGAGTGCCGGTCGCTGCGGTTATCGAGATAATATTCCTCGCGCTCTATCTCTGGTGGGCGGCTGGCGGAGGTCCCCCGGGCGCAATGCAGGCCGCCCGCGCCCAGGCGTTCCGCCGCGGAACGCTGTCGCATGCCCAATGGATTTGGGGCCTTATCGCCGCACTCTTCTTCGCCGCAACTATCCATGCCTCGATTGTTTTGCTGTTCCGCTTTATGCCGTTTCCGGCGGCGGCGTTCCGCCACGGTTATGATTTTTCGTTCATCCCGTCTCTGCCTTTGAAATGGCTCGCGGTCGTGATCTCCGCGATATCGGCCGGCATTTGCGAAGAGACCGGCTTTCGTGGTTACATGCAGCGCCCCATCGAACAGCGCCACGGCCCGCCGGCTGCGATCTTCATTTCCTCGCTCTTGTTTATGGCGCTCCATCTCACGAAAGCCTGGTCGACTCTTGGAATGGTTCCCATCGTGTTTGGCGCAGGCGTCCTGCTCGGTCTCCTTGCTTGGGTCGCCCAATCGCTCATCCCCGGCATGATCGGTCACGTCATCATGGACATTGGCCTATTCGCCTACTGGTGGACCGGTATCGCTGGCAACTTCACTGCGCGGCCGATCACCGAGACTGGCCTGGATCAGCCGTTCCTTAGCGCGTGCGCCGCGTTCGCGGGTTCGCTCGTTATCGTGCTGCTTGCGATATCGAGGCTCCGAGGACAACGTGCCTCTAAGCTTTCACGAAATGCGATTAGGTCCTCTTAACGCCCTCAGTCGGACCACGTGCGTTTAAATATGCTTGGCCAATTCAATCAGGCCGATCACCGGCAGCGCAATGCTGCCCAGGACCACTACGATCGTCAGGATCAGGAAAACCCAATCGTGAACACTCTGCTCCTTCGGCTGTATCAGGGGCCGCTTCAGCAGCAGATAGTTGCGGCGATTCGCCTTGAACGCGACATCGAACAGATCGCCGAAGAGCGGAACCGCGCCGGCAAGAGATTCTATCCCGATGTTCACCAGCATCCGCGCGATCGCGACGCGTGGGATGCCCAGTTGTATCGCGCGGAACACGATGTAAAACGACACCAGCGCATCGAACACGTCCCCGATGCCCGGAATCAGCCCGATAATTCCAGCCAAGCCAAAGCGGAAGTGCCCCGGCCCAGGCAGTTCAAAGGCGTAATCGAGCCAGCGGGCGAGCGCCTCGACATCCGCAACGCGCGGGTCGACGATCTCAGGCGTCAGTGCATCGGCCCGATATGTTGGGCCGGCATACGGTGTAATCGCCTTCGCCACAAATTCTCCTCTTTAAGCAGATCCTTGCATAAGCGGAAGGTTTCCCGCTCAGAGCGACATCAAAACCGCATGCGACAAATTTCTCATAACCTGCGTCTCGATTTAGCGCCAATTTCACAGCGCAATCCGCAAAGCCTCGCCGCGAATTCGTCAGGCGCGTCGGACCACACAGCTCAGACGATGGTGTTCAACGAGTGTACGTGAACCACAACTCGCTGCGGCAGCACCGCATGCATGAACGTCTCGACCGACGGGCGCAAGCGCGCGCTCCGAGTTGTGTTTGCATTCGGGAAGCGGTCTGCCTTCGGTAAAGCACTCGAGCGATTTCGACAGCTGAACAGGCACGAAAATCTCCTGTCGGTCTGCGTAGGCGAGCCACTTGCCGGATGCTTTGATCCACTGCTTCTTCCTCCTGGTGCGCCGTCGCCATTCATCTGCCCCGCTCCTCTCCCCCTGATTGCAAAATTCGGAATGGATTTTCCGCGTTCAACTTTGGAGCGGTCTTCGATCGCGCGCGTCCTACGCGTATCGATGCCCTGAGGATGGCATCTACCGGAATAAATCCGGCCAGCTTGTGTTTGCCGACGGCCGCCAGGCCCATCGACGCTACGCAGCCGCACGAACCGCAGTCCGGATTTCCCCCAAACTGGCACGGAGTGATGACCGTCTTCAGGTCCGCGGAGATCGTCTTCGTCGTCAGGGCAAATACACAGTCGCCGGGATTCTCGGGAGGCGAACTAAACTGCCGGATCAGAGCTTCCGGCATGTCGAGTTTGCTGTATCGCTTGCGCAGTTCCTGCATTTCTAAGATAGCCTGCTCGCGCTCATGTCGCCCCAGTATCTCCGGAAGATCGTCTCCTCTCTGCGGCGTGAAAAGACTGAACCACACCTTTCGAATTTCCTGCTTGGGCGTCCAGAAATTCAGAAACTCGTCCAGATATCCAGGTCGCTTCATCATCTGGCCGGTGATCGTACAGTGAATCGTGATCTGCCGCCCCGCTATGTTTGCCAGGATTCGTTCGTAGGTAGCGGGCGCTCGTCTGGCATCGTGCTCTGGTCGCAGTCCGTCAATCGACACCACGACGTTTACGCGTGGCTCATGACTCCACGCCTCGGGAAAGGTCCTGAAGGCGCTGGTCACGATTTGAACGTGGATTCCGCGCGCCAGCAATAACGGAACTAACTGTTCCAACTCGCGATACCGAACCAGGGGGTCCCCGCCCACGAGCGATAGGTGCAGCGGTTTGAGGCCATCGACCACTTCCAGAACTCCGTCGATCAGGGCCTGTCCCTTGAGGTCGCTTACTTGTCTCAAAGTCATGCCCCCGCCCAGGTGGGCAGCGTCGTAGGCATAACACCCCGGACAGCGGAGCGGGCATTCTCGTGTAATTTCAATGGAAAGCGATGGGGCTTCTCCTCGCAAGATTTTGCCCCAGGCTCGGATGACTTCTGAAGTGCGCATGGGTAGGCCTTTGCTTCAACTCGGAACACTGACACGCGTGAAAAAGAGCCAGAATCTACCCGCGTTGGCGAAACACCATTCGCGGATTCAGGCGCTCTTGCTAGTGGTCCTGTGATGGCATCACCGCAGGGCCACATCCCTGAGCCGGCGCTAACGGTTAAATCGCGTGCGGTGGCGGTGAGGAGTCCGAAACTTCACTGAGATGGATCGTTAAACGAAGCGGCGGCGTATTTTCGCACCGTACGCCTTTTTCGAAGGAGCGCGCCTGCCAACGCGGAGCGAACAGAACTCGATCGAAAGTATGATCCTGATCGGCAGTGAGCTGGTGCTGGCTGCTGAAGCAAAACGCCGCACCCTTGTCTTGATGCGGCTGCACGACCGGAGGGTCCGGTACTCGGTCGAGGGCTGCTGTTAATACGAAGAGACCTAACAAACAGGCCGACAGCAGCTGGATTCGATAAATCGTCCTCAGCATCTGCCGTTATGGTACCCCAGCACCGTCGCGCTCCTTGCGCGGACTTGTCGCATCCGACCGACTCGTCTCGGCGAACTCAGAGCTCCAGCTTGCCTTGATACTCCATGTCCTTGAGAGCGAACTTCTTTCTTATTTCGATACGGTCGGACGTGACGCGAAACTCCGCATCTTTATCGTTCAGCGTGACCGCCTCTGGTCGTTGAAAATGAAAAATGATTTGCTCTTCCTGCCCGTGCTTCAACTCCACCTTCGTCGGATTCAAGCGCTTCGTTCCAAGGGACAAAAACGTGATCGTCTTCAGATGATCCGCCAGTCTGGCGTCCTCCCAATCGGCGCCCGGCCCGCTCGCCCACAGCTGTCGTCCGAATGCCGATCTCGGCAACCCGGTTACGCTAATCACATATTCATTCAGCGGCTCCCTCGCAGTGCCATTTGCGGCGTCTTCCCGCATCTTCGCTTGCGCGAGCCGTACCGGCAGGGCGCTTTCCCATCGCACGACGACCGTCGTCTGTTCGGCAGCCGGAGCGCCGTTGGCGCTCCACATAGGGGCTCCTCTACCGTAGTCGCCTCCCGGCGCTCGCCCTCCCTCATCCCAGGTATCGGTAGGTCTGCCGCTGCCGTGCTCGCCATAACTTCTCACTGCAACGGTCACTTTCACTGACTTGGACCAGGGCGAATTGTTCAATATCTGACCCACCTCCTTGCTGGTCCACTGCGAAGGATCGTCCTTCTGCCACGACGAGCCGGCCACCGCGATACTCACTAACGACGTAAGGACGATTCCTTGCACGAAAATAGATCGCCTGCACATAACGCCTGAGTTTCGACGCCTCTCCCAAGCTCGGGAGTACACGAATTTTCATACTCCGGAGTGCCCCAATTGAGGGACGGCGCTCCGAGCGCGCCCGCCAGCAGCAGCACGAGTTTGACAAGGAGGCGATTTTTGTATAGAAAAGAGACACACAAAATCCGGAAGAGAATCCGAAACGTGCGGAGAAAAACACATGGCTACTGCATCCGAGATCACACCGATCGATCGAGACAAGCTGAATGCGCTTCTCGGTCAAGCTGTTCAAGATATGGGGGCAGCGTTGCACGCCGCTCTCATCGTAATTGGCGATCGGCTCGGTTTATATCGCGCGATGGCAGACGGCCGCCCTGTTACGTCGGCCGAGTTGGCCGAACGCACCGGCACTGCTGAGCGATATGTTCGCGAGTGGTTGAATGCGAATGCCGCGAGCAAATACTTGGAGTACCACCCCGATGCGCAAACCTATTCGATGACACCTGAGCAGGCCTTCATTCTCGGAATGGACGATACGCCTGTTCACCTGCCCGGCTTTTTCCACATGGTCGCTTCGTGCATGAAAGATGAAGAGAAACTGGCCGACATTTTTCGTACTGGTAAGGGTTTCGGCTGGCACGAACACGAAAAGGGCCTGTTCGAAGGGTGCGAACGTTTTTTCCGCCCGAGTTATCTGGCCAACCTGACGACGAATTGGATTCCGGCGCTGGACGGCGTTGAGGAGAAGCTTCGAGGCGGCGCGCGTGTTGCCGACGTCGGCTGCGGTCACGGCGCATCGACCATCCTGATGGCCCAAGCCTATCCAACGTCCGAGTTCAAGGGTTTCGACTATCACACCGCCTCGATCGAGCGCGCTCGTCAGCAGGCCGACAAGGCCGGCCTCGCAGATCGCGTCACCTTCGAAGTCGCGCCCGCGAAGAGCTTCCCCGGCTCCGGTTACGACCTGGTGGCGGTTTTCGATTGCCTGCACGATATGGGAGATCCCGCCGGTGCGGCGACTCATGTTCGACAAGCGCTCGCTTCCGATGGAACATGGATGATCGTTGAGCCCTTCGCGGGAGACAACGTCTCAGCCAATCTCAACCCTGTCGGACGAATTTACTACTCCGCATCTACGGTCTTCTGCGTGCCGGCCTCTTTGTCACAGGAGGTGGGTCTCGGTCTCGGCGCTCAAGCGGGCGAATCGAGAATACGCGAGGTCGTGACAGCAGGCGGATTCAGCCGTTTTCGGCGCGCCGCCGAGACGCCGTTCAACCTGGTGTTCGAGGCGAGACCGTAGGACACCTCCGCCGCGACAAGCGCCCGATTTCTTTTCGTATTCCGCTCAGTCCGCACGCGGCGTGCAACGAGCGCTAACTCTGCCGCGCCGTCTTTGTTTGCCTTGCCGTCATCTGGGCACGCATTCCTTGCATGCGTTCGCGGGTCGCTGCCACGCGCTCCCGGCCCTCGGGCGTCGCATCGATCAGCTTTTCGAGATTCGCTGCAAACTGCGCAGCATAGGCAGCGCGAATCTCACGGAGCAATGGCTCAATTTTCGAGAAGACCCCAATGTGCTCGCCATTGGTCTCATTGAAAAGCGCCATATCGATAGCGCCGTTGTTCACGAGCGCTGCGGCCATGTCCCAATAGGTTAGGACCATTCGTAAATGACCGCTGTGCTCGCTAAACATCGCTTCGCTGAAGTCGTTTAGCGATTCCGGATGGAATTCCCGAAAATACCAGTCGCGCGCTTTGCGCATGGTTTCTTCGCGACGCAGTTCGTACAGCCTGAGGATAAGACCTGCCTCATCTTGTTTCGACATGGATGCTCCTTTTGAGTAATGCGCGGTGGCAACACCGCCCGCCATGTCAGCGTAACAAGGCACGCACTCTCTCGGTTCCCATATGGCGAATTCAAATGCTACTTGGAGCAGAGCCTTCGGGAGTGCGGCCGGCAGCGCATCAGGAGTTTGCGGAAGTGACGGTTGATCCGGCTTGCCCGAGAAAGGTCAGGCCCGTCCGGCTCAGCGGCTACTCTGTGACACCCTTCTGTCCGATGTGCTCACGCCGATTCGGGCAAAGGCGCGTATCTAACCGGTGCTCCCATCAGCGGTTCGGGCCAGCTTGGCCCGTCTCTCCCGCCGCCGCACTACCCCGCGCGAGACCGTTTCACACGCGCCAAAAAACCGCGTCGAGGCCGCCTAATCCCAATTTCCAGCGCTACAATCGCGGCTATGCAACGAAAGTCCATCGCGCTCTGGGGGATGTGTGCGCTTGCGCTCATCGGCGCCGCTCGGCTCCTGTCGGCCAGCCGAGTTTCCTCGAGCATAGACCCTGGTTACGAAGCGATTCGCGCCGGTGATCTGCGCGCCGATCTGACATTCCTCGCCTCCGATTCGCTCGAAGGAAGACTATTGCTCGCGCGGGGCTCGGAAGTTGCGATTCAGTGGATCGCCTCCGAATTCGCCAAAGCCGGATTGAAGCCGGCCGCGAACGGAACCTATCTGCAACCCGTCGAACTGTGGGACTATCGCCCCAATCGGCAAGCCGGTTTCCTCAAAGTCGAGCAAAACGGATCGGACCAAACGTTCCATTTTCCCGAAGCTTACGGCCAGTACCCCGAAAAGGTCGACATCTCGGGATCGCTCGTCTTCGCCGGGTTCGGCATCACTGCGCCCGAACTCGGCTATGACGACTACAAGAATATCGATCCCACCGGAAAAGTGGTCCTCGTTTTCGATCATGAGCCGCAGGAGACCAATGCGAAGTCCATCTTCAACGGTCTCGGTAACACCCGCTACGCCACCACGCGCGTCAAAGCTCTCAATGCACAGGCTCACGGCGCAATCGCGGTGCTGATTGTCGCCGAACCGAATCGCAAGCACGTCTCAAATCAGGAGCGTCTCGCGAAGATTCCCGGTATGGCGACGCGCGGCTCGCGCATTCCCGCCGAGGCCATCGTCGGCGATGAACTCCACATCCCCAGCATGACCATTTCCGATCAATTGGCCGCCAAGCTCATTGCTCCTCTCCAGACCACGCCCGGCGAACTGCAAACCAAAATTGATGAGGATCTGGGTAACGTCTCGAAAGCTATTCCCGGCACGACCGTCACCCTGCACATGGAAAACTCGCAAGCGAGGCAAGGCCGCACCTACAATGTCGCCGGGCTTCTCGAGGGCAGCGATCCACGTTTGTCAGCCGAAACCGTCATCATCAGCGGTCACTACGATCACGACGGCGCGTCCGCCGATCAGATCTGGCACGGCGCCGACGACAACGGCTCGGGAACGGTAGGCGTGGTCGATCTCGCACATGCGTTTGAGGCCAATCCCACAAAACCGCACCGATCCATCCTCTTTATAGTGTTCGCGGCCGAAGAACGAGGCTTGCTCGGCTCCTACTATTACGTCCAACATCCCCTGCGTCCTCTCGAGACCACCCGCGCCGTGATCAACTTCGACATGATCGGTCGCAACGAAACGCCGAGCGCCCAGACGAGTGGAGTCATCGATATCGCGCCCGACACGTCAAACGAATTGAACCTGATTGGTACCAACTACACTCCCGAATACCGCAAGACAGTCGAACGCGCCAACGAAGATGTCGGTCTGCACCTGAATTACAAATGGGATCAGGAAGCGTCCTTGAACGTTTTCTTCCGCAGCGATCAATTTCCGTTCGCTCTCCATGGCATTCCCGCCATCTGGTGGTTCACGGGTTTTCATCCGGATTACCATCAGCCCACCGATACTGCCGACAAAATCAACTATCCGAAGATGCAGAAGATCCTGCGGCTCGCTTACCTGTCCGCCTGGGCCTTCTGCGATGAGGCCAATCCGCCCAAGTTCAACCCGCGCGCCGAATAAGCGCTATCACCGCGATGACGATCGCCGTGAAAAGCTGAATTTCTGCCGCTGTTACGATTGAGTCATTCCCCCGGATGGCGCTCCGTTTCTACAACACTCTTACGCAAGAGGTCGAAATCTTTCGCCCGCTCCACGACAACACCGTTCGCATGTACACGTGCGGGCCCACGGTCTATAATTTCGCGCATATCGGCAACTTTCGGAGTTTTACGTTTCAGGACATCCTGCGCCGTTGGCTGCGCTATCGCGGTTATGAATTGAATCACGTGATGAACGTTACTGACGTGGATGACAAGATCATCCTCAACGCGAAAAAGGAAAACAAGTCAATCGAAGAATACACCGCCGTCTTCACTAAAGCGTTCTTTGAGGATGCCGCCGCCCTCCGTTTGGAACCGCCCGAGCATGTTGCACCCGCTACCAAGCACATCGGCGTTATGGTCAAAGCCATTGAAGAGCTCATCGCGAAAGGCTACACCTACTCGAGCGATGGGTCCACTTATTTCCGCATCGCCAATTTTCCCGATTATGGCAAGCTCTCGCATAACGATTTCGGCGGAATCCGCAGCGGCGCCCGCGTCGACGTCGATGAGTACGATAAGGCCGACGCTCGCGATTTTGTGCTCTGGAAGGCTCAAAAAGATCATGAACCCTCCTGGGAAACTCCGTTCGGGCAGGGCCGCCCCGGTTGGCACATCGAATGTTCCGCCATGGCGATGAGTTATCTCGGTGAGACGCTCGACATCCATGCCGGTGGCGTCGATCTCATCTTTCCGCATCACGAAAACGAAATCGCGCAATCGGAATCCATCAGCGCCAAACCCTTTTCGCGCTTTTGGCTCCACTCCGAGCACCTGCACATCGAGTCGCAGAAGATGTCGAAGTCGCTCGGCAACTTTTATACCCTGCGCGACCTCCTCGACATGGGTTATCAACCCGAAGCGATTCGTTACTTGCTCGCGTCGGTCCCTTACCGCAAGAAATTGAACTTCACCTTCGAAGGTTTGAAAGCCGCTGCCAACGCCATCGAGCGCCTGCGCGATTTCGAGCTGCGTCTCACCTCCACAAAATTCCCACCCGGCACTAACCAGGAACTCAGCGCGCGCTCCCAGCAGGCAGTTCGCGACTTTGAGGAAGGCATGGACGACGACCTCAACACGGCGCAAGCTCTGGCGGCTATCTTCGAGTACGTTCGTGCCATGAATACCGCCATTGATGAGGGCCGCTTTCGCGAGGAGAACCGCTGGGACGCCGCTCGTGTCCTTGAGGTCTTCGATGGCGTCTTCGATATCCTCAAGCCGAGTGAGATCCCTGCGGGCCAGGATCGTGCCGATGCCCCCTCGCCAGGGCTTTCCGATTCCGAAATCGATGCCTTAATTGAGGAGCGCAAACAGGCCAAGAAGGCCCGCAATTACCCTCGTTCTGATGAGATACGGGCTATTCTTCAAGCAAAAGGTGTCACGCTCGAAGATACCCGCGACGGCGTCCGCTGGAAGCGAAAATGAAATTCGAATCTCAAGTAGTACATGCAGGTGACCGCACGCGCCGACCCGGCGTTCCTATCCCCTCGACCACCCCGATTCACCTGAGTTCCACCTTCTTCTACGATTCGGCTGCGACGCTGGACCGCGTGCTCGGAAATGAAGAGGAAGGCTTCAGCTATTCTCGTTACTCGAGTCCTACCAACGAAGCGCTGGAAAAGCTGACTACCCAGCTGGAGCACGGATACGGCTCCTTGGCAACCGCGTCGGGAATGGCGGCGGTCCAAATTGCTTTTCTGACCGCGTTATCCGACCGTCCCCATTCCGTTCTCGCTTCCGATTCCATCTACGGCGCGACCGTTGGCTTGCTCGATCACGTTCTCGGGCCCTTCAGCGTCAAAGTGAAGTACTGCGACGTTTGCGACATTCCTGCTCTTGAAAAGGCAATTGCTGAACACAAACCGGGCTGCATCTTTCTCGAAAGCATATCGAACCCGCTGCTGCGCGTTAGCGACGTTCGCAGGATCGCCGAGCTCGCACATTCTGCCGGTGCGGCTCTCATCGTAGACAACACCTTCGCGACGCCCATGCTGATGCGACCTCTGGACCTCGGCGCAAACCTGGTGGTTCACAGCGTCACCAAGTATTTGGCTGGTCATGGTGATGTACTCGGCGGGATCGTGGTCGCTGATCAGCCGCATTATGAGCCGCTGCGCAGTCTCTCTCGCACCTATGGTCCTGTGCTTGGACCGTTTGAGAGCTACCTCACGATGCGCGGCATCAAGACCCTCGCCTTACGGTTTAAACGGCAATGCCGGAACGCGAAAGCGCTCGCCGAATGGCTTCAAAACCATCACTGCGTTGACCGTATCTACTACTGCTCGGATCCAAATCATCCCGACGGCGGCGCCATCAAAGAATTGTTCTCACCTGACCTCTTCGGTGCCATCCTTAGCTTTGAAATCAAGGACGCAAACAAAGCCTCCGTGCTGGCGTTTATGGACCGCCTCCAGATGATCGTGCCGGGAACTTCGCTCGGCGACGTCCACACCCTCTTGCTCTATCCGTTGATCGCATCGCACCGCAACGTAGCCCCCAAGATGCGTGAGCGTATGGGAATTCGCGAGAACCTGGTTCGCGTAGCCGCAGGTATAGAAGACCTCGAGGACATCAAAGCCGACCTCGATCAGGCGCTGCGCTCCGCCTGACTGATACTCTGGATTCGATCACATAGGAATTCGGTGTTCGCACATCATCGCAAAAAGATCCAATTGCTGTTCGCGATAGCGGATGCGATTCTCACGATTATTGCCTTCGAACTCGCCTACGTGACCCGTACGAGCCTGGCTTTCGAGCGACTCTTTTTCCTGCGGCTGCAGCCACATATCCTGCTGCTCGTCTTCTGCGCCGTCGTTTGGGTTGCGCTCGGATCGTTCCTGCGGATCTACGAATATCTCGATACCGCGAGTCCTCGCCGCTTCCTGAGCAACAGCCTCCGGCAAGCGGTCCTCGGCATCACGCTGGTCATCTTGTTCCAATACTTGCTGCGCCTTGATCCGCCGCTCAGCCGCAGTTTTCTCTCCTTCTTCTTCATTTACGACTTCTTTCTCCTGGTCCTTTTCCGCGCAACTTCGCCTCGTTTGATCGGAGCCTTCCAGCGCGACTTCGGCACTCCGTATCACATCGTCATCGTTGGTAATCCGAACAAGGCCGCCGTGCTCGAGCGGCATCTATGCGAGGGAACGCCCTTCCGCATTCGGATATTGGCGACCATTACCGA
Organism: uncultured Acidobacteriaceae bacterium; assembly: GCA_963795425.1. GTDB lineage: Bacteria > Acidobacteriota > Terriglobia > Bryobacterales > Bryobacteraceae > Bog-105. The sequence continues at coordinate 410,976 of CAWCHO010000002.1, read as the reverse complement.
AGACGAATGCGCCGAAAAGCTTCCCGAACTCCTATCCCGCCAAGTCGTCGACGAAGTTATTTTCGAAGTCGACAGCAGCAAGTTGCCGTCCCTCGAAGAAGTCTTCCTTCACTGCGACGAAGAGGGCGTGCGTACGCGCGTTGCCATCGACTTCTTCCCCCACGTGAACAGTGACATTTCGCTCGATCGCGTCGGCGATGCTCCCCTGCTTACTTTCTCCGCCGCTCCTCTCGACGACCTCCGGCTGTTGCTGAAGCGTTTCTTCGATGTCATCGTTTCCGCCTGTGCTCTGGTTGTGCTATCGCCGCTTATTCTGGCCTGCGCCGTTTTAATTAAGCTCACCTCGCCGGGGCCCGTTATCTTCCGCCAGGCACGTTGCGGCCTCAACGGCAGGCGCTTCACGCTCTACAAATTCCGCTCGATGATCGAAAACGCCGACCAGATGAAACCTCAGCTCGAGCATCTCAGTGAGCGGCAGATCGCCTTCAAACTGGCCCGTGATCCACGCGTGACGTCCGTCGGACGCTGGCTGCGCAAATTCTCTATGGACGAGTTGCCGCAACTCTACAACGTTCTGCGCGGCGACATGTCCGTTGTCGGACCTCGGCCGCCCTTGCCCGAAGAAGTCGAACGCTACGAGCGCTGGCAGCGGCGCCGCCTCCGCATGCGCCCGGGCCTCACCTGCTTGTGGGCTGTCGCGGGTCGCGATCGCATCGACTTCAACGCCTGGATGCGAATGGATATTTCTTACATCGAGAACTGGTCGCTCAAACTCGACTGGTCCATTATCTTGAAGACAATTCCTCATGTGCTCGCCGGCCGAGGCGCTCACTGAGGCTCACCAGCTGACCAAGCCACCCGAACCATGCATCTCATACCAACCAACGAAGAAGTGATGGCTATGCTGCGGCAAACGGGCGCTCTGCGTGACGGCCATTTCGAGCATCGCAACGGCATGCATGCCGACGAGTTCCTGCAGGTTGCGCTCGCCTTTCGCTACTACGAATGGGCCAAGATCCTCAGCGTGGGACTGAGCCGCCGCCTGCGCGCCGATTCTGAGATCCGCGCTATCCTACGCGAGCTGTCGATCATCTGTCCAACGACCGGCGGCCTGCCGATCGGCTACGGTGTCTGCGAGGCGCTCCGCGCGCATCAGATCTATTGGGCCGAGACCGACACCGAATGGGAACCGATACGCTTTCGCCAGTTTGTCGAAGCGGAGAAGGGCGAGAAAGTCCTGCTGGTCGACGACATTCTGCGTTCCGGAAGGCGTCTCAATGAACTTCGTAAGCTGGTCGAATCGAAAGGCGCGCAGGTTGTTGGAATGGCCGTAGCCGTCTACCAGCCCAACCCCACCATCGTCGATTTCGGGAATCTGCCGCTCTTCTATCTCGCCAAAATGGACGCCACGTACTACAAAGATTCGGCGTCCTGCGAGCTTTGCAAAAGAGGCGTTCCCATTGAAAAGATCTGGAATTAGTCGGCTTCGCTCGTCCTGAGAAAATCAGGCCTGCGCGCGCACCTCTCTTCAGGGATTACTCCGGCATTCTGCCGGATTACTCGAGAATGATGCGCTTCTTTGCGGTCGCTGCTTTGTTTTGTTTCTGCGCTCCACTGGCACCCGCCCGTCACGACGGCAGCCAAGTTGAGTACATCGGCGGGACGCGTGCTGACATTCCGTCCAATAATTCCGGCGAAATCAAAGTCACCGATCGAGTTTACTTCGTATTTACTTCGAAGCACACCCAGGTCAAGGTGCCGTACGAGCGCATTAACCTGCTTGAGTATGGACAGAAAGTGGACCGCCGGTACATCGAGGCCGTTATCATCTCGCCGCTTTTTATGCTCGCCAAAAAACGGCAGCATTTTCTTACGGTCGGATTTCAGGATGATGACGGCCAGCAGGAGGCGATGGTATTCCGGGTCGACAAGAACGATGTGAGGCTGACACTGGTCGCCCTCGAAGCGCGCACCGGACAGCAAGTACAGTATCAGGATGAAGAGGCCCGCATCGCAGGCAAAGGATGAAACCGTCCTTATTGCTGGCAATCTGCGCCGCGCTGCTGTTCCCAGGCGGGCTCCGGGCCCAGAAATCCGGTGCAGACTCCGGTCCTGAAAGCCTGCTGCAAGTCCGGCGCGTGTACGTCGCTCAACTGAGCGGCGGGGCGCAAGCGGACGCGTTGCGTGAGTTGATCATCGCCAGCCTCGATGGGACCAAGTTGTTCATCCTCACTGATAACGTCGATCGCGCCGACGCAATTCTGAAAGGCGCGGCGGACGATCACACCTTCACCGATACCTTCGATTCAGAGGACAGTCTGAATTCTCGTGAAAACGGCGGCAAATCCGGTTCGAGCAATCAGTATTCACGCTCGAGTGGCATCAACCTTGGTTTGTCGGTCGGCGAGAACGAGTCGCATCATATAAAGGAGCGCAAGCACGAGGCCTATGCTGCCGTTCGGCTTTGCAGCAAGGACGGCGACGTGCTATGGTCCACCACGCAAGAGAGCTTGGGCGCTAAGTTTCGCGGCGCGAGCGCCGATGTCGCTGCCAAAGTCGCTCGTCAGCTCACGCTCGATATGGACCGTGCCCGCCATCCGAGCCCACCCGAGTCACGGCCTTGAGTCTTTCGATCAGGTACGCCGACCCCGACCCTTTCACCACGATCTCGTCAATCAGGCCTTTTTCGAGGCGCATAGACAGCCGCCCGGCGTCTCCGCCCGTCAGCACGAATACGTGAATCGTAGAATCCAATGTCTTCAGCTCGCGTATAAGCTTCAGACCGAGTTCCTCGGTGGGCAATCGCAGGTCAATAATTGCGCATTCCGGTCTATGCAACAACGCATTCTGCATAGCCGAGCCGACATCCGCCGCTTCGATCGGCTCGAACCCGTTCTGGCGTAGCAGCATGCTGCGCACAAAAAGCTGATCGGCATCGTCATCCGCAACAAGGACCTTCATGGACGGAGCCGATGAACTTAATGCGCAAACGTGATCTGCGCGATGACCATCCTCGGCAGCGCTTGATTCCAACCATCCGGTAGCGTATCGAACGGCAATCGGAAGCGCCGCACGTCACCGGGCTTCAAAGGCGACCCTTTCGATGGAACAATCGGCACCCGCTCGCGATAGATCTCGCGCCCGTCGACACCCGAGAACACGCAATATACGTCGACAGACTGTAATGAGCGCGGACCTTTATTGGCGATGTCGCCCTCGATCTCGACCACCTGTTGCCGCATGAAGTTCTCCGCCGCCTTCATGGTCACGTTGCCCAGTTGGAGGTTCGCAAGGTAAGCCTTCGCTTCGGGCGTCGCCGAAGGTTCTGCAGGTTTGGCAACCGGTCTACGCAGGTAAATCGAGCCGGCGATCAGCACGACGAGCACAATGGCGCTGATCGCCACTGGCACAACGGGAATCTTCTTTTCTGCCGTCGGTGTCGCCACCGCTGTCCTCGTCAACGGCGCTTCTTAGCTGCTGTCTTGTTTCCAGCGGTCTTCTTCCCCGCGCTCTTCTTCCCGGTAGATTTCTTGCCGCGGCTGCGCGAGGAAGTCTTCTTCGCGCCGGAACGTCCTTTTGAAGCCGTCTTGGCCGACTTCTTTTTGCTTGCTCCGCGACGCGACGAGCCGGCTTTCTTGGCGCTCTTCTTCGAACTCTTCGCCGCAGTTTTCCTGGAAGGTTTCTTCGAAGCTTTTCTCGAGGCCTTCTTCGAACCCGACTTGTTGCCTCGTCCTCCGCTGCTTCTCCCCTCGTTCTCTGCCGCCGTCTCGGAGCTCACAATTTTGTTGAAGTTGCTCCGCTGCCCGCCCGCCGTCTCTTCCTGGTAGATCAGCGCCAGATCGCGGTCGTCGAATTTCTCGAACCACTCCTCCCAGGTAATCGGCTCGAGACTCCCCTGCCCGCTGAAGCCTGGAAAGTCGATGCGTAGAATTCCAATGTCCTCGCTCGAGCCGGTGCTCTTCACGTGCGAGGGCTTGCCGCCACGCTCCTCCGCCCACCTGCGGATTTCCTCGTGATCTTTTGTGGTCTTCGAAAGATTCGCCATTCCTTAGCCTCCGGTGTAAGTGCCGGTAATTAGATCCTGTATCTCTGATCTCGTTTCTTTCCTAAGGCACTCCGGCATGCAAAGGTACCCACGCCCAAGCGAAACGTCAGCTACGCGAAAGAGTCCCACAAGTAGCCTGCAAAACGACGGGTTGTTTGTTAGCCCGGCAGGCGCGAAGTAGAGGAAACACTATGCCACTTTTTTCCAGCCAAGAATTCAACAATTTTCAGGATCTTTTCGTCAGCCAGATAGAAGATCTGTACGACGCCGAAAACCGTCTAACGGATGCTCTGCCGAAAATGGCCGAGGCGGCCAATTCGACCCAGCTCAAACAAGCATTCCAGGATCACCTGGTCGAAACACAGGGCCACGTGTCACGTCTTGAGCAAATCTTCCGGGAGCTCAACATGGACCCGAAACGCGAAACGTGCGCGGCCATGAAGGGCCTTGTCGCCGAAGGTGAGGAGATGATCAAGGCCAAGGGCGATTCCGATGTGAAAGATGCAGCGCTGATTGCCGCTGCTCAGCGCGTCGAGCATTACGAGATATCGGGATACGGCACTGCACGATCCTTTGCGCGGCGCCTAGGCTTAACCCAGGCTGCCAGTCTCCTGCAACAAACACTGCAAGAGGAAAAGGCAGCAGACGAGAAGCTCAACACCATCGCTGAATCGTCAGTCAATCCGCAGGCCTCCGGAGCTTCGGCTTCTTCCACGTCCTACGCGACAAGCACAAGCGGCCGCCGCTAAACTCCCTGTCAGGAGCGGCCATGAGCCGCTCCTGAATTCGTTCACATTTTGACCGCGACTATGCGAAGGCGACGGTAGTCTGCCATCCAGGTTCCATCCTGAAAAAGGACGGGCCGCAACTCCTCTGCCGCTTCCTGCAAAGCCTTCTCGCTCTGCGCGCCCGGCAGAGTTTCGAAGTAGTACCACTTGAATTGCCGAATCCAGTTCTCCATGCCCTTTTCTCCTTCGAGAGGTGTGGGCCGGTCGAACAGAACTGCGGAACGCACTTCCATCCCGTGCGCTTCCAATAGGCCGGTGTACTCGCCAATCGACGGGTAGAACGTGCGCCGTTTCGGGAGGTTCTCGCCGTGATAACGCGCAGCCACTCCCTCGATCACACGCTCAATGTGGTGAATGTTCCCCTTGCCGCCGAGCTCGGCGACAAAGCGGCCACCCTTGTGCAAGGCGCGGCCAACGGCCTTCGCCACAGCGGACGCATCTAGCATCCAGTGCAGCGCCGCATTCGAGAATACAGCATCGAATTCGCTCTCGAACTTCATGGCCGCAGCGTCTTCGAGGACGAATTGCAGCTTAGGGAAGTTCTGACGTGCCTGGCCGATCATTTCCGGCGAGGCGTCTAGCCCCACCGCATGTGCACCGCGCTCCGCGATCTTATGTGTTAGCTGTCCGGTTCCGCAGCCGAGATCCAGAATACGTTCGCCCGGCCGCGGATCCAGAAGATCGATCAGGCTCTCGCCTAATTGCCAGACAAAGGCATGATGGGCTTCGTACTGCTCCGGATCCCATGCCGCTCGTCTCGCCATCGATTTGAACCACTACAGCCGCGGCCGAACCTGGTACAGCAGCACATAGACGATCACGCCCGTTACGCTGACGTACAGCCAAATGGGAAACGTCCACTTCGCGAGCGCCCGGTGCCGTTCGAACTTGCGTTTGAGCGCCAGAACCAGGGTCGTCGTCGCGAGCACGGGCACAGTGGCGGCAAGGACGGTGTGAGTGGCCAGGATGCATAGATAAACGGTTCTGACCCATCCTGGCTTGTCAAACTTCACCGAGCCCACTTTGTAGTGATAGAACAGATACGAAACCAGGAACAGACAGGACACGATGAACGCCGCCACCATGATCTGCTTGTGGCCACGAACGTTGTATTGCTTGATGAAAACGTAACCAATCAGAAGCAGGATGGCCGCTGTGCCGTTCAGCGTAGCGTTGAGGACAGGAAGATCGTGAATCCCGAGGAACGCGAGTGGGATCACGAGCGTGAGTTCCGCAAGGTTTGGACGTCTTTTAAGAGCTGTGAAAGGTCGTCCTGATACAGGCTCGAATAATAGCCGCGAATATAACCGTTCTTGTCGACCAGAACGAACTTCGTACTGTGCTCAATTTTTCCGATCACATCGCCCACATGGAATGTTTGATACGCAATCAAATGCACCGTGGCCGGAGATCCGGTCAGGAAAGTCCAACGGTCCGTGGGACCGCCGAATCGGGACGCAAAGTCGTTCAGCACCGGAGGAGAATCGTGCTCGGGATCGACGGATATTGAAATCAACCGCACGTCGCTTTCGCCTCTGACCTGCCGCTCTACTCTGTGCATTTGAGCGGTCATGCGAGGACATTCGGCCGGGCAATTGGTGTAAATGAAATCGGCAATCCACACCTTCCCCGCAAGTGCGGAGCGGTTGAAGGCTCGACCTTGCGAGTCGGTCATCGTGAAAGATGGAACTTTGCCGTAATTGGGAAGTTTGGCGGCAGGGTCGCTACAAGCCATCGCCAGGAGTACGACTGCAAGAGATCCGAAGAGCAGTAATCTATGTCCGCGACTCACAGCCGGATCGGATCGAGGACCATCAGGGCGTATAACGCCGGCAAATAGACCACCGATGCCAGCAATACTTTTCGCGCCCGGGGTTTTGTGCGATCGAAGGACACGCGAATGCCGGAATATAGGAACAACAATCCGAGCGCGATAGCACCGACCATGTAAACCGTCCCCGTCATCCCCATCCATTTGGGAAGCAGACTGATCGGGATCAATAAGACGGAGTAAAGCAGGATCTGCCGCGCCGTAGATTCGCCGTCCGGCTCGATTACGGGCAGCATCCGGATGCCGGCACGCGAATAGTCTTCGCGGTACATCCAGGCGATCGCATAAAAATGCGGGAATTGCCAGAGAAACAGGATGGCCGCGAGCACCCACGCGTCAGCGGTCAACTTATTTGCGGCGGCGGCGTAGCCGATCAGCGGCGGCATGGCTCCGGGAACGGCACCCACGGTCGTCGACCACCAGGTTTTCTGCTTCAAAGGGGTATAGAGAAACAGGTACATCAATAGCGTTGCGATGCCCAGGGCGGATGACAGCCAGCTGACCCCGAATCCCAGCTCTAAACCACCAGCCAACGCCAAGGCAATGCCAAACCACAGAGCTTGCTGCGGTTTCAGACGTCCGGCGGGTAAGGGCCGCATTTGCGTGCGGCGCATGTGCCGGTCGGCCTCCCGCTCATACCATTGATTGAGCGCTGCGGTCCCCGAAGCGATCAGCCCGGTCCCGATCAAAGTATTTAGGATTGCCCAAATCGACCAGTGACCCGAGTGGCCGAAGTAATAACCGACTGCCGCACTCATTACGATGAGCCACGTCACCCGGGGTTTAGTGAGTGCTATGTAATCTTTCACTCGATTGTTTTAGGGCAGAGAGGATTGGGTGTGCAAGTCGAATTCGTGCGCTACGTTACCCACCAGACCAACACTGTCAGTGTACTCCTTCTCGTTTGGCGAGAATTCTGCCGGGGAGTCTCGGTCCATCGTTCACCGGGTTACGGCAGGAAGACGCAGCAAAGGGCCTGAATCGTTCACCCTGTACGAACCGCAATCATCCCGGCAATGCAGGTGGCTTTGGTGTAATAGCTTCTGTTAGGTTTTCCTCTTCCACCACATGACGAAAATTCGAGTGAAGACGCCCCTCGTCGAACTGGACGGCGACGAAATGACGCGCGTCATCTGGGCAAGCATCAAGGAGTTGCTGATCCTGCCCGGCTTGGCCGTCGACTTGAAATATTTTGACCTTTCGGTTGAGAACCGCGACGCAACTGACGATCACGTCACAGTCGATGCCGCAAATGCGATCAGACGGTACGGCGTCGGCGTAAAGTGCGCAACGATTACGCCGGACGAGGCGCGTGTTACGGAGTTTGGCCTCAAGCGGATGTGGAAATCGCCGAATGGCACCATCCGCAATATTCTGGATGGGACCATTTTCCGGGAGCCCATTATCTGCCGCAACGTCCCGCGCTACGTGCCGGGCTGGGTAAAGCCCATCATCGTCGGTCGCCACGCTTTCGGCGATCAGTACCGCGCGACCGATATCGTTGTGAAAGAGCCCGGCAAACTCACCCTCACTTTTACGCCGGCAAGCGGTGCGCCGCCAACTCAGCACGAGGTGTTCGACTTCAAGAGCGCCGGCGTCGCGCTCGGCATGTACAATCTCGATGAATCCATCACCGGATTCGCACGCGCGTGCTTCAATTACGCGATTTCGCGCGGGCTTCCCGTCTACCACTCGACTAAGAACACGATCCTGAAGACATACGACGGCCGGTTCAAGGATATTTTCCAGTCGGTCTACGAAAACGAATTCAAAGGCAAATATGAAGCGTCGGGACTTACTTATGAGCATCGCCTGATTGATGACGTCGTGGCGTTCGCGCTCAAATCGGAGGGCGGATTCGTTTGGGCTTGCAAAAATTACGATGGCGACGTGCAGTCGGACATGATTGCGCAGGGGTTTGGGTCGCTTGGACTCATGACGTCGGTGCTCATTACGCCGGACGGTAAGACAGTCGAGACGGAGGCCGCGCATGGCACCGTCACGCGACATTTCCGCGAACACCAGAAAGGCAGGGAGACATCCACGAATCCGATCGCGTCGATTTTCGCCTGGAGTTCGGCGCTGCGCTATCGCGGCAGGTTCGACAATACGCCCGATGTGGTGGCATTTGCTGAAAGACTGGAGAAAGCGACGGTCGGCGCGGTGGAGGCGGGTTTCATGACCAAGGATCTGGCGCTCCTCGTCGGTAAAGATCAGAAATGGCTGACGACGCGGCAGTACTTGGAGAAAGTGGCGGAGCAATTAGGCAGTGAAGAAGCGGTTTTTTCCTCCGCGCAGGCCAAATAGCCGGTTGCATTCATGAGCTCCTCGGGCACCGACAAGCCGCTGGTTGGCGTCGTTATGGGCAGTAAATCCGATTGGGAGACGATGCAGCGAACGAGCAACATGCTGAATCAGCTTCAGATCGCGCATGAGTGTCGCATCGTATCCGCGCATCGGACGCCAGACTGGATGGCTGAGTACGCCAAAGGCGCCCTTGATCGAGGTTTGGAGATCATCATTGCCGCGGCGGGAGGCGCGGCGCACCTGCCCGGGATGATTGCCGCACATACAACGCTGCCGGTTTTAGGCGTGCCCATCAAGAGTAGCGTCCTCAATGGCGTTGATTCGCTGCTGTCGATTGTTCAGATGCCGGCCGGTGTTCCCGTCGGCACACTGGCGATTGGTGATGCGGGAGCAATCAATGCAGCGCTGCTCGCCGGCAGCATTCTTGCGAACAAGTACCCGGAACTCCGAAGCCGCCTAGAAGCATTGCGCCAGGAACAAACCCGTTCGGTTCTGCAGGACCGGTTATCGTGAGGCGCCACGACAGCCGCGCTCCGATTCTGCCCGGCAGTGCGATTGGTGTGCTCGGAAGCGGGCAACTCGGCCGCATGTTCGCCATAGCGGCACGACGGATGGGCTATCGGGTTCACACACTTTCGCCGGACGAAGACACTCCGACAGGCCAAGTGGCCGATCTCGAAATCAACGCGCCCTATGAAGATCTCGACGCGATCTGCAAATTCGCGAGCGGTGTCTCCGTTGTGACTTTCGAGTTCGAGAATGTTCCGGCGGCCACGGCAGCGGCGGCGGCGAAGTGCGCGCCGGTTCGGCCGAGCGGGCATATCCTGCACACGACGCAGCATCGGCTGCGCGAGAAGACGTTTTTGTCGCGAGCCGGTTTTCCTGTGACGCCTTTCCGCTCGGTTCGAAACCTGGACGATCTTGTGCGAGCGACCCAGGAACTTGGATTACCCGCGATTCTCAAGACGGCAGATTTCGGATATGACGGCAAAGGACAATTTCGCATCCGCAATGCCTCGGACATTGAGGACGCCTGGCGCGCAGTCGCCGAAAGCGAAGCGGTTCTCGAAGGTTTCATCGACTTCGACCGTGAAATCTCGGTGATCGGGGCACGAACGATTGATGGAGATTTTGTCCATTACGGCGCTATCGAAAATCACCATCGCAACGGGATTCTTGATATTTCGATCGCACCTGCGCCAGTGACGAACAAAATTTCGCGCGAAGCAATCAACATAGCGAGAGCTGTTCTCGACGAGCTGGATGTGGTGGGCGTGTTGTGCGTGGAATTTTTCGTCTGTAAAGATGGCGGGCTGCTGATCAACGAACTGGCTCCGCGGCCGCACAATTCCGGCCATTTTACTTTCGACGCAAACCTCACGAGCCAATTTGAGCAGCAACTCCGGACAGTTTGCCTCTTGCCGCTCGGTGCGGTGACGCAATTCACGCCGGCGGCGATGGCTAATTTGCTGGCCGATCTGTGGACAAACGGCGAGCCCGATTGGGCGACTGCGGTATCGGTACCTGACGTCAAGCTGCATCTGTATGGAAAATCGACTCCACGCCCCGGGCGGAAGATGGGGCATTTGACAGCGCTCGCCGCTACCGCGGAAGAGGCGTTGCGAGAAGTGGAGCGCGCGCGAAGCCTTTTGGAACGAGCGGCAGTTACGTCTGTAAACTAGGAAGTGATCCAGCCTAGCGGCGCTGCAAGTCGCTTCTCCTTTAATGACAATTTGCTATTTCGATGCGTTCTCGGGCATTAGCGGCGATATGACTGTCGGGGCGCTGGTCGACGCGGGTGCGGATTGGGATGCGCTGGAGACGTCGCTTGAAAGCTTGAAATTGGGCGCATCTTTTCGCGTTGAGAAGACGAAGCGGAGGGGCATCGCGGCGTCAAAGTTCGTGGTGGAAAGCGCGGACGAAAAAAAACACCGTCATCTTCCCCAAATTGAAAACATCATCGCTTCGGCGCACCTCCACGAAAACAGCGAGAGAAACGCTTTGGCGGTGTTCCGGCGGCTAGGAGAAGCCGAAGCGCGAGCGCACGACCTATCAGTTGACAAAATCCACTTCCACGAGGTGGGCGCGGTCGATTCGATTTGCGACATTGTGGGCGCGTGCGTGGCACTCGATCTGCTGGGGGTGACGGAAGGCTGCAGCTCTCGCATCAACGTGGGCAGCGGAACGGTTCAAACGGAGCATGGCATGCTGCCGGTCCCGACACCCGCCACGGCACACTTGTTGAAAGATCGCCCAATTTATTCTGCCGGGCCGGAGATGGAACTCACGACGCCGACGGGCGCGGCAATTCTCAGTACGCTCGCGAGCGAGTTCGGGGGCATTCCAGCGCTGCGCGTGGTTTCACAAGGGTTCGGCGCGGGCGATAAAGATTTCCCGACACAAGCGAACGTTCTGCGCGTTCTGATCGGCGAGCGCACACATGCGCGGGAATCGACTTCCGTGTCGGTACTCGAGGCGAATATTGACGACTCGACGCCGCAGGTTTTGGGCTATGCGATGGAACGGCTCCTTGAAGAGGGTGCACTTGACGTGACGCTCACGCCCATTTTCATGAAGAAAAACCGCCCGGCAACGCTGATCTCGGTCATCGCAGCTCCGGAGCAGACGGAACAGCTGGCCGCAATTTTGTTTGCAGAGACAACAACGCTCGGTGTTCGCATCATCCATGCAGAGCGTCGCGTCCTCGCGCGCCGAAGCGCGGAAATCGAGACGCCGTACGGGCCGGTGCGAGTGAAATATACGGAAACCGGCACATTCGCGCCCGAATACGAAGACTGCCGGAAGGCGGCGTCAGCCAAACGCGTCCCGCTTCGCACTGTTATCGCCGAAGCGAACGAGGCATTCCGCAGGCGTCGAAATTCTTAACACGTTAATTAGTCAAGAAATGAGCCAAGGCAAGTATTACCTCACGACGCCGATTTACTACGTCAATGCCGCACCGCATATTGGCACCGCGTATTGCACGTTTACCGCCGACTTGATCAAGCGGTTCAAGAAGCAGCGTGGATACGATCCTGTCGTATTGACCACCGGGTCGGACGAGCACGGTCAAAATGTGGAGCGGGCAGCGAAGGCGATCGGCAAGAGTCCGGAAGAGTACGCGACCGCAATCGCCAATGAATTCGTCAGCCAATGGCAGCGGCTGGGGATTTCGTATGACAATTTCATCCGAACGTCGGATCCGAAGCATTTCGAAGTGGTTCGCGATCTTTTCGAGCGCTGCCAGAAGAACGGGTACATCTACAAGGGTTCTTACACGGGCCAATATTGCTTTTTCGACGAGCTTTATGTCAATGATGCGAAGCCCGGAGATCCATGTCCGGATTGTGGCCGCCCTACAGAAACAGTCACGGAAGAGAACTATTTCTTCAAGCTATCTGCGTTTCAAGATAAGCTGCTTGACCTCTATAACCGCGAGCCCGACTTCATACAACCGGACACGCGACGCAATGAGCTCATTGCTTTTGTGAACAAAGGTCTAAACGATCTGTCCATCACGAGGACGACGATCAATTGGGGAATACCGGTTCCGGTCGAAGGCAAGCACGTTTTCTACGTTTGGTTCGATGCGCTCATCTCGTATATGAGCGCGGTGAAGGGGCAAAATTTGTGGCCGGCGGATCTGCATCTGATTGGCAAAGACATTCTGCGCTTTCACGCGATTTACTGGCCGGCGTTTCTGATGGCGGGCGAACTGCGCCTTCCCAAAAAAGTTTTCGCGCATGGCTGGATTCTGGTGCAGGAAAGCAAGATGAGCAAGTCCCGCGGCAATGTGGTGCGGCCGGGTCCGATTTCAAACGTGATGGGCAACGGAAGCGAGCTCGCGGGCGCGGATGCGCTGCGGTATTTCCTATGGCGCGAGATTCCCTTTGGGCAGGACGGTAATTTCAGCTACGACGCCCTGATTGAGCGTTACAACGCCGACCTCGCAAACGGCATCGGCAATTTAGCGAGCCGTACGCTGACGATGGTTCAGCAATATTTTAACGGCAAAATTCCGGATTCCGAAGGCGATGCGACGATCGCCGAAAGCGCGAATCAGACAAACGAAGCGGTGGTTGGTTTCTTCAATGCATTCGACTTCACACGCGGCATCGAAGCAATCCTCGCCTTTGTGTCACGAATCGACAAATTTATCGTGGAGCGCGCGCCTTGGAAGTTCGTGAAGGAGCGGGAAACGGGCAACAGTGCTGGACAACATGTGGCGGATACGCTCTACACCGCTGCCGAGAGCCTGCGTTTTGTATGCATCTGGCTTTATCCAGTGATGCCTACTTCCATGCCGAGGATTTGGGAACAGCTCGGGATGACGGTTCCCCTCGACCAGATCCTTACGGCTGAGCTGAAGTGGGGGCAATTGCCTGCGGGTCAGCGGATCCATAAGCCGGAGGGCGTCTTCCCGCGAATTGATGCCAAGATAGCAATCGAGAAAATGCAGCAGCTCGAGATTTACGAGAAAGAGCGCCAGAACGCATTGCTCGGCAAGAGGCCTGAAGTGGTGGTAGAAACAGGGCCGGCTAAAGCACAACCGCAGGCCCAGTCGCAAGACAAGCAGCCACAGGATCAGCAGCAACTCATCTCCATCGACGATTTCTCCAAAGTTGATCTGCGGGTGGGTGAAGTGAAGTTCGCAGAAAACGTGAAAGGCGCAGACAAGCTGCTTCATCTGAAAGTGGACATTGGCGAGCCCGAACCGCGCACCATCGTCGCGGGGATCGCGCTGAAGTACAAGCCCGAGGAGCTTGTCGGCCGAAAGGTTGTGATTGTTGCGAACCTACAGCCACGCAAGCTGCGCGGCTTGACATCCCAAGGCATGATTGTGGCCGCAAGTCTCGAAGATGGGCTGCCAGTGCTCGCCGGATTCCACGAAGACGTGCCAGTTGGCGCGCGACTCAAGTAAGGCGCTAAGCGAATTGTGCAGTTGGCCGATTCCCATTGTCATCTCGACGATGCTCAATTTGAGAAAGACCGTTCAGCCGTCATCGAGCGAGCCCGTGAAGCTGGACTGAAGTACATGTTGGCGATCGGGACGGGGGAGGGTCCGCCCGATCTCGAGTCGGCCGTTCGCGTTGCGGATCGGTACCCCTTTGTATTCGCAACCGCGGGCGTTCATCCGAACGATGCCGCGAAAGTGGATACAAACACATTTGCAGATCTGGAGCGCTTGCTCGCGCATCCCAAAGTTCTCGGCATCGGCGAAATCGGACTCGATTATCACTGGGGCGTTCCTAAAGATACGCAGCTTCCTGTGTTTATGAGGCAGCTCGACATGGCGGCGCAGGCCCGCATGCCGATCGTCATTCACACCCGCGATGCCTGGTCAGATACCATCGACGTTCTGCGTACAGATTGGGCGGCGACTGGGCTCGTGTGCATCATGCACTGCTTCACGGGGACCCCTGAGCAAGCGCGCGAATGCCTCGACTTGGGGTTCTATCTCGCATTTGGAGGCGTCGCGACTTTCCCAAAAGCAGCGGGAATCCGCGAAGCGGCGCGCATGACACCGGCGGACCGGCTGCTGCTCGAGACGGATGCGCCGTATCTCGCGCCCATTCCTCACCGCGGCAAGCGAAACGAACCGGCATTCGTGGCGTACACGGCGCAAACAATCGCAGAGATTCGCGGCATTCCCCTGGAACAACTCGCCGGTGAAACGACCGCGAATTTCGAGCGCATATTCGGGGTAAACCCAGCGGCCGATTAAAACGGCGTTCACCAGCTACACTGAGTTGAAACGCGCCTGTCGCGCCAACCCTCGGGCGGTATGCGCTTGGATCCGGTGAAAGGAAACAATGTTCAACCACATCCGGCAGTCGATCAGCGCGCGCGAAGCGTTCGCCTTGGTTCAGCCGGATTTGGAACTAGTCGAGCGCGAGATCAGCGTAGATTCGATTGCCTCTGTCGAGGCGATCACCACGATCAATCAATACTTGCAGGCAGGGGGTGGAAAGCGGCTACGTCCTGCGCTGCTGCTACTGTGCAATCGTCTGTTTGGCCCCGCCACTGACAGCGCCCGACGGCTGGCGGCAGTGGTTGAGATGATCCACACCGCAACGCTGGTTCACGACGATGTCATCGACGTAGCGAAGACGCGCCGGGGACGGCCGTCTACGAATGTGGTTTGGGGAAATCACATTTCGGTGCTGGCGGGCGATTGGCTGTACATGCAGGCGTTTCAAGTTGCCCTTCGCGAGCGGAACTTCCGCATTCTCGATGTACTGATTTCGCTCACGCAGATGATGGTCGAGGGCGAACTGCTTCAACTGGAGCGACTGCACCGCATGGATATCACCGAAGCAGATTACATGGAGCTGGTCGATCGCAAAACTGCAAGCCTGTTCTCGGCCTGTGCGTCCCTGGGAGCAATTTCTGGCGGAGCGGATGACGCGACAGAATCGAAGCTGAGCGATTTTGCGTGGAATCTGGGAATGGCGTTCCAACTGGTTGATGACATTCTTGACTTCACTTCAAGCGAGAAGATTCTCGGAAAGCCTTCCGGTAATGACCTGCGCGAAGGCAAGGTGACGCTACCGATGATCTACGCTCTCGAAACGGCATCGCCGGAGGAACGTCAAGCGGTAGAGACCGTTATCGCGGACGCGAGCTACGAGCAGGTTCCTTTCATGCGCATCCTCCAGATGCTGGAGCAGCACGGGGGCGTGGGTCGCGTGTACGAGCGGGCGCATGCGTTTACAGAAAAATCGCGCGCGATCATCTCAAGCTTTCCCGGATCAGCGGCACAGCGCGCTCTGCACGCAATTGTGGATCTGGTGACGGAGCGCAGCTCTTAAGCAACGCGAATCACTGCGGGATGAGGCGGGGCTTTTTCTTTTTGTCCATACCGGCAACGACCTGAGCGTGATTCAACGCGGCCGTGAGCGAAACACCTCCAATGATGTTGCCAATCAGCGTCGGAAGCAAGTAGCCCCAGGCGACGGCGGCCCAGCTTGCGGCACCGACCATAGGGAGAAACAGGACCTCGACCGCGCCTGCGATGATGTGCGTGAAATTCGCCAAACCGACCAGGTATGTGAGGATCACGATGGTGGCCAGTCGCCCCGTATCGATGGCGGCGAGCATCCATACGACCATGGCAATGAGCCAACCGGCAAAGATGCCGCGAAGAATGGCCGCGCCGAACGTCACTTCCATGGCTTGCTTGGCGAGCGCGAGCATGGAGGCTTGCACGTCCGGCTTGAACATAGGTGTGTCGCCAACCACCCAGGCGAAGAGGTGGGCGCCGACGAGATTTGCCGCGAGGACGACGGCCCACAATCGCGCTACCCTCAGTAGCGTCCCGAGATTTCGGTTCGCGAGAAGCGGAATGATGGCGGTGAGAGTGTTCTCCGTAAACAGCTGCTGGCGTCCGCCGATGACGATCAAGAATCCGATTGGATAGCCGAGCGCCACGACGAGAGGCCGCCAGACCTCATCCGGCAAATGCGTCCTGAGCACGGCTTGGCCAACGAACGAGAAGCCCATGGAAAGTCCAGCCGCGAGTCCCGACCACGCGAGCGCGGAGAGCGGACGATTGAGCTCCTCTTCGCCATCGTGCCGAATGGCTTCGTGCACCACGTCGACACTGACAGATGTGCGTTCTTGCGCCTCTTCGCGTTGCTTTTCGGTTAGTTCAGGCGCAACGACGCTCGGATCTTCCTCATTGTCGATGAGCATGGCTTTACCTTAGCAATGAACCCCGGCGCGATAACGACTGCGCGACGCTCCTACTGTTTCATGCGGCGTCGGCACCATTGAGCCAGCGGTTCATCGTGTCCAGTGTCTTTGGGACAAGAAAGCGCGAATAATGAATTGAGCTAAAAGGGGGATGAAAGCGATACCCACGTGTTTGAACGATATACAGAGAAGGCTCGCAGAGTTATTTTCTTTTCGCGATACGAGGCAAGTCAATTCGGCAGCCCGCATATCGAGACGGAGCATCTGTTATTGGGCTTAATTCGCGAGGATGCAAGCTTGCGAAAGGGATTATCGGAGTCCTCGCCCGATGAGCTCGGATCCGTTCGCAAACAGATTGAATCCCAGACGACCCTTCGCGAGAAGATAAACGCTTCGGTTGACCTACCGGTTAGCCGCGAGTTGAAGGGCGTTCTGGTATACGCGAGCGAAGAGGCTAACGCATTGCAGCACGGAGTCATTGATTCCGGTCACCTTGTTCTCGGCTTGCTTCGCATGAACGAGTGTCTCGGCGCTGCTCTTCTTCAACAGCGCGGGATCTCTTACGAGAGTTATCGAGACGTCGTCCGCACAACCGGCGCAGCGCTGTCGGCTTTATCCGAACGCAGGCGATTCCGTCGCGAGCGGGCCGGGGAACGTCCGAGTGCATGGCAGGAACATAAAAACGAGCCTGCTGCGATTTCGCTTACCGGAGCCGTAGCTGCCATTCAGGGGCTGGTAGATCAGGTCGTCGAGCATCTCGATCTGTACTCAGAAGGTTATGGCGAGCAGCAGCTGAAGCGTAGCGCGTGGTCGCGGAAGGAGGCGCTAGGGCATTTGATTGATGTCGCGACCGCTCATCATCAGTGGTTCGCCCGCGCCTTGACAGAGCCGAAACTCATCGTCAGTGCATACCCGCAGGATGAGTGGGTGCGCGCGCAGCAATATCAGAACGCTTCCTGGCCAGAGATGGTGGATTTGTGGATTAGCCTAAACCGTCTTCTCGCGCGTGTCCTTACATTAATCCCGGAAGAGAAGCTGAACATGTCTTGCCGAATCGGGATCGAAGAACCTATTTCATTGCTGCAGCTGATCATGCGATATGTCGAGCGTTGTGAGGATATCGTGGGGCAGATCGCCAGTAGGTTGTAGATAACCACTTACGCGGCAGAACAAGGAGAACACGCAATGAGCAAAGAAATTCTGGGGTTGCATCATGTGACGGCGATTGCGGGTGACCCGCAGGCCAATATTGATTTCTATGCGGGCGTACTCGGATTGCGGCTCGTGAAGCTTACGGTGAATTTCGATGATCCGACGACGTACCACCTCTACTATGGAGATGGCCAAGGACACCCGGGAACGATTCTGACGTTCTTTCCGTGGCCTGCCGCGATGCGCGGCCGGATCGGCACGGGACAGGTGACCCTGACATCCTTCGCGGTTCCGGACGGAGCACTGGAGTTCTGGCGAGGGCGCTTGCGTGAACACCAGATCGCCTCCAGCGAGAGTCATTCTGCACTCGATGAACGGAGCTTGGCGTTCGCAGATCCGGATGGTTTGCAGTTGGAGCTTGTAAGTTCGCGCGAGGCGAATCCGGAAAGGGTTTGGCGAGACGGGCCCGTGCCGCTGGAATTTGCGATTCGAGGATTTCATCACGTCACGCTCTCGGAGGAGGGTTATGAGCGAACCGCGGGCCTGCTCACGGAGACAATGGGATTCCGACTGATCGACAGCAAAGGCAGTCATTTCCGTTATGCTGCTCCACCGGGTGGAACGGGAACGATGGTCGATCTCCTGTGCGTGCCCGCAGGAAGAGCCGGTCGCGTTGCGGTCGGGACCGTACACCACGTGGCGTGGCGCACTCCGACGGATGAACAGCAAGTGCAGTGGCGGAGTGCGCTCAGTTCGCACGAATATAACGTTACGCCGGTCATCGATCGGAAGTATTTCCATTCGATTTATTTCCGCGAACCAGGCGGCGTGCTTTTCGAAATTGCTACCGATCCGCCCGGATTCTCAGTCGATGAACCAGCGAGTGAGCTCGGTTCCCATTTGGTGCTTCCCGATTGGCTGGAGCCATCACGAACGGAGCTTGAGCAAGTCTTGCCTAAGGTGCATGTGCCTCATGTAAAGCGAGCTTCCGCATGATGGACGCACCGGAGTTGCAGTTCGTTCATCAATTCGTTCCGGCGAGCGCACCCAGCGCAGGTGTAACCCTACTGCTACTGCATGGAACCGGCGGGAATGAACATGACCTGCTGCCGTTGGGTGGAGAGTTATGTGGCGGGGCCGCCATGCTCAGCCCGAGAGGACGTGTGCTCGAAAACGGTATGCCGAGATTTTTCCGCCGGTTCGCGGAAGGCGTGTTCGACGTGGACGATTTGAAGGCCCAAACGGAAGCGCTGAATGAGTTTCTGAAGGCTGCGCGAGAACGGTATGGTCTTGAAAACAACAGGACCGTAGCAGTGGGATATTCGAACGGCGCAAACATCGCGGCTAGTCTGTTGCTTTTGCATCCACACGTGCTTTCAGGAGCGGTTCTCTTTCGGGCGATGATACCGTTCACGCCCGACTTCGCGCCCAACCTTCAGCGCGCGCAGGTGCTTATAGGAGCAGGCGCGCGGGACCCCATCATTCCTCGCGCAAATACGGAGGGACTCGCCGGAATGCTTGCAAGTTTTGGCGCGAACGTCGAAATCTATTGGCACGATGGCGGCCACGAACTAGGACGGGACGATTTGCTAGCAGCCAAGAACTGGTTGGCGAACATCGTTACAGAACATCGACGATCAAAAGCGTAATGTCGTCCTGCTGAGTCACCGAAGCGGGTTGCCACTTGCGAATCTCAGAAAGGATGTGAGTCGATAAGTCGGGTGCGCGGCACTGCTGATACGTGCGAAGTACCTGTTCCAGCCTTCGATCGCCGAACGATTCGCCGCCGGCATTTTCGGGCTCGACCACGCCATCCGTGTAGAGCAGAATGTGGTCGCCGGATCTGAGCGGCACATCGCAAACCGGATATTCCGCTTCGGGCATAACTCCGAACAGCAATCCGTTGCTCTCAATGCGGTTCAGTTGGCTGGCATCCGAATGCCAGCACAGAAGCGGTGGATGCCCGGCGGCCGAGTAGCGGGCTTGCCGACTTTCCATGTTGATCCACAGATACGCTGCGGAGACGAACTGTCCGTGCAACTGAGCGGACAGAATACGATTCAAAACCTGAAGCACTTGTGCGGGATCGTGAGCGCAGGGAATGACAGAATGCACGGCTACTTTGATCATTGAGGCAATCAGCGCCGCCGGCACGCCATGTCCCGAGACGTCAGCCACCAGGATTCCCGCACGATATGGATCGACGGGAATGAAGTGGTAGAAATCGCCAGCAACAGCCGTCATCGGATGATAGTTGGCGGCGATTTGCAGGCTCTCAATCTCGGGCGTAGCGATCGGGAGAATAGACGACTGTATCTGACGAGCAACCCGAAGTTCGTTTTCGATCGAAAGCAGGCGGCGCTCGGCGGTGAAAATTCTTTTAACGGCTACGTAGCCGAGCGAAAAGACGAAGATTGCGAAAGCGGGCGGTTCTATGAAAGACGAATATCGAAGATGCAAGAGTGCTGACACATTGACGTAGATGGCTGCCGTCGCGACGACGAGCATACCGATAGCAAGGACTTTGCTTTGGACCACGAGAAGTTTCCTGGACAGCGCGGGAATGGAGACCACAGTCGTAAGAACCAGGAGTGTGCAGATCGCGAGCAGGCTGGCGTAGGGCATGAGCGTGTCGGGCATTCCAGCCATGAGAAACCAGCTGAAACCGGCAACGCCGATGAGTAAACCCGCGAGGATCGCGATTTGAACAAAGGCGCGGAGTTTGCCTGTGCTCAGCTCCAACCAGAAGAGCAGCGCGGGAATGATAAGGAGGTACTTGAGAAAGGCAATCGCGTATGGCGCGCCAATCTGGAGCGAGTGCGGCAGGAGAGCAACGGCTACCGGGATGTGGGCCAGCATCCGAATACCGAATAAGCCGACGAACAATCCGAACCACACAAGGAGCCGAATTCCCGTGCGATGACGGATGGCGGCGATGGCACATGTGGCCAAGCCGATAAACAGAAAGATGGTTCCCAGCAGGAGTTCGATTAACTGCTGGCGAGGTATGACCAAGATTTGATTACTGAGTGTTCATGCCGCCTGCATTTACGGGCATGGCACCGCCGCCCACCATCGAGCGGTTGAAGGCGGGGATGTCCTTCTCCATTAGGGCGCGGTAATCATTTCGCGCGGCAGCGAGATCGCGTTCGATGTTCTGAAGCAGTTGCTCGGAAGTATCCGTAGGTCCATAATTTGCTCCGCCTGCCACATCTCCACCGCCGGTGCCGACCTCCGCATTCAGCCAAATGAGGTTCAGATAAACTTTGTAGGATTCAGAGTAATATTTGTCGTCACTGTCCGCATCCGACTTAGAAATGAATTTAAATTCCACATCCTGCATCTTTTTCTCGATGGCTTGTACCGATTTGACGAGGTCGGCGTGCCCACCCTCCACACGAAACATTCTGCCGAGATCGTCCGCTTCTTTGCGCAGCCATTCAATTCGATTCACCATTTCCGATGTGGCAGTGATGTCGTCACGAAGGCGAAGCTGCAGTTTCAATGACGCATCAAGCTCCGCGTTGCCCGCGGGTGTTTTCGGAGATTTTAAGATTTCGATCGGTTCCTTATAGCTCTTTCCGGCGACTGTGATTTGTACGGTGTACTTGCCGGGAGTGACGAGCGGACCGACTTCCGCCTGCTTGATGCCCCAATGGGTGATCCCCCGAAAATCGGCGTGGCGGAAGCGCGGTTCATCCCAAATGAACTGGTTATCCGGTGCGTTGGTGCGCAGCTTGACGAGTTTAGGAGGATCATAGTGCAGATCCCAAATCCTGCGATTCAGACCTGCTTTCGCGGGAGCGGCTTTGTATTCGCGAACCAGCTTCCCGTTGACGTCTAAGATCTTCACTTCAGCGGGCGCAGCGGACTTCAGCCGGAAATTGACGAAAGCCCGGCCGCCACTGGTGAGCCGGTATGTTGTCCGAGGCTTGTAGAGTATTACCGGCGCCTCCGTTTTGTTAGTCGCCATCTGCTCTAGCGGGGTGACGTCGTCGAGAATGTAGATTCCGCGTCCGTAGGTGGAAACCACCACATCGTGAAATGCTTTCTGTACTTCGATCCAGGTCACTGGAGCATGCGGGAGCCCCTCCTGGAAAGGAGTCCAGCTCTCACCATCATTCAGCGAATAGTAGAAAGCGTTGCCGGTGCCGGCGAAAAGCAATCCTTTACAGTTGGGATCTTCTGCGACGGATTTTACATACGCTAGGGGACCTTTCGGCAATGCTCCACTAATCTGCTTCCAGGTCTTGCCGAAATCGGATGTTTTGTAAATGAACGGGTCCCGATTGTCCATCAGGTGAAAATCAACCGCGACGTAAGCTGTGCCCGGATCGAACACGGACGGCGCGATTTTGCTGACTGTTCCCCATGCGGGCATGCCGGTGATGTTCTTCGTCACGTCTGTCCAATGGCCGCCCGCGTCGGTCGTGTACCAGAGTTTCCCATCGTTGGTTCCCGCCCAAATCAAACCTTTCTGTATAGAAGAAGGGGCAATTGCAAAGACGACTTCACCGTAGAACTGGCCAAGATTGTCGGCTATGATGCCGCCCGAAGAAACGATGCGGCTGGGATCCTGGGTAGACAGATCAGGGCTGATGACGCTCCAGCTATTCCCGCCATTGGAGGTTTTGAAAATCACCTGGCAACCGTAGTAAACGGTGTTGTGATCGAACGGATCGATGGCGAGAGGCGGCGTCCAGTGGCAGCGGTATTTCACTGCGTTCGGAGGAGAGTCGAGGGTGTGAAGCCAGGGACTGACCGAGCGCGCTTCTTTGGTTCGCGCGTCGTAGCGGGTGACTTCGTCGCCATAGCAAGTAGCCCAGACGATGTTGGTGTCAGTCGGATCGGGATAAGTGAAGCCCGATTCGCAACCACCGAGACGATACTCCCAGTTGTCGGCACCGGGGCCGGGCGGTGTACCTCCGGAGGGGTTCCGGTTGGCGGCTTCCGACCCTGGAGTTTCGGAAGTGCCGCGGTCTTCAGTGCCGGGTTCGGTGGCGGCCGGTTTATCTGCGCTAACGCCAGCGTCGCGGGACGCGGGAGCGCCTGTCCCGGCGGTGCCCTTCGCAGCCGTGGTCTTCTCGGGATTCTTTATAGAAGTTTCTTCATCTCGGTTCGGTTCGTTGGCGTTGTCTTCTTCATAAGGACCGGCGCCGCGAACCGAGCTCGGGCCACGCATGGTACTGCTGTCCTGCATATTCGTGTACACCCAATAGGGGACTTGATTGTCCAGCGCGACATGATACATCTGCCCGATGGGAAGTTCGACGCGATGAAATCCGCGTCCGTGAACGGTGGTGATATTCATGCCCGCGTCGTTTGTGATCACGAAGCGATCGGCGTCGGTCGGATCAAACCAGATATCGTGATTGTCGCCGCCCCATGGGACTACCTTGAACGTGTCGCCGCCATCGGACGACAGGTGAACGGAACTGCTCGCGACCAGGACTTCGTTCTCATTGCTTGGTGAGACGGCGATGCGAATGTAGTATCCCGCCCGGCCGATGAGTGCGCGGCTGTGACTCGCTGAGCGCCAGTTTTCGCCACCATCTTCAGATCGCCAAACGGATCCTTGACCCGCTGTCTGGATCAGAGCGTAAACTCTATTGGAGTCGCTGGGAGCAACGGCTACGTCTATTTTGCCGACGGGAGGCTTCGGCAAACCGTGAGCAGTAATTCGCGTCCAGGTAGTTCCACCATCGCGAGAAACAAACACTCCGCTGCCGGGTCCGCCGCTGAATTCGCCGTACGTATGCATTTCAACCTGCCACATGCCCGCAAACAACACACGCGAATTGTGGGGATCCATCGCAAGTCCCGAACAGCCGGTATTCGCATCGGCAAACAGCACGCGCTCCCAATGCTGGCCGCCATCGCTCGAGCGAAACACACCGCGCTCTTGCTGCGGCCCAGTGGTGCGCCCGAGCGCGCAAGCAAAAACATTGTCCGGGTTCTTCGGATCGATCACGATCCTCCCGATTCGCCCGGTTTCGTCGAGGCCCATGTGTTTCCACGTTTTGCCGGCGTCAACGGATTTGTAGACGCCATTGCCCGTCACGTCACTATCGCGAATAGCCCATGCTTCGCCGGTGCCGGCCCATACGACGCTGGGGTCGGACTGAGCCACGGCAAGAGCGCCAATCGCGGCGACGGGTTGATCGTCAAAAACTGCCGTGAACCGATTTCCGCCATCCGTGCTCTTCCAGATTCCGCCTGACGCTGCTCCCGCGTAGTAGGTGCTTGGATCGCCGGGCACGCCCGCCACAGCTGCGATCCGATTCCCGACGAGAGGACCAAGAAATCGGAACTTGAACTCGTCTTTCTTGTCCGGAGGTGGCGTAGTTTGCGCGGATGACGCAGTGGTTAGCAGGATTCCGGCTACGACGGGGAGAACACGTGACAGCTTTGAGATCAGTTGAGGAAGGGCGATGGATTCAGTCATTTTCGTTGGTACCTATGAATTGTAAGCAATACCGGAAGCGGGAGCAGAATGCGCGAGACTATACTGAAAAAATCCGAAGGACCAGTATGAAATCAGCTTTTCTCCTCATCATTGGTGTAGCGTTATGCCTGCCGATCGACGCCGCGCGTTTCGATATTCCGGATATCGCGAAGATCGTGAGAGTTTCCGATCCGCAGATTTCGCCTGACGGCAAATGTATCGTGATCGTCGTTTCGCGTCCGAATTACGAACAGGACATTCATCAAACGGAGCTCGTGCTTGTGGATATAGGGACGCGCAAAGAGCGGGTCCTCACACACGATCGCAAAGGGGTTAGCTATCCGCGCTGGTCTCCTTCGGGAGATCGTCTCGCATATCTGGCGAACGACGTAAACAACAAACCACAGATCTTTGTGATGCCGATGAGCGGCGGCGATTCGGTGCAATTGACCAAAGTCTCGACGGGCGTTCAGCAATATGCGTGGCGGCCGGACGGAGAAGCAATGGCTTACGCGGCCAGCGATGAAGCGGTGAAGAAAACAGGCGGCGAGCGGTTCGACGATGCTTTTGAAGTGGGCGACAACGATTTTCTGGTCAACGCGAAGCCACTTCCCACGCATCTTTGGTTGATATCGGTAGGCGGAGGCGAGGCCAAACGCCTGACCTCAGGCACCTGGACGCTTCCGATCAGTCACCCGCCCAGCTCTCCGGCCTCGCCGATTGCCTGGTCGCCTGACGGCAAATCGATTGCGTTCGTGAAAATTGCGACGCCATACTCAGGAGACGCGGATCAAAGCTCGTTGCAAATTCTCGACGTCAGCTCAGGCCAGATTCAAGCGGTGACAGGCCGGACCAAGCACGAAGGCTACCCGGTGTTTTCGCCAGATGGAACGCATCTTGCGTATTGGTTTCCGCGTGATGGCCAGACCAGGAACGTGAACGACATTCAAGTTGTTGCGGGGACGCGGGGCGAGGGCGTGGATGTCACGCGAGGGATTGATCGGAATATTCAGCGCGCAATTTGGATGCCTGATAGCCAATCATTGCTGGTCGGCGCGAATGACGGCACGAGCGTAAGCCTGTGGCTACAGCCGCTCGAGGGCGCGGCGAAGCGGTTGAACCTTGGAAAGATCTGTCCGGTATCGACATTCTGGGTGGATGCACATGTGGGGCGGAATGGTGAAATCGCGTTCGCGGGAAGCGAGCCTCGTCGTCCCACAGAGCTTTACTATCTTGAAAACTCAACAGCGGAACCCACTCGCCTTACGGATTTGAATGCCGAAATGGCGTCTCTCGATCTGGGAAAGACCGAAACGATCGAGTGGGTTGGTCCCGACGGCAATCACCTCGACGGCGTTGTGACTTATCCTCCGGATTTCTCGGCGGGGCGCAAATATCCGCTGGTCCTTTATATACATGGTGGGCCACGCTCGGCGTCGAAAGAGACTTTTTCATCGCGCGCTCAATTGGTGGCCGCTCACGGCTGGGTCGTGTTCGAGCCCAATTACAGGGGCAGCGATAACTTGGGCAACAAGTTTCAATCTGCCATCTGGAACGATGCAGGTGACGGCCCAGGACGCGACGTGATGTCGGGCCTCAGTCAACTGAGGAGACGTGGATTCGTGGATGATGCAGAAATTGCGGTCACGGGTTGGTCATACGGAGGGTACATGACCACTTGGCTTTTGGGCCATTATCCAGCGTGGAAAGTAGCGATTGCGGGAGCGGCGGTTACAGACTGGCTCGATCAATACAATTTGGGAGATGCGAATGTTCGGCGCGCCGACCAGTTCGGCGGTTCACCTTATCTGGGCGATCACATGAAAGCGTACATCGAGCAATCGCCGATTACATACGCCGAGAAGATCAAGACTCCGACACTGATCTTGTCAGACACGGGCGATTACCGCGTCCCCGTGACGCAATCTTACCGGCTCTATCACGAGCTGAAAGATCGGGGCGTCACGACCCAGTTCTTCGCATATCCGATTTCTGGACACAGCCCGGCCGATCCGGTACGTCAGCGCGATGTCGACCGGAGATGGATTGCGTGGCTGTCTCAATATTTGGGAGAGCCGCCAGCCAAATCGGCTGAGTGAGGGCGTGAAGAGGCGCGGCCGTTCTGTCACGAGCGAGAAAAGAGCCGTGCATCCTGGTGAGTGGGATCCGGCGGCAGTTGTATGGAGCGCTGCGCGTTGAAGGCCTCATCAATTAGCGAAGAGAGCAGTTCGGAAAACAGGATCGGGTGCGATCCGGCTTCCCACAGATAGTAGCCGAACGATCCTGGACAGGGATTCACTTCATTGAGCCACAGCTCACCGGTTTTTCCGTTGCAGAGAAAATCGATGCGAGGAGCGCCGGTTCCATACATGACGGAAAAACACGTTTCCGCCCACGCGCGAATGGTTGAGGCGAACTCGGGCGCGAGGTTCGGATTAATTTCGCGCGTCAGCGAGAGCATCCCTTGGCTCAGCGTGCCGGGCTGTTTGCCGCCCGGCTTGCCTGAACCTCCCGACAGATACTTGGCTTTAAAGTCCAAGAGTTCTTGCTGCGCTTTCGGACGCTCAATCGCTGAAGATGTTATTCCACTTACAGTGTTCCTCACTGCCACGTTGTACTCAACCAGATTCTCGACAAACGGCTCAGCGATGGCGTGCGTATCGAGCCGGAAAATCACGGAGAGGGCACCACGGACGTCGTCCATCGATGCGGCGCGCGCGACACCAATGCTCGATCCGAGGTGCAACGGCTTAACGATCACGGGAAAGGGCGTTCCCGCGAGGCTTTTCTCAATTTCAGACGCGCTCGGCAGTAGACCGCTTGCTGGTCTTTCCAGAATGGAAGAGGGCAGTAAACCGATGCGGGTGCCGGCTAGCACGCGCTTGGTTGCGAGCTTGTCCATGAAGACGCTGGACGCTAGCGGCCGCATTCCGGTGTAAGGCACGTTCGCTAGCTCGAACAACCCTTGCGCGCGGCCGTCCTCGCCGAACAGCCCATGAAACGCCAATAGCGCGACGTCGAACTCGATGGGCTTAGGCTTGGCAAAAACACCTCCGGCTTTGGTGGGCAGCAGACGTCCGCGCCCATCGACGTTCGGCCAGAGGTCGAGGGTAACACTCAACAGCGTCTTCAGTGCGGATTCGCGAGGGATGTAGTTGGCGCGATTCCGTAAAGCATCGCCGGTGAACCATTTTCCATCGGTCGCAACGTAGACTGGAAAAGAGCTGAAGCGGTCTTGATCCAAAGCGTCGAGCGCCTGCAGACCTGTGACAACGCTGACGTCGTGTTCGGGTGAACGGCCGCCAAAAAAGACAGCCACTCGCGTTTTCATAGTGGACGAATTGCATCGACTTATTACTCACGAGCCACCCAGCTTGCGGTACGTCGCCGAAGTGTCCACTCTAGCAAAGCGAAGGAAATGGACTTAGGATACACGGTCGAATCGGGAACGCAGCTCGCGGTCACCGAGATCGGAATACCGCAAGAAAACCGTCCGCACCTTGTCTGGGGCCACGGTTGGGGACAGTCAGGGGCCGCGCTGGTTCCGCTTGCTGAGACGATGAAAGCGTTCGCCTCGTCTTCTCTCATTGACTTTCCGGGATTCGGGAAGTCACCGAGTCCGCCCGACTCATGGGGCACCGCGAAGTACGCGGATTTCCTGGCTGAATGGATGGCCCGACTGCCTGCAGGCCATCTCGTCTGGATCGGCCACAGCTTTGGGGGGCGAGTCGGTATACAAATCGCGGCGCGTCATCCCAAACTGCTTCGTGGAATGGTCCTGATCGCGGCCGCGGGTTTACCGCGCCGCCGCACGCTTCCCCAAACGGTCGGTTTGCACTTGAGAAAAGCAGCATTCAAAACGGCGCGTCGATTTACTCGTGAAGGCCCGCAGCTAGATCGTTTGCGACAGCGATTTGGAAGCGCGGATTATCGCGCCGCAGGAGCTATGCGTCCTATTTTCACGCGGGTTGTAGCTGAGGACCTGTCCGAGCAGGCCAAGGCGGTCAAGTGCCCCGCTCTTTTGATTTACGGAACCGCCGACACAGAGACACCACCGGAGATAGGTGAACGCTTCAAGGCCCTCATCCCTGATTCGGAGCTGGTGCTGCTCGCCGGTTTCAATCATCTTTCCGTGCTCTCCGAAGGACGCCATCAGGTGGCTCTGCGGATTCGCAAATTCCTGGAGACCGTCGGTTAATGGAATTTCTCGGGTTTCTGCTCGTCGTTACATTTTTGGCTTTCGCGGGTCGCCGGCTTCTTACTTACCTGCACATCTATCAGCAGGAAGAGTACGATTCCGCTCGATTTCTGCGCTGGCTGATAGCGGGCCGCTCATTTGATACTCGCGCTTCCTATCTGCTATTCATAATCGGCTCCGTCCGATTCTGGATCGTGCTGGCGGATTGGCTTACAGCATGCCTGGGAATGGCGACATTTCTCGGGCTGGCGTTTATCGAAAAAGACCCTCGCAACGCCTCGAAGAAAAAGCTGGTCATGACAGGCCGTGCAAAGAGAATCTTTTGGTCGGCGAGCGTGATTCTGGTGATTAGCGCATTCGCGCTGGCCTGGGCCCGGCTTCCGCTTCTCGTTTGGATCGCAATGGTTCAATTCATTCCGGTCGCTCTTGTGGCAGGCAATCTGCTGATGACACCGTACGAGCGGAAGGTCCAGAAACGATTCTGGTCCGAGGCACACGCGAAATTGCAGTCGCTGAAGCCGACGATTGTGGGCATCACAGGATCATACGGCAAAACGTCCACAAAGCACTTACTCGGCCACATTCTCGAGATGCAGGCGCCTACGTTAATTACGCCCGGAAGTGTCAATACGCCGATGGGAATCGCGAGAATTGTGCGCGAACGGCTTGGATCACATCACCGATTTTTCGTCTGCGAGATGGGCGCCTACGGACCCGGTTCCATCGAACGGCTGTGCCGCCTGGCCCCGCCGGATGCTGGCGTTATTACTGCGATCGGGATGGCCCATTATGAACGGTTCAAATCGCTCGATACGGTGGCCCGCACCAAATTCGAGCTGGCGGAAGCAGTCGCGGCCAAAGGCGGGACCGTCATTCTTGCCGAGCAGGTGATGGCTTTTGAAACGGCGAAAACATTCCGCGATGGCCACATGCAGAAGACGATTGTCACCGGGAAGGCTGCTGACTGTGCGTTGAGGCTTGTATCCTCCGCGCAAACCGATGCCGGCATCCAGGCGGAAGTAATTTGGAACGGCACTTCCTATGTTTTAAGCGCGCCTATTTACGGCGAACATCACATTTCAAACATGGCTGTCGCCTTCGCGGCGGCCTGCACGCTGGGCGTTTCTCCCCAGGATGCAATCCTGGCGCTGCGCTCGGCGCCACAGATCAGCCATCGATTGGAGCTCAAGAACGGCCCCGGAGGTGCACGCATGATTGACGACGCGTACAATTCGAATCCGGTCGGCTTTGCGTCCGGTCTACAGCTACTGAATGCACTGAACAGGAATGGTGGACGCCGGGTTCTGGTTACGCCGGGCATGGTCGAACTTGGACCAGCGCACGATGAGGAGCACCGAAAGATCGGTGAGCTGGCTGCGAACCAAGTCGACGTGTTGTTAGCCGTTGTTCCTCAGCGCATTCACTCGTTGACGTCGGCATATGCCCGCGCCAATCCAAACGGGATCGTCCTGCCCTGCCCCGATTTTGCGACGGCACAAAACTGGATGAATACGAACCTTCATCAAGACGATGTGGTGCTGATCGAGAATGACTTGCCGGACCTGTTCGAGAAGAGGCTCAGGCTCTAACGGCACACAATGCCGTTACTGCTTCTCCGATACGGACACGTCGACGGGCTGAGTTGTGGTTGATGTGCCCTGCTTGAGTCCTTCTTTGAAGTGCTTGATGCCTTCGCCGAGGCCTTTGCCGAGTTCGGGCAACTTTTTGCCACCAAACACGAATAATGCAACAGCGAGAAGGACGAGCAGGTGCTGCGGTCTAAGTAATCCTTCGATCATGAAGTGGAGACTCCCTCATGTATGTATACGGCGTAGCGCTACGAATCAGATGTTTTCGGCGAAGTCCCGGTACTGCGTGATGGCTCTATGGTTCTCGGCTCGGCTGGGTCGCCCAGACAAGCCACCAGATCAGCACAGCCTGCAACGGTAATCTCAACCAGAGCAGCGCTGGCGGTATGGGCTGACTAGTCACTTGTATGTGAACCGCGGCCATATAAACGTTTGCGGGGAACACTGCGATGAGCAAGGCCACAAGCCCCCAAGCGGCGGCCCGGCGGAGTGCCGGGACAAGCAAACCGACCGCCCCTGCTAATTCAGCAATGCCCGATGCATACACCAGGAAGCGCGGCCACGGCAGATAGGGCGGAACGACTTGGGCGTACTTACCAGTGAAGACGAAATGCGAGACGCCCGCGCTCGCGTAAAGCAGTGCTGCAATGAGTACGAAGATCCGCTTCGGAAGCGGCAACACCACATCGTGCTGTATCGATTTATGCGCCCACAGCCGCGGACGAAGTCGAGCGCGCGGAACTTGGGGCAATAGCGCGCTTTTCGCGGGCGGTTTTCTCGACCTGCTCCTTGAAGCCTGGAATGAGCTGCCCTAAGAAGTCTTGGAAGGTGTTAGCTGCCACGCCGATCATTGCGCCTTTGATGGTGTCGAAGGTCTCTAGAGCCTTACTCTTCTGTAGTTCTGTTCCGCGTCGATGTTCGGAACTCGCGTCAGAGCGACTCTCACTGTACTGCCGTTTGGGTCTTGATCGCCGACCGGTCATGGACGCCAGCAACAAACCGCCACCTACAGCAACGCCCATCATTACCATCGGCCGCTTCTGAAACTGTGCACGCCAGTCGGTGACTTCCTGAACTTTCGACTGCAGCTCGTTCAAGTGCTGTCCCAACTCTCCTCGTTCAGCGTCGATCTGACGTTCTATTTGGTTTGACTTTTCGCCCATTCTACGTTCTCCTTCATCGTTTCGATTGTTCTTTCCGGCGTGGCGTGAACTGTCTGGAATCGCTTCTTGCCGGCCGCCAGCAGCACAGCCGCGATTACACCGGTAATGACGAACAGGATCAGGGCCGCGGCCCACATGGGCACGACCGTACCGAGAGCAAACAACAGTGTGAGCAGCAGCAACCAAACTGTGAAAAGGGCTACGACTGCGCCGCCGGCCAGCATGCCCGCTGCTCGTCCTGCTTTTGTGGCCTCTTCGGTGACTTCGGTTTTCGCAAGCCGAACTTCCGCGCGGATAATGCCCTGTACGTTCGCAAGGATGTCCTGTAGCACGTCCGCAATGGATCGGCTATTTTCTGCAGCCATTTGGTCGCCCAATCCTGTCGAAAAAGGACTAATCTTCGCGGAAGGCGCGGCCGATCAGAAAACCGATAGACGCGGCAATCAGAAGCGAAGGTCCGGGATTGCGGCGAACCATATCCTCCACATCGGAAAGCATCGCGTGAACATCATGCTCTCGAATGTAGCCAGCGGTTGACTCCAGCTTGTCGGCCGTGGAGTGAGCGACGCTCTTGACTGTCTCGCCGCCGGGCAAACTATCGGCTTTTTCGTGAAGCGCTGAAGCCGCGCTGTGCAAGCTGTCAGCCGCAGGACCTCTCTTGGCGTCGATCTGTTCGCTCGCCTGCCGACCCGCATCAGACACTTTGTCTCTTGCGGACGATGCCGCCCCAGCGACTTTGTCTTTGACGTTCTGAGCTGTGTCTGAAAGCTTGTCGACGGCGCTGGTCGGTTCAGCGCCCGAATATCCACTTCTAGTTGGCATTGCGTCTCCTCCTGTATCCCGTATTGCAGCTTATAGACCCGGCCACGCAGTCATTCCCTCGCCTGTGAAATCTACCGGTACTCGCAGCGAACACTGGTCTTCGCGTGAGCCACGCATCGTGTTGCTCGGCGAAGTGCCTAAGCTTCGGCAGCGACTGCCTCGTCTGCGAGTTCTTCGTAGTCCTCTAACATCGCTTGTTGAACCAGCGGCTTGGCGATTTCATTCAGCAGGTGATCCGTGCTTTCTTCCTCGCCCAGCGTATGAGTTAGCAGAGTCGCTACGTCTCGCTCGCCGAGGAGCCGCGCCAGACTGCGCACAGTACCGTAACCGGCAATCTCGTAATGTTCAACCTTTTGAGCAGCGGTGATTAGCGCGAGGTCGGCCGCGAGTTCCTCTTTCTCCTTGCCTTGTTCAATCTGCTCCTGGCCTTCTTCCACAAGGCCCATCATTGCCTTACACGGCTTCGGTTTGGCCTGTTCTCCGAGCAGCTCAAAGGCTTTCTTCAGGCGTTCAACGTGGTCTTGCGTCTGCGCAAGATGCTTCTCAAAGGCTTCTTTAAGCTTCGGGTGGTACGCCGCCCTCGCCATTTTCGGCAAAGCGGCAACTAGCTGCGTCTCGGCGTGCAGCAGGTCTTGAAGTTCTTCGACGAGTAATTCTTTTACTTGTGGCATAATTCACCTATTTTTTTGAACCGGCTTTTTGAGCCGCAGCTTGCTTTCCTTTTGGTTCGCGAGCCGTCTTGCTCGAGCGGGGACTGCCGTTAGAACCCTCCGCGCCATCGCCTATCGGGGTCCGCGTTCCAGCTTTTTCGGACTCAAATTCTTGGAACGCCGGAGCATTCACGTATTCCCAATCGCCGCCCTGATTCCATGGTCCGCGAACGTCGGGTTCTCCCCTATCGCCGATTCCAGTCGAGTCATTGAAGTATTGATTCACCAGCTCGGGGGTCGGAGGAATCCTTCCAATGGAGAAAATCGGTTTTCCCATGCTTTCGAGCGCCAATGTGAACGCCTTCATATGCGTGATCTCGCGCGTCATCAGGAATTGCAGAGCATCGATGCTGCCTGGATCCTCGCAGAAATCGATCAGCCGCTCGTACACGATCTTGGCTCTCGCTTCGGCAGCAATATTGCTGCGGAGATCGACGTCGAGTTCACCGGTAATCTTCAGGTAATCCGCTGTCCAGGGATCGCCCATGGAATTGAACAATGACACTCCGCCTCCGCCAGCGATGGCGATCAGGGGATCGGCATGCGCCGCGTCCCGGTCCGATTTCAATGGTTTCAGATGCATGCGTGCCAGCGTTCCCACCACTTCGAGATGGCTCAGCTCTTCGGTGCCGATATCCATCAGCAAATCTTTTCGATCAGGATCGTCGCAGTTCAAACCCTGAATGGAATATTGCATGGCGGCTGCCAACTCGCCGTTGGCTCCACCGAACTGCTCTAATAGCATGTTGCCGAATCGCGGGTCCGGCGTGCCGACGTTGACCGTGTACATCAATTTCTTCAGATGGTGATACATAAGCTCCTAAAACTGCACGGCTAGCGGCCGCGCATGAAGTAGACCCCGCCAGTCGCGTTAGTGACGCCTAGCAGTGCTACGAGTCGCGTGTAAACGGGAAAGACTGAATTAGCTGCGCAAGGCCGGGTCGTTGGTTTCGCGCCGCAGCTCTGTCATGCGCGCCATCAACTGACGCGTCAATCCTGCATAAGCCGGATCGCCGTATAAGTTGTGCTTTTCTCTGGGGTCGTTCTGGAGATCATACAGTTCGAATTCTTCGGGAGGCAGGTAATAGTGAATCAGCTTGTGCGTTTGCGTCCGTATGCCACGATTCGGCAGAACGAGCTCAGAGACTGGATATTCGTAATATTCGTACAGCCAATCCTTTCGCCACGAGGTCTGTTCTCCCCGGGCCAGCTTCAACATGCTGTGCCCTTGCATCATATTTGGAATGTCGATCCCGGCTAACTCCAGCAGCGTGGGTGCGATGTCTACGTTAGTAACCATCTCGTCCACGACGCGTGCGGGTGGGATTGCTCTCGGATAGCGAATCATCATGGGAACGCGAATGGAGGGCTCGTGCATAAACCTCTTGTCGTACATGCGCCATTCGCCCAGAAAGAAACCGTGATCCGAAGAATGCAGGATCACCGTCTCATCCAGTTGCCCCGACTCAGTCAGCCAATCAAAGATGCGCCCGATATTTTCATCGACCGCCACCAACCCCGCATAGTAATCTTTCGCCAACTCCTCAAGCGAGCGCGGATCGTCGTCACTTAGGATCGTCGTGCCGATCTTGTTGTACGCATTTGCGAAGGCCCTCGGCTTGCCAGGATAGCCCTTCAAATCGTCATCGAAGGTGTCGGGCTTGGGAATTGGAATTCCGTTGTAGAGATCCAGGTGCCTGCGCGCGCGGTAGAACGGTGCGTGCGGCGCCTGAAACCACAACAGCAAACAAAACGGATTCTCGCGCTTCTGCTTCAACCACCCAAGGGCTCGTTCGGTAATCAGGTCGTCTGCATATCCGCTGTAAGTTTCGGGACCCGTAATCCGACCGTTCCGGCCTTCCCACATCTGTGGATGAAAGTAATTTGTCGACGGAGCGTTGTACGCGAAATAGTAATCCCAATAGCGATCCCGCGCTCCTTCTCCGATGTGCGCTTTTCCGCAGAGTGCGACCTCATAGCCTGCTTTGTGCAGAAGATCGGTGAACATCGGGATCGAAGCTGGAACTGGATCTTTGGTCTCATTTCCCAGCACGCCCGAGGTATGAGAATACAACCCCGTCATGATGGTCGTGCGAGACGGACCGCAAAGCGAATTGATTACGAACCCATTTCTGAACCACACTCCTTCGCGTCCTATCCGATCGTGATTCGGCGTGCGCAGAATGCGATGTCCCGCGAGGCTCAAAGCATCGGCTCGTTGCCCTTCCCCGAGCATCAAGATAATATTCGGCCTGGGCGCGCCGGAAGTCTGCCCCGATCCAATTCGCGACGACAGTGCCGCACTCGCAACCGCGGTCGCGCCCGCCTGAACAATCTGCCTGCGGGTCATCCCCGGATGCAAATCAGCCCGATGCAAATCAGCCGGACGCAGGTTACCCTCGCTCACTCGGGTAATCGTATCGCACGCGAAAGCGCGCAAAAAACTGTTGAACGTTCAGAGAAGCGAGAGCAAAATCGTGATATCAAGGGAGACGCTATGCTTCGTTATTGTTCTCGCATCACGGTTCCACTCGCTTGCTTTATTCTTCTGATCTCAACCGCAATTTGTTCTTTTAGCCAAACAGCCGTTTCGGGAACGATTCTTGGCACGGTCGTCGACGCGAGTGGTGCGGCCGTTGCTGCGGCCGACGTCGAGATACACAACGTGTCGAAGGGCGTCACCTATCGAACGACGACAAATGATTCGGGTAACTACACCCAGACGAACGTTCAGCCGGGTAGTTACATGATCACCGTCACGAAGGCAGGATTCCAGAAATATTTACAACAAAACGTCTCAGTAGAAGTCAGCCAGTCCACGCGCGTGGACGCGTCTTTGCAAGTCGGCACTGCGACCCAGGAAGTCACAGTGACTTCGGCGCCTCCTCCCATCGAGACTGACCGGGCGACTGTGCAAACGACCCTGGACGCCGGGCAAATTGCATCTCTACCGGTCGCGAACCGAAACTTTACCAATCTGGGACTGCTCACGCCGGGTGCCTTGCTCAACACATCCCAACAGCAGCCTAGCGAGAATCCGCAGCAGTCGACACTGGTGAATACCAACGGGCAAACCTATGCGAATAGCAACTATCTCATCGACGGCATGAACAATAACGACGTCGTACTCGGCCTAACGATCGTCAATCCGCCGATCGATTCTGTCGCAGAGGCCACTACGGAGACGAGCAACTATGACGCCGAATATCATGCCATCGGAGCTGTTGTCGCCGTCGAGACCAAGTCCGGCACCAACGATCTTCATGGCAGCGTATTCGAGTTCTTGCAGAACGACATTTTCGAGGCTCGGGATCCATTCACGCAGGGACTGCATGCTCCCGGTACGCCGGCGCCCCCTCACAACGGCATTCCTGAACTCCGCTGGAACCAATTCGGCGGCTCCATCGGTGGACCGATCAAGAAAAACAGACTGTTCTTCTTCGGCGATTATCAGGGCACCTACCGGAAGATCGGCGCCTCTGAATCCTTGCGCGTCCCCACTGCGGCCGAGCGAACCGGGAACCTGAGCGATTTAGGCGTCACGATCTACAACCCGTTCACAGGGAACCCGGATGGCACGGGGCGATCGACATTCACCAACGCGCAAATCCCTCAAAGTCTCATTCCACAGCCGATTCAAAATTTGCTTGCTAACCTTCCGCTGCCAAACATCACTCCGGTGAGTCCAACTGCGAACAATTACTCCGCGAGCACGGTCGAAGGGTACAACACGAACCAATTTGATATCCGTAGTGATTATTTCAGCGCCAGCAACAAGCTGCATGTGTTCGGCCGTTATGACTACCTGGGTGCGAATATCGACGCTCCTGGACCATTCGGCTTATATGGCGGAGCCGCATTCCCGCAGTTGGGTTTTTCCGGAATATCCAATTCTCGAAACCAAGACGCCGCGGGAGATGCAACGTACACATTCGGTCCGACTCTGCTCACTGATATTCGCGTCGGCATGTCCCGATACCGCGTTACCGTTTCAGCGCCGGATCAGACCAGTCAACTAGCTAATACGATCGGCATTCCAGGCTTAAACCTCGCCGGCCAACCGAGTACCTACGGTCTACCCGATATACAACTGAACGGCAGCCTGTTTATGGGCTATTCCTGCAACTGTCCACTGCATGAACGGGAAACCGTAATCGATTACCTCAACAACTGGACCAAGGTCGTCGGCAATCACACCTTCAAGTTCGGCAGCACCTGGGAACAGGCCTGGAACCAGCGCCTGCCTAGTGATAATCATCGCGCCGGCGTGTACAACTTCGGTGCCTCCGTGACTTCGTCGGCCACCAATGGAAACAGCGGATTCCCGCTTGCGTCGTTTCTCCTGGGTCTGCCTTCCAGCTTCGCCCGCTTTGGACAGGAATCGACTACGCAGGAAGATCGTCAGAACCGGTCGTTCTCCTTCATTCAGGACACCTGGCGTGTAAACACAAAGCTAACTCTTAGCATTGGTATGCGTTGGGACATCTGGTTCCCGGATTACTCACTTAACGCAGGTCAGGGCGGCCGCTTTAACGAACCCACCGGCCTCGTCTACATACCCGGAGTTGGCGGCAATTCGCTGAGCGCCAATCAAATCACGCAATGGCACAATTTCTCTGGTCGCCTTGGCATCGCCTACGCGCCAAACGAGAAGACTGTCATCCGCACCGGATACGGCCGCGGTTATTCGCAAGGCACCTCCGGCTGGACCTTCAATAATTTGGCTGCCGACATTTTTCCATCCATCGTGAACCAGAATCTCCCGTCCAGCTCGCCATTCTTCCCGGTTTTTCCGATCACCACCGCTCCTCCGCCCATCGTCTTTCCCACCATCCCCGCGAATGGCCAGCTTCCACTGCCAAACGGTATTACTACGCCCTATATTCCGGCGAATCAGAAAATACCGTACGCAGATCAGTGGAATTTCACTGTGCAGCGTGAACTGGTTTCGCAACTTACCCTCTCGGTCGCTTACGTCGGTAATGTTGGTCGCCATCTCACCGGTGGATACGCGCTGAACGACGCCCCGCCGGGACCCGGCCCCCTGCTGAATCGCCGGCCCCTCTATGTTCTATACGGCTTGTCGCAACGGCTCAACGTGAAATGCGATTGCCTAAACAGCAGTTACAACGCGTTCCAGACGCAGTTGAACAAGCGCTTCAGCGCGGCGTACTCGCTGCTGGCAAACTTCTCCTGGCAGAAAACGCTGGACATTGGTGGAGAAGCGTTTCCACTTCCGACGAATAACTACAACGCCAGACAAGATTATGGTCCGGCGAGTTACGATCGCGAATTTGCGGTCACCATCGCCCATACGCTCGAACTGCCCTTCGGTCATGGGCGAAAGTACCTTTCCGGCGGCTCAAAATTCACGAATGCGGTAGTCTCGAACATCGCTTTCCGGGGCATTACCAGCTGGTACTCCGGCTTGCCATTCTCGCCAACGCTGAACAATAATTCGT
Organism: uncultured Acidobacteriaceae bacterium; assembly: GCA_963795425.1. GTDB lineage: Bacteria > Acidobacteriota > Terriglobia > Bryobacterales > Bryobacteraceae > Bog-105. Next base: position 372,769 of record CAWCHO010000002.1, on the reverse strand, counting down.
TCTTGAACTCCGATGAGAACAGCCGTCCGCAGCAAATTGGGAATCCATTCGCCGGATTCACGCAAAGCGCGCAGGAATGGTTCAACCCTGCCGCTTATACGATTCCGCCGCAATACACGTTTGGCGATGCCGGAATCAATTCACTGCGTGGTCCGAGTTTCTTTCAGGCCGATTGGCAGGTTTCGAAAGGCTTCAAATTCACGGAGCGGGTGGGCATGGAAATCAGCTGGAACGTGTTCAACGTGTTCAACACGACCAATCTTGCGCTGCCAAACACCACGGTTAATCCGGGGGCGGGAGGCGGAATCATCTCCGATATCGTAGCGGGACCAACCGCGTCGAAACGCAACATGATGTTCGGCGCGCATATCACGTTCTAAATGCCGCGTCGAGAAACGGGCTGCTGCGCTCGGGCGATCAGCGTTGCGCTTCTGGGCGTGAGTTGCGTAGTGGGAATGAGCGCAGCGGCTGCGGACGATTCATTTACCTTTGAGGCCACCAGCCCGCATCCGTATACGCCTGCCTACCTGGGCAATGGCGTAATCAGCTTAGTCACAACACCGCTAGGCACGGAGGCGGCGCGATCGTTCCTCGCAGGTGTCTACGACCATACTTTGGGTGACGTCCCCCGCATCGCGAGCGCTCCAGCCTGGAACGAGGTTGACGTCTACAACGGCTCGCATTGGCTGAACGCTCTCAATTCCTCCGCGACGATCGACGACTACCGCCAGACCCTCGACATGTATAACGGCATCCTCCGCACAAGCTACGTGTGGGTAGATGGAAATAAAAAACTCCAAATCCATGTAGAGCAATTCGTGTCGCGCAATCACGCGGAGCTCGCTGCAGCGCGGGTAACCATCACGCCGGAATTCAGTGGCAAGATCGCAGTCCGGCTGCCCTTACGGAACTGGTCGCCGCCCCATCGCTATGCTTTGGAGCGGATCCGAACTCTCGAGGGCGAAGCTAAGAAAAGCCAATGGGCAATCTGGTATCCCGGCCACTTGGATGTGAATGAGGTAAGCGTCGAGCGCCGGTCGGATCGGGTATTGATGTCCCTACTCGCCACGGCACCTGGAACCGGAGTGAAAACCGGTGAAGCTGTCGAAGTCGAATGGAGCGGCGACACGCGAGTAGACACCCACAAAGACCCGAACTCTGCCGAGGTCGACGTCGCTTTCGATGCACAGCAGGGGCAAAGCCGCACCTTAACGAAATTCGCGGCGATCGTCAGCTCGCCCTCCGTTTCGGACATCCGCCACGCCGCAGTTGCGGCCGCAAGTGGAGCACTAAAGATCGGCTGGGATCGATTACTTTCCGCGAGCGCAGAAGCATGGCACAGACTGTGGGAAACCGACATCGTCATCGAAGGCGACCCAAACTTGCAGCGTACGATTCACTCGATGCTCTTTTATCTGCTTGGAAGCGCGCAGAAACGTCTCGACATCAGCATCGGTCCAATGGGCTTGAGTTCGGCCGGATACTGCGGCCACATTTTCTGGGATGCGGACATCTTCATGTTTCCATCCATCCTTATCCTGCATCCCGAGCTGGCGAGGTCAATGGTTGCGTTCCGGTCGCGCACGCTACCAGCAGCGCGTGAAAACGCAATCCAACACGGATACAAAGGAGCGATGTATCCGTGGGAAGCCGGGCCGGATGGGGCCGAAAGCACGCCGCGCTTCGCAGGACAAAATGCCAGTTCGGAAAACCACATCAATGGCGACGTGGCGCTCGCTGCCTGGCAATACTGGGCGGCTACCGGCGACCGGGATTGGCTTCAGAACCAGTGCTGGCCCATTCTGCGCGATACGGCAGATTTTTGGGTGAGCCGCGTCAGCTACGACGCCCAGCACGGCAGGTACGAGATCGCGCACGTGGTGGGCGTCAACGAATCCCAGATCGGTATCAGCAACGATGCGTATACGAATGCTGTCGCTAAAAAGAATATCGAACTGGCGATTGCCGTTGCCCGCGAGCTCCATCTCGAAGCGCATCCAAAATGGCACGATGTCGCTCAGAAGATGTACGTACCAGACAGTGACTCCGCTCTGCTGTGGTATCCACTCGATCGTCATTATTCTCCGCAGCAGACTCATCACGCCATCGAAACGATGCTGTCTCACATGCAAAATCGCGTGATGAGGGGGACGCAATTCTACGCCATCTTGGCTGCCCAGCTACGCGATCAATTCACCATAGGGAAATTGTTGGGTCCGCTTTCCATTCCCTATCTCCGTCCTCCGTTCCATGTGGTCGCGGAGACGCCGGTAAACCAGAATACGAACTTCATTACCGGAACTGGCGCGTTTCTGCAGCAATTTATCTTCGGGTATACGGGGCTGCGGTTAGGCGACAACGGATTAGAGCGCCAATTTCCGCCGACGCTTCCGCCCGGCATTCGCAAGATCACGTTGAAGAACGTCACGGTTCGCCGCAAACGCGAGACGCTCGTATTCGACGCCAGTACGAAATAAGGAAGAAATTGGAGCCGGCAGAGGGAGTTGAACCCCCGACCCTCTGATTACAAATCAGATGCTCTACCAACTGAGCTATGCCGGCGTACTGAAGCGGATTCGGCGCACGCTTCTGGAGCGGGAGACGGGAATCGAACCCGCAACCAACAGCTTGGAAGGCTGTGACTCTACCATTGAGTTACTCCCGCACTAGTAGGTCCGTCAATCCAGGAACCCGACAGATTTCATTGTAGCCATCGGGTCATGGGCGTTCTTCGCGGATCCGCTATCTGCTGCCGAACTCGAGGCGCCGCTCACCAGCATGCCCATGCTCTCTGCAGGAAATCCAAGGAGGCGCTTGAACCAATTGACCACTTGGCGTTCGACATACACAGCGGCGTGATTGCCGCCAGCGCAGCTTGGATTCATGGCGGCCGCCAGCATCTCTGCAAAAATACTGATGACCGCCGGTGGCGAATTGACCCAGCCATAGAAACGAGGGTGACGGTTCCCGAACGGGAACCGTTCTATGTCGGACAGGAATATCTCCAATATGCGATCTTCAGTCTCGCCACTTTCCGGCGAAGAACCGTATTCGAGGAACCGATCTGCAAGCTCGCGCGGAAAAGGACGAAACACCGGGCGATTCGGGAGGTCGGTCAGATGATTGGCCACAATGTCTACGACACGATAACCGAATTCCCTGATCTTCTCGGGCGACCATTCCCAAGCGTCACCTCTGGGCCCTCCATCACGGCAGCGGCGCGAAGCCACCGACAGAGCGGCGCATCAGAATATATTCAGCGTCGCTATACTCGGGCAACCGGAAGAACTGGCCCTGTTCACTGAAACCCAGTGCGCTGTAAAAGCTCGCAGAGGTGGCTCGAGCGGTGCACCAGACGAGAGTTCCGCCGTTTCTAAGAACGTGGGCAATACAGGCGTGCGCTAGATTTGTGCTCAGACCTTGGGAACGGAAGGGCATCAGAGTAGCCATGCCACGTAAGCGCCAGGATGCCTCGTCGGATTCGCCCGGAATGGCCTCGCGGCATACCGTGGCCACAGCTGCAAGCACCCGATTAACGAATGCCCCTATGTGGAGCGTGTCCGCTTCGTGATCGTGTGGGTAAACGCTTCCTCCGGGTTCAAGACCCTGCCGTAGCACAGCATCACGCACCACTCTGGCCTCTTCGATGGTGATCGGACGAATGTCAATGACCGTTGAAACATCAAAAGCGCTCCCTTGGTTTTCCAAACTGATTACCCTCTATTTGTCAGGCGAGAGTTCCGCAATCATATCCACTTCGGCACAAGCAGCAAACGGAATCTGCGCCACGCCGAAAGCTGTGCGCGCATGAGCTCCCTTATGTCCGAACACTTCACCCAGCAACTCAGATGCGCCGTTTGCGACTACGTGCTGTTCGACGAATGTGCCGGCGCTATTCACAAGAACGGACACTTTTACAATTCGCTCGATCTTCTCAAGATCGCCGGTCGCTGCATGCAGCATTACTGCTCGGAGACTTCGCATCGGTAATAATAAGTTCGAAACAAATCGAGGACTAATTGTCGATACTGAGTTTTTTGCTAGGACGGCCGCTTTCCTCTTCGGAAGAAGATAGCGAACAGATCGGCGTAGCAAAAGGCGTTCCGGTCTTCGGCCTGGATGCCCTTGCTTCTGCGGCGTATGGGCCTGAAGCGGCGCTCACCATTCTGATCCCGCTCGGCCTTGCGGGCCTGGCGTATATCGTCCCGCTCAGCGTCGCGATTATTGTTCTGCTCGGGATCGTATTCTTCTCCTACCGCCAGACAATTGCTGCGTACCCGCAAGGCGGCGGATCTTATACAGTCGCTCACCAAAACCTGGGGACTTTTCCTGGCCTCCTGGCTGGATCGGCGTTGCTGATTGACTATGCATTGGACGCGGCAGTTGGAATTTCGGCGGGAATCGGCGCCCTTACTTCCGCCGTTCCGTCGCTGCATCCGCGAACGTTGAGCCTTTGCCTGATCGCCCTGGCACTCCTGACCATCGTGAACCTGCGAGGCGTGCAGCAAACAGGTGCGGTATTCATGGCTCCTACTTATCTATTCCTGGTATGCATGCTGATTGCGATCGCGATTGGTGTGTGGAAGACGATTACGGCTGGCGGTCATCCTGCTCCCGTCATCCGCCCGCCGACAGCGCCGGCCATGGCGGCTATCAGTGCCTGGCTGCTCTTAAAAGCGTTCGCTAGCGGCTGTACAGCACTGACCGGAGTTGAGGCAGTGAGCAATGGCGTCATGGCGTTTCGCGAGGACAAAGCGAAGCATGCGCAACAGACGCTCGCGTTTATCATTATTGCGCTCGCCGTGATGCTGGGCGGGATTGCTTATTTGGTGAACGCCTACCACATCGTCGCGACCGACCCGAACGGAAAGAACTATCAAAGCGTGCTGTCGATGCTACTCGGAGCCACTGCCGGGCGGGGATGGTTTTATTACGTTTCCATCGTCTCGATTTTGCTGATTACCGTCTTCTCGGCAAATACAGCGTTTGCGGATTTCCCTCGAGTGTGCCGCTTTATCGCTCGCGACGGTTACCTGCCAGTGTCGTTCGCAAACCGCGGGCGGCGCCTGGTCTATTCGGAAGGCATTTGCGTTTTGGCGGTGATCACGGCAGCTCTGCTGATCGGATTCGGCGGTATTACAGACCGTTTGATTCCACTCTTTGCGGTGGGAGCGTTCTTGGCCTTCACCATGTCTCAAGCCGGCATGGTGGCGCACTGGAAACGGAAACGCGGAAAAGGTGCGCGGCGCAGCATGGCCATCAATGCACTAGGAGCGACCGCGACGGGTCTGACCGTTCTGATCATCATCGTTGCAAAGTTTGCCGAAGGCGCTTGGATCACCCTAATCGCCATCCCTTCGCTCCTGGCCTTGATGTATAGAGTTCGGCGCCACTACAACAAGCTGCGACGTGAAATTGAAATCAAGACTCCCATTGAGACCACGCCGCAGTTGCAACCCTTGTTCGTCATTCCCATGCAGGATTGGACCAGGGTCGGAAAGCAGGCTCTGCGTTTTGCCATGACCCTCTCCCAAGACATAAAGGTTGTCCACGTCGCAGAGGATGAGAAGAAAGATGACTTTTGCGACAAGTGGACCCAGTATGTGGAGATTCCCGCCAAGAAAGCCAACCTGCCCGTACCTGAATTGGTGGAGATCAAATCACCCTATCGATTCGTTGTGACTCCGATTGTGAACTATATGATCACGCTGGCGAAACAGAATCCCGATTGCCGCGTGGTAGCGGTGATACCTGAGCTGGTCGAAAAGCGCTGGTACTACTACTTCCTCCACAATCAGCGGGCCCAATTACTGAAAGCGCGGCTGCTGATGGAAGGGAACGACCGCATTTCTGTCCTCAACATTCCCTGGTACCTGAAAATTTCCTAGCAAACTTGCCCGGCTTCTTCGATATAGACATAGCCGACCACTGTTTATGGCTCCGGTGGCGCGTGCACGAGGGAATTGCTGAATGAAGATGCGCCGCTTGCTCGTCATTGTTGTGTTTTTATTCGCGACGGCGAATGCACGCAATTACGCTTCTCCCATTCGTGAGACAACCGTGCTCACACCCGACGCTCCGGCTCTGAGCAAAACCACCGGAGCAACACCAATCGGGTGGCCTATTGTAGAAAACGATCTAGCGAGTATTCCCGGCGGAGAGTATATATGGACGTCCGACCCAATCTCGCCCGGTACGCCCGATCTTGCAGGGTCCCTCTTTTCACCCACGGCGTCTGCTTTGATTACCGAAGCGCCCGAGCCGGCAAGTCTCTATTTATTTGGGATCGCGCTTTGCGTTTCGCTGTGGTTGCTGACACGAATGATACGCGACGACCAAGCATCGCAAGAGCCCCTTACAGAAGATGAAAGCTGACCTCAACCGCAACTCTAACGTTCACCGGTTGACCACCCTTCGTACCAGGCTCAAACTTCCACTGCTTCACAGCTTCGAGCGCCGTACGATCTTCTTCCGCATTCAATCCACTGGTTACGCGAAGGTCAGCAGGGACGCCGTCGGTTGTCACCACAGTTGAAATCTTTACTGTGCCTTCGACGAACGCTTCCTTCGATTTCGGCGAGAAGTCTGGCTCAACGTAATGCACCAGTTTGGGAGGCTTGACATCGCCGCCAGGTTCGTAAACTTTGCTTTGCGGGGCGTCTTTGCTGTTTTTGTCCTCGGTGCGTTTGTCCTCAGTGGATTTCTGATTCTCGGCCTGCGCCAAGGCGAGTGCCGGGAACATGGACAGTACCAGGCTGCAAAACCCTCGCCTGCTTGAATTTGGATACACTACGCCCTCCAAAGCAAGCGAGTGCCATAACAGACGGAAGAGCCTCGGTCGGGGTTACAGGTGAGGCGCTAGATCGCACTCGGGGCGGTTGGCTCAACCAGAAGCTCTACATTCACCGAGTACAGGGCCGACTTCCCTTGGTGATCGCTCTGAAAATAGACGCGGCGACTGTCCGGGGAAAAGACCGGACACACTCCGGCAGGATGACTGGCCGCGTGCTCGCACAGGGTGAGTTCCCGCTGTACCAGTCGAAGTAAGAGCACCACCGTGGGTTGAGCTTTGCTCCGGCTCGCACCGACAAAGACAGAGTCGTCGGGATTCGGGGCGAACGCCGCGAACTGGCTGGTGCGAGCAACACAGCGCTCTTCCCCCGTCCCCGGAAAGACTTCGTGGATTTCGGACAGCAAAGTGCTTCCGACCTCCACATCGCGCAATAGAAGCACCGAGTGTCCATCCTGTGACCAGAACGGATTGGTTATCCGGCCCCTTGCAAGCAGCCTTGGCTTGGCCCCAGCTGCGTCGGCGACCGGAACATACCAAAATTCGCGCTCATCTGGCTTGCTATCTCTTCCAAACAGACAGCCTTGTCCGCCGGGTCGAATCAGGCACCAGGAGCTCACATCTTCTGCCAGTACCCCGCCAACCGAATCCAATTGTTCGAGCCGCCGCTCTCGAACTACGAGAAAGTTTTTAAGCGTGTCCGTACTGAAGGCGCTCACCTTGTCGGCCAGCGTTCGCACTCGCTTATTCGACAGCGTGATTTCTTTGAGCGTTCCACCGTCGAGCAGGTAAACCAGCTTTCCGTGTTCATCCAGGCACAAGGAGCGCGTGTCGAGATCAGCTGTTGCCGCGAGCATGGTCAAGGCGCCGGTCCTGAGATCGAGCTGGAATGGCGCCGGTTTGCCCTTCCGATCAGAGGAAAAGATCAGAAAGCGGCGTTTGGAGGAGACGAACCGATTCGTCGCTGCGGGAAAAAGGCTGGTTGTTGCTGGATTCGTGAGCCGAACAACGGGAGTGTCGGTGGCGGGATCGGCAAATCGAAAGAACTCACCGACATTCGGAAGCGGCCGCGTTTTCTTGGCGGCAGGATTCGTCGCAGCTGCGAGACCCGCTGGTAAGCCCACCAGCATCGCTCGCCGGGTGATGCTTTCGGTCACTACCTAAAGAAGATGCGAGCGGGAAACTACAGTTGCATCACAGCCCGAGGTCGCTGTTGTGAGCGATTGTTGCCGATACTATTGCATGCGGTCGCGGCAGGTACTTATAGGGATTAACGGGCGTTCCGCCCAGCCGCACTTCGTAGTGCATGTGGGGCCCGGTCGCCCGACCGGTGCCTCCTGAAAGCGCGATCACCTGGCCTCGACGAACTTCCTGCCCTGGCACGACCAAAAATTGCGACAGGTGAGCGTAATAGGTCTGCAAGCCGTTTCCGTGATCGACGATCACTAATTTTCCGTAGTCGCCCGCCCACCCCGCACTTTCGATTACCCCATCTGCCGTAGCTCGCACCGGAGTTCCGGTGGGCGCGGCCAGGTCAATGCCCGTGTGGAAGGCGCCCTCCCCGGAGAACGGATCCGCTCTCCCACCGAAGGAGCTGCGCAGCACCCCGTCTACCGGCCACAAACTGGGTTGCGTGTGGGACTGCCATTGATAAGCGTAATGGTGATAAATGCCGCCGTAATTCGCGGCTTTGAGGAAGTTGTACTCCTCAATGCTTTCCTTCACGTTGGGCGTCAGCGACTGTTCTGACGTGCCAGGTGCGAAACTGTGTGGGCTCGATGGTTCGTTGATGCCGTACGCGACGGAGACCTCGCCGGCCAGAGTTTCGAGCGAGGCTAGTTGCTCATTGTGTTGTCGAGAGATCCGCTGCAGGTCCTGGTAGCGGGTTCGGAGGCCGTCAAAATCGGCACGCAGCTGGTTGTAGTGCGAGACCTTCCAGCTCATCCTCACGTAGCTCGAGAACAGGCCAAATGTCAGGGCTGCTAATCCTACCAACGTGCAGAACAGATACGCCAGAGATTTATAGCTGATCTGTACCCGCTTCACCCGCCCATGCATGGAATGGGCAAACTCGAGAACGAAATACTGTTGGTTCATCAGACTCCTCGGGGGAGGTAGTAAGCAGGGACGTCCCCTGGTATCCAAGTGCCCCGGACCCGCTATTGTGAACGAAATTTCAGACTACATGGGGATCCCATGCCTGTCAATACAACAATTACGTAATTCTCATTACGTTTAAAGTAGTTCGTTTGGCGAAATGGGTTCGTTCCGCGAAGCTACCAGTGACTTCCTAATACACCTTCCCCGCTTTCCTTCCGAGAAGGAAGCAGATGAACGCGCTAGGGATACTCCTGCTCGGCTGCATGCTGCCGGCCTCTCTCTGGGCATCGGAGGTGAGCGGTAGATGGACCGCCGACATACCGGGCCGGGGTGGAATCACAAATCCCGTGATGCTGAATCTGGAAGCGGATGGAGACACGGTGACGGGAACTGTTGTCGGCCCCGACGGCGAAACGGAGATTTTTGACGGGATTATCGATGACGACACTATGTCTTTTGAGGTGGTTCGCGCGTTTGAGGGGAATCAGATCACGCAGCGCTTTGAGGGCAGGGTCAACGATGACGTCATCCGTTTCTCCGTGACGACGGACGGTGGCCGCAAGGGGCAAGGTGCAGCACGGCACTTCGAGGCCCACCGCGCCAACTGAAGGCAGGCTGTTCGCCGCGTTCTCACAGGCGTGCAGACCGCATAATCAAGCATGGCCTTTGAACGCGAGGTGGACTTAGCCAAAAGGATGGCGGAGGAAGCCGGGGCGCTCGCCTTGGATTTCCAGCGCCGGGGCGTCGCGACCGAAGTGAAACCAGACGATTCCCCCGTCACAGCAGCCGACCGAGCCTGCGAAAAGCTCATTTCCGATCACATCGCACGCGAATTTCCTGGCGATGGCCTGCTCGGGGAAGAAGGCGCCAATCGTGACAGCCGAACTGGGCGCAAGTGGATTATCGATCCCATCGACGGCACCAAAGATTTCGTTCGGGGCATTCCCTTATGGGCGGTTTTGATCGGTCTCGAACAGGACGGTGAGATTGTCGCCGGAGCGGCGCACAGCCCTCGCCAGGGTCTTCTGCTGTGGGCAGGACGTGGCAGCGGAGCTTGGGCAAATGGCTCCCGGGTGCGGGTATCGGATAAATCCGACCCGAGCGAGGCAGTTCTGTCGTTTAACGGTTTCAATAAGGTGGGGGTGAGCCGCTTCGCGCCTAAACTGCTGGGCTGGCTTCAACCGTTCTGGGCGGTGCGCAGCCTCGGAGGAGCGGTCGACGCCATGCTGCTGATCCAGGGCCAGGCGGACGTCTGGATAGAGCCGAATGCGCAGCCCTGGGATTTGGCGCCATTGAAGCTGCTGGTCGAAGAAGCGGGCGGAAAATTCGGCAGTTTCGACCGGGAGAACACGATTTACGGGGGAAATGCCTATGCCTGCGTCCCAAGCCTGGAGCCGTACGTTCACGAACTTCTGAACTGCGGCGTCCACAACCGAGAGGCGAACATCTAAATAGTTAAGACATGAGTGGTTACGAAGCACTGCGCGAGCGCGCGGCATGGATCGACCTTTCCGGGCGTGGCAAGATACGCGTCATTGGGGAAGATCGCGCGCGCCTGCTGCATGCAATGAGCACAAACGATATCAAGGATTTGGCGGCCGGCGAGGGTGTGTACGCGTTCTTCTTGACGGCGCTCGGCCGAATCGTCGCGGACGCCTATATCTACAACTTCGGCGAAAGCCTCTTCCTTGATACGGAGCCGGAAACCGGGGATAAGCTGCGCGAGCACCTGGACAAATACATCATTGCGGACGATGCCACATTAGAGGACGAAACGGCGCAATGGGCGGCGGTCGGCCTTGAAGGCCCGGACTTCCGGGAACCGGCGATGGCGCTCGGCGTCTCCGTTCCACGGAAGAAATTTTCAGTCGTGCAATGGGGTTCCGGATTCGTGGCGAACGTCGCTAGCAGTGGACCCCAAGGCATTCGCATCTTTGTCCCGGCTCAAGAAAAAGAATCGCTCGTCCAACACCTGACCGCCGCCGGAGTTTCGAGCGCAACACCTCAGGAAGCGCGGTTAGTGCGTTTGGAAAACGGCCTTCCGCGTTACGGCGACGACATCACCGAACGTTACCTGGTGCAGGAGACGCAGCAATTCCAGGCCGTTCACACCAATAAGGGCTGCTATCTGGGCCAGGAGATTGTCGAACGCGTACGCTCGCGCGGACAAGTTCACCGCCTGCTCACGCCTATTCGCATCAAAACAACCACGCCGCCCGCATCGGGAACGAAGTTGAGCGCCGCAGGCAGCAACGTGGCTGAAATCACTTCAGCGGCTTATTCACCCGCGCTGGGAGAAGTTGTGGCGCTGGCGTATGTCCGAACAGAAGCTGCAGACGCCAAGCCGGAAATGCTGGTTTCCGGCAGCGATCCACAAACAGTCGCTTACATGCCTTAGTCGCCGAGCAGCTTGCCGTAGGGTTCGAGCGATTCGACGTTATCGCACACTGTCTTGATCGCCGCAGTAACGGGGATCGCCAGAACCAACCCGATTGCGCCCCAAACTGCGCCCCAAAACATCAGTGCGACCGTGACTACCAACGGATTCAAGCGCACGCGCCTGCCGATGATCTTCGCGTAAAGGACGTTCATTGCGAGAAAGTGCAACGCCGCCGTGACCAATACAACGGTGAGAATGATCTTGAACCTGTTCGGGATGGCGACCGCGGCCAAAACAGGCGGCACAATCGAGAGTGGCAGACCAACATACGGCACTAGACTCAAAAACGCACTCAGAGGGCCGATTAAGGGCCAGTAAGGCACGCCCAAAAAGAAAAACACAATCGCGCTGAGACTGCTCAGAAACACCCATAGAAGAAAGTTGCCGAGAACGTAAGCTCTGGTTGAATCGCCGATGCCCGACCAGGTTTTACCGACAACATATCGCTCCTCTCCGTGAAACAACCGCATCACGCTCTTGCTCAGGTGATCACGCCAGCTCAGCATAAAGTAGACCAGAAACGGCACGAACGAAGCCATGATGAACACGTGAAAATAACCGGAGGCGTAGCTGTAAATGGTCGTGATGAACGGCTTCGGATCCGTATGGATTCGAACTTCCTGGATCGCAGGCGGTGCACTGGGATTAGGCTGCTCAGGCGCATTTGCGTTCACGCGCCGCTTGCGCGTCCTCAAGGCTTGTTTCGGCCTTTCTTCAATCTGTTGCCCTTGGTCTCGCAGACTCTTGGGGACCAGCATGTCGATACTCTGTTTCTCGAATTGATCGAGCCGGTCGTTTGTTCTGCTCCACAAATCGCTGACGCGCGATGTATAGCCGGGAAGATCTTCCGCAATGATCGAGGCCTGACTCCACGCCATCAACCCGACTAGATAGCTGGCGACGATCGCCACGCCAATCACGATGCCGGTAGCTGCAGGTCGCGGCACGCGCAGCTTCATCACCAGCAGCACCGCCGGATCCAGAATAAACGCGAAAACGGCAGAGATGATGAGCGTGACGAAAAAGTCGCGCCCATAATAGAGCAGCGCTACCAGCGCCGCCACCGCAATCAGCGAAGTTCCAACGCTAACGGATCTCTGGAAGTGCTGCGGAGGACTGAAGAGTGCCAAGACGTACTACGGCCTCAGTAACCGCTACTCTAGCACCTTAGTGACCTTCTATAATCCAACTTGAACAGCCTGCATCAACATGGCGCCGGGCGTGTGCTCGCGCTCGACGTTGGCAAGAAACGTATTGGTCTCGCAGTGAGCGACGAGCTCGGAATCACCGCACAAGGAATCGAAACACTGCAGCGCACCCGCATTCGCGAGGATCTCGAGAACCTGAAGCAGATCGCTGCTCATTGGAACGTACAGGTTTTGCTGATTGGCAGGCCGTTGCACATGAGCGGTTCGGAGAGCCGGCAAAGCGAGTACACGCGCGACTTCGCGGACCGCCTTCAGCAGTATTTGGATCTGCCCGTCATCTTTTGGGACGAGCGTTTGACGTCCGCAGAAGCGGAGCGCACGTTGCGTGAGACCGGGGCGTCACTGCAGCAGCGGAAGAACGCAGTGGACCGGCTGGCGGCGATGCTATTGCTCGAAAGTTACTTGGCAAACCAAGGGATGAAACAGCACTCCGAAGAGGGACACGCGCTTGAGTAGGCGAGGGGGAGGGTTGCTTCGCGTCCTGGTCATCGCGCTGCTCGTCGTGATACTTTTCGCTGTGATTGCAGGCGGAATTGGCGGTTACTGGTACCTCGGGCCTTACCGAGGCTTCGGGGCCGAAACGTTTGTCGAAATCGAACACGGCATGTCGTCGCAAGACATTGCACGCGTTCTTGCTTCGCACAGAGTGGTGCGATCGCATTGGGCTTTTCTGGCGGTGCGAGCGCTTCACCCTCGAGCCACACTACAGGCGGGCGAATACCGATTTGGCTCCGCTCAAACACCCTGGCAGGTCTTCGAGAAAATTCGCCGCGGAGACGTTTTTTACGAGGACTTCACGGTGCCCGAAGGAAGTAACATTTTCGACATCGCCGGGCTACTGGAGCAATCCGGCATCGTACCTGCCGACGCATTTCTGAAAGTCGCGGCGGATCCCCGCAGTATTCGCGATCTTGATCCTCTCGCGCCCGACCTCGAAGGCTATCTGTTTCCGTCGACGTATCGGGTAAATCACCGCACCACAGCCGAGCAGCTCTGCCGCATGATGACCGCTGAGTTCCGCAAGGTTTGGGCAACGCTAGGTGGACAAAAGCGTATCGCTGACGCCCACAAAGTGGTCACTTTGGCTTCGCTTATCGAGAAAGAGACGGCCGTTTCGCAGGAACGCCCCCTGGTAGCAGCCGTATTCACCAACCGCTTGCGATTGGATATGCCGCTACAGTGCGATCCGACCACGGTGTACGCGGCTCTTCTCGAGAACCGGTATCAGGGAGTCATTCACAAATCGGACCTGGCGAGCGCCAATCCATACAACACCTACGCGCACGCCGGCCTTCCACCCGGCCCTATCGCTAACCCGGGATTGTCGTCCCTCGCAGCGGCGCTGCATCCAGCCGACGCTGATTATTTATATTTCGTCGCCAAGCCGGACGGTTCCGGAGCACACCATTTCTCGTCTACGCTCGAAGAGCATGAGAAGGCCGTGCTGGCATATCGAAAGACGACGCACTAAGCCGAATGACGGACTAAGCCGAATCGGTTCCTGCTCTTACTGCGCGCCCCGGCTCAGCAGCATGACCTTAATAGTGTGGAAGATAATGTAGAAATCAAGAGCAGGCGCGACGTTCTTGATGTAGTAAAGATCGTACTCGAGTTTGATCATCGCATCGAGTTCAGTGTCGCCATATTTATGGTTGATCTGCGCCCATCCGGTGATGCCGGGCTTGACTGCCAGCCGTTGCCGATAATACGGAATCTGCTGGGCGAGTAAATCCACAAATTCCGGGCGCTCTGGACGCGGGCCGACGATCGCCATATCGCCTTTCACCACGTTCCAAAACTGAGGCAATTCGTCGAGGCGCAGCTTGCGAAGCCAGCGGCCGACCGGCGTAATGCGCGGATCGTCGACCGAGGCCCACACTGCGCCCGTCTCTGCCTCAGCGTCGGTATACATGGATCGGAATTTATAGAGCGTGAACACTTGGCCGTTGCTTCCCACGCGACGTTGCCGGTACAGAATGGGCCCCCGCGAGGAGAGCTTTACCGCGACGGCGGTGAGCAACATAAACGGCAAGGACACGATCAGCCCAACGACGCCGATGATCATCGAATAGAAGCTTTGGATGGCGAGGGCATGCGGGCGCGGCCCCAGGGTTGAAGAAAAGATCAGCTGGGACGGCTGGATCTTGCGGCTGCAAACCCGTCGCATGGCGATCTCGTAGGTGTCGGCTGCGTCCTCAATCATTACGCCGCTGAAACGAATCTCGAGCAACTCCTGGACGGGCAAGCGATTCCGGCGCTCTGCCATGCCTACTACGATGCGCGTCGGCTTGTACTCTTCGCAGATCTTCCGCACATCGGCAAGTGTTCCCAGGCAAGGAATCGGAAAATCGCACGGCGCTTCTTCGCACACATACCCGACGATCGAGTACCCAAACTCCGGCTTATCCATCACGCACGAGATGACTTCGCCCAGGATGCTGGAATTCCCGATCAGCAATACGCGCTCGGAGCGGAGTGAGCCAATGATGTACCTCCAGAAGAAGATGCGCCAGGAGGGCAGCAAAATGATCACACCGAGACTCCCCACCACGGTCAGCCATCGTGGGAGCACCAGATCCGGCTTCAGATAGCCGAGAAACGCCATGAAGAGAAGCGCGCATCCCACGGCCAGACAGACCTGCTGGACCAGCAGTATGCGCGAGATTATGCGCAACTCGGTGTAGAGATCCTCGAAATAGAGCACCAGAATGATGCAGGCCGAGATGACAAAAATCTTCCAGTAGTTACCTTGCGCAAACAGGTAAAAAGCGGCATCGTAGTTGGTCGTGAACAGCGACGCACCGAAGTAGCACGCCAGGACCAGAATAGTTTCGGAAAGCAGGAGCGCAACTACGCTTGCCGGAATGAAAACACGAAAGAGTCGAATCACGCGATGTGTTTACGGATAGCTATTGCGCGTACCGAGTGTAGCACGGTGATCTTATCGGCAAGTGACATTAAAACTTTGCCCGGATGGGGCCTACACGCACCCTTCACGGCACCGCAACTATTTCAATCTATTGGACATAAAAGTTGGACCATTCTTCGTCCGTCGTGCTATAAAGAAGTAAGATCTAGTTGGTCGCAGATCGGTTTTTGCCACCCTGCGAAACCACGGTTCGAGATGCTTAGACTCACAAAAAAAGCCGATTACAGCCTGATTGCGCTCAAGCATTTTGCATCGCGGCAGCGCGAGACGGGCGAGGCGGTGAGCGCGAAAGAAGTCGCGGATGATTGCGGCATCCCGCTTCCGTTGCTCTCAAAGCTGCTGCAGAGGCTGGGCAAGACCGGATTTCTGATTTCCGAATATGGAACTAACGGGGGTTACCGGCTGGCACGAGATCCGCGTTTGATTTCGGCACTCGAAGTGATCCGCGCAATCGACGGACCCATCGTACTGGCGAACTGTTTTACCGAACACGCCTACTGCGGGCATTCGGATCGATGCACGGTGAAGCGGCCCTTGAAGCGCATACACGAAGGCATTCTGCGACTTCTCGATAGTGTCAGCATCCAAGATATGCTGCAAGATTCCGAGGATCAGGTACCAGGATTCCTGCCGACCTCGCTGATCGCTCTGCCCCACACTCCGAAATCTCTGGAATCCGAGAGTTCTCTAAGGAAACAAAGCGTATGAAACTGCCGATTTATATGGACAATCACGCGACGACACGCGTGGACTCTCGCGTCTTCGACGCCATGAAGCCGTACTTCACCGAGATTTTTGGAAACTCTGCGTCGCGAAACCATAGCTTCGGCTGGGAGGCCGAGGAGGCCACGGAGAAAGCTCGAAAGCAGATCGCCGATCTGATCGGGGCCACTGCCAAGGAGATCGTTTTTACCAGCGGCGCGACCGAGTCGAACAATCTTGCCCTGAAGGGCATCGCGGAGATGTACGCCGAACGCGGCAATCACATTATTACGCAGGTGATTGAACACAAAGCCGTACTCGACACCTGCAAACGGCTCGAGAAGGAAGGCGTGCGCGTCACCTATCTTCCCGTAAAGCAGGACGGCATGATCGATCTCGATCAGCTGCGCGACGCGATCACGGATAAAACCATTCTGATCTCGATCATGTACGCCAACAACGAAATTGGCGTGATTCAGCCGATGAAGGAGATCGGAAAGATCGCGAAAGAGAAGGGCGTCCTGTTTCACAGCGATGCCGTGCAGGCAGTGGGAAAGATTCCGGTGAATGTGAACGCGGATGGAATCGATGTTCTCTCGCTCACCGCGCACAAACTTTACGGTCCCAAGGGTGTGGGCGCTCTGTACGTCCGGCGCCGGAATCCGCGCGTGCAGATCACGGCGCAGATGGATGGCGGAGGTCACGAGCGCGGGATGCGCTCCGGTACGCTGAATGTCCCGGGGATTGTCGGACTCGGCGCGGCTTGTGAGATCGCAGGGCAGGAAATGCCGCAGGAATCGAAGCGCCTCAGCTTCTTGCGTGACAAACTGAAGGACAAGCTGATGCGGGAACTCGATGAGGTCTACATCAATGGCTCGGTCGAGCACCGCTTACCGCATAATTTGAACATCAGCTTCGCGTACGTCGAAGGCGAGAGCCTGCTGATGGGCATCAACGATATTGCAGTATCGAGTGGATCGGCGTGTACGTCGGCAACGCTCGAGCCCAGTTATGTGCTGAAGGCCCTCGGGGCTGGCGACGATCTGGCGCACTCCTCGATCCGTTTTGGGATCGGACGCTTCAATACAGAAGAAGAAGTGGATTATGTCGGGGACAAAGTGATCCACGTAGTGAGGAAGTTGCGCGAATTATCGCCTCTTTACGAGATGGCCAAAGAGGGCGTGGACCTTTCGAAGATGGTTTGGACGGCGCATTAAGATTGAAATTAGAAGGATAAAGACATGGCTTACTCTGACAAAGTTATCGACCACTATGAACACCCGCGCAACGTGGGCTCCTTAGACAAGAGCAGCCCGGATGTCGGGACGGGGATGGTAGGAGCGCCGGAGTGCGGCGACGTGATGAAACTCCAGGTGAAGGTGAATCCGCAAACTGGCGTCATCGAAGACGCAAAGTTCAAGACCTTCGGCTGCGGCAGCGCCATTGCGAGTTCGTCGCTCGCCACCGAGTGGCTGAAGGGCAAGACGGTCGACCAGGCGCTTGAGATCAAGAACACGGACATCGTTAATGAACTGTCACTGCCGCCAGTGAAAATTCATTGCTCGGTGCTCGCCGAAGACGCGATCAAGGCCGCGATCGGCGATTACAAAAAGAAGAAGCAATCGGCTGTCCAGAGCGAACCGGTTGCGGTCAGCTAGTCGCGAGGTGCGGAAGCAGTGGCTGAGTTAACTCAGCTTGGTGGAACGTCCGGCCATCAGCCGGCCGCGCCGGAGACCGCCCCCAAACAGGATCAGCCGAAACAGGTTCACGTAACGCCGAAGGCAGTGCAAAAGATACGCGAGGCGTTTGCGCGTGAAGGCGTCTCGGGCGGCTTGCGCCTCGGCGTTCTCGGTGGCGGCTGTTCCGGGTTGAGCTATCAATTCAAGTTTGCGCCGGAGCCGCGGCCTCGCGATCACGTGTTCGAATTCGAAGACGTGAAGGTGTTCGTGGATCCGAAGAGCATGTTGTTCCTGGATGGCATGACGCTCGATTGGCAGGATTCACTGATGCAATCGGGATTCGTGTTCCACAACCCGCATGCGACCAAGAGTTGCGGGTGCGGTACGTCGTTTTCAGCTTAAGCTTTTCGCAGTATTTCGGCGAATAGGCGCCCGCTCGCGGTTCCTCTCTCCATGTCCAGCCCGTCCAAAAATTTCTACGAGTTCTTCGGCCTTGCACGGAAGCTTAAGGTTGACACCGATGCATTGCAAAAGCGCTTTTACGAGCTGAGCCGGCACTGGCATCCGGATCGTTTCGGTAGAAAGAGTGCTGAGGAGCAGGCGCAAGCGCTCGAAGCGACAGCGATCCTCAACGATGGCTACCGCACGCTTAGGGATCCGGTGAAACGGGCCGAATACCGTTTGACCGAAGAAGGGTTTCCTATCGGGGAGCAGCGTTCGAGAGATGTTCCGCCCGAATTACTCGAAGAAGTGTTCGAGCTCAACATGATGCTTGAGGAGTTGAGGAGCGGAGACGAGTCGGCGCGCGCCCAATTAGAGTCGGCGAAAGAGAATTTCTTGAATCTGCGCGCGGCAATCGATCAGGAACTCGAGAACCTGTTCGCGAAATACGACGCGGCGGAAGCGGAAAGCGCAACGGCCAAGCAGGCTCTCAACGAGATCCGGCGCGTCCTCAACCGGAGGCGTTATATCGAGAACCTGATCCGCGACGTAGATAAAGCGTTGCATCCGGTGGCCGGTTCGGCAGAGCCGATCGAGGATCGTCTCTAAAGGGAAAAATGGGAACTTTTCAAATCGACTTTGGCGAAAGCCGGAAATCCAAGGTGGTCGGAATCGATCTCGGCACGACCAACAGTTTGGTTGCGTTGATGGAGCCGACCGGTCCTCGCATCATCGAAGATTCTGAAGGCCGAAAGATCGTTCCGAGTATCGTTTCACTGACGAAAGACGGAAAGCTGGTGGCAGGCGAGCCGGCTCGAGAGTTGCTGCTGACCAGCCCCGAACGCACGGTCTATTCGGCGAAGCGCCTGATGGGACGCGGCGTCGCCGACGTCCAGGACGAGTTGAAGCTGTTTCCGTTCCGGATTGCCGAGGACAGCGAATCCGTTATCAAATTGAAACTGGGCGATCGCACCTTCACGCCACCCGAGATTTCGGCCGCAGTGCTGCGGCGGCTGAAAGACAATGCGGAGGCGGCGCTCGGCGCTCCCGTGACGGAAGCGGTTATCACGGTGCCGGCGTATTTTAATGACGCGCAGCGGCAAGCGACAAAAGATGCCGGCCGCCTTGCTGGTCTCGAGGTTCTCCGCCTGGTCAACGAGCCGACGGCAGCATCGCTCGCGTACGGCCTGGACAAACGCCAGGATGGCGTGATCGCGGTGTATGACTTCGGTGGCGGCACCTTCGACATCTCCATCTTGCGTCTGCATGAAGGCATCTTCGAAGTGTTGGCCACCAATGGGGACACGCACCTCGGTGGCGATGACATCGACAATCTTCTTCTTCGGATCGCGCTCGAAGATGTGCAATCGGAATGGAATGAAGATCTTTCGCAAGATTCCGAAGGTGTGCAGCGATTACGCCGCGCCGTCATCAAGCCGAAAGAGGATCTGTCGTTCATTCCCGAGTCCAAGATTGAGCTTGCATACAAGGGCAAGAGCTATCGCCGCGTTATTCAGCGCGAATTGTTCGAACGCCTGATCGCACCTGTTGTTGAACGAACACTAGAGCCTTGCCGGGCGTGCCTGGCGGATTCGAAGCTCACTCCCGAGCAAATCGACGAAGTCGTCATGGTGGGCGGGTCCACGCGCATTCCGCTGGTCCGCATGGCCGTGGAACGGCTGTTCAAAGCGAAGCCGCACACTGAATTAAATCCCGATGAGGTGGTTGCACTCGGAGCTGCGGTTCAAGCCGGCATACTGGCCGGCGATGTCGAAGACAAGCTCCTGCTTGACGTGACCCCGCTTTCGCTCGGCATCGAGACGATGGGCGGCGTCGTGTCGAAGCTGATCCACCGCAACTCCACCATCCCGGCGAGTGCGACGGAGAGCTTCACGACCGCCGTCGATGGGCAAGTGAACGTGCTCATCCACGTTCTGCAGGGTGAGCGCGAACTTGTGAAGGATTGCCGCAGCTTGGCGCGTTTTGATCTCAAGGACATTCAGCCCCTGCCCGCAGGTCTCGCTCGCATCCAGGTTCGTTTTCTCATTGATGCGAATGGCATCCTGAACGTCACCGCCCGGGATGCGCGCACCGGCAAAGAGCAGAGCGTCGAAGTGAAGCCGTCTTACGGTCTAACGGAAGAGCAAGTCGAGGCAATCATTCGCGAGTCCTTCGACAAGGCCGAAGAGGATATGCGCGAGCGCCAGGTCCGCGAAGCGCGAGTCGAGGCCGACAACATTCTTGCGGCCACGGAGAAGGCTCAAAAAAGTGAAGCTTGGGCGAGCCTCGCGCCAGCAGAGCGCAGTGCCATTGAGGCGGCCAAGCGTGACCTCGAAACCGTTTACCGCGGAGACGATCACCGCATCATCAACGAAAAAATGGAAGCGCTGAATCAGGTCACGATGAAACTTGCCGAAAAGATCATGAACACTGCTGTTCGCGGCGCGTTGAAGGGCACGAAGATCGAGTAACCCGCGCCAGCGGCAGGCGAGCGCAAGAATACAATAAAGCCGGAGGAAGCATGCCTGGACTCACTTGGGACCACACCGAAGACATTGCGCTCAGCTTGTACGAAACTCATCCTGAGATTGATCCGACCCACATTCGTTACACGGACCTCCATAAGTGGATCACTGAGCTGGCGGATTTCAAGGATGATCCAGCGTCCTCGACCGAAGGCAAGCTCGAGGCAATCCAGATGGCGTGGCTCGATGAGTATCGCGACAACAACTAGTTCCGGCGTGCATCGGAAAGCCGGCGCTATCACTCCGCATGTTATACTTTTTTGGTAGTACCGCTTCGTTCACGCCTGCGGTTGGCCAGTGCGGTTCTTCAGGCGGCAACTAGCCCCCCGAGTAAATTCCAGGACAGATGTATGCCTAAGATGAAGACACATAAAGGTGCGTCCAAGCGCTTCAAGAAGACGGGTACCGGCAAAATAGCCCGGCGTCACGCGTTTGCCCGTCACATTTTGACGTCGAAACCGCGCTCGCGCAAACGAAAGCTTGGCCAGGGCGTGGTCGCGGACGAGACCGATCAGGCTAAGCTGAGAAGCATGCTCCCGTACTAGCATCCCGGGAGATCCGACATTAACGAGTAGGAGCAGCGCGCCGCACGTGCCTGCCGCCTCTCGAAAGGAAGCATATCGCTTCCAGATCACTTAAGGAGCAAACGTGCCAAGAGTCAAAAGAGGTACCCACCGGCGAGACTATCGCCACAAAACCCTCCGTCGCGCGAAGGGTTACTTTCTCACCAAATCGAAGCTGAACCGAGCCGCGCAAGAGGCCGTTGAGAAGGCGCTGCGATATGGCTACGTGGGACGGCGCCTGAAGAAACGGAATTTCCGTTCTTTGTGGATCGTTCGCATCAATGCGGCCTGCCGTGAAGCCGAGATCTCCTACAGCAAATTCATCAATGGGCTGAAGCGCGCCGGCATAGGGCTAAACAGAAAAGTTCTAGCCGACATCGCCATCAACGACTCGGCCGGTTTTTCGGCTTTGGTGGCCAGAGCGAAAGAAGCACATCAGGCGCAACTGCAGTAGGCGATAATTCGTCTGACAGAGGATGGAAGCAGCAGTCCAACACGGCATTGACGCCTTAGCCAGCCTCGAGGATCGTATCAATCGCGCGGTCCAGGTGATCACGGATCTTCGCGATGAAAACCAGCAGCTGCACCAGCAGCTCACGACGACGAACGAAGAACTGACTTCGACTAGAGCCCAGCTCAACGAGCTGCAAGCTACCTACGCCGACTTTCACAGGGAGAACGGCGTTCTGGAGCAGAAAATCAAGCGCCTTTCCGAAGAGGTAGAGGAGCTTCGCGGCGAACGCAAGCAGGTGAAGAGCCGGATCGAGAAGCTGCTTAGCCAGTTGGATCTACTCAGCGCAACCTGAAAAGCGGCTCATGGACGCATCCGACACCTCGAAACAGACCGTCCGGGTTACGATCTTCAACCAGACCTACGCGGTGTCAACCTCCGGCGATCCGCGCGAAACCGAGGAACTCGCGCACGAGATCGACGAATTGATGTCGTCCATAGCGCGTCGTGCGGGTAATCTCGACACCACTCGAGCTGCGGTTCTCGCCTGTCTGCATATGGCGGACCGGCTTCGCACCATTGAGCGGGAATTGCATCAGTTGAGACAATCGATTACGCACAAGAGCCGTGATTTCGCGACGATTCTCGATCAGGCTTTCTCGATCCGGGAAGCCGAGTAAATTGGAACTTTGTTAGAAGATCCGCGCTTGCTTCTGCAAGCTGCCGAACGTGCCGATATTCGCGACTGAAAACGAGAACAGATACTGATTCTCTTGTCTGATGCCGAGATTGAAATTTCGCAGCTCGAAACTAAAGCCGCAGCAATCGGTGTTATAGGAAGTTTGCACGAGATCGAATAGGCGCCGATCGAGCAGCGCGTCGTAGAAGACAGACCCAGCGACATTCCACCCTTTGCGATTGCTGTTGCCGTACCCGCCTCCGAAGCTGAGCTGGTTGTCCTGAGGGATCAGGATTGGATTCGTGCTGATCGCCGTCTCCGACATGCCGCCGAAGTACTTCGAACGTCGCACGGTGCCGCTAACCGTGTGGTTTACAAACTTGTGACGAAACGGATCATAGTCCGCGCGATATTCGAGCGCGAAGAAGCTGTAGGGATTAAAAACAAGAGACGAGACGATGGGCGAGTAACCGCGCGGGCCATCCAGAAAGGCGAAGGGCGTCAATTCCTCGGTAGCGTATACAACGACGCGCTGACAAGTGGGATTTTGAGAAAGTGCAGTGCCCGCTGTATTGTAGGCACAAGCGCCCTGGTTCGGAACCACAGCGCCGCCGAAGGTCGGATCAAAATAACGCGCCTGCGTGAGCCGCCATGTCAGCACTTCCCTGACATTTCCACTCTTGTCCTTTTCGTACAGGCGATTGGTTAACGAATACGTGAGCTGGTTCGTATCCGAGAGGATGTCCGTGGCGTCGAAATGAAGGAACTTCTGAAAGTTATTGATGCCGGTCACGTATTCGTAACTCGCTTCGGCCTCGATCACGTGTTTGGCCTTTTCACCTAAATGCAGCCATTTCGGGGGGGTGTAGATTCGCTCAATTCGAGGTAGGCGGAAATCGAGCGTGAAATCGACATCTTTGCGAAACAGATTAGATGCTGCGAGCGCGACAGAGGTGTTCGATTGCGGAGGACAGGTCGGATAACCACCACATGAAGCGACTGGCGTGTAAGTTGTTGCATTCGTAGAGTACGAGTTTGCGTAATCGGTGGCGCCAAACGTAAGACTCGGGTCGAGCGAAAAGCCTTTGAAGTTGAACGCCGTCATAATCCGGGGCTCTACGTCTATGCGCGCGACTTCGCCGGTGTTGAAGATCTGTGAGGGACTTCCCGTCGTCGTGGTATCGAATCCTGTCGGCTCCGAGCGACTCAGCAGGCCTGCACTGGACCCGAATGAAAACAGGAGCGGCACGGGGCCATTAAGAAGATCCTGGTCACGGCCGGAAAACTCGATCGAGGGAAGTTTCTGAATGATGACCTCGTTCGGAAGCTGATGTAGGGACGGGTAGGTTATGGCCTCGAAATTCTGATTGCGCTCTAAAACGATGTTGAGGGCGTAAGTGTCGTCCGCAAAGTGCCTTTGCAGAAATCCAATCGAATTGTTTTGAGACCAGATCGTCGAAGCGAAAGAGTATGAAAACGCTTGGCGGAACAAATACGAACTCAGATAATTGTAGTCCAAGACTCCATTGAATCCGAGTATTTGCGTTCTTGCCGTAAGTTCAAACTCAAGTCCGCCCTCCTTTATCTTCGTAGTTCCGGATGTGACGCCCTGCTGATCGTCGACGCTGTACAGATTGAAGTTGAAATCCGTCACGTCGTTCGGCTTGCCTCGAAAATCGTAGCGGAAAGCCGGCCCTCTATCGGTGAAATACTGCACCACGCCCGTCATGTCGTAACTGCGATTGATCGCCCAGTAATATCCGGCGCCCACCATGAAGCCGTAGAGAGTGCTGTGCCCAACGTTCGGCGTCAGAAATCCGCTTCCGCGAGGATTGCGCCCAAGCGGCCGATAGAAGTATGGCAAATAGAACACGGGCACATGCTTCAAGCGGAAAACGGTATGGCGTGCGATCGCCCGATCGCCCGGAATGATGTCGAAAACGGGCGCTTCGAAAGTCCACCACGGTTTCGGAAGCTTGCAGTCTGTGACATATCCTTGATGCAGGATATAGCGATCTTTGATGCGTTCAGCCCACTTCGCCTGGAAATAGAACGGGTTCGTGGTCGTGAGAATGCCGGGGCTCGTCATGATTTTCGCGGGCGCAGTACCGTCCACGACGTAAAATTTCCCCTCCTGGCTCTTTAAGTTGTACTCGCCGTGA
Organism: uncultured Acidobacteriaceae bacterium; assembly: GCA_963795425.1. Lineage (GTDB taxonomy): Bacteria > Acidobacteriota > Terriglobia > Bryobacterales > Bryobacteraceae > Bog-105. Next base: position 348,100 of record CAWCHO010000002.1, on the reverse strand, counting down.
TCCGCGTCCAGCTTGTCGCCTGTCGCGAAGTGCTCCAAATGAACGTGCCCACGCGCCACCACCCAATTTGTGTCGGAGTTGAACTCGATATTATCGGCGCTGATGGAGAACTCGGTAAGCTCAATTTTCGCTGCACCGCGCAGGTACCGCATGGACCCGTTTGACTCTTCGTATACGGAGTGATACCAGATCTCATCTTGGGGAGGCGCATTCGCCTTCGTTGGACGGGCGGTGGTCTGTCCCAGAGCCGGCGAAAGGATAAGAAGGAGAGCCCCTAGAAAAAAGAACAACTTAGATGAGAAATGTTCTAGACAAAAACGAACTTTTCTGATAGATAGGGAAGTTGGGGGTCCCAGCGCGGGAGAAAGGGTCAACCGAAAACCGTAGCATGGCCGGCCAGTGAGCCGCAAGCATTTCGGCAGCAAGCGGTCCCTGATTGCATCGAGCGTCACATGACTTGCCAGCATTGTCAAACTTGGATTTTAGACGACGACCATCGGTGCCGCCGTTGCGGGCGGCGCGTCAAAAATGCGCCTAATCGCATTTCTCCTAACACTTACCCTATAGCAGCCACTGCTACCGCACCCGTTTACGACCCCAGTGACGATGCTGCGGCGCAACCGGTAGCACCTCACAATGCGCCGCCGATAGGGATCGCGAACGCTCAGCAGTCGTTATTCGCGACGCCTTTCTCGGAGCGGCGCGTCATACCATTCGGCTCATTAACGACGCCGGCGGAGCGAGAATCGATTCGCCTCCGTGCAGCGGACCTGCCGCGTCCGGCACCGGTCAAAACAGCGAAAGTCGAGGTGCGGCGCGCGCGCTCGCGAACGACCCGCGCCGCGGATCAACCGCGATTGGACTTCCAAGGGCGAGAGGAAGTTCTAACTCGACTGCAATCGAACATCATCTGCGATGCGCCAGTTGCCCCAGTAAGTTTGCGCATGAAAGCTGCCTGTGTCGACGCAGCGCTGATGGCGATCGCTTGCTCGTTCGGCATCGCGCTTTTTCTTCTCGCGAACGGTCAGTTTTCATTAGACAAGCACGTTCTTCCGTTCTTTGCGCTAGCGCTTGTGACGGTACCGTTGTGTTACAAGCTACTTTGGACGTTTGCTTCACGCGACACACCCGGAACGCGTTTCGCAGGACTGCGCTTGGTCGATTTTGACGGAAATCCGCCCTCCGAGTCGCGCCGTTATCAACGCTTGTTCGGAAGCATGCTCAGCCTTTTGGCCGGTGGTATTGGACTCGTCTGGGCGTTCGTCGACGAAGACAGCCTTACGTGGCACGATCATATCTCGGCGACCTTTCCGACCATCGCTTTTGAGAATTGACGGGGTCCGTCGTCAACTCAGGGCGGTATTCCCCGCTGGAACCAGCACGGCCGACATGGATCCCTTCGATTTCGGCATTCTTGGATCTGCACCGTACGCATGGATTTGGTCGCGCGCGAATTCGGCCTGGGGCTGTTCGCAGGTAATCACGACGGTCCGCCCGGTGCTGTCAACCTCGACGGCGTGTTGAAACGCCAGATCGGTAGAAAATAAGAACAGTTTCTGCAGCATTTCGATGACGTAGTCGTACGTATGCTCGTCATCATCCAGCAACACGACATGATATAAGCGTCCGTGCTGTTCCTGTTGGTCATCGTGCACGGACGGCGTAGCGATGGGAGCAACGACGCTCTGCATTTCGCGACGGCTACCTTGCACGGACGGGGAACGGCAAGCGCGCTAGCGCCCAAACGCCGGTTCGAAGCATCTAACTGATAGAATACTTCTAGCATGGCGGTTCGAGAAAGCCGCCAGGCATTTCCCTCAAATGGGGGCGCAACGGCTTCGACGGGATCGAATCGTTGTGTGAAGGCGTGTCGGGTTCCGAGCTCCCGTAAAACGATCGGAAAACAACAACTGCCAATAACACGCAGTTTGCATACGCTGCCTAATTTAACTTAGGTTGCCGCTCCGGCTAACGAGCCTGCGCGTTAGTCAAGGGGCGTCATTTTGCAGGATAGGTACCAAGCTTCGGTCCGGAGCTAAGGGCCGAGATCAATCGGACTAGGCGGCTGTCGCTCTTGCCGGTTTTATAGGCAGCCGCTGAAACACCAGAACCGGATACACACGTAGGCTTTGCATAGCGGGCTTTCTCGGACGCGGGTTCAACTCCCGCCGCCTCCACCAAATCTATCTGCCTTAATATCATCGGTCTAGCTTGAGATGAGGTCCTCACGTAAGTTTTACGTGTTAAGCTCCGAAGCATGCTGAACGTCTTCCGACGCCACATATCGAAATGCCGAAGTTCAATAGTCGCTCTCGAGATTGTCGACTCGACCGAAATGCCCATCCACTACGAGGGTGTCGAATCGCGAGGGAAGAAGCATTAGACCAAAGGCCCTTATCGATCCGGTAAGCGGCAAGCGAACTCGTGATTCGAATCGAGCAGTAGAGATTACTCGAGAGCTGGAGCTAGACGGTTGGGGCCGTTATCAATCTTCCCTTCGGCGAGCCGCTGACTTCGCTCCAGCCCGTTTTAGCCGGAAAATCGAACGAGCCCTATTGTTCCAGCCTGCCAATATCTCTTCCCGATCCACCGTATCGAACACTTCGTAAGTTCGGAGATAGGAATCCTCACTGATCCTCTCGCGTATCGTTACTTTGAGCGGCTCCCTGGGGCTGATCTGCGGGGACACAAAAAGCGACCCGGCTCGAAAATGTTCAGCCGCCATAGGCGAATTTAAGCAGCTCGCGTACAGCTCCGCTGAGATCCGGTGTTGCGGTTCGGAGTGGAAAATGACAGCCAAATTGCTCGGATCAGGAAAGTACAAATTGTGAAATTCCATATCTGAGGCGAGCAATCCACGGCTGTCATCAGGTCGAGTACAAAACCAACCCACTGGATCGAGCCACGTCAACTCCGGATCGGAATCCGAGTTTCCCCAATCCGGCAAGGCTCGGCTCCAACAGCTTGCAGTCGAGGATTTCTCCTGGGGCCAATTCATGGGAGTCAAGCGGAAACTCTGAATAACGACATCGCTCTTTCCGGCAGCTCCAAACAAAAGTCCAAACGCGGTAATCTCCGAATTGGGTGGGATAGTCAGAAAATGTTCGGATATTTTGCACAATATCTGAGGCGAAAATTGGGCACTTAAAGATCCATGATTGAAATCGGAACCGCCCGACGCCCGCCGAACACCAGCCATACTTCAACGTTGATATCTTACACGATCCGAAGCTGTGTCTTGGCCGAACAAATAGTGGATGCTGATGGTCCGGATGTCCAAGAGAATAATAGTTGACAAATTGCTGCTACTACAGGGAATAAGCCTGCGGGAGACGTCTTAGATGTCTTCGAAACCATTTAAAGCCGGAGGAACCGCCGTTGCTTTTCGCAAGAGCGGCTGAAAGTTCCGCGGTTGTTCGGCTTGAGTTAGCTGCGACTTCGCCCAGCAACTTCACCCATCTGTCCCTCATTTCAGCAATAGTTTCGGCATTGAAAATGTCGCGGCAGTAGCTAAAATGTCCGCAGATGTTTCCGCCGTTCTCTTGCAAAACGACCGCCAGATCCCATTTCGTGAATGGGTTGTCCGGAGTTCGGTCGTCAAGCCGCCATTGGTCGGAGGTCAATGCGGCTGATGGCTCAAAAACGAAAACAACTTGAAACAGCGGCGTGATACTCGGTACGCGGCGCCCGAATCGCCGGACAAGTAAGTCGAAAGCCACTTCGTGCTCTAACGCCGCCAGCGTGTTCTCTCGCACGTGACGAACTAAGTCAGGATAACTGCCGTCGGCTGAAAACCTGGACCTGAGTGGAAGCATGTTAATGAAGAGGCCGAGCAGTGACTCTGTCCCGAACTGCTTTCGGGTTGAAGTTACACAGCCGAGTATCTGGTCGCATTCACCTGTGTAATGATACGTGAGAACGTTAAAGGCGGCGAGAGCAGTCATGAAAACGGTTGCTCCACAAGCGTCGGCTATGCTTTTCAGTGAGTGAGTAACTTCCTTCGTGAGCAGAAAACTCTCAACGCCTCCGTCAAACTTGCGCGCCGTCGGCCTGGGCCGATCGAGCGGTAGCTTCATTACGGGCAGTTCTCCTCCAAGGTACTGATCCCAGAAGTTTAAGTGCGATCCGAGTTTGTGCCGGGCGGGCGACCTGCGCTGCCATTCAGCGTAGTCAGCGTACTGGAACGGAAGCGGCGGCAGTGTGGGTTCGAAGCCGTGGGTAAGGGCCGAGTAAAGGGCTTGGAGTTCGGAAAGAAAGACCTGATAGACTGATACACCATCAGAGATGAGATGGTGTATTACCAGGACGAGTCGAGAGTCGCGATCTGCTACCCGGATCACGCGCGCGCGAAACAAAGGCGCGTCCGTAAGTCTGAAGGACAGCCTTGAATCTTGAGCGATCAGTTCAGCCAGCCGCTTCTCGCGCTGCTTAATAGGAAGTGTCGTTAGATCTGAGACCGGCAACGTAACCCGGACTTCCGGTGCGATTTTTTGAAATACTTTATCATCGCTCATCTCGAAGCTGGTGCGCCAAGCTTCGTGGCGCTTGAGAATTTCGTTGATCGCGTTCTGAAGTGTGGGAACGTCAAATTCACCCGAGTAACGCAGCGAGAACGTATCGTTATACATCTCGCTGGAGCCTGAGAGCGCGCAATGGAGCCACATACGCATCTGCTCTTCAGAAACCTGGATCGATCCGTGGTGAGCCTGATGGTGGATCGTATCGTCGGCGGCCTGCGCCGCTCGCCTGCTTTTCAAAAAACTAGCGACGCGAGCGGACTGAGCGCTACCGGAGGTTCTCGACACGGCCTTTGTCCTTCATTCGCAGGCTGGTACTTGGCCGTTCGGGTCGAAAGCCACGAGTAACGAACTCAATCCGCGGAGTACCAGGTGGACGCGCCACTTCAGTCCATCAGGTACCAGACGCAGGTTCGGCAGGCGGAGGAGATACTCGAGTGAGATCCGCATTTCCAGCCTGGAGAGTGCGGCCCCAAGGCAGAAGTGGGTCGCCCAGCCGAACGCGAGATGCCTATTATCTGCTCGCGACAGGTCTAACCGGTCCGGCTCGGCAAAGCGTCCGGGGTCGCAGTTCGCGGCTCCCAGCACAGCAATAACGGGCTCGCCGACCCGAATCCGCTTACCGCCCATTTCAAAATCTTGCCGCACCACCCTTCCGGTTAGTTGCACCGGAGAGTTGTAGCGCAGCAATTCCTCAATCGCCGGCGCTACTAATGCAGGGTCTTGGCGCAGCGCGTCCGCCTGTTCGGGGTGTTGAAGAAGGGTAAGAAGGCCCGTGCCAATCAGAGTCGTCGCGGTCTCCTGTCCTCCCACCAGCACGCCAATGGAATTTGCAATTACCTCGTCTTCGGTAAGCCTGTCTCCGTCCACCTCCGCAACCAAGAAGGCGTGGACCAGCCCATTATTCGGCGTTCGTCGCAAATCGCTAATACGATCGTAGAAGTAATTTGTCATATCGGAGCACGATTGCAGGATTTCCGACGTGCGGTCCGGGTCTTGCGTGAAATTCCCGAACGTTTCTGCAAAGTCGGAGGCCCAGTGGTTCAGTTTCGGTTGGTCCTCTTCTGGAACACCGAGCATCGCCCCGACTATCAAGCCTGGCAGAGGGGCCGCGAACTCTTTGATCACGTCCATTTCGCCCCGATGCACTACTCGCGTCAGTAGTTTCTCAGCGGTGAGCTTGATATGCCCCGACAAGGCGGCGACACGATCGGGCGTGAAGGTTGACGAGACCAGCCTACGAATGCGTGTGTGATACGGAGGATCACAGAACAGCATCTGTCTGGCCAAAACAGACGTGATCACGCCCAAATCACCTAGTCCCAGCTCAGCTAGCTGCTCCGTCGCAGGCATCCGCTTGGCCGAGAGATTCTTTACAGCCCACATGACATCGTCGTACCGGGTGATCACCCACGAGCGGAGAAAGACGTCCCAGTGGACAGGATCAGTCGAGCGGATTCTGTGATACAGCGGACGCGGGTCCGCCAGCACATCCGGATTCAGCAATTGACAGAGGCTAAGCTCGAAATCCGGATCGCCCCGGGAAGATACTTTCGATATCACGTGAGGGATTTCTCGATTCCTAAGCAGCAGCGGTGCTGCCGGGAACCTCGCTGGCCGAGACTGGCCCTGACACTGCTATGATTTGACGTTCGATTTCCGATGCCAGGCCTTCTACTGTTGGTGATTCGAAAACCGAGCGGACGCGAATATCCACGCCGAATGACCTTTGTACATTCACGACAACTTGCGCTGCCAGCAGCGAGTTTCCCCCAAGCCGGAAGAAATTATCGGTAAACCCGATGTTCGGCCGCTTCAATACAGTACCAATAATGGAGGCGACTTCAATCTGAATTTCTGTCGTTGGTTCCAATGACGAGGTTTCCAGGTCCAGCAGATTCGACCGATTGGGAAATGGAAGCGCCGCATAGTCGATCTTTCCGTGTGCCGCGAGAGGCATGTTTTCCAGCCGAACAAAGAGATCCGGTACCATGTAATCCGGAAGACGAAGAGCGAGATGGTCCCTCAGAGCTTGACCTGAGATGACTGTCTTCAGTACCACGTGAGCCACTAGCAGCTTGTACGCTCCTTCGCCCACCGTAGTCACCGCCGCAGCCGAAATCGCGGGATGACTTCGCAGGCCGGAAACGATTTCAGCCGGTTCAATGCGGTACCCGCGAAGCTTAATCTGGTCGTCAACCCTGCCGCAGAACTCGTAATCTGCATTCGGCAGCTTTCGCCCGAGGTCGCCGGTTCGGTACAAATGTGTGCCGTGGTCGAGAGAAGGAATCCGCACGAAGCGCTCCAATGTCAGATCAGAACGGCCAATATAACCAGCGGCCACCCCGGCTCCCCCGATGAAGATCTCGCCCCGCTCCCCATCTCGGACCGGCTGCAAATCCGTATCCAGGATGAATACCTCAACTCCGGCGATCGGCTTTCCTATACTCGGTAGAGAGTTCCCTTCTCTCACACCCACGACACCCGATGTACTCACAACAGTACACTCGGTTGGCCCGTAATTGTTCACGGTTTGGAACGGCAGGTCACCGGAGGGAAACACCCGTAATGTCTCGCCACCGGTTTGTAGATAACGCAGCTTTGTCTCGGGGGGCCACTCCAGCTCTAATAGCTGTTCAGCTATGAGCGAAGGCGCCTCGCAAATCGTAATCTCTTGCCCAACCAGATAATCGCGGAGCCGCTCTGGAACTAGGTACGTGGCACGATCGACTGCGTGCACGCGTGCCCCCTGCGAGAGCGGACCCCATATCTCCATCACTGCCACGTCTGAAGTGAGCGCTCTGATCTGAGTGGCACGATCTTCGCGACCCACTCCGAAAGCATCCTTGTACCACGAAACGAAATTACTCAAGTTAGAGTGGGTAACGAGCACACCCTTGGGGAGGCCTGTAGAACCCGAAGTGTAGATGACGTAAGCGGGATCTTCGGGACGAATGCCGCGCGGGCTGAGCATATTTGACGCTTGCAAACTCGGGAGACAAGTCGTCGCGCACTGGCCGATATCAAGCTGTCTCCATTCGCCGCTCGGGATTTGTAAGTCGGCGCCGCCATCGAGCACGACCACGCGCGCATTGGATTCCATCAGCATGTGTCGCAAGCGCTCCGCCGGACAAGTAGGAGAAACCGGCAAATAGGCACAGCCTGTTTGCCATGCTGCCAGCGCACTCAAGGTCAAGCGCACGGGATCATCGGTGGAAACCGCAATGACGGAGTTCTGCCCGCCTTCGAGCAGCGGTTCTAGGAGGGAGGCGAGGGCGAAAGCGCGGGCGACCAATTCCGCGAACGTAATCGTCCCACCTTCAGAAATCATTGCGACCGCGTTAGGTTGCACCGACGCCTGAGAACAAATGAGGTCTAAAACAGAATGAAAAGGCTCCAGATCAGCGTGACGGTTAGCTTCCAAAGAGATCGTATCTTGGGCACGATTGCTGTTCGGCATAGAAATCCCGCGCACCCGAATGGCTGAGTCGAATCGCGGATTGGTTAGTAGATTAACACGAAATGCGCAACTACTTGAAATAGGAACTGGCAGCCCAGTTCTAGTACAGTTCGACAATTGGTCGCGGGTGATCTAGAACGGGCCAGAGCGCCGCGCCGTATCCCGCTACAGGGGCACGTAAACAGGGGCCGCGTCCCGGTAATCGGCCCGCACTCCGGTGCGGCTTGCGAGAACCACCGACAGCGTACAAGCCAGGGAAACGCTCGCTAAATACGCCTTTGCGAGCCCGATAGCCCCCTGAGGCGCGAGCAGGAAGGCGAGAATGGGGAACAGTATATCCCGCGGAAGGTTCACGCCCAGCATCACGGTCCACATCCTTTCGTTGCTCTGCAAAAGCTGAGACATAGCTAGAAGCAATCCCTCTGGAACCGCAGCCAGAATAAAATAAAAGAGAACTGGAGAGCCGGCCGCGACAAAGCTTTTTCCGAACAGCCGCAGCAATAAGGGCCCAAACAACAGAGCGGCCGACCCACCGACGAGAGCGACTGCCAGGATGATGCATAGATTCGTCAGGAATACGCTGCGGTACCCATGCTGGTCGCGCAACCCCCGGTGAAAGTTGATCCGTGCCATCGCCACCCGATCAGCTACTCGGGGTACGAACAGAACGATGATGAGCAATGAATAGGCGGCATTGAACAAAGCCATTTCGGAGAAGCCGTTAGGCTGCCGCACGAGGGCAACTGATCCCAACCACTGACTCGGGCCCACGCTCAATCCGCAAACGGCGGCGGGAAGAGCAAACCTGATGAAAACCTCCCGCTCCCGCCGAAAGCCCCTAAGATCGGTGACAATCCCGTTGTTTCTCAACTCTTTGTTGAAGTAATACTTGAAAATTGCCCAGCGCACAACCGAAGCGAGGACCAACCCGCTAACTGCTCCGGTTACGCCGAATAAATGGGCGAAACCAGTGCAACTGAGAACTACAATAACGCCGGAAACAAGGCTGGCCTTTCCCAGTTGTCGGTACGCCTCCAAGCCGGTCATGGCTCCCATCTGAAAGCCGTTCACAATACTGAATCCGAGAAAGAGCGAGCCAATTGCCAGAGGAACCGCAAGCCCCGGCGCCTTAAAAACCGAACTCGCCAGCCACGGCGAACAACCGAGTACAGTAAGGGTGGCGAGAATCGCTGAAACGCATGAGACCATGCTGCACAAACCGACCACTCGCCCGGCTCGCACTGGATCCACCGAGCGCAATTCAGCGAGGTATTTGAGACTGGTATAGCCCGTGGCTAACTGCGCCAGCGACGAGATTGAAAGAAGTGTGCCCACCACTGTGGCATATTGACCATAAGCAGTCCGGCCAACAAGATTCGCGACGATGATGTTGGACAGGAACGTTGCGCCCTGTGCCGACGCTTGCGCGACCAGACTCCAAGCAATGCCATTTGTCAGGCGCGCGAAGATGGAAAAATTCATTAGCTTCAGGTATTTCGGGCTGCTGCTTTGCAGGTGCTACGGATCTCGCGGAAGGGATCTCGATGCGCCCCGAGCGTAACATCGCACCCGATGGATGTCAACAGGTTCCGGAACTAGTCCCTGATGGGTCTCAGCGCAGTGGACTCGCTCTAGCGGGGGGTGTCAAACTATGACATACAGGCCTCTTGCGCTCAATGTTGCGTATCAGCGACCGGCATTTTAAGTCGCAAGCGCGCGGAGGGGCGGTGCGCGAAAATCTATGTGCGGCATCTGCGGTAAGCTGACATTCTCAAACGAGCCAGTCGCACCAGCCCTGATCGCCAGGATGGCTGGCGTGTTGCGCCATCGCGGACCCGACGACGAGGGTGTCTACTCAGCGCCTCACATCGGTCTGGGTCAAACGCGGCTATCCATTATTGATCTCACCGAGAGCGCGACGGCACCGCTTTCAAATGAAGACAATTCAATCTGGGTAGTATTCAACGGAGAGATTTACAATTTCAAGGAACTGCGGCGCGAATTAGAAGCGAAAGGCCATACTTTTCGCACTCGTACGGATACGGAGGTAATCGTCCACTTATACGAACAATACGGGGTCGATTGCCTCCAGAGAATGCGCGGTATGTTCGCGTTCGCGCTCTGGGACTCCTCCCGGAGACTGCTCTTCGCCGCGCGCGACCGTTTGGGCAAAAAGCCGTTGGCCTATCACCTCGACGGAAGTGCGCTTACCTTCGGGTCGGAAATCAAGGCGATCACGTCCGATCCGAGTATTAGTGTTTCTCCGAATTTTTCCGCCCTCGACCGCTATCTCTCGTATCAATATGTTCCCAGCCCACTTACCGCCTTCGAGGGCATTTACAGGCTGCCGCCGGGGCACTTTCTCACGTGCGATACGCGACGTGATTTCCAAGTCCGTTGTTATTGGACGCCTCCACTCTCACACGACAAGTTGGGAGAAGACGAGAAGGAGATCGAGGGTCGCCTATTAGACAAGCTCCGTGAGTCCGTTCGGCTACGGATGGTTGCCGATGTACCGCTGGGCGCATTCCTAAGCGGCGGCATCGATTCCAGCGCTGTGGTTGCGCTCATGGCGGAATCGAGCGACCGTCCCGTGAAGACCTTCTCGATCGGTTTCGAAGAAGAAGACCTAAATGAGCTGCCGTTCGCTCGCTTGGTGGCCGAGCGCTATGGCACCGATCATTCCGAGTTCATCGTGCGGGCCGATGCGGCGGACGTCCTGCCTAAGCTCGTGTATCACTATAATGAGCCCTTCGCCGATTCCTCGGCGATTCCGACCTATTACGTCTCAAAGATCACTCGTGAGCATGTGACTGTGGCACTGAGCGGCGATGGAGGCGATGAGAGTTTTTCGGGATACGATCGGTATGGGCAGCTGCTTTCGTGGACCCGAGCTGACAGTGCACCAGCCACCGTCAAGGCCATGAGCCTTGACATCAGCTCGTTTCTCGACCGGTTACCTCATCACAGACATTCGGCACGCGTGAGCCGGGGCTTCTACATGCTCGGAGCAGACTTGCAGCACCGGTACGCTCTGCATATGATGTTCCTCAAGCCGCAGGAGCGAGAAGCCGCTTACACGCCCTATTTCCGGGCGTTGGCAGCCGCCACCCCGTCTTCGTTAGCGAATCCTGCGGCGTTTCCCTGGAATAAGGACATGGAGCCGCTGGACTGGATGATGCGCCACGACCAAAGCTTCTATCTGCCCGACTGTCTGATGGTGAAAACCGATATCGCTTCAATGGCGAACAGCCTGGAGGTCAGATGCCCGTTCCTCGATCACGAACTGGTTGAGTTTGCCGCCTCAATCGGCAGCTCGCGAAAGAGGACAAACGGCGCCGGTAAGCTGATCTTGAAGAGCGCTCTTGCTGGGCTACTTCCAGCTCCGATTCTTTCCAAGCCCAAATCGGGCTTTGGTGTGCCGCTCGGCAAATGGCTTCGTACGGATCTGGCCGACATGCTTCGCGGATGCCTGCTGGACGATCGGGCAGTCCGGCGTGGCCTCTTTCGGCAGAATTTTGTCCGTACCTTGATAGACGAGCACTCCCGCGGAAAACGTGATTGGAGCAGCCGCCTTTGGGCGCTTCTGTTCTTCGAATTATGGTTCCGGCAGTTTATCGATTAAATGAGACTGACAGCTGCTGATCTGCCGGGCGCGATGACGGCCCCAAAAAGAAAGTCCAGGGCCGTGCTCCTCGCGATAGTGATGGCCGTGATCGCGACAGGTTTTGCTCTGTTCTCTTCGGGCGACGAGCGGCCCACGATTCTTCCCATCGTCACAGTGCTGCTATTTGTCATCCCAGCGCTCATGGAATTGTATGACCGTAACGGTGGAGTCCCCTTTGACGACATCGGTGCGCTGTACTTCATGGTCCTTACTCTGTACCTTGTGTTTCCGATTGCAACCTATTGGGCTCGCGGCCTGACATTTACCCCATACAATGATTCCCGCCTCTATGCCGCCCAGCCCAGTCCTCTGCAGATTGCCGCAATCGAGTGGCGATACGTCGCCTACATCGTCCCCTGTGTGATTGTGTACTTGTTTTCCGCTTCGCGGCATACTTCGGGTCGTACCCGGGTATTAAGGGCGAATCCGCGAATCCTGTTTTCCTGCGTACTCCTGCTCGCCGGCTTGGAAGTTTTTACCAAAGCGTTCAATATCGTTTATCACATCTCGGGCGAGACTTACGGAGACCTGGTTCAAAGAACTGCGGAGGTCTATCGCAGTCTTCCTCACTTCCTCGTACAGATCGAGGCGCACTGTGACGCGATGGTCGTCTTCGCCCAAGCAGCGACACTGGTCTTCCTATTTCGTAGCTATAAAAAATACCGCGTCCTGATCTTCACTTGGCTGATCGTAGAGGCGGTTGTCGTCGTAGGGGGCTTGGGATCGCGCTCTCCTCTGGTTTGGCTGATGATGATGATGGTCATTCTGTACGATCGCTTCGTCAAGCGCATTCGGCTTTCCGTCGCCGTAGCTGGAGCGGTTCTTTTCATCACCGGATACATGAGTTTTGGGTTCATCCGCAGCTATGCGCAGGCTGAAACATCGAATGCAACTTTTCTTACCGCCAATAACGAATTCGAGGCTCTTTTTGCGAATGCCTACGACTTATATCAGCGTAGGGAAAACGGTACTCTTCCGCCTGTGCCGCCACAAGTACGTTTTGCCGATTTCATCGCGCCAGTACCTTCTCAGCTCTTACCGTTTGAGAAGCTGGATGAGAGTACGTGGTATACCCGTGTTCTCGGAATCGAGGAAACGGGCGCCGCTTACGGGTTCGGCGTTATCGCCGAGAGTGCGATCGGCTGGGGATGGGCGGAGTTGGTGTTGAAGGGAATACTAACCGCCTACATGCTCGGCTACTTACAGCGGTGGTCCAAATCAAATTCAACCGAATATTGGGTTATTGTGATCTATTTGTATCTGGAAGTCTCGTGTTATTGGCTCTTCCGGACCGGTTCATTCTACTTTGTTACCCTGCTATTCTTCAATGTTCTGCCCTTCTATGTGGCAGTAAGGTTGCTCTCTGCCCGATCGAACGCGCGCCCGAATGAAATCGTGGCGGAATCTGCATTGGACAATGTACCGCTGTATCCGGGTGGGGAGTTGCGATGACCACGCTGATCACTGGGGCGGCAGGTTTCATCGGCTTTCATCTCGCGAAGCGTTTGCTCGATGACGGCAAAGACGTCATCGGACTGGACAACCTGAACGACTACTACGACGTGTCGTTGAAACGGGATCGCCTCGCTCAGTTGACGAGCTATCCTTCCTTCCGTTTCCAAGGGGTAGATCTCAGTGACCGATCTGCCTTGTCGCAGTTGTTTGATGACTACACACCTGATCAGGTTGTCAATCTAGCTGCCCAGGCTGGAGTGCGCTACTCACTCGTGAATCCTCATGTCTACGTTCAAGCGAACGTGACCGGGTTTTTGAACCTCTTGGAGGATTGCATACAGCACAAGATTCGTCATCTCGTTTACGCCTCCTCCAGTTCTGTTTATGGCGCGAATCGAAAGGTTCCATTTTCCGTCGGTGACAACGTGGATTATCCCGTGAGCCTGTATGCAGCCACAAAGAAGTCGAACGAGTTGATGGCGCATGCCTACAGTCATCTGTACCGATTACCGACGACCGGCCTGCGTTTTTTCACGGTATACGGTCCCTGGGGACGGCCGGATATGGCGATTTTTTCCTTCAGCAAGGCTATAGTTGAGGGCCGTCCAATTCCGGTTTTTAATTACGGAAAAATGTCGAGGGATTTCACATATATCGATGATGTCGTCGAAGGTGTGGTCCGTGTACTTGCGCGTCCGCCGGAGTGTTCCACTCAGTCCGCGGCACCTTTCAAGCTCTACAACGTGGGAAATCACCGCCCAATAGACCTAATGCGCTTGATCGCGCTGTTAGAAGAGTACCTCGGCCGGACGGTTGAAAAGGAGTTGCTACCGATGCAGCCGGGAGACGTGCCCAGCACTTACGCTGACACGGACGACTTGATGAACGACGTTGGATTTCGTCCCGACACCCCGATAGAGGTGGGGCTCCGGAAGTTCACCGATTGGTACTGCCGATACTATGGAGTGCCCGACAAGGCAAACTAGCATTGTGAATCGCGCGGTGCAGAGATTCTACCCGGAAGCTCGGTTTGGCGGCTTTACTGATTACGATGGCACGATCAGGTTTTACACTCGTGTCAACGCACTGCTTAGCAACTGCCGCGGAGGGACTCTCCTGGATGTGGGCTGCGGACGCGGGGAATATCAAGATGACGAAGTCATTCTGCGAAGAGAACTGCGCATCATGAAGGGAAAATGTGCCCGAGTAATCGGGATTGATGTGGATGCCGCTGCACGATTAAATCCGTTTCTCAATGAGTTTTACCTGCTGCAGGGCAACCATTGGCCGCTGGCGGATAACTCGGTCGATCTCTGCCTGGCGGACTACGTAATCGAGCATGTTAGCAGTCCAGACGCCTTTTTCGCAGAATGCAGCCGCGTGATCAGGTCAACGGGCTATTTGTGCATCCGCACGGCGAACGTGCATAGCTACGTCGGCGTGGCCGCTCGATTAGTTCCCAACCGCTATCACGCGTCAGTACTGCAGACCGTACAGGACAAACGCAAGCCGCAAGACGTCTTCCCGACCGTTTATCGTTGCAACACAATCAACAAACTGCGATCTATGCTGAGTCGGTATGGCTTCGATGCAGCTGTATACGGGACGGAATCGGAGCCGATGTACCTGTCGTTTTCGTCTCTCGCCTACTCGTTGGGAGCTCTACATCAAAGATTTGCACCAGGATGGCTAAAACCCGCGATCTTCGCCTTTGCAAAGCAAAGGTGAGCTCACCCAATCCGACCAACGTTTACGCTCTGCTAAACGAGGTCCCTAGTCGATAAGCTCCAAAGCCGTTGAGGAACATACGCAACGCTCGGCTCGACGTGGCGTTTGAGGCCGGGCGCTCAGCACGAGGCTATCTCGTCGGGAAAAAAATTCTGTCATTCTTCTTGCACCCGGATCGGAAGACTGGTATAAACGTTGCATATAGAACGTAGTTGATTTTATGAGCACTGCTCCTTTACCGGAGGTCCAGCGCGTGGTTTTCGCTGGTTCTTCGCCGACTGGCCTGCTTTGACGCAGCTACCTGCCCTCTCGAGGCCAGAGCTGATTCTTCGTGGTTTGGGTAAGCGAACGAACACGTGGATAAGTCAGCTAAGAGGAAGAAACCAATCATTCCCTTAAACGGTTTGCACGCGTCTTTTACCGGTTTGAGTTGACTAGCTGCATAAGATCCCCATATTGCGACAAGAGGAACAATCTGATGGATAAGAACGTGAAACGTGCGTGGCCCATCGCGCCGTACTGCAATCGGCTCGGTGCCGCCGAGCCACATATCCGCGCGAGCGTCGCGTATTTGAGCACTATCAACGACTCCCTTAATACGGCATGTGAAAGTAATACGGCATGTGAAAGGAAATCTGCATGAACCTCATAAGACATTGTGCTGTCATGGGAGCACTTGGATTGCTGATCGTAAACCTCCCTCTGACGGCACAAGTGAACCTGCCCAGCACCACGAACAATATCCACCTCGGACTGATGGGCGATTCCAAGGTTCCGAACCTCAGCGTTTTAGCCGGAAAGGTGGACTATATCTTTGCGGCTGCGACTAGCGCCGGTGTGCCTCCATCCGGCATTTACGTGGACGGCTATCTGCCCTACGACCGCGATGACTCGAATGAGAGTTTTTCTTGGTTTCAGTCTAATCATCCCAGTTGGGTGGTTTACACCTGTAGCAACAACGTCGCCTACGAGTTCGGCAATCCCAACGTCCCGTTCGATATCACCAATTCAGCGGTGCAATCCTACCAGATACAGGAAGTGTCCAAACAGTTTGCATCCGTTCCGGAAGGGTTCGCTTTTAATGGCATTGGCTGGGATAACATCGTGACCCTAAACTGGATCCCCCGCTGCAAGACCCTGAACGGCTTAACCTGGGACTCGCTTTACACCGGCGCTTATATTGATCAGTCCTATGTCAACTCGATCATTTCCTGGGCTGCGAATATGTACTCGGCGGTACACAGTGAATTCCCAGGTAAGGGAGTGAGTATGAATTTGAGTACCGGATCGACTGGCTATTCCTCCCCTAAGTTCGAGGAAATATCGGGTCTGTTTCCCTATGTAGACCTTGTCTTCGACGAGCGCGGCTTTACGGCTTACGGAAATGGCCCGATTACCGGCGCAGATTGGGAGAACGAGATTACGAATCTTGAATTGCTGAACACAGAGAACAAGGCTTTCTTTGTTTCAAATGAGTGGAATAACGTACCGAATGACCAGTCCATAACGCATGCACAAATCAATTGGTCGTTGGCCAACTACTTGCTTGTGAAAGGGAGCCATTCTTACGTCTATATTTATCCGCTCGATAACGGCGTGCAGGGTTATGGAAACTTTTACGACCGGCCAGAGTACCACGTAGCGATCGGGAGCGCGACTTCGGCCCGCTACACGTATGACGGTGTGCAGCGTCGCGACTACTCAGGAGGCATGACGCTGGTAAATCCTTCGAGCACACTCAGCTACACCGTTACGCTTCCTTCTACGTACAGCGACCTTTGGGGCAACCACCTCTCCAGTATCACCATGGCTCCAGCCACGGCAGAGGTTCTGTTATCCGCGCCGTCGGCTTTTAGCATAGCGGGAGTTTCTCCCAACTCAGGCAGCGGCTCAAGCGCAACCTTTAGTGCTACCGTTTCTTACCCTACGGGGTCGTCCGTTTACGGGGTTCACATCCTGATTAACTCAACGCTGACCGGCACTGACGCCTGCTGGGTCCAGTATTACCAGTCCACTGGGAAAATGCAGCTGTCCTACGACAACACTCCAAGCTCGTTAACCTGGCAACCCGCCGTCGCATTAGGAACGAACACAACCGAACAAAATAGCGAATGCAGCGTAAATTTTGCGGGAGCGAAAATAAGCGGATCGGGCGACACATTCACACTCGAAGTACCTATCACCTTCAACTCGTCCTGGATCGGCACGAAAACTATCTACGTCCAGTCCCGCGACGGGTCTGCCACCGGGACTACGGTAGGATACACGGCTGAGGGGAGCTGGGTGGTGCCATAGAGCGTTTTTGCGTTCCGTGTGACGTAAGCAAATCCAAGTCGAGTGCTGCGTCGCACGGAAGGCAGTAGGTTGTCAGGTATTCGCGCTGTAAGTTTGGGAAGAGATCACGTCACGATCTCTTCCACATAAAGATCGCCCCTCCAAATTGCAGCAGAGCCAGGCTGCGAAGCCACGGACTACGCCGTATGAGCCCGATAAGGTGCGGTCGCAGTGCCCCCCTTTGAAGGAACGTGTCTGAGGCATCCGCCAAGTCCACAGGCGAGTAGAAGTGGGCGAAACCAGCGTCGCGCCCTATCTTACATAGATCGGTGTAGCTGAACCAGTGGACCGCCGGGCGCGGGGTGAAGTTTGCCAGCTCTGGCTCATAGTGCAGCTGTTTAAAGACATACGATTCCTTCACAAGAGCGGGAAACCAGTTGTAGAATGGTACCCGAAACTCTCCGTTTCTGCCCCGAAGCGAAATGTGATGGCGATTGGTTGTATAGATATATGCCACGCCGCCAGGCACGAGCACGCGATAGACCTCTGTCAGAGCCTGTCTGGGCGACTCGACATGTTCGATAACACTTTCTAGAATGACAAACCGCTGCGACTCGTCTTTGAGGGGAATATTCTCTGCCGTTCCCTGCAGAACCGCCTGCGGATCGCCTAGTTTGATTCGCGCCGCTTCAACGTAGTTTTTTATCGGCTCGATGCCCACCGCCTTGAAACCGAGTTGCCTCAATTCCTCCAGCGTGTAAGGATTCGGCCCACATCCGATTTCGCAGATCGTGTTCTCCCCGGCAGAGAGATCCACGAGCCTAGAAAGGCAGTTCACCACTGAGCGGAGGTTCGATAGTTGAACCTTTCCCTCGGAAAGATTCTCCACGCGCTGGTGCTCAGAGAACCAGGCAACTCCGACTTGCTCTAGGTTAGGGAATCCTTTCGTCAGCGCCCGGTCACGATACAGCTCAGGTGAGGCTTTCAATTCGCAACTCCTTTAGCTATCGATACACAGTCATTTGCCGCCAGTTGCCCGTGACCTCTAGCGGGTAGACCTCGGCCGCGTAAAAGATGACTAGGTGCCGCTGGTCTCCGCAGGGACGCTTGTGCGGCTATTGGAAGATTTCGTATAGAAACGTTTCGTTTCCGGCCGCAGCGCTGGATAACGTCACTGTAAATGATCCCGGAACGCGACTAACTGTCCAGGCTTTCGGCGCACCGGCGGTCTGCAAGAGAAGAAGTCGACTATCACCCGTCACCAGCGTGTTACTCACCACGACTGTTGTCGCTCCCGATGAAAATGCGAGTGTTCCGGTGTTGCGGTTGGTATCTCCGCCATAATTGTCGGTTGCGGTCCGCGTGGACGCATACAGCAGGTGATTGAACGAGATTTGATCGGAATCACCGGAGAGAGCTGTAATATATGGATCCCCTGAAGTTCGATAGAAACTGTTGTCCGAAACGATAATGTTACTGCCAGCTCCTGAGATGCCCGCTTGTGCACCATTCGCCACATCCCAGTTCGAGAAGTAATTCGCTTTGATACTAAGTCTGCTCGCTGCGGAAAAATTGATAAGGTGGCCTGCAACATTTTCGATCTGATTATTCTCGATTGTTATGTCGCTGGAATAGATAATGTTCATTCCGTGACCATTCGAACCATTAACCATATTTCCTGAGAATAACGTGTCCTCAACAGACCAAAGCACAACTGCTCCGGACGAGCCCGGAGTTACGTTCAGGATTGTGTTCCCAATTACTGAAATACCCTGCCAATTCGGATCGCCTCCGCTCACGTTGCTAAACAGGTGAATACCGTCCTGGGCACCGGAGATCAAGTTACCAACGATATTTATACCGGCCACAGTCGCCTGAGGTTGCTTTGTGATAGCTATTCCGGAACTACTCACGTTTTTAATCGTATTTCCGTGTACTGTGACATTAGTAAGATTCTGCGGCTGGCCCCCTTGATAGTCGCCGGTTAGATCGATACCGTCGCCCGTACTTTCAATGTGATTGTCTGAAATGATGATGGAATCTGCAGAACCTTGGGTATCACCGGCAAAGCCATTTATTCCATTCCCGGAAATGTTGCGAATGTTATTCGCAGAAAGAAGAATGTCGCTACCACCGAAGTACTCTATTCCCTCCTGAGGGCCCGCTGGGGCCTCATTACCATTGATGAAGTTATGAGTGATCTGCACATGCGTGGCCCGGTGAGACCAGATAAGGTACTGATGAGCGCTTCCGGGAGACCCCAGAATTTCGCAGCGCGTGACGGTCGCGTAAGAAGTAACATTACCCGCGCCGTCGTACCCCAGTTCAATTCCGTTCGTCGGTACGCTATTAGTTGCCAGGTCAACCGTCAGATCGCTAACTGTAAGATGGTTCACTCCGGCCGCGGTTAGAATTCCGTACCAATTTTGACCGTTGGCGTTGTAAGGCGTATACCCACCGCCACTGCTGGGCACAGGCCGGATGATCGTCTGGCCGATGCCGGCACCGAGGAGCCAAGTCTTTGTAGCCAAGGCAATGGTATGGCTAGTCTTGTACACACCGGGTGGCATGTACACGACGTCGCCGGCGGGGGCTGCGGCGTTGATCGCAGCCTGGATCGCGTTCGTGTCATCGTTGTTTCCGTCGCCCTTTGCTCCGTAGGAAGTGACGTTTATCCAGACCGTGAGACCTTGACCGAATACCGGCTTGGTTAGTACAACTAAACTCAGCAAGAGTAACTTATGAATGGGCAGTCTTGACATGGATTCTCTCTCACCGTAAAATTCTGACCGCGCCGACTCAGTACGACAGGGTATCATAGCCACCGAGGACAGACGGGCGGGCGGTACGCTGGGCGCAATACGATTCTACATTCGTGCCTAACTATTTGCAATGCTGATCAGTTTGGGCGTACGTTTAGCGTATACAGCCCTCGCGTCGTACTACTGATATTGCGGGCTCTGCGCCTACATTTGTGTGACTGACTCGGTCGCAACTTATTCGGACCGCTAATCCACCCGGTGCGTCAGAGCGTCGCACGAGTTAGTTCGTCCTGCGGTCGTAAAAGCTGTGAGCGCTTAGCCAAATGCTTGGACCCGCGGCGGTCCATTCAGAACCCGTCGCTCGCAATGTAAGTTTTCAATTTGTTTTACGGTTGGTCGCAGGTGTAGTCGAAGATGTACGTCTTCGATCCGGTAAGCGCGGTTCCACTGACATACAGGTACAGACCGCTCGTCACTGGTCTCCATCCTAGAACGCCAGTGATGCCGTTGCCTACTGTCGTGCCGTTGTTCAGCACCGTACATTTCGGAGGGGCCGCCCAGTTTGATGGGAAGGTGATGATTGCCTGGGTGCTTGTACCCGTTGACGTTCCCGTATTCAGGGTCAGTTCTCCCCGCCGCCCCGTTCCGGTGACGGTTGCCGTCGCGCCCGTGCCCGCGGCGCTTTGCACGGCCACGGTCGATTGAGAATACGTTGCGGACGAATTGACCCAGTTGTGAGTGAGGTCCGCGTCCAGATTGACGACACTGCTATCCACGTTATAGAACGTGTTCGCATCCTGGTAGGTGCCGTTTACGATTTGCGCGTTGGTAACGTTTCTCAAATAGAAGCCGTTGCCGCCCCCATTGGAGCTGCCCTCGTTCCAGTTTTCGATTTTGAAGTTGTAGAGCTTGCCCGCGCTGGGCATCGAGATGTAAACAAAGTAATCGCTTGCCGTCGATTGCTCCCATCGGGGATCGTCTTTGATCGTGAGACCGTTGCTTGTGATGCTCTGGGTAGTGGCAACCCAACTGAACGCTCGGCTACAGCTCACATACGACTGCATTCCCGAGAAAGTGACCTGTGTCACCAGCGTGTTGTCGTCGATGGTCACGCACGGTTTCGCGGTATTTCCAATGACGTACACATTGTGGAAGTTGGATTGGTCGATGTCGATCTGAATGCCGCTGCTTCGTGGATTGTGACCGATCTCAATCGGGAGATCCGCATTTGCGTAGAAATTCTCAATCCATAAGCCTTGACGGCCCTGTGTAAAGAGGCATCGGCTGGAGTTGGAGGCATCGTGCCAGGCACCAGTCGAATTGCCCACGCACGAGACATCGCGGATGTTTACTTCTTCGGTATCGACCATATCGATACCAGTTTTTACGGCGGTCCCTTCGCCGTAAAGTGTGAAGCCCTCGACTCTGTTCTGGGCCAACTCCGAACTGGAACTGCTGTTTTGCAGAAGGAGGGCGGTCGCGGCGGAGGATGGATTAAAATCCAGAAACACTACGCGCGATCCATCGCCAATCAGATTCGTTCCGATGCAGGAAATAGTCAATTGCCCCGTAATGAGATACTGCCCGGCCGGGATTCTCACGTTAGCGGGACAGGCGCTGCTCAGCGCATTGTTAAATGCGGTTGTGCTATCCCGGGAACCTGTCGGGTCAGCGCCGAAATCCGTCACCGTTACGTATTCCTGCAGCTTGCCAGAAACTGATCTGCTCACAGCTGCCGTACCAGGCGGCGTATAGGTAGGAGCCTGATAATCTGTGCCGGCGACCGCCGGCGTGGTGGTTGTACCGGAGGTGTACTTCAAAAGAACATTCGTGGTACTTGGCGGTTGCAAGCCACTCCCGCCCGCGGGAGTAAAACAGCCCAAGGAATTCCCGTGGGCGTCGACGCCGATGGCCGCCTGTAGCGAAGAACATGTCACCGGCGTTCCGGAGAGTGCCGTCGCAGTGGCAGCATTTCCGGTCGTGCTGCTGGTGATCGAAGATGGCAGGCGAGCCGCGCTAAGCGTTCCGCTCGATATATTGGCGGCGTTAGTGACATCCGTTGTGGCCGAAGCGGACAGCCCAGACACATTCGCCGCCGGCAGCGAGCCAGTAACTCCGCCTGGGCCCGTGGCCGCAAGGTTGGTTGTTGATAGGGCGAAGATCTGATAGTTCGATCCATCCGAAACCACCCGCACTCCCTGATTCCCAGCGAGGGCAAGCGACGAGGTTCCATTGATGGTGCTTTGCGTCGGCGCGATGGTGACGGTGCCGTTTCCGACGTTTTGAAAATCGGCGGACCAATTGGCCTGAAACTGCCCCGCCGTGCCGGCCTGCGGCAGGGTAACCGAAACAGGAGCAGAGTTGTTGAATGTCACGAGTTTGGCCTGATCCGCGTTCGAAACAATGTAAGAGGTACCGGCTTGTGCATTCACAGGAACCGAAACAGCGAGGGTAATGGCGCCCCCAAGTGGCAGAGAAGAAGACGTTGTGCTCAGACCGGGGCCCGTGTTCACTGTTACGGAGGAATTACTGAGCGCTGTATTCGGGACGGCTGCAAGGCGCGCGTTCGGCAGAGTTCCCGTTGAGATATTGGTGGCATTGGTCGCATCAATCGAGGCACTTGGCGCCAACCCGCGTATCTGAGACAAATCGATTTGTGTGGGCGCTAACAGAGCGCGGGGCGCAACCGTCTGGCCGCGAAGACTCACAGCCATCAATCCGACGAGTAGTACTCTATTCACCAGGTTCTCCTGCCTATCGCACATTATTTATGCCGTCGCCCAGTTTCAGCAGCCAGTTTCGCCGCGCGACAATAGCTCTCAACTGAGCGGCTCGCGCACCGATCGGCGTCCCGTTCACTGACTCTGTCACCGTTCTACATGTGCCTGACTGTGCAAAAGCTCCATTTCCTGGCTAACACATTGAATTGTATGCTCCGAAATTTATTTAGTCGTTCTGTTATCGTTAACTGTCGGCTACTTCTGTGAGTGCGTTTTGCGCTCGTCCGTATCCATGTGATCTGACGGAAGTTGTTGGAGGGAACTCGGCACGGCGGATCCTGCGTACCCGAACTTGACGCTCAGCATTATGCCCAGAGCGGTTCCGGCCATATTGATCAGTACGTCTCGCAGGGTCGGATCCCGTCGTGGGAAAAACCTCTGCAGGAGCTCACTGCAAACGCCTACAAAGCTCCCGAGCAAGAGTACCAGCACGGCCTTCCAGCCAGTTTCGGGCACGAGCTTCCAGAGCAGCATTCCGAGTGCTGCGAACAGGAGTACATGTACGCCCTTCTCAGCGATGAAATGAACACGCTCGTACACAACCGGGTTCGAAGTGCCGACTAAGACTCCGTACCCGTAATGAAAAAGTCCGTCGCAAACGCGAGCGGCGGAGGTAGACGACAGAAAGATAGTGCCTACCCAGAGCACGAGGAGAATCAAGCGACGTGGGCGTGTGCCCATGCGCTACTCGGAGTTTCCGGAGGCGAAGAACCGTATGTGGCTCAAGGGCCAATTAGGTTCGAAATGATGCCTGGGAATCGAAAATGCGTTGGTGACACCGGGACGCACCGCACCCCGATGGCCGCCGAAACAGCCGGAATATCCCGCTTGTTGTACGAACGCCAGCGATTCCCGACTTGCGTCGCTCAGCCGCCCATACGGCCACGAGATGTATCGGCATTCAGCGCCCAGTCGTTGCTCGAGCTCCTGCTTGGACACCGTAATTTCATCAACCAACTGG
Organism: uncultured Acidobacteriaceae bacterium; assembly: GCA_963795425.1. GTDB lineage: Bacteria > Acidobacteriota > Terriglobia > Bryobacterales > Bryobacteraceae > Bog-105. The sequence goes on along the minus strand of CAWCHO010000002.1, from coordinate 324,496 downwards.
CTACGAGTCAACAATGACGAGAATCGTGCGTGCGTGTGCGAATGCGATCCGATCGTGATCCGCAGACGCTGCAGCTCAGCTAGATCCGACCAAGACAACATTTCGATAGGCGCCGCATACGACGACCAATGGGTTGCACAATACTGAGCGACGGCTTCGTAGCTTGCGCCCACGAATCCAGTCACGACGAAAATCGCTGCCGGGATGGAAAACTCCTGTAAGATCGGGAGTGCATTGTCGAGTATGTTGCGGAAGCCATCGTCGAATGAGAGATGATAATACGTCCCATCAATGGGAGTCTTGCCCTGCAACATGTCGAGACATGTGCAGGCGTCCACGAAGTTACCCATTTCAGCCAGTGTTCTGCAGATGGTTCGGAAGCTTTCCACTTGATCATCGAAGATGTTGTGGCAGAACAGGCAACGCAGACCCGGGGTCCGGTTAAATCTGGCGGAAAGTCCGGCAACCGAAAGATAGGAGGATCGCAAGAAAGATCGCGCGTTTGCAGCAACACCTTGCGGTCGGCGGATCGCTTCGTGCGAATATCTGGCCCAGCGCTGCATATGTATTTATGTATGATTTGCGGCTGAGAGCCACAAATTCGTCGTTTCGGGTCGACAGAACGTCAAATCAGATTCGCCTACTCGATTTCGCCGCCATGCTACGATCTTACAATTCCGTGAACACGCTTAAGCCGCGCGGCGCGCGATGGCGTCTTTATAAAGGGCGCTCAACTGGTCAACAATTGCGGGCCAGTTATAGTTCCTGGCGACAAATTCCCGGCCAAGCTGGCCCATTCGCGACAGGCGAATAGGATCCGCCAGCAACTCGACGAGTGCTTCCCCGAGCGGGCCAGGGTCTGCGGAAACTATCCTGCCGGTGCCAGCCGCTTCGACCTCGGGGAAGTTGCATTCGGGCGACAGCAAAACAGGCGTGGCGCTAGCGAGGGCTTCCAGAATCGCCATCGAAAAACCTTCAGTTTGAGAAGGCAGGCAAAACAGGGCGGCGCGATGGAGAAGCGCGAGCTTGAGGCTGCCCGACACCATCCCCGGGAAGAGCACCTTGTCCTGGAGTTTCTGTTCCTTAGCTATGCGGCGGAATTCCTGTCCCAGTCCGATTTGATCGGGACCCGCGAGGACCAGCACAGCCTTCGGAATGCGTTCGTGCACCAGAGAGAAAGCCTTAAGCAGGCGGTCCGCGCCCTTTGTGGGATGAAGCCGGCCTAGGAACAGGATCGGGAGGCAATCGTCCGGCAGATTTAAATCCCGCATTTCGGGGGGCCGTCCATACAGCGAGACGTCTATTCCGTTGGGTATCACGCGGCACGGAGTCTTGATCCCCAATGCACGATAACTCCGCATCTCGGCCTGGGTGAGAGCCACCAGAGTGGTGGCGCTTCGCATCAGCGGGCACTCGAACAGTGAGATGTACACGCGCTTCTTTAAGCCGCGATAGCGCAGCGCTCCGGGAAGATAAGCACCCCGCTGATGATACACCAGCGGTTTTTTGTGGCGGATCGCTGCGCGTCCAGCCGCGAGAACCGGGTAGACGTAGGGCACCTGCGTATGGACAATTTCTACTTTGGGCACCAATCGTTCGATGGCGGCGTGCATCAGTCGCGAATAGAGAAAACCAGCCGATTGGGACAGGTAAGGAATGAACGGGAGTGCGCGCTGCAAGCGCGTATCAGGCTGAAAGTACCAGACCTCGACTCCCTCAACATTCACCGGCTGATTCAAGGGAACGTCCAAAGGTTGATCCAAGTCTGCCGCAGCCGTGACAACACTCACCCGATGTCCGCGCCGCACAAGCTCCTCGGCGGCGGCTGAGACCGAAAGAATCGGGCCCCCCACCCGATAAGCGGGTTTATAGCCTTGCGTTGCATAAAGAATATGCATGATTACGGAACACGTGTTGAAAGCGAACGGTATAGGGTTTCGTAGCGCGTCCCCATCTCCGTGATCGAGAACTGCGCAATGTCGGAGTATGCCTTCTGTGCGCGCGCTTCGGCAATCGGGCGGTCCCTCAGCGCACGGAGCAGTCCTTTGGTGATCGAATCGACGGACTGCGCATCCACGAATTCGGCCGAATTATCGGAAAGGATCTCCCGATGCTCCGGTATGTCTGATACGACCAGGGGGCAGCGGCACGCCATAGCTTCCATCACGGAATTAGGAGACCCTTCATAGAGCGAAGCGGACACGAATACGTCGGCACGCTTCATCAGGGGCCAAAGCTGCGTTTGATAAGGCCAAATCTTGACGCGTGACGAATCCGGTACGCTGCCGAGCATCTCCTCGAGCCGTCGCCGCAGTGGACCAGAGCCACAGACGATCGCTCTCGCAGAGGAACGTGATACCGCCTCTACGACAGCCGCAAAGGTTCGCTCGGCGTTTTTCTGCTGATCGAAGCGGCCAGCCCACAAAATCAGCCGAACGTCACTGGGAATATCGGGATGATTCAGGCGCGGCGTGCTGTCGAGCTCGGCTGTCGGCACGCCATTCCGGATGATTATCCGCCGCACGGAAGGCGAGATCGAGCCCCAATAATCGGAACCTGCCTGCGAATTCGCCACCACGACCGAGGCGCGGAGGCCCAGCCATGCGCGCAAACGCACCTTGAGGCCCCCCCGCGTATACATGAGACCCGAGACCGGCTCTCGCAGGATCCACGGCACACCAGCGGTTTTGGCCGCAATTCCCCCTACGATATCCATTTGGGGAATCCAGGTTTGCACCACGTCAGGACGCAGCTTCCGGATCAACCTAAACACCCGCGTGAGCACGAGCGGGTTGTAATTTTGAAGCGAAGGCTCTCCATGGAAAACGGTTTTACCTTCCCCTAGAATGTGCACTTGCACATTTTCGATTCCAGTGAGAAGGTCGATGTTGGGACCCCTATTGAGCAGGACGACATCAACGTGGTGGCCGCGATTTGCCAATTCGCGTGATAGGTAACAGAGCTGCCTTTCGGCGCCGCCACCCGCCAAACTGGGACAAAGATGCAGGATGCGCATGGTCTGGGCTTTAATTCGAGCGGGCTCCTCTATTGAGTACTGTCGGCTTGCCGGCTCTAACGTTGCGGTCATCTACTCCTGGGAATCTACAATGAAATTCGGTACTCGCGCCGCCATAGTTCAAACATCGTAATGGCAAAGAGGCGATTGCCCGTCGACAGGCCTTGCTTCTCCCCTGAGAGAAGGCTGGCTATGTACTTCGGCTGAAACAGAGAAGGTTCTGCGTTCGAGAGAACCTCCCGCATGAATGCTCCCCATTCGCCTTCAAACCAGGTCTTCAGTGGCGGTGAAAAGCCCTGCTTGCGGGAGAGGTCCAACTCCGGTGGAAGATGACGCCGCGCAATAGAGCGGAGGATTCTTTTTCGCTGTGTGCAAGTGGCCCGCAAGGAATCAGGCAAGTGCGTGAACGCGAACTCCACAACGCCGTGGTCCAGATACGGAGCACGAACCTCTAAGGAAGCCAGCATACTGGCGCGATCTATCTTGACTAGGATGTCCTCGGGAAGATAGGTATTGAAATCGACCGACATAGCGTTTTGCATCAGCGTAGCTGTCACGTCGCAGCAGGCCGATTTGACATCTTCGGGTGAAGGGCTGGACACTTCCCCCGCGCCGTTCGCCAGCAGGTTCTTGCGGTCTTGCGAATTGAAAAGCAAATTGGCGCTCCCGATCATTTCAGAAGCGGCGCCCCGGAATCCGATAAGATACTGACGGCCCCGAAAGCCCATCGGCAAAAGCTCTGAGGCCCCCCTGCGGACGAGTTCCCTGGCAAAACGAGGCGTCAATTTCCGCACTCGGTCCAGCCATGCCAGCCAGTTGTAGTGAAGATACCCGCCAAACAACTCATCGCCGCCATCGCCGCCAAGAGCGACTGTCACGTTCTGCCGGATCGCCCTCGATAGGGAATAGGTCGGCACCATTGAGTAATCCGCGATCGGCTCATCGTACTGGCGCGCAAGCTTGGGAAGCAGATCCACTGAAGATGGCTCCGCCTGCAGCTCGAAATGATCCGTGCCGAAATGCCGGGCCACCATTCTGGCGTACGGAGCTTCGTCGAAATTGCCATTCCCCGGGAACGAGATGTTAAAGGTCTTGATCTGGCCGCCCGCCATCTGTGCTGCAAACGCGGTCAGCAGACTTGAATCCAGACCACCGCTCAGCATCACGCCAACTGGTACATCCGCCACCAGGCGTGCGCGGACCGAGTTCCTCAGCAGTTCCTCCAACTCTCGCTCCAGATCCTCTGTAGACGTCTGCTTTGGCCGGGATACTGGCAATTTCCAGTACCGCCATAATCGGATGGAGTTTTCATCCAGATCGTACGAGAGGGCGTGGGCGGGAGGCAGTTTTCGAATACCGCGCAGAATACAGCCTTCACCCATGACATAGCCATAAGCGAGAAAGCTGTGGAGCGCGTTGTAATCCAGATTTCGACAGACACTCGGATCTCGCATGAGCGCCTTCAGCTCGGAGGCGAACAGGAGGCCCGATGAGTCGTGGCGGTAGAAGAGCGGCTTCTCACCGGCACGATCGCGTGCTAGAAAGAGCTGGCGCTTGTGCACGTCGAACAGCGCGAACGCAAACATCCCGTTTAGATGCGCTACACATTCTTCGCCCCATTCGCGGTAAGCCTCCAGAATTACTTCTGTATCACTGGCCGTTCTAAACCCGTGACCTAACTGCTGCAACTCCCGGCGGAGATCCTTAAAATTGTAGATCTCGCCGTTGAACACGATATGTAGCGCTCCAGCGGAGTCCGCCATAGGCTGATGACCGCCAGCGGAAAGATCAATAATCGCTAACCGCCTCTGCGCCAGCCCTACATTGCCGTCCATCGATCGCCAGACACCCGCGTCATCCGGGCCGCGGTGGCACATGGTATCGCGCATGGCGACCAAAAGATCACAGTCCACCATGGTGCGCGATGCTGAGCCGACAATGCCACACATTTGTTTAGCGGATTCCCATCAGCGTAAAATCACACCACTAGTGCAAGGAGCTAATACGGGGGCACACTTGTAAGGCAAAAACCTCGGCGTTGCGAGGCCTTCCGCACGTACGGTGTGGATTGGACGCTCCTGCCTAGTCTACGTCACCCGAATGAAAAGACAATTAAAAGACCACGTTCGCGGGCTTGTCACTTTCGCCAGAAACGGCTCCGGAAGCCTGATTCGCCATCAATCTCGTGTCCTCTTCCCGGAACGGTTCGATGAGGATCTCGCGGTTAGTTTCGAGCGCCTCCCGAGTCTTTAGAAAGAGCATTGCGGTGTTCCAAACGTACGCGCACTGGCGTTTCGAATCGTACGCGGTATTGTTCGCCGACTCCCGATAGGCACCCGTGATGTTCTTTTCGTGACCGTGATCCCGGAACAAATTCACGTGCCGGTGCTTTTTCTCGGCGACGTCGACCGTTAGCACGCGATAGTCACTCATTGAGAGGAGGCAATTTCCTTTGTGCGCATTGAACTGTTCCTTCACACCCTCGAACGTATGGCCCTTGGCCGAGAAAGAAATGACCGCCATCGTGCCCTCGGCAAAGGTATAGGTGACCACGATGTCCGCGTCGCTCTTGAAAGCCCGCGTAGGGCGCACCAGAATGGGGTAGTGGGATTCGCCAGCTTGCCGCAGAATGAAATCCGTCCAGTGACAAAGATTGCCCAGCACACGCCCACCCTCTTCGGGCTTGAAATACCAGTGATCGGGGTCGATGGCATGACCTGCTACGAACCAGTTGTACATGGCGGGACCTTCTTCTCGGTCGAGGTACTTTTTGATGAGGACGCCGAAGCGGCTGCCAGGCCTATTGAAGCCTAGCCAAACGCGCCGTTCCGGATTGCGGCGCATAGCACCGACGAGCCGCTCGAGCTGATCCTCGCTCACCACGTGTGGCTTCTCAATATAGACGTGCCTACCACGGTCGAGAGCGGCTATCGCGTACTCGGCATGGGATGCATGGTTTGAAGCGATATAAAACACGCTCAACTGTTCCAGCTCGAGCAAGTCTTTGAACTCGGAAGTGAAGTAGGGAATACGGTAGGCTGCAGCCAAGGAAGCAGCCCTGTGGATTCCAACATCCATACAGCCGCCGATCACATGACCGAATTGTTTCGTTACGAAGTGGCAGATATTGGAGTACGCGTAATTTCCACATCCTACAACTGCGACCGTGTGCCGAGGGCCAAGCCTCGAGTTCGGCTTCGGAATCACACCGAAGCGCCGCTTCATGTGGTATTGACCCCGAATTTTCACCACAGTACGTCGCGGTCCGTACATACCCGCGTACCGCAGAGCTTTCCGAAGCTTAAAGCCAAATGATTGTTCTAAATAATCCATGCACTATATACTGCTTGCCGGCGATGCTAATACTGTCATATCACTCCTGCCGGCGATGACGTGATCCAAGACTTCGGCCATATCTCGCGCCTGCCGTTCGCGCGTATATTTAGGCACTGCGGCCAAGCTGTTGCGGGCGAATTCCTTCACTAGATCGGGATCTCGCCGTAACCTTACAGCCGTCGCAGCTAGGGCGTTCGGATCCTCCGCTGGGATCGCCAACCCGGCGTTCTCAGTGAGAATGATTTTCGCGCCCTCCCCATGTGGACCTGCGATGAGCAGCGGCAGCCCCATACCCATAGCTTCAAAGATCTTCGATGGGATCACCAATGCAAATGCCGGATTGTTCTTCAAATGAATGAGAGCGACATCGCACAAACTCCAGAAGGCGGGCATTCGCTCCTTGGGCTGCGGAGGTACAAATGTTACATTCGACAATTCGAGCCGGGCGGCTTCTGCTATGAGATCGTCGCGCTCCGCTCCGTTTCCAACAAATAAATAGCGAATCCTTTCAGCACGTGTTCGTTGCGCACAGTGCAACACGTTCTGGAGCGCGTGTGCCATTCCATGGGTTCCCAGATAGCCGATCACAAACTCATCGGAGCCGATGCCCCATTCGGCGGCGAGCACTTGGTCCTTAGCGCGCGGCTGGTAGCGTTCCAAATCTACGCCGTTGATCACCACTGCGATCTTGCGCCCTGGAATGCCGCGGCGAATCAGATTTTCCTTGAAAGCCGTCGTTAACGCTACCACTGCCGCAGCCCGATGATAAAGGAAGAGCTCGAGCTTTTCCAAGCAGCGCAGGGCAATGTTTTTTTTCATCGCCCCCACCGCAACGATCGATTCAGGCCAAAGATCAGACAGCTCTAATACGAATGGGATGCCGCGCGCAAGCGCCACGAAGCAGCCCGCGACCGCCGCAAAGAGCTGAGGTGAAGTCGCAACCAGGACAGCAGGCTTGCGCTGAAACAGAGCCGCGCAAGACGCCATGACCATGTAGGAAAGAAAGTCGATGATGCGCAGCGCGGTGCCGGCATTCGCCGCGATGAAGGTCTTCACACGAACCACGCGTATTCCGGACATATCTTCCACCTGGTACCAGCGGTTTCGATAGCCCGGATACACCTTGCCTTCCGGAAAATTCGGAGCGCAGGTGATTACCGTAACCTCGTGTCCCCACTTCACCCAGTAACACGCCCGCTCGTACACGCGAGAAGCTTGGGCATTTTTCTCCGGCGGAAAGTTATCCGCAAGGAACAGAATATTCATAACGCCTCACGCTGAGAAATCGTCCCGGCCCGCGACCACAATCATCTTCATAGAACTAGGCGAGTTCCAACGCGGTTGTAATCGTCGTCGGGCACTTGGCCCGCCAACTGGTCGTGATACTACGATTCGGGACGGACGCACCGAACTCGGGATGAAAGGTTGACTCTCGTTCGGTGGTTTTCGTCTTGGGATCGGTCGCGATATGTATGTCGGCTCCGGGATAGAGGTGCCAAAATGCCTCGATCGAATGCTCCCCGTCGCCTTCGATGCTATCCGTTACTATCACGCGATCCTTGACGACCTCCACGCGCCTGCGGTGTGTAACTGGAGAGGGCAAGCGCTGATACCCGGTATGAGCCGCCTCGACGTAACTGTGTCGGTCGGTGACTACTCCGAACGGCCGAGCGCGTCGTGCCACTCGAAACGCGCTCCATACCTCTGATTGATCTAAACCGTCAATACGAAGAGTGTTGTGCGCGGGCGTGGATCTTTGCCACCGCCGTTCCGCATTATTCTCGTATGTAGACGTCCCGGAATTGACCAGCACACGACGGCCGCGATGCGAAAGCTCAAATGAAAGAGTATCCGCGTGCGCGTGCCCAGGCTGATAGTCAGGTCCGATCGGCGCTGCGTCGAACAGCAGAACCGTATCACCCTGCTCCAGTCGCACGTATCCACTTTCGCCTAGAGGATTTTGGGACGGCGTAATCGCCAATCGAGCCGCATAGTCCCGAATCTCTGCAGGGTGTGGCGCTATACCGAATGCTGCATCGTTGAAAAAAGAGATCTCGCCGTCGGGATGTGTCATTTGGATTAGCCAGCCGAGCATTCGGGAAGCCACGTCACTCCAGTCCGGTATCTCCAGGGAATAACAAGCGCGTAAGTTAATGAGGTCGAGAATATCTTCTAGCACAAGTTCGTGGTACATCGGGCTTCGTTCAATGTGGCCGCCATCCGATAGGACTTGTTCTCCGATTTCAGCCGACAGTATCTTCAGCCCTTTCGCGAACCATTTGTCTGCATCGCCCCCCTCAAAAAAGGCCCCCGCGAACACCAGTGCCTTTCCGTTCACAAAAAGATGATTGCCTAACAAGTGGTACTCGATTCTTCCTGATAGAGCTTCGGCTTGCGCCGCCAGACTTGCCAGCGCGGTTCGGCTTAATGAACCTCCCGCCAAGGCATACTTGATCCAGTTGACGACTCTCAGGGAAAGCGGGTACGGATCCCATCCGTTCCCGGTACCGTCGCTATTGGCGGCGATCCACGCTTCGATTAACTCCTCTTCAGGCGAATCGAAGTAGTGCAAATTATAAAGCCAGAGTTTCGGAACGCCTGCGTCGTTCCATGTGATAATTTCTCTCTCTTGATTAAGCAAACGGAAGCGGCGGAATCCCGTACGCGCCGGCTTTCGAAAGATTTGCGATATCCAACGTTCAGAACGCGGGCGCAACTCACGCTCTACAGGCACCGGAACCTTCGAGGTCGCCAGTTTGAATGCCAAGCGTCTGTAGACTTGAGCGGGTTTGAGATAACGGGCGGTGTGCAGGTACTGGGTCAACGACACTAAATCATGTCTCCGAAGCCGCAAAGCTAGTCCGAGTCACCTCGATTAATTCCTCAAAGGGCGTCGGGGACACTCCTGAGTTTCGGATTGCATTGGCAAAAGCTGCAACGGCAGCCCTGTTGCCCTTGTCCTGAGTCCACAACCTTTGCGAATGAAACTCGCGCCAGCCGTAGGCCGTGAGTCTTCGGAAATTATCCAACTGTAGGATGCGCCCTGCACAGAACACCTCAAGCCGTTCCTTTGGAAAACGTTTGTGGCCATTACTGAAATAGTGGATCGTTCCGGTCGATCCATCCTTAAAACGAAGCGTGATTGTAGCGGTATCGCGCGCTTCACCGGTCTTGGATGTGTGCACACTCTCGATCGGCGCCCCAGCCAGAAAGCGGATCAGATCGATGAAGTGGCACGCCTCGCCGATGATCCGTCCCCCACCGGACGCGGTTTGCGTCCAATGGTCAGCAGGAATGAAACCAGCGTTTACCGTGTACACGAACGATTTCGGCTCATGTGCGAGCAGCGAAAGCAATTGCTTCGCCTTCACCGCGTGCGGCGCGAAGCGGCGGTTGAACCCGACCATCAGCACTGGCGGCCGGCTCAAAGATCGATACACGCGTTCCAAGTCATTTAGCTCTTCGGTTGTGAGACACAGCGGCTTTTCGACATAGACGTGCTTGCCGGCCTCGAGTCCACGACGCACTAATTCCGCGTGCGTGCCATGTTGGGTGGCTATCACCACGGCCGCTATTGAGTTATCCGAAAAGATGGCATCCAGGTCCGTAGTCGCACGCGCGAAGCCGAACTTCTTTCCGTAGTGCGTTGCTGTTACGCCGCCGGTCGACGCAATTACATCGAGATGAAACCCCACGCGCCCTAAAGCCGGAATTAGAACCTTAGAGGCGAATTGTCCAGCGCCGATCATCGCCACTCGGACAGAGGCAGTTTTAACCGCAGGTGCAAGATCGACCACATCCTCGCGCAGCTTATCTTCGGAAAGAGCCGCGTCGCTTGGGTAATCCAGCACGATACCCATATACCGTTCCCGCCCTTGGAGCACTTCGTAAGCTGATTGGGCCGCTTCGATAGAGTATCTGTGACTCACTAGGGGTTGGACATCGATCCGCCCCTCGGCCATCAATTGAAGGACGGCCTCCATGTTCCGCTGCTCGGTCCATCTCACGTACGCGAGTGGATAGTCTTTCCCTTCGCGCTCGTAAGCGGGATCGTATCGACCCGGTCCATACGAGCAGGACACCTGAAACGTAAGCTCCTTTTTGTAAAAGTCGTCGCGTGAAAGTTCGAGGCCAGCAACACCCACGAGCACAATCCGCCCGCGCTTTCGGCACATCTGTGCCGCCTGATGCACCGGTTCGCTGCTCTTCGTTGCGGCGGTGATGAGGACGCCATCAAGCCCGCTTCCACCCGTAAGAAAATCTGCCATGCGGACCGGATCTTGGCCTATTGCGATGTTAATAGTCTCCGCGCCGAAAGATCGCGCTATGTCTAGCTTCTGAGGATCTAGGTCTATGCCCAGCACCCGGCAGCCGTTTGCTCGAAGTATTTGCACTGCGAGTAGCCCAATGACGCCGAGCCCCGTAACCGCGAACGTTTCTCCTAGCGTAGGATTCGCGAGCCGGACACCTTGAAGTGCAATCGCTCCCACCACCGCGAAGCACGCCTGTTCATCCGAGACAGAATCTGGTATCCGGGCGCAGAGATTCTGTCCCACTCGCACGACTTCTGCGTGATTACCGTTTGAAACCACGCGATCGCCAGGACCGAATGCCTTGACATCGCGTCCTGCCTCGAGTACCACGCCCGCATTGGAATATCCAAGCGTAAGCGGCTGATCGAGCTTGGCTTGGACGCTTTCAATCGTGGCAGACAGTCCGTCCACTCGGACTTTATCGAGAACCCCGCGAACCTTGTCCGGTTGCTGGCGCACCTTAGCAAACCAGTTAGCTCTGCCGAAGTCAATCAGCATGCGTTCTGTGCCGGCCGATATCAGTGTCTTGCGTGTCCGGATCAGTACACTGCCAGGCCCGGGTTTACTGGCCGGGACATGCACCAGGTCGATTGCGCCTGTCCGTAGTGACTGCAGAACTTGTTTCATGTCCGAAAATGGCCTTGCCTGAGCGGCCGTAAAGCGTCGCTCTTTCAAGGGTACCTATGTCGACCGTCGCGAGCTGGCTTAGTTTTGAATTCTCGGCCCCGTGCTAGCTTGCAGCACATGCAGATTTCGCCGCCGGCCGCACCGCTGACAATTCGAGTTCTGAGACGGGCGGAATCTTTGCGGGTTGTGGAACAAACTTCGAAACCAACGCTCTTTGGACTACATCTGCAAAGGGCAGTGCGGGAGTCTGTTTGCCTGCAGCGTTAAACTCGCGAAACAAGTACACGCGGTCTTCTAGAGACAGTGGAATCTCTAGACAGCACATCAGCTCTCCGCCACGCTGCTTCGAAGGGGTCGCGTACAGCTTGCCCCCCAGCTGCATTCGTAACTCACTGAATCCAAATTCTATATAGGCACCGTTCAATACCGTCCAACATTCATCCGGAGTAGCTGCGCTTCCGAGGCTCTTCTCGAAGCTCCGCAACGAAATTTGCAGATTGAGCAGGCCGCGAAATGCCCCGTCGAGTATCATTCGGGCCGCTGTGTCAAATTCAGTAAACCGCAGCTGACTGACTCCGACACACAGTGCCACGCAAAATGCCATCAGAACAGGAATCTCATAGTCATGGTTCAGCATCGATAGCGAAAAGAGCCCCGCGAATATACAGATCCCGTAAAGCAACAGAGCAACCCGGCGGGGCGTGAGTCCACGTTCAAGCAGCCGGTGGTGAATGTGGCCTCGGTCGGCGCCGAATATCGATCGCCTTCGAAGAAAACGTCGAACCACAGCAAGCGATGTATCCAATAAAGGAATTGACAGCGCCAGCAGGGGCGCGGTCATTCCGAGAATTGTTGCCGACTTCTGGCTCCACAACACACCGTAACAGCCGAGCAAGAAACCGATGAGCAGGCTGCCGCAATCCCCGAGAAAAATGGTCGCAGGGTTGAAGTTATAACGCAAGAAAGCCAGCAGGCAGCCGGCCAATGGTACTGTCGCCAGTGCCAGTTCCACGTTGTGCTGCATAAGTGCGGCCAAGCTGATAGTCGCGGTTGCGAAAAGCCCAATACCTGTTGCTACGCCGTCAACCCCGTCGATTAGATTCACAGCGTTACTTGTCGCGAGCAGCCACACAATTGTGATCGGGAAAGACCACCAGTGCGCAAAGTGCCTACCGTTCAAAGCAAGCACCTGAATGCCCCCGATGTAAGCTACCGTCGCCGCCGCCACCTGACCTGTGAGTTTCTGCCAAGGCCTCAGATTGATCAGGTCGTCGAGGAATCCGGTTAGAAACATGAGAATCGCAGCCGGAAAGAGCTTCCAGATCAGTGGGAGCGCTCCGCGGATGATGATTCCGGCCTTGAGGTTTGCGATCAGCAAGAACGCGAACGCCAGCATATACGACAGCCCTATTGCGACGCCACCAACGCGGACGATCGGGCGGCTATGGAACTTGCGTTCGTGGTCAGGCCGATCCACCACCCCCAAACGCAAAAAGATGTTACGAACGACCGGGGTGAGAAACAGAGAAAGTACAAACGACGCGATGCCGAGAAACAGTAACGAATACATACGTGGTATCGAACCTTTTTCTAACCTTAGGAGAGACTTCGCTGAACGGTTACTCCGCGAATCGGCTATGGCCATGCGCAAGTGTCCTCGTTTTGTGGCACCTGCCAAGCTGTTGCTGACGCTGATGGCAGCAAACGTTATGGGTGTTGAGACCGGGTCCGATGTCTGTGACCCGGGGGGTACGTCCTAATTACGGACCGAGTCCCCGTAGTAGTAATCCATGGTGTAGTAGCCGCGATCCCTGGAAGCTGATTTGGGATCCCAGTCGTTCAGGATTGTGCCAAGCAACTGCGTCCCATCCTCGTGCAGCCGCCGCCATGTTGCCAAGGCGGCACCTCGCGTTGTGTGTCCGGCCCAGATTACGGTGACCACGTTGTCGGCCATGCGCCCCAGTACCCTTGCATCAGGGATGTACAAAGCAGGGGGAGTGTCGATCAGGATTAGGTCAAACTCACTGCGTAAGTACCGGAGCAGATTTCGCATGTAAGACGTGTAGAGTAACTTGGTTGCCGTCGAAGTGGTTGGCCCGCTCGTTACAACCGACAGACCCGTGACGCCCGTCTCACGAATAACTCCTCCGAGACTCGTATCGCCGTTCAGCGCGGCCATCTTCAGTAGGATACTGCTCAACCCGCACTCATTATCCAGATCAAATATTTCGTGCAGACGTGGCTTGCGCATGTCGGCGTCAATCAGCAGTACTTTTTGGCCGAACTCTGCAGCCGCAATGCCTAGATTGCTAGTTACCGTAGACTTCCCTTCCCGCGGACCGGCACTGGTGATCACCAGAACCTTTGGCCTTCCGCTGTTCTCAGTCGAGAGAAGCACGGAGAGCAAGGTGGACCGAAAACTTTCAGAGAGAGCAGAATGCTTACGCTGGCCCCCGCTTAGCTCCGGTGAGCCTGCCTGGGGCAGTCCTGTTTTGAACAAAGTTTTTGAATCGAATGCAGGCTTGGACGATTGGCTTATCCTCGGCCGGCGGACATCGAGATCGGCCGACGGGATCACACCTAGCTCGGTGGTGTGCAGCAGGAGGCTGCTTTCTCCAGGCTGTTGAATCGTCCGATTCGCATGGTCGCGCATCACAAGAAAGGCCGCGCCGAGAAAAGCTCCCGCAATCAATCCCAGGGCCACCGTTTGGGGAACTTTCGGCTTGTAAGGCACAAGTGGAACTGTTGCTGGATCCACTACGCGTACGTTACTGGCACGCATGGCAGCTGCTAGTGTCGATTCCTTTAGATGTTCGAGCATGGTCTCATACAGTTGCTGATTACTGTCGACCTCTCGCTTGAGCATGCTGTACTGAATCGATTTCTCGCTGTCTCCGGTGACCTGTATAGCCTGAGCATCATAGGCCTGGCTCAGGAGTCTCTCTTTGCGGGCCGCTTCCTCGTATTGGTTTTGCAGTCCCTTCAGTATCTCGGCCTGACTGTGTTGAAATGCCGCCTCTAAGCTCCCTAGTTCCGCTTGGGCGCGCTTTAACTTACCGTATTCGGGAGTATAAGTTGCACTCAATTCCGCAATCTGTCGCCGTAGTTCCAAGATCTTCGACCCAATATCGCGCAGGCCAGGGTCTTCGAGCATCTTAGGTAATGTTCCGGGCGAACTCGTCTGTGCCATTTCATTCTGCGACTGCTTGCTGATTCGGTCCGCCTGCGCCGCAGATAGTTCCTGTTGCAATTGGCGCAGCTTCGCTTCTGACACGCTGTCTCTGTCACCCGTAAAGATCAAGCCGCTGCGTTCCGCATATTGTTGAAGTGCAAGCTGCGATGTCCGCAGCTTCTCGCGAACGTCGTCCAGCTGCTTACCTAGCCAATCGCTCGTGCTCTCGGCAGTCTTCCAACGAGACTCCAAGTTTTGCTGTATGAACTCATTCGCCAGCGTATTGACAAACACCGCCGCCAGGTTCGGATTCGTCGAATCCACAGTGATTCGAATGATGCGTGTCTGCCCGGATGGCTTAGCCGTCACACTCTTGGCCGCGAGCTCCAGCAATTTATCTGGCGTCGCCGGAGCAGAAAATTGCTCAAGATGAAGAATCCTGCAAAGTGAGGAGAAGCGTGTCTCGGTCTCGTTTATGGGCGGCGCATGCTCCTTTAGCCTTGCGATAACCCGCTGGGCGAGAGAATCGCTTTCGAGTAGCTTGATTTGCGTCTGAATCTCAGAAACATTGTCGGAGGGAGATCCACCCTCGGTGGTAATCGGGCTAGTGCCTTTTAGATTCAGAAAATCTTGATTCAAGCCGACGATTTCTACCGACGTACTGGCCTCGTATTCAGGTGTTCGCGGAAACGCAACGGCAAACCCGATGAGCGCGCCCACCACCGCAAACGTCATCCAGGCCCGTTTATAACGGGTGAGAATACGCCAGTAGTCCAACAGACCAGCGCCCTCCGATCCGTCTTCGGCCTCATACCTCGCGAGCGGTGCGGCTGCGGCCATCACGGACTCGGCGGGGACAATGCGGCGCACAGCCGGTGGAAGGCCACGGCTAGGGAGCGAGTCGTCGTCTTTAAGATCTCCTGGGTATTTCATGGATTAGTTAGAACGGTTTATAAATTGCCGCGCCGGTTAGGGCCGTAATTGCGGCATCGAGAGTTTTAGCACCGAAACTCTTCGCGGCACTATCAGGGACGAACAGAATATCGTTGGGTAGCAAACGAGGATCGTTGGCCGTCTTGCCGGACATAAGCTTTGCTAGATTCACCGGTATCTCGGCCCGTTGCGTTGTACCCGGAATGAAGCGCATGATTTTCGCGCGGTTCGTAGCGGCCGTCTTCTCTGGACCCTCTGCCAGCGAAATCACCTGCAGTACTGAGATGCTCTCGTCCTGACCGAGAACAAAACCGCCGGGTTTATGCACCGCTCCTACCACATAGACCAACTCAGCCTTGGGCACCGAGATTACATCATCACGTTCAATCGCTATATTCTCTTCGGGGTGACTTGCGTCCATAATGCTCTTAATGCTTATAGAGGCGACACTAAACCGCCCCGACGGATCTGTTTGGGCCTGCGGAAGCGGAATGCGCCCCCATTGGATCTCACGTGTAACTCGTATCTTCTCGCCAGCCTCGGGTTTCAGACCGCCTGCTAACGATAAAACCTCGAACAGTGTCTTACATCCCTGCACTTGATACACACCAGGAGTGCCGACCGGTCCCAGTACAGACACGGGCTGGCTTCGGAAATCTGTGATAGTTACTACTGCCTCGGGTTTGTTCACAAATCGTTTGAGGCGTGTTTCGATCTCACGTCCCAATTGGTCAGATGTAAGTCCGCCGGCATTCACTCGCCCTGCCAACGGCAGCTCCACTTGACCGTCCTTGTCCACCCGAAACTGCTTTCCATTCAGCTCATCAAGCTCGGGAATCAGGACGGCAATTTGATCATCCGGTCCCAGCACATAGTTGGAGCGGTCTCCGCAACGCCCTGGATAGACCGTCTGTGAACGATGCGTAACCGTAGACGTCAGGCCCGCTGAAGCCGGAGGCTCCTGGGCGTGACACATAGGCGCGAGGACAACCGAGATCAGGAGAGCCGAAGCGTAAGTGAGTCTAAGAAATGTCATTAAATTACGAAGAAGATACAAGCTCCCGAATGCGGTGACTCAAACTACCTTACACCGACCTCCTGATCCTCACGTATTTGTGGCGGAGAGGAGAGCTTCCCGAGTCTGTTCTCTGTTGTCGCGGTTTGATCAGCGCGATCGCGTCGTAATCGACCTCTGTCGAGATTGATCGTTGCAGCAGGGTCACTGAAACAATCACTCTCCATTCATTCTTGCTCCGTATCACATAACCTTCGAGGCCTTCCAACGGACCTCGATTGAGGCGCACTCGCTGCCCCTCAGAGCAGAACGCGCAAGGCCTCGTGCGATGGCCGGACGTAGCAACACGCCGGATTGATTCGATTTCACTGTCCTCGATCGGTGCCGGCTGGTTCCCGAATCCCACAACCGAAACTGCACCAGGGCTTTGAATTACGGCGAGCCAATATTTCAACTCAAAACGGCAGAACAAGTAACCCGCAAACAATGGCAGATCTCTTTCCACCACTCGATCGGACCATTGGCGGCGGGCCGGGACTACAGGAAAATATTGCTCGAACCCTTTCCGCGCGAGGGCCGCAGCAGCAACTCTTTCGTGATTCGATTTTGTTCGAATGGCATACCAACTTAGTTGTGAAGTCGCCACGTTTCTTGGTGAGTTTACGACTGTAATCATGAATAAAATTCTTCGCACATAGGACAATTAGTTCCCAAAATAAGGGTATTCAATTATTAATAACTTAAATATTTTCATCGAAAGTGAACTGCCGCTCGGATAGGCTCCGCCCCCTCCGGTCACAGCGTATCGCCCGGACCCGCCGCCCCCACGAAGCAGGTTCTGGGAACTTACAACATTTGATAACATGCCCAGCATCAGGATTAAATACCGGAGACGTTCAATAAGTACTAGGACGCATCGCCGGTTTAAGAATTGGGCGTTTAGTTTACAATCGAGCTTACCTTCCACGAGACAAATTAAGCTGAAATACTCGGTCGGACATATTCCATCGCGTAAATATGTTTGATACTTGTATTAGCGGGAGGACGACTGTCCCTTGGCGCGCAGTAACAAAGGTGGGGTAAAACGCCAAGGCAGACTCGTGCGGCTGGTGCTGGTTTTGAGCGAATGTATTCGGAAACACAGGAAAATGCGTTGATTAGGCAAAGTGAATCCGTACCGCCGGTCTTTGCTGTCGAGGACAGTGTACCTAGTACCATGTTGCGGTTAGTTGAGCAGCAGTGCCTTCGAACGCCCCACAAGGTAGCTGTGGTCTGTGGCAGTGAGGAGCTCACCTATGATGTGCTCCGTAAGCACAGCAATCAATTGGCACACCACCTCCGCCACCGCGGGATCGTGCCGGAGACGCCGGTCGCACTGTGCCTAGACCGAAGCGTCATGCTACCCGTGTGCTTGCTAGGTATCCTGAAGGCTGGCGGCGCTTACGTCCCGCTTGACCCGGAGTATCCACCAGACCGGCTGGGGTACATTCTGGAAGATTCCAGTGCTCCACTGTTGATCACAGAGCACAAGCTCTTCTGCGAACTATTCCGTACACAGAAGAATGTACTTTGCCTGGACGACCGGTGGCAAGAGATCTCGAGGGAGGAAGAAGCGTTCCTCCCGGTGCCCGCTCTTACCGAGCGTAGCCTGGCCTATATCGTCTACACCTCGGGTTCTACCGGGCAGCCGAAAGGAGTGATGATTGAGCATGCCGCTCTTGCCAATCTGCTTGAGTCGATGGCCGAACAGATCACTGACTCCGATACCGTCCTGGCGGTAGCGTCGCTTTCCTTTGATGTTGCGGGACTCGAGCTGTTCTTACCGCTGACCGTGGGTGCTCGTCTTGTAATCGCCCCTTCCAGTGCGGTCCGCGACGGTCGCGCTCTGCGTCACATCCTAGAACAAAGCCGCGCAACGATCATGCGGGCAACCCCCGGCCGCTGGAAAATGCTACTGGAAGCGGGGTGGAGAGGAGGGCAGCACGTCAAAGTTCACTGCGGCGGAGAGCCGCTCTCTGCGGAACTGGCAAAAGAACTTCTAGCGCGCGCAAAGTGCGTCTGGAACGAATACGGACCAACTGAAACCACCGTTTGTTCCTCAATGTTCCAGGTAGCAACCGGGCTGCAGACGATTCCGATCGGCCGCCCGATCGCGAACACCGAGATGTACGTTCTGAACGATGATGGTGCGCCTGTGTCTAACGGGGAAATTGGCGAGCTGTGCATCGGCGGAGCCGGCTTAGCTCGCGGCTATTGGAGGCGGCCCGATTTAACGGCGGAGCGCTTCATCCCGAACCCGTTCGGAGTCCCGCCCTCACGTCTTTACCGTACCGGAGACCTGGCGCGAGTTGGCCCCAACGGTGATATAGAGTACGTCGGGCGCCTCGACGGTCAAGTAAAAGTACGGGGATATCGCGTTGAGCTTGGCGAAATTGAGGCTGTTCTGCGGAACCATGCTGCCGTTTCAGACGCAGTAGTAATGTTGCGGCGCGCAACTTCACAGGAAGGCTTGCTTACCGCCTATTTCGTTCCCGCGACGGGCACCCGGCCCAGTCCGGAAGAACTGCGCGCCCACCTGAAGAAGTCTCTTCCTGAGTACATGGTCCCGGCCATCTTCGTGCCGCTTCCGGAGTTCAAGCTGACGCCGAATGGCAAGATTGATCGCCAAGGCCTGCCGGCAGTCAGCCAGCAAGATGCAGCGGGAGTCACCGACTTCGCTGCTCCTGAATCGGAAACCGAGCGCAAGTTAGCGGAAATTTTCGAACGTATTTTGCAAACCCACCCGATAAGCGTATCCGTCAGCTTCTTTGATTTAGGTGGGGACTCGCTGCTCGCGCTCAAGCTGTCTTCCCAGATTTCGAAGAGTTTTGGTAAAGATTTGCCTGTTTCGGCTGTCTTTGAAGCGCCTTCTGTTCAGCGATTGGCGGCTCTCTTAGACCAGCACGTTTCCTCCGGAACAAAGTCGCTTGTTCCCATACAACCAGACGGCACGCTGCCACCGCTCTTTTTCATCCATTCGCCGTCAGCCACGCACCAGGCGCTAGCGGCCCTGCTGGGACCAGAGCAGCCGCTTTATGGATTCCAGCAGAGGGGACTCGATGGGCAGGGAGAGCCTCACACGCGGATTGAGGATATGGCGGCCCACTATATCGCCGAAATGCGCAACGTGCGGCCGCACGGGCCGTATCATCTGGCCGGCGCCTGCCTAGGCGGGGTTGTCGCCTTCGAAATGGCGCAGCAGTTGAGGCTCCAGCGGGAGGATGTCGGACTAGTCCTACTCGTGGATTGTTTCTTGCCCGGCAAGTTAAACCATTTCCGGGACGATTCATCGCGGTCCAAAGTCCTTTGGCGTCTCGACCGCAAAATCGGCGAAATTCTCCTGGAGGCCGCACCTGGACCTCTCGGCTACACTGTCGCTTTCCGTAACGTGGTTCAACGTATCCGTCAGGAACGCAGGCGTGCTCGAGCGCTCGCCAACATCGATCAGGCGAACGCCAACGCGATGTCTACCTACGTGGCACTGCCGTATCCCGGACGTCTGGTCTTGTTCTGGGCTACTGACGCGGTTTTCCGGGCTTATCAGGATAGACGCCTGGCATGGGCTGACATTGCGGAACAGGGACTGGAAGTGCACGTCGTTCCCGGCAATCATCTCAGCATAATGGAACCTCCGCAGTTAGCCTATTTCGCCGAAACGCTAAAACAGTGTCTGAAGAAGAGCGTTATTTCGATGCCTTCAACTTACGTCAGCGCACCGACGCGTTGATAACTGGCCTTAGCCAAGCCCGAATCCCGCTAAGACTCAGCCGCGTTCTGGGCCTTGCTTTGACTTGCGCCGCGCTCCTGCCTACGATGCTAGTCCTTCCTGCTTACGATGACCGCTTGCGGCGCAGTGGTCAGCAACTGAAGCCGGGAAGCCGCAAATCCCGCGTTGCCGAACATCCTGTCATATTCAGCAAATGTATACGCGTCACCTGACGGTGTAGTCGCCAGCATCATCATGGCGAATCCAGCGGCAATAGGCGGCGACACGCGGTCTTCATTCGGCACGAAGTCCAGCGTCACACATGTTCCGCCGTGCGCGAGTGCGCCAAGAATTTTCCGCATCAGTCTCTCGCAGGTTGGCGGATCAAAATGATGGAAGAAGCCCGTCACCAAAATCAAATCGTAAGGACCGTCGAACTCCACTTCAAATGCATTACCCGCCAGGGTTGAATAGCGGTCGGCCACGCCGTATTTCTCCGCGTTTGCGCTTGCCACAGCAAGCACGTGCGGCCAATCCAGGGCTGTAATAAACGCATGTGGATTCCGCTGGGCAATGGTGATGCCGAACAGCCCGTGCCCCGCTGCAACATCCAACAACCTTATCTGGCCGTCTCCGGCGACCAACTTTGCCAACTCCACCGCTGAAGGGTAGACCGCGCCAGTCATGTGTTTCGCGAATTCTACCCATAAGGGATTCGCCTGGGTGACGGTTCCAGACTCAGGCAATGTGGTTGTTCCCGCTCGAACAATGTGAGGCAAGTTGACAAATGGACCGATAAGACGCGGATCGAGGAGAAAATGCAGCATGCTGCCGAAATAGGCCGGCGAGTTCCGGTCAAGGAACGTAGCTGAATCGATATTAAGTGAGTATTCGTTGCTCGCTTTTGAAAGAAAACCGATAATTACGAGGTAATCGCAGAGGATGCGAATGCCGCGCGTGGATGCGCCGACCCCTTTCGCGATCGCCTCAGCACGCCTGCTGCCTCGCGCGACCTCCGTGAAAACGTCCAGTTCAATCGCAGCTTTCAATGCTGCAGACCGTTGGTATCCATTGATCGCATCGAGGATCATCCCGGGATTGGGTTCAGAGCTGAGGCCTGTGCTCATTTCACCTCACAATTCTCCGATGTGCCGCCAGCAGTTCACAGCAACGTCGGGATCGGTCTTTCATGACTCCTATCCTCTCTTTAGTAACCATACCCGAGTGAAGCGGAATGGTGACAAATGGCTTATAAGGGGCTGAAGTTATCCACACATTCATCGACATTCGGGAATCGCCAGCCGCACAAAGTAGCGTCGGCCAGATTCACCGCCAACGCAGCGGCATAATCCGGACGAGGGGCAACGTCGTGTAGCCACCAGCCCGCGACTTCGCCTGTTGCGACCTGAACAGGTAAATCGTCCAACATTGGAACTCTAAAAGAGTCGAGCGGCACGCTAAGACCAGCACCGATTCCTTTAAGGTAAGCCTCCTTACGCGTCCAGCAAGCAAAGAAGGCGGCATCTCTGTTGCGCAAAGGCAACGCCAGCAGTTCCTCGTGTTCTTCTCGGCAAAAGAAGCGCCGCGCAATGTCATCCCTGTCGGACATCGGCCGGATTTGTTCCAGATCCACACCTACGTCGCACTTGAGCCCTACGGCGAAGAGTGCTTGATCGCCACAGTGCGAAAGATTGAATCCATGCTGGTCATCATTTTCAATCCGTGGCTTGCCCTGATCGGTGCAACCCAAACGCACTCCTTCCGGGGGCATATTCAATAGCCGGCCAAGTATCGAGCGTAGAACGCCTCGGCTCAGGATGGATGAATCTCGGAGAGAGGGAGTTTGGATTCGATAAGCTTGCTGCCGTTCGCGTTCGGTCAGCAGAGTTCGTAACCGTGTCAAGCATTCAGCGGATGCTTTTAGCGTTACCGAATACAAATGAACTTGATTCCGCTTCAAATCCCAGCAACGCGAGCCACTGTAGTACTTGAGTTTCATTTCCTTACGGCCGTTGCCACAACCGCCGATCCGCTGTCTATATCAGTGATCTGTACTTCGAACGGACGCACTGCTCAGCAATGGCGCTCATTAAGCGGAACATCCGCGGAGAAACAGTCTGCTACGCTTCCGCCATGCCGTCGCGAAGTTATCGCCGCAAGTAGGCTCGCCTGTTCCCACCATCAGACCACATTCCAGTGCGTGTTTGCTGGTTCGCATTTCGCCGGACATCGTGCACACGCACACGCCCAAAGCCGCGCGAAGCTCGGCTCGACTCTTTGCATTTGCGCGCGGGCTGCAACCTCGTACAATCACTTCTTCCCGGTGAGGGATAAGCCAAACACCGGGTGCGAGTATGTGCCTGTAATGCGGACCGGCAGAACGGCTCCCGCGCCCTTCTTCTTGAAAAATGGATCGAGCGGAATCAGGAAGATCGATTTGATTCCGCCCGCTGCTTTGGAAAGGCTGGCCTGCATGGCGAGCGTGCCGTGCAAGTCGATCGCCTCTGTTATCAAGTTGTAGGTTCCTTGACCTCGCGCGACTGCTCCTGGAACGCGGAATAGCGCGTTCGACAGGAATGCCGTTGCATCGCGAACGCGCGCATCCCCTTCGAAGTCCGATACTACACGTTGCGGGTCTGCGGCATTGGTTTCTTTCGCCTTCTGCTTACGTGCACGCTCACTCAGCTCGTCCACCTTCAATTGCGTATTTGGGCGCGCGAAGTGGCCTTCCGTAATGTCGAATTTTCCGTCCAGACGGATTCTCCGTAAGAACTCCTCGTGCCCGGGCGGCAGCACGGCCAGCGCGCTAAGTTGGATGGCACCGTACAAGGGCGACTGATCGGCTTTGACGAACAGGCGCAACAAATCCTCGACACGCGCTTGCGGTGCGTCGAGGTGGAGCGAGAGAGTTTTCCCAGCCTCTCCGCGCTCGTTGCCTATCTTTCCGTGCGTACTTACGCTTGTATGAAGGAAGTGAGCAGTCGCATTTTCAATCGAGACATTTCCGTGAATTCCGTCAACGATCGAGTGAAAATCGGCACTGAGGCCGACTGCGTGATGGCTGCTGGTGATCTCAAAATCCGGGATGACGGCGTGCCCGCGGAGGTCTGCGTGTCCCAGGCTGCCGTTGAATGATCCCGTCGTGGACAGCAAACCACAGATGACACGATAGTGACTTAAGTCGGCATGCGCCAGATCGAAGGTGCCGGACAGCGGCGTTTGACCCAACTTGCCTGTTTCGAAAGGCCCGAACCGTCCATCGATTCTCAGATCGCCCGGTGGTTCCGGGTTGTGTACGAGGGTCCGGAACGTCATCGATTTCTTCTTTTCGACGTTCCCGATGGTGAGCCTGGGAAACTCGAAGCGTAGCGTCTCGCCGCCCGCGTGGCGCGGTGCAATTTCTAAGATTGCGCCGTCCGCCACCAGTTCGGTCACGGTAGTCTTAATCACTTCTTCGGGATGCAGCGGCATCGGCGCGGGAACCGGCGCAGGTATGTTTACGCGCAAGCCTTCGATGCGCAGTTGGTGCACGCGATGGGTGAGCGAGATGAGTGCTAGCCAGGAGGCACGACAGTCGATGCCGCGCACTGAGGCGAGCTGAGTAGCGTTGCCGTTCGAATCGCGCGCAAACGTCACGTTTTCCGCGACGTATCCAGGATGCAGAAAGAAAGTCTTGTGGAACTGCCCCATCTGAACCTTGCTTGCGGAGAATCGTTCGAGAGAGGTGACGACTTCAGTGCGCGTGAACGGCCATTTGAACGCCAGGAAAATACAATCCACGACGAACAGACCCACAAGAATGACCGCGCCCCGCAGCAGATGACGTTTGAGGGACCCATGACCCTTGATGAAAGAACCCATCTTCCAGCACCCCTGAGACACTTTTGAGGAGTGTTGAGTTGCGAACGTTTCGTCGCTTTAGCTTATATTTTATGTCAGGGCACTTCAGGGAAGTCTAGGCCGCGTACAGGGCTGGTGTTTCTTCGGATTCGCGCGGATCGCGCCAGTCACTCCAATGGCGCATCAGGCGTAGGTAGCCGTGTAAATCGCGATCGAGGGGTGGCGTGAATTGATAGGCCGGCAAGTGGCGGCTGCTCGCTTCTCCTTTGGCGAGCCGAACGTACCAGTCGGATAGCTCGGAATGCTGGCGGTTCTCGCAATCGTCGTCGAGGCCCCAGATGCCCATGGGACTTACGCGCCTGTTCGCTTCCGTGCACAGGGAATCCCAATCGGTTGCGTCGATCGAAGGGAACCAGCAAAAGCCTCGGAAGTCGGCGAAGGCTGTCACTTTTTCGGATTCCTCTTCCATGAATTTGAGCCACGTGATGCGATCTGTGATGGAACCTCCAAGGTTGGTTTCAGAAAGAAGGACGGGCAACGAATACCGCTCCACGTAATCACGCGAGACCTCCGAGAACCCACGTGGACGCTGGCAAGGAAAACAGAGTTCGGCATTCCCCGCCCCGGAATTCCAACCCCAATCTATTTCGGAATGCGCGTAATAGTCCAACCCGAGCACGTCGATTTGCGCGGCGTGATCCTCGAACCAGTACCGCTGATCTTCCGTGAACCCGTTCTCGCGAAGATACGGCAGCAGCGGGTGCGCCGCATCGACGCGCCCCAACGTCAAATCGTGAAACAGAAACCTGCGACTATTCGCGTGTTCGACCCAAGCTTCGGATTGGTCGTCGAGCGCGGAATGATGTTCGCAGGAATCAATGTGAAAGAGCTGGACACGCGGGTTCATTCTGCGAAGCTTCGCGCCGCCCATACAAATTGCTCGTGCGACGTTTATCGCCATCTGGATGAAATCTGCATCGGAGCGCCGGTAGGGGTACCAGTCACCCGTGAGCGCACACAGTACGAGCGTGGGAAGAGGCTCATTGACAACGGTGTATCGCTCGGCCCACTCATATCGCTGGGACAACTTTTCGATGAAACGCAAGTAAAATTTCGGAAACATGGGATTGGCGAATCCGTGTTCGATCCAATCGGGGAACGACACATGATGAAGCGGATCGAGAATCGGCTGGAGGCCGAGTTCGCGCATCCACCGCATCGGACCGTCCATCCAGGCCCAATCGAACTTTCCCGGTTCATGCTCGATGCGATGCCAAGGTACCGGATAACGCAGCTCGCGGATGCCCGATGCTCGCAGCCGTTCGAGATCGCACTGCCAGAATTCCGTGTGCCTGGTTGTGCCCAGGACATCCTGACCGCTTCCGTATATTTTCGTGCTTTCGAAAGCTCCCAGGTGCGGGAAAGATCGCACGCGTTTCTCCTCTTCTCGCGTAGTCAAAACGCGTCGTGTAGGAGATGTGAATCGAGGGTTTTTGCCGCACTGTTGAAAGCACGGTACGGCAGTACCCGAAGTACGAGTGAGGGATGATTCAGGCAGCGGGTGCCGCGACGAATCGGTAACCTACTCCGCGAACCGTGAGAAGGTGGCGCGGCTTGGTGGGATCGTCCTCGATGTAACGCCGTAGCCGCACGATGAAGTTGTCAATCGGACGGGTGTCGGTGTCTTCCTGCAGGCTCCATACTTCATCGAGCATCTTCTTCCGAGAAATCGGCCGGCCTTCGTGCTCGATGAGATAGCGGAGGAGATTGGCCTCCATCAGAGTCAGACGAAACACCTGGTTCCGCACACAGAGTTCCAGAAGATCGAAATTGATGGTCTTGTCGCCGTTGTCACCGAACGTGAACACGTCTTTCACTTTGGTTGCCGGTACTGCTCGGCTGGGGACGGCTTGCAGCCACTCTCGCCGCCGGAGGAGACCGCGAATCCTGGCGATAAGAATCGAAAGCTCGAAGGGCTTTGTCAGGTAGTCATCGGCGCCTGATTCGAAGCCGCGTAAGACGTCATGCGGCTGCCCGCGTGCAGTCAACATGAGAGTCGGAATGAACTGGCCGGTGCGGCGCATTTCGGAGATGACGCTGAAGCCGTCCTTGCCGGGAAGCATCACGTCGAGGACCACCACGTCAAAGTTCTGAGATGGCGCTGCCAGCCGCTCGAGCGCCGCTTCTCCGGTCTCCACAATCTCGACCTGATAACCCTCAGCTTCGAGGTTGAAACGCAAGCCATCGGCGAGGTGCTGCTCGTCTTCAACCACAAGAACCCGGTTCATTTCGAAAGTGGAAACTGAAGGACGAAGGTGCTCCCATGGCCCGGGCCTTCACTTTCGGCCCAAGCGCGTCCGCCATGTCTCTTGGCGACAGAACGAACGATGTACAAGCCCAGGCCCGTGCCTTTCAGGCGTGTTGAAATGGGCCCGGGGACGCGGTAAAAACGTTTGAAAATACGCTTCAACTCCGTCTTCGGAATACCTAAGCCCTGGTCTTTGACCCGCACGATGATGTACTTGCTGTCGACCTTAGCGGTGTCGACGGTCACGTGCACATCGCTCCCCGAATACTTCACGGCGTTGTCGATCAGGTTGAATACGGCGGCGCGCACTTCGTCCACATCACCTTGAACTTTGGCGGGCGGTCCTAAGCGATAGGTGAGCGCTTCCGGTTCGAGGTTGTGGAGGGTACGAGCGCGCTCGATGCACTCCTCAATGAGCTCGGTGAGATCGACAGGCGAGACATTTTGGAGGCGCGTGGCGGGTCCAACCCGTCCCGTGCGCAATACCTGTTCGATGGTGGATAGCAGCCGGTCACTATCCTCGAGCATGGTCTGGTAGAACTCTTTCCGTTTCTCGTCGTCGACTGTGCGACTCATCAGGGTCTCAAGGTAGAGCCGGATGGAGGCAACGGGCGTCTTCAGTTCATGGGTGACGGCATTGATGAAGGCGTCATGCTGCTCATTACGGCGAATTTCGCGCACCAGAAAGATGGTGTTCAGCACGATGCCGCTGATGATCGTGATCGTCAGCAGCACGCCGAAGAAGAGCAGAATGCCCGTACGCCAGTTGAGCAGAACCCAGCCGATGTAAAGAAGAAGGATGACGACGATGAGCGCGGCACCCAGCGTGATGAAAAACGCGATCGACTTTCGCCGGCCGGTTACGACCATGACTCCAGCTTAATGCCCGTTCAAGGCTTCAGCGGAATGGCGGCGCGGGGCCACCAATCTTCAGCGGACGGTTTCAGGCGACTTTGCGGTCGGTGAGAAGAGGTTCGATGCTCGCTACGTGAACAGACTTGGCGACACCGAAGCGCCTCAGGATCTTGAGCAGAATCCAGGTGGGGTCGAATTCCCACCAGGCGAGTCCATGGCGTGCCGAGGTCGGATGTGCGTGATGGTTGTTGTGCCAACCTTCGCCAAAAGTAATGAGAGCGACCCACCAGTTATTGCGGGAATCGTCACGAGTAGCGAAACGGCGAGCGCCCCACATGTGCGTAGCGGAATTCACAAGCCACGTGGCATGCAGTCCAAACACTACGCGAACGCAGATACCCCAAAGGAAGAGCGGCAGGCCTCCGACTGCGAGGAGCAGAACTGCAAGACCAACCAGCGGAACCCAATGATAATTATTCAGCCAAACGTAGAAACGGTCCTTGGCTAAATCCGGTGCATACTTCGACATTGCGCGAGTGTTGTTGTGGTTGGTTTCTCCAAGGATCAGCCAACCGACATGAGCCCACCAGGCGCCGTCGCGAGGTGAGTGCGGATCACCCTGCTGATCCGACTTTTGATGATGAATTCGATGTGTAGCGACCCAAGAGATCGGACCGCCTTCCAAGGTCAACGATCCGCAGATCGCAAAGAAATATTCCAAGGCGCGAGGCACTTTGTACGAGCGGTGGGTGTGCAGGCGGTGATACCCCATACTGATGCCGAGGCCCGTCGCGATGTAGTAGAGGAAGACCGCGACGGCGAAATTACGCCAGCTAAATGTGAATAGAGCGGCCAACGCTCCCACGTGAAGCAGCACCATGACGATGGTGGTTGCCCAGTTCAATCGCTCAGACTGGGAGTTCTTCGAAATATCCGTACTCGCAAGGCCTCGGACCAATGCCATATATATCGACCGTAACAAGAATTGGGCGTTTGCTTTGTAAGACTTATGTAATTTCGATTTACAGAGTCATAGAAATGTAACCCTACATCACGGATCTTATGGCTAGTCAGCAGCGTCTAAGGGTTATGGACGCCACCACTCCGCAATCCCAGTTGGAGTTTCGACGCCTGTACAGTGCCTACCAGGACGCTTGGAAACGGCTGCGGGTTGAAGCCGGCGTTTGGCAATCTCTTACTTTGAATGGGATAGACGGCGCCGGTATAGAGGAGGCGCGAAAGCGCGTTGCACGGGCCGAAGCCTGCTACCGGGAGAGTAGGAATAAGGTGGCGGAATACATGATGGCGAAGTCGACAAGAAAAGGTCCTGCCACCGGAGAATTCCGGGTCGACCGATTGGCGTATCAACTTTGGGAAGCGGCGGGACGGCCCGATGGAAACGCACAGGCGCACTGGTATCGCGCGGAGAAAATGGTTCGCAATGCACAGTCTGCAGCGTCGCATTGATGCATTCATGCGGTGCGCGGGGCGGGCAAGACAGCAAAGCGCAAATCGACTAGTATGTGCAGCAAGATCGGCACGAGGAGCGAGCCGGTCTTGATGTAGAGCACGCAGAAAAGCACTCCGGCTAAGGCGGTGAGAAGCATGCCGGTGATTCGCTGGTAGGCATGCGCCAGTCCAAAAAGTGCGGACGCAATCAAGATCAAGGCCATTCCACCCAAAGCGAAGATGCCTTGCAGTGTCGGCAGCAACCATCCACGGAATACGATCTCCTCGCAGATCCCGGCGCTGAAGGCGAGGGCAGTCCACAGATATTTTTCACGAGCGGTGGCTGGAAGCAATGCAGAGAAATCGGGCATAAGCTTACGCCACCATTGCGGCCGCGCGGGCGCGAGAGGTGCGACACTGCGCCGATTGGCCTTGATTCTGAGCATGAGAAAAGCAACCGTTCCGAGCGCCACACCGAAAAAGATGCCGACCGTGAAGCCGCGGTCAAGCCCTCCGCCTTGCGAGAGCGGCTCGAGTAAACGGATGCCGTCGATCCCGAGAGAGTTTGGGTTCAGTTTGTTCCAATCGAACCCAAGTGCCAGGAGCGCCAGCAGAGCGCTGATCCATTCGAACGCGAGCACCTCGTAATAGAGGCGAGTGCGGGCTCGCGTGTCGCCGTTTGCGATATCTTGTTTAAGCTGCCGGTAGCGCGGAACAAATCGCAGTACTTCCCAAACGATAAAGCCTGCCAAGACGATGTCAATTGTGACGGGTAGGATGTGCATGGTTACGAAGTTAGTGAGTTCAGCGCGGGACTCTTAATAAGGTTGCACATGGGGCAGTGATTCGAGACCGCTCGTAGCGCGTCAAGCGAATGCACTGAGCGAACTGCTTGGATTGGTAGCATTGAAAGCGTATGGAGCTGGCAATCCGGATACACGTCGAGGAACTGCCCGACGCGCTGTACCTAGCCACTTCGGACGAACTCCCTGGCTTGGTTGCACAAGGCCGGACGGTGGCAGAAGTACTCGAGATCGCCCGCGACGTTGCGCGAAAACTATTGGAAGCTCGACGGGAAAGAGACGGCATTCCTCAATTACCAACCACGCTGGAACGCAAGGATTTCACGATCGTTGTTGCTGCCTGAATGGGTAGGCTGGCAGGATTTCGATACCGCGAGATTGCCCGAAAACTGAAGGCCCTCGGATTCCAATTTGACAGGCAGGCTGCAGGCAGTCATGAAATCTGGTTCAACCCCGTTTCGAATCGCTATACGACAATTCCAAATCATCCTGGCGATATGCCGGAGGGTACACTTCGGGCAATTCTCAAGCAAGGTGGAATCGAACCGGACGATTTCCTCGCCCGGTGAGCTAGTTTTGTCACCGCAGTGGGTGCCCCGGCGCTGCGCCGGATTCTCGGGTATTCAAGTTACAAGATAACGGGCCGATTTCGCGCAGTTACCGTGCGAATTGCACGCGCAGTCGCGATGGTGAGCGATCGGCGCGGTTTTACGCTGCCTTTTGGGCCTTCAACCGGTCTTGTTCAGCGATGGCGGCGACAGGCTGGGCCAATTCCGCGGTTCGAGTGAGCGGTTGCTGGTGAGTGAGCTTGGCTTGGTCGAGCAAAAGGGCGAATTCATGGCGCTCTTTCTTGCGATTTTCGTTGGCTTGCTTGCGTGCTTCGTCGGCCTCTTTCCGGGCTTCTCCTTTCCGCTTTCGCTCTTGCGATTCGAAGCCAATTTCCGTTTTCCGGCATTCGTTTCTTAGCTTTCGCAGCTCGTTGGCGCAGCGCTCGAAGGCCCGCTCGTGGGTGGTCTGGTAGCGCATATAGAGCGCGAGGTCTTTGTCGAAGAATTCGTTGTAGGTGGGCGCGTCGGAATGGAAGCAGACTTCCTGCAGCTGGAGGGCGCGCTGGCTGAGCCAGTAGTGCCGGGCCATCTTCTGCACCAGGTCGGTTTCGAAATCGGTCGTGGGCTGGTGCTGGTCATTCAAGCTCTTGGTCAGGGCGTCGAACTCTTCCTGCTTTTCCCAGGGCAAGACAACGAACATGCCGGTGAAGCCGAACTTGAGGTGGTTTTTCGAAGAGGCGGCTTTGCCTTGTTCAGTGCGGGGTCCGATAGAGTGTTGCGCGTTCGCTTTGTTGGCGGCGATTTGAGCGTGAGTCGACATAGAGATTCCTTTCGGGGTGCGTGAAATGAGAAGACGAGGCGGCCGGACGGACGCCGGGCGCGAACGAATTCAATCACCTGGTAGCACGGGTGCGTGCGGCGAGAGGACAACGGTGGGGGTAAGTGGCTGAGGGTGGGAGAGATGAAAATTTGGCGGTGGTTGTGAACTGAGCGACCGGATGGGTGCCCGATCGTGGCGTGTCGGCTCGCGGAACAGGCAGGTTCAGAGCAGGGTGTAGGCGCGTTGTCGTTACGTCTTGAGAATCGCTGTAAACTGACGCTCGATGACGGCATTGCGCTGTTCCCGACAGTTGAGGTATTCCAGGTAGTATGGTTCTGACCGATCCGAATGATTGCATCGTGAATTGTGCCATGCCGGCTTGACGCCGCCCATTTTGCCCTATTTACAATCTGCGAATCGATCTCAGGGTCGATGCTCACCGGCGCGAAATGCACGGATTGGGAGGATCGGATGCGGAAGGATTACGTCAAGGTAATCGCTTTAGCAGTAGCTCTGCAGATTGTTTTACCTGACGCAGGCCGGCAGGCAGTTGCACAGGCCGGAAAAGCTGCCTATCCCGCGATGGCTCCCCTCGATCAGTACCTGATATCTGACGAGAGATCCGAGATCGCGCTGGCCCGCAGTGCTGCACCCGGTTCCATTTCCGATGGAGCCGAAGTGATGGTGCTAGGGCGCGAGGGATATAAGACCGTGGTGAAGGGCACGAATGGCTTTCTCTGCATCGTGGAGAGGTCGTGGGGGCAGAGCACGGATCAGACGGAGTTCTGGAATCCGAAGATGCGTGCACCCCATTGCTTCAACGCGCAAGCGACGAGGAGCTTTGCGCCCATTTATCTGATGAAGACCAGGCTTGTGCTGGCACGAAAATCGAAGCCTGAAATCGCGCACGCAATCGCGACGGCACTGGATAACAAGGATCTTCCCGCGCTGGAGCCTGGCGGGATGGCTTACATGATGTCGAAGCAGCAGTACTTAAACGACCGGGGTAAGAGCTGGCACCCGCATGCGATGTTTTTTTCCCCCGGCGACATGACGAAGAGCTGGGCGGCCGATGACCGCAACTCACCTGTCATGGCGGCGAATGACGCGGAGGAACGTGTGACGATTCTGTTCGTCCTGGCAGACAAGTGGTCCGATGGTACGGCGGCTCCGTCGAACATGCCCTGATTCGCGGCCTGCGGTTTTCAGACGAGACGTCTCGTAAGCAGAGGCCGCAGGCTCCAATCTCCGTCACTCCCGAGCCTCATAAGGCAAACCGGCAAATGCTAGTTGATGCAACATCGCTGTCTGTACGATCGCTTGTTCAATCGAGCATAAATCAGGGCGACTATATACTTGACAAAATGCAGCGCTCCGGATACGCTTGAAACCTGGAAGCCGCTGAACCAAAAACACTTCAGGAAGCGATTCTATACTTCGCAGACCCTGTCAACTGCCGGAATTATCTTGTAGCGCGGCGCTGGCCTGACGGCGTGACGTGTCCGCGTTGCGGCGGTAAGCATGTCCTCTTCCTGGAGAAGTGCAACCGCTGGCATTGCCGTGCGAAGCATGACGCTCCGCAGTTCACCCTTAAGACTGGAACAGTCATGGAGGATTCCCCAATCGGTCTGGACAAGTGGCTTGCCGCTATGTGGCAGATAGTCAACTGCAAAAACGGAATCAGCTCTTGCGAAGTGCATCGGGCCATCGGCGTCACACAAAAAAGTGCTTGGTTCATGGATCACAGAATTCGATTCGCGCTCGGTATGGATTCAGGCGAGAAACTGTCCGGCCACGTAGAAGCAGATGAAACCTTCATCGGCGGCAAAGCGCGGAACATGCACGTGGGGGCTCGAAGACGTCGCATTACCGGAACCGGTACCAAAGATAAAACCGCTGTCATGGGAATCATGGAGCGCGGCGGCAAAGTTCGGTTACCATCGTAATTGCCAATCGGAAGAAACACGCGCTCCAGACCGAAGTAAAGAAGCATGTGGAAGCTGGCTCCGCGCTTTACACAGATGCACTGCTCAGCTATGAAGGACTGGCTAGCGACTACGCGCATCAAGTGATTGACCATGCGGTAGCCTATGTCGACGATCAGCTTCACACGAACAGCTTAGAAAACTTCTGGAGCTTACTGAAGCGCGGGATCAGTGGAACGTATCGTATCCGTTGAACCTTTCCACCTGTTCCGGTACCTGGACGAACAGGCGTATCGCTTCAACAACCGGAACATGACAGACGCGGAGCGGTTCGACATTGCGGTACAGGGGATCGTCGGAAAGCGTCTGACGTTCGACCAGCTAACTGGCAAAGACGGCCACGCTTCCGCCTAGATTGGTAAGCCCCGTCAGAAACGAGGCAAGCGGAAATAATGCTTTATGCCGTTGGAGAAAGATGCAAAAGCTCATAAGAGGATTCCTCTTCCGCCGTCGCAAAGTTTACTTTCGTTTTGACGCTAAGCATCGCTACATATCTAGCTGGTAGCTGAGCTTTCTGGCGTTCACTGATCGCCTCAGTGAACCGTCCTCGTATATCTCGGTCATCCTCGGTTACAAAGTGGAAGCGCCTACTCTTGATGTCCGCTCCTACTAGGATGCCCGACAATTCGAGTGTTTGCATTTGCTCGTCGCTTGTTTCTTCGATAGACCTTGAAAGCTCATCGAACTCGGGATACTGCACAAATAACTTTCGCGCTAGACTGGCGACGGTTTCTTGGTTCCACTCCACCTCCGCCCCGGTCTTGTTTTGAGCGTTTCCTTTTGCCCAATCGTACAGGGCCGCTATTGGTGCCCTGCCGAGTTGGTTCGCAACTTGGGCGACTTCTTTTGACGACCGGGATCGGGCGACGTTAAACACAATCTCGATAGCCTCATCAGCTTTGGTCTGCCACTCCTCAAACAGAAGGCGTTCTCGGGGAAGCGTAAGCATGACTCCGAAGGAACCCGGGAAGGTGTATGCGACGTGCAAGTCTGTCGCCTTTAGGCCATCTCTCGATACGGAGCGCCGCAACATCGGTCCGCTGCGTAGCGATTCAAAGACTGTTGAGAAAGCGTCTTGAAAAGCACCAAGGGATCGCGACAAAGCTCGCACCGAGGGCCGATCCTGGAGCATTTTGTAGCTACAGACATCCAGCCCCACCTCGCGGACTATTTCCTGAAATTCTTCCGTAAGGCTTTCGTGGAGTTTGCGGAGCGAGCGAAGGTTGGCTTGAATCACTAATGAGTCGGGCTGCTGTACAAGCGCGGTCTCTAGCCGCCCAATCGCGGCGGTGTTGGTCATAAGATTGTGCTGTAGATGCAAGAGGCGATTCACAAGAGCCACCCAGTCAGGCGGATGATAGCCAATCCGCGTTCCCTGTTTACGACCTTACTGTACCGGTAGAGATTCACCCAATACTGACGTGTTTGGATACCATCGAAATACATCCAACTTCCGACGTCGCACTCGACGCACAGGTAGCAATCACATAAGTATGTATGTTTGATGCTCTTCTCTTCTCCGATCCAGTCCATGTATGAGCGTTGCTTGATCGAAGACGTAAGGTAGAAGTCGTCCGAAACGCACAAGGCAAAATCGATATCATTTGGTTCAATCTCCTGTGTGAGAAAGCTGCCGTTAATGATCAGGTCGCCCCTGATGGCGTGCTCCACCAACTTGCACACAATCTCCATAAATCCTTTGAAGATCAGTGGGCGGCGCTTTGACAATGGGAAGCGATGTACGCCGGTGTGATAAAGGCGATCCACGTCCACAAGATGCATCCCTGGTTCC
This sequence comes from uncultured Acidobacteriaceae bacterium, assembly GCA_963795425.1. Taxonomy (GTDB): domain Bacteria; phylum Acidobacteriota; class Terriglobia; order Bryobacterales; family Bryobacteraceae; genus Bog-105. Next base: position 289,939 of record CAWCHO010000002.1, on the reverse strand, counting down.
AGCAGCGCCGGGAAGTCAGAGACGCCAAGGGCCAAAGCCTTAGCATTCTATCCAAACCACGTTAGGATGGGATCAGGTGAAACCCGCACCACCACCGAACGTACCCGGCAACACAGATGCCGAAAGGTTCGATAATGCCGTCCGCAAGGTCTTCAGCGTTTCCAAGGAAGCGTACCTGAAGCAAGAGGCAAGGCTCAAGAAGCTGCGTGAGCGGAAGAAGCCCGGCAAGAAGCCAGCTTGAATCGCCCCGCTGCGCGTGCTGTAGGCTTACCTACCGGATGACCACGCTAACGTTGCCGGACTTTGTGAACAGGTGGCGCCGCTCCGAGCTTACAGAGAGAGCCGCAGCACAAATGCACTTCATTGAGCTATGTGACGTGCTAGGGCAATCACATCCGGCGGCGGAAGACTACTCCGACCAGACGTATGCGTTCGAGAAAGGAGTGACGACCACTACCGCAAAGCAAGGGTTCGCGGATGTGTGGATGCGCGGCCATTTCGCATGGGAGTACAAGAGCAAAGACAAAGACCTTAATGCCGCCTATCAGCAACTCCTAAAGTATCGGGAAGACTTGCAAAACCCACCACTCCTAGTAGTGTGTGACCTTGTACGGTTTGAGATCCACACGAATTTCACCGACACTGCGAAACGCGTATATCGCTTCGCTGTTGACGATCTACTGAACAACGAAGCGACACCTAGTTGCCCGCTACCGCCCCTCGATGTGCTTCGGATGCTCTTTACCGATCCATATCATCTGCGACCTGATCGCAGTACAGCGGAAGTCACGGAAATAGCTGCCCGGGAATTTGCCACACTCGCGGATTCCCTGCGTGAGAGAGGAAACGAACCTCAGCGGGCCGCACACTTTCTGATGCGACTGCTGTTTTGTCTTTTCGCCGAAGACATCGGGCTGCTGCCGCGTAAGCTGTTTTCCGTGTTGGTGGAGCGCACGCGCACAAACCCGACGAGTTTCAAAACGCGTCTTGCTGAGCTATTAACAACAATGTCTATCGGCGGAGCATTCGGCGCTGACGATATCGCCTACTTCAACGGCGATCTATTCAATAACGCAGAAGTATTGGATCTCTCTCTAGATGATTTAGAACTGTTGCGCGGAGCGAGTGCCCTTGATTGGTCTTCAATCGAGCCAGCCATTTTCGGTACGCTGTTTGAACGCAGTCTCGACCCTGACAAGCGTTCGCAGTTAGGCGCGCACTACACCAGTCGGGATGACATCGCTACGATTGTCGAGCCGGTTCTGATGACTCCGCTGCGCCGACGGTGGACCGAAGTTAAGGCGAAGGCACAGGAACTTCTTGAAAAGGAAACAACAGGAAAAGCCCGCACCAAAAAGCTCCAAAGCAACTTTCGGGAACTGTTACTGGGCTTTGTGGATGAACTCTCACACGTTCGCATACTCGATCCTGCTTGTGGCAGCGGGAATTTTCTTTACGTCGCCCTTAAGCTCCTTTTGGACTTATGGAAGGAGGTCAGCGTTTATGCGTCGACACATGGACTTTCCGGCTTACTGCCGTACCAGGTAAGGCCATCGCAACTGTATGGCATTGAGAAGAACATATACGCGCAAGAGCTTGCCTCTGTAGTCGTATGGATCGGTTACATCCAATGGCTCCACGATAACGGCTTCGGTGTGCCTCTCCCTCCAATTCTTGAGCGCCTGGACAATATTCGACATATGGATGCCGTGCTAGACCCCAAAACTGAACCGGAGTGGCCAGCGGCGGATTACATTATTGGGAACCCACCTTTTCTAGGCGGGAAGAAACTGCGCTCAGAACTGGGTGACGAGTACGTGAACAATCTGTTTGCACTCTACGATGATCGTGTGCCACGCGAAGCGGATTTCGTTACGTATTGGTTCGAGAAGGCGCGGGCGTACATCGAGCAGAAGAAGGTCAAGCGGGTTGGTCTGTTGGCAACTCAGGGAATACGTGGCGGAGCTAATCGCAAGATATTGGAACGTATCAAACAAACGGGAGACATCTTTTGGGCGCAGTCGGATCGTAACTGGATTTTGGATGGTGCCGCAGTTCACGTATCCATGATCGGATTCGATGACGGCTCCGAACAACGGCGGGAACTAAATGGAATAACAGTCGATACGATCCATAGCAACTTAACCTCAGCCATCGATCTGACTAAAGTATCTCGCCTGACTGAGAATCTTGGCATCTCTTTCATGGGCGACACGAAAGGAGGATCTTTTGATCTTTCACCGGAGACTGCTAACGCAATGCTCTCCGCTCCGCTCAATCCAAATGGACGACCTAATAGGGACGTTATCTTACGGTGGGTAAACGGCAGTGACATCACAGGTCGCTCACGTGGTTATTACATCATTGATTTCGGCGTGGGCATGACGCTAACAGACGCCGCGTTTTACGAAATGCCCTTCAAGTATGTGACTGAACATGTGAAGCCCAAACGGGATCTGAATAATCGGGAGACCTATCGGACACGTTGGTGGATTCACGCGGAACCAAGACCAGAACTGAGAAGCAAATTGAAAACTGTGCCGCGATATATCGTCACCCCTGCGGTTTCTAAATTTAGGCTGTTCGCTTGGTTAGATGCGACCATAATTCCCGATCATGCCCTTTTCGCATTTGTACGCGACGATGATTATTTCTTCGGGATCCTTCACTCGCGCGTTCACGAACTTTGGGCACGTGCGCAAGGCACCCAGTTACGGGAGGTTGAGAGCGGGTTTCGATATACCCCGAACTCAACATTCGAAACTTTTCCGTTGCCCTGGCCTCCCGGGATGGAGCCGAGCAATGACCCAAGAGTCAAAGCGGTTGGGGCAGCATCCAACGAACTAGTGATGAGGCGTGATGCGTGGCTGACCCCCTCCGGTGCAGAAACTGAAGAGCTGAAGCGCCGTACACTCACTGGTCTCTACAATGAGCGTCCGCAATGGCTGGCAAATCTCCACCTGAGCCTGGACGCTGCCGTATGTGCCGCATACGGTTGGCCAGAGCAGATCAGCGATAGCGAGATTCTTCAAGCGCTGCTGGCATTGAACCAAAGCCGCGCCGCGCCGATGCTACGCAAACCTGTCACGCCGCCTCCTAACCTAGCGACCTAATCGCCGTTTTGTCAACTATATAGTTACCTAAATCAGCGTCGGATTCGGCTGTGCGCACCTCGCCCAAGCGGGATCGACCATATTTCTCGCGGTCACAAGCACTTTGTATGCTCGTTTCGCGTCCTTGCATAATCACACCATGCTAGAGGTGTTCCTGCGCGCGGTCGTCGAATGGGCCTCAGAGCATCCCGGAATCGTTGCGGTCGGCCTGGTCGGTTCCCAGGCAAGAGGCACCGCGAGACCCGATTCGGACGTCGACCTTATTGTTATCGTCAGCGACCGCGAACTATTCTTCGCGAGTACAGAATGGATCAATCGTTTCGGGCATGTCTACACCTTTCGAGACGAGGACTGGGGGCGGTTACGGTCGCGGCGAGTCCATTACATGACCGGCCTTGAGGTTGAATATGGTTTCGTGTCCGATGATTGGGCGAACACCGACCCTGTCGACCGCGGCACGAAGGAAGTGGTAGCCGGGGGACTCAGGTGCGTCTATGATCCCGCGATGCGATTGAGCCGGCTGGCTGAGTCGGTGCGCGCTGATCAAAGCTAACACGTAAATTCACCATTCGAAAGAATAGAAATCGCGGGGCGGATGCTCGGCAAACCGGAAGTAATCTACCCGTCCGCGTAGGCGGCAAAGCGGAAAGCCCGCTCTCATCTGCTTGCGTAGCAAATTAAGTAACTAGCGATATCAGTTCTTAACGGCCGGTGTGAAGGGGAGCACACGATCCAGCTTGCGCGTTTATAAGAGCAAGTGAGATGCTACGATCTACGCCCAACGGTAAACGCTATACGACCAGGCGATCTGTGTGCGAGTTGAGATCAGTCGATTCCGAATGAACGACCAACTAGACGGAACCATAGTGGAAGCTCCGATCTGATCGTGCAAAGCGTTGCAGAAAAAATTGTTTAAAGCTTTCGGGTGCGCGCTCCCCGAAACAGGAATATCAATCCCACCATCGTCGCGCCGAAGCACACGCCAGAGCCGAGGAGCTGAACGACATCCACCGCACGATACAGCTCGAAATGCGGGCTTTGCGTGACGCGGTAAAATCCCGCCAAGCCAACTAGCAGCACCACAATCCACACCGCCATGGGCGGCCGTTTGCGATCAATCATTCTGCCCCCTTCATTGACAACCCACCTGAAGCTTCGACGAGGACTACTCCAGGCCGTTGATGATTGTACAGAAAAGCTGACGAGCGCATCGGCGAGCGGTCGTCACACTGAAAGCTGCGCTTTTGGTGTGATCCGAATGAGCCCTACCTGATAGCTACCGATATTTCGGGTTAACCGCCCGCATTTGTGCAGAGCGCAATTCTCTGAGTAGGGAGTTTCCGTCGAAGTGGGCTTACGCCTGACTGTCGAAAAACGGTTACTACACCCTTCGCGACAAGGGAGGCTCTATGTAAGTAGTCGAGTCTCGCTCACATTCCGGCTACGCAGTTCCCTTCGTCGGCCGACAGTGCTTGACCGGCAATGACGCGAGCACACCGATGTATGTGGTAAGCAATCGGCGCAGCAGCGTTCGCGATCTCGCAAACGTTTGTGTTGAAGTCGGCTCTCTGCCAAAATGAAGCTCGGTCGATGTCCATTGAGTGTCCGGCATGCAATAGGCAAAGCACAATTGGACGATTTTGTTCCTGGTGCGCCGCGCCTCTTGAGTTGACCCCGGCCGAAACGGCGCTGATCACGACTGAGGTGAAGCCTGCCAGAGCAAGCCAGCTCGTTCCGCCATTGCCTATCGAGGAAGGCCGGTTTGTCCCAGGCACAGTCCTGGCGGGACGATACCGCATTTCCGGTCTCCTTGGCCGAGGTGGCATGGGGGAGGTATATCGCTCCACCGACCTGAGCCTCGGTCAAACGGTAGCGCTGAAATTCCTGCCCGAACTATTGGCCCGCGACGACCCGGCACTGGCGCGGTTTTACAACGAGGTACGGATCGCGCGGCAAGTGACTCACCCGAATGTCTGCCGGGTATACGACATAGGACAAGTCGAAGGGCTGCACTTTATCTCGATGGAGTTCGTGGACGGTGAAGATCTGGCGTCGCTGCTGCACCGCATCGGGCGATTGCCAATCGATAAGGTTATCGAGATTGCGTGCAAGCTCTGCGCCGGCTTGACCGCCGCACACGAACGCGGGGTGCTTCACCGTGACCTGAAACCGGCTAACATCATGATCAACAAGCGCGGGCAGGTGATCATCATGGACTTCGGGCTCGCCGGGCTCAGCGATCAATTGCAGGAAGACGTGAGCAGCGGAACGCCGGCCTACATGTCCCCGGAGCAACTGGCGGGAAGGCAGGTTAGCAGTAAGAGCGATCTGTACGCGCTCGGGTTGGTGCTTTATGAGCTGTTGAGTGGCAAACGGCCGTTCGAGGCGCGAACGATCGCCGAGCTGAGAGACACGCAGCAGCGTGGAGCCGCGGTGCGGCTTACCAGCCTGGTTACTGGGCTGGACCCGGCGGTCGAACGGGTGATTCTACGCTGCCTCGCACCGGACCCAAAGGATCGGCCTTCTTCGGCGCTTGCGATAGCAGCCGCATTTCCGGGCGCGGACCCGCTGGCGGCGGCGCTGGCCGCAGGCGAAACGCCTTCGCCGGAACTGATCGCGGCCGCGGGAGAGACCGAGGGGCTGCATCCTAAAGTTGCATCGGCATGGCTCGCGGCAGCGCTGGTTGGCTTTGCCGCAACAGCGTTGATTGCGCCATTTCACCAGATCACCGAAGCCGTGCACCTCGACACTGCTCCGGAGGCGCTGGCGCACGAAGCGCGCGTGCTGTTGGAAAGCCTGGGCTACACGGCACGCCCGGTGGATCGCGTTTGGGGATTTGAGTACAACACCGCGTATGAAGACTACCTTGCGCGGCACCCGAATGAAGCCGCTGCGCGTTGGAGGAACCCGGCCACAGGAGAACCGCCGCTGATCACGTATTGGTACCGCGAGAGCCCTTCGCCAGCTCCGGGTGATCGGGGAGTTAACGTCGCAGCCAGCTACACGAATCCACCGTTGGAACGGCCCCGGATGATCCGGCTGCGATTAAGTCCCGACGGCAAGCTGAGGCAGCTTGAGGTGGTTCCTCCGCAGGTCGAGACGGCGGCAACGCCCGCATCATTCGACTGGAAACGCCTGTTTCAAGCCGCTGGCCTCGATATGGGACGATTCCAGCCGGGCGTGGCACAGTGGACGCCACTCGCCAGTTGGGATGAGCGGGCAGCCTGGACCGCAGACTCGCTGCGCGTCGAAGCAGCCGCTTGGCGCGGCCGTCCGATATCGTTCTACATCGTCGGACCGTGGACCGTGCCGGATCGCGGCGGATCGCCGCCGCCTCGTGGACAAGGTGCCTATGCCGCGGCTGAATACATCGTATTCGCTACCGCATGCATGTTGGCATGGCTGAATTTTCGGGCGCGGAAGACAGACCTGCGCGGCGCGACAAAACTGGCCGCCTGGTGCTGGTTCGGAATCGCGGTGAGCGATTTCTTTCATGCTCATCACGTGGGTTCTCTGGCAGAGATCAACACATTTTGGAAGGTCGTCCTGGGGAAGTCAGCCAGTGATGCTGCAATTGTATGGGTACAGTACCTCGCGCTCGAACCGTGGGTCCGCAGGACTTGGCCTCACACCCTGATTTCCTGGAGTCGCTATACCGTGAAGGGCTGGCGCGACCCACTGGTTGGCCGTGATTTGCTGTACTCCGCGGGAATCGGCGCCCTGCTTGCCCTTTTGGACCTTCTCCGATTTGCATCGCGCGACCCCGCCTCTCCTCCCGACTTCCCCGATTTGTCTGCGCTCGTAGGAGTAGGTTCAATCATCGGCACTGTCCTGTTCGATTTTTCTGATTCCCTCTTTGGTATGGTTGGGACGTTTTTCGTGCTCTTCCTAATGCGAGTTGTGCTGCGGAAAGAGTGGCTTGCAGCCTTAGCCACACTGGGAATCCTTGGCGTCTTTCTCGTCGCGCCACAAGGTCTAGGGCCGGTTAGCACAGCCGTCAGCCTGGCTGCCTATGCGATTCTAATCCTCGCGATGCTGCGCTACGGGCTCATCGCAGCCATCTTTGCATTCGCAATCGAGAGAATACTGGCGCTGCCGCATACGCTCGACTTCTCCAAGTGGTATGCGCCGACTACCTTCGTTCCTTTGATCCTCATCGGCCTGCTGTCGATGTATGGGTTCCGCACCTCGCTCGGCGGACGCCGCCTCATTGAGATGCCAGAGTAAATGCCGGGTCATCGACAATTGCTTCGCAAGCTGGGGGGCTGCGGTAACTCTTCGATTTCTTTCCGATTGTATACGGCGTACAGCCGCTCCGATCAGCCCAGGAACGCGCTGTCGGAGCCCGTGTTGAGATGGCCGAATGGAGGCGGATAGTAATCGCGACATTCACTACATCTCTTTGAGGTACTCATGTACGAACTGGACCGCCATCGCACCTTCGCCCACCGCCGAAGCGACTCGCTTCACGGACCCGGAGCGCACGTCTCCCGCGGCAAAAACACCCGGACGGCTAGTCTCCAGCAGGAATGGCGGCCGTGCGATGCTCCACGATCGCGACTGCGAAAGAGCGGGTCCCGTTCGGACGAATCCCTTCGCGTCCCGCTCAATGTCCGAAGGCAGCCAATCCGTTTGAGGTGTTGCGCCAATGAAACTAAACACCGCCGGCGTCTCTATAGTTCGCCGCTGCCCTGTTTTGTTGTTTACGATCTCGACTGCCTCCAGATGACCGTTCCCCACCATTCGCTCGATGACGCTGTTGGACAGTAGCTCAATATTTGCGGTCTGCTCGATGCGGTGGACCAAGTAGCTCGACATATTCTTGTTCAGATCATCGCCGCGAATGAGTAGCAGCACCCGGCTCGCGTGACCAGACAGAAAAACAGCCGCCTGCCCCGCCGAGTTGCCTCCGCCCACGACAATCACGGGACACCCACGGCAGAGCAGCGCTTCGGCGGTGCTTGCCGCATAGTAGAGCCCAGTCCCTTCGAATTGCTCAACACCTTCGACGTCCAGCCGCCGATACTGAGCACCCGTTGCAATCAGGAGGCACTTGGCAGTTACGGGCTGGTCGCCACCGGCGTCGAGAGTCGCATACCGGTTCTCGAAGGATAAATGAGTGGCCGCCGTGGGGATGGAGAGGTGTGCGCCAAATTTATTGGCCTGGAGGGTGGCCCGATCGGTCAGCTCGGCACCGGTTAAACCAGTGGGAAAGCCGAGATAGTTTTCAATCCGCATGCTGCTGCCCGCTTGGCCGCCGGGAGCCATACAATCCAATACGGCTGTGGTCAGCCCTTCTGACGCGCCGTAGACCGCGGCCGCCAAACCAGCCGGGCCCGCCCCCACAACGAGCAGATCAAAAACGGTCTGCTGCAGCGGTTGATGAAGGCCGATTTCATTCGCTAAGGTCTCGTTCGACGGATTGCGCAAAAGCACCCTATGCGCGCAGGCCACCACGGGCGTATCGGCCTCCGTTACGCCGAACTCTTTCAGCAGCCGATTCACCTGCGGGTCCGTTTCCAAATCTACCCACGTGAAGAGCACGCGATTTCTGGCGAGAAAATCGCGAACGCGAAACGTATCCGGGGAATAGCGCGAGCCGATTACACGCAAGCCGACGAACTCAGGCGACTCCCGCAGCAACTGCCGTCGTGCGATGAAAGCCTGGAGAATAATGTCGCCCAAGCCGGGACACCGATTCAATACCGCCCGGAGACTCTCCTGCGACACCTCGTATACCTGGCAATCGCCGCGCGCAATTGCCGTGACAATGGCCGGTGTACCTGACAAATAGGAGATCTCGCCTGTGAACTGGCCTTTCTGGTGGACGACGATCGTCTTCGGCGCGTCGCCGGAATAGTCGAGCATTTCGATCTGGCCCGACTCAACAACGAAAAACTTGAACGAACGCTCACCGACGTGGATGAGGACTTCACCGTCGCGATATTGTTTCCTTGCGACCTTCGCGCAACTGGCGATCTGGGCAATCTGGTCCGCATCCAGGACCGGAAAGGCGATTGACTGCAGAGTATGTTCGGCCATGGTGGACTCGCTTACTCCTGCTCTTGAAAAACTTTCGCGTACGTCTTGCCGTACGGATAGAAACGATCTTTCTCGCCGCGCTCCCAAGCAGCTTTGATCTCGGGGTTCGTGATGTCCCAATCCGGGCGGCACTTCTTCAACACTGCTCTTAGATCCTGTCGTAACTCTTCCAAGGTCGGCCGGCCGAAGAACCAGTAGCCCACGTAGATCTTAAAGACGATGAGTCCCGGCTCGAGCACAATGGTGTGAGGGATCATCGGATCATGCGTTGGATCGGTGTACTCGGCGATGTCGAGATCCTTTTGCACCTTGCGTCCCGCGTCGGACAAAAATGTCCAATGCGCTCCTATGCCAGTGCGGTACTCGTTCGTCGTAGCCAGGTTGTCCGTGCTGATGGTGACGAGGCGGCAGTAACCGACTTCCATTTCACGATGGAGTTCGACCAGACCCTCTGCCTGCCGGCGATCTTTTGGACAGAAACCTCCTCGGCTGAGCACCATGATCATCGGATCGGGCCCTTGCAAATCTGAGAGCCTTCGGTGTTTCCCCCTGTGATCCGCTAGCTCGTAATCCGGGAATACCGCACCGGGCGCAATGTCTGCTCGCATAAAACTGAACCTCTCCTTCCGCAGAAGACACGCAGCGCGGCCCCGCGTTCGTTTTATCCGGCGGTTCTTTCGATGATTGACAGATGCGGCCGGCAGAAGTGAAGATTCTTGCCAAATTAGCTTTTGGAGAAAGCAGAGGACTGAATGCGGTAACCTGCAACGGCGCAGTGTAGAGCAATCCATTTAGGCGTGTCGTTGGCAAACCGGAACACTGCACCTGTGGGATCCCTATGCAGCCGACGCTGAAATAGCTTCCGATATTGTTCCTTAACGCCCCGCCCTATTGCACGCGATCACCGAAGTGGCGGTGTCCTCGCTGTACGATGTAAAGTCAATGAACGGGAGATTGCGTCGCGGCAACCAGCCTGCATCATGACAAGGCGGAACGTGTCGGTCGCGTCGCTCTCCTTGCTTACTTCACCGGCGCTCGTATCTGCCGCCGCAAAGGAGGATGCGATGGATTCAAATTGAGCAACACTTCGGTACGCTCAATCCGAAAGCCCCGCGAGATCTATCACGTTTCGCTTTTCTCATAGGCCGATGGAAATTTGATGCCGATCCACACACCACCTGTACAGTCAATCTCTCGATTCCCAACGGAACGGGAACAGGATCGGCGAATAGTAACGTCTCTGCGTCCCCGTCTGGGTGCTCTGGAATCTTCGGCGTGTACGGAAATGTCGGGGGAAAAGGTACCCAGAATGCGGTAGACATCGTTGTACCGCCGCAGCTCTTAATTCAGGTGCTATATGGCGAAGCACACGGACAGGCCGTGACGGGCGATGCTGTTTCCGAACCGGCCATCGGCGCTACCATCCGAAATCGTTTCGGAGACGCCGTCTACTTCAGCGGAGTAACAACGTATCAGGCTGCAATCACGCCGGGGCAATTCGAATCCATCGCATCATGCCAAGCCGCAAACAACTGTGTTGAGACGGGGGCAATTCCAGAATTGTACAATGCCGCGCTGATTTTTGGAGGGGTAACAACAGACGCAATGAATGTTGCGAATGCAAAATGTTTTTTCAGTCCCGTGAGCGCCACCGACTGGGGCCAGATACAAGCAGCATTGAACAACGCGGCGATAACCGTTGTCCCAAAGGTACAGAGCGACCCGGGTCTGCTACCCTCTTCTCAACAGGCAATTCGTTTATAAAAGCTCGATTGAGAACAACGCGAACGGAGATCAAGCTCCTGCATTCATTTTTGTCCAGTGGAAAAGGTCAAGCGCCCCGGCTGTCGTTGAAATTCCGTAAAGACACGAACATGATTAGAATAATTCCGCTGAGTTGCTTAGCTCTTGTGACGTTTGTGCGCCTTGGTCTCGCTCAAGCGAGCGACAACTCACAGCGCCCGGACGAACACGCGCAGGATCGGAAGGCATACCTCAAATTGAACCGGCAAATCTTTGCTCGGCATGAAGACCCCGATTCCGAAAAGTTTCATGTTTCACAGCCAGATAAGGTGTCGGAAATAAAGTCTCAACTTCACAAGCTTGTGTCGCAGGAAATTAGGGCTGTTCTTGAAAAACCCAGTGCCTCAGCGCGGGATTTGACGGCCTCCATCTCAGCTTTACAAGGAGAACTGAATTTTGCTAATGGATGGGGAACTCAGGCCACCAATACACCATTCGCGGAGTTCTTCGAGCTCGACGGTGTCCAAAGCGTGGCGATTGGATACGTCATCATCCAGGGGGGAGAGGCCATTCCGAACACGCAGCCGTACCTAGAATTCTACTGTCGGCTGAACGGAACGTGGCAAATGAAGTCGCAGGCCACGACCCTCTCAGATTTTTCGGGGCGGACGTTTTCTGTTGCACGAATGAACTCCGGCATAGCTGACGAAGCATGGTTTCTGGCATGGGGCAGCACGATTGGAAATCCTGGTACCCCCTTGAACATCCGTTTGTACGCATTCGACGGCAATACCGTAAGGACTGTTTGGAAGCGCGACGACCTTGTACGCGGCGCTGTCAGAGTTTCGAGGGATTCGATCACGATGGAGTTTGATCGCGAGTATCAATCTCTGGACCCCAATAATCGTGTGCTCGAGACTCTGCACGTGACTGCCAACGGCCTACAGTAAAACGACCCAGCTCAGTTTCCTTTGCCTCGATCTTGCGGTTAGAGAGCGGGAAGATTTCCAGATACATCCGCTTTCCGGATCTTACGCGCTGCACGTCGAGCAATGTTGTCGAGCCGCAAAATCGTGATCTTCGTCAAAGCGGTCAATGTTCGCCGTCTAAGTGACGCTCGGTGAAGAATAAAAGAACGAGCCGCCCCTATGATTACAGCAGCGCTCGACAGTGCCCTTAGGGACCGAGACGGAGTGTCCGGTACCAGAACGCACTCCGCCCAGGTCTCCGCCACCAGGATCTTTCGCCAATGCACCATCGGGCCGTGTCGCCTTTTGAACGTGTCAGGTGCCACCCGGAGGTTGAGTGGGTCTCAAATCCTATAGAACCGCCCGGAGGGCCAAGTATAGAGCGAACGAAAGATAGCTTCCGATATTTTCGGGTTAACGGGCGCGACGCTGTGGCGCAGCGTAATTTCCGAGCAGGGCCGTTCTCTCGAATCCAATTCGGTAGGACGGTGGGTGCGAAGACGGATCTTAAACCCCTGCCGACGGTTGGCCGGTAATCAGGTTGCGAAGACACATCAAGCGCTTGCGAAAGAGTAAGTGCCGAGCGCAGACGAGTGCAAGGATCCCAGTGGCCACGAGCGCAGAAGGTGATGGCTCCGGCACGGCTGTATCGCCCAGCACCTTAAAGGAGACCTGTGTAGTATGTGTAGTAAAAGGACCGCTGTCTCCATCTTGGCTTCGAGAATAGAGCGCCTTACCAGGCTGAAAACTTTGGTTTGACCACGCCCATACCCATAAGTCATCTCCGGGAATCGTGTCATTAAGCATGCTCAGGAGGTATGTGCCCGGTCCAAGGAACGTCGCAGCAACAGTGGTGCTATAGGCATACATCTCGCCTCCGGGGTACAATGTCCCTCCGGTGTCGATGCGGCTCGTGGCGAGGCCAGAGAAACTCACGAGCGGTATCGCGTTCGGAACGCCGCTAGCGATTCCAAAAATTCGAATAGAGAAATCGTCGGGACCGATGGAAGCAGGTGAGACGCCTGGCGGCTTGTAAGCACCATACCAACTAAAGCCCGTAACGTCGGCTCCAGCCGTGAGAGTAAAGTCGTTACCATACTCGCCTGGGTATTGCGGATCACTGACGAAGCCGTCGCCGAATCCGGGATCACCGCTGTCGAACAGCACTGAGGAACCGAGTGCGCCGGGCGCAACGAAAAGAATGCCCACTAAAAAGTGAAAAGCGAGTTTGGCTGCTCGGGGTTGGTTGATAAAGGGAGTAGGCGCACCTATTGGTTAGATCCGTTATTTAGATAATTGCGCGCGATCCAACCATCTTCGAGGGACATTGTGGTACTAGAACGCCCATAAGTCGCAAACCGAATTCCGACTCTGAAGTCTCCTTCCTCTGCCGTTTCTGATGCTGACGCCACTTGGTCGTACAAGGCCAGAGCCAATGTGGTGAACGGTGTTTCTGGGCGTCAGTGGCCCATCAGGTGCACGATTTACTGGAGTAATGTGGTTTGGGAAAGAGGCAAATCGGAACCTCCGCTCTGGACGAATCGCGCATCTCGGCGGCTCGCATGGCCTCAATTACTGCCGATATTGCGCGTTAACGGGCCAAGCGAAGTGGTCGCGATTATCGCAATCGTGTCCGAGTGGCCCGTAATCCAGCACCCATCTGTAACCGATCCGTCCGCAGGATAGAATCATTCGAAACCCTATGCCGCTGATCGCCGGAATTCGGTTGGGTCGCTACGAAATCCTGGCACCCATCGGCGGGGGCGGAATGGGCGAGGTGTACAAGGCTCGTGACACGCGCCTAGGACGGGACGTTGCAATCAAGGTACTTCCGGCCGCCTTTGCTAGCGATACTGACAAGCTGCAGCGCTTCGAGCAGGAGGCGCGCACGACTGGAGCGCTCAACCATCCCAACATTCTAACGATCCATGATGTCGGCTCCGTGAACGGCTCGCCGTACCTAGTCTCGGAGCTGCTCGAAGGAGAGACGCTGCGCGAGGGGCTGCGCGGCCTCCTACCTATCCGCAAAGCGATCGACTACGCACTGGAGATCACGCGGGGCTTGACGGCGGCGCACGCGAAGGGTATCGTCCATCGCGACCTAAAGCCGACCAATATATTCATCACAACCACCGGCAACCTCAAGATCCTCGACTTCGGCTTGGCTAAGCTAATACAGCCTCAGCACATCGCAGAGAGCCCCGCGACGCTGAGTCTCGAAACTCAGCCCGGTTTGGTGATGGGTACGGTCGGCTACATGGCACCCGAGCAGGTGCGCGGCGAAAGCGTCGACACGCGCGCCGACATCTTCTCCTTTGGCTGCGTGCTCTTCGAGATGCTGTACGGTGAGCGGCCGTTCGCGCGCGCGACCGCCATCGAAACCTTGGCCGCGATCCTCCACGATTCGCCATCGGCTCCGAGCCGCCGCCGTCGCGAACTGCCACCCGGTTTCGACCGTGTGGTGGCGCGGTGCCTAGAGAAGGACCCTGCGGCCCGGTTTCAGTCAGTGCAAGATCTAGAATTCGCGCTCGTCGCGCTCAGTCCCAGCCGGGCGTCGGGTATCGTACGGCCGCGAGCCGCTTCGGTGGCGGTGCTGCCCTTCGTCAACCTCAGTGCCGATTCGGAAAACGAATTCTTCGCCGATGGAATCACCCAGGACGTCATTGCCCACCTCGCCAAGATCAGGTCACTTAAAGTGATCTCCCGCACCTCGGTTATGGCCTTCAAGAAGAGCGGCCTCAGCCTGCGCGAGATCGGCGAAAAGCTTGGCGCCGCGACCCTGCTTGAAGGCAGCGTCCGACGGGCGAGCAATCGGGTACGCATTGTCGCTCAGCTCGTCGATGCTGCCACCGACGAGCACATCTGGGCGGACACCTACGATCGAGACTTGACTGACATCTTCGCCATCCAGACCGACGTTGCCTTGAATATTGCAAACGTGCTCCGTGCCGAGCTGTCGAAGGACGAACGCACGCGAGTCCGCCGTAAGCCGACCTACAATCTCGAGGCCTACGAGCTTTACCTGCGTGGGCGCGACCGGTTCTATCGGTATAACGAAGAGGGGTTCCGCTGTAGCCTCATCGACTTCGACGCCGCGACCCGGCTCGATCCGGATTTCGCCCTAGCGTGGACGGGGATTGCGGAGACTCACACTGAGTCTTGTATCCAGGGCTTCGTTAGCGGCTCGCCCGAGCCGACGATCAGCTTGGCTCGGACGGCAGCTGCCCGCGCGCTCGAGATCGATGACGAACTGGCGGAGGCGCATGGCATTTCCGGGTTTATCCGTTTCGTATTCGATTTCGATTGGGCAGGTGCCGAGCGTGAGTTCCGAAGGGCCATCGAGCTCAGCCCCGGCAGCGCCGAGGTGCGCCTTCATTACAGCTGGCTCTGCGGGTCGCTTGAACGGTACGACGATGCCTTGCGCGAGGTGCGGTGCGCGCGCGAGCTCGACCCGATAATGGTCGAATCCGACGTTGCGACCATTCTCTTGCGGGCTGGACGGATCGAGGAGGGCTTGGAGGAGGCGAGGCGCTCGGTCCGCGATGAGCCCGGGGCAGCCCCCCGTTGCCACTCGAACCTCGGTTGGGCTCTTCTATTTCACGGGGACAACGCTGCGGGGGTTGCATCGCTGGAGCGCGCCACGGCGCTCGCGCCCGGCTCCACGCTTTTCCTGTCGCAGCTCGGGCAGGCCTACGCGCTGACCGGCAACTTCGACCGGGCGCGTCAGATCCTGGAACAGCTGGGCGATCGCGCAACGCGCGAGTTTGTCTCGCCCTATCACTTCGCCTACCTCCATACCGGCTTGGGCGAAGCCGATGCTGCCATTGATTGGCTCGAACGTGCTTTTGAGCGGCGCTCTGGCGCGATCTATGGAATCAAGGGATCGTTCCTTTTCAGGAACCTGCGCGGCCATCCTCGATTCGAGTCGCTGCTGCGCAGGATGAACCTAGCCTGATACGGCAGCGGTTCGCATAGACTTCTTCGACATCCTTCCAGCCCCTTTGCAAGCTATTCCACCTCGCGCCGGCGTTGCTGTAACCAACTCAATATCCCCGCGCGGCGTTTCCCGCGCACTCTTCGCGCGTCTTCGTCGACCTACGCGGCGGAGCGTTTCACGCGGACTACTGGCTACTTCGGCGAGGTTGCCCAGTAGGCGCGGTGGCCCAGGTAGTCGGGGTCCGGCAGACTGCCCAGAATGATGCGGCGCAGTTTCAAAATGTCTACTTCGCCCTGATGCTCGTACAGCAGCTTGCCGTCGGGTGAGAGCAGGACCGAGTACGGCAGGGCGCCTTCCCATTCCGGTGCGAACGAGTGCTGCATCTGGTCGGTATCGGTAGATCCGAAGAGCAGATTGCGGCTCTAGCCATGCAGCCGGTTCAGGTACTTGAGAACACCCGCTTTTTCATCGGGCATGTTGGCCGCAACCGTCACGAAATCGTAGTCGCGCAGCCGGTACATGCGCCAGGTGGTCTCGAGATCCGGAAGCTCATGAACGCAGCCGCCGCACCAGGTCGCCCAGAAATTGACCAGCAATACCTTGCCGGTAGGATTCGTTCGCAGTTTCTGGAGATCGGCGGCTGAAGCAAGATCGACCGTGACTGGTTCGCTCTCGATCTTCTTCATTTCGGCAAGCCGGTCGGCTTCTTTCGAGATCCATTTCGTCGAGCAGCCGAAGACGCCCGTGTGCGTGACGGCAACCGGCCGCCCCGCGAGGAGCGCGTCAATCGCGTTGCGCGCATCCTGCGTTTTGACCAGCGATTCGCGCTGGCTGTTGTCGATGCGGCCCTGGTAGCGCAGCTTGCGGTCGCGATCGAAGATGAAAACGTGCGGCGTCGCTTGCGGTCCGTAGGCGCGCGCGACCGATTGCGTGTCGCCGTCGTACAGATAGGGAAAGTCGAAGTGCCGGTAGGCAGCGCGGATTTTCATTTCATCGAAGCTGTCGCTGACGTCCGTGTATCCGAGTTCGTCGAGGCGGATGGCGCCCGGGTTGTTGGGCTGTATGGCCACCAGCGCTACGCCTTTATCGCGATAATCGTCCGCGAGGCGCTTGATGCGGCTCTCGTACAGCTGGGCCGTCGGGCAGTGATTGCAAGTAAAAACAATGAGGAGGACTTGGCTAGACGAGTAGTCGCCCAGCCGATGCGTTTTCCCGTCAACACCCGGCAAAGAGAAGTCGGGCGCCGGGGAGCCGAGCGGAAGGATGGGATGAACGTCGTCGGCGAAGGCAGCCAACGAGAGGAGTAGAAGGGCAATAAACCGCCACATACGATGTGTTCGTCTCCAAACGAGCTTATCCCGGACCGCGCTAAAGCAGCGCGATGCGCTCGCCGATATCCATTGTGGAGGATCGGCATTTCATGTTCAGGATTACGCGAATTCTCATTCCCTTGGCGCTGGGGATCAGCACGATTGTTGGAGCGAGTGAGACGGATTGCGGGACACCCGCCGGGGCTACGGTACCAGATGGCGAGGCGAGTGCGCGAGCCACTTTCACCACCGGTGATGGATTCGTCACGGTCACGCTTGCGAATATGCTCAGTGATCCAACCAGTGCCGGCCAATTACTCAGCGGGCTGGCTTTTACGATCAGCTCGGGGGAGACCGCGGGAACGCTGGGCAACAATGCCGCGAACTTGCGCAAGATCGAAAACGGCGGCTCCTTTGTCGATCTGGGGCCTTCCAGCACGGGCTGGGCGCTTGAACAGAACGTCGATGGCGGTTTCGAGCTATGCGTTTTGTGCACGGATCTGGGCGCGGCCGGTCCCAGTCACCTGCTGATCGGACCGCCGGCGGCATCGGGTACATATGCGTCCGCGAACGGGTCCATCGCGGGAAACCGCCCTCACAATCCGTTCACGGCGGGAACGGCCACTTATTTGATCAACGTACCTGGCGTGAATACTTTTTCGACGATCACGAGTGCGACATTTTTCTTCAGCACGCAGGCCGGAGTGAGCGTGAGCGGCAGTTGCCATCCAGGCCTAATTATCGTAGTTCAATAGACACGGCTGGTGTGTTGGCGCATCGAAGATGGCTGCTCGATGTCGTCTGGCTAGGCGCTGGATATTTGCAGGCGATGATCTTCGACGGCATAGCCGCAGGCGAAGTGGTAAACCACTTGCTTTTGGTCGGAGGTTAGCCCGAGATATTCGTGGACCAAGTCGTCATAGAAAGCTCCGATGCCGGTCGATTGGAGACCGAGGGCCTCGGCGGCCACATAGAGGCGTTGTCCGACTGCGCCTGCCTCGAAGTGAACATAACGATAACCTCGATCGCCGAAATCGGCGATGGCTCGTGCGAGATCCGCGATCATCGAAAACGTGACGCACGAATTTCCGGCAAGATTCTGGCCTAAACTCAATTGCGCGGCAACGGAACGCTGATCGCCTTGCTTCACCACCTCGAGGCGATTTGATTCGCGAACGTGGAAGTATAGTCCTCGATCGATTCCGTCGACGCGGTGTACATAAGCGTATAGATTCACATAGGGCTTCGCCAAGAAATCAGCAGCGCAGGGCCGGGTGGCTAGCCGCAGTAGAGTAAGCAACTGATCGGCAGAGATGGTTTCGGGACCGCCGCGAAAATCGAGCGCGGAGCGGCGCTGCCGGACGACTTTACCGAATAAGGCGGCGCGATCCCGAGCCGCGCTGCGTGGCTGAGGGGAACACGCGGGCATGCGGGAGGGAAGCTCTGAAGCATTCACGGTTCTTTTCGTCGAGGCGTGAACAGAGGAGATGGCCGGGTATTCGACGATTTGATCCGAAAGTTGGTTGGGAATGCCTCGAGTCCACTCGTGACGGGGTGCGGGAGAGCTGCCTAAATCGCGTTTGAATCTAATGAGCAGCAGTGGCCATTCATCGCCGGCGAGACCATATCGCTCGCTCACTTCATCATCGAGAAAATGACCGGTCGCCTCGGCTTCACACCCAAGCGCGTTTGCGCAGAGTGCGAGCGCTTGCCAGGCGTGGCCTGCATCAAGTAAGCAGTAGCGGTAGGCACGCTGGCCGTATTTCCAGGCCTCGCGCCAGGCGATGGTGGCTAATAAGAATGTGGGCTCGCTGAAATCGCCGATGGCTCGCTGTTCGAGCATATGCGAGGAGACCCGGTAATGAAAGATGCCCTGCCGGGATGATAGATGAAATTCGGTGGGGTGCAGATTGCCCGAAGAGGGATTCACACGGAGCGCGTAGCGGTAACCAGAGGGCGTCGCTTTGACAGCGCTGATCGAAGCCGAGTAGAACAACAGCCGGGAGAGGAAATTGATGGGATCGTCTTCCGAGGCGGGACCGAGTGTCCCGTCGAGCACGCTGAGGGCGGAGACTGGTGGACCCAGCGGATCCGCTGGAAGATCCAGGAGCGGTGTGCCTTCGTAGTGACGAAAAGGATTGGGCATGTTAGCCCAATTGAGTGAAGGAGCGCTCGACCAGACGGATTCAGGAGTGTGCTTTGTCGCGCTGTGATAGTCGAGGCAGTTCATGCCGCCTGTCAAATGCGCGCGACTTCGCAAGCGGAGGACAGGAAGATATCCTGTCGTTTTTCAGTTCGCTTTGGCGGGACGGGAGCCTGGATACAGTTGCCGCAGTTTGGTCAAAGCTTCGGCGCGTGTGTCACTAGGGGTGCCAGAGGTAATCGTGAACCCTGTTTTGTGCTTGAGCAATCGGCCAATGCGTCCTGGGTCTGATTGCCAAACCGCTGGGACTCCGTTCTTTTCGACGACATAAAACTTTGCTAGCATATTTTTCCTTGTGCGCTACTTTTCTAGTTCGGCGTGGTTGTCGCCGTTACTGCTGTGCCAATCTCAGATACACTCCTGCGGAACAGGAAAATCCTCAAACCCGACGAGCATCTCTTTCGCATTCACATCGCGCTGACCGGGGAAACTCTTCAGGAAGCGCGGAATCAAACTTCCTCTTGTCCAAGCCTTCTTGCGGAGATTGGTGATGAGACGGTTGCCGCTTCGGACCTCTCCGATGTAGTCACCGTTGCATCCGTAGACCTCATCGCCTTCGGCGAAGTAGCCCACCTGTCGTCCGTCATAACAGAACAGGCCGTCGGAGAGGCGATATCCCACATACCGGCCACTCCAATTCCAAAAAGTACTTAGATCTGCCACTTCGCACCTCCTCGCGCCGTCATCTTGCGTGGCTCAGTTGCCGTCAGGTACGCCGAATACGCTGCGCAAGCCGCAAGCTTGGTTCGATTCGACGGAGAGCGCGTGACAAGTTCCCGGTGTTTTGTTTTCTAAGAAGTAGCGTTCAGAAGATCTGACTTAGCTCAGAAGATCTGAAGGGTGGGCAAGATCGCTCAGACATTAGTAAGTATAGTCTAAAAACACGTCCACGTCCAATGCTTACAGGTACTTTGAAGGTATTCTGCCGAACGAATTAGCTAGGCAGAACACCGAAATTCCCGTATACTAATAATGGTCTTAGCAATCTCGCGTGGGCCGTCGGGCCGTCGGTAAATAAGGTCGACGTTTCGAATTTATCCTGCACACTTAGCCCGGAGTCTAGCGTTATGCCTGGGCACGTTCGAGAGATCACGTCGGAGAGATCGGGAGGTCCATGTCAGCGCGTAATGGAGATCGGGCGAGAGCTAATAAGAAGACGAGGAAGCGACGGCTGCGGCGCAGCCAGATCCAGGTGCTCCGGCGCGTTTCTGACCCGGTAGAGAAATACACCGTTCCTTCACACCTTCCGATACCAGCTACTGAGGATGTGAATTAGGGTGCCGGCCAACTCTGACGTGGCGGTGGACGTCGATTGGTTCTGGACATGTGGTGGCAAGGCGCTTGTATATCGAGAGGGTGACGCACTGTTTTCGTGTGACGGCAGGCAAATAGGTCAGTTCAAAGGGGACGAAATCTACGGCCGCACAGGGAACTATCTAGGCGAAGTGGCACGGACGGGTCGCCTTGTTACACAAGTGAGTAAATTGAAGTGGCGCAGCTCGGGTTTCTTCCCTTCGATAGGTAAGAGCATAGATCCGCCTGCAGACGTGATCTCGGAAAATGTCGGCGCCGGGTTCAAAGACTTCAAAGTTCCGGAACAGCGCGGATAACGGAAGCCAAGCGGCAAGTTGCTCGAAGCGCTCGCTCCGTGCTAAAGTAGAGAAGTCTTTGCCGCATTCGTCCTTTCTTAGTGGCTGCTAAGCCACTTCCCCGATCCCTCAGGTTTGTTGTTTCCCAAACTCTGGTTCGTTGCTAAGGGCGCCCTGCCGGTACTCGGCATGAAGTCCCTTAACACATATGAACCAATTTTCTGAATTTTCTTTATCACCATCTATCGCTCAAAACTTAGTCCGGAACTGCTTTGTGCAACCTACTCCGGTACAGATGCAAGCTATCCCGGCGGCGCTGAAAGGCGTCGACGTCGTCGCTACGGCGCAAACCGGCACGGGGAAGACGCTTGCTTTCTTACTGCCGATCATTGAAAAACTGCTGAAGGCACCTAGCTCGAAAGAGAGCCGTGGCACCGGCAACAGCATTCAAGCGCTGATCTTGAGTCCGACTCGCGAATTAGCTATTCAGATTCACGACGTTTTCGTGAAGTTGTCTGTCAACACGGGTCTGCGTGCCGCAATCATCGTTGGCGGGATGAGCGAGCAGACGCAGCTCAATTCGGTGAAGCGCGGTGTGCAAATTGTGATTGCAACGCCGGGCCGGCTGGAGGATTTCCTGAGCCGGCGACTGATCCATCTGACATCCGTACGCACGCTCGTCATCGATGAAGCGGATCGCATGCTCGATATGGGTTTCCTTCCGGCCATCGAGAGAATCCTGTCCGGATTACCAGCGGAGCGGCAGAGCTTGTTCTTCTCCGCAACAATGGACAAGCCGATCGAGCGATTGATTGACCGGCACTCGAAGCAGCCCGTTCGCATCGCGATCGGTGGACTCGCGGCAAAAGCTCCGGATGAAATCGACCTGCACGTGTACGAAGTTGAGAATGACCGAAAGGTCGGCCTGCTTCGCCATATGCTGGCGCAGCAAAGCGGATCGTTTCTGGTCTTCGCGCGCACGAAGCATGGGACGGACCGGCTGGCGAAAAGGCTCTCCAAATCCGGCATGCGCGCCATCGCCATGCATGGAGATCGGACCCAAAATCAGCGGAACCAGGCGCTGGCCGGATTTCGCGATGGACGCTATCGGATATTGGTTGCGACCGATGTAGCGGCCCGCGGCATTCACGTCGATAGCGTCGCCCACGTTGTAAATTACGATCTGCCGCAGGCGCCGTTAGATTTCATTCATCGCATTGGGCGAACGGGTCGGGCAGGTGCACGAGGCACGGCCTCAACGTTCAGCTCCAAATCAGAGCGCGCGGAGGTTCGGCGCATTGAACGCGAATGTAAGGTTCGTCTGCTACGCCAGGAAGTATCCGCCGCAGTGGGCATCGATAACTTCTAGCTGCCGAGCCAATGAAGGATCATCGAGCCTTCGGGCCGGTGCTCGCGTCGAAGACACTCTCACGGACCCAGGTGGCCTGAACGGCAGCGGGCGGGTCCAAGCGATGCGGATGCGTATCTGCCGGGCCTTTTGAGGCGGCGAGCTGTGCGGCTTGCCTGTCACTGAAGAACTTCACGGTGTTGTAGCCAACAAAAATAAGGTTCGACCGTACGAGATCGTTCCGCAAAGCAAGTAGGCCTTGAATGTAGCGACGGTGGCGGCCGGGCGCAAAGCTGGGCTCGAGCGCCGGCATGGTGCGCGGGTTCCGGCAACTGTTCAATCGGATCACGGCGATGTTTCCATCGGTGAAGGCCCACTCACGCCGTTCATCCGTCACACGCGGCGAGGCGGGCTTCAGCAGAGTGGCGGCATCCACACAGCCCGTAAATTCGAGGTCGTTCACCACCTTGGCGCGCTCATTATCGATGCGCGGATCGGTGGCGTGGGTCAGGTGCATTCGATAGATTCTATAGCTGACGTCCTCGGTTGCGGCACTCAACCATGCACCTGGCTGCTGCTTCCATAGCCGCAGGTGATGGCGCTTGGAAAACGTGTCCAAACTCTTCTCGTAGGCGGCATCGGCGGGCTTCCCATTCAGAGTCAACTGTGCCATGGGGGCCATCCGGTATCCAATGCGCTGCACGGCGCTGTGGTACATGCGGAAAAGCGACACGGCCGAGCCGCGCTGCGGACCGGACCAGCCGGCGGCATAGAAGGCGCGATCGATCTCGTCGCGGGTGCCGAGGAAGACAATGTTCACCAAATCGGCCGGACGGCCGGAGTCTTTGGCGGCGGAGCGCAGTGCCGAACTGTCCAGCAATCGCCGTACCTCGGCTGTTTCTTCTGACGAGAACGAGGCAGTTGGTGAGGCGATGTTGTCAGGCGTGCCGACTTCGGCCGCTTCGGTGAGCTGCAGAACGAACTCAGTGCCTGGCGGGAAATAGATTTCCGGATCCGGCGAGCGCGCGAGCAGAAATTTAATGCCGAGCGCCGGGCCAGCAACGGCTGGTGCGGCATAGAGAAACGGTAAGGCGTAGAACGACACACTGGAAGAGAGATTCGCGCCGGGGTGAATGCCGCCGACGGTTCCCTCCGCATTTACGCGCTCTTTGGCGGTCTCGACTTCGATCACCCGAGCGTCGATTGACCGCGCTGGGCCATTGGACAGCCGAAGTGTCGTAAAGCTGTACTTAATCGTGGCAGTCGGGTGTTTCAGACCATAGCCGAGGCGCTGAACGCCTTCGACAACGCCCGAGACGGTTGCGCCCTGTGGAATAACCAACCGGCCATTGAGCAGTACCGGTGCAATGATGGTGCCCTCGACGGGATCGCCCGGATACGAGATGCGAGATCCGGTCGCGACCGAGAGCCTCACTTCGAGAGTGGTGCCGGCGGGCAACTGCTCGGCCGTCAGTGAAAAAGCGAAAAGAGCGAAAAGGGCCAGCAAGGCCAACAAAACGGAGAGGCTTCTCAGCATTCGAAGGCGATTCCTGCACGTAGCGCGACGGGTGTGCTCATGGCCAGCCTCTTAAGGCAACTCTTCCAATAGTAAGATAGCTTAAATTCGGCCGGATTGCCAGTAAGAGTTCTGTAATATTCAGGATCGCATTGCTTGTAGGCGTGCAATGCGATCGGCGGTGGGAGGATGTGTCGAAAACAAGCGCATCAGACTTTGACCGGTGAATGGCTTGATGATGAACAGATGTGCAGTTGAGGGTGTGGCGTCCATGGGCAGCTGCTTGGAGTACGTGTCCAGTTTTTGCAGAGCCGAGATCAGCTCTTGTGGCTTGTGGGTATATTTCGCCGAGGCCTCATCGGCATCGTACTCGCGGCTGCGCGAGATCGCCATCTGGATGAGCATAGCGGCGATGGGAGCGAGGATGACCATCAGCAAACCGCCCCAACCTCCGCCTTCCTCGTCATTGTCGCGACGGTCTCCGAAAAAGAACGCCATGCGCGACAAAAACGTGATGGCTGTTGCGATGGTCGCGGCGACGGAACTGATTAAAATGTCGCGGTGCAGCACATGGCCCAATTCGTGGGCCACGACGCCCTCGATTTCGTCATTCGACATCGCCTGCAAAATGCCGGCGGTAAAAGCAACGGACGCGTGCTGTGGATTGCGACCGGTCGCAAATGCGTTCGGAGAGGGATCCGCAATGAGCCAAAGCTTCGGCATCGGAATGCTCATACGCTGGGCCAATCCGGCGACGATGGGTGAAACGCGCGCGTATACTTCGGGATTCTGGTCCGGCGTCACGGGCTGCGCCGAATACGTCGCGAGCGCTAACTTGTCTGAGAAAAAATAGCTGAAGAAGTTCATCGCGAGGGCGAGGATGAGGCCGATGTACAGGCCATTGCGACCGCCAAACGCCTCACCGAGAAATAACAACAGGCCACTGAGGGCGCCCAGCAGCAAAACTGTTTTTACGATATTCATAACGCCTACGCTTCTTAGATGAACTGCGGCCTTGCGTGGACGCGGTTCAGCTTTGCGAAGGGGCCAAGTCTCAAGAGCTTGCCTGGTTTTTCTTCGGCTTGTGCTTCTTCTTCGAACTCTTTTGCTGGGTGCTCGTCGAGGTACCGGGAGCGGTCTGGCGTTGTTTGCTTACATCCGGGTTCTCTGTCCCGGGCTGCTGGTGCGGAACGTCGGGCGAGCTCTCAGTGGAACCACTCGTGCCAGGGGTTTGCTTCTGTGTGTTGCCTGGAGCGGGCTTTCTTTGCTGCTGCAGGTCGGGATTGTTCGTTCCGGGCTGCTGCTGCGGCACATCCTGGCTGTTGGGTGGCGGCGTCGCGGGGGGACTCTGCTGCTGGCCATGAACGACACCGCTCCCGCAGGTTAATGTGGCGGCCAAGACTCCAATTGTGAGCTTCTGCATAGGAAGCCTCCATTAAAGTGGACCGCGGAGGAGCAGAAGTTGTTTCCGCGCGCGGGCGACTGTGGCTCGCTATTCGAGCCAACCCTGACTGCGCAGCACCTGACGAAATACGGGATTGTCGAGCGACACGGCCGGGAAATACGCGCCCGTGAGGGTACGCTTCCACCAAGCACGCGTCTGCTTTCTTTCCTGCGGAGTGGTGAAGTGGTACTCGTACAGGAGCGCACGCACATAGCGCGGGGGCTTATCGGGAAACGGATTCACTCGCAGGAGGCTCAGCACGGTTCTGTCGTT
The DNA here is from genome assembly GCA_963795425.1 of uncultured Acidobacteriaceae bacterium. GTDB lineage: Bacteria > Acidobacteriota > Terriglobia > Bryobacterales > Bryobacteraceae > Bog-105. The sequence continues at coordinate 264,453 of CAWCHO010000002.1, read as the reverse complement.
CTCGAGCAGCTTGGCGACAAAGTTGACGAACCACGGGTAGTCTTGATAGCTCGACATGGCGGCGAACCACATCAGCCAGTCCAAGCGCAAATGATAAGGGGCGATTTGAGGCGGCCGGTAATTCACATCTCCTGGTTTGCCTTTGAATTCGTACTCACGCCACTTGGTTCCAGAAGTGATTACGGCGTCCTCTGTGCCCTCGACGATGACCTCATAACGCGGTCTTGTGATGCTGCCGAATGCGCCATACGTCCCCACTAGATGGAGCGAGTTGAAGCTGGTATTCATGATCTGGCGCGCGGACAACATATTGATAACGACGGGCACACTCATCACCGCAACCAGAACCCCTAAGCCGACATTGCCCCAGTGCACCGCGACTGGCGGTGCGTGCATGGCCGGCGTACGGAAACTCATGACGGTTGAGACGAACTTCGCGTCGATGGTTGAAAAGGCGAGGAACAGCGTGAGCCAGTTCAGCCAAGAAAGATTTCCGCTCACGATGATGAAGAGCTGGAACAGGATGGTAATCACACCAGCAATTCCGGCGATGGGCTGCGGCAGGAAATAGAAAAAGGGAACGATGAGTTCCGAAAAGTGATTGAACAGCACCCCACCTTTGTTGAGCCATTGGGGAGCCCAATGAAAAAACCAACTGAGTGGATTGGGCATGGGTTGAGTTTCGTAGTAGTAGTTCAGACAGGTAAGATCGCGCCAACACGGATCGCCTCTCAACTTGATCAGGCCTGCGCCAAACATGATGCGGAACAGCAGCCACCGGAACAGCCAGATGGGAATCTGCTGGGGCACCACGCGCGAGCCGCCCAGGAAGATAGCAAAAAAACAGGCCTCGAGGAGAATGGATTCCCAGCCGAAACCGTAAAATGTCTGCCCTACGTTGATGAACGACAGGTAAATGAGATAAATCGCGCCCCAGACGACGACGTTCGACCAGGTGTATCGGGAGGCGAGGCCGGTAATGACGAGACACGAAAGAACGACACCAAGCCACGCTCCAGCGGTAAACGCGAAGTCGCGCGGGAACCAATAGAACAGGCTGGGTGAGTCGCGGAAGGGCACCTGTTTGACGAACAGCGGCACGGGCAGCAATCCTCGCTCGCCGAGCAGAGGCTTGAACTGATTGAGCGCGACCAGAAACGCGATGAGGCAGATCACGCCGATGCTTCTCTCAAGCAGCAGGCGCGTGAGCCAATAGCCGCGGACGTCCTCTATGTTCATCAACGGGGTCACAAGGCTAATGCTACGCCCCCCCGGCTCGACGAGGGAGCTTTACTCTCCTATGATTTTCACTAGCACGCGCTTGCGGCGGCGGCCGTCGAACTCGCCGTAGAAGATCTGCTCCCAGGGTCCGAAGTCGAGGCGGCCTCCCGTGATCGCAACCACGACTTCGCGGCCCATAATCTGACGTTTCAGGTGCGCATCGGCGTTATCTTCTCCGGTCTGATTGTGGCGGTATTGCGATACGGGTTCATGAGGCGCGAGTGTTTCGAGCCACTTCTCGTAATCCTGGTGCAAGCCGGATTCGTCGTCGTTGATAAAGACCGATGCGGTGATATGCATCGCGTTCACGAGGACGAGACCTTCCGAGATGGCGCTCTCCCGTAAACAGGTGTTGACTTGATCGGTGATGTTGACGAATCCGCGCCGCGATGGCAGTTCAAACCACAGTTCTTTGCGGTAGCTCTTCACGCATCCGGTTAGACCTTCACGTCGGAGTTTTCCGTTACGTCCGAGCCTTCGGGTAGGATCACGGATTTGGACCGGCGTGCCAGAGGGTTCCGCAGGCGGAGGACGCGCTCGCGCGACCGCTCCTCCTCGAGATTGCGGCTTCTCGCGCGCAGCAAGTCGTCGAGCGAAACCATGCCGAGCAAGCGCTTGTCGTCGCTTGGGTCTACGACTGGAAAGCGCGTGAACCCGGACTCGACCATGCGGTAGACCACGACGCGCAGCGGCTCATCGGGTAAAGCAACCACCGGCGCGCCGGATATGATGTCGCGAAGCGGCGTGGCCCCGCTGGCACCGCGGGATTCCTCAGAGACCTTCAGCAGGTGATGGCGGCTCACGACACCTATGAGTTGCTGGTCGTCCTCGACTATGGGGAATAGATGCTGGCCATGTTGCTTCTGTGTAGGCCGGATCAGTTCACGGGCTTGCTCGAGGGTGGCGGTCGCGGGGAGAACCACGACGGCGGTGCGCATGACTTCTCGCACGAATAGAATTTCGAGCGGATCGAGAGCGTACTCGCGGCTGAGATGATACCCACGCCGGGAAATTTTTTCGGTCAAGATGGAGCGCTTCAGGGTGAGTACGGTGAAGGCGTGTGCCAGAAAACAGGCGACGAGCAAGGGCAAAAGCATGTCGAGGTCGTGGGTCAGCTCGATCGCAAAAACAATGCCGGTAAAGGGGGAGCGCATGGTACCGCCCAGAATGGCTCCCATGCTGACCATGGCCCAGAAGCCCTGGCCGAAGTGAGGCAGAAACATGCTCTCGAGGCCACCGAGAGCGGCACCCATCATGAGCAGTGGCGCGAGCACGCCGCCGGAAGTGCCTGAGCCGAGCGAGATACTCCAGATCAGTGATTTGACGACCAGCACTCCGATGAGGAAGTGAAGAGCCACATTGCCCTTGAGCAGCAGGCCGATGGTGTCGTAACCGACGCCCAAGGCTTGCGGGAAGATGAGGCCGCCAATGCCGACAAACACACCGCCGATAGGAGGCCACCACATCCAGTGAATCGGCAGTTTTTGAAATAAATCTTCTGCCGCATAGACAGCGAGGGTCAGCAACGCGGAGAGCGCGCCCGCTAAAACTCCGGTGATCACGCAGCCGATTAAGCCTTCCGGTCCGATGAATACGGGATGGGGCGGAACATGGAAGAGCGGACCGAGGCCGAGGATATAGCGGCGTGTTGCACCGGCGGTGGCACTTGCTAACGCCACAGGAATGGCACTGCGGGGCTTCCATTCAAACAGCAGCAACTCTACCGCGAGCAGTGTGGCGGAAAGCGGAGCGGCGAAGGTGGCGGACATGCCCGCAGCGGCGCCCGCTACCAGTAGAGTTTTGCGTTCGGCGCTGGTGAGATGAAAAAACTGCGCGATCATCGACCCGAATGCGCCACCGGTCATGATGATCGGACCCTCGGCGCCGAAGGGGCCGCCTGAACCGATCGAGATGGCGGACGAAATGGGCTTCAGAATCGCGAGCCGCGGATGAACGCGGCTGCCGTTCATCAGGATCGATTCAATCGCTTCCGGAATACCATGTCCGCGGATGCGTTCCGATCCGTAACGCGCCATCAGACCGACGATCAGCGAGCCAATCACCGGAACGGCTATAGCAAATACGCCCAGATGGTTGCCCGCTGGAGAAGAAAGCGCGGTGTCGATGCGCTGGTAATAGAACAGGTTTGTAAAAAGACCAATCAGCTTGAGCAGAAACCAGGCGACAAAGGAAGCGATGAATCCGATGATGATCGCCATCACGGAAATGGGAATGACTTGGATGCTGGTGGTGAAGTCGCCCAATTCTTCGGAATGCTTTTTCTTTTTGTGCTTCGCTGCTGTGGCGCCCGAACCTCGGTGACTCATGCAAGCCTCCGATTTTTGGCGTGATGCACGATGGCGTGAAGCGCGTCGGAAAGCGCTGGGCCTGAGGTTTGCAACTCCTCCCAATGTAAGACAGAAAGCTGCCGCAGAAGTTGTTCGCCATGTGGCGTCAGTTCGACCAGAACCTCACGACGATCCTGATCGCTATGGCGGCGAATGACAGCGTGCCGTTCGACCAGCCGGTTGATGAGCTCGACTGTGCTGTGATGACGCAGACAAAGCTGCGATGAGAGTGCCGTCACGGTCGGGCGTGTTCCTTTGGGCAGTCCTTTTATGGCAAGTAGCAGCTGATGCTGCTGGGGCTCAATGCCAACCGCGCGCGCGGCTTCTTCACTGAAGTGAAGAAACTGGCGGATGCGGTGCCGGAATTCGGCGAGCTGTTGAAAGCCGGGAGTGGAGAGGTCAGGTTGAGTTCCTGAAGCATTCACATTTGTATCGTATCACGATATAAGCTATTTCAAACTATTGCTTTTTGCAGTGCGATTGCGCAAAATAGCAATGGCGAACAAATGGCGAATACGGCAGCGCTCCTCCGTTCTCCAGAACTGTGGAAACCGGCTTCTGCACTTCAGTTACTTCGTGATGAAGCAAAGTTTGGAGGACTTGAACTTAAGGCGGTTAAATGTTTGCTGCCATGTGGGTTGTCGCGCGGCAGTATTGCCGAACTGAACGGTCAACGATCTTCAGGCCGTGCTTCTCTGTGCCTGCATGTCTTAGCCGAAGCAACCACCCGTGGTGAAGTTTGTGCCGTGATAGACGTGCAGGACAGCTTTCATCCAGCTTCCGCCCAGGCGGCAGGAGTGAAACTTGAGCAGCTGGTTTGGGTGCGTTGTCGTGGAAATGCGGAACACGCGATGCGCGCTGCCGACCTTCTTCTGCATGCGGGTGGATTTGGAGTGGTGGTGCTGGATCTCTGCGAAACGCCGGCGCGCGTTTTAAACCGTATTCCTCTGTCTTATTGGTACCGTTTCCGCGGGGCGGTCGAACATACGCCGGCAATCCTTCTGGTTTGCGCTGAACTGCCGCAAGTGAAATCGTGTACAGCTATCAACTTAGAAGTGAAATCTAAACTGTTTCATTGGTCCGGAAATGCACCCTTTCTGTTATTAAAGGGGCTCCACATCGCTGCCTTTATCCGCCAACGTTCGGCACTTCGCAGCGAATCGCTTTTCCTGTCATCGGTGGCTTGAAATGTACGCCTGTATCCATATACCTCATGAGACACCGCGCGAGATTGCGACCGATGCTCTCATGAGCGTGGCGCTCGCGTTTGCGCCGGAGGTGGAGCAAATATCGGGCAACACGGTGGTCTTCTCGATAGCGCCGCTGCGCAAGCTCATCGGCTCACCTCATCAGATTGCTTCCGACATTTGCCGCTTGGGATATGAACGGAAGCTCGAAGCGAATCTTGCGATTGCATCAAATCCCGACACCGCAATTTTGCTGGCGCGCTACGCGACGGGCGTCACTTTAGTAACGCCGGGCGAGGAAAAATTCAAGATTGCGCCGATTCCGATTGCTGCGCTGTTCTCGCACGATATACCGGTTGACGCAAAGCTGCTTGGCATCCTCGACCGCTGGGGCTTAAAAACCTGTGCGGACTTAGCGGCCCTGCCGGAAGGCGGCGTGGCCGAACGTTTAGGCGCGCCGGGCGTGTATCTACGGAATCTCGCGTGCGGCACAATCGAACGCCCGCTGCGTGTTTCGGCTCCGGTCACGAGTTACGAAGAACGCATGGAACTGGAGCATCCGCTGAATTTGTTGGAACCGCTCCTGTTTTTATTAGGAAGCGTGTTGAAGGAGTTGTGCCGGCGTTTACGAGCGCAATCGCGGGCGGCGCGCACGCTCGCGGCACGCCTCGAATTAGAGCAGCACACTCCATACCGCTGCGAACTGGAATTCCCGGTGCCGCTCGACGAAAGCGCGACCGTGCTCAAGCTGTTGCAGCTTCACTTAGAGCGCCATCCCCCTGAAGCGGCCATCGTCGCTTTCACTCTGCGGCTCGAACCAGTCGAGCCGAAACGGGTACAAGGCGGAATTTTTCTTCCACCTACACCGCCCGCCGACAAACTGCAAATTACGCTGGCGCGTATTCAGGCCATGGTTGGCAAAGAGAACGTGGGGACGCCTCGATTGCAGAATACGCATCGGCCTGACGCGTTCGAAATGAGTCTGTCGAATGTGTCGGCCGCTCAACCCCTTCCACCAGCGATGGCGCAAGAATCGCAATCGCAGCATACTCTGCGGCTAGCGATGCGCTTGTTCCGCCCCGCATTGCATGCGCGCGTACAGCTGGTTGCGTCGACGCCCAAAAATGTGGCGGCGCCAGGCGTAAAAGGAAAGGTCGTCCGGTGCGCGGGCCCCTGGAAGACTTCGGGAGAATGGTGGGCTGCGACGGCATGGGTCCGCGAAGAATGGGATGTCGCTCTAGACGATGGTGCGCTCTACCGCATTTATCAACAAGTGCACACGCATGAGTGGTACGTGGATGCGGTGTACGACTGAGCCGCATCGGAGCCGGGCTTGGCCGGCCATTCATGGTTCTTACTTCTGCTCGACTTCGCGGAAGAGCGCCGCCGAGTGCTCCACCATGTCGTACGGCTGACCCGGGTTAATGGGGCGCCGCTCGGTGTGCGCGGCATCGCGCGTGTCCACGATCAGTTCCCAGTTGCAGCTGGCCGAACAAGGCGGAATATAGAACTGAATGTGTTCCTGATGCGGGTTCAAGCACAACAGAAAGCTGTCGTCGCGCAGCGGCTCACCGTAGCGGTCGACATCGTCCACAGTTCTTCCGCTCAGGCGCATACCGAGGCAGCGAACCCATCCCGCGGTCCATTCCTCTTCCGTCATCTGCTGGCCATCCGGCCGATACCACGCGATGTCCTGTACTTCGAGGCCATCGATCTGCCGCCTTTGCACCGTTGCAGGGCTAATCTTACGATCCTGGAAAAACTTTCGGCGGTGCAAATTGGAATGACCTTTCCGCAACTCGATCAAGGCGGTGGTGAATTCAAGCAGCGCCTTCTTGCGATCGTCCAGATTCCAGTCGAACCAGCTAATCTCGTTGTCCTGGCAATAAGCGTTATTGTTGCCGTTTTGCGTTCTGCCGATCTCATCGCCCCCACAAATCATAGGAACGCCTTGCGAGAGCAACAAAGTCGTCATGAAATTGCGCTTCTCCCGCTCACGAACGTCAATCACATTTTGATCGTCAGTGGGGCCTTCGACGCCGTGATTCCAAGAGTGGTTATCGTTAGCTCCATCTTTGTTGTCTTCGCCGTTCGCCTCGTTGTGCTTTTCGTTGTAGCTCACCAGGTCAGTTAGCGTGAAGCCATCGTGGGCGACGACGAAGTTGATGCTTGCCGAAGGACGCCGGCCGTCTCGCTGATACAGATCGCTGCTGCCGGTTAAGCGATAACCCAATTCGGCAAGCTGCCCTTCATCGCCTTTCCAATAGCGCCGAACCACGTCGCGATACTTGCCGTTCCACTCCGCCCATAATGCAGGGAATCGGCCCACCTGATATCCGCCTTCACCGACATCCCAGGGCTCCGCAATCAGCTTCACTTTTGACAGCACGGGATCCTGGTTAATCACGTCGAAAAAAGCTGAGAGCCGGTCGACGTCGTGCAACTCGCGCGCCAAGGCAGAGGCGAGATCGAAGCGGAATCCGTCCACGTGCATATCGAGCACCCAGTAGCGCAGGCTGTCCATGACCAGCTTCAGCACCTGCGGATGCCGCACATTCAACGTATTGCCGGTGCCCGTGTAATCCATGTAGTAACGGGGATTGTCGGCCACCAAGCGATAATACGTCGCGTTGTCGATGCCCCGAAAGCTAAGCGTAGGGCCCATCTGGTTGCCCTCGGAGGTGTGGTTGTAGACGACATCGAGGATCACTTCGATGTTGGCGCGATGGAATTCGCGCACTAGAGTTTTGAACTCACCGATCTGCTGGCCCGTATCACCGGAGCTGCAGTAACGCGCAGCGGGCGCGAAGAAGTTCGTCGTGTTATAGCCCCAGTAATTGCGCAGTCCTTTGTCGAGCAGATGCTTGTCGTCCAGAAAATCGTGAGCGGGCATCAGCTCAACTGCGGTGATTCCAAGCTTCTTGAAGTATTCGATGATGGGGGGGCTCGCCAGGCCGAGATAGGTTCCGCGCAGGTTTTCCGGAACTTCCGGATGCCGCGCCGTGAAGCCTTTTACATGCACTTCGTAAATCACCGAATCGTGCAACGGGGTCTCCGGCGAGCGGTCATTCTGCCAATCGAAATGCGACGTGGTTACGACACCTTTAGGCATTCCCGCGGCATCGTCTTGCTCGCAGCGGCTCAAATCCTGCGCCTGATCGCCTACCTTGTAGCTGAAGATCGGATAATTCCAGTCGACCTTGCCCGCAATAGCCTTGGCGTAAGGATCAATGACGAGCTTCGCCGGGTTGAAGCGCTGGCCATTTTCGGGATCGTACGGGCCGTGTACCCGGTACCCGTACAGTTGCCCGATGGACATGCCTGGGACATAACAGTGCCACACGTACCCGGTACATTCAGTTACTTGAATCGTCTCCTTACTCGGGGAGCCCAATTCGTCAAACAAGCAGAGCTCGACTCTGTTTGCATTTTCTGAATAGACCGCAAAATTCACTCCCGTGCCGTCCCATGTCGCGCCTTGGGGATAGGGAGATCCGGGCAGTATCTTACGTGGCATTCGCTATGTTTGTCCTCTCGAAGTGGTCTGAAGCTCGACATCAGATGTTTGCGAGTTGTGCTTCGTTACCTGGGTGAAAAACTTAGCTCGGGGGCATTTGACCCTGCTGTAAGAGTGCCCGAAGCAGTTGCCTATCATTAAGGATGATCAACAAACGTTGTAGCCTCTCTTTCATTTTCACCGTCCAATGTTTCGGAAAATACAAAGGAGCAAGGAAGCGTGGCAACCGTCAAGGTTTATGACCGCGCGGATGAATTCCGCATCGAAATCGCCGGCAGGTTTGCCGGGGAGTGCGTAGAGGATATAGGTGGGGCATGGAAAAACGCGCTGCTCGAAGCAGGACCGCGGCGTTTCACGATAGACATTTCCCGGCTGAGCGGCTACGATTTGACCGGCCGGAAGCTACTGCAAGAAATGTATCATCACGGAATGCAATTTGCCGCTGGAACGCCGCTCTCGCTAGTATTTCTGAACGAGATTTCGGCCCCGCCGCGGCGCGGACCGGCTGTGACACGTGACGCGCGCTCGAACCGGCAGGAAGACCAGAGCAACGGTGCTCTTGCGCCGGGAATAGCCGCGGGGCAATAGCGGTTGCGGCGTCTCGGCACAGCTCAGGCGCGAAAACCTGGGAACCCGCCGAGGCGCGAGTACATCCCACGTCATCGAGGTACTTTTTGTCACTGTGATGAAGCAGGTTCCCTGCCCTGCCCCGATGGTCGTATCGCGGCGCGGAGTTCTCCTTTCGGCGCTCACTCTGCTCCCGGCGGCTCGCTTGGTAAAGAGCCAGGACGCTCAGCAACCACCCACATTTTCGAGCAACGTCAAGGTAGTGAATGTGTTTGCAATGGTGCGCGACAAAGAGGGCAAGATCGTCCGCAATCTGAGCAAGGACGATTTCACGATCGAAGAGGATGGCCGCCCGCAAACGATTCGCTACTTCGCGCAGCAGAGCGATCTGCCTCTGACGCTGGGACTGTTGGTGGACACGAGCGGCAGCGAGCGGCGCATGCTCGGCACCGAACGACAGGCGAGCTACACGTTTTTCGAGCAGATTCTGCGCCCGGATAAAGACAAGGCGTTCCTGATTCATTTTGATCATGAGGTCGAGTTATTGCAGGACCTGACGTCGTCGCGGCGACGGCTGGAGAAGGCCCTCGACCAATTGGATAAGCCGGAGTGGGGTCAGAGTGGAAGCGGGCAGTCGACCGGCAGCGGAAACGGCGGTGGGGGAGGATACGGCGGAGGCGGAGGATACGGCCGTCACGGCGGACGCGGCGGTGGACACCGAGGCGGGACCACTTTTTACGACGCCATCTATCTCGCCTCCGACGATCTGATGAGTAAACAGACCGGCCGCAAAGCGCTCGTCATGCTGACTGACGGCGAGGATAATGGGAGCAAAATTTCGATAGACGAGGCAATCCGAACAGCCCAGCGCGCGGATGCGCTCGGTTATTCGGTGCGCATTGCAGATGAGGAAGCACGTTCTCCAGGCGGATTCGGCGGTCCAGGCATGGGGCGGCACGGGGGCTGGGGTGGTGGAGGGCGCGGCGGCGGTCCATACGGACGTGGCGCGAGCGAGCGACCGGACGGCAAGAAGATTCTGCAGCGGATCTCCAAAGAGACCGGTGGTTCGTATTTCGAGGTTTCGAAGAAAAAGTCGGTTGACCAGATCTACGCGGAAATTGAAGACGAACTGCGCAACCAATACAGTCTTGGGTATACGTCCGACCGCGCAGAGTCGGATAGCGGCTATCGCAAGATCCATGTCACCGTTAAGCAGAAGGGGCTGACTGTTCAGGCGCGCGACGGCTATTTCGCGGGGGCGTAAAACGGTAGATATGAATATTCAGATTAAACGTTGCTTCTTTTGAAGCGATATCAAAGCGGAGGCCGTGCGCCTCAAGAGCGAGATCGAACGTGAGTTCACAGTTCCGATTCGGTTGCGCGCCGGTGGTCCAGGCGCACTCGATGTTTTCGTCGATGGCGAACAGATCTACTCGAAGAAACGCGAAGGGCGTCTGCCGACGGCTGAGGAACTTATGAAACTGATTCGTAACCGAGTTCGCGGGGCATAGTTACCTCGGGACTTACTTCGCCGGCGGTCCGAGCGGACTGGGAGAACAGCCTGAGGTTTCCCGCGTATCGGCGACCGCAGCTATTTTCCAGCCACCGGCAGTCTTGAGCAGGTTGAAGGAATCGATTCCGCAATGGCTGAATTTGCCGTTGAGATGAAAATCATAATCCGCCCAGACGATCGCGATAGAACCGTGCTCGAATTGCTTAGTATTCCAGATACGCTCGAGCCAAGCGTCCTTGCTCGCTCCTAAACGTTCGACCCATTTCTCGTGTGGCGTAGCGACGGCGGTGCCGTCGGCGCGAACGGAAAAGAGCATTGCTTCCGGAAGAAAGAGTGCACGCGCAGCATCCGCATCGTGGGCAGACATTGCGTCGAACAGCCGCTGAACGGCTGCTGCTGGACTTTGATCGTCTGACGCGGCTTGGGCAACTGAGAGAAAACAGATCGCGAGCGCAGAAGCGAAGAGCTTTGGCATGCAGACGAGTCTATCGTGCGTTGCGAGCTGTCGCGCCAGGTCAAATCGTACACTGGATCGCAGGCATCAGATATCTGAGTTTCGATACCGACATCGATGGCATTCGTTGAGAATCAGGGAGCCAGGATTTATTGGGATGAAGAGGGTCAGGGCGAACCGCTCTTACTCATCATGGGGCTCGGATATCCGTCCGACATGTGGTTCCGCACGCGACCGATTCTGGCGGCACGGTACCGAACGATCGCGCTGGATAACCGCGGCTGCGGTCGAAGCGATGTACCACCCGGCCCGTATTCTATGTCGGTCATGGCGAGCGACGCTGCCGCGGTTCTGGACGCGGCAGGTGTCGAGAGCACGCACCTATACGGCGTATCGATGGGCGGAATGATCGCACAGGAATTCGCGCTTGAATATCCCAAGCGCGTGCGATCGCTTATTTTGGGCTGCACTTCGCCGGGTGGACCACAAGCTGTACGCGCCGAGCGTGCCGCGACAGACCTGTTGATGGCACGCAGCGGGATGACCATCGAACAAGCGAGCGACGCCATTCTGCCGTTTATCTACGATGCTTCCACTTCGCGCGAGCGACTGGAGGAGGATCTTGTCGTGCGTAAAAAATGGCTTCCTCGCGCGGAAGCCTATCTCGCACAACTTCATGGAATCTTGTCATGGGAGGCATACAGCCGCTTATCTCAGATCACGGCGCCCACGCTGGTGATTCACGGCACGTGCGACCGGCTGGTGCCGCCCGGCAACGGTGAGTTGATCGCGGCGAGGATTCCCGGCTCACAACTGGTGATGCTGCCGAACGCAAGCCATATTTTTTCGACGGACCAGAGCGAAGCCTCGCAGCACGCGGTTCTAGAATTTCTTGCCACACACGGCGACGGGGACGGGATCGGGCGGTGAGCTCGCGATCAGATAGGGCCGCGTCCGCTGCCGTCGAGCGAAGCGAGAATTTGCTCCCACGGAACAAGCTCAAGACTCTTCAGCTTTTCGCCGCCGCGCACGAGGTACACGCCTTGTTTGCCCATCCTCAGCTCGCCATTCAGCTCCAGCTCACATGTGGTGTTCCTGGGGGAACTGTGACGCTTGTGAGGGCGGCGGGCCATCCACCACATTTTATCGCAAAAAGCAGCTGTGAAAAATCAGTCGACGATCAGAGCGCTCGCTGAACATGCAACTAAACTCTTATCTGCTTCGAAGTGCTGGTGTAGCCGCGCTGGGCGGTCTGCTTTTCGGTTTTGACACAGCTGTGATTGCCGGAGCCACCAGCGCTCTTACGAATCTTTTTCACCTTTCTCCCAAAATGCTGGGGCTCACGATCGCAAGCGCTCTTTGGGGCACCATCGTCGGCGCTATGTTCGCGGGTGTGCCCGGCGATCGCTACGGCAGGCGCGATAGCCTTCGCGCGATGGCGGTGTTCTATGTGGTGTCGGCGGTGGGCTGTGCCTTCGCCTGGAATTGGTACTCGCTTCTCGTGTTTCGGTTTATCGGGGGAATTGGGGTCGGTGGGTCTTCCGTACTCGGACCGATGTACATCGCCGAAGTGTCGCCGCCGAAATGGAGAGGGCGTCTGGTCGGCTTTTTCCAATTCAATGTGGTGGTCGGTATTCTGCTTGCCTATCTGTCGAACTACTTGATTGGCCTGATGTCGTTGGGTGCCGTTGAATGGCGCTGGAAACTTGGCGTTTCCGGAATCCCGGCTGCGCTGTTTCTTTTTCTACTGTTCTTCATTCCTCGGAGCCCGCGCTGGCTGGTGGCGAAACAGCGACCGGGCGATGCGAAACGCGTGCTCGAGTTGATTGGCGAAGAAAATGTAGACCGCGAACTCCAGGATATTGTGACTTCGATCGATGTGGAACATGGACACGGCAAAGAACCTCTGTTTTCTCGCAAATACAGCCGCCCTATTTTCCTGGCCGTTGCGATTGGTTTTTTCAATCAGACTCTCGGCGTGAACGCGATTCTGTATTACTTAAACGATATCTTCGCGCGCGCCGGTTTCAGCAAGGTTTCGGGTGACTTGCAGGCGGTAGCGGTTGGGCTTGCGAACCTGGTTGCCACGGTTGCAGCAATGTCGCTAATCGATCGCGCCGGGCGCAGAAAACTGCTGTTGATCGGATCCGTTGGCTGCGCGTTTTGTTTGGCCGGAGTGGCCTGGGTGTTCGTAACCGCGAGCCATCAAGGATTGTTGGTGTGGCTTCTGATCGGGTTCATCGCGTTCTTCTCTTTCTCGCAAGGCGCCGTTATCTGGGTGTACATCAGCGAGATCTTTCCAAATCGAGTGCGTGCCAAGGGTCAGAGTTTGGGGAGTTTTACACACTGGGCCACGAATGCCGTAGTGTCGGGCATTTTTCCCGCGGTGGCGGCCTTCTCGCATGCGGCTCCTTTCGTGTTCTTCGCATTCATGGCCGTGGCGCAGTTCTTCGTTGTGCTGTGGTTTTTTCCGGAGACGAAAGGCGTTTCGCTCGAGGATATGCAGAAAAAGCTGGCAATCGCGTAGCCCACGCTACGGGGTACTTGGAATACGCGCAACATGACTCCCGCGTTCTCTGAAAGCGGCGCGCTCAGACCGATGTCCAGAGCCGAATGGACGTTGCTGATTCTGCTGATCACCTCGATTTTCGTCAACTATATCGACCGAGGCAACCTGTCAATCGCCGCTCCGCTGGTCGAAAAAGAACTGGCGCTCTCGCCTCTTCAGATCGGATCGCTGCTCTCGGCATTCTTCTGGACCTATTCACTGCTTCAGCTCACTGGATTTTCCGGCTGGCTGGCCGATGCGTTCCCAGTTGTACTGGTGTTTGCATGCGGCTTTCTGGTCTGGTCGGCGGCAACCATCGCGACTGGCTTCTTATCGGGTTTCGCGGCCATTTACGTCGCGCGCTTGCTGCTTGGAGCGGGCGAGTCGGTCGCATATCCGTGCTACTCCAGAATTTTCGCCAGCGATCTTCCACAGCATCATCTCGGTCGAGCCAATGCCCTTCTCGATGCGAGTTCGAAGCTCGGAACTGCCGTTGGTTCGTTCTTAGGCGGCATTTTGCTGGTGCGTGTCGGATGGCGATGGTTTTTCATTTTGCTGGGCTTGGGGAGTTTGCTTTGGCTGATCCCGTGGCTCAGATGGATGCCCCGGTCTAACTTAACGCCAGTCAGTGCAGCGCGGGTCAGCCGGCCTGAAGATCTGCCGTCGATGCTCGAGATGCTTCGATTTCGATCGGCTTGGGGCACGTTCTTGGGCCACTTCTGTGGAAATTACTTCTGGTTCTTCCTTCTGACGTGGATGCCATCGTACCTCGTGGAGGAGCGCAAGTTTTCGATTCAGCGCATGGCCAATATCACCGCGACCGCGTTTCTGGCGCTTGCCGGAGCGACGGTGCTCGCGGGCTGGATTTCCGATCGGTGGATCGCTCGCGGAGCATCTCCGACGCTGGTGCGGAAGACGCTAGTGGTGAGTGGTTTGGCGTTTTCCGCAGTGATTCTCCCAGTCGCGTTTGTGAATAGCGTCACGATGTGCGTCGCTCTCTTATTTGCGGCTTGTATCGGGTTCGGTACTTACACGTCGAATCTTTGGGCAATTACCCAAACCTTAGCGGGACCTCTCATGGCCGGGCGCTGGACGAGCTTACAAAATGGAATCGGCAATGTATCTGGAATTGTGGCGCCGCTGGTGGCGGGATTTGCGGTGCGAATGAGCGGTTCTTCGAAACCTGCGTTTGTGGTGTCTGCCGCGATTGTGATTGCGGGAGCACTGGCGTGGGGTGTTGTAGTCGGCCCTGTCAAGCAAGTACCGTGGGGCAAGCAGCCGGCGAGGGGTGTTTAATTGGTGAAGCCGGAAGGCGTTCTTTGCTGCGGGAATATTGTTTACGACACTCTGGTCAGACCTGTCGATGAACTGCAGTGGGACCGCGGAACGACGTTCGTTGAATGCATCGGGTACCACGCCGGCGGCAATGGCGCGAACACAGCGCGCGCGCTTGCAATTTTGGGCACACCGGTGCGTCTTCTAGGCGCGGTCGGAGCAGACGAGCAAGGTCGTTACGTTGCGAGCATCCTCGAGCACTCAGGGGTGAATATCGTCGGTGTTTCTGAAGCTTCGGGCCCGACTGCGGCGACGGTCGCTATAGTAAATTCGGCTGGAGATCGTAAATTTTTTCACCGGCCCGGCGCGAGTTACGAAGCGTTCACAAAGCCGATCCATTTCAGTTCGGAATTATGCAGCGGCATGTCGCATTTCCATCTCGCCAGCTTTTTCGTCCTGCCGCGTTTGCGTGCTCGCGGACCGGAAACGCTGATTCGGGCTCGCGCCGCGGGTATGACAACTTCGTTCGATACGAATTGGGATCCGGAGGGCGGCTGGATGAAGACACTGGAGCCCTGCCTTCCTTATATCGACTTGTTGTTTATGAACGAGGATGAAGCCAGGATGGTGACGGGCTCGTCAGATCCCGCCTTGGGCGCGAGGGTCGTGCTCGAGAAAGGATTACAGACGAGCATCGTGAAGCTGGGCGCTCGCGGATGTGCCATCTACACGGCCGACCGGGAAATCCTCTGCCCGGCGTTCGATGTGCAAGCCAAGGACTCGACTGGCGCAGGCGATTGTTTCGTCGCAGGCTTCCTTGCGGCGTCGCAACGCGGTGCATCGTTGGCGGAGGCCGGCCAATTTGCAAACGCTGTTGCTGCCTTGAGCGTCCAAAACATTGGCGCTGTCGAAGGTGTTCTTCCTCGCACCGAAACAGAAGCCTGGATGCGCATCACACCGCTGCGGTTCCGGATTCCTACTAATGTCTAAAAAGAAAGAGAGAGACGAAGTCTCGCGGCGCCGCTTTTTGCAGAGCACCGGCGCCGGAGTTGCCGCGAGTCCACTCGCTGCGAGCCAGGTTTCCGAGCAGCGAAGTTTCCAGCCCAATTCGAGACCCGAGAAACTGTCTGAAAATCTCTTCCTACTCGAGGACACTTGCAACGTTTATTTGATCCGCAAAAATGAGCGCGGTTTGCTAGTTGATTTCGGATCGGGCAAGATCCTCGATTTTCTTCCTGATCTTGGGATCTCGCGAATCGACTGGATTTTGCACACCCATCATCACCGGGATCAGGCGCAAGGCGACTTTCTCGCAGTCGCGCGACGCATTCCCGTTGCGGTGCCGGAGCATGAGCGCGAGTTTTTTGAGGCGGTCGAAAATTTCTGGCGCAATCGCCGCATCTTCGAGCTTTACGAGGTGAAGAACGATTTCTTTTCTCTTACCAAGAACGTTCCGGTAACCGCCTTACTGCGCGATTACGAGACGTTCCGCTGGGAAGGGCTTGACATTTTTGTCCAACCGACACCTGGACATACACCGGGATCCATAACGCTGGTGACGCAAGTCGATGGGCGAAGGGTCGCGTTTTCGGGCGATCTGATGCATTCGCCCGGCAAGGTGCAGACCCTCTACGATCTGCAGTATTACTACCAAGAGCACGAAGGCGTTGATTTTTCGATCTACTCGCTCGCGGAATTGACCAAACTGAAACCCGAGTTGTTGTGTCCGTCCCATGGCCGCCCAGTACCCGATCCGCTTCCAGGGATGGCGGAGCTTTCGGAAAAATTGAGAGGCTGGCACAGCTATTGGTACCAACATCCGCCTACTTCCGATTTAGAGCCGATTGCGATCACTCCGCACCTGATCGCCAATACGGAAACGACCTCGTCGTTCTACGCCATCGTCAGCAACAGCGGGAAAGCGCTCTTTGTCGACTATGGCTCGGCGAGCTGGACATTTTTCCAGGTGTTTACACGCTACGTGGACACTTTCGATCACATGCGTTTCGTCGAGCACAGCATCGAGAAGATGCGCGCCCGCTATGGAATGAAATTGATTGACGTCGCTATGCCAAGCCACATGCATGACGATCATTTGAACGGCTTTCCATACTTGACGCGGCGATATGGAACGAAAATCTGGTGCTACGAGAATATGGCCGGCATTCTTGAGAATCCGCGAGGGCTGAACATCGGTTGCATTTTCGGGGAGCCGATTAAAGTGGACCGCACGTTCCAAAACAAAGAAAGCTTCAAATGGGAAGAGTTTGAGTTCACGGTAGTGCATTCGCCGGGCCACACGAATTACCAGATGGCGATGTTCGCAACCATTGACGACGCGCGCATCGCGTTTACGGGTGACGCGTTTTTTAACGACCCGGACAATCCGAATTCACTGCGCCACAACCTGATCTACCGTAATGAAGTAAAAAGCGGCGATCACGTGCAATCGATTCGTAATGTCCTCGATTTCGAACCGAACATTATTGCGCCCGGCCACGGGAGGCCGTTCCTGATCAATCGCGAGACCGCGCTGAACTTCGAACAACGCGCCAAGAAGCAGGACGCGTTTTTCGCTGCGTTGATTGCCGACCCGGATACGGATATGGGCATCGATCCGTCGTGGGTCAGCATTTATCCGTACCAGATGATGGTCTTTCCAGGGCAGACGAAGCGCATAGAAATTCGAGTGCGGAATCATCGCTCACGACGCGTGCAAATTACGGGCGCACTCGTTCTTCCGCAAGGCTGGCGCAGCACGCCTGCTGAGGTTTCAATCGCTATCGACGGAAAATCGGAGGCGAAAGCGGAAGCGGCGATCTCGATTCCCGCCGGCTGGTCTGACCCGCTGTCGAGGGTTGCCATCGCGCTCGATGTCGTTGCCGATGGGAAGTATCTGGGTCAAATTGCCGAGGCAGTGGTGGATGTTCGCACGCGACGAGCGTAGCGGGCGCTGCGGAACCGCTAAATGGGACTAAAGATCACGCGTCGCCAGTTCGGTGGAACGACCGCCGCACTGAGCGCGCTCTCTGCACTGTCACAGACAAGCGCGGGCGCTCCGATGCTTCCGGGAATTTGGCGGCTCAGGTTCGAAACTCCTGAGGCATTGACGCCAGTCCAAGCACGCCGTTATCGGCCGGCTGGAGACGCACTCGCAAAGCTTCCACGCGTGCCAGAGTTGCCCATTCCATTGAGTTCGATCAACGGGCACTCTTCTCGTCGTGGGTTCGAGCTCAAGCTGCCGCTCGAACCGGGCGAGATGGTGTACGGTCTCGGCTTGCAGTTTCAATCTTTCTTACAGCGCGGTCTGAAGAAAAAACTGCGGGTGAATGCCGACGCCATCGCCGATCTGGGCGATTCGCACGCGCCCGTTCCGTTTTATGTCTCGACCCGCGGCTATGGTGTTTTGGTCGATTCAGCGCGGTACGTGAATGTCTACTGCGGAAACAAGGCGAAGAAGCAAACGCAGCCGCGAACCGGGAGGGGTGAAAGCGCCTCTCGGGTGGCGCAGTTACCCAAGGCCTATGAACGCTTCCACATGAACGAAGCCAGCGAAGTACTGATTGAGATACCGGAGGCACAAGGGGCAGACCTGTACATCTTCGCCGGCCCAACGATGCGTGCCGCGGTTCAGCGCTACAACTTGTTCTCAGGAGGTGGCGCGCTGCCGCCGCGATGGGGATTGGGGTTTTGGTATCGCTGCTACGGACAGTTCGATCAAGCCGAGGTGCTTGCGCTTGCCGAAGATCTTAGAAACGCGAGAATCCCGTGCGATGTGATGGGACTCGAACCAGGATGGCAGTCGCATTCATACTCTTGCTCTTTTGTGTGGAGCGACAAGTTTCCTGATCCTGCCAGCATGCTGGGCAACCTGAACAAATCGAAATATCACGTGAATCTATGGGAGCACGCCTTTACGCATCCAACTTCGCCGTTGTATTCGCCGCTGCTGCCGCATTCCGGCGATTACGAGGTCTGGGGTGGAATTGTGCCCGACTTTCTGGATGCCGAAGCGCGCCGAATCTTTGGCGAATATCATGAGCGCCAATTCGTTGCACGCGGCGTTTCCGGATTCAAGCTGGACGAGTGTGACAACTCCGATTACACCGGTAATTGGTCGTTTCCCGAGCTCAGCCATTTCCCATCGGGCGCCGATGGTGAACAGATGCACTGTTTTTTCGGCCTTCATTATCAGGACACCATTCAGGCTGCGTTTGAACGGCGAAAGGTTCGCACGCTTGGGCTGGTGCGTTCCTCACATGCGCTGGCAGCTCCGTATCCCTACGTTCTCTACAGCGATTTGTACAACCACAAACAGTTCATTCGAGCGATTGCGAACGCGGGCTTTGCGGGTTTGCTGTGGTGTCCGGAGGTTCGGGACGCGCAGAACGCGGAGGACCTGATTCGCCGTCTCGAGACCGCGATCTTCTCGCCGCTGGCCATGGTGAATGCCTGGTACATCAAAAATCCGCCCTGGAAGCAAGTGGATCGCGAAGCCAACAATTCGGGCAAATTCGGGGAGGGGTGGCAGGAATTGGAGAGCGCGTGCCGGCGGCTGATTGAGGTGCGCATGCAGCTGGTGCCTTATCTCTATTCAGCCTTCATCCGCTACCATCTCGAAGGCGTTCCCGCATTTCGCGCATTGGTGATGGATTATCCAGACGATCCCGAGACCTGGACTATCGATGACCAATATCTTGCGGGCGATGATTTACTGATTGCACCGTTGGTGGCGGGTGAATACGAGCGCGATGTGTACCTTCCGAAGGGCGACTGGTTCGACTTTTGGACGGGACGGAAAATGACAGGCGAAGCGCACGTCAAAATTTCGGCACCCGTCGAGCAGATCCCGGTGTTCGTTAGGGATGGCGCGCTGCTTCCGTTAGCCCAGCCAACGCTTCATACGCGAAATCCAGAGGCGTTCGATCTGACAATGCGAGTTTATGGAAAAGGCGATCGGCCGTGCACGTTGTATGACGACGATGGATCGATTGCGCCCGTGTTTGCGCATTTCACGCTGGCCTGGGATGCGGGTCAGGGAGGAAGCATGCAACGCACAGGGCCGATTTATGAGCCTTCGTACAAAGTCATTCAGTGGGAAAAGATCAGTTGAGCGTTATGCATTTCGCCGCCGGAATGCGTCGGTTTTGACGATTCCAGCGCCCTCGCGAACAGTGATGAGGTGATCAGCGGAAACATTCGCAAGCCGCTCCGTTCCGCCATTAGGCCAGCGAATATCCAAATCGACTTTGTCGACAGCTCCGAGGCCGAAATGAATGCGCAGATCGTTCGCCGAATAGAAACTGGCCTGGCTCAAGACTTCCTGGCTCTGCAATTTGCCACCGTAGTGCACTGTTACACGCGCGCCGATCGCGCTGCGGTTTGATTTCGTTCCGATCAGCTTCACTTTGATCCAGTGGTCATTTCCAGTGACATCGTTTCGCAGCAGCGAGGGAGGCTCGTTCAGATTCATCACCAGCACATCGATATCGCCGTCGTTATCGAAGTCGCCGAAGGCACAGCCGCGGCTGGCGTGCGCGGCGGCTATGGCCGGACCCGCCTGATCCAAGAGTTCCTCGAATTTTCCATTTCTCAGGTTTCGAAAGACGATGCGAGGGCTTCTGAATGGGTATTCCGGCATGATTTTATCCATCTCGGGATAGACACTGCCGGTGACCCAGAAGAGATCAGGGTAACCGTCGTTATCTAAATCGAATATCCCGGCGCCCCAGCCGATAAAGCGCGTCTCGACGCCCAGACCGGCGGAGTTGGTTACGTCTTCGAAGCCGCCCTTCCCCTCGTTGCGATAGAGGACGGCCGTGTCGTCCGCGAAGTGCGTCTTCAGGATGTCGAGATTGCCGTCCAGGTTGTAATCACCGATTCCCAATCCCATGCCGGCCTGTTCCATTCCATCCTCATTGAGGGCGACGCCGCTTTCGAGACCGATCTCGGTGAATGTTCCGTCGTGATTATTCTTGAAAAGAAAACTCGGAGTCGAATCGCACGCGACATAGACATCCGGCCATCCGTCATTGTCAAAATCAGCCGCTACTGTCGTCATGCAGTAACTGCCCTTGGAGTTGGCAACCCCCGATGCGATGCTTACATCCGTAAATGTTCCATCGCCGTTGTTGTGGTACAGCCAGACTCGGCCGGGGCGCAAACCGCGCGGACCGCAGTTGACCGGAATGCCCTTCCAATTGCAATTAGGACCCTCGCCCGGCTTCAGCGCTGTCTTGATGTCGAAGTCGACGTAATTGGAGACGAATAGATCCAGGCGCCCGTCGCGGTCGTAATCGACAAACGCGCATCCAGCACCCCATCGCGTCGCCGGATGAAGCAGGCCCGCTTTTTCCGTGACATCTGTGAAGGTGCCGTCGCCATTATTCCGGTAAAGAACGTTCTGGCCCCAATTAGTAATAAACAAATCATCGAACCCGTCATTGTTGTAGTCCCCGACGGTTACGGCAGACGCCCAATCCGTGCGCCTGAGACCGGCTTTTTCGGTAACGTCCGTGAAAGTGCCGTCTCGATTATTGCGGTACAAACGGTTCGTGGCGCCTGCCGGCGCACCTTCGAGCTGTGTGCCGCTCAGCAGAAAAATATCCAGCCAGCCGTCGTTGTCATAGTCGATGAAAGCGCAGCCGCAGCCAACCGTTTCGAGGATGTAGGTTTTGCGATCAGCGCCCCCGTAAACCAGAGGAGCATGCAAACCGGCTTGCGCTGCAACGTCTGTGAAACAGGCCCGGAAGGGAAGTCCCGAGGGCTTTCCGCGAGGCTGAGGCTTCACGCTTCGGGTAGATACGCCCTGGGCCCAAGCGTTCGCTGCCGGAACCAGCACCAGCCCCAGCATCGCTCGCCTGGTGAGCGGTTGCACCTTCATCGTTTCGCAGTTTAGCAGCGGTCGAACAAGGCTCTGCTTGAGACGGCGATTAGCGGGCAACCGTGGTCTGGCGCGAATGGACAACCGCCGCTTCCCTGCCCGACTGCTGTGGACGATGAGCGAGCGCATCGCGAATAGTTTGACGTGCTTGCTCGAGCTCGGCGCCGACGAGCTGCAGCCGCGGCGGACGCACTCGCGAGTTGCCCATTCCGACTTCCTCTTGCGCGAGTTTGATTAGGTGAACAAACTTCGGAACGGTGTCCATCCTGAGCAGCGGAAGAAACCAGCGATATAGTTCGAAGGCGTCGTCAGCGCGGCCATTCGCGGCTAAGTCAAAAAGATCGACCGATTCTTTCGGGAAAGCGTTGACCAACCCGGCAATCCATCCCACAGCGCCCATAGCGATCGATTCCACAATCGCATCGTCTACGCCGACCAGGATCTTCAACCGGTCGCCAATCAGCGCGCGAAGTGCGGTGACACGCCGAACGTCCGAACTCGATTCTTTGATGGCTTCGAGGTTGCTGTTCTCTTCCACCAATTCCTGTACTTGATGCGCCAGGAAATCGATGGTATAAGCGATCGGGTTGTTGTACAGCATGCACGGCAGTTTGGTCGATTTGAGGATGGCCGTTACGTGAGCTTTTGTTTCGCGCCAATCGCCAAGATAGACGTAGGGTGGAAGAACCATGAGGCCGCTGCAGCCCTCGTCCTCAGCTGTTTTCACGAGCGATAAGGCTTTCGCGGTGCTCAATGCAGAGATGCCGGCAATTACCGGCGCGCGATTGCCGAGTGCTTTGACACACGTCCTCAGAAGCTGGGATTTTTCGGCATGCGTCAGAGTTGCAGCTTCACCTAAAGAACCAAGCGCGACGATTGCGGTACATCCGCTTTCGATGAGCCACTGACAGTGCTTGCCGACAAACTCGTAATCAATGCTTAAGTCTTCTTTAAACCCAGTTGTAATTGCGGGGATGACACCGCGCCATTCGATTTTCATCTGATTACACCTTCTAAATGGATTTCTTCCGAAACTAAGCTCGCGACGCGGGCAGGAAAGACAGGCGGCCGCACCGACTCCGCGTTCCAACCAAAGAGAAATCGGACGATGGGACCGCAGACTCGGCCTTGACACGGGCCCATGCCGCAGCGCGCGTGCAGTTTCGCGGATCGCCACGAATCGCACGATTGAAGACGGCTTAGCGTGACATCTTCACAGCGACACACGATTGTGCCGCTGAGAGCCAGGTGGCGCAACTCGTCGCGTAGCGCGAAAGCAGCGTCGAGCGAGCTCGCGAAATTGCCGGCGCGTCTTCTTGCGGCGAATAGCCGCTTTGCCATATCAGGCCGCCCACTTGCAGCATACCCCGCAATCTCTCCTTCGACCAGCGAGAGATCGACACCGCCGATGCCGGTCGATTCTCCCGCACAGTAGATGCTTTCGATGGATGTCTGCTGCAGATCATCGACGCGCACCCCGGTGTTGTCGATGCTGCAGCCGAGCAGTGCGGCCAGTTCCGTATTCGGTTGGAATCCGTACGCGACGGCCAAATAGTCGCAATCCTCGGTCCAGCTTTTCCCGCCGCGCCGTAGACGGACGCTGACGACCTTCTCCTCGCCGATGGCGGCTTCGACCCAGCACCCCGGCACATATCGGGTGGTGCCGAGGGATAATTTCAGTCTCAACGCCTGCCATAACTTGCCGGGATGCCGAACCAATTGGAAACCGAAGGGAAACAGCCGGGACCAGGGCGACTGTTCGGCAATCATCACGACGCGTGCACCGTGCTTGCGGAAATACGCGGCAGCCGCGAGGAGCAGCGGTCCGCTTCCGGCCACGACGATTCGTTTTCGCTCGATTGGCAGCCCCGACTTGACGAGCGCCTGCAATCCGCCTACCCCCATGACGTTGGGCAGCGTCCATCCGGCGAAAGGAAGAAAGAGTTCGCGCGCGCCGGTGGCAAGAATGAGCTTTTTAAAGCTGATGTCGAACGCTCGATCCCTGTCGACCAGGAGCGTGCGGCTTGGCGCGTCTGCCGAAATGACCCGCGCGCCGGTCATCATTTCGACACCCGAATTTTGCAGTTTGCGGAACCAGAATGAAGCTTGGCTTGTGCTGGGCTGAAGTTGCTCGCCGCGCCAGATCTGGCCTCCTGCAGATGGATTGTCGTCAACGACGGTGACGCGCAGACCTGATTCGGCTGCACGCAATGCTGCCGCCATGCCGGCCGGTCCGGCACCTACGACGACGATGTCTGCATGCCGGATCTCAGTCACGCGTATGCACCTTCATCCCATTGCGGCAGACGGTCTGGCAGCTGCGGCAATGCGCAAGACCATCGATGTTGACGCGGCATTCATAACAAATGCCCATGCCGCACACGGGACCTCGTGGTTCGCCCGAAACCGATTGCCGAAATTGCGTTTCGCCCGCAATCAAAATCGCCGCGGCAACGGTCGTTCCCGCGAGCACACGCACAGCGATGCCGTTGACAAAAAGATTTACCGCTTCAGGCGTGGACTGCATACGTTCTCTCAGGCGAGTATGGCTCGCGCGATATGGCCGATTGGCGGCCTAAGATGAGATCGGCAAGAAGGCTCGCTGTTGCGGGCGCCATGGTAATTCCCAAACCTTCATGCCCGAGAGCGAGATAAACAGATTCGAAGCCGGGACACAGGCCAATCATGGGAAGCTTGTCGGGGGTGGCAGCGCGAAAACCCGTCCAGCCCCGCAGGGCCGATAAGTTCGCAAGGTCCGGCATGTACTCGATGGCGCGTTTGAGCATGGCCGACATCATCTGCTTATCCATCGCGGGCTCTGTCATTCCATATTGACGCGACGACCCGATCAAGAGCTGGCCCGTCTGCCGCGGCTGCACGTTGAAAGCGACAGAATCGGCATCGAGCGCGTGCGCACTCTTCAAATAACCTAACTCGATCAGCTGATGGCGCACGAAGCCGGGATACCGATCGGTGATCAGCAGATGCCCTTTCCGGGGAACCATGTGGAGGCCCGGCACTAGCGCCGTCGCGGCTGAACCGGTCGCCAGCACAATCGCGCCGGCGGACAGGACAGTACCGTCCTCGAGCGTAACAGTTTGCTCGCCGCACGTATCCACTCTGCGTCCCAGCAACAGATCCGCACCGCGCTCGCGTGCTTCCGCGGCGAAAAAGCGCGCCGCGCAGGGCGCATACAGAACGGCATCTTCTTTGACGAGCAGCCCGCCCGCGAGCCCAGGCCGCAAGCGCGGTTCAGCTTCGGCCAGCGAACGATGGTCCAACACTTCAACCGGAACTCCGCGCTCGCTGTAATGCTTCTGCTTACGACGCACTTCGTCCATCTCGTCATGGTCGGCAGCTACCCACATCGCACCGCACCCAACGTATTCAACATCCGCGGGAAGACGCTCCGATATTTGCTGCCAAAGCACTTGGGAGTAGCGGCAAAGCGCGAACTGTGCTTCCGAATCGTCCATCACTGCCAGATGACCCATACCTGCGGCGGTCGCGCCGCCACCGAAGACGGTGGGCTCAACCAAAGCCACGCGCAACCGAGCGCGCGCAAACTCAGCGGCGCAGCAAGCTCCTACAATGCCGCCTCCGGCGATTACGACATCGTATGGCCGCATTGCACGTCCGGATGTCCGCTACTACGTGGATTAGTGTTTCGGAAGATGGCTAACCTTCGCGAAGTTTACCATCTGGAACGCGCGGGAGGTTTAGTGTGCGGTTGGATCTAGCGCTTCGGGCGCTTGAATGGGGCGGTCGGGGGCGCCGATGCCGAGCTCGGCAAGAATGTTCGCGATGTACCTTTGCGTTTCTGCCGGATAGGGTTGATTGGTCGAGTCGTCCGCGCGGTTCGCACCGGCATTATACGCAACCAGTGCTAATCGCACATGGCCTTTGTATCTGTCCAGCAACTGTTTCAGCAGAGCGGCACCGGCTTCGACATTTTGTTTCGCGTCAAAAGGATCAGAAAGGTGGAATTGCACCGAGGTTGCGGGCATGAGCTGCATCAGCCCTTGCGCCCCTTTGACGGATACGGCACAGGCCCGGAATCCCGATTCCTGCCGGATCACGGCCCGGAGTAAGGCAGGCGGAACGGACTGCTTCTGGGCCGCGCCCGCAATCAACTGTTCCACTTCGTCGGCGGGCAATCGGGGGCAATCGGCCTGAACGAAAGGAGGAATAGGTACGACGAAATCAGTCAACGCCGCGGGGGCGACAGTCTTGATGTTTGGCTGTTGAGCCAGGGAATCGCGTTGCTTTTGCAGTGATTCGCGCTGCTTTTGTAGGGAGGACTGCATGGCTGCGTCGCCAGCACTCTTGATAGGCGCAGGTGGAGCGAGGCTTAGACCAGTAACGAGGACTGCGACGACAAACACTTAGAACTGTCTTATCGGCCGTCGCTCCCGTTTGTTGAATTGAGCTGGAAGGAGACGCGCAACAGCCCGGCATCGGCCCGGAAATTCTGCCAAACCAGCTCACGGGAGGTATTGCCAGTTCTCGTCTTGAGAGGCGGATCGATACGCAGGTTTGCGGAGGGATCGAGCGAGCTGATCAATCGCCCGCAAATTACATTTCCCAGCTCGCACACGGTGTCTTCGGCCTGAGAGCCTGCGGGCGCGACATCGCTAACCCCTAGAAATGAAGCCGCGAGCCAATCGGCAGTGCTGCTGCTCATTTCGAGCCAAAGACATCCGGACAAGCTGCCGTGAAACGGGACGCAGCTCGCGATGATGTCATTCGCCTCGAAACTATCGGCGATGTGTTGAGCTTCCGAAAAACACATGAGCTCCAGGACCTGTGTCACGCTCGACGTCAGAATCTCACCGGTGTCAGTTGCACGCATGTATCTAGCCCACGTTTGTTTGACTCAGCTCTGTTTGACTCACTGTTTGACTCAGCTGCGGTTGTGTTTGACTCAGCTGTATTAGATCCAGCGCTTTCACGATTTCGGACCTCAAAAATCCAGGAGCAAATGGCTTTGTGATGTAGGTAAGAGCTCCCAGATCCAACATTTCCTGCATGCGGGTCTCGGTCGCGTCGGCAGAGATGACAATGAATGGAATCTTGGGTTGTAGGGGGTCGTCGTGCATGTGCCGCAGAAGATCGTGGCCGCTCATTTCCGGCATGTTCAAGTCGACCAGCATGAGACCGATTTCCTCTTTTTTCAAGACTGCGAGCGCTGCGCTTCCGTGTTGCGCCGTGAAACACTTCACCGGCAGGCAGGACAGATCGATGACGCGCTGAATAGCAAGGCGCATCACCGCCGAATCGTCAACCACTAAGACGCGAAGTGGCATAGCTTAGCTCCGTCGTCGAAGTGGGCTGCGGCGAGCGGGGTGCACGGCTGCGTCCTGACAATAATTCGCCCCGTGCCAGCATCGAGCCACACGGACCGTGCCGCATGGCCTCCCGTATCGTCGCCTCTCAGCAACACGCCTTCTCTCCACAGAAGCTTTCGCATGGTCAGCTCATTGCTTTTGCCAGAGGGACCGGAAGCATCCTCGTGGGCCGCCACGGCTCCGCCGATGGCGTACACCGATAGATCCTGATTGGTGAGCCCTATCGATCGCAGGCGTGAGAACAACAGAGGAATCCCGGTATCGCCGAACAGCCATGGATTCGTTTGCTGGGGATCGATCGAAGAACTCGGTGCAATGAACCGCAACAAGGCGGCGAGCTTCAGCTTAGGCACGTGCACAGCGACCGCTATACAGGACTCGACGCGCCGAGTGATAAGGCGGCAGTCTGGATCCGTGCTGAAACGGCAGTCGCCCGCGGGAACGACAATCTCGATTTGAGCATCTCGCTGCTGTTTGGTCTGGGCCTGCATGTCCGCCTGGATATAGCTCTATCGAGGAAGACAGGGTTTGTTAGACGGAAAGTGCCGCGCGATTGCGGAATTGCGTTTAGTGAGGATGCGAGCCGGACGGTTTGACTGGGGCGGGCTTCTGCGCAGTAGCGGCGTCCAATTTCTGTCCAATAGCGGCGGGTGCTTTCTGCGCTGCGGGGTTCTGCACAGCGGACGCCTGTAACCCCTGACCATACTGAACAATAATGGTGATACGTCGATTGGAAGGATCGTCCGGATGAGCCGGGATGCGCAGTTGTTCATCTGCAAAGCCGCGTACCTGACTGACTTGATTCGCGCGTAGACCGCTTTGTTGCATGATGCGGCGCGCGGCATTAGCGCGATCAGCCGACAATTCCCAGTTGGAGTATTCCGCGTTGCCGTCATAAGGCGTTGAGTCCGTATGGCCTTCGACTAGGACAGAGTTCTTCAATTTGCCAAGTTCCTGCGACAGCACCAGCAGAAGATCTTTTCCGTAGGCCGTGGGTTCAGGTTTGCCGTTCTCGAAGAACATGCCCTTCTTTGTTTCGAGAAGTTCGATCCGGAGGCCCTCCCCGGTAACGGTCATCTGCACATATTCTTTTAACTTCGACAGCTCGGGACTTTGCTTCACTGCTTCCTGCAGTTTCGCTTTGAGCAGGTCCATGTGGTCTTTAGAAATGCTCAAGCTTTCGCCGTTGCCACCCATGGAGCTTCCCGTTTGAGTGCCGAATCCTTTTGGGTCACGAAAGTAACCGGCAATGGCTTTCTTTACGTCCTGGCTGGCGGTCATCAGCCAGAGAACGATGAAGAGCGCCATCATGGCGGTCACGAAATCGGCATAAGCGACTTTCCAGGCGCCACCGTGGTGGGCCGCATGGCCGCTGACTTTCTTCTTGATGATGAAAATCTGCTCGTTTGAGGCCATTGATTAGGCGGCGACAGCTTCGGCAGTCGCGGCGGATTTGCCGCGGCAGGCAGCTTCCATTTCTTTGAAGCTAGGCCGCACTTCGGCGGGAATCGAGCGGCGCGAAAACTCGACCGCCAGGATCGGCGCGGCGCCACGGATAAACGCGATCAGCCCGGTTCTTAGGCAATGGTAATACTGCGATTCCGCTTCGTTGGTGCGTGCCATGTTGGCAGCCAGCGGCGAGAAGAAGCCGTAGCAGAGAAGAATTCCGAGAAAGGTGCCAACCAGCGCCGCCGCCACTTTGTGGCCAATCTCCTCGGGAGGCCCGCCGAGCGCGCCCATGGTGATGACAACCCCGAGCACTGCCGCCACGATTCCCAATCCAGGCAGGGCGTCGGCCACAGTGGTCAGAGCGCTCACAGGCTGGCTTACTTCCTTGTGGTGAACCTCTAGATCGATCTCGATCATCTGGTCCAACTCGAAATGGGAAACATTGCCCGTCATCGCCATGCGCAGTGTGTCGCAGATAAAGTACAGGGCGTGGTGGTTGTTCAGAATGTCGGGATATTTCTTGAAGACTTCGCTTTTCTCGGGCTCTTCGACGTCGGACTCCAGGCTGACGAGTCCGCCTTTGCGACCGCGCGCGAAAAGATCGTTGAGCATTTTCAGAGTGGTCAGATAAAACGCCTTGTTGTGCTTCTCGGACCCAAATACTCCTGCGAGGCCTTTTAAGATGCGCATGATCACGGCGAGCGGGTTAGCGATGAGCAGCGTGCCGGCCGCCGCTCCACCGATAATTATTAATTCCGCGGGCTGCAACAGAACACGCATGTTGCCGTGCTCCATCAGATAGCCGCCGGCAATGGCGCCAATTACAAGCAGTATTCCAATGATCGCGAACATTATTAGCCTGACGAATTCCTACTTAAGACATATCGGCGGGCGTTCGTTCAGGCTCTACCGCATTCCCAAAGGGGGAATAACGAGCCCTGGGCCTTTCAGAAAAGTCGCGAGACTTCTCTCTAAACTATGGCTGTCATTCGCGATAGAGTCTGCGGAGAGAAAACGTGCTAACCGGCGACAGATATCAGGCATATATACAAGACAGCGTGCTGGGAAGCACTCCCGTGGATCTTATCCGTGCGCTCTACGAGGCGGCTATTGAGGCCACCCAAGAAGCCGGGCGATGCCTTATCACCGGCGATATGTGGGGCCGCTCCAAAGCGGTTTCGAAGGCCACCAACATCGTGACCGAACTGATGATGTCCTTGAACCACGAAAAAGGCGGCGAGCTGAGTCAGAACCTGAAGCGTCTCTATGGCTACATGCAATCGCGGCTGCTCGACGCCCACATCAAGCAATCGGCCGAGCCACTGCAGGAAGTAGAGCGGCTGCTGAATACGTTGTTAGAGGCCTGGCGCGTGGTGGTCGCAAAAACAGCGCAAGCCGAGCAAGCGGAACAGAAATCGCGAGAGGATGCAGCATCTAGCCTGGCGTACGCTGCGGCCGCCGAGTCGCCGGCGATGCCATACGGTGGCTATCTGTACGAGCCCGCCGGGGCGGTTTCGCGAATCGCGGTCACGTTCTAAGATTCCGGGTGCTGCGCGCTGACACTCTGTTCGATCGTTTTTGAAAGACCGAGCCCGCCACCGGCGGCGAGAGCTGTAGCGAATTGAGTTTCGGCCATGCCCATGGCGGATTCGGAGC
Source organism: uncultured Acidobacteriaceae bacterium (assembly GCA_963795425.1). GTDB lineage: Bacteria > Acidobacteriota > Terriglobia > Bryobacterales > Bryobacteraceae > Bog-105. Next base: position 234,427 of record CAWCHO010000002.1, on the reverse strand, counting down.
CGGAGTCGCTACCGCTTCCCATCCAGCCTTCTGAGCCCGATTCGCGCACCGATCGCATCATTTCGCCGATCATCAAAGCCTCGAACTGCTGCGCGGCATCGTGAAGCCTGGAAGGTTTTTTGCTTCCGGCAACATCGCTTGCTGAAAACGGCAGCAGCGCCGCGCTATTCATTGCGTCCATATTCGTCAGATGATCCCTGTCATCAGATGATCTCCATCGTCAGATGATTTCCAGGTCGGCGTCGAGAGCTCCCGCCGCGCGCAGGTTTTCGAGAATAGCGATCACGTCGCGCGTTGTGGAACCGATGGACCCGAGCGCTTTGACCAGCTCTTCCACGGTCGCTCCGTCTTTCAGCACCACGTTCTTGGCTTTTTCATCTTTGGCGCTGACCGTGGTCTCGGGAACCACCGCAGCGGGCGCGGCCGACATCTCGCCAGGCGTCGCCGTGGTGTAGGTAGTTTGGATCTCAACGGTTAAATTCCCGTGCATGATCGCCACAGGTGATATATGGACGTCCTGCCCGAATACCACTGTTCCGGTGCGCTCGTTGATCACCACGCGAGCCATACGATCCGGCTCTACACTTACCCGCTCCAATTCCGAAACGAACTCGGTCGGCTCGGTCGAGTACTGATGCGGCAGGTTTACCGATACCAGAGCGGAATTGTCCGCATGAGCGATCGAGGCGCCGCCTCCGAAGCGGCGATTCACGGCTGCTGCAACTCGTGCCGCGGTAGTGAAATCCGCTTCCCTTAACTGCAGACGAATCACATTTCCGAGCGGTACCGACGGAGCGACCTTTTCGACCGATACACCGTTGGGAAGCCGGCCGACCGTCGGATGATTGACGGTCTGCGAATTCGCGCCGCCTCGGCCCGCGACAAAGCCGCCCGTGATCAAGGGCCCCTGTGCCGTCGCATATACCTGCCCGTTGATACCGCGCAGCGTGGTGAGCACGAGCAAGCCGCCTTGCAGATTCTTTGCGTCTCCGATCGCGCCCACCGTGGCGTCGATCGTTATGCCGGGCTGCGCAAAGGGCGGCAGCGTGGCGGTCACCATCACGGCGGCCGTATTCCTCACCATAATGAGCCCGGGCGAGACACTCACGCCCATGCGTTGTAGCAGGTTGGTAAGACTCTGAATGGAGAAGACGGTCTGCTGGCTGTCTCCCGTGCCATTGAGCCCCACTACCAGTCCATACCCGACCAATTGGTTGGTGCGGACGCCCTCGATCGAGACCAGATCCTTCAAGCGGACGCCGTGTGGTTCGTCGGTAGTGGCCGCAAAACCCGATAAAGCAAGAATCAAAACAAGGCTGAGATGTTTCATCGCTGTTTTCAGAAAGGCAATATGCCGAGCAGTATGCGGTACAAGATGTTCGGACGGTGAATAGAATCATTCACTACGCCCTTGCCATTGATCTTCAATTCCATTTGAGCGATGCTGTCGGACTGCACCATATTGCCGCTCGACAGGTCGGCGGGCCGGACAACACCTTTGAGAGTGACGGTCTGATTCTCGGAATTCACCAGCACGGTTTTACTTCCTTCAATCACCAGATATCCGTTCGGCAAAACGTCGGTGACACGTGCCGAGAGAGTGGTGCTCAACGTAGTCGTTCTAGAGGTCGTACCTTGGCCATTCAGCGAGGTGTTGGTATTCGCATTCAGCAGGTTTGCTAATGCGCCCGCGGCTTTCAACTGGCCGGCGAGCGAAGTGATGGCGGAGTTAGCGCTTGAAGCGCGCGACGTCTTGGTGGTTCCCGTCGACACAGCCGAGGCTTGTTCATTCACGATAATCGTGACCATGTCGTCGACACCCCGCGCGCGAACGTCGACCGCCAGATCTCCGAGGCTGCCGCCCGAAGAGAATAAGGAGCCCGGGCTTTCGGGCCGTGCCGCTTCCGCTCTCTTGTGCGCCTGTTCAACGTACTGATCGAGAGCCGATTTCGCAGCTGGTTTTTTCGGCGTTTTTTTGTCTTGACCCGAAGCTACTCCGAGGAGCGCCACGAAAAATAGGATGTATGTCCAGCGACTCACGATTTGGATCCCTCCGTCACAAGGCCGAATGGTCCCCCCGGCACAACTAACACCTTGTCTTTTTCCTCGACTCGCGCGCGAAACTTGCTTCCGCTCTTGGCATTCCGCACGACGATGACCGCGCCCGTGCGGCCCGCCTGCTCGGCGACGCCCTCGGCTTCGATGCGCGTACGCCCGGTCTCGACAATGACCGCGACGGTGTCGCCTCGCTCCACCTCTTTGGGTTTTTCGAGCATGCTCTTGGTCAGCACAGTGCCTGCCGCAACATCGAACCGCGCCATCATGCCGACCGCGTCCTTCAGCTCCGTCACGGTGTCCTGGCGCGAGAGTGGACCTTCATAACTGTCAACGCGTAGCTGATTGAGCTGCACCGGCTGATCTGCTACGAGATCGTCGATAACCACCAAGCGCGCTTCCTTTACCGAGACACGCGCGCGCGCCCAGATCGAAAATCGCTGATTGGCGCCGTATGCGACGTAGCCTCGCCAGATCATCGGTTCGGTCGAAAATCCGCACAGCCCTGACAATGGAAAAACCAATTCACCCTTGGGTGCCGGGAGGAGACTCTGATCCAAAATCTCGATGTTTGGATGGCGGCCGTTCAAGGTTGCGTACATTGCCGCAGAAATGCGTTCGCGCGCGGGGACCTCGGTCTCCCACGCGAAACAGATGTTTTCCGCTATAGCGCCTTCGAGATGATTCAACTGCGCAATATGGCGCAGCTCGGCAGCGCGAAACACACGCTGCTGACCAGGGGCGGGTGCAAATCCCATTTCGAGGTCCGGCGACAACGATTGAAAGACCGGAAGTACGGCCGCGAGATCGCGCGCATAGATCCGGTCGGAGTGGATGGGGTGACAAGCCGCTGCCGGGAGGGCGGCGGCTAATAGAACAGCTGCGATCATTTTTTAGTTTTGACTTCGATCATTGCGTGAGTTGATTGACCTGCTGATACATCTCATCCGCGGCTTTCACCACGCGCGAATTCGCTTCGTAGGCACGCTGGCTTTGAATGAGAGCCACGAATTGGGAGACTACGTCGACGTTCGATTGCTCGGTGTAGCCCTGCATGAGCGTGCCGAGGCCGTCGGCTCCGCCGGGCGGTCCGACTTGCGGGTCGCCAGAGGCATCGGTGGGCGTGAAGTAGGAATTCCCGATGCTGTTCAACCCGGCCGGATTCTGAAAGTTGGCGAGCTGGAGTTGACCGGCCTTCTGCGCGGCGGTTTGCCCGGGCATCGTGTAGCTGACCGTCCCATCCTGGGCGATCGTGACGGTTTGGGCGCTGGGGGGAACAGTGATCTGCGGCTCAAGCGCATTTCCGTTCACGTCCACCACGTTGCCGTTCCTGTCGAATTGAAAAGACCCAGCCCGCGAATACGCGAGCGTGCCCGAAGGTTGCAGGATCTGAAAAAATCCTTTGCCTTGGATCGCCATGTCGAGCGGATTGTTGGTCTGGACGAGATTGCCTTGCGTGAAGATGATCTCGTTTCCGGCCGCGCGTGTACCAAGCCCTAGCTGGAGACCGCCCGGCACGGTGGTCTGCGCTCCGGCGGAGGCGCCCGGTTGAACCATGTTCTGGTAAATCAAATCCTGAAACTGCGCGACGCGCATCTTAAATCCGGTGGTGTTCGCGTTGGCCAGGTTATTGGCAATGTTGTCGACGTTCAACTGCTGTGCCGTCATTCCGCTGGCTGCGCTGTAAAGTGCACGAATCATGTTTTTTCCTCTTCCAATTTCTTAAATTGCTTATGAACCGACGCGAGCGACCTCTTCAGTCGCTTGGCGATTCATCTCGGTCCCGATCTTCACCGCATGCTGCAGCATTTCGAAGTGGCGCAGCAGCGTCACCATGCGTGCGGCTGCTTCCGCCGGCGCTGCGTTTGAACTTTCCACTTTGCCCTGAAAGACCTGAGCCGTCGTGGCCGGGGTAGCGGGGGACGAACTCTGGAAATAGGCTCCGGCCTGCTTGGTCAGCTGGCTCGGATCTTTGAAATCCGACAGTTGCAGCTGGCCTAAAGGGCTGCCATCCTGCAACACCTGGCCGTCGGGCTGAACCTGAAGCGGCGACGACGATTGGGTCTGCAAGGTCTGTCCTCCTACGAGACGCACCGGGTATCCCTCGGCTGTCACAAGAACGCCTTGCGAGGAGAGCTGGAAGTTGCCGCTGCGCGTATAGAGAGGACCATTGGGGCCGTTCACGGTAAAGAACCCGCTACCCGAGAGGGCCAGGTCCGTCGCGTTTCCGGTATTCACCAACGTGCCTTGCGCAAAATCGGTCCACTGCTTTTGCACGACCGGCGCTTCCCCCACCACGGGATCGCTTTGATTCGCGATTTCGGGAGCGAGATACGTGCTGTAGAACTCACGGTCCGCTTTGAAACCGCTGGTCGAGGTATTCGCGAGATTATTGGCCAGGATGTCGAGCGAATCCATGCGCGCCTGTAGGCCGCTGGCCGCAGCCGTTGTCAGTGGGTCCATGATGTTTGTTCAGCGGTAACACTGCAACCGGCGTGCCACGCTCGAGAAGCGCGGCGAAAGTTACGCTTGCTGTGCGATATAGCCTCAGCGCGCACGCTCTGAACAGAGACGGCGGTGGTCCGGGACCGTCGAGATTTCGACCGGGTTTCGGCTGCTCGCTCATTTTTTTGACAGCTGTTTTCGGGTAGCTTCCGGCGCAAGTAGTTGTGAAATAAGAGCTCCGGATTTGGCGTGCAGTGTGCACCTGCTCGCCGCGTGATTTCCCCGCATTTTGCGTCGTCGACGCCTTCGTTCGCCGTCAGTGCGCCACGCTCCAGCGGCGATGCGGCGCGCCCGGATAGTAACGATGCACAGAATTCGCCGTCGAGCAGTTCCAGCTTTTCGCACGTACTCGCCACCTATTCCAAAAGCGACGAGGACAGCGCGAATCGCGCCCCGGCCAAAGCCGCAAAAGATCCGAGCGACAGTGAGGGTAAGTCGGCCGATGACCCTAGTGCCGCAGCCCTCGTGCTGCCTACGCCGCCACCGGCCCCGCTCACGATAACGGGCCTCCTCGGATTGCTGCAACAACAGCCCCAGAAAGACGCACAGGGTACCGAGAAGACCGGCGATTCCGCCGCAGATCCCGCGCAGGCCGAGGCCTCGCAGGAAAAGACACAGCCGAATGTGAGCGCGCCGAAATCGCTACCGCTCACCGCGACCCTAGCGCTGCCCGTGAGCACGACTAAGGCGGGGTCCAAAGCAGCGGACGCAAAGATGCCTCCCAAAATGCCTGCGCCGCAGATGCCACTCGCCTTCGCCTCTCCGGTCGAGATCGTGCGAGCCGCAGGCGAAACAGATAGTGCACCGAATGAAGCCGCCGTGGACGCGGCTGCGGGCGGAACCAATGCCGTTCCGGCACAGCCAACTGGAAACACAACGCCGGCTAATGGCGCAGCAGCGATGGCGGCACATGCTCCCCTCGCGTTTTCGATGCTGGTGAGCCCTGAGAGCCAAAACGCCGCTCCGTCGAATGCGCAGACGGCGGCGGGAGCTCCGGATCCGCCGGCACTCGCGGCCGATGCTCCACATTTTTCTTCTGCTCTTGCAACCGCAGCAGCAGCGATCGAAGCCGCTCCTGTCACCGTGACGGAGCATTCATCCGACGCGCAATCGAACACCATGGCGGCGCCGCTCGTGCAGGGCGAAACCGCAGCTAGCTCCGACGATCGCGTTACGGCGGTTCCATCCGCTTCAGCCACGAGCGCAGCGGATGTGGATTCGGGCGCGGCGGCCAGCCGCAACGATGCAGTCCGCAACGTGCGTTTACAACTGGACGGAGACAACAATCAGCGTGTGGACGTCCGCTTGACTGAAACGGGCGGCGAACTGCGCGTCAACGTCCGATCGGCCGATGCAACCCTCACGCAGGCCATGCAGGATCATATGCCGGAGTTAACCAACCGGCTCGATCAGCAACATTTTCGGACCGAAGTTTGGCTTCCGCGCTCTTCGCAGACATCCAACTCGGATGGTTCGAATACGCGCGGCTCCCAATCGCAAACCGGCGATGCTTCGGGGCAGCAGAATTCCGGGCGCAGACAGAACGGGCGCCAAAACAATCAGCAGGACTGGCAAAACGAGGACGTTCCGGGCCAGACCAATACCAAGGAGATCAATCACATATGGCAAGCATAGGAAGTGTATTACCGACCACCTCTTCGAGTGGCGTAACAGGAACAAGCGGCAGCCAGGCTTCAGCCGCGGGCAGTGCTTCACTCGCGACGCAGTCTACCTTCTTGCAGCTGCTGGTAGCACAGCTGAAGAACCAGGACCCGACGCAGCCCGTAGAGGGAACGACCTTCGTGACCCAGCTCGCCACCTTCAGCGATGTGGAGCAAAACCTGGGCACGCGCACCGATCTCGACGCTATGAGCGAGAAGTACCTGGGAATAGCCACGCCGCCATCGTCAAGCACTACCGCAACAGGGACAGACGCCTCGGCGGTTTCGAACGCGGCCGCTACCTCCGGGCTGGCGGATGCCAACTCGTTGTCCAGCGGTTCATAAGAGTCCTCAAGGAGAAATCAAATGTCAAGCGCATTTTCAATCGCCCTTTCGTCTCTGAAGGCTCAATCAGAGGCTATTAACACGACCGGCAACAACCTGGCCAATATGAACACGCTCGGGTTCAAGGGGAGTAACGTCGATTTCGAAGATATGATCAGCGCCGCCATAGGCGTAGGTCAAGGGACCTCCGTCGGCATGGGCGTGGGTACGCCGCTGAACAATCAGATCTTTACGCAAGGGTCGATACAGAGCAGCACCTCCCCGCTAGCCACGGCCATTCAGGGCAATGGATTCTTTGTGGTTAACAACTCGATCAAGCAGCAACTGTTCACGCGTGATGGCGATTTCACCATCGCTGCCAACGGCGCGTTACAGACCCAGACCGGTGAGACTGTGCAAGGATGGATGGCCACGTCGACCGGGATCAACACGACCGGGGCGCCCACTAACATTGTGCTGCCAACCGGGGCCTTGCTCCCGCCCGTCGTCACACAGAACATGTCGATGACGGCCAACCTCGATGCCAGCGGCACAGCAGGGGCTACGACAGGCAGCTTCTCCGTTCCGATTCAGGTGGTCGATTCGCTCGGCAACCAGCATACGTTAACCGTCGGCTTCACGAAAAGCGCAACGGCGAATACCTGGAACTACAATGTAACGATTCCGGGGGGCGATCTTGCCAATGGAGTGCCGCAGACGACCGGCTCGACCACGAACGCAAGCACGTCGGTAACGGTTGCCAGCACGACGGGCATTGCGGTGGGGCAAAGTGTTGCGGGCGCAGGTATCCCGGCGGGCGCCACGGTTACGGCAGTCAATACCGGTACCGGCGTGGTAACGCTGTCCGCAGCGGCCACGGCCACCGCGACCGGCGTTCCCCTGACGTTCGGCACAACCGTCAACGTGCTGGCAGCGCCAGGAACTCTTACCTTCAATACCAATGGAACCATGAGTTCCAGCACTACCTCGCCCGCGGTATTGAATGTGGCCAATCTCGCGGACGGGGCATCGAACATGAACATCAATTGGAACTTGTTCAACTCGGACGGCAGCGGCACGCTGACGCAGTATGCCGAGGCCTCGAACCTCGCCTCGTCCTCGCAGGACGGCGCGCAAGCGGCCCAATTAATGCAGGTCAGCCTTCAAAGCGGTGGGCAAATTGTCGCCAGCTTCTCGAATGGACAACAGAAGATCGAGGGGCAACTTGCGCTCGCGGCCATCCAAAATCCCGATTCACTCTCAAACGTCGGCAATAACAATTTCGCTGCGACGGGTTCGACCGCCGCTCCGGCTATTGGAATGCCCCAAACGGGTGGACGCGGTCAGATCCTGGGAGGCTCGCTCGAAGGATCGAACGTCGATATGGCGACCGAATTCACCAACCTGATCGTGTATCAAAGCGCCTATCAGGCCAGCTCCCGCGTGATTACCACCGCCAACCAGATGAGTCAGGACCTTATGAATCTTATCCATTAAGACGATAAGACGCTTAGATGCATGACACCACTCGAGGAGATTGGCACTATAGCCAAAGTGCCATTGGAGATAGAAGCTGTTCTGGATAGCCGCGTCATGACCGTCGCAGATATTCTGGAACTCGAACCAGGCAGTTTAATCCGCACCAACCGGTCCGCCGGTGAAAATGTGCACGTCCATATCGGCGGCGTGCATGTGGCAGACGGCGACATTGTGGCCATGGACAACATGATGTGCGTGCGGCTCACGGACTTTCGGGAACGCCAGTAGACGCGCCCGGCGGGTTTCGCCATGCTGCAACAGATTCTGGCCGCGTTACTGGTCCTGGCCCTGCTGGTCGCCACCTTATGGCTGCTGCGCCGCAAGGGATTCGCGAGCCTTAACCTGGCGTTGCCGAGACGCGCGAATGCCACCAGGGAGATGGAACTGATCGAGCGTATTTCGCTCAGCGCGCATCACTCGCTGCATCTGGTTCGGGTGCATAACCGCACGATTTTGATTGGCGTTTCGCCGTCCGGCTGCCAGCGAATCGCGTCTTTTAGGGACGTATCCGGTGAGGCAAGGAACTAGGAATCGATGAAATATTTTGGCCGCGCTCTCGCGGCGATCGTGTTTTTCGCGCATCTTGCCTCGGCTCACGCTGCGGGCGATTCCGTTCTCCAATCCTTTGGAGTAACCGCGGCGAACGGCAATCATGGCGTGACGCTCAGCGCGCCCATGCAGATCGCCCTCGGGTTGACGCTGCTGACGCTGCTGCCGGCGGTGGTCATGTGCATCACCCCGTTCTTGCGTATCGTGGTCGTGCTTCATTTCCTCCGACAAGCGCTTGGAACGCAGAGTGCGCCCTCGAATCAAGTGCTGGTCGGCCTTTCCTTGTTCTTGTCGTTGCTAGTCGTGCAGCCCATGTTTTCCGACATGTACACGCAAGCGTGGCAGCCGCTTGAAGCGGGAAAGATTACCACCGAACAGGCCATCGATCAGGGAGCGGCTCCGCTCCGGAAATTCTTGTTGCGGTTTGCGCGAGAACGCGATGTGCGGCTATTCGTCGATCTTTCAAAAGAGCCGCCGCCGCATAGCCCCGCCGACATCAGCCTGAAGGTCCTGATTCCCGCTTACATTTTGTCGGAGTTGAAGGCCGGCTTCCAGATTGGCGCGGTGCTCTTCTTGCCGTTTCTGGTCATCGACATTGCCGTCGCTTCCGTCACTCTGTCCATCGGCATGATGCAACTGCCGCCCGCCATGGTCTCGGCGCCGTTCAAGATCCTGCTGTTTGTTCTCGTGGACGGCTGGAATCTGGTGATCGGGTCACTGATGAAGAGTTTCTATCAATGAGGAATGCATCCGGCCCATGACTCCTCAATTGGCGGTCCACATCGTCTCGCAAGCGCTGATGGCCGCGTTCTGGATTTGCGCGCCTTTGCTGGTGGTCGCCTTCGTCGTGAGCATCGTTATCAACTTGATCCAGATCGCCACGTCCATGCAAGACCCGGTGTTCACCACTGTGCCGCGGCTCGCCGCATGCTTGTGCGGTTTTCTGCTGCTGCTCCCCTGGATGCTCCATCGCGCGGTGATGTACGCCGTCGCCGTTTTCGGCGATCTGTCTCAGTATGCACGCTGAGCTGACGATCTCGGCCTCCACACTGATCGCATTCGTCCTAGTGCTCAGCCGCATGGTGGGCGTGTTTGTTTTCGTTCCCCTTCCCGTAAAGGAGGCCGGACCTAGTATGGCCCGCATCGCGTTCGGGTTCGCCACTGCTCTCGCGCTCTTTCCTCGCTGGCCGGTGATCGACGCACGAGGCCTGACGCTCGGCACCTTGACGGTGTGGCTGGTTTCAGAGGCAGCGCTCGGAACGGCCATGGGGCTGATGGTCAGCTTTATCACGGAATTTCTCACCTTCGGCGCGCAGATCCTCGGTTTGCAGGCGGGTTATGGCTACGCCTCGGTCGTCGACCCGACCACTCAAGCGGATTCCGACGTCCTGCCTGTGCTCGCGCAGCTCACGGCCGGACTGTTGTTCTTTACGACCGGCCTGCACCGCTACGTGATCAGCGCTTTTGCCGCCAGCCTCGACCGCTACCCGCCGGGGCAGTTCGCGGTCACGCCAGATCTCGTTCGAACGGTCATCAAGCTTTCCTCGAACGTCTTTTCGGTCGGACTGCGCCTGGCCCTGCCGGTGATCGGGCTCTTGCTGATGACCGAAGTCGCGCTCGCGCTCCTCAGCCGCGTCAACTCGCAGCTTCACATTGGCATGCAGGCTTTCCCCGCAAAGATGATGTTGACGCTGGTGACACTCGCCTCCGTGCTCCTGATTGTGCCGGTGCTGTATCAGGCCTTCGCCTCAGACGTGTTCGAAAATATCCGGCGTAATTTTACGCCCTGAGTCGCCATGGCCTCTTCGGGTGGGGATAAAACCGAGAAACCGACTCTCCAGCGCCTCAAGAAGGCGCGCGAGCAGGGCCAGTTCCTCTCCGCTCGCGGAATGGTCGGCGCGGTTCAGTTCTTTGCCATTGTCATTGTGTTGCGTCACCTCGTGCCTGAGTGCCAGGACAATATTCAGCGCTCGATGGCTACACTGCTCGAGCGCAGCATGTCGACCGAGATCGGAGCGGGCGAATGGCCGGACCTGTTGCGTGGTCTGTTTATGCATACCTTGCTCCCGATTGTGACGAGCGGGGCCATTGTGCTCGCGGTGACTACCGGCACTCATCTCGGAATCACCAAGATGGGCTTCAGCCTGGAGCGGCTCACCCCCAAATTCGAGCGTTTCAATCCCATGGCGAAGCTCAAAGAGCTTCCGCAACAAAACCTGAAATCGGTGGTCGAAGCGGTGCTGCTGCTGGCGGTGCTGTTTGTGACGATCTACTCGTTCTTCCGCAGTTATGCGGAAGTGCTGCTGCGCCTGCCCTTCGAGTCTGTCCCTACGGGGGCAGCCCAAATCGGCAGTTCGCTCGAAGACATGCTGTGGAAGGCGGCCGCTTTTTTCATGGTCTTCGGCGCCATCGACCTGTTCCGTCAATCGCGCCGACACATGTCTAAGCTGCGTATGACCAAGCAAGAGGTCAAAGAAGAGCATAAGCGCAACGAGGGAGATCCGCAGATGAAGGGGCGCATTCGACGGCTGCGCCGCGATCTCCTGCGGCGGCAGATGATGCGCGACGTGCCGAAAGCGACCGCGGTGATCGTCAACCCTACGCACTTCGCCATCGCCATCCGCTATGAGATCGATTCGATGTCGTCTCCGGTCTGCCTCGCAAAGGGGAAGAACTGGCTGGCGCTGCGCATCCGGCAGATCGCCACGCATCATCAAGTGCCGATCATCGAGAACCCGCCGCTCGCTCGCGCGCTCTATGACGCCATGGACGTCGGGCAAGCGATACCACCCGAGTTCTACAAAGCGATTGCCGAAATTCTCGCCTATATTTACAAACTGATGGGCCGCAAATTGCCTATGTAATTGCTCCGAAGGAGCGCTTACCGGCTGATGTCATCGCAGTCCCAGGTTATTCCCGCGCCAGCAGGAAATAAGGGGTTCAGAAAAGTCGCGTTGCCGAAGTTAGGCGAGCTCGGCGTTCCTGTTGCCGTACTGGCCATCGTGGTCGCGTTGATTACGCCCATGCCGCCGTTTCTGCTCGACATCATGATCGTGCTCGACATCATGATGTCGGTGGTCGTGCTGATGGTCACGATGTACATTCTGCGGCCGGCCGAGTTCAACGTTTTTCCAACCACCCTACTCCTGCTGACCTTATTCCGGCTGGCGCTCAACGTCAGCTCGGCGCGCCTGATTTTGCTGAATGGAAACAGCGGCACATCGGCCGCGGGCGACGTGATCGAAGCGTTTGGAAACTTCGTGGTAGGCGGGAACTACATCATTGGTGCGGTCATCTTCCTGATTCTGATCGCGATCCAATACGTCGTCATCAACCATGGCGCGGTTCGTATTTCGGAAGTAGCGGCCCGCTTTACCCTCGATGCCATGCCTGGCAAGCAGATGTCGATCGACGCCGAAATGAATGCGGGCCTGATTGACGAAGCCGAAGCCCGACGCCGCCGCAAACAGCTGTCGTCCGAAGCCGAGTTCTACGGAGCTATGGATGGCGCGTCGCGCTTTACGCAGCGCGATGCGGTTGCGAGCATCCTGATCACCAGCATCAACATCGTGGCCGGTTTCCTCATCGGAGTGTTCCAGCACGGCATGGAGCTGAAGCATGCGCTTCAGACCTACACCGTCCTCACGATTGGGGATGGTCTCGTCACCGTCATCCCCGCCCTGATGATTTCGGTTTCAGGCGGCCTGATTGTGACGCGCGCCACCTCGGATGAGCGCGTTGGAAAAGAATTCCAGAGGCAGTTGTTCGGCAAAAGCGAGCCACTGCTTCTCGCCAGCGGAGTAGTGATTGCACTCGGCGCCTTCCCCGGCTTGCCGACTATACCCTTCTTCCTGCTGGGCGGTGGTATGGGTACGGTGGCCTGGATGAAGCGTAAAAAAATTGACACGGCCGTCAAGAAAGAGACCGCCGCAGCCGCCGCTATACCCGCCAAAGAGAACTTCGACACGGTGCTCAAAGTCGACCCGGTTTCGATCGAAGTTGGCTTGGGGCTGGCCAGTCTTGTGGCGGGCGGCACCAGTTCTCCGCTGCTTAAGAAGATTGCGGGCATTCGCAAACAATTCGCGAGCACGGCGGGCTATCTATTGCCTCCGGTCCGCGTCACGGACAATTTGTCGTTACGCTCGCGCGAATACGCGTTGCTGTTGAAAGGCAGCGAAGTGAGCCGCTTCGAGCTGTTGCCCGGCAACGAGCTGGCGATCCCTACCCCCAAGGCTGACAAGAGCTTCGCCGGCCAGCAAACCTCTGAGCCGGCCTTTGGCCTGCCGGCCATCTGGATTCCCGGCGATCGTGTCGATGCGGCGCGCGCGGCCGGATACACGGTGGTCGACGCAGTGAATGTCATCGGCACGCACTTCTCAGAAATCATTCGCCGCCATGCCTGCGAGATGCTGTCGCGCCAGGATGCCAAGCTGTTCTGCGATCGCGTGGGCGAGGAGAATCCTAAGGTCGTCGAGGATTTGGTCCCCAAACTGCTATCCCTTGCAGTGATCCAACGAGTACTGCAAAACCTGCTGCGTGAAGGTGTATCCATTCGCGATGGTGTTTCGATTCTCGAAGCGCTGGGCGAAGCCGCAGCAACGACAAAGAATCCTGTGTTGCTAACCGAATACGTCCGACAGAGCATACGCCGCACGGTGGTGAAGCCCTACCTTAGTCCGAAGGGCGAATTGCCGGCTTATCTCATCGACCCCTCCGTCGAGCAGACCGTCGAGGGAGCAGTGCAGCACACCGAGCAGAACAGTATTCTGGCGCTCTCGCCGCAAATCGTACGCGAGATCGTCACGCGAATCGAGCGCAAGCTGGACAGGCGCGAGGTTCCGATTGCCATTCTCACGAGTTCGGGAGCGCGTTACTTCTTGCGCCAGATGCTCGAAGGTTCGTCCAGTAATTTGAACTTCGTTTCACATAACGAAGTGCCCTCTGGAGTCAAAGTCGTGTCACTGGGAGTGATTTAGAACGCCAATGAGGATTAAATCTTATTTCGCAAAATCGGTTCAGGAGGCGATGGAAAGGGCGCGTATCGAGCTCGGTCCTGAAGCCATGCTGATGAGTTCGAAAAAGAGCGGGCCTGAGCAGAGCCGGCTGGGGGCCTATGAAGTAGTTTTCGGGCTTGCCTCCGACACTCCGGCCGCACCTGTAAGCAGCTCGAATGCGACGCCTGCTGTGGTTTCTACAGCGGATGGTTCGGACGGCCTGGTGCGCGAACTCGCCGATCTGCGCAAGCAGATCGAAAATGTGCGGCGCTCGGTGTCGCGGCAGGGCCACTCGCGACGATCGGGCGTCGACAGCTTCCCGGAATTCGAAGAACTGTACGAATGGCTGATCGCGGCTGACTTCTCCGACGAGATCGCGCATGAGCTGGTCCAATCGGTCGTAACGCGTCTGCCTAATCCGAGTCGCGATGGGTCGCGCAACACTCTGGGCGACAAACGCGCGCTCGCACCCGATTTGCTGTGTGGCGCGCTGCGTGAAGAACTCGAGCAGCGTCTGCGGGTCGCGCCTGAACTGGGGCAGGCCGGCGCAGAACAACGCGTCGTGGCCTTCGTCGGACCATCGGGCGCGGGAAAAACCACGTCGCTCGTCAAGCTGGCGATGCGGCAGGGAGTCGCCGCGCGCGTACCCGTGCAGATTCTTTCAACCGATACGCTGCGCATCGGCGGTTCCGAGCAACTCAGTGTGTACGCGCGGATCATGGGTGTTGGCTTTCAGGCGGTTCCGACCATCGCCGCTCTCGAACAGGCACTCGACGAATGCCGTGCCAAGAAACTAGTACTGATCGATACACCGGGCTACGGTGCAGCGGAGCTCGAGGAAGCTGCCGACCTGAAGGCGTTTCTCGCCCGCAATCCCCATGTCGAAGCGCAATTAGTTCTGCCGGCGACCCTACGGCCCAGCGCCTTATCGTCCGTTCTGGCCCATTTTGCGATCTTCCGTCCATCCAAACTCTTACTTACGCACCTGGACGACGCGGATACGCCCGGAGCCGCGCTCGACGCGGCGCTGCGAAGCGGCCTGCCCCTCTCCTTCCTGGCTAATGGGCAACAGATTCCGGACGATCTCGAACAAGCTTCCAAACAGCGGCTGACCGATAAGCTATTCGAACGCGTGAGAGCAGCCGCCTTTGCTGCGGCCTGAGGAGGGACGCGACCTTTGTACGAATGTGCCACGGTGACCAAAACGCAGGAAGAGCGCGAAGAGCTCATCCTCGAACATCTGCCGCAGGTGAACTGGATCGCTCTACGGATCCAGGAAAAGCTTCCTCCCGGTATTGAGCTGGACGATCTGATTTCGGCCGGGATCGTGGGCTTGATGGCGGCCGTCGATAACTACGATCCGAGCCATAACGCCTCACTCAAAACGTACGCCGAATACAAGATCCGCGGAGCGATTCTCGATAGCATACGCGGGCTCGACGGCATTCCGACGCACAAGCGCAAGCGCGTCAAGCAGGTGCAGCAAGCGATTGCCCGAGCCGAGCGCGATTTGCAGAGGACGCCCGGTGAAGACGAGATCGCGGCGGAACTAGGCATCAGTCTTGGGGAATATCAGCAATGGATGGTCGAGTTGCGGGCGGTTTCGCTCGGCAGTCTCGATGTCATCGAAGACGGCGAAGAGGTGAGTCTGCTGAAATTCATCGGCGACGATGAATCGGAATCGCCCGCCCAGATCTTCGAGCGTTCCGAGCTCGAACGCCTGATTGCCAGCGGCATCAACAAAATGCCCGAAAACGAGCGCCTGGTTCTCAGCCTGTATTACAAGGAGGAGCTGAACCTGCGCGAGATCGCCTCCATCATGGGGCTGCATGTCACGCGCATTTCTCAGCTGCGGGCGCAAGGCATTTTGCGGCTGCGGGCCTTCATGGAACACAAGTGGCCGAGCGAAAGGGGCATTTTCTAGCGCCATGCCGAATCAGGAAGAGACATCTATCGCGGCCGAAAGCGCCTCCGAGGCTGCCGTCGCGGCGGCGCCGATGGTGGCCGCACCGATCGTGACCGAGCGCGCAAGCGAGGCGGTGGAAGCGACCCAACCCAGCCCGCCAACGCTCGAGCTTTTGCTCGACGTCGAACTGCCTTTGAGCATTTCGTTCGGACGAACCTATCTCGCGCTGCGCGATGTGCTTAAACTGTCAACCGGCTCGATTGTCGAGCTGAACTGCCCGGCTAACGCGTATGTCGACGTGATCGTGAACAACTGCACGATCGCACGCGGCGAAGTGGTGGTGATCGAGGGAAACTACGGAGTGCGCATTGACGAGATCATCAGCCGCCGCGAGCGCATGCTTCTGCAGCACAAAAACGGCCTGAATCACCACCGGCCGATGCGGGTAAGTGCATGAGGATAACTGCATGAGGATAACTGCATGATCGGAGATTCCTATCTGGTAACGGCCATGGCGTGGGCCGCTATTCTCGCGGCACTCGCAGTATCTGTTGCCGTCGCGGTGCGATTCATTGCCTTGGAAAAAAGAATCGGCCTCCTACGCAGCGAGATTACGGCAGCGGCGCCGCTCGCCGGCCACTTGGCGGAACTGCAAAAACAAATGGAACAGATCGTGTCCCAGCTGTCGGACGCGGAACAGCGTAGAATACCCGGCGTCGATTGGTCGACCGAATCAGCCTCGCTCAACTTAAACCATCGCGGCCAGGTGCTGCGCATGCACCGCAGAGGCGAATCTTCTTCTGAGATCGCAGCCGCCTTAGGTTTATCGCCCGGCGAGGTTAGGCTGATCGTGAAAGTCCATGAATTGACCCGTCCTGACCCTGACACGGAAAAATCTGGTCAACCTTCTCTAATTGGCCGGAGAAGTTTCGATACAGATACACGGGGCCGCAAATAGGAGGCACGGCGAAAACATGAGAGTTCAAAATGACGGTGTTGACAATTCGTTTAGCAGCAAGCGCTCTGATGCGGCACAGGGTGCGGGCGTAGAGTCGCGCTCGGGCTCGAGCCCGGTGGGTGGGTCAAGCGCGGACCGCGTGTCACTTTCAAAGGCGAGCAGCTTGGTTTCGCTAGCCAAGGGGATGATGCCCGCCGACAAACAGTCCAAACTCCTGGCGGTGTCGAAGCAGCTCAGTTCGGGGCAATACCAGCTCGATGCACCGGGCGTGAGTCAGGCGATCGTGCAAGGACACATGCAGGGGTGAGTAGGCCCTGCAGCAGGCGATGACGACCGAAAAAGCTCGACAACATCTCGAAGCGGCCGACCAACGCCTGAATACTGCCGTCCATCTGCTTATCACCAAGCCGTCGAACGTCGAGCAACTGCAGGTTGAACTGCAGGCTGCCGCTCAAAGCGTCACCAAGGCTTACGAGAGTCGTTCTTTGTGCAAACGTAGTTCGTCCATCACGCCGCTCATTCAGAGCATCCGCGGGCGAGTCGCGCGGGTACAGCTGCTGCTTGATGCGGCAGCCACTTTCTATTGCGGAAGCATGGCGGCTGCCATGTCGCATAGTTTCTGCCCGTATACGCCCGACGGCGAATTGTCGCGCCGCGCAGACCGCGGCTGCTTCCAGGTCGAGGCATAAGCGAGAACAGTATGTCCAGTCTTTTCGCAGCTCTGCACACCGCCAGCGATGCGCTTGATGTTATCGAGCAGGCGATGAGTGTTACGCAAAATAACGTCTCGAACGCTTCTACGCCCGGCTACGTTACGCAGACTCTTAAGATTGCAGCGGACACCTTCGATCCGAGCGGCAACGTATGGGGCGGAGTTCATTCGGATGGCTTTCAGAGCTCACGCAATCAGTACGCCGAAGAATCGGTATGGAATCAGAACCAACTACTCGGCGCTGCCACCGCGCAAACCTCCAGTCTTTCCTCGCTTCAATCCCAATTCGATGTTTCGGGGCAGACCGGTATACCGGCCGCTCTCAGCAGTCTCTATTCGGCCTTCTCTGCGTGGAGCAACAGTCCGACCGATCCCTCGCAGCAACAGCAGGTCATTACCGCCGCTCAGGGCATTGCACAAGCCTTCAACCAGGCCTCCTCGAACATTCAGCAGATCAGCTCGCAAACGGACCAGCAGCTGCAGCAGACGGTCACTCAGATTAACCAGCTCTCCTCACAAATTGCAGCGATCAATGGCCAGATACGCGACGGGGACGGCAACGATGCCGGCCTGCAGGCGAACCTGTACAACACCATTGAACAGTTGTCGAACCTGACCAACGTCAGCGTGCAGAATCAAACCGACGGAACGGTCACGGTGTTGATGAACGGCCAAGTACCGCTGGTGCTCGGAACAACGCAGACGCAGCTTCAGGTCACGGACCTCGGATCGGCTGGCGCCACCATCCCGAATGCGCCTCCCGATGCACACATACTGACGGCGAGCGGACAGGATGTGACCTCCATCGTGAGCGGTGGTCAGATCGCCGCGCTCTTGCAATTCCGCAACGTGACGCTGCCATCGGTCATGGGCGATGGGACGCAGCAGGGCAGTTTAAATCAACTGGCGCAAGCCATTGCCGATCGCGTGAACGGACTCCTGACGGGCGGTCAGATAAGCGCCGGACCTCCGCCGGTAGCGGGCGTCCCGTTATTCACCTACAACGCAGCCACGCCCACCGGCGTAGCCGCGACTCTGCGAGTGAGTTCCACGATTACCGGCTCGCAACTGGCTGCCATCGATCCCGGGCCACCGAGCGTTGCCAACGGAATCGCGAGCGAGCTCGCCCAGCTCTCGAATCCGCAGGCCGCCGCCAGCATGGTGAACGGAATGAGCTATACGGATTACTACAGCAGCATTGCTTCGGGCATTGGTCAACAGCAATCGGCGGCTTCGAGCAGTCAACAATCCGAGACCGAGCTGCTCGCTCAAGCGCAGAGCATGCGGGACCAGGTTTCGGGAGTTTCGCTCAACGATCAAGCCGCCACTCTGCTTCAGTTTCAGCAATCCTATGAAGCTTCAGCGCAGACCATCAGCGTCATCAACACGACCGCGCAATACCTGATGACGAGCATGCAGAACATCACGTAAGAAGGACCCCAAATGCTAAGTGGAATCGACGGCACCAACGGAAGTTTTCTCGCTGACCTGAACGGCATTCAAAACCGCATCAGCCAGGATACGCAGCAGCTCAGTTCCGGCATCCGCGTCAGGCAAGCCTCGGACGATCCTGCCGCGATCGCCCCCATTCTCGATTACCAGAACCAGATCGATCAGGTCACGCAAGTGCAGACCAATCTGAATCTGGCCAAGAACGATGCGTCTACCGCTGACGGAGCGCTTCAATCCGCTTCGAGCATATTGAGTCAACTCGGATCGATCGCCGCCGAAGGAGCGAGCTCAACCACCGACGCCAATAGCCGTGCGGCGTTGGGACAGCAGGTCCAAGAACTTCAGCAGCAACTGGTTTCGATCGCTAATACGACTGTCCAGGGACGCTACATCTTCGGAGGAGACGACCCGTCAACCGAGCCGTATACGTTCAATTGGACGGGGAGCGCTTACGGCGTGGTGCAGAACAACACCGCCGCGAACACGAGCGTCATCACCGATGCAAGTGGGAACACGATTGTTCCCGGCCTGACGGCGCAGCAGATCTTCGATGCCCAGAACCCGCCCGGGACTCCATCGCCTGACAATGTCTTTCAAGCCGTGTATACGCTTGGGCAAGCGCTGCTGACTAACAACCAGGCAGGCATCCAGACCGCTACCACCGCGATCAGCGCGGCCCAGACCCAAGTGGAGCAGTCGAATGCGTATTACGGAAACACCGAGAGTTGGATCGCACAAGCCAACACGGACGTCGGGCAGCGCCTGACCAACCTACAAGGGACGCTCAGCGGGCTCCGCGATACCGATGTTGCCTCTGCAGCCACTCAACTCACAACTGACCAGACCGCGCTCCAGGCTGCGCTTTCGGCGCACGCCAGCTTGAGCAACAAATCGCTGTTCGACTATCTGGGCTAAAAACTACTGCAGCGGAACGCGGGCGCCGTCTAATCCGGTGCCGATCTAATTCGAGACGGCGCCGTTCAGCCTGAACCCGCGCTTATTTCCCACACTGACCACGTGTCCCTTGAAGAGCCTTGCTCCGTTTAAGACCAGCTCGACTGGGGCTTCGACTGGTATGTCGAACGTCAGAACATCTCCGGCTTGTAGCGACACCAGATCTTTGGCGCGAATATGCTGATCGAGAAGCCGCGCATCCACCTCGGCGCGGGCCGGCCTGATGAGCTCGAGAACGCGGGCCTGCTGCTCAGGGGTCGCTTCGCTCTTGCGGGTAGAGTGCTGATGGTCAAATTTGTGCCTCAGCGTTTTGATCATCAGCGATGGCATGGCCATGTTCATGCACCCTATACTGTCACCGATACGAATCTCGACCGCGATCGCAAGAATCGCTTCGTTCGGGGCCATCAACTGCAGAAATTGCGGCTCCGTACTGACCGACTGGATGGTGAAGTTGATCGGGGTAACACTTTTCCACGCTTCGCCCAAATCGTTCAGAACGATGCGAAACAGCCCATCCATCAACGATTGCTCGATTTCAGTGACTTCGCGTTGGATCCCCGGCGCCAGCTTGCCGCTGCCGCCTAACAGAATTTCAAGAATCGGAAACACCAGCGTGGGATTGATTTCGAGCAGCGCGCTGCCTTCGTACGGCTTCAGGCCGACACACGCCATGCAAGTCGTCGTGGGTAGTCTCTCGAGAAATTGGGAATAAGAGAGTTGCTCGACCGAAACCAGATTCATGGACAGATACGTGCGCAGATAGGCAGACAGGCTCGAAACGGCGCTGCGCACGAAATTTTCATGCAGCAGGTGAATGGCACGAATCTGTGATTTGGCGATGCGATCCGGCCGGCGGAAATCGAAAACGTCGATGCCGGAGCCTAGATCCTCGTGCCGCGCCGGGTCTTGCGGCTCGGGCGCATAGGCGGTTTCCTCTGATGCGGTTTCGTTCATCCACAGAATGCAAGCAATTGGCTCGCCAGAGAGCGGAAACGCAACTGCCGGCCCATGTGGCGGGCTGCGTGCATTCGAATTGTCGGCGTGGCAGCAACATCGTGCCGAATAGACAGATATGATCCACCTGACCCGATTGAATCGCCTTCCGCTGGTGGTCAATTCGGATCTCATTGAGCACATCGAGGTCACACCCGATACAGTTATCGCGCTAACCACCGGCCAAAAGTTCCTGGTGCTTGAAACGGCAGATGAAGTAATCGAGCGGGTCGCAAAATTCCGGCGCTCTCTGTTCGATGGAGTTGCGGTATACCCCTTCAAAACAGGTACTCGGGTGGGGGACTCTGCACTCCATGAGCAGTAAACGCGTGGAGTCGGACGCAAGCGCGCGCTCCGGGAAGCCGGATCTCTCGAGCCTCGCTGGGCTGTTGGTTGCCTTAATTGGCATTCTTGGCGGTCTGCTGCTCGAGGGAGGACGGCTGAGCGATGTCGCGCAGCTGACCGCCGCGCTGATCGTGCTGGGCGGCACGTTGGGCGCCGTGATGGTCACCACTCCCGTCGCGCTACTGGTCGCCGCTGTCAAAAAATTGCCACATGTCTTCTGGGATTCGACACCTTCGAGCGAATCTGCCACCGAACAGCTACTTACTTTCGCCACTCGCGCACGCAAAGGCGGGATGGTATCGCTTGAATCCGACGTCGAGTTTATTGCGGATCCATTCCTGAGAAAAGCCCTGACGCTCGCCGTAGACGGCACCGATTTGCAGGATATACGGCGGATTATGGAACTGGAGCTCGAAATGGCCGAGCGCCGCGGCGAAGCCGAAGCGCGCGTGTTCGAAGCGGCCGGCGGTTACGCTCCCACCATCGGCATCATTGGCGCCGTACTTGGCCTGATCCAGGTGATGAAACATCTCGAGGACATTGAAGCGGTCGGACACGGCATCGCTGTCGCGTTTGTGGCAACGGTGTACGGCGTTAGCCTCGCCAACGTGTTCCTGCTGCCCACCGCCAATAAGCTCAAACTGCGGCTGCAGCATTCGATCCAAATGAAAGAACTGATGCTCGAGGGCGTGATCAGCATCGCTGAAGGCTTAAACCCGCGCTTGATCCAAAGCAAATTGGACGCCTTTCAGCAGACCGCGATCGATTCGAAAACGCAACGCGCGAGCGCCGCTTCCATTCGAAACGCGCGCACTGCCGCGGTGCGGTAATCGTTTATGCGAAAGCGAAGGCAGTCGTCGCACGACAGTCACGAACGCTGGCTGGTTTCGTACGCGGACTTCGTTACGCTGCTATTCGCCTTTTTTGTGGTGATGTTCGCGTCCACGCAAACCGATACATCACACGCGAAGGCCGTCTCTGAGGCGGTGCGGAAGGCACTCAGCCATGGCGGCGTTCCTCAAAAAGTGTCCTCGATTCTCGGAGGCGCTTCGGACCAAACCGGCCAGGGCAATGCCATGATGCATGGGCCGGGCGGCGAGAAAACGGCTAAGCCCGAAGCGAAACCCGACCCGCCGCCTTCGGTTGACGATCTGTCTTCGTCCATGAAAACCTTGCGCTCGGCATTGAATCAGGAAATTGAACGCCACGACGTGGAGCTTCGACTCGAGCAGCGGGGGCTCGTGATCGGTCTGAAGCAAGCAGCGTTTTTTCCGTCCGGCAACGACAGCATCGATCCTTCCGTTTACCCCATCGTCGGCAAAGTGGCGGCCGTGCTGAATAGTTTGCCGAATACGCTGCGCCTCGAAGGACACACCGACTCGGTTCCCATCAATACTCCGCGTTTCAAAAGCAATTGGGAGCTATCGGCGGCGCGCAGCATCGCCATGCTTCGCCTGCTGAACGAGAAGTTCGGCGTCGAGCGGGATCGCATGGCGATCGTAGGATACGCGGACGCGGGCGCGCTCGATTCAAACCAGACTGAAGAGGGGCGCGGCCGGAACCGGCGCGTAGACATCGTCATTCTGAGTGAGTACGGTATGCGGGTCGAGCCGCGCCAGGTCACGTCGGACTCTACGCCGGGGAACAAAAACTAGAATTCGGCATGAAACGTGCGACAAGGTTTTCAGCGGTTGACTACACCGTACCAGGCGAGAAGACGCCGGGGAACTTAAACACTTAAGGACTAAGCATGATTTCATTACAAACCAACGTCGACTCACTTGATGCGCAGCAGAATCTGAATGTCGACAATATGTCACAAAGCAAGACCATTCAGCAACTCACCTCCGGCTATCGAATCAATAGCAGCGGTGACGATGCCGCGGGTCTGGCAGTCGCAAACGGACTCCGCGACAACATCGCGGAATTGAACCAGGGCGTCAACAATGCCAACAACGGCGTTACTCAATTGCAGATCGTCGATGGCGGCCTGAGCAACATCTCCACCATCCTGGACCGGATGAAGACACTGGCCACCGAATCGGCTTCGGGAACGTTTACCGGAAGCCGCGCCACACTAGACCAGGAATATCAAGGTCTGATCAGCGAAATCACGCGCCAGGCGAGCAACATCAATCTCAACGCCGGCGGCAGCTTCAACACGCAACTGCAGGTCTACATCGGTGGCGCGAAGACTTCCACGAATGCGAACGTGGCCATCAACCTGAGCGGTACAAGTAACGCGGTCGACGCGGCCTCGCTCGGTTTGTCGACCACCTCCGTGCAGGGCGGCGGTACCGAATTCGCCGGCTCGGCGACCAACCTGAACAATCCGAATGCGCTGTTCAACATCGGCGCGGCCGGGGCGGAGACGTTCGCCCTAACGTACGTCTCGAACGGGCAAACCGTCACGAGCAACGTTTCCGTCGCAGGAACCACGAACGGAGTCAGCGGCGCCACTTTCGTGAGCCAGCTGAATACCGCCATCAATCAAGCGGGAATAACGGGTATAACCGCGCAGATCGGATCCGACGGTGCACTGCAGCTCACCGGTGGCAACTTGCTCGCTGCTACGACTGGGACCTCGGGTACGGCACCCACTTCGCTAGCTGCTGCCAGCGGCGCCACTCTGGTCAACAACGCGAACTACCAATCCTCTGCCGCGTTCACGGCATTTGCTGATGGCACCGGCACGAGCCCCGGACACACCACGGAAGGTCTGACCTTCGTGGTCGGCGGAACGAACTACAATGTCACGCTGACCTCGGATACGACCAACGCGACCGAGAAAGCGAACAATATCACCAACGCCATCGCCTCGCTCAACACACAACTGCAGGGCAGCGGCATTTATGCCGTGGCCAACGGCAGCAACATCGCGTTGCAGAGCGCTGCTTCTTTCACGATCTCTGAGACGTCGAATACACCTGGTGCGGCGGGCGGCGGCGGCGCGGCGGGTACCGGTTCGTTGTTCGGTACCACGGTTGGATCGCAGACCGTCACGGCTCCGACGCAGAGCACGACTTCAACCGGCAACGCTACCCTGGCGATTGCGGCCATCAACACCGCGATTCAGAACCTGGGCTTCGTTCAGGGGAACGTCGGCGCGGGCGAAAACAAGCTGCAGTATGCTATCAGCCTGGCGCAATCGCAGGTGACGAACTTCTCGTCTGCCGAAAGCTCCATTCGCGATGCCAACGTCGCCGCCGATGCTGCGAATTTGACCCAGGGACAGGTCCTGGAACAAACCGCAATCGCAGCGATGGCGCAGGCTAACGCAGAACCGCAGGCGGTCCTCAAGCTCCTGCAATAATTCGTCAACTTAAGGGGCTGATCTCTACGGGGATCAGCCTCTTTTTTCATTCATCTTCCTTATGGGAACAACTTCTACCAGTCCGGCCAGCTTCACAGGGAACAGCACTTTCTCCGCCCAGCTTCAAAACGTAATTGCTACTGCTGTCGCTCAGGCTTCCGGGCCGCTCGACGCGCTTCAAACGCAGCAGAGTACGCTGACCAACCAGCAGAGCGAGTTGCAGACTCTCTCGTCCAATTTCCAGTCTCTCCAGACTGCCCTCGATTCGATCAACAGTTCCGCCGGATTCGGCGCTTATTCGGCCAGCGTGGACAACACGTCCGTGCTGTCGCCGACCATCAGCTCCGGCGTGATGCCAGGCACTTACTCTGTGAACGTTTCGAACACCGGCTCACAAACGAACACGATGAGCATGAACGGCCTGACCACCGTGACCGATCCAACGTCAGGCAACATCGACTCGAGTTCGACCTATACACTCACGGTGAACGGGACGAACTACCAACTGACCGATTCCGCCGGATCGTTGAACGGTCTGGTACAGGCTATTAACGGCAGCGGCGCTGCCCTGCAAGCGACTGTTGTGAACGTCGGCAGCAGCTCGGCTCCCGATTACCGGCTCTCCATCCAGAGCCTCGATTATGCGCCCGATTCGATCCAACTCAGTGACGGCACGAACAGCCTGCTGAATACGCTCTCGACGGGCGCCTACGTCCAATATCAAGTGAACGGTCAGCCTGCCCCTCCCAGCGCTCCGATCAACTCAGATTCGCGCACGCTCAGTGTGTCGCCCGGACTCTCAGTCAATGTTCTCCAAACGGGAACCGCGAACGTCACGGTAACGCAAAATACTTCCGCGATGAGCAACGCAATTAGCTCGTTTGTAAACGCCTATAATGCGGCGGTTGACGAGCTCAATAAGAACAGAGGCCAGAGCGGAGGCGCGCTTACCGGAGACAGCACGGTATACGAGTTGCAAAACGCGCTCACAAATCTGACAAACTATTCTGCGCCTTCGGGCAACATTGGATCGCTCGCGAACGCCGGCATCACCTTTGATACGAACGGCCACTTGCAATTTGATCAGACCACCTTCGCCCAGAATGCGACGAGCGATACTCTGAGTTTCTTCGGCTCGGAAACGGGCAGTGGATTCTTGCAAGCCGCAAGCAACATTCTCACCGGCATCACGGATCCGACCACCGGAATTCTGCCCAACGCTACTCAATCACTGACGACCGAGCTCGCGAGTGTCGGCACTCAGATCACCAATGACCAAACGCAGATCACAAATCTTCAGACATCCTTGACCGCGCAGATGTCTGCAGCGGACGCAGCCATCTCGTCCATGGAACAACAACTGACCGAAGTCACAGATTTGTTCAGCGCGATGCAAACGCAAGAAAACGCCGCCAGTGGCCATTGATCTGGCGGGAAAACTCGAACGAGCGCTCCAAGAGGGCGATTTCGATGCAGCGCAGCCGCTGGTCCTCGAATATGCCACGGCCGTGCGAAGCGAGCTCTCTTCAGCCACGAACGCAACGGAACGCGAGAACATCTTGAGAAACGCGCTGCAGACGCTGAACGCCAATCTCTATCTCGCCCGCGCGATGCGCTCGCACATCAGTGTGTTTCTCCAGGCCACCACAGGCCAGTCCGTATACCAGGCAGCGCGCCGGCAAACTTATACCTGGCGCATCGACGGCTGATCTGTCAGCCCGCTGGCATTGGGCCGGCCGAGCCGTCAGGATTCTGACGCATACCAGGGCGGTCTCCATGTAGATTCAGGCGTTTTGTCTGGCACGCCACTTGCTCCACTAAGAGCAAATCAAAATGCTTGATCCGGTGGCTGCAAATCTCGAGCAGTACATGACGCTCCTCAGTGTGCGCCAAAAGCTCGTCGCTTCAAATATCGCGAATGCGGATACGCCTGGTTATAAGACGCAAGATATCGATTTCCAGACAGAGCTGCAAAATGCCGCGGCGGGCACGTCGCCCTCCGTACAGCAAGTTCCAGGTCTAAAGCTGAAGAATGATGGTAATAATGTGGACCTCGATCGAGAGGCCCGCCTGCTGTCGGAGAATGCGCTGCGCTTCAGCGTTGCCTCAAATCTGCTGCGTTCGCAACTCAAGATCGTCAAAATGGCAATCGAGGGTGGGGCTTCGGCGTCGTGAGCTTATTCTCCACAATCTCGGTAAGCGCCTCGGGTCTGTCCGCAGAACGGCAGCGTGCGGAACTGCTGGTCGAGAACATCGCGAATGCCGACACTACCCGTACGGCGGAAGGCGGGCCGTATCGCCGCCGCGACGCCATATTCCAAAGTGCGCCGGTTTCCTCACCGTTCTCCTCGTTCCTCGACTCGCAGATGGACGCGCAACCTAACGGTGTCACCGTGAGTCAAGTGACGGTTGATCAGAGCGCTCCCGATCGACGCTACATGCCAGGGCACCCGGACGCCGACAAGGACGGCTACGTCTCTCTTCCGCGGGTCAATCCGGCCGAAGATATGGTCGACCTGATTGGGGCTTCGCGTTCCTATCAGGCCAATGTGTCGGCGATTTCGGCAGTAAAAGATATGATTCAACGCTCGATCGACCTGTTCCGGTAACGTCATGTCTGCCCCGATCTCTCCCATTAACTTTCCGATGCCGGTCGAGGCGCCACGCCTCCAGCCGGCAGTCAGCTCGGGAGGCAATTTCCAGAACGTGCTCCAATCTGCCATTCAGCAGGTCGAGAACTCACGGACTGCGGCAGATTCGGCTGCGCAGCGCTTCGTCTCCGGCGAAAACCAGGAGCTGCATTCGACCATTTTGGCCACGCAGAACGCAGAGCTGCAATTTGAAATGTTCATGCAGGTGCGCAACAAAGTGGTCTCCGCTTACGAGGAGATCATGCGCATGCAGGTCTGACCGGTCGCGCTGAACAGAAGCCATGGATCAATTTAAGAACGTTTTCGCCGCTTTGTCGATGCGGCAGCGAGCCGGGATTGTCATCATGACAATTCTGGTCGGGAGCGCCATCTCCGGCCTCGTGCACTGGAAGCACGAGCGCGATTTTCGCCCGCTGTTTACGGGCATGGCGCCCGAAGATGCCGCCGCGATCGTGCAAAAGGTAAAGGAAAGCGGAGTCGAGTATCGCATTGGCGAGAACGGCACCTCGGTGCTGGTTCCCGATACCAAAGTCGATGAAATGCGGCTGCAGCTGGCTGGCGCGGGACTTCCCAAAACCGGGCGCGTTGGGTTCGAGCTATTCGACAAGACCAATCTCGGTATCACCGATTTCACCGAGCACGTGAATTATCGGCGCGCGCTCGAAGGCGAACTCGAGCGCTCGATCAAAAGTCTGAGCGAATTGCAGCAAGCTCGCGTGCACATTACCTTTCCGAAAGATTCCGTGTTTCTCGATTCGCGCGAGCCGGCGAAAGCGAGCGTGCTGGTCGATGTTCGCCCGGGCGCAAGTCTTACGCCTCAGAACGTGCTGGCCATTACGAATCTTGTCGCGAGTGCAGTCGAAGGCCTGAATCCGGAGTTCGTCTCCGTCGTAGATTTGCAGGGCAATCTGCTGAGCCGTCCACGAAAAGCGGGGTTCGACGACAGTCAAGCTTCCGACGCTGCGCTCGATTACAAGCATCAGATCGAGAAAGACCTAACGTCCAAGGTGGAGTCTACGCTCGAACCGCTCCTCGGAGCGGCGAAGTTCCGCGTGGGTGTTTCAGCGGACTGCGACTTCACGACCAGTGAGCAGAGCGATGAGACCTACGATCCGACTAAATCCGTGATGGTTAGCTCGCAGCGCTCCGAGGACGTTTCAGGCTCTACACAAACAGCCGGTATTCCGGGAACACAATCGAACACGCCGCGCGCCGAGCCTCGACCTCCCGCGACCGGTTCGACGATGTCGCGCAAGACGGAAAACGTTCAATACGAAACCACCAAGATGGTGCGCCATGTCAAGACTCCGCAAGGGGCGATCAAACGCATTTCGGCATCGGTCCTGCTCGATCAGGACGTCCAGTGGAGCGGCAAAGGGAACCAGCGGCATCGCACGCTGATACCCGCTTCTCCAGAGAAGATAAAGGCGATTCACGATCTCGTAGCCGGGGTGCTGGGGCTGCTGCCCGACCGCGGAGATCAACTTGTGATCGAGAGCCTGCCGTTTGAGCAGACACTCGAGACCGAGAATCCCGACAACATTCCGACGAACGCGCTGCCTCCGCACAGTACCAAGCCTGCACTGTGGGCCGATAAACGGGTATTGATCGGCGGCGGCGCCGCTCTCGTGATCGGTCTTGGGGCGATCTTGTTTCTGCTTCGCCGCCGAACGAGCTCGGTTGAATTTGAGCAAGAGCCGCGCGCTATTGCGGCACCGGAGGACGCCCTAGACCCGGAATCGAAAAAGGCTGTACGGGAGGCTGCGGCGGCGGCGCTCGCCAGCAAGGCGGAAGAAGAGCAGAGAAATGCGCTGCAGCTGGCGGCACCAACCAAGAAAGTGGAACTGCTTCGCGAGCATCTGAAGGAGCGAGTCAAGAAAGACCCGGTTTTCGCCGCTAGCGTTCTGCGCGGCTGGCTTGAGGAAGACGCTCGCTAGGCGCGTCGATAAGTCGAGTAGAAGATGGTCGTCAACACCACCGCTCCAAGTGAGGCCCTGAAAGGGTTCCAAAAAGCCGCAGTACTTCTGGTGACTCTCGGCGAGGAGTCGAGCGCCGAAGTTCTGAAGCAGCTCACCGAAGAAGAAATCGGGCTGCTGACGCGCGCCATTGCACGCGTGCCGAATATCAATTCGCAACAAGCCGAGTCGATACTCGATGAATTCCATAAAATGACGGTCGCCCAGGAGTTCGTGGTGAAAGGGGGCATCGATTACGCACGCAAGATGCTGTCTACGGCCTTCGGGCCGGAATCGGCCAAGCGGCTGATTGACCGCGTGAGTAAGGCGGTGGGTGGCGATGGAGCAGATTTCGACGTCCTGCAACGCGCCGATCCGCAGCAGCTCGCCAAGTTCATCCATAATGAGCATCCGCAAACCGTAGCGCTGGTGCTGTCGCATCTGAATCCGACTCAGGCCGCCTCGCTATTGACCTCGCTGCCACAGAAGATCCGGTCCGATATTGCGTTTCGGATGGCTACTCTCGACCAGATCTCGCCGGACATCATTAACAAGATCGCGAACGTGCTGGGGCAGAAGATCAAGAGCTTAGGCGAATTCAGCCGCGAGTCCTACGGCGGCGTACGCGCCGTTGCGGACATGTTCAATCGCCTGGATTCGGGAGCGAGCAAAGCGATTCTTTCCGATATTGAGCAGCAGGACCCGACTCTGTTTGAGACCATTCGCGAACTGATGTTTGTGTTCGAGGATCTGTTGCTGATCGATCAGGGTGGAATCAAGGAGATATTGGCGAAGGTGGATCGCAAGATTCTGACAGTAGCGTTGAAAGGTACAAGCGATCAACTGAAAGACCACATGTTCTCGTCCATGTCGCAGCGCGGTTCCGAGATGCTCAAAGAGGACATCGAAGCACTGGGCCCCGTGAAGATACGCGAAGTGGAAGCCGCTCAGCAGCAGATCATTTCGGTCGTACGCCAGCTTGACAGCGAAGGCGTGGTGAGTCTGAAGGGAACGGTGGGTGAGCAATATGTTGTGTAGCATTGCCGATCGGCCGCAAGGCGCGAAATCCGTGATGTGGCCGCAGCTGAGGGCCAATGCCGCCAGTGCGCAGGGCGTATTCTCGCCGGCGCAAGCGCCGACGGTAGAAGTAGCCGACTTGCAGCAGCGTATCGCGGAGCTCGAAGCAGCGCTCAAGACGCAAGTTGCGCAAACGGGACAGACGGCGTTCGACGAAGGATTGAAGCAGGGGCGCGAAGAAGGCACTGCTGCCATGAAGGCGGCGTCCGAGAGACTCGCGCAGACGCTGGCGGAGCTGGTGTCGTTCAAGCGCAAGCTTCGGGCCGAGGCGGAAATGGAAGTTGTGAAGCTATCGCTCGCGGTGGCGCGGCGCATCCTGCATCGCGAACTGCTCACCGATCCTGAAGCGATGCAGGGCCTGATACACGCAGCTCTGCAAAACATCCAAGGCCGTGAGGTCTGGCGTGTGCGCGTTTCGCCCATTGGAGTGGAGGCGGTGCGCGCGGG
This sequence comes from uncultured Acidobacteriaceae bacterium, assembly GCA_963795425.1. Lineage (GTDB taxonomy): Bacteria > Acidobacteriota > Terriglobia > Bryobacterales > Bryobacteraceae > Bog-105. The sequence continues at coordinate 204,034 of CAWCHO010000002.1, read as the reverse complement.
GCTCCAACGCGCGGGGCTGGGCGCGATCGAGATCGTTGCCGAGGCCTCTTTCAAGAGCGGCGACCTGGTGATTGAGACGGCGCTCGGCGATCTGGATGCTTCGGTGGATACGCAGCTTCAAGAAATCCAGCGCGGCTTTACCGATCGGTTGATTGCGCGATGAGCGCCGATGTACCGATCGACTTAGGCGCTTACGCAGCGGGATTGGGACAATCCGACCTGCTGCGCTGGCGCGGGGTAATCACGGATGTGACTGGTTTCGTGATCGAGTCGCAAGGTCCGGCGGCGCGCATCGGCAGCTTTTGCGAGATACAGACGTCGCGCAATCGAGTGATTCGCACGCAGGTGGCTGGGTTTCGGAATGGCCGCATTCTTTCGATTCCGCTCGAAGAAATCGATGGGCTGCAGCCGGGCGACCCCATCTACGCACGCCCGCAAGATTCACAGCTGGCCGTGGGTCCCGGTCTTCTCGGAAGAGTACTCGATGGATTTGGGCGGCCGATTGATGGTGGTCCGCCTCTAGAAGGACACGCGCATTACGATCTGTTTGCGACTCCGCCGGGTCCGCTCGAACGCGAGCATGTCGTGACTCCGCTAACAACGGGCGTACGCGCGATCGACAGTTTGCTCACGTGTGGCTTAGGGCAGCGCATCGGCATCTTCGGCGGAAGCGGTGTAGGCAAGAGCACCCTGCTCGGCGCAATGGCGCGGCAAAACTCGGCCGATGTTTCGGTGATTGCGCTAATTGGTGAGCGCAACCGCGAGGTGCGTGGATTCATCGAGAACGAATTGGGCGCGGAGGGCCAGAAACGTTCAGTGGTTATAGCGGCGACTTCCGATCGTCCGGCTCCACTGCGTGTGCGCGCGTGTTTCGTGGCGCTGGCGGTGGCTGAATACTTTCGCGATCAGGGCGCGAACGTTCTGCTGGTGATGGATTCGGTAACGCGCCTGGCCATGGCCCAGCGCGAGATCGGTCTCGCGGCCGGCGAACCTCCCAGCCAAAAGGGGTACACACCGTCGGTATTCGCCATCATGCCGAAGATCTTCGAGCGCGCCGGCAACTTCAAGCAAGGAAGCATTACGGGCTTCTTCACGGTGCTAGTTGAGGGCGACGATTTCAACGAACCGATCGCGGATGCGGTGCGCGGAATTCTCGATGGTCATATCATTCTGTCGCGCCAACTGGGGGCGGCAGGACACTATCCGGCGATCGATGTGCTGTCCTCTATCTCGCGTGTCGCGTCGGATGTCGCGGCTCCCGATCATCTGACGGCAGCACGCAAGGTGCGCGAAGCGCTCGCGACCTACCGGCATTCGGAAGATCTGATCCAGCTTGGCGCGTATGTGTCCGGTTCGAACACCAAGCTCGATGCGAGCATCCGCGCGCGCGACCGCATCATGAACTTTCTCAAGCAAGAGGCTCATGAGAAGGCCAGCCTCGATACGACGCTGAAGGATCTGACGGAGATCGCGGCCGTACTGTAGCCGGACGTGCCATGAAACGCTTTGAATTCCGCCTGGCTTCGGTGCTGCGCTTAAGACAAGTACAGCTCGAAGCAGAGCAAGCGAAATTGCAGGAACTCGTAGGCGAACAGCAGCGGCTTATGCGCGATCTGGAGGCGGCGGCGAGAGAGCGGCGGGAAGCAAAGGAGGCGGTTTACGGCCTTACCAATCTGGATAATGCGGAACTACGCACCATGTCCGCTTTTCTTCTGGGGGTAGATGCACGGAGCGCCAAAACGCGCACTCGTCTGGCAGAGATGGCGCGCTTTATCGAAGAGCGGCGGCAGTACGTGATCAAGGCAGAACGCAAGGTGCGATTGCTCGAGAAGCTGCGCGAAGGAAAGCGGGCAGAGTGGAAGCACGACGCCGATCTCGAAGTCGAGACGGCGGCGCAGGAAGCGTGGCTTGCGGCGCGGCATTTACGGGGCGTAACGGCAGGGCGGGTCGTAGGCGCCGTAGGACGTGACGTATCACCGCTGCACCGGTCCAGGTGTGAGGTCGAGCTAAGGGCCAAACTGGCAAACGCCGATCCGATTCAGCGGCCGGAAGTCGATGAGAACTCAAGGTGATGGTGACTTGTGCAAACTAAGCTGCTGTGGATCGGCGCCAGTTCACCTATTACCGAGAGTGAACTGAATCGAACGGTGCATGGCCTCGCGGTAGTTCATGAGCCATCGCTTCCGGACGCCTTGCAACGCCTGAACAGCGGCGAATACGGTCTGGTGATTCTCAGCCTCGCTCCACTGGGCGATTCGGGCGAGCAGGCGCTCGAAGAGCTCTTACATCACGACCGCCGTTTTCCGGTGATCGTGCATCATCCCGAAGGAACCATCGACGACGCCATTCGCCTCACCCGGCATGGCGCGTTTTACGTGTTGTTGGGCGACAGCGAGCCGCAGCGTGTTGAGCACGCGGTGAAGATGGCTCTCGAACGGTCGCGGCCGAAGAACCTGCCCGAGCTGCACACGCTTCCCTGGCGGCACTCGGTAATTGGACAGAGCCGCGCGATACAACATATCTTAGAAGTGATACAGCTGATCGCGTCGAAGCGCGCGACGGTTCTGATCAGCGGCGAGACGGGCACGGGAAAGGAAGTGGTGGCAAAAGCCATTCACGCGGCGAGCAACCGGGCGGCACGCGCGATGGTATCGGTCAACTGCACGGCGCTTCCGGTAAACCTGATCGAAACGGAACTTTTCGGACATGCGAAAGGAGCGTTCACGGGCGCGCATGGCAGCCGCATCGGGCGCTTCGAGCAGGCGAATCGCAGCACCATCTTTCTCGACGAGATCGGCGATCTGCCGCTCGATTCGCAGTCCAAACTGCTGCGCGTTCTGCAAGAGCAGGAGTTTCAGCGGGTGGGAAGTTCGGAAACCGTTCACGTCGATGTGCGAGTGATCGCGGCAAGCAACGTAGACCTGGAAGACGCCGTGCGGGAGCGCCGGTTCCGGGAAGATCTGTTTTACCGGTTGAACGTTGTGCCAATCCGGATTCCGCCACTGCGCGAACGCCGCGACGACATCGCTCCGCTGCTGGACCATTTCCTCGAGAAGATTCGAGCGGCGGAAGAGGGCCCCTCGAAGCGGATCAGCCCCGAGGCGATCGATCTTCTAACGAGCCTCGATTGGCCTGGCAATGTGCGTCAACTGGAACACGCGGTGCACATGGCATACGCTCTGAGCGGCGATCGCCGCATCCTGTTTCCGGGCGATTTCTCCGCGAACCGGCCGGCGCAAGTGGCGAGAGCTGCCGACGCATCGGCGAACGCAGATCCGGCGAAGATTACGATTCCGAACGAGGGAATCGATTTCGATGAGGTGGTTGGCAGCTTCGAATTGTCGCTGCTGAACCAGGCACTGACTGCGTCGGGAGGTAATAAGGCGCGAGCGGCAGACCTGCTGCGGATCAAGCGGACCACACTACTCGCGAAGATGAAGACCTTTGAGGAGCGCGGCGCGACGCCGGCTCGCAAGGGTCCGGTTGCGGTACCATCGCGCCCGACAGCGCTGGTGTTCGAGCAGGACGGGCCAGTGCGCAAATTGATCGCGAAGACGCTCGAGGAAGAAGGCTACCGCGTGATGGAAGCGGCGAGCGGCTCAATCGCAATGGATCTATTCGAGGCTTGGAAGACACACATCACCCTGATCGTGAGCGCGGCGGCCAAATCCGAACCTCACAGCGAGGATGTGACGGCGCGGTTGCGCAGTTTGGCGCCCGCACTGCCGATGATTCTGATCTGCGACCACCGGCACGGATTGAGCGATGAGCGCGAGCACGCCAACACAGAGACGCTGGTCCGTCCTTTCTCGGCCGAGGAGTTGATTTCGGCACTGAAGGAGATGATCTCGAGGCGCACGTCGACCATGGCGGGCGCATTCTGCGCCTGATGAATTCCGGTTCGAGCGCGCCGGCTCCTAAGAGCGTAAGCCGCTTTTAGGCTGGGACGCAGACCTGATCGCGCAGGCTGCAAGAGGTTCGAAGCTCGCCGAAGAGCGGACCTTTGCGCACGACGACTCGAATCTTGGTTCGCTCGGCATCTTCCGCATTGGCGCTTTCGAACTCGATGCGATAGGTAGAGAACAAGGAAGCGTAGAGGACCGTCAACTGACGCTGCCAGGAGTCGGCGTCTTCCTGGCACAGCAGGAAGGCTCCGCCGGTGGAGGCGGCCAGGTCAGCCAAGGGGCTGGCGTTATTGGCGGAAATGACGTGGACCATGAAGCCGCGGGTGAGGGCGGTCTGCTTTACCGCTTCGAGGCGATCACGCGGTATGGGGCGAGAACCGACGGATTCGATGACGACGGCGTGGAGCGTGCCTTTGCGGGACGGCATACCGGTGCGAACGAAGGGTGGCGCGGTGAGGAGCAAATCGAGCACATTGCTGAGCTGATAGGAGCGGGTGGACTGCATGCGCGCGGTCAGGAAGTCATCGAGTTCGACGAAGTTCCGTATAAAGGAGGGCTTCTCGGGGGGAGCGAGCGGGCTGTGCGCGACGCCGGCGTCTGGTGCGTTGGTACGCACCACGTTCGAACCGAGATCGGTGTATTCGAGGAAAGCCCAATAATCCAAATGGCGTTTCTGGTTGAAGAAGTGCGACAGGAAGGTGCGCCATTTCGCGCTGACCCGGGTGCCGGCCGCATCGGTATTGGGCAGGGCGAAAGCGATGCTCATGGTCTCGGGCGGTGGGTCACTATGAACGGTGTAATTGTCGATGACGGCGGAATCCTGCGTAATGCGGAAATCCGTGGCGAGCAGGCTCGAGATGGGACTGCCGTGCTGCGAAACAGTGGCGAGGTGCAGGATGTGGCTGCGCACGGCGGCGGAGTTTTTCCTCGAAGCGTCACGCGAAGAGGGCGGGCCGGCTGGGCGAGTGAGGGTGCCGGCTTCTTTCGAAAACATGAGCAGCTGGAGTCTTTCTATTCCCGAGAAGGCAGCGCGGACGTCGAGTTTTTGCTGGGCCTGGACGGCATTGCGCCGCACCAGCATGCTGGGCTCTTCGAGCAAGGGCAATATGCAGTTGCGGAAGCGATCGTCACCGCTTTCGCCGATGACCCAAGCAGCCGTAGCACGAAATTTCTCTTCGGGGTGCTTGGTCATGGCGGTGATGACGGGTATACAGCCGGCCTCACCCTGGCGGTACAGACCGAGTAAGGCGTTGCCGACGACTCGATTGCTGGGGTCGTCGACGCCTTCCCAGAGCCGGGCGTGCAGGCGTTCGGGTATACCGGGTTCCCACAGCGCTTCGAGGGCGTTGGCGCGAACACGATCATCGGTTTCGTTGCGAGTTTGTTCGAGCCAGTCATAGTGCCGGCTCATTTTGCCGAGCATGGTGGCGGCTTTCGAACGAATGGTGGCATTGGGATGCCGCAGCAGGCGTCCGACTACTGGAAAGAGGTGAACGCTGCCGACTTCCACCTTGAAAATGGAAAGGAAGCGCAAACCGTAGGCGGGCTGCGCGAGGCTGATTCCGCCCATTCCGTCGACTCCGAAGATCTCTTTGACGAGGTTCATCTCAACGGAGGGGTCAATTTTCCGCAATCTGTCAGCGAGCGCGGAGGCCTCTTCTTCGGTCAGTAATCCCGGGTCGCAGAGCACGCGGGCCAGGATCTTGCTCGCGGAAATGAGCCATAGCAGGTGGCGGAAGCCAGCGCCATCTTTGGTATGGCGCAGGATGGGTACAACTTGTTCGCAAAAAGTGGCCGGATCGGCTTCTATCCAGTCCCGCATTGTCTTCGCCACGGACGTGGGGTTGTGCTCGAAATCGTCTAGCAGGCGGGCAATGTTTCGCACACCACCTTATCGGCAACTGGGGAGCGTAATATTTCCCTTAAATCGGGCCCTGCCGAGCCCCGGCGACGGCCCAGCATCAGAGGCTAATTGAGCGTGGACGCGGGGCGATGCTTTCGGGCTAAAAAGACGCCCAGGGTTGCCAAAAAACAGACAAACACGGTGCCCGCAGTCGCGGGTTCGGGAGTCGAAACGAGGTTGAACGTAGCGGTCAGGGTTTGTCCCACAGTGGGGTTGCCGCCCGAGTAGTCCAAGGTGATTACGTCGCCAGCTACCGAGTAATCGGCGAGGGGAAAGCTATCGGAAACTAAGGCCAGCGACTGCCCCGCGAAAGCAGTATCGGTGAAGAGCGTCTGAAAGCTGTTAGTCGGTCCGGCGGTCTCGATCAGATCGTTAATGGTCAGCTGAGTGTCGGAGAAATCGGCTGAGATCAGGCTCGAGGCGTCGTCGAAACCGAATTCGACCGCGCTGTTCGAGATGGTGACGGTGGTGCCCGACGCGTTCAGGTAGCCTGTCGCGGGCACGAAGCCGTAAGCGGGGTCGAAGTAGTTAGAAGGATCGGCGGCGAAAGTCAGCGATCCGGTAACGGACGTGCCGACCAGGGCAGCGCTGCCGGGCAGGGCGAAAACAGATAGCAGGATGGCGGCGGGTAGAAGCAGGAACAATAGATTGCGCATCGACATATAGACCACGCAAGCAGAGCGGCCTCACATAAATATTTTTCGTGAAGCCGCTTTGCCGCCGCGAGCGGGTCATTTACTGCGCCACAAAGACAGCCGTGGTCAATCCGCTGACAGTTGCCGTTCCGGTCGAGTTGTTCAGGGACGAAGCGCGCGTCTCGGTGTCGGGAGATAGCACCTGCAACGGATGGAGATGCAGGTTGAGGCCCTTCAACCGGTCGTTTTGGAAATTAACAGTACCGAGCGTGGCATTAAAGACGACGACTATATGGTTGTAGATGCCGTAATTCCCGCCATTCGCGTCGAGCTTCATGACGATGAGCCCGGGTATTTGCGATGGCCCGGTGTTGAGGAAGCTGAGGTTATTCTGCACTTCCGCGAGCGTCGCCATGTGGAACAGTTGCGAGCTGCTGCGAATGCCGAGGAAGGTTTGGAAGGCGGCCGCGGACGTGGAGATATCGGCAGGCGTTGACTTGAGCGCGGGATCGGCCAGCAGCGGTTGCATGAAGGGCCATTGCGATTGGTTCTGGCTGGCGATGGGGAGTCCGATGCCCCAGTTGTTGAACTCTTGCGACAGAACACTCTTGCTGGGGCGATCACCCTGATAGATCCAATCAATCTTGTTGAACCAATCGCCCGAATCGTAACTGTTGTTATCCATGTCTTTCGAGCGAAGCAGGTCGTCACCCGCCAGGAAGAAGGGCACCCCTTGGCCCAAAGCGATTAAGCTCATGGCCAGGGCCTGACGGCGTGCGCGCATGGCGCTTGAATCGCCGCCGTTCGAAGTGGTACCGGGGATCGCGGATTTCAGCTGAATGGCATCGAAGAGCGTTTGATTATCGTGAACCGAGCAGTAGTTTACGGCTTCGACCGGGCTGGCCGTGTAACCGGCGGGCTGGCCGCCGTAGATAATCTGGCTGGCTTTGACCGTGACACCGGCGCTGTCGACGAAGGTGAAGTCACGAAGATTTCCGGCCAGGCCGATGCGGATCCAGTCTGCTTCCAAATTGAGATTGGTTTGCTGGTCGGATAAAGTTTGACCCACGGTCGCGGTGGTGTAGAGGCTCGGGTCGGTGAAGAGACCGGTGGCGAAACCCTGGACGCGCTGATCGGCAAAGGGACCACCGCCGCGGATGCCATCGCGAATTCGATCATTGAACGTGCCAATGCCCGTTCCGTAGAGGTTCGCCTGGGTGGCGTTTATGCCGAGCGCATCGTTAGCCGTTTCACCGGTGATCCATCCTTCGCCGTACAGATAAATCTTCGAACCATCTACGCCATCGTTCTGAAGAGTGAGTTGATTCAAAGCCTGCTGGATGTGCTGCATGTTGTAAACGAAATGGAAGCTCATCAGATCGAAGCGGAAGCCGTCAATTTTGTACTGGACGGCATTTTGGACGAGATTGTCGATCATCAGCTTTTCAAACATACGATGTTCGCTGGCGGTGTCGGCGCAGCAACTGCCGTTCTCGACAGCTCCGTTGGCATCGAGCCGGTAGTAGTAATCGGGCACGATCTCATCGAGGACAGAGTACGTCGATTCGCCGCTGGAATTCGCATGGTTGAAAACGACGTCCTGGACGACACGCATTCCGATGTTATGCAGGCCGAGAACCATTTGCCTGTACTCCATGACGCGGTTATCGGGATTGAAGGCGTAAGCTCCTTCGGGAGCAAAGTAGTGGACCGGATCGTAACCCCAGTTGTAAGCATCGGAGCTTTGCACCGCTGCGACCGCGGCCTGCTGTTCGGTGCCGTCGGGCGGATTGGGGGACAGGCCAGTGGGGAATTTCCAAGTCGATTTATCTTCGTTGATGCTGGCGATGTGAAATGTCGGCATAATATGCACTGCTTTCAGACCGGCTTTGGCGAGCCGCTGCAGGTGAGTCATGCCATACGTTCCGGGCGTGGCAAAGGCGAGATACGTTCCGCGGTATTGCTCGGGAACGGTGTCGTCGGCAACGCTGAAATCGCGGACGTGAAGCTCGTAAGCGGAGAAGTCGTGCTGGGATGCGAGGAATGGAGAAGAGCTGGCGTCCCAACCTGGCGGTTTGGTCGACTCATCGCTCAGATCGGTTATGCGGGTTTTGACTCCATTCAAGGCGAGATCGGCCGAGTATGGATCCGTGACGAAGTTTTCGACGATCTTATGAAGGCCGGGCACATAGACGATGACGTCGTACAGGTAGTACTCGCCCCTCCATGAGTTTTGGCCTTGTGCGGTCCAGACCCCGTTGTCTGCGGTCATGGCGACCGTTTGGAGTGGGGTGGTATCGGTTTGGCCGCTATAGAGAAGCAGCTTGACGGATTGCGCGGTGGGCGCCCACACACGGATAGCCAGACCATTATTCGAGAAGACTGCTCCGAGTTTCCCCGAGTAATAGAACAGTTCATCGAGCACGCCGGCATCTTGGACGCCGGTCAGATATTGCAAGGTGCCGGTCGAATCCGTGGCCGTGACAGCAAGCTGTGCCTGTAAGACCTGCTTCAGCGTTGCAACCGGAACTGTGCTCGAAATTTTAAATACTGCATAGCCGGCGAGCTGCGGATACTGGGCTGCTTGCCCGGCCGTGAGACCAGCTGCAAACGGAGTCAGCGGAATGGTGGTTGCTCCGGTGAGAACGCCACTGTTGCTGACGGTTAAGGTTGCGTTGGGCGAGTATACGAGCGCATACGTCCAGGCAGGTTTTGAAGACGCGCCGGGGATGGCGAGGGTGGTTTGGTCAATCCAGAAAGCCTGCAGGCGCGAGAAACCCGACGCGATGATTTGGCCCGGAGTGGGCTGGCTTGTGTAGACGGTGGAATCGCCCGAGATCACCCACGCCTGCCCCTGATCGGCAGAGAAAGTGGTCAGGTGCATGTCAGGACCGGGATCTTTCGTGTTGGTCGAAATGTTGTGAACGATAAACCCGAGATCCACTGGATTGGCAGTCAGTTTGATGTCGTAGTAGGCGCCGTAGGAATCGGAGCCGGTCTGCGGGGTGGGGCCGTCGTTGTAATCGCTGGTAGGTTCTTCGGTGTCGCCGAAGGCGTAAACGGACCAGTTGGCGAAATTTCCATCGGGGCGGTAGTAATGGATGCGCGCGTAGCCGGGAAGCAGGGCGGTGGGATTACTCAAATTCGGAACAGTTGTATAGAGCTTCGCGATTCCTGAGATGGCCCAATACTCGTTGCCTTCGGTGGATGGATCGACAAAGGTGTTGGGGCCGGGGTCCTTCTGATCGCCTCCTGAAGCCGTAGGGTTGTGGATGATGATGCCGACGACCTGAGGGCTGGAGATAACGCCCACATCGAAGTAGGCGCCGTAGCTGTCGGTTCCGGTGACCTGGACCGGGCCGCCGCCGTAGTTGCCGGTATTCTCGGTGGTGTCATCGAAGGCATACACGGTCCAACCGTTGTAAATGCCATCAGGCCGGTGGTAATGGATGCGAATGTGGTTTGGCGGTATCTGGGCGGAAGCGGGAATCGCCGCCCCGACCACTCCGAGAAGTGCCAACGGAAAGAACGAGAAGTGCAGAGCGCGCGCGATTGGTTTCAACGTGGATCCCCTAACTAAAAAGCTCTTCCCCGCCAACAGCGCAGGAAGTAGCGGGGATCATATCAAAGGGTTAGCGGGAGCGACGAAAGAGGCCGTGTTGAGGGGATTTCGGCGCGGCGAGTTAGCAGACGGCGAAAACGTACTGGTACGTTGAAGCCTTCTGGCAAGCCGCGCCAACGCGGGACCGCAGCACGCGAAACTTCAGCCGGCTCAGACGTCGGCGATGATGTCGTTGATCGAGCTGGACGTGAGCATGGCATTCTTCACTGCCTGAACCACACCCGCAGCGTCGAGAGGCTTGGCAGGACTCGCGGCAGCCGACACGGCGGGCAGCGGCTTTGAGCCAGGCGCGGCAGATTCGACATCGGTGCCCTGAAGAACCGACATGGTTTTCGAACTGGCACTGACGTACACGGTCTGCTCCTCGGAAGTGGGAAGCGAGAAGGCAGGCAGAGCAGGAGGGGCACTCTTCGACGATCCAGTAAAAAAGCCGGCCAGATCCGAAAGCAGACCGCCGCCGCCGAGCAAACTCGAAATCCCGCCGGAAAGAAAACTGCTTGCGAGTCCGGGCAATATGGAGGCCGTCGACGTAGGACTTTTCAACGCGGACTGGGGAGCCGTGCCGAACTGAATGCCTTCACCGCGCGCCGAGGACGTGGGCCGATCCTTCGCGGAAAACGAGAGCGCTTTCAGATCTTTCGCAAGTGGAATTTTGGAAGAGCTGGACGGCAGCGTGGACGCGGCCTTCAGCAGCTCCATCGCAGAGTTTTTCTTAGAAGCCATGAATCAGTTCCTTTCATCGCGCAGCGCAGTGAAGCAAGCGGCGCACGTACGCGAGCCTGCCAGAGGGTAGCATCGGGCCAAGGCGAACGTGTATTGCGTCAGGTGAAAAATGGAGGTAACTTGCTGAAAAAGCGGCTGGATATAAATGAGAGTCGAATTGTGACCGCGCGGAGGTGAAGCGCGCTCAACAGACATGTGGAACGATCATGACACAGGTTGGCTGTGCTGGGGCTGAGTGTTGGAAAGTGCTAAGTCGCGCGGCGTGGCACGGATAAGCTTATTGCCGAATCGGATTCCGGGCCGCTCGATTAGCCGAAATAGAAGAATGCCGCAGCCGTAAGCGCAGAAGCTCGTGATGCAAATGAAAATTGCTACACGGAGTCGCGGGCTCCGGGCCAGAAATGCCGGCGTCCGATAGAGGAATAGACCACCGACGAGGCTCATGAAAAACACGTGCGTCAGATACACGCTGTAGGACATGTCGGCCATAAATCGCGCCAGGCGATTACCGAGCATCCATTCAAGGGGACCGCGGAGGGGTGCGGTTGCCGGTTCGTCACACAGAGAGACGAGCAGGAATAAAACGCATGCCAAACCGACGGTGGTTGCGGGCCAATCACCCCCCATGACGGCCACGAACGCCGCAATGAGGAAAACGCTCACACCGTGTGCTCGATCGTGTTTAAAGAGGCGATTCGCCTCCGCTACAAGCATTCCGACCAGGAAGACGGGAAGCTTCAATGCCAGCAGCGAAGGCTGTCCGGCAACGTGGAACCACAGGTGTTGAGTGACCGCATAGACCGGAATGGATAACGCGCAGATCCACAGGTAACCGGTGCGGCGAAACGACAGGAGCAAGAACGGGAAGGCCGCGTAGAACTGCATTTCAAGACCGATGCTCCAATCCGGCATTAGGGTAGCCGATGAATAGCGAGGAATCAATCCAAACAGGAACGTAAGGTGCGCAAGGAAACTCAACGGCGTAAATGCGGTGATTGCTTGCGCCGCATCGAAATGAATTGGGAGGGTCTCACGACTCACTGTTGCCAGCGTCCCGAGCCCTTCGCCGAAGGGTTTGGCCAGTGCGAACGCGAGGACGAGCAACAAATAGTACAGTGGTGCGATTCGAAAGAACCGCTTCAGATAGAACCGTTTGATAGCTGTGCGTGTGAATCCAGCGCCATCCTCCTTGGCGGTCCAATGGTGAACCATCAAGTAGCCGGACATGACCATAAACACGTCGACGGCCACCTTGGGATCGGGCAAGCGCCACCAAGGCCACCAGCCGCCCCACATCATGCAGTGCAGCGCCAAGACGTAGAACGCGGCATAACCGCGTACTCCATCAAGGAACGCGAGGTGCTTTGGGGCCGCTTGCATCGGCGTGCTCGCGACAGTATAGCCAAACGGGGTAGTAGAAGTTCCCGTACTGCGCGGCGATTGAGAGGTATCGCGGGGGAAGGTATCGCGCCTCGGCAACGTTTTTCGTGGGCGACGCTTCGAAGCTGCCTTTCGTCGATTCCTACATGGATTGTGTACTTCTAGCGGGGGTGTTACATCATCTTCCGAATCCCGTCGCCACATGTCAGGAAATTGGGCGTCTACTCAAACCGGGTGGGGTTTACTTCGGCACCGAGAACAGTCGCACGATTTTCCGAAAGCCGTTTGAAATTCTGCAGAGATTGCGGCCACAGTGGCATGAAGAGGCTGGACCCGAAGCACTCATCCCGGGGGACAGGCTCGACGAAGGGTTCGAGGGAACTGGCGTTCAGCTCGAGACACAGACAAGCGTCTTTTTTCCGCCACACCGGCGAACGGAACATACGCCGGCCTAATGGGAGGCGCTTTTATCGTCGCGACGGGTCCGGTGGGCACAAAGCTTCAAGGGACCGGATCCCTGAACTTCTATGCTTCAGGAGCAGTGCCCGAACCCGCAACGATGGCACTGGCAGGAGCGGGCATTCTGCTGCTTGGTTTGGCGAGAAGAACGGCTAAGCGGAAGCGCTAGGAAGAGACTACACGTCGGAGGAATCTAGAAGGTCAGGTCGGAAGATCTGACCTTCTGTCTTACGCTTCTAGTTACCAAGTAGGACAGAAGCAGCTTCAGCGCTCGCCTTCGGGCGTGTGCGTTTCGCCGGTATCGGCGGCCCAATCGTCGGCAGGGACGTTTCCGACATTCGTCAGGCCTAACCTCCCATCGGTGGCTTCCATAATTTCGAGGCCGTCGTAATCGGCACGTTCCTCTTCAACATCGAAATTGTCTGTTTCGTTATGCCGAATCGAAGTTGTGCCGCCGAAGCTAGTGGGATCGACCGTGGGCTGCGCGAAGCCCGATCCCATTTCATCAGGGCCAGCTTCATTGTCGCCGGTGTCCTCTCGATCGCCACGCTGAATACTGCTGTCATTTGGGCCGAGTTGAAGGCCTGCCGAATTCGCCGGCCATTCAACCAACGGAAACGGAGCCGCAGTAAAGGGAGGGACGCGAAGGGGTTGGATCGACACACTTGGTGGATCATCGGCGTGACTGTTTGGTTTCTTTCCTAGACGACAAGCGTGCGATAGCAGAGCGTGATAGAACTACAGGAGGACGTGCGCCTGGTGACCCGGATATCGCGCGAGTTGTGCCTGATTCTCGGCATCCTTTCTCTGTCGACCACCGCAGCGGCAGTGTATCAAGCGAGCGACGAGGTATCCCTAGCCCCGCCTAGCGCGGCCGAGCAAGAGAGGCTGCTTGGGGCAATGCGGGAATACGCGGAGCAGTACGTTGCGAACCTTCCCAACTTTATCTGTATCCAAGTAACCGAGCAGTTCGAGACGGGCCGTAAGACGACGCATTGGCATCGAGGCGACACGCTTACCTCCAAGCTGGTATTCAATCAGGGCCGGGAGCAGCGCAGTCTGGAGTTGGTGAACGACAAGCCGACGAAATTGGGCGGGAGATCGTGGCGTACGCCCTTGGTCACTGAAGGCGAATTCGGAATGTTGCTGAACAGCATCTTCGGTGAAGCGAGCAGTGCCTCATTCGCCTGGAACAGTTGGGACGTGGTGCGCGGCGAACGGGTCGCCGTTTTCGACTACAAGATCGACCGGCAGCATTCGACACTCAGTCTGAGCCTCAGTGACTTAGCTCGTGCAATTGTTCCGTATCACGGTTCCGTTTACGCGGATCCGGCGACAGGAGTGGTGTGGCGCGTTACAAACCGCGTTACGGAGATCCCGCCACAGATACAGACGAAGAGCATCTCGACCACGATCGATTATGAGGGAACCGCGATTGGAAGCGCAAATTACGTGTTACCGGTGCAGGCGAGCGTGTGGTTGTCGACGGGGGCGAACAATATACGAAACGAAATCCGATTCAAGGATTATCGAAAGTTCGAAGCGGATTCGACAATAACTTACACGTCCGGCGGCACAAACATCACGGGGGCGGGGCGACGGCCGAACGCTTCCAGCGGTCCTCCGCATTAAAAGCGGCATAATCTTAAGCCGAATTCCGGAAAGCCGACGCAAGTGGCTCGCGATTCACTGGTAAATTGAGTGTATCGATCTGAAGGGCAAAGCGGCGCCGATGGACGAGACGGCATTTCTTCGCGAGGCGCCCGCGCAAGTAACGGAGAACGCGCGCTCCCTCGAGGACCTGCAGGCCCGAGTGGCAGAGCTCGAGGGCTGGGTCGCAAGGCTTCAAAACCGACTCTCCGGCTACGAGCGGGTGTTTTTCGAGAACCCCGTTCCCGGAATCGTATACGATCCTGTCTCGCTCCAAATCATCTCGGCAAACGAGAGCGCATTATCCCTCTACAGCTACGACCGCGAACAGATGCTGCGGTTAAAAGTGACCGATCTGTTCGCTACCGAGGGATATCGAAACGAGGCCGACCTGGTGAGCGAATTGGGCAAGCCGATCAATGCGATCGGACCCTTCGCACACCGCGGGGCACTGAAGCAAGAACTTATCGTCAGCATGGTCTTCTTCACGTTCGAACTGAGAGGCCTCGATGCGCGGATCGCGATGATTCAGGACGAGACCGCCCGGCATACTGCCGAAGAAGCCTTGCGCAGCAGCGAAGAACGATATCGCGAATTATTTGAAAACGCGAATGACGTTATTTTCCTGCACGATCTGACGGGGAAGATCGTGGCTGTGAATCGGGCTGCCGAATACCTGACGGGCTACTCGCGGATGGAGGTGTCCGGGCAAAAATTTGAGCAACTGGTCGCACCGGAAGCGCGGCATCAGATGCAGGACAGCATCCGGGCGCATCTCGGCGGTAGCGCGACGCAGCATTACGAACTCCCCATACTGTCGAAGTTCGGGACGCGGCGCTTTCTAGAAGTGAGTACGCGCATCATTTATCGACGCGGGCATCCGGTGGGGATTCAGGGCATTGGACGCGACATAACGGAACGCAAACAGGCGCAGCAGCGGCTTTTGGCGTCAGCGCGAGAGTTGCAGAAGAAAAATGAGGAACTGAGTACGGCACTCCACCTCGCGCAGGAAGCCACGCAGTTAAAGGAGCAGTTTCTCGCGAACACATCGCACGAACTCCGCACGCCCATGAACGGGATTATGGGCATGATCGATCTGCTCAACGGCACCGAATTGACCTCCGATCAGCGTGAGTACGCGGAGGCGGTGAGCCATTGCGCGAACGACCTGCTGACCATCATCAACGACATCTTAGATCTGTCTCAGATCGAAGCAGGGCGGCTTTCGTTGACGGACGAGCCATTCGACATGCGCGAGAGCGTAAGGTCGGTTGTAAAGTTATTGCGTTTGCGCGCGCAGGCGAAAGACTTGAACGTCACCTACGAGATCGACGCCGATCTACCGACGCATATATTTGGCGATTGCGTGCGTTTCCGTCAGATCCTCACGAACTTACTTGCGAACGCGATCAAATTCACGGCTGCCGGCGGAGTGCATGTGCGGCTGAAACGCGGTGGGGATGGCGAACGCCTTTGCTGTCAAATCATAGATTCCGGTATCGGCGTTGAGGATTCGGTACGTGAGCGGATTTTTGAGGCGTTCTTCCAAGCGGACGGAACTACTCGCCGCCGGTATGGCGGGACGGGTCTGGGGTTGACGATCTGCAAGCAACTGGTGGAGATCATGGGGGGAACCATAGGTACTTTCAACAATCAGTCCGGGCCGGGTGCAACGTTCTGGTTCGAAATGCCGCTGCGTGCCGCGGAAGCGATTGCTGCCAGGGCTGGCGTTTCCTCCGCTGCCCATCGCGGCTAGTCCAAACAAGGGCGGGTGCGGATGGTCTCTGGGTATGCGTTCCTTCTTGTCTTATTGGGGCTTCTCGCTATCTATTCCGAATTTCTTTGGCCCGGACGCATACTGCCGGGTGTTGCCGGTTGCGCTTTGACGGTCGTGGGGTGCTATTTCCTGTGGCAGAACTCACCGACGGTAATCGGACTGGGGCTCATCGGCATGGCTGTCGTTTCTTTCATTGCCGAGGCGTTTTGGCGCGTTGATTTAGTGGCGGGCCTGCTCGGAATCGTCGCTCTTTGTTGCGGATCTTGTCTGCTGATCGACGGCTCGCGGCGAATTCCGCCCGCTTTTGCTCTCCCGAGCTCGGTGGTTTTCGGAGGGATTACGATGTTTCTCCTTAACGCAGCAAAAAGAGCGCGGCGGAGCAAGTGGTCTGATAACAATTGTGGAAGCCAAGGAACGCAAAAGTAGAAGGGAACTTTGCGGATTTGAACTCGTAAGTATGAAAGAGGGTTTTATGCGTCACATTCTTGCAGGTTTCCTGCTGTTTGCCGGTGCCTCCGTAACGACGTTTGCGGCTGTCGATCAGACGTTGCTTGCACTGGTCCCACCGGGCACGAAGATGATTGCCAGCGTCGATATCAGCCAGGCGCGAAATTCGCAGATCGGCCAATACATGCTGAGCAGGATGCACAACGAGGATCACAGTTTCGAGGAATTGATTCAGCAGACTGGGTTTGATCCGCGCCGAGATCTACAGAGCTTCGTGTTTGCGAGCACCGGACCAGGCGCTGAAGGATCTAAGCCAAACTTCGTCGTCATCGTACGCGGGACTTTCGATCAGAGTCGAATCCGCACGATGGCAAAAACGAAGGGCGCGTCCATTGAGAGCTATCGAGGCGCCGATTTGTATATCCACGATTCCGATCATCCACCGACTGCATTGGCATTCGCCGACACGGGGGTGTTGGTGATGGGGGATGTCGCAACGGTAGAACAGGTGCTTGCGAATCGGGGCAACCCCACGCCGCTCGATCCGGGATTACAGCAACTGGTGTCGAGCGCCGGTGCGAACAATGATGCGTGGTTTGCGTCTGTGATGCCAGGCGCCTATCTGGCGAATCACCTTCGGCATGAAATGAATCAGCCCGCGGCCGGACAGGCGCTGAATTCCATATTGCAGGCGAGCGGCGGTGTCCAGTTCGGCGACCAAGTCCGATTGTCATTTGATGGGACGGCGCGATCGCCGAAAGATGCTCAATCACTCCGTGATGTGATCCGCTTTCTCGGCAGCATGGCGCAGATGAACCGGCAGAAAGGGCCGAACGCGGAGAGCGTAGCCTCGGCGGTGGACAGTATGGATCTGCGGATCGAGGGAGACGCCGTCCACGTCTCTGTTTCGGTACCCGAAAAGACGTTGGAGCAACTGGCGGATCAGGGTGTCGGCGTATCTCATTCCCGCAGTCCGCATCAAGCCCAGCGCTAACCGTTCTGGACGAGCTTCGATATTTCGCGCACGAGCCGGCGGTAGTTCAAATCCGCGAGAGTGCGAAACGGGAACCACTGGCCGTCGCGCCACGACGAGTAATACCAACGAGAAAAGATGGCGAGATCCTCGATGCGCTTACCGTTTGATGCTGAAGTAGCGAAAGCGTCGTTAAGACACTCGCGTAACTCGTGATCGAGCGACCGGGCGCGCCCGTCTTCGGCGGAGAAGTCGAGCGTGAGAGGCTCCCGCCAAAAGCCCTCGAGCATGGGCCAGAGCCGAAATTGCCGTGGCTCGACGCTGCGAGTAAGTGCTACTCCGTTGAACCCGCGAACGTCTGCAATCACTTCCTGCCGTGTGGCAGCGGCTTCTTTCATTTTCTCGATTCGCTTCTGGATCTGCGCGGCTTGCTCGAAATCGGTCTCTTCGGCGGCGCGGTCACGTGCCCCTGAAAGCACCGCTATTGCACCCTTACCGTTTGCGGATAAAAAATCCGCAACCCTGCGAACCTCGCTCCCGTACTCTTCCGCCGTGACCACACACTGGCAGGGCCGAAGACATTGGTTCATCTCGCCGTAAATACAGCCGGGATGGTCCGGGGCGGGCGCGAGAACATCGGTGCAGCGGCGAATCTGAAAAAGGCTTTGAACCTGTTCTTGGTAATGCGCGGCTACATCGCGACTCGCGAACGGGCCAAAAAGTGAGCCGTGCTTGCGAGCGATGCGGTTTGCAACGGTTAGACGGGGGAAAAGATCGTTCTCGGCCAGTCCGACAAACCAGGGCATGCGGAGACGCACGCGGAACAGATAATCGGCGGGGAAATATGCTTTGGTGAGGTGATACATCCACAGTGAAGTCTCAAGCTTCGATCCAGTCGGCCAGCATTCGATCCTCTGCAGGTTGTTTCGAAGCTGCCCGATGCGTTCCCGCGGCCCGGTATAGGATGAAACGAGCAACCGGAGTAAGCGTCTGGGCAGACTGAGTGACCAGCTGATATGCGGAGGCGTGCCGCCGGTGTGCAAGGCGTAAATGCCCGAGGTGGATGGGAGGGCGGCTATCTGCTCTCGAAGGTCAGGTGCGTGGGGGTCGAGGTTGAGGGGTGTAGGGACTCTCACGGAGTGAAGCTACAGGAGTCTTCTTTGCATTGTACAAACGCGATGCTGCGCTGGCCGCGACACAATTAGCCTCGCCGACGATGACGGGGGCTTGACAGCGATTTCGCTCAGTCTAGAATAGGTGTTATTTCGCTATGCAGGGTTGTCAGCACGAGCGAACCGAGTTTCTCTATCGCCGCGACGGCGTAGATTATGTTCGTTGCCTGGATTGTGGTCAGGTTTTTGAAGCGGAGGACCTGGATACCGTACCGGTTTACGACGACGAGGAAGAGAAGCCGCGGGACCGCCGATAGAGCGCAGGTCAGTACCTCTGGGTGCAGCCGCTGCGCCCGTTCAAGAGAGTGATAGGTAAAGCAGGAGTTTTCCGTTCGCTCAACGAGCGGTGTCTGACGACGATGCCGTGAGATCCTTAAGCGACTGTGGCATGTCCAATCTGACCCGCGTCTCGCCGCAGGAAAGAAGCGCTCTTAAGAGCCCTCTGCGCATCGTTTCGATCGGCGGTGGAACCGGGCTCTCCACTATTCTGACTGGCTTAAAGAAGCATGCACGCGGTGTGCAGGACCGTCCTGAGCCGGGCAGTCCGGTGGTCGAAATCGCTGCCGTCGTGACGGTCACGGATGACGGCGGCAGCTCCGGCCGGTTACGCCGTGACTTCGATATCCTGCCGCCCGGCGACATTCGAAATTGCATGACAGCGCTTTCCGAGGATGAGGACCTGCTGTCCCAGCTGTTCCAATATCGGTTCGCCGGCGGCCGCGGGCTAAAAGGCCATAGCTTCGGCAACTTGTTTCTTACGGCGCTGCACCAGATCACCGGGGACTTTGCCCATGCGGTGCAGCTATCTTCTGAGATTCTCGCGATACGCGGCCGCATATTTCCCGCAACTTCTGCGAATGTGACGCTGGAGGCGGTGCTCACCGATGGCTCGGCGGTGCGCGGCGAAAGCAAAATCAGTAAGAGCCGCCGCCCGATTGAAATGATTCGGCTGCGGCCTCAAGACTGCGAACCGCTGCCAGACACGCTCGACGCTATTGCACACGCGGATCTTATAACATTGGGTCCAGGATCTCTATACACCAGCGTCATTCCTAACATGCTGGTCAAGGGCATTCCAGAAGCCATCGAAGCGTCCTCTGCCCTGAAGGTCTATTTCGTGAATCTGATGTGGCAGCCGGGTGAGACGATCAATTTTTCGGCATCGCAGCACGTGAAAGCAATACACGCGCATGCAGGGCGGCCGTTCATCGATTGCGTGGTCCTGAACACTGGGGCAATACCGCCCGCGCTGAAACGGAAGTACGCAAGGGAGCATGTGAGACCAGTTGAAAACGACCTGGACAATCTTGCGGAGATGGGCGTGAAAGTGGTGACCTCGGATCTGGTGGGTGATGCCGCGGTTCTGGGCAATAAGGTGCGTCACAATCCCGCTGCACTGGCGGAAGTGGCTATCGATCTCGCCAGTCGATCTCGCGCCTATCAGGTACGAAAGCAGGCACTCGCCGGACGGCGTATGCGATCGACATGAGAGACGAAGTAACCGTCGTGATTCTGGCCGCCGGGCTCGGAACGCGCATGAAATCGAAAAAGGCGAAGGTTCTGCACGAAGCCGGAGGCGATACTTTGCTGAACCATGTGATTCGTGCGGCCCAGCACGTTGCGCCGGCAGAACGAATCATTGCAGTGATCGGTCACCAGGCGCAGCAGGTTCGAGAAAGCGTAAACCTTCCCGGTGTTCGCTTTGCGGAACAGCGCGAGCAAAAGGGGACGGGTCACGCGGTTCTGTGCGCACGCGATTCGATGGATGCGAGGGACGGGCAGCTTCTCGTACTGAATGGCGATGGACCTCTGTTGACGGGCGCAACCATTGAAGCTCTGATCGAACGGCAGGGCCGCGGCGCCCTTGGCGCGACGCTTGTCACAACGGAGGTCGCGGATCCGACCGGTTACGGGCGCATCGTACGAGATGCGAACGGGATGATTGCCGCGATTGTGGAGCAGAAGGCCGCAGGTCCCGAGCAGCTAAAGATCCGCGAAATCAATCCGGGTGCGTACTGCTTCGATGCGGCACTGTTCTGGCAATATGCAGGCGAGATAAGACCAAATAACGCCGCAAACGAGTACTACTTGACGGATATGGTGGAGATACTGGTGCGGCATGGTCACCCGGTCGCGCCTTTGCCGGTTAAAGATGAGAAAGAATTGCTGGGCATTAATACGCGGGCGGAACTCGCCGTGGCGGATAAGATCCTGCGCACCCGGAAAGCGACGGAACTGATGTTAGCGGGCGTGACCATCGAATATCCCGAGAGCGTAACGATTGATGTGGATGTCGAGATAGGACAGGATTCGCTTGTCGAGGCCAATGTTCAACTACGCGGGCGCACGCGGATCGGGGCGAACTGCCGTATCGGAACGGGTTCCGTTTTGCGTGATTGCGACATAGCAGATCGCGTGACAATTTTGCCGTATGTCGTTGCGGAGCGCTCATCTATAAGCGCGGACGCTATCGTAGGCCCTTTTGCACGCCTGCGGATGGATGCCCAGGCGGCAGAGCGCACGCACATCGGAAATTTCGTCGAACTGAAAAAAACCCGGCTGGGCGAGGGCTCGAAGGCAAATCACCTGGCCTATCTGGGAGACGCGGTTATCGGCGAAAACGTAAATGTAGGAGCGGGAACAATCACCTGCAACTACGACGGCCAGCAGAAACACCAGACAACGATTGCCGACGGCGTTTTCGTAGGCAGCAACAGCACACTGGTCGCGCCGTTAACAATTTCGGAAGGCGCGTATGTTGCCGCGGGGTCGACGATCACGAAAGATGTGGAGGCCGATTCACTCGTGCTCGGCCGCGCACATCAGGTCGACAAACCGGGGTGGGCTAAGAAACGGCGCGAGCGCAAAAACAGTAAGTCTTGACTACGAGGGCTTGACGGGACGCTTCGTTCCCTTCAGCTGAATCTCCAGTGCAATATCGCCTTGCGGAAGGTGCTGGTACTTCACGGTCACTTTCGATTTCAGCTTGACAGCGGGCTTGTTCATTTTAGTTTTCGGGCTGAGTGCGAAGGTGCGATGCTCCGGAGAACGCCCAACCAGGGTGCGTGAAACAGTAATTTGCTGATCGTTCAGCGTGGTGACAGTTCCGGCAAAAAATTGTGGCCTGGGGACGGGCGGCGGCTGGGGAATGGGACTGTCGCTTGTCTGCGCAAGCATCAACACACTCCACAGAAGCAGGGCGGCCACCAGTCGCGCTACTTTAGGCAGCATGATCGAGATTGGGAATAACTGACTTTACTTATGTAGCACATATGGTGCTCCGACGGTCGGGCGGCTACAAAACGGTACTTGGGTGATAGAGATTTGGAATTCTTAATTCACCGATAGCGATCAGTTCGCCGGAGTGCGAAAGGGCTCGGACGAAGGGTGCTCCAGGAGGAACGACAAACGGTGAGGTGCGGAAGTCACGGCCTTGCCGGATGTGCGCTTCCGTCGACGTATCAACGTACTCGGCGGGGAATCGCGTCAAGATGCGTGAAGCAGGAATGACAGCTTCTGAAAGCCGCCCAGCGGCGGCGAACTCCGCGAGCGCGTCGAGCCTTTTTGCTTGCTGTACGTTGAATTCTCCCGCTTGCGTTCGCCGCAAACTCGCCAGCAACGCCCCGCAGCCGAGCTGTTCCCCCAAGTCATGGGCCAGACTACGAATATATGTGCCGGCTGAGCAGGTAACACGCAGCACGACGCTATTGGACGTCAGAGCGTCCACATCTAATCGTTTGATTTCCACCTCGACTGGTTTCAATTGAACCGGGATCTGTCTGCGCGCGAGCTTGTAGGCCGGCACTCCGTTGATCTTTTTGGCGGAGACCGGAGGCGGGGTCTGGAGAAAACATCCCTCAAAACGGCGCAGCGCGGAATAAACACGGTCAGAATCACTGGGTAGCGGAAGACCCGTTTTTTGTAACTCGCCGTCGGCGTCAAAAGTGTTCGAGACCACCCCGAAGGTTATTTCGGCAATGTATGTCTTCTCCGCTTTTTCGAAAAACTGTGCGAGGCGCGTCGCTGTGCCCGTCAAGAGGACCAGCAGGCCTGTAGCCATAGGATCAAGCGTACCCAGATGGCCGACGCGTTTTGTGCCGGCCAGCTTGCGCCAACGGTTCACAACGTCGTGACTTGTGCAACCCGCAGGTTTATCGACCAGGACGAGTCCGTTCATGCCAGTTTGATAGAGCAATGCGATTGCGCGGCTGGGTTAGTCTGATAATTGCGGGTCGTCGTTACCCAAACGACGCTTACCCGACCCACCAGCGAGGCTAAAAACACTTTGGAAGAAGAGGTTCTCGGCAAAGCTTACGATTCGCGCTTGATGCGCCGGCTTCTCACGTACATGAAGCCTTATCGAGCGGTGGTCACCCTCTCTTTGATACTGCTGCTGGTGGATTCCCTTCTCCAGATTATAGGACCGCTACTGACGAAACTTGCGGTGGATCGGTATCTGGTACCGGTTCAACACTTGCATACCTTTCCGTTCTTAGACAATTGGCTTTCGCGGGATCCGTGGGCCGGGCTTTCTCAGTTAGCAGGTCTATATCTCGGCGTGATTGTCCTGGGCCTGCTCTTCGATTTCGGCCAAACATACCTGATGCAGTGGACGGGGCAGAAAGCGATGTTCGATTTGCGTCGAGAGCTGATGGCGCACTTGCAAACGCTCGACGTCGGATATTACGACAAAAATCCCGTTGGACGGCTGGTCACTCGCGTTACGACGGATGTCGACGTCCTCAACGACCTTTTCACATCCGGATTGGTGATGATCGTCGGCGACATTCTGATGCTGTTGTTCGTGATCATGGCCATGCTGCGACTAAGTCCCGGAATGACGGTCTTGATGCTGGCGGTAATGCCCATAGTGGTGCTGGTGACTGTGCAGTTCCGGCGCACAGCTTCACAGAGCTACCGGCGCATTCGCATTGCGATCGCGAAGATCAACGCGTATCTCCAAGAACACGTCGCAGGCATGGCGGTTTTGCAGCTGTTCAATCGCGAGGAACGCAGTAAGCGGGAGTTCGACAGGATCAACCGCGATCACATGCTGGCGTTTAAAGATTCGATCACTGCATATGGGTGGTTCTTTCCGGTAGTCGAGTTTCTAAGCATGTTGGCGCTGGCGCTGGAGCTAGCCTATGGGGGATTCCGCATCCGGCAAGGCGCGTTGACGTTAGGTGTTCTGGTAGCGTTCTTTCAATACGGGCTTCGAATCTTCCGTCCGATCCAGGATCTGAGCGAGAAATACAACATTTTGCAGGGCGCCATGGCGGCCGCAGAACGCATTTTCAAATTGCTCGATACGAAGGCGACGATCATTTCGCCGGCAAGCACTGTGCCATTCCCGGACGGCCCAGTCGACATAGAATTCGACCACGTTTGGTTTGCGTACAACGGCGAAGATTGGGTATTGCGGGACGTCAGCTTCGCTGTTGCTCCCGGCGAAACGATGGCAGTGGTCGGACACACCGGCGCAGGAAAAACCACGCTGACGAATCTGCTGTTGCGCTTTTATGACGTACAGCGCGGCGCCGTTCGGATCGGCGGGAGAAGTATCCGGGATTTCGATTTAACAGATCTTCGCAGGCAGTTCGGCGTGGTGCTGCAAGACCCTTATCTGTTTACTGGAACAGTACACAGCAACATCCGGCTAGGCACGAACGGCATCAGCGGCGTGGAAGTGCGGCGCGCGGCCGAGCAGGTGAACCTGGCCGATTTCATCGAGGAGCTACCGGAAAAATTCGATACTCCGGTTCGGGAGCGCGGAAATGGCTTCTCGACGGGACAGAAGCAGCTAATCAGTTTCGCCAGAGCGCTGGCCCACGACCCTCGCATTCTGATTTTGGATGAAGCGACCTCGAGCGTCGACACCGAGACGGAGTTGCGGGTACGCGAGGCATTGACGCGCCTGGTATCGAATCGAACGTCGCTCGTCATTGCACATCGGCTTTCGACCATTCAGCGCGCCGATCGCATTATCGTGATGCATAAGGCGCAACTGAGGGAAATGGGTACGCATCAGGAACTGCTCGCGCGGCGCGGTATTTATTGGAAGCTGTACCAGCTGCAATATAAGGAGCAAGAGATTGAGCGCAGAGAGGAACTTGCGCCTCAGCAACTCTAAACCGGCGAAGCCGCCCAACGTGCTGTTCCGCGCGTTCGGTGGGTTGAAGGTGCGGCAGAAACTCGCGATCCTTCACAATATTTTTTTCCTGGTCCTTGCAGTTTCGGTGTACTTGTCCCTCATTCCTCTTTTTTCGAGGCACCTGGCAGCGGCGCGCGAACGAGAGTTCAGGGTTGTGACGCAGATATTCTCTTCGGAGTTGCCAATGAACGGCGATCATTCGCCGGGCGATCTAAGCGCCTATGGTGTCCGGCAGGGCCCCGCGAGCGAATTGGGACTGTCGAGTGCTGGAGAAGCCTTTCTCGAGCAACATCGAGCTGAAACGTGGCAGCAAGGGAACGCCACGCTCTTTCGCACGGGCAAGAGAGCGGGCGAATACCGGCGCCTCAGTCTGCCGACGGCTTTTTACGATTCCGCGCTGAGGCGCGCGCGTATCAGCCTGTTTGTCGCGTTGGGCACCATCTACGTACTTTCGATCATCGTGCTGGAATTCATCATCATGCCGCAATATGTCTATCAACCTTTAACGCTGATGCTGAATGCCGACACCGCGACGCAAAATGACGATCGCGAGCACGAGATGATCAACCATCAATTTATTCTGAACGACGAAATTGGGCACATCATGCGGTCGCGCAACGCTACGGTGGCACAATTGCGGCAACACGAGGACGATTTAGCCGGCGCGCTACAAAGACTCGAGGAGCAAGATCGGCTAGTAAGTCTCGGGTTGTTGAGTACGAGCGTTGCACACGAGTTGAATACCCCGCTGGCGGTGCTGCAAGGATCTATTGAGAAGCTGCTCGAGACCACGCGGGATTCGCAAACACTCGAGCGCCTCTCTCGTATGCTGCGGGTTACACAACGGCTTCGCAAAATCAGCGAAGGTCTAGTTGATTTCGCGCGAGTGCGCAAGCAGGAAATGGAAACGGTCGCACTGCGGCCGATTGTCGATGAAAGTTGGAACCTGGTGGCAATCGATGAAAAGGCGGTAGCGGTAAGGTTTGTGAACAACGTGCGAGGGCAGCACTTGGTGCTCGGGAACGCCGACCGCTTGATCCAGGTATTTGTGAACCTGCTGCGCAACGCACTTCTGGCGATTTCGGGAGATGGCGAGATCCGGACGGAATCGAGGTATGTGCAGCGTGGCGGCCAGAACTGGGTCTGTTGCACGATTATGGATAACGGACCGGGCATTCCAGCGCACATCCTGCCAAGCGTGTTCGAGACGTTCGTCAGCACGCGGCTGGACGCACGCGGGACGGGGCTCGGCTTGACCGTTGCCGAAGGCATTGTGACCCAACATGGAGGAACAATTTCGGCGTCGAACCGTCCAGAAGGAGGAGCATCTTTGGAGGTGCTGCTTCCAGCGGCTAGTTAAGCAGCCCAGCAACTATGGAGACGACAGGCACAGCAGAACTCGCAACCGGGCTCGTGGATATCGCGGTCCTAGACGACGATAGTGATTTCCGGAATTACATCGAGGACCTTTTACGTGACGAGGGCAAGTACCTGGTTCGAACGTTCGCCCGACCGGACGAGCTATTTTCGTCCGCCGAAGCGCGCCTGCCCGATATCGTACTAATCGATATGAAAATGGGCCGTGCGAGCGGTGACAAGGTGGTGGAGCAACTACTATCGCGCTGGCCCGATCTGTGCATCGTGGTCGTCACCGGCTATCCGTCTCTTGAAAACATGCGCACCACTTTCAAGCTGCGCGTTTTCGACTATCTCGCTAAACCGTTTTCGCTGACGCAACTGCGTCAGGTACTTCAGAATGCGGTGGCGCAATTCAGCCTCGGTCAAACGCCGCAGGACCGCTTACGCGAGCGGTTAGGACACCGCATTAAGCTGCTTCGAGTGGAGCGCGATTGGTCGCTCAAAGATCTGGCCACTGCGACCAAGCTAAGTGTTTCGCAGATCAGTTCGATCGAGCGTGGCACCAATTTGCCCAGCATTGAGAGCCTGCTTGCGATTTGCCGCGCTTTCGATCGCAGACCCTCGGAGATACTCGCCTCTATCGACTTTTGAATGCGTAAGTCTCAGCGGCAACCTTGCCCTTTCGTACCGCGTCTGGCAAACTTGGATGAGTTTGCGTCAGAGATGAGCGTTTCTCACGAGCTTTGGCACCTGGATAGTACAGACACTTGATGCGTCGATCTCCCCCGCTTCCGCGCTCCGCCTGGGTGGTTCTCAGTTTTCTGTTTTGCACGAACGGATTTGCGCCGGCGCAGCAAACATTTGAGAAGAGTTCCAGGTTTCCATATCCGGAGAAACTCTCGTACCGAATTGAGTGGCGCCTGATTACTGCGGGCGCCGCAACGGTAGAGATGTCGCATGAAACTCCGGCTGACTGGCAGACCACGCTGAATCTGGAGAGCGCCGGGTTGGTAACTCGTCTTTATAACGTTCTGGACAGGTATCGGGTGACGAGCGATGAGAAGTTTTGCGCCACCAACTCGGTGCTTGACGCGCAGGAAGGAAAGCGCCACACGATCACGCACTTGAGTTTCGAGAACACACATCACAAAGTGGATTACGACCAACGCGACCTGCTGAAGAACTCAACCGTGAAAAAAGAGCTCGACATTGCGCCCTGTACATACGAGATCGCAGGAGCGCTAGAGGCTTTGCGCGGGATGAACTTGCAGCCCGGCAAGTGGGCTACGCTTCCCGTGACAGATGGAAAGAAAATAGCGTACGCCAAGATTGAAGCTCAAGCTCGAGAGAACGTGAACGTGGAAGGAAAGACCTACCAGACGATTCGCTACGAGCTCTTTCTATTCGATAACGTGTTGTACAAACGCAAAGGACGCATGCTGATGTGGGTGAGCGACGATGCGGAGCGCCTGCCGGTCCAATTCCGGTTGCAAATGGGTTTTCCGATCGGCACTGTGACCGTGCAGCTCGAAAAACATCAAACAACATAGCCGCCGGGAATTCGCAACCTGCGATGTGGCGACTGCGTCATCATATAGATATGAAGTTTCGTCTTAGCCTGCTGGTGTTTTGTTTGGCCTTGACACTGCAAGCCCAGATGCAAATGAACGTCGAGCAACTGGTTGAATTCGTACGTTCAGAGATTGCTCTACATCAGCAGAGCGACAAGCAGATCGCATCATATATCAATCAAAAAGTGCAGCTCACGGAAAAACTCACGGATAAGACCATTCTGGATTTAGAAGCGCAAGGCGCGGGGCCCAAAACGGTTCAGGCGTTGCAGGAGCTACGGGACAAAACGGCAGCGTTGAAAGCACCAACGCACGACGCGACGTACTCGCCTGCAACAGCTCCGGACAACACCCTCACTGCGGGCCCGGCAACGGCAACGCTGAGTTCTGCCGCACCACCTATTCCTCCGCCGAGTTCTGTTCGGCAGCGGGAAATTCTAGATCGAATCAAAGAATACGCCCTGTCGTATTCGCAGAATCTTCCCAACTACATGTGCGTCGAAGTGATGCGGCGTTCGATCGATCCGAACGCGGGCGACCACTATCGAAGCATCGGAAACGTGTTGGCCCGAGTCAGCTACAACGAGGGGCACGAGAACTATCAAGTTTACTCCGTAAACGGACATTATGAAGAGACGACCATTGAGCGTGCCGCTGGAACAGGAGGAGCGATTTCGACCGGCGAATTCGGAAGCCTGCTGCAGTCAATCTTTGAGCCGCGCTCCGAAGCCGAATTTGGTTGGGAAAAATGGACCACGCTGCGGGAAAGACGCATGGCCGTTTTCAATTTCTTCATCGACAGCGGCCACTCCAGTTACTCAATAAGTTATAGCTCAGGCCCGGGGGACGAGCAGCGCATTATTACCGCTTACAAAGGTCTCGTCTATGCAGACCCAGATACAGGCGAGGTCGATCGAATCAAGTTAGTCGCAGTCGATATACCGAAGAGCTTCCCTGTGAGTGACGCGAGCGAGATCCTTGATTACGATCAAGCCCAAATCAGCGGCCAGACCTATATCGTCCCGATGCGAGCGGTGCTGTACATGAGTGCGGGCAGGGAGAAATCAAGAAACGAGCTAGAGTTCCGGAATTACCGCAAGTTCGACATCGGGTCTGTCATCACATACGGAAAAGCCGACATGCCGTCCGAGGCGCCGCCGCCTTTACCTGAGAACAAGACGGAGGAACAGCCGGTTAGCGGCAGTACGACGGGATCGACAAGCGCGACGCCGACCCAACCGGCAACACCTCAGCCGTCGAAAGCGGCGAACGCCAACGGGTCAAACCCGTGGTGGGCCATGCCAGCACCTCCGCCGCCTCCGGCTACGAGACCTCCGCAATAGCATTCAAGGTGCGCTCGAGCGCAGTAGTTCGATTGCTGTCCTCTACAGCAATCACGCGAGAAGCAGGCGTATCGGGACGCCACCGAGCAAACATCCGCTCGCAAGCAAAGCCTGTGAATACGGAAACTAGCGGCACTCCACCGGCAGCGGCGACATGCTGCCCGGCGGAATCGTAGCCGACGTATAACTTGCTCTGCAAGATGTGGCTCGCAAACGATGCGTAAGTGCCGCGGTGGAGGTGCAAGTTCGCGGGCGAGGCGAGCTTCTCGACCAAGGCGCTGGCCCGCGCAGCTTCGGCGCTACCTGCACCGCAATCCAAGAGAATCGGACGACCTTGGAGCAGCAAGGCGGAGAGAACATCGTGCTCAAACTGATCATCGATGCGCTTGCTGTCATTGTCCCCAACACCCCAGCTCACAGTAATGTCGCCGATTCGCTGCTGCAGGGCAGGCGCAATGTAGGGCTGAAGATGGTCCACGTCGAACACCTGATTAAGCCATTCGGAGGTGAGCTGCGGCAGCGATGACTGCGTTTCTCCGCCAAAGGCGCGGCTCTCAAAGAAGTAGTAACGCGAATCGTCGCAGATGGGAATCAGGCCCAGCTGCGTCAAGCGCGAGTCGGGGTCAATGACGATGGAGCTCAGTTCATCTACAGCGATATGAAGCTCGGCGGCCGCGAGCAGGCGTTCGCGAAGTAAGCCCGACCGTCCGTACGCGATGGCTATCGGCGTTATGCGCGGATCTGCCTGAAACAGCTCCGCATTCTTGGCGGGACCGACAAGGCAGATCTCGGCATTCGGAAAGCGCTCTTTCGCGGCGGCGAGAGCCACGCTGGTAACGGCCACGTCGGCGCCCAAAGTTACCCGCGAGAGAACAAACACCCGTTGCACTTCCCCGCCCGGAAAACGCCGCACTTGCCGCACTCTGCGATAGCGCAGCACTAAATCTTCGGCATTGTATTCGGGCAGCGCTCGCGAGATAACGTGCGCAAACAATTTCGCGTATATTTCGCATAAGGAAGGTTCAAACAGATCGCCTAAGGGCTCGATGACGATTGCGAACAGAGCGCGAGTTGCTGTACGGGCTGCAAACTCATCTTCGTCATCCAATGCCCGCTCAATCAGGGCATCCAGCGGCCGGGCAGGCCAGGTTCCGTAGGTGAGGCAGGAGTCGAGAATTTCCTGGGCAAGATCAATCGCCGGTGTATTTGCCAATCAGCAGCCCCAATTTGTCTTTTGTGCCCTGCGGGATCGCAGCACGGTCCGTCATGATGGCGTGCTTCAACGCCGAGCCGCATTTGCATGTTCTTGTTGCTGGCATCGCACTGACCACATGGCGGACCAGCTTGCATGCATTCTCGGCATTTATTGTCAGGTTCTGAATGATCTGATCCACTGTGACCGCGTCGTGCTCTTCGTGCCAGCAATCATAATCGGTGACCATGGCAATCGTGAGATAGCAGATTTCCGCTTCGCGCGCGAGCTTTGCTTCCTGAAGATTTGTCATTCCAATCACGTCCATGCCCCAGCTACGGTACAGGTTGGATTCAGCACGGGTGGAGAACGCCGGTCCCTCCATGCAGAGATAGGTCCCTCCCGCTTTGCCATTGATTCCGACCTGCCGTGCGGAGCGATGCACTAAGGCCGCCAGCTCCGGACACACCGGATCTGCGAAGCTGATATGCGCCACAACTCCGCTGCTGAAAAAAGTGCAAACGCGTCCACGCGTTCGATCAAAAAACTGATCCGGGATGACGAAATCCAATGGCGCGTGCTCTTCTTTCAGCGAACCGACGGCGCTGAGCGAGAGAATGCGCTCCACGCCCAGCATCTTCATGCCGTAAATATTCGCGCGAAAATTCAGCTCCGAGGGCGAGATTCGATGCCCGCGTCCGTGGCGCGCCAGAAAGGCGACATCTTTGCCTTCGAGTTGCCCGACGACATAGGGATCAGAAGCATCGCCGAATGGTGTTTCCACCCGTACCTCGTCGTGAGCGGCAAAACCGGGCATGGAATAGAGACCACTGCCGCCAATGATGCCGATACTCGCCCTTTTATCCAAATGTTCTTAGCTCCTTTATCGAGTACTACTTCTGAATGAGTTCGAGCAACACTCCGCCCGTCGAAGCCGGATGAACGAACACGTAGATGTGCTCACCCGCGCCTGGGCGTGGCTCGTTGAGCAATCGTGCGCCGCGCGATTTCAAGCGCTCGATAGCGGCGACGAGATCATCAACACGCAAGGCGATGTGATGCAGACCGGGCCCCCGTTTCTCGATAAACTTTGCGATCGTCGAATCCGCGTCCGTCGGTTCAAGCAGTTCAATTCTGGAACCCGGCGGGGGTCCTCCGGCGGGCAGCATAGCGACATTCACTCGTTCGCTTTCCACCAGTTCGCGATGAATTACTTCCATACCGAGCGACTGTTGGTAAAATTGCAGGCCTTCCTCGATGCTGCGTACGGCAATACCTAAATGATCGATTTCCGTGCTCATGCCCAACCCGCTCCGGCTTTTTCAATCAACGTTTCACGGAGCGCGTGCAGCGCTGTATACGGATCTTCTAACTTCGCAGCAACTTGACCCGCGTGACGTTCAATCTCGCTTTCGGGTAAGGATGCGAGCAGGTCGTCGCGGAGCATCCCCCGCAAACGGAATGCCCACGTGTCCACGCGCGAGCTGTTTTGGCCGCGCTTTTCGAATGTTGCGCGGATGACTGCCAGAAGCTCCTCGAGTCCCTTCGCCTTATTTGCGACAACGCGTCGAACGGGAGCGGATTCGGCGCGCTCCTCCGGGCCTGCCAAACTCTGCACTGCGCGAATCTCCTGTTCGAGGCGATCGGCGCCGGGCAGATCGGCTTTATTGATTGCGAAGACGTCAGCGATCTCCATCAGACCGGCCTTGATGGCCTGTACGTCGTCTCCGAGACCCGGCACAAGAACGAGAACAGTGACATCGGCCAAGCGCGCGATCTCCACTTCATCCTGACCGACACCTACGGTTTCGATGAGCACTACCTCGCGGCCCGCGGCGTCAAGCAGCAGCGCCATCTCCAACGTACCTTGTGCGATTCCTCCGAGCGTTCCGCGCGTCGCCATCGATCGAATGAACACGCCAGGATCATCATGATGGTCCAGCATGCGGATTCGATCTCCAAGAATTGCGCCATGCGAATAAGGGCTGCTGGGGTCAATGGCCACAATGCCTACGGACTGCCCGGCGCGACGCAACGTTTTCGTAAGCTGATCGATCAGGGTACTCTTGCCCGCTCCTGGAGGACCGGTAATGCCGACGATCATCGCGCGTCCCGTACGTGGGAACAGAGCCGCGATAAGGTCCCGGCCAGCGCTGGTTTGACTCTCGATCAGACTCGCCGCACGCGCCAGTGCGCGCAAGTCGCCCGAAACGACGCGTTCTTCGAGATTCGCGTGAGGCAAAGTTGCCAACCTATTCTTTTAGCAGTTGCCGCGCAATGACCAGGCGCTGGATTTCACTGGTACCTTCGCCGATGGTGCAGAGTTTCACATCGCGGTAGAACTTCTCGACCGGATAATCTTTGATAAACCCGTAGCCTCCGTGAATCTGCAGCGCCTGATCCGCTACAGTAACGGCGATTTCGGACGCAAATAATTTGGCCATAGCAGATTCCTTGGTCACGCGTTTCCCCGAATCTTTCCGCGCTCCTGCACAGTATGTCAGCCAGCGCGCGGCTTCGATCGAAGTGGCCATATTCGAAAGCTTGTCCTGGATGGCTTGAAATTCCGATATGAAGCGGCCAAACTGCTTTCGATGCTTCGAATACTTGAGTGCCGCGTCAAATGCTCCTTGCGCGGTTCCGACCGATAAGGCCGCAATGGAAATGCGACCGCCATCGAGAACCCGCAAGCTGTCGACAAAGCCTTCACCCTGCTTTCCGAGAAGTTGCGAGTCGGGCAGAGCGCAATCCGAGAACACTACCTCGCCCGTAGCGCTGGCCCTCATGCCGAGCTTGTTCTCTTTCTTCCCGACACGGAATCCAGGAGTTCCCTTTTCGAGAATGAACGCCGATATGCCATGCTGGGATGCGGAACGATCCGTTACTGCCATGGCGACACATACGTCGGCGTAATGCGCATTGGTGGTGAAGGTTTTCCCCCCGTTCAGAATCCATTCGCCGTCCTTCCGTATTGCGCTAGATCGCGTGCCGGCCGCGTCAGAACCCGCTTCAGGCTCGGTTAGGGACCAACAGCCGATCCATTCCCCCATGGCGAGTTTCGGAATGTACCTGCGGCGCTGCTCGTCGTCCCCAGCAATGTAAATGTGATTCGTACAGAGTGAATTGTGGGCGGCAACTATCAGCGCGACACTTGGGTCCACGCGCGCCAGCTCTTCGATAATAATCGCGTACTCTATATATCCGAGGCCAGCGCCACCCAGTTCTTCCGGAAAAATGGCACCCATAATCCCAAGCTCGCCGGCTTTTTTGATCACGTCCAGCGGGAATATCTGGTTCTCATCCCATTCGAGGACGTGGGGAGCAATTTCAGCCTGTGCGAAGTCGCGGATCGACTTCCGGAGCTGGGTTTGCTCCGCCGTAAATTCAAAGTCCATATGATAGTTGAGCTCTTAACAAGCCGTCATGATCGGATATAGAGTGAGGTCCCAGGAGGTGTGCGGAAAGGCTATGGAATCTGTGGCCAGCTTACCATCAGAACACTGCGGGCCTGTTTAGCCGTTTCGTGCCGAGCGCGTACACACGCGTAGCGCGTAGACAATGAGAAGGCATGCCTGCACTCGCACCCACGTCGGCCAATGAACTGGCTGAAGCTCTCAGGGATGCGGCTGCCCATTCACGAACCGTCACGGTCCTCGGAAACAACAGTAAGCGGCTGATGGCCGGGCCCGTCGTGGCGGCAGACGAACTCATCTTGACGACAGCCCTTCGCCGCATCATTACATATGAACGAGATGATTTGACGATTAGCGTGGAAGCGGGAATGCTCTTTGCAGATCTACAGAAGGCGCTGGCGCAGAACAGACAAACGATCCCCTTGGATCCGCCATTTTCGGCGCAAGCGACAGTGGGTGGTGTGATCGCGTCGAACTCGAGCGGCCCAATGCGCGGCGCTTTTGGAACGGCGCGCGACGTGGTGATCGGCATGACCTTCGCAACGCTCGGCGGAGAACTCGTCAAAACGGGCGGTATGGTGGTCAAGAACGTCGCCGGCCTCGATATCGGCAAGCTCATGATCGGCAGCTTCGGTACGCTTGCCGTGATTACAAGTGTCAACTTCCGCGTACACTCGTTACCACAAGAGACCCGAACATTTCTTTTCACCTTTTCGGATCTTGAATCCGCGATGGAAAAGCGCGATGCGATTGTACAAAGCGTTCTTCAACCGACCGCCGTCGATCTCGTTTCACCTGCTGCGGCAACTCGCCTTGGCCTACGAGGATATACGCTCGTCGTTCGTATCGGAGGCAGTCGCGCTGTGCTGAACCGCTGCGCTCGTGAACTGAAGACCGGCGAAGAAGTGACCGGCCCGCAGGAGGCCTCCTTGTGGCACACCATTGTCGAATTCTCCCCTGAGTTTCTCCGTCGACAGCCCGGAGGCGTCGTGCTTCGCATTTCCACACCGCCGGGTGAGCTCACTAGCTTTTTGAAGTTTGTCTTCGATGCCTCCATATCACGGGCTTTAGCCGGCGTGACGTATGTCTACCTATCGTCCTGGCAAGGTGTGCGCGTTTTGTGGAGCGCCGCATTGGAGCGCGGGTGGAGTGCAGTCGTGGAATTTGCCCCTGACGAGATTCGCGGCGCGAAAGATCTTTGGCTGGAACGGTCGTCAAACGAAGAGGCAAACACGTTTGCCATGATGAAGAGAATCAAGCACATGTTCGATCCGGGGAAACTGCTTAACCGCTCACGCCTATATGGCCGAATCTAGGCCGTTCGGAATTGCGTCCTGCGCTCGAGAAGGTCCTGCGCAGTCCGATTTAGATAAGTGTGTGCATTGCGGACTATGCCTGAATGCTTGCCCCACATACCGCGAATTAGGCGTCGAGATGGACTCGCCGCGGGGGCGAATCTACCAGATGAACGAGGTCGCAAATGGCGCGCCTATGACGCCATCCTACGTGGAACACCTCGATTTGTGCCTTGCATGCCGCGGCTGTGAAACTGCATGCCCGTCCGGCGTCCCGTATGGGCGAATGATCGAAGCCGCACGCGCAGGTATCGAATCCCAAAGAGCGACCTCTTGGGGTAATCGCCTCTTGAAGACGCTTATCTTTGAGAAGCTGCTTCCCTCACCTGCTGCCTTACAGATGGCCGGTGCAGCCCTATACGTTTATCAAAACTCCGGGTTGCAGCGGCTGGTCCGTGCGATGGGGATACTGAAGCCGTTCGGCAAACTGGCGAATCTGGACGCGCTTTCACCGGTTGCAGAAATTCCGTTCTTCTATTCAAGAGTCGGCAAGACCTTCCCTGCCATCGGTAAACAACGGTATCGCGTCGCGTTTTTGGCAGGCTGCATCGCTAACGTCGCATTTGCGCGGTTAAATGAAGCGACTGTTCGCGTCCTTCAAAGGAACGGCTGCGAAGTTGTTGTTCCCGCCGGACAAACCTGCTGCGGGGCGCTCCATCTTCACTCCGGTCTGGCTGAGCAAGCTCGCACACTCGCCCGAAACAACATCGATGCGGTCCTTAGAACCGAGTTTGACGGGATCATCACCAATGCAGCGGGATGTGGCTCGACATTGAAGGAATACGACGAGCTCTTGAAAGAGGACGCGGCCTATAACGATAAGGCCTTTCAGTTCAAGGCTTCCATGAAGGATGTGACTGAGTTCTTGGATGCGATCGAATTAAATCGTGAGATGGGCCGCCTGGACGTGATCGCTACTTATCAGGATTCCTGTCATCTTGCGCATGGCCAAAAGATCAAGAATGCGCCGAGGAGGCTCCTAAACGCGATTCCTGGTCTCGTCTACCGGGAGATGCCTATGGCGGATCTCTGCTGTGGAAGCGCCGGCGTTTACAACGTCGTGCATAACGAACTGGCGATGCAGATCCTACAACATAAAATGCAATACGCCGCCATGACAAACGCGTCCGTCATCGTGACCGCCAACCCCGGGTGCATGCTGCAGCTGAAGGCCGGTGCTCGCCTTTACGGCGAAGGGCAGCGCGTCGCGCACGTGGTCGAGCTACTCGACGAGGCTTATCAGAAATACGTTCCCGATCGAAGCGAGTAACCGGAATCAATCCAACGATCGAGTCTTAAAGTCTGCTTTAATATCAAAAGCGCTCAGGAAGTCTCGAATCGAAACTTGCGCATTCTTCTGCGCTTGATCCAGAATACCGACACTTAGCGCCGCCTTTCTAAGGTCATCGACTGCTTCGAGGCGCGCCTTGCGTTCGAGATCCGGATCATAGGGCACCCACGGAGTCCACCAAGTGATCTGCCGATCCCATACTTTGGTCTGCTTCTCATCGATAAAGGCGTTGAAGATTTTAGCGCGCGGCAGTGTGAGCATCACTACTCGTTTACCTGTGTAGACGATGTCGCGGGAAGTCATCGCCGCCAGATCTACGCCCGCAATGGCTTCGCCTTGGACCATCAGCAGAATCGATTCCTCGCCAAATGGAACCTTCGGCTCACGTAGACCGACAACCCGTTGGATGCTGTACTTTACGGTGACGAGTTCGTTCAGTTGCTGAATTTGTGTAACAACCGCCTGGGAGTCCAGACGACGCATTCCGAACGCTTGTGTGAAGTACGCGTAAGCAAAAACCCCGACCAGCAGAGCGATGAACGCACAGGTGGAAACAGCAGCGACAATCTTCCACCTCATGCCGGACGGCGCGCTCACTTTGCTGTTCGCCACACCTTTCTAAACAGACGTACGACTTTCGACTTCTAGTCCCTGAGTTCGAGTCGCGGAGAGTAACCCTTCTATCCAGTCCAAAGCCGTACCGTCCACCCAAAATCGCGGCTGGCGCCGCGCAACAAAGCCGACGTGACCGCCGTATTTTGTCGCGAGGAGCGTCAGTGCCGGATTAGAATGAAACGCCGGGTGGGAGTACATCTCGAAGGGCACAAGCGGATCATCCTTGGCACAGATCACGAAAGCCGGTACGCGAATCATATCCAGGTAACGGGCGGCCGATTGCGTCGCGTAATAATTTGCCGCGCTTTGGAAACCAAAAAGCGGCGCAGTGTATCGATCATCAAACTCCCGAATCGATTTCACGTTATCGAGGCCCGCTGTGTTGTAGACATTCGGCGCAAGTTTGCTCTTGCGGCGGACTCGGCTCCGCAACCTGCTAAGAAAACGCTGCGCGTACAAACGATTGGATAGCTTATCTATCGCTCGCGCAGAAGCAGCAAGATCGATCGGGGTAGAAATTGCGCATACGCCCGTGACCAGATCCGTTTCCCCTATTTCTCCGGCGAGTTTCAGGGCGACGTTTCCGCCAAGCGAGAAACCAACCAGGAACACCGGCTGTCGGTATGATTCTCGAATTCGCTCCAGAATAACGCGCGTGTCGCTCGTCAACCCGGAATGGTAGGTCGTATCGCAGAGTTGTTCCGTGCAGCCGCAGGTACGCAGGTTCAGCCGATGCACCCCGAAGCCGCGTAGCAGCGCGGCTTGTGAAAAGCTTATGATGTATCCGGCGTCCGCGCATCCTTCTAAACCATGAACGAGAACAATTTGCGCTCGCGCGGTGCCCTCGGGCTGGTGCGCGAACGCCACGATCGTGGTGCGATCGTCAATCCGAAAGTCATTGCGTGTCGCGGGAAAACGTTGGTGGTCGATCTTCCTAGGCCAGAAGTTCCCAGCTATCGTAAGCAGGTGCGGATTCCGGAACAGCGGCTGAAATTCCAAGTTCAAGTTTGATTGTATCGGCTCAATGCAGTCTCTAGAGCCTCTTGTGAGGCGCACACCGCGGTACGGAAAGCCCTAAATGTGCACGATTTCCTCTTGTTCTTCGCCTGTCACGCGAGCAACACCGTCGCCGACGTACATGTTGACCTCGGACCGAATACCGAATTCGGAAAGATAAATACCGGGCTCAATAGAGAAACAGGTACCTGCGATTACGTGCCGTTCGTCGTGGGACTCTAAGTTGTCCATGTTCGCTCCCGTTCCGTGCACATCCGTACCTATGCTGTGCCCTGTGCGATGAAAAAAGAATTCGCCGAATCCACTCTCTTCAATGTAGTTGCGGGCAACATCATCCACTTCGTACCCCGCGAACGTATCGCGCGCTGAAGCTTTCTTGATGACGAAATCCGAAGCCCGCTTACGCGCGTCTCGCACTATCTCAAAAACGTTTCGGATGTTGTCTGGAATCGGATCTCCGCAAAACCCTGTCCACGTGATGTCGTAGTAGACTGCATTCGGCTGTGTCAGCTTGGCGAACATATCGATGAGCACCAGATCCCCGATCCGGATGGGACACGAATTTTCGGGGCTCGGCTCGTAGTGCGGGTTTGACGCGTTCACGTTAACTGCGACGATCGGACCGTGATCTGCCGTCAGCCCGGAACTGGTAAAACGAGTCACAATAAACTGTTGAACGTCATATTCGGTTAGTGATTGCTGGCTTCGGAGCCGTCCACCAATGAAATCGAACGCCTCACGCCTGGCGCGATCGACCAAGTTGCCCGCTCGGATGTGAAGATCGAGCTGGTCTTCAGTCCACTGCGCTTCAAATTGTTGGACGAGATTCGCTGAGCTGACCAAGTCCACTCCCACACTCCGCACGAGTTCTACTGTTCCCGCGTCGACGAGTGATACATAGGGAATCGCACAGTTGGGCGAATACTGCATTGCGATCCGGGAGCAGCCGGTGAGCAAATCAGCCAGCTTGTTCTGCTGATCCAGCCAACTGGAGTACGTTTGCTTGTAGCCGGGCAAATTGTCGAGGGCTCCACTCTCAA
The DNA here is from genome assembly GCA_963795425.1 of uncultured Acidobacteriaceae bacterium. Classification (GTDB taxonomy): domain Bacteria; phylum Acidobacteriota; class Terriglobia; order Bryobacterales; family Bryobacteraceae; genus Bog-105. Next base: position 165,041 of record CAWCHO010000002.1, on the reverse strand, counting down.
TTCGATGCACAAGCTTTCGAGGCTCGCCATTAGCGGGAACAAAGTAGTACCACCTTCTAGTCGCCCGGACGTCGTCAGGGATCGCCAGGATTCGGTACGCCAACGGGTCCCGTCTGTGATGATCAAAAAACAACCAGCCGTCGACGCCACTTTCACGTAGAGCTTCTTGAATGCGGTCCGTAGTCATACGTCAGTCATTGTAAGGATTGGCTAATCGAGCTAATTGCGCCGGCGATGGAGGAGGCGTGAAAAGGCTCACGAGAATGAGGCTGAGCACGGACGAGATCAAAGCGGGATACACAGCGTCGACGCCTCCGATCTGCTTCTCTAAGCCCGCTGGCCCGTGTTGCTGCGCGATCTCCCAAGCGACGGTAACGACTGTACCTAGCAGAATCGACGTGATCGCGCCTGCCGTGGTAGTGCGGCGCCAAAAAAATACTGCCATCACTGCAGGTGTGACCGCAGCCCCATAAACGGTATACGCATAGAGAGATGCCTTAAGTACCGATTCGAATTGGGTTGCCTGGAGGAACGCGAAAATGCCCAATAAACAGACGATAATTCGGGAAATTAATAGTTTACGGCGTTCACTAGCGAGAGGGTTTATGAAACGTCCATACACGTCGTGAATCAGGTTTGTTGCCGGAGAAAAAAGGTAGTTATTGGCGGTGGAGATGACTTTCGCGAATACACCCCCGAGCAAAATAGCTCCCAGTAACGGCGGCAATGCCTCTCTTGCTGTTAGTGGAATGATCTTCGCGCGGTTTATCGGTATGCAGCTTTGAGCTCGCGATCACTGCCACCACGACAAGCAACGTCTCGAGCGTTACCGTGCCAAATATCCATCCAACGACTGATTTCCTCGCATCGCTCTCCGATTTGGCGGAGAAGAACTTCTGATACATGCCTTGATTCCCGATCAGCAGAAGCAACGTGGGCAATGCAAGGCCCACGGCACCGCCGAATGAGTAGTTTCCCAATACTTGGAAATGGGTTGCAGGCAGGGATTCCCGAACCATGGCCCAGCCGCCGAAACGACCGAGCAGAATCGGCACCGCCACGATAACAGTCACAGTTACGAGCGATCCAATCACCAAATCCAGATAAGCAATGGAGGCCATGCCCGCTGCCGCAGTAAAGAAGATGACGAAACACGCGATGAACAGTTGGCCCTCAGTCCGACTGATTTGAGGAAAGATGAGGTGAAGAATGTCGCCGCCGCCAATAAACTGATAGCTGGCGATGATTGTGTAGGAAATGACGATAGCGACGGTCGCAAGCACTCGAGCGGCAGAGTTGTATCTTGCCTCAAGAAGATCAGGTACCGTAAACTGCGCAAAGTGCCTCGCGCGACCGGCGATCAGCCCGACAAGTAAGAGCCCAACCCATCCGCCGAGTGGCTGCCACAATGCAACAAATCCGTTCCGATAGGCGTTCTCTGCTCCCGCCAGCAGACTTCCCGCCCCAATCCATGATGAAAGCAGCGTGAATACTAATACGGGCCAACTTAAACTTCGTCCCGCCACTAGGAAATCAGCTTCGTTCTTGACCTTTGTGATTTTGTAAATCGTTATGCCGCACAACAACAATACGACGATTGAGACCGTGACGACATAGATCATGAACCGACCATATTACCTGTACAGGGGTCTTGCTGTCTGACGCGCTATGCCTGTCGTTGACTCCGCACCAGCTTGACGAACGGAGGTGCAGGATATCCGATCAGGCAATACTGGTCCAGCGCGAACAAAACGACAGATTCCATCCCTTGCGACTGTGCAAAGTCAACTTCCTTCATCCACGCTGTCCAGGCGTCGCTGATACCTACCAGATGGCTCCGTTCTCCATTGGCAAAACCCTTCGCCGCGCTCACATCCATGGAGGTGCTGCTGAGGTCCAGGTTGTAAGCGCCCGTGTACGTGAAACTCTCCGTTTTCAAACAGTTTAAGTTGCCAGGTGTCCAGTCGCTTGCCGGGTAATTTACCAACTGATTCAACGGCGTATCGTTCGTATCCGCCGGATAGAGCACTTCAAACCGGCAATTAGGAAACTGCGCTTGCACGGCGTTCCGGATCGTCGCCGTGTATGAGCCGATCAGGCTTGGAAGGAAAGCCATTTCATTCGGAAACGCGCTCGGATCTGAATCATTGCTGATGATGATCTTCAGCGGAACGCCGAATTTCGCCTCAAACTGCTGAGTCGTGTAGTCGTCGTAAAAGGGCATACCGCTATTCGCTTTGGGATAGTACCACCACTGTACTTCGCCGAACTGCAGATATGGAGTTAATCCAGCGCTGTTCTGTAATCCCGCCATCTCCAGATAGACTTGCGTCCAAAAAGCAATCGTCGTAGCGGAAAAGTTCGTTTGAACAGAAGGCGTGTTCAGAACAACTGGCGTCCCATCTGGATAACGCTGTGCGATTCCCACGGTCTCCGACGGATCACCATTCATCAGTTCGGTGCTGAACGAGGCGACCACGTCGGTCCCGTATTCCTTAAGCGCCGTAAAATATGCGAGGTGCCAATCGCGAGCCGCTCGGTTCATCCGCGGAGCCGCGATTAAGTCCGTCCGCCAGTAATCGGCGGCCGCGATCAACGCGCTGTTCAGTGGGTCATTTGTATCGAGGTCGTAAGGAGCTCCGTCGATACCGCCACTCAGGGTAAGTGACGATGGGCTAATACTGTAACCTTGGCTGCTCGCCGGCACTCCAATCGAGATGGAGTTTCCGGCAACACCCATACCTCGCGCTGTAATCGTGAGCTGGCTGCCGTTCACACTGCTCCACACCGAGTTCGAGCCGTTGTTAATAAGGAGAGAAAAGGCTTGCGCCAGCGTTTCTGAGGTGTCATAGTCCAGAATGAGATGCTGAATAGTCGTTTCACCGATCTGCAGCGCTGCAACCAAGCTTCCCGCCGGCTGTGCAATGGTGATTTCTACGGCTCCTGTCGCATACTCACTCCCTGTGCGAACTATTTCGTAAAACCACAGGGCGCCACTGTAGTGATTCACTCGTCCCTGGAATCCGAGCTTATTGATCAGCCACGCCGTGCGTTCCGCGGGCAGTGATTGCGAATGATACGTATCCCAGTCCGTCGCAAGCGCCAATTGTGGGTGTGCATCGAAGTCGGGCAGGTCGGTCGACGGGTATACTATCTCCAGGAAGTCAAAAAAGAAGTACGCGGAATCGGTGTTGTTCGCCAAAGTAACCGAATGCGCTCCCGCCTGAAATGTACCCAAGAGCAGGCGCGTGAGAACATTTTCTCCGGGCACATTAAGAAAAAAGCTCTGGGCTGATCCGTCGACAGACACTGTAATCGAAGCGCCTGGAGAAATCAGGCACGTCCCCAGGTAGAGTTCGTGTTGCGCTGTTTCGCTGTAGCTTAAGCTGCAGCTATCACCGCTTGTTTGAGTGAAGTGAATCTTGCTTCCAGAAAAATTACCGGTTTGAAGTGGCCATAAAGTAGAGTTCAAATCGGCCGTCGCCGGCTGAGACCATACTCCCGTGTACCGCGCAATCGGGTCCGTATCCTCAACTCGCCGGCTTCCCGGGCCTGCAACGGAGTACTGCCGATTATTCCCGGTCACAGTCCAGTTTGAGATAGTCACCTGAAACTCCGTTTGCTCGAAAATGCCGGATTGCAGGTCGGCGGCCCAGGTCCAACGAACCTTTCGCGCGTGCGAGGTCGGGATCTGGTTTACAGGTTGTGTCTGTTGATTTCCCGCATCATCGTAATAATAGTAGTAGCCCGGAAGTGCGCTGAAATTCAATGCGACCTGATATGCGGAAGGAAACTGGCCTCCGCTAAAGATGGCCGATGGCTCCTGCCACACCTGCATCGCAGCCGAGCAAAATCCATACATGCCGGTTCGATTCGCATTCGCACCGAATAAGTCTTGGTACGGAATAGTGGATGCTGTGGACCTCGGGTTCCATGTGACTGTGATAGATGGACCGTTTGAAGTGGCACTGAACGTCTGACTTCCGGCGGTAGCATCGTTTATGATCCCCGCCAGGCCAGCGGCTATCGTCGGTAAGTCTTCTCCGCCAGCAAGCGTGTAATAATAATGCTCCTCTAAGAACGCCAATCCAACCCGATCACCTGCAGTTCCGGGATTAGCCGCCAATGTCATAATCGCTTGCGCCGGTGTGTAACTTCCGACAGGCGTTATGTAAGACACTGTCTCCGAAGTCCGCTTACTCGGAAGAACGGTGAAATTGACGTGGTACACCGTTTCAGTGACACCCGTGGTGTTTGGAAGTCCTTCGATGTTAGGCGCCCAAATGCGGAGGTTATTCCAATCAACGACGGGGAAGAGATTTGACTCAAAAGGAATGCACCCGCTCCGCTGCTCCTGATAACTAAGCGTCAGCCCACTCAAGTCGCCATCTGGCAAATAGCGAAGCGCCGGATGCTCGAATACGTTGTCTCGATTCCATTCGACGACCGCCCAGTCGAACTGCTGTCGCCATTTCCCCGACACGACGAATCCGGAACCACTCGCCCCGCTCATCGCAGCGACGGCGGATGGCGTAAGAAAGTAGCACTGCAGGTCCCGGTCAGGGCTGAGCTTATAGATTTGCTCTGCCATAGGTCAGAGACGAATCGTCACAGTCAGATCCCGGCCCGGACTTATGGACTGGGTAGACCCGGCGTCTACCTCGAGAGTGAGATTGATCGTGAGCGTCGCTTCATCCAGCAACGCGGTCGGCAGGGTCACACCCGAGACAATGTTGGAAGTTGTGCTTCCGTCCGGGATTATCAAGTTGCAGTACTCGGTCCCGTTCTGAAGCACGTCTACGCTGATGTTGTAGCCTGTGGCCGGCTGGGTAACCGTCGCTCGAACATCGCGCACGGCGTGCGCTGCCTCGATCAGCAATGGTGGCGCCGCATTCTGTTGGGTGGCTAGGTAGCCGCTTACTTGAATCGAGAATTGGCCGCCTGAAAGTGTGCGCAACCCGCCATTCGCCGTTTCAGTGAAGCAGATCTGATTGGCTTGGCTGTTGCCTAAGGCGTTAGTAACGAAGAACCCGGCTGTTGCTACACGAACATCCGGCACGCTGACGGTGTGCAGATAATTGGCTGACCCTCTGTTTGCGAAGAAGTCGGGTGCAAACGGTACAACAACAAACGAGGTGGCGAGATGAAGGACCGATGTGCCTGCATTGTGTGTTGTCGCCGAAGCTCCCAATACACCGCGAATGACTGTATAGGTATTCGGAAGCGAGTTAATCGAGAGGATCGTCATCAACTCTCCCTCGATCTGTATTACGTCACCGACCTCTATAACGTCGTCGGCTTGTGGAAGGGCCGCTTGCGCTAGCAACAGATTTGTGCTGCTCGCATCGAGAACTGAAGCCAAACTGTAGATACTCGGCGTTTTCAATTCGTCAAAATAGAAGATCTGAAGGGTTCCGCTGGAAACTGTCGATGTGTTTGTCAGGTCATCAAAGTCGATCTGCGAAAGCGTCAACTCGCCGCCGCCAGGAGCCGCGATCGAAAAGTTGGGGATCCCAGGAACCCCTAAGTCCGCCTGTTGCTGGCCCAGGGCCCACCGGGTTAAAGGACACAGATCGGGCGTCCCCTCCTGATTGTGAACGTTTGCACCGCGCCCAGAGACCTGTATGACCGTTCCGGATCGGTAGGGGATTTCGAATTGCACGGGGCTCGTTGACGAGACTGCTGCAAATCGCCAAGAAGCCTCCGCGATTACGAAAAGCGTGGTCACGTCGGGAACGACTGACCACGCCGAAGTGACTGTAAGTACAGTTTCGTCGTTTGTCGCAATAGACCGTTCTTGACCGCGGCCTGTTCCTTCGATAATTCTGACCACCATGCCGACATAGGCTAAGCTGGCTGCACCCATGTCGGCGCATCCGATAGTAGTCGGTGAAAACAGCGTCGCTGGGAACGGCCCCGCATACTCATATCGATAGTAGAAGTTAGCGTGGTCGAAGCTCGCATCAGGCGGTCCGATCGGTTGGGCCGGGGCACCCGGGTCCGAATAGCTGTTGGCAATTGATTGATTTGACGCGATACGATACAGCGTTTGTGGGGTCGTTCCGCGATACACATTAAAACTCGTTGCGACCGAGGGGAAGCTCAAACCCTGTATCGCAACTCCGTTCCCGTTTGATCCGGCGGGCACAGCAGCGGGGATAGTGAACGAAAGCGCACCCTCGTTACCAGCGGCATCGACGGCAGTTACCGCATAGTACACATAGTTCTCATTTTGGAGCGCCCCTCCAACAGCGGCGATGCTCACCAGAGGTAAGTTTGGTGAATTCGGGTCTGGCTTAGTCGGCTGAGAAAACCGTACCGTCAGAGTATCTGTCGAGGTTCCATCGCTTTGAGCCTGTATGTTCTCTTGTACTTCGAAGTCGAAGAATTCGAGGTTCCCGTTTGCGTCGTCGTGAGCAAGCAACCCAATGAGCGGACGCGGCGTCTGAACCTGAGCGGCAGGCTGCCTGCCCGCTCCCCCGAGAACGGTAGGATTATCGCTATACCAGTCGTCATCATGAATCTGCGCGAGAACGGTTACTAGCTGATAATTCATCGATGGTGACAACTTCACCACTCGCAGGGGAACACGTATGAACCCCTCTTTGAAATACGTTAACGCGATGATGTCACCCGGCCGGACCTTTAGCGCGCGGAAACTGGTTTGAAATTGTACATATAGGTTGCCTTTGGTCGATTTGTCCAGCTGCCGCAGCAGAACGCGAGTTGCCTGGCTGAAATTTGCGATCCCGAGAGCCGTCGACTGACTGCTGATCTCATACCCAATCAGCGCCGAATCGTCGCTATCAACAATGGACAGGCTGTCCTGTTGATACTCGTTGGATTCGTCCTGAAATTCAACGCTTAACCTATTGGAGGTTTCCGCTATACTGCGCGAACTGAGCCGCACAGTGGACGTCCCATTCGGATTGCGTGCAACACCTGAAAACGGTCCAGATCCGTCGCTGAACTCGTAAGCTGGCCAACCCGCGTTCAGCTGTTCGGTGCTATTCCCGCCGTCTGGCAAGTTCGGCTGCTGCTGCGCAATCGTCGTCTCGGGCAATAATTCCAGCAAGCCAGTCGCTCCATATCGCAACATCAGGCTCGCGGCCACTCGGATACCTCGAACCACGACTGCGGCGCTTTGCCGTTTCGTTAAAATGAGGTTACACTCGTATCTCGGCACAGAGAGCGGCGTTCCATTTAGATCAGTCGTACCGATCAGCTCTTGGCAGAAATCGGCCGCGGAAGCAAATGCGGAAAGGTTTAGATCGGTAGTCGACCATCCACATCGGCGTAGTATGTCTAGAACTATCCACGAGGGATTATTCGAGTATGCCGTCTGCTGGAAGCTTCCGTCCGGATTATAGAAATCAACTTCTACGCCCTGCAGGAGCACTTCAACGGTGGGCAGCGATCTTCCGCTGCTGATCCGGTTTGGTACAACAACGGAAAGCACCGACATATTTCCGTACGGGTCGCCGAGAGGATTACCATTTGAATCTGTAAAATCGAGATTGAAATTGCCTTGCAAAGCGCCGAGCGTGACCACGTTATACCAACCGGTAGTCGTCGTGTCGGTACTTTGCACAGCGAGTGGGATTTCGATGTCGTTAACAACGACTTTGAAAATGGTCTGGATCGTTCCCATTCCCAACAGAACTTCCATGTGGGTCAGGTTGCCGTCGTTTCGAGAGAAGATCACTGGTGCTTTCAGCCAACCGATCCCATAAACAATCGGCACGGGGTCGTTGTATTTCGCCGGATCGTCGAGAAGCGGAGAAACGTGCGATGTTTTGTCACCGGCTGTGCGCACCATGATCGCCGATGGTACGAACTCGAAGCCACCGAAGCGCCGAGTTATATTGCCCGATCCGTCTGTGTCGAACATTCCTCGCGCTTGGCATTCCGTCCGCGACTTGTCGCAGGAGGTGTACGGTTGTCCGCTGTTTAGGTTGCCCACACCGCCCGGGATGTCGGCCGAATACCCGCAGCGATAATACGGCGAATACCGGCCGCCGTTCAAACCCTCGGCCCTTTCTTCCAAATCAGCTGGGAAATTCCACGGGCACGAACGCTGAACGCGAACTTCGGGGAGCGGAATTCGTTGCAGGCTCAGCTTATTCGTGAAGCTCACTGTCAGCGAGTCTTCTGCAATCTCGTCGGGATCACCCGCGATTCCGCGAAAGAGAACGGTACTTTCCGTGGTAATCGCGCCGTTTGGTAAGTCGGCGAAAGCAAAATAGACCGTGAGTTCCGTTCCCTTGAAGCCATATTCAGCATTCAGTTGCGAAGGTAGGGAATCGGCGTTGGCCAACACCACGGAGAGCTGTGTAATACCATCCATCGCGTCGTCGGCCGACAACTGCAGGTCGAATAAATTGTGCTTGAGAACTCTTGCAGCGTACTGCTGCCCGTTGAAGACGATCGAGTGAGTACACCAATATTCAACGGGCCCGTTCGGCAAAACACACTCGAAGAACAACAGTGGCGTGTCGGCTTCGGCGAGTTGTTTTACCTGGTTAATTGTTCCCATTCCGTGGTCCTATATAACGGTTTCGATGCTGAAAGCAGTGGAAAACAAATTTGGTGCATCCGCCGAAATCGCGAGTTGGTCAACGGCCCAATGTGCGTTCGAATAAACGCCCCCTGTACCGCCCGTAGAGCGATACCGCGAAGGAGCCACTTGCGGTTCAAGTTGTAGTCCGTACAACCCCACCTGCTGCCCTGCGGCCAAATTCACACCAACTGTCAACGTCGTTCCTGCATCGGGCAAGTCGCCGCTCGAAATGATTCGGCTCCAGCCGGGTCCAACGGCTGCGACCGTGCTCTGCTGCGTTGACGATCCTTGCCGGACTAATGTGAGTTCGGCCGGCGCGTTGCTGAGGGCATACAGCGAAAAACAATATTGATAGCCTGCAGGAACAGTGAGTGTTTGGCTGATCAGTTCACTCGCCTGGCCGCTATTGATCGCGGTGAAGGCTGCTGTTCCTCCGTCTGGATCGGGCAACCCCAAAGACAGACTGATTACGCTCGACTTCACCCACGGCGCCTCGCTGATATCCGAGCTAGACACCAGCATGTTGTCGGTTGGGTCGATAAAGGTGAACCCATGGAACGGTCCGACACACGCGCTGAAGTGGTTTTGAAGTGCGTCCATATCGATCGCCGATAATCCGGTGTACGCCATTTGCCACACAAGTAGCGTCGAATCGGGATCAGCGAGCAGAATCATAGTGCCGTCCGGAAGCACATTCTTGATCGTTCTTGCAACCTTAGTCTTCTTGATTGGATACTGGGCCAGTGCTCCGCTGGACAATTGCGGAAAAAACAATTTATCCATTTGTCTCTATCACCACTAACGAAGCGGAGCTAACATCGACTCCGACGTATGCAGTCACAAATCCCGGCGTTGCAAGCCGGCAATTAGGCACATTATTCCCACTAATCGGGTCCGGAAAAACGAACGTCGCAAAATCTCCTTGTTGCGCGGCGAAGAACAACTCTAGTTGTGCAATTTCTGTTTCGTTCAGCAGGTCGAATCGGATCTGCCATTGCCGGTATGAACGCCCCTGGGTCAAATATCGCTGATCGGATCCGTCCAAGAATCGAATCGCTTGTGTGGCTTGGCCGTTCGAGACGACGGTCGGGTACTGCGCGACAGCACCAGAGCTGAGCAGCGGGAAAGTAGCCATTTAGATCTCCACAGTTGCATCGTTCAATGACAGCTGCGTTGCCAGAGTGGATAATCTGTCGTTAGTTTTGCGCATGTTCATTCTCCTTTCGCGATGCCTCTTCCAACACAAGAATGGCTTCGGCGGCCTTCGCCTCCATTGACCACGGCGTTCCTCCTCCAAACTTCTTCCACATACGAAACTGCGCTAACAAAGACATGCTTTGTGCCGTAATGATGGATTTCGGACAATGGAAAGAAATCAGATCTCGACGTGCCCACACGGGCCTGGAAGTCGGCTCACTGCCGACACTTGTCCAGGCACAATTTCGCGTTTTCACCAAGCCGCTCGTTCGGCATTTGTCGCATTTCCAAGCGGCTGGTGATGAAAACTGGAAATGAAATGCGACTAAGAGTTTTTTCTTTCTTCCTCTGAGAGTTCGAGCTGCGCCCGAATGGTGGCTACAATCTCGTTCGTAAGTTCCTCGGGTCCCTTTTCGATTACTGTTTCGACCGTGCCAGGCTCGCCGTCAATCGTCAGTCCTTGAATCTCATGAAGACCCCACTCGAGGTATGCTTTTCCGACCAGCAATTCGCCCAGAGTGGCCTCAAGTTGGTCGCCCGCATCTCCCGCCTTCAGGAATTCGTGCTTCAAGACGAGATCCCGAACCTTGCTCGTCAATTCGATCCTTTGCCGTAGCGAAACTCGCCGTGTTGCATAACGAACGCTCCGGACGACTTTACTGTCGTGCCAAATCACACTTGAGTAGTGCGTATTACGCGAATGCGATATAAATCTCATCATCTGCAGTTCCTTGAGCCAGGTTGTTGGTGAACTGCCACTGCAACCGTGTCTCCGAATCATCGTAGTTTGGGATTTCAGGCGTCACCTTCGGCAGGAAAATGGCCATCAATTCCAGCTGCTTTTGGCCAAGCTGTAACATCGCCGACACCGTTTGTCGTTGTTTCGCAGCCGCGTACAGACCCGATGTTTGAGAGTCATCCTGTGCAAGCAGCGTAAATTGTGAAGCAACTTGCCGTGGCCCCGGCGCGATCGCCTTCGGATAAGAGGATCCGTACTCCTGGTTTCGCAAGTTGATGTTGTTTTTCAGTTCGACGCTTGCCTCGGTCAATGTAAAAAACTGGTTCGGCACGTTCCCGAGCCAGACTTGACCGAGGTGTCCGGGAACGATCGAATAATCGAAATCCTGGAGCAACGGCTCAGAAGGGAAGTTGCTAAGTCCCGCCGATCCCGTGTTGAAGCTAGTAGAGTCGAGGAGATCCGCCGCAGGTCCAGCAAATGTGAGTTCGTGATAGTCGCCGTTTACTGAAACCTGAAATGTGTCAACGGCGGCACCAGTCACGATCCGGCTTACCGCTGTAACGGGGTCCCAGTAATCATAGAGGGTGATGCTAGGCAGTACGGTCGATAGGCGATAAGTAAGCGTAGGCGAAAGGGCGGCGTTCGTGCCGGCTGTGTTCGAAAAAGGTGCATTGATCACAATAGTCGACGCGTCAAGCACGGTGGTAACGAAGCGGACTTCGTTGAAGAAGGAGACCGCTGATCCGGTCGAAAGGTTGTGGGGCGCCGTCGTTTGTATCTGAATCGGGCTCTGAAGCGCAGCCACGGAAAGTCCGCTGCTCAACTGAGAAGCGTTTCCAAACGCAGACTGAACCAAAGGACCGTACCCTGGGTCTCCAGTTCCGCTCCACGAGGTCATATACGTTTGTGCTTCAAACACGGTGTGCCGTCTTGCATCTGGCGACGTTCCTAAAAACGTGCGTGTGCCTGTCTTATCGAGACGCTTACCACGCTCTAGGAACTGCTGGGCGTGTAATCGAACCGCTGGAAATCTCTTGCTCGCGTCGATCGGCGCCGCTTGGCCGTAATTCGCTTCTCTGGACGCGTAAAAACGGTTCGCGTTCGAAGAGATGTAGCTTCCCATTTCCGTCCCCTAGTTACGACTTACATTCAAGTTACACGTGACCTTCGCCGATTGTGCAAATCCTAGTCCTCCAGCTTTCGGCGGCTGAAACTGCACATCATAAATTCCAGAGAAGAAGATGCCCTCACCCCAGTCGCCGATGTTCTGGCGGAGAATATCAGTCATCGCTTCGACGTAGAAGTGTATCCACTGATCAGTATCAGTCACAAGGTTCCCGCTGGCCCAAATTTCGGCTGTTACAGCGATTATTCCGGACAGCGACCTGAATCGTTCGTTCTGAGAGTTTTTTACCCCCCCGCTGTAAAGGCAGATGCGTGGATACATAAGCTGCACGTTGTTATCCCCGATCTCCGCACTGGCCGAACTAAGCAAGACTTGCGCCGAAGTGATCAATGGAACGGTTACATTGCACGATGCGGCAATCTCCGAAATCTGTTGTTGCAGTGCTTGCTCTGCCGTCAACAGGTTCAAAACCTTTTGGGCAGCGAGTATTGTCAGCGGTAACATCTTTAGCCTCGTTGGATTTTCCTGGAAAGCATCACGTAAAGGTTCGGTTCCTGGCCGTTGACGGGTTCTGGACCACTCGTCAGACCCGCTGTAGGCAATTGCCACGTCGTCCCAACTGCCAACGGCGTGATGTTCTGCCGCGTTAAATTGCTTGAAGTACCACTTGCGTATACATTCCACCCTATGGCGGCGCTCGGAGGAACGAGCGCGCCATTTCCCATTGCGACTGACACAGCTGACGCCTCTTGCAAAATCAAGCCGTTGACCGGGCTGAGCGCCCCTTCGTCGCCGAATTTGTCGACCCACGCGGTCTGAAAAAACAGTGCCTGTGGGAGTACAGTTCCGTTCTGTATAGACGTGAACGGCATTGCTGGCCTAGGCAAGGGATTGTAAACGATTCCAAGCCCTGACATGAACACCATCTCGGCTGCACTGCTGGCGGCCTGTTGATACTCGGTCCACTTGCCTTGAAATCTTGTATTGAGCTGGGCGTTGTAGGCTTCAGCAAAAAAGCGTGACAAGGACTGAAAGCACAACCACTGCTGGAGAGTAGGCGTGACAACTACGGTCGACAATCCTAGGGCGCGCCGATTTAGCCACTGCGGATCGGACGCGCACACTTTCAGCAGCCACAACATGACCTTGTCGCTGACCTCATTGATCGCCAGGTTGATTTTCGTAGCCACATCGATGCTATGCGTCGAAGAGATCTGTACGAGCGAGCTCTCGAAGAGCAGCAAATCGTTTAGGGTGACGATGTCCGCGTCCGTCAACAGCGCCATGGTTGCCTACTTTCCGCTGCTCAGATCGTTACTCTTTTGTGCTGTACTTGCCGCCTCGAGATCTGAGTCGGCGATAATCGCCACCTGAACCCGTCGCGCCAAGTCTGCCTTGTACGAAGCCTTCTTTGCGATTGCCTGCTGCTCCAGGTAAGCTTGCCTCTCTCTCTCGCTCGCCACCACGGCGCAACCTTCGAGAATGAGCTTCGCAGCAACATAGCGAGAGACTTCCGACACAGCACCTGCTCTACCGCCGTCTGTCGTCTCAAGGCTTACAACCAATAGGTACGGTTCACTTATACCTGCTTCTATCTCACGTAGCTTTCGATAGTATTGTCTGACGTCCATGTTTATCTTCTTTCAAAAGAAAAGGGAGCCGTCTGAAGGCGGCTCCCGTATGCAATCTCGACCGATTCTGGCCTGCAGCTACTAAGTATTGACTTGGACGGCGAAGTTATTTCGCAGAACGCCGCAACCGTATAGAACGTCTACCGTAAACTGTTGGGACAACGTGTTCGGCTGATAGCTCATGACGACCCGAATGCCGAAGTTCCCCATCTCTGCATACTCCGCTACAGCACCCGTGCCCGGTAAAGGCTGAGGAAGTCGGCGGATCACAAGCCCCATCGCATCCCGAGTGAAGGCGAGGTTATGGGTGTTGGTTGAAACCGTGCCCGTTGTTTGCACGAATTGCGAACGGAAAATGAAGAAATCCTTCATTTTGCCGACGTTGCCTTCAACCAGAGCCTTCAGGCCGGCCTCTCCAGCCGAGTAGTACTCACTGAACCGAGGAATCTGGCGAATCTGTGAATACGCATTCGAGTCCACCACGAGATATTTCGGTGCACTCGGCGGCACCATCGCAGCAAACAACGCCGTTTCAGCGGAATCGATCGTTGCCTCGGTAATTGCCGTTCCTGCCGTCCCGACCGCTGCATTGGCAGTGTACTGGCCGTAAAGCGAAAGAAGATCGCGTTCGATCCGTTCCGCTATCGCGATGACGGCCGGCTGCATGTAAGCTTTCAGCAGCTCCGGAAACGCCAAAGCCTTCGTAACGTCCGGAATCTGGAACGTCGCTTCAGCGTGCGTGTTCAGGACGATCTGAGCGTTACCCAAATTCGGGTTCTGGGGCGTAACAGTCCCGCCTTCCGCGATATTGTTGGCTAACAGCACAGGCGGAATCGGAACGTTGACCGTGTCGCCGGCATGCGCCAACACAGGCTCGTAATCGCGATTCACCAAATTACCCATTACTAGATTGCCCGTTAGCGCCGGTAATGCATCGGCAGCAACCAGTTTCACGATCGCATTTGCCAGATTGGCAGATGTAATAATTCCCATAAGTCTCCTAACTTTTCTTGCGACACACTTTGTCTGTCGCTAACCTCTGCTTACTTTTTCGAGTTATTGATTTGCAGGACTGTCGCGTTGCTTGCGCTAAGCCCCACGTAGCGCCTGAGATGCAAGACGTGCTATCTCGTGGCGAACTCGGTCGAGATCTTCCTTGTTCATCCCTGGCTTGATTTTGTCCAGCTCAAGTACAGGCGTGCTCTGTGCGGCGGCTCTGGAAGGTGTTTGCGCTCCGCTGCCGCCGGCGATTCTTGCCGGAAGAAGTTCCGGATTTTCCTGCACAAAACCCGCTAGATAGTCCTGCAGCGACTTGGCTTCCGGACCTCTCCCCTGTAAACGGCCATCGTCAGAGCGAACGATCTCGTCCTTTACAGCGCGGAAAGCCAGATCGACCTTAGCCACCCCTAGCCGTTGTAATTCGCTACGAATCTGTGAGTTCCTATCGGCCTCATCCGCCATCGCTCGAGCTTTGCGGTTCTCTTCCACAAGCTGATTTAAACGCGCTTCTAGGCTCTCTCGCCGCTTGCGCTCATCCTGCAGTTCCGCCTTGTAAGCGGGCTCTGCCTTCTGCTGTTCGGCACGAACGAATTCTTCGATGGCTTGTCGAACAACATCACGCACCTCCACACCGCCCCCTGATTCTCTCTCCATTGGAGCGGGCCCGCCCTTCACATCGGTTTGATCTGACATGAATCTCCTCTCTCCCTAATTCACGAACTGAGCGTCGATTTCTCGGCCAATTCGGTCCTTCGTCTCTTGCCGGGCATCGCTTACGTACTTCAAGGCGAGCCTCTGGCAAATCTCCCGCTTAAGCGTCGGCGATTCAATGCCCAATTGCAGGAGATTCTTCGCGTCATTCAGCTCTGTTGCGAAATCGCCAATATCCACTTCATCCAAGCCCGAAACAGCAACCGTGACGCCGTCTTCGCGTGCATCGCTGATCGCGGTTAATACACGACGGATGCAATCCTTAACTGCGGCCCCATATGCGCGGAGCACTTCCTGCGTGATTGTGAAATCAAGCTGCTTGCTCAATGCCGACTGCCCATGGCCGCCCTGCATCTCTCCGGATGCCTGCGATAAGTAGCAAACACGGTATATCTCTTCTTTCAGCGTTTCCAAATTTGCCGCGGCAAGCTGGTACACCTTCCCATCAGGCTCCGTCCAGCCAAATTTGTCCGATGGGCCCAGTTGGATGTAGTAACTTTCTCCGACGATTTGATTCCATTCGCGATCCGAGTAAATAACTGGCATTGCGAAGAGGCCCATGGTGATGGCCCAACCCAGCGCATTCGATTTGTTGAAATGTTCCAATTGCAGGTGTGCGGCTTTGTTCATGAGCCACAGCCCTTCACTCAGCTTCAGATTGAACAAAGGAACACGCTGCTGTCGAACCAGTGCATGTCTCCCTTGCGCGATGAGATCGATACCCGCCGGCTGCTCCCCGCCTTCTATTCGGCGGTAGCTCCGGTACTCCGACCTGTCGTAGTAGTGCCAATACGTTTCGTCAACGATTTCAGGCGACTCGATTCTCGGTTGTCGCCGCATCGATTGCCTTAGCACCACCCACTCGTATTCACCTCGTTCGTCGACACACCAGTTAATGAGATCTTCCGCCTGATAGCTGATCAGATACGCTCTGGAAACGCCGGCTGCGTCCTCTTCCGCTCGATTGTTCGGAGTCGCGGACGTTCGCGGAAAATCCAACAGCACGTGACTTTTGCCCGCGATAAGAGCATTGATCAACGACTGCCGAAAGAAGTTCGACAGACTCGTGCTTCCTCGGTCGCAATCATCCGCGAACTGAGCCAGGAACATCTGGCCAGCCTCCAATCCCCCCGTCAACTGGAGGCTGGGTTCACGCCGGAATAAGGTCGACGCGTACCAATCTACGATCGATCCAATGTAATTCTCGTAAAAAACTCTGTGCAACCGTTCTCCGTAAACATCCAGCGGTTCTTTCTGCCGTCGCAAAAGGTATTCCGCCGCCCGATGTTTGAATTCGTGGCCGCCCGCGTACAAGTCGCGGTACATCCGCCACATCCGTTCTTGCCCTTTGAATTCCGGATGCTCTCGATCGATTTCAGTCATTGATATCTAACATCTTTCGAGCGCACTACTGCAGGTTGTCCTCTCGGCCCTGTCCCTGGTGCGCAGTTTCATCAAAACAGTCGCTTATCCTTCTCACCCGTGCCGACGGGCTTAGGTCCATATAGCTCCGACACCGCGTATCCGAGCGCGTCGGAAGTGTGAGTCCTACGCGGATCGCGGCCCTTATCTACATCTCCCGAGCGCGGTTTAAACATGAACTTCGGATCGTAACTACTCTCCAGACGCTCGCAATAATCCGGCGTCTCTGTCAACGCAAACCCGGTTCTCGAACGTGTTTGCGCAGACACGTTCGCATCCTGCTATCGGATTCTGATGAGCCGCTTGTAATCCAATCGTGTCCCTCCAGCGTCCATACATCGAAGCCGCACAACTTCGTCGCCTTCGGATCTCGCAGGCGAGCCTCGACCCGCAGCCACGCCTCGGGGCGCGAATATGAAAGCTCATCGATCGCGAACCACGCCAGGTTCGTTCCTCGCAGCCGCTCTGGTTCTTCTAGGGACCGCAAGAGCGCCGTACTGCTTAGCCGGACGAGCGTTAGCCCGCCATCCGCTTTACGCAGCTCGTAATCTACTTCCTCTGCTTCCAGGACCTGGTATAAACCTCACAGAGTGGCGTCCCGCAGCATTCTGTATGTCGGCGCGGCTAGCACCCCCTGCCGCCCACGGGTTGATGAAACATTGGCGCACTGCTTCGAAGCACAACGCCGGGCTTTTTCCTCGAACCTACCCGCCCCGAGAAGCCTTTGAATCGGACTGTCAGCCGGTGCAACTCATGTTGAGATGGAAGATACACACGCGGGCAACAAAGCTGCTGAAAATCATACTGTCGCCGCCTTTCGTTTCCGCTCCCGACCTTATCCCCACACAACCCTACCGTGCCAGCGGTTCGCAAAATCGCGCACAATCATTGCAACCGACGGATTACGAAGGAGATATTATTTTTTGGAGTTTTGTTATCGATTCTGGCGCTCAAACGCGGGACCGCGCCGAACGTACAACTTGGGTGCCATTACCGCCTTCGGCACACGCTTCTACCGAAGGAGAGTTACTCTAGAACCTATACAGCGCTTCCGCTAGGCCTTTTTCGTCTTAATCAAACTCTCGCCATCCACTTTCTCGGAACTGGGAGCCTGCCTCTGTATCTCCTCTTTCAGCCAGCCAGGAGGCCTACCACGACGACGAGCATTACCCGCTGACAGCCGCTCCAGCGCTTGTATCGCTTCATCCAAGCGGTGTCGTTCCGCTTGAAGTTCGGCAATCATTCTGTGCAGGTCCATGTGAGATCGACTGTTCAGTACGATACCTAACACCACGCTAGCAAAGGTGGGAGGCGCTTTCCCCATAGACACAAAACCCCGGCTAGTGTAACACAAGCCGGGGTTCTTTTCGTTTGCTCGAACACACACCTAATTATGACCAGACCATGTTCGAATAACTTGATCGGGCGACGTCCTACTCTCCCACACACTCGCGCATGCAGTACCATCGGGGCTGAGAGGCTTAACTTCCGTGTTCGGGATGGGAACGGGTGGGACCCTCTCGCTTTTATCACCCGAAAATTTGCTGGCCGCAGCTACGCGTCCAGACTCAAACTTATTGGGGTTCTTGAATAGTATTGACGAGCAACTAGAAGTTTATTTTTCCGTGTGCAGCCGACAACCTAAGCTGTCTCTGCGCCACTTACTCAAAACGCACAGTTCATTTTATGGTCAAGCCGAACGAGCTATTAGTAACGGTCAGCTCAACAGATTACTCTGCTTACACATCCGTCCTATCAACGTGATCGTCTATCACGGCTCTTCAGGGAGATCTCATCTTGGGGAAGGTTTCGTACTTATATGCATTCAGCACTTATCCTGACCGAACTTCGCTACTCAGCTGTGCCACGGGTGTGACAACTGAATCACAAGAGGTTCGTTCACCCCGGTCCTCTCGTACTAAGGGCAAGCCCCCTCAAATCTCCTACGCCCACCACAGATAGGGACCGAACTGTCTCGCGACGTTCTGAACCCAGTTCACGTACCGCTTTAATAGGCGAACAGCCTAACCCTTGGGAGCTTCTACACCCCCAGGATGCGATGAACCGACATCGAGGTGCCAAACCGGAGCGTCGATGTGAACTCTTGACTCCGATCAGCCTGTTATCCCCGGCGTACCTTTTATCCGTTGAGCGATGGCCCTTCCATGCAGAACCACCGGATCACTAAGTCCTGGTTTCCCACCTGCTTGACTTGTAGGTCTCGCAGTCAACCTGGTTTATGCCTTTGCACTCGACCGCTGATTTCCAAACAGCGTGAACCAAGCTTCGAGCGCCTCCGTTACAATTTAGGAGGCGACCGCCCCAGTCAAACTACCCGCCTTGCAATGTCCTTCTCCCGGATTACGGGAGTAAGTTAGAACCACAGAACAATCAGGGTGGTATCTCACCGTTGGCTCCCTCAAGCCCAAGAGCCTGAGTTCAAAGCCTCCCACCTATGCTGCGCAGACCGCACCATAGTTCATTGCAAAGGTATAGTAAAGGTGCACGGGGTCTTTCCGTCTAGTGGCGGGCATCCGGCGTCTTCACCGGAACCACAAGTTCGCCGGGCGGAGCGCGCCGACAGTCGTCAGATCGTTACGCCATTCGTGCAGGTCGGAACTTACCCGACAAGGAATTTCGCTACCTTAGGACCGTTATAGTTACGGCCGCCGTTCACCGGGGCTTCAATTCAAAGCTTCGCCTTGCGGCTAACCTCTCCTTTTAACCTTCCGGCACCGGGCAGGCGTCAGCCCCTATACGTCGTTTTCGACTTTGCAGAGACCTGTGTTTTTGTTAAACAGTCGCCTGACGCGTTTCACTGCGGCCCACCGAAGTGGGCACCCCTTCTCCCGAAGTTACGGGGTTAATTTGCCTAGTTCCTTCGCAGCTCCATCACCCGAGCGCCTTAGAATACTCATCTCGTCCACCTGTGTCGGTTTGTGGTACGGGTACGTTCATTCTCCTTAGAGGATTTTCCTGGCACACAACCCGGCGGATTTGCCAATCCGGATCTCACTCAACCCACCTTTGACCCTTCTCGCAGATGAGCCTCTGTGGTGCGTCCCCCCATCGGTCTTTATCGAACAAACATAGTCACGGAATATTAACCGTGTGTCCATCAGTTACGCCTTTCGGCCTCACCTTAGGCCCCGACTAACCCTGAGCGGATTAACCTTTCTCAGGAATCCTTAGACTTACGGCGGCCAGGGTTCTCACCTGGCTTATCGCTACTTATGCTGGCAGAGTCACTTCCTAGCAATCCAGCACTCCTCTCGGTATACCTTCATCTCGCTAGGAACGCTCTCCTACCACTCCAATTGAGTCCATAACTTCGGTGACATGCTTGAGCCCCGTTGGATTGTCGGCACCGAATCCCTCGACCAGTGAGCTATTACGCTTTCTTTAAAGGATGGCTGCTTCTAAGCCAACCTCCTGGCTGTCTGAGGAACTCGACTTCCTTTCCCACTTAGCATGTACTTGGGGACCTTAGTTGATGATCTGGGCTCTTTCCCTTTTGACGATCAAGCTTAGCCCTGACCGTCTGACTCCCGTACTACTCGTTCTTGGCATTCGCAGTTTGGCTGAATTCGGTAACCTGGAAAGGCCCCTAGTTCAATCAGTTCTCTACCACCAAGACGGACCATACGAGGCTAGCCCTAAAGCTATTTCGGAGAGAACGAGCTATCACGGAATTTGATTAGCCTTTCACCCCTACCCTCAGCTCATCCGAGCTGTTTTCAACCAACACCGGTTCGGACCTCCATCCGCTGTTACACGGATTTCATCCTGGCCAAGGGTAGATCATCCCGCTTCGCGTCTAATCCCAGCGACTGAACGCCCTATTCAGACTCGCTTTCGCTACGGCTCGCTTACGCTTAACCTTGCCACTGAGACTAACTAGCCAGCTCATTATTCAATAGGCACGAGGTCAGACATTGCCTTTCGGCCATAGTCCTCCCACTGCTTGTAAGCATGCGGTTTCAGGTACTATTTCACTCCCCTCACAGGGGTTCTTTTCACCTTTCCCTCACGGTACTAGTTCACTATCGGTCGCAAGTGAGTATTTAGCCTTGCCGGATGGTCCCGGCAGATTCCCACAGGGTTTCTCGTGTCCCGCGGTACTTAGGAGCCACTTGAAGCTAAGATGGCATTTTAGGATACAGGGCTGTCACCTTCTTTGGCCGGTCTTTCCAAACCGTTCTCTTAACGCTTTCTTATAACCTCGTTAGAATAAGCCCTGAGTGCCGGCTTGCGCCCACACCCAATGCTTATTCTTTGTGGTCCTGCAACCCCGCACTCTCCTTTCGAATTGCACGGTTTAGGCTGTTCCGAGTTCGCTCGCCACTACTATCGGAATCACTGTTGTTTTCTCTTCCTAGGGGTACTGAGATGGTTCACTTCCCCCCGTTCGCTCCAGTCGATTATGTATTCATCGAAAGGTAAGCCAGTTACCTGACTTGGGTTTCCCCATTCGGACATCCCCGGATAACAGATTGCTTGCATCTCCCCGAGGCTTTTCGCAGCTAGCCACGTCCTTCATCGCCTACTTGCGCCAAGGCATCCACACGCATGCTCTTAGTAGCTTGACCATAAAATTAACTCTACGTTCTGAGTTCTCTCGCCCGGCTATTCATGACCAAACTTGCATTCGATCTTTTCAGCCGAGCGGCGCTGCTGCCACATATTGGATGAGCCCGCACCTCAGCGAGGTGAAGACCCAAGATCTCGTGGCAGCGTTGCAACTTGTAGTTGCCCGTCAAATACTATTCAATTGTCAAAGAACTCAAATCCTCGCGTCCGCAATACCGAACGACAGGAGTCAACACTCGCATGCCTCGCGGCGTACAAATGCTGGCTTTTGTCTTTCGGCCTATATTCTATAAATGCTTGGTGGGCCTGGATAGACTCGAACTATCGACCTCACCCTTATCAGGGGTGCGCTCTAGCCACCTGAGCTACAGGCCCGCGTGGAAGCTGGTGGAGCTGGTCGGGATCGAACCGGCGACCTCCTGAATGCAAATCAGGCGCTCTCCCAGCTGAGCTACAGCCCCTCTGACCGATCGACCGGCTCTGCCGGTCAATCAGAAATTGTATCGAGGCCGATTGGACGCTGCCGCTCGCGACCAGCACGAGCGACAAGAAGCACGCCATAACTTCTCAAGTGGAGAATCCGGAGTCGAGAGCTGCCGAAGCAGCTCGATGGACTGGAAAGGCTGCCACTTACTTAATTTCAGTGACTCCAGCCACTTTCTCTCTTAGAAAGGAGGTGATCCAGCCGCAGGTTCTCCTACGGCTACCTTGTTACGACTTCACCCCAATCATGAATCATACCTTGGACCGCTGCCTCTCTTGCGAGTTGGCCTGCAGGCTTCTAGTACAATCCACTTTCGTGATGTGACGGGCGGTGTGTACAAGGCCCGGGAACGTATTCACGGCGTCGTTCTGATACGCCATTACTAGCGATTCCAGCTTCATGCAGGCGAGTTGCAGCCTGCAATCCGAACTGAGATCGGTTTTTTGCGATTAGCTCCCCCTCGCGGGTTTGCAGCGCTTTGTACCGACCATTGTAGCACGTGTGTAGCCCTGGACATAAAGGCCATGATGACTTGACGTCATCCCCACCTTCCTCCAACTTATCGCTGGCGGTCTCCTGAGAGTGCACCTTTTAAGGGGTTTGCAACACAGGACAAGGGTTGCGCTCGTTGCGGGACTTAACCCAACATCTCACGACACGAGCTGACGACAGCCATGCAGCACCTCGACTACAGTCCCTTGCGGGAAAGGCGGTGTTTCCACCACCGGTCCATAGCCGTTCGAGCCCAGGTAAGGTTCTTCGCGTTGCGTCGAATTGAACCACATGCTCCACCGCTTGTGCGGGCCCCCGTCAATTCCTTTGAGTTTCAGCCTTGCAACCGTACTCCCCAGGCGGCATACTTAACGCGTTAGCTCCGGCACCGACCAACTGAATGGCCGACACCAAGTATGCATCGTTTAGGGCGTGGACTACCAGGGTATCTAATCCTGTTTGCTACCCACGCTTTCGTGTCTCAGCGTCAGCAATGGTCCAGAAAGCCGTCTACACCGCAGGTGTTCCTCCTGATATCTACGCATTTCACCGCTACACCAGGAATTCCGCTTTCCTCTCCCACGCTCGAGCATTCCAGTTTCCGGCGCACCCTCCCAGTTAAGCCAGGAGATTTCACACCGAACTTAGAGCACCGCCTACACACTCTTTACGCCCAGTAATTCCGAACAACGCTCGCTGCCTACGTATTACCGCGGCTGCTGGCACGTAGTTAGCCGCAGCTTCTTCTTCAGGTACCGTCATTATCGTCCCTGCCGAAAGAGCTTTACACCCCGAAGGGCTTCATCGCTCACGCGGCGTCGCTGCATCAGAGTTGCCTCCATTGTGCAAGATTCCCCACTGCTGCCTCCCGTAGGAGTCTGGCCCGTGTTTCAGTGCCAGTGTGGCCGTGTGCCCTCTCAGGCCGGCTACCGATCATCGCCTTGGTGGGCCGTTACCTCACCAACTAGCTAATCGGCCGCGAGCTCCTCTTCCAGCGCATTGCTGCTTTCCCTTCACAGGCTTATGCGGTATTAGCCCCGGTTTCCCAGGGTTATCCCCCACTAGAAGGCAGATTACCCACGTGTTACTCACCCGTACGCCGCTGTACTCAGGGATTGCTCCCCTTTCTCGCTCGACTTGCATGTGTTAAGCGCGCCGCCAGCGTTGATTCTGAGCCGGGATCAAACTCTCGTTTGATCTGTTAGAGTATTCAGATTCTGCCTCACAGCAGAACCCGTTAATCGCTCCGGCTTTTACTCAAAAAGTCTGACGAATTACTTCATTGCGTCCAACCAGATTGTCAATCAACTGCGCAGTCAACCAGACGATAACGAATTGCTTCGCAAGATCTGTTGCTGCCGGCCTCGAAAGCCGTTTGAGCCGCGCTTCACTCGACCAGTTTCTGGTCACGAGTGGCGCCGCACTCGAAAAGTGCTGGGAATGAACCCTTAAACTTCGGTAGCTTGGAATTACTTCAGGACTGCTTGAGAACTGCTATGGAGTCCAAATCGCGTTCGGCCCTGTCGGCTGAACCGGCTTGCCTACCTACTTCCTACGGACGATAGACTATCGCCCTTCAGTTAGCTTATCAATCTATCTCGATCCTTGCAAGCCATTGGAACAAGTTTTTTGGCTTGCTTTCAATCGTTTCGCCGGAATCGAGTCCAGCAATTGGTCCAGAATAACAAGCCCCGGCATACCCCGCAAGAGCTATAGGGCAACTTCCTGTGGAAACAGCTAAACGTGATTTGAACCTTCTTTGCAATGATTTAGCAACATTCCCACAGCAAGCTTCCACGGTTTTCCTGCGCTTTTCCACAACCTCTCGCATAATCCCGCTCACTCCGCCGCGAGCTCTGCATAGATCGGGTAATGATCCGATCCTCTGAAATTTCGCAGGACTCGACCATCCCCGATCTTCACCGGACCGTTCGCGAATATCCAATCGAGCGCCATCGCGATCCTGTGCGTCCGCTCAATCCGCTCACCCGTAGCGCTCTGAAAGCCTTCCGCTTCGAGTCTCCGCAGAAAACTCGAGGGGAAATACTTGCTATTGAAGTCGCCGCCCACGATCGCGGCAGTATTGCGTGGGTAGCTCTTTAGGTCCGCGAGGATTTCTTCCAATTGCAGCTCCTGGAGCCTACCCATGCTACGGCTCTCTAGATGGACGTTATAGACCACCAGCAAATGGCGTCGGAGCTCAAGTTCCGTTATGAGAGCGATCCGGCTCCCTATCCGCCGCTGCATCAGCGGCACAGCAGCAGGAATCCAGCTACGCGGCTTCCAAAAACCGGATTGCGCCTGAAACCGCAGTATCCTCGAGCGGCGAATGGGAAGGCTCGTCAGAGTGGCCTGGCCTATGAAGGCCGCTTGTCCGTGTTCCTGGCTGAGTTCCTCGAATTCGATCCCATATGCCAGATTTAAATGCAACTGCTTCGCCAGCTCTGCCCCGACGTCCTTGTTCCCGGCGCGGTTCGTGTTCCAGTCGACTTCCTGCAACAGACATAGATCGGCCGCTTCACTCGCCATCTCTGAACTCACCAGGTTGAGCTGTGTGCCCCGGTCAATGTTCCAGCTCAGCACACGGATAGATTTCACATCGCCGCGCGAGTGAATCGTTTTGATTTCTCGAGGCGTGTCAAAGTCTGGACCTAATCCTGACGGAGCGGCCGCTTGTCGCGCGTCGAGCGCCACGTAGCCGCCGAAAAGAGCCGCAACCGCGAGTACCAGGTTCACGATGTGGATGCGAACGATCTCCTTTGCCCCGGCTGTGATTGCAATTTCGCTCGGATGCGGTCTGTTTTTCCCCGTTCCAGTTTCTTGGTCGCGGCCAGCATGCCCAAAAGCGCGAAATACCAGCCGCACACCCCCAAGCGCGCGAATGGGTAATCGACCACTGCGTGCAGGCAAACCGCAATCAGTCCGATTCCCCATACCGACCGAATGGCCGGCCTGACACTCCACACAAAGACGGCCAGCATGAATCCAGAGAATAAAACACCGCCCTCTGCGGTCCACTCGAACCAATCGTTGTGCGCTCTATTTACATACGTGCCATCGTCGTAACGAGCGAACATGCGGTAAACTGGCACGTACGTTCCGAGACCCCAGCCCGTCAGCGGCCGCTCACGGATCATGGCCATCGAAGATCGATTGATGTCACGGCGCACCGCAAGTTGATCGCGCTGCTCCAGCTTATGACTCAGCCTATTCAAGCCTGCCGCGTACGCGAACAGAATGCTCAGTAATAACGCCGAGGCCGCCGCATATAAAAAAGTCTTGTTACGGTTGCGCAAATAGGCGATCACCATCACGACCACCAACTCCGCGATCACAAGAGCGCTCCCCGCCCTCGACCCCGACGCAACCACGGCACCGATCTGCAATCCGCTTAGGACCAGGTACGAAACGGCGGGTTTTCTGCCGCTTACACCTAGCCACAGCGTAATCGGCAAAACCAGTTCTACGAATTGGGCGAAGTTATTCCAATATGCAAACGGACCGCTGAGGGTGGAATACCTGCTCTGAATGAGCCAGAAATATTGGTTCGTGTGCGAAGCCTGTTCGAGCAGATCGAGCACGCATACGCCACTGCCGAACACGACAAAAAGCCAACGCAAACGAGCGGCAGTCTCGAGGTCTCGACAAATTTGCGTCGACAGCAAACAAATGGCTGTCGCAGCGCACCAGAAGAGGACGCGAGCCCAGCCATTGTAAGCGATTCTTTGCGGCGACCACATCGTCTGAGCGACGCCATAGCACGTCATCAGAAACAAGCACACCGTGGGAAAATTGATTATCAGCCGTTGCCCCGCCGGAAAGCTCAAGTAGAGCGCCGCAACCAGCAGCATCGCCGACGTAACGATCTGCGATGCGACGTCTCCGCCATCAAGGGTGGTGAGCGTGTACGCCGCCAAGGCGCCGAACAGGCCTAGAAAGCCGAGTTTCTCGTGAACTCGGTTCGCGGAAGTCAAAGAAACGGGAAGTTCCGCGTCAGCCACCGCCATCAACCGTTAGGATCTCATTTCCCCGTATAGACCACTCGCCAGATCGATTTGGAAACGTCGTCGGAAACCATCAGCGAGCCATCCGGCGCGACCGCAACGCCAACCGGACGTCCCCACGCATCGCCGTCCGGCGTCACAAATCCGGTGAGGAAGTCTTCATACACACCGTTCGATTTCCCGTCATTGAGTGGCACGCGCACTACTTCATACCCGGCGCGAACAGCCTTGTTCCAGGAGCCGTGTTCCGCCGCGAAAATATCGCCCTCGTACTGTTTCGGGAACTGTTTGCCTTCATAGAAAGTCAGCTCGAGCGAAGCGTTATGCGGCTGCAGAAGAACGTCCGGAACGATCACTTTGTCCTTTAGCTCCGGATGCTTTCCTTCGAGGCGCGGATCCGGGTGATCGCCCATGTAATAGTAAGGCCAGCCATAGAATCCGCCTTCTCTAACAGAAGTGATGTAATCGGGAACCAGGTTATCGCCCAACTCATCGCGCTCGTTCACCGAACACCACAACTGACCCGTGGTCGGGTTGATAGCTATACCCACCGGATTGCGAATTCCATACGCATACACTTTCACGAATTTACCTTCTGGCGTGAACTCGAGAATATTGGCGCGGTGAAATTCTGCTGGATGCGTATCCGGATCGTTAACGTTAGAGGCGGATCCCACGGACACGAACAGCTTCGTGCCATCGCGCGAGAATGCGAGATCGCGCGTCCAGTGTCCACCACCTGCTGGAATGCTCGGAATGACTACTTCCGCCGGCCCGCTCGCTTTTAAGTCACCGCTGCGATACGGAAACCGGACCACCGAATTCGTGTTGCCGATGTAAACCCACTCCGGATTACCACCGTTTGGATAGAACGCGATGCCAAAGGGCCGTCTGAGGCCGGTAGCAAAAACCGATCTCTGTTCCGGCTTGCCGTCCTTAGTTACACCGCGAAAGAGATCGATCTGGCCGGCTTCGCTATCGGCGAGGAACAGGTCCCCGTTTGGGGCAGTTCGAAGTTTGCGAGGCAGAGTCATCCCGTCATTGGCATAAAGCTGAACTTCAAAACCTGCGGGGGCTTTGGGCCACATATTCGCAGGTCTCGGGACATCTTTAGGGGGGTTTCCCGAAGATTGTGTGGCAAATGGTTGCGGAAGATCGGCCACAGTAATCTTGCGAAAATCGCCAGGCTTCTCGGTGCGGTAATCGTCAAAGGCCGCTCTTCCCGTGATCACGTTCTTCACGTCGGACTCATCCGGCTTAGGTGACGGCGCAATCAGAAACATCGCCCCGCACGCGAGCGCCCCGAACAAACCACACCAGACAATTCGATCTATTTTCATCGTCGGTACACCTCGTATCTTAAGTATGATTTCCCGGCACTTCGTTCAGCATCCGTAAATGATCCAGCCCCAGCCGTCCGGTATAAATCGACATACCAACCGCGCAGTGAACGTCCATTTCAACTAACGCCTTTACATCATCGAGCGTAGTAATGCCGCCGGCCGCAATCAACTCGTGTGCCGTTGCTTCTCGCAAGCTTTCGAACCAATTCAGATCCGTGCCCTCCATCATGCCTTCGCGGTCCACGTACGTGCAGAGAAAACCCGAGCAATAAGGCTCTAATTCCGCAATCACCTCGAGCGCTGTCCACGGAATCGATTCTTGCCAACCTCTCACGACAATATGCCCCGCCTTGCTGTCGAGCGCGATGGTAAGCCGTTCCGCACCGACTGCCCCGACTAGTCTACGCAGAAATTCAGTATCCGGACCGTTAGCTGAAAAGGCTGCCGTGCCCACAATGACTTTGTACGCGCCGTGCCTGACCAATTCTTCGGCTCGTTCGACAGTTCGCACTCCCCCGCCTGCGCGTACAATCGCTCGGGCCGAAAGATGTTCCACGATCCGAGCGTTGCATCCCGTCCCCATCGCTGCATCGAGATCGATCACCTGAATCTGCGGAAATCCTGCAAATCGAGCCAGCATCGCGTCCGGAGACTCTGCTTCCAAAACTTTCCGCCGCCCTTGCACCAGCTGCACCACCTTCCCTTCCATCAGATCGATGCAGGGAATGATCATGTGACTAGCCTCACCGGTACCTGTGCTCCTAGCAGAGCCCGCTTCAGATCGACCACGTCGTATTGTCCGTAATGAAAGATCGAGGCGGCGAGCGCTGCGTCAGCACCACCGGCGGTGAGTACCTCGACGAAGTCTCGCGGTTTTCCTGCCCCACCCGAGGCGATGACTGGGACCGTGGTTGCTTTCACTACCGCACGCGTTAGTTCGCAGTCGAAGCCGCTCTGCACCCCGTCGGTATCCATTGACGTCACGAGAAGCTCCCCCGCCCCCAGCGCCTCCCCGTATTGCGCCCATTCCAGAACATCGATACCTTGATCACAGCGCCCCCCGCTGGTGTAGACGTTCCATCTATTCGCGCCCGAGTGCCGCGCATCGATGGCCAGCACCACTGCTTGCGCGCCGAACTCCGCACTTAATTCACGAATCAGCTCGGGACGGTGGACAGCTGCCGTATTCACACTCACCTTGTCCGCGCCCGAGAGAATAATCTTGCGCGCATCCGAAACGCTCCGAATCCCGCCGCCTACCGTCAACGGAATAAAGACTTGCCGCGCCGTTCGTTCCACGAGATCGGCCATGATTTCGCGCCCGTCGCTCGATGCTGTGATATCAAGAAAAACCAACTCGTCCGCGCCTTGCGAGTTGTAGCGCTGTGCCAGTTCCACTGGGTCGCCGGCATCCCGAAGGTCGATGAAGTGGACACCCTTCACCACACGCCCGCCAGTCACATCAAGGCAGGGAATGATCCGCTTCGTGAGCATTACACTTCAAGGAAGTTCTTCATGACGTGCAGTCCTACCTGCCCGGATTTTTCCGCATGGAATTGAACCGCGTAAACATTCGCCTGCTCCAGGATCGCTGTATACGGATGTATATACGTACACGTCGCTGCGGTCGCACTCACAATCGGTGCATAGTAGCTGTGAGCGAAGTAGGTGAAACTCCGGTCTTCGAGCCCGGCAAGTAATCGGCACGATTTCGTTTGCGTCAACGAGTTCCAGCCCATATGCGGAATTCGCGCCGTCCCCACGAACCGCTTCACCACGCCAGGAAAGATCCCGAATCCGACGCTCCCGGGCGATTCTTCACTCCCCTCGAACAAACACTGAAGGCCCACACAAATCCCGAGAAACGGCGTACCCTCCCGAAGGCGCTCCAGGATCACGTCCCGCAGGACCAACTCATCGATCGCACGCATCATCTGCCCGAAATGGCCGACACCCGGCAAAATAATCTTTTGCGCTTTACTAACGACTTCCGGCCTGTTCGTAACCTCGTGCTGCGCACCCAACTCCTCCAACGTATTCTCGACCGAGCGCAAGTTCCCCGCTCCATAATCGACAACCGTCGTTGTCATAGCAAACCTTTGGTCGAGGGAAGCTGATCTTTCAGGCGTTCGTCCGTCGAGCACGCATAACGCATGGCTCGCGCAAAACATTTGAAGATCGCTTCGATTTTGTGATGATTGGAGCGCCCGTAGAGAATCTTCGCGTGCAGGTTCGCTCCCGCGTGATGCGTAAAGGCGCCAAAGAAGTCTTCGAGCAGCTCCGACTGAAGGTCGCCCACGTGCCGCACGCTCACTTGCTGCTCATAAATGAGCGCCGGACGACCGCCAAGGTCTACCGCGACGACAGCAAGCGATTCGTCCATCGTCTGCACAAAGTACCCGGCGCGATTGATACCGCGCCTCTCACCGAGAGCTTTCGCAAAGAGGTCGCCCAATACAATCCCGGTGTCTTCGACAGTGTGATGCTGATCCACGTCCAGGTCACCCTGCGCGCTGAGATGTAAGTCGAAGGCTCCATGCTTCGCGAATAACTCGAGCATATGATCGAGAAAACGAATCCCGGTATCAATCTTGTACTCGCCTGCGCCTTCCACGCGCAGAAACCCGAAGATCTGAGTCTCTTTCGTCTTCCGTTTAACCTCGGCTTCTCTCATTCCACCTTTTTTAAACGGCGCCCGTGACGAGCTCTTCCAGTTCGTTGATGTCTTGAATAACGGTCAAGGCGCCGCACCGTCGAAGGAGGTTCGCGATCTCGGCGTGCCGCGGATTGTGCGGCGTCGATACCCCGACAAACGGCACGCCTGCGAACTGTGCGCTGCGCGCGTCGTCCACAGTGTCGCCCAAATACCATATGTTCTTATTCGGATGCTCGCGCTGGATGAGCGCGAGGCCGTCGGGCGCCGGTTTTGGATTCGCAACGCATTCGTCCGTAACCAGTGGGTAGAAGCGAATGCCGTCTGCATACCGTGCCAACGTGACGTCAGCTTCGTATTTGGCGCGGCCGGTAAAAATCGCGAGCGCCGCGCGCGCTGCTAGCCGCTCGAGCAACCCCTCTCTCGGCATCCACTTCTCGTGGCGGATGAGGCCATCGTTGTTTTCGCCAAAAAATACTTGGTTGAAATAGCCAACTACCTCGGCATACTCGATACTCTTCCCTCGATCTGAAATCAGCCTTTGAGAAAGCAGCCAATCGTTATTCCAGCCTCCCGCGTCCTTGAGATCCTGAATCTCGTCATGAGAAACCAGCTCACCCGTAAAGTGCCGCACCGTCTCGCGAATGGCCTCCCGGTAGGACTGCGTCACCTCGACGAGCACGCCATCCATATCAAAGACAATCACCTCGGGGGCGCTGCTCGAATTCACCAAATCTGCTCCATTTCATTGAGAAATCGCTGAATCTGATCGCGCGTGCCGACCGTCACGCGAACGCAGCCGGGAAGCTCATAACTCCGGTCACGCACCAGTACCCCACGGTTCCGCAGCTCATCGCGGATCTCAAGCGCCCGGTCGCCGGCTTGAAAGAGAACGAAGTTGGCTTGGCTCTTTATGTACGAGATCTTCAATCGTTCGAGGCCTACGTACAGTAGTTCGCGCGCGGTGAGGACTTCGAGGACGTACTCTTCTACGAACGTCTGATCCTGCACAGCGATTCGTGCCGCCATCGCCGCTAGCGCGTTCACGCTGTACGGTGATTGCGCTTTACGCATGGACGCCATGTTCCCGGCATTGGAAAAAACACACCCGCAGCGCATCCCCGCCATGCCATAGATTTTCGAAAACGTACGGCTCACAAACAGATTCGGCTGCTCGGCGAGCAACGGCAACACAGTTACGCCGCTGAACTCGTAATACGCCTCATCCACCAGCACAGCGGCAGTGATCGCCTTCGCCAGAATCTGTTCAATCGCTGCAACATCGGTCCCGGTGCCGGTTGGGTTATTCGGATTACTTAGAAAAATCGCGCGGGTTCGGCCCGTGATCCGCTCTAATACTTCCTCGAGCGGAAACTCGAGCGTCTCAGCCCGGTAATCCACCTCCTGCACATCTGCTCCCGCGAGTTGGCCGTAAAACCGGTACATCGCGTACGATGGCCGCAGAACCAGCACCTCGTCTCCGTTATTCACATACGTGTTGATGAGGAGTTGAATGGCTTCATCGGTACCGTTCGTAAGCGTCAGCTCATCGGTTCCCACGCCGAAGTGGCGTGACAAATCTTCTAGCGCATGATCGTATTCGGGATAGATGCTGAGGTCGGCCGCAGTCAGATACCGCTTGATGAAATCGAGCACGCGGGCCGGAGCGCCGACTGTATTTTCATTGAAGTCCAGCCGCAGTTTATTGCGTCTACCTCCACTCGGCGGATTATAAGGCGCCATCCTCAATACCGCTTCGCGCGGCGTCAGTGTCTGCTGCCGTGACACCGGCTTTACGTCTGGAATTGATTTAGTTGCCAGAACGAATCTCCACGGCGCGTGCGTGCGCCTCAAGCCCTTCTGCGCGGGCGAGCGTTGCAATCGTCCCACCCAGCTCCCGGAGCGCCGCTGACGAGAGCTGTTGAATCGCAATAGCCTTCACAAAGTCTGCTGCAGAAAGTCCGCCCCGCAGCCGCGCCCCGCCCCCAGTCGGCAAAACGTGACTGGGACCCGAGGCGTAATCTCCCGCGGATTCCGGCGAGTTCGGGCCCAGAAAAATCGTGCCGGCGTTCTGAATTTTCGGAAGCAGCGCCGGATCGTGCAGACTGAGGTGCTCCGGAGCCCACAGATTCGCGAGCAACACGGCGCTTTCCATAGTGGGAACCAAAAAAATACGCCCGTTCTTGTCGATAGCCTGGCGTGCCACTTCGCGGGTACGTAATGTGGTGAGCTGCCGCTCGATCTCGTCGGAAACTCCATTTGCAAGCGCGTCCGAAGTGGTCACAAAAATCGCAGTCGCTTCTGTGTCGTGCTCGGCTTGGGCCAGCATATCGGCTGCAATTGTCTTTGCATCGCCATCGGCCGCCAGGATCATGATCTCTGTTGGACCAGCAATAAAGTCGATGCCGACCTCCCCGGCCAGCAGCTTCTTCGCGGCTGCTACGTACGCGTTCCCGGGTCCCACAATCCGATCGACGCGAGGAATGGTTTCGGTTCCGAAGGCCATCGCGGCAATCGCTTGCGCCCCACCCACCCGATAAACCTCTCGTATCCCGAGCATGTGGGCGCATCCCAAAATTTCAATCGACGGTTTCGGCGATGTCACAACAATGCGCGGCACCCCCGCAGTTTGTGCCGGCACGGCAGTCATCAGCAGCGTCGAGGGCAACGGATAACGTCCCGATGGAATGTAGCAACCGACTGCCTCGAGGGGCCGCACGATCCAACCCAATTTGCGCCCGGGCGAAAACTCTTCAAAATGTTCTCGCGGCATCTGCTTCCGCGCAAATTGTCGAATGTTTTCGATACTCGCTTCCGCCGCGCGCCGGAATTCACACGACATCTCTAGGGCGGCTGCATGCAGTTCGGCCTCGCTCACCCATAACGGCAGATCGCCCAAACGGTCAAGTTGCTTCGCGTAGCGGAGCAACGCCACATCTCCCTGCTTTCGAACATCTTCAATGATCGGGCCGACAATGTGGTCGTGCTCGGTTTGAAGACACGCGCGTCCAAGATTGAAGCCTTGCTCTGCGCGAAACTCCTGAATCCTGATCATTCGCCGTTCACATCACGATCTTGTTCAGCGGATATTCCACGATGCCTTGCGCTCCGGCTTCTTTCAGACGCGGAATGATGGTCCGGACAGTCGTCTCTTCCAAGATCGTGTTCACAGCCAGCCACGCCTCGTCGCTGAGTTGCGAGATGGTGGGGTTCTTTAACGCCGGAAGAACTGACACAACGGCGCCCAGATGCTCTCTCCGAACGTTCAGCATCAAACCGACCTTGCCGAGCGCGGCGATGGCTCCTTCGAGCAACATCTTCACGTCTTCGAGTTTCCGCCGCTTCCACTCATCCGCCCAGGAACTCACGTTACCGATAAGCTGCGTATTCGATTCGAGCACCGTCTCGAGAATCCGCAGCTTGTTAGCGCGCAATGAAGATCCGGTCTCGGTTACTTCGACAATGGCATCGGCCAGCTCCGGCGGCTTGACCTCCGTCGCACCCCAGCTGAACTCGACCTTCGCTTCGACGCCCTTGCTCGCCAGATAGCGCTTCGTTGTCGACACGAGCTCCGTCGCGATCACTTTTCCTTTCAAATCTTCGACACTTCGATAGGACGATGCTTCTGGCGCAGCAAGCACCCACCGCACCTTTCCGAAACTCTGCTTGGCATAAATCAGATCGGCTATCGTTTCGACGCGCGCTTCGTTCTCCTCCACCCAGTCACGACCAGTAAGCCCGGCATCTAGCACTCCGTCTTCCACGTATCGCGCCATCTCCTGCGCACGAATCAGCATGCATTCGATCTCCGGATCGTCGATCGATGGAAAATAGCTCCGACTGCTCGTCGCGATGCTGAACCCGGCGCGGCGGAACAGATCAATGGTCGCGTTTTCCAGGCTGCCCTTTGGTATGCCGAGCTTCAGCTTCACTGCTTAGCTCCGTAGACAGTGTCCGGATCGTATACCTTCTGGTCTGTTTCTGCCCACTTCCCGTCGCGCCACGTGCGATAAAAACAGCTCTCGTAACCGTTGTGGCACACCCCAGGTCCAATCGGCTCCGCCTCTAGGAGCAAGGCGTCTTCATCGCAATCCGTCGCAAGCCGCTTCAACATCAGAAAGTGTCCGGAACTCTCGCCCTTTGTCCATAACTTCCCGCGCGAGCGGCTGAAAAACGTAACGTGTCCGGTCGCAAGTGTTGCTTCGAATGCTTCACGATTCATATAGCCGACCATGAGCACGCGATGTGTCGTTGCATCCTGCACGACCACCGTGATCAGCCCGCCTTGCTTGTCAAAATCGAGAAACTCGCCCATTAAAGTCCCTGCGTAATGAAAAAGCCCACCTTTCGGCGGGCACGTCACAATTTCAGATTAGAAGATTCACTTGGACACTCGCCGTCTACGCCATCGAACGATGGTGGTGGCGGCATGTGTTGTGAATCATCAAACCGAAGTATACCAAGATCGCGATCCTGCCGGCCTCGATGTCGCTTTTGCGCCCGAAACAATTTCAGGTAAAAATGTAATGAGGAGAATTTGTGGAAATCCACTGCCCAATCGCCGCAACTTCGCCCGCTGCTTCACGTTCCATGTTTCCTCTGGAATTTTCGCTACGGAGTATTGCTCCGGGCGAGGGTGTCAGCTAACTTAATCGAGTCCCCCCATATGGCCGTGCGCGACATCAGCATCGATCATTCCCTTCCGGACAACCTCGACGCGGAGCGCTTCGTGCTCGGAGCAATCATGAGCAGCGACACGGTGTTTCTGCAGGTCGCCGGTACGCTGACCGCGGACGATTTCAGCCTCGAGAAACATAAACGCATCTTCGTGCGAATGGGTGACCTCCATGAGCGCGGAGAAAAAATCGACCGGGTGACTCTCGCAAACGAGTTGATGAAGCACGGGCAGCTTCAGTCCGTCGATGGTCTCAGTTATCTGGTCTCGCTCGACGACGGGCTTCCGCAACTCTACAACGTGGACAGCTACGTCTCCATCGTCAAAGAAAAATCTCTTCTGCGACGCATCATCACCGTCTCACAAGACACCATCAACCGCTGTTTAGGCTGCGACGAAGATCCTAAGCAGATTTTGGGTGCGGTCGAAGACGCGTTTATGAAGCTGGGCGATGTTCAATCCAAGAACTCTCTTTCCAGCCCCGCTCAAATCATCACTGAATATGACGGCGGCATCAACGCCTTCCTCGATACCAGCAGGCGCATCAAGGGAATCAGCACCGGTTTCCTGAAATTCGACGAGATGACAGGCGGTTTGCGCGAAGGCGAGCTGTTCATTTTGGCCGCACGCCCCGCAATGGGAAAAACTGCGCTCGCGCTGAATATCGCGCAGCATGTCGCGGCCAACCAGAAGAGCCCAAAAGCCGTGGCGGTTTTTTCGCTCGAGATGTCGAAGGAGTCCCTGCTCACGCGCATGTTGTGTTCCGCCGCGCGCGTAGACCAGCAGCGCTTCCGTGCCGGGTATCTGAACGGCGACGAACGCCGCTCGCTTCAAGACGCCATGTATCGAATGGTCGAATCGCCGCTGTTTATCGACGACACCGCGGGCACGAATCTCATGGACGTGCATTCAAAAGTGCGCCGGCTCCAAGCCGAGCAGGATCTTGGCCTCGTCATCATCGATTACCTGCAATTGATGCAAGGCCGCGGCCGCTTCGAAAACCGCGTACAGGAAATCAGTTCACTCTCACGCGGCTTGAAACTCATGTCGAAAGAACTACGTGTGCCGTTCCTCGTTCTCTCACAGCTCAGCCGTGCCCCCGAAAGCCGTCCCGGTGATCATCGCCCTATGCTCAGCGATCTGCGTGAATCCGGAAGCATCGAGCAGGATGCCGATCTGGTTGCGTTCATTTTTCGGGAAGAAGTCTACCGTCCCGATAAGGAGAGCCTGAAAGGTCTCGCTGAGCTGATCATTTCCAAACAGCGCAACGGCCCCACCGGACGCGTGAAACTCGCATTCCTGAATCGCTACACGAAGTTCGAAAATCTTGCTGCGGATACAGGTGAAGAAGAGGCCCCGTTCGAGTAACCACCGCCGCACCAAATTGAACTTTCGAGGCTCTCAGAACCGTAAGCAGATCTTTCCGAAATGCTGCTGGCTCTCCATGAAGCGCAAGCCGTCCTTTATCTGGGTCCAGTCCCAGACACGGTCAACAACCGGTCTAATGGAGTGAACCTCGATCGCTGCATTCATGCGCTCGAACATCGCCCGAGATCCCACATAAATCCCTTGCACGCGCACGCTGTTCATAAGGATGGCTGTCGGACTGACCGAAGCGCTGGCACCGCTGAGCACGCCAATGACACTCACAATTCCCTGCATGCGCACAGCTCGCAAGGAGCGCGGCATGGTTTCGCTGCCCCCTACTTCGATAACGTGGGCGACTCCCTCTCCGTTCGTCAGCTTGCGAGCTTGTTCTTCCCAGTTCGGGGTGCTTTTGTAATTGATCGTCTCGTCCGCGCCTAGTTTCTTGGCCCGCTCGAGCTTCTCATCACTGCTCGAAGTCACAATAGTTCTCAGCCCAGCAGCGTGCGCAAACTGAAGCGCAAAGATGGAAACGCCTCCGGTTCCTTGGATCAGCACAGTGTCCCCGGGCAAACTGCGGCCATTTTCAAAAAGCGCATGCCACGCCGTGACAGCTGCGCACGGTAGCGCGGCAACTTCTTCGTCGCGAAGTAAATCGGGCGAGCGCACCAGCCCTTCCTGCGAGAACACGGCGAACTCGCGAAGGACACCATCAATACCACCCCCCAAAGCAGACGCCGCTTTTTCCCGTGTTATGCGCCCGTCGACCCACTTCTGCATGAAGCACGCCGAAACGCGATCGCCTTTGTTAAAGCGGCTCACGCCCGGGCCGATCGCTTCGACTACACCCGCCGCATCCGAAAGCGGCACCATCGGGCGCTTCAGCTTCGGGTTGTAAACACCCTCCACAACCATGTAATCGCGATAATTGACAGATGCGGCTGTGAGCCGGACCAGAATCTCACCCCATCCCGGCTGCGGCACTTCACGATCTACCAGCGCGAGATTTTCGATCCCGAATTCTTGAACTTCAAACGCTTTCATGGCCTACCGTATTCGTGAAGGCGATTAACTGCTGCAGCTTTTGCTTCGCTGCTCCGCTGTCAATCGATTCGGCGGCGATCGATACGGCAGTTTTCAGATCGGATGCTCGCTCGCTCACTAGCAGCGCCGCAGCCGCATTCGCGACGACAATGTCACGCCTCGATCCCACGTCGCCGTCCAGAACGGAGCGCACAATACTCGCGTTCACTTCAGGGCCTCCGCCCTTCAAATCTTCAATCGTTGCTTGCGAAACGCCGAAATCCGTCGGTGACCATCGGCCCTTCTGAACACGCCCACCTTCCACCTGGAAAACGATCGTATGCGTTGTTGTCGTGATCTCGTCCAAACCGTCTGCACCGTAGACCACGAAAGCTCGCTCGATTCCCAGACGTGCTGACGCCTGCGCCAGCATCTCCGCCGCGCGCACGGAAAATGCACCGATTAATTGGACACGCGCTCGAACGGGATTGGTTAATGGCCCAAGCATGTTGAAGACGGTATGGCCCTTCAGCAGCAGCCTCGCCTCTTGAGCGTGCTTCACCGCCGGGTGAAGTAACGGCGCGTAAAGAAACCCAATGCCCGTCTGGCGAATGCATTCTCTCACTTGTTGGGCAGACAGATTTACCGGTACGCCCAGCGCTTCGAGGACGTCGGCACTCCCACATTGGCTCGAAATGCGGCGGTTTCCATGCTTGGCGACGCGCAGCCCCGTTCCCGCAATCACAAAGGCCGTGGCAGTGGATACGTTGAATGAGTCCGTACTGTCGCCGCCCGTGCCGCAAGTATCGATGACCGGCTCTTCTGATTGGTCAAGCTCAACCGGCTCGCTCATCTCTCGAATCGCCGTCGCAAAACCCACCAGCTCGGCGACTGTTTCACCTTTCCTGCGTAGGAAACTGAGCACCTCCGCAATGTCTTCTGTACTCATCTGGCCCGACAGCATCCGGTGCATCAAATCGTGCGCTTCCGCCTCGCTAAGATGAACGGAATTGCGGAAGGGTAGATGAGATATGCCTCGGCTACTCATTCGACCGTCCCGTATGGTCCCGATCCCGAAAATACAGACAGACACTGACACATCGCGCGTAAATCATCTATTGTGAACTACTCGCTGCGGAAGTCTCGCTACACACACCTGTGCCGGTTTCCGCTAGGCTAAGACAAGGAATCGTCACTCGTGCTCGTTGTAATGAAAGCTCAAGCGGGGCCCGAAGAGATTGCCCGAGTGTGTCAGCGCATCGAATCTCTCGGCTTCAAACCGCACATCATTCCGGGCGAGCAGCGCACCGCGATCGGCATCACCGGCAATCAAGGACCAATTGATACGGTCGAATTTGAAGATCTACCCGGGGTAGCGGAGGCTATTCGCGTCTCCAAATCCTATAAATTGGTCAGCCGCGAGACCAAGCCGGAGAACACCGTCGTCAACGTGAACGGAGTGGCGGTCGGCGGGGACGATATCGTCTTGTGCGGCGGCCCTTGTTCGGTAGAAACTCGCGATCAAATCCTAGAATCCGCGCGCGCCGTCAAAAGAGCCGGAGGTGAATTGCTGCGCGGCGGTGCCTACAAGCCGCGCACCTCGCCGTACAGCTTCCAAGGCTTGGGCGAGGAGGGCTTGCGTTACCTTGCTGATGCGCGAGAAGAAACCGGACTCGGCATCGTGACGGAAGCCATCGATGTCGAAACATTTGAGCTTGTCGAGCAATACGCCGATTGTGTCCAGATTGGCGCACGCAACATGCAAAATTTCTCATTACTGCGCCGGGCCGGGAGGTCCCGCAAACCCATTTTGCTGAAACGCGGAATGTCTTCCACTCTCGATGAATTCCTTATGGCAGCCGAATACATTCTGGCCGACGGCAACTACAACGTGATCCTGTGTGAGCGAGGTGTTCGAACTTTCGCTGATCACACTCGCAATACTCTCGATCTCAGCGTCGTTCCAGCAGTGCAAAAACTCAGTCACCTGCCCATCATCGTCGATCCCAGCCACGGAACAGGCAAGCGCGATAAAGTTCTGCCCATGGCCTTGGCTGCCATCGCGGCTGGTGCATCGGGTTTAATCGTTGAAATGCATCCTGCGCCTGAGCGCGCTCTCTCGGACGGTTCCCAGTCCCTCGATCCCGCGCAATTCTACGAAATGGCCGACGATTGCCGTGCTCTCGCACAACTGCTGTCTTCGCGCCGCAAGGCCGCCGTCGCAATAACATAGCGGCTCGTTCCGCATCCCGCTAATTCGCGGGATATCGGCAAACCCCCGAGATACACTAGCGATTGGCTTCAAACGCACCTTTGGCGATTGAGCGCCGAATTCATCTATGAAAATTCATGAGTATCAGGCGAAGGCGATTCTCGCCAGACACGATGTCCCGGTCCCTCGTGGCACCGTCGTGTATACGGTCGAGGAAGCCGAAGCAGCAGCCAAGAACATTGGCGGCAGTGTAGTCGTCAAAGCACAAATCCACGCCGGAGGACGCGGTAAAGGCGGGGGCGTCAAAATCGCCAAGAACGCGACGGAAGCGGCTGAAATCGCCAAAAAAATGCTGGGCATGACACTCGTCACTCACCAGACTGGCCCCGAAGGCCGAGTCGTCCAGCGCTTGCTCATTGAAGAAACTCTCCCCATCGAACGCGAGCTTTACTTGGGCATCGTGCTCGACCGCGCGATTGGTGAATCGGTGTTTATGGCATCGCGGGAGGGCGGCGTCGAAATCGAAGAGGTCGCCGCGAAAACACCTGAGCTGATCTTCAAAGAGCCATTGTTGCCCGGCCTTCCGCTCCAGCCGTTTCAGGCTCGCAAGCTCGCTTTTGGCATGGATATTCCCGCTCGCAGTGCCCCAGCCGCTGCTTCCGCCATGATTGCTCTCTCGAAAGCCTATGACGCCATCGATGGCTCGCTCGCCGAAATCAACCCGTTCATCCTTACCAAGGACGGCAAGGTCTACGCGCTTGACGCGAAAATCAATTTGGACGACAACGCGATGTATCGGCACAAGGACCTGCTGGAGCTGCGCGACATGAACGAGGAAGATCCTCTCGAAGTCGAGGCCTCCCGTTTCGGCCTGAATTACATCAAGCTCGAAGGCAACATCGCTTGCATGGTGAATGGCGCGGGGCTCGCGATGGCAACGATGGACATCATCAAGTATGCTGGCGGGCAACCGGCCAACTTCCTGGATGTCGGTGGGGGCGCCAGCGCCGAGCAGGTCAAGAATGCTTTTCGCATCTTGCTTTCCGATCCCAGCGTTAAGACCGTGCTCATCAACATTTTTGGCGGCATTCTCCGTTGTGACACGCTCGCCAATGGTGTGGTTTCCGCGGCGCGCGATCTCGGCATTCGCATACCAGTCGTCATCCGCATGGAAGGCACAAACGTCGAGCTCGGCCAAAAAATTCTAAAGGAATCGGGATTCAACTTCACAGTCGCCAATGGCATGAAAGATGCCGCGGAGAAGGTAGTGAGGCTGGCGCAATGAGCGTACTCGTAAACGAAAACACCAAAGTTCTGTTTCAAGGCTTCACTGGCCGCGAAGGCTCATTTCACGCTGAACAGGCCATCAACTACGGAACGAAAGTGGTCGGCGGAACCACCCCCGGCAAAGGTGGCCAGAAGCATCTGGACCGGCCGGTGTTCAATACGGTTGAAGAAGCGGTGAACGCCACGGGTGCAAACGCGTCCATTATTTTCGTTCCGCCGCCATTTGCAGCAGACGCCATTATGGAGGCCGCCGATGCAGGTCTGCCGCTGGTCATTTGTATCACTGAAGGCATTCCCATTAACGATATGGTCCGCGTCTGGGCGTATCTGAAAACTCAACCTGGCACACGGCTTATCGGTCCCAACTGTCCTGGAGTGATTACGCCCGGAAAGTGCAAGATCGGCATCATGCCCGGCCACATCCACAAGCCTGGTCATGTCGGCATCGTGTCCCGATCGGGCACGCTGACGTATGAGGCGGTTGGTCAGTTGACGGCGCTCGGAATCGGCCAGTCCACATGCATCGGCATCGGTGGTGATCCCATCATCGGCACCTCCTTTACCGACGCGATCACACTCTTCAACAACGATCCCGATACTCACGCCATCATCATGATCGGCGAAATCGGCGGCACTGCCGAGGAAACAGCGGCGGCTTACGTGAAACAGCACGTGAAGAAGCCGGTGGTGGGCTTCATAGCGGGCCAGACCGCGCCTCCGGGTCGCCGCATGGGACACGCGGGCGCGATCATCTCAGGCGGAGCGGGTAAGGCGGAAGACAAGCTCGCCGCGATGACAGACGCTGGTATTATCGTTTGCCCTTCTCCCGCTCTCATGGGTGAAAAAATGCAGCAGGCACTCGGCGTCACAGCGCAGTGAGGTCGTAAGGACTCCAAATGGCTATAGAACGTACCTTCGGCATCGTCAAGCCCGATGCAGTCGCAAACGGTCAGGTAGGTGAGATATTGGCCATCATTCAGCAAAGCGGGTTTCGGATTGCAGGCATGAAAATGCGCCGCATCGCCCGGCATGAGGCGGAAGCCTTTTATTCAGTTCACAAACAGCGGCCCTTTTTCCCCGGGCTTGTAAAGTTTATGACCGAAGGACCCGTGGTCGTTCTCGTTCTCGAGAGGGAAAACGCGATTGCGAAGTGGCGTGAAGTGATGGGTGCAACAAATCCAGCGAACGCGGCCGAAGGGACAATCCGGAAGCGCTTCGCCGAAAATATCGAGCGGAATTCGGTTCACGGCTCCGATGCACCCGAAACTGCTGCCCAGGAAATTCCGTTTTTCTTTACAACCGCAGAACTTCTTTAGCAGTGCTTCCTGAATAGATGTGAGCGCGGCCCGTTGACCGCGCTCTTGTAGAAACTCAAACTGCTCGTTACGCCACCTTTGGCTCTAACCCTGGAACCTCGAGCGCGGTTGCGAGTGCCTTCTTTGTCTTCTCCGCCAGGTTCCGTAGGCGAGCGTGCTTGGGACGGCTAAGCCGGCGCTCCACGCTCCGTCGTGCACGCAGCAAGCGGATGCGTACCGCTGTTTCAGACCAGCCGTGCTGTCGCGCAATCTCCTGAACTTTGTACCCCTCAATGTAATGGCCTTCGAGTACCACCCGGTCATTCGGTTTGCACTCGTTCAAAATGCGTTTGACGTCAATCGCAGCCACGTTCATCCGAGGCGGCGCTTGCAGTTCCGGCAAGGTCTGCGTTTGCGGTTCGCGTCTCAAGAAAGTGCGATGAATGTTGAGCGCGATGCTGTTGGTCCACGTGAGTACCAGATTCGGGTCACGCAGTTGCTCTCGCCGTTCCCATCCTTTCGCCCACGCTGCCTGTGCCGTGTCGAGGGCTGCATCGTAGGACAGGCCGCGCGACACCAGGAAACGCACCGTCAGATTGAAGCCGCGTTGGTATGCCTTACCGTATTCTTCTGTTGTCATTTAGTTCCACCGCTCCTAATTTGTCTTAATAACTGCTCCCGATCCAACCACCCGAACGGGAGTCGATGACCTGTTGCGATCATCTTCCGTGGTGAACTGCTATCACCTACGGCTTGGTGGTAGGCAGTTTTGCTGCCACGTAGGAAGGTCGGTAGAGCGGGGCCATACAATTCACTGAAATGTCCGTGAAATGAGACATTTCCCGCCTCAATGTAGGTAAAATAACGGGCCCGATTCAGCAAACCGAAAGGAGCGGAAATCGTCTCAGTCGTGCAAAAATTTCTCGTCTATTAACGAAAAAGAGAAACCTTTTCCACGGCCCTGACTCAGATGAAAGTACAAACGGTCGGAAGACGTCTCCGCACAGGAACGCTAGTTCAACGTGTGCGTAGCCACCCGGCATGCCAACCAGAACGCTGCGTCTTCGAGACTGAGCGAACTACTTCGTGGTAGTTTCGGTCGGCTTTTGAGAGGCCGCGTCGACCTTCTCCGGCTCGTCGCTCCCAGCTTTCATGCTGTCGCGGAATGACCGGATTCCTTTTCCTAGACCTTGACCCAATTCAGGTAGCTTCTTAGGGCCAAAAACGAACAGCGCTATCACCAAAATAATCAGCAGGTGGCTGGGCTGAAATAGTCCGTCAAACATGAGCCTTCCTCCACGCGGATGGTGCGTGCGGCTTCCTTCCGGTGTCTCTAGTATATACCACTAACGGCAGGGGTGGCAGTTTCCCGGAATCAGCCGCCCGGCAGCCTGGACCTTCAGCGCTTCCGAACCCCTTCGAATCTGCTCGCCTATTGTTGACATCGATGCAACGCTCCGCTATAGTTCTGAAGTACTGAACTGTCAACGAGTTGACGCCCTAGTTGCATCCTGTGTAGAAGCTCAGATTCTTGTTTCCTTAGCGGTTATATTCCGGCTGCCTCTTTGTAACTGGAGGTTTCCACTTGGGGTTGAATGACACATGGCCGGTCCATCCGATGATTCTGTTGAATTGGCAGGAAGCACCGATAGCGCGGACTATCAGGCGTTCCTTGACGATTACAGCAGCCATTTCACAACCAAGGATCGCGAGATCCTTCTCGGTCACGTTCTTACCGTCTCGGACAAAGAGGTCATCGTCGACATAGGGCGCAAGATCGAAGGCCTCGTCCCTGCCTCGCAGTTTCCTCTCGTTGACAATAAGCCTGCAGTTAAGGCCGGCGACGTCATCGAGGTGATGTTTGACCGCACTGGCGAGCCGGTTGAAGGATACATTCTCCTCTCCTATGAGCGCGCTCATCGGCTGCAGATTTGGGATCGGCTGGAAAAGGCCGCTGCGGCCGGAACACCCGTAACCGGGCGTGTCGTCGAGAAAGTCAAAGGTGGATTAGCGGTGGACATCGGCATTATCGCGTTTTTGCCTAGCTCCCAAATCGAACTACGACCTATTCACAATCTCGATACTTACGTTGGTCAGGAATTCCCCGTCCGTGTTCTCAAGTTGAACCGTCGCCGCGGTAACGCCGTCGTCTCTCATCGGGTGCTTTTGGAAGATGAGATCGTGGCGCGAAAATCCGAAGCTCTCGCCAAAATTCGCGAGGGCGGCGAGATCACAGGCGTCGTGAAAAACTTGACCGAATACGGCGCATTCGTCGATTTGGGCGGCATAGATGGCCTGCTGCATGTCAGCGATCTTAGCTACGGCAACATTACTCACCCTTCCGCTGTCGTGCACGTCGGTGATGAACTTACCGTCAAGGTTCTGAAGTTCGACCGCGACAAAGAGCGCATTTCGCTCGGTTTGAAACAGATGCGCCCCGATCCGTGGAGCAACATCGGAGCGCATTATCCACCGCAAACCCGCGTCATCGGTCGTGTGGTCAGCGTCACCGATTACGGCGCTTTCGTCGAACTCGAGCCGGGCGTCGAAGGTCTCATCCATATCTCCGAAATGACTTGGAGCCGGCGCATGAAACATCCCGCTAAAGTTGTGAAGGCGGGCGATCAGGTCGAAGCCGTGGTTCTTGAAATCAAACCAAGAGAGCGCCGCATCTCGCTCGGCATGAAGCAGCTCGAAGCCGATCCGTGGACCACCGTCGCTGAACGCTACAGCATTGGTTCAGTCGTTGAAGGACGTGTGCGCAAGCTCGCCGATTTCGGCGCATTCGTCGAGATCGAAGAAGGAGTGGACGGTCTTGTTCATGTCTCTGACATGTCTTGGACCGCGCACATCAAACATCCCTCTGAGCTCGTAAAAAAGGGCCAGGTTGTCCAAGCCGTCATTCTCAATATCGATGCGGCCAATCGCCGGCTTTCTCTCGGCATGAAGCAACTCCAGCCCGACGCCTGGGAGACATTCTTCCGCAATCACCATGTCGGTGATATAGTCCGCGGACGCGTTTCCCGCGGCACCGCGTTCGGAGTGTTCGTTGAGTTGCTTCCCGGT
This sequence comes from uncultured Acidobacteriaceae bacterium, assembly GCA_963795425.1. Lineage (GTDB taxonomy): Bacteria > Acidobacteriota > Terriglobia > Bryobacterales > Bryobacteraceae > Bog-105. Next base: position 120,167 of record CAWCHO010000002.1, on the reverse strand, counting down.
GTTGAAGGGCTCTGTCACCGCACTGAGATCACCGCAGAGGTGGGCAAGAGAACCGCCGCGAAGCAGGGCGACGACGAAGAGCCCGCCCTCCCCATCGACAAAGAATTCAATTTCAAAATCATCAAGATGAACGAGGCACAAAAGCGCATCGGACTCAGTCTCCGCGCCATCACGGATGAAGACGAGCGCAGTCGCCTTCACGACTACAAACGCCACGCTGCCGCCGCTACATCCACGGTCGGGGACGCCATCAAGCAGCACAAATCGGAAGAGAAGAAATGATCGCAATAAATAAGGAACACCAGGTATGACCAAGGCTGAGCTGATCGAGGAAGTGTCGAAGGTAGTCGAGATGACTCGGAAGGATTCAGAAACCATTGTGGAAACCATCTTCGACAGCATTGTGAATAGTCTTCACAAGGGAGAGAAGATAGAAATCCGTGGCTTCGGCAGCTTTCGCACCCGCCAGCGCCAACCTCGTGTGGGTCGCAACCCGAAAACCGGATCGCGCGTCGAAGTGCCATCGAAACGCATCCCCTACTTCAAGCCCAGCAAGGAACTGCGTGATTTGGTAAATCAGGCCGGGCATTCAGGCCACTCGAATTCTAGCGCCGAATCGCAGCACCCGCCCGGCCTTGCCGATCCAAATCCATCCGGCTCCTGAGCTCCACGCCCTATGAATCACCTGTGGACGCCCTGGCGTTCCACATACATGCAAGAGAAAAGAGATAAGAACAGTTGCGTCTTTTGCGATGCGGCTCTCAGCAGCGCAGACGAACAGAACTTGGTTGTCTATCGCGGCGAACTGAGCTTTGTAATGTTAAACCGCTTCCCGTATACCAGCGGCCACTTGATGATCGCACCTTATGCGCACGTCCCCAGGCTTGCGGACGCGAGTACTGCCGCGACCGCTGAAATCATGAATGTCGCGCGACGCGCTGAGCGAATTATCGAGACCGTCTATCAGCCGGATGGGCTGAATCTAGGTATGAACTTGGGTGAAGCTGCAGGCGCAGGTATCGCACAGCACATTCACATGCATGTGCTGCCACGCTGGAGGGGCGACGCAAACTTCATGACCACCGTCGGGAATACGCGTGTGGTTCCCGAATCCCTCGACAATACCTACGCCAAGCTCAAAGACGGATTCGCTGGCGCTTCCGGCTCTAGTGAATGTTGATCTGTAGCACCGCGTCGGAATGATTATGGCGCCAGTCCCAATATGCCTGGCGTTGCGCTGCACTAGCCCGGTCCCAATCGATATAGTGGCGGTGTCGCTGCTCCCAATAGATATGCCACGCCCTATCCTCGTTCCCGTTCCATTCGTGATAGTCCTTGTGGTGCTTATCGTAGTACCGCTGGTCATGATGGTCATCGCGATCATGATCCTGCGCATTCAGGCACATCGGAACGGTCAAGGCCAGGCTCAAAGAGAGCGCCGTCAAAAGTTTTTTCATAAGTTCAGTCAGGTTCCTCCAACCTCAGAAATTAGACCCTCGAACAAGTTCGAGGTTTCATAGTGCGCTCCTTTCAACCCTTGCGGCAGTGTGAGCAATCTGCTACTTTCCGAGGAGCGACATCTCATAGATGCACAAGGCTTTCACCCCAAGTGCCACCGTTCGCGTGTGTGCTTTCGGTTTAGGATTTTTCATCATCTTCTGCGCTTTTTGCCTGTCGGGCTGCACCTCGCCCCAAGCTATTGCGAGTTTCGCCGCAACGGCGCAAAGCGCTCTGGACCAAGGGCCGGCGATCTTCCGCGATCTACATGATTCCTGCGTTCGACGTCATTCCGATGCCGGACCGATCGTCGCCCTATATCTTCCCCCTCATGAGGGCAGCCCCGCTCACAAGACCCCAGATGAAAATCCGGTTTGTAAGCCGCTCGCGACCCAGGCGGCTGCTCTCGCGAAAGCCTCGGATGTGTTAGTGGCGTATTTCAGAGCTATGCAGCAACTCGCATCGTTCAATACCTCTGCGGTGAGCTCGGCCAGTCAGAATGCGGCCGAGAATGCCGGCTTTGCAGCGCAGCTCCCGTTGAATCAGGCCGATTCGCTCGGCAAATTGGCGGGTATTGTCACCCAGGCGTTCACCGCTCATTATCAGCGAAGCCGCCTCGCGCAATACCTGCGCGAAGCCGATCCGAGCGTTTCTTCTGTGACCATGGGCTTCGAAGAAATCGTTGCCCAGGACTACCGCGGCTTGCTTCGCGAAGAGACGCAAACGTTCACCGCGCGCTATCAACAAGTCGGTGACATCGAAAATCGTGCCACGATCCTCTTATTGAATCGCGGCTACACCGATGATCTGAAAGAGCTCGACCGCCGCAAGGCATGCGCAGACGCATACGTGCAGGCTCTTGAGCAGATTCGCGCTGGACATCATCAACTAGCGCTCACTGCCGATCGCGCCCAGGCCAGAAATATGAGCTCGGCACTACAGCCGTATATCACGAAATTGCAGGCACTCGTGCCTGTCTTACAGAAAGGATTCTAGTCTCGTTGCGCCAAAGCGCGGGAAATAGCTGCTGATGTCGAACGCTGCCGACCATGCCCGGCAACTCGCCAATCTGTTTGCTCAAATGTCTGAGGCTGTCGATGCCTATCGCACTCAGCATTTCGTGGAGCTAACTCCCGAACAACGGCAAGAACTCGAAGACCGCATTCAACAGCTCGATGACATTCACGATCGTTTCACCGAAACCGCGATTGAGGACACGCTCAACAGCATCAAAGGCGATCTCGACAGGATCACAGCCGTAACCACACACGCTCAACAATCCTTAGCTCACCTGAATAGCGTCGGAGAGGTCATCAGAGTCGTTTCAGCCGCAAGCGCATTGGCAGAGGTTATCCTCACCGCCGACTATGGAGCTATCCCGCAGGCGATCGAAGACCTAATTCAAGCAGTCCCGAAAACAGCCGATAAGAATCCTTCTGCCGCAAATCAGACCCGGTGCCGAGCGCGCCGATTGAATTTCGCTCACCTGGCAGATAAAGGATTCGGCTCATGTTTGACTGGTCTCTCGATCCTCGCTCCATGCTTGCGCTGTTGTGCCTCTTCACGGCTTTCGTGTTCTGGAACAACGATCTCCTGTTCTTCACCTTCGGCTTTATGGCCGTTTGCACCAGGTTCGGCAGTCACTCGTTCTAGGCACTCGTTCTTGGCTCAAAGCCGCACTCACCCGCCCTTCGCTAGCGGAGATCCTTCGTAGTGTCGCAGTAAATCTTCCGGTCCGTCATACAAAGCGATACAGCCCGCGTTCCATAGATCGGCTTCCGGGAAACCACCGCATCGCACTCCCACGGTTCGCAGACCGGCCTTCTTCGCCGCCTCTGCATCGTGAGGACTATCGCCGACCACGATCACCTGCTGGGGTCGAATGCTGTCACCCAGCCGTTCCAATGCCGCTTCAAAGATGTCGGGATGCGGTTTGGAACGCTTTGCATCGGCCGACGAGGTCTCGACTTCCACCAAATCCTCGATATTGGCGATTCGCTCGAATGTCTTCAGCTCATCTCCCTTCGCTGAAGAGGCCAACGCGATTCTCTGGCCGTTGTTTTTCGCTTTTTGAAATAGCTCGCGCACAGCGGGAAACGGCTTCACTTTTGCCAGATACTTCTTCTTGAAAAGGCGGCTCCGAAATTCTTGCAACTCTTTTCCCTTCGATCTCACCTCATCCGGCGAGAGGAACACCGGCACTAGCTGATCGCCGCCTTTCCCGATTTGGCTTCGGATTCGCTCGAACGGTATGTCCCAGCCAAAATGTTGGAATGCCTCCCGCCACGCCTGGGTGTGCAGATCCACCGAATCGAGCAACGTCCCGTCAATATCGAAAACGATCGCTTGCGTCACTAACCCTCCCCATCCTGAACCGTCTGTCTGACTTGTAGCATTCGAGTAGTGTTTCGACCGCAAAGTGCGTCAAAGGAACGGATGTCATCACCTCCAGAAGTTGTGTTGAACCTCCCGGACGAGGTCAAGTCAGCGGAAAAGGCGGGCCTCCGCTACGTGATCCCGAAGGGTCAAGGCATTCGCCGGCGTGGCGCGGGCAGCGGCTTCACTTATCTCGATCGCAACGACAATCCGATCGAGGATGAGGACGTCCTCCGTCGTATTCGTTCGCTGGTAATTCCTCCGGCCTGGACTTCCGTCTGGATCAGCCCTGATCCGAACAGTCACATCCAAGCTGTAGGCCGGGATGCGCGCGGTCGTAAACAGTACCGATATCACCCCAAGTACCGAGAGGTACGCGATCTCGTGAAGTTCGATCGCATGCGCGCGTTCGGAAAAATTCTTCCGCGCATTCGTCGCGCCGTCGGACGCGATCTCGCGCGCCGCGGGATGCCTAAGAGAAAAGTGCTCGCCGCGGTGGTAAAGCTTCTGGAAACCACTTACATCCGCATCGGAAACGAAGAATATGCCGAAGACAACGGATCATTCGGCCTGACCACCCTGCGCAATCAACACGTCCAGATCCTGGGAGACATGCTGAAATTTCGTTTCCGCGGCAAAAGCGGACAGCATCACGAGATCACGGTCGAAGATCCTCGCCTGGCGCGCATTCTACGAAAATGTAAAGACATCCCCGGCAGCTCTTTGTTTGAATACCTGGATGAGAACGGCGCGCCTCAAACGATCGAGTCCGGAGACGTGAACGAGTACCTGCGCGAAATCAGCGGAGGCGATTTCACGGCCAAAGATTTTCGTACCTGGGGCGGAACCTGTCTCGCCGCCAATTTCCTGCTGGAGAAGTGCAATGACACCGGCACCGACGCCGCTAAGTCCGTTCTCGTCGATGTCGTGAAAGATGTTGCCTGCAAGCTCGGTAATAAACCGGCAACTTGCAAGAAATACTACATACATCCGGCGGTCATGAACTGCTACTCCTCAGGCACCCTCCGGGAATTCGCCGAAAAGTTCCGCGACAGCCGCAGCAACTATCTGTACGAACAAATTGTGTTATCGCTGCTCACACCTTTAAAACGTTTGCGAGCCGCGAAGCCCGCCAAAGCTGCCTAATCTCTAATGGCTCCCAGGACGCGGCTCCTCGTCGATAACGACTTCACTGAAGCGTCAACCTCAATGACTCGAAGTCGATTGTGACTTCCTGCGCGAGGTTGAGAACATCTACCCCCAAGCGCGCGTAATACCACCCGCTATTTGGAGTCGTGTAACCGAGCAAAACGTGAGCGGGATGCAGATGTGCATCAAACCCCCCTACGCGCAGCATCATCTCGGGAATGACCTTTTCCGGTATTTGAGATTTACCCCCGAAGCCTTTCTCAATCTTTGTGCTGCTCGTTCCAGATGTATCAATAACATCCGAAAACTGTTTTGCGAATGGCGGCCAAATTTCGGTCTCCTCACTGCCCGTATCAAAGATCACGGGCAGCAGCTTTCGCTTGAACTCGACAAGCGCAACGGGATCGGCGCCATCAAAACACAGATTCGGACGTTCCTTCGCTTTTGGAGAAGCTACTCCGATTTCAAAACTTCCTTCGCTGCTGCTGAATCGCAGCGCGCGCAACGCAAGTAAAACCGGCAGCCCAATCGCGCCTCTCTCCGATAACTGGAGGCTAGGGAAGACTTCCTCCTTGTCGCCGAGCACCATAAAACTAACGTTTCTGAGTTGCAGATTCCCTATGCTCATCTGGTCCGCTACCGCAGTGCGAAAGACTGCTCGTCTGCCCGTCGCACCGTCCACGCTCGCATTCGTGTCGCGAACCTTCAGGCCTAAATTTTGCGCTTCGGATTCGCTCATAAACGAAAAGTTTGCATCCGAATCCACAAAGAACTCAGCTGATTTGCCTTGGATCGAGATCGGAATGAACAGTTTCCGCTCATACTTCCGGCAGCGAATCCTACAAGGCTCGAATCTGGTGACCGCCTGGTCAGGCAAGCCGCGCAGCATTGCCGCCAATGGCGAATTGTCCTCCAGCTGCGCAGCGGCCTTCGCGTACTCGCCGGCACGCAAATACACGTAGGTCAACCAATCGGTGGCTTGCTGTGCATCGGAATCGGAGCCGCTCTCGAATAACGGTTTCAGCGCGGACTCGGCTTCTGTCACTTCGTTGAAAGCAGCCGCCACCGCTCCTCGATAGAGCGCCGGCGCTGCTGAGTCATCCGCCAGCGCTTCGCGTAACTCAAACCACTGGTGAGCGTCGTAAAGCGGTTTCAGATCCCGCGCGTGCTGCGCTCCTCCACCATCCTGAAGGACCGCGCCGCAAAGTAAACACCCAGCAAGGAGCTTCGCCGGCATCCTGTTTTACCCGCCTGCTTCCCTATCGTCCGAACCATAGCACCACTTCAGTCATCGATCAACGGGAATGCCATCGTAGAAACACCGACGCACTCGGGTGAATTGCGGCGTCGATGAATTCCTCGTACATGGCGATTGTCGTTCGTGAGCAAGTGTGGCGCACGGCAGAGCGGCGGGGCAGGGTGGAGCGCCGGCAAGCTATTGAAATCGGGCGAAATGAAAGATCTTAGACTTTTGTGATGGGGCTTTTCGGCGAGTGGCGAATTACGAGATTGCGGAACGAACTGGGGTCGGTTCGTTTCGCAGGTGGGGCCGCAGCTGACGCGGCACGGCGGGCTGTGTAGCACGTGTGAGACAGACAGGTGAGATACACCAGCTTCAAAAATCAGGCCCTTTCACTGCGCTCCGATTTCTATAATCACCCCATGCGCTATCTGTTTCCGGTCTTCTGCGCGCTTGCTGCGTTCGCGGCAGCCCAGCAATACGACACGGTTATCTCGCACGGCCGTGTCATCGACCCTGAAACAAAACTGGACGCAATCCGCGAGGTCGGGATCGAGAATGGCAAGATCGCTGCCGTATCTGAAACGCCGCTCCAGGGCCGCAGCGTTGTCGATGGGCGTGGGCTGGTGGTCACAGCCGGCTTTATCGACCTGCATCAGCACGGCCAGACACCCGAAAACTACGCTTTCAAAGCGCGCGACGGGGTCACGACGGCTCTCGAGATGGAAGTCGGCGTCTCACCTGTAGACGCCTGGTATCGTGCGCGCGAAGGCAAATCGCTGATCAACTTTGGTGCGAGCGTCGGGCACATTCCGGTCCGGATGGCGGTGATGCACGACAGCGGAACCTTTCTTCCGCGCGATCGCGCCATCAACGCGACTGCCAGTGCGGAACAACTCGCGACCATAGCTGCGTTGATCCGCCAAGGTCTCGATGAGGGAGCGCTCGGTGTCGGCATGGGCATTGCCTATGTGCCAGCCGCCACGCGCGACGAGATCTTCCGCATATTTCTGCTTGCGGCTGAGCGCAAGACGGCAGTGTATGTGCACCTGCGCAGCTCCGGACCGGTCGAACCCGGCGGGATTGACGCGCTGCAGGAAGTAATGGCCGATGCGGCCGCGAGTGGCGCATCGCTGCACGTGGTGCACATTACCAGCACCGAGCTGAGGCGAACAGCGCTCGCGCTCGCTATGATTCACGGCGCGGACCGGCGCGACCTGGACGTCACGACCGAGGCATATCCATATACCGCGGGCATGACTGACCTGAGCTCGGCCATCTTTTCGGAAGGGTGGCAGGAGCGCAACGGCGGGATCAGTTATCACGATCTGCAATGGGCTGCAACGGGCGAGCGCCTGACCACCGAATCATTCGCACGCTATCGGAAACAGGGCGGCATGGTTGTGATTCACAGTATCCCCGAAGATATCGTTCGAATCGCGATGGCCGAGCCGGATGTGATGGTCGCGAGCGACGGGATTCTGGAGCATGGCAAAGGCCATCCTCGCGCAGCGGGCAGCTACGCCCGCGTGTTGGGCAAGTATGTTCGAGAAGAGCACGTGCTCTCGCTAATGGACGCGCTACGCAAGATGAGTTTCTTGCCCGCCCAGCGATTGAATCTCTCGACGAAAGGGCGCCTGCAGGTCGGCGCCGATGCCGACATCGTCATCTTCGACCCGCAGCACGTAACCGATCGCGCCAGCTTTGAAAATCCCGCGCAATATTCTGAAGGCATTCCCTACGTGATGGTGAACGGCGTCTGGGTAGTGAAAGACGGCCAGGTACAAAAGGACGTTTTTCCTGGGCGCGGATTGCGCCGTGGTCGATAGTTAGTTGAACTCGCCCGCTTGCCTCCGGGGCTGTAGCGATATGCTTTCGCACAACCGCGGGTCATGCTGTTCGCAGCGGAAATTGAGCCAGTTTATCTCACACCTTTGACCAAATACAGCGTTTCGAGATCGCGCTGATAGGAGAAGCCATAGGATTTGGCGTCCGGCGTCAGACACACCTGTCCGAAGACGTATGCTCCCGGATCGGGCGGCCTCAATTCGCGCCAGACTTCTTTTTTCCCACTGTGTACGTCCATGCGGATGATTTTCGAGCTTCTATTTTCGGAAGTATCGTGCTGAATAAATAGGTAGCGGCCATCCGCACTCCAGGAAATCACCGATTCGCCAGCTTCGATCGGACCCAAGGAGGTCTGCTCGCCAGTCTTGAGCGAACGAATATAAATCGTATCCTCGCTAATCACGACCACTGCTTGAGCATCCGGTGAAACTCTCGAAGCTCGAACACCAGCGGGGGTGATCGGTGTCGGCTTTTTCCCGGATAGGCTCAGAACATACGTTCTCACCGGCTGATTCGGCGCGCTGCCGACCAAGAGAATCCGATCGCTATCCGGAAACCATTCAAACCTCTCGGGCCGAATATCACCCAGCGCCAAGGTCTTCTTTTCACCTGGCCCGGTTGGCAACAGGACCAGTTGAGATGTCCCAGTCTCCTCCTGCAGACAGGCCACCCATCTGCCGTCGGGCGAGAGAACGGCCTGAGTGCCGTAACCAAGCTTAAAGGCAGGCGAGCCATCCGTGTGCCGGATGTAGATGGCGGGGCTGCGGCCCTTGCCGTACGACAGCTCCAGGAACAGCACCGTATTTCCGTCGTCTGAAATTCCCTTTATTGAGGATGCATCCAGCCAACTGAGTTCTCGTTCGCCCCCGCTTTCAGGCGTCAGGCATCTCATCCCGAGCCGGGAATCTGCGCTCGAGAGTAATAGCCGACCGTCCGCCGCCACATCGTGCAGAATCGGGATTCCGCCGGTCTGCAAGAGCATGCGTTCGCGGCTGCTGAGATCGACTGCATACACGCCCGGATCGGCACCAGTGCGGGCACCGGCAAACCATAGCTCCCTTCCATTCGGCGCCCAGTCCAGTCCTCCTATCCTTCGCCAGCCCGTCGAGAGGACCTGGTTCGGATGGCCAGAACCTATCACTTCTATCGAGTAATCGCCCGCGTCCGTGTACTCGAAAAAGGCCAGCAGCCCGTTCTTTGGCGAGATACGAAGATAGCTGGGCGCGCGCGTCGACTGTGTGTTGTAGAGCACCGTGCCGATGGGGTATTCGATGTGGTAATGCCCTTCAACCGTTCTCACGACTGCGATGGATTCGCCCGTTCGATCCCAGTCGGCGGCCGACACGTTCTCCAGCAGCTGGTGAGGGACTCCGCCTCCTAGAGGGACCTCCGCCAGAACTCCTTGCGTAAGAGCGTTACCGGCACCGATTAAAATCGCCAGGTTTCCGTTGCGCGAGACCGACATAATATTGCCGGAGGGAAGTCCCAGGTTGCGCGCCTCCCGATTGCCCAGTTGCGCCGAGAACAGGGTGCTCGGAGCGCCGTTCCACTCGGCTGCATAAACAAACGTTCCGGCGGAGGCAAATCTCGCGCCAAGGATGTCTCCGCGTTGGAACGTCAAGCGTTGGAACGTGATCTGCTTTTTTTGGAATGTTCGGCGTCCCAGCCACGCTCCGAAGGCGACAGCAACTGCTGCAACGCAGATGGCCGCGGTCAGCCAAGCTCGCGAAGTGCGCTTTTGAGCGGGCGCAGGTGCCGAGGGCGAGTCGATTTCTTGCAGAACGTCTTCGAGCGAGAGCTTCACATCATCCATATGCTGAATACGCCGTTCTGGCTCTTTCTTCAAGCATCGGAGAATGACTCTTTCGAGTTCAGCGGGCAGGGTGGCAACCAGAGCTCGCGGCGTAGGCGGCTGCTGGTTCAATACAGCGGCCATGATCGAAACTGTGCTTTGGCCCTGAAAAGCGCGGCGGCCGGTCACCATTTCGTACAGCAAGGCGCCGAAAGAAAAAATATCGGAGCGCGCATCCACTCGTTTGCCTTCGGCTTGCTCCGGAGACATGTACGCGGCAGTACCAAACACCAGGCCGGGGTTCGTCAGGGGTGCTTCCGCCGCGATCGAGGCATCCTGTGACGTTTCCGCTTGCTCGGTTTGTTTGGCAAGACCGAAATCAAGTATCTTCACGCGGTGTTGCTCGCTCACCATGATGTTCGACGGCTTGATGTCGCGATGCACAATGCCGGCCGCGTGAGCGGCGGCGAGGCCATCAGCGATCTCGACTGCATACTTCACGGCCTGCTTCAGCGTGAGTCCCCTATGCCCAATGAAACGGTCCAGCGTCTTGCCGGATACGTACTCCATCACGATAAAATCGGTCCCGTCCTGCTCGAGAATGCCGTGAATGGTGATGATGTTCGGATGGTTGAGCGCTGAGGCAGATTTCGCTTCGTCCAGAAAGCGTTTTTTCCGTTCAGGATTCGAAAAATGACCCGCGGGCAGAACTTTCATGGCTACCGAGCGATTCAACTGGGTATCGCGAGCTTTGAAAACACGGCCCATCCCGCCTTTCCCGACGATTCCGGTGATCTGGTAAGGCCCAATCTGTTTGCCTGCCATATCGTCGTCACTGGCAGAGCCGTCGGGCAATAGCTCAACTGCTTTTTCTACCGCGATCCCCAGCACATCGTTGGTTGAATCGTCGTGCGCTAGCAGAGATTCGATCTCGTCGCGCAGAGCATCGTCTCGGCCGCACACGTCCGTGAGAAAACCGGCGCGCTGGTTGGGGGCGAGATCGGCAGCCTGATGAAACAGATCCTCGACGCGTTGCCAGCGCTCGTCACTCATGATCGAGTTGTGCTCGCCAGAAAGCGCCGCAGCCAGGCTTCTCCCAAACGCAGGTCACGTTTAACGGTGGGAACTGTCAGCCCAAGAGCCGTGGCGATCTCTTCCCGATCCATGCCGCCGAAGTATCGAAGTTCGATCACTTTCGCCTTGCGCTCGTCCGCTTTCGACAGCTGGTCGAGAGCTTCGCTGACCTCCAAGACGTCGGGAGCTCGGGTCGGCGAGAGGGCGCTCGTTTCCTCCAAACTGACGGCCACAGCATCGCCTCCGCGCTTGGCAGCACCGTGTGCCCGGGCGTAATCCACCAGAATGAGCCGCATCAGACGTGCGGCGATACCGAAGAAATGTGCCCGATTTTCCCAGTGAGACGGTTGGGAGGGGTCAATCAGGCGCAACCAAGCTTCGTTGACAAGTGCAGTTGGTTGTAATGTCTGGTTGGGCCGCCCGCGCCGCAGATAAGTCTTCGCAATACCGTGCAGCTCGCGATAGACCTGAGAACTCAGCTCTTCGAGCGCCGCGGGATTCCCTTCGCTCCAGTTGGCCAGGAGCTGGGTTATGGGCACCGCGGGTTCCATCAGGGCGATTTTGACACAGCCCTAGGGAGCGGGTAGACAGCCCGGGCAAGAAAAATCGCAAAAGGTGCCGGGGAGGCTAGCCGCTTAAGACCGTTTCTACGAAGGTACTAAGTGAAAGGAGTTCTAAAACATGAAACGCACGATGTTCTTCGGGTTATTGACGATCGCGATGGCGCTGAGTTCCTCCGCTGGAGCGTACGCTAAATGTCTTTGGGGAGCCTGACCAAAGGCGCTTTCGTCACTCTGCTCTGTTTTCCGCTTCACAAAGAAGGTGCTCTATTTTGCTCCGCCGCGTATAACCATCAGTGGCGATTCGTTACAACTCGAGCAGAAGCGGGCAGTCGCGCATGTCCTGACGATTACTCTGCCTTGGACGGGACAGTCTCGGCAGGACCTAAGATAAACGATTCCGCGGTGTGCTTTGGATTCGCATTCTTGCCCTCCCCGGTGGAAGCCTCACAACAACCCGCATTCAGCAGCTTACTCATAAGCGGAAGGCTGGAATAATTGGCCTCGACGTAATCCACCCCCAATGAGGTCAACGCGATCGAGGCGCCCTCGTCCTGGGTGACGTATTTCTTGCTCCGTAGATACCAGATAGTGAAATCGAGGTATTCGCGCGGGAATCCCATCAGCGCCTCTAAATCGAGCAACGAAACCGACGGATTGTGAATGTTGCCGCGGCACTTCCTGTAGAGCAGAGACAGGACTGCGAGGCGACGGTTCATTTCTCCCTCGATGCCGCCCAGAAAGTCGATAGATTCGAAAATCTCGTGACGACGCGCGGGTCTCGTTCTCAAGAATTCGTCATACTGCGCCCGCCGCATGGGCTCGGATAGCACTTCGTAGGCGCGGTTCAACAGCAGGAATTTTTCCGCATCGCCTGTTTCCGGATTGTCTGGATGATAACGGCTTGCCAGGAACCGGTAGACGCGGTGAACCGTCTCGGTCTGCGCGCCCGGACTGATCTGCAGGAATTCGTAGTAATCTCGCGCATCCTCCATTTCGGGGCTGGAGCGCGTGCTGCGGGACGATTCATCGAGTTCGAGTCCAACTTGCCAAAGGTTGCCCTTGCGAGCAGAATGGCGAACGATGCCGTACCCGGTCGGATCCCCATCCTCAGCTTGGATATACAGAAGCGTGCCGGTCCGGACCTCCAGAGGACAGCGAAGCCCCACTCCCGAATCCGATACATCCGATCCCTGAACCTGGGCCGAATGAGTTATGCCGTTTTCATCCTGCCAGGAAATGGAGTATTTCTTCTGAAAAGGTTTTCTGTGCACGCGACGTTTGTTTACCCGCATCTAATAGCCCTATATCCTTTCTATCGGTCGTTTCAGGGGATTGTGTTCCCAGGGATTGGCGGTTTTCGATGGAATCTCATTGGGGACACCACGCCGGGATCCGCGACCCAGCTAGCCCGAACTCACTTGACAGGTACAGGGTTCCAGCTCTGTCGACGACCACAACCATTGAGCCGTTTGTGGCCATGCAACCATCCACGGAACGCGGAATGCCCCCCACGTGAACGTTGGCGAACAGTATGGTCCCGTTGGAGTTGGCCGTCGCTCGTAGCGACGGTTGCCCATTCACCGCTTGGTCCACGCCTGCGCAGCGAATGTCAATCCGGTGCAAGCCCTCTGACGGCTGGTTCGCATGGATCACTTTCCTCTCGCAGCTGTCGCGGGCAGCAGAGTTAGAAAATTTGCAGAAAGGTGCCGGCGAGGTTAGCCGTTTAGCACCCTTCTCTACGAAGGTACTAAGTGAAAGGAGTTTTAAACATGAAACGCACGATGTTTTTCGGGTTACTGACAATCGCGATGGCGCTGGCTTCCTCCGCCGGGGCGTACGCTCAATCGATTTGGGGCGCCTAACCCAAGGTGCTTTACTCACTCTGCTCTCTTTTCCGCTTCACAAACCCTCATACGGCACACGCGCTGTCTGTGTGTGCCGTTGAAATTCCGCAAGCCAGACGGGAATCGCGCCGGTCCCACCCACAATTCCCATCACCCCGCCTCAGCCACTTGCCGCCCACCCCTCCTCACATCTGACCTCTCGAGAAGCGCCAGCGAGAGCACTTCAGTCAGAACCGTGCGAGGTTCCTCTTGACGCTGTTGTGCTTTTGTGAATATGTAACCCAATGGATACACATGGTGGCCGGGCAGAAGTCACATGATATTTTCCGTGCAATTGGAGATCCCACTCGCAGGGCAATTCTTGATCCTCTGCGGGCTGGTCCCGTGAAGGCCGGTGCCCTAGCAGCGGACTTCCGGCAAAGCCGACCAGCTATATCAAAGCACTTGCGAATTTTACGAAACGCGCGCTTAGTCTGCGATGCAGCGGTCGGTCGCGAACGGCTCTATACGGTGAACCCAGTTCCACTGCAGACGGTAGCGGGATGGCTCGAAGGCTATCGGGCTTTCTGGGAAGCGAGTCTGTCTCGCCTGAAACGTAACCTGGAGGGAAAATGAAGCAAGCCGTTTCTTCTAGTTGCGATCTGGAGCAGGGATCCATTGATGTTGTGGTCGAGATTGCAGCGCCGCCAGAACGAGTTTTTCATGCGCTCGCGTCCGAGGAGATCGTGAATTGGTGGATCAACCCCGGCGTATTCGACACGCGGGAATGGAGTGGCGATGTGCGAGTCGACGGAAGGTGGCGCGCATCCGGCCTCAGCCGCGGTAAGCCTTACGTTCTCGAGGGCGAATTTCTGGAGCTCGATCCACCTCGGAAACTGGTACATACGTGGCGTCTGGTGGGCTTCGAAGACATGCAGCAGACCATGGTTACCTATGTTCTTGATCGGATCGAACATGGAACCAGGCTGACGTTGCGGCACAGTGGTTTCTCGTCCCCCGGACTCTGCACGGCGAACCGAATTGGTTGGGAGACCAGCTTCGAGCGACTGTTACAAATATTGGGGGAACTCAATGAACACGGTCCAACCTGAGAGCACTACACGCAACACCGCGCCGTTCCCGAAGTAGGTCGGAGGACAGCTTGCATGGCGGCCAATGAAGCTTTGTCAAACCGAGTGCGGCGGGCACATGTGCTTGGCCGTACGCAGAACCGACTGAGGGTTCGCCTCGATCCCGAGCTGCACGATAAGATCGTGCGCGAATCGAAGCACTGCACGACCGTGGTAATGAGAAACCGGGAATGGCCGCGAAAAAGCAAATCCAAGCGCGGCAGACACGGGAACACAAGAAAATTTGCAAAAAGTGCCGGCGAGGCTAGCCGTTTAGCACCCTCTCTACGAAGGTACTAAGTGAAAGGAGTTTTAAACATGAAACGCACGATGTTCTTCGGGTTACTGACAATCGCGATGGCGCTGGTTTCCTCCGCTGGGGCGTATGCTCAATCGATTTGGGGCGCCTAACGACAGGGTTTTGGTCACGCTGCTCTCTTTTCCGCTTCACAATGGCTAATGCGGCACACGCGCTGTTTGCGTGTGCCGTTGCATTTCCGCGAGGCAGTCATCGAATTCTAAGAAACACGCCGCCGCGGACGCACACGAATTACTGGCATCTCAACGCCACCATAGGGTCAACTAGCAGCGCGCGGCGAGCGGGGAGGTAACACGCGGTGATTGAAATCCCAAGCAGAACGAGAGCCACGGCCGCAAATGTGAGCGGATCGGTCGCGGACACGCCGTAGAGCTGGGTGGCCATCAAACGTGTGAGCAGAAGCGCGAGGACGACGCCAATGCCCAAGCCAACTAAGGCAAGCTTCGCTCCTTCGCTTAAAATCAGGCGCAAAACGTCGCGCGGCTCCGCTCCGAGCGCAACGCGAATTCCGATTTCCTGCCTGCGCTGCGACACTGAGTACGAAACTACGCTGAAAATTCCGACGGCAGCGAGCACTAGAGCCATCGCGCTGAACGAACCGAGAAGGAAGGTGCGAAATCGTTCGCGTGAGATCGATTGCCCAACCGCGTTCGGGAACGGCGTGACATTGGTCACCGGAAGATCCTTGTCGATGAATCGAAGTTCCTGGTGTATAGCGGCGGCGACGCTCGACGTACTCAAGGAACTTCGTACAACGATCTCGCCGCCGTATAGGGGAGCTTGCGCGAAAGGCACATACATGATGGGGCCTGGTTTTTGGCTAAGCGCCACATCCCGTACGTCACCGACGACGCCGACGATTTCGCGCGATACATTACCGTTGGGCGGAAATCCAAATCTCATTTGTTTTCCGATCGGGTTCTGATTGGGGAAGTAACGTCGCGCGAGCGTTTCGCTAATGATCGCCACCTCGGGATTAGGGGGAGAGTCTTGCTGCGAGAAGAAACGCCCTCGCAGCAGTGGAATTCTCAGCACGCGGAAATAATCGGGGCTCACGGTGGCGTAGTCGGCGACAGTGGATTTGCCGCGTGGAAGCGGAGCATTTCCTAGAATGCTGAATTCGAAGCTGGCCTGGCCCTGGCGGTCCATCGGCAGGGGAGCCGCTACGGCGGAATCCCGCAAACCGGGCTGGGCGTGCAGGCGCGCCAGTAATTCGTCGGCGAAAGCCGTCCATTGCTGGGGCCTGGAATATTGAAATTGCGGAAGCGAAACCTCGGCTTCGGTAACGTTCTGCGGATTGAATCCCGGATTTACGGACGTGACCAGAGCAAAACTGCGGATGAGAAGGCCGCCCCCAGCCAGGAGCACCGTGGCCAGCGAGATTTCTCCAACGGCGACAAAGCTCCGAAGATGTTGGCCGCGGCGCTGGCCTGTACGCTCTCCGCCCTCTCTCATATTCCTCTGTAAGTTGGACGGCGTCACGAGGAGCGCAGGCGCCAGTCCAAACGTCAGGGCGGCAATCAAGGACAACGACAGCGCAAACACCAGTACCGGGCCACCGACGTGAATCGAACTGATCTGGGTCAGGTCGGATGGCAAGAAGGGCTGCAGAGTCCAAACAGCCAAGCACGCGAGAAGCACACCGGCAAGGCCGCCGAGCAGGGCTAATAGAGCGCTCTCGGTGAGCAATTGCCGAACAATGCGGGTACGCGACGCCCCAAGCGCGGCCCGCACAGCAATTTCTCTCGCGCGAGAGGTGGCCTTCGATAGCAGTAAGTTCGCGATGTTGGCGCAGGCCATCAACAATAGCAGTCCAACTGCGCCCAGCAAAATCAGCAGCGCGGACCTGACATTCCCGACGACTGCTTCCCGATAGGGCTCAATCCGGATCGTCAATTCGGAATCTTCGGCGTGAAACTCGTTCGCGAGCTGCGCACTAAGAGTGTTCATCTCGGCCTGAGCTTTCGCCAGAGAGACACCTGGCTTGAGCCGGCCAATCACGCCCAACCCGTGAACGCGAGGCTGCGACGTCAAAGGTCCGAACAGCGGATCTTGCAGGACAGAAATCCACACGTCCTGCCGGGGAGCTCCCTCGGGATAGCGGAAGGCTCCCGGCAGAATTCCGACGATCGTGAAGGAACGCATGTCCAGAGCGATTGATTGGCCAACAAGAGCCGGATTGGAACCGAAGCGGCTGCGCCAAAGATTTTCACTCACAACGGCCACGGCCCGCGCGCCTTGTTTACCATCCTCGGGGAGTAACGTGCGGCCCACTAGAGGCCTTACTTTTAGGACAGCGAATATTTCGGGCGTAACGTCCGCAGTGTTCACAATCGATGGCTCGCCAGCTCCAGTGAGCGTGAGATCGTGGAATGCATTTCCCGCAATCTCGCTGAATACGCGGTTGTGATTTCGGTACTCAATGAAGTCTCTGTACGAGATGCCAGACAGCGCGTCCGGCGATTTGAGTGGCACATTGAACATCAGAACGAGTTCATTGGAATCCGGATAAGGAAGCGATCGTAAAAGCACCGCATCCACAATGCTGAATATTGCACTGTTGGCTCCTATACCCAATGCGAGAGTAAGTATGGCGATCGCGCTGAAGCCGGGCGACTTTCGCAACATGCGAAACCCGTAGCGTAAGTCCTGGGCGGAGTCTTGAATCCGGTTTACGCCCCGAGCATCCCGGCATTCCTCTTTGGTTCGTTCTATCGCTCCAAATTCCCGCAAAGCACTGGCACGAGCTTCGGGCTCACTCAGGCCCTCGGCTATGGCTTGGTGCGTCAATTCCTGGATATGAAACTCAATCTCGCGTTGAAGTTCCGCGTCGGCACGGGAACGACGCAGCACTGAATAAAAGCGCCGTTGGATGATCCGAAAAATCCGCATAAATTGCGCCGTCAGGCGTTTTGTATAAGGAGCTGGACGGCGGAAGAGAGGCGGTTCCAACTCTTTAGTTCGCGTTCCAGTTGTTTCCGGCCCTCGCGAGTTACAGAGTAGACCTTCGCAGGCCGCCCCAGATCCGAATCCTCCCACTTCGCGCAGATCCAACCTTGGTTTTCGAGCCGGTGGAGCGCCGGGTATAAAGACCCTTGTCCTACCGACAGAGCGTCTCCCGAAAGAGCTTGTATCCGCTTCGCTATCCCCCAACCGTGAAGCGGTTTACGCGCGATACTCTTGAGAATCAAAAGATCGAGTGTTCCCTGCAACAAGTCTGAAGGTTTGGGCATATTGTGGAGACCACGACTATCGACAATATACCTCGATTATCGACAAAGGCAATAGGGAGAAGAGCCCAGGTAAGAAAATTTTGCAAAAAGCGCCGGCGAGGTTAGCCGTTTAGGACGCTTTCTACGAAGGTACTAAGTGAAGGAGTTTTCAACATGAAACGCACGATGTTGTTCGGGTTATTGACGATCGCGATGGCGCTGGCTTCCTCGGCCGGGGCGTATGCTCAATCGATTTGGGGCGCTTAACTGAAGACTGTTCAGTGATTATTGCGCCGCCGGCGGGGGTCGTCGAGTAAACCTCACGATCTTCGCGTTTGGAATTGGCAACGCGAAAAGCGAGCTGAGTATACATTCAAAGGTGGCTCTCTGCAAGAGATAATGCTGTAGCATGCATTCGCTAAAGGAGACCCATGAGCGAAGCAGTCATGCTTGAGCGAATTGCGAACGGGCCGCCGCGCCCCAATGCCAGGGCTACCGGTGTTGTCTATCTGCTTTACTTTGTGACGGCAGTTCTCGGCGAGTTCTTTCTGAAGACACTGGTTGTGTCCGGTGACGCCGCAGCCACAGCGAACAACCTCATGGCGCACACGGGTTTATTCCGGTTAGGTTTAGCAACTGGCCTGATCTCAACCGCGTTCTACATCGCTCTGACGGCCCTGTTTTATGTCTTGTTGAAACCTGTGAACAGGAGCGTCTCTTTAGTCGCGGCGTTTTCGGTCTTACCGGATGCGCCGTTCAGGCCTTCGGCTATCTGTTTCAACTCGCGCGCTTGGTTATTCTCGGGGGCAGCCACGACCTGAGCGCGTTTCCCGTGGAGCAACTGCGGGCACTTGCGCTGCTATGTCTCCGGCTGCATAGTCAGGCCACCGCGATCAACCTCGTATTTTTCGGATTCTATGACGTGCTGCTCGGGTTTCTCATCTTCAGGTCGGCCTTCCTGCCTCGAACTCTGGGCGCGCTGATGGCGCTTGCCGGGCTGGGATGGCTGACATTTCTCGCACCGCCGCTCGCAAACTATCTGTCTCCATACATTTTGATCCTCGGCTTTCTGGCGGAATTTGTGCTGATGCTGTGGCTCCTAGTGAGGGGCGTAAACAGTCAAGGCTGGAAGGAGCAGGCCGGAGCAGCCTGAATATTTGGGCTATTGGGTCCATCGCCGCAGCGCCTAGGCGGACCGGGATTGCGATTCAGTTCGCGGGAACAAAGTTTGCAAAGGTCATTCCCGCTTCCTGCAGGGTTTTGAGCGGCACGTAATCGCAGGCCGCGGAATAGCGCGTCCAGAGATCGCTCATTCCGGTATGGGAGTGCGCTTTTTCGAGGCCGCCTTCAGCCCACTCAAACACTTCGACAACCGTACCATCGGCTGCGGTGGCGATGATGTTCGGACGCTCGGTTGCGGCACCGATGCTGCGCAAATACGGGACGTGCTCGCGAGTAAGTGCCATCAATTCCGCGTCTTTTCCGGGCTTGGGTTTGTAAGCGACGATCGAGAGGCGAGCTTGGGGATTCGGCTGCATGGCATGGCTCCTTGGAGACAACTATATTTCAGTCCGGTGTACGCTCTCTAAAGCTGTTGTTCAATCAGGAGTTCACTTTGAAAAGATACTTGATGCCACTGCTGTCGTTGATCGGTACTGCTGCGCTTGGTCAGCAGGCGGTGCCGGAGATTCCATACGACTCCGTTCCCAATTTCCTGAAGATGCCCGCAGATTTGTACCTGGGTGAGGTTGCCGGCGTGGCGGTCAATTCGAAGGGACATGTTTTCGTTTTGTCCCGCGGCAACACGACTGGGCCAGCGTACGGCGCGGCTGCAGCGCAGCTGCTCGAGTTTGGTACCGATGGGAGGTACATTCGCGAAATCGGCAAGAACCTGTATGCGTGGTCTTTTGCTCATGCGGTGCGCGTCGATCGCGATGACAATGTGTGGGCGATCGATAAAGGGTCGGACATGATTGTGAAGTTCAACCCTCAAGGCGGGGTGACTATGCTGTTTGGGCGCAAGAAGGAAGCGTCGGACGAGAACGATGGCCCATGGACGCACGTCAGGCCGCCGCGCCCGGCCGTGAACGGGCAGTTCCGCCAGCCGACAGACGTCACGTGGGATCGGGAGGGGAACATCTTCATCAGCGACGGATACATCAATTCACGCGTGGCGAAGTACGACAAGAATGGCGATTGGGTAACGCAGTGGGGACAGCCCGGCCAAGGGATTGGTCAGTTCAACACGCCGCACAGTATTGCAGCCGATGCGGAGGGGAACATCTATGTCGCGGATCGCGGCAACCGGCGAATTCAGGTGTTCGACCATGACGGATTGTTCCTGCGCGAAATCAGGATCGACGTGCCAGCGCCGGATGACGCGCAGCCATGGATGGGCGCGCGACCCGGTCCGGACGCGCCAGCGACCATGCAGCCCGGATCCCCGTGGGCCATCTGCATTACTCCCGCCACATCCAGTGGAGCGACGCAATACCTGTATAGCTCCGATGCGTTTCCGGGGCGCGTTTACAAGCTGACGCTGGATGGAAAGGTGCTCGGGATGCTGGGCCGTTCCGGCCGGCAGGCGAAGCAATTTGGATGGATTCACGAAGTGGCGTGTCCCTCGGAAAACGAGGTCTATGTTGCCGAGCTCCTGAATTGGCGCGTGCAGAAGTTGATCCTGCATCCGCGGACGAGCACACCCGCGTCGCGGTGAACTGGTGTCCACAGCGCGCGCTTAGCGGTGATACGTGTAGTAATCGGCGATCTGCTCGCCGATGCGGCCGATAGCATCTTCTAGGTTCGGTCCGCTGCCGAAATGATTCGCGGTGAATACGCTGACGATGATGTTTCGCGTGGGGCTCTCAAAGATGCCGACGTCGTTGCCGATGTAGGGCAGGAAATCGCCCGTCTTGTGCGGGATGACGAAATCATTCACGTACTTCGGCAGGCGTGTGCGATAAACCTGGCCGCGCATGATTCCTAACATGCGATCGCTTGCCGACTTGCTGACCGCTTGACCGAGCTCGATGCGTTCGAGCAGCTTGCCCATGTCGCGAGGCGACGATAGGCCGAATGGATGGTCACCCTTGCGGTAGAAGTCCTCCGCGGTGGGGGCCGCCCGTATCGCGTCGAACCACAGCTTTGCGGTTCCGATTGCTCGAGTTTGCGTCAACTGGTAGTCCTTCATTAAGGCGTTCACCGGATCGATTCCCCCGACCTGCCGGAACATTAAATCGGTGGCGGTGTTGTCGCTCACGATGATCATGAGCGTCAGCAGATCGTGGATGGTGAGCGCAACGCCTTCGTCGAGGGAGCGAATGATGCCGGTGCCGGGACGTTTATCCTCGTTGCGCAGCGTGACACGATCAGCCAGCTTGAACTTTCCCGCTTCGATCTGTCGGAAGGATTCGACCATCAGCGGTATTTTGATGACGCTCATGGTGTCCATCTGGTCGTCGGCGTGGATGGCGATCTCCTCGCCGGTTTCGAGGCACTTTACGTAAATGCCCCACTTTGCATTAACAGATCGGGTGATGCGCTCGATGTTGTCCCGCAAGGCATCGAGGGGCGCGGGCAGGGCGCGTCTCGATTGCGCGCGCAAAAGAACGGGAACGCTGACCCACAGAAAGCAGCGGCGAAGCATAGATGGATCTTAGCGATTCGAATCGGGCAGAAGCGTGAGGCGCTCTTCGGCGACGGCCTCAACCGCTTTCCGCGAGTACGGCATTGGATGATAATGACCGTCGGCCCAACCCTCGACGAGATCGCCGTAGTGGCGGTTGCCGGGAACGCCCGATTCTCCAGGCACATTTGTCATCACGGAACGATCCCAGTTGCCCACGTCGATGATCTCGCGATAGGAAGCGCCGTGCGTCTGCGCATAGTTCGGACCTTCGGTCGCATTCACGGTGTACGCATCGCCGGGACGTGAATGCGGAGGCAGATCGAGACTTGCGACGTGCAGCGGATGCCGGAAGTACACCTTGTGCAGATTGCCCCATTTCCATTCGGATTGGTCAGGGCCGAGGCGCTCACGAATTTCGGCAAGGCTCGCCTGAAGTGTTTTGGTGAGAATCGCACTGGTGTCAGGTTTTGCTTTCAGCTCACTGAGCAGGATGTCGGGCGCAAGGCGCGTCGACGCAATTCCGTGCGGCAGCAAGGCGCGATGAAGATGTTCGATCCAGACCTCGTAGAGCAACGCAGGCTTCGAATCCATGCTCACGTTGCAATCCCAGGCGAGCAATTCGGAACGGATGCGCGCGGTGTCGCTTGCATCCTCACCTTGCACCGGCGGATGCCAATCGTTCAGGAGGGCGAGGAAATCTCGAGCCGGGAGCGAAACGGTGTCCTGCTGCATGCGCGCGAAGTCGTTTACATCGAATTTCCGGCCGGTTGTTAACATTTCGACGATGCGGTGGTAGCGAGTGGGCGGGGCCCACGCGTAACCGAGCTGATAAGGATAGCCGGGTGGCAGAATGTTGTGATTGGCAGTCGCGATGAAGTGGCGGGGCGGGTTATAGGCGCTTGGGTTATCGGCGGTGCCCAGATAGCTGGTCCATTCGTAGGCGCCGGAATCTCCCGGAACGGGAAACAGGCCGGACCATCCTTTGCGAATGGGCGCTTGGCCTGCGGCAATCCATCCGATGTTGCCCTGGCGATCGGCGTAAACGAGATTCTCGGAAGGGATTTTGTAGTTGGCGACAGCTGCGCGAAACTCCTGCCAGTTTTGGGTGCGCGCTAATTTCAAGGCGGGCAAATAACCGGCGCCGCCCGCCTGCGTTCCGACCCATTTCAGTGCATAGGCACGATGGCGGGTCTCGTCTTCATAGATCACGGGACCGTGGATGGTGTACTTCAGCTCGACCTGCTGGGGGCCTTGCCCCTTCACGTCGATGGACTGGCGCTCGATTTCGAAGTTTTTCCAATCGCCCCGATAGGAATATTTCGTCGCATCTTGCGGATTCTCTTTCTCGACGTATAAATCCTGCTGGTCGATGCCGACGATGGTGAAGCCCCACGCGATATTTTCGTTGTGGCCGAGCGCGATGCCTGGAAGAGCGGGTTCGCCCGCGCCGATAACGTTCCATCCAGGGGCGACCAGGTGAATGGTTTTGCGTAGGGATGGAAGCTCGATTCCACGATGGGGGTCGTTCGCGAGCAGCGGCTTGCCGGTTCGCGTCATGGTTCCGTCGACGACCCAGTTGTTGCTGCCTTGTTCACCGGGGAAATGCACCGCACCAATCGCGGCGATGTAGTCGTTCACAACGGCAGCGGTGATGTCGGAGGTATCGAGTCCTTTGGGAAGAATCAGCGGAATGTGCGGGTCGGGAGGGAACAGGCGCGCATCCGCTGCGAGCCCCAGTTCGTCAACATCGAGCGTGCGATTCACCTCTGCAACCAGATTGCCGGTCATGAGCAAGCCAGCCACTCGCGCGGTGACATCTTCAGGGGCCCACCAGCCGGGATCAAAGCCGGCAATGCGGAACTCTAATGAGCGTTGACCGTGGAGTGAGCGGATGTAGGCATTGATGCCGCTGGTGAATGCAGTAGCGATGGCTTGTGCGTCGGGCGAATAACTGCGCCACTCGTCGTCCCAATTGCCGCGATAGCGAACCAGGCGGGCGATGCGATCGCGCTTGAGATAGGAGGGGCCGAGCACCTGCGCCAGCTTGCCGGTCCCGATGCGACGCCAGAGGTCGAGCTGAAAGAGGCGATCCTGCGCGGTGATGTAGCCTTGGGCGAAGAACAGGTCGTCGGAGTTCTTGGCATAGATATGCGGAACACCCCAGTGATCGCGGATCATTTCGACGGAGTCCTTGAGACCGGCGACCCGGAGCCGGCCCGACGAAACGGCAGGCGAATCGGGAACAACCCGGGTTGTGACAAACAAGCAGAATGAAAACGCGGCCAGGGTCCGGATGCGCAACATTCCACAAGTCTAGTCGAGCAGTCAGAGCGGATTTCCAGTCACGAGCGCAGGCACAGCTGACCAACCTGCTCCAGTTGCTCGGGCGTAAGCGTCGCAAAATTCCTCTCCCCCGATTGGAGATCGCGAGCTACGGACTTGGTTGCGCCACGACGGCAAGTTCGTCGGCAACAGCGACGCGTTCTTCTTTCAGGATCCTCACGATTGCCCACGCCAGCAACAGCGGTCCCAGCAGAAGGGAGCCGACGTAGATGCTGAAGATTATCGAGACCGTGCGGTTCTTGGGCACATGCCAGAGATGCAACATCGCGGACTGCGGCTCACAAAAGTCTCGCAGATTCAGAGTCCTCCAAGGCTGCGCGCCGTGCGGAGGAGCCCATACCCAAAGGTGCTTCGGAGTCCAAAGGATGGGGGCGGTGCCGCCACTAAGCCAGGCCCGAAAGAGCCGGCCATCAAATTCGACCTGATTCCAATCCCTGTCTCCTGTCAGCCACTCCATGGTGTTTTGACCGGCTTTGATTGCTGCAAAGTCCAGCACGCCGTAATAATAGAATGCTCCCAAAAAGGAGATCATCAAGCCGATCGCAGCCAGAATCAGCAGCGGCGCCTCCCTACACCAGTGGAAGCGAGGTCGCGCGGCGGCTATGCACACCAGCAGGGGCGCGATCGCCGTGTGCATGTAGCGCGGACCCCACACTTCATCTGCAGGAAATTTCCACACAGAAAGCATCGCCAGGGTACCTCCGATCAGGAGCAGTGCGAAGATGGCAATCTCAGGATGGGTGCGGAGCGTCCGCGGGATCGCATACAAGCTCAGCAGTAGCACTGGAGCGTAGACGAATAGCCCCTTGCTGGGAGATCCAAAAATCCCGATCACATTGGTGAACAACTGCAGCGGAGAGTCGATCAAAAAAGGACGTAGGCTGTTAAGGTTGCTGACGCCGGGCCCCGGCGAGAAACTGCGGCCCAGAGCGCCCACGAGCCAAATGCCCCCAATTAAAAGAGCGACGGTGAGCGCCTGCGACTGCCGCGCGCGCCAGTCATTCCGAAACTGAACATACGCCAGATATGCAATGGCTGGCCACAGATACCAAGTGGCGTCGAATAGTGGATTGGGAGCGCGGCTGTCGAAAAGGGGTGAATGAAGCAGTAGCCTGGTCTGGCGGAAGAGCCGTAACCGTCTCACGAATCGACGCGTGATTGTCCACCACACCATCCGAATCGGCAAAAGAAGCAGAAATCTCAGCCTGGGCATCTTCTGCGACGTCCAGCGAAGTGGAGAAGTAATCGTCCAGGAGGTCGAAGCAAGCATTGCGTTTATGCGTGCGTTCTGACCGAGGAGGTCGCTTGTCATCCTCTGCCGGTCGGCAATTGTGTCTGCCAGGCTCGTAGAGAGCGACGATCTCGTTCTGCTCGGCTCTTCGAAAGTTCCGACCCGAGCGCCTCTTCCTCCGCTTTCCTCTTGACGAGTTCCGCTTTGAGCTGTTCGGCCTCTGCTCGGGTCGTGGAAAGTTCCGACGTGAGGCGCTCGCGCTCCGCTTCGACTTTCAACTCTTCCGCCATCGCCTGCGCGAGCATGCTCTCAAATGAATTCTTCTCGGTCCAGATTCGTTGTCTTTCAGCAGTCGTTCTTGGCATCGTCGAAGGTCGAGCGTATTAACTCCGAAAAGTCCCAATAATATTTGTCGTTATGCGCGCGAACCTGTTCGAAAATTTCATCGCCGTAGTAGCCGGAGTGCTCATCTCCTTTCCAAGTGTCTACGGCAAAGCAGCGGGTCTTAGTACCGAAAAATTTTAGCGCTTGATTAAAGACAAAGTACGAGTAGCCTCGATGCGTGCCCAGTTCCACAAGAATTCCTGGCCTGTGGACATCCATAAGCCAAAAACCGAAAGGCGCGTGCTCAATCCATCCAGAGGCAAGGAGTAACTCCGGCACCCAGAAGGACGCCTCAGACACAAAAGAGTTCATAGCAACCCGAGGTTTTACCATCTTAACGACAGCAGTGCGCTATTACTCGTCAACTGTCGCTCGGGCGCGCTCAGGATGACGAGGCGCGAATTCGGCAAGGTTGCGTCGCCGAATCGAGTAGCGAGGCGAGATCGGGCCGCAAAACCATCTGCTGCCTTTTCGCTGCGGTTTGCATCTTATGGATTGAAAGAGGAGTAGAAAATGACGCTGCTCGAGTCCTTGAAGAAATACAGCGTAGTTGTTGCTGATACGGGAGATATTGACGCGATTGCCCGCCTCAAGCCGCAGGATGCAACTACGAATCCGTCGCTGCTGTACAGCGCGGCACAGCGGCCGGAATACCGGCATTTGGTTCAGGAAGCCATTGAACATGCCGACCGGGAAGGCGGCGATCAGAAACAGCAGTCCGAAGCTTTCATGGATAGGTTATTCGTGAGTTTTGGCCGTGAGATCCTGAAGCACATTCCAGGCCGGGTCTCGACGGAAGTGGATGCTGGATTGAGCTTCGACCGGGAAGGCACGCTGGCCAAGGCGCGCCACCTGATTGAGCTCTATGAGCGAGAGGGTGTCAGCCGCGAACGAATTTTGATCAAGATCGCGAGCACGTGGGAAGGTATTCAGGCGGCGGAGGAGTTAGAGCGCGAGGGCATCCACTGCAACCTGACGCTGCTGTTCAGCTTTGCGCAGGCGGTGGCGTGCGCGGAAGCGGGCGTCACGCTGATCTCGCCGTTTGTTGGGCGGATTTACGATTGGTACAAGAAGGAGCGAGGAGGCGCTGAGATCCCGATTGACGAAGATCCGGGGGTGGCGTCGGTCACGCGCACTTACAATTACTGCAAAAAATTCGGCTACAAGACTCAGGTGATGGGCGCCAGTTTCCGCAGAGTGGAACAGATAGAACGGCTGGCGGGATGCGATCTGCTGACGATCAGCCCGGAACTGCTCGAGAAGATGCAGCAGACGCAAGGTGATGTTGCGCCGCGACTCACGCCACAGGGCGCGAAATCGAGCGAAGGAGATCGCATTCACCTGGATGAGAAGACGTTTCGCTGGAAACACAACGAAGACGCGATGGCGGTGGACAAGCTGAGCGAAGGAATTCGCAAGTTTTATGCCGATGCGCGCAAGCTAGAAGAGTACGCGCGCAGCCAAGTCAGTGAAAATGTAGCAGCGTGATTCGCTTGCGATAACATGGCGCAATGTTTGCCACAGCGGCTGCCAGCGCCACTCTCGTTTTGCTTTTCGCCGGATCCGCCACGCTCGCGCCCGCTCAGGTTCGAGCGGGCACGAATCCAGATCCGTTAATACACTACCCGACCACGTACACGAATCCTTTGACACTGACCGATCCGGTTACAGGCCCGGCGGTCAGTTGTCCCGATCCGGCCATCATGAAGCAGAGTGCGCCGCTGTTCGACGTGTGGTATCTGTACTGCACCGGAGATCCGCTCAACAGCAACGACAAAGACGCAAACGGGAATCTTAGGAATCACCTCATTTCGACGTATCGGTCGATTGATCTCGTTAACTGGGAGTACATCCGTGATGCATTCGTCCGGCTGCCGCCCTGGATCGGAAACGTAAACACAAATCTGTGGGCGCCGGCTGTCAAATACTTCAATAATCGTTACTACCTGTACTACGTCGCGCCGACAACCGTGGCGGGCGGTTCCGCTATCGGGGTGGCGACGAGCAACAGTCCGGCGGGCCCGTGGACCGACAGCGGAAAAGCAGTGGTGCCGCCTGAACCGAATCCTTACAACGGCTCGTTTCTTCGCGCAGTGATCGATCCCGATGTCATCACCGACGATACCGGGCAGCGCTACATCGCGTACGGGACATTCAATGGAGGGATCAGCGTTCGCAAGCTCTCGGCTGACGGCCTGACTTCCGATGCTTCTTCGGAGCAGCAGATCGCGATCGACAACATGTACGAAGGCGCCAGCTATTGGAAGCACGACGGCTACTACTACCTGTTTCTCTCCACTTCCTCGTGTTGCGACGGCCCGCTCAGCGGATACAGCGTCACTGTTGGGAGATCGACGAGTCCAGCCGGTCCGTTCTTCGATGAGAATGGAGTGGCGCTCGAGACGTTCGCGCCGGGCGGCTTCATCTCAAACGCTGCCAATGGAGATACCTGGGTTGGTCCCGGCGGCAATGTGGTGTTCGACGACGATACGGGAAAGGATTATATGCTGTATCACGCGGTCGATCGCTTCAGCCCGTACTTTGCCGGATACCCAGGCTTAACGCGCCGTCCTGTCCTAATGGATCCGATCGATTGGGTCAACGGCTGGCCGGTAGTGCGCGGAGGTTATGGACCTTCGGATAGTGCGCAACCCGCTCCCGCGGCGCAGCCATTCGAGACGAACACGTATACGGCGACGATCAAGGCCGATGACGAGCCGGGCATCGAGATCACGGCTCTGTCGGACGAATTCAATTCAAAAACACTCTCCTCGCAATGGCACTTCATTCATCCGGCCGCGAACAATACTTATGTCCTGACCGGATCGGCGTACGAAGTGCAAACCAGAGGTCCCGATGAAAACGGCAGCCCCGCAGTGGTTTCCATACTCGGTGAGCCGGCGCCGTCGGGCGATTACCTGGTCGAAACGAAAGTGACTACTACGATTCCGTTCGACAACTCCTGCTGCTACAACTTCGCGCAGGGCGCATTGTTCATCTACGGAAACGATCAGAACAGCATCAAGTTAGACGTGTTCCCGGACTTCGACACGCGCCAGACCGAATTCGGCAAACAGATCGGACCGGTTCCTCCGAACTACCCGACTTACGATCACATGACCATCGGTCCGGTGGGCGCAACTACCTGGCTGCGCATTGCGAAGCATACGGCGAGCGACGGGAGTGAACTCTACACAGCGTATACGAGCAACGATGGCACGAACTGGACGCGCGGCGGCACGTGGACGCACACTCTCGGCAGCAGCGCGCAGGTCGGCATTGCGGCACAAAACGCGGCAGGGTTCACGGTGGATTTCGATTACGTTCGCGTTTACACGCTGGCCAGCCAGTAGCTAGTAAACAAGCGCGTCGACGCGTAGACGATCCCGTTCGAGGTTCGCCCCGTTATACTGGCACGTGACTCTCGGGCAATGGCTTCTCTCCGATCTCCGGCTGCCGAAAGGCATCCATAGCAGGCCGGAAGCCAAACACGCGTGGTGGCGCGTCATGTGCCTGACTGGCGTCGATTATTTCTCCACCCTGGGATATCAGCCGGGAATCGCGTTTCTTGCGGCAGGACTGCTCTCGCCTGTTGCGACGTTGATACTCGTGATCGTCACTCTATTCGGCGCACTGCCGGTGTACCGGCGCGTGGCAGAAGCAAGCCCAAACGGACAAGGCAGCATCGCCATGTTGGAGAACCTGTTTCCCCAATGGACGGGTAAGACGTTGGTGCTCATCCTGCTTGGTTTCGCGACCACCGATTTCGTTATCACAATGACGCTTTCGGCGGCGGACGCGGCGGCACATTTCACCCAAAATCCGTTCACGCCAATCTGGATGAAGAGCCAGATGGCAGCGACGCTCATACTGCTTTCGATCTTAGGCGCAATCTTTCTGAAGGGGTTTAAAGAAGCGATCGGGGTCGCAGTCGTGCTGGTCGCTTTGTATCTCGCGCTGAGCCTGGTGATCACGGCGGTTGGGTTGTGGCAGGTGTTCCTGCATCCGCAAATGATGCCGAATTGGAACAACGCGCTTTTCGTACAACACGACAATGTGTTCGCGATGCTTGGCATTTCGCTGGTGCTGTTCCCGAAGCTGGCGCTGGGACTGTCGGGCTTTGAAACGGGTGTGGCTGTTATGCCGCTCATTCAGGGCCAAGACTTAGCCGACCGCATTCGGAACACGCGAAAACTGCTGGTCACTGCCGCGGTCATCATGAGTGTGTTTCTGATCGCGACGAGCATCGCGACGACCCTACTTATACAGCCGGAGAAGTTTAAGGAGGGCGGCGAGGCGAACGGGCGCGCGCTGGCTTATCTCGCGCATAAGTACTTGGGAAACGGGTTCGGCTCCGTGTATGACCTCAGCACGATCTTGATTCTGGGGTTTGCGGGCGCTTCGGCCATGGCTGGGCTTCTAAACCTGATTCCCCGTTATCTTCCGCGCTTCGGCATGGCGCCGGAGTGGGCACGTGCGGCGCGGCCGTTGGTACTGGTGTTCATGGCCATTTCCTTCACGGTCACGATTTTGTTTCATGCGAACGTGGACGCACAGGGCGGCGCTTATGCAACGGGCGTGCTGGTGTTGATCACATCGGCCGCGGTGGCAGTGACGATTGCGGTTTGGCGAATGAGACTTCGCTGGCCCTTCCTCCTCATCTCCGTCGTTTTTATCTATACGACCATCCTCAATATTTACCAGCGGCCTGAAGGGCTGAAGATTTCGTCGTTTTTCATTGCTTCGATCGTTGTGATTTCGCTCATTTCTCGCGCGATGCGCTCGACGGAGCTGCGCATTTCCGGAGTGGAACTGGATGAGAGCGCGAAGGCGCTGCTTGCGCAAAACGGCGACCAGGTGATTCGCCTGGTGGCGCGCAAACCGCGGAGCGAAACAGAACAGAGCTTGGATGAAGCGGATCGCGAAGTACGGTACATGCACAATTTAGGGCCCGAGGCGCGTCTTTATTTCCTCGAGGTGGAGCGTGGGGACGCGTCCAGTTTCGAAGAAGTTTTGCCGGTTACGGGCAAGCGGATTGGAAGGCACTCTATGTTGTGCGCGAAAAGTCCTGTAGTTGCGAATGCGGTTGCAGCGCTGCTTATTCATTTGAAGACCGTAACGGGAAAGCTTCCGCACGGTTATTTTATGTGGACCGAAGGAAATCCGGTAGGCAATTTGTTTCGGTTCATCTTTCTAGGAGAAGGCGACGTGGCGCCGCTGGTACATGAAGTGCTCCGGCGGGCAATCCCGGACCAGAGGCGGCGGCCATTCATTCACGTCAGCTAGGATTCGGGGCCATTTCGGCGTCGCATCCGCTATTCTCCTGTGCGGCATGAGCCGAGCTCTTTCTCGCGCGGTGATTGCGGCGGCTTTTTACAGGAACGAGAAGCCGGGAGATAGAGGGTGGTTTGGACGTCCCGGTGGAGCGCGGACATATCAAGCGAAATTCCTTCTCATACGCCCGTTCCCTGGTGAACTGCAAATTCTCTGCGCAAGGATGGGGCGGCTGGTGGGATTCGAACCCACGACATCCAGAACCACAATCTGGCGCTACTACCAACTGAGCTACAGCCGCCGTAATCATCCCGAGTTTAACAAAGCTGGGTGTCACACTTAGGAGTCAACGAGGCGCGCTTCTTTGATATCCTCAGAGCTTAGAACAGTTGAGGTTTTGCGATGTCCGGACACAGTAAATGGGCCACAATCAAGCACAAAAAGGCGGCCCTCGACGCGAAGCGCGGCAAAGCGTTCACACGGGTAATCAAGGAAATTACCATCGCGGCGCGGAACGGCGGTGATCCCGACGCGAATCCGCGTCTGCGCACTGCGATTTTGGCGGCGAAGGCGGAAAGCATGCCGGCCGATAACATCAAACGCGCGATCATGCGCGGAACTGGCGAGCTCGAAGGCGGCCAGATCGATGAAATTTTGTTTGAAGGTTATGGGCCGGGCGGCGCGGCGGTGCTGGTCAATGTGGCGACGGATAATCGCAATCGAACGGTGAGCGAAATCCGTCACGCCTTTTCGAAAAATGGCGGCAATCTGGGTGAGCAGGGCAGCGTGTCGTGGATGTTCGAGCGTAAGAGCCAGATCATCATTGACGGAGCAAACGCAAGCGAAGACGCGTTGATGGGCGTGGTTCTCGATGCAGGCGCCGATGATATTCGTGACCACGGCGGCGCCTTAGAGGTGTTGTCGCCGCCGGAAGCGCATGAGGCAGTGCTGAAGGCTCTCGATAAAGCCAACATTCCGACGGAATCGGCTGAGATCGCCATGGTGCCTAAGAATACGGTCAAGCTCGAGGGCAAGAACGCGCAGGCGATGCTGCGATTGTATGAGGTTCTCGAAGAGCACGAAGATGTGCAGAACGTCTACGGAAATTACGAAGTGGATGAAGCGGAAGTAGAAGCACTGGCCTAGAGAAGGGCGCGGCCGCTTCATTTTCGAGCGGCGAAGAAAGCCCAATTCCTCGGATGCGAATAGCCGGAATCGACTGTGGAACCGAAAGGACAGGTTTCGGCGTTATCGATTCAGACGGGCGTTGCCACCGGCTCGTGACGGCGGGCGTCATACGGACGAAGTCAGGAGATGCGCTCGAATGCAGGCTGCGGAGTATCGCGGGCGAGCTGCGCGGCATATTGCGCGATTTCGCGCCGGAGGTGGTCGCGGTCGAAGCAGTGTTCCACGCGGTGAACGCAAAATCGGCACTGAAGCTGGCGCATGTGCGGGGTGTCGCTCTGCTACTGGCGGCGGAAGCGGG
The DNA here is from genome assembly GCA_963795425.1 of uncultured Acidobacteriaceae bacterium. GTDB lineage: Bacteria > Acidobacteriota > Terriglobia > Bryobacterales > Bryobacteraceae > Bog-105. The sequence continues at coordinate 87,798 of CAWCHO010000002.1, read as the reverse complement.
CCTGGCGGTCAGTGAATACTCGCCACTCGAAGTAAAGATCAGCGTTGTCGGTTACGGGCGCGCGGAAAAACAGCAAGTACACATGATGGTGCAGTCGCTACTCGCGATCGAACAGAGATTCGATTCGTTCGATGCGACGGATGCTTTAGCGGTCGCGATCTGCCACGGCACACGCTCGAATCTCAGGCCCGCGGCAGGGATATCGCGATGAAGACCGTTCTTCTGGCGCTGGCGGTCTCGACGGTGGTGTGCGGCGCGGTCCCCAAGCTGATTTTCACCAAGAGCTTTCCGGGCAGCCTTCCACCTTACGTGTGCGTCGACGTCGACCGCAGCGGTGCGCTCGAGTACAAGGAATCTCCGAAAGACGATCAGCCGCTGAAGCTGAAGCTGCAGGAAGCGGATACGGCGGCACTCTTTTCGCTGGCGGAGAAGCTCGAGTATTTCAAATCGCCGCTTGAATCGGGCTTGAAGGTCGCGAGCATGGGTAAGAAAACGTTCCGGTACGAGAGCGAGGATGGCAGTGCGACGGAAGTATCGTTCAACTATTCGACGAACGAAACGGCGCAGCAGTTGTTGGAGCGCTTTGAACAGATTGCGGCGAGCGAGCGAGCCTATCTAGATCTTGACCGCACGATCCGATATGACAAGCTGGGCGTGAACGATGCGCTTGCGGAGGTGGAATCGCTTTACCTGCATAAGCAACTGGCAGCACCGTTGCAATTCGTTCCGCTGCTGACGCGCATTGCGACTCACGAATCCTTTATGCACCTGGTTCGCGATCGCGCTGCCAGGCTGAAGGACGAATTCCAAGGGGCGCCAGGCGCGGTCGCGGAACAAAGGCGGAAATGACGACGCAATCCGAGATATTGTGGACGCGCAGGTGAGTCAGCGGACATTTGCGCGCGTGGTCTGGATTGTGCTCGACAGTGTCGGCATCGGAGCGATGCCGGATGCGGCCGATTTCGGCGATGAGGGGAGCGACACGCTTGGCAACATCGCTAAACACCGAAAGCTGGACTTGCCCAATTTGCGGGAGCTGGGTTTAGGAAACATCAGGCGCATCCCGGGATTGCCTCCCGTCGAACATCCCACTGGTGCTTATGGCAAATGCACGCTTGCGTCTCCCGGTAAAGACACCACGACGGGACATTGGGAGATGGCAGGCATATTGCTGAAAAAGCCTTTTCCTCTTTACCCGCGCGGCTTTCCGCCAGAGGTGATGGAAGCATTCGAGACGAAGATCGGACGGAAGACGCTGGGCAACAAGGCAGCGTCAGGCACGGAGATTATTCAGGAGATGGGCGCAGAACATCTTCGAACCGGTTCGCCGATCGTGTACACGTCCGCTGACAGCGTGTTCCAGATTGCAGCGCACGAGAGCCTGATTCCACTAGGTGAACTTTATGGAATGTGTAAAATTGTTCGCGGCATTTTGCGGGGCGGCAACGAAGTCGGGCGCGTGATCGCGCGGCCATTCGAAGGCGAACCCGGACACTTCGTTCGTACGTCCAACCGTAAGGATTACGCGGTCCCGCCGCCGCAGGGCATGTTGCTCGACCAACTTGCCGCGAAACACGTGCCGGTTTACACGATCGGCAAGATCTCCGATATTTTTTTAGACCGCGGTATCAGCCAGCACGTGAAGACGAAGAACAACGAAGACGGCATGCAAAAAACTCAGGAGGCTATGCGAAAGCAGCCGAATGGTCTCATCTTCGTGAATCTGGTCGATTTCGATCAGCAGTTCGGGCATCGCAATGATGTCGCAGGATATGCAGCGGCGTTAGAAGCGGTGGATCGCTGGCTGCCGTCGCTCGAGCCGGAGGAAGGTGACGTGGTGGTGCTCACGGCAGATCACGGTTGCGATCCGACTACACCTTCGACCGACCACTCACGCGAATATACGCCACTGCTCGCGTATGGGCCGCGCGTTCGGGCGGACGTGAATCTCGGGACGCGTGCATCGCTCGCCGATATCGGCCAAACGGTGGCTGAAAATTTTGGAACAACCATTCCGGCGGGCACCAGCTTCCTTAGTGAGATACAGAAAGGGCAATAGCTTGATTTCGACTTTATGAGACGGCGCATCATGGCGGCGAATTGGAAGATGTACAAGACCGCCGAGCAAGCGACGGCCTTTTTCGAACAATTCAATCCGTTGGTGAATGGTGTGACGGAGTGCGAGATCGTCGTGTTCCCGGTCAGCATCGCAATTTCCGTCGCGGTGAACGCGGTTGCCGGGACTGCGATTCGCATTGGCGGTCAGAACATTTTCTGGTGCAAAGAAGGTGCGTATACGGGCGAGATATCGGGCGAAATGCTTCGCGCCGCCGGTGCGACATGGGTGCTTATCGGCCACAGTGAGCGGCGCCAATACTTTCATGAGACCGATGCCGATGTGCTCAAGAAAACGCAGGCCGGGATCGAGGCTGGATTAGCACCGATCATCTGCGTAGGCGAGCGGCTGGAGGATCACAAGGCGGGGAAGACGAACGATGTGCTGGTGAGGCAGTTCGCCGCTGGCGTGGCGGGACTCACCGAAGAGCAATTTGCGAAAGTGGCGATTGCGTACGAGCCGATTTGGGCTATCGGCACCGGACACACGGCGACTCCAGAAATTGCTTCCGACGCGCACAAACTGATTCGTTCGGAGGCTAAGAAACGCTTTGGCGCAGCGGCTGCAGAGCAACTGCGGATTCTGTACGGCGGCAGCGTAAAGCCCGACAACATTGAAGGGTTGATGAACGAGCGCGAAATCGATGGGACGCTGGTGGGGGGAGCGAGCCTCGACCCGCAGTCTTTCGCAAAAATTGTGAAGGCGGGGTAGGCCTCAGGCATCGAGATCAATCGGCTGGATCATCCTTCTGGGCTATTCGGCCCGGCAGATCGAAGGGATTCTCGTGTACTTTTTCGCGAATACCCGCGTTTAGAGTTTTCGCGAGTGAGATGCTGGCTTCGCCGAAGCGGTTGCGGATGTGGTCGACAGAGCGGAAGGCCTGGCGCAAACGAGCGGTGCGCGGCTCTTCGAGAAGGTTCATCTGACCTTCGACGTGCTGCAGCGATCCGGCATAGACGCCCAGCAGGCGAATGGGAGTTTTCCCATCCCAAGCCTGGCGAAAGAGCACAATCACAGCTGAAGCTACTTCGGCATCGAGCTGTGTTGCGTGATCGAGCGAGCGGGCGCGGGTGATGGTAGAGAAATCCTCATCGCGGAGCTTGAGCTGAATGGTTCGCGCGTAGAGGCCGTGTTCGCGAAGACGTTTCGCGACCATTTCGGAGAGTTTCAGAAGCGCGGTCTCGAGCCGCGGGCGGTCGGCTGTGTCATCGGTGAATGTATGTTCGTGGCTGATTGATTTCGGATCCTCATCCGCTCCGACCGGCGCGTCGAACCAGCCGCCGACGTCGACACCTCGAGCCTTGCCCGCAAGCGCGAGTCCCCAACGCCCGAAGCGCGAAGCAAGGAAGCTCTCATCGAGAGCAGCCAGATCGCCGACTCTATGAATGCCGAGCTGATGCAGTGACGCTTCGGTTTTTTTCCCAACGCCGGGAATCTTCCGCACATCGAGTGGCGCCAGGAACGGCGCCTCTTGTCCCGGCAAAATATACAGGACACCATTTGGTTTTGCCTGATCAGAGGACACCTTCGCTACGAGTCGCGAGGAGGCAATACCTAACGAGCACTTCAGGTTCGTCTCAGCGCCGATTGCCTGATGTAGAGCGTGGGCGACGCGAAGGGGCGCGCCATGGAGGCGTTCAGTGCCGGTGAGGTCCAAATATGCTTCGTCAATTGAGGCCATCTCGACCTGCGGACTGAAGCGATTGAGAACGGCAAACACTTTCTTGGAATATTCGCGATAGCGCTGCGGATGGCCGTCGACGAAAATGGCGTGCGGGCATAAGCGGGCTGCGGTGCGCAAGGGCATGGCAGAATGCACGCCAAATTTCCGCGCGGCATAAGACGCCGCCGCGACAACGCCGCGCTGATCCCGTCGCCCGCCGACGACCACCGGTTTGCCTTTGAGCAACGGCTCGAAGAGTTCCTCGACGGAGACGAAGAAGGCGTCCATGTCGACGTGGCAAATGAGCCGCTGGATCATGTTCACACGCGCACAACGGGCCAGAAAGCCCTGTGCGCTTCATCAGCCTACTAGGGTGGCCGCGATGACGCGGGGCAAACCCGCCAAATCTGAGATTACTTCAACATCAGTCCATGCGGCTGCTAGCATGTCACGCACGCCGTCGAGAGAACGGTAGCCCAATTCGAGCATCAAGCGGCCGCCGGGTCTTACGACGGAAACGGCTTGCGAAATGAGGCGCCGGTAGATCTCGAGTCCGGTATTGCCCGCAAATAGAGCGAGGTGCGGCTCCCATTCCCGGACTTCGGTTTGCATATTGGCGGCATCCTCGCCGGGAACATAGGGCGGATTGCAGAGCAGCAAGTCTACACTTCGGGGCGCGACGGCTTCCAAGAGATCTCCGGCGAAAAAGCTGACGCGTGCATCAAGAGTTCGCCGATTGCGTTCGGCCACTGTCAAAGCGGCGACGGAAATGTCGGAAGCGAGAACAGGACACTGACGCTCCAGCGACACGTTAATGGCGATGGCGCCCGAACCGGTTCCCACGTCGAGAACGGAGGCGTGCGGGTGCTCGTTGAGAAACAGAATGGCAGCTTCGACAAGATGCTCAGTTTCAGGGCGAGGAATGAGCACGTCGCTGTTGACGTAGAAGTCGCGTCCGTAGAATTCCTGTCTATGCGTGACGTACTGTGTCGGCTTGCCCTTGAGCCGCTCATTCAGATACCGGCCGTAATGGATCCAGGCAAGCTCGGTGAGCGGGTCCGCGCCGTGCGCATACAGATAGGCACGATCGCGATGCATGGCGTGGCAGAGCAGCACTTCGGCGGTGAGCCGCGGAACGGAAATTCCAGATTTGTCGAGAATCTCGGCGCCCTGTGAAAGAGCAGCTTGAACGGTGAGCAAGGGAGAACGCCCCGGATGCGGGCTACATGGATCGCAGACGACCAAGATCGTCCCGGCCAGTAGCTAGGCGGCTTCGCCCCGGTCGCCGCGCCGCTCAGATTGATAATACGCGGTTAGCGCGTCGATGATTGGCTGGAGACGCCCTTCCATGACGAGATCGAGTTGATGCATTGTCAAGCCGATGCGATGATCGGTGATGCGATTTTGCGGAAAATTGTAGGTGCGGATTTTCTCGCTGCGATCGCCCGTGCCGACCATGCTCTTACGTTCCGCGCCGATTTGGGCGAGCTGCTTCTCCATCTCCATCTGATAGAGCCGGGAGCGCAGAACCTGCATGGCCTTCGAACGATTCTTGATTTGCGATTTTTCGTCCTGGCAGGAAACCACAGTATTGGTCGGCAGGTGCGTGATGCGCACCGCCGAATAAGTGGTGTTTACGGACTGACCGCCGGGGCCGGAAGAGCAGAACGTATCGATGCGGAGGTCTTTCGCGTCGATTTGCACATCTACCTCATCCGCTTCGGGCATGACGACCACGGTGATGGTGGAGGTATGGACACGGCCCTGCGTCTCCGTCGCGGGGACACGCTGGACACGATGTACGCCACTTTCGTACTTCATGCGGCTATAGACTTTATTCCCGCTGATCATGGCGATGACTTCACTCAAGCCACCGACGGACGATTCGCTGGCCGAGGTGACTTCGACCTTCCAGCCCTGTTCTTCGGCGTAGCGAGTGTACATACGAAACACTTCAGCAGCAAACAGCGAGGCTTCGTCGCCGCCAGCACCTTTGCGAATCTCGAGAACGACGTTTTTCTCGTCATTCGGATCTTTGGGTAACAGCAGAATCTCGAGATCGCGCTCGAGGCCGGAGAGTTCCGGTTCGAGGCGCCGGACTTCGAGTTCGACCATTTGCTGCAGTTCGGGATCGTTGCCGTCGAGCATGGCGCGGGCATCGCGTAGCTCCTGGTCCACTCGCTTCCATTCGCGATATTTCGAGACCAGTTCGGTCAGCTCGCTTTGAGCTTTGGCAGTTTTGCGGTACTGGTCTGCGTCGCTAATGACCGCGTGGTCGGCCATGCGCCCGGTCAGGTCGTTGTAGCGCGCTTCCGCTTCCTCTAATCGATCTCGATATTGCATGGTGACGTCCCGCGGGTGCCGTTAGGCAATGATCAGCTCGCCGCCTTGGACTCTTTCGAGCTCCATGGCGCGTTCGAGCGCGCAAATTGCGACTTGCGTCTGATCATTCGATGGCGACTGAGTGGTGATACGTTGCAGCCACAAGCCGGGGCGGGTGATAACGGAGAGCAGCCCGCGGCGCCGTTGGGCTGCAAATCGGATGACTTCATAACTGATGCCCACGATCACTGGAAGTAGTGCAATGCGAGCGGCGAACTTCGCCCAAAAATTGTCAATCGGCAGGAACGCATAGCTGATCAAAGCGACGATGAGAACCACGAACAGGAAGCTGGTGCCGCAGCGCGGATGCCAAGTGACGAAACGCTGGGCGTTCTCGACATTCACCGCCTGTCCGGATTCGAAATTGAAGACAACTTTGTGCTCGGCACCGTGGTATTCAAACATGCGGTGCATTTCCTTGAGGCGCGAGAGCAGGTACATAAAGCCAAGGAAGATGGCGATGCGCAAGGTTCCGTCAACCATATTAATTGCGAAACGGCCGCTCACGGCATGGAAATGTCTGCCGAGGACGGTGGCCAGATAGAGCGGTACCAATTTATACAGGCCGATCATGAACAGAATGGAGAGCAGAATGTTCAGTGCCATGGTCCAGGGATTGGCGTCGTTTTTTTCGGGCTTGTCGGCGCCGCCGGATAGCTCGTCCAGGACGCAATTGGCCGAGAACTTGAGGGCCTTCATGCCGAGCCACATCGCGCCGCCGAGCGTTCCCAATCCGCGCAGGACGGGCCATTTGAAGATTGGATAGCTGTCTGACAAGCGGGCGAGCGGGCTCTCTTCGGTGACGATTTGGCCATTCGGCTTGCGCACCGCCACGCAGTAGCTGTGCGGCGAACGCATCATGACGCCTTCCATGACGGCCTGGCCACCGATGAGCGTCGTCTCTTCACCGTTCTCGAGCACCGGGAGTAGCTGTATGTGTGTGAAAAGACGGATGAATCCGCGCAGGTTCAAAGGGGAGCTCCGCTCGTATTATAGCGTGGCGAGGGCTTAGAATGGAGATCTGCTTTTCGGACTCTACCCGTTGCGGTTTGCCTTTGTGGCGCGAGAGCCGGTTTATTTCCCGCCCGGAAAATCATCGAACGTTCTGCGCGGGGCATTCGGCACAATTTTTCGGCGAATCGCCTGCGTCCCGGAATGCACGGGTGCGCGGAGTTGCGAATGGCGAGCGACCTGCGCTTATGCGCGGATGTTCGAGCCGCGTGCCGGTCAGCTCATGGCGCGCAACGGGCAAACGCGCTGGACGCCGGGCTCTGGTCCCAGCGGACTGGCGGATTGGCCGCGACCGTTCGTGTTTCGCGCTACTCACCTGGATGGGCGGCATGTTGGCCCGGGCGATTCGTTCCATTTCGATCTGCATTTGTTCGATCTGAACAGTGCGGCGGTGGCGTATGTGGTGCTCGCCTTTGCACAGCTTGCTCGTGAAGGACTGGGGCCCACGCGCGGGCGCGTCGCGCTTACCCGTGTCGCGCAACTCGATGAGCACCGCGAATCGACCAAGCGGTTGTATGACGGCAGTTCCCTGGTGCTGCGAGAGCCGGCATCTCCACTGGAGATCGACCTCGGGGAAACCAGTCTCGCTCGTCGCGTGCGCGTCCGCTTTCATACCCCCACGGAACTCAAAAGTGGACACGACCCGGCCGCTCAACCGGAATTTTCGATCATGGCGGCTCGCATTCGCGATCGGCTCAGCGCTTTGCGCGCCTTGTACGGCCCCGGTCCACTCGACATCGACTTTCGAGCTTTCGGCGAACGCGCCGCACGTATACAGATGACGCGCTGCGAGCTTCGGCGGGTTGACGTGGATCGGCGAAGTTCGCGCACGGGCCAGACGCATCCGATCGGCGGGTTTACCGGTGAGGCCGAGTATGAAGGCGACCTGACGGAGTTCGTACCATATCTGCGCGCAGCGGAATGGACGGGCGTGGGAAGACAAACGGTGTGGGGCAAGGGCGCGATATCGTTCGAATGTATGTGAGACGCGTTTTGCAGCGGGTCCGTCGTCCTGCGTGCGAGACAATATGTGGCGACCCTCATGAGACCTCCACTGACTGTACTCGCCGTGCTCTTTCTTGCCGTGCCGCTGACTACACGCGCGCAACAGGCGAACCCTCCGCGATCGGAGGTGCAACAGACCACGCCTGCGCGGCAGGTGACTCCGCCGCAGAGACCGGAGCGGCCGCCGCAAACTCCAGAAGCGACGCAAAACGCTCCGCAAGAAGAGCAGGAACAACGGCAGACTACGCCAGCGGCGTCGGGCGATCAAGAACGCGCGGCGACGGCGGATCTGCATTTCGACATGACGGAGGTCCCGCCAGCGGTGACGCATCATCAGATCCGGGTAGGTGGGAAGCTGCTGCACTATACGGCGACGGCCGGGCGCCTGCCCATTAAAGATCAGGGCGGGAAGACGGGCGCGCTGATGTTTTACGTCGCGTACGCGCTCGATAACGCCGAAAGCAACACACGGCCGCTGACCTTCGCGTTTAATGGCGGACCGGGCTCGGCTTCGATCTGGCTGCACATGGGAGCGCTCGGGCCACGCAAGGTGGTTCTACAAAAAGACGGCTTTATGCCGGCCGCGCCGTACCGGCTCGAAGACAACGCGGATACGCTTCTCGACAAGACCGATTTGGTGCTTGTGGACGCGATCGGCACGGGGTTCAGCCGGCCCAAGAACATGGGGGAGGGCAAGAAGTTCTGGGGGTTAAAAGGCGATATTCAATCGTTCGGGGAGTTTATCCGCTTGTACATCACCCGCAACGAGCGCTGGTCGTCGCCCCTGTATCTGTTTGGCGAGAGTTACGGCACTACGCGTTCGGCGGGTATTTCGGGTTATCTTGCCGACCAAGGCATCTCCTTTAACGGCGTGGTGCTGCTCTCGACTGTGCTGGCCTTCGAGACTCTCGAATTCAGCAAGACCAATGATGTGCCGTATCCGCTGATTCTGCCGACGTACACGATGATCGCGGCGTATCATCACAAGCTGGCGCCGGAGCTTTCACAAAACCTGGAGAAGACGCGGGTGGAGGTGGAGCAATGGGCGTTGAACGAATACACTCGTGCGTTGGCGAAAGGCGATGCGCTGTCATCGCAAGAGCGCCAGGGCATCATAGACACGCTGTCGCGCTACACGGGGCTGAGTAAGGAAGTTATCGATCAGTACAACTTGCGAGTCGACGTGCAGGGATTCACACATTATCTGCTGGCGGATCAGAAGCTGCGCGTCGGGCGTCTCGATGGCCGGTTCACGGGTCCCGATCCGGAAGGCTTTGTCGAGACACGATTCTACGATCCGACCAGCGCCGAGACGGGGCCACCGTTCACGTCGGTGTTCAATGACTACATTCGGCGCGAGCTGAACTACAAAACCGACATGCCCTACTACACAACGGCGTATACAGTTTGGGGACAGAACATGCGGTGGGATTGGGGCGTGGGCGAGCAGGGCTTTCCTGATACGGCGAGCGCTTTGCGCCAGGCGATGGTCAAGGATCCTTATCTTAAAATTCGTGTGCTCGAGGGTTACTACGACCTGGCGACCCCGTATTTCGCGGCCAACTACACGATGGATCACCTGGATCTTACGTCGCGCTATCGCAATAACATCAGCTATGGCGCGTTCCCGGCGGGTCACATGGTGTATCTCGATTCGAACTCACTCAAGAAGATGAAAGAGAATGTGAGCGGGTTCATCGATCAGACCACGGCAGTAGCGCAATAGCTCGACATCACGACAGCGCATTTGCGACCTTCTCCAGATCGGAGGGTTCGCCGAATTTGGCGGCCTGCCAGGAAGGCTCGATGGCGCGCGCAAGGCCCGTGAGAACGGAACCAGCACCGACCTCGATGGCACGGGTAATGCCGTTTTGAGACATCGCGCGAATGATCTCTGTCCAGCGGACGGGATTCGGGATCTGCTCGAAAAGCCCTTGGCGAGCTTCGGCTGCAGTTGTGATTCGGCGTGCTTGCCAGTTGTTGAGGAGCGGGACGGAAAGATCTTTAAAGTCGGTGGCGTGCAGATCGGCTCGCAACCGCTCCTGGGCTGGGCGCATGAGCGGGCAGTGGAAGGGAGCGCTGACGGGCAGCGGGATGGCGCGCTTCGCTCCGGCGGCTTTCGCTAGATCCATGGCGCGCTGGACGGCCCCCGCGTGTCCGGCGATGACGACCTGATCGGGGGAATTGAGATTGGCGGCGCTGACAATCTCGCCTTGAGCGGCCTGCTGGAGGACCTCATCGAGCTTGCCTTCGGGAAGTTTCAGGATGGCGGCCATGGCGCCGATGCCTTGCGGAACAGCCTCTTGCATGTACTGGCCACGCTTTTTCACGAGACGCACCGCGTCCGCAAAGCCGAGGGATTCGGCTGCGATTAAGGCGGAGTACTCGCCGAGGCTGTGGCCGGCGACCAACTCGGGGTTATATCCGCGCTCTTGTAGAATTCGGAGCGCGGCGATCGATACAGTCAGTAGTGCGGGCTGGGTATTTTCCGTTTTCCTCAATTCGTCTTCGGGGCCTTCGAAGCAGAGCTTGGAGAGCGGAAACTCGAGAGCGCGGTCGGCGTCATCGAAAACGCGGCGGGCTTCCGGGAAGTTGTCGGCCAGAAGTTTTCCCATACCGGTGTATTGGGACCCCTGACCTGGAAAGAGAAAAGCGGTGCCTGGCATTAAAGTCGGTTAACTCCTCGTCCGTAGTGAGTAACAGTACAACACGGATACGTGGATTTCAGAAGCGCGATGGGCGCATGCTACGTCAGACAAATAGGACAAGACAAAAGCCGCAGTCGTAACGGCGCAAAGAGGGATTCGGTCGTTTGATCTCAAGCTTGAAAGGCAGTATTCGGCAGGAAGCCGGATCTGTTCTATAGTGAAGACAAGAATGAAAAAGAAACCGATCGCGGAGCCAATCATCTCGCCCGAGATATTGGAGATGGCAAAGAGGTCGGTTGAAGGCGAGCGGCCCATCGCGACAAAGCGCTGTGCCGTGTGCGGCGCTTCGTGCACCGCGCCGACGGGACCTCATCCGTCCGAAGAAGATCTGTGCTGGGTATGCCGCCGCTTGAAGATCAGCGCATGGCGGGATACGGATCAGCAGATCTCAGCGCAAGAATAGACGCGGTCGCCCGGGCGGCGAGATTTTCCCTACAACCAAGAGATTCCTGAGATCTTAACCCAACTTAGGTGGTAGCCGTTAACGCGGCTCAACATTCCCAGCGATCACGCCGATAGACAATTGAGGCTTAGTACAGGGTGGGGTCGAGCCGGGGTGGTTCGGAGCAGGGTTCTAACATCTTGGGGACGAACAGATCGGTCAGATGGCACGCCGTCTTGGTTGGCGTGGCGGTGCTTGCCGGCCACGCGCATGGGGCGCTTGACCCTGCCAAAGCCATCCCTGAATACACGCAAGAAGTTTGGGGCGCCGAAGCGGGACTTCCTCAGAACTCGGTACTGGCGATTGCACAAACGCCGGATGGGTACCTGTGGGCAGCAACCGAACAGGGGCTAGCACGCTTCGACGGCGTGCGGTTCAACGTTTTCGACAAAGAGAACACCCCGGAGTTGCAGAGTAATTCGATTTCCGCTTTGCTGGCGGACCACCAAGGCAACCTTTGGATTGGAACCAGAGGCGGAGGGGTGAGCCGGTTCAAGGATGGAAAGTTTACTACCTACACGACACGCAATGGACTATCGGGCGACGCGATCACCGCGTTGTACGAAGACAGGCGAGGCGCTATCTGGATCGGAACCGATGGCGGAGGGGTCGATCAGTTCCAGCGCGGCGTCTTCCGTGTCTACAGCACCACGAATGGATTGCCGGACAATGCCGTCTTTGCGATTTGCGGCGATAAGGACGGAAGTCTGTGGATGGCTACGCATGCCGGACTGGCGTATCTGAAAGATGGCACGTTCAAAACCTACACATCGAAAGATGGGCTGAGGGACGATTATGTGAAGTCCGTGTACGCGGATCGCGCCGGAGGCATCTGGGCGGGAACAAGCATAGGCGGTTTGAGCCACCTGGTTGACGGACGGTTTACCAACTACACGACTCACGACGGATTGTCGAGCAATACGATCTGGTCGGTCTTCGAAGACAGTGCGGGAACGCTCTGGGTGGGGACGGGAGACGCAGGGCTGAATCGCTTTCGCGACGGGAAGTTCAGCGTGTACGCGATGAAGCAGGGCCTCCCATCGGACCAGGTGTGGACGACGTTCGAGGACAAAGAGGGAAGCCTGTGGGTTGGCACGAAGGGTGGCGGGCTGGTTCGCTTAAGAGATGGCGCATTCACAACGCTGACCTCACAGGAGGGGCTGTCGAGTGATGTCGTGCTACCGGTTTACGAGGATCGGGAAGGCGCCATTTGGATCGGGACGAACGGAGCCGGCCTTAACCGTATCAAGAACGGCCAAATCAGGACCTACACGAAGGTAAACGGGCTCGCGGACAACCTGGTGCTTTCGATCGTCGAAGATCTGCAGGGAAGCCTGTGGATCGGGACGCGCAATGGCCTGAGCCGCTTTAAAGACGGCTATTTCAGGACCTACGGCGCGTGGAGCGGGTTACCTAATAACACAGTGGTGTCGACCTACGTCGGACGAGATGGCGAGCTCTGGGTGGGAACTCGAGGCGGCCTGAGCCGGTTTGACGGTACGCGCTTCAAGACATACACGACCAAAGATGGCCTATCCGGCGACTTTGTGGGGTCCATCTATGAGGACCGGCGCGGGACGTTGTGGATCGGCACTTCTGGCAACGGATTGAGCGCTTTCAAAGACAATCATTTCACCACGTACAATACGCAGAACGGACTCTCAAACAACCTCGTCTTGACGATCACGGGCGACCCCGATGGGGCGTTGTGGGTGGGCACGAACGGAGGAGGGCTCGACCGGTTCAAGGACGGGAAATTTACTTGGTACACAACGCGCAACGGGTTGTTTGACGATGCCGTTTACGTGATTCTCGACGATGGTCAGGGCTACCTGTGGATGAGCTCAAACCGCGGCGTATTTCGAGTTTCGAGACAGGAACTCGATCAGTACGCGAAAGGTCGCATCAAGGTGGTGCATTCGACCGGTTACGGCATATCGGACGGAATGAAGACGAATGAGTGCAACGGTGCGTTCCAGCCTGCGGGGTGGAAGAGCAGAGACGGGCGGCTGTGGTTTCCGACGATGAAGGGCGTCAGCTACGTCGATCCGAGACATTTGAAGATCGATCGAATTCCTCCACCCGTCGTCATTGAACGCGTGGTTATCGATCAGAAGAGCGTTGCGCCGGACATGCCGCTGCAGGTTGCGCCTGGAAAGGGACAGCTGGAATTCGAGTTTACAGCGCCGAGCCTCGTTGCCTCCGACAAGATTCGCTTTTCGTACATGCTGGAAGGGTTCGACAAGGACTGGGTGGAGGCAGGGACGCGTCGCGTGGCGTATTACACGAATATTCCGCCTGGCGAGTACCGGTTCAGAGTCATTGCTTGCAATAAGGACGGAGTCTGGAACAGCACCGGGGCCACAACCGGAACGATCCAGCTTCTTCCGCACTTCTATCAGACGCACACGTTCGTATTTCTGTCGGCGCTGGTTGCGGGCGGTGTCTTTTTCGGCGCGTACCGGCTGAGAATGAGGCAAGTGCGGGGGAACGAGACGAAGCTAGTTCTGCTGGTGGATGAACGCACGCGGGCATTAGCGCATCACACGCGGGCGCTCGAGGAGAGCGAGAAGCGCTTCCGGCAGCTTGCCGAGAACGTGCACGAAGTTTTCTGGATGGTCGATCCGAGGAGCGGAAAATTTCTATACGTCAGTCCCGCTTTTCGCGATATCTGGCTGCAGGAGCCGCACGCGGTGCTTCGAGATGCTTCTTCCTGGCTCGATTCGGTGCATGCGGAGGATCGCGAGAGGGTGACGGAGGCCAAGGATGCGCAACGAGCGGGGCATTCCGTGGACGCGGAGTACCGTATCACGCGCTCGGATGGATCCATAAGGTGGGTGTGGGACAGATCATTCCCTGTTTACGATGGCGCGGCACAGCTGGATCGCATTGTCGGGATCGTTGAGGATATTACCGAACGCAAAAAGGCTGAGGATGCCATGCTGCGTTCGCGGAATGAGCTGGAGTTGCGAGTTCTCGAACTGAAGGCTGAGAATTTGGAGCGGAAGCGGGCGGAACAGCAGCTAAAAATAGCCAAAGAAGCGGCCGAAGCGGCGAACCAGTCGAAGAGCGAATTTCTGGCCAACATGAGTCATGAGATTCGGACTCCGTTGAACGGAATCATCGGCATGATGCAGCTGGCGCTCGATACGGAGCTTACGCCCGAGCAGCGTCAGTGCCTGGAACTTGTGGAGTGCTCGGCCGATTCGCTGCTGAGCATCATCAACGACATTTTGGACTTCTCGAAGATTGAAGCGAAGAAGCTCCAGCTTGAAGAGATTGAGTTCGATGTCCGACGATATCTGGATCAGTCACTGAAGTCGCTGGCGGTGCGAGCCCATCAGAAGGGCCTTGAACTGATTTGCCAGATAGAGGCGGATGTTCCGCACCTTATTATTGGCGATCCGATCAGGTTGACGCAGATTGTGGTGAATCTCATCGGCAATGCAATTAAGTTTACGGAGCGGGGCGATATTGTCGTGTCGGTCCAGAAACAAAGCCAGCAAGCGCAGCAGGCATGCTTACAGTTCACAGTGAAAGACACTGGCGTCGGGATACCACCCGAGAAGCAGAAAGTGATTTTCGAGGCGTTCACTCAGGCCGATGGATCGTCGACGCGGAAATACGGCGGCACTGGTTTAGGGCTTTCGATCTCTTCTCAGCTCGTGGCCATGATGGGCGGGCGCATTTGGGTGGACAGTGAGATGGGCGAAGGCAGCACATTCGGTTTCACGGCGTGCTTCGGCGTCCGTGCAACGGCTGAGTCCGAACGCAGTCCGTTCGATTTGCGAGGAGTGCGCGTGTTGGTGGTGGACGATAACATCACGAGCTTGCGGACGCTCGAAGACTTCCTCAAGAACTGCGGAGCGCAGGTGGTCGCGATTCAAGATCCCAAGACCGCGCTGCGGGAGGTGCAGCGGAATGCGGAGGCCGCTCAGCCATTCCCATTGATTCTGCTCGACGCGGAAATGCCTGAGATGAGCGGTTTCACTGTCGCCGAGCGCATACGTCAAGATGCGGGCGTGAGCGGCAGGATCATTATGATGCTGGGGTCGGCGGGAGATTTGGCGGACGCGGCGAGGTGCCGCCAACTGGGCATTGAAGAGAGCGTCGTGAAACCGATCGATCAGGCCGAGCTGCGGAACGCGATTGCCCGATCTCTGCGCGAAATGGATAAGCAGATTGTGCCGGCGAACCGGGCCGTTCGGGCATTGCCTCGACGCAGCGGATTGGCGACTCTCAAAATTCTGCTGGTAGAAGATAATCCGGTGAATCGGAAGCTCGCAGTGCGGATGCTCGAGAAGCAGGGACACACGGTGGTGACGGCGAACAATGGGCGGGAAGCGATCGACGGGCTGGAGAATTTGAAGTGGGAAGTGGATATCGTGTTGATGGACGTACAAATGCCAGAAATGGATGGGTTTCAAGCAACGGCCATTATCCGCGAACGAGAGAAGGAGCTGGGTCTACGGATGCCTATCATCGCCATGACGGCGCACGCGCTCGAACGGGATCGAGAACGGTGCCTGGCAGCGGGGATGGACGCCTACTTGTCAAAACCGATCCAAATGGACAAGCTCTTCGAGCTGATCGAAGAGACGGTGATGGTACACCAAGCGTAAGTCCCAAGTGCGGTCACATCCGATGACGATGCTAGAGTAAGTTCTTGCAGATTTCATCGGAATGCGACGGAGCCTTACTTGCGGTGTTTTGTAACGGGCTGTGCCGGATTCATTGGCAGCAACCTGACCGATCGGTTGCTTGAGCTCGGACACGAGGTCCTAGGGTACGACAATCTCTCCACGGGCCGGCTTTTCTTTCTTCAGGATGCGTCTGCGAACGCCCGATTCCAGTTCGTACACGGCGATTTGCTCGATTTGCGGCGCGTCACGGAAGCGATGGACGGCTGCGAATTCGTTTTTCACCTTGCGGCCAATGCGGATGTTCGTTTTGGAACGGAGCATCCGACGAGGGATCTGCATCAGAACACAATTGCGACCGTGAATGTCTTGGAGGCCATGCGCGCCACAGGAGTAAAGCGGATCGCATTCTTGTCGACAGGATCTGTTTACGGGGAAACGGAAGTCTTTCCCACGCCAGAAAACGCTCCGTTTCCCGTGCAGACCTCTTTGTATGGCGCGTCAAAAGTAGCCGCGGAAAGCTTCATAGAGGCCTATTCGGAAGGTTTCGCTATGCAAGCTTTCCTTTTCAGGTTTGTCTCGATTTTAGGGCAGCGATATACGCACGGGCACGTTTTCGATTTTTATAAGCAATTGAAGGTTCGTCCAGGTGTTTTGGATGTTTTGGGAAACGGGAAGCAACGGAAGTCTTACCTATATGTGCAGGACTGCATCGATGCAATTCTTATGGCGATCGAGAAATGCAGCGGTAGAGTCACTGTGCTGAATCTCGGGACGGATGAATACTGCGAAGTAAATGACTCGATCGGTTGGATTTGCACTGAGCTGGGGGTAACTCCCGAATTGAGATATGCCGGGGGAGATCGCGGCTGGATTGGCGATAACCCGTTCATTTTTCTCGATTGCTCCGCTGTGCGCGCGCTCGGCTGGCGTCCGAAGTTAAGCATTCAACAGGGTGTTGTCGAGACTGTTCGGTACTTACGAAGCAATCCTGAAATTATCGAGAAGCGCGCATGAACCCTGCGCAGGCCGGTACCGAGAGCTTGCCGTGCAAGGTTTGCTCCAGTTCTGCGCAATTCATCGGGAGTCGACGAGGGAAGTTCAAGCGGGAACTGTTCAGACTATTTCGTTGCGATAACTGCGGGTTTGCGTTTGTTGGAAATCCGTGGCTCGACTACAAAGAAATTTATTCAGCGGCGTATTACAAGGGTGAGGGCGCCGATGCGCTGGTAGATTACAGCTTCGAACTGGAAGAGCCGCGGCAAACAATTCGACAGTATGAGTGGCGGGGCATACTTCAGTTGGTCAGCTGCTGTTTCCCCTTGAGCGCCACGACGCGGTGGCTCGATTTCGGATGTGGAAATGGAGGCTTAGTGCGCTACTGCCGCGATCGTGCAAAGTGTTCCATTTCCGGATATGAAGAAGGTGCCATAAGAGAAGAGGCGGTGAAGCTAGGAATCCCGATGCTGACCCGCGATGCCCTGGAGCCGATGAAAAGCACATTCGATGTGATCTCAGCCATCGAGGTGCTTGAACACGTTCCGGAACCGATCGCCGAATTGCAACGCATCCGCTCATTATTGCGACCAGGTGGATTCTTTTTCTTCACGACTGGAAATGCTGCGCCGCACCGTGATCGATTGCTGCAGTGGTCTTACTTTCTACCCGAGCTACACATCAGCCTATTTGAGCCGAGAACGCTCGAGCGGGCGTTACAGCAGACAGGATTTCGGCCGGAGTTCGGCGGCTTTCTGCCGGGGTACAGCGACATTATTCGTTTCAAGATTTTGAAAACCCTTCACGTGCGGAAGGCTGGATTGTGGGAGAAAGCGCTTCCTTGGAACCTGCTGAGCAGAACCGCAGATAGCAGGTTGCACCTGACAGCGCATCCCGTTGCCTGGGCTCAGTAGCGGGTGTCGCCCTCGCTCATGAGAGCTCAAAAGCTACGATGGGAGTTTTCAGTGTCACTCCGGGACGGATGCATATGCTGTTGAGAGGGCGCGGCGTTCTCATCACGGGCGGCAGCATGGGGATTGGTAAGGCGATCGCAGAAGCTTGCATTGCGGCGGGAGCCGACGTATTCATTTGTGCCCGCAGTGCCGATGCGCTGGAGAGTGCGAAGACTGAATTGGAGGCGGGTGCTTCGGGCGGGCAGCGCGTGCTAGCTGCCGTCGCAGATGTTTCCGATTCCGGTGCGGTGAATGAGGTGGTCTCAAGAGCGGCGGCAGATCTGCCGAACTTTGCGGGATTGGTGAATGGCGCCGGCATTCTGGGTCCGAAAGGGGCCTTGGACGAGGCCGACGTTGACGAGTGGATTGCGACGATTCACGTGAACTTAATTGGCACGGTGCTGATGTGCCGGGCGGTTCTGCCCACATTTCGCGCTCGAGCTTACGGGAAAATCGTGAACTTTTCCGGCGGAGGCGCGACATCGCCCCGCCCGTGGTTCAGTGCATATGCAGCATCGAAGGCAGGGGTTGTGCGGTTCACCGAGAATTTGGCTGAGGAGCTGGCGGGAACCGGGATTGGTGTGAATGCCGTGTCACCAGGGGTCGTGAATACTCGGATGCTCGACGAAATGTTGCAGGCAGGACCGGGGAAGGTTGGAGAGGCTGCGTATCAGAACGCTTTGAGGGAGAAGGCGCGCGGAGGAACTCCTGTCGAAAGAGCTGCGTCGTTGTGTGTGATGCTGCTTGCGAGCGAGAGTGATAACTTAACGGGACGATTGATCAGCGCTGTATGGGACCCGTGGGAATCACTCCCAGCGCGGAAGGATGAACTCGCGAAGACGGATGTTTACACGCTGCGGCGCATCGTGCCCGCGGACCGGGGCTTCACTTGGCCTTAGATGGATTTCTTCGGGCGGGGATCATCGGTTGCGGGCTCATCGGCCAGAAGAGAGCGAGCGGTCTGAAGGGGCGAGCGGCAATCACGGTCTGCTGCGATGTGGATCGAGAGAGAGCAGAGACTTTAGCGAAGCGGCATGCTGGTGCGACCGTCAGCACGGACTGGCAAGCGGTCGTTGGACGAGAGGATGTTGACGCGCTTTTCGTATGTACGACGCACAATTTACTGGCGCCAATCACCGCTGCCGCAGTAGCGCATGGCAAGCACGTGCTTCTTGAGAAGCCGGGAGGGCGCAGGGCAATGGAACTGGACGGGATAGCGGATAACGCAAAACGGACGGGCGCAGTGGTGCGAATCGGCTTTAATCACCGATATCATCGTTCGTTTCAAAAAGCACGGGAGATCTATGATTCGGGTGTTCTTTCCGATTTGTTGTTTATACGCGGGCGGTACGGCCATGGCGGACGTATCGGATACGAGCGTGAGTGGCGAGCGGTACCTGAACTTTCGGGGGGTGGAGAGGCGATCGATCAAGGAGTACATCTAGTCGATCTGTCACGCTGGTTTTTGGGTGATTTGACGTTAGTGGAAGGCCGTGCGCCGACTTACTTCTGGAACGTCCCGGTGGAGGACAATGCGTTTTTTCTGCTCGAGACTGAATCTCGACAGGTTGCGTTTTTGCATGCGAGCTGGACGGAGTGGAAAAATCTGTTCTCTTTCGAAATCTGTGGACGAATGGGGAAGCTCGAGGTTAGTGGGTTAGGAGGAAGCTACGGGACGGAGCGGCTCATTCACTATCAAATGCAGCCCGAGATGGGGCCGCCAGCGACAACGATCTATGAGTTTCCTATGCCTGACAACTCCTGGGAGACCGAGATTTGCGAATTTGTTGAAGACATCCGCTGCAAGCGAGTGCCTCAACCTGGCATAGAGGACGCGCAGGCGGCATTGAGAATTGTCGAGCAACTTTACTCCTCCACATCGTGATCATAACGAGAAGTCCTTTGCGAGTTTCTTTGGGCGGGGGTGGGACAGACCTGCCCTCCTATTACCGAGAGCATGGCGGCTTTGTTATTTCAGCGGCTATCGATAAGTATGTCTATATCACGCTTCATGAAACGTTTTTCGAAGAGCTGATCATTAAGTATTCCCAGATGGAACGGGTGGGAAGGTTAGATGATATTCAGCACCCGCTTATCCGCGAAGCTCTGAAACTGGCCGATCAAGAGGCAAGTTACTTAGAAATCACGAGCATGTCTGACATCCCGGCTGGCACCGGCCTTGGCTCCAGTGGAAGTTTTCTTACTGCGCTTCTGCAGGCGCTGCATTTACATAAAAAGATCATCGTGCCAAAGCAGGAGTTGGCTGAACAGGCATGTCACATCGAGATTGAGAGGCTCGGTGAGCCAGTGGGTAAGCAGGACCAATATATTGCCGTGTTCGGAGGAATCACCTGTTTCGACTTTGGCAGAGATGGGAAAGTTATCGTCACTCCTCTGAAGCTAAGCGCTGAAACGTTAGCGAATCTGGAGGACAACTTAACTCTGTTTTACACCGGATACACAAGATCGGCGGCGGAAATCCTTCGCGAACAGGATGAGAAGAGCAGAGAACGCGATCAGTCGATGATCGAGAATTTGCACTTTGTGAAAGAACTTGGACTACAAAGCAAAAGAGCTTTGGAAAGCGGCGACTTACGACAATTCGCTGAGATCATGCATGTTCACTGGCAGCATAAGAAAAAGAGATCGGGCAATATCAGCAACAGCATAATCAACGATTGGTACCAGTTAGCATGCAAAAACGGCGCGTTGGGAGGCAAGCTCATCGGCGCGGGCGGGGGTGGTTTTTTGATGTTCTACACGGAGGATAAGACGAGACTGCGTCATGTCATGCGCGAGGCAGGTATCCGGGAGGTCCGCATGAGATTCGATTTTCAGGGAACGATGCTTGTTACACAATCGTGATTGCGTTGCGTTGAGCTGAAAATGCTTCCTTGCGCGATCTTGTGCGGAGGGCTGGCGATGCGGCTGCGCCCGATTACGGAAAAGATCCCCAAATCGCTCATTGCGATAAACGGCGAGCCTTTTATCGTGCACCAGCTGCGACTGCTGCGCTCAAGAGGCATCGATCGCGCAGTGCTTTGCGCCGGCTTTCTAGGAGAGATGATCGAAGAGTTCGTCGGGAACGGGGCGAGTCTCGGCGTGAACATTTCGTACTCATTCGATGGCGGTAAGTTGCTGGGTACCGCAGGCGCGGTCCGAAAGGCGCTGCCACTGTTGGGCGACGCGTTTTTTGTGCTGTATGGCGATTCTTACCTGACATGCGATTACGGCCTTGTAGCTGATGCGTTTGAATCTGCGCGAAGGCGAGGCTTGATGACTATTTACCGGAACGAGGATCGTTACGACCTGAGCAACGTGGAAGCGGGTGACGGGGTGATCCTGCGTTACGATAAGCGTGTTCGCAGCGGTGGTATGCAACACATCGATTACGGCCTTGGGGTGTTTGCCCGATCGGCTTTCGAACAGCTGCCGCCGAATGAAGTTCGGGATTTAGCGCGCATTTACGGAACGCTGCTGGCTACGGGCGAGTTGGCGGCGTATGAAGTGAAAGACCGCTTTTATGAGATCGGGTCTGCGGCAGGAATTCGCGATTTGGAGAAGTATCTCAACCAAAGTGCCAGCGAATCGTGTGAAGCCTCTCGCGCGTGATGACGAACGCATGAGCTTTTCACAGCAATTTCTTTTCGAAGCGCAGGAGATTACCAAACGGCTAGACACCGATGCCTTAGAGCGGATCGCTGCTCTACTGCGGAAAGTGCGCGATGACGGGGGGCGGCTTTTCATACTCGGCGTGGGGGGGAGTGCGGCGAACGCTTCACACGCCGTGAACGACTTCCGCAAAATCGTGGGGCTTGAGGCATACGCGCCAACGGACAACGTGTCTGAGCTGACGGCGAGGACAAACGATGAGGGTTGGGCCACTGTATTCGAGCGATGGTTGCGAGTGAGCCGTTTGAACAGCAAAGACGGTCTTTTAGTTTTTTCCGTAGGCGGCGGAAATTTGGAGAAGCAGGTTAGTACGAACTTAGTAAGTGCGCTTCAGTACGGCCGCTCAGTGGATGCCAGGATCATGGGCATCGTTGGCCGCGATGGCGGGTACACGGCAACGGTTGCGGACGCATACGTTGTGGTTCCGACCGTGAACGCTGCACATGTAACTCCGCACAGCGAAGCATTTCAGGCTGTGTTATGGCATTTACTTGTATCGCATCCGTTGTTGAAAGTGGAGCAAACGCGCTGGGAAGCGCTTTGAATTTCCTTGGATGTGTCGACGTGCTGTTTTTTTGGATCGCGATGGAGTAATTAACGAATCGATCACTCGCGATGGAAAGCCCTATCCGCCGCGGAATGCTGAGGAGACGAGACTCGTCCGAGACGCAGGAGAGGCGCTAGCACGTTTGAGGGCAAGGGGATTCCTGTTGTTAGTGGTTACGAATCAGCCGGATGTGCGGCGCGGGACGATGCGGCGAAGCGATGTAGAGGAGATACACAGGTTTTTGCTCAGTCAACTTCCTCTGGACGATTTCTTTGTTTGTTATCACGATGACCGTGATGACTGTATTTGCCGAAAGCCGCGGGCTGGTTTACTACTCCAAGGGGCGCGGAAGTACGGAGTGGATGTAAGCAGTAGTTATCTGGTTGGCGATAGGTGGCGAGACATTGATGCGGGTGGGGCGGCGGGTTGCCGGACGGTTTTGATCGACCGTCGATATAATGAGCGGAGTCCCACAGTTGCGCCGGATGTGACCGTGTCGTCTTTAGCAGAGGCGGTTGACTGGATTTTGGAACAGGGTTAAATTGCAGTGAGCTGTTTATCTCATCTAAAGGTCAAGATCTTCGCCGATGGCGCGAATTTGACCGACATGTGTAATCTGTATCGCAACCCCCTGATTTGCGGATTCACCACAAATCCTACTTTGATGCGGAAAGCGGGGATCACCGATTACGAGGCGTTCGCCCGGGAGGTTCTGCGCGCGATTCCAGATCGTCCCATCTCTTTCGAAGTATTCTCGGACGATTTCTCGGAGATGGAACAACAGGCGCTCAGCATCGCAAGCTGGGGTAAGAACGTGTTTGCCAAGATTCCGGTGACGAATACGCGAGGTGAATCGGCAGCGACTCTGATCTGCCGACTTGTGCGGAAGGGCGTGAAGCTGAACGTCACGGCATTGACGACGTTAGAGCAGGTGGAAGAAGTTAGCCAGGCAATGCGCGGAGGCGCGGGCGGATACGTCTCGGTTTTTGCCGGTCGCATAGCCGATACCGGACGAGATCCTCTGCCCATGATGCGCGATGCTGTCGAAATTGTTGGCGGCTCGGGTAATCTGGAACTGATTTGGGCTAGCCCGCGCGAGCTACTGAACGTTTTTCAGGCTGACGCGATTGGTTGTCACGTGATTACGGCAACCAATGACATTCTGAACAAGCTGCACCTCGTGGGCAAGGATCTCAAAGAGTATTCTCTCGAGACGGTGAAGATGTTTCGCGAGGATGCGGTTCGGGCGGGATTCTCAATCTGATTGCGGCAGGTTATCGATTGCTAGCTGCTGCCGCCGCCCACACCAGACCCGCCGGAACCCCGTCATGCCCAATTTGTGGAGAACTGGGCAAGACGGAATTCAAGTTTCAGCAAAATGACAGCGCAATTTACGCTTGTCATCGTTGTGGGGTGGAATTCGTCCATCCGCAGCCGAGTGACCAGACACTCGCATCGATCTATTCAGAAAACTATTTTCTTGGCAGCGAAGACGAGCGCGCGGCAAGCAGGGTTGCGGAGTTAAAGCGAGCTACCGCGGCTTTGTATATGGACGCGATCGCGCCGCGTGTCAAAGCGGTTCAGCCACGGTTGCTCGAAATCGGATGTGGTTCGGGCGACTTTTTGATGGAGGCCCAATCCCGCGGCTTTGAGGTAGAGGGGTTGGAATATTCAGAACACGCGAGGGAGGTGGCGAATGCCCGCATTTTGAAGCCGGCTGTTCGCGTGGGATCGCCGGAAACGGCACGACTTTCCGCAAACACCTACAATGTCATTGCTGCGTTTGACGTAATAGAACACGTTCGCAATGTAGCCTACACACTTGAACGTTTGCATTCGGCTTTAGCGCCTGGTGGCGTGGTGGCAATCGTTACGCCGTCTCTCGATAGTTGGTCCCGGCGAATGCTGGGGAGATATTGGATGGAGTACAAGACAGAGCATCTTACCTATTTCGGCCGGAAATCACTCAGGCGATTGCTCGAGAAAACCGGATTTGAGCAAATCGAGTTTACGTCGAATTACAAGATCCTATCGCTCGACTATATAGGACGCCATTTTGACCGTTTCCGGGTGCCCATCATCAGTTGGACTCTAAGTGCGATTCTGAAGGTATTACCGTCAACGTTGGCTCACTCGAAACTCAAGATCGTGGCGAGCGGTACTATGGCGTTTGCGACTAAGGCCGGTTGAGTTGCTGAAGACGCTGCCTGTCTCCTCTGCATGCCTATGTGGGGAACTATGGCCGTCAGGAAGCGCGGATGACATCCACAGCAACTAAGCGGATGCGCGAACCGCTTGGGGAGACGCGGCGGGAATGTCCGATTTGCGAATCCCCGCATCTCGATTACGAATTCGTTGTAGATCGGTCACCCGTTTGTTCCTGTCAGGAATGTGGATTGTTGTTCTTAAATCCGCAGCCAAGGAATGTGCCTGCGCGGGAAAGTACGGTACAGGCGACTGACGTCCTGACCGAGATCTATCGAGCGAATGCTGCTGAGCGGCTGGAGGAACTGATTGCGTATTCCCGTATCGAGAGCGGTAGCTTGCTTTTGATTGGGGCGGATGCACATCTTGCGGCGAAGGCTCAGGAGCGCGGATTCGAGGTGCATGCTTTCACGGCGCAGGATTTTGAACGCAATCTGAACGGTCAATTCCCGAAGACTGTGGACGGATGCATCCTGTTTTGCGCGCTCGAGAGGATGAGGGACCCTCTGTCTGCACTACGAACCATTCGAGATGCGTTGACGAAAGATGGTCCGCTGATGGTGATCTCGCCGATGACGGACAGCAAAACGGCGCGACTGCTCCGGACGTCTTGGTGGGAGTTCAACCGGGGAAACCTTTTCTATTTCTCTGTCGATACACTGCAGAATCTGCTGATCAAAGCAGGATTTGGCGATCCCATCATCTCGCCAGACCGGAGTCTGGTGTCGCTGAATTACCTGCGACAACGGATTGCGGCGAATCCGAACAAATTGCGCCGCTATCGATGGTTACGGAAAGCGATTTCGCTCAGCCCCGTGCTTCGGAACAAGACTTTCCGGCTGCTGCACGGCCGAACCCGCTTCCTGGTCCGGCTAAAGCCGATGCCTTCGAAGCCGGTGCTATCTGTGATCGTACCCGTGTATAACGAGCGAACAACCTGCGGTGAAATCTTGGAGGAACTGCTCGCAAAGACGATCAGGGGCGTTGACATCGAAGTCATCGTGGTCGAAAGTAACTCGACGGACGGCAGTAGAGACGTTGTTCTGGGCTACCGAGATCACCCGCGTGTACGCCTGATTCTGGAGCCGCAGCCGTCGGGTAAAGGGCATGCGGTGCGGACGGGATTGCGAGCTGCAACGGGTAGCGTGATCCTGTTTCAAGACGCGGACCTGGAGTATGACGTAAACGACTACGATGCACTGATCGCTCCGCTCCTTCGGTATCAGAACAATTTTGTACTCGGGTCACGACATACTGCGGGAAAAAACAACTGGAAAATCCGCCACTTCTCTGACTCACCGGCGGCGGCAGCATTTTTCAACTTCGGGCACCTTCTGTTCCTGACGCTGTTCAATTTGCTCTACTCGCAACGTTTGAGCGATCCGTTCACCATGTTCAAAGTGTTCCGGCGGGAATGCTTGTACGGCTTGGCATTTGAGTGCAATCGTTTCGATTTCGACTATGAGATCGTGATCAAGTTTTTGCGCAAGGGGTATAAGCCGCTAGAGCTGCCCGTAAATTACCAGTCGCGGTCCATGAAAGAAGGGAAAAAAGTTACTGTCTTTCGAGATCCAATTACCTGGATACGCGCACTCCTGAAATTCAGAAACAGTGCGCTTTACGACGGCATTTCACAGCGTCAGAGCTCTTGACGTCTGGAATCGTGGCGGAGATATCTGCGCCTGATTTTCAGAACGTCGAGGAAAGCTCGAAAAAAATCTTGGAGTCGAACCTTTGAGCCTTGGATGTCGATCCAGACCTCAAGGGGATATTCGTAGATGGATTCCTCTAAGCGCTCAGAGCTGTACCTGTAAAGGTTCAGATAGCGGGCGATGATTTCGACGTCGAAGACCCAGCGAGACAGGAAGGGGTCGGCGAAGGCACGCCGCAGGTTATCGTTGACGCGGAATAGCTTGGCGCCGCATTGCGTATCGTAGATGGGCAGGCGTAACATCACGGACACAACAGTGGCGAAAATGCGGCCGAGATAATGGCGGGTTTCCCGGCGCTGAATGCGACGTCCGAGAAGTTTGATCCTTGAGCCAAAGACCATCTCAATTCTTGGATGGTCATTGAAGACGGCGAGAAATCTTCCGATTGAATCGAGCGGCGTTGCAAGATCAGCGTCCCAGTAGCCAATAACATCCTGCTGAAACGTATTTAGGGCGTGATTGATCCCGGTGCGAACGGCCTCCGCTTTTCCTCTATTCCGGTCGCTTGGTACGATTCCGGCGCGATCCTCATATCCGCGGCAAATTTGCTCCAGAACAACGCGTGTGTCGTCGTGGCTGCCATCGTCGACGAAGAGCAGGTGCTTGGTTTGATTCGTCGAGAGGAAGTCGCGAAATTTTTCCACGTTCAATCGTCGACCTTCGTTATAGCAAGGAATGACAACGCCGACCCGGAATGGCCTCTCAAGGTCAGTTCCAGTAGGCATAGGTGTACATGATGTCTCTATTATTAGGGAGTGATTCTCTCAATTGTTGCCCTAGTTGGCCTGACGGCAGTGCCGAGCGGGGTCGAAGGCAGTGGCTTGCTGAACGAAGGCTATCGAGATATGTACAACCTGAACTTCGGTGACGCACATCGATGTTTTCACGAATGGGAGCGTGCGCATCCTGACGATCCATTTGGTCCGGTCTCCGATGCGGCCGCGTTTCTGTTCTTCGAATTTGACAGGATGAAAGTCCTCCGATCGGAGTTTTTCACCGAAGACAAGGCGTTTGTAAACAGTAAAAAGCTCACGCCTGATCCTGAAATCAAGAACGCGTTCGAAGCCGATCTGGAACGCAGCAAAAACCTGGCGGATGACCGGTTGCGCCGGTCGCCGCGGGACGAAGGAGCTCTCTTTTCCACAGTCGTGCGGTTAGCGCTCGACTCCGATTATGAATCGTTGATCGACAAACAGTACTGGACTGCTCTCAAAGAGATTAAACAGACTCAAGTTTATGCCGATGAATTGCTTGCGCGCGACCCGGATTGCTACGACGCAGAACTGGCGCTCGGAGTGGAGAACTACGTTTTAAGTTTGAAGCCTGCGCCGGTGCGCTGGATTTTGCGTATAGCAGGCGCGCAGACAGATGAGCAGAAGGGCGTCGCGAAGCTGCGGCTGGTGGCAGACAAAGGCCATTTCCTAAAGCCATACGCGAAAGTGCTGCTCGCGATTGCGGCTCTCAGGAGCAACGACAAGGCGGGAGCAAAGGCCCTGATAACGGAATTGGCGAAACAGTTTCCACAAAACGATCTCTTCGCGCTCGAACTGAAGAAGCTGACGTAAACAGAAGAGCTGCCGGGGATTGCTGAGGCTAACTCTCGGGCACCGGCGCTGCCATGGCGCTGTGGGCGACGGCATCTGTTTGGGCGAAACGGCGAAAGACGATTGCATATAAGTTCGCCAATCGAGTTCGTTCGACCAAGAAGCTAAGCACGCACGTGAAGACGATGCTGAGGAAGACAACGCAGTAGGTTACTCCCTGTAGAACGTCGCCAGCGGGTATGTGCTGTTCGAGAGGTATAGAGGCAAGTACGACAGCGGCCAGGCCTTTGGGACTCATGATGGCAACGAGCGAAGCGTCACGTACGGGCGTCTTGCGATCGAGGCCAATCCACGCGGCCGGAACCCTGAGGATGAAGACCAGAGCTGTGAGCGCGAGCGCGACGTAGACTATACGGGCATCGGTAAACCGAATCGAGACGCCAACGTAAACGAAGAAGAACGTTTTGAGGAGAAAGACAACCTCGGCGAGAAACACGCGTTCGTGCTCGTTCAGGGTGATGGCTTCGCTCGGGAGATAGCGGCGCATCCAGGCCATGCCATGAAACACTTCTATGTTCCCCAGTACGGCCCCAAACACAGCTGCAGCCACGTAGCCGCTGAACCCGAGCAACTCCACCACCCCAAAGAGCACGAATACGAACGCGGGAGTGGTGAACATGGAATTCTCAAGGCCTCGAATGCGACGCAGGAGGGCGGACCAAGCAAACGCGCTGGCGGCTCCGGCGAGCCCGGCCAAAAGAAGAGTGGCGATGATCTGGCCGAGCATGGCGCCCAAGCGGAGCTTGCCGAGGAGATAGCTGTCGATGAAGCCGATGGCAACGACGATGCTCAAGACATCGCTGACGGCGGACTCTAAGAAGAGGACGGTTTTCGATGATTGGTCCATCTGAAGCTTCTTAGTAAGCGGCACGATGACGGCGGGCGAGGTGGAACCGACGATTGCTCCAAGCATGAGCGTAAGTTGCAGCCCGAGTCCGAGGAGGAAATGGGCGACTGCGGCGACGGCGATCATCGTCAGTAAAAAATTCGTGAGGGTCAGGGCAAAAGTAGGCCTAAGGGCGCCGCGAAGAATGTCGAGGTCGAGGCTGAGGCCGGCCTCAAAAAGGAGGATGACCAGAGTGACGGTGGCGAATACGGGCCCGACGGCACCGAAGTTTTCCGGTGTTACGAGATGCAGAACGGGGCCAAGAATGAGGCCGATCAGAGTGAGAAGAAGAACGTCAGGAACGCGAGTACGGCTGAACAGGCCTGTAAACGCATGCGCCACGAAGATGAGGAACCCGACGACCAGGATGTTGGTGGCAACATGCATACCAGGAGAATGACTTCAGTGCCCGTCGAGACTACCGGCCAAGGCGTTTTGAAAGTAGAGTGCTCCTTGTGAACGGAAGTTTCCGACGCAGCAGTCAGATACTGCGGACGGGCATACTCACGATGTCATCCACTTGCATCGATTCTTTCACAACGAACGGCTCGCCGTATTCGACACTGATGAGGTTGCCGTAGAAACGCGCGATGGCGGCTAAGCGTGTTTGCACTTCGGGGTGGGAGGGAAAGAGATCGGAAGCTACGCTCGCGTCGCCGTACTGAGACACGTAGCTGAACAGCGCAGTCATGCGGCGGTCGAAGTAGCGAGAGATGTCCACGATGAAGGAAGGCGTGACATTGGCGTAGAGAGAAGAATACAGAATTTTGAACGGCCGGTGGGGAGCAGTTTCTTCTTCAAGCCGTTGAAGACCGGCGAGGAAGCACGCTTCATAGCCGAGTTCGGAGGCTCGGTAGTGATCGGGGTGACGACCGGCCCAGTAAGGAAGAATCACGACGCGCGGGCGAATGCGGCGAATGACACCTGCAAGGGTCATGCGTGCGGCAACATTGTTTTCGAGACGCGCATCGGGCCAGCGCAGATTCTGACGCCAGCTGAGTGACAGATGTCGGGCCGCTGTTTGCGATTCGCGAATGCGAAGGTCGGCCGTGCCGCGAGTACCCATGTCGCCGGCGGTGAGATCAAGGACGCCGGTGCGGTAGCCAAGCTCAGCCGAGTGGATCAGTGTACCGCCGCAAGTTTGTTCCACATCGTCAGGATGGGCGGCGATGGCCAGCACATCCAGCGGCCGCAAATTTTCGAAGGGCGCGTTCGGATCCTCGGGATCGTGCATGCAAGGGATTTAGTACGAGTAGCGGCGGCGGCGATTGCCTTGAAAGATTCGGATGAGCAGGATTCCTGCGAGAAAGCCGCCCACATGAGCGAACCAGGCGATGCCTTGCGCCTGGGAGACGCTGGTCAGCGATCCAAGGCCACTCAGCAGTTGCAGGGCGAACCAGTAGATCAGCATGAAAGCAGCCGGGAGATCGACGGTGGTTACGAAGACGATGATGAACACGAGCGTGACGACGCGAATTCGCGGATAAAGGATCAGGAAGGCACCCATCACGCCGGCGATTGCCCCACTTGCTCCGATGGTGGGCACCGGACTGCCGAGGCTGCTGACGAATTGAACGGCGGCGGAAGCGACGCCGCTGATGAGATAAAAGACCAGGAATTTAGCGGAGCCCATAGCGTCTTCGATATGCGAGCCGAAGACCCAAAGGAACCACATGTTGCCGATGAGATGCAGCCAACCACCATGCAGAAACATGGAGGTGACAAAGGTGGTGAGATGCGGCTGATCGGGTATCAGAGCGTAATGTTCAATGAATTGGTCGCGCAAATAGATCGGATGCGCCATTTCGAACAGGAAGCAAAGGACATTGGCAGCGATGATCAGCAACGTCATCACAGGCGCCGATTGACGGTACAGAAGGGCGCGCAGAGGAATCATTGGCTTGCAATGGAAGCTTCCGATGCTTCGGCGGAGAGGCGCTCGACAATATCGGGTGCTTGGCGGCGAACAGCCTGGCCACTCGAGGCAGCGGCGAGAAGAGAATCGACTTCTGAGCGCGCCGGAACGTGTCCGCGCGCGCCGATAGCGGTGCAGTTGAGAGCAGCCGCGGCATTCGAGAATTCGAGCGCCTTATGAACAGGCATGCCGGCGAGCATTGCGTAACAGAAGGCGCCGTGAAAGATGTCCCCAGCACCAGTGGTATCGGCGCAGGGCACCTCAAACGCCGCCGAATAGGCCCAGCGGCCGTTGTGCAGGGCCAAGGATCCGCGATCCCCGAGGGTCATGGCAGCAATGCGCAAGCCGTATTCGCGCTGCAAGGAAGCGAGCGCGATGAATGGATCCGATTTGCCGGTCCACTTGGCGGGCCAGCCGGAACCGGCAACCAGATAATCGACGTATTTCAACACGGAGTCAAAACCAGCATAGACGGTGTCGACGTCGAGAGAAACTGGAATACCGTGACTTCGGGCTATTGAGGCGGCGCAAGCGGCTGCGTCGGTGTCGTAGCCGTCGATGTGCAGCAATCGGGCGGCGGTTACATCTTGCGGGCGGATCTCGGATGCTTCAAGGCGGAGGCACTCGGGGCGCTGCCAGAGCACGGTGCGTTCACCGGTGCGCTCATCGATGATGATGTACGCGGTCTGGTTAGGGCAACCCTCGCGAACGATCAAGCCGCTCGTGTCGACGCCAGTTCCTTCGAGACTCTGTCTCTGAATTTTTCCGCGAGCATCGTCACCGATGGTGCCGATGTATTTGGCTCGGAGGCCGAGTTTGGCGCAAGCAACCATGGCGGTCGCGACCTGGCCGCCCGGGCTGAGGAGTTCGCGGCTGAACGGAACCTTTCCGGCGTAAGACGGAAATTCGTGAACGAGTAGAAGGGTATCGGTGGCATTGAGTCCGATCCCCAGCACGTCAACGGGCGGACTCAAATGAGCTACTTCTTGATTGAATCGGGAACCTCGTAGAGGTAGATCATGTGCGTGTCGCCGTGGTGACCCTGGCGCTCGGCGGTATCGATCGGCTTCCAGCCGGGAATCGGGTAGTCATATGACACGACGCGCGTGTTGGGGCGCAGATAGCGTTCCAGATTGGGCCGAAGGGTGTCATTCGCGATGGGAGCCAAGTAAAGCGTGACGACATTGGCAGCGCTCAGATCGGTTCGCATGAAGTCGCCGTGGATCACTTTCACGCGCTCTTGCAGCCCAGCTTTTTTGACGTTTTCGGCGGCGATTCTGGCCTGGTGCTCTGCGATCTCAATGCCGACGGCCTTGACGTTGTAGCGTTTGGCGGCAGTGATAAGAATGCGGCCATCGCCGCAACCGAGATCGTACAGTGTCTCGCCGGGTTTCGGATTAGCCATTTCGAGCATCTTGTCCACAGCACGCTCGGGGGCGACGACATAGGGCGCGAGATTATTCCGGTAGTCGGATAATCCGCGCTGCTGGCCGTAGGAAAGCAGCGCCACACCAGCGAACAGTGTGGGGACTAGAATGCCGCGCAGAACCGCTCGGGATCTCATACCAACTCCCCCTGATTCCTACAGGGTACCTCTAACGCGAAACGGCGCGCTGGCGGCTTGGCCATCACTGGGTTCCCCCGGCTGCGGCAGCAGCGAGCGCATGCTGCCGTTTCGCACGCACAATACGGTTCAACATTTCAGTAGTAGAGAACCACAGATCGCGAGGGCGCGAGATGGTGTATTCCGTACCCTTAAATGCTTTTATAGCGTGACTGATCGAGTCCTTCCAAGGCACGGCCTGGGGGTTCAGGTTGTAGTTCATGTAGAACACCGGGCAGTCAATATCTGCGATGCGGCGCAACTCCTCTTGGGGTACATCGGCGTCCAGCATGGCCTTAGGACCCGCGAAAATGACGGCATCGGGGTGAGAAGAGGCGGCGACTTCTTTTTCGATCAGATGTTCGAGAAAATCGGTCTCGCTGTGCTTCTGGCTGAGGCTCAACACATTAACCGTGCCGAGTTTCATAGTCTGGAGGGCTTTGCCAAGAGCGGGGAAGTCGATGGCTTCCGCGCCTTCCTGGCGGTAAACGATCCGCCCTTGTTCCATATTGAAAGCGATTAGGGAGACACGGCCGACGTGGGGATCGCGCTCAATGGCCTTAAGGATGCTCACGAGCGCGTCAGTGTCGCTGCGCTCAAGTGCGGCGGATGCGGAGTTTTGCGGCGCGAAGTTCACCAAAAGCTTGACATTCACGCCGTCTTCGGAAGCATGGCGAGAGGGGCTGTCGTCGGTGAATGGTTCAGGGGCAGTTTCGGAGATCGCCTTGGGATCTATGAACAGCGGGATGGGCTTGTCTTTGGGCGATAGAGCGGCTTCTACATCCCAACTGGACGAACAGATTCGTTCCTGGCGATCGCGCATGAGCCAATCGACATGGTATTGACCTTCGCCGACATCCACCGTGCCTTGAAGGAAGGCGTCGCCTTTGGCATCGTCCGAAATGGGCGGAACGCTGTAATGCTGCACGAAATAGGCAGGGTGGGAGGGATCTTGTCGCGGGTAGGCGCGGAACACGATGGTCAGTAGTTCGCCCGAACCGGCCACTTCCTTTATCGGGACGGTCACATCGTAGCCGCTGTGGAATTTGAGGTCGAATCCTAACTCGGGTTTGCGCTGCGTGACAGTGCAAGGGAGGTCCTTCCGAGGTTCGTCGGATTCGAGGATGGCCATGTCGGAAGGCAGCAAAGTGACCAAGTCACCGGGCTGAGCCGGTTTGAGCAAAATTTGTGAGAAAGCGGGAGGAGCGGCGGCGGAGAATAGGAGGACATATAGGAAGGGCGCGAAACGACCCGTTGTAAAGCGACGAGGTCCAGAGATGACCCTCCCTGGCGAACACGATCGAAGAAACCGCGATGCCATTATTCCCCCAAGTGACGGCCGGACGGGAAAACTACAGCGGCCGGAACCGCTGGCTTCCATGATTATGCCGCAAACTTTCCGCATCGGAAACAGATTTGATGAGCTGGTTGCAACAATTCGTACCGGAACTCGTCGGTCCGATGCAGAGTTGTGGCGTTGCTGAAGGCAAAATCTCAAGGTGCCCGTACTAAAGCGGGTTCCTATGATACAGTTCGAGTGATTATGGCTTCCCGCAGCGTTAACAAGGTAATTTTGGTCGGAAATCTGGGGCGCGACGCCGAGACGAAGTTTACGCCTTCGGGCGCGTCGGTTACGAAGTTCGCAGTGGCCACCACTCGCAGCTGGAAAGACCAGCAGACGAACGAGTGGAAAGAAGAGACCAACTGGACGAACGTCGTGGTGTGGCGACAGGAGAATGTCGCGAACTACCTCACGAAAGGCAAGCAGGTGTACGTTGAGGGCCGACTGCAAACGCGAAGCTACGACGACAAAGACGGCAAGAAAGTCTACACGACCGAGGTTGTCGCGGATGAAATCATTTTGCTAGGCGGGCGAGGTGAGGGAAGCGGCGGACATGAAAACGCGGCAGCGGCGGGACGGGCGAGCGGGGGAAGCGCCGGAGGTCGTGCTGGTGCCGGTGCGGCTGGACGCGGCGGATCAGAAGATGACTTGGGCGCGATGGGCGTCACCGACGACGATGTACCGTTCTGAAGAAGCGAGTTGATGAGCGCTACCGTTCGCTTTTCCAGGCGCGAGCGGCTTCCGGCATAACGAGCGGTAAAGCGGCGAAGGTTGCTCCGGCGACGAGCAGCGACCAAAACGAAAATTTCCGATATCTCGTCCATTGCTGGACAGCCAGGCGACCGGCCATGCTTGCATCGAGG
This sequence comes from uncultured Acidobacteriaceae bacterium, assembly GCA_963795425.1. Lineage (GTDB taxonomy): Bacteria > Acidobacteriota > Terriglobia > Bryobacterales > Bryobacteraceae > Bog-105. Next base: position 53,533 of record CAWCHO010000002.1, on the reverse strand, counting down.
CTGGTCTTGGCTGCCATAGCCAGGGGGATCCATGGCGTGCTGGCTGCACGATCCCGAGGGCCGGCGGCGGCGAGACAAGCGGTCACAGCGTAACTGGCCATCCCTAGCAAGGCATCGGGTGTCGCCAGAAGCGAATACGCTTGGGCCGAGCCATTGACGGCATTCGAGTCAAAGTGTGGTAGGGGAGGGTCAGGAAGCTTCTTGAGGACCCCGGCCTGAAACAGAGCAATGCCGCCCAGAATGGTTGCGGAGAATACGGAGAGGCTCACGACTGCGCGGCGTCGCTCGAGCATGGCGCCGGTGCCATAGAGAAGGTCGCTTCGGAGGGTGTCGGAGTTTTCGCTAGGCATTTTTTCTCCAAGGCTGTTCTTTGAAAAGCCAGGCACCGAGTCCGATCAGCCCGGCGGTGACGGCCAGAGGAGTGCGGTTTACATCGGCCCAGGTTTGCCAGCTGAAATTCTTAGCTTGCTTGGTGAAGATGCCGTGAGCCGCGTAGTCGCCGGGAGCCGGCTCGAAGAGATTGTCGGGGCGGTTCGACGATACAGGCTCGGAGGTTTGTTGGGCATCGTAGCCGGTTCGGCCGAGATATTTGTCAGCAAACGCCGGAGCGACGTCTTGGCCGTAGATGGCGACCACGGTGGGAGCGCCGACGAAGAGTTCGCGCCTCTTGTGATGCGCTGCCCAACAAATCGCTCGAGCAGCAACTTCGGGTTCAAATATGGGCGGGACGGGCTGGGGATGTCTGGGCAGGCGGGTGCGGCACCAACTGAACTGCGGGGTGTTCATGGCGGGAAGATGAACGACCGTGACGTGAATCTTGCTGTGGTTATGGATGAGCTCGCAGCGTAGTGAGTCCGTGAACCCGACGATGGCGTGCTTGGCACCGCAATAAGGGGCCTGAAGAGGAATGGAGCGATAGGCCAGGGCGGACCCAACCTGCACGATCGCGCCGCGGTCTCGCGGAAGCATGTGCTTGAGAGCGGCCATGGTTCCATAAACGCACCCGAGATAAGTGACCTCGGTGGCGCGTTTGTACTCGTTCGGCTGGATCTCCGAGATGGGCGCGAAGATGGTGGTCATGGCGTTATTCACCCAGATATCGATGGGGCCGAGCTCGCGCTCGACGCGCTCGGCGGCTTCGTGCACTTCTTCGGCATTTGCGACATCAACGGAGAGAGCGAGAGCTTTGCCGCCCTGCTGCTCGACCTCTTCTTTCGCTGCCTGAAGGCGGTTCCGATCTCGAGCGATGAGGCCGATGGAAGCCTTACGTTTGGCGAACTCTCGAACCACGGCGCGGCCTACACCAGCGGTGGCACCGGTAATGACGACAACTTCGGGTTGCGGATCGGACACTGTTCCTCCACTTTGGGGATGCGTGAGGACCGCCACTGTTACGGCACAGGCGAGAAAAAATGCGCGCACCGAGCCATCACCCGCCGAAGCGCGTCGCCATCTTCTACCGTCCCGCGTTCCCCAATCGGGAAGGGCGGCTCCGACATGAACGCCTCACGCCATGGCTGCTGCTCCGAAAAAAAACGGCCTGCCGCACGAACATTTCAGCGCTGGTTCCAGCCGCTACTCCGCTGTTCGTGTCACGCTGGCTTCCCTTTCCGGACGGTGTCCCCGCGGAATACGCGTGGTGGAATCCCAGCCATCCAGAAAACGAGCCCCACCAACACGGTTCAGAAGATGTCCTGGGACTGCTGGCTCGAACTCACCGAACGCGAAGAATCCATTCGCGATGGCCATGCCGGCCCTGTCGCCAGCGTCTTTCGAGACAAGTAGCACCTGTATTGTTCCTCTAATGCCGTTTCGGCAGAACAATACTCGGTTCTTGGGATGGCCGAGCGGCACTCCATCTCAATACATTGGGATTGGATGCGCACCCGCGCACTGATGTCGAATTCATCTCCTACTCTCCGGCTGGTCGTGTTTGCACTCGCAAGTGCGGTCGCCGCAATTTCACTCGCCTCCTGTGGCGGCTCGGAGAAAGTCACGCCCGATCCCGCGAGCAAAGCCAAGCCGCTTCGAATCGACGGAACACAAGTGGTCACCGTCGGAGTGACGAAGGTCGGCAGACGTCCCCTCGAAAGGCAGCTCACCGTCTCTTCTGAGCTTGTTCCGTTTCAAGAGATCGACATCTATGCGAAGGAATCCGGATACGTGAATCAACTGCTCGTCGACTACGGCTCTCACGTCTCCAAAGGTCAGCTCATGGCGGTTCTCGAGATTCCAGAACTGCAAGCGCAACTGGCGCAAGATCAAGCTGCGATCAAAAGCATGGCCGATCAGGTTACAAACGCCGAGCACCAGTTGAGCCGCCTCCAGGCACAGCACAAGGTGCTTCACCTTGAGTACGAGCGCATCAGCGGCGTTTCGCAAAGCAAGCCCGGGCTCGTCGCCCAGCAGGAAGTAGATGAGGTGCAAGGCCGCGATCTCTCCGCCGAAGCGCAGGTCGAGGCCGGTAAGTCAAATCTCGAAGCCGCTCGCAGCAATCTTGCCGAAGCGCAGGCCAAGCTGGCCCACGACCAGGCCATTTACTCCTACGCGCGAATCACTGCACCGTTCTCCGGAGTCGTCACGCAGCGCTACGCCAATCTCGGCACCCTGATGCAGGCGGGCACCAGTTCCAGCACCGCGTTGCCCTTGGTCAAGCTGTCCGAAGAAGATCTTTATCGCCTCGTCATTCCAGTTCCCGAAAGCTACGTCCGCTACATACGGATGGGCGATCCTGTCAGTGTTCACGTTCCGACCTTGGACAAAACCTTCCCCGGCCGTGTGGCCCGCTTCTCATCGGATGTCGGTGATCAAACGCGAACCATGCACACCGAGGTCGACGTTCCTAACCCCGGTGGTGTCCTCCTCCCCGGTCTCTACGCCGAAGTAACGCTCACTTTGAACCGCGCCGGCGACGCGCTGACCGTCCCGTTGCAAGCCGTCGACCAGCAGGGTGATCGCTCGACCGTCCTGGTTGTCGATTCATCGAACGCCATCCAGCTTCGTGAAGTCGCTCTTGGCATTCAAACCGAGAACGACGCCGAGGTTTTATCCGGACTGCGCGAAGGCGACCAGGTGGTCGTTAGTGATCGATCCGGCCTGCGGCCTGGCGAGCAGGTGCATCCTCAGCTCACGCCCGCGGCCACCTATCAGAGCAAAGGTTGACCTCTTAGCTGTATGTCAAGCTTTTCAATTCGCAATCCCTACTTCGTCGTCGTAATCTGCCTCGCGATATGCGTGATCGGCCTCGTCTCTCTCGCCCGCATGCCTGTCGACCTGTTTCCGGAAATTAACTTGCCGGAAGTAGTCGTCGCGACGTTCTACTCCGGCATGCCTCCCAACGACGTCGAAGTCTCCATCACCAATCCGCTGGAGCGCTTCTTCACGCTCGCTGCGGGTGTCGATCACAGCGAGTCCCGCTCTATGTTGGGCGTCAGCTTGATCAAGATTTTCTTCCAGCCCGGAACCAGCGCGGACGCCGATGTGACCGAAATCTCGAACCTCGCCCTTGCAGATTTGAAACGCCTGCCCACCGGCACATTGCCGCCCGTCGTTCTCAAGTTCGATGCCTCCAGCCAACCCGTTTGCCTCGTCGCGGTGTCGGGCAAAGGACTGAACGAAACAGAGCTTCACGATCAGGCGCAGTTCACCATTCGCAATCAGATCGCCGTCGTCAAAGGCGCCGAGATTCCGCCGCCATTCGGTGGCAAATACCGCCAGATCATGGTTTACGTCGACCCCTACAAGCTCATGTCACGGCACATGAGTCCTATGGACGTGGTCGATGCCATCAACAACCAAAATCTAATTCTTCCAGCCGGCGATATCAAGATGGGTCCGTTCGACTACTACGTCTATTCCAACAATCTCGTCGACAACATGGACGAGATGAATCGGCTTCCCATCAAGACGGTTGGAAATTCGTGGGTGTCGGTTGGCGACGTCGGCCACGCGGAAGATGCCAGCCAGATTCAGTACAACATCGTCCGCGTCGGCGGCCAACGCTCTACCTACATCCCCATCATGAAGCAGGGCGGCAACACGAACACGATCGAAGTGGTCGAAGGTGTTCGTAACCTGCTCAAGCACCTGGTCGACATACCGCAGCAACTTAAGACCGACGTGCTGTTTGATCAATCCGTTTACGTCAGAGAAGCCATCAAAACCGTTCTGCATGAGGGGTTGATTGGCCTCGTGCTCACCAGCATCATGATCCTGCTGTTCCTCGGCAGTGTGCGCGCCACCTCCGCCGTTCTTTTGTCGATTCCGCTCTCGGCGCTCGCCGCGTTCGTCATTCTTTACATGCTCGGCAGTACCGTCAATACCATGATTTTGGGCGGCCTCGCACTCGCTTTTTCACGCGTCATCGACAACTCCGTCATCTCTCTCGAAAATATCTTCCGGCACTTGGAGCTCGGCGAACCTCCGCGCGTTGCTGCTGAAATCGGCGGTGCTGAAGTCACTCTCGCCGTGCTCGCCGCAACGCTTGTCGCGGTCGTTGACTTCTTTCCGGTCACCTTTCTATACGGCGTGAGCAAGTTCCTGTTTTCGGCACTCGCATTGGCCTTTTGTATCTCCCTCATCGTTTCCTTCGTCATCGCGATGACGGTCATTCCATTGTTCTGCTCGCGATTCCTCAAGGTCGCCCATGCCGGAGAAGGCGCCGAGGGACGCGAAGCCGCAATCGGAGAACACGATCAGGGCGCGTGGCACCGCGAACATGCCGTTATCCCTCGCGAGCGCAATCTGTCGCTCGGCCGGCGTTTTAACGAAGCCTTCAATCGAGGATTCAACAAGGTTCTCGATTTCTACGAAGCTTGGGTCCGGCGCGCTCTCCAGCGGCCCGGACTGACCGTCGTCGCGCTGATGGCCTTGTTCGCAGTCAGCTTAATCATCTATCCGTTCTTGGGGCTCGCTTTTTTCCCCCGCACCGATGCCGGCCAGTTCACCATCAACATGAAAGCCCCCACCGGTTCTCGCATTGAACTCACGAACGACTATGTCAAGAAGATTGAGGATCTGATCCACCAAACCGTCAGCCCTCACGACTTCAGAATGACGGTCTCGAATATCGGCGTCGTCGATGACTTTTCTTCTCTCTACACCAATAACTCCGGCTCCTACACTGCGACTGTTCAAACGGAGCTCAACGATGGTCATAACGTCAGCAGTTTCGCCTACATGGATCGCGTGCAGAACGCCATAGCGCACGACTTTCCCGACGTCCGAACGTTTATTCAAAGTGGCTCGATGGTTGACGCGATCCTGAATTCCGGAATGCCTGCTCCCATCGATGTGCAGGTGACCGGACGCAATTTAAAGGAAGACTACAACGCGGCGCAGGCCTTGGCCGCCAGAATCCGCCAATTACCCGGAGTGGGTCAGGTTTACGTTCCGCAGGACATCGATTACCCTGCTCTTCGTTTGGACGTCGACCGCGTTCACGCCGGAGAACTCGGCCTGAATCAGAAAGAGATCGTCCAGAACCTCATCACCGCGTTAAATTCGAACACCATGATCGCCCCGAACTACTGGGTCGATTACAAAACCGGCAATGATTACTTCTTAACGGTGCAATATTACGAGCACGGCTCGGCCGCTATCCACAACAGCATCGATTTGAGAAATATCCCGCTGAAGGCGCCCAACCTTCCCGATCCCACCACGCTCGCGAGCGTCGTGAAATTGACTCACATTCAGACCCCGACCGAGGTCGATCACTACCAGATCCAGAGAGAGGCGGACGTATACGTTACGCCTCGTGGGGAAGATCTAGGAAAGCTTTCCACCCGCATTGAGAGCTTGGTCACGGATATGAAGGTGTCCAAGAACATGCGCGTAACGCTGCGCGGAATGGTGCAGGGCATGCGCCAATCGTTCAAGAGTTTCGCCTATGGATTCATTCTCGCGTTCATCCTCTTGTATTTGATCCTTACCGCACAATTCCGCTCTTTCGTCGATCCGTTCCTCATCATGCTCGCGATCCCGATGGGTTTCATCGGCGTTCTCATCATTCTGCCTTTGACCAACACCACCTTGAACGTCATGTCGCTGATGGGCGTTCTGATGCTCATCGGGACGGCCGGATCGAACAGTATTTTGATCGTCGATTTCGCTCACAAGCTTCGACAGGAAGAAAAGCTCCCGGTTGGCGAGGCGGTCATTAAAGCGTGCCGTGTGCGCCTCCGCCCCATCTTGATGACCTCGCTCGCCACCATCATCGGCATGATTCCGATGGCATTGAAACTGGGCACCGGTGCCGAACAGTATGCCCCCATGGCGTGGGCCATCATCGGCGGACTGACCACTTCCGTCGTCCTCACCGTGTTCATCGTTCCCGCCGCGTACCTGATCGTGTACCGGAACAAAGATCTGCAGCCGCAATCTGTTTAACCATGAGGAAAACACTGGCCGCGCTGCTGCTGCTGTTCATTGGCACGCTCGATGCGCAGACAGTCGCCCCGGCACTTAGCTTGCCCGACGCCGAAGCGATGGCGCTCAAAAATCATCCGCAGATTCTTGCTTCACAGGCTAATTACCAGCGAGCCAACCAGATCACCGTAGAGACGCGCTCGGCCGATTACCCCACGCTCAACGGCGATATCACTGCTTCGCAGGCGCGTTTGAACAGTCGCATCGGAGCCGGCTTTTTAACCGACTCCCGGCTCTTCAATCGCGCCGGAACCGGCATCACGCTCTCACAGCTCATCAGCGATTTCGGCAGGACCCATAACCTGATCGCCAACTCGCAGCTTCAGGCCCAGGCCAGCCAGGCAGACTATCAAGCCGCCCGTTTCGACGTCGTTCTCGGAGTCGATCAAGCCTATTACGACGTTCTTCTTGCACAGCAGTTGGTGAAAGTTGCTCAGCAAACCGTCACCACTCGTCAGGCCGTTGTCGATCAAGTTTCGGAACTAACCAGAAATCAGCTTAAATCGCAAGTCGACTTAAGCTTTGCTCAAGTGAATTTGAGCGATGCGAAGCTCATGCTGCTTCGCGCCCAGGATACTCTGCAAAGCGCCTTCGCGAACCTCGGCCAAGCGCTCGGCACACAGCAATTGGTCGAGTATCGGTTGACAGATCAGCCCACCCCGCCGGAGCTTCCAGACGAGCCGCAACCACTGATTGCGCAAGCATTCCAAAATCGTCCGGAGCTGGCTAGCTTACGTCTCCAGCGCGAGGCCGATCAGAAATTCGTCTATGCGGAACGCGACCTGAAACGGCCCAACGTTACCTTGACCGCGGTTGCGGGAGCCCTGCCTTGGATCGAGCCCGGGAACGCCAACCCCGGCATTCCTCCTGAGTATGAAGGCGTTGCCGTAAACGTGCAGATTCCCATCTTTAACGGGCACCTGTTCACCGCCCGCCGACGTGCCGCCGAGTACCAGCTCCAGGCTGCCGATCAGCGTGTTCGCGATCTCCAGGATCGAATCGCACGGGATGTGAGAACGTCTTGGGACCACGCCAGAACGGCCTTCGAAGCCATCGCTACCACCGCAGAGTTGGTGCAACAAGCCAATTTGGCTCTCGATCTCGCGCAAGGCCGCTACAATCTCGGACTCTCTTCCATCGTCGAGCTAACCCAAGCTCAACTCGCGCAAACGCAGGCACAGGTACAGAACGTCAACGCCAAGTACGAATACCAAGCCGCTTACGCCGGCCTTCAATACACGCTGGGTTTACAGCATTAAGTTGCTGCAACGATAATGTTAGTAGCTGCCGCATATCGGTCCAACACGCGTCGAGAAATCGTCGACATGAAAACTCAGATACGGGCACTGCTCCTGATCGGCTTTGGCGGTCTCCTGATCCTGCTCGCCTTTACTGGTCTCGATGCGCTTTCCGTTTTGCGTAAAATCGAGACCCGCAACGAAAGCATCCGCCACGATTACGTGAACCGGGAACGGATTCTCGAGCAGCTTCGCTCCGACATTTATCTTTCTGGAACCTACGTTCGTGACCTTCTTCTCGAACCTGATCCGGGTCGTGCCGACATGCACCGCAAAGAGCTCGATAGCGCTCGTTTGCGCATCCAGTCGATGATTGCTGCGTACAATCGCCTTCTTCTTCCCGAAGAACGTGCGCCCTTTGAACAGTTCAAACGGGAATTGACCGCGTACTTCGATTCCCTGCTGCCCGCGCTTCAGTGGAATGCCGCCGAGCGCCGCGAGTTTGGCTATTCCTTCATGCAGAATTCGCTGCTGCCTCGCCGCATGATCATCGTTCGGTTAGCTGATCAAATCGGCCAGGTGAATCAAAGACAGATGCAAGCCGGGAATCGTCAGGTGGCCGAACTGTTTGCTCGTTTCCGGACCTCGCTCGTGATGTTGCTGATCCTTACCTGCGTGGGTGGTTTGCTGCTGGCAGCGGGCAGTATCTACCGAATCTTGCGATTGGAGCGTGAGACTGCTTCGCGCTTTGAAGAAATCGCGCAAGCGCGAGGCGCTTTGCGTGATCTATCCGCGCGCCTCGTGGAGGTCCAGGAATCGGAACGTCGTGCTCTCTCACGGGAGTTGCACGACGAGGTGGGCCAATCTCTTTCGGCGCTCTTGCTCGGCATTGCGAATCTCGCCGCTACCATCTCGCCTGAAAAAAACCCCGAAGCTCACGCCGAGTTGCAGCAGATTCGCCGCGTCACCGAGCGAACCGTGGCTGTGGTCCGCGACATGTCGCTTCTGCTGCGGCCCTCCATGCTGGATGATTTGGGACTTGTTCCTGCGCTTCAATGGCAGGCGCGTGAGGTTGGTCGAACGCAGAATCTCTCGGTTCAGGTTTACGCCGATTCGCTTCCCGAGGACCTCTCCGATGAACAAAAAACGTGCGTGTATCGCGTGGTGCAAGAGGCGCTTCATAACGTCACGCGCCACGCCAACGCCCGGTACGTCGAGATCCGCCTCACCCGTAGAGAAGACGTGTTGCTGCTCACCGTTCACGACGACGGGCAGGGTTTCGTACCGCAGCAAGAGCGAGGAGTCGGATTGTTGGGCATGGAAGAACGCGTGCTCCATCTCGAGGGCTCCTTTCAGCTCGAATCGAAACCGGGACGCGGAACCCTCATCCGCGTCGAGCTGCCTCTGGTCGAGCGATACGCCACCATAGAGGCGTGAGTACACTCCGCATCGTGCTCGCGGACGATCACACCATCGTCCGTCACGGCTTGCGCGTGTTACTCGAGAGACAGTCCGACTTCGCCGTTGTTGGGGAAGCGAGCAACGGGCGCGAGGCCATCGAAATTGCCCAGCAGCAATCGCCCGAGATCGTCCTTATGGATGTGGCGATGCCCATCATGAATGGCATTGAGGCCGCCGCGCGCATTACTTCCGCTTTGCCGAAAACCGCCGTCGTGATCCTAAGCATGCACGCTGATGAAAGCTACATCCTGCGAGCTCTGAAGGCGGGCGCGCGCGGGTATCTCTTGAAAGACTCCGCAGAAAGCGATCTGATTCAGGCGGTTCGAGCTGTGGCGGCAGGAAAGGCTTTCTTCAGCCCGGCTGTCAGCAAGGTGCTGGCCGAGGACTATATCAGGCAAGTACAGCAGCGCGGCGTAGAAGATCCGTACGACTTACTCACCGCCCGCGAACGAGAACTGCTGCAGCTCATTACCGAAGGTAAATCGGCCAAAGAAATAGCCGGTCTCCTGAATCTGAGTATCCATACTGTCGACACGCACCGCGGCAACCTGATGCAGAAGTTGAACGTCCACAGCATCCCCGAGCTGATCCTGTATGCAGTCCGCAAAGGGATCATCAGTTAAACTAGCCGCGTTAGTTACTGAAGATGCCTGACCCTCTGAAAATCGCCGTCGCCGGACTCGGCCGCATGGGACCAATTCATGCTCTCCATGCCTACGAGCTCGCTCGCGATACGGGAATTTGCGAACTCGCCGCGGTAGCAGATCTGGACTCGGACCGCGCTCACCGCTTCACTGAACAGATCGGCCGTGATGTGCCCGTCTTTCGCTCGATCGAAGAGCTCGCTCAAGCCGGAGTGTGTCACGCAACTGTTATCGTTACGCCCACAGACAATCACCGCGATCATGCCGCACTGATGATCGATGCCGGTCATCGTGTCTTGCTTGAGAAGCCCTTGACCGGCACTCTCGAAGCAGACCGGGCCTTCGCCGCTGAGCTTGGTCGCCACCATCCGAACGCGCTGATGCTCGCTTTTCAGCGCCGCTTCGATGAGCCGCTCCGTTATGCAAAGGAGCTGCTCGACGCCGGTGCAATCGGGCGCGTGTTCAAACTGTATTCGTCGTTGGAGGATTCGAATCCCGCTCCCAATGGGTACGTGAGCGGAGGCATTCTGCCCGACATGTCCGTTCATAATGTCGACGAGATCCTCTGGCTCACCGGCCGCATGCCGCAGTCAGTGCTCGCCATCGGCTCGCGCCTCTACAGCCATCGCTTGACGACCAGCGAGGAGGATTTCGACGACGCTCTTCTCTATCTCTGGTTTGAGAGCGACATGACCGCTCAGATTCAAGTCAGCCGCAATCACGTGTCCGGATACCGCGTCGAAACTGTGATCTTTGGCGAAGAGGGGCAGATCCACGTCGGACGCTTCGATCAGAAGCCATTCGAGATTACGGTTGAGGCATATGGCCGTCGTGGACGCAAACAACCGCTCGCCTACCGCACCTTCGCCCAGCGCGACTACGGCCGTCCGTTGCCAGAATTTGCAGACCGCTTCGGAGCCGCCTATAAATCCGAGTTGGCCGCCTTTATCGAATGCTGTCGCTCGAACTCGCCGTTTCCGACAACCCATCGGGACGGCGTGCGCGCACAAGAGGTTATTTCGGCCGGGATGCAAGCCGTCATCGGCCGGGAACAAGCGGCAAGGGTCGAGTCTCAGTGACGTCAACTCGCAGAAGCCTCCTGGCTGCAAGTGCAGCGGCGCTTCTTTCCGCCTGCGGCCGATCCGGCCGCAAAATCATCGGCGTCATTCCGAAGGCGACCTCGCATCTGTTCTTTCTGTCCGTTCACGCCGGCGTCGACGAGGCCGCCAAAGATCTGCACGTCGATGTGCTTTGGAACGGCCCGCAAAACGAAACCGACTACGCGCGTCAGATCGAAATTGTGGACGCGATGATTACCCGACAGGTCGCCGCCCTTGCGATCTCGGCAACAGACCAAGACGCTCTTGTCGCTCCGCTTGAACGGGCGATTCGTGCTGGCATTCCGGTCACGGTGTTCGATTCCGCCGTGAACATCAAAGACTATGTGAGCTTCATCGCCACAGACAATTATGCGGCGGGCTGTACGGCGGCCCGAACGCTCGCCCGCTTCATCCAAAACCGCGGCAGTGTCGGAATGGTAATGCAGAAGCCGGGCGGCACGTCGACCGTCTTGCGCGAGCGGGGCTTCGACGCGACGATTGCCAAGGAGTTTTCGAGTATTCAGGTCATCGCGCGCGAATACGGAATGGCCGATCCGGCGCGCTCGAGAACCGCTGCCGAAGACATCTTGTCCGCGCACCCGGACCTGGCCGGCATCTTCGCCTCAAGCGAAGCCGCCTCACTCGGAAGCATTCAGGCCATCAAGAACCGGAACCTAGCGGGCAAAATTAAGCTCGTGACTTTCGATTTCAGCAAGGCTCACGTCGCAGCGCTCGAAGACGGCACTATCAATGCCATGCTGGTTCAAGATCCATTCCGGATCGGATACGAAGCCGTAAAGTCACTCGCGGAGAAGTTGTCCGGCCATACACCGCGGAAAGACGTTCAGCTTCCCGCTCATGTCATCGTCAAAGCCGATCTGGCGGACCCGGCCGTGCGCGCCCTAGTGTCTCCCGAGTGGCTGAAGAACACCTAAATATAAGTTTCGATCTCGTTAGAACTCGACTCGCAAGCCCAGCTCCATCGCGCGCGCGCCATTGATGCGATTGGGCGGAATTGCCTCGGTCGTAATCACGCCGAACGTCGATGGGCTCTGGTAGCTAAGCGACGGATTGTTGAAGTTCGGGTGGTTGAAGATATTGAAAAAGTCGGCCGAGAACCGCAGGCGCAAGCGCTCCGTAATGTTCGTCGATTTACCGACGCTCAGATCGAAGTTCCAGAACGGGAGACCACGGAACGGGTTCGCACGTCCGGTGGAAGTGTCCGCGCTCAGCAGGACGGGGCGAAAGTCGGCGTAAGCTGCCGCGGGATTCGCGAACAGATTGAGGCCTGTTCCATTCCTTCCATTACCGCTCGTGCCGATCCCAGCCGATGCGTTGACGTTGCCGTTGAGACCAGTCGCGGGTATCGGACCTGTCGGAATCATGCCGGTATTCGTTCCCAAGATAGTGCCATCGCCCCACACCTGTGAACTTTCCGTTACGGTTAACGGCAGGCCGGTCCAGGCAGTAAAGATGCCCGACGTGTACCAGCCGCCAATCACCTTGTCAATCCAGTTACCGGTACTGAAGCGGTGGCCCTTGCCGGCCGGAAGATCGTAAACGTAGTAGCCGTTAAACACATTCGTGCGGTCGTACGGCGAAGGACCGTATTCAACGCCAGGATAGAAACTGTTCTGATAAAAGCCAGCGTTGTTTTGCCAGATCACGTCGTCGTCCAGAGACTTCGAGAACGTATAGTTTGCCGTAAACGTCAGCCCATGAGACAGCCGTTTGTTGAGGCTGATCAACATCCCGTTGTAGTTCGAATACCCGATGTAAGTTCGCATGAACTCCATCTGCGCCTGATCGTTGTTATAGGGCTGGAGGCCGAGACCACGGCGATACGTTCCCAGCGATTGAAAGATGCTCGCTACGTTTCCATTGACGAAGCTGGAGCTGAGTTGCTTCGTGACATACGCCGTAGCGGTCGCTGTACCCTTCTGCGCTGCCAAACCAGGAAGCTGGTTTTCAAACCATGGCTGGGTTGGTGCCGTTTGCCCGGCGCGTAGTGCAGTGGCAACGTTATCGAAGGCTTGGGCAAACGACTCCTTCGACGCAGAATCCACGAACATGTAAGGCGATTGAGTGAGGTTCACGGCCTGCGGCAGGTCGCGGGCAAAGCGCCCTACGTACGACATGTCGAGAAGAAGGTTGCCCGGCAGCTCGCGTTGATAGCTGAAATCGATGTTGTAACTGCGGCCAACTTTCGTGTTCGGGTCGACCTGGAACGAGAGGATTTCACCGAACGGAGAGGCGGGAATCACAGGCGACGTTACCGCGGAAGGAGTCGGCAACGGCAGTGTTCCATCAACGCCAACTCGGAAGCTAGACAGCCCGGGATTCGTGCTGCCTGCCGCCGGGTTACACCCCGCGCCAGGAGTGCCCGAAATCCCGCAATTCGGCAAAGCCACGTTGATAGTCTGATCGAAACCCACCCCGAGCATCGGGATTTCTACGCTCTGTACCGTATTCGAGCGATCAAAGATCTTCGCGAACCCTCCGCGGATAACTGCCCTTTTGTCCCCGAACAGCCAACCGAGGAGAGGCGCGTGATAGGAGGGATTCCATGCAAACGCCGCGCGCGGCGAAATGTCGCCCCAGTCTACGTTGTACACGGATCGATGCGCGTCCGCTACCGGCTCGAACCCCACCGTGGGGTTATAGATCTGGCCGGCAAGCGCGGCCTGTAGTTTCGCCTGCAGGAAGGCTTCGGCAGTGATGGGCTGTCCCGTTTGGGCGTTGATCATGATCGTCTGGCGGTTTTGTGCCTCAGTTGGCGCCGTCTGCCATCCGTACGATAGCCCGAGACTCACGGTGAAATCCCGCGTCAGGCGCCAGGTGTCCTGGCCGTAGAAATAATAAGCCTGCTGGTCGGTCACGTTCGTCAGGTTTGTGCCCAGGGGCAGCGGCTGCAGATTCGAATTGCGCACCGCGAGGACGTTGACGTTGTCAACTAGACCGAGGACCGAAGCGTAATAGCGGCCCCAGTTCGTAACATCACTGGATTTGAGACAGTTGGTCGTGATAGCTCCTCCGCACGATGGGGGAGTATCCGTACCCGGAATGCTCAGGAAAGAAGCAGAGGTTCCCCCGGCGCCGGTAACATCTGAAACCGCGACCAGAGAGGTGATCGATCCCAAAACCTTGTCAGCGCGCACGTGCGTGTAGGGAAGATCATTCGCCTGAAATCCGAACTGGAACGTGTGTTTACCTTTGATCCAGGTCACGTCATCCATGTATTGAATATCTTTGTTGTTATCCGATTGAAAGCGGCCGCGCTGGGTGTCCATGTCAATCGGAGTGTCAATGCCTCCGTCAACACCGCTGCCCGGCAAGATCGCGATCGGTCCGTCCGCAGTCTGCGTGCCGGGGATGTTCAAGATGGACGCCGCTTGCGTGGGGGTTGTCGCTTCCCCGGCATCGCGATTGCGCGTCCAGCCGAAACGTATCACGTTGATGAGGTTTGGACGGGCCGTCCAGGTCAGAGCACCCGTAATGACGTCACCACGCTGAGGAGAGACCTTGACCGATTTTGCCTGCCCGTTCTCAATGCTGATCTGAGCGGGATTCGTCGGCGTCGCGATGTCGCGGAAATATGTGTAGCTGCCGTTGAAGACGAGCTTTTCAGTGAATGTATGGTCGAGGCGCGCGACGTAGTAATCATCGGTAATCGGGGCGGCGATGTTCGCCAGATATCCGCCGGTGTTCAGTCCGTCACCACCCGGTATGTTCGGATTCGGCATGGAACTCCACAGCGCTTTCACGGACGGGCTCATGCCGAGACCCCGAGGATCACAGGCCGAGGTCCCCGACGCACCGCAAAGCGTCGATGTCGCCAGATTGTAGCTGTCTACATTGCCCGCCGCGTCGCGAAACTGCAGGATGCCCGCCTTCAGCGTGGGCGTTGGCACCGTGCGCGTCACCTCCGACACGGCGTCGTATCGGCGCCCTTCGTAGTTGACAAAGAAGAAAGTCTTGTTGTGCCAGATGGGGCCACCGAGACGCGCTCCGAAACGGTTGTCTTTGATGGGCGCCTTTGCGATGTGCGCGAAGTTGTTGTCCCACGTATTCGCATTCAGATCGGAATTCTGAAGGTATTCATACAGCGCACCGTGGAACGTGTTGCTTCCATGTCGCCCGATCAATGTCACCTGCCCGCCGGATGCTTTGGCCAGGTTTGCGGTCGGATCCGCCGTCGTAACCCGAAACTCTTCCACGCTGTCGGCCGGAGTCGGAACCACGGTGCTCGCCGAAATGACGCTCTGCGTGATATCGACGCCGTCGAGCGTTACCGTGTTTTGATCTTCGATCGCCCCTGTCGTTCGCATCTCAAGGGGAGCTCCAACACCGGAGTTGACGGCCGTAACGCCCGCTTGCAAATTCATCAATTCGGTCACATTACGTTGCAACGTGGGCAGGCGCTGGATGGATTGAGTTTCGATCACGCTGCCGACCTGTGCGTCCGTCGTCTGCAATTGGGCCGTCGCTGCTGCGGTGACCTCGACGATCTGGTTCTGACCGCCAACTTCCAGGTGTATCGGGACGTTCGTGCTCTTGTTCACGTCGACGACGAGGTTTGGAATCTGGCTTGTGCGGAATCCCGCGGCGGTGACTGTGATTTTGTAAGTTCCGGGCGTAACGTTCGCAAATGTGAACTCGCCCGCAGCGTTGGCCGTCTGTATGGAAACAGCGTTAGTCGCGGCGTTCTCGAGGCGCACCTCCGCTTTCGGAACAACCGCGCCACTCGGGTCCGTGACTGCTCCAACTACAGTTCCAGAGGTCGCCGTCTGAGCGGCAGCGTGTTGCACCATCATCAGGGAGCACGCGCAGATCACGAAAACGAAAAACGACCGAAGCACGTTTTCCCATAAAGAGCTACTTGGATGATTCACTAAACAGTCCCCCACAAAATCAGTTTCGGAGATCGTATCACAATCCGACAAATGTCGATAGACTATTGCTTCTGATTGATAGCCGGAATCTTTACGAGTACAAGCGCGCTCAGTAGTAGCGGGATGGTCGCGATCCAGATCACCTGCTTATAGAGATTGTGATCGCCGAGGAAGCCGAATATTGGCGAGATCACAGTTTGCAGCACTCCGAAGGCGCAGGTCAAGGCTGCAATCGCCAAACCGGAACGCGCCGGGCCAAAGATATCGATCGGAAGTGCATAGATATTTACGCTGCCAGCTAGCGCAAAGAAGAAACTGAGCGAAATGGCAGCGGTTGCCCAGCGTGCGTCAGGCGCGAGCGGAAGCGACAAAGAGAAGAGCGAGCACACCGCACTCACCCAGACGGCTCTGCGCCGTGCGGCTACAGCCTCGATGCCGCGTTTCATCCATCTCAGCGACAGCCATCCGCCGAAGAAGCCGCCGAGATTCGAAATCAGCGGCGGAATCCAGACGTATGCCTTCGTTTGCTGCAACGTGAGGTGATGGACATGCACCAGGTAAAGAGTCGTCCAGTTCGACCACAGCGAATAGCCAGCCATCCAGAGCACATTCGCTAAAACAAGCAAGATCATCGAGCGCTCGCGAAGAATGGAAAACGCCGGCCAGCCGCGTTCTTGAGCGGGTCTGCGCTCTTCGGCTGCGTATTGAGGCGGAATGACGCGGCTGATCGCGAGCCACAACGGAATCCAGAGGAATCCAAGGACGCCGGTGACGACAAACGGCATGCGCCAACTGTACGCAGTCGCCACCCCTATGAACAAAGGTGCAATCGCCAATCCTACGCTCAACCCGATTTGATTGACGGCCGCACCGACCGCGCGTTCTTCAGGTTTCAGGTAGATGCCATTCAATTTGCCGACTGCCGGAACTCCCGCCGATTCGCCGATGCCGAGCGCCGCGCGACAAATGGTCAGCCCAGCGCGGCTCGCGACCATACTCGTGCCGACGGCAGCGGCGGACCACCAGCTCACCGCCGTTGAAATAGCGCGGTTGATGCCGACGCGATCGAGAAACCAGCCGGTCACGAGTGAACTTGCCGCGTACGCGATGGAGAAAGCCGAGATGACCAGCCCAAAGACAGTCTGATTGAAGTGCAATTCGCTCATGATCAACGGCGCGAGCGTGTTAAGAAGCGCGCGATCGAGGTAATTGAGCGTTGAGGATATGACGAACACACCGACAGCGAACCAGCGCCACGCAAAACGAGACGTCATAGGAAGTAAATGTCTATGATCGTAAACGCTATGCGCAAGTTATCTTCCGCACGCGATAAACGCAGAGATTCTGTCGAAAGATTACAGCTTCACTGGCAAGGAAAGCGGCGGACTTCAAAGCCGTCGGTCTGAACCTCGACGGTCTCCTGATGCTCGCTGGATCCATTCAGCACAGCAACGCGGTGAGCCCCTGAGGTGAGATGGAGGGTCGCGGGCGTTTGTCCGTATTCCTTTCCATCGACGACAATCGTGCACCCGCTTGGAGAAGAAGTGACCAGCAGGACGCCGACGCTCTTGCTCAGCGAAATGAATAAACTGTCGTCACCTGGAACAGTGAAGATGCGATGAGCGATGTTGTAGCCATCCATCTCGGCTGTCAGTGTATGCCGACCGCTTGACAGCGTAAGAGTGCAGGGGGCGTTGCAACTCGTCTCGGGCTTGTTGTCGACGACCAGCTTTGCGCCCGCCGGTTCGCTAACCAGTTGGATTTCGGAGTCGCCGACGGGGTGGGAATTTGCCGCAGCAGCCGAGGCGCCGCTTATCTCCGAAGTTCGCTGGGCCGGCTTCGCAAGGCTCTGTGTGGGCCTGTTTTCGGCCGCTCGGGTGTCACCGGGGGGTACGTTCTGCAGCGGGTGCTTCGAGCGCTTCTCGACGGCATCGCTCGCGGGCGGCGGCATGGTAGGGCCGGAGTTCGCATCCAGTACTTGCACGGGCACGGCCGTCCCACTATTCCACTTCACGATAAACACGATCGCGGCAGCGATGGCGAAACACATCGCCAGAATCAGGCCCAGTCTTTTCCCGAACGAGCTTCGCTCGGCAGTATGTTCCGTCTCGGCGTCATCGCCTTCGCCCCTTCGTCTTCGCGTTATCGAAGGCAGATCGTAGTTTCTGGCGTCGGGAGGGAGAATGAGCGGGCCGTTCTTCACAGCGGCTGCGCCAACCGGCGAAACGGGTCCATCTTCAGACCTGCGCAACGTGGCGCCCGACTCGCTGACGCTGCGGGTGATCTGCTGGGCACCCTGATACGCTGCGACGTCCGCTGCGGTTGCGTCAAACGAACCTTCGTCGGGGACTGAACTTGTTCTCGATGGCAACACCCAATCCGGGCAGTCAGCGAGCGCCATAGATAGTGCGCCGATAAAATCGCCACAGGAAGCAAAGCGCTGGCTGGGATCTTTCGCCAAGGCGCGCTGCAAAACCTTGCCTACCGTCTCCGTTGCGGTCGTATTCGCCTGCTCGATCGGTTTGGCGTCCTGTTTGCAGATCAGGTAAAAGAGCGCCGGGAGATTCTCGGCAGTGAAGGGCTTTTCTCCCGCCAACAATTCGTAAACCACGACTCCGAGCGAGAACTGGTCCGAACGCGCGTCGATCGGGATGCCTTGAATCTGCTCGGGCGACATGTAGTTCGGAGTTCCGATCATCGTGCCGCTATGAGTCATTTCGTGCGAAACGAACTTCGCGACGCCGAAGTCGGCGATTTTCGCTAGTCTCTCGACGCCCGGTCCACCTTCGGAGATGATGATGTTTGCGGGTTTGATGTCGCGGTGGATGATGCCTTTGCGATGCGCGTAATCCAGTGCTTCGGCAACCTGCCGCAGGAAGTGGAGCAACGCGCCGCTCTCCGGTAAAGATCGCTTGCGCAGCATTTTCTCAAGAGAGGATCCATTCACGTACTCCATGAAGATGTACGCGTAATCCTCTTTTTCGAGAACATCGTAAATGGTGACAATGTTGGGATGAGACAGCACGCCGGCCGATTGCGCCTCGCGAAGCAAACGCTCGCGGACGCGCTGGCGCTCGTCCGGATTGCTCAAATCGCTTAGACGGATGGTCTTTATGGCAACCGTTCGGCCTATCGCCGGATCAAGCGCCTTGTAGACAACCCCCATGGCGCCGCGCCCCAGTTCTTCGAGAATCTGATAGCGGCCGACCTGATTCACGCACCTTCAGTATAGCTGCGATGAAATCGCGCAAACCGCTAGAAAAACAAGGAAAATCTGAGATTTTGCTTCGCTTGTTAGGATGGATATTCCGATGATCTCCGAGGTGATCGAAGAGGGACTTACCTTTGACGATGTGCTTCTGCAGCCCGCGCATAGCGACGTGGCGCCTGCGGAAGCAGATCCAACGACGCACCTCACGCCGACGGTTGAACTGAAAATCCCGATTGTCAGCGCCGCCATGGACACGGTAACGGAATCGCACATGGCCATTGCTCTGGCCCAGCAGGGCGGCATCGGTATCATTCATCGCAACATGCCGATCGAAAGGCAAGCCGAAGAAGTCGACCGTGTGAAGCGCAGTGAGAGCGGAATGATCGTGGATCCGGTCACGATTGAACCCGAGCGCAAAATTTCCGAGGCGCTGGAATTAATGAGCCGTTATCGAATCTCGGGTGTGCCCGTGACGAAAAATGGCAGGCTGCGCGGCATTCTTACCAACCGGGATCTCCGGTTTGAGACCCGTTACGACTTGCCCATCTCAGAAGTGATGACGAAAGAGAATCTCATCACGGTTCCGGTCGGCACAACACTCGAAGAGGCTCAGCAGATTCTGCACCAGCATCGCGTCGAGAAGCTGCTGGTGGTCGACGAACATTTCACGCTGAAGGGTCTGATCACCGTCAAAGATATTCAGAAGAAACTCAAATATCCGAACGCCGCGAAGGACGAACAGGGCCGTCTTCGCGCAGCGGCCGCCATCGGCGTGACCGGCGATTTCCTCGAGCGCGCGCAAGAACTGGTACGGAAGAAAGTGGATGTGCTCGCGATTGATTCCGCGCACGGGCACAGCCAGCGAGTGATGGATGCCGTGAAGCTGGTGAAACGCTCTCTGCCCGAGGTGGAAGTATTGGCCGGAAACGTTGCTTCGTTTGAGGGTGCACGTGATCTGATCAGGCTTGGCGCGAACGGCATCAAGGTGGGAATCGGACCTGGTTCAATCTGCACCACGCGCGTCGTCAGCGGAGCGGGCGTGCCGCAGATTACCGCCATTGCCCAATGCGCGAAGGCGACTCGTGATGCAGGCGTGCCTTTGATCTCGGACGGTGGCGTGAAGTATTCGGGAGATATCACGAAGGCCATTGCGGCGGGCGCCGACGCGGTGATGATCGGCAGTTTGCTGGCCGGCACCGATGAAAGTCCCGGGGAAACGATTCTTTACCAGGGGCGCACCTTCAAAAGCTATCGCGGAATGGGATCGATGGGCGCCATGCCGCAAGGCAGTTCCGAGCGCTATTCACAAACGGAGAACGGAAAGCTTGTTCCCGAAGGAATTGAGGGCCGTGTGCCCTACAAGGGACCGGTGGCCGATTTAGCCTATCAGTTGGTAGGAGGGTTGCGCGCCGGTATGGGGTATTGCGGCTGTCGCACCATTCCGGAGCTGCAGGCGAGAGCCAAATTCCTGCGCATCACCGTAGCAGGCTTACGCGAGAGCCACGTTCACGACGTGATCATCACGAAAGAAGCTCCCAACTATCAGTTGGAGTAGCGGCCGGCAAATACGCGGTGACATTATTATGATTCTCGGGCTGTTCGAAGAGATCGCAATTTCGGTGTTCGCCAAATCCGCCAATGAAGATAGGTTGAAGGACTTTTTCGCCGCAGTGATTCCGGGCGGGTATGACGGTTTCCAGGGCTTCGTTTTAGCTGACCGTAAAGAGGGGAAGGATGACGACTACTACAAAGTTTGTCAACGTCTCGTTGAGAGATGGACAAATGTGAGAAGGCCGGACCGGGGCATTTAGCCCCAAATTACTTTTTCAATGGACTGCACGTTTACGACCATAACGCCCTTTCTTCTCCCTTGCAACCTCACGAAGGCTGACTACGTTTCTGACGGTCAGCCACTACACTCCGGTCCGCTTAATCGATCTGCTACCACGCGGGAGTAAGCATCTCATTTCTCTAGGCCGGTTTCGCTCTCGTCCGCTGAAAGGTGCCAAGTGCAAGCCATTCAGAGGACGTCACTTACCCCTGCTCTAGAAATTGCTTTCTCTTGTGACGGGCGATGATGACCAAACGGAGCCGGGGAGTACCCGGCTCCGCCCGTTAGCTGGCCAGAGCCAGCGCTTTCACGTTTATGTTGGGGATCACCAGCGAGAGCACTTCCTCGACTCGATCTACGAAGTGGAACTGCATCTCTTGCCGGACATGATCCGGGAGATCCCGCAGATCCTTCTTGTTGCCCTGCGGAAGGATGACACGCTGAATGCCCGCACGTCGCGCCGCCAGCACCTTTTCCTTCATGCCGCCGATCGGCAGCACCAAACCTGCGAGCGTAACCTCCCCGGTCATCGCGATATCGCTGCGAGCGGGAAGCCCCGTATAAAGCGAGGCCATGGCGGATGTCATCGTCACGCCAGCCGACGGCCCGTCTTTCGGGATCGCGCCTGCGGGAACGTGTACGTGAACGCCATTGGTCTTGATGGCGTCGGGGTCAATGCCGAGATCCGCCGCGTGCGCCCAGATGTAACTCTGCGCGATCTTCGCAGATTCCTGCATGACCTCTCCGAGTTGTCCGGTCATCGTTAGACCCTTACCTTCCGGGAGCAGCGCGCTCTCGATATAAAGAACGTCACCGCCCGATTCGGTCCAGGCAAGCCCCGTAGCGACGCCCGACGGAACGGTTTTGCGCATCTGCTCGGGCAGAAACATCTCCGGCCCAAGCAGGTCACCGAGAACCTGCGGCGTGACAATCACTTTTGCGCTTTCGCCTTCGGCGAAGCGGAGCGTCACTTTACGCGTGACTCGCGCGATGGCGCGCTCCAGCTTGCGGAGCCCCGCTTCACGCGTGTAGCCGCTGATAATCGCCTTCAACCCTGCGTCCGTGAACTCGATCTGCTCGTCGGTCAATCCGGCCGCTTTCAATTGCTTCGGAATCAGGTAACGCCACGCAATCTGCTGCTTCTCTTCCTCGCTGTAGCCGGAGAGCCGCAGAATTTCCATACGGTCCAGCAACGGCTGCGGAATGGTGTCGAGCGAATTAGCGGTCGTGATGAACAACACCTTCGACAAATCGAAGGCGAGATCGAGATAGTTGTCGCGGAATGTTTTGTTCTGCTCGGGGTCGAGTACTTCGAGAAGCGCCGCCGCGGGATCGCCGCGGAAATCGCGCCCTAACTTGTCGACCTCGTCGAGCAGCAACACCGGATTCAACGCTCCGGCGCGCCGCATCGCCTGCAGCAAGCGGCCAGCCATGGCGCCGATGTAAGTCCGGCGATGGCCGCGAAGCTCGGCTTCGTCGTGCATACCGCCCAGACTGAACCGCTCAAACTTGCGTTCGAGCGCCCGCGCGATCGATTGCCCCAGCGAGGTCTTACCCACTCCCGGCGCGCCCACGAAGCACAGGATGGGAGCCTTCGCTTCCGGATTGCGCTTCAGAACACTCAAGTGTTCGAGAATGCGCTCCTTGACTTCTTTCAGTCCGAAATGGTCTTCGTCGAGCACCTGGCGTGCATGCGCGATGTCGAGATTGTCTTCCGTCCTGGCATTCCAGGGCAGATCGAGAACGAACTCGAGGTACGTGCGCGTGACGTGATAGTCCGGCGCTCCGGCGGGCAGGCGCTCCAAGCGCGCCAATTCGCGCTCAAATTCCTTTTTCGCTTCTTCGGGAAGATTCGCCTTTTCGAAGCGCTCCCGCAGCATTTCCACCTCGGCCTTATCGCTGTCTTTGTCCCCGAGTTCCTGCTGAATCGCACGCATCTGTTGTCGCAGCAGATACTCGCGCTGTTCCTTGGACATCTCGTCGCGAGCGTTTGAAGCGATCTTCTGGCGTATCTCGAGCACTTGCAGCTCATGAGCTAAGTAAGAATGCATCAGCCGCAGAGCGTCGACACGAGTTTCCGCTTCAAGCAGCTTCTGCTCCCGCGCCACGTCCAAGCTGAAAATACTGGCCAGCAGATAGGCGAGCCGCAGCGGATCCTCACTCCCGGCGAGCATGCGCGTCAGCTCCGCCGCGGACTGAGGCTGTGCGAGTGCGATGGCCTTGCTCGCCAGCTCCAGCAGCGCGCCCGAGAGCGCTTCCACTTCCGAACCACCATCCTCGGGCAACGCCAGTATCCGAAACTTCGCACTCAGATACGGCTCGGTCGCTTCGAGTTTCACGACCACGACGCGGTCCACGCCGAGCACTAAAATTTCCATCATTCCGTCATTCGGACGGGACGATTTGCGGATCACGGCCTTGGTGCCGATCGTGTAGAGATCGTCCTGCTGCGGCGAATCCACTTGCGCATCGCGCTGCGCGATGAGGATGATCTCTTTCTCCTCCGTTTTGAGAGCAGCTTCCACGGCGCGAAGCGAGCTCGAACGCCCTACCGACAGAGGTAACAGCAATCCTGGAAACAGGATGGTGTTCTTCAGCGGTAGAGCCGGCAATACTTGAAAGTCATGGTTTGCCATTCGGTTTGTTTCCTAAATGTTCGATGCAGGGCAGCAGCGCTAAGCTGCGATTCCCTGCGCGTGTCTTACTCAAGTTCTTACCTCGACAAAAAAGGCCCGGGGAGCTGGCTCGCCCGGGCCGGATGAATTACTGCGTCACTACTTGCTGGACGGCTGAATAACCGTGAAGCCGGTTTGCCCATTCGCACTGAAAGTGATCAGAACCGGTTTTCCGTTGGCTTGCGACATGAGGCGCTTGAAATCGTTGACGTTCGCCACCGGGTGACGATCGACAGCGGTGATGACCATACCGCGTCCGATGTTGTCGGCCGCTGCGCTGTCAGCATCGACACCTGAGACCACGACGCCGTGCAACGTCGGCGAGGCTCCGATCTGTTGCGCCAGATCAGGCGTCAGGTTCTCGACGGTGATCCCGCGGATAGAGGCGCTGCCGCTGTTGTCGTTGTTATCGTTGTTATTGTTGTTGTCCCCAGTGTTGTTCTGTTTGGCCCAATCGATACCACCCGGGCGGGCTCCAAGCGTTACGTTGATCTTCATCGGCTGTCCGTTCCGCACCACATCGAGCGTCACGGAAGTGCCAGGCGAGCGCGAGATGACATCCATGGTCAGGTCGTCGGGACCCTCCACTTGCTTACCGTCTATCGCTGTAATCACATCACCTGACTTCAACCCGGCTTTGGCTCCGGGAGCGCCTGACGTGATATCGCCTACCACCGCTCCATGGTTCTGGCTGACGCCAAAAGCCTTCGCAAGATCAGGCGTCAAGGCACCCAGCGTAACGCCCATGTAGCCGCGCGACACCTTGCCGCTCTTCATGATCTGATCCATGACTTGCTTGGCCATGTTCGAAGGAACTGCAAAACCGATGCCGACGTTTCCACCTTCTCCGCCAAAGCTCGAACCACCGGTAAGAATCATGGTGTTCATGCCGATCAACTCACCACGGGCGTTGATTAAAGCGCCCCCGGAATTGCCAGGGTTAATGGCGGCATCGGTCTGAATGAAGTTCTGTATATACGTATTCCGTTCAAGAACACGGTTCTTGGCGCTCACGATACCCATCGTGACGGTGTGATCCTGGCCGAAGGGATTGCCGATCGCGAAACACAGATCGCCCACGCGCGCCGCATCGGAATTTGCGAACGGAAGGGTCGGCAATGCGCTGGCATTGATCTTCACGACCGCCACGTCGGTCTGCGGATCGGCGCCCACCACCTTACCCGTAAAATTGCGGCCATCCGACAACTCAATCTTGAGGCTGTTCGCCTTCTCCACCACGTGATTGTTGGTGAGAATGTAGCCGTTCGGACTGACGATCACTCCCGAACCCAAGCCTTCCTCGCGCTGGTCGCGGGGGCGCGCCATGGGGCCGCCGCCGAAGAACTGGCGGAAGAATGGATCCGACATAAAGGGATTGCTCTGCTGTTCGTCGGACGCTTTGATAATCCGCGTCATGCTGATTTTCACGACCGCGGGAGAGGCCTTCTCGATAATGTCCGCAAAAGAATTCGAGAGTTGGTTGACGCGCTGCGTATTCGTGTCGGCACGAGCAACGACGGAAATCGGCGCTTTGGCCGTGTGGGTAGCAACGGCAATAGCTGCAACCAGCCCGCCCCCGATAGAAGCCGCGACCAGCGTGAGGATCGCTGTAGAGCGGCGAAATTGGACTACGTTTGACATGTCCTTCTGAATCCTTTCCTATGCGGCGCGTAAGAAATCTCCCGCCGCTCTCCAAACATTGGACGTACTAAATCAAAATTCGATTTACATGCGGCATTTCTCATACTTCCACGGCTGCCGCCGCCGGTTTGTTCACTTCCGAACGGAAAACGAGACCGGAGCCGGCCGGATCCGCGTCAATCCACACCGTGTCGCCATCTCGTATCTCACCGCCCACGATTCGCTTGGCGAGCGGAGTTTCAATTTCTCGCTGAATGGCGCGCTTCAAGGGCCGCGCTCCGTAATTCGGATCGTACCCGCTTCTTACTAGACGTGTGCGCGCCTCCTCCGACAGCTTGAGAACGATGTGGCGCTCCTCGAGTCGCGCCCGGAGACTGGCCAGCTGGATCTCCACGATATCTTTTAGATGCTCCTCACTCAAGGCGTGGAACACGATAATCTCATCGAGCCGGTTCAGGAATTCCGGACGAAAGGCCTGCCGCAGTTCCGACAAAACGGTGTCCTTCATGCGCCGGTACTCCTCACCTTCGAAAGCGCCGCGATACTCCAGAATGCGATGGCTCCCGATATTCGAGGTCATGATGACGATCACGTTCTTGAAATCAACGGTTCGCCCCTGGCCATCGGTCAGGCGGCCATCGTCGAGTACCTGTAATAGGGCATTGAATACGTCGTGATGCGCTTTCTCGATTTCATCGAATAGCACCACGGAATAGGGCCGCCGCCGGACGGCTTCGGTGAGTTGGCCGCCTTCGTCGTAACCCACGTATCCCGGAGGTGCGCCGATGAGCCGGGACACCGTATGCTTCTCCTGGTACTCGGACATATCGATGCGAATCATGGCGCGCTCGTCATCGAAGAGAAATTCGGCGAGCGCCCGCGCCAATTCGGTCTTGCCTACACCCGTGGGACCGAGAAACAGGAAGCTGCCGATCGGCCGCCGCGGATCCTTCAATCCCGAACGCGCACGCAACACTGCTTCGGCCACGGCCAAAACCGCTTCGTCCTGACCAATCACCCGGTGGTGCAGCTCATCCTCGAGCGCCAGCAGCTTCTTCATCTCGCCTTCGAGCAGCTTCGAAACGGGAACGCCCGTCCAGCGGCTCACAACATGGGCGATATCTTCTTCATCCACCTCTTCTTTGAGCAGGCGCATGGCACCCTGCTTGCCGGAAACGCGCTCCTGCTCGGCATTGAGCTGCCGTTCGAGCTCGGTCAGGCGGCCGTACTTCAGCTCGGCGGCCTTATTCAAGTCGTAAGACCGTTCGGCTTGCGTGATCTGGATTTTGACCTGCTCGATCTGCTCGCGAAGAGCGCGCACGCGCTGCACACCTTCCTTTTCGGTCTGCCATTGGGCCTGCAAGGCCGAAGCTTGCGTTTTCAATTCCGCCAGCTCTTTTTCAATGCGCGCCAGCCGGTCTTTCGAAACGGCGTCGCTCTCTTTCTTCAGCGCTTCGCGCTCAATCTCGAGCTGCATGGTGCGGCGCAGGATTTCATCCAGCTCGCCCGGCATCGAATCGATTTCGGTTCGCAATTTGGCGGCCGCCTCATCCACCAGATCGATCGCCTTATCTGGCAAAAACCGGTCCGTAATGTAACGGTTCGAGAGCACTGCTGCGGCTACCAGTGCGGTGTCCTTGATGCGCACCCCGTGGTGCAGTTCGTAGCGCTCGCGCAGGCCCCTGAGAATCGAAACCGTATCTTCGACACTCGGCTGGTCGACGAACACGGTCTGGAAGCGGCGCTCGAGCGCGGCATCTTTTTCTATGTACTTGCGGTATTCATCGAGCGTGGTCGCGCCAATGCAATGCAGTTCGCCGCGAGCCAGCATCGGCTTCAGCAGGTTGCCGGCATCCATCGCTCCTTCGGCTTTGCCGGCTCCGACCACGGTGTGTAATTCGTCGATGAACAGGATGATGCGCCCTTCGGAAGACTGGACCTCTTTAAGAACCGCCTTCAGACGCTCCTCGAATTCGCCGCGAAACTTCGCTCCCGCAATAAGCGCGCCCATGTCGAGCGCGACTACCTGCTTATCTTTCAAGCCCTCGGGAACGTCGCCACGCACGATGCGCTGCGCCAAGCCTTCGACGATAGCCGTTTTGCCGACCCCCGGCTCACCGATCAGCACCGGATTGTTCTTGGTGCGGCGGGAAAGCACCTGGATGACGCGCCGGATCTCCTCGTCGCGCCCGATCACCGGGTCGAGCTTGCCCTTCGACGCGAGCTCGGTTAGATCCCGGCCGTACTTCTGTAACGATTCGTAAGTCGTCTCCGGATTTTGGCTGGTGACGCGTTGATTCCCGCGCACTTCGACCAGTGCTTTCATGAGCCGGTCTCGTGTTAAGCCGAATTCCCGCAGCAGCCGGCCAGCCGCCCCCTGGTCCTCAGCAGTCGCGAGCAGCAGATGCTCGATCGAGACGTATTCGTCTTTGAGGCGTTTGGCCTGCTCTTCGGCAACCGTCAGCAAGTGGGAAAGCCGGTTGGTGATGTAAACCTGATCAGGCCGTACCCCGCTCCCGCTAATCTTCGGTAACTTATCAATTTCCTGAATGAGCCGCTTATGCAGCGGTTCGAGCGCCACGTCGGCACGCAACAGAATCGACGGCGCGAGCCCGCCCTCCTGCTCCAGCATGGACAGCAGCAGGTGTTCCACATCGACCTGCTGGTTGCCATGTGCGACAGCGACGGTTTGGGCCTGGCGGATCGCTTCCTGCGATTTTTCCGTCAGCCGATTAAAATCCATAGAAGTTTACGAACCCTCACTTAAATAGATACCACGTGAGCGTCTCTTGATGCAATAATCTTAGTCTATTGCACTAAGATCTACGGGGTCGTCGCAAGATGCCCAATTGGGGTAAAGTAAAGCAAACCCGAGCTTCATGCGACATCGCTGTCTCGCCTTTTCAATAAGTTGCTATCTGGCGCTTCCCTCTCCCGCGTTTTCGTGGTGGGAAACCGGCCACCAGACCGTGGCCCGGATTGCTGCCGCCCACCTCACGCCCGCGGCCCTCACGCGAGTGGCCCGTATCTTAGATGTGCCGGAGACGCCGGAAGCGGTCGCGGATGCCCTGGCCCGGGCGTCCACTTGGGCTGATGAGACCAAGAAAGACACGCAAACCGGGGAGTGGCATTACATCGATTTGACGCTTCAGGACCATAAATCCGACATCCCGGCTCGCTGCAAGGACGACAACTGCGCTCCGGCCCGCATTCGCCTGTTCGCGGCACAACTTGCCTCCCCTCCCGCCGACGCTCACTGGAGCCAACTGGACGCGCTCCGCTACGTGGTTCATTTGGTGGGCGATGTGCATCAGCCGCTGCACACCATTTCGGACGCCGATTTAGGCGGCAACTGCGAAACTCTCGATCCGCCGGTCGAGAACGCCAAGAACCTGCACGCACTTTGGGATGGCGAAATTGTGAATGCGATTAGCCCCGACGACAAAGTCCTGGCTTCGGAACTCGAACGCGACATCGAAAGCTCCCCTAAGCTGCGCGAACCTGCCCTCGTGGCAGGCACGCCGGACGATTGGATGTGGGAGTCGCACTTGCTTGCCGAGCACGACATTTACCGGCGGCTGCGCATCCCGGTTGAGCCGATCGAGTTCCCGGCCGGCTGCCAGGATGCCCCGGAAGCAATCACCGAACTCCGGCTTCACATTCAGGCTTCATACATCGAAGACATGAAGCCGGTGGTGCGCAGCCAACTAGAGAAGGCGGGCCTGCGATTGGCGCACCTGCTGAACGAATCGCTGTGAAAGGCGGCGTGGCTCTCCTAAGCTGTAGACAAAACTGCTCCCGAGCGTCACTCAATCGATGCGCCGGCTGTTGGTTCCCCTCTTCGTCGAACTTCTTTTGGGTTGCGCCAATGCATTCTCCCAAACGCCAAGTGACCCCGGTCGCTTACTGAAGAAGTGGACATTCTACTGGTTCGGAGTGGATGCTTCCCCCACAGGGCAGGGTTTCGAGTTTCCCGTGCGGCTTACAGATGGGCCGTTCACCTCGTATGGCCTGGAATGCCCGCGTTGCGTTATACGGCCCGCGACGGACCGCACCAGGTTCACTCTGCCGCCGTTTGGCAGTCAGGCAACTCTCTCGTTTGGGCAGGACCGAGCGGAGCTATTTAGCGGGTTCGGTGGTGTCAACGCGTGGCGAGCAGATAATGTCACGATTGAACCGGACCGCCGCTACGCTTCCTTCCGCAGGGACAGTTCATTCAACGATGCTTGGCTAGCACAAGGCTGGGCTGGCGCCAGGGTTGCAGTAGATCCTAGTCGGCACGTTTGGCTGGGAGCCTTGGGCCGTTACTTGTCGAACTTCGGAGACGGCAAAAAGCACTGGAATACTTTTGGCGGGAGTGCCACTTACCAGTTCGGGCGTTGAGGACTGAAGGCTTCGCGGTGTCGTCGAACTAAACACTTTGAAAGATTAGAAAGAGAATCCGACGAGAAGATCGGCTTCGTTGCGAAGCGTTTGCGTTTGACCGCGTGGGCTGTCGGGTCCCCAATAGGTGTAGCGCACTGCGGGTGCGATTCTTAACGCGTGAAAGTGCGCCTCTAATCCTGCTCCAACTGTTACCCCATAAATGGACAGCGCTGAAAAATTCAGCCGCTGGGCAGTCCGGAACGATGGACCTAGATCGAGGAACGGCTTCGGAAACCGCTGCTCAAACGGAAAAGGGAACTTGTACTTTGCGAGTACGGGAAACTGCCACGTGACGAATGTGCTGTTAGAGGTGAAGGGGCCGAATGTCTCGCCATTCGAGAGTACTGTTTTCATCGCAGAGCTGAGCGGCCGATATAGCGCATCGACCTCTACGGACAGCTGCTTTGGCAGATGCAACTCGAACGTCGGACCAACGAGGAAGCTCTTTGGACCCGAGTAATTGAGCGACGTTGCTTTCATACTCTGAATTCCGCCATTAGGCAGCCCAGTCTCCACAATAACGGGATACGATACGTTTTGAAAATCATTGGTCAAGTTCGTCCCAAGGACCACGCCAAAGGAGACCAGCCGCCCGAACGGACGAGAGTCCACGCCGGAGTTGCCGCTAAATCCGACCAGCACTTCCACTTGATCTGGCTTTGTGAGAGCGCTATTCGGATTGTTATCCGCCGCCCAACGTGTGTAGCGCACTTCAGGCGCGATATTCACTCCGCGCAGGCGCATCTCCAGCCCCACACCCGCAGTAAATCCGTGATGAGAAGGGTTCGCCCAATTCAGATTTGCTGCCGTGCGAAAAGATGGCCCGGCTTCGATGAAAGGCTTGGCGAGTGGCACGGCGAATCTATATTTCGCGAGCACCGGAAATTCCCACGTCACCACACTGAATGGCGAGGGACCATTTCCATGTAGGCCGCGGTACAAGCCGTCCGCTTCCACGGAAAAACCAGCCGGCAAGCGCCAATCAATCATCGGTCCGCCAATAAAAGATGTCGAACCGGAAGTTTGAAGGTAGTTCACCTGTGGATAACCGGGGCTCGAAAAAAACTGCGTGCGGAAATCGTCTGTAAGACTCGTGCCTGCCACAACCCCGACGGACAGGTTCTGCCCGAATGCGCCCGGTGAGACAGCCAGCACGCAAACGGCGAGCACACTGATAATGGAAAGCGATTTGAAGCGCATTGCGTAATTGAGGTTTGACGGCGTGTATGCACCGGACGGAATGGCGTACTGTTGCGTTTCCGGAATTTGTAATGTCAGCGCCCGCAACGCGTTAAATCAAACGCTTGCGGGGTTCCGCAAAGCCCTAGGCCTGCATCACTGGAGCTTCGGCACTAGTGCGTACTGCGCCCGCTGGCAAGGTCACTTCGAAACGGGAACCTTTTCCGATTTCGCTTTCGACGCGAATCTCGCCGCCGTGAGCCCGCACAATCGCCGAGACAAAGCTCAAACCGAGCCCGAGACCTTTTTCGGGATTAGGATCGGGCACGCGATAGAAGCGATCGAAGATGTGTGGCAGATGATCCTTCGGTATGCCCACTCCCGAATCTTCAATGACCAGCCGAACGTGAGAACCTGCAATTTCTGCGGAAGCGCGCACCCACCCGCCCGTCGGCGTATATTTGATGGCATTCGATAGCAGATTGGTAACCACGCGTTCGATCTGAGTGCGATCGGCCTCGCAGAGTACCGGCTCGCGGTGAGCCTGGGTCAGCTTCACATGTTGCGCTTCGGCCGGGATCTGAAACTGGTCGACGAGATCTTCGAGCAGTTCGCTCAGATCGATCACACCTTTATTCATGGGGATCTGGCCCGACTCTGATTGGGACAGCAGCAG
Source organism: uncultured Acidobacteriaceae bacterium (assembly GCA_963795425.1). Lineage (GTDB taxonomy): Bacteria > Acidobacteriota > Terriglobia > Bryobacterales > Bryobacteraceae > Bog-105. Next base: position 22,131 of record CAWCHO010000002.1, on the reverse strand, counting down.
CAGCGCGCGGACCAGATTCGACAACCGCTCTACGTCTTGCAGCGCGTTCTCGATGGCTTCTTGCAACTGCTCTTTGCGCGTCGCAGTGAAAAGGGCCACTTCGAGCTGGCCCTGAATCGCGGTCAGCGGAGTACGTAGCTCGTGCGATACGTCGGTCGAAAACTGCCGCATCTGCTCGAAGGAAGCCTTCAGACGGCCGCTCATCTCGTTGAAGGAGTCGATCAACCGATCCAGCTCGTCGTCGGCTCCGCGCTTGGGGATCTGCAATCCGAGGCTCGATCCGGTAATATCCTGCGCCGCTTTTTCGACCGACTGGAGCGCGGTCAGAATGGTTCCCGCCGAATACCAGCTGACCACTGCGCAGGCAAGCAGGGCGACGGGAAAGAAAATCCAAAAATTTCGCCGGAATCGCCGCAATACGGTTTGATCGTCAGCCAAGCTGAGACCTTCCGCCACATACCACTTTCTGTCGCGTCTCGAATCGGTGAGAGTGCTGCTGATAATTTTGTATTGCACTTTGTCGGCGCCCGTAATGGTCTTAATGACCGACTCATGCGTGCGCTGCATCTGCGCCAGTTCAGAAAGAATCGTTTTCCGATCTGAAATTTGTTTGAACGCCGGTCCAGACGACCCCAGGAACGGTTGCCCTTGATCATCGGTAACGAGATAGACGGCTTCAAGACGCGACACTTCGGCCTCCGATTCGGGATCCGAATGGTCGATCATCCAGAACGGCTTGCCGCTGTCAGGGTCGATGTCGATCCAGCCCTTCAGCGCACCTAACTGCTCCTTAAGCTCGTCGTCGCTTTGGGTAGCGAGAACAGTGCGGAGAGTGGTGGTTCCGACGAACCCCATGATGGCGACCACGGCTGTCAACAGCAGCAGGAAGGTAGCGGCCAGGCGAAACCGCAAGGTGCGGAAGAGCCTAACTTCGGGCAGCTTCTTCCAGAGCATCGATCGCCACCTACGCGCTGACTGTTTCGCTCGGAAGGGCCTGCGGAGTTTCTGGCGCGTCGAGCATATATCCGATGCCGCGGACCGTGTGAATCATCTTGGCCGGGAATCGATCGTCAATCTTGCTGCGCAAATGTCTGATGTACACGTCGACGATGTTCGTCAGGCCGTCGTAATCCATGTCCCAGACATGCTCGACGATCATGGTTCGGCTCAGGGGCCGCCCGCGGTTGCGCATCATATATTCGAGAATGCTGAACTCCTTGGGCGCCAGCTCAATGTTCTCGTTGTTGCGCGTGACCTTGCGGCGAATGCAGTCGAGCGTGAGATCGCCGACCTGCAGCTTTTCGGGTGTAGGTTGACCGCGTCGCAAGAGCACCCGGGCACGCGCGAGCAGTTCCACGAATGCAAACGGTTTTACGAGGTAATCGTCCGCGCCTTGCTCCAAGCCCTTTACGCGATCATCGACGGCGTCGCGCGCGCTGAGGATCAAAACCGGTGGAATGGTCTTGCGGTTCTTCATCTTCTGGAGCACTTGAAGACCATCGATGTCAGGCAGGCCCAAATCTAAAATGACCAGGTCGTATTCGGTCGAATGAAGCCGTTCAATCGCGGTGCCCCCGGCATGGACCACGTCGACCGCGTAGCCGGCGCTTTGTAAGCCCCGGGATAAGAAGTCCGCAATCCGCTTTTCGTCTTCCACTACGAGTACGCGCATCGTGTTTTTTGATGTTCTGAAATAAAGTCTAACGAAACCGGGTTGATTGCGCTCGCCGGAGCGCTGGCAAAGACGAACCGCTAATCACCCGAAGCGCGCCGGGGCTGCGGCAGAGGCTGCGGTTTGAGAAATCCCGAGATAGATCGCCAGCGCGAGCGCCCCACCGACAGCGCAGTCATCAAGGCGATCAGGATCACAGTGTAGATGACCACCTGTCTCACCGACAACGCCTGCTTCCACAAGCCGAACCAACGGCCATACACCAGCTCGATATGCACCCAGTAGACCAGCAGCGAGGTGGTTCCCAGCTGCCGGAATATGCTCCACTTCTGGGGCGCACCGAGATTCACCCATAAGAACGCAACCGCCAGCAAAGCCAACACCACTCCGAGCTTGATCAGAATCAGTGCCGGACTATTGAGCCAAAAGTCGCTTTTCGCATAGACCGAGTAGGGCAGATTCGATAGCTGGTGGGCCGCAACGGCGAGGCCGATGCCGATCGCTAACATCCAGAGCATCGAGCGCGACATCTCGTCGGGCTTCACTGTGCGAATCACGCTCCCCGCTACCATTCCGAAGGCCAAAAATGCAGCCCAGGGGAAGAAACCGAAATAATTGTAACTCGGGAAAAAGTACGATCGCACAATCGACGGCACGCCCGCGGGATCGATCATGCTAACGAGCGGCGCGAGGCCGGCGATTACAAGGCCGATGACGGTGCACAGGCGGATCCGTTCCCGCGTAGTGAACACCGCCATCGGCGCGAGAATCAGCATGGCCAAACCCATGGAATTGAGAATGTCAACGCGCAGCAGCTCGCCCGCGGGGCTGGTCGGAAACCCGAAAACGTACAACTGAATGCGGAAGAGAAAGGCGATCAGGAACAGGTAACGCGAGCGCTTCAGCGCGGCTATCACGCGCTTGCCGGCGCTCTGGCCCTGCCGGTCCTGGCTATCCATCAAAAATGCGAAGGTGATGCCGGTCAGAAAAAGAAAAATTGCGGGTGGCAGTCCCCCCAGAAACTGCGAGAGCATGAACGCGCTTTTGTCGCGCAAATCGGTGCGCGTGAACGAGTCGAAAGTATGCCCCTGGAGCATCACGACCGCGGCAAGGCCCCTCGTCCAGTCAATGAACGCCAGCCTCCCGGTAGTCTTCGTCTGATCAGTCATCTAGCTGTTTAGGTGTGAAGCGGCTAACGCGCCGGCGCCCCTATTGCTTCTGCTTCTTTGTGCCTGGTGGCAACTGGAGGTCCAATGTACCTTGGATGGCGGGATTCAATTCGATGTTGGTGTAGGTCGCTTTCCGATAATTCCCGGAAGGCTCGTCGAACTGCTGCTGTACAGGATACGCGGCGTTGTTCGGGATCCACACCCGTGCCTGCTTCAGATGCTCCAGTACTTTCTTGTCCTTGGGGATCAGGAGCAGTTTCGACGTGTCCTGCCCGGCAACTTTTTCTGAACCTTCCAGTGTGATGTTGTAACTTTGCGCCAGTTCTCTCCCCGATGATCCGAAGCCCAACAGCAAAAACTGGTTAAGCATGTTACTGTTCCGGCCGAGGTCATATTCCTGATATTCCTGCAGCTTCGGGTAGTAGATCCGGACGATTTTGCCCAGGAAAGCGATTTGGCGCGCGTCCGACTGGCCCGTAAAGTCAATGACGGCTCGCACGTCGCCGGGTTTCAAGCGCTGCATTTTAAGAGTGCCGTCTTCGACCGTTTTGTCGTCCAGAACGGCCGTGTAGGTGAGCATGCGAACATTCGCGGCGATGGCGTGAAACTGTGGCGCGGCTTGATCCATGCGCGCGAGTATGTCGGACACGGTTTGCGCGTCGACAACGGCGCAACCCGCCAAAAGGCACAATCCAAGTAAAAAGCGTTTCACAATCTCTGACAAAGAAGACGGCAGGCTCCGCGGTTACGGAGCAGTATACGCGATAAAGCCTTTGATCTCCTGTTCCGCTTCGTCGCGGATCGGCTCCACGCGCACCACATGCCACGATTTTCCGGTGCGCTGGCGAATCAGCGCTTCGGCCCGTGCGGCGCGCTGCCGGTCGGGCGTTTCCGCGAGTAACTCGGTCGCGATGAACACGCGATTTGCACCGTGAAGGGAAGACATCAAAACGATGCTCGAGGCCTTTGGCTGGTCGTGAAACCAATCGCGCGGGGTGACGAATACGAACAGCAGAATGATCGCCACGGCCACGTCGTACTGCCATGACGCTCTCGCGAAATCCCAAAACACGAGGCGACGTCCGAAACTTCCGGTGCTCGATCGTGCGCTGGCTTCAGCCACGGACCAATTCTAGCATCGGATTTCAGTACTTCCGCATGATCGCGAGCACGCGCCCTTGGACCTGGAGACTTTCGGGATCGATAAAAATCGGAGCCATCGACGAGTTGGCGGGCTGCAGACGAATGCGACCGTCCGGTTCAGCATAGTAGCGTTTCAAGGTTGCTTCACTGCCGTCGACCAGCGCCACGACGATGTCGCCGTTTCGGACACTGTCGGTCTTTTCGACCAGGACGTAATCACCGTGGCAGATGTGATCTTCGATCATCGATTCACCGCGAACTTCCAAGGCGAAAGTGCCCTCGCCCGCGACAAAATCGGAGAAGTGCAGCGCCTCCGGATTCGGAATCGCTTCGACCGGAGAACCGGCCGCAATGCGCCCCATCAACGGGATGCTCGAATCGCCGTTCTGCGGCCGTCGCGCTGTTTCTTCAGCCGAATAACGCTCGCCGACTTCCAGCGAGCGGCTGTGATTATAGCTTCTCCGCACGTACTGCTTGGATTCGAGCGCCTGGATGTGTTTGTGAACCGTTGCGAGTGAAGCGAGCCCTAGTCCCGAGGCAATTTCCTCGTAACTCGGGCTGTATCCGTGCTTCGCTATGAAGGTAGAGAGAAAGTCCATTACTTCCTTCTGTCGTCGCGTCAGCGCCATCGCCATTCCCCCTACTCCAGTTTTGGCGAATAAAGGTCGAAAGTCAACGACAATCTGGACGCTGGCCTACATAGGGGCAGGTTCGCCCCATCCGACGCACACCGGGCCTTCCGGTTGACGCGGTACCCCTCAATTCATGTTCATGCCGCACATGCCACCCTGGCACATGTCGGCGCCGCACATCCCGCTGCCGCATCCGCCGGCGGGCTCCGCATGGCTCTTCGAGGCGCCCGATCGAGCGGCGAATGTGGAGTATTGCGTCGTCAAATGATCCTGTCCGCAGGAGGGACACCGCGCTGCTTCAGCATCGGCACTCCGCCTGACCAACGTTTCAAATTTCGTTCCGCAATCGTCACAAGAATATTCGAAGATCGGCATGCTTTTACCCTATCAAGATTCGCCTGCAGTAAGCCAACTCGGCGCAATCGATCCTCGCGTAAAGGCAAGCGGGACGAACTATCATGTAAGTATGCGACGCAGGACATTCTTGATGAGCGGTCTCTCGGTCGCGGCGGGTGCCGGCTTTACGCTGGCCGCGAAATCGCGCAGAGAAGTGAAACTCGCCGAGTTCACGGACTCAGGTCAGCCAAAAGGAGTGGTCGAAGTGGAGAAGGTGGAGAAATCGGACGCGGAATGGCGCCAGCAACTGACGCCCGAGGAATACGACGTCACCCGACACGCCGGTACCGAGCGCGCTTTCACGGGTAAATACTGGAATAACCACGAACACGGCCTTTACCGCTGCGTCTGCTGCGGAAACGCTCTTTTCTCATCCGACACGAAGTTTGAATCGGGCACCGGTTGGCCAAGTTTCTGGCAGCCGATCGCCAAGCAGAACGTCTCGAACCGAGTCGATATCAGCATGGGAATGCCCCGCACCGAGGTCTTGTGCGCGCAGTGCGATGCGCATCTCGGCCACGTATTCGAAGACGGTCCGAAACCGACCGGCTTGCGGTACTGCATGAACTCCGCTGCGTTGAATTTCGTAAAGAGCTAGAAACTTTCCGATGCCACAGGCCGCGCCGGGAAAGCATCTCGCCTGTTGTACGCCCTCCCGCTATACGCCTTCGTAGAGCGCCTCAAAAAAATACTTTGGACCACACGCTTACTGGAACCCTGCGCTTACATCACGCGCTCCAATCCCGCTTCGTCGAAGACGCCCGGGATGTCATCGTCTATCTGCCACCCGATTACAACTCCTCCTCGGACCGGCGCTATCCGGTCCTGTACCTGCACGATGGGCAAAATCTGTTTGATGCCGCGACAGCGTTCGCGGGCAACGAATGGGGCCTCGATGAGCTTGCGGAAGAGTTAATCCAAAAGGGAGACCTTCAGCCGCTGATTATCGTCGGCATCTACAATAGCGGCTCCGCCCGCATGGCGGAATACACGCATGTGCGAGATCGGCGCGGGCGCGGGGGGCGCGCCAGGGCGTACGCCAAGCTGATTGTCGAAGATCTGAAGCCGTTTATCGATAGCGAATACCGGACGCTCTCCGATGTGACGAACACAGGTCTCGGCGGCTCGTCCTTGGGCGCTCTCGTGACTTTGTATCTCGGGCTCCACTTTCCGCAGATCTTCGGAAAGCTCATTGTCATGTCGCCGTCGGTGTGGTGGGCCAATCGCGCGATTCTGCGGGAAATCCGTAAACTGCGCCGTAAGTCCGATCAGAAGATCTGGCTCGACATCGGCACCTGCGAAGGTCAAAACCCCGAATCCTGCATCAAGAACGCCGAGGATTTGCGTGACGCGCTGATCAGCAAGGGCTGGCAACTCGGACACGATCTCCGCTTCGTCGAGGACGAAGGCGCCGGACACGACGAAAAAGCCTGGGGCTATCGCATGCGCAATGCTCTAACGTTTCTGTTCCCTGCGCAAGGCTAGTCGTCACCCCTCGAACATCGGGACTCCAATCTTCGTTAGCATAGAGGGACGATTATGGCCTTCTGTACGAATTGCGGGACCCAGCTTCCGGACAATGGAAAGTTTTGTGTGAATTGCGGCCAGCCGGCCGGCGCAGCAGCTTCGGGCGCGTCCTATTACCCGCCCGCTCCGCCTGTCGAGCCATTGCAATATGACATCGAAGGTCACAACCTGCAGATTGCGCGCGTGCACCTGAAACCCGGCCAGGAAATCTATGCGGAAGCGGGCAAGATGATCTACAAATCCGCCAATGTCGATTGGGCCACTCGCGTTACCGGCCAGTCGCTATCCGACAAAATTATGGGCGCGATCAAGCGCAAGCTGATGGGCGAATCGCTCTTTTTCACCTATTTCCATACCAACGGCACTCAAGGGGAAGTCGGATTCGCCGGCCACTATCCAGGCAAGATTCAGGTGTTTGAGCTGGCCCTCGGACAAACTATCATGGTGCAACGCGACGGCTTCCTGTTCGCGCAAGGCAGTGTCGCTCTCGATATCGCGCTGGTACGCAAGCTCGGCGCAGGGCTTCTCGGTGGCGAGGGTTTCATCCTCCAGAAACTGACCGGCCCGGGCGCCGTATTCGTGCATGCCGGCGGCGATCACGTTGATTTCACGCTCGCGCCGGGCGAAACGTTGCAAGTGCAAACCGGTCACCTGGTCGCCTTCGAGCCGACCGTGAATTACGACGTGCAGTTGGTGGGCAACATACGTACCGCCATTTTCGGTGGCGAAGGTCTGTTCCTGTCGACGCTCACTGGCCCCGGCCGCGTGATTCTGCAAAGCATGACGCTCGAGCGCTTGCGCCACGAGCTTTCGCCAGCCGAACACCGGCATGCCGGCGACGAGCGTAATCCTCTGAGCGCCATCGCGACCGGCAGCTTGGGCAGCTTCTTTTCGAGCGACGACTAGCCTTGTACGCGCCGGCTGGTGTGCAACGCGTTGTGCAGGGTGCCATGTGGCACGCTAACTTAGTACGCTCGCTCCGGTCGAGAGGGCAGCCGTGAGACTTCCCTGCGCCGACACATCGCTTTCGAATTCCTGGGCATCGAGAATGCGGCGCGATCGTTTGCAGCAATTTATCGCGCTGCTTCCCCACGCCGCCGGGCGCGTTCGCGTTCTCGACGTCGGGGGCACGGAAGGATTTTGGGCGAGTCTGTGGAATCCGGAGTGCGACCGCTTATCCATCACGCTGCTGAATTTGGAGGGAGCGCAACCGTCCGGGAGATTGCCAATTAAAGCGCTTGTTGGAGACGCGCGCAACTTGTCACGATTTGAAACACGAGAATTCGACGCCTGCTTCTCGAATTCCGTAATTGAACACGTCGGCACTCTTGCCGATCAACAAAAAATGGCTAACGAAATTCGTCGCGTTGCCAAAGGCTATTTCGTCCAGACGCCCTATCGTTACTTCCCGGTAGAGCCGCACTTCCACGTCCCCGGTTGGGCGCAACTGCCCATGTGGTGCCGCACCGCGCTTCATCAAAGACTGAATCTCGGATGGATGCCCGCCGAGCCGGATTACCTGAGGGCGCGAATGGACGTGGAACAAATCAGATTGCTTTCCATTCGTGAATTCCGGTTGCTCTTTCGGGACGGCGAAATATGGATGGAGAAGATCGGCCCGCTCGTCAAATCGATGATCGCTGTTCGGCGTTGCGAGCCCGGCCCAACCCACTCGTCGTAACTTCCTTCAGCAACTCCAGCCAGCGTGCCTGAAACAGCTCCTGCCTGTACATCTGCACGCGGTCTCTTGCTGCGCGCCCCATCGCCGCTGTGCGTTCCGGATTTAGGGCTGCTTGGCGGATAGCCGCCGCGACAGAGTGGCTGCTGCGTTCGACAATCCAACCATTCTCACCGTCAACGATGAACTCTTCGATCCCGTTAATGGATGTCGTAATTAGCGGCAGTTCTGCGGCGGCCGCTTGCAGGCAGGCGAGAGCAAATCCTTCGTAAACGGACGGGAACACAAACGCTCTCGAAGCCCAAAGATAGGGGCGGATATCGGTCTGCAAACCAACGAAATGGACGGAAGCGCTCACCTGCAGCTCATCCGAGAGCGCCCGATGTTCGCTCACTTCGCTTGGCGATCCGCCGATGACGATTAGATGCACTCCTGCGTTTGACAAACGTGCCAAAGCTTCCATTACAAATCGCAACCCCTTACGTTCGAAATGCCCCAGCGCACAGAAGCTGAGCACGAAGGCACCAGGGGGAATGCTGAGTTGCTCGAGTAGACCAGACGGACGGAAATCTGCGGGACGCGAAAAGCGGTCGGCGTCGACCGGGTTGGAAATCACGCGTATTTTTCCACGCACCAGGTGGGGATACGCGGATTCTATTTCGCGAGCGATGCCCTGCGACGGCACAACGACGATGTTCGCGGAAAGGAATCCGATCTTCTCTGTGATCGCTCCCCAGCTATGCGTCACGATGCGCGCTGCGCGGCGTAGCCAAGCACCTGCGAGGGCATCGCGATGTCGAGACAGGAAGAAGCGATGACAGAACTGGTTATATGAGATCTGGCAAAACGGGAACGCACCTTCGCTGCTGATTCTGAGATTCGGTTTCGGCTTGTTCGAGACCAGGTAAGCAAATGTGGAGAACAGCGTGTATAAAATCGCACGGGCGAAAACAGGCCGGCGCGGCAGAGGAATTCTCGTTTTGTGGACTAGCTGCGCGTCGGGCAGATCCGTGCAATTGGTGAACAGGTGTATCGGCCATTCACCGACGAGCGGCTGCAGCATCTTCAAAACACAGCTCCCGATGGGGCTATTGCGGGTAATGTTTGAATCAAATACGAGCAGCGGCACACTCGCGCGGGCGCGCGGCAACTCGCTGGAATTTTTCAGTACGCACCTTTGGGAGACAGCAAACTGTGCATGGTCCGAAGCAGGATGTAGATATCAAGCCACAGCGACCAGTTTCTGATGTAGTAAGTATCCTCGACTTCCTGGATACTTAAATTTCCGTCGCTGCGCTCAGATACCTGCCAAAGCCCCGTCAGGCCCGGCATGACGCTAGCCCGCAGCGTGCGGAATGTATTGGCGAAGCTGTTCAAGTGATAATACGGAAACGGTCGCGGACCCACCAAGCTCATATCGCCTCGCAGAACATTCCACAATTGCGGCAGCTCATCGAGACTGTACCGCCGGAGGAATGCCCCAATGCCCGGCAGTATGCGCGGATCGGCTTTCAGCTTGTAACACTGCTGCCAGCTCGCCCGAGCTTCGGGATGCGCATCGAAGTGCTCCGCCAGCAGCCGTTCGGCATCGGGGTACATCGTTCGGAGCTTGTAGACTGTAATGCGTCTGCCGTTCTGTCCCTCGCGCTCCTGCCGGAAGAAGACTGGCCCGGGGCTGATCGCCTTGATACAGGCGGCACACACGGCGATGAACGGAGCACTGATGACGAATAGCGGCAGTGCAATCGCATAATCAAGGATTCGTTTGAGCAAGCGATTCGATGGAATCAGCAGGTTCTTGCGAACTTCGAGTCCAAGTACGCCACCGAGATCGCGAGACTTGATCCACAGGCTCTGAATTCCAAATAAATCGGGGATGATGATGATGTTCGGAAAAGAGAGCTTTTGCACGAGTTCGGCCAGGCGCTCGCGATGCATTCCTGGGATAGCAATTAAGACCGCCTTCGCGTGCTTCTCGAAAGCCCGTGCATACGCGAGCGGCCCCACCACGCGAATTCCATGAATGGACGTGCCCCATTTCTGGCGATCGTCGTCGAGAATCCCCACCGGCACGAAACCAAGATCGAACTCTTGCTGCAGCTGCTTCACCAGAAGCGTCCCGGTCTTGCCGCCGCCCAAAATAATCACGGGCTGGCCGCACACGCCGCGCGCGATCAGATTTTTTCGAAGTAGCGCCTCGAGCGCCGGAGGAACGATGAGCGCAAATAGCGCGGTCAGAAGCAGCACGCCGCGCGACCATTGGCGGTCCTCGAAGATATAGTTCCACGTGAGCAGTACGCCGAACACAAACAGTGTTGCGTAGGAACGCACACGCAGCCGCTCGACCGCGCCCATACCGTACCCGGGGTACAAGCCAGCGAAGTAGTAGGCCAGCGGCAGCGTCAAAATGCCGATCGCCAAGCCCGCATATTGCGGTGCTCCCAAAAAGATCGGGAACAGCTTCTGCAAACTCAGCCGCGCCAAACAGCCGAGAAGTAGAGCTGCCTCGAGAGCGAGTACGTCGATCATCACGATCGCCGGTGTTGCCCAAGAACGCTGCCGTATCTCGGGAACTGCAACGACCTGTTCAGCCGCAGCGGCACTCATATCGCAACTAAAATGTCGTCAACCGGCATCGAGAGACTTGAGCGCATCGCAGCCGGGTAGCGATCCCCCTGAATAGAGTATGCAACTAATAACGGCGGGTAATAACCATCAGAGTACTAGGCCGGTTTGGCGATTGGAATGGCTGCCTCGTAAATCTGCATCAGCAGATCGTAATTTCGCTCAGCCGTATAATTTTGCTCATACGACTCGCGCGCGGATTGCCGCATGGCTGTCAACTCGTCCGGGCGAGTCAAAACGGTTTGCATGCGCGCTATCAGATCGCTCTCGTCACCTGGCCTGAACCGAAATCCGTTCATTCCATCCACAACAATCTCGTTCATGGCACCTAACGCAGATGCAATCACCGGAGTGCCGCACGCGAGCGATTCGATAATCGTCATCGGCAGACTCTCATAGTATTGCGACGGGAAGACCGTAAAAGCAGCTTTCTGATAAAGATTCGTCAGCACATCGCGCTCGCAGTGCCCGAGCCATTCGACGGCGGGCAACGCCGCCGCACGTTCTTTCACCCATTCGCGGAGCGGACCGTCGCCCGCAATCTTCAACTGGATAGCGGGACCAGATTTGTTTGACCCAAGCGTCTCCCACACGCTCAAGATGGTGCGCAGTCCTTTTTCTTCGGTGAGCCTTCCTGCAAACAGCGCGTAGCCTCCATCCCCTGCGCCGATACCTGGATCTCTGGTCAGGCAGTTAGGCTTGACCACAAAACGCTCGGCCGGCAAGCCGCCTTCGATGAATTTGCTTTTCGAGAAATTAGTCAGCGCGATATAGGTGGTGATCTTGGTTGTCCACGTCCCCGCCAGCCGGTGTGTCACGAGCATGGATGCGACCGCTGCCGATGCTGGGCGGCTGTGCCGGTAGCACGCGTGCACGACCGCAGGGTAAGGCACGCTCGAGTGAATGCATTCTTCGCACACGTGCCCGTCGCGAAAAAACGTGGCCGCGGGACAAAGCAGTCGATAATTATGCAGCGTCTGAACGACGGGCACTCGTTCTGCCGCTGCGGCATAATACAGCGCTGGGGAGACGAGTGGAAACGTATTGTGGGCGTGCACAAGATCGGGCCTTTCTCGCTGAATGATCTTCCTGATTTCTCGGTAGCTGCGACGGTTCCAGACTGTCTGGATGCCGATGCCTACTGCGGACATGGCGTCAATCCCCTCATTGTGTTTGAAATGTCGAATTACATAATGTCCATGCCTGGTTAGCAGTTCGTGCTCTGCGGCGCACACCTGATCCTCTCCGCCCGGCTGCCGATAAAAATTGTGAACCTGAAGAATTCTCATCTGCTGCAGGCGTATGGTGACATCACAACCAAAACTGAGCGGGTTACGGTGCCATCCCCGGTGTCGCCCCTGGCACATGCGGCGCAATCAGGTTGTCGCGCGGCCTGCCGCTTCGACCAGGAGGTGACGAAAGAATCGGGTCTAAGGTCTGGGCAGGTGCGGCGTGCCTAAATGGCGGCGTCTTCATCTGCCTGTGAGCCACGCTCGCGAACGCGATCAGCAGCAAAAATCCCACGCTTACTGAGCTGCCGGCGCCGGCGATAATGTTTTCCCCGGTCAGGCCCATCAGGAATGCTGGGAGATACACAACCAGCGGCTTGGCGTAGTCACGGCGTTCTTTTCTTAGTCCCTGCAATGCGTATACGGCGATCGAACCGATAAACATCAGCCATAAGATCATCCCGGGGATGCCCCATTCGTACATCACGCGCAGCCACTCGTTGTGCATCAGCCTGTTTGCGTCCATGCCCATTCGGAAGCGGGATCCGGTTACCAACAGAGCGCCATTCGACGTTCCATGTCCAAACAGCAATTGCATTACTGACGAGTCCGCAATTCCTTCGAGTTCCTTGGCATCGACTCCACGCCGGAAACGATACGTTCCGAGGCCCGCCGACCTGGTATCGCCCTCATAGGCCGCGGTAATCGCGGCAGCGATGCGGTTCGATTCGCTGTATTGCGCGAGCACTCCGATGACGCGGTCCGCTGCGCCGACAAGCACAGCGGTAAGAACAAGCATCAAGCCGACACCCCAGATCTTCACCCACGCCCGGAAATCGGAAATCAGCAAGGCTACGAAGGTCGCGACTACGATTCCAATTGTCCAAATCCTGCTGCCGTTAAAGATGAGACCGGTCGCAAGCATGGCTGCCAGCGCCAAGCGCGTGTAAATGCGCAGGGTGCGTGCACAGAGCGCCAGTGAGTACAGCGCTGCCAAGAACGACGCGTACGCCTGCGCGCTGGTGAAACTGCTGAATCTGCTTTCGTTACCGCCCCAATTTGGGTAAAGCGCCGAGCACACAACGCCGATCGCGAGTGCCCCGATTGCGACCGGAACCACTACTTGCGGCCGCAGGAGTCCACCTTTTGTCGCCCTCATAAAGACAAAACAAATCAACAGCGATCCGCTCATGTGTCCAACCATCTTCAAGGCTGAGATTGGCGAAAACGACCAGAATCCCGCCACGGCGACGTAGGCGACCAGCAGACTCCAAGCGATGGGAGCGAGAACCATCTTCTGATGTCCTGCGTAATGCCGGAGTCTCCACAGCAGAAACGCAGGCAAGACAATTCCTTTGGCCGTGTTGAGCATGCCGATAGTCTCGCCGCTCTGGCGGAAGTCGATCGTGGAGAGTAACAGGTACGCGATCATGCTCCACCGAAGCGGTCCAAACGCCGCGATAGCGAAGAGAACAACGTAGAGAGTTAGAGCTAGGATCATCTACCGCGTCCTGATGACGCTCCGAACCGTCTCTTCAATGCGCCCAGCAACGTAATCGGGCGTGAGCTGCAGAGCCGTGGTCCGGGCATTCTGTCGCATATCATTCAACAGGTTCAGCGAGGCGGTCATGCTCGCATCAATCGCGGTGTAGATCGCGTCCGGTTTGTCCGGATCAAAAAGCCAACCATTGCGCCCGTCTTCGACCAGTTCTTCGACGGCCTGACTGGACACGCTGCCAAGAACCGGTAACGCACTGGCCAGCGCCTCATTGACGACAACACCCCAGCTGTCGGCTAATGTCGGAAAAGCAAATATGCCGGATTCGGCATACACGTTTGGAAGATCTGCGTACCCGATATTGCCTAAGAAAGTGAGTCGCAGGTTAGCCGGAGTCGACTCGCGCTCGAGTCTGGCGCGGAGTGGTCCAACGCCAACCAGCACGAACTCAATGGTGCGGTCCGGATTCGCCACTGCCCACCTGGATAGAGCACCAACAAACGGCAGCAGCCCTTTTCGTTCGATCAATTGCCCTACATAAAGCAGGCGCCGCGCCCGGTCATCGCGCCGCGTGAGTGCAGTCGCGGCGAAGCGGTGGACATCAGTCGTGTAGGGCACGCGGAAAATTTTCCGCTCATCGGTTCCCAGACTGCGGATGTAACAAGCACCGCTCTCGCCAAGCACTACAAACCCATCCACATGCTTCTGCAAAAGCCGTCGCAGTGCACGGCGCATCCACCCGCGCCCTTGCTCGGTCGATTGTGACATCTCGGCCCACACAATCAGCCGCGAGCTCCGGCGGCTCTTGCGATACAAGAGCGCCAGCAAGGTGCGAAAGCCCATCTCATTCGAAATCACTACTTCGGCATCAAACCTTCTGAGCTGCTGAATGGTGTCGAGCGGTAGATGCAGATAGGCCCGCTCACTGAAGCCTTTGGGATGCCTCCATAGCCGCTTCAGCGTGGCTGTTTTCTGAACCACTACGTCGAGACCGTCCCAATCCACAGCCCACTGCCGGTTCGCTTCCATGCGCGTCGACAAAAGAACGCGCATGTTTCTGTACCGAGGCGATAAGGCGTCGAAAATTGTTTTCCAGTACGGCGCAATGATGTTGGTCAGAAATACCAGGCGTACTTCGCTGGGCTGAGGTATGTTCGCTTTAGCGGAAATCCCTTCGCTGTCGATCGCAACTTTCGACTCTGGGTTCACCGTCACGCTATAAACCTCCGGAATCGGATCGGCAGGATCGCCAGCAGCAAATTCTTACGCAGCCGATTCAGTGCCTTGACGAATCCCTCCCATGGGTGCATAACGCCGCGGGCGGCAAAATCGCACCCCACTTGCTGTTTACGGAAGTGCCGCGCTGCATTCCAGAACCATCGCCCTCGTTCGATGACATGACGGTGCGGAAACACTTTGGTTTTTGTGGAATAAAACTCGCCGCCGGCTTCTCTACTCCTGATTGTTCCGTCCCACTCAAAATCCCAGATCGATTCGTCATCTACCAGTAGCCGCAGCAAATGGATGCGGTTCCAAATGGCCGGCTGAGCGGACATGCGATAGGGAGCAAGTGGGTGAATAACGCCGATTCCGCCGTGTCCCGGCACAATCGCGTCCGGCCCAGGTAAGGGATACAAGCGAAGAACAGTTCCCCCGAGCGCGTGCAGTGTCTCCAAATTGTGGAGGATGCCTGCTGTCGAGATCCGCTTATCCAAAAAATAGTCTTCGAGGAGCAATAACACGTATTCTGTATCAATCTGCTCCAGGCACAGCCGCAGTCTTTTGCTCCACTCGTGATCGCCGACGGGCAACGTTGTTACCCGCGAGTCGTCGTGCTTCGCGCGATTGGCTCCTAAATAAATCGGAAACGGGCAGTCGGGCCAGTATCGCCCAAGAAGTGTGAAAAATGGCAGCCACAGATCTTGGTATCTGTCGCAAGACATCACCATCACCGCGCACGAAGGCGCCTGAGCTTCCGGAGAAGTTGTGGCCCGCGGAGTTGGTCTTCGCAACAAGTCAGACATAGGACGGATCCGACGTCATCGCAAACGGATTCAACTTACGGCGTCGAAGCACAAGATAGATGCCGGCGGCTGCGGCCGCTTGAGAAATGACCACCGCCCAAGCCATGCCGTCAGCCGCGAACCGCGGCGCAAACCACATCGCGAGTACGATGTTCAACCCGAGCGCCGCCAAAGTGACTTTTTGAAATGACTTTTCCAGCCCAAGCGCGAGCAGCCACTGGAATCCCAGCACTTGCGTCCAGGCGACTAGTATCGCTCGCAAGCTCAAGATCCTCAGAACACGGATCGAAGGAGAGAATTTGTGGCCGAGAAAAACAAGAACGATCGGCGAAGCGCCGGTCCACATGATGATCGTGAGAATCACAGCTAGAAGCCCGACAGCGTACAGCGAAAAAGTTGTCAGGCGTGCGGCGCGAGGCAACGAAGTCTTCACGAAACCTGCGGCTCGCGGATAGAGAGCCGTGCTCACCGGCGTCAGGAACGACATCGCGGCAGCATTGATCTTCTCCGCGCCGGCGTAATATCCAACAATTTGGGGACTTACGAACAGGCCGAGAATGAAAGCATTGCCCACCGAATAAATGTTGTACGCGCTGCGGAAAAGAAACATGTTTCCTCCTTCACGCAGCATTCGCAATCCCCTAAGGGGATGCGGCCAGCGAAGTTCACAGCGCCTGTAAACCATGACATGCCCCACCACTAATGCCGCGAGGCCCCCTACTCCCTGCAAAGCAAAAAACTTCCAGACATCTTCAGGATGGTGGATGAAAATGAACACGCCAAGAAGGGCCAGGGTTCGAGCTGACATATCCAAAATCGCTGCTGTCCGGATACGGTTGACTCCGTAGAAATAAAAACTCGGGCAGAACGCCCTAAGAATTTCCGACGCCAATGCGATCCACAGAAGGAAAGGATGCTGTCGAAAAAAAGGGACGAATAGGTAAGCGGCAAAAGCGAGAAGCGTTACCGCGAGTGTCAAGAGAACTTTCGCTCCGGTCACGCCTGCCACGATTTCCGCGGTTTCGTCCTGTGTCGAAGCACGGGCCAGATCTCGGGTAGCGGAATACACGAATCCATACTCGACGACAACGCTCGCGTAGAGTGCGAAGGCTTGAGCCATTGCCAAAACACCCCAGCTCGTCGGACCAAGAATGCGGGACAGATACGGAACTGTGATTAGCGGAAGGAATTGATTGGCTGCCTGCGTTCCATATACGGAAGCGATGTCATTCAATATCGGGATCTGCGCTCGAAGCCGCTGGACAATTTGCTCAATGCCTCCGGAACGGGGTGGCCCCGGCTCGTTTCGTTCAGTCATTGCATGATGGCCTGACGCTTGGACGCGTCATTGGAAACTCTCATGTGCGGGCGCGAAAGCCGCCGCGCATCGCCGTAGCGGGCTGCCTGAATTTAGCTCTTGTGCGCGCTCTCAGCGTAATATTTGCGGTAGTCGGAGTAGTAGTAGTAATACCCGTGAGTGTTATTCTTATCGACTTCGTTCAGTACCAGCCCGATCACGTTCGCTCTGAGGCGGTTGAGTGTCGCGAGAGCCCTCGCCACGGCCTTGCGGCTCGTCTGTCCGGCACGGGCGAGCACAACTACGCCATCCACCGCTATGGCCACCTGCATCGCTTCCGCAAAGCCCAGCAGCGGCGGCGCATCCACCAGAATCAGATCGTATTCCTTCGCGGCTTCATCTAGAATGTCGACCATCATGGATCCCACCAGGTCGGAAGCGCGGCGCGATAACGTTCCGGCTGGAACCACGTCCAGATCCGGCCAATGTTCAGTCTTGACCAGCGCCTGTTTCCAAGTGAGTTCGCCGAGCAGAACGTTAGACAGACCCGTGCTTCCGCTCAAGTTGAGCTTCTTGTGAACGCTTGGCCGGCGCAGGTCGGCGTCGATGATCAGCGTCTTCTTTCCCTGTTCCGCATGCGCGATGGCCAGGTGAACCGTAGCAGTCGATTTCCCTTCCCCCGGCGCAGCACTGGTCAGCATCAGCGACTTGACCGTTCTGTCAAAGTCGGGCAAAAAAATGGAATGCCGCAACGTGCGGATGGCTTCTTCGTAGGAAGATATCCCGTCATACCCCGTTCCATATCCGCCGGACCCATTTGACCGCCTTCGCGGCACTTTCGTGTTCTCTCCGGTTTTCTCACGTGGCGCTGCAATATCGCCATTCTGGCCGTAGCGCACCAGGCCCAAGCCCACGACGTGTGAGGGACCACCGCCATTTCCTTCCGCGGACGCACCGCTGCCAGTCAGCGCCATCGCGCCGACCAAACGCCGCATCTCTCTTACGGTTGGAAGAGTTCCGATGACGCTTGTGTCGAGAGCGCGCGCCGCCTGCTCCGGATCGCGAACAGTCGAGTCCAGCACGTCCGCGAGGATCGCTCCGCAAATCGCCAGCACAGAAGCAATGATGAACGCCAGCAGAAGGTTCAAGCCCTTCTTCGGGAACACGGGCTTATCGGGAGGCCTCGCCAGATCCGCTATGCGTATAGAGCTGTTTTGAAAACCTGAGTTTATTTCTGCTTCTCTGATGCGCCGTTCGAGGTCGCCATAGAGAGTCTTATCCGCATCCGCATCGCGTTTCAGCTGTTGGTACTGGAACGACCGCGCGTTCAGTTGATCGTATTCCGCTTTCGTTTCGGCAACCGCGCTTTGCAGCATCTTCTCGCGTGTCAAAGCCTCGCGGTAATCCGTGTCGATGCGCTGCGCCACGTTATGCTTCATCTCTTCGAACTGCCGCTGAACCTCGGCGAGATCGTTCGCAGCTTTTTTATATTCAGGGTGATTCGCGCCGTAGACGGTCGAGATATCCGCGAAATGCTGCTTGGCTTGATTCAACCGCTCGTAAAGTTTGCTCAGGTCCTCTCCCTGAATAGAGACCTGCGCCGCGGCAACGGAACCACTCTGCATGGCGTTAGAGGCGGCCTGTTTCTTAACGCGCTCAGTCTGAGCATTTGTGTATTCGGTGTTCAGCTGCAAAAGCCGAGCGGAAAGAATATTCGTCTTCTCTTCGGGATTGATGACGTTCAATTCCTGCTCGAACTTCGCGAGCGCAAGGCTGGAGCGTTCCATCTTCGCTTTCAACTCGTCGAGCTGCCTCTCCATGAATGTGGACAGGGCCGCGGAAGACCGGACGCGAATGTCAAAGGTGTGTTCGAGATATGCTTGCGCGATCGCGTTTGCGACATCCGCGGCTAATCTCGGATCGGGCGAGCGATAGCTAATTCGCAGAATGTACGTGTTGATTGGACGCGTCACTTTCAGCTGCTTCAGGTAAGTGGGGGCGGCCGCCTTTTGCCGCGCTTTGTCCGGCGGAAGCTTCTCAAGTTGGCTTTCGCGCTGCAGAAGGTTGTAGTGCTCCGCCACCGGCCGCAACACCGCATCGGACTGGATCAGCTCCATCTGAGTGGCCATGAATTGGTCACCATCGTCAGCGCCGCCTGACTGAGTTGCTTCCTGCCCGATGATTCCCGATGGCACGCGGCGGTCTACGTCGATTCTTGCCGTCGCTTCATAAATAGGAGTGAGCCTGGATGACACCAAGTACGTAACCAGCAGGCACGTTGCAACGAACCCCAGGATTCTCCACTTCTGCCGGAAAACGACTAAGAAGTAATGCGACGCCGAGATGGTTGGCTGGGCCGCTTCAAAGTCCGGGTAGGCCTGCGAGGCGACGTATGGAACTACCCGCGGGGCTTCAACCAGCTCCGATGGGCCTCGCTGCAGTTGTTTCATGTGAGCTTCGAGTTCTTGGGTCGGAGCGATCCTAATGGAAGATAAGAACACCCGACGCTGTCGAGGTGCCAAAGCCCGCCAGCCTATCAAGCGCCTGCATGGTCATTTTGCGGCCTTTGTTATCGGGAATATACAGGATGTCATTTGCCTGCATTTGCACGTCGGGCGCCTTCCGATCCAGAATGCGGCTCAATTCAACCGGAATCTCATCGCGACTATCTTTGCCCGCCTCACGCCGGTAAATAAACGCTTCCTTGCTCGTATAGGGAAGCAGCCCTTCCGACAGCGCGATCACTTTCAGAACTGAGGTGTCATTGCCATCTGAAATGGGGAAAGAGCCGGACTTCTTCACATTTCCCACGACGTACACGCGGCCCGCTGGTGGTACCCGGATCTCTTCGCCTCCGTAGAGCCGAATATTCAGCAGCGGGTTCGCTTCGTCTATCAGACCCTTTACCGGAATCCGTTCCAGCAGTCCGATGGATTCGCCGTCTTCTGCGCGTGCTTTGCTTACCAAAATCTCGGGACCCGCTTCCTGCGTCAATCCTTCTGCTTTCGTAAGGGCGTCGAGCAATGTCACCGGGCCGACTGCCTGAAACATAATCGGCTTCTTTACTGCTCCCAGGACGCTCACCGGGACACTACGGTATTCGGCAACCGAAACCGTCACGACGGGGCTCACTAGAATCTGATTTTTCACCAACGCGTCCGTAATCTGGGTTTCGATTTCCGAAGGATATTTGCCTGCCACGTTAAGCCGTTCGCGCAGTAGCGGCAACGCAAGGGTTCCGGTTGACGAAACACGGAAATTTCGCGTCAGGTCGGGGCAATCCGCCACCGACACCCACAACAGGTCGTTCGGGCCGATCTTTTGTGCGGGCAAGGTTGCGTCGGGGCTCGACGGAGCCGGCTGGGTTACCGGGAGCGGAGTCTGTGCCTGAAAGGCCACACCGAGCAGGACGAGAATGATACCGGAATGCATTGGAAGCTAGTTCTATATTCTACGCCCTATTGCTAGGAAAGTAAGGGACTAATCGTTTTGGGAAGAATCAGCGAACGAGAATTGGGTTCGTTTCGCAAAATCGGTCCTCTTAAACCCTCGCGGCCAGCCACTTCGTTTGGTAATTTCGCGCTTCGCCGATGAAAACAAACACCCAAGCATACAATGAAGGTTGCGCGTGGTACCCGACAGCCTGATTCA
This sequence comes from uncultured Acidobacteriaceae bacterium, assembly GCA_963795425.1. Taxonomy (GTDB): domain Bacteria; phylum Acidobacteriota; class Terriglobia; order Bryobacterales; family Bryobacteraceae; genus Bog-105. The sequence continues at coordinate 1,590 of CAWCHO010000002.1, read as the reverse complement.
GATCGAGGATACCGGCCGCCGGCTCCCCGATTGGCTGCGCAAAGGAAAAACGCAGTTCGAATCCGTTCATCTTCTGAAAACAGAGTTGCGGAAGCGTAACTTACATACCGTTTGCGAGTCCGCGCGCTGTCCTAATATTCATGAATGCTTCCACCGCGGAGCCGCAACGTTCATGATTTTGGGGAACTTATGCACCCGCGGCTGTGCTTTCTGCTCGGTTCCAAAGGGCTCAGCGGCGAAGAAAGACTTTTTGCTCGATCCCGACGAGCCGTGGCAAGTCGCCGAAATGGCAGGACGCATGAAGCTCCAGTACGTTGTGATTACTTCGGTGAATCGCGACGACCTCGCGGACGGCGGATCGCACCATTTTGCGGAAACCGTGCGCCAGGTTCGTTTGGCTCTTCCCAGTGCGCGGGTCGAAGTGCTTACGCCCGATTTCTGCGGCGATCTGGACGCCGTTGCACGGGTGCTGGACAGCGCTCCGCATGTTTTCAACCACAACATGGAAACAGTCCGCCGCCTATACCGTCGCGTGCGCCCTCAAGCGAATTACGAGCAGTCGCTTCGGGTGCTGCGCTTCGCGAAGCAATATAGGGCTGCTGCGCTGACGAAATCCGGGTTGATGGTGGGGCTCGGGGAGTCAATCGACGAAGTGCATGAGGTTTTGCGCGATACGCTCGCGGCGGGCGTCGATGTCAGCACCATCGGTCAGTACCTCCAGCCCACTCGACGCAATCTTCGCGTTTGCGAATACGTGAGACCCGAGCAATTCGAGGCCTATCGCGATTACGGCTTATCTCTCGGCTTCAAGATGGTCTTCAGCGGTCCATTTGTACGCAGCTCGTACATGGCCGATCTCGTGAGCGAAGAAGCCGTCCACGCAAATGGGTAGTGGGTCACTACCGACGCATGCCTAGGTTGTGGGCACGCAGCCTGCTGGAACGCTGGCCGCCGTACTACCGGCGCATCGCTCTTCACACGTTCCTGTCGCTCCTCTCTGCGGTCTTCCTGCTCATGATCTTCCCCGGAGTCAACGCGCGCATCCTCGCTCCGGTCGCGCTTACTCCTTTGCTGATCGCACTCGCGCGCACGGCAGACGGCTGGCAGAGATTTGTGTACGGCTGGGCGGCCGGCATTTTCTATTGGTTCTTTCTGTGTGCATGGATTCAATTCGTTTTGGAGGTGCACGGGGGCATGGGAGTGTGGGGCAGCTGGGGCGCGTTCTTGCTCTTCTGCATCCTGAAAGCGCTTCACCTTGCAGTATTCAGTTGGCTCGCCGGACCATTGATGCGGACCGCGTATGCAGTGCCCGCGGTGGCTGCGCTCTGGACCGGAATTGAGCGCACCCATGCGACGTTTGGATTCACCTGGCTCGATCTTGGCAACGCCGGCATCGACATGTCACTCCCACTGCGGCTTGCCCCATTGGTCGGTGTTTACGGGCTTTCGTTTGTGTTCGCCATGCTCGGTGCCGGAGTTGCGTGCGCCTTTCTGCGATATCCGCGAATCCGGCTCGCGCCCTTGCTGGTGTTGCCGCTGCTTGCGGTTCTGCCCGCTATTCCTGAGCGCATTGGCTCGGGTCAAAGCGCC
>CAWCHO010000001.1:0-1288899 GCA_963795425.1 uncultured Acidobacteriaceae bacterium | reverse complement strand
CGCTCGGCACTCTGGCATTAGCGGCCGCAACTTGGCAACACCGGACTTTTTTGAACGCGATCGGGGCGTCCCAGGCGCGGCATATGTGGTCCATCTCCATCGTCATAGCGATTGCCGTCGTCCTGATTGGATGCATCACCTTTTACGGCGTTGTGTTGCGGCACGGTCCGTTTTGATTGAGAAGATCCATCGTCTGTGAAGAGATCCCTTTGAGGAGAAGCCAAAATGTATCTACCAAGTTTTCCAAACGTTGACTTGTTCTCCGCCGGCATCAACGCCCTTAACGGTGTGCTCGTCGCCCGCAATCCAACTCACAACCGCGGCTACGCGGTGGTGGGGCTGCTGATAATGGCCTTCTTCGGCGGTATCGGTGGCGGCGTGTCGCGCGACGTGCTGCTCAGGGACATTCCCTCGCCCATCAAGGACCCGACATATCTTCTTGTGTGCCTTGCAATGGGCTTGCTGGGCCTGGCGATTTACCGCTATGCCGACTCGCGGGAGGAGCGGTTCCGCACGAGGACGCTGGCTTACTTCAAGTCTTTCTCGTTGCCCTGGTTTGCGATTCTCGGTGCGCACAAAGCGCTCGATCACGGTCTTGGAATCTGGGCTGCGATCGTCGTTGGGCTGATCGCCACCACCGCGGGCGGCGTGCTCATCGACCTGTTCTCCGGGGTGACGCCTGAGATCGTGAGGCCATCCCAGCATCTGGTTACGACCGCGATGCTGGCGAGTGCGGTCTATACCCTGATCGCGGTGGAAGACAAGAGTCTGGCTTTCTTTCCAGTCACGCTGATCGCGGTTCTGGTTGCGTTCGTGTTCCGTGTATTTGCTGTTCGGGAGCACTGGCCGCAGATCGTGCCGCTCGCCGGGGCAGCCGCCGGCCCTTCAGCCGACCAGAGCGCGGCTGCCTGAACGCCTCTGAAACAGACAGTGGCTCACGCTGTGCTCTCGCCGAAGGGGCTCATTTAACACAAAGGAGAAGTTATGGACCACATGTGGATGCGCATCGGAGATAACCTGGTTGCCCGTGTAAGCGGGCCGCTCAAGTTCAGGCTGGTACTCCAGCCGCTCATGGCGGCGATTTTCGCGATTCGCTCCGGGCTGGCAGACGCGCGGGCTGGCAAGTCCCCGTATTTCTGGGCACTCTTGTCCGATCGCGGTCACCGCGAATACATGCTCAAGGACGGCTGGAAGAGTGTCGGCAAAGTATTCGTTCTCGCGTTGGTGCTGGACGTCGTGTACCAAATCATCGCCTTACGCTTTGTCTATCCGGGGGAAGCGATCATTGTCGCGTTCATTCTGGCGATCGTGCCCTACCTGGTTCTCCGCGGGTTGGTCACGCGTCTCGCTCGAAGAACTGACGCGCGGCGTCAACGCGAGCAAACAGCGCTCGGCACGGCACCCTTACCTTCGGCGAAGCGCCCCTAGAAAACTTTAGAACGGCTGTCGCGGGGGCGCATCAGGCAGGACGAGGGATGACAAACATCACGAGTACAGCGTCACGAAGCGCCTCCCTCGGAGCTGACTTCATCGCACATGCTGTACGAATACCAAACGCCGGCAGCACCAACGCTGGACTGCCCACGGAATCCGTTTCGATGAGCACGGGCGAACTCCAGGCATTCTGGCGCCGATCGCCTTCTATCCCGACTCCGTGGTGCGCAGATTCTGAGGGCGACCACGCTTCCGGACCAGATCGCGAAGTCCTGAATGATCGAGAAGAAGGAGAAAACAGTGCAAATCATTGATCAGTATTCAAAAGTGAAAAGGAGCAACAAAGATGGCAACTAAACAGCCAAACATTCTTATCTTATGGGGCGATGACATCGGCATGTGGAACATCAGTAAATACAGCGATGGCATGATGGGTTACCGTACCCCAAATATCGACCGACTCGGCGACGAAGGGGTAAAGCTCACCGACTGGTACGGCCAGCAGAGTTGCACGGCCGGCCGTGCAGCCTTCATCTGCGGCCAGAACCCGCTCCGCACGGGCTTGACGAAAGTCGGAATGCCGGGCTCCACGCTCGGACTTCAGCCGGAAGACCCGACCATCGCCGAACTCCTGAAGCCGCTCGGCTACGCTACCGGCCAGTTCGGCAAAAACCACCTCGGCGATCGGAATGAATTCTTGCCGACGGTGCACGGATTCGACGAGTTCTTCGGCAACCTCTATCACCTGAACGCGGAAGAAGAACCGGAACTTCCGGACTATCCCAAAGACCCGGAATTCAAAAAGAGGTTTGGACCCCGAGGCGTGCTCCATTGCGAGGCGACGGACAAGGATGACGCAACCATCGATCCCCGCTTTGGCCGGGTAGGCAAGCAGACGATTAAGGACACCGGTCCGCTGACTATCAAGCGGATGGGAACTGTCGATGAGGAGATCACTTCAGCAGCCATTGACTTTATGGAGAAACAGGTCAAAGCGCAGAAGCCGTTCTTCCTTTGGTACAACTCGACGGCCATGCATATGAGGACCCACCTCGCCGACAAGAACCGCGGCAAGAGCGGGCAGGACGACTACAGTGACCGGATGGTGACTCACGACGAGCAAATCGGCCAGGTACTGGCCAAGCTCGATGAGTGGGGCATCGCGGACAACACGATCGTCATGTATTCCACAGACAACGGACCAGAGAACGACACGTGGCCGGATGGCGCAAATACGCCGTTCCGCAGCCAGAAAGACACCAATTGGGAAGGCGCTTGGCGCGTTCCGTGTTTCTTCCGCTGGCCAGGCAAGATCAAGGCCGGCTCGGTCCTGAACGGCATCGGCTCTCATCAGGACATGTTGCCGACATTGCTGGCCGCAGCGGGAGAGCCGGACATCAACCAGAAGCTCTTGAACGGCTACAAGGTCGGGAGCAAGACCTTCAAAGTGCATATTGACGGGATCAACTTGCTGCCCTATTTGACAGGGCAGGTGAAGGACAGCCCCAGAGAGTCCTTCTTCTACGTGAGCGATGACGGTGGTGTCATGGCGCTCCGGCACGGTGACTGGAAGTTGGTGTTTGAAGAGCAGCGTGCAGTTTCGACCCGGGTTTGGGCAGAGCCACTGGTGAAGCTCCGGATTCCTCTTATGTTTAACCTGCGGCGCGATCCGTTCGAGCGTGCCGACTTCAACTCCAACACTTACTGGAATTGGCTGATGAGTCACGCCTTCATGCTTTACGGAGCTCAGGCTTTGGTGGCGGCGCAGATCGAGAACTTTGTCAAGTACCCGCCGCGCCAGAAAGCGGCGTCGTTTAATCTTGACTCGGTGATGGCGCAGCTAGGGCCGGCGATCGCGGCGGAAAAGGCTAAAGAAGCGGCAGAAGCGAAGCAGGTAAAAGCGAAGCCGACAGAAACGGAGCACTTGGAACCGGTTCTGGCTAAGTAATTCGCCGCGTATCGAAAGGGAGGGTGGAGAAGACCTCCCTTTCGAACACAGGACGCTATACGCTGCAAAAACTTCGCTTAACCATGAGCCAACAACAGTGCTGTCCCTCGCCATCGCTGAGTGTTGAACGAGAGGTCCGACATTTCTACGATCGTTACCCTTATCCTCCGCCGATCAATGGCCTTGAAGAGTATGGACGGCTCTGGCAAGACCAGCAAAGACGCCGAGCGGATTATCATCTCTGTTGGCCGGCGCGATCCTATAGGGAAGACCGCTCCATCCTCATAGCCGGGTGTGGAACATCTCAGGCAGCAAAGCATGCTTTGCGTAGGCCCGCAGCTCAAGTTACCGGCGTCGACATCAGCGCAACAAGTGTGCGTTGTACTGCGGACCTCAAACGAAGATACAAATTACACAATCTCCAGATACACCAGCTTCCTATTGAACGGATAAGCGATCTGGGGATGAGCTTCGATCAGATTATCTGCACCGGCGTTCTCCATCACCTCGCGGATCCTGACGCCGGGCTCGGCGCTCTGCGCAGCGTACTCAACCGCGACGGAGCGATGCATCTCATGGTGTACGCGCCTTATGGCCGCACAGGTATCTATATGTTGCAAGAGTTCTGCAGGCGAGTTGATATTCCCGCCACGGATGAAGGAATTAACGAGCTTGTCAACGCGTTGTCGAAGTTGCCGCGCGGACACCCGTTGGAAAACTTGCTGCGAGAAGCTCCGGATTTCCGGAACAGAGCAGCACTCGCCGATGCTCTTCTACATCCTCAGGATCGCGCCTATTCCGTGCCGCAATTATTCGATCTAATCGAGAAGGCTGAACTGAAGTTCGGCCGATGGGTGAAACAGGCACCCTATTCTCCTTGTTGTGGAGTCCTGGGAAATATACCCCAGGCTTCGCATATGAAACGCCTTTCACTTCCTGACCAGTATGCGGCCGTCGAACTGTTTCGAGGCACGATGGTTCGCCACAGTTTAATCGTTTACCGAAACGATAACCCCGCTGGGCAGCGACCGGTCGATTTTTCCGGTGACGCATGGCTCGGCTATGTACCCATTCGAATCCCAGACACAATCTGTGTTCAAGAGCGGCTGCCTTCTGGAGCCGTGGCCGTTTTGATCAACCGCACTCACACCTACAAGGATCTGTTCATGCCAATCGATTCAGCAGAAAAGTGCCTATTTGATGCCATTGACGGGGACCGCTGCATTGGCGAAATAATCGCCTTGTCATCGTCACGAACAAGCTCACAGCACGAGACGGCGCGCCGCTTTTTTGAGCGGTTAGGGCAGTACGATCAGGCGGTGTTCGACGCGTCGGACGTTCGTAAAGCCCACGTCGCAATGAATGAAATAGTCCAAATCGTATGACTCTACAAGAAACGACAAATACATTGCCGGCTACCTCGCATTCCGGCATGACCTGGATACCAGGCGGGACGTTCCGGATGGGTTCGGAAAAGTTCTACCCCGAAGAAAGTCCAGTCCGCGAAATTACCGTCGATGGCTTCTGGATGGATTCCTATGAAGTCACTAACGATGAATTCGCGCGTTTTGCGGCCGAGACCGGTTACGCAACTTTGGCCGAGCGCGCGCCTAAGCCGGAAGATTTTCCCGGCGCTCCTCCGGAGAATCTGGTGCCTGGCTCCATGGTCTTCCAGGCGCGAACAGGACGGGTCGATCTGCGCAATTACGCCAACTGGTGGGCGTGGGTGCCCGGAGCGAACTGGCGTCATCCAAAGGGTCCCGAGAGTTCGCTTGACGGTTTGGGCCGGCATCCGGTGGTTCACCTTGCCTATGAGGACGTGGACGCGTACGCACGCTGGGCTGGAAAAGATCTGCCAACCGAAGCCGAGTGGGAGTTCGCCGCACGGGGCGGGCTCGATGGCACCATCTTCCCGTGGGGTGATGAGGAGTTTCCGGAAGGCAAGGCCATGACCAACTCCTGGCAGGGCGAGTTCCCCTGGCAGAATCTGCTCACCGACGGATACGAAGGAACTTCTCCGGTCGGCTCCTTTCCGCCGAATGGTTACGGCCTGTTCGACATGGCCGGCAATGTTTGGGAATGGACTAGCGACTGGTACGAGCCCCGCGGCTCGAACCCGACCGTCAAGTCGTGCTGCATGGGTTCCGTCAACCCCCAGATTATTTCGTCGGAGAAAAGCTATGACCCGCGCCAACCGCAGTTTCGTATCCCACGCCGCGTCGTCAAGGGTGGTTCACATCTGTGCGCACCGAACTACTGCTTTCGCTATCGGCCGGCCGCACGACAACCGCAGATGATTGACACCAGCATGTGCCATATCGGCTTCCGGTGTGTCGTCAGAACCAGCAGCTCATAGCGAAGTCTTTTTTTTTCGGAAATTCTGTTTGAAGCACGGCTGTTCGCGCAATCAGACGGTTTATGTTCCAGCGATACCTTTGTTCTGAAGCACCCTCACCACAACTCGCCGGTTCTCGGCCTGGCCCTCCGAGGTGGAGTCAGGAGCTACTTGTTTGCTGGTGCCCATAGCGCCGGGAGCCAATATGTTGGTCAGCGGAATTTGACCCTGCTGTTCCAGGAACTCGGTTACGTTGGCCGCGCGCTGCTGGCTCAGCTTCTCGTTCAGGGCAGCAGAACCCACGGCCGATGCGTAGCCCTTTACCTGGATAACGTAGCCAGTGACCGTCTGGGCCTTCTGGCACAGCGCCAGCAATTGAGGGCCGTATTGCGGGTCGACCGCGACCTTGTCGTTCCCGAAGTAAACCGTAACCGAATCCCAGATGTTGTAATCAGCCAGTTCGCCGAATCGCTTGTTGATTGCGACGATGGCTTGCTTCTCCGCGGCAATCTTGGCTTGGGCCGCAGACATTTCCTGCTGTTGTTGTGCCATGGCTTGCTGTTGCTGCGCCATGGCTTGCTCTTGGTGCTGGATTTGCCCCTCTTGCTTGGCCGCCTGCTGCTCTTGCATTTGCTCCTGCTGCTCCACTGGAGCTACGCCAGCTTGAACGTCGGTAGCGGTCTGCAGATCCTTGCCATTGAACTTGATGGTGTTTGCTACCAACTGATTCTGGCCGTTGTAGCTGCCTTGCACCTGGACCTGAAGACCGGGCTCCAAGACGGTCAGATTCATGTGCTTCTTACGCGCATGGAATAGGCCTGCTACATCTTCCACCTGAGTGTAATCGTTGAGAACGACGACCACGTTACCCGACTCCTGCGTTTGAACGGCCATAGTGGCGCCAGTCCGTCCGTTGATGACTCCCCTGATTTCGGCGTTTTGCGCCCCGGCAACGCTGCCTAACACCAGAACTGCCGCGAAGGACAGAGTTACGCTGCATGTAATTTTAGCCGTACTGTTTCGGTTCGTCATTTCGACCTCGCTCGACGACCTCAGATGGCGCGCAGTTGAATCGCGGTTTCTTTTAATTCCTGAAGTTCTGAGTCCGCTCCGCCGCTGTCGCATCAGGTTGCTCGGACAGGGACGAAGCGTTAAGCGCACGTTCCGTTTAAGAACAGATACTGGCTCCGTCGAGGAGCTTCGAAAGAGAATCTCAATATGAAAAGTCTTGCCAGACGGTTATGCTCGTCAGTTTGTTTAATTCTGCTCGCCGGCTTAGGGTATGTGGGGTACGCCCACGCATATCAAGTCGAGACCGGGAAAAAAGCCAAGATCAAAGGGACGATTGTGTCCCGCAGCGGAGATTTGGTGAAGGTTCGCGACAACAAAGACGGTTCGCTTGTGGTGGTTGATCTGACGGATAGCACGCAGATCGAACGCACGAAGGACTTTCATTTTCGTCACAAAGACATGGATGTGACGGCGATGTTGCCGGGCTTGGGCATCGAAGCGGAAGGCGTCGGCAATGCGCAAGGACAGCTCGAGGCCAAGAAGATCAAGTTCGATCCGGACGAGTTTGCCGTCGAAGTAGCGGAAGAACAACAAATCGATGCGAATAACGCCGCTGCAAAACAGGCGCAGTTCAGGGCCAATCAGGGAGTGAAGGACGCTAACGCAGCTCAGTCGTCCGCCAACCAGGCAGACGCTTCTGCGAATCACGCCCAGTCCTCCGCGAACCAGGCTCAGTCGTCCGCAAATCAAGCGCAGAGCTCCGCCAACGTGGCGGGCGCGGTCGGAATGATGGATGCCGACGCTATCGCAAAGGTGAACAAGCGCGTGTCGGATCTGGACGACTATAATACGGTCGCGACAGCAGGAATTTATTTTGCTTCCGACAACGCCACGCTCGACGATGCTGCCAAGGCTGACCTCAGTAAGCTGGCGAGCATCGCACTGCCGCTCGATGGGTACATGATCGAGATCGCGGGCTACGCGTCCAGCACCGGAACCAAGGAACTGAATCAACAACTAAGCGCAGAACGTGCGGCTGCAGTCACGCGATATTTGCGCGATCAGCGAAATATACCTATGCGGCGCATGCTCGCGCCCGCGGGTTATGGATCCACTCATCCCGATGCGACGAATAGCGATGCGGAAGGGCGGGCGCTAAACCGCCGCGTTGATGTCTCGGTCCTGGTGAACAAGGGCTTGCAGCAGTAAGGGCGCGCTGTCGAAAAGGCACAATCTTGTGAAAAATAAGATCGTAATCCTCGCACTCTGCCTGGCAGTCGCTTCGCCGCTGGTGGCCCAGAAAAAGGAGGATGAACGTCTTTCGAACTCGGCCACTCTGCTCCAGGCTATCATCGGGGGCGACCGCGGCCTCCCGATCAACGTTCTCAACCAGTCCCGTTGTCTTCTTATCTTCCCCAGCGTGAAGAAAGTCGCGATTGGTATTGGAGCCAGTTAAGGTGTGCTCGTCTGCCGGAAGGGCGCCCAAATGAACGAGTCTTGGGGCTCGCCGGTGATGTATTCACTCGATGAGGGCAGCCTCGGAGTGCAGCTCGGTTCGACAGCAACTGACTTCGTACTTGCAGTCATTAATGACGGTGCTGCCAACAGGATCCTCGACGGCAAGACGAAACTCGGAGCAAACGCCGCCGCGGCCGCTGGGCCGACCGGTGCACAGGCAAGCGGGTTTACCACGCAAGCCGAAGTTTTGACGTATTCGCGGTCCAGAGGTATGTTCGCGGGGGTTTCCCTGCAAGGCGCCAGTGTCGATGCGGATAACGATGCTAACAGGTCGCTATACGGCAAACCAATGAATAGCAGGGAAATTGTCACGGACAGTCCGGAGCTTGCGCCCGCGGCGCAAGCACTCGTCAGCTTCCTTGATAAGACTTCGCCGGCCCGCACTTAGCGGCCGATCGAAACAGGCACTTAGTTTGGGTAGCAGCAAAGGAGATTTACCATGTCTCGGAAGAGTTTGAGCGAAAACATTCGGAAACCGGCACTCGGCGGTTTGTTAATCACTACCCTGTTGCTTATCGCAGGCGTTCCTGCCATCACCTCTGATCGCGGGAAGTCAGAGACTATTGATGCCACTGCGATGAGCACCGGCACGCAGATGGGACAAATGATCGGCGTGACGCTGAATATCAATGATTATTCCACCCCGGCCGACAGGCAGGTGCTCATGCAGGCGTTTGAGAAGGGCCAGAATCAGGGGTTAGTCAACGCGCTCAGCAGGATGAGAGCGGTGGGGCACGTCGAGATTACCGGCACTCTCGGCTACGATTGCAGCTTCATAAAAATGACGCAAACTCCGACTGGACGGAATATTCGCTTTGTCACCAACCGTCTACTTAGATTCGGGGAAGTGTTCTGGGACACTCAATCCACTGCTTACAATCTAACTGCTGGTGAGTTCGATTTGAACGATACGGACAGGAAAAAGAGCACAGGCAAGTTATATCCCGCAGCTCAACTCGTCATCGATAAGGAGGGGCAGTTGCAATTTGAGCTCTACCAAAATCCGTGGAATTTAGTCGATGTTCTTGATTGGAAGGGAACGCCCGGCGTTAACTAAGGCACACCATGAAACGTCAGCGCAGGTTTCCAATCCGGTATGTGATGTTGTTACCGCTCCTCCTATTCGCCACTTACTTGACAATGGCCGACTGGAAACACGGTAATCGAAGAACGTATGTTTGCTCCGAAGCAAATGCGCAGGGGACGGGCAGCCCGACCGATACGTGCGGGTCTTCGTCGTCGGCGTGTCGGATAAACGTCAAACGCACAGACTACGGAGCTTCGGTTACGCCAAATATTTTGGGCGCGAAAGGAAATGAGCCTTTCTACGTTAAGGTTGGTACCACGATAACCTGGCAGACGTCGTCCAAGAACACCGGATTCACGGTGGACTTTGGCCCTAGCTCTCCCTTTGAACCAGCGGGAGCAATCATCGGCGGCTCCGATCGCTCGGTGTCAGTTGTGGCGAAAAAGGCAGGGTGTTACAAGTTCACTGCTGGAGCTTGCAACACCGAAGCCATTTATGGAATGTGCGCCGAGGGGACTTCCGACATCGTCATAGCCGGCCAGTAAACGCGCCGCGGCGCCAGCGGGTTTATCACGCAAGCCGAAGTTTTGACCTATTCGCCTTCGACAGGCATTTTTGCGAGTGCGTTTCCCTCTAAGGCGCCAGGGTCGATCCGAATAACGACGCCAACCGATCTCTTTACGCCAAACGAACGCCCGAACCGTGAGATTGTGCCTGGGCCTTCTCTCATTCACACGTTCGGAAGTCAACGGGATGCCCGGGTTTGCATCCTTTCTGATGCCCTTCGATACAGGTTGAGCGGGATGGGCCTATTGTACGGCGAGACTACCCTGGAAGGCCCTTAAGACAGCGAAAATACGTAAGTTCTTGAGAAATAGTTGGTGCTGGAGGTGGGGGTCGAACCCACATGGAGAGTGAACTCCGCGGGATTTTGAGTCCCGTGCGTCTGCCAGTTCCGCCACTCCAGCGATGGCAGGGAAAACAACCCGAGTATAACAACGAACTTTCAAGTTCCCGGCTCGGTAACGGGCCCGAATTTCGTGACGACGAGGCTCTCGATGTCGAAATTGCCACGTGCCAGATCATGACCGGCGCCGCTGATGCTGATGAGTTCGGTGCGTCCCGGGATCAATTGCAGGGCAGCGCGCAGTTCGTCGGCAGATGCAAAGGGATCTCTTGTGCCGTGAACAAAGAGCGCAGGCGTTTGCAGATCGGCAAAATGAGCAGTGCGCAACTGATTCGGTTTGTTCGGCGGATGGAGAGGATAGGACAGCAGCAGTAAACCTTCGCAGCACTCGGAGTCATCGGCAGCGAGCATAGAGGCCTGCCGGCCACCATAGGAGTGCCCGCCGAGAAAGACTGTACCCGCGTTCAAACGGCGCATCTCAGCGACGGCGGCTTTCAAACCGGCGCGATCTTCGGCGGAGGTATGAGGTGAGGGCGGTCCGAAGGCACGGCGCTGCCGGAAGGGAAGATCGCAGCGCAGCACCGCATATCCCGCGCTACAGAATGCTGTTGCCATCGCGACCAGCAGCGGTGCGCGGCAGTTGCCGCCCGCGCCATGAGTGAGGACGAGATTTTTTCCGCTGGGCTCCGAGGGCTGATGAAGAAATCCGCGAACGGTCGCGTCTTCGAGCGCAGAAACCGTGCCGCTTGTCATTCAGGAGATTATTGCGTATCGGGCAGAAGAGGAGTTGCGCAAAAGGCGTGATATACTCCCGCGCTAGGTACACGAAATGCGAACAGTTCAGCACGGATTGCTTGCGGCGGCGCTGCCAGCCGCGTTCCTTTTCATGAGCGGATGCAGCAGTTCACCGCACAGTCCGACCGAAAAATACATTCTTGTGACGACCAATACGAAGATCCCGTACTGGCAAGCCGCATCGGCAGGGCTGATCCACGCCGCCAACGAGATGAAAGTGAAATCTGAAATGGACGGCCCGGACGGTTATGACGTGAAGGCCGAGCACGATGCATTTCAGAGTGCAGTTGCGCAAAAGCCTTCCGGGATTTTAATTTCGGCGGCTGACGCGGGCATCATGACGCCGGATATTAACGCAGCTTTGCAGCGCGGCATTCCAGTGATCACGATCGATTCCGACGCGCCGGATAGTAAACGCCTGTTTTTTGTCGGTACCGACAATTACAATGCTGGAACGCTGGGCGGCAAGTTAGTGGCGAAACTGTTAAACGGCCGGGGCAATGTGGTTGTTTACACGCTGCCGACACAACCGAATTTGCAAGACCGGCTTCACGGGTACGAAGATAGCTTCGCGGAACACCCGGACATCAAGGTCACTCAGGTGGTCGACATGAAAGGCGATCCGACGGTCGTTTTCGACACCACGCGAAGATTGCTCGACAGCAAGGCCAAGGTGGACGCGTTCGTGTGTCTCGAAGCGATCAGTTGCCCGGAGGTGGGCGAGGTCATCAATCGAGAAAACATGGGCGGCAAGGTGCCGGTGGTGGCCATGGATACCGATCAGAGAACGATGGACTGGATTCAGAAGGGCATCATTTCGGCAACCATCGCGCAGAAGCCGTTCACGATGGCCTATTACGGCACAAAGTTGCTGGACGATTTGCATCACCATCCACCAAACCCGCTCACCGGGAACTGGGCGCAGAATCCCACTTCGCCTGTTCCGACCTTTGTGGACACGGGTGCATTTATCGTCGATAAGGGCGGAGTGGACGCATTCCAGCAGGCAAACAAGAGCCTCGCTGCAGGTCAATAGGCGAGTAAACGCGCTTTACTTCCTCTGTTAATCGGGTTCCGGTAAGGGCGCAATGCGGCCGAGCAGGAGAACGTAGCCCGCGATTCCAATGAAGATCGCGACGGCCGCCGCAACGAAAGCGCGCGAATAGTTGTTCGACGGGCCGATTAGATAGCCGCTGATGATGGGCGCGGCGATGGCCGCCAGCTGATTGGCGAAGTTCATGATGCCGCCCACTTTTCCAACGCTATCGGTTGGCGCGATCAGCGAAGGTATAGACCAAGCGACCGGCGCAGATGCGGCGAGCCCTCCGATCGACAGCGTGATCCACCACATTGCCACAGCAGGGTTGCGTGTGAAATTCGCGCCCAGGATTGCGAGGCCAAGCACCATTCCCGTGACCAGGACCGTCTGGCGTACCAGGCTGTCGTTGCGTTTGCGGCGGACCAGAGCGTCGACGAGCCAACCGCCAGCGACGAGATCGGTCGCGGTCGCGAAGAGCCACGGAACGGCACTGTACAGGACGGATCGACTCAATTGGATGTGAAGGGCGCCAGTGAAGTAGCTCGGGAGCCAGGTCAGAAGCAGATAGAAGCAGTAATTGTAGGCGGCAAATCCGAGCGCGAGGCCCAACACTTTCTTTTGGCGAAGCAGATATCCTAAGCTCGCGCCGGTGTTCAGGGGGGATGCTGCAGGGACGGCGCCGCCATGCTGCAACCAGGCGCACTCTGGCTCCGACAGGTGCGTATCGTCGCTCGGATCGCGGTAGACGAGATAAAAAGTGAAGAAGAAGAGCAAGCTGGCCGCGCCGGTGACTTCAAAAGCCACTCGCCAGCCAAAGCGAATCAGTGCAAAGCCGATGAGCGGAGTTCCGATTGCAGTTGCAAACTTAGCGGCGGAATCGAAGATGGCGGTAGCGAGGCTGCGCTCATGACGCGGGAACCAGTAGCCGGTGGCTTTCGAATAGGCAGGGAAGGTTGGAGCTTCGCCGACGCCAAGCACAAGGCGCGAGAGGAAGAAGGTTCTGATTCCAGGAGAAAGCGCGGCCCCGAAGGTAGCGACGCTCCATAGTAAGGCGCTGATGCGCCCAATTGCCTGAATGCCGAAGCGGTCGAGCAAGACACCTGTCGGCAGTTGCAGTGCGGCGTAGGTCCAGTTGTAGGCGCTGAGGACATATCCCCACGCCACGGTGGATAATCCGAACTCGTTGTGCAGTGCGTCTTTCGAAACCGACAAATTTACCCGGTCGAAGTAGTTGATGAGGACGCCGAAGCCGAGCAGCGCCGCGATAAGCCAGCGGCGGCGCGGGAGTGATTCGCGTGGGCCGGAAGGAGGGTCGCGCAGAGGAGTCATGAAGAAAACTGCGTGCTAGCCCGATTGACGGAGCGATTCGTTCATCGCATCACCATCAAATAGATCGAGACGGCGATTCCGATGAGTGCGAGGGTGATGGCTAGGGCGATGGCAAGCGAGGAAGGCCGACCGGTTGGGTCACGACCGCTGTTCAGATCGCGAATGACGTGCGCGTATTGAAAACTCGATACGACGTCGATGATGACGCCGACCAGGACGAGCGCCGTTCCCGCCCAGAGTGAAACGCCCGGCGATTCGTTTGCAGGGGCAGCAGTGACTCTGAGCTCCCGCAGAAACAGACCGAAACGAGCTACAACGAAACCGAAACCCATCAGAGCGAGGCCAGTGCGGATCCACGCCAGAAACGTACGCTCTGCCGCGAAGTAAACGCGCGGATCTTTATCCTGAACAGTCAATCGTTTTTGCTCCATTCCATCGACTGTAACGCCTCGCGGGGTTTCTCAGAGTTGAACTCCGCCATCAAGAGTCGTCGATTTGTTGCAAGCGCGTGCCACGATGACTAAATGGGTTTGGTTGCGGCGCTGGTCCTGAGCTTCGCTGTGGTCTGCTCTGCGCAGGAGACGCAGGACCAGTCTCAGAAGCCGCCGGAAAACCCGCCGCCCGAAGGCGGGAAAGTGCCCCGGCAGGAGGAGAATAAGACCCCTCAGCAGCCCGAGCTATCGCAGCGCTGGAACATTTTCTGGCAGGCGACTTCGATCGGGCAATATCACGGCACGTTTCACTCTCCGTATCAAGGGCCGAACAGTTTGGAGGATGTGGCCGAGCGCAGCGTGTCCCTTACGAGCACGCTATTTTTGGGGCTGCGCCTCGACGACAATACTGTGATCTATGTGAATCCGGAGCTGGCGGGCGGTCGAGGATTCAGCAATGTGACGGGCATCGCGAATTTTCCCAACGGGGAATTACCGCGCATATCGGGAGCAACGCCGAAGCCCTATTTGGCGCGTGCATATATTCAGCACGACTTCGGATGGGGATCGGAGCGTGAATCCTTCGATAGCGAAGAGAACCAACTTTCAGGCAGCCGGCCGGTGAACCGTTACACGGTGATCATCGGGCGCTTCACGGTTACGGATTTCTTCGACAACAACCGTTACAGTCACGATCCGCGGACGCAGTTCATGGGATGGGCAATTATGTATAACGGCGCCTGGGATTATCCGGCAGATACGCGCGGATACACGTGGGGCTGGTACCACGAACTGCACACTGCTCACTGGTCGCTGCGGTACGCGAGCGCGCTCGAACCGAAGGTGGCGAATGGGATGCAGCTCGACCGGCGGATTTTTCGCGACCGGGGAGATATGTTCGAAGCGGAGCGGCGGTATACGATTGGCCAGCATGCGGGGGCTGTTCGCGTGCTTGGCTTCTTATTGCACACCGACTCGGGAACTTATCAGGACGCACTCAATCTGGCGCAGCAAACGGGTACGCGGCCGGATATCACGGCGACGCGGCAAATCGGCCGGCTGAAACCCGGAACCGGCGTCAACTTCGAACAGGAGATTACTTCAGATGTCGGTGTTTTCGCGCGGCTTGGATGGAACAATGGAAGGACGGAATCGTTTGTGTTCACAGCCATGGACCGGTTGGCCGAAGGCGGTCGTGTCGGTAACCGGGACGCGTTGGCACCGCCACTTCGATACAGCAGCAACGGCACTCACCGTCGGCGGCCTTTCCGCCGTACATGCTCGATATCTGGCAGCGGGTGGCCTCGACTTTATCATTGGAGACGGGCGATTAAACTACGGGCCGGAGTATGTGTGGGAGAGCTATTACAGCGCGCGTTTGCTACCAGGCTTTTTCACGACGTTCGATCTGCAACGAGTGGTGAATCCGGCTTACAACCAGGACCGCGGCCCGGTGTGGGTTTCGAGCATACGCTTGCACGTCGAGCTCGGGAAGTAGGCGTGCGATGCGCAACGTGCTTCGCGCGATCTCATTTGCAGGTGTGCTCGCGATCGCGGCGAGTGGGCAGGCAGCAGATAAGCGCATCGGCGAGATTGAATTTTTCGGATACGGCAACATCGATGTACACAACGTGCGCAAGGCGCTGCCCGCGAAAGAAGGAGATCCGTTTCCGGGCGAATTAAAGGAAAGCGCCGCGATGCTGGCGGGTATATCGCGAGCAGTGAAACAGAGGATTGGCCGTTCTCCTTCCGATGTTTCACCGGTGTGTTGCGATGAGCGCGGAAACGGGATTATCTTCATCGGGCTCGGCGGTCGCGAGATCAGATACAACCCTGAACCGAAGGGGACCGCGCAGCTGCCGCCGGAGGCTCTGAATCTGTACCAAAATTTCACCGCGGCTGTGGCCCGGGCTGTGCAAAAGGGAGACGCCGAGGAGGAGCATTCGAAGGGATATGCCCTCGCTACAAACGATCCCGCGCTGCGTGCCGCAGAACTGGCAATGCACGATTATGCGGTGAACCATGCGGCGCTGATCGAACAGGTGTTGTCTTCATCAGCGGCGGACGCGCAAAGAATCGCGGCGGCTGAACTGCTCGGGTTTGCGCCCGAATCGAGGAGTCAGATTGACGCGCTGGTGCGAGCGACTCGCGACAGCAATGAAACGGTGCGAAACAACGCGATCCGCGCGCTTATGGTGCAGGCAGATTCCGGCGCAGCGCTTGCGAAGCAGTTACCCGCCACCGAGTTTATCGACTTGCTCTGTTCGGGTACGTGGACAGACGTAAACAAGGCCAGCTCTTTGCTTGTCTATCTCACTAGACGCCGAGATCCCAAGCTGTTGGCGGAACTTAAATCGCGGGCCTTGGACAGGCTACTCGAGATTGCTCGTTGGAGAACGGGACACGCGGATGCCGGAAGAATGATTCTCGGGCGAATCGCAGGCATCGACGAAGCGCGGCTCACGAAGCTAGTCGAGAGCGGCGACGTGAACGCGATTATCGCAGCGGCTCAGAGCACGCGCTAAAGCGCTATTCGGCCGTAGCGGTCTTGTGAACGTATTTGCCGCGATCCGGTACGGCAAAGTGTTCGAAGTTGATAGCGAGACGCTGCAGCTGGTCTGCCACTTCGTCGCCGCACATGGCGAGGCCATGGCCTGGCGCGATGGTTCGGGGGCACAGCTTTGACAATTCCAAAACGGAAGCGCGGGCGGCGTCCCAATCGGGTGTGTAATACGCGGGAGGACCATGCAACTCGGGCTTCTGTTTGGCAACCGCGAGGAACGATTCCTGTTTGGTCGTGCAGAAGGCGTCGCCCGGCAAAAGGACCTTGTCTTCAGCGCGGAATAGAGAGATGTGGCCAGGTGCATGACCCGGCGTGTGTAGATAGCGCCAGTTGGGCAGAGTGGGAACCGAGCCGTCCGGGGGAAGCGACTGAACACGACCGCTGAGGTCTGCAGATGTGCGCGGATACAGCGGCGACATCACCGCCATCAGACCACCGCCGACGCTCGCGTCCGGGGGCGGATATTTCGCGTGACCGGTGAGATAGGGAAACTCGTCGGGATGCGCGTACACGGGGACGTTCCAGTCCTCGAGAAGATCCTTCACAGCACCGACGTGGTCGAAGTGCCCGTGCGTGAGGATGATGGCTTCCGGCTTTGCGCCTTTTCCGAAATGGCTCTCGGCCCAATGCTTGATCTTTCCTGCGGAAAGGTACAGACCTGTGTCTACCAGCGTCCAGCCGCCGCCCGGAGTTCCTAATGCGAAGACATTGACGAACAGAATTCGCAGACCTTTTACGCCGGGAGCGATGTCATCGAGCGGCACAACTTCGTAGAAGGGGAGGGGAATGGCGTCCATAAATTCTCCTTACTGCAAACGGACCATTGACAGGAGCGCGTGCATGCAAAATAGACGCGAAATGACGGAAAAGTTGGTCGATTGACGCCGGAGGCGATGAGCTAGCGAATGGGGCCATTCCAGCGAAAGCCGATCCGCCAGAGTCGCGGCTCGCCGGTGTTGGGAGAGGGTGTAAGAGCAACCAGGTAGGTGCGGTCGAGCAAGTTCTCGATCGCGGCGACGGCGGATAGGTTCTTGGTGAGGTGCTGCTCGGCTGTGAACTGGAGGGCGGCGTAGCCGGGCAGTTTGAATTGGTTCAGATCGTCGTCGAACTGCAGGCCAAAGGCGCGGATGGCAGCGGAGACGAGAGTCGCTTTGGCGCTATACGTGATTTGAGCCGTGCCTTGCTGCTTGGGGATCTCGGGGATGCGCTGGCCGGTCGCAAGGCGGGCGTCAGCGAAAAGGTATCCCGCTTCACCTGTCCAGCGCCGCCAGCGACGCACGGCGTTCACTTCAACGCCGCGGGAGAGCGCTGTCGGAAAGTTCGCGCGTCTCCGCAGAATCAGCGTGGGCGAGCTCGAAACGGTCGCATTGTCGATTAGATTTTCCAAATCGTTGTGGAACAGCGTGAGCGAAATGCGGCTGGATTCGCCGGTCCAATCGATGCCGGTTTCGACTCCTACGAGGCCTTCCGGGATCAATGCCGGATTCGCGAGCGTAAGAACGTTGCCGACGCGAAATTGGCGGTACAGCTCATTAAGCGTGGGCGCGCGGAAACTGCGGTAGGCGGATGCCCGGAAGCGAAACTGTTTCAAGCCGACTACTACGCCGCCGTTCGGACTGACAAAGGTTTCGCCATGCTCGCCCGTGAACTGATGACGAATGCCGGCGAAGAAACGTACGGTTCCGATATTCAAATCGGCTTGGGCAAAGGTGCCATGCTCGAGCAGCGTACCGCCGCTGGGCGTCAGTACGTGAGTGCCGTACGAATAGTCGTAGCTAGTGCCGTGGATGTCATCGACATCCGCGCCGAGGACGGTGTTCCACTTAAACGAATGCCTGTCGCCGTGATGCTGCCAGTAGGCTGCGCCGCCGATGTCGCCCTCGGGAACAGTCTGGCGCGAGGTCAGCGTTTCGAAGTTTCGGTTGAGCGAGACGCTCGAATAGGTGCTGTGGAACTGCTCTTGCGTATGAAAACCGAGAAACGAGATTTGATCGTTGGTCCAGGAATGGGTGTAATTGCCGCCGAGGGTGCCAAGGCCGGTGGAGTTATGCGTCAGCTCGGTGCCGTTGTGGCGCTCTTCGGCGAGAATGTCGAGATGGACGGAGAGACGATCTGCCGCGCCGAGATAGTCGAGATGGAGATCGCCCGTCGCGAATCGGACGTTGGCCTTGTCGTCGACTGCACCGCGGACAGGCTGAGGCGTGATGTAGTAGCCGTCGGTAGTGAACGCCCGTGAGTGAAGGCTCAGCCCCCAGGCGCCCCAAAGATCCGAATACGCCGCTGCCACATCTTGCGTGCCTTCGTTGCCGGCGAGATAGTCGGCGAACAAATGATCGTGCTGTTCCGGAGGCGAGAAGAGCGCGAGTGTACCGCCCATGGCGCGGTCGCCGAAAATGCTGGTGGAAGCGCCGCGATCGATCTCGACATCGCTGATGAAGTTAGGATCGACACGGTCCCAGTACACCCAGCCTCCGAACGGATCGTTGATCGGAATGCTGTCCCAGAGCACCAGCGTGCGGCTTGCTCCGGAGGAGCCGGTGGCGCGAAGAGAGACGCCTTGCGTCGTGGGGTTCGCCACCACGCTCGAAGTCCGGCGAAAGAGGCTGAAGCCGGCAACCTGGCGCAGACGGTCATCAAGATTGATGCCGGGCGATTCTTCCAATTGTTCGCCGGTGAGGACGGTAATAAAAGCGGGCGATTCGCTGGTGAGTCTCGCGTTGACGGTGAGCGTGCTTTTGAGCGGCGGGGCTGTTGCATCCGCCGGGGCCGCGGGAGCCTGCGTCGGTGATTGCGGAGGATTTGCTTGGGCCACGGCGCAAGTGGCGCACGCGAGGAGGAGTGAAAACAACCCAAGGAAATAGGGCATTCTAGTCAGGAACTAAAGATGTTCCTGGTTCGTATCCTAAAGGTACATGACGGGCGAATACGCGATCGAAACGGTGGG
The DNA here is from genome assembly GCA_963795425.1 of uncultured Acidobacteriaceae bacterium. Taxonomy (GTDB): domain Bacteria; phylum Acidobacteriota; class Terriglobia; order Bryobacterales; family Bryobacteraceae; genus Bog-105. The sequence continues at coordinate 1,269,618 of CAWCHO010000001.1, read as the reverse complement.
TCTTGAGAAGATCTATCGATCGCGTTTCCGAGGCCGGGAGATCAAGGCCGTTTCCAATCTGTCGCTGCGCGTGCCGCTTGGCGTGAAATTCGGATTGCTGGGGCCGAACGGGGCGGGGAAGACAACGTTCGTGAAAATGCTGCTGGCAGCGGTGAATCCGACAGCGGGGTCCGCGCAATTGTTCGATAAGAATGCGCGCGATGCCGAGGCGCGCAGGCCGGTTGGCTACCTGCCGGAAAATCACCGGTTCCCGACCTATCTCACCGGAGACGGCATGCTCGATTTCTATGCGGCGCTTTCGGGAGTGAGTTCGGCAGAACGGAAGAAGCGCATTCCGGAGCTGCTGGAACTGGTCGGCCTCAAAGATTGGGGCGATGTTCGACTCAAGAAATATTCAAAGGGTATGCTGCAGCGCTTAGGTCTGGCGCAAGCGCTCATTCATCGGCCGCGGCTGCTGATTTTGGATGAGCCGACGGACGGCGTCGACCCGGTTGGACGGCGCGACATACGTGAAATCCTCAACCGGCTGATCGGAACAGGCGTAACGGTCTTCATCAATTCTCATTTGCTCAGCGAGGTGGAGTCCTTCTGCGAGTACGTGGCAATTTTGAATCGAGGCAACCTGGTACTCGAAGGTAAGATCAGCGCGTTGATAGCTGGGCGGGGCTATCGCGTCACGGCGACCGAGGTGCCGGAGCAGGTGCTGGCGAAATTCCGGCGCGCAGGGGCGGTGGTCTTGCCGCTGGGAGATGCGGTCGAAATTCAAGTGGTAACGCGCGAAGAATCGAACCGCGTGATCGACGAGGTGCGCGCGGCCGGCGGACTCATCGAGAGTGTTTCCGCTTCCACCAGCAGCCTGGAAGACGTATTCATTCGTGCGACAGAGTCGGATGAGGCGGTATGAGCGATTCGTTACACCCATCGAAGTTACGAGTTCTTGCGGCGCTCATCAGCGACACCTTTCAGGAAGCACGGGCACGCTGGCTTTTCGGTGGACTCTTCGCGTTGTCCACGCTGCTCATCGCCATTTTTCTTTTCGTTTTGAAGATCGATTTGGTCGAGGGGGCGATATCCGTTCTGGGTATCCCCTCGACGAGCAGGTATCTGGATGTGCGGAGATTCGTCAACACGGCGTATTGGGGCATTTCCATTTTCTTGTACATCTGGGGCACGCTTCTGGCAGTCTTCGCCTCCTCTGGGTTGATTCCGAGTGTGCTCGAGCCGGGACGCATTTCGCTACTGCTTTCAAAACCAATTACGCGGCCCATGCTGCTGCTGGGAAGGTATGTGGGTAACCTGCTGGTAGTCGCGACGAATCACATATATCTGATCCTCACCATCTGGATCATCATCGGCCTGAAGACGCATCTGTGGGAGGCGAGATTTCTGCTCGCGATACCTGCGAGCTTGTTCATTTTCGCGGTGTTGTTGTGTGTGGTTGTGTTGGTCGGCGTTCGCTCGGAAAGCGCGGCCCTAGCGGTGATGGTTTCCGTAGCCCTGATGTTAATCAGCGCGGTGCTGGCGCAGACGGGATTCATGCTGAGGGTGCTGAATCCCGGGTGGCCACGACGGCTGTGGATGGCACTATATTGGTTCTTCCCGAAGGTCTACGATCTGGCGAACGCGATGAAGCAGATTATCGCTTTCGAGCGGAACGCCGACTGGTGGACTCCGATGTGGACATCGGCCGCTTTTGGGGTGCTGGTGCTTTCGAGCGCGATTTACGTTTTTCAGAAGCGGGATTTCTAGATGCGCTATCTCTTTTCTTTTTTTCTGCTGGCTGGGTTATTAGCTGCGCTGCTTGGTGGCATTGGCTGCGGGCGGCAAACCGCAGCCGGAGTCTCCGTTAACCCGGCCTTCCGGGCGTTGATTCCAGCGAATACGAGAGTGCTCGCCGGGGTAGATGTGGACAGGCTGAAGACTGCCACGCTCTATCGTCGTCATGAGAGCAGCTTGAACTTTCCCCTGCTTGATGCTTCATCGGAACGGATCGGAGTAGATCCGCGCCGCGACGTGTCCGATGTTCTGATCGCGTGGGCTGGCGATCGTCCGCTGTTTATGGTGCGCGGTCGATTTACGCCGAGCGCAGTCGAGCAGAAACTTGTCGCGCTGGGAGCGCAGCGAAAGAAGTATCGGCGATACACGCTGCTTGGTGACGACGAGAATTCACTGGCGTTTCTGAAGAACACCGTCGCCGTGGACGGATCCGTTGCGGGTTTGCATACAGTCCTTGATCTTCGAGATCAGGATGCAGGAAGAGTGCCGCCGGAGCTCGAGGCGCAATTAGGCTCAGTGCCGAAAGGCGATCAGATATGGGTCGTGAGCCGAGGCGGGCTGCCCTTCACGGAGTTGCCGCTGCGATCGGATTACCAATCGGCGCTCTCCAACATCATTGGTTACGTGCGGGCGGCGAGCATTGGAGCTGGCGTCGACACGGGCGTGCATTTAGCGGCGGACCTGACCTGCGTTTCCACGCAAGGCGCTCAGCGAGTCGGTGACGGCTTACGCGCGGGCGTGGCTCTGGGCCGTCTGACCACAAAGGACGACCAGCAGGACCTGCTGCGTATGTACGATGCGATTCACGTCGATCAAGACAAAGAAGTGGTTCACGTGCGAGCGGAGATTCCCGGCGACCTCGCAGACAAGCTGCTGGCCTACTTGCCCGATCTCAGGACGGTTGGGCCGGACGTATTGCAGAAGCGTCGATGAAAGCTTACGGGAATCTGGCGGCTAAAGTGTAGAACTCCCGCCTTCGCTGATGTAATTGCGGCTCCAGGCGGGGATCTCGACCTTTACGTCCCCTTTGATAATGGCTTGGCAGCCCAGGCGCGAACGAAGTGTCAGTCCCGCGGCCATATCGAGCCTGTCCAGTTCGTCGTCGTCTGCTTCGGAAAGATTCTTTTCGCCTTCGACCACGATGACGTGGCAGGTGGTACAGGCACAACTCCCGCCGCAAGCGTGGTCCAGGTGAATATTGAAGTTGAGTGCGACGTCCAGGATGGAAGCGGGCTTCCCGTGATCCGCGTACGGAAGTTTGCCGGTTTCGAATTCGACAGTTTTATCCTCCGGCAAGAACGTCACTTTTGGCACATCCTCATTGTACGAGTCAGCTTGACATCAGCGCGCGAGACTTAGGACATCCACTTCGGCATACTGAGAACTAATGTTCCAGGACATTGAAGCGAAACTATGTGCTGCGGTCGAGAGTTATGTGCAGGCGAAGCTCGTCACAAACCTTAAAGTAGTCCTTGAGCAGCCGCGACAAAGCTCGTTCGGAGAACTGGCGATCCCGGTCGCGTTTCAGTTAGCGCGGCAGCTGAAACGGCCACCAAAACAGATAGCCGAGGAACTGGCGCAGGGACTGGAGGCCATCCCGGGGGTCGCGTCATTTGAGATCGCCGGAAACGGCTATATCAATGTGCGGCTCGACCGGGGGATGTACGCCACCGAGCTGCTTCGGAAATCGGATCTGGCAGACGAGGGCGGCGTGACGGGCGAGAAGATTGTCGTCGAGCACACGAATATCAATCCCAATAAAGCCGCCCACATCGGACATCTGCGAAATGCAGTTTTGGGCGATACGTTTGCGCGGATGCTACGAAAGCGCGGGCGCGTGGTGGAGGTGCAGAATTACATCGACAACACGGGTGTCCAGGTCGCCGATGTCGTGGCTGGGTTCCACTACCTGGAAGGGAAAACGCCGGCGGATGTTCGCGCGCTGATCGAGGACGCGAACACGCGCTTTGATTATCTCTGCTGGGATCTGTACGCGCGTGTTTCGGCCTATTACAAAGAGCAGCCCACGGCGCTTGCGTGGAGAAACGAAACTCTGCATGCAATTGAGGGAGGGACAGGGGACCTCGCCACACTCGGCCACCTGGTGGGCGACGCAATTGTCGCGGCCCATCTCCGAACGATGTATCGATTGCGTGTTCGTTATGAGCTACTTCCGCGCGAAAGTGAGATCATCCACTTGAGATTTTGGGCAACCGCCTTCGAATTGTTGAAGGAAAGGCACGCGATCCACCTCGAAGTCGAAGGAAAGAATGCCGGTTGCTGGGTGATGCCGCGCCTCCGCCTTCAAAGCCGGAAGCGAGTGCGGTGGCCGAGGACGACGACAAAATCATTGTCCGGTCGAACGGAACGGTGACGTACGTCGGCAAGGACATCGCCTACCAATTGTGGAAGTTCGGCCTACTTGGGAAAGAGTTTTTCTATCGACCGTGGTCGTCTTACCCGGATGGACAACAGGTCTGGGTCACAACGGATCAGCCTTGCGACCACCCTGCTCCGAAATTCGGGCACGCTTCAAGGGTATTCAACGTAATCGACTCACGGCAATCCTATCTTCAAGACGTCGTGGTCGCGGGGTTGCGAGCGCTGGATTTTAACGAGCAGGCGGACGCGTCGGTGCATTTTTCTTATGAGATGGTCGCGTTGTCACCGCGGACCTCCGTCGAGCTCGGGATTCCGCTGTCGGAGGAGGACAAGCGGCGGCCTTACGTCGAGGTCTCCGGGCGCAAGGGGCTGGGCGTGAAGGCTGACGATCTGATCGATAAGTTAACCGAGACGGCGCTTGCCGAGGTCGCAGACCGGCATCCGGAGGCGGATGCGCAAAACCGCCAGGACGTCGCAACACAAATAGCGGTGGGCGCATTGCGCTATTTCATGTTGAAGTTCACGCGAAATTCGGTGATTGCGTTTGATTTCCAGGAAGCGCTCAGTTTTGAAGGTGAAACGGGGCCGTACGTGCAGTATGCGGCCGTGCGAGCGCAGAATATTCTTCGGAAATTTGTCGATCGTGGAGAGACGGTTCCAGAGTTCGAACGCGTGCTGACGTCGCACACACTGAAGCACTATTTCGAAAACGAAAATCTTTGGCAGCTCCTGTTGCTTGCTTCGAAATCAGACAGCGTGGTGGAACGCTCGATTGCATCCGGCGAGCCCGCCCATGTCGCAAAATACGCGTTTCAGCTCGCGCAGGCGTTCAACATTTTTTACCAGGAGCAACCGGTTATTTCCGAACCAGACCTGGAAAAACGCACCGTGTTGCTGTGGCTGACCGAATATGTGCGCAAGCAATTACTCGGCACGTTGAGCGTCTTGGGTATCGAGCAGCCGGAATATATGTAGGATCTACACTAAAATTAGACGCGCATAGCGGACGGCCAGCGAGAGGGTAGCCGATATGCGCTGAGAATCCAAAATGGCCAGCAAAAACTCGTTCGGCTCTGCTGCGACGCTGCGCGTCAACAACCGCGATTATCAGATCTTTCGGCTGGATGCGTTAGAGAAGGGCATTGGCGGGGTAAAGGCGGCGAGGATTCCGTATTCGATCAAAGTGTTGCTCGAGAACTTGTTGCGGTTCGAGGACGACCGCACGGTGAAGGCGAGCGACGTCGAGTACGTCGCGAAGTGGGATTCGAAAACGGCAGCGCAGGAAATACAGTTCCGGCCAGCGCGGATTCTGCTGCAGGACTTCACGGGCGTCCCATGCGTCGTCGATTTGGCTGCCATGCGCGACGCTTTGAAAAAGCTGGGAGCCAACCCTGAGCTTGCAAATCCGTTGATTCCTGCGGATCTTGTCATCGACCATTCGGTACAGGTGGACGAGTTCGGCTCAAACGCAGCGTTCCAGCAGAACGCAATCCTCGAATTTTCGCGAAACCAGGAGCGCTATGCGTTTCTGCGCTGGGGTCAAAAGGCGTTTGGCAATTTTCGTGTTGTACCACCCGATACCGGAATCGTTCACCAGGTCAACCTCGAATACCTGGCCAGCGTCGTATTCAGCGATTCATCAAAAGGTGTTTTGCAGGCGTACCCCGATACTTTAATGGGCACGGACTCGCACACAACCATGATCAATGGCTTGGGCGTAGTGGGCTGGGGCGTCGGCGGCATCGAGGCAGAAGCTTGCATGCTCGGACAACCGATTTCGATGTTGCTGCCTCAGGTGGTCGGATTCAAGATGAGCGGCAAGTTGCCGGAAGGCGCTACTGCCACGGATTTAGTTCTGACGGTTACTCAGATGCTTCGCAAGAAGGGCGTCGTGGGTAAGTTTGTGGAATTTTTCGGGGCCGGAGTCAGTACGCTGTCGCTCGCGGATCGAGCAACGATCAGTAACATGGCGCCGGAATACGGTGCGACGATTGGCTTTTTCCCCATAGACGCAGTAACTCTTGACTATTTGCGCCTTACCAACCGCGCGGAAGAGCACGTGAACTTAGTAGAAGCCTACGCCAAAGAGCAAGGTCTGTTTCTAAGTGAGGATTCGCCCGACCCGACTTACTCGGACACGCTTTCTCTCGACTTGTCAAAAGTGGTGCCTTCGCTGGCGGGGCCGCGCCGGCCGCAAGACCGCATTGACCTACCGGACGTGAAGGAGAATTTCCTGTCATCCCTCGGGGGCTCACCGAAGAGTGCAGAACTTCGCGTGAACAGCCATAAAGAAAAGATTCACGACGGAGCGGTAGTGATTGCCGCCATTACGAGTTGCACTAACACGTCGAATCCGTCCGTGATGGTTGCGGCGGGATTGCTGGCGAAGAAGGCCGTTGAGAAAGGCCTGACATCAAAACCATGGGTCAAGACCTCTTTAGCACCCGGATCGAAGGTGGTTTTCGACTACTTGAACGATGCCGGCTTGATGCCGTATCTCGAGAAGCTCAATTTTCATCTGGTTGGCTACGGGTGTACGACTTGCATCGGCAATAGTGGTCCATTACCCGAGAACGTCGCGGCCGCTGTTACGGAAGGCAAGTTGAACGTGGCTGCGGTGCTGAGCGGCAACCGAAATTTCGAAGGGCGGGTAAACGCTCTGGTGCGCTCGAACTATCTCGCCTCTCCGCCGCTGGTAGTCGCCTACGCTATCGCTGGGCGAGTGGATATCGATATCACGAAAGAGCCGCTAGGGAAAGACGCGAACGGGAAGAACGTGTGTCTTAAAGATATCTGGCCCACTTCTGCGGAAGTCGACGCGGTCGTGGCGCACTCGGCGCGCACCGAATTCTTCCGGAAAGAATATTCAGAAGTTTTCGAAGGCGATCGGAACTGGAATTCGTTGAAAGTTCCGAGCGGCAGTATTTACGCGTGGAGTGACGATTCCACTTACATCAAACAGCCTCCTTACTTTGAGACCTTGGTAGATCCGAGCACTTTCGTTCAAGATCTTCATGGATTGCGAGCCTTAGCAGTGCTGGGCGATTCGGTTACGACGGACCATATCTCGCCTGCAGGTTCGATTGCTATCGACAGCCCGGCGGGGAAGTATCTCATTAGCTTGGGTGTGAAACCGGGCGATTTCAACAGTTACGGCGCACGCCGCGGGAATCACGAAGTGATGGTGCGCGGGACCTTCGGTAATATCCGCTTGCGAAATCAGATCGTGCCGGGCGTGGAGGGCAGCTGGACACGGCACATGCCGGATGGCGAAAAGATGTTCATTTACGATGCCGCGATGCAATACAAAGCCGAAGGCGTGCCGCTGGTGGTGATTGCCGGAAAGGAATACGGCTCAGGCTCCTCGCGTGACTGGGCGGCGAAGGGTACCTTGTTGCTCGGTATCCGAGCCGTGATCGCGGAGGGTTTCGAGCGGATTCACCGATCGAACCTGGTGCAGATGGGCGTGTTGCCCGTTCAATTTCAGAGTGGCGACACACACGAATCGCTTGGCTTGAACGGTGAAGAGAGTTATTCGATCTGCGGTGTTGCGGCGGCGGTTGCTTCATCGACAAACGTGCAGATTACGGCCACACGGCCGAACGGCAAGAAAGTCGAATTCGAAGCGAAGGTGCGCATCGATACGCCGCAGGAAGCAGAATATTATCGGAACGGCGGCATTTTGCCCTACGTCTTGCGGCAGTTGATCGCCTCTGGCGCGACGGCATAGCGGATCGCCGCGCCGCGACGATCTCCGATCTAAGCTGAATTTCTCGAGATGAAGAGCCGTGCGCCATTGCTGGTTTCGGCGGGAATCATCCACCGCGAGGGACAAGTGCTGGTCGGACAGCGGCGGCGAAGTGACCGGCATCCGTTCAAGTGGGAGTTTCCAGGCGGAAAGGTGGAGCAAGGGGAGTCGCCGCAGGAAGCGCTCGTGCGAGAGCTTCGGGAAGAGCTGCAGATCGATGCAAAAGTTGGCCGCGAACTGGCGCGCTACGAGCACGATTACCCCAGCGGCAGTCGCGTGCATCTGCTGTTCTTTGCGGTCCCGGAGTTCACCGGTGAACCGACAGGGCGCGTGTTTGAACAGATCTGCTGGACGGATCTGCGCGAATTGCCGGCGCTCGATTTCCTCGACGGCGATCTCGACTTTGTCAGGCGACTCGCGCGCGGAGATTTCGCAGAGCAGCTTGAGTCGTAGCGAGGCGCTAATCGAGATCGAAGGGACGTTTGGGCGGCGCGCCCGATTTATCTTCTTTGGCCTGCTTCAGTAACTCGTCAAATTTTTTGTCGCGGACCTTTTCGGCGCTCCGATGCGATGCGAAGCTCTTTTCGAAGACGTCGTTCCGGCGGTCCGCTTCTCCCTTAAGTTGCTGAACGGCACTATGCAAATCTTCAATGGCCGGCTTTTTTTCCGGCTCGCGGTGATGTATCACGATTTGCATTTCCGGGTCGATCTGCAGCGTCGCTTCGCAGCAGGGACACTTTACCTCGAAGATCGAGCTTGCAGGATTCGCCATAGTGAAATCGTATCGCAGGCAAACGAACCGTGAGCCGCGGTCCGACAATCGGGCGGGCGCGTCCCCTGTTATCCTCTGACTACCCGAAGCCCATTACTCAAGCCACATTACTCAAGCTATGGACTCGCTGCTCGCATGGTTATCGCATTACGGCTATGCAGGCCTGTTTAGTTTGCTTCTTCTGGGCATCGTGGGACTGCCGGTACCCGATGAAACGCTGCTGGTTTTTTCGGGATATCTGATTTCGAAAGGCCGATTGCATCCAGCACTCGCCTTTGCGGCTGGCTTGGTAGGCAGCGCGTCCGGCATATCCGTCAGTTACTTGATTGGACGTACGGTGGGAGTTGACGTAGTGAACCGGTACGGCCGCTGGCTTCACCTGACGCACGAGCGCTTAGATCGGATACATCGCTGGTTCGAACGCAGCGGAGAATGGCTTCTCGCAATCGGGTATTTCATACCGGGCGTGCGTCATTTTACGGCGATCGCCGCGGGCATATCGGAGCTCGAGTATAGAACATTCGCGGCATTTGCCTATTCGGGAGCAGCCGTTTGGGTAGCAACTTTTCTTTCCATCGGATACTTCGTCGGGGAGAACTGGCACGCGACGATGGCGCTTGTTCACCGCTACACGCTGATTATTACGCTGCTTTTGGCGATGGTACTCGCGGTGGGGTGGATTCTCCGAAGGAAGTTGGCGCGTTAGTCGACCTCGGACGAATCGCCTCGAGAAGCGCCTCTGTTCATCTGGAGTTTGATATGTCTGAGATCAGGAACTATGAAGACCTTATCTGTTGTGCGCCTCCTCTGCGGAGTTACTGCGACTTGCTGGCTCTGCTTAGCGCAGACGTCCTCTCCTCAGAGCGGTGTCGATCTGCAGGCGATCGACAAAAGCGTCGATCCTTGCCAGGACTTTTATAAGTACGCCTGCGGAAATTGGGTGAAAGCAAATCCGATACCGCCTCAGTATGCGGTATGGGGCCGTTTCCAGGAACTAGCCGACCGGAACCAGCAGGTCTTGCACGAGATCCTGGAGGACTCAGCTAAGCATCAGGATCGTTCGCCCGTTGACCAGAAAATTGGCGCGTTCTATGCGTCATGCATGGATGAGACGGCCATTGAGAAGGCTGGCGATACTCCCATCAAGCCTGGAATCGAGGCGATTCGAAGCATCAAAGACAAAGCCGAACTAGCGGCCGAGGTGGCGCGGCTGCACGATGAAGGTATTGGCGTTTTCTTTCGTTTCAGTTCAGGACCGGATCCTGACAAATCGACCATGAACATCGCGCATGCGGACCAAGGGGGGCTCGGCTTACCGGACAAAAGCTACTATCTGGAGCCGAAGGACGAGGCGATGCGGCAGAAGTACGTCGAACACATCTCCCGTATGTTGCAGCTGATCGGAGACAAACCGGCGGAGGCGGACGACAAGGCAAAGGCGATTATGAACCTCGAAACAGCGTTGGCGCAAGCTTCGCTCGACCGTGTGGCGCGCCGCGATCCCGATGTGACGCACCACAAAATGAGCATCACGCAATTTGAGGCTCTAACGCCGGATTTTAACTTCAACCAATACTTGAAGGGTCGAAACACACCCGCTTTTGAAACGATGAACGTCGCGGTCCCCGATTACTTCAAGGCTCTGAACACTGCCCTTGACTCAACGGGCTTGGAAGATCTAAAGAGTTACATGATCTGGCACTATGTTTCGGGCAACGCACCACTTCTAAGTAAGGCATTTGTAGATGAAAACTTCGACTTCTATAACCGCACGTTGACGGGCACCAAGGAATTACAACCCCGTTGGAAGCGGTGCGTGCAGATGACCGATCGCGAACTCGGCGATGCCTTGGGCCAGAAGTACGTCGAAAAAGCATTCGCGGGGAATTCGAAAGAGCGGACGCAGCAGCTCGTCAGCACCATCGAGAAACAGATGGAGGCGGATATCGACTCGTTGACGTGGATGAGCAACGCCACCAAGCAGCAAGCGATTGTGAAGCTGAAAGGCGTTACCAACAAAATTGGTTATCCAGAGAAGTGGAAAGACTACGCGAGCGTGAAGATTGCGGCCGGAGACCTGGTCGGCGACGATCGGCGTGCGAGTGAATACGAAATTCACCGCAACCTGAGTAAGATCGGCAAGCCGGTGGACCGCTCGGAATTTCGAATGACTCCCTCGACCGTAAACGCCTACTACAGCCCGCTTGAAAACAACATCAACTTCCCGGCGGGCATTCTGCAGCCGCCTTTCTATACGAACACGGCTGATATGGCTGTCAATTTCGGCGGCGTTGGCGCGGTGATCGGGCACGAGTTGACGCACGGCTTCGACGATTCGGGACGCCGCTTCGATGCGGATGGAAATCTGCGCGACTGGTGGACGCAGCAAGACGCTGCCGAATTCAAAAAGCGAGCGGACTGCCTGGTGAACGAGTATTCGAAGTTTAGTCCGGTCGAAGGCGCGACTGTGAACGGGCGGCTAACGCTCGGTGAGAACGGCGCGGACAACGCGGGCATCCGACTGGCGTACATGGCGCTGCTGGGTGGAATGGAGAACGGTACGGTCGACAAAGACAAGCTCGACGGCTATACTCCGCAGCAGCGTTTCTTTCTCGGGTACGCGCAGATTTGGTGTGCGAACGAGCGGCCCGAGGCTCTGCGTACCAGTGTTCGCACGAATCCGCACTCGCCTGGCGAGTTTCGAGTGATTGGCGTTATTCAGAATGTACCGGAGTTTTCGAGTGCATTCGGCTGTTCGGAGGGACAGCCGATGGTTGCGGCCAATGGCTGCCGCGTTTGGTAACGCCTGATTACACTGGGGGTAATGAAGAACGCGAAATTCGCGACAGCCGTCGTGTGTGGATTGGGGTTGGCGGCCATCGCGCTGGCGCAATCGAACGCGCAATCACAGGCACGTAGCGGCCTCGATTTAGGTGCGATCGACAAGTCGGAGGATCCGTGTAACGACTTCTATCGATACGCCTGCGGAACCTGGATCAAGAACAATCCAATCCCGCCGGATCAGAGCCGGTGGGGACGTTTCGACGAGCTATTTGAGCGCAACCAGACCAGTCTTCGGACCATTCTGCAGGATTCAGCACAACACCAGGACCGCTCGCCGATAGACCAGAAGATCGGCGGCTTTTATCAGTCGTGCATGGACGAGGAGGTGATCGAAAAGCGAGGGATCGCTCCTCTTCAGTCGGAACTGGAAAGGATCTCGCGCGTGACCAACCAAGGCGAGCTGGTCGAGGAGGTTGCGCGGCTACACGAGCGGCAGGTAGACGTGTTCTTCGAGTTCGGCTCGTCGGCAGATCCGACCAACGCCAAGATGAATATCGCCGAACTGGACCAAGGCGGTCTCGGATTGCCGGAACGTGATTACTATCTGCGCACGGACGCGACATCCGAGGAGATTCGGCGCAAGTACGTCGCGCACATCGCAAAGATGTTTGAGCTGATTGGCGTGCCCGCAGAGGAAGCGTCAAACAAGGCGGCTTCTGTCATGTCCATAGAGACCGATCTCGCGAAAGGATCATTGGACGTAACATCGCGGCGCGATCCACAAAAACTTCTGCATGAAATGCCAAAGGCCGGTTTGAAGCAGCTAGCCCCGAACTTCAATTTCGAAGACTTCTTCATAGACCTTAAGGCCCCTGATTTCTCCAAGCTGAACGTCACAGTTCCTGCTTTCTTCAAAGACTTCAACAGCTTGTTGGCTGTGGAGAAGATGAGCGACTTGAAGGAGTATTTGGCCTGGCATTATCTCAACGGCAGTGCAGGCCTTTTGCCGAAGAAGTTCGTCGATGAAAACTTTGATTTCTATGGGCGAACCTTGACGGGAGTCAAGCAACTGGAGCCGCGTTGGAAGCGTTGTGTTTCGGCAACCGACCAGGAATTGGGCGAGGCCTTAGGGCGCAAGTTCGTTGAGAAGACTTTCGGAGAACAGGGAAAGCAACGGACCCTCGAGATGGTGCATGAGATTGAACACGAGATGGGGAACGACATCGAATCGATTACCTGGATGAGTCCGGACACAAAGAAACAAGCTCTGGTGAAACTGCACGCGGTGGCGAACAAGATCGGATATCCGGATAAGTGGAGAGATTACTCCTCGGTCGATATCGTCGCTGACGATTACTTCGGCAACTGGTATCGAGCGAATGAATTTGAAAGCAAGCGCGAGCGCGACAAAATAGGCAAGCCGGTGGATCGTACCGAATGGGGCATGACGCCGCCCACCGTCAACGCTTATTACAATCCGACCGAGAACAACATCAATTTTCCGGCGGGCATTCTGCAGCCGCCCTTCTATTCCAATCAAGCGGACGACGCGGTAAATTATGGCGCGGTGGGCGTGGTCATTGGACACGAACTGACGCACGGCTTCGATGACGCCGGACGCCAGTTTGACGCGGACGGAAATCTGAAGGACTGGTGGCAGAAGAGCGATGAAGAGCATTTCAAAAAGCTGGCCGACTGCTTCGTGAATGAATACGGCGGCTTCAGTCCGGTTCAGGGTGTTGAGTTGAACGGCAGACTGACGCTCGGGGAAAATACGGCGGATAACGGAGGCATTCGGCTGGCGTATTTCGCGCTTATGGACGATCTTGCGAGGAAAAGCATTCCCCCTTCGCAAAAGGAAGACGGTTACACGCAAGCGCAGCAGTTTTATTTAGGATTTGCGCAGGTGTGGTGTCAGAACGTCACTCCGGAAGCGGCGCGCATGCGAGCACAAATCGACCCACACTCGCCTGGCGAGTTCCGGGTGAACGGGGTGGTGTCGAACGTATCGCAATTCAGCCAGGCCTTCGGTTGTAAACCTGGTGACAAGTTGTACGTTGCGCCGGAAGCGGCTGCGGGAAGTTCATCTTCAGGTGGACAGCGCACGGGATGCCGCGTCTGGTAGGTCGGAGCGGCACCGCCTCAATACACATGCCGGAACAAAGTTTAGCCGATAACCCGCTCGTCGTGGAGCGCTTTCCGATTCAGTTCGACGCCATCAAGGCGGCGCATGTCGAGCCCGCCATTCATCTGCTGCTCGAACAAGCGAACCAGCGGCTGGCGGATTTGAGTAAGGCCCAGGTGCCGCGAACGTACGAAGACGTCCTGCTCACTCTCGACCAGATGACGGAGCCGCTGGATTTTGCGATGGCGGTCGTTCGCCATCTCGAAGCTGTCGCGACTACACCCGAACTGCGGGCCGCGTATAACGCCGTGCAGGAGCCCGTCAGCATGTTCTATACTTCGATTCCATTGAACGCGGATCTTTGGGCGGCGGTGAAGGCGGTGAAGGAAAGTGGCGAAGCGGACCGTCTCGCGCCCGTCCACAAACGGTTCCTCGAGAAGACCGCCATTCGATTCCGGCGCGAAGGGGCAGATCTCGATGCGGCGGGCAAGAAGAAGCTGGAAGAACTTGACGTAGCACTGACGAAGGCGACTACGAAGTTCGCTGAAAATGTTCTCGATGCGACGAATGCTTTTGAGCTGCTAATTACGGAGGAACAAAAACTCGCCGGGTTGCCGGAATCGGCGCGCATGGCGGCACGAGAAAGCGCCAAGTCGAAGGGCAGGGAAGGCTGGCGGCTTACCTTGCAAGCGCCGAGTTATACGGCGGCGATGACCTATCTCGATGACAGGCCGATCCGCGAAGAGCTTTGGCATGCTTCGAACACACGCGCGACTTCGGGTGCTTACGACAATCGCGCGCTGATTGCACAGATTCTTCGCTTGCGACGCGAAAAAGCCCTACTGCTGGGGTACAAGGATTTCGCCGACCTAGTGCTCGAAGAACGCATGGCGCATGCCGGGGAACGGGCGCAATCCTTTATCGAAACTCTGCGCAGCAAGACCGAGCCCTTCTTTGAGCGGGAAAACCGCAGCCTCGCCGAGATGGCGCGAACGCTCGGATACGGCGAGATCCGGCCGTGGGACGTGGCGTATGTCGCGGAGAAACAGCGTCAAGCGTTGTATCAGTTCGATGAGGAGGAACTGCGACCGTACTTCGAGCTGGACAGAGTGGTGGCGGGAATGTTCGACATTTTCAGTCGCATCCTCGCTATTAAGGTGATCGAGGAGCCGGGCATTCCCGGTTGGGATGCGGCGGTCAAATACTATCGAGTGCAAGACGCGCTCTCGGGAAAACTTCTGGGCGGCTTCTACACCGATTGGTTTCCGCGCGAGAACAAACGCGGCGGCGCCTGGATGGATTCGCTGATAACGGGAAATCCCGAAGCGGCGCGAGCTCACCTGGGTCTCATTTGCGGCAACCTGACTCCGCCCGTGGGCGACAAACCCTCGCTGCTGACACACCGCGAAGTGGAAACTATTTTTCACGAATTCGGCCACCTGCTGCACCACGTCTTGAGTTTGGTTCCCGTGAGGACGCTGGCCGGCACCAACGTGCCGTGGGACTTTGTCGAGCTGCCGTCTCAGATCATGGAGAACTGGTGCATGGAGCGCGAGGCCCTGAATCTTTTTGCGCGTCATTACGCGACGGGGGAACCGATTCCCGACGCTCTGTTCGAGAAAATGAAGCGGGCCCGCACCTTTCGCAGCGCCAACGCCCAAATGCGCCAGCTTGGGTTGGGCATGGTCGATTTGAAGCTGCATCGCGAGTACGACGTCGAACACAGCGGCGATGTGATGGCCTACGCTCGCGAGATTCTCGGGTCTTTCGCGCCCACCGAGTTACCGCCCGACTACGGAATGGTCGCAAGCTTTACGCATCTGTTTGCGAGCCCGGTGGCGTATGGTGCAGGGTACTACTCCTATAAATGGGCCGAAGTGCTGGACGCCGACGCGTTCACCAGATTCCGGCGCGAAGGCATCTTCAATGCCGCAACCGGCGAAGATTACCGCCGACACATTCTGGAGCGCGGGGACAGCGAAGATCCTGGACAGCTCTACCGCGAGTTCATGGGCCGAGATCCGGATGCGAACGCTCTGCTGGAGCGCCTTGGTTTGCTCGAGGCCGCTTAGACGGGGCACCCGAGAGCAGGAAGTGGACGCATCCTCAAATTCGATCGAGCAACAGCTCGCCGAAGCTCTGCGCGAAAACGAGGACCTCAAGAGATCTCTTCGCGAGCTTGAACAGAGTGTTGCGACCACCAATGCTGCCGTCGAGGAGATGGATCATCTGGTGTACGCAGTCAGCCACGATTTCCGGCAGCTGTTGCGCACGATGTCCAGCTATGCGCAGCTTCTTCAGCGGCAATTCACGCTGAACGAGGAGGCGAGCGAGATGACCGCCTTCATTGTGAATGGCGCGAATGAGATGAAAACCCTGATTGAAGATGTGCTGAAATACTCGCGCCTCAAGACCTCGCCCGAGCGCACCGTGATCGGGTTGGGTGCCGTTGCGCAATGGGCGGCGGCCAATCTGCAGAGTAAGATTCGCGAAGCCGGCGCCGAGATCGCATGCGGCGATTTGCCGGAGGTTGCGATCAACGAATCGCAATTCGTTCAACTGTTCGAACAGCTATTCACGAACGCACTGAAGTTTCGAAGCAGGGAAGCGCCCAAGATCGAAGTGACGGCCCAAGAAGACACGGATGCGTATTGCGTTTCCGTGCGCGACAACGGCATTGGGATTGACGCGAAGTATCACGAGACGATTTTCGCGCCTTTCAAACGCCTCCACGGCAAGGAAGTAGCGGGAAGCGGCCTGGGCCTCGCGATCTGCCGAAGGATCGTGCGCGCACACGGCGGCCGGATCTGGGTGGAAAGCGACGCGCGGCAAGGGTCGGTGTTTCGCTTCACGATACCTTTTTAGCGCGACGGAAACTGGTTGCGCGTCTGCCGGTGGAATGCGCTCACGCTGGTGCTTTTCAACCATTTCGAACACCCTTGCTGACCGCGCTAAATGCCATTTCTACAAGGAGTTAGGGTTTGGGTAGCAACGTGTAAATAAGATCGGCGGCGACTTATATGTGCCGCAATCTTTTTACCGTGATTCTGGCGTTTGCCGTGGCGCTGTTCGGAACAGAACCCACGGTTTACGGCCAGTATGGACCACCGTCGTCGCCCGATCCGCAATATACGGCCCAGCAATACCCTCCACAGTATCCGCAGGCGCAGTATCCGCAAGGGCCGGGTTACCCACAGGGTCCGTATCCGCAGAATCCTTATTCGCAAGGGCAGCCGTATCCACAAAATCCGCAGAGCGGACAATATGCTCCGCAGCAACCGTACGCGCAAGCCTCGCAAGATCCGAATGCGCAAGGGCCAACTGACCAAGACCCCGCAATGGATCAGCAGCACGGAGTAGCACGCATCAGCATTGTTCAAGGCGATGTGAATGTGCGGCGTGGTGATAACGGGGAACTCGTCGCGGCAGTCATGAACGCTCCCCTCATGACGCAGGATCACGTGCAAACCTCACCCGGTTCGAGAGCGGAAGTGGAACTCGATTACGGCAATTTGATCCGTCTTGGACCGAATACGGATTTGCGCTTCGCCGATCTGGAATATCACCGCTATCAAGTTCAGCTCGGAGCGGGCACGATCATTTATCGCGTGCTGCGCGATTCGAATGCGCAGGCAGAAATTGACACGCCCAATATCGCCGTCAGTCCGGCAGGGCAGGGCGAATACCGCATTTCCGTGCTGGAAGATGGCACGACCCAGATCACGGTGCGATCCGGACAAGCACAGGTTTATAGCCAGCGAGGTTCTCAGATGCTGGCGGGGGGCCATACCATTCTGGTGCGGGGAAATCCCGCCGACGCGGAGTTCCAGCAGGGTTATGAAATCGTGCGCGATCAGTTGGACGATTGGAGCGCAAATCGCGATCGCGACCTGCTCGCTTCACAAAGTTACCAGTACGTCAGCCATGACATTTATGGAGCAGAGGACCTGGACGCGTACGGGGACTGGGTGCCTTCGCAATATGGCCAGGTCTGGGCGCCGCGGCCCCCCACCGCCGATTGGTCGCCTTACAGCGATGGGCAATGGAATTGGGAAGGTTATTACGGCTGGACCTGGGTCGATTCTGCGCCTTGGGGATGGGCGCCGTATCACTATGGACGCTGGTTCTGGAACGGCGGACATGGATGGTGCTGGTGGCCCGGAGCAGTGGCCGCGTCTTATTTGTGGAGCCCGGCTCTCGTGGGCTTCTTCGGGTTGGCGGGTGCATTAGGCTGGGTCGCGCTGGCACCCTTTGAGTTGTTTCACCCCTGGTGGCGACACGGGTTCGGATTCGGTTTCGGTGGTTACGGGCGCGGTGGTTTTGGAATGCTTCGAAACGCCAACATCGCCAGCATGTACCGAAACGCCGGCATCCGTGGCGGCGCTATGACAGCGGCCTTCGATCGCTTCGCCGGTCCGAACCGACAGTTTAGCCCCGCGACGCGCGGGCAACTCACCAACGCGACTCTCTTCCGTGGGCAGATGCCGGTAGGACCCACGCGCGGGAGTTACCAGTTTTCGAACCGGCAAGCTGCCGCCAATCCGCGGCTCGCGTCAACGACGAATCGCCAGTTCTTCCAGCATCAGCAACCTCGCTATCGCGCGGGGGTGGCTGGCGCGACGAATGGATCGCGTTTCAGCTCGGCACAGCAGAGTGGGCGTGGTGTCGCGCCGTACTCGCAAGGTTCGTATGCGGCGAGAGGGAACTACGCGGCCTCGCCGAGAACGTCGGCTGGAGGATGGCAGAGATTCGGCGATCCAGGAACATCAAGCGCATATCGTCAAGGCTTCACGGGAGCGCAAGAGCAGAGCGGATGGCATCGTTTCGGCCAACCGCAACAGTCCGTACAGCAGCAGGCGTTACCGCGCCAATCTATACCGGCTTACAACGGCGGCGGCCGTTACAACGGTTCGGTGCAGCCGAATTATGGGCGCTCCTACGCTGCGCCTAACTATGGCGGAAATTATCAATCTCGCCCGCAGAACACACCGCGCTACAGCGCACCGTCGACGCACTACAATGCGCCTTCCGCGCCACGCTACAGCGCGCCGTCTTCGTCGCATGGAGGCGGCGGGGAATCCCGTGGCGGCGGAGGATCCTTCCATGGAGGAGGCGGGGGACACAGTGGCGGTGGTGGCGGCGGGCATTCCTCTTCAGGCGGCCATCATGGCCGATGAAGGTCATGATCCTTCCCTCAAGCCGCTCCGGCTCACCTGACTCGAGCTGGAGCGGCTCTTTTTTTCCGAATGCATCGA
The DNA here is from genome assembly GCA_963795425.1 of uncultured Acidobacteriaceae bacterium. GTDB lineage: Bacteria > Acidobacteriota > Terriglobia > Bryobacterales > Bryobacteraceae > Bog-105. The sequence continues at coordinate 1,250,776 of CAWCHO010000001.1, read as the reverse complement.
TGATGGCACAACAATATACTTGATTCAGCGGTGACACGAGCAATCATCGTCGTAGAGTACGATGCGCATTGGCCCGAACTCTTCCAGTATTTTCGAACACGGATTTCGGGCGCGCTCCGCGAGCTTGTGGCGGGGCTTGAGCACGTCGGCAGCACTCCCGTTGCCGGGCTGTCGTCGAAACCGTCATCGGCATCGAGCCAGAGCGTACGGCAACTTAAAGAGGGAACTCGCCTTGCGATTCCGTAGGGGGGTCGTGGCAGAACTCATTCGACGCGCGCGATAGAGAGGTATAAATATACTCGACTAAGGCTACCGTCGAGTGCTACCTTTCTGAACAGCTAGAAAGCGCCATCGAGGAGTTTCGATCTTCTCAGGTGCGAGCATCTTGTGGCCCTGCAAGCGTTCTGTGATGAGAGCGGCAACCACGAACAATCGCGTGTCTTGCTTGTGGCTGGATACGTCGGTGACAAGACTACATGGAAGCCAATCGAGCAGCGCTGGCGTGTTGCATTGGCCAAAGACGGCCTAGAGGCGTTTCACTCTACCGACTGCGAAAAAGGCTATGGAGAGTTCGCTGGAATGCCAAAGGATCGGCGGCAAGACATCCAGTTGAACTTTCTGTCGATGATCGGAAACTCCCCCCTGCGGGGGTACTTGTCGTGCATTGTGATGCGCCACTTCGAGAGTTTCAAAGAACGAATTAAAACGAAACGCGGCAAGTATTGGTATCCGTACTTTCTGGTTTTTCAGCACATACTCGAACTGTGCGGGAGCGACGCGAAGGACCGCTCAGCAGTCCGCGTGGGCTTCGTATTTGATCGCCAGAAGGAATTTTCTGGAAGAGAGGTCGAGATCTTTAACTCAATCATTGACAGCAGAAGGTCTCGCGTTTACCTACAAAGACAATCTTGCCAATGTTGGCGGAATCGCATTCTAGAACAAGGAAGGGTTCGTGCCATTGCAGGTTGCCGATGCCATAGCGTACGAGAGCTACAGGTACGTTACTGAGGTGAAGTACGGAATGCAATCTGAGCGGTGGCAGTTCGAGATCATTCGTCCAACGATTAGGTCCGCGCACGTGTTTAGCAAGGAGGCGATTCTAAAGATCATCGAAGAGGAGCGCTGGTGAATAAATGGTTGGTGTGGCTCAAGGGCGATTCGGGGCTGCTAGCCATGCAAGAGTACCGTCAGAACGGCGTTTCGTTACGAAACGGAAATCACGGTGGGTAGACCAGTAAGGAACCGATTCAAGTTCCATATACGCACGGATTGAGATATCGGCGTAAGTGACGCTTATGTGGTTGGTCGTAATATCGAAACTTGTTTCGAACGGACATTGAAATGGGACCTGTTCTGAGGGAAGAAGTACCTGGGCGTTGAAGCCACCGGCGACCTTGACGAAGCCACCGCCATTAACCCGGCTATTGCCAGTAAGCTCTACGTCGTTTATAAAACATGTCAGATCGATGTGCCGAATCGAAAATTTCCCGGAGTTCAAAGCACTAAACTGCATGGACATGGGCCGTCTCTCATCCAGAAAGGTGCCGAGTGAAATCACAATCTGAGGCCGACAGTCATACACTAGAACCAGCAACGTCAGCAGCGCTATCGCAAATGCGGAGAGATTCAGCAAATCCCAGCCCCGTCGTCGGATCGGTAGCAGAAGTCGTCGCGCTAGGCGTCGGATCGCTCCTCTTAACCCTGGTTGCTGTGGTTGCGGTTGTTGGCGTGGCGATGTTGCTTTCCCGATAGCTAAGGACTCGATCATTTTCATAGCCGCCTCATGCCGACGCGTGAGGCTTTCAACGAGTTGCCGCTGCTCGTTAAGGGCGGCAACCGCTTCGCGAATGCTGTTTTTCAGCGTGGCATCTTCAGTTGAATTCGCTTTGTGCTTTTTGTGGTTAGCCAGACTGAGGGATTTTATCAATAGAACATCAGTTCTCTCACGGTCCACACTCGATTCGTAATGCCAGTAGCGCAACAAGCGAGAAACTTGCGTTACCCTGAAAGAAGTGAAAGCCGAAGCCCCCACATCGTCCGAATTCGACGCCTTCAATCGAAGAATGGACAAACTTCTATCCGTCTCTCACGAAGAGATGCAAAGACGGTTAGCGGCCTCCAAAAAGCAGGCCGCTAAGAATCCCAACAAGCGCGGGCCGAAACCTAAGAATCCTTCCGCCTCTTCCCACGGCGTGAGATAAATCTAGAATCGTGTTTCCTCAGCTTTTGTTCCGGTCTTCCCAGTGAGTTCCTTGTAAGTAAGCCGCTTGCCGACGATCTGAGTAAGCGCTTTGCTGAATCGCTCTGCGTCGGTCATATCCTTCCGATTGTCGTATCGGAAAGCCTGTTCATCCAGATATCGGAACAAGTGAAACGGCTCGACGCTTACGTAAGTGCCGGAAAGCCGTCGTTTCATCACACTCCAGAAGTTCTCCAGCCCGTTGGTGTGGATATTGCCGATGGCATAGGCTTCGGCGTGGTTGATGAAATCATGAACGTATTCGGCCTGAAGTCCGAAGTATGCTTGCGCTTCATCGGTAAACAGATGAGCGCCAGGTTCGACGTTCTCTTGAATGTTGGAAACGAGAGTTTCACGTCGGGAATCGCGTATGACATTTAGCCGAATCTCTCCGTCGCGTTCCAATGCGGCTTGGACGCCGACCTTGCCAACGGACCCGCCGCCCTTACCTTGCAGTACGCGGGTCCTTCGATCCTTGTGCATGTTTCGCGCCTTACCGCCGATGTATGACTCATCCACTTCGACCTGTCCTGATCCGCTGCCTAGCTTTCCAGGGGCCTTTTCCTGCAAGCCAAGGCGGATGCGCTGAAGCATAAACCAGGCAGTCTTTTGAGTCACACCGAGTGAACGGTGAATTTCCCACGACTAACGCCGTTCTTCATGCTCACGACCATCCAAACAGCAGTGAGCCACTTGTCCAGACCGATAGGAGAATCCTCGAAGATGGTCCCTACTTTGGCGGAAAACTGAGGCTTTGGATGCTTGGCACCCCTGCACTCCCAGCGGCGTGGGTCCTTCAGGAAAGTGACGTTGGTATTTCCGCACCTGGGGCAGCTAACGCGGTAGGGCCAACGCCTTGCCACTAGATAGTTCAAGCAATTGTCGGACTTTGAGAAGCAAATTATTGCTTCTTGGGGCGTTTCGGATCGGCTGCCATGTGTCAATCGAAGCCGAAAACCAGTCCTTAGTTAAGTATATTTAGGTATAAATATACTTGACTAATACACGGTCTGGTACGCTGGTTCCGTGACCGGCTCCCGTGTGTTTTGGGTGAAAGAATAACGGGATGTCTGACGGGAGCCTTCTGCCGCCCGACGGCACAGATCGCCCGATGGATCCCGAAGTTCTATCAAATAACGCAGACTCGCCAAGATTCATCTCTTGGCGAGCACTTACCGTTCGGAAAGCAATCCGCGCCGTTTCGTCCGTCGGTCTCGTTGGTTTTGCTGGCTGGCTATTTCAAAATTTCCTTCAATTGCGGGGCGTTGTGAATCTGGAAGCCTCTCGAATTGTTTTGGGCTTGATGTGGCTTGCTTGCTTTGCAGTAGCGTGCATCGTAACAGCCACATTGAAACGTAAGTTGCTGATCAGATGCGCAAGCGGAATAGTTCTCTTGATAGGCGTCTTCTGGTTAGACGCTTGGGCACCAAAGCCCACAAAGGTGCTCCCTGGGAAGATTTCGGTAGAAGACCAGAACAAAATACTTAGGGCGCGTAGTGATGTATTGGCTGCGAAGGTGCAGATCCTCGAATCGCCCGACTATCAAAAACAACAAGCCGCCTTGGCCCATTTGAAAGCGGAGGTTTTGCGAACTGAGAAAAACAATAGCTGTATGATTGACGATCTCGTGAACTCAAGTGCTACCCAAGTCCGCCCTCTCAGATTCCAGAAGGGGATTTCTCGGTCCGGGTGTTGCAATCGTTTGTATCAGTTCCACTAACGGAGCCACGATTTTGGCTGCTTCATACGATTTATCGTTCACCGGGTAATTTGGCATTGAGGTTGCGCTTTGTTGATAAGGCAACTGTCCCGATCAAGGTCGAACATATTGCGTTCGAGTATTTATCGCAAAACGGCTGGCAGCAGATTAGACGGGTTGGCATATTCTACCCCGATGCACCGCTTGGGGCTGGCGAGATTGTCTTTGATCGCCCCAAGTATCTCGCCTCCGGTTACGCAGTTGCGGAAGGAAATCTATTTCCAACACTGTATGAGGGTCAGATACCACCAAATCACGCCCTGGAAGGATGGACTCTGGTTGAGATTCCGTCAGAAGTAAAGTACGCCGAATCGCTGGGAATGGTGCGTATTTCCGTTGCCGCTAATGGAAGATGGATAGCCCGAGCCGCAACAGAACCGCAACCAATTCACTCGGGACAAGAGCCAGAACTTGACAGTTCAAAAGAGCCACTGGTGCTCGACGGATTCGTCGTGACGCAATAAAAGGACATCACTGGAAAGTCGTGACATCATAACAGCATGAATGAGTCGATTCATTACAAGGGTCAGGAGATTGAGCCGAGATGCGGCGAATTGGCAGATGGAAGTGGCTGGATGGTCGGATGCAATATCATCATTCACCACGGGGATGCTACGACAGCGCAGGGTTATGACTCTGATCTAGTGAAGCCTACCATAGAGGAAGCAGAGGACGCGGCCATTCAACTCGGAATGAGGACAATAGATCGCTCTGCAATCCTGAGTAACAGCAGCGACGCCAAGCCACTTCCAAAATAGGAGTTTGGCTTGGGTCAACCTCGCCGAGCGGACACGTGAGAGTGTAATCGTGCCATGACAAACAGCGTGAAGGAACTCACCAAGAAAGATATGGTTGAAGGTCCTGAGGCGTTCGAGCGTTTCGATGCCCTAGTAGGCAAAGTGCTCTCTGTTCCCCGCAAAGAGATTCAGAAGCGTCACGCGAAGCACAAGGCCACTGTTCATCTGCGCGGCAAAAAGCGTGGACCCAAACCGAAAGAAGAAAAAAGTTGAATGATAACGGACAAGCTCCGCTTCTCCGTGGCATTTGAGATCTCCCGATACAGCATGGATTCCCAGAGAGTGAGGCGGTTGGCGCAAAAAGTGCGCGTATTCTCTGAAAGCAATACCCTGAAAGCGCAACTTCAGCTACATCGCGCCCAGATTGTGCGGGAAAAAGGACGACAGTTCTTCGATGATCTAAAGGCTGAGTTAAAGACAATGATCGCGGCAGTAAACACCGAGTCCGGCGGGGTGATCAAAGATGTCTCCACAATACTGCCGGTTTTCGCAGCGGAGATAGCAGGATTGGTCGGCCTTACAGTGACGTGGCAGCCGAACGTAGAAGCGATCAATTGCGAGATGCAGCTTAGAAACGGCTACGCCGAAAAGACAACGAACTTGTTTCTCATCCTCGTATCCGACGACAACAGCGTTTATGCGAAAGAGAAGGCCACCGGGTTAGAACATCGCACACCGGAAGCACTAGCAGAAGCAATCCTTACGGCGTTCTGCGACCGACTCTAAAGGCCAACCCTAAGCAGCGCGACGTTTCCCCCGGCCCTGACGTTGAGCCTCTAGCTTAGAAAGCTTCCTCTTGCTTTTGCCCCTCCTTCCCGGTTAGCTCTTTGTAAGTCAACCGCCGACCCACGATCTGCGAACACAAACTGCTGAAGCGGTCCTCTTCGTCCATCGGGCTGCCGTCCGCATTCTTGCGGTGGTTGTAGCGATAAGCTTGCTCATCGAGGTACCGGAACAGGTGGAATGGTTCTACACTCACATAGGTGCCGCCTAAACCGCGCTTCAGTAGACTCCAGAAGTTCTCCAGTCCGTTGGTGTGAATTTGGCCGTTCACGTACGCTTCGGCGTGGTTGATAACGTCGTGCTCGTAGTCGGACTGAAGGCCGAAGTAGGAGCGTAATTCGTCGGTGTAGACGTGAGAGCCAGCCTCGACGTTTTCGTGAACTGCTGGCACTACATTCTGACGTTGGCTGTTGTCGATCACACGAGCGCGAATGTGACCGCCGCGCTGTAGCAATCCCTGGACGGCGACCTTTCCCGCCATTCCGCCGCCTTTGCCTTGAAGCTTTCGTGCCTTATCGGATCGGTGCATGTTCCGTGCTTTGCCGCCGATGTACGATTCGTCAATTTCCACTTCGCCGGAGAGTTTGCCACCCTTGCGGTCGTCCTGCATGGCGAGCCGCACACGATGCAGCATGAACCACGCTGTTTTCTGCGTAACGCCTAAGGCTCGGTGGATCTCCCAAGAGCTAATCCCGTTTCGGCAGTTCGCGATTAGCCAGAGAACGGGAAGCCATTTATCGAGACTGATCGGCGAGTCTTCCATGATCGTGCCGACCTTGATGGAAAACTGCCGTTTCGAGTGCCGATTGGAACACTGCCAGCGCTTCTGATTCTCCAGATAGCCGACCCGATCACTGCCGCAAGTAGGGCACTTAACAACGCCGTCCGGCCAGCGCTTTGCGGCTAGATACTTAATGCAATTGTTCTCATCTTTGAAGTAGGAGACCGCTTGCAACAGCGTCTTGGGCATCCGTTCCATGCTTCAAGTATGCGCCTGAAGCGCGTATTAGTCAAGTATATTTGTACCCGATGAGTTGACATAATATCTGTTATCGGACACGACTCAAACGAGCTTGCCGCACGCCGAACAGTATTTGGCTGAAGTCGGAAGCCCTTTCTGTTTGCACTCGCGCTCGACCGGCCACTCGCTGAAGGCCAACCAAAAGATGATGACGATCCCGACTGCCGGAACCAGTGCCAAGAGGCTGATGGCACCCGGGTGACCAGCTTTCACGAGAATTCTCCAGAGGGGCAGCAAAACGAACAAGAGCATAACGAGCACGATCAACAAGTGGCTCGGCTGCAACAATCCGTCAAACATAGGATCCATGTTACTCCGCTGGGAGTGAAGCCGCAGTCATAACGGCCAGGACCATGTATTTGTCGACGATCAACGCCCTTCAGGTAGTATGTAACTCGGTTCGGCCGGACGATCCACGCGATGGGTATCCGCTTTCTTGGTCCGCGTGATGAGGGCGGCGATCAGACCGCAAGCCGCTGCCAACGATAACCAGACGCCGGGTATGGCCCCGTTTCCAGTAGCGTGGATTAAATAGGTGCAGACAAGCGGAGTGAAGCCACCGAAAAGCGCGGTGGCGAGGCTGTACGCGATCGAGAATCCCGAGGCGCGTACTTCGGGCGGCATCAACTCCGTTAGAAGGACCACCATGGCGCCGTTGTAACTTCCGTAAATGAATGAAAACCAGAGTTCCACTCCCAGAAGTCTTCCGAATGACGGCGCCGTGGCGAGCCATAACAGCGCGGGATAAGCGGTGATGAGCGCCAGGAGCGTGCAACTGATTAATAGCGGGGCACGCCCGATCCGATCCGACAATGCTCCCATCACCGGTAACCAGAAAAGATTGGAAACTCCAACGCAGAGCGTAACAATCAGGTTGTCACCACTTGCCAAGTGAAGCACTGTGTGCCCAAAGGTGGGCGTGTACGCGGTGATCAGATAAAAGGAAACCGTCGTCATGGTTACCAACATTGTTCCGAGCACTACCAGGCGCCAGTTGTTCAGCAGGGAGCGGAGGATCTCGGGCAGGTCAGGACGTCGTTTGCGAGCGAGAAATTCCTCGGTTTCTGGAAGAGATCGCCTAATCGCGAAGAGAAAAGGGATGATCAGGCAGCCAACCCAGAGAGGCACGCGCCAGCCCCAGCTCGACATCTGAGCAGACGTGAGGTTTGAATTCAGGATGACGCCGAGTAACGCGGCGAAGATCACAGCACACTGCTGACTTCCGGACTGCCAGCTTACATAGAATCCTTTGTGCCCCGGCGTAGCGATCTCCGACAGGTAGACTGAGACACCTCCTAATTCGACGCCGGCTGAAAAGCCTTGGAGCAAGCGCCCGATCACAACCAGTAAGGGCGCCAGGATGCCGATGGCGGTATAACCGGGAAGGCAGGCGATCGACAAGGTGCCGATCGACATAAGAGCGAGGGTTAAAATCAAGCCCGCGCGCCGTCCGTTCCGGTCGATGTAGGCGCCCAAGACAACAGCTCCCAAGGGGCGCATGAGGAAGCCCGCTCCGAAGGTCGCGAGCGAAAGCATCAACGATGCGAAATCACTGGTTTTCGGAAAAAAGGTACGTCCAATAGCGGCGGCATAGTAGCCGAAGACCATGAAGTCATACATCTCCAGGAAGTTGCCGCTGGAAACTCTGACCACGGAGATGATCTTTGCTTTACGACTGGACTCTTCTCGCACGTAATCTACGTATCTCGGTGGTGATCGAACTCGGTTGAAAGCTCAGGATCTGATTGTAGACTCGTGAAGATAACATGCCGGACATGAACGCTCGATGAACTGCACGCCGCTGCGGATTCTGGCACAATGTGGTTGAACTCCCTCACGTTTGTAGGGACTGCTACCCACTATGTGCCCGGTTTGCAAATCCGATCAAGTTAGCCGCTCGAAACAGCGGCGCTTTGCGGACGTGTTCATGCGCCTTTGGGGCATGCAACCGTACCGCTGCCGGGAGTGCCAGAGCCGCTTCTATTTGCCTTCGCAGCTAGACTCCAAAATCGCGGCCGATCGCGCCTGGTTGCATGATGTTGAGGAAGGGGAGCGGAGTCCGCATACTTCGCACTCTGATCGACGACACTAGCGACAGCGGCGCGCGCGGTAAACGCGCTCTGCTCCGCTATAATCCAGGCATGTTGCAGCCTACCGAGAAGATCTGGCACAACGGCAAACTCATTCCCTGGGATGAAGCGAAGATCCACATCCTCTCTCACGTGGTGAGTTATGGCAGCTCGGTCTTTGAGGGCGTTCGCTGCTATGAAACCGAGCACGGGCCGGCCATCTTCCGCGCGGGAGATCACGGCCGCCGGCTACTCGACTCCGCCAAAATTTACCGCATGGAGTTGCCCTACTCGCTGGAGGAGCTGACAGCGGCGATGGTCGACACAGTCCGTGAAAATAAATTGAACGTCTGCTACATCCGACCGATCGTTCTGCGCGGCTACGGCGACGTCGGTGTGTTGCCTAGAAACAATCCGATTGAGACCTATATAGCTTGCTACCCATGGGGCCGCTATCTCGGCGAAGAAGCCGTGGTCGAGGGAGTCGACGTTTGCGTGTCCTCCTGGAGCCGCATCGCGCCGAATACCCTGCCCGCCCTCGCGAAAGCTGGTGCGAACTACATGAACTCCCAGCTGATTCGCATGGAAGCGGCCATAAATGGTTACGCCGAGGGGATCGCGCTGGATGAGGCCGGGTACGTGAGCGAAGGCTCGGGCGAAAATGTTTTCCTGGTGCGAAACGGCACGATTGTCACCCCGCCGCTCGGAGCTTCCGTTCTACCGGGTATCACGCGCGACACTATCGTCAAGATAGCCGGCCAGCTTGGCATCCCGGTGATCGAGACCATCATTCCGCGCGAGATGCTTTACATCGCGGACGAAGTTTTTCTTACCGGCACGGCTGCGGAAGTTACGCCGGTTCGTTCGGTAGACCGCATCGTCGTCGGAGAAGGGCGGCGCGGACCCGTGACTGAGCGCATACAACGCCGCTATTTTGAAATCGTAAAAGGTGAAGCGGCGGACGAATTTAACTGGCTGACTTTCGTAACCGGCGTGCGGGAAACCGAACCGGTCGGCGCCTAGCCGCAGGCACGCCGTGCCCCATAAACACCTTCAGGGCAGAAGCCGTTCTTAACCGAACATTGCTGCCCAGAAGAGTTGGTTTCTGCCCTGAACCTTGAGCTGACCATTTCTGGCTCGCCCAATTTCGATGGTCTGTCCCAGCGCGCTTACCGATCCGCAGCCACCTCCCCCGAGATTACCTGCCGATCAAGCACTCACGCCGGATCTATGAAAAGTTTTACACCAGAACGCAGTCGATTGGCTAGCATCTTCTGCATCGAACAGCGCGCTTTTCAACATCTTTTATTTACTGGTATTCGAATGAAGTTATGCGGTAAGGACTGTGCGTAAACTGTGAAAAAAACAAGGACGGGATCTTATGTCACAGACTGCGGCGGGTAGTGCGGCCAGGAAAACTGCGATTGGAAAGATCGCCGGCACATCGTCGGTAGTTCAGATCGATTACAGCAGCACGATCGAGGGGGTCGACGAGCTAATTCAGCCACCCGACATTGCGGAATTCATCGCTGCAGGTTTTGTGGACGTTCAAGTGAACGGTTTTGCGGGCGTGGATTATAACGATCCCGCCGCATCCCATGAATCGATCGCGGAATCGGTCCGAGCCATATTCGAGACTGGGGTCACGCGGTTTTTTCCGACGGTCATTACCGGATCGGAAGAGCGCATCACCGGGGCTCTCCGAAATTTGGCCGCAGCAAAAGGCGAATTTCTCCGCAACGGCATGCCCGAGGGTCAGGCGATGGAGGCGTTTCACATCGAAGGCCCGCACATCTCACCCGAGACCGGGCCGCGCGGCGCGCATCCCGTGGAGCACATCCGCCCCCCGAACTTCGAAGAATTCCAGCGCTGGCAGCAAGCAGCGGACGGCGGCATACGGCTGGTGACCGTCTCTCCCGAATGGCCAGAGATGCCGTCTTATGTGCGACAGCTTGTCCGGTCGGGCGTGGTCGCCAGTATCGGTCACACCAAGGCGACAGCGGAGCAGATTTCCACGGTGGTGGACGCGGGCGCGACCATGTCGACACATCTGGGAAACGCCGCGCATCCAACACTGCCGAAAACCCAGAACTATATCTGGGAACAACTGGCAGACGATCGCCTCGCGGCCAGCTTTATCGTCGATGGAATTCACATTCCGGGCGCCTTCTTCCGCTCCGCCGTGCGCGCCAAAGGCTTGGAGCGGGCCGTTCTGGTAACCGATGCGGTTATGCCGGCGATGTGCAAGCCTGGACCATACAAACTGGGACAAGTCGACGTGGAACTTCGCGAGGACGGGAGCGTCGTGCTGCGAGGAGAAACGCGACTCGCCGGATCGGCGCTCCGTATGGATCAGGCGATTGGAAAGGCTGTTCGGCTCGGACGCGTTTCGCTGCGCGAGGCGATCGTCATGGCTACCGTGAACCCGGCGCGCGTAGCGAGAATAGCCGGACGGCAGCGGGGTCTCTCCTCCGGTGAAAAAGCGGATCTGGTGCGGTTCACGTGGGACGAGCCGTCCAGTTCTCTCACGGTGGTCGAAACGGTCGTTGCCGGCACAAGTGTCTACGGCGGGTAAGAGAGACTAGGTACAGACGTAAAATCCAACGAATTTAACCCTGGAGAACATATGGCATTCACGCTTCCACCGCTTCCCTACCCCTCCGACGCTTTAGAGCCGCACATTGACAAAATCACCATGGAAATTCATCACGATAAGCATCACGGCGCGTACGTGACGAACTTGAATAAGGCTCTTGAATCGGCGCCGGACCTGCAAAATAAATCTGTTGAAGAGCTGCTTGCTAACAATCTCGCAGCCGTCCCTGAATCGATCAAAACGGCTGTTCGGAACAACGGCGGCGGTCACGCAAATCATTCGCTGTTCTGGAATCTGCTGGCGCGAAACGCCGGGGGAGCTCCGAAGGGCGACATTGAGAGCGTCATCAGTTCCAATTTCGCCGGCTTCGATTCTTTCAAGGAGAAGTTCAATGCCGCGGCGACGACTCGTTTCGGTTCGGGCTGGGCTTGGCTGGTGAAAGACAAGTCTGGAAAATTTGAAATCACCTCGACTGCGAACCAAGATAGCCCTCTCATGGAAGGCAAGAAGCCGGTGCTTGGCCTCGATGTGTGGGAGCACGCCTACTACCTGAAATATCAGAACCGGCGGCCCGAATACATTGCTGCCTGGTGGAATGTCGTGAACTGGGACGAAGTGAACAAGCAATTGAAATAGCGCCCGACGCGAATCGTAAGCTCTCGAGCTTCGGCCGCTACTCGATAGCGAGGCCGAGCTCGAGCAAGCGGTTTTTTGTCGTTTCGAGCGAGACGTGCTGCACGGCGGTGAATCCGATTTCCGCCGCGACGTTGACGAACATCTCGCGGTCATCAATGTAGATCGACTCGGTAGGCGTCGCCTGCGCCAGGTTCAAAGCCAGCTTCCAGATTTCGTGGTCCGGTTTCCGAAAGTGGACGAAGTGGGAGATCACCATAAAATCCGCGAGATCCCGCAGTCCGAATTTGCGGATCCGATGTTCGGTAATTCCCCGCCCCTCATTGCTGATGAGCGCGAGCTTCAACTTATTTGCGAGCTTCACTCGTTTCAAGAGGGCAATGTTTTCCGGCCACGCGGTCGACGCCTCATACGTGAAGGCGCGCAGTTCCTCCAGCGTAAAATCGCGCGGCGACGCGAAGTAGACATGCTTCAGGTAATCTTCAAAACTCATGTACCCGCGCTCATAGCTATCGAACATCAGCTGATGGCGTTTCTCTGTTGATTCGAAGTCGATTCCGTAGCGCGCAGCAATGGTCATGCGCAGATTCGTATCCCATCCATTTGTCCCCAGCACGCCTCCAATGTCGCTGAAGAGCACACGGAATTTGCTGGGCATGAAGCTCTAGCGTCGCACAGGCTCAGCGCTGGAAAATGCTCGTGTCGGGGTGGTAGTTGCGCCAATCAAACCAGTAATCTTTGATGGCGGAAACGGGTTCGAGGCAAGTGCCCTTTAATTTCCCGTTCACCGCGCACCCAGTGAAGCTCCACTCGCTCCCGGTGGCGGAATCCATATATATAGGTTGGTTCGCTACCGTGGAGTTCAGGCTGTGCGGTTGCGCTGGCGCGGTTTCTCGATAGTAATCCGACGCGGGCTCGCTCGAATGCAGATGCGCGTCGAAGACGCGAATGGATTTACCGTCCGGGCCGACGACCAGAATGACGGGTTCGCTGCCGACCCGATCCTGAATCAGTTTCTCCGCTAAGATTCGCTCGACCGGGTAGGCGCGCCTCGCGCCGAATGCATCGATGCCCAAAATGAGATCTCTGGACTTCAGGCCCGTATTCGGGAAGTCGAGGACCGTCCGGGCGTTTCTCATTTGAATATCCCAGTCCTTCGTCGCGTACCTATTGGCAAACTGATCAACCGGCTTTAGAACAGTTCCTCCGCTCGCCTCGGCACGCCAGAGCGCAAAAGTTAATTCGTCACTCGGCACGAACTCGAGCTGCGAGCCGGCCAGGGGTCCCGAAACCGCCCGGCCGCTAATCTGCTGCCAATATGTGCCCGTCTGGTCGTCGCGCATCAAGAAATTTTGATTATTGATACCAGCTAAATGAAAGGTGAGCGTGAGCCCCCTCGCCGTCCGCTTCCACACCAGACCGGTGTGGCAGAGCGTTCAATACGTCGCGACAACGGGTTCGCCTGCCAACGTGTCGTTCACGACGTGATGGTAGGCTATTTCGCGAATCGGGTAAGCCCGCCGGCTGTCGCCAACTCGTATCGCGATGACCATATCGTCCGGCGCGACGCTCGCACGATCGGCGGTTTCAAAACGCGGAACACCAAGCGGGTGAAACATTTGCTCATACACATTTACCCGCGATAGCCAAGCGCCGGAAACAGCGACAATCACCGCCAAAGTCACGGCGAGTCGAGCGATCCATGCGCGCGAGCGCAACCAGGTGAAAGCGGCAAGAACGAGAGCTGCTGCGGTGAACACCAACGACAGCCACGGCCCGACCTGCGCAACGAATAAGGCAACCGCCAATTCGGTCGCGCCCTGATGCCGGAAAGGCCGGATGACATACAACGGCAGCGCAAAGCAGGCCAGCGACAGCAGCGCGCACAGCACCGCGGCCAGTGGCAGGATGCGAGCCGCGGCAGACGATCTCGTCATGGGACTACCGTAGCACTCTGGTTTAGAATCAAAACAGCCCACCGCAAGCACAACCGGGCGCGTAGCTCAGTTGGTTAGAGCGCCTGCTTCACACGCAGGAGGTCACAGGTTCGAGTCCTGTCGCGCCCACCATCCTGCGCGATCTATTTTGTGCCCGTCGTCACCGTCGACTTTTCGAAATCGGCGAACCGCGCTTCGAGATCAGCTTCGAGACGCGCCTTTTCGTTCTTGCGAAAAAATTCACCGCAAGGGGCCGTATGCGTTCCGGACGCGCAGTTCGAAACGGGTTTGCTGTAATCGCGATTCGTCCAATAACTTGCACCCGGGGCGAATGAATATTCGAGGCTGTTACGCACCATCTGTTTTACATCGGCGTAAGTCAGATTGTAAGTGGTAACAGCACGCACAAATTCCTCGGTAAGATGCGTTCGCGAAACACCCTCGTCATCGGTCGACAGGACGACAGGGACACCGTACGCGCGGTAGACCGGAAACGGATGCCGGTTTCCGCTAATTCCCAGAATCAGGTCGTTACTCGTAAGATTGATCTCGACCGCCACGTGCCGCTCGCGCATCTCAGCCAGGAGTTGGTCGGCATTCGTCTCATACGTGACGTCTACACCGTGTCCGATGCGCTCGGCGTGCCCGAGTTCCACTGCTTCTCGAATGTGAAATCTCAACCCGTTGGGCGGTACAAGTCCCAAGGCAAGTTCTCCCGCGTGTAGCGTGATATGCACGCCCGGATAGAGCCGCTTGGCGTAATCGACCATTTGCATATGCAGGTGATAATCACGCATCGAGATGAGCCCGTCTTCGGGTTGCACCAAGTTCACGGAAACGACGCGTGGATCGGCGGCGGCTAGAGCGAAGCCCGCCATTACCTGCGCGAAAACTGCCGCTTTGGGAGACTCGCGCAACACCTGGAAGATGTAGCGGACCTCCACGCGGCAGGGCGCCGAATCTCGATTCTGCTCGCATCCGAGCAGACGTGTTCGCTTTGACTCTATTTGGTCGAGGCGCACACGCATACCGGAAACGAGCTCAGGCAGGCCAGCGCCTTCGAGCTGCTTGAATGTGGAATCGAAATCGCCCTGCAGACCAATGCGCTTGCCAAGGTCGGAAATCGGACCTCCGCCCGAAAGCGCCATCAGCTCGAGATACGACTCGTTCTGGGCCGCGGCCCGGCTGACCACCTCCGCGACACCTTCCCCCGCGTGAGGTCCACTGACGGCGCTGAACTTCTCAAAGGCTCCGAAGAAGTGATCGTGTGCCGACTGCGCGCCCGGCACAAAGTCGCGCATCGAAAGGCTGTCGATCATGGCGTTCTCTAAAGCGTTATCAGTCTGTGTCAACGCCGCGTCTACCTGCCCGGCCTCACATTCAGCGGCAACGCGCGGGATCAGCGCCAGTGCCGTTCGATCGATGCACAAACGATCCTGCGCCGCCTGCCGCAAAAAAGTCTCCGCATAGATCGCGCCCGCAAGATGGTTATGTAAGTCCCCGCCCTTCGGCATTCGATAGAGAAACGCGTAAAGCTCGGGCGGGCTGTTGTGCAGCTCCCGAAACCGGCGCTCCATCTGGACAGATGAAGACAAAACGGCACCGTGCGACTGTGCAGCGCCGGGAACCGCCGCCAGAACCGATACGAACAGCGCGGTGAACACGGCTCGGCTGTGAAACACTTTGCATCTCATCGAACATCCGCCGCCCCGGCGCCGCGCAGCACTTTTCCGGGCAGCGCATTCGTCAGCTTGCCTTCTTCTATGACGGGCACTCCGTTCACGAGCACATACCTCATCCCCACCGAGAGTTGATTCGGATTCTCAAACGTGGCCACATCGCGAATTGTGTTTGGGTCGAAGATCGCGATATCCGCCCACATCCCCTGCTTCAGCACACCGCGGTCCGCCAGCCGCACGCGTTGCGCCGGCAGCGCACTGAACTTGCGAATGGCATCCTGCAACGTCAGCAGTTTTTCTTCACGCACATATTTACGCAAGATGCGTGGAAATGTGCCATAAGCCCTCGGGTGCGGATGTTCTTCGCCGAGCAGGCCGTCTGGCGCCGTTCCTTGCGAGTCATTGTCAACTGAAACCCAAGCTTGCTTGAGCGCATACGCGATGTCGTCTTCCGACATTCCAAAAACCGCCACCGACATTTCCGGATCTTCTATCAGCAAATCGAAAATGGTGTCGATCGGATCTTTCTTCTGCGCTTGCGCAATCTGTGCAATCGTTTTGCCTTGAAGCGGCAACAGGCTGCGATTCTGAACCACGCTCACCAGAATGGCGTCCGGTCCGGGGACCTCCAGCCACTCGTTGTCCCAGCCTGTGGTTTGAGTTTTCATCTCGTTCCGGATGCGCGCCCGCATGGAAGGATCTTTGAGACGCTCCACCATCTTGGCGTCGCCGCCGTCATGCACCCAGGGCGGAACAAATGCGGAAAATGTATTGAACCACGCGGGGTAGGCATAGGTGTCGGCTTCCACATCGACGCCCGAGGCGCGCGCGCTCTCGATCCGTTTCACGATCTCAGGCATGCGGCCCCAGTTTCTTTTTCCGGCGGCCTTCAAATGCCAAATCTCCACCGGTATGTGCGCTTCGCGGCCGATTCGAAACGCCTCCTCCAAAGCCTGATCGATGGAATCGCCTTCGCTGCGCATGTGCGTTGCGTAGATGCCGCCGTAGGGGGCCGCAACACTCGCAAGCGCGATCAATTCCTCAGTCTTCGCGTATGGGGCGGGCGCGTATTGGAGTGCGGTCGAAATACCTACCGCGCCATCCAGCATCGCTTGGCGAACCAGCGTTTGCATTCGCTCTAGCTCGTGAGCGCTCGGAGCGCGATCGCCATCGCCGAGCACCATGCGCCGAACTTGCGTCGCACCGACATAGCTAGCGAGATTAATTCCGAGCCCCTGCTTTTCGAGGCGCGCGAAGTACTCGCCAAACGTCCTCCAATCCGGGTCGATGTGGTAATGCGCAAATCCGGCCCGGTCTGCCGCCAGAATTCGCTCGTTCACTGGCGCGATCGTGTTGCCTTCACCGGTAATCTCTGTCGTGATCCCTTGGAAGATCTTCGACGGGACGTGCGGATTCACCAACATCGTGAGTTCGGACTGTCCGAGCATGTCGATGAACCCGGGCGCGACCACGAGGCCGCGCGCGTCGATCACCTTGTGCGCTCGCGCTGCCGCGAGTGAGCCGATCCGTACGATCCGGCCATTCGAAACGGCGAGGTCGCCCGAGTACCAGGGTGACCCGGTACCGTCGATGATGTGTCCGTTTCGAATAATGACGTCGAACGATTGCGCCTCAGCCGCAAAGGGACTTGCCAGCAGCGCGGCGAGCGTAAGCCAAATATTGGTCGAAAATGTCCGGGTCAAATCAGGATTATAGGCCTATGCTTAAGAAGCCGCCGCATTCTGCTCGTACGCGCTCGCCTGGTTCAGCTCTCCGATGGACGAGCCGTCCAGCTTCAACTTGGTCGCGTCAATCAAGTCGTTCAATTGGTCCAAGTTCGTGGCGCTGGCAATCGGGGCGGTGATGCTCGGGCGTGCCAGCATCCAGGCCAGCGAAATCTTGCCCGGCGTGGAATCGTAGCGTTTCGCGGCCCGATCCAAAGCCGCGAGTATCCGGAATCCGCGATCGTTCAGGTACTTCTTGACCATGCCCCCGCGCGCCTTTTGGCCGAGATCGGCCTCGGACCTGTATTTACCCGTCAGAAATCCGGCCGCGAGTGAAAAGTAAGGAATCACCCCCAAGCCGTTGGCTTGGCAGACTGGCTCCAAATTGGTCTCGTAATCGGCTCGATCATAGAGGTTATATAGAGGTTGCAAGCTCTGGTACCGGGGGTAGCCATTTTGTTTACTGAGTTCGAGCGCCTCCGACAGCCGTTCGGCATTGTAGTTCGACGCACCGATCGCCCGCACCTTTCCTTGCTGCACCAATTGCGCGTACGCCTCAAGAGTTTCTTCAAGCGGCGTGTTCGGATCGTCTTTATGTGATTGATAGAGATCGATATAGTTGGTCTGCAGCCGTTTCAGCGAGGCTTCCACCTCACGCACGATATACGAACGGGAGAGCCCCTTCTGATCTGGGGCCATCTCCATCCCGACTTTGGTAGCGACGATGACCTTCTCGCGATTACCATGCCTCTTCAACCACTTACCAAGCACGCTTTCCGATTCCCCGCCCTTGTTCCCGGGCGCCCACTTCGAATAAACGTCCGCTGTATCGATGAAATTGAATCCAGCGCCGACGAAGGCATCCAGCAGCCGGAAAGAGGTCGGCTCGTCGGCTGTCCAGCCGAGGACGTTTCCGCCAAAACAGATCGGCGAAACGTCGAGTCCTGAATTGCCTAGTTTCCTGGTTTCCAAAGCATCACCTGCGAGCAAGTTGGGCGACTTGAGAGGCGTCGTCGCGACAGACCGATCACCCATCTTTTTACTTATCTACTATGACTTTCAGTCATTTAGAAGTCACAACCATGCGTGTTCCCCCTTTGGAGTACTACTGAGCCATCGATAGTACTACTCAGGCGGTTTAAACTCTTGTTTTCGAGAATGATAACTTCTTATATAACACTAGAGAACCCAGTACTAAGCGACTTTCTTACAGATATACTTCGGAGGAATTGATGAAAAAAACACTTTTGACAACTCTCGCTTTCGGACTGGCAATGACGCTGCCTTCCTTCGCAACAGGGGTCACATTCACGACGAGTGGTACCTTCTCAACAGAAACCCCCTACACAGCTGGAGTAAGCTCCCTCTCTGGAGGCGGAGTGACGATCAGCTTCTACGGCGTTCCGAATTTCGATAATCCCCTAGGGGCTGGTAACACGCCGGTCACTGAAGAGCTCGGAACCTTCATGGTGTCGCAGGTTCCCCCTTCCAGCTTCACGCCTCCTGCCGGCGAAAGCTTTACCTTGGACATTAACCAGACCCTGCCTCCTGGCACGGGATCAATCACCAACAACGCTTTTACTGGCACGGTCTCCCAAGCGGGGGGCTTCCCTCGGGGAGCTACATTCTGACTTTCTCTAGTACGTCGGTCACCGTCAACGGAATTACATACACCCTGCTGGATCTCGGTCAAGACAGCCTCGCATCCAATCAGTTAGGGATTGGCGGAACCGGAAACACTAATATCGAAGCTGAGCTTACCGGTAGCGGGGTTCCCGAGCCGATGACCTTGGGTCTGCTCGGCGGCGGCCTCGCACTGCTCGGCGTGGGACGCATGCGCAAGGCGCCAAAAAAGGCATAAGAAAGAGCCAGCTGGGTTCAACGTAAGTCTCAAAACCCCCTCAGCAGCCGAAGGAGCTGTTGAGGGGGTTTTGTTTTGTCCGCACCCCACACCTGACTCCGTTTCACCCTACTACTACGCTCCGTTCCAGCAGTTCCCAAACTGTTTTTCCGGCACTCCGCGAAATCCAAAATGTCCTGTTTCCGCCGGTACGGGGTAGCCCGCGCGGGGTCATTGTTCCTCCAGGCCGCGGCATTCCATAATCGCTCACAGCCCAGCGATATGGGATGCAAAAGACTACCTCGGAGGTTTAAATGACAAAAAAATTATCACTACTTCTCGCTCTTGGACTGGGGGCAGCTCACGCGTGGGCTACGCCTGCATGTACCAACGGCGTAACTTTAACCGCTCTCATGACAGAAGGCAGCTGCCAAATCGGCGACAAGATCTTCTCGAACTTTAATTACACAAGCTCAGCCCAAGGGGGAGCGCTTGCAGTTACAACCGATGGCATTACGGTTGACACGCTCGGACCGGCCGGCAGTGGAGCGACCTTACTCAATTCGAGCATTGGCCTGGAATTCAATGCCGGATGGACGGCACTTGCTAATCAAATCACTGACTCTGCCATCGGCTTCACCGTAACAGTGGTCGGCGGATCGAACATGCAGATTGAGGATTTTGGGCTTGCTCAGATTTCCGGTGTTAACGCGAACGGATCTGCTTCTGTTGTCGAAAACGGATGCGGGCCCGCGCCATGCACGCCTGCTGAACTGGCGGTCATGACGTTCGATGACGGCGGGACTAGTACCCAAAGAGTTTCGGACACGATGTTCGCCCCGCTGGGTTCAGTCGTAGTCACGAAAGACATCAGCGTAAGCGGAGGCACGAGCGGCTCTGCCATGCTGAGCGTCGTTCAGGATACCTTCTCGCAAGAGTCACCGGAACCCATGAGCATGGGCCTTCTCGGTGGCGGTCTGGCGTTCCTCGGACTCGCGCGTTGGCGCCGTTCGGCGAAGCAGAACTCGTAAAGGCAACGCTGGGTTAGAAGTACCTTTCACGCCCCTCAGCAGCCGCAAGCTGTTGAGGGGTCTTTTTGTTGTGAGCCCGTTTCCAACAGTTGGCGCACTGCTTCCACCACCACCTCAGGCTTCTCCAACTGCACCCAGTGCCCGCAGTCTTCTATCTGTATGTGGCGTCCTCGCACACTCTGACGGACCCACGATTCCCGTTCCCGAAGCTCGGCAGCCGTCGCACTCGAAGCGGACAGAATCGTAACCGGGATTTCTCGCGGAACCGGCATCGAGAGCGCGGCGCGTGCCGTGCCTGGCAAAGCTTCGAGATACGAGGCCAGAGCCCGAAAGCACTTTGGATGGCTCCAGTGTGCGACAACGAATGGCCAAACCTCCGGCGGAAGTCTCCGCAGTTCGCCGGCAAGGTTTTCCATCACCGGTGCTCCCTGCTTCGCCGCCGCCTTAGCCACAAGTTTCGGAAAACGTCTTCTCCCTGAGGCCAAAGCCGCTAACGCAAAGCGAACGATCCCAAACCGCGCAAGCAGAGCGCCGCGGCGCGACAGCTTGGCGCCCACGTCGAGACGACGGCGTTCATGGCTCTGGCAATCCGCCCAGTACTCGAGCGACACCGGATCGACCAACAGCAAGCCGCTCACCCGTTGCGGCTTCAAATGAGCGTAGGCCCCGACCAGCAGTCCGCCAAACGAATGTCCCACCAGCATGTACGGGCCGGGGAGCGCGGCGCGCGAAAGGAGAGCGTCCAGTTCCGATACCATCTGTTCGACGGTTCTGGCGCTCGAGCATTCCCCGCTCCAGCCCAGTCCGGCGCGATCATAACTGCACACCCGGGTAAACGCAGCGATTCTCGGCTGAACCAGCGCCCAGCTCAGCGAACTGGCAGCAATACCCGATTCGAGAATCACAACCGGTCGTCCTTTCCCCTGTTGGTTGAGGTGAAGGAGTACGCCGCCCGACTCAACTAAACGTCCGGGGGCCGGATACTGCCGCCGGTCGCGGTGCGCGCCCATCGCTTGGTACAAAACGCCTGCCGCAGTCCCTGCCGCAATCAAGGCAGCGAAGGCAAGCAGAACAATCACGGCGTTTCGACTCTAATCCGCGACGATCACCTCACCCGGAAGGATCGGCCGGGTGCGGGGGAGCATACCGAGCGCTGCAGCAGCGCCGATGCCGCCGAGTGCCACCACAAAAGCGAGCAATTTCCACACGTCCGCGGCATGAGTGCGCGGCAATATCTTCCACAACGCGAGCAGCATTGCCTCAGCCAGCGACACAGCCCACAGCGCGCCGTAGAAGTAGCGTCGCTCGACACCTTCGTTCCTGGTCGATACACCGGCTCGCGGCAGTAAACCGAATCCACCGAGCGCAATAGTCGCCGCCAACAGAGGGAAATAGCCGTATGCGTAGATTTGTTTCAATCGCCACGTGTGCATCGCAACGGCTGCGATCAATCCGATCAGGTTTAGCAGCGCGAAGCTGACCAAGGCGTTCCAGGCGAATGTGTAGCACAGCCGCCGATAAAAGGGATTGGGCCGGTCCTCAGAAAAGCGAAGGATGTAAGGACGCGGCTCGACGCCCGGAAGCTGGCCAAAAACGCCGGCAATACCGGTCGCAACCACGACGAAACAGAGCCAAATGCCATTCCGTGAGCTGGGCCCGCGTGCAAACAGATCGAACGTTAGCGGACCCGGCGCCAGGAAGAAGACCCAGATCCAAATCGGCCAGTGCGCGACGCGATACAAAATCTTGTTGCGCTCGCGGATTTTGCGTTGGTGCGCATATTCGACTTTGATTGTGTAGGGCATTCCTGCACCGGATCGTACTATTGTCGACTGTTTCCGCGGATCAGGCAGCCCGTGTCTCTGGTGGGGCATAACGAGCTTGCCACCAGGTTCCCGCAAACGTCGCGAGAATGATCAGCGCTCCACCGGCGAGAGCCAGTCTACTCGGCTGCTCACCCTGAATCAGCCAGGTCCAAATGGGATTGAAAACCGGCTCGATCAACAGCAGAGTAGCAGCTTCGAGCCCAGGAACGTGGCGAATGGAGCGCGTGAGAAGCGCGTACGCGAGGCCAATTTGGAACACGCCCAGGTAGAGCAGGACGACGATGTTCGCAATGATCTCCCCGTTTATCGCGTGCGAGACCGGCAACGCCATTGGAAGAGAAGCTAGGAATGCAATGATATTCCCAGCTGCAACAATTGCGGCTGGCGATTCCGCGCGCTCCCGTCGTTTGCCCACCCAACGCAAACCGGTTAGCGTGATTGCCCATGTAAACCCGGTGACCAGTCCAAGCACATTCCCGCGGGTGGGATCGGGCGCCGTTGCGACAACTCGCTGCGAGCCAAACAACAACAAAATCGCGCCGACCGCTACGCTCGAGATGACCAGCACATCGGCGCGGCGAACCGGTTCGCGCAAGACCACGGGCCCGAGCAGCAGCAGATACAACGGCGCGGTGGACTGCAAGAAAATAGCGTTGGCCGCCGTGGTCAGCTTCGTTGCAAGCACGAACAGGACGAGCGTGGCCGCATACGTCACCCCTACTAGCCAGGTTCGCCACCTCCAACCTCGCCGTGCCTCGGGCAGAAACACGAGCAGCGCCACTGCCGCAATTCCCGATCGAAAACACGCAATTTGCCAACTTGCAAGGGAGCAGCCCTTAATCGCTGCGCCCCCCGTGGAAAACAAAATCGCCGCCGCAAAGAGCAGCAATCGATTGATAGTCTTCGATGCGGCTGGGCGCGAGCTCAAGACTCAAAGTTACCGAAGCTCTTGGAAGGACGAATCAATGGACGGTGGAAAAATCGGCGCTCCCCACACGAATGATCGTCTGCAGCGCGTTGCGCTTCGGTGAGGTCGCGGCAGCACGCTGCGGAGCCGTTTCCGTCCACGCTCCATATACGCGGTTGTTGTAAGCAGCGAGCCAGGTGTAATCGCCTAAAAATGCACCTCGGGCCTCAAACGCGTTCTCGCTCCAGGCATAATTTGCAAACGTGCGCCCGCCATCGGTTGAGCGCGCGAGCGTCATGCGCATGCTCTGGTTTTTGGGATCGTCGCGCCGATCGTAAAACAATACGTACACCGCTCCGGTCGCCGCGTCGACAGCCATCCATTGGTAGAACTGATCTTTGCCGTCGTGCACCGCGTCGCTGTTCACGCGTACGGGCGTAGACCACTGCCGGCCGTGGTCGGAGGACCAGGCAAGAAACACATCCACATCGCCGTTGCGGTAATCGCTCCAGGTGACGTAGATCTTGCCGCCCTGTTTGCCGCCATTCCAATCTATTCCAATCTGAGCGAATCCTTCCACCCGGCTCACGCCTGGAACTTCGCCGAAGTACGGCGGCCCCGTTTCGATAATCGGCTTCGGATGGCTGAAGCTGTTACCGCCGTCGTGCGACTCGGTGAGAGTAATGAAATTCCCGTCGTTCCAAATGGCGTAGATCGCCCCATCGGGAGCAATGGTTTGAACGAACCCGCCCAGCGATCCGTTATCATCACGCGGCAAGCCGGGATGTGTACTGATCTCCATCGGAGGCGACCAGGTTTTCCCGTCATCGTGTGAACGCGAGAAGAGCATCACCGATTTCTCGAGTTGCCATTCAACCCAACCCACGTACAGATTTCCGGCATACCGGCTGTTCGGTCCGTTGTCTGCAAAGATGCGCGGCTCATCTTCGAACGCGAGGTTTGCCTCGTGGCCAGTAGGATACGCCTTGACAGCCGCGGCGTGTTTCTCCCAGGTCTTCCCGCCATCGAGCGAGCGCCGAACGAAAATGCCATTGCGACCAGCATTGTGGGCCCAATAGGACGTTGTGCCCAGCTGATCGAAGGTAAGGTAACAGAGAAATGCGTGTCCCTGGTTGTCGAACGTCGTGGTTACATCGCCGGCTACACGCCAATCCTCAGGCTTAGTTCCTTCCGCAACGGTGAACGTTCTTCCCGAGTCAGTTGAATAGGCCGCGTTAGCCGCGCCTTGCACTTTGAGGCCGCCCTGATACACGACCACGACTTGACGCGGATTGTTTGGATTGATGGCAATGCCCGGCTCGCTGAATTGACCACCTGGCCTCGAGACACGCACTACCGCTGCGCCCGGAGCACGCGGCAAGGGCGATTCCGCGAACAACAGTTGGGAGAGCAACGCCGCAGAGGCGAACAGCGGCCACACTACCGGTCGAGGTGAGAACATTGCTCACCATTTTCTCTCTGCCGTGATTTTCTAGTACGGCGTGGGCGCGCTTAATTCAGCGACATTTTGCGAAGCAGCTTAAAATTCTCGAGCATCTTGCCGGTGCCAAGCACGACCGACGCAAGAGGCTGGTCTGCCAGGAGCACAGGCATGCCTGTTTCGCTGCGAATGCGCTCGTCGAGATTTCTCAGCAGCGACCCTCCGCCGGTGAGAATAATACCTCGCTCGCTGATGTCCGCGCTCAGTTCCGGCGGCGTGCGCTCGAGAGCGCCGCGGATCGCTCCCACAATCGCTGTGACACATTCCGATACAGCCTCGCGGATCTCTTCATCTTTCAAAGCGATCGCTTTCGGCAGACCGTAGATTAGATCGCGGCCTTTCACTTCGACGCTCACCGGTTTATCCAATGGAAACGCCGACCCGATCTCGATCTTCACATTTTCCGCCGTACGTTCGCCGATCAGAAGATTGTATTTCTTCTTGACGTAGCTCATAATCGCTTCGTCCATCTGATTGCCCGCGACGCGCAGCGAACGCGAGTAGACGATCCCCGAAAGCGATATTACAGCGATGTCGGTTGTGCCCCCGCCAATGTCGACAACCATGTTGCCGCTCGGCTCTGTCACGGGAAGCCCCGCTCCCAATGCCGCGACCATGGCCTGTTCCACCAGATGAACCTCACTTGCTTTGGCACGGTAAGTTGAATCCAAAACAGCGCGCTTCTCTACTTCTGTGGTTTCGCTCGGAACGCCGATCACAATCCGCGGGTGCACCAAACTCTTCCGTTTGTGCGCCTTCTGGATGAAGTAGTTCAGCATCCGTTCCGCCATCTTGAAATCCGCGATCACTCCATCGCGCAACGGGCGGATCGCAACGACATTCGCCGGTGTCCGGCCTAACATTTCTTTCGCCTCAGCTCCGCATCCGACAATCTCACCGGTAGTCCTGTTCACCGCCACAATCGAGGGCTCATTCACCACGATGCCCTTCCCCGCGATATATACCAGCGTGTTCGCGGTACCAAGGTCAATAGCTAAATCCGATGAGAAGATGCGAAATAGTGAGCGATAGGTCATGAGGGGCTATCCAACTAGTGAACTCATCGGGATAGGCGGGTCGAAACTTCAGTCGATTTGGAATTGATTTTTCAGCAAGTTCGCGCTCACGAGATCCCTTATTAAAACAGCGTAGACGCGTAGTAGTACAACAGTGAGATGATACGTACGCTTGCACTTCTCGCGATCGCCGCAACAGCCCTTTCAGCGCAAGACTGGGCGCGCCAGCAACTCGAAAAATCGCCGCGCCACCACGAGTGGGTCACCGTCAAGCACAACAACCGCTCCGTCGAGACCTTCGTCGTTTATCCCGAGAGAAAAGAGAAAGCGCCCGTCGTTCTCGTGATCCACGAAATCTTCGGCCTATCCGATTGGGCGGAAGATCTTGCCGACCAAGTTGCAGCAGCCGGCTATATCGCGGTCGCGCCCGACCTTCTCTCCGGCATGGGCCCGAACGGCGGCCGCACCAGCAGCTTTGCGCAAACGGAAGCGACTCAGGCGGTCAGTCACCTTAACCCCGATCAGGTTACTGCCGATCTCGACGCCGCTGCCGACTACGGGCTGAAGTTACCTGCCTCGAACGGCAAGCTGTTCGTCGCGGGGTTCTGTTGGGGCGGTAGCCAAAGCTTCCGCTTCGCGACGAATCGCCCGAACCTGGCCGCTGCTTTCGTGTTCTACGGTTCAGCGCCCATGCAACCCGGTGAGCCGAATGTAATCGATAAAGACGCCCTGGCGCGCATCAAGGCGCCCGTCTACGGATTCTATGCCGGAAACGACGCGCGTATTGGCGCGACCATTCCCGCCACAGTCGATGCCATGAAACAACTCGGGAAGGTTTATGAACCCGTTACTTACGACGGAGCTGGGCACGGTTTCATGCGCGCCGGCGAAGCGCCTGATGCTTCGGAGGCGAACAAGAAGGCCCGCACAGAGGCTTGGGAACGTTGGAAAAGCTTGCTAAGCCAGCCAAGTTAATCTGCCGGCTCTATTGCTTTTCGTAAAACTCGGAATCGTGTATGGCTTGCCCATCCGCCGTTGTTCCGGTCATGGTGTACCGCATGGTCTTGCCGTCGGCTGAAATGACGGCTTTCCCATGCATTTCACTGTTGCCGGTTTTCCAGGTGTGCTCGACGGTGCGATCGTCAATCCGTTTCTCAGTGACGGTCATCCCGTCCACCCCATCGACCGGGACAGCAGTTCCTTCCGCCGGAGTGAACGAATAATGAATTTCGTTTCCCTCGGCGCCTGCCTCGTCGACGGTGACTTTATGATCGTCGGCGATCGTTACGGTCCTGCTTTTGGGAGCGGGTCCTGGGCTGAACTTCGATTTCGCGATGTTGAGCTTCCACGTTCCCACGTTAGGCTCGTTCGACGAAGCCTGCGCCACGAGCGCTAACGGAATCGTAAGTACAAGCAAAATACTGCCCAACCACTTATTCATTCGTTTCTTCCCCCTGTTTTTCGATCGAAAGAGATGCCCGGCCGGTCAGCTCTACGGGCCGTCAAGCGCGTGATCAGCTAGATTATGCACGCAAAAGGGTAGGCAACTCAAGAGCTCACCGTGCTTATTTCTGCGCATTGATTCGCCTAACGTTTGTCATCCGGTCGAAAAATCCGGCGTATTGTAACCTGCAATATGTTTGTGCTAGGGTAGGCAGATCCGTCCCAAAGTCTCACCCCCCAATCCCCTCTAAAGGAAGCAAAATCCGATGTTCACTGGCATGAAACTGCTGACTGTCACCCTCGCGGCGTTCGCAATCGTACCCGCCGCCTTCTCGCAAACCGGACGAACCGCGCCTGCGCCGTTGATCACCCAACGCATCGACGACAGCAGGGTCGTTACTCTCGAGGGCAATACCCGCTCGGCCGCCAATGCCGCGAACGATGTTGGCCGCGTTGCCGACAACCTTCCTATGGATCACATGCTGCTACAACTGCAGCGCTCGCCGGAGCAGGAACAAGCACTTGAGCAATTCATCGACGAGCTGCACAATCCCACTTCGCCCAACTATCACAAGTGGCTGACTGCCGCTCAATATGGCCAGCGATTTGGCGTGTCGCAGCAAGACCTCGGCGCCATCACGAACTGGCTCGAGACTCACGGATTTACGGTAAACGAAGTCTACCCCAGCGGCATGTTGATCGATTTCTCAGGCAGCGCCGGCGTTGTGCGCCAGTCATTCCACACCGAAATTCATCATCTCGCCGTAAAGGGCCAGCGCCATATCGCGAACATGAGCGACCCGCAAATTCCGGCGGCGCTCGCTCCTGCCATCGCCGGGGTCGTTTCGCTGAATGACTTCATGCCGCACCCCATGAACAAGCCGCGCGCCAGTTACACATTCACTTCCGGCGGCAGCACCTATCAAGCGGTTGTACCCGCCGATTTGGCAACTATCTATAACTTCAACCCGCTGTTTACCGCGGGTATCAACGGCTCAGGTCAGACCATCGTGGTGATCGAAGACACGAATGTGTATAACACTTCAGACTGGACCACCTTCCGCAACACGCTTGGCCTCTCCGGATACACTTCCGGTTCGTTTACGCAGGTCCATCCCGGCAGCTGCACGAACCCAGGCGTGGTCGGTGGGAACGACGCTGAGGCAACACTCGACGCGGAATGGGCCAGTGCCGCCGCGCCGAACGCGGCCATTCAGCTGGCCTCCTGCAAAGATACGACCACAACCTTCGGCGGTCTGATCGCGATGCAGAATCTGATCAACGGAGCCAATCCGCCAGCAATCATGAGCATCAGCTACGGCGAGTGCGAAGCGGAGAACGGCGCAACAGCCAACGCCGCATACAGCAAAGCCTATCAACAGGCCGTCAGTGAAGGCGTTTCCGTTTTTGTGTCTGCCGGCGATGAAGGCGCAGCCAGTTGTGATGCCGATCTTTCGAACGCAACGCACGGCATTGGCGTCAGCGCCTTTGCATCTACGCCTTATAACGTCGCGGTTGGCGGGACGGACTTCGGAGATAGCTACGCCGGCACGAACAGCAGCTATTGGAACTCGACCAATACGTCCAGTTACGAGTCGGCAAAATCATACGTTCCAGAGATCCCGTGGAATGATTCCTGCGCGAGCGTTTTAATTGCGACTGCTTCGGGCTACCGCACGACCTACGGCTCCAGCGGATTTTGCAACAGCTCGACCGGGAAATTGGACTACCTCACCACCGCTTCGGGCAGCGGCGGCCCGAGCGGTTGCGCGACCGGCTCTCCCTCCACCAGTGGCGTAGTGAGCGGCACGTGTAAAGGTTATGCCAAACCGGCCTGGCAATTACTCGTCGGCAATCCGGCAGACGGTGTCCGCGACCTTCCCGATGTGTCGCTTTTCGCGGCGAACGGCGTGTGGGGCCACTACTACGTCTTTTGCTGGACCGACACCGCGCAAGGAGGAGCTTCCTGCAGCGGTGCGCCTAGCACCTGGTCGGGTGCCGGCGGAACTTCTTTCGCATCGCCTATCCTCGCCGGTATTCAGGCCTTGGTGAATCAGAAAACGGCCGGCCGCTGGGGGAATCCGAACACGGTTTACTACACGCTCGCTGCAACTGAGTACGGTAGCGGCGGCAGCAGCACGTGCAATTCGACAAAAGGCAACGGCACTGCCGGCACGTGTATTTTCTACGACGTGACCCAAGGCGACATGGACGTCAACTGCACGGGTACCCACAACTGTTTCGATTCGTCCGGCACCCGGCGATCGGTCCTTTACGGCGTTCTTTCCACCTCCGACAGCAGTTATTCGAAGGCCTACGGCACCACCACTGGTTGGGATTTCGCAACGGGCATTGGAACAGTGAACGCGGCGAACTTAGTCAACAACTGGCCGTAAACAACCTTCGCCTGGCTTAGAGCATCAGGTCCGCCGCCGTCTGTCGAGCAGCCGTTCCGTCGATGATTTCTTCGTGAACGCAAACTGCTCGGCAGCGGCGCGCAGATACGGCCGAAACTGGCGCCTCCAAAATTCGAGAAAACCGATTCGTGACATTTCCTCGAGCGCCTGCTGGTAATGAATCAGCAAAGCGGCCCCTATCACCTCGCCGGTGCGTTTTGCTCCCGCACTCGCGGCTCGTGACAGCCGCGCCACATTTGTAGGCATCTCTCTAAACGTCGAGACCGCCAGCATCGAGCACACCGTGAAGACTGACCGTTGCTGTTGTGCAGCCGATGCAACTAATTCCCTCCACAAGCCCTCGAGAGTCCCCACAGTCGGGAGACTGCCGCGCGGGATCCGCGGCAACTCCTCCTTCAGCTGCGCCCATTCGCGACGAAGGCTGGCCATGTCCAGCGGCGGAACGTTGAGTGTATGGGCCAGATGCGCACTCGTCTTTTCGAGTCCGTCGAGCAGATGATCAACGGTTGTGACGCGCGCATTCGCATCGAGCAGCCCCTCCTCTTCGAGTGCCTGCGCGATCTGCTGTATCAGTGCATGCCCTGCTCCGCTTGCATCTGCCAGCGCGGCCAGTATCCAAATGGGCGAGACATGCATGGTGGCTAAGCCGAGCAGCTCGATGCCATGGCTCGCGCCGCGTTTCAACAGGAATGTTTCGGCAAGCCGCTCTTCGGATGGATAAACATCGGGCACCTGTCCGACTTCCTGAATCAGGAACCGCAGCGTCACTTCGACCATCGTGCGATAAATTGCCGTGCGCCGAATGCCGGCGGGCAAAACCACCGCTCCGATCTCACGCAGCAATCCGCCCGAGAGAGCGCCCAGCGAACGAAGCACTCGCTCGGGGAGCGAAACAACGAAACTGTAACGAAAAGTTGGATGCAACGCCAGTAGCGCGACTTAATCGAGCGAGGTGCGATTCCGGTCGCGTGTCTTTCTCAGCGCCAGCACTCCGCCGACTACAGCCGTTGCGGCGATACCAAAGGCGATCTTCGGCACCACATCGAGCGGTTTCGGCGGCAGATAGGTGATCCCGCTCTCGTCCGCACGCGCCGGCTCGTTCACGTAACGCCCGTGCCCCGGAATGGGAAAGTGCTCCGCGAGCTCGCGCAATTCCTGCGCCGCATCTGCCATCGCGAATCCGTGACCGGACGCGATCACACGCGGCCGCAACTCGGCAAGCAAGTGCACCGACCTGCGGGCCTGTGGCCAATCGGTCGTGGCCGCCGCCGGTGGACGGCAAAGTTGCTTGCGCTTGCTAAGGATTCCGGCGACAGTGTCTACATTCATCGTGATCACGGCATCGCCGGTAAGAAGAACACCGTCGCTGCGCCGGAAGAACGCTACGTGCCCATGCGTGTGCCCCGGCGTATTGACCGGTTCCCATCCTTCCACCCCCAGTTCCGATAGTCCGCTGCCGATTTCCTCTAAGCGATCGGCGAGGTCGACTGTTCGCGCGGGAAACAGCCGGCTTAAGCTCGAAAAAACGCCTGGAGCGGTTGGGTCCATCGGTGGATAAGACGATCGTCCGCTTAGATACGGCCACTCGAGCCGGTGTGCATACACGCGCACGCCCCACATCTTCGCCAGCTCCGCCGCGCTGCCGGCATGATCGAGATGGCCGTGGGTCAGGACGATGGCGCGCGGCTTCGCACCTGGTCCGAATCTCGCCTCCGCAGCTTGCTTGATTGTCTCCGCATTCCCGGGCGTGCCCGAATCGACCAACACCCACGATCCCCGGTTTCCCACCAGGTAGGCGTTCGCCATCCTCATCATGAGTAGCGCGACATCGCGCGCGATTTCCTGCATGCTTATCAGAATGACAGCGGTCGAGTTTCGTTTCGGAAAGCAATCAGCGTG
The DNA here is from genome assembly GCA_963795425.1 of uncultured Acidobacteriaceae bacterium. Lineage (GTDB taxonomy): Bacteria > Acidobacteriota > Terriglobia > Bryobacterales > Bryobacteraceae > Bog-105. The sequence continues at coordinate 1,219,659 of CAWCHO010000001.1, read as the reverse complement.
AGTAGCGTTAGCGCGAACTCACTGATGCCCGTCGCCTGTCGCGGCGGTCTGATTGGCTGCGCTCACTTCGCGGTTATAGTCCGGATACGGCGGTCTGTGCGGTTGCGGAGGCGGATTCTTCTTCAGCTCCGCCATCGCCACGCTGACCGCGCGTTCGAGCTGCGGATCGTGTCCTTCGTGTACCGATTTCGGGTCCATCTCCACTTCGACATCGGGTGGCACGCCGTGATTCTCGATTTCCCACTGGCCCGAAGGACTGAAGAACCCGAAGCTCGGGGATGTGACCGTGCCTCCATCCATGAGCACAGGATATTGGGAAATTCCCACGAGACCACCCCAGGTGCGCTTGCCAACCAGCGGCCCTACTTTCGCGTAACGGAAATACCAGGGCATGGCATCGCCTCCGGAGCCCGAAAATTCGTTGATCATCATCACCTTCGGTCCCAGAATTGAACCTTGCGGCGTCCGGTAAATGGCGCCATAGCGCGGAGCCCAATAGCTCAGCAACTGCCGCCCCAGTACCTGGATGATGTAGTCGGCCGCTTGCCCTCCGCCATTGAAGCGTTCATCGATCACCGCGCCGTCTTTGTCGGTTTGGGCGAAGAAGTAACGAGTGAAGTTGGTGAGCCCCCCGATTCCCGTGTCGGGCAGATAGACGTACGCCAGTTTGCCTCCACTCATCTCGTCCACTTTCTTTCGGTTCGCTTCGATCCATGCGAGCGTCCTCAGCCCGGCCTCGTTCCCGGTGGGCACTACGCTCACGTCTCTCGCATTCGCGCCCGCTGCATCGGAAGCAATCTTCAACACCACGCTTCTTCCCGCCGTGCCTTCGAGAAGCCGATAGACGTCGTCATTGCCTGTGAGTTCCTGACCATTGATGGCCAGAATGTAATCGCCTTTCGCAATTTTCACGCCCGGTTGAACCAGCGGCGCACGCAGCTGCGGATCCCACGGACCGCCTGGATAAATTTCCTTGATGCGATAGCGTCCATCGCTGATCTCGTAATCGGCGCCCAAAAGTCCGCCCTGCACGCGAGTAGGCGTGGGCATCGTCCCACCTCCGCCGCGCAGGTGACCCACGGTAAAGCTCCCCAGCATCTCCTGGAAAATGTAGTTCAAATCGGAGCGCGCTTCCAGCTGATCCAAGTACGGTTCGAACTGCTTCTCCTCGGCCACCGTGTTCACGCCGTGAAAGTGCGGATCGTAGAAATAACTGCGCTCAATTTGCCAGACCTCGTGATACATCTGCTTCCATTCCGCCTTCGGATCGACGTGAACCTGCATACCGGTTAAGCGCAACGTTCCTTCGCCCACTTTCACCGGCGCATTCGCCGGCACAATCGCCATCTGCGGCACAGGACGCTGCGGCGGTGCTCCTGCGCCCGGCGGCGTTGGAGGCGGAGCAATCTCGATCAGCATTTTTTCACCATCTTCGGAAATGTCGAAGGAGGCGATATTGTCCGCCAACTTTTCTTCTTTGCGCGTCTTCAGATCGAATTTCTGCAATGTGCGTCCACGCATCTGTTCTTCGGGCGCTCCACCTTCGAGCACATAAATGACCCCCGTCTTGCCTACGCGCAAATCCTGGTAATTCCGCGGCGGAATGGGCAGCGCAACAATTCGTAATTCGAGGCCCGCCAGATCGATGCGTGTCGGTTTCGGGGTGGGCTTGGCTTTCCCCGCGTCACTCCTTGCATGCTTCTCCGCGGTCGCCGCCGCATCCTCCGGCTTTTCTTCATCGCTTTCCGGTGCAACGGGCGACACTCCGTCATTACTCAGCACGGCCGCGTAAACGTGTCTCGTCACCTCATGTTCATCGCTGCTCATGTCCAAGTGCGAAGTCGTCGGTCCATAATTCGTGCTGGCGGTGAAATAAAGATACTGCCCGTCCTTATCGAACGCGGGATAACGGGCGTCGCTCATGCCGTCGGTGACTTGCGTGCTCTTGCCCGACGTAACCGAGTAAAGAAACATCGCCCGCAGCCGATTCGGAAGCGACCGTGTATACGCCAGCCACTTCGAATCCGGAGACCATGCGGTGTCAGACGAAGACGCCCAGTTGTAATCCGCGTCCACCTTCGTCAGCTTCCCTGTCTCCGTATTCACAAACAAAATGTCCAGCTTGTTATCCGTAAACGCGATCAGCTTGCTGTCCGGCGACCAATGCGGGTCAAAGTAATACGTTGCACTATGGAACAGCGGAAACTTCTTCACTTCGCCCGCGCCATTCTGCCGCGCGACGTGCAGCGCATATTCGCCCGATTCATCGGAGAAGTAGGCAATGTGCTCCCCATCCGGGGCCCAGGCGGGTTGCCGTTCCATCACTCCCGGCGTGTTCGTGATATCGCGGTAGTCGCCCTTCGCCGCCGGTACCGTCAATATCTCGCCATGCGCTTCAAACAACGCGCGCATGCCTGTTGGAGAAATGCCCGAATAGCGAATTTGACGGCTTACGTCCTCTAGATGTGGGCGCACCTCTGAAAAATCAGCCGCAATCTCGATCGACACTTTCTTGCTTCTGCCGCTCTTCGTGTCATAGACGAACAAGTCACCGAACTGGTCATACACGATGCCGCCTGGTCCCGCGCTCGCGGAGCGGATGTCGTAACCGTTATTCTTCACTGCCTCCGTGACACCGTTCGAGCCCGGGTCGTAGCGGAATAGCGTCACCGGTCCATTCCGGTCCGAAAGGAAATATATTTTGTCGCCCTCCCAAACCGGATTGAAGTTGCTCGAGCCTTGCCGCGGAATCTTCACGGTATTCAGGCTCGACAGATCGGTGATCGAGATGGAACTCGCAAGCCCACCCCTGTACCTTCTCCACGACACGAAATTCGCGTAGTTAAACGAGAACCCCCCGCCCGTGGGTGAATAGGCGAAGCGTTTGCCATCCGGTGAATACTCACCCGAGTAGGCCATCGGCAAAGGCAACGCGTGGGGCAGACCGCCCTTGGCAGAAACGCTGAAGAGTTGCGTATAACGAGGAGAAGTGCTCTCGCGGTTGGACCGAAAGACTACGTTCTTTCCGTCAGTCGTCCACGTCACCGCATAATCCGCGCCGGGATGATACGTGAGCCGATTCGGCACACCGCCGCCCGCAGGGACCACAAAGATATCGGTGTTGCCGTCATACTCACCCGTGAACGCGATCCGTGTTCCATCGGGCGAAAACACCGGGTCCGTTTCGACGCCAATGCCCGACGTGAGACGAGTGGCTGTCCCTCCATTCCGGCTCACGGTCCACAAATCGTCTGCAAATTCGAACACGATCTGGTTCGCGTTCATGGCCGGACGCTGCAGAAGATATTTGGCATCGGGCGCCGCGAAGGCCGACACTGCGGTCGCGAAAAGAATCAGGTGCTTCGTTCTCATATAGCTGTTTGATCCACTCGAATTGGACGACTAAAATACTATCGAATCGCGGGTGTGGAACGCCCGCCTATAATCAAGACATGAACCGCAGCGAATGGATAGCGTCTCGCGAGAGTGACCCGATTCGCACCCAGATCCACTATGCCCGCAAGGGCGTCGTCACCGGCGAAATGCAGCATGTCGCGCAACGCGAAAACCTCTCGCCCGAACTGATCCGCGACGAAGTGGCGCGCGGCCGCATGATTATTCCGGCCAACATCCATCACCGGCGCCTCGAGCCCATGTGCATCGGCGTTGCCTCTCTCTGCAAGATCAACGCCAACATTGGCAATTCGTCCACCACATCGAACATCGACCAGGAACTCGACAAGCTCACCTATGCCGTGAAGTTCGGTGCCGACACGGTCATGGATCTTTCGACTGGCGGCGACATCCCGCGCATCCGCCAAGCCATCATCGACGCCTCCCCCGTTCCTATCGGTACTGTTCCCATCTACGAAGCGCTGAATCGCGTGCGCCGCGTCGAGGATCTCAATTTCAACGTGATGCTCGAGGTCATCGAAGAGCAAGCCGAGCAAGGTGTCGACTACATGACGATCCATGCCGGCGTGCTGGTGCAATATGTCCCTCTCACGACCAGGCGCATCACCGGAATCGTCAGCCGCGGCGGAGCGATTCTCGCCGAATGGATGGTGAAGAATCACAAGCAAAACTTTCTATACGAACGCTTCGATGAGATCTGCAAAATTTTCCAAAAGCATGACGTCAGCTTCTCTTTGGGCGATGGCCTGCGCCCCGGGTGTCTTGCGGATGCGAGCGATGCGGCGCAATTTGCCGAACTCAAGACACTTGGCGAACTGACCAAGAAAGCTTGGCAATACGATGTTCAAGTGATGATTGAGGGTCCTGGTCATATCCCACTCGATCAAATAGCCTTACAAGTTGATAAAGAGCGCGAAATGTGCTACGAAGCGCCCTTCTATACGCTAGGTCCGCTGGTCACCGATATCGCGCCGGGATACGACCACATCACCTCCGCTATAGGCGCCGCGATGATCGGTTGGCATGGCGCGTCGATGCTCTGTTACGTCACCCCGAAGGAGCATCTCGGCCTGCCGAATCGCGAAGATGTCAAGCAAGGCATCATTGCTTACAAGATCGCTGCCCACGCAGCCGACGTTGCCCGTCATCGCAAAGGTGCTCGCGACCGTGACGACGAACTCTCCCGTGCCCGCTTCACCTTCGATTGGCGCAAGCAGTTCGCGCTATCCCTCGATCCCGAAACTGCCGAAGCCATGCACGATGAAACTCTGCCCGAAGAAGGTTTTAAGGACGTCGCTTTCTGCTCCATGTGCGGTCCGAAGTTTTGCTCAATGAATCATTCTTCGAAAACGCAAGAGTTCACCGACGCCGATGCGGCAGCCGTTCTCGCCGCCGCTGCTCCCGAGCCGCTTGTAAATATCCCTTAGGCTCGCGAAATGCAGGCTCGCTGAATCGCAGCGGCACTCCGCGACTTAATCCGTCACTGCTCTCACGCGCATTCGGTTCTTGATCTCGGCGTCGGTCGGTTCGACGACACGATCCGCTACGCGGTCGCCCTGCCCAATTCCCGAAAGTATCTGCACATTATTGACGTCGCTGATCCCGGTCTGTACCGGTACCCACGTTACGAAATCACCCTTCAGCTTGTACACTCCGCTCGTGCCGTGCATGATCCGCAGCGCTGCCTTCGGAATACTGAGCGCGTCGTTCACCACTCTCGAGATGATGGTCGCATTCACGGTAACGCCCGGCAAAAGATCGTGCCCGGGATTGTCGACAATGGTCGTCACCTCACCCACCGTGCGCGTGCCGAGCGCCACCACTTCAGTCGGCAGCTTGTTGACGCGTCCCCACCACTTCTGTCCCGGCCGCGCATCCCACGTGATGCTCACCGGCTCCCCTTCCCCCACTCGTCCGAGATCGGGTTCGTCCACGTAAACCGTCACCTTCACTCGATCCAAATCGCCGATCAGCGCCACTAGCTCCCCGGGTTGCACGTACGCACCCACCTTCAGGTCGAACTGATAGACCGTGCCTGAAATCGGCGCCCTGATATCGCCGAGTCCTACCGTATGTCTCGCTGCTGTCACGGCCGCCTGCGCATCGTGGAGTTTCGCCTGCGCAACAGCCTTATCGCTCGTTGTCACCAGGGTGCGTCTTTGATCTTCGAGCGAGCTCAATTGCAGCTTCGCTCGATCAAGCGCATCCTTTGCGTCTTGCACTTGCAGCTTGGTGGCGGCCTGCGCCGCTGCCAGCCGCCGCATCGAATCGTAGTTGCGCTGCGCCGCGTCGACCATCGCTTGCTGAGTGCGAATTGAGCCGTTGATCGTAGCCAATTGCGACGCTTTGCCGCCCTGCCCCACGGTCGCACTCTCCGCGCGCGCTTCCTCCTCCCGGGCCTGCGCTCCCGCCAAATCCGATTGCGCCGCGGTCGTGTCGAGTGTCACCAGCGTCTGCCCGGCCCGCACGTTTTGCCCGCGCTGAACCGAAATTGTGCGCACCATACCAGCCGTCTCAGCCCGCGCCGCCGCCCACTCGCTCGGCTCTACTTTGCCGTTTGTCGAAACCGTGCTTTCAATGCGTATATGTTGCGCGGTCGCGAAATGGATCTCAGGCGCCGAATCGCGATGATCCAATCCCCACCACAGCAGTAGCAGCACCGGCAAGACCAGGAACAGCCAGTACTTTCTCATTCGCCTCCCTGCCTCAAAAAGTCCCTCAACATTGTGACAAACCTTTCCTCCGCGCGCCTCTAGGCGTTTCGATTATGACGCGCTAGACTGAATCCTTATGCCTCGCTTCCGCATTCATCGTATGAAGGACGCGCCGAGCGAGAACCTCCGTTGGGCAGCGCATACGGGCGGGCTCTCTATTGCGAAACCGAAGGATTACCTGCCGGCCGGAGAGGTTGATTGCGCAACGCCCTACGCAGCATGGAAATCGCTTGCGGCCGAAGGGCGCCCGCTTCGGCCCGGCGACTTACTCGAAGTCATTTCCGCCGATGGTGCTTGCGGTGAGTTACAGATCGCCAAATACATCGGCTTCGAACCAGCGAAGTGGTACGTCGCGGAACCGCGGCCTGATAACGCGCCGCCCGGCGAATTATCCGCTCCCCAAGAATCTATTGTTCATTCCTCATAAGGTGGTGTTTGCCCGAATCCAATCGACACGATGATTGACATCACGGAAACGACTCAGTGGGGTTCTTTCGCGTTGGTAAGTTATATCCCGGATCCGCTCGGATCCTTTCTTCATGGGCTTCGGCAGACTTTGCCCGGTGAAGATAACCCGCAACCTCACATCACCATTCTTCCGCCGCGCCCGTTGAAGCTCCCCGCGGAAGCCGCCTCGCAGCAGGCGCAGAACATTTTGCTCCACTTTCCCGCATTCGAGGTCGAGCTATCCGAAGTCAGTTCCTTTCCGAGCACCAACATGCTGTATCTGGACGTGGCCGAAGGGAACAGCGCACTCTATGATCTCCACGGCGTCCTCAGTGCAGGCGATCTCGACCATGAGGAGGAGTTCGACTTCCGGCCTCACCTCACGCTCGGCGGTCCGGTGGCGAGCGAGGATCTCGCGCCGGTGCGCCATCGCATCGAAACGGCATGGTATGCGTCGGACTGCCCCCGGCGCTTCACGCTGGACGAAGTCGTCTTCTTGTGGCTCAATTCCCAGACCGCGCAAGCCGAATGGCAGAGATTGTGGTCGCATCGCTTGAGTACGAAGGAGACCACCCACGCCCGCGCCGCAGGGGCCGGCGTTACGACTCGAACATGGTGAGCTGGCGGCCGGGATGCTCGGCGTCCATCTTGTCCCGAGCTACACCTGCGACGGCGGACCGCCCAACTACGCCCCGCAACTCCGTCCCGACCAGCGCCGCCCGCGGAACAAACACCCGCTGCCGGGTGACTCCTGGTTTGGGAGGAGTGATGAAGTAACCGGCTGCAGGCCACTCCAGCAGGTTGTGAGACAGAATGCCGTCCAGACGGTCTCCATCCCGGAAGGTGAAGCGCGTCCATAGCCCGGCGACCTTCGGCCTTCTCTCAAACAGCGGATGTTCTGTGAATAGATCCGCCGGTCCGCTTTCCGAGATGAAGCAGAGCGCTTTAAACTCCGTGTACCGGGCGTTCTGGACGCTGCCGGAAAGAGTAATCAACTCAACGTGATCGGCCAATAAATAGCTGCCCGGATTCACGATACCTTCGACCGGCTGCCGGTCAAAGCGGTAGAGGACGATTCGTTTGGCAGTACTCGATGACAAGGGAAGTTAAAGAGATAGCATAGCTATAAAACAATTTCGGCGATATTGTATCATTATCAGAATGGCGGAGATGACCACCTTCGAGCAGCGAATCCGGCTGTATCTCCATCTCTGCCGGACCGAGAAGGGCTTGGCAGCCAATACTTTGGACGCCTATCGCCGTGACCTCTTGCAGCTCGGCCAGTTCCTCCAAGCCGCTGCTCTACATGCAGTTACGCTCGAAACTTTGCGTTCGTACCTCGATCGCCTGCGCGCTCGTGGCCTTTCGAACCGCTCCATTGCCCGGCAGGTCACGACTCTTCGTTGTTTCTTCGGTTTCTTGGTGGACGAAGGCGAAATCGCCGCCAACCCGGCGGAACTTTTGGTCGCTCCGAGGATCGGATCATCGCTCCCCAAGTACCTCGATTACGCGACCACGGACCTGGTACTGCATTCGCCCCCGACCGATTCCGCGACGGGCCTCCGCGACCGTGCCATGCTTGATCTTCTCTATGCCACGGGGCTGCGCGTGAGTGAACTCATCCAGCTTCGCGTCTCCGATCTCGACGAATTAGCCGGAACCCTTCGCGTAATCGGAAAGGGGAACAAGCAGCGTCTCGTTCCGGTGGGCAGAGAAGCATTGCAATCGGTCGAGCGTTATCGCGCAGAGCAGCGTCCCGCGCTGCTGAAAGGCCGCGTCAGTCCTTACCTGTTCGTAACCGCTCGCGGCACCGGGATGACGCGCCAGGCGTTTTGGAAGCTGCTTCGCGTGCACGGAAAGACCGCCGGTGTCTTCCGAAAGCTGAGTCCGCACGTTCTGCGGCACACCTTCGCAACGCATCTGCTCGAAGGCGGGGCAGATCTTCGCAGCGTTCAAACCATGCTCGGCCACGCTGACATTGGCACCACCCAGATCTACACGCATGTTATGCGCTCCCGGTTGCGGCAAACCGTGGACCAGCATCATCCGCGGGCCGCCCGAAAGCAGCCGCGCACCTTACCAGCAACGTCCGCCAGTGCGCCGCCGGTTGTGCGCAAGCGTCTGCGCTCAGCGCAGCAGAAGGAGCGAGGCAACCGATGAGCGACTACATGTTCATGCTCGACAGCCATCTGAGCGCAGAGCAGAGCAAAGTATTGGCCCTCGTTCGCGAAGCTGCCGAACAAGCCAACCTGAACCTGTTCCTCACCGGTGGCGCCATGCGTGACATGATGGCCGGTTTTGCTATCCGCGACCTCGATTTCACCGTCGAGGGGCCGGCCGTCAAATTCGCCCGGGGCTTGGCGCAGAAGGCCAAGGCAGAAGTTTTGAGCGTCGACGAAACGCGCAAATCCGCCGAGCTGCGTTTCCCCGGCAATACCACCACCAGCATCTCCATGGCGCGTCAGGAAAAATATGCCAAGCCCGGTGCTAAGCCGCAAGTGCTGCCCGCCACGATCTATGAAGACCTGCGTGGGCGCGATTTCACCATCAACGCCATCGCGCTCTCGCTCGGCAAAGCTTCGCGCGGCCTGCTGCTCGACCCCACCAACGGCCTCGGTGACCTCAGCCACAAAGAGCTTCGCGCCACTAGTAACTACGCGTTGTATGACGATCCGTCGCGCATTATCCGTCTGATCCGCTTCCGCACCAGACTCGGTTTTACGGTGGATGAGCGCACCATGAGCCAATATGCGAACGTGCGGGAAGCCAAGCTCGAGACCAGGATTCCGCCCTCTGCGCTTGAGCATGAGCTCCGCCAAATTGCTCACGATCCGCTGGCCGGCGACATCCTGAAAGCTCTTGAAGACGAGAACCTGTTGTATCTGATGTCGCCCGTATTATCCGGACCCAAACTCAATCTGCTGGGCTTTCAGAAATTGCAAAAGGCACGGCAATCCCTGCCATTCGGCATCGACATTGCTGTGAACGGCTATGCGCTTTTCCTGTTCCTGCTTCTCGAAAAGTTAAACGCCAAAGAACGCGCGCAACTGGTGAAGACGGCGGAAATTCCCAAAGCGGATCTGGATGCGGCGGCGAGACTCGAAAGCAAGGCCGCCAAAGTCGAAAAGGAACTCGCCACAGCGAAGCTGCAAAAGCCTTCCGCGCTCTATGCACTGCTGTCCAAAGTGCCCGGCGAAATCATGTTGTTCCTGCTGATGCGCTCCGGACAGCGACTGGTCCTCGATCGCGTCAAAAACTACTTGCAGAAGTATCTTCCCGCCGCCCAGGAAGTCACCGAGCGGGACGTCGTCGAACAGGGCGCCCAGCCCGGCACGCCCAAGTTCGCGAAGCTGTATCAGAAGATGATCGCGACGCGCCTGGACGCCCGCCCAAAGAAAGTCGTTGCCGAAGAACCACCCCCGCCTCCCCCCGGACCACCCGGCCGGCGCTCCGCCAGCTTCGGCCGCTAGAAAACGCGGGCTGAACAAGCCGAATGGCTACGTTCTCGGCTCATAGCGCATCGCCACCGCCCCCGAGCCGAACTCCAGCCGGCTCACGAGCCTCAAATCGACATGCTTCGATAGCCCCGCGAACAACGTCGGCCCATGGCCCGCTAGCCTGGGATGCACCACGAACTCGTACTCATCGATCAATCCCAGCTCCGTCAACGCCAGCGGGAGCTTCACGCCTCCCACGAACAGTCCCTTACCGGACTCCCGCTTGAGCTGCTGAACGGCGTTCTCTAGATCTCCGCGCACGAGCTCGGCGTTCCAATCGACCCGGTCGAGGGTGCTCGACACGACGTACTTCTTTGCCGCGTCGATCGTCCGGGCGAAGGGTTCCATCCAATCAGGTCTCGCTCCCGTCTGCGCCGCCGGCCGCCACGCTGCCTCCATCATTTCGTAAGTCACCCGGCCAAAGAGGAGGGCATCGGCCTGGTTGAAGTTCTCGATTGCGTGACGATGCAAGTCTTCGTCCGCCGGGATTGCCCGATGATCGCAGCACCCGTCCGGTGTGACGTTGATGGAATACCGAAGGGGTCGCATTACGCAAGAGTACCGCCGATGGGTAGACCAGCACGGTTAACCCGCTTCGGAGTTACGAGCCGCCAGTTCGAGGCAGCCTTCTCGCTATTGCTTTCCTGTGAGTTGCTGTTGAATGCCGAGGCGGTCTATATTTCCCCAACGCTCCGCGCGTGTTATCCTTACGTCGCGTTCAGGACGCATCCGGTCCGCGGGAAGGACAGAAGTCCACCTGTTGTATCCAACTCGTGTTTACGAACTCACTTTCTGCCCATTGCATGCGGACCCCGGGCACGCGAAAGGAAGTTCGTTATGCCGGTAAGACGCCTCCCCTCCAATCCAAACCTCGACCATCTCAAGCACCAAGCCAAAGATCTGCTCAGAGAACACGCTGCGCGCCTCCCAGAGACTGCGCAAAAGATTCGCGAGTTCCATCCTCGTTTTAGTCACGCTTCCGATGCCGAAATCTTCAGCACGTCTTTATCTCTCAGTGATGCGCAACTCATCATCGCGCGTGAATATGGGTTTGCGACATGGACGAGGCTGAAGCGTCACATCGAGAAGCCAACCCTCTCCGATCGGCTTGATCTTCCGCACCATGAACGCATTGAAGACCGTACCTTTCGTCGAGCAGTCGACCTCATCGATGCGGGCAAGGCAGCGGAGTTGCGAGCGCTGTTAGAACAAAACCCGAACCTCGTTCATCAACACGTGGTATTTGAAGGCGGAAACTACTTCCGGACGCCGACGCTACTCGAGTTCGTAGCCGAAAACCCTGTCCGCCACGGTAAGCTGCCCACCAACATCGTTGACGTGACACGCGTGATCCTGGAGGCAGGACCGGACATAGCGTCGCGAAATGAAGCCCTGATGCTAGTGGCGACAGGCAGCATTCCGCGCGAGTGCAATGTGCAGACTCTGCTTATCGATCTGCTTTGCGAGTACGGAGCGGAGCCTGAAGCCGCCATGCGCATGGCGGCGGTATTAGACGAACATGCTTCGGTGCGAGCGTTGATCCGTCACGGCGCGAAAGTCGATTTACCGGTCGCCGCCGCTCTTGGCCTTGCGCCGGAGTTCGATCGTCTTCTTAAGACAGCGGACCCGAAAGAGCGCCACCTCGCTCTCGCATTGGCTGCACAGTACGGCCACGCACCCATCGTCCGAAAGCTGCTCGAGGGAGGCGAAGATCCGGATCGGTACAACCCGCCTGGAGGACACTCTCACGGGACACCTCTACACCAAGCTGCCGGAGCAGGCCATGAAGCCGTGGTCCATCTCCTGGTAGAGCGCGGCGCTCGACTCGATTTGAAGGATGTGCTGTGGCATGCAACGCCCGCCGACTGGGCAGCCCACGAGGGCAAGACGGACATTGAAGCCTATCTGCGTGAGAAAGAAAGGAAACACAACCGCGAAACCGGTGCCGATGTCTGACAAGCGTGGTGGTGTCGCAGACTCCAGGCACCTCAGCCATCACACCGAAAAGCGCGCATTTCAGATGGCGTGCCGACTTATTGTTCTTAACCGAAGATTCCGCTTAATCGACCGCGTACACGAATTGGTTCTGCCGCCAAACCGGCCGGCGCACCGGCTTCAGAGTTGCCATCGGGCTGATCCGGTTCATCACCGCTACCACGGAATCCGCGTACGTCTCGTCCGGGTTGTAGAGGTGCAGCTTGCCCATCAAGTCGCGGTTTCGGTACAGCGGGCTCTGGCCCAGCTTGAAAGCGACTTCATTGAGACCCGCGCGAACGGTCGGAAACGGGTCCTGGCCGTTATTCCAGCCGAAGATGTTGTTGTTGCGATATGCTTTTCCCCCGCCCGATTCGATGACGGCGATGCTCGGAAGCAGCCGCCAGTCGAGCTGATTGTCATCGGCGGCATGCACGAAATCCTCCGCCAGGTACGTGACCGGGCAATGGAGGCGCGAGAAGAATTTTTTCAGGCGGATGGTGCGGACGTCCGGTCTGACCGGGTCTGGACGCTTCGCTGGGGGCGCAGGATTGGCGTGAGCCACCTTTTCAAAGCGCATCGTGAGCGGCAAAACAAGCAGGCCGAGCACGATCGTGAGCTGCTTGGAATACGAGGATAGCCTTGCGGCAATCGATCCATAAGCAAATCGCATAGGTACATACTACCAGATTTATGGAATTAATGCCAGCAGGTATGTAGATGCTACCGTCCGGCCCCTAAAACAGCCATCGACGTACGGGGAAAGGCGAACTTCCGCCCGAACTCGTCGATCAGGTTCACCTGGCAATCATACTTGCCGGGGCCGACACTCGCGACGGGCACCTGCAGCCACACCGGCAGGGTCCCGTCCCGTTTTTCGTAGAGCCGGTTCGCCCGCACTGGCTGGCTCTCAAAGACCTTCTTATTGTTTTGGTAAAAGGCCAAAGTGGCTTCGACGTCCGCCCGCCGGAAGTTTTCCGGCAAGCTCTGCGGAATCGTGGGGTCGTACACCTCGAGATACACAAGCAGGTTCTGCCCGGGCCGGAACACCCTAGTCACGTTCGGCATCAGCTTCTGTCCGTTGTCGATCAACGGATTGTTGGCCAGCAGTTTTTTATCGTTCTTCACGCCCGCAACTTGCTGGCTGACCGGCTCCCGCTGGTTGCTTAAGACCAACGAACTGACGTGTAGGGCCTTGCCCGCCGTTAGGTCCGGGATGGTGAAAGGAGTTTCGAACGTCCCCACCTTTCCCTCGCCGTTTTCTCGAGCCACAAATCGCAGCTTATAATTGCCGGGGGTCAGCGTCACTCCCGTGTCATATTGAATGCTCTTCCTCACCAGTTGCCCGGCCGTAGTCTCGTCGACCTTTAGAGGAATGGTGTCGCGGACCGTCGCCGCCGGCCGGTTTCGCGCATCGAACACTTCGGCGATAAAGTCCAGCTCCGTCGCCTGTTTCGCCCCTTTGCTATGGAAGGCCAGAGCGGAACCGGGAATCTTGACCGAAATCGGCGCGAAGTACCTGTCCTTCTCTAGTCGGAAGTAATCAATCTCCACCGCGATGGGCAGATCCGTAACGGGATTGTCGGACAGGAGCGCCTGTGAAAGCTGCGCCTCCTTATCGACGTCCCGCATTCTGGCGAACGTCGTCGGTCCGTAGTACCCCTGCCGGAAATCTAATTTCGCTCGCAGGCCAGCGTCTTTCGGCGCCAGCTTCACCTGAATTCGCCGGTACCGCCCGTCCATCGCCGTATTGGCGCTGACATAGGAAAGAACGTAATAGCTCGTGAAGTCCTTCTGGACCTGCCTCATGCCTTCAGTGAGATCGTTCGAATCGAGCAGCGCCTTGCCGCCCGTGTCCAATGCCAGCGTTGCCAGCGTCTCCTGCTGGTTGTTAAAATTTTCTTTCAGCGCCCGCTGCCCCGCCCCACTATATAGGTTGTTGCCCACCGCGCCGGCTTGCGTCGCATCTCCCCCGGGAACCAACGCGGACAGCCCGCGCGCATCGATCGGATAGAACGCCACGTTCGCCCGAACCGCTGTATTCACCGTGGCGCGCAGCTGCGATTGGTTGTCCACTCCGTTCTTCTGTATGCCACTCGAAATGTAGATCAGCGCCTTCTTTTCGGGATACTGTCCCAGCGTCCGCGCAGCATCCTCGAGCGCCGCCAGTTTTAAATCGGCGTTAAAGATGTTGAACTCCGTCTCATCCGCGACGAATTGGCCGCTCTGATCCTGAGCATCCGCGCCTTCATCTGCAAACGTCGCGTTTTCACTCGATTCACCGATGCGGAATTTGTTGATCGTCGCGATCAACAGGTCCCGATCCGACGTGAAATCCTGCAGGGTCTGGAGCGCCGCTCCAAACGTCATGATCGCGACCGTATCGCTCGCCGTCATCTGCGTGCTTAAGAAATGAATCGCCGCTTGCTTGGCGCGGATCTGCTCGGCCGGCTGCATGGACGAAAAATCGAATAGCAGGATCATCAAGCGCCGGTCCTGATATTTCGTCAGCATGCTGCTCGCGAGCGCCGCTTTCTCCGCCTCCGGGTTGTAGCCTTTTGACGCAGGAGGCGGATTTGCTTCGGGCGAGTGAACGGGCGGCAGAACGCGCGTGTTCAACCGTTGCAGGTCGACGGCCTGCAGCTTCTGCAGCTTGCCGTCTTCGTAAAGTTGAAAATCGTCCTTCGTGAGGTTCTCAATGGGATTGCCATTGCGATCGAGCACCGTCACATTGACGATCACCACATTCGTTGTCGCCGAAAACGTGGCACGCTGCTGGGGCAGTAAAGGCGAGACCGCCAGCAAAACACCCATCAGGAGCACTGTCGTTTTCAAAACCGGAACCTCACCACAGCATCCAAGGTACGCATCGACGCGGCCGCGCTCGGCAGTCCATAGTTCACCGAATTCACGACCGTATAGAAGCTCGTGTAATTCACATGATTCAGTACGTTGTTCGATTCCACGCGAAACTCGAGACGCCTCCGCTCGCTGAGCGTAAAGGAGCGCGCGAACGCCATATTCAGGCTAAAGAGGCCCGGGCCTGGAATCGTGTTCCTGCCGGCGTCTCCGTATGTTCCGAGCGCCGGAACCGTAAACGCATTCAAATTGAAAAATCCGGTGCTCGATTCGATGGGTTCGGCGGTCGCTTCTGCACGCTCGCTTCCAGCGCCGTTTGTCTGCGCGAGTTGCGTGCTGTTTCCGAGCACGCGCGCGGTCAGCGGATTGCCCGTCTGCGCCGTAATCGCGCCGCTGAGCTGCCAATCTTTCAACAGTCTTCCCACCCAGCGGTCGTCTGCGATCCGAGATCCCGCCGCTCCCACCGGCGAAGTCCACACAAAACTGGCACTGAGTTCATGACGAACATCGAAACTCGAAAGCCCGCGCTCCGCCGCGATATCGAGCCAGTTTTGCGCAACGGTCGACACGCCTCCACCTAATGTCGACGAATCGTCGATCGACTTGGCGAATTGATACAGTGCGTTCAGCGAAATTCCGTGATGGAAGCGCCGCACCACCCGAACATGCAGCGCGTTGAAAATCGAGTTGCCGACCGACTGGTCGTAAATGAATCCAACCGCATTGCCCAACTGGTTTTGCTGCGTGAGCGTTTGTGGACTCCCGGGGGGCGGCTGGTTCGGCGCTGTGCGCACGTCGAGGCCCGTGCCCTTCGTCCCCATATACAGAATCTCCGTGAAGAAACCATCGCCCAGATCGCGCTGCACCGACACGTTCCAGGTACCTGCATAGGGCGTGCGATAGTTGCGATCCACCGCGAAAGTATTACTGATCTGGCTCGCGCTCGTCTGAAAGCCTTTCTCCAGGGTCAAAATGTCCGACGTGCTGGTATTCACGCTGCTGGATGTCGCAAACGGCGGCTGCGCGCCCAACAAACTTGCGAATTGAACGTAAGCTTGTCCGTTGTAATAAATCCCGTAACCGGCACGCACGACAGTAGACTTTTTGAAACGCGTCACCTTCCACGCCAGCCCGAGACGTGGAGAGAAATTGTTGGTATCGGGATTAATCAACCCGCTCGGGTAAAGCCCTGTGTACGGGCCGGGCTGATTCGGCGTCACCACCGCCACGTTCGTGAAGCCGGGCGCAATATCCAGGTTCGCGATGTGGCCGTATTTCTCGGAAAAGGGCGAAAAGTATTCGTACCGTACACCCAGAATCAACGTAAGATTCGGACGCGCCTTCCACTCGTCTTGTGCGTAGCCGTTAAATTGATTCTGCCGGAAATAGTCAGTGAGATCGCTGAACCCGATGGAACTCGATTGCGGATAGCTTAATAGAAAATCCGCGAGATCGTACCCGGTCCCCGGAACTGGCTGTCCGCTGCTGTTGAACGCGCTGGTCGCAACACCCGTGAAATTGAATGTTCCGCGCGGGTTCTGATCGATGCGTGAGCTCAAATCTGCGCGCGTATACCCGCCACCGATTGAGATACTGTGCAAACCCTTTAAAATGCTGATGCTTTCACTCACTCCCTGCGATTGGTTGCGGTTCAATGTGGGCGTGGCGTCGCTCAGCGTCGCAAAGTTCGTGAAGTTCAGAGCCGGTGGACCGAAGTCGAGCGGATTGGAAGACACGCCTGGAATTTGCAGCTGTGTCTCGATATCCGGCAATAACGAGAAGTACGGCACAACCCGGTTGTAGTTGCGATTGAAGCGCACTTGCGCGTTGCTGATGGCAGTCGACGAAAGATTTCGCGTCCACTGCAGCGTCGCGTTCAAGCCGTAGCCGTCATTTGTGTCGGAATACCCAAAGGGCTGCGCGCGCGTGCCGTTGCGATCCTGGTATTGAAAGTTCAAAGAGAGCCGGTCGACACTCGTCACGTTGCGCTGAATTCGCACCCCGAGGTTATCCGCGTTGTTTGCCTGTGCTGTCTCGAACTGATAGTTGTTGGTATTTCCGGGTTGGGTGGGAAGAGGGTAGAAATTCAGCAGACGCTGTGCGATGGGATCCAGCATACTCGGCGGAATCACGTTATTCGCGAAGGGAATGTGCGTGGTCGGATTGGCGATAATCACGGGCGCGTTTCTCGCCGATCCGCCGAGCGACTGCGTCGCCTGTGAAAAATCGCCGTTTCTTTCAGCCTGCGTCGGCACTGTCTCGGTAAACAGTTCCGGAGTTCGCGCGCGCGTTCCGAAATACGTGATGAAAAACTGCGTCTTGGGATCTTTGACGAGTTTTCTCAGAACCAGCGGGCCGCCCACGATGAAGCTAAACCGGCTCTGGGCGTACGAGGCTTGCGGGATATCGAGACCATTAATTGAGAAGGGCTTCGCGTTCAGTGCAGAATTGGTGAGCGTGAACGAAGCCTGTCCGTGAATCTGCTGGTTTCTTCGCCGCCGGTTTCCGAAGGTTGCGCCCGCCGTCTGCCCCGGTCGTCTCCCATTCGGCCCGCCGAATCCGCCGCGTCCTCCTCCGAACCCTCCTCCGCCCCTGCCGCCGAATCCACCGCCTCCAAATCCGCCCCCGCCTCCCGCTGCACCCCCGGGGCCGCCGAATCCGGGTGCATTCGCATTCCCGTCCATGCCAGGAGGACCTCCCAAACCATTCGGCCCCTGCCCCGCAAATCGCATATCGGGCCCGGAATCCGCCTGCCCGCCTTGCGCCATGCCCGGACTCAAGCTTCCAGACACCAGAAAGGCTTCGTTGCCGCTCTCGTTGCCCGCCGCTGCGCCTCCTGGAACTGCTCCTCCAGTAGTTGGCCCTGCTCCATTTTGCTGCTGTGAGTTCAGCTCATTTTGCAATTCCTGATCGAGCGTGTCGGCGTTCTCGCCGCCACTTCCCGCGCCGCGATTGCCCGTCGTCCGCGAACTTGATATTGCTCCACCCGTTCTGCCGTTTGCTCCTGCCGTTCCGCTGAGCCCTCCGGGCCGGCCAAACCCGCCTGCTCCGCCTGCGCCGTTTCCGTTCCCTGCACCCGCATTGCGTCTCGCCGCAAACTCCTGCAGTCTCTGTAGAACCCGTGAGGGCTTGAGCTCTAAGTCGAAATTGACCGGCCCCGGCGCCGTGGCGTAATCTACATCTTTCTTCAGCGTTGCGAAACCAAACATCTCGACGCTCGCTGTCCAGGTTCCGGCGGCAAGTGGAGGAAATGCGTAATGGCCGTCCGTGTCGCTGACAGTCGAGAAAGTTTGATCGCCTTGGGTCACGGTAACGGTTGCGCCCGGGATGGGCTGATCACCCGATTTCACGAACCCGCTCTGCGCGAACGCTCCTCCGGCCAGGAAGAAAAGACAAATACACTTAACGAGATGAAGCCGCATTCCGAAACGAGAGCTTGCCCTTAACGATGTGCCTGACAGGTCCAAGGTTACTGCGGCGCGCGGCCACTGAATCGAGAGTGCGCGCTAAGTGATTGACCGCTCGTTCGCCATGCCCAAAATAGTTGCGAATCTGATACGGTTGAAGCGGATGGCTCTCGATCTCGAAAGTTTGCGCGCAGAAATACAGGCTTATCTGGACGATTCAGGACTAGCTGTTTTCTACGGCTACCATTCCATGCCGGACGCATTGAATCAGGTCTCTTGGGATACGGAAGGGCATCCCGATTTCAAACAATTTCTTGCCGCCGCCGTGAAAGCCGGCTCGAAGCTGATCGTCTTTCACCATCAATCGTTCTCTTTAGATCAAATCGATGAGGCCATCGATCGCCTCGAAGACAGCGACTTCACGCGCGACGAAAAGCGGAGCTATGAAACGCGCCTTCGCCAATTGCAAGCCTACGAGGGTTTCACCTGTGCGGTCGAGCTTTCGTTTTGTGTCAATGGCCGTACCTATGTCTTCGAGTTACACACCGAGTGGTATGAAGCGCTGAACGACATTCTCGCCGAGCTCGATGCCGCGGCCGAAGAACAACAGCAGGATCACGGCACGCTCGGCGGATACTTTTCGAATAATTGATGAGTAACGTCGCTGCTTCGCAGGTCTGGGCGCGTCCGGCTGCCCGCTGGATGCTCCCGCCCGTTTCGCCCGAGGCAGTCGCTGCACTGCAACAAGCGCTCGGCTTGCACGCCACGGTTGCCGCCGTTTTGGTAAGCCACGGCTTCGTCGATCCCGCCAGTGCGGCCGAGTTCCTGTCGCCCAAGCTCGCTACGCTCCATGATCCATTCTTGATGCGCGACATGGATCGCGCTGTAACGCGAATCGCCGCCGCCATCACTGCCCGTGATCCCATCCTGCTGTATGGCGACTATGACGTCGATGGCACAGCCTCCATCGTCGTGCTCAAGAAAGCCATTGAGATTCTGGGTGGCCGCGCTGACTTTCACATCCCGCATCGGCTCAGTGAAGGTTATGGCATGCGCAGCGAAGTGATCGACCGGGCTGCCGCAGCGGGCGTACGGCTGATTATCAGTGTCGACACGGGCATTCGCTCGCATGAGGTGGTAAAGCGCGCGAGCGCGATGGGAATTGATGTCGTTGTGACGGATCATCACTTGCCCGAAACCGACCTGCCCCCCGCGCTCGCAGTGCTCAATCCAAACCGGCACGACTGCGATTATCCGGATAAAAATCTCTGCGGCGCTGGCGTCACGTTAAAGCTCGTCCAGGCCTTGCTTGCGCGCAGTTCGATGCCCCCGGCACGCCAATCCGCGCTGCTCGATTCCTTCTTGAAGCCGGTTGCGATGGCGACCGTCGCCGATATCGTTCCTCTCATCGCTGAAAATCGTGTCATCGTTCGGCGCGGTCTTTCTGGTTTGCGCGATGTGCGAAACCACGGGCTGCGCGCCCTTTTGACTGTCGCCGGTTTCGAAGCGGGCGAATGCCCTTCCGCGCATCAAGTTGCCTTTCGCCTGGCGCCCCGCATCAATGCCGCCGGACGAATGTCCACCGCGCGAGATGTCATCGAATTATTCCTGACCGACGATGCCAGCCGCGCGCGTGAACTCGCCGAGCAGTTAGACACGCTCAATCGCGAGCGCCAGCAAGTCGAAACCGAGATCGTTGAAGCAATTTTGAAGCAGTGCGAAGACGTTCCGCCCTACGATGAACCGGCCATGGTGTTCTCCGGAACAGGTTGGCACCTTGGCGTCTTGGGAATTGTCGCCAGCCGGTTAGTCGAGCGCTTCTGCCGCCCCGTTTTTGTTCTAAGCGATGCCCACGCCGACGGCGCGACGGAGCCATCTCTCTCCGGATCCGGCCGCAGTATCCCAGCCTTTCATTTGCTCGAGGCGCTCGAGAGCATGCCGGATCTGTTCCAAAAGTTCGGCGGCCACCGCCAGGCGGCTGGGCTGACCTTACCTGCTGCCCAGCTCGAACACTTTCGCCGCCGCTTCAGCGCTTTTGCAGCGACCAAGCTCGCTGCCGCCGATTTGTGCCCCTGCTATGTTGCAGATGCGCCCGCATCGTTCGCCGAACTGACGGACGCCTGCGTCCAGCAGATTATGGCGCTCGGTCCGTTTGGGTTCGGCAATCCAGCGCCGATCTTCTATGCTGCTGGGGCCGACCTCGCCGGTCCTGCCAAAGCGCTCAAAGACGGCAAGCACTTCAATGTCCCGCTCCGCCACAACGGACGAATGCTGTTTTGCAAGGCTTGGAACTTCGGAGATCGCATGGCGCTCTTCGAGCCCGGCGCCAAGCTCGATGTACTATTCCAGATCGAGGATGACGCCTTCGGCCGAAAACGCGGCTACGGCTCCTGGTGCATTAGCATCAAAGACGTAAGAATCGCAACGTCCGCGAATTAGACGCTGTTTCGGGCCGGCGACTCACTTTTTCTGGCCTTCTCGCGACCATCGAGGAACATGTAGGTCAAGATGGCCGTCCCAATCGCTTGCCCCAACTCATCCGTCAGGTCCACACTTCCGACGCACAGCGTCGAACCGATCCGAAGCAGGTGAGAGCGCGCCAGCATGCGGCCTTGCGTGACTGCGCGGAAATAGTTGATCTTCATTTCGACGGTGGTTGCCGGCCGCTTGCCTCCAAAATGACGCTGCAGCGCAATGCCCACGCTCGCATCCGCCAGCGCTGCAGTGATGCCCCCGTGCGCAACTCCCGCGCCGTTTTTCAAGTCCTCACGCAGGGTGCACTCAATCGTAATGCCGTCACGATGCACTTCGCGGAGCCGCATGCCAAGCAGCGCGTTAAACGGCACTCGCGCCAATGCATCGCGAGTCTGCTGAATGCTCAGCTTCCTGTCATTCAGCGCCGGCGTCACACCGACGCCTCGCGATCCTTCCGCGTGAACTGTCGAAACAGATCCCGCACACGCGCCGTATCGGCTACGCTGTAGCGCGCCTTACTCGGGCTCCGTCCCACGTGCACACTCCACGCGTCTGCGGGGAGACGTGCGAACAGATCTTCATCGGTTCGATCATCACCAATCGCGAGTATAAACGCCGCATCCGCGTAGCCCGGCAGCAGTTCGTTTGCGAACGCGCCCTTGTTGGCCCACATCGGCTTCACCTCGACAATCTTGTTGCCGCGATAGGCTCGCAGTTCGGTCTCGGCAAGCATCCCCTCGAGCATAGCTACCAGCTCGGTCGCGAGCCAATCGCCGAACTCCGCTTCCGCCGTACGGTAATGCCACACCAGCGCGAATTCCTTCTCCTCGATGAAGCTGCCGGGCGTCCGGTCCACGAAGTGTTCAAGAATCGGCCGGATGGTTTCTTTCCATTCCGTCTCGGCGTACCGCCCCTGCCAGGTTGGGCTATCGGGCAGCCGCCACCGCGCCCCGTGTTCGGGCGCGAGCCCCAAGCGCGGCACTTGTCCTAACCAGCGCTCCAGGTCCCGCGCACGCCGCCCGGAGAGGACGATGACGCAGTTCGCGGGATCGCTTGTCAGCTCGGCCAACACACTCCGCAGACCGTCGGTGGGCGCCGCCTCATCTGGTCGTGCAGCGAGGGGCACCAGCGTGCCGTCATAGTCGAGTAACAGCAGACGCTTCCGAGCATTCCGATAGGCTGTGACCAGATCCTGGACTGGTAGCGAGGCCGGACTTTCGGGCCCCCGCTCTTGACGTCCTTTCACGGCTTCATCAAGAATCGTCAGGAATCGGTCGCCCCACACGAACACGTTATTTCGAAGCACGCGCTCGTGCAGTGCACCCATACGCTCGCGCTTCTCGTCCTCGCTCATGACCAGCGCTCGTTCCACACTCAATGCGGTTCGCTCTTCGTCCAAGGGATTGATGAGCAGCGCTTCACCCATTTCCGCCGCGGCGCCCGCGAACGAACTCAACACCAGCACACCCGTGCCTCCCGGCTGGCACGCAACATATTCTTTCGCAACTAGATTCATCCCATCCCGCAACGGCGACACCCAGGCAACATCGGCGAACTGATACACCGCCACCAGTTCCGCCCGCGAAATGCCGCGATGGATATAGACCAACGGCACCCAGTCCGGCGTGCCGAACTCGCCGTTGATTTCGGAAATCAATTCGTGCACCAGGCTGCGGAGTTCCTGGTAACTTCCGATGTTTTCGCGCGAAGGCACTGCGATCTGCAGTAGCACTACCTTCCCAATAAGCTCCGGGTTCGTTCTCAACATGCGGCGGAAGGTGCGCAACCGTTCCGGAATGCCCTTCGTATAGTCGAGCCGGTCAACCGCGACGATGACCTTCCGCCCGCCATATTGCGCGCGCAGTTTCTGCAGCTGCTCTTGGGTCTCCGCTTGATCTCGATATGCCAGAAAATCGTCCGCCGCGATGCCGATCGGAAGCGCTTGCATGCGCACCTGCCGCCCTCTCATTTCCACGCTGTCGACGGTGCTCTCAATGCCCGATAGACGCCGCAGAGACATCCGGAAATGCTGCAGATGCAAATGCGTGTGGAACGCGATAAGATCCGCGCCGAGCAGGCCGGCCAGCAATTCTTCGCCGCGCGGCAGAATCGCAAAAATATCAGATCCCGGAAACGGTATGTGAAGGAAGAACCCGATCGGCGCATCGGGAATGCTCTCCCGAAGCATGCTCGGCAGCAGCATGAGATGGTAGTCGTGCACCCAAATCCGATCGCCCGGCTGAAACTCCTTCACCACCGCTGCGCAGAACCTGCGATTCGCTTCGATATACGCTTCCCAATTCTCCGCGTCGAATTGCAGCTTCGATGTGAAACTGTGAAACAAAGGCCAGAGCGCCTGATTGGCGTAGCCTTCGTAGAATTTGTCGAGGAGGTCGGCCGGCAAATCGACGGCAATGCACGACTGCTCTTTTCGAAGCAGTTCGAGCGCTTCTGCGGACTCCTCGCCTTGGGCGCCCGACCAGCCGATCCAGACCCCACCGGCTCGCTTCAGAATCGGATCCATTGCGGTCGCGAGGCCGCCGGCACTGCGCGCGGTCTTCCAACTATCGCCTTCGCGCACCAACGCCACCGGAAGACGATTCGAAACTACGATCAAACGCCCGCTGTCGGCCATATAAACTGATGAACTCCCGAATGTCTCCGCAAACTACCCATCCCTCACCTTCGCATGAGCTGCTGAAATCGTAACGCGCCATCCTTCATCCATATGTTGTTGAAGAGCACGTAAGAATCGCCGCTGCCGCGTTCCGCAGATTCGAGCAGCATCCCGCGCAATTGCGCCAACTCTTCATCAGAGTAGCGGTAAGAATAGCCGCCCTTTCCGTGCAGACGCCAATAGCTCGAGCGGCCATACGCCGGCTCTGCCTTGAACGGGTCTACGCAATGCAAGAGATCCAAGTCCGTGCAAAGCTCCTCTACTATCTCGCGCGGCCAGTCCCCTCGCGGCTCCCACGCGAACAAGAATTCCCCGCGTTTCAGCCGCGAAAAGAACGTGCGCAAATTGTGAATGTTTTCCCCATTCGGGAGGAAGGACGACGGACACTGAAACAGCACGATAGACGCTCGCACAACTCGCGCAATCGCAGCCGTTCGCTCCCACGCCAGCCAGACCTGTTCCGTCGGGCGGAATGAGCCGACCAGGTCGTGCTCCGCCGCACTCAAGTGCGATTTCAGCTTGCGGTAAGTGGGACTGCTCGGCGTATGCGTGATTAGCTGCCACGCTTTGACGCAGAACTGAAAAGAATCCGGTGCAAGCGCGCGCCATTTGCTCGCCAGCGCCACCGCCGGCGGCTCATAAAACGTCGTCTGCAGCTCGACCACCCGAAAATGGGTAACGTACTTGGTCTTTGCCTCACCCCAGCCACAACACCCTACAAAATAGGCCATAGCTTAGAGTGCTTTTGAAGGACCTTCCGTGAAAATTGCGACGTATAACGTAAACTCTATCCGCCGGCGCTTACCCTTAGTTCTCGACTGGCTCAATCAGCATCAACCCGATGTTCTGTGCCTTCAGGAAACCAAAGTGCAAGATCAGGACTTCCCTGTCGAAGCTCTCGAAAAGGCGGGCTATCACGTTTCATTCCGAGGAATGAAAGGCTACAACGGCGTTGCAAACATAACCCGGCAGAAACCCGAACGAGTGATTCACGGATTGCACGAAGGCCCGGACAATGAAGATTGCCGCATTCTTCAAACTGTCGTCGAAGGTATCCCAATCATTAATAGCTACGTTCCGCAGGGGTACCGCGTCAACTCAGAGAAGTACGCGTTGAAGCTGCAGTGGTTCGGGCGCATTCGCAACTACTTCGAAAAGCATCTGGATCCTCTCGAGCCTGCGATCTGGTTAGGCGATTTGAACGTGGCTCCCGAACCCATCGACGTCTATCATCCCGATCGCCGGGTTAACGATGTGGACTTCCACATCGACGCCCGCAACGCCTACAAATCGACGACCGCCTGGGGATTCGTCGATGTTTTCAGAAAGCTCTATCCGGACCGGGTCCAATACACGTATTGGGATTATTTCCGAAACGCATTTCAGAACAACTGGGGCTGGCGCATAGATCACATTCTCGCGACTGCGCCTCTCGCGGCCGTGTGCTGCGAGTGCGATGTGGATCTGCTTCCCCGCCACGGTAAAGACGCGTCCGATCACACCGTCGTTTGGGCCGAGTTCGATGTCGCGCGATGACACCGGAACTTTTTCGGTGTCCCGTGTGGCTCGTCCGGAGTGTCAGACCTAAGAGACTGTCATGCGCACTCTTCTATTCACAACGTTGTTGGCGGCCGGACTGCTCTGCGGCTGCAGTCGCCCCACTGCGCCCAGCAATACGGACCAGCAGCAGGGAAATCCGCAGGCGCAGCCGGAAAAGAGCGCTACTTCAAAGGACTCGCACCAGCCGGGCGATGACAAAGCGGGACGTGATGTGCACACCGGCCGTCAAGACGGCGCGAAGCGACAATAAAGCGCGGTTATTTATTGAGCGGCTGTGGAATCAGGTGCAGCAAACACGATTTTCGTGTGAGTGCCCCCGAACACGACTTGCTTGATCTCCGACTCGTTCGCATACATCACCGCCGTGGCGGCGAACTTATCGGGTACGGTCTCGAGGTGTGCGGGAACCTCGATGGTCTGTTTACCGTGTTTTAGGACAGCGACATCACCTTTCATTTCAACTTTGTAATCGCCGGCGGTCAGTTGTTTACCGCCTGCGCTGACGTCTTTCGAAATCATGAAGTGATACGATCCCGCTGCGCTCAGTGTCATCAGCGCAGCAGACATAAATGTAACGACTAATTTCTTCACCATAAAAACTTTCTCCTTTGATGGTCGAAGTCAATGGGTGAATTGCACGTCGTGTTCCTTTCTGCGCACCGCGTCCACCAAGCTCGGATTAAGATCTTGCGAACACAGCACTTCCAAGAAATGCTCGTTCACAAATGACAACGATAATGTTTTTGCGACACCGTGAAAACTGTTCGATTCTGCGCAAGCGCCTTTCAATTGCGAACGGTAAGCACAGGTTTACTCGTAGCGCAGCGCCCGTACTGGATTCACACGTGTCGCGCGCAACGCGGGAAAGTACCCCGAGACCGCCGCAATGGCGACGATCCCGATGAGCGCACCGCCAACCGTCGTGGGATCGTGGGCCGACATGCCGAACAGCTGAGTCTGGAACAAGCGTGTAACCGCGAATGCGGCGGGTAGGCCAACCAGAATGCCCGCGCCCGTCAGCCATATCACCTCGCGCATCACAATCCAGATCACATCGGCCCGCACCGCTCCGAGCGCCATGCGAATGCCGATTTCACGCGTGCGGCGCGTCACCAGGAACGCCATCACTCCATACAGGCCGATCGCGGCGAGCAGCGTCGCAAGCAGGCCAAAAGCGCCCGCCAGACTCGCCGTCAGGCGTTCGATCGCCAGCGAATCGTCCATCTGGCTTTCTTCGGTTTTCATCTGAAAGACGGGCAGATTGGCGTCGAGCTTATGAACAGCCGCGCGAAGCGCCGGAAACATCTGACTAGGACCCAAGTCCGTCCGGACGTACGCCGTCATCTCGGTGGCCCAATCGTTCTGCAGATACGGGAAGAAGACCTGCCGCGGCGCTGGGTCGCGCATCATCTGGTACTTGGTGTCGCGGACCTCGCCAATAATTTCTATGTCGGTCTTGGTTCCGGGATCGCCCCCTAGACCGATGTGCCGCCCGATTGGACTGCGATTGCCAAAGTAGTGACGCGCGAACTTTTCGTTGACGATCGCCACCTTCGGCGCGCCGAGACGATCGCGCTCGGTGAAATCGCGTCCGGAATACATTGCGATCTTCAGCGTTTCGAAGAATCCGGGCGAAACATAGTTCACCCAGGGACTCATATTCTCGCCTGGCTTCGCCGCGTATCCTTCGACTGTGACATGCGTGTCCCATTCGTCGAAATTCAGCGGCGCTACCACGGCAAGTGCGGCTGAACGCGCCTCAGGAATAGCCGTCAGACGCGCGCACAGTTCCCGGTAGAACAGTTTCGCTCGTTCGGCACTATACCCACTCAGTGTCGGATCGATGCTGAACGACAGCAGGTTGCTGACGTCGAATCCGGGATTCACGCTTTTCAAATTTCGCAAGGTGCGGACAAACAGGCCCGACGCGATGAGCAGGAACAGCGAGAGACTGACTTGCGCGCACACGAGCAGCTTGCGCCAGGTCACCTGGCCGCCGCCGGCTACCGCGTTGGCTTGCTCTTTCAGGGTCGGCGCCAGATCCGGCCGAGTCGCCTGCAGCGCTGGAATCAACCCGAAAAGAAACGCGGTGAGAAGAGAGATCACCAGATTGAAGCACAGCACGCGCAGGTCTGGATCGACGCTCAATCGAATCGGCGGTTCGATGTGCGGCATGATGCCGACCAGCAGCCGCATAGTCACCGAGGAGATCACGAGCCCGAATAATCCTCCCAGCAAACCGAGCAACGCGCTCTCGAGCAGAAGATGGCCGATGATGCGGCTGCGGCTGGCCCCGAGCGCCAGGCGTACCGCGATCTCCCGCTGGCGAGACGTGGCGCGCGCAATGATGAGGTTTGCTACGTTCGCACACGCGATCAGCAGAACTAAGCCGACCATCGCCATCATGGCCCACAATGGCGCTTCCATGAAGTGGCGAACGATGAAAGTGTCGCCTGCTCCGCCCGGCATCACATCGAGGCTCATTCTTAGGAACTGTTGGCGCACATAGGGCGAGGCGTGTGCGAACTCTGCCTGCTGCACCTCCATCTCCAGAATGCGGTGAAAAATCGGCTGCAAGGATGCCTTCGCCTCGGACATCGTCACGCCCGGTCTCAGTCGCGCAAATATCTGAAGCCAGCGCCGCCGCCGGCTATCGAACGGCTTCGTTTCTCCCGCAAGTTCCGTCGCCATCATCATCGGAACGAAGATATGAGTAGAAAATAACGGCTGCACACCTTCGAAGCCCTTTTGCGCCACGCCGATAATCGTGAGCCGGTGATTGTTCACCACAATCTGCTTGCCCACAACGGACGGATCACCTGCAAAGCGGGCCTGCCAGTACCCGTATCCGAGCACCGCAACCGGCGCGCCGCCTCGACTCCGGTCCTCATTCGAAGTGAATAGCCGTCCCACGGCGGCGCGAACGCCCAGAACATCGAAGTATGTTCCGGAAACTATTTCTCCCGCCGCACGCTCGTTTCGCCCTTCAAAGCTGGTGCTGAAGACCAAAGTATGGCGGCACAGCATGCCGCTAAACACCTTGTTCTGCGCGACAAAATCCTCGTATATCGGATACGACAGCGCGTTCACCCCGGTGTTGGAGCCATAATGCTCGCCCACTTCAGTAAGCTGCACCAGCTGCTTTGGTTCACGTACGGGAAGTAATCGCAGCAGCGCTTGATCGAGCAGCGTGAACACGGCCGTGTTTGCGCCCGTGCCGAGCGCGAGCGACAGTACCGCGACACACACGAATACGGGGGACTTTCTTAGCGATCGGAGGACGTATCGCAACTCACCGGGAAAGCGCATCAACACTCCACAGCAGCACAGTGCTTCTGCGAGCTATACGCGCAGCGGTGTCGGTTTGTTCAACGATTCGCCTGTAGCGATAAACGATGTACTACGCCAGCGGTGCTGAGCCGCTGGCGTAGCTTTGAGCGCGCTTACGGCGCGAAGTAACCGAACACGTCCAGAATCAGCTGAGTGGGATTCGAGGCGAATACCGCGACCGACCCGTTGTTCGTTGGAATCAGAGCGAGATTCGACGTCACCGAGGCATCGTCCGAGTTCAAGGTGGACTGCACCGGCTGCGCCGTACCAGCCGCCCAGGTAGTGATAAACGCAAGCGGACCGCTGGGCACAACCGTCGCGTTCGTCACGTACGCTTCAGCAGCAGTGGGAATGTTGCCGGTCCCGCATGTGACGCTCTGAACCGGAACCGTCAATGTGCCTGAGAACACACCCGACGAACCCCGCGTATCCAAGATGCGGCACGGCGTCACCGTATACAACGACAAGGCGTTGGTTCCTCCCGGCGTCGCGAAATAGCCATTGATATCAATGACCAGATCGGTTGTATTGCTCGGGTACACCGAAATCTGGCCGCTGGTGCCCGCAGGCACGATGGCCGCATTGGCTGTCACCGTTCCGGTCGGAGCGTTCAGAACTGCGCTCACCGGCTGCGATTGCCCTGTCGGCCAAGCTGTCAGATAGATCAAGGGCGCGGGGGGCACCGCGGTCAAATTCAGCGAGTACGCCGCAACCCCGGCGGGGATGGAAGCCGCACAGGAACTGGAAAGAACCGGGAACGCACGAGTCGCCCCGGCTGTAAGCGATGGGCCGCCCAGCGATCCGGCAGCGGCGCGTGTATCGGCCACCCGGCACGGCGTAATCGGATAGAAGGACATGCCGGAGGTGTATTGCGGCGCTGTGGATGGGACGAAGTAGCCATCGATGTCTACCACTAAGTCCGTGGCGCCCGTACCAAAGACACTAATTCCGCCGCCGCTCGCGGCCGGAATGATGGCGGCCGCCGACTTAATCCGGCCGTCATTGGAGTTGAGCGTCGCCACCCCAGGCTGCGCCACGCCGCTCGGCCATATCGTTAGGAAAGTGAGCGGTCCATGCGGAACCACTGCAACGTTGAAAGAAAAGGCGAGAGCAGTGTTGGGCACTGTGCAATTCGGAGTGTTCGGAATGATGTAATTGCGCGTAACTCCCGGGGTCAGGAAAGACCCGCTGTATCCATCCGTGCTACGCGTGTCGATGACCCGGCAGGGCGTCATCTGCACGAAGCGCAGCCCGGCCGACTCATTCAACGCGATCAGACTCTGCGTGCCCGACTGGTTCAGGGAATTAGCGAAGATGGACACCGCCGCCCCTGACGGAATCGCTCCATTGGAATTGAAGAGTATCGCAATCGTGCAGCTAGCTCCCTGCGCGAGAACCGTCGAAGCTGAACACTGATTGGTGCTCGCCGTCTGTGAAAACTGCCCGGTTATGGTGAGCCCGCTGAAGGTAAGATTTGCGTCGCCGGTATTCGATACGGTCAGCGTCATCGGCCCGCTGGTGTTTCCGTTAGCGGTCAACGGGAAGGTGAGAGGCGCCCCGCTGGCCGCGACCTCGCGCACCGCGTAGTTGAAGTAATCGAGTATGTAGAGATTGCCGGGACTGTCCAGAGCTAGCGAAGCGGGCTGTGACAGAGCCGCGTTGGTGGCCAGCCCACCGTCGCCGGTGTAGCCGATGGCGTGCGTGCCTGCGATCGTCGTGATCGTGTGGCTGCCATCACCGGTGACCTTCCGGACCACTTCGTTTAACTTATCCGCGATATACAGGCTTCCCGCTGCGTCGACTACTACGCCCCAAGGCTGATTCAATTGGGCGCTGGTAGCTGCCCCGCCGTCTCCCGAGAACCCGGCGCTGCCGGTCGTCCCCGCCACCCGCGAGATATTACCGCCGCTTACCTCACGTACGGTGTCATTATTTGAATCGGCAATAAACAGGTTGCCGTTCGAATCGAGCGCGATTCCAACTGGCTGGTTCAGTAGCGCCGATGTAGCGGCTCCGCCGTCCCCCGAAGACCCCGCGGTTCCTGACGCGCTGCCCGCAAAGTTCGTAATCTGGCTAGAGCTGGTGATCTGGCCACTAATGGCCGTCACTTTACGAACTCGATTGTTCCCCGTGTCGGAGATGTACAGATCACCCTGCGCGTCTGCAGCAAGGCCTTGTGGCCCGTGCAACTGCGCTGCGTTCGCATTACCTCCGTCGCCTCCGTTCCCGGCCACTCCCGTTCCTACCACGGTGGTAATAATGCCGTTAGCGGCAGTCACTTCCCGGATGACATTGTTGCCGGTGTCTACGATGTACAGATTGGCTGAGGCGTCGAAGGCCAAAGCGGTCGGTGTATTCAATTGCGCCGATGTGGCTGCAGCCCCGTCTCCGCCGTAGCCCACAGTACCGTTCCCGGCGTAACGCGTTACTGCTCCAGAGGTGGGATTTATGTAATAAACGGAACTCGTCGTGGCATCGGCGATGTACACTCTGCCGCCCGGCCCGATTGCAAGCCCAGTCAAGACCGCGCCGGACAGCGTGACATTGGCCCTGTTCGCCAAAGTCGAGATCATGCCGGGTCCGATTGCGATCTGCGGGCCTGCACCAATCCCGTTCAAGGGTCCGATTCCGAGTATGGCCCCCGAGGTCTGATTGATAACAAGAACCGCATCTTCCCTCAACCCCGGATATTTAGGAGCGAACGAGACCTGAACCGTACAAGTGCCGCTGCTGCATGTCGGAGTTTCCAGGAAATCGGTACCGCTGACCTCGGTAACAGAGACTTGCGCCGGAAGCCCGGTAAAAGTCAGTGTTTGTGACGCGGAAGTGGCGCCGATGTTCGTTGTCGCGAAAGTTGTAGGCGCAAGAACCTGCTGCGCCAGTGCCAGATTGGACCCCACAAAGACAATTGCGGCTGCCATCGAAAGCACGCGGAGCTGCCTGGGCAGTAAATAGGACGTACTCATGAAGACCCCCTTAGGCTCAGTCTCTGCCGGAGAGTGGCAGACACTAACGAGATTGTATAGGAGCGAACACAACGTGACAATAGTATCCGTGCTGGATTTTCCTCTCTCGGGAACCCGGTACCCAGGGTGCTATAGCTTCATTCCCCGGCTGGATATCCGATCAGGTACGTGATAGGACCACCCCGGCCGGCCAGGTGTCCGGTCATCCATGTATA
The DNA here is from genome assembly GCA_963795425.1 of uncultured Acidobacteriaceae bacterium. GTDB lineage: Bacteria > Acidobacteriota > Terriglobia > Bryobacterales > Bryobacteraceae > Bog-105. The sequence continues at coordinate 1,188,124 of CAWCHO010000001.1, read as the reverse complement.
GCTGCTCGCAGTGGCCATCTTCTTCAATTCTTCGATCGAGTAAGTGCGAAAGCAGGAAACGATTCCGTCAAGAAGCACAACCATCGGGATGACCGGAATTAGGTAGGTAAGAAGCCACTTTGTCCAGCTCGCTCTCTGCATCCGCGGTGTCAGGAGCCACAAACCTAGCGGCGACATTAGCATCCACACCAGCGCCCGAACACTGCGCGAGGTGAGCTCAAAAATCCCGATCGGCTGATTTTTTGAGACCGCATCGTCGATGACTGCGCGCGCTTTCTCCGGTGGGAAATGATGAAATGCGGTGAATATCGTCCTCATTCCCCTTAACTCTGCCGGCACGTAGGTCGCGTCTACAGGTTCGGTATGATACGCAAGGCCAGGGATTCCGCTTTCAGCGAGCCGCCGGCCCGCGTCGACGTTCGGAAACTTGTCCGTAAGGGTCACTCGCGCTGAGACGAGTCCCTTTTTTAGCCAATATACCCAGGGGCCACCTGCACCCGAGCAAAGATCCACCACCTCTTCGATTCCGCACGCTGTCAACGCTTGGATCAACTGCGGCCTGACACGGCCGTACGTGTCCAGGATGTCGATCGAGATCTCCAGGAAGTCTGTAAGCCCGTCCCGGATAACTTTGGGGCACCAACGAGAGTCGTGAAGTTCGAATAGTTGCAGCCTGCGCACTTCGTTTTAGCCTGCCGCTGCGCGTCCCGCTGAGCTGGAAATCAGAATGAGAGCGCTGAGGCCAGGTATTTCGGAGCTAAAGAAAGCACTCGTCGGAGTCGATACAGGATAGACATCAAGTTAACAGTTTTTGACCTGCAAGTGTAGGCGTTCAACCAGTTATGTCTGGAGGGAATCGCTTTGCGCGGAACGTCCCTGTCGAGATCCTCCAGGATCTTCGCTTCTTGCTCTTCCGTCAAGAAGTCTTCTGCCGCCAGCACGCCCGGGTCGCGCTCGGAGATGTACGGAATCATGATATCTGCACCCATGCTAATTCTCAAAATGAACGACTCGCCTTCTTCCCGGCAGGATCGGACGATCCCCTCACCTGTATACTGTTTCCCGATGAGCTGGACCGGGGTATCTTCCCTTACTCTGCAGGCGCTCCTAATCACCGCCTCCTGGAAGCGGCTCCGAAGCATGTGGACAACTTGCTCACGAGAAGGAGCGTCAGGCGCTTCACACCAACGTAGTACCAGTACCTGCTCCGGACCCCCGGGGCTAACGCCCGCGCCTACAGACATTTGCGACCGCTTATAACCTCAGACCTCCGGTATCTTCATTGTTCACGTACTTACCTGAAAGATCAATGGTTATAAACGAAATAAATTTTTAGATTGCTTTTTGAGGTCCCATCAGAATACCATAATGAAAACCGATTCATCTGGCTTAACAAAGGGGTCTAGTACTCGCGATCGGAGCGCGCGAGATCTAGGTTCTTGCCCGGACCGGTGTGTGTTCTACAAACCCGGAGAAAAAAGACTCAGCTCTGTCATGCAAACAAACTATCGTTTTGAATTACTAGCTCCCGCTCATGCCACCTCCGGTGGGGCGTTTGGCCGGTCTAGATCGAACGAGCAACTCTATCGTCAGCACCTTGCTTCGATGCAGACCTTGCGTGGTCGCGTCTACCTGAGGGACGGGGCCATTCAGCCTTGCGAGCTAGACGATCAAGGCCGCTTCCATATGCGGGGTGATGAGCAGAATTGGCATTTTCTGCTCCTCGATGGTCAAGAACAGACCATCGGATGCGCCCGCTATTTAGTTCATCCAAATACCGTAGCTTTCGAGAATCTCAGAATTTCCCACTCGCCGTTGATGCGAGACCGCAAATGGGGTGAGAAGCTCCGCGATGCTGTCGAAGCCGATCTGTGGCGGGCACGCCAAGAGAATCTGTCCTACGTGGAAATCGGCGGCTGGGCGCTTTGCGAACAGTGGCGAGGCACCCGGGCGGCGCTCGAGATTCTTGTCGCCTCTTTCGCGTTGGGCCAGCTGTGGGGCGGTTCGCTCGGATCTTGCATGGCAACCGTACGGCATCACTCTTCCTCCATCCTGCGCAGAATAGGCGGATCCAGCTTCCAGATGGCGGGCGAAGCCATCCCGGCCTACGAGGATCCCTATTATGGCTGCACGATGGAATTGCTGCGCTTCGATTCGCGATCGCCAGCTAGAAGGTTCGTTCCGATAATCAATCAGCTAAAAGCGAAGATTGCGAATACGCCGGCCGTCCGCGGTGCAAGAGAGCAGATCTGGGCAAAGCATCCTAGCGAGGCTGCTGCCGAGCACCTACCATTCCGGGAAATGCTGCCGGCCTACTACTAGTTTTCTCGTTTCAAGTACTGGTGCATTCCGACAAGCTCGCATTGGCGCTTCGTGAATGGGAGCAGCTTCTCGGGGCCGAATTCGCTCAAACCGACGGGCCTGCGCTCCGGGCAGCGGCTACTGCTACCTTTGCCACCGCGCAAACCATTCCAGCCATTCTGCGGCCCGGGAGCCGAGAGCAGGTTCAGGCTTGTCTCAAAATCGCCAATCGCTTCGCTACTCCCCTCTATCCGATAAGCACCGGAAAAAATTGGGGCTACGGCTCACGCGTCCCTCCCCTTGATGGCTGCGCACTCCTCGACCTCAGCCGGCTCGACCGTATCCGTGAGTTCAGCGAAGAACTCGCCTTTGTAACCGTCGAACCGGGAGTCACCCAGAGGCGCTTACACCAGTTCTTGACGGATCGCCACTCGCGGCTCTGGATGGATGCCACCGGTTCCAGCCCGGACTGCAGCTTGATTGGGAACGCCCTGGAACGCGGCTTTGGACATACGCCCTACGGCGACCATTTCGCTTACGTGTGCGGTCTCGAAGTGGTCCTGCCCACTGGAGAAGTAATCGAAACCGGATCGGCCCGTTTCCCGGATTCACTCGCCAGGGAAGTCTCCCGCTGGGGCTTGGGTCCTAGCCTGGATGGCTTGTTTTCGCAATCAAACTTGGGCATCGTCACGCGTATGACTATTTGGCTCATGCCGCGGCCGGACGCCTTTGAGGCCTTCTTCTTCCGCTCCGAATCGAGCGATGGCCTTTCCCCGCTCATCGATGTGCTGAGCCAGCTTCGCCTGCGCGAGGTCCTGCGTAGCTCCATCCATATTGGGAACGATTACAAGGTGCTGGGCGGATTGCAGCAGTATCCTTGGGCCGCTACGCAAGAAAAAACTCCATTGACGCCCGAGCTTCTCGCTCCCTTCCGCAAAGATCTCAGTTTTGGATACTGGAACGCTTCGGGTGGTCTTTATGGAACCGCCGCGCAGGTCTCCGAAGCAAGACGGCTGCTCAAACAGGCTCTGGCGGGGCAAGCCGGGAAACTGAAATTCCTCAGCGCAAACACCTTGCGCGCCGCCAAACGTTTCGCCAAACCTTTCAAATTCTTCACCGGATGGGATCTCAGCCGAACTGTGGAACTGGTCGAGCCCGTGTTTGGGCTGATGCGCGGCGTTCCTACCCAGCACGCTCTCGCTTCCGCCTACTGGCGCAAGCGCGTGCCTGTCCCGGAAAACCCCGATCCGGACCGCGACCGATGTGGATTGCTGTGGTATGCGCCCGTGGCGCCTGCCGGCGGAGCTCACGTCGCAAATTTAGCGCGAATTGCCAGCGAAACCCTCCTGAGCTTCGATTTTGAACCGATGATCTCGCTCACCATGGTGAGCCCGCGCATGGTTTCCTGCGTCATTTCGATTACCTATGATCGCGAGATCCCGGGTCAAGATGAACAAGCCAGAGCCTGCTACGACGAATTGGCTAGCCGCTGCACGCGCGCCGGATACTACCCGTATCGGTTGGGCATTCAGTCCATGCACCGGCAAGAGCAATCTGACGTGTACTCCGAAGTGATCAGAAAGCTAAAGAAGACTCTCGACCCGAATGGTGTGCTTGCACCCGGCAGGTACGACGCAGACGAACGGATCGCGACAGAGCAAAAAGCGCTCGCCGAGTAACGGATCTCTTCCGCGCAGATTTTCAGGCCGAGCCTCTCAGGGAGCAATCTGAAGAAAATTGAGCTGCTCTGGGAGCGTTGTGGGCACCTCGAAAAGGCTGCTGCTGCGCGAGAAGGGCCACGTCAGGAATGCGTTGGGATCCGGATTGGACCTGCCGCGCGAGGCGAAATAGCTGGCTACCTGCTGTTGTTCCGCCAGAGCGATCGAAGTTTCAGCGGGCACCTCGAAGATCGTCGGGTTGCTCAGAATACGGTGCGGCAAAATCGGGAACGGCACGCCGGGCATCATCACTGACAAAAGTTCGGGATGCTGGTCTGCCGCGCGATCGAAACGGAAAAACCACGAAGAAGACTGCGCATCGGCCGCCCGAATGACGGCGGATTCGGTCGGATTTGGAACTTCGAGATCGCCGTATCCAAACTGGAATAACGTCGCTTTGGGCGCGTTGCGGGCCAAAGGCGAAAGCTTCAGGTGCGGTGCATAGCTGAGCGGATCTCCCAGCATGTCCAACCAGTCCGCCGCTTCGAACGCAGCTTGAATCGCCATCGCCCCGCGAACGGTGTTGATGACCGGTGGGCTGTCGCGGAACACGTAGTTGTCGTTGAAGGCGCCAGCTTCCGGGGTGTGCCGAAAGTAAAGCGCCGGTGGAGCAAGCCCCGACACCACGTTCAAGAGGGCCGGATTGACCGATTCCAGGTACTCGATGGCAAGCGGACGGTTCGCGATGCTAAGCCGCGCGATATCCACGGAAGTTCCTCCATCGCCATTCAGCACCGCTACCTTCAGAGCTGGATCGACAGCCTGGAAAAGCGTCCCATAGATTCCTCCCAACGATTGGCCCACATAGTAGACCTGATTCGCATCGATACCAAGACCCAGGCCTCTGGTCTCCTGAATGGTGGCCAGGAGCGCGGATAAATCGACTGCCGTCTGGCGAACGCAATCTCTTATGCCGATCGCACCCGGCACAATGCACCCATCGGTAGCGCCGATCGTCGAGTTGCCGGGAAGGAGGATGCCGCGGCCCGGCGTGGAGACAGTGTAGACGGCGCCGGAGGAGGTGGTCAAATTAACTACGCTGCCAGCTCCGTACCCGTGGCCGGTGATCTCAATGGCGAGTGTTGCAAAACCGTTCTTCGCCAGAGTAGAAGCGATATATGTCGGCGCTCCAAACTGGTTATCTCCTGCCCCGTGTCCGTAGATGACAACCGGGAATCCGCCGCGAGGAGGCGAACCGGCCGGAAGGAAAACGTGGAACGAAACCGGCACGTAACCTGGAGGAATGGTCGCCGGAAGACCTGGAACCGGTATCGGGCCGCTAATCGGAGCGTTCGTCGCAGTCACTGGAATAGTCCCGTTGGAAGGGTCCAGGAAATTGGGAGACAAATACAGCCCGAACGCAATCTCGCCGACTCCCGGCAACCCTGTGAGCGGGATGTCCTGGGGAGGCAGCCCGCTCTGCCCCGGAACCCAACTGATGTCTTTCAGCTTCGACAAGCTGAACGCAGACACATTCCCCGCGGGCAGAACTATCGGAAGCTCGTGAGAATCCACGTACTGCCGCGCCGCTTCCGTCCATGTAGTAGCGCTCATGGTCGTGAAAAGCGATGCCGCCACCACTTTATTCGTCGAACCGGGATACTGTACGACCTGCTCTAGCGCTTCAGCAAGATTCTGACAATAGGGATCCTTGCTCTTGAGACAATCCTTAAAGGCATCTTGCTCCCTGACCTTCTTGCCTTGGCTATCGTGAACCGAGTCCGTGACGGTAAGAAGGTATCGGCTCTGCTGATTTAGAACCTGGTTTGGTTTGGCGAAGGCGCAGTTGCTCGCCGGGTCAAACAGGACCTGGTTGATCGTTACTGGCTCGCCACCCCCCAGTGGCCTGATTCTGATCCCGCTCTCGAGCGTGTTTGCATCGACAGCGGCCGAAAAGCACACCATCAAGCGCGGGTTCACGCTGAATCCATCTAGCTGATTCAGCGAAGTTGTATTGCTGCATACGCTCGGGCTGGACGTCACATCGCAAGATTCGTCCGAGGAGGGCAGGTCGATCCGCAGACCGGTCTTCTGCGCCCCATCGCTTACAGTAAGAACGTCGCTTGGAAACGGCCCAGCGTTTAGAGAGGTGGGCTGGAACAGCACCACGGTCTGTCCGGCCCAAATGGTCAACGTGAAGCCGAACAGCAACGCTATAGATTTGAAATGCATTTTCCTCCGAATCCCAACGGTACACACGTCGGGAACAACACGAGAGAGATCTGGGGTGAGCGTAACATGGTGCTCGCTCGTACCAGAACTAGAAGATTTGCGGGGAACTCTGGCGGGAAAAAACTGAGCCCCCACACGGCTTTCGCCGCATGAGGGCTCTTGCGTGACTCTGAGGAATGCCTGTGCCGCGAACTAACTTAAGCTTAGTTGCGAGCCTTCCGGCGCACAACCAAACCTGCACCAACGAGCCCCAATCCCATTAACAGGAACGTCGCCGGCTCGGGAACTGAGGGGCTAGTCGTAACTGTGAAGGTGGCAGCGTAGGTCGAATTTGCAGGCAAACCGCCGGGAGCGAGAAGCTGCGCTACGGTGATACCGGCGAAATTCGCGTTAAATATACCGGACCAATTATCCGTTCCACCGGGGTTGGTGGTATCACCCTTCAGTGTCCCAGTGAGATCGAGGGTAGCCGTCGCCCCCGAAGGGCTGTTGCAAAGCAGGATGTCGCCGCCCGAAAATGGATTGTTGACGCAGCCCGGACCCAGAGTTTGAGGCGTGACACCAGTCACAAACAGCGACAACCCTGTCCCACCGGCACCCGCAGGTGGCGGACCGCTGAACGTCATAAATGCAGTGCTGGGCGGAAAGGCACCCGAATCCAAGCTTTGGATCATGCCGAATTCACCGGCAACCACCCCGTTTGCAGCGAACACGCCCGAAGGGGGACCGCCCACCTGAAACGTCCCGTAGCTGCCGGGAGAGGCATAGGGAGCACCGACTGGCTCCACTCCGAAATCTATGGTAGTCGCCCCCACGGATGCTACACCGTTGATGGCGAGTGAGACACTACTCGTTGCGCTGCACGTAAGTGGCACGGCCACGGCCACCGCAAAACCTAAGAGAACCGTTAGAAACCTTGCTTTCATTTTTCCTCCGTTATAACTATCTGTTTAATCTGCGTTAGGACCGGAATCTTCTGGCATTCCTCTTGTCCATACACGAGTAAGATAGCCCAGTTCCAGGAAATCACACAATAAATTTGGTACATAATTAAGCCCAAAAAGTACTGCGACTGGAGAAATGCACGAAACCGTTTTACCGCGCTGGTGTCTACTCTCATGAATAGTTGTAAACCGCGTAGGCCGTCGGGCTCGGGCCGCTCACAATGTGGCCAACGCAACTCTTCCGGGTGTATGTCATTGAAGCACAGGAACATTCTATCATCGCACGGCGGGAAGTGATACCATCACCTGCTATGGCTCTGATCCCGCGTCACTTCCTCACTGCGGTTGCGTCCGTTCTCCTGTTTTGCGGAGCGCCTGACGCGGCCGCAGCTCAGTCGACACAACCCCCGCCCCACAGCCTCGTTGTGCAGGCAGCACGACTGCTCGACATCGAGTCGGGACGATTCGTCAGCCCGGGTGAGCTGTTAATAGAAGGCGAGCGAATCCGCGAAGCAGGTTCGTCCGTCACCCACCCGGCCGGCGTCGAAATCGTCGATTTGGGCTCCCGAACGCTGCTTCCTGGCCTGATCGACGTGCACGTGCATCTATTCCTGCACCCGGGCGCAGAAGATCTGCAAACCGTAGAAGAGTCCGTCCCGGAACGAACTATCCTGGCTGTGCTCGCCGCCAAGGCCGATCTCTTGGCTGGCTTTACGGCCGAGCGTGATATGGGCACCGAAGGCGCCGGCGCCGCCGACAGCCCCGTGCGCGACGCCATCAATAAAGGACTCGTTCCGGGGCCGCGGCTGCTGATCAGCGGCAACGCCGTCGATATCCTCGGCGGACACGAAGACGCCCTCCACTTCAACCCCGCCCAGCACGTGCTTTCGAACGCCACCTACGCCAATAATGTGGACGAAATCGTCGAAGTCATTCGGGAACAGTTCAAAGAAGGATCCAGCTTCGTCAAAATGTACGAGACCGGCCGAGACGAATTCCGCAATGGGACATTCTCGACTCCCTATCAATACACCGAAGCTCAGTTAAGCGCAGCAGTCCAGGAAGCCGCGCGCGTCGGCAAGCGCGTCGGCGTGCATGCCACCGGGGAACCGGGCACTCTCTATGCCGCACAGGCGGGTGTCATGGCCATTGACCATGCCGATCAACTCGCTCCCGAAACCATGCGACTCATGCGCGAGAAACAGATTCCTGCGGTCCCCACTTTCACCATCTCGGAATACTTTGCCGATCACGCCGCCTCGCCCGCCCAAGCCGAGCGTCTGCGCGAGATGCTGAACTATCACGCGCAGGAGTTTCGAAAACAGCTCGCCGCCGGTGTCCCCATGGCCGTCGGTTCCGATGTCGGTCCCTTTCCACACGGCACGCAAGCCCGCGAATTCGCGCTGATGGTCAAGTACGGCATGCAACCGTTGGCGGTTCTGCAGGCGGACCTGCTGAATGGCGCCAAGATTCTCGGCTGGCAAGGCCAAATTGGTGCCTTGAAGCCGGGCTATTTCGCCGACGTGATCGCCGTCGACGGCAACCCGCTCGAAGACATCGGCACGCTCGAAAGAGTCTCCTTCGTCATGAAGGGCGGAATCGTGTACCGCCGTGACCAGGCGCGCTGAAGCCCTGCCCTTCCGATCCCGATTGAACTAAGGTAGGATCACAGCCATAAGCGTCCGAGACGTCGGGCGTTTTCATTAAGAACGCTTGAGAAAGCACGCGCCTCGCCGCCGCGTCGAAACCCGGCCCACAGCCGGACGTCACTGGATGGAAGAGGCTGATTGAAACAGGCGGGTTGAAAAGGGGAGGAGCGCGGGGTTGGCGCACCAGACCGAAAAGCTGAGCGAACCAAGGCTAAACGGCAACGTCATCATCGGCGAACTGATGCGCAACGCAGAGCTGGGCCGGTTTGAGATGGCGTACACCGTGCTACTACCCTGCGTGTTCACGGTCTACTTACACCCCGAGGACCACGCCACCCTCCGCGGCGTTTTCGAGTTCATCGCCGAAGACGCCCGCCGTGCGCTGCGTTCCCGTGTCGCTGAGCTGAACAGCAGTTCGACTGGTCTTGGCCGGCGGCGGCGCGCCAAGACAGCCAAAGAATACAAAATCGCCTGCCGGGATTGGAGCTTCGAATTCCTGCCTGACGGCGAAGTTCCCCCTGGCGACGTCGAGATCCACTCCGAACTGAACGAAAGCGCCGAGCCTGGCTTCCGCGGCATGAAAACAACGCTCATGGAACGCGAGCCCTCCGCTTCCGCGCACCGCACCACCACCCAGCGCCAGGAAGCGCGCCGCGCCGCCGATCCCGTCTACGCTGAAATCCGTTACGAGGACGATTCCGGCATGCAGCTCTTCCTGGTAACCCAGAATCATGTGCGCGTCGGCCGAGGAGGAGATGCCCAACCGATGGACCTCGCCCTCTATACCAAGGACGAAGTCTCGCGTGAACATCTCATTGTCCGCCGCGATCCCGCTACCGGAGCGTTTTTCATCGTCGACGTCAGCACCAATGGCACCTGGCTCGACGGCAAACGCCTGCGCAAAGGCCTCGAAGAACCTTTGCCGCAGCGCGCTGAGATCGGTCTCGGAGGCGTGCTCACGCTCGCTTTTGAAGTGCGCAAATGAATTTCCTATACAGCGCGCATCCGCTGCAGTTGGCGATCGTTGTTTTCGTCGTTGCTTTCGTGTGCCTGAACTGGCGTGAGGGCCGCAAGCGATGAGAACCACCGCGGCATGGCGGGCCGGAGTTGCGACCGATCCCGGCCTCGAGCGAAGCATCAATGAGGATCGCGTCCTCGCCGACGAGCCTCGCGGCGTTTTCCTGGTAGTGGATGGCCTCGGGGGTCATGCTGCCGGCGAAATGGCTGCCGAAACCGCGCTTCGAGTGATTGACGATCGCTTGACGCCGCTCGACACGAACGAGAACGTCGAAGCCCAAATCCGGCAAGCCATTTCCGATGCCAACAACAGCATCTATGAGCTCGCGGAACAAAATCAGGACTGGCGCGGTATGGCCTGCGTGCTGACGCTCGCGATCGCCCAGGAAGATCGCGTCACCATCGGCCACGTCGGCGATTCCCGCCTCTACTTGGCGTGGAGCGGCAATTTGCGCAAGCTGACCTCCGACCACTCGCCCGTCGGCGAGCAGGAGGATCAAGGTGAGCTGACTGAGGCAGAAGCGATGAACCATCCGCGCCGCAACGAGGTGTTTCGCGACGTCGGTTCACGCCTACACGCGCCCGACGATCCGCACTTCATCGATTCCAAGAGCTTTCTGTTCCGGCCCGACGCCGCACTCCTGCTTTGCAGCGATGGCCTCAGCGACGTGCTGACATCCGCTCAAATCAGCTCGATCGTCGAGCAATACGACGGCGACCCGTCGGAAACCGCGCGCCAGCTGGTCAACGCCGCCAATGAAGCGGGAGGTAAGGACAACATCAGCGTTGTCTTCGTCGCCGGTGCCGAGTTCGTCGGCAGCGAATCGCACGCACTCATCGATTCCCGCCCCCGCCACGCCATCACCCGCATGAGAACGGCGCCCCCGCGCTGGCGCCGCGCGCTCAAAGATATTTTGTTGCTAGCCATCGGCCTGATTCTCGGCATCCTGCTCTGCTTGGGCATCGAGCTGCTGTTCCCGAAATTCCTGCGATAAGCACTCTATGCTGCAATTCAACAACTTCGGAAAATACGAAATTATCCGCAAGCTGAGCCGCAGCATGGCGGACGTGTACCTGGCCTCCGACACGGAAACGAACACCCCCGTCGTTTTGAAGCTCATCGAGCACTCGCGCGACGAGTACACCCAGCTCATCATTGAAGCGGAAAAACGCGGCGCCGCGCTGCAAACCCAACTACACGCCATCGACCACCGCGTCGTCGAGGTCTACGAGTACGGCGAGCAGAACAACTGTTTCTTTGTCGCCATGGAGTACTGCGAAGGCAAAACGCTCGCGCAAATCTTGCATGTGGAGCGCCGGTTCGAGCCTAAGCGTGCCGCACGTTACGCTGTTGAAATCTGTAGCCAGCTCAAGACGCTGCATTCGTTCGTGTCCGATCTCGACGGTCGGCGAACGGCCATCGTGCACGGCGACATCAAGCCCTCCAATATCCAAATCGGGCCGAACGGCGAGCTGTGGCTGCTCGATTTCGGTATCGCCAAGGTCATTACTTCCACTCACAACCTCACCCATCACAATCTCGGCAGCCCGAGCTATTGCTCGCCCGAACGGATCAGTAAGTCGCAAGTAGACCCGCATGCCGATCTGTGGGCGGTCGGGGTGACGTTATATGAGATGTTGGCGGGCGCACCGCCTTACCAGGCGCAGAACACCCGTAAACTCGAGAACCTGATCCAATCGCGCCGCCCCCCGCGCGCTCTGCCGCCCAACTGCCCCGCCCCTTTGAAGGCCATCGTCGCCAAAGCCCTCGCTGCCGACATGGAACGGCGTTACGGGTCCGCCGAGGCCTTCGCAGCCGATCTCCAAAGCTGGCTTGAGAACCGCGGCACGGTGGCAGAACGGGAACGCCCATCCTCCTGGCACGCCAACGCCACGATTGAGAAATCTGCGGCGGCCGACAGCTCCGGCAACCGGCCTGCCGTCAAGCAAACAGTTGCGCGCCGCGCCAGACCCTGGACCGACTTCACCCACGTCGTTGCGCTGTTGGCCGGCATCCTGGTGGGCCTGCTCATCTTCATACCGGTCGGTTCCTACTACCGCTATACGTTGGCCGCCGACAAGCTGCGCGCGCCCAAGGATTATGCCCATGAAAATCTGCAGGCGGTCACGTCCGACTGGAACAGCTATCAGGATCTGAAGAAAAGAAACTACGTTCTCGCTGCCTGGTCGCCTGCCGCTTCGCTCGACGGCCCCGTGCACGATCATCTGGTCGCCGCCGCCGATGATATCCTCGACAGCTTCCGCCACAGCACCGATCAGGAGCTAAGTGACTTCGATTGGAGCAAGGCGCAGCTCTGCCTGCAGGATGCGCTCGATATCGATCCATCGGATATAAAAGCTAAAGGCGAGCTGGCACTCTCGAATGCCTACTTCGACCTCGTGCAGAAGCCCCCCAAAACGGCGCAATCGATCGACAACTTCCGCCGTGCCGCATCGTATCTGCCGCGCTTGCCCGATCCGCATCTCGGACTCGCGCGCATATACGTCTATGAACTGCACAACATGGGCCGTGCGCTCGCCGAATTTCATCAAGCCGAACAGTTGGGCGACAAGCTAGGGCCGCGCGAAACCGAGCAGGAAGCCGACGGCTACCTCTTTCGCGCCGAATCCGAGCTCGCCCGCGCGAAACGCATGCCCGCCAGCGACAAGCGCGACCGGCCCAAGTGGCTGCAGATGGCGCGCGATGATATGCAGCGCGCCGCCGATCTCTACGAACCCATCATCGGCTTCTCGAACGTAAGCACCAATCTCGAGCAGCTCCATCAGGATCGCGACGAACAAGCCAAGCTGCAGATGGAAAAGGTGCATCTCGTAGCCGCGCGGCCACGCTCTTTCAAACACTACGCAGGCGTCCGCCGATGGCAGTAACGAAATCCTGGGATAACGCCCTTGCCGTAAACGTTGAGGTCGCCCAGCGCGCCAAGCCTGTCGAACGCCGCCGCGAGCTCTGGTGGCTGCTGGGCGCATCGGCTCTCATCGCCTGCGGACTCGCTTTCGTGTTGCTATCGAAAACGCAGGATTTCCACGAACTCGAGGACAAGCTGGATCACGGGGCGCTGCTCAACCTCAACGAAGTAAACGATCCTCAGCAAATCCTGCCCGTGCTTCAGATCTTCGAAGCGGGTGACGAACGTGAGCTCATCGCGCAACGTGTCTGGACCTATGTCGAGCAGCATCGGCCGCTGCCGAATGTCGGAGCGCTCGCCCATCTGCGCGTCGCTCCGTCCGAGATCGAAAACGATCCGCACTGGTCCGCATTCAAAGCGCGCCTGCCGAAAACGGCAAACAACAAACCGCCCTCCAGTTTTCCACTCCTTCCACTCGCCAAAGTGAAGCCGCTGTTCGTCGTGCGTACGCCGCGCGAATTCCTGCAAACTTACGCCCTTTGGATGTCCCTCTACCTCGCCGCATTCTGGTTCGTGCACCTCGCTTGGCGCTGGGGTCGCTTTCGCGGCGATCCCGCCATCTTGCCCGCGCTTCATCTCCTCACCGGCTTTGGTCTCATCCTGATGGTGAGTCTTCGCGATCCCTTGCGCGACACGCTCGAATTCAAGAAATTTGCCTGGGGCGTTCTGCTCGGCTGCGCAGTCTTATTACCTCCCCTATTTCGCGGCTTTGAATACCGCAACTTCTCGCGTTGGATCTACACGCCGCTGCTGCTCGCCTTCTCTCTCTTCCTCGGCCTTTTGAAATTCGGCTCCGGCCCCACCGGCAGTGACGCGAAAGTCAACCTCGGCCCCTTTCAACCGGTTGAAGTGATCAAAGTTTTGATCGTTTTCTTCCTGGCCGGATACTTCGCGAACAACTGGGAGCGCTTGCGCGATCTGCATCAAAAAAGCTTCGTGCCTCGCTGGTTGCGGTGGCTCGAATTGCCCCGCATCCGCCACGCTCTTCCGGTCATGTATGCGGTCGCTTGCGCGTTAGCGCTCTTTTTTGTACTGAAGGACCTCGGACCGGCGCTCGTGGTCGGCTTCCTCTTTCTCACCATGTTCGCGATTGCGCGCGGACGCTCTGGCCTGGCCTTACTGGGGGTTTGCCTCTTGATTTCCGGCGTGACCATCGGCTACCACCTCGGCGCGCCGCACACCGTAGTCGAGCGCGTCGCCATGTGGCTGTCGCCCTGGAATAACGATGTGCGTGGCGGTGATCAGTTGGCGCATTCGCTGTGGGCGTTCGCCACCGGCGGTCCCTGGGGATCGGGACCGGGTCTCGGCGATCCCAGCGTCATCCCTGCCGGCCACACCGATCTGGTGCTCCCAGCCATCGCCGAAGAATGGGGCTTGCCCGGCGTTCTCGTTGTTTTTCTGCTCTTCGCTTTGCTCGTGCACCGCGCGTTTCGCATCGCGCTGCGCGCTCCCGACGAGTACGCCATGTTCCTCGGCGTAGGGCTCGGTACGCTCATCGCTCTCGAGATGCTGTTGATCTCGGGCGGCGCGCTGGGTGCCATTCCACTGTCCGGCGTCGTTTCCCCGTTCCTGAGTTCCGGAAACACTGCCATGCTCGCGAACTTCGGAATTTTCGCGGTCCTGCTCGGCATTTCCAACCAGACTGCACGCGCGGCAAGCGAAGCCACTGACGTCGCAGCCCGGCCACTCGTGAACCTCCGCGCCAAGGCGCCTTCCCAAAGCGCCGCGATACCGAGCATGCAACCGCTGTTTCACAGGCCCGTCTCCATCGCAGCCGCAGCTTTAGGCGTCTGTGCTTTGGTGCTGATCGCGCGAGCGATTTACATTCAAGGCTTCAACGATCAGGAACTCCTCGTCCGCAATGCCCTCGTATTCACCGAGGACGGTGTCAAGCGCCCCCAGCGCAATCCGCGCTTGAATTTGCTCGCCGCCTCCATACCGCGCGGCAACATCTACGACCGCAATGGAATGCTGCTCGCAACCAGCAGCTGGGCAGAACTCGAAAAGCATCGCGCCGCCTACCAGCAGCTCGGCATCTCGATCGATCAGGTCTGCTCGCGCATGGACAACCGGCAGTATCCATTCGGTCCTGTCACGCTGCACCTTTTGGGCGATCTGCGCACGGGCGAGAAATTTCACTCGACGAACGCCTCGCTCATCGAGCACGATGCGAACGCTCGTCTGCAGGGCTACAACGATTACAACGACCTGGCACCCGTGGTTCGCTACCGCCACCAGCGCGGCAATCCGCTCTTGCAAGCGCTTCTCAATCGCGATCGCGATGTGCGCACCACCATTGACATCCGTCTGCAACTCAAGGCCACTGAAATTCTTAAAGATGGTTTGCAGCCAACGAGTAAAAAAGGCGCGCTGGTCATTATGGATCCGCAAACCGGCGACGTGTTAGCGCTCGTGAGTTGGCCCGAGCCTTCGCCGACCGGAACTCCCACTCCCGATGAGCTGCTCGATCGCGCGCGTTATGGACAATATCCGCCCGGCTCGACCTTCAAACTTGTTACCGCCATTGCTGCCCTGCGTCGGAATCCGAAAGTCGTCAACCAAACTTATACCTGTCGCGGTCTCGGCGACGGCCGTGTCGGAACAGTGATTCCCGGTTGGCGTCGGCCCATCCGCGACGATATCGGCGATCACGCGCACGGCACGCTTAACCTGGCGAACGCCATCACGGTTTCGTGCAATGCCTACTTCGCCCAGCTCGGGGTGTACAACGTCGGTGCACAGGCGCTTCGCGACACAGCGGAATTGCTCGGCATTCCGGCGGGCGACCTCAAAGAGATTAAGAAGATGATGCCTTTCGCCGCCTACGGACAAGGCCCCGTGCTCGCCACTCCGTTCAAAATGGCGCGTGTCGCCGCCACCATTGCGGCTGGCGGCGCGATGCCGCAGGGTCGGTGGGAGATCGATTCCAGCAACGCGCGAAGCATCGCCCCGGTTCCCGTGCTCGCCAGCGCTTCCGCTGATTTTCTCGAGAAAGCGATGCGCTCCGTCGTGACCAGCGGAACCGCCCGCGCGGCGATGACCGGCATCCAAATGCAGGTTGCGGGCAAAACCGGCACCGCCCAGCTCGATCAAGGCGAGCCCCATTCCTGGTTCGCAGGCTTCGCTCCCTACGATGCCCCGCCCGATAAGCGCATCGCCTTTGCCGTACTCGTCGAGCACGGCGGCTACGGCGCCAAATTCGCCGCCCCCATCGCCCGCCAGTTGATCGAAGCAGCTCAACAACTCGGCATTATCATGGGTACGGCTCCGCAGACGAAATAAGACATGGCTCTCTCGAATGTCATCGAAAGGCTCGGCAAAGCGATTTTCGAAACGCCGTTCGGAGCAAACCGCATCTCGAAGGACGCCCCCGAATTAGCCGAAATCCGCCTGGCCGTGCTCGACGCCATAAAAGCCAAAAGTCACCGCGCCAGCGGCAAAAATGTCTTCCCCTACAATCTCGTGCGGATTCACCTCCGCGGACTTCCGGAACAACAGGCCAACGTGTTTCGCAGTGAGTTCCTGTCCAACTACTTCGCCGACGAGCTCAAGGCCGGTCTCGCGCGCTCGAGCTACCGCTTCCCGAGCGATCTGCGCGTCGAAGTCGAAACCACGCCGGAATTCCCCGCCCCGGGACAGCAATGGCTCTCGATCGAAACGGAGCTGCTGCAGCCGAAGGCTGCCGAGCCGCCAGCCCGGCCGCGCAAACCTGCCAAATTGATCGTCCTTCACGGCGCCGCGAATCAGTCCGAATTTTCGCTCGAAAAGCTGCGCACCAATATCGGAAGAACCGCCGACGTCTTTCGCGGCTCAGGACCTTCCAGAAGAAATGATCTCGCCTTCAGCGAAGACAGCGACATCAACCGCACGGTCTCGCGCGAGCACGCCCACATTCTCTTTTCGCAGAAGACCGGCGAGTACCGCATCATCAACGATCGCTCTTATAAGGGCGACGCAAACTGCGGAATCTGGATCGTCCGCGACGGCCTAAGCCAGCCCGTTCATCGCGGCACGCGCGGAACTTTGCTCCGACCCGGCGACGAAATCCACCTCGGCAACGCGGTCCTGCGTTTTCAATCGAAATAAGCAGCGCCAACGCGCACGTTTCTTGAAAAAACGCGTGCTAAACAGGAGCTGAACGAGGACGATACATATGATAGAGGACCAGACCACCTGATGAACCAAAAACTACTTCGATTTGTCACCGCGGCCACTTTGGCTTTAGTTCTCGCTGGCGGGGTTGCTGCATTGGCGCAGTCCTTGGATCCGAAGTCGCCCACGCCCTTGGCCCCAGGCGAAAATCGAGGAACACTGGACAGCATGGTCGGACCCCAATACTGGTCCTTCAAATACAAGAAAGGGGCGGGCACTTTCGATGTTCGGTTCACGTCTATGGGAGTTTTGGGAAATCCCATGCCGACTACAATCCAAATCATTCTTCACGGGGCGAACGGACAGGTTCTCGAATCGCGGTCGCTTACTTCCCGAGGATCTGTTGCCGAACTCAAATTACCCGGAACATTCGCCGGTCCGGGGACAATTGTGGTAGAACTCCGTCCCAACACTTCAAGCCTGGTACGCGTGGGTGGAGACTACACAATCGTGTTCAGCGGTGCTGGCGTCGATTATTCCGGCCCGGTGGCCAACGGCAAAGATCGTATTGTCGGCACATATTCGGTTATGGTTTGTCCTCCGGATTTCGACTGTCAGAGCGGCCTTGCGATCCGGTTCTCGTCAGACGGAACTGTTCAGACTGCGGACGGTCATACCGGAACCTGGAAGATCTTTGACCCCGATGCATTGATCTACTCGGTCGTCATCGGGAGCGATCGCTGGAGTCTAAAGCTGATACCTGGCCGCGGTCTCTTCAGCACTAGCGATTTGTCGGTTACCGTTTTCCAGGCCGTAGGAGCAAAATAACGGCTTCGTGTGGGCTGGGTTCTAGGGGATTTCTACTGATGCCCGTCCGGCGTAACCGCCTCCGCACCCGCGCGCCCGTTATTCGCGTTAATAAATCCATCCACGTCGCGGTGCAGTTTGTCGTCCATCTTCTGATCGATATACACCATGTGCCCTGATTCGTAATACGCGAAGCCGATGTTCTTTCGAATGGGTGGCTCCAGGTTCATATGATTGACCGTATACTCAATCCCGTTAAAAGGCGTCGCCAAATCGTAATAACCGCACAGCACCAGTACCTTTAAATAGGTCTGCTGCGTCATCGCCGCTCGTAATACCTCCGCCACCTGCGTATTGCCGGTCTGATCCCACGGCTGAACGCGCGCCGTAACGGTGTAGTACATGTCGCTATCCCATTTCAGCTCGCGCCGCACATAGTCCTGAAAGGTCGCGACGAATGCTCCCTCGTAAGAAGCTTCGCTTGGGTCGTATTCCGGCCGCTCGCCCGCCGCATCTACGTCCATGCCTTCGAATCGCGAATCTAAGCGCCCAACCGTCCGTCGTTTGTCCCGTTCCAGTTCCTTGAACCAGCGGAACGGACTTACCCGCAGGTTGCACTGTTCGATGAACTTCGGCGAAAGCGCCGTGTAATGCGCCATGTCCTGCACCACTTTCTGGTATTCCGCTGGCGACATTCGATCTCCCTTGTCCAGCGCCTGCGCATATTCGCCATGAGCAAATTCGCGCGCCTTATCCGCTACTTCTTCAATGCTCAAGTTTTGAAGATCCGACGGCAGCAAATGGTGATACCAAGCGGACGTAACATAGGTCGGCAGGAAGTAGATGGTACGATCGTCCGCGCCGAAATTCGAAAACGCCACCGTCGACAGCAGCACAATTCCGTTCAAATACAGTTGATGTCGCTCCTGCAAAACGCCCGACAGTTCAGCCGAGCGTGTGGTCCCATAGCTCTCCCCAATTAAGAATTTCGGAGAAGCCCAGCGCTGGTTGCGTGTCACGTATTGGTAAATGAAATCCGAGAACCAGTTCGCATCCTCAATCACGCCGTGAAATTGATTAGGATTCTGGCCCGGCACCGGCCGGCTGTAGCCCGTCGATATGGCATCCACGAACACCAGATCCGTGGCATCGAGAAAGGAATCGCGGTTGTCTTCAACCGTATAAGGAGCCGGCATGCCGCGCCCGTCCGGCTGCAGCATCACTCGCCTCGGCCCCAGACCCATGTGCGTGAACAGAGAAGCCGATCCCGGGCCGCCATTGTAGACGAACGAGAGCGGGCGCCTCGCGATATCCGGCACGTTATCCCGCGTATACGCAACGAAGAAAAACGTCGCCTTCGGCGTGCCATCGTCCGCCTTGATCACATAATCGGCTGCCGTCGCCGTGTAAGCGATCTCCTCACCGCCAATCCGAGCACGGTGATGCGTGACAGAAGTTTTTTCTTCAGGAGGCCGCGCGCGTCGCTCTTGGCTGCCTCGCTGCTCCTCTTCGGAAAGCTGCGGCTGCTGCTCCCGAGGCATCTGCACGCGCTGCTGCTGACCTCGCTGCGGTTGCTGCGCAGCCGGAGTTGTCATCTGCTCGCTCTCTTGCTGTCTTTCCTGCTGATTTACTTGCTGACTCGGCTGTTGAGTTGGCGTCGTCGTGCGCTGTCCCATCGCGATGCCGGCAGCGAACAGCATTGTCAGCCCCACACCGGCAATACCACTCATTCTCATCTCTCTACCTCACTCGGAGTACGTTATCACGAAGGTATTCCGGCGAAACGCAGTGAGGTTTGGTTACACGATCGAGGTTTATTTCGCCCTACACTGCGCGCAACGCAATCGTCGGGTCAATCCTCGTCGCCCGCAGAGCTGGAATTGTGCACGCAGTTGCCACCACGATGATCAGAAGTATTGGCACGACCATGAAGGTCAGCGGATCGTTTGCGCCAATGCCGAACAGCATGCTTCGCAGCGCGTGTGAAACCGCGGCCGCGCCCAACAATCCCAGCACGATTCCCGCCAGCGCCGGTTTCATTCCTGCAGTCAAAATCATGCGGCTGACCTCCGGACGTGCTGCTCCAAGCGCCATGCGAATTCCGATCTCCGCTGTCCGCTGCGACACCGCATACGACACAACGCCATATAGTCCAACAGCCGCCAGGACCAAAGCTAACGCGGCGAATAGACTCAGCAGCACCAGGCTGAATTTCCGCTGCGACGTAGATTCAATCGCAATTTGGTCGATTGTGCGGATATCGTGAACCGGAAGATCCCGGTCCAGTCGTTTGATCGCCGCTCGCATCCCCCCGATGACACTGCGCGCGTCCGCACTCGAACGCGCGATCACGTAGATCTCGTTCGAATCTCCATCCAGCAGCGGTTTGTAAAGCGTCTCCTTCATAGGATCTTCCACCGAAGCCAACACGTCCCCAACCACTCCAATCACCTGAAACTCTGGAAACGGATGCTTAGGATCTTCTGGAACCTGTCCGGCGTCCGATCCGAGCGCAAGCCGCTGTCCGATCGGGTCCATCTTTCCGAAATATTTTCGGGCGGCCGATTCGCTGATAATCGCCCCGTCGAGATGCGGATGAGCATCGTCATATCCTTGCCCGTCCCGCTCCGTGAAGACACGTCCCTTGAGCAGAGGAATTCCCGCGGCTTTGAAATACTTCGGATCAGCCGAACGCACGAACAAATCCATCATTTGTCCTGGCGGCAGCGGATGGCCGTTGATATGGAAGATGGAGTCGTCGCATTCGCCATCGAGAGGAAGGCAGTCGATGAGTCCCGCCGACTCCACTCCCGGCACATCGTCAATGCGGTCGACGAGCAAGCGGGAGAAAGCTGCAATCTGCGCCCGCTCCTTATAGGTTGCCTCCGGAAGCGTCACAGCCATGGTGATGGTGTGTTCCGTCCGGAAGCCGGGGCGCACATTCTGAAGTTCTGCGAAGCTGCGCAGCAGCAGTCCGGCAGCGATGAGTAGGATCACTGAAAGCGCCACCTCCAATCCCACCAGGGCGTCGCGCAGCCGTCCCTGCGAGCGGCTGCCGCTCGCGTTCCTGCTTCCCTCTTTCAGGTTGTTAACCAAGTCCGCTCTCGACGCGCTCAGTGCCGGGAATAATCCCGCCGCCGCTCCGGTAAGCACGGCCAAGCCCATCGTGAACAGAAATACTCCCGCGTCGACGTGAATGTTTCCAGCCTGCGGCAGGCGATTCGCCTGCGGCACATGGGCAGTCAAAAAGCCCGAGGCCCAGCTCGCCACAATCAGCCCTGCGACTGCACCCAGCAGCGAAACCGTAACGCTCTCAATCAGTAGTTGCCGCACAATCTGTGCTCGCGTCGCACCCACCGACGCACGAATTGCAAGCTCGCGCTGCCGCCCAACCGCTCTCGTCAGCAGCAGATTCGCGATGTTCACGCACGCAATCAAAAGCAGGCACCCGACCGACGCGAACAGAATCAACAGCGATGTCTTGACATCGTGGACCAGATACCAGTCGAGCCGAACGACACTCGCCCCTTTGCCCATGATTTCGGCCGGATGACTTTCCCGGAACCGCCGCACCAGCGCGTCAATCTCCTGCCGCCCTTGCTCAATCGTCCTGTCCGGACGAAGCCGTCCAACCACAAACAGGCCATGACTGCTGTGCGATTCAAGTTCGTACGGTGTGAAGTGACGTTCGAGGCTCACCCAAACTTGGTCGTTGCGCGTCGGGTACGCGAAAGCCTCCGGCATCACGCCAATAATGTTGTAATTGTTTTCATCGAGACGAATATGCTGACGGATCACATCCGCTGATCCGGCAAAGCGCTGCTTCCAGAGTCCATAGCTGATGACTGCGACATAAGCTGCGCCAGGACGATCTTCTTTTTCGCGAAACCTGCGGCCGAGAATAGGCTCGACGCCCAAGGTGTCGAATAAATTCGCGGAACACAAAGCCCCGGGAACCCGCTGCGGCGTGAACGATTCACTGCTGCTCGAAAGGTTGAAGGATCGCGGGACGCTGGCCGCTATCCGGTCGAAGTTCTTGGCATCCCGCCGCCAATCCAGATAATTTCCCGCTGCGGCCAGATTATAAGGATCGTCGGGAAGAACATCTTTTTCGAAGAGCGCTACCAGCTTCTCGGGATGTGGAAACGGCAGCGGCGTCAGCAGAACCGCCTTCACAACGCTGAACATCGCGGCGTTGGCCCCGAGTCCAAGTGCCAGGACCAGAATCGCTATAACCGTGAAGCTCGGCCTCTGCCGCAGCTGGCGAAACGCGAAACGAAAATCTTTCTGCACGCCCTCGAGCACCTCGAGCCATCATGTCGCACGAGGAGTGCCAGACCCGGAGTGGCGCCCTGCATGCTTTTCTGTAGCGGTTACGCTTGAAATATCACAACGGTAGCGCAGTTCTGGGACGCCGCTGCGCGCCCGCGAACACATCCGCGCGCAACTTGCTCAGCCCGGTTCGAAAACTTCGCTCATGCCCCGCTGAATATCAGCCGACCGGTTGAACCATTTCCATACGTTTCCGGTTCGCAAATTTTCGGCGCTCACCAGCGTGATGCCCAAGTCTATTCCCACCACGTCCGGGTTCACCCACAAAGTCATGGGATTGAACGCATCCGCAAACCCATATGGCCCGTAAACGTATTTACCGAATTCCTCATGCATGTAGCGAAGCGCCGGTAAACAGATCTCCGGTGCGAACATGAGCGAGCCGCCGGCCGCGCATGGAACCACTGTGCCGTCGTAGTCGCGCCGCGACGTGGGCGTTCCCCAAATGATGTAGCCGATATCGCTGTCCGACGGCGTGACTCCCCACAGGTTTTCAGAAAAACTCGGATACATGCCGCGCAGACTTAGGCAAAGTGCGCGAAATGCGTACGTCGCGGCTACCGAGTTCTGGAAATAATCGATCTCGAGCGGAGGTCCATCCCGCAGGTTCGCCAGATGCAGCCAGGCTTGCGAATACTGATGCGTGAAGATCGGACCCGTTCCCACAAATTTGTATCCGGCCAGCACCACCGGTATCCGTTCAAATGCGTACCACGACCGCGCCGCAATGGGGTACGTCGGCGAGGCGATACCGAGCATATAAAGAATCGCTTCTTCGTCGTATTCGACCCATTCGGCGCGCAAGAACCCCGTCTCGGGAAGCCACCCCATCCGTATCAGCCCGGTCTCTCGATCAAGCAGCCACTCGAAATCCACGCGCTCATAAATTTCTGCGCCCAGGTTGAACAGCTCGCCATCGTTTTGGAAATACTGCTGCGCCGTGATAACGCCCGCCAGCAGCAGCGCCGTATCGATTGTCGACAGCTCGCAATTCCACACGCGCTCGCCGGTCTTTTGGTTCACGAAGTGGTAATACCAGCCGCGCACGTTTTCCTGATCGTTTGCCAGATGGCGCAGGCAAGACCGAACGCGTTCGCGGATCTGATTGGGATCCATCCAGCGCCTTTGATGCGCGATGCACAGCGCTGTTAGATAGAACCCGGTTAGAGCCGTACTCGCAGCTAAGAAATGACGTCCGCCCACACGCGTGCCATCCGCCCGAACCCGGTCGAGCACCAATCCCGTGTGCGGATCACTCTGCTGCCAAAAAAACAGGAACGCGCGTTTCGAGAGATCCTCGAGAAAATCGTCGTCCGATCTCGAAACCCTGAGTTGCGAATCGGCGAAGGCGGGCAGCCCTGCCGCAAGCGCAAGAAAAGTGCGGCGCGATACGTCTCTCATCGCGCTAGGAAGTGAGCGAACCGGAACGCTGCTATCGTGATCGTCAGAAGGATCATGATGATGCGATCGGCACTTATTCTCCTGGTTGCTCTGACCACTCTCGAGGCTCAGGAGATCAATTCAGCGTCCGGCCCTCCCTCCATACGCGTGCACGGTGAAGCGACCGTCTCGGCCGAGCCCGACCAAGCTCAATTCGACATCGGTGTGGTCACACAAGCCGCCAACGCCAAAGCCGCCACTGAGCAAAACGGGACGCAAACAAACGTCTTAGTACAGCAGCTCCGCACCTTGCTCCCGAGGAGCGACATCAAAACCGTAAACTTCTCGGTCAACCCGAATTACCGTTATCCGAAAGAGGGCGCGCCCGCCACCATTATCAACTACACCGCCAACAACACCGTGCGTCTTCTTCTAAACGACATCTCGATGCTCGAGGAAATCATCGACATCGCCACGAAATCGGGCGCCAACAGCATCAATCGCCTCACTTTCAGCTTGCGGGATGAAAAAGCCGTGAGGGCGCGCGCGCTCGCCAACGCCGCAAGCCAGGCGCAATCAGGAGCCGAAGCTCTCGCAATCGCTTTGAAATTGAGGCTCGGACCACTCGTACGCGTCGAAGAAGGACAGCCGGTGATTGTCTCGCCCGCGCGTCAGATCAGTTTCGGAAAAGCCGAATCGACCGACGTCACGCCCATTTCGCCAGGCACCATTGACGTGCATGCCGACGTCAATCTGACTTACGAAATACTCGGCGTCAGCAAGAGATACTGAGCGGAACTCTTCAGCCTGACGGTCGCTTGCTCCATGGCCTCTTGCCAGGTATCGAACAGAGTGAAGCCCCTGTACTGGCCAAATCCTTGCAGAACCCAGTACGTGTATCCCAGCTCAGATTTGGTTCTGCGAATGTTGAAGTAGTCTTCCCGCACAGCTTTGATTGTTTGGGTGCGCTCAACCTGACCAACGCGCTTGCGTGTAGGTCTCTTCTGAGACCCGATCAGATATTCCACTCCGGTGAGCACCCCGACTGCGCCTGCGATCAGAGTCACGCCGGTTCGTTTACGACAAAAACGGCAGAAAATGTTTTGGAGCATAGCCGTGTCTACACTCTTACCACACCTTAGGCCTTTTTGGAAAACAGATTTTCGCCGTGCCTTAAGCAGGCTGCGGCTGATACGCGGCTGCCGCCGCTGCTGGGGCGAGTGGTGCGACTCGCGCCCCTACTGAGGCTGCCAAAGCGCGTCGGCCCAGGACGCTTAACAAATCGTTCGAGATCTCTTCGAGTGTTCGCGTCGCGTGGATCCGGTGATAGTCCTTACTTGCAAAGTAGCGGACCAGTTCGCCGGCATTCTGTTCGTACAGTTTCAGTCGCTCACGAATGGTCTCGGGATTATCGTCTGCGCGTTGGATAAGTTCCGAACCGTCCTGGTCGCAGCGTAGCTCCGCATCGTTCCGATTGCCGTTGACGCTGAAGATACGTCCGCACTCTGCGCACTGCCGGCGGCTGCTGAGCCGCGCCACCACTTCTTCGGTTTCAATCTGGAAGTCGAACACCACCGGCCGGGCCATCTTCCGCTTCGCCAGAAACCGGTCGAGAAAACGAGCTTGCGCAAGGGTTCGCGGATAGCCGTCGAGAATACAACCGTCTTGGCAATCGCGCTGGCGAAGCCGCTGCGCAACCACCCGGTTGATGAGATCGTCACCGACAAGTTGGCCGGAAGCGAGTACCGTCTTCACCGCTTTGCCGAGGCTCGATCCCGATTGGCATTCCCGGCGCAGCATCTCACCCGTCGAGATCGGCGGAATGTCCAGCGCTGAGGAAAGTCGCGCCGCCTGCGTGCCTTTTCCCGATCCGGGCGGACCGAGAAAGACGATCACCTTTCCTTGCGCGCTCATAAGTCCCAGGGCTAGTGTGCCTCTTCTGCCGCTGATTTCCAACTCGGGTAGTCCGCCGCGGACTAGTTGTCCGAAACGGAGGGACCTGCTACATTCACACGAAACGTTTGGAAAGCGTAGAATTGGAGAAAGTCGACCCGGTTCGTTTCGCAAAACGCCGCTATGTTGCAGTTAACACTCCTGCAGGAACTTCGATCGCTCATCCATGAGCGGCGCATCGCGGCCGGCATCGCACTGCTTGAAAAGCACGGGGATGCTCTTGCCGACCTCGCTCCCCAGGATCCCTGCGCCGGTTCGGTGCTCGGTTGCATCGCTCAGTGGGTCGATGTCGGGTTCGATGACGGCGGTCTGCTGGCACGTCTGCTGGAGCGCTTTCCAAAACCGGGTCGCCACAACCTTCCGCTTGCGGATTACGTTCACTTGCGGATGGCAGAAGCTTTGGTGGCCATGCGTGCCGAAGATCTCGCCGAAGCACAGCGGCATCTCGACGCGGCCCTCCAGATCGGCAGCGATCTCGAAGATCCCACCATCGCGGCGGTTGCCACGTTATGGAAAGCGCGCTGCTTGCGAAAAGCCGGCGAGTACGATCAAGCCCTCGCGATCACTCGTGACGGTATACGGATCGCTTCCTCTACCGGCTCCCATTACTTCGCCGCCGTCATCCGCACTCTCGAGAGCTGGCTGCTGTTTCAGAAGGGCGAGACCGCCGAGGCCATCGACATCTTGCAAGAGGCCGAAACCGTTCTGCGCGACACTGACGATCTGATCACCTTAGGAAATATTCAATCCACCTACGGCCGAATCGCGCTCCGGGAGGGACGCTACGACCATGCTATGCACTACTTTGAGGCGTCTATTGATCTCTTTAAGAGACGCGCCTCGCTCGAAGGCTATCTCGCGCGATCGCTGACGAACATTGCGCAAGCCAAGCGCTTTCTGGCGCGAGAACTCCGCCGCAGCATTGAAGCCCGACGCGAGCGGCAGCTCAGCGGCGCGCTGCCGCTCGTCTCCGCCGACCGGCACGGGAAAGCCGGGCAGCTCGAGCGCATGCACGAATTGCTGCGTACCGCCCAGGCCGATCTGTCGCAGGCGGACCTGATTTATAAGCGCGCAGCGAACCATCATGGGGCCGGAAACGTCGACGTGAACCTCGCTCAAATCTACCTGGACCTGGGTCATCTCGAAGAGGCCGAAGAACGCGCCAGCGAAGCCTTTGAACTCGGAGCAACCAAGGCCGACTACGTCCTCATGTGCCGCGCGCGCATTGTGCAAGCCATGGTCGCCAACGCCCGCTTTGAAGAGCAAATTGGTGAAGCCGAGGACCCCAGCCGCTTCGCCCAACTGGCGCGCGACTGTGCCAAAGAAGCAGTCGATCTCGGCGACCGCACCGAAAGCCGCCGGCTCTTGGCGCAAGCGCATATCTGCCATGGAACGACCCTGGTGAACGGGTTCTTCGACGACACTGAACAAGCGCGCGCCTGTTGCGATAGGGCCGAAGCTTACCTCGATCACGACCGCCACGACGCCCTTTGGCACGAAATCGAGATCCTGCGAGCCCGCGTCCTGCATGGCGGCCTCGAAGATCCCAATCTGCGCGCTTGGTCGCAAGGCGCCATCGGTGACAAAAAATTGCAAGACGTGGTCGCCGACTTCGAAGAGTTGCTGATTCGAAAAGTGTGGGAGCACGAAGGACGCAAAGTATCGCGCGTCGCCAACAAGCTCGCGGTCTCTCCCAAAAAAGTCCGCCGCGTCCTGCGCCGCCTCGGATTGCTGCAGGAGCAGGCGTGAGGCGATCAATCGCCCTGCTCTGCCTCGCAATAGCGATTGGCGCCGCCGCGCAGCAACCCACTCCAGCCCCTGAACCCGCCGGCTTTTCCGCCGCGGATCTTCGCGACGCGCGGGAGTTCGCTCAAAACAGCGGATTGCCGCCATCCGCAACGGGCCAAATGCAGCAGCTCCTGGAGCAAGCCGACCGGTGGCAACATTCGAGCGCTCCCAAACAGCCGCCCGATATGCAATCGGTCATTCCTTTTCTGGTGAATTGGATCGAGCAGAGCCGCAAGCTCCCACCCGCCCGGCAGGCCGGCGCACTATACGCGGCCGACATCCTTCTCGGACTTGTCCCTCTCTATATTGAGCCGCAAACCGGCAGAGTGCCAAGTCGCGCCGCCATAGACCAAAACACAGCCAGCCTCCGCGCGCAGCTCGCCGGCGTCGGCGCACATTTCGCGTACGACGAGTTAGGGGCCACTTACGCCTATGCCCGCGACTGGATTCAGGAGGCGTTCCGCATCGCGCCCGAAAGCCAAGCCGGGCAGCGGGCCTTCCTCTTCCTGTTGAACACCTCCTTCCAGCCGGGTTGCTGCTGCTCCGGCGAGGGGTTCAAGGACGTCATTAGTCGAGCGCCGCAAATCCTCAAACAGCATCCCCACCGGGCCATCGGTCCGGAAGTGCTGCTTGCGATCGGCGATGCCTACCGCGACATAGTCGCCGTTGCGAACGGCGCGTATGACCCGTTCGCAGAGGCAGTCGAGTACAAGCCGCAAGAGCCGCATGCCCGTCGGGAAGCGCTCCGCTATTACCACGCCGCGATCGCCGCCGCGCCGCACAGCGACGCCGCCAAAGAAGCCCTCCGCAAAGCGCGTGACCTCCAGGCCGGAATCGCGCCGCGCGACCTGCGCTTCATTTGCCTCTACGACTAGCCGCCCTGCTCTTCCGGCTGGTCTTTAATACAAACGAACGCCCCGCGGCCCCGGCTTGCGGCTCATGTGCACCGCATCGATGAACTGCACGCTGTTGTTGCTCGAAGTCATCAGCAGCGTGTGCGTGCGATAGCCCTCGCTGAAGAAGCGAATTCCCCGTAGCAACGCGCCCTCGGTCACCCCGCAGGCCGCAAAAATAATGTGCGTCCCCGGCGCGAGATCGCCGGCCGTATAAATCCGTTTTGGATTCTTAATGCCCATGCGCCCTACGCGCTCTTCCAATTCCGGCGTGTCGATCACCAGCCGCCCCACCATTTCGCCATGCAGGCAGCGCATCGCCGCCGCCGCGAGCACGCCTTCCGGCGCTCCACCAATCCCCATCACGGCATGCACGCCGTTTCCGCGCACCGCCACTGCAATCGCCGCCGATAAATCGCCATCGCCGATCAGCCGGATCCGCGCCCCTTCTTTCCGTATGTCTTCGATCAGGCACTCATGGCGCGGCCGGTCCAAAACAATGATCGTCAAATCTTTCACGTCGCGATCCAGCCGCCGCGCAATAGATTTCAAATTCTGAGACACCGGCGCATCCAGATCGAGCGCGCCCCGGCATGCCGGCCCGGCCACGATCTTCTCCATGTAACAATCGGGCGCGTGCAGCAATCCGCCCGGCTCCGATGCCGCCAGAACCGCGATCGCATTCGACGCTCCGGTGGCGCACAAGTTTGTTCCCTCGAGAGGATCGACCGCAATATCGACGCCCGGATGTTCGCGACCGTCAAAAGGGGGCGCACCCACGCGCTCGCCGATATAGAGCATGGGCGCTTCATCCCGTTCGCCTTCTCCGATCACGATGTTGCCCGCGATCGGCACCGTCTCGAATGCTTGCCGCATGGCTTGCACCGCCGCGTGATCGGAATGTTTGCGGTCGCCCTTGCCCATTGTGCGCGCGCTCGCCACCGCGGCCTCCTCCACCACGCGCACAAAATGGGAGGCCAGATCGCGCTCCAGATTCGGTTCAGCGGAATGAGATTCCATGTCCTAACCCTTTCGGCTCTCACTGTACAGTAGTGAATTGTTGCTCTTATGAAAGCCACCGCGAAAGCCCACATATCCTCGGCCCCGCCAAGCTCCAACAAGCACCTGATTCGCTGGGTCGAGAAAATGGCAGAGCTTACCAAGCCCGCCGCTATCCATTGGGTCGACGGCTCGCAGAAGGAAAACGATGCGCTATGCAAGCAGATGGTGGCGAGCGGCACGTTCGTTAAATTGAACCAGGAACTCTGGCCCGGTTGTTACTACGCGCGTTCCGATGCGAGCGACGTCGCGCGCGTTGAAGATCGCACCTTCATCTGCTCGCTTTCCGAAGACACCGCCGGTCCGACCAACAACTGGGTCAATCCTTTTGAAATGCGCCGCAAATTGAAAGCGCTGTTCAAAGGCTGCATGCGCGGGCGCACCATGTATGTGCTGCCCTTCAGCATGGGTCCGATCGATTCACCCATGTCGCAGATCGGCGTCGAGCTGACCGACTCGCCTTACGTGGTGGTGAACATGCGCATCATGGCGCGCATCGGGCTTCCGGTCTTTCGCGAGATCGATAAGGACATCAAGCGCGTCGTGCCGTGTATGCACAGCGTGGGCGCGCCGCTCGAGCCGGGGCAAAAAGACGTGCCCTGGCCCTGTAACGCCGAAAAATACATCGTTCACTTTCCGGAAACACGCGAGATCTGGTCCTATGGCTCCGGCTACGGCGGGAATGCGCTGCTCGGCAAGAAATGCTTCGCCCTGAGAATCGCCTCCAATATCGCGCGAGACGAGGGATGGATGGCCGAGCACATGCTCATTCTCGGCGTCGAAGATCCGCACGGCGAGAAAACCTACGTCGCTGCCGCGTTCCCCAGCGCTTGCGGCAAAACCAACCTCGCCATGATGATTCCTCCGAAAGGCTTCGAGGGCTGGAAAGTCTGGACCGTCGGCGACGACATCGCTTGGATCAAGCCCGACGAAACCGGTCAGCTGCGAGCCATCAATCCGGAAGCCGGTTTCTTCGGCGTCGCTCCCGGCACCTCGCCCAAGACCAATCCGAACGCCATCGCGACGTTATCCAAAAACACCATCTTCACCAACGTGGCGCTCACCCCTGACGGCGGCGTATGGTGGGAAGGCCTCACCGATAAGCCTCCCGCCGAATGTACCGACTGGCAGGGCAACCCGTGGACCCCCGAGATCGGTAAGCAGACCGGCAGAAAAGCCGCTCATCCGAACGCCCGCTTCACTGCACCCGCTTCGCAATGTCCCTCCATCGATCCGGATTGGGAGAACCCGAATGGCGTGCCCATCAGCGCGTTCATCTTCGGTGGACGGCGCGCCACCACAACACCTCTCGTGTACCAGGCGTTTAACTGGAGCGCCGGCGTGTACGTCGGCGCCACCATGGGATCGGAAACCACCGCCGCAGCCGCCGGTGCCGTCGGCCGAGTTCGCCGCGATCCTATGGCCATGCTGCCCTTCTGCGGCTATCATATGGGCGATTATTTCCGTCACTGGCTCCGCATGCAGCGCTCCTTAAGCGCCACGCCCCGCATCTTCCACGTGAATTGGTTTCGCAAAGATGCCGACGGCAAGTTTCTGTGGCCGGGCTATAGCCAGAACATGCGCGTGCTCAAGTGGATCGTCGAACGTGCCGGCAGCCGCGCCGCCGGTCGCGAAACTCCCATCGGCTGGATGCCTCGTTACGAGGACATTGATTGGAAGGGCCTCGATTTTCCGAAAGAGAAATTCGAGCAGCTGCAGGCCTTCGATGATTCAGCCTGGCGCTCCGAGGTGATCGGGCACGAGGAACTGTTCATCGACCTGCACGGCCATCTTCCGCCCGAAATGATCTACGAACGCGAACTCTTGATCTGCCGCCTGTAGCTCACTCGCACAATCTCCAGCCAGTACTTTTCTCTCAGTTAAAAGGTTCACATTAAACAAAGTTTAATGTGAACTTCAGGACTCCTTCACCATCGGTTTGAGACTATACTCAGTGGGAGCACAGAGTGCTACCACTAAAGTAAATAAGGAGATATTCCCAAAATGAAGAAGATCATGATCGCCGCCCTGGGCCTTTCGCTGCTTCCTGTGACCGCTGTTTTCGCGCAGAATACATCAACCAACAGCCAGACCGGCAGCACCGACACAATGAGCGGAACCAAGAGCACCCACCGGTCCCGTAGGCACAAGAGCACCAAGGGCTCGTCCGACACGATGAGCAGCACCAGCAGCACCAACACCAGCACTTCCAGCAAGTAGTTGGGTCGCCGATTCATCGGCCTGCTTAATCCATTAAGTTCAACGCGGTTCCGGACCTTAGCCGTCCCGAGCCGCGTTTCCTTTTTAGGGCCTGTGTTCCCGGTTCAGGAAGCCGTGCAGCTTACTTGACCCCGCGGCCCGAGACCCCGCGCTCCAACGGCTTGCTTTCCCCATTGCGCGCTTCCTTCCGTAGTTCCAGAATCAGGCGCATTACCGACATCTCAATCTGGTCCCGTACGGTCGCGTAAGTCTCTTCGGTCTTGCCGATCGGATCTTCCACTTTCCAGTCACGAACCTCGATCGGCAAGCGCTTGGGAAGCTTGGTCCCGCTCATATTAACGATCACATCGAAGCTCGACACGTCCACCGCATCGAGGCTCTTCGGATGTTGATTGTCGATTTTTATGTTCTTCGCCTCCATGACCTTCTTGGTCAGAGGCTGAACGATCGATGCGGGAGAAAAACCGGCACTGAACGGCTCCAAAACGTCAGATCCGTACCTGCGCGCAAATCCCTCTGCCATTTGGCTGCGGCAGGAATTCCCGATGCACAGAAAAAGCACGCGTTTCACGTCCTCCTCAGTTTAGCGGAGCAACTTAGCTGCGCTTTTCGGCGGCGACTTTCTCGATGAAATGCCTGTGGATGCGATCGTCGCCGCTCAGTTCGGGGTGAAAAGTGGCTGCCAGATGCCTTCCCTGCTCGACCAGAACGGGAGCGTCCAGGTACGTCGCGAGCACTTTGGCCGCGGGCCCTACGCGGCGAATTACAGGCGCTCGAATGAACACCGCCTCCGCCTGCCGCCCATCCCAATCGATGTTCGCAATGCGGCTATCGACCTGCCGTCCGTAGCCATTGCGTTCCACCGTGAGATCCAGCAGACCGAGCGATGCCTGGGTCGGATTGACTACTTCCGAGGCCAGCAAAATCGCTCCCGCACAGGTTCCGAAAATGGGCTTTCTGTTTCCGAACTGCCGTACCGGCTCGAAAAGACTTTCAACTTCCAGCAGCTTCAGCATGGTCGTGCTCTCGCCGCCTGGAATAATCAGACCGTCAACCGCCTCGAGATCCGCTGCGGTGCGAACTTCGACGGCTTCCCCGCCCGCGCGCTCGATGGCCTTGCGGTGTGCTTCGAAATCCCCTTGCAGCGCCAGCACCCCGATTTTCGGTCTCATGTTCCTCTTTGCGCGGCGCCACGCGCCTGCTGCTTACCAGCCCCGCACCTGCATGAGTTCCGACTCCTGCATCTTCGAGACATCCAGGCCCGGCATCGCCTCGCCTAATTCCTCGCTCGCTTCGAGCAGCTTCACCGGATCGCGGTAATAGGTCGCCGCTTTCACAATGGCCTTGGCGCGCTTCTCCGGATCGGAAGACTTGAAAATCCCCGATCCTACGAACACGGCTTCCGCTCCGAGTTGCATCACCAGCGCAGCATCCGCGGGCGTCGCAATCCCACCGGCTGAAAAATTCGGCACCGGCAGCTTGCCGTTGTGCGCCACATACTGCACCAGCTCGAGCGGCGCTTGTAAATTCTTCGCCTCATGCACCAGCTCCTCCTTGCCCAGCACCGTGAGTTGCTTCATCTCCTTCACGATGGTGCGGATGTGGCGCACCGCCTCCACAATATTTCCTGACCCTGCTTCCCCTTTGGTCCGGATCATCGCCGCGCCTTCCGCAATGCGCCGTAGCGCCTCACCCAGGTTGCGCGCGCCGCACACAAACGGCACTTTGAAATCCTGCTTGTCGATGTGATGCTCCTCATCGGCCGGCGTCAGCACTTCGCTCTCATCGATGTAATCGACGCCCAGTACTTCGAGGATGCGCGCCTCGGTGAAATGTCCGATGCGCACCTTGGCCATCACCGGAATCGAGACCGCCGCCATGATTTCCCGGATGATGCGGATCTGCGACATGCGCGCCACGCCGCCTTCTTTCCGAATATCGGCGGGCACGCGCTCAAGCGCCATAACCGCAACCGCGCCCGCGCGTTCGGCAATCAACGCATGCTCCGCGTTGACGACGTCCATGATCACGCCGCCCTTCAGCATCTCGGCCAAGCCAACCTTCAGCCGGAATGGATCGCTATCAAAATTCATTACGCTAGTTCTCCTGTTCTCTTACCGCTCTTCCCTTTACACCAATGCCGCAACCGGCTCGAAGCTCACCTTCTTCGCACTTGCCGCCAGCTCCTCGCGAGCTGCTTCTCCGATGATTTGAATGCCGCGCGTGATCTCGTCCGGCGCGAGCCCGCCGAAACTGATCCGCAACCCGCGGCTATGCCCCGGCCGCACCGAAAAGTACCTCCCTGGGAGGAAATTCACCCCCCGCTCTTCGGCTCGATGCAGCAGGTTCTCGGCCGTGAGCGGCGCCGGCAATTCGATCCAGAGATTCATCCCGCCATCCGGTCGCGTATACCTCGCACCCGCCGGTAGCGAGCGGCTGCAGGCGCGCAACACCGCATTCAGTCGCTCCGCCCCGGCGGCCCGCGTCCGTTCCAAATGCCGCTCCAGTTCGCCCGATTCGGCAAAGCGCAACAAAACCGCCTGCGACAGCTGATCGGAATGCAGATCACTGATCTGTTTCGCCTCGGCGAGACGCGCCACCACCGCGCGCGGCGCAATCGCCCACCCGACTCTCAGCCCCGGAAAGGAAACCTTCGAATAACTTCGCAGCAGAATCGTGTTGCCTGTCTCGTCCAGCGCCTTGAGCGTCGGCAGCGCTTTTCCGTAATAGCGAAGTTCGCTGTAAATGTCGTTCTCGACCAGCGCCACGCCAAAGCGCTGCGCGAGATTCACGATCCGTTTGCGCCGTTCGAGCGGCAGCGTCGCGCCGGTCGGATTCTGAAAACTCGGCGTCACGATCAACAGCCGCGGCCGGTGGCGCTCGATGGTCTGTTCCAATTGTTCGGGATCGAGGCCGGCGTGATCGACAGCCACGGGAATCAGATTCGCTCCGGCCCGCGAAAAAACCCGCACCAGCCCGTGATACACGG
The DNA here is from genome assembly GCA_963795425.1 of uncultured Acidobacteriaceae bacterium. Lineage (GTDB taxonomy): Bacteria > Acidobacteriota > Terriglobia > Bryobacterales > Bryobacteraceae > Bog-105. Next base: position 1,153,883 of record CAWCHO010000001.1, on the reverse strand, counting down.
GATCCTCAACGAGAATCGTGTGGCCCTCCGCGGTAAACAACCGCGCCAGCAGATCGAGCGCCTGCTGGCACCCGTTCGTGATGATCAGGTCGTCCCCCGCGCGTGCGGTCCCGCTCGTTACCGCTTGCTCGAGCAGATAGCGCCGCAAAGGCAGGTACCCGTGCGGAGATCCAAGCTGCAAAATTTCGCTGGCATGTTTGCTATCGATCACTTGCTTCGCCAGGCGCCGGAATTGCGCCAGCGGAAACGCCTCGGCCGCTGGCCGGGAATTCGCAAAGCTGATCTCCATCTTGTGCGCTGTCATGTTCTGCGCCGCCGACCCGAACCCGCTCTCGAGCGGCGCTAGAATCGCATCCCAATCGGCTCCCGGGCGCGCGGCCTGCTTCTGGTACTTCGCCACAAAACTGCCCCGGCCCACATAACCGTCGAGCAGCTTCGCTTCCTCGAGCACCGCGTAGGCAGCCGACACCGTAGCGCGGTTCAAGCCAAGTTGACCAGCCAATTCCCGCGTGGCGGGCAGCTTTTCACCGCTCGCGATCGAGCCGCTGCGGATGCGCGTAGCGATGGCCTCCGCTACCTGCTTATAAACCGGAACATCGGAAGCGGAATCGAAATGCAATTCGGAGAGGTCAACCAAAACACCCCTACTATACCAAATTGGCTCACTCACCTAGTCCATTGCCCGCCAGCCTGTCACTTGCCCGAGCTGCGTAAACCTCAACACGCTACGCTGTCACTAGACGACTTGTCTAACCTGTCGTTACCACCATCGAATGATGCGCCTTTCCGCTCCGATCCTGTCCGCAATGGTCGCGGCTTCGATCTTGATCGTCTCTCCACTCCTCGTTGCGCAGCGAAACAGGAAAAGCACCGAAGAACCGAAACCGCAGATTCTGCCGCTCCCCCCCGAGCTGCCCATGGCTCTCGCGGCCGATACCGAAACGCTCGATTTCCACATCTCGCCGCTGCTCAGCACGGGCGGATTATCGGCGCAAATTCGCCAGAGTTTGAACGATCTCATCCGCGACACGCGCGGCGAAACCATTGTGAAATTGCGCGCCTTTGTAGCGGGAGCGGGCGATGCGCGCCGCGTGCAGGCCGTCGTCGGAGAGCTTTTCCAAAATCGCAAACTCCCTTTCCCGGTCCTCAGCATTATTCAGGTCGGCGGGCTGGGGGCACAGTCCGCCCAGGTCGTCATCGAAGCCGTGGTCTCGACCCATCGCAAGGTCAACCCGAATGGCCTGGCATTCCTCACGGGAGAAACCGGCGCCTCATTCGCGCAAGCCTTTGAGCGCCTGCGAAACAGTGCCAGCGCCGCTTCCGTCAGGCCCGATCATATGCTCTCGTGCACCTGTTTCACCGCCCAGATTGACGACTATGAGGCCACCCGTTCCACCCTGCAAGCCGCCTTCCCGAACACCGGCATCAACGTCGTTCAGGCCCTGCGCGACCCGGCGAGCGATTCCGCCATGTGTGAGGCTGTCGGTCAACTGGAGTCTCCACCCGCCGCAGGGCCGGTCGTGTGGCTGAAGGACGCGCGCGCCACGCTGGTCAACTCGCACCAGTTGGTATTCACCGGCTTGCAGCTCTCCTTCGGCAATTACCTCGACGATGCGCACGAGGCGTTCGTTCGCCTCGAGCGTGCCGCCTCCGCTTTACAACCCGTCGAAACTCCCGTCGAGGTCAATGCATTTTCTTTGGATGCCTACGCCGGCTCTGCCTTGCGCAAGACCACAGCCGTCCCGGCCAGCACCTTCACCGTGCAAACCGTCGAAGGTCTTCCAGCCGTCGACGCCTCAGCCGGCATTGAAGCGGTACTTGCGCCTAACGTGCGCTCGCCCGTCACGCTCGCCCGCTGAGAACGTCTCATTTGAAAAACCGCTAGCGAACTCCCCCGCTATAATTCGAGCTAGGCATCCCCTGCATGCAGTTTGGTAAGTCGCAGCGTTGTATACCCATGGTTCTCGCCGCTGTTTTCAGCTTGGCGCTCCTCCCGGTCCCCGCGTCACGCGCGCAACAGAATCCTTCCCACGCTGCCGATGCAACCGACGCGACCAGAAGCTCGCACAGCTCCGGCACCAGCCAGACCACCGTCGCTATCGCGCCGGCCGACCCCTCCGCCCCGGCAGCGCCTCCCGCTCTGAATCCAGATGTGAAAAAGAACGGCGATAACGCCATCAAGGTCAGCGTCAACGAAGTCATCGTTCCCGTCACCGTCACCGACGAGAAAGGCCGCTTTGTCTCCGATCTCGAGGAGAAGGACTTCCAGGTTTTTGAACAAAACAAGCCGCAGACCATTCGCTACTTCACTCGCGAACGAAGCCAGCCCGTGGTCATCGGCTTTTTACTCGACCTCAGCACGGCCAGCCGCATTCATTGGGAGAACTATCAGAACGCCACCACCGAGCTGATTCAAAACCTGCTGACCGGCGACCCGAAATACTCCGGCTATCTGATCGATTACGCGCAGGACGCCGAGATAGCCGTGAACACCACCAGTGATCCCGACCTTATGGTAGAGAAAGTGCGCAAGCTCAAACCGGGCGGCGGGTCGGCCCTGTTCGACGCTATTTATCTGGCTTGCACCAGCCGCAAACTGGTGCAAGGCGAGCCCATCGAACCGCGTCGCGTCATCGTGATCATCGGCGACGGCCACGATAACGCCAGCAAGCACTCGCTCAATCAGGTGATTGAACTGGCGCAGCGCAATCTGGTCACCATCTACTGCATCAGCACGCAAGCCTTCGGCTTCCAGAATCCCAGCGAAGACACGCTCGTCCGCTTGGCCGAAGAAACCGGCGGCCGCGTCGTGTATCCGCTCGGCGATGTCTACAAGGACACCTCCGGCTATCTTTCCCATCCCTCCGATGACGGCAACTACGCCTTGACAGTCGGCACGGGCGCCTACCGCTCCGCGGTCGATGGCCGAATGTATCACGCCGTCGCCGATATCGTCGGTGAAGTGACCACGCAATATATTATTCGCTATGTCTCGAATAACCCCAGCGATAAATCCTATCGGAACGTGAAAGTCGTTGTCGATCTTGGAAACGTGCGTGTCCGCGCCCGCAAAGGCTATTACGCCAACGCACCCTAGTACTGCCCGTACGCATCTCGTACGCACCGCCTCTCATACCTTTTCCCCGCCAACACGATAAGCTACCTGTAATCGATGTCCGCCCGCGTCCTCAGCTTCAGCGATTTCACCCCCAAAGCGGGCCAGTTTTCGCTGCTCGTCTGCGACGTGCCCGGCTCCGCTGCGCAACCCATTGGTGTGTTGCTGCTTGATCCGAAAACCGACACGCTGCACGTCCGCCTGCGCCGCGATTGGGATAGCGTGGCGCGCGACGAAGATGCCGAAGTTCTCGCCGAACTCGAAGACGACCTCCTGCTCCAAGCGCGCGAGCGCGGCGGAACCGCCGTTCTCGAATACCTCGAAAACGACGCCTCTCTATCCATTCGCGTCACCGATCGCGAAGAGGTCACCGTGCGTGATTTCGACAAAAAACTGGGCGAGCTCTATCGCGAACACGTGCCTGCTCAGGTATTGCGCTTTCGCACCCACCTGCCGCGCTTCTCACTCGCGGTCGCGGCCGGACCCTTCCTCACCAATCCCGAAGATATCCAGGCGGAAGAATGGCTCGAGACTCCGCCTGATCTGCGCTTGGACGAAGGCATGTTCATCGCGCGTATCCAGGGCCAATCCATGGAACCCAAAATTCCCAATGGCAGCCTGTGCGTCTTTCAACGCAAGGTCGTCGGCTCACGCAATGGCCGTCTGGTCCTGGTTCGTAACACCGAACTCGCCGACGAGAACCAGTACACCGTGAAGCGTTATCGCAGCGAAAAGGCCGTCACCGAAGAAGGCTGGACCCAGACGCGCATTCGCCTCGAAAGCCTGAATCCCGCCTACCCGTCCTGGGATTTGGACGAAGAAGAAGGCAAATATCAGGTCATCGCGGAGTTCGTGCGCGTACTCGACTAGCCCTCATCTCTTCTTATTCCGCCGCGTCCGCTCGCGCTCGACCACCCCAAATTGCAGTTTCCGCTCGACCGCATCCGCACGGTCGAGCCGCACCCGAATTCCATCGCCTATCGAGTACATCTTGCGGCTCCGCTCGCCGATGATCTTGCGCCCGTTCTCGTGGTAGCGGAAATGATCTCCCGCCAGCGTATCGATCGGCACCAGCCCCTCCACAAATAGCTCGGTCAATTCCACGAAGAACCCAAATTTCGTCGTGCTGATGATCAGCGCGTCAAATTCATCGCCCACGCGGTCTTCCATGAACTTCACTTTTTTCCACTCAATCAACTCGCGCTCCGCTTCTGCAGCGCGTCTCTCGGTGAAAGACGTGTCATCGCCCAATTCGCGCAGTGCACCGTCATCCATCAAAGAAGTTCCGGTCTCCAGATAATGCGCCAGCACGCGATGCACCACCAAGTCGGGATACCGCCGGATCGGCGACGTGAAGTGCGTGTAGCTCGGAGCCGCCAGCGCAAAATGTCCTTCATTCCGGTTGCTGTAGCGCGCCTGTTTCAGAGAGCGCAGCATCAGGTAACTCAGAATTCGCTCCTCCGGCTTGCCCGCAATCTTCGCAATCAGGCGCTGATAATTCCGCGATGAGAGGTTGAAATCCTCGCGCGCCACTACCACCTCTTTACGCAGCTTGCGCCCATCGCGCTTCCGCTCGACCACCGCGAAGCGCTTCACCGGCATCGTCCCGATCCCGAGCGAATAGCCGAAATGCGCCGCGATCTCTTCGAAATCCATCACCCGTTTGCCATCCGGCCGCTCGTGAATGCGGTACAGCGTCGGGATGCCCGCGGCTTCCAGGTGCCCCGCCACGGCCTCATTCGCCGCTAGCATGAACTCTTCAATAATCCGGTGCGCGATGTTTCGCTCCGCGCGCGTCACGCCGGTCATCTGGCCCGAGACGTCCAGCTCGATGTTGGTTTCCGGCATGTCGAAATCGATCGATCCGCGCTTGTCCCGTTTCCGATTCAGGATCAGCGCCAACTGGCGCATCAGCTCGAATCTATCCACCAGCTGCGCGTAGCGTTCGCGCATGGCCGCATCGCCTTCGAGCACTCGGAACACATTCGTGTACGTCATGCGTTCGGCACTGCGGATTACGCCACGCGTGAACTCTTGCGCCACCGTATCGCCCTGCCGGTCAATTTCAAGCAGTGCCGACAAAACCAGGCGATCTTCCTGTGGCCGCAGTGAACAGATATCGGTAGAAAGTTCAACAGGTAGCATCGGCACCGCGCGATCGGGAAAATACACGCTCGTTCCGCGCTGCACGGCTTCGTCATCAATCGGCGTCCCCGGCTTTACGTAATAACTGACATCGGCAATATGAACCTGCAGCGCGAAATTTCCGTTCGGAAGCCGCTCCACCCAGACCGCATCGTCGAAATCGCGCGCCGTCTCGCCGTCAATCGTGACGATATCGAGATGCCGGAAGTCGCGTCGCCGCTCCATCTCCGCTCTCGGAATCTCATGTGCCATCTTCCGCGCCTGTTCGATCGCCTCCGGCGGAAATTCGTGCGGCAGATGATGCTTGCGGATCATGATCTCGACATCCACGCCGAAATCGTCCGGATACCCGAGCACCTCCGTCACGCGCCCCACCCCGTGCTCTCCGTCTGCCGGAAATTCGAGAATCTCGACGTTCACGATCATCCCGTCCAAATCTTCGACAGATCCGATTTGTCGCGGAGCCGCGCCCACCCGATCTACCGAAGCAGTCCGCCGGGGCAGTTCCATTCCCTCCGGGATCTCAATCCATTGCTGAATGCGATCGTCCGACGGCACGACGAAGTTGCCTTGCTTGCGAATGCGAAATTCCCCGACTACCGTCACGTGTGCGCGCCGCAGAATGCGCACGATCTCGCCTTCCGCGCGGCCCTCGTTCGTCACGCGCGTGACATGCACCAGCGCCCGATCGCCGTGCATGCCCTTCCCAGTCTCATCCGGCGGCAAAAAAATGTCCCCCTGCAGACCCGGGACGGCCTGATCCGGAATGAGAAATCCAAATCCGTCGCGATGCGCCGACAACCTTCCCGATAGATATTCCGCATTCGCCGTCCCCCCGACCGCCACAAAGTGACCCGAGCGCAGTTCGACCAGCAATCCTTTCTCAGTCAGCCTGTCCAGCGCCTCTTCGAGCGAATCCCGTGCTTCGCCCTGTGAGCGGAGTTCGCGCACCAGTTGCTTGAAAGTCGCTCGCGCATGTGGAAGCTTGCGGATATGCTCGAGCACATCTGCATCGCTGAAGTGCTTCGGCATTACCGCAATTATAAAATCGCTAGCTATATTGACCCCATGGAACTGAAAACCGTGCGCCTGATCATCCCGGAGAACGGCAACCTCATCGTCGGCCAGAGCCACTTCATCAAAACGGTCGAAGACATCTACGAAGCCATCGTGAATACCTCGGCGCATATTCAGTTCGGCGTCGCTTTCAACGAAGCTTCGGGCGACTGCCTCACCCGTTTTGATGGCAATGACGACGCTCTTAAGCAAAATGCCATTGAGAACGCCACCGCGCTCGCCGCCGGTCACGTTTTCGTCATTGCGCTGCGCAATGGTTTTCCGATCAACGTTCTCGGCCGCATTCAGGCCGTTCCCGAAGTGGTCGCGATCTACTGCGCCACTGCCAATCCTGTCGAAGTGATCGTCGCTGAAACCGAGCAGGGCCGCGGCGTGCTCGGCGTGATCGATGGCACTTCGCCCAAAGGCCTTGAAACCGAGTCGCACGTGAAAGCGCGCATCGAGCTGCTGCAGAAATTCGGCTACAAGCGCTAGACGACCGTCAGCACGCCGCGCTCCTGCAATCCCGCTTCATTAAAACCGCCGATCGCCAGATTCACGATCTGATTGGGCCCACGCTCCCGCGCCATCTGCACCTTCAGAAAGTTGCCCGTCAATGCCATTCCGCGCTGCTCGAGCGTAACCGCGGGCAGAGTCTTTCCGATCATGCTCCGCCGAAATTCCAGATTCTTCCGCGCCGAAATTTCGCGCAACACGCGTGTTCGGTCACGCCGCACTGCTACTGGCACGGCATCGCCGGATTGCGCCGCCAACGTGCCCGGGCGCTCCGAATACGTGAACACATGCAAGTACGTGAAGGGCTGCTCCTCGATGAAGCGTACTGTCTCTTCAAACTCCGCGTCCGTTTCGCCCGGAAACCCGCTCATCACGTCTGCGCCAATCGCCGCATCGGGCATCAACCGGACCGCCAGCGCCAGCCGCCCCGCATAATGCCGCGTTCGATACTTGCGGAACATGCGTTTCAACACCGCATCGGAACCCGACTGCAGGGGCAGATGCACGTGCTTAGCAATCCGCGACTCGCTCGCCACCAGTTCCAGCAGCCGATCGCTCCAGTCCATCGGCTCGACCGAGCTGATCCGCAGCCGCCGGACACTCGTCTCGCGCAAGATTGTCTGCAGCAGATCCACAAAGCGCAAGCCGCCCGGCAAATCTCTGCCCCAGCGCCCCAGGTTAATGCCGCTCAGCACCACTTCGCAATAGCGCTCCGCTAAATCGCGCACTTGCTCAATCACGCTTTCGACTGGCGCACTGCGGCTCCTGCCTCGAACCGCAGGAATAATGCAGAAGGAACAGCGGTTACTACATCCGTCCTGCACCTTGAGATTCGGCCGCGTACGATCTTCTCGCACATCGTTTACGGGCGTTGCCGCGAAATCTTTCTGCGCTCGAAGATCGCTGACCAGCACCCGCCCGTGATACTCCTCGCGACCGCGCAAAACAATGTCCGCAATCTGCGTTTTGTGCGAATTGCCGACCACCCACTTCACGCCTTCGATCTGCGCCAGTTCCTCGGGCGCCCGTTGCGCATAGCAGCCCGTTACCAAGATCTGCGCGCCGGGTTGATCCCGATGGATCGCGCGAATCGTGCGGCGCGCATCCACATCGGCCGCATGAGTCACGGTGCAGGTATTGACAACCACCAGGTCCGCGCTCGCCGCGTCCTCGACCAGCACGCAGCCGCGGGCTTCGAGCGAGGCTTCGATCCCGGCTCCGTCCGCCTGCGAGGCCCGGCACCCGAAACTCTGCACGAACAGTCGTCGCATCCCTCCTCCAATTGTGTAATACGAGCGCACAGGACGTTTGGTGTCCGTTGTGCGCGATCTATACTGATACTGACCTGCGCGATCAGGCAACCGCTGGATGCGGCTCTTAGGGAGCCGGTCGAGAGGAAAGTCCGGTCTTCATAGGGCAGCATGCCGGCTAACGGCCGGGGGCTGGCGCTTAAGCGCACGCTACGGAAAGTGCCACAGAAAACATACCGCTTGCCGGTTCTGCCGGTTGAGTAAGGGTGAAAAGGTGCGGTAAGAGCGCACCGCGAGTCCGAGTAATCGGACCGGCAGGGCAAACCCCATGTGAAGCAAGACCAAATAGGGGAGGAGGAGCGGCCCGCTCCGTTACCACTTCCGGGTAGGTCGCTGGAGCCTTTCAGCAATGGAAGGCCTAGACGAATGGTTGCCGCCCGCGTTGTCGGGACACAGAAACCGGCTTATCGATCGCGCAGGTTTTCTCTCCATTCGTCCTCGACTCGCACCGCGCACGGTCAAGGCCTGTCGCTTGATTATTCCTTCGCCTGTGCCGGCGAGGGCTGCTCGCTGCTCGGCGGAACGATGTTCTTGAGCCGCATATAAGTCACCAGGTTGCCGTAGTGTTCCGAAAGGTGCATGTCGTTGACCGTCAGCACGATGGGTTTCGGCATGTCGCCTCCGAAGAGCTTCACCGTTTGAGTTGCGGCCGCGTCCGTCATGCCGTTGTAAGCCCTGTCGCAGTACGCGAAAGCGTCTCTGAGTGCGGCGATCAGATCGGGTTTCGAAGTTTTCGTCTCCTCAATTTTCGTGCGGGGATTTTTCTCGCCGAGCGCGATCGAGCAAAACAGGTACTGCGCATCGGCGACGTGCCCAATGATCTGGCCGAAGCTGCGCACCGCCTCCGTGGGCTTAAAGTTGTAATTCTCCTCAGGCATTTTCTCGGCTGAGGCGAGCACCCAAACCTTCATCTGTCCGTAGGCGCGCTTATTGAATGCGCTGAACGGATTGTCCTGCGCCACCGCGACGCCGGCTGTCGCAAGAAGGCATATCAGCAGTGTCCGCATTTGATTCTCCTGCCCAACAACTACGGAATCCGAGCCGAAAAGTTCCAACGATTGGCCGCTGCTTCTGTCTCCCAGGTTCGGAGGTACGACGGGCAGCTGCGCATCCAGCCGCAGTAATTCGATATAAGTGATACGGCAATGGTATGAAATCCTCGGCTCCATCCGGAGGCGTTGGCGCCTGTTGGTCGCAACTGCTATAACTGTGCTGGTCGGATCACTGGGTGGATGCGTCAGGCACGAGCACATGAGTAATGGTGACCAGGCAAGCATGAGTAATTCTGTGGCCATATTCGAGAAGTTCGTCGACGCGATCAAGCGTCACGACGTGAACGCTCTCACTCGCCTCATGACCGAAGACCACCTCTTTGTCGATTCCCTGGGCAATCACACGAACGGCGTCACCCGTATGCAACCTGCTTGGAGCGGATATTTCGCGATGTGTCCGGATTATTGGATTAAGATCGGCAACGTAGTTTCAAAAGGGGACATAATTTTGGCCGCTGGTGAGGCGGGTGGAACCATAGATCACATTGCGTGGAGGACGCCGGCAGCTTGGAAAGCTGTCGTCCGTGAAGATAAGGTGCAGGAATGGCGTGTGTTTGCCGACAACAAGCCGGTTTATGAGATTCTCGCGAAACAGAAGCGGTAAGCACTTGCGTCCTGTTGACGCGCGGCATTATTGACCGTGCTTCACTCCTCGCGCAGCAAGATCGACGGATCGAGCGACAGCGCGCGTTGCGCCGGCATCCATGTAGCCGACAATCCCAACAACGCCATCGCCAGAACCACACCCGCCAAGACCAGCGGATCGCGCGGAGTCGCCTGATACACGATCGAAGCCAGCACTCGGCTCGCCAGAATTCCCAGCACCAATCCCGCGGCCGAACCAAAAGCCAGCAATTGGAACGCCCGTCCCAAGGCCGCCTGCAACACTTGCTTACGCTGGGCGCCGAGCGCCATCCGAATTCCCAACTCCTTCAGGCGCTTGCTGACCGAGTACGCAGCCATCCCAAAGATTCCGGTTAAAGACAACATTGCACCCATCATGCCCAGCAGACCCAACGACACCGTCGCCACGCGTGAAGGAAACAGAGCCAGGCTCAATGCCTCGTTCCAGGTCTGGATGAGAGCAGGCAAACCCGCGTCCAGGTTCCGCAGTTTGCTCCGTATCGCGCTCGCGATTTGCTGCGGATCGCTGCCGACACGCAGAGGTGCGGCCGTTGTGCACGGTTGGCCGGAGTAGCGAACGACCAGACTTGTCGCGCTCGAGGGCCATTGCAGAATCGGGAAGAACATCGCTGGCTGTCGACTTTCGGTAAGGCTGTTATAGTGTCCGTCTTCTACGATGCCTACCACCTGTATGCGCGTTCCATCCGGCAGCTTGTAATATCGACCCATTGCCTTTGTCCGAGAGCCAAAGAGTTTGCGCGCAAACTCCTGGTTGATCACCGCCACGCGCGGGGCATTTTTATCGTCATGCCATGTGAAATCTCTGCCCGTCAGCAAGGCCGTGTCCGCCGCGCGGAAGTATTCGGGAGAGATCTTGAACATCGTGGCGTCTGCAGCGGCATTCGACGGCCTCAGATCTGTGGTTGTGTCGCTGAAGACATGCGAGTCCTTCCAGCCCTCCCCGCCTAAGGGGACCCAGTCAATCAATCCCACGAACGTTACCCCGGGAATCATTTTTACCTCCTCCATCATGCGCTTTTGCATGGCAGGCGCCTTATCGCCGCTGTAACCGGCCATATTCAGATCGGTATCCGCCAGCATCGCGTTCCGCGGCTCAAAACCGAAATTCCCGTGCACCGAGCGCACGAATCCGCGCACCGCTACCAGCGAAGAAGTGACCAGCACCGCACAAATCGCTATTTGCGCGGCGAGCAACAGGTCCCGCATAGTGATTCGCCGCCCCATCCTGCCCCGTGGCCCCGCCGGTACAGAATGATGTCCCGCTTTAACCACCTGATAGGGATCGGTGCCCCATACTTGCCTCACCGGGACAGCGCCAAACAGCAATCCACTCGCGAGACTCAACAGCGCAGCCATTCCATAAACGCTCGCGTCTGGATTGACAGGCACATTGATAGGAAATTGGGGAAATGGCTGCCACGCGGTCAGCGTGCGCAACAGCTCTACGCTGCCCCATAGGCCGGCGGCGCCTCCGAGGAGTGAAATCAGCACGGCTTCGGTAAATAGGGTCCGCAGAATGCGAGTGCGGCTCGATCCCAGCGCGAGTCGCAGAGCCACTTCGCGCGTCCGGTCGGCGGCGCGTGCGGCGAACAGGCTGCCCAGATTGGCACATGCTGCCAATAGAATTAATCCCGCCAGCAGCATCAATGCCGTAAGGAATGCCCGTGCCGGGCCGCCGACGAAGTCGCCATAAAGACTGGGACGGGCCAGGGAAAAGCTCATTTTCCCCTCGACCTTCGGATAAGTCTTCTTGAGATACGAGCCAATGGAGTTCAGATCGGCAATAGCCTGTGCCGGAGTGACTCCCGCCTTCAAATGTCCCATCGTCATAAAAAGCGAAGGGGTTCCGCGCGCTTCAAGCACAATCTGCTCCTCTACATTCACAATCGGCACAAAGAAGCTGGGAGAGAAAAACAATAAAGTCCCGTGGAAGCCGGGCGGCGCTACACCGAGGATGGTGAAAGGATGCTTGTTGAGCCGAATGGTATGGCCCACTGCGCCGCGATTGTCCTGGAAATGAGTGTGCCAATACGCGTAGCTGAGCACGATATACGGAGCGCTGTTCGCGCCGTGCTCATCGGCAGCGTGGAAGAAACGGCCAAGGTAGGGCTGAATGCGTAATACGTCGAAGTAGTTCGCGGTCACTTCACCGCCCCAGACGCGGGACGGATTGTTTCCGGTGTCGAGGCTCGCCTCACCGACGTTATAAGCTGCCAAGCCATCGAAGCTGCGGTTGCGATCGCGCAAATCCAGATAGTCGGGATACGACTGCCACATGGAATAATCGCTCCCCGGCTTGAGGCCATAGAGGCTCTCCGCATGAGGGACATTCAGCGGGCGAAGTATCACCGCATTCAGCGCGCCAAAGACCACGGCGTTTGCGCCGATTGCCACAGCCAGCGTCACAACCGCTACAATGGTGAAGCTCGGAGACTTGTGCAACACGCGCAGGCTGAAGCGCGCATCCTGCATCAGAGTCTCTAGAAAATTACCGCCAAGCGCTTCCCGGCATTCCTCTTTGAACCGCACATGCCCGCCGAACTCGATGCGCGCTCGCCGTTCTGCGATGGCACGATCCAAACCCGAACATTCCAGATCGTCTGCCCGGTGCTGGATGTGGGAGCGAAGCTCCTCCTCCATGTCATCGTCGATCTGAGAGCGACGAAAAACCCTCGCGGCCACGCAACGGCAGTAGGCCAGGAACTTCATATTTCCTCCGGCCGCGCAGCAAGCGCACAACCCATGGCTGCCGCAAGCCGGTTCCACCCGTCCGTTTCCTCTCGCAGACGCTTCCGCCCGACCGCCGTGAGTTCGTAAAACTTAGCGCGCCGATTGTTCTCCGATGTGCCCCAGCTGGCTTTCAGCAGCCCTTGGCGGACCAGCCGGAACAACGCGGGGTAAAGCGCTCCCTGCTCAATCAGCAGCGCTTGCTCGGAGATTTGCCCAATGCGCAAAAGAACCCCGTAGCCATGCAGAGGACCGAGAGAGACTGCTTTCAGAATGAGCAGATCGAGAGTTCCTGGAAGAAGCTGAGCTTGCCCTGGCATTCGCACTCCTAAACTAGTAAGGAGTATAGACCGGCTTTCCTAAGCTGTCAAGGAGAGACAACGCGTCGCAGAAAGCTTGTCGACCCCGCTACATTGAAACTTCGGAGGACGGGAAACACGGTACTAAACGTACCAACGAAGAAGCCGTTTCGCGCGACGGTGTAGCCGAGTGAACGAAGCCTCTTTATCGATCGCGCAGATTTTTCTCGCTTCGTTCCCCGGGCAGCCCACCGATCTCAATCACCGGCCGCACTTCGACCGTGCCTGCGCGGGCTCCCGGAATCCTGGCCGCTATGCTGAGGGCCTCATCCAGGCTCTCGGCGTTTACCAAGAAGTAGCCGCCTAACTGTTCACGCGTTTCCGCAAACGGTCCCTGAGTGATAACCGATTTGCCGTCCCGCACCCGCACACTGGTTGCAGTCCGTGTAGGTTCGAGCGGAGCCGTCGCGATATAGCTCCCGTTGGCGGCCAGATCTCGTGCGAGTTCAGTAGATTCTTGATAACACTTCTTCCGCTCGCCCTCGCTCAGCGTGTGCTCGTCCATGTAAATCAGCAGCATGTATCGCATGATTTTTATAGGATGATCTTATTCTGTCGCGACGCCTTGTGTCGCCCCGCCTCGAGTGGTCGCGCTTCGCCGCTGCCGTCAATCCGATCTCAGCGCCTGAATCACATCAACGCGCGCTGCGCGCGCCGCCGGCACGGTGGATGCGATCACTGCAGCCGCAAGCAGCAAAATCGCAGAGAGCACAGTCGGCACTGCCCCGGCCATCTGCATGTCTTGGAAAAAACTGCTGGCGAGGCGCGCCAGCGCAAAACCGCACAGCGCGCCTGCCGCGACGCCCTCGACTGCCATCACCGCGCCTTCGCCGATGACCGTCCGCACCAGATGCGACGGACGCGATCCCACCGCGAGCCGAATGCCGAACTCGCGCGTCCGCCCGCTGACCGAAAACGCCAGTACGCCTACGACGCCGACAATGGCAATCGCCAGTGCGACCGCTGCGAAACCGCCAAACACTAACGTGTTCAGCCGGTCCGGCGTAAGAACTTCCGCGCGGACATCCTCGAGTGTCGCGGCGTGTTCCACCGGTTGGTCCGCGGACATCTTGCGAATGATGCGGGTGATCTGCGGCACCAGCGCATAGGGATCTGTGTGCGTATGAACGAACAGACGTCCTCCCCAGAGTTCTTGCTGGCCAAGCGGATGATAGATCGTCAGCACGGGCCGTGGCACCACGTTCTCGTCATCGACATCGGCCGCAACACCGATGATGCGCCGCCTCTCCCCGCTTACCGGGATGAACTTGATGACAGGATCGGTCCACATTATGTGCCGGTTAACCGCGTCCTGATTCGGAAACATGCGCCGGGCCAGGCTCTGACTCACAATGACCACCGGCTCACTGCCTTTGCGATCGGCGTCATTGAAATCGCGGCCCGCGATCATCGGAATCCCAAGTGCCGCAAAGAAACCGGGTGACACGATTCGAAAGCGGGCGCGCGGATCTTCCTCACCAGACGCCTGCACATAGCCGTCCGCGGAAAATCCCAGGTCAAAACTGAAATCCGTGTCTCGCCACGGAACAGCCGTGCCCACCGCCACGGCACTCACCCCCGGAAGCTCTTTGATTCTCCGCACCGTCTCCTCATAGAAACTCACCACCTGTTCAGGCGTGCGTCCATACGACATCACCGGCACGTTCACTGCAAGCACGTGACGCATGTCAAACGGCGTCTGCGCCGCTTGCAGCGCGAGCAGCGTCTTCAGCAACATGCTCGCCCCGGCGAGCAGCATGAACGAAGCCGCGATCTGCGTCACCGCAAAGATTCGCTGCCGGCGGCTGGTGCTCGATGTCATCCGAACGCTGCTGCTCACGAGGCCAACACCGTGGGACGCTCCGGCGGACGGCAGACGCGGAACAAACGCGAGCAGTACCGCCGCGACAATCGCCAGCAGCGCCCCCACCCACAGCATGCTGGAATCGACCGTCAGATCGAGAGCGCGCACCGAAAAACGCGATGCATACCGCGCCAGGATGCTTACCATCGGCCCTGCGATCAGAACCCCCAGCGCCGCGCCCGCGCCGCACAGCAGCAAACTCTCGGTGAGCAGCATCCTCCGTAATGCGCCCGTGCTCGCACCGAGCGCTGCCCGGATGCCTAACTCGCCTCCGCGCCGCACCGTTCGCGCCAGAACCAAATTGGCAACATTCGAGCACGCGATCAGAAACACTAAGGCCGACGCCGCCATCAACACCAGCAGCACCGTTTTCGCCTTCGAAGTGATCTGGTCGCGCAGCCGCACCGCGTGGATGCGGAAGTCCGCTTTCACCGAATACGCCTCCGGATGTTCTTTGATCATCCGCGCGTACACCGCGCGCAACTCCGCACGCGCCGAATCCAAGTCTGCGCCGGGTGCCAGGCGGCCAAAGAGTTCCGTCATCCGATGAACGCGCCCGGTCACCATCGTCGCCGATAGATGATGCGGGCTCGTCACCACGTTGGCGATAATCTCCGTTTCAGCCGGATACGGCACCGACGGTTCGAGCACGCCCACTACCGTCGCTGAACGCGAGCCGAGCCTGACCGTTTTGCCCACCACCGATGGATCGCTCTTCATCGTCGTGCTCCAGAAACGATAAGTCAGCACTACCGCGCCAGCGGCCTTCGGACCGTCATCTTGCCGCCCGAGCAGCCGCCCCAGCACCGGACGCAGCCCCATCACCTCGAAATACGATCCCCCGACCACACCAGCCCGCACTTCGCGCGGCTCGCCGAGTCCGACCATCGTGAATCCAATCGTCGAAAAATCGCCGAACTCATTCAATGTTTTTACGCGCGCGCGCAAGTCCTTGATCTCCGGCACCGAAAACGTCGCATCGTCGATCCCAATCCCCTCCGCACTTTGGCGGATGTAGATCAGTCTGTCTTCGTCCTTGTTAACCAGCGGTCGCAGCAGCACGCCGCGCACCAGAGTAAAAATCGCTGCGTTCGCGCCGATCCCGAGCGCCAGCGTGAAGATCACCGTCAACGTCAGACCCTTGGTCGACGCGAGCGAACGTACAGCGACCTTCAGGTCGCGCAGAAAAATCATAGTCGCCTCCCTAATGGGTCGGTACTCCTTCGAGCTCAACCACTGGCCGTATTTCAATCTTCGACGGACTCGACGTTCCTAGAAAGCCGGCCGCAAAACCGATTGCCTCATCGAGATCGTTGGCTTCAATCAATGTATAACCGCCGAGTTGCTCGCGTGTTTCCGCAAAAGGACCGTCTGTCATAACGGGCTTGCCATCGCGCAAGCTGACCGTGGTCGCGGTCGACGTCGGGTGGAGCGGCGCGCCGCCCAGGAACTTCCGGTTCGCCAGAAGTCGTTTCACATGCGGCATCGGTTCTGCCATGATTCGCTGTCGCTCGGCGTCGCTCAGCGCCGCCCAGGCTTTCTCGTCGAGATACGTCAAAAACATGTATTTCATGGTTTTGTGCCTTCCTGCAGTTAAGTCGAATGGCGCGCGCCCGAATCGACACCTCTGCACCGATTTTTTATCATCGAGGCGTGCCACGTGGACGTCGACGCGGCTGTTGAAGCGATCCACCGCTCCGACTGGGGCCGCATCGTCGCCACCCTGATCCGCCTGACGGGCGACTTCGACTTGGCCGAAGAAGCCGCCCAGGATGCATTCGCGGCCGCGGTAGACCAGTGGCGTAGCGCTGGCGTCCCGGAGTCGCCGCGCGCCTGGCTCATCGAGACCGCTCGCCACAAGGCCATCGACCAGATCCGGCGCCGCACGCGCTTGGCCGAGAAGCTGCAGTCACATCCTGTCTCCGAATTGAGCACCACTGTGGAAACGCCAGAGTCGCATCTGGACGAAATTCCTGACGATCGGCTTCGCTTGATCTTCACCTGCTGCCACCCGGCTCTGGCTCAGGAGGCGCAGGTCGCGCTGACCCTCCGCACCCTGGCTGGCCTGGAGACCGAAGAGATCGCGCGAGCCTTTCTCGTGCCTGTTGCGACCATGGCGCAGCGGCTTGTGCGCGCCAAACGGAAGATTACGGCCGCCCGCATTCCCTACACCGTCCCCGGCAAGCCAGACCTGCCCGCGCGCCTCGACGCCGTCCTCACCGTCATTTATCTGGTCTTCACCGAAGGTTATGCAGCCACCCGCGCTGAGCCGCTGGTGCGAACCGATCTCTGCTCTGAGGCCATCCGTCTCGCGCGTCTGCTCAGGACCCTGCTCGCACCGAACCCCTCGAGCGAAGCGACTGGGCTTTTGGCTCTCATGCTTCTGCACGATGCCCGGCGCGAAGCAAGGCTCGATCAAGCCGGGGATCTGGTGCTCCTGGAAGAGCAGGATCGCGCCGCCTGGGACGCGCGGCAAATCGCCGAAGCTCTGCCCCTGGTCGAAGAAGCATTGCGCGGCGGCGTCGGTCCCTACGCGCTGCAGGCCGCCATTGCAGCGCTGCATTGTGTTGCGGCGCGAGCTGAAGATACAGATTGGCCTCAGATCGTCGCACTCTACGATGTACTCGAGCGTGTTGAGCCATCGCCCGTCGTGTCCCTGAATCGCGCCGTGGCCGTCGCCATGCGGGACGGCGCGGAGCATGGCCTCGCTCTCATGGATGCGCTCGCCGCCGCCGGCAATCTCGAGAACTATCACTTGCTGCATGCCTCGCGCGCCGACCTGCTGCGCCGCCTCGGACGCTCCGCCGAAGCACAAGCGAATTACGCGCGAGCTCTCGCACTCGTCACCAACAACACCGAACGCCGTTTTCTCGAGCGGCGCCTGCGCGAGCTTTCAGCACTTAGCTAGATCATCCCTTCGAGGCGAACGTAGCTCGCTTCCATTCCGTGTTCCATGCCGGTCGCAAGCATCGCCGCCCTGGTCTGAGCATCGGGCAGCGTCATTCGCATCGTCACCAATGTGCCCGCGCCGTCCGCATCGAATCTCGTTTCAATATGGTTGTCCGGCGTCGCCTC
Organism: uncultured Acidobacteriaceae bacterium; assembly: GCA_963795425.1. Classification (GTDB taxonomy): domain Bacteria; phylum Acidobacteriota; class Terriglobia; order Bryobacterales; family Bryobacteraceae; genus Bog-105. Next base: position 1,136,019 of record CAWCHO010000001.1, on the reverse strand, counting down.
GGGCAAGTGCATTCGCTCCACATGTACAATCCTGCTGTAGGGCTCGAGTTCGAGGTACTCACCGGTAAGGTAGAATCCACCGCCTTTGCCATTCGTCCACTCGTAGCGGATCTTGCCCCCCGGTCTGGCCTCATTGATGCAGACGGGCATCGTCCAGCCTTCAGGACCCAGCACCCATTTCTGGATTATTTTCGGATCCGTGTGGGCGCGGTAGACCGCCTCAGGAGGCGCAGCGAAGCGCCTCGTCACCACCACGTGCCTATCGCCTTCGGTTTTTACCGTTAACTTGCTCATCGGGTTCTCCTTTTCTTGTGTGGTTCCATGCCGGCCAGAACTTCGTCGAGCCGGTCGTAGTTTTTGTCGAGCGCCTTTCGGAGCATCGCAAGCCATTGGTCCATCGCTTCAATGCCCGCCTTCGCGAGCCGCCGGGGCCGCCTGGCGCCATCCACTCGACGAACGATCAGTCCTGCGTCTTCGAGCACCTTCAAGTGTTGCGAGATCGCTGGTTGCGTCATCTCGAAGGGCTTCGCCAGCTCCAGCACGGTCGCCTCTCCCTTGGCGAGACGCACGAGAATGGCCCGGCGCGTGGGATCAGCCAAGGCTGAGAAGCTGGCATCGAGGCCGTTCATAAGTGTTATCTTATATAAGATTATGGTTATTGTCAAGGCCGGAAATGCTGCTTCCGTGGCCAACGTTAGACTGGGGCTGTGCAGAAACGTCCTGTCACAGGGCAGCTTGCGCCGGAGTTCGCGTTGCCGGACTCGACAGGGGCGCTGCGGCGCTTAACGGAGTTGTTGTCCGACGGCCCGTTGGTGCTGCTCTTTTATCGCGGAAATTGGTGACCGTTCTGCCTCCGCCAGTTGGTGGACTACCGCCGGCACTACCCGGAGATCCGGGCCGCCGGCGCGAGCGTAGTAGCCGTCTCGGTCGATGCGCCTGAAGCGTCGGAAGCTTTGCGTGCTCACCTCAGGCTGCCTTTTCCGATTTTGTGCGATACCGAGAGGCGTGTCGTCCGCGATTGGGATATCTCGAATCCACGCGAGAAAGGCGGCATCGCGAAGCCAGCGGTTTTCATCATCGGCCAGGACCAGGTGGTGCGTTACGCTTCCGTGGACACAGTCGTAAAGCGGCTCGCGGCCCTCCAAATCGTTGGGCTGCTGCACGCGACCGCTGACGCGCCGCCCATGCGGCCCAGAGTTCTCATCCCGCTATTGTCCGAGTGGCTAAGCGCGATTCGGAATAGCACTCGCCGGTAAGCGGACACCCAGGCCCGCGGCCTCGCTGAGGCGGTAATCCGTTACGGCGAATCGAATTCTCGCTGGTAAATGTAAGAAAGCAGTCCCGTTGGCGACTACCTTATTGTGGCGCCGACAACGAATTCTGCGCTCGAGGGCGACTCCACGGTTGCCGGAACCTTGACGGACAAACCGCGATACGAAGAAGTAGCGCTCACCTACGGCGCCGCCCTAAGCCGGCTAGCGCGCGCGTACGAGGCCGATGCGGAGATCTGTCGCGATCTGCTCCAAGATATCCATGTCGCCCTGTGGTCCAGTCTTAAGAGCTTCGATGGTCGATGCTCACTGCGGACTTGGGTTTACCGTGTTGCGCACAACGTGGCCGCCTCGCATGTCTTACGCCGGCGGCGGACGAGAAAACACCTTATGGTGAGCCTCGATGACTTGGACCTACTTGCCGAGCATGAGGATGCCGGGATCGTCGTTGGCCGGCATCAAGCTCTGGACAGGCTGATGGAACTGATTCGGCAGTTGAATCCGCTCGACCGCCAGATCATGTTGTGCTACCTCGAGGACATGGATGCGGCGTCGATCGCGGAGGTCACAGGTATGTCTCGCGGTAACGTTTCGACTAAAGTGCATCGGATCAAAAGTATTTTGATCCGCCGATTTCGCGAAGGAGTAAAGGCATGAATAACGACAACATCAACCAGGACATCGGGGCAGTTTGGCGAAGTCAAACGGAGGAGCCACTTGTCATCTCGACGGAGGAACTGCGGCGAAAAGCGCACCGGCTGGAACTCAAAATTCGTTGGAGAAATGCCGGCGAGTATGGCGCGGCAGTGCTGATAATCGCCGCGAACATCCATTACTTCTTGCACTTTCAATCGGCTCTTCTGCGTATTGGCTCCGCTCTGATCGTCGTCGGCGTCTGTTATGCCGTTTGGCAGTTGCATAGGCACAGCTCAGTGACTCCTCTTCCCGCGAACGCTGTATTCAGCTCATCTCTGGATTACCTCATCGCGCAGCTGCGCCGGCAACGCGATCTCCTTCGTAGGATCTGGAGCTGGTACTTGCTACCTCTCTTTCCGGGTGTGACTGTGTTCCTATTCGGCCTCTCCACGCTTCGCTCCTCGAACGGCGCGACATATGAGTTGCCTGCGTCGGCCATCGTTCATACGACTGTGGCGTGTGTCATCGGATTCGCCTTAATAGCGGCCTTGAACCATGCCGCTTCCCGCAAGCTGCAACGGCAGATCGAGTTCCTCGGCACTTTACGAAAAACGTGATGCGCCCGATCGCGCTTTCTCGTTTGCAGGCCCAAGGCCGCAGCAATGTCACCTGAATCGGGCGATTGAAACCGCTCGCCACGGTTGCGTGATTTTGAGCGACAATGACCAACACGGAGGACCCATGAACTTAAGAAGTCTTCGAAATACCCGGGCAATCGCGTCCATCAGTGCCGTCGCGATGCTTGCTTCCTGTGCGCCTTTGGCTCTTGCGGACACCATCACATTGAGCACCAGCGCACCGACCGTCGGCTATGGCCCGTCGTTTCCAATCAATACTGGCGGCCCCAACTTCACCTATACGCCTGCCTCGAGCGCATCCATTACGCTCGGCTCGACGCCGCTTATTTTGGACACATCGACGCAAAATTTCGGTGAGTACACCTATAACGCCAGCCCGCTTTCCGCGGACGCCTTGACGGTAACTTTATCTGTCACGCCTACAGTCAACGGAACCACTGCCGCGACACCTTTGATCTTCAACGGAACGCTTGAGACCGGCATACATACAATCACTCAACCCACCCCCTACCTGATCGATTTCGATCCCGCCCTAAACCCCTCGGCACAAGTATTTTTCTATGGGAGTTCCGCGATACTCGCCTTGCCGTTTGACGGCGATCTGTTCGGCGTCGACATCTTCAGCCACCTTTCCACCCCGGCTTCGACCGGCAGCACCGTTGCCCCGCTCCTCGGGTTCATCGCACCCCAATCAGCCATCCCCGAACCCGCTTCCACGTTCACCGCTGCTATCGGCCTGGCATGTCTGATGGCTTTTACCCTGTTCGTGCGCCGCTTCCGCTAGACCAACATCTACGATTCATCTGGAGCATGGGACAAACATGAGAGATTGTCTGCTGTGTTTAACACTCTGCCTTCTCGGTACCATCGCCGGAGCTCGCAATGCAACCGTTGTAATTCATATAAAGCTAATCGATGGCCGAACTGGATACGCTATGAAGGATCAGCAGGTTGGTCTTGAGAATCGCGCTGGTTACCGCGATATATCCGTGCGCACAAACGACTCCGGTATCGCGTCACTGAACATCAGTAGTGATGCCGTAATTCTTGTACACAACACAGACAAGTATGTGAATTGTGGAGACGAACCAGGTGGACTCGTTCACAACGACTTCAAAGTGAGCCAGATACTTTCTACCGGCGTCGTTCAGGCGATCATGCAACCCAATCTTTGCGGCAAGACTTCTGGCGTTCCAAGGCCCGGAGAGCTAATTCTCTTTGTACGACCGTGGAGACGAGGAGAGAAGATCTAACCGAAAATCTTCCTCGAAAACGACACCTGATTTGATCCTTCGAGCGCGGCTTCACTGATAAACTAAAGTTTTTCCATGGCAATCAGTAAAGAGCTGCTGGAAATCCTCGTCTGTCCTGTCTGCAAAGCCAAGGTCGTCCTTAAAGAGGATGGAAGCGGGCTGAAGTGCGTCGAGTGCAAGCGGGTCTATCCGGTTCGCGACGACATCCCCATCATGCTCGTCGATCAGGCCACCATCGAACCCTAATCTTCCATGACGATTTTGGAGCAATTGCCGGAAGCATCGCGCGTTGCCGTCATCCGTTTGCGATCGCTGGGCGATTGCGTCCTATCGACGCCCGCTCTGGCACTATTGAAACGGTCCCGGCCCGATCTCGCCATCGGCGTCGCCGTGGAAGACCAGTTCCAAGCGGTGTTCGAGGGCAACCCGCACGTAAGCCAGCTCCTCGCCCCGACCTGGCGAGCCGTCCGCAGTTGGAAATCCGGGCTGTGCGTTAACCTCCATGGGGGTACACGCAGCCAATGGATGACCGCAGTGTCGGGCGCGAAATGGCGCGCCGGTTTTGCCCACCACAGCATGACTTTCGCTTACAATTTCAAGATCAAGCGCGCGCAACGCATCTTAGGCGTCAATCGAACGGTTCACACGGTAGAACACCTCGCGTCCGCTTTCTTCGCCTTGGGCGTCCCCATGCAGCAAGTACCGCGCGCGGAACTTTACGCCGCGAATTCACCTATCGGCGGCAAGTACGCAGTTCTGCATCCGTTCGCCTCTGCTCCCGAAAAACAGTGGCCGCCAGAACGGTTCTGTGAAGTCGCCCGTTATTTGAAACTCTGGAACATTACGCCCGTGTTTCTTTCCGGTCCCACGGACGACCCCTCCCCTTTCCGCGGTCATCACGTGGTTCAAGGCTCGCTCGCCGAAGCGAAAGCAGTCTTATCGAACAGTATTGTGTTCATCGGAAACGACAGCGGCCCGGCGCACATGGCCGCCGCCTTCGGTGTTCCAAGCGTCGTTTTGTTTAGCACTTCGAATCCCGCCATCTGGGGACCGTGGCGCACAGAATCGGAAATCATCGTGGCGCCCGACGGCCTCAGCCAAATCAGCGTCTCGCGCGTGATCGCCGCACTCGAACGCTTGCGCATGTTCGAAGAGGCACACGCTTGAACGATCTTTTTCGGCTACTTCGGTACGCGAAACCGTATGCGCCGGCGTTGATCGCCTCGGTCGTTTTCATGGCGGTCGTCGGCCTTTCACAAGGCCTTCTTTTAGTCCTCATTCCCCTCATATTTGAGCGCGTGCTGCAGCCGAACGCTCCCAACACGCCCGCGCCGCTCTTCCCGCACACCCATATCCACCTGTACCTGAACAACCTCGTTCCGTTCGCGCACAACATTTGGACCATGGTGGCCATCAGCATTCTTGCGTGCTTTGTCGCCAACGGTGTTTGCGATTATCTCGGTAATTATCTGGTGAATTGGGTCGGTATCAGCGCGGTCATGGATCTTCGCCAGGAGGTCTTCGATCGGATTCTGCTGCAAGACGCGCACTTCTTCGAGAACCAATCGACCGGCCGCATCATGTCCTCCATCATGAACGACATCGAGAAGATCCAAATTTCGGTCTCGACCATGCTCGCTGACTGGCTGCGCCAGATGTTCACGGCCTTGTTCCTGCTGCTGGCCATGATCAGCATCAATTGGAGGCTGTCATTCATCAGCGTGTTGGTGTTGCCCGTCGTGGCGGTCTTGACCGTCCGATTAGGCAAGCGCGTTCGCCGCACCACGCGTCATGCACAGGATATGGCCGCGGGCATGAACCAGATCTTGCAGGAAACTTTGAGCGGACATCAGGTCGTGAAGAGTTTTGGCGCGGAGGATTTCGAATCGAAGCGTTTCCGGCTCGCCGCCCAGCGGCTGAAATCGAGCAGCCTGCGCTATGTTGCGCAACAAGCCATCCCCTCGCCCATCATCGAAATTTTCGGCGCTCTCACCATCATCTTCCTCGTGACTCTCGCACGCATGCAGGCCAAGAATGAAGCCATGACCGCGGGCATGTTCGCCGCCTTCGGTCTTGGACTTGTCAGGCTCTATGAACCCATCAAGCGCCTCACCAACATTCACAACATCTTCCAGCAAGGCATCGGCGCCGCCCAGAAAGTCTTCGAGTACCTCGATTGCCAGCAGGACGTCCTCGACAGACCCGATTCGGTGCGCCTCGCGAAATTCGAAAAAAGCATTCGTTTCGAGAGCGTCTGTTTCACCTATCCAGCCGCTCCCGACCGGCTTGTACTCGACGGAATCGATCTGGAGGTCAAGGCAGGTGAAGTTGTCGCGCTCGTCGGCCCGAGCGGCGCCGGAAAAACAACCTTAGCCAATCTTGTGCCTCGTTTTTACGATGTGACGCGCGGCTCAGTCGCCCTCGACGGCAAGGACGTTCGCGATATACGGCTTAGCAGCCTGCGCGAAAACATCAGCATCGTTGCTCAGGAAACGTTCTTATTCAACGACACGGTTTTCGACAATATCGCTTATGGCCGCCCCGACGCCACCGAAGACGAAGTCTTCGCGGCTGCCCGCACCGCGCTCGCGGAGGATTTTATAAGGCAAATGCCGGAAGGCTACAAAACCGTGATCGGCGAACGCGGTGTGCGGCTCAGCGGCGGCCAGCGGCAACGAATCGCTATTGCTCGTGCGCTCCTAAAAGACGCGCCGATCCTCATCCTCGATGAAGCGACTTCTCAGTTGGACACTGAATCGGAGCGGCTGGTTCAGCAAGCGCTCACTGCGTTGATGCAGCGCCGGACCGTTCTCGTCATTGCGCACCGCCTTTCCACCATTCGACAGGCAGATAAGATCGTCGTTCTTCATGCAGGAAAAATCAGCGAAATTGGAACCCATGATGCGTTGCTCGCCAGCCGCGGCATCTACCAACGTCTTCACGAATTGCAGCATTCGGATGCGAGCGCGACCGTCGGTTAGCGCCGTCTTCGGGGCAAACCTGCTGTGAGTTCCGGACCGAGCGTCGGTGGGCGCGTAGGTTCCACCCGGCAAACGGCCGTGTCAGCGGCCCCGATTCGCAGCATGACTGGTTACGCACTCGTCCGCGCACAAACCAGCGCCGGCGAACTGACTGTCGCCTTGCGCAGCGTCAATCACCGCGCGCTCGATCTGCATTTCCATCAGAACGGACCGCTCGTCCAGTTTGAAAACGCCATGCGTGTTCTCCTGAAACAGCACCTCGTCCGAGGTCACATCGAAGTACGCACATCCATCGCGCCCGATGCCGAAGCGGACGGCGTCGTGTATAACCGGAATCTCTTGAAGCGCTATCTGACTTTATTCCGGCAAGCGTGCGATGAGTTCGGGTTAGAAAGCAAGCCGGATCTGAATACGTTTTTCGCCATGCCTGGCGTATTCGACAGCGCACGCGAAACAAAGGTGCTCGAAAAAGGTCTCGAATCGGAGATCATCACGGCACTCGCCACGTGCATCGATGAGCTAAATGCCCATCGGGAACGCGAAGGACAGGAACTCCGTAAGACTTTCGACGGCGAGATCGCGGCCATAGAACGACAGGTAGAGCAAATAGGCGCCATTCGCGAACATGCTGTTGCCCACTTTCTTCGACGCTTGCGCGAACGTTTGGCCAATCTTTTGCAGGAGGCCCCGAGCATCTCTGAAAACCGCTTGGCGGAAGAAGCGGCGATGCTGGCGGACCGATCGGATGTTCAGGAGGAGCTGGCTCGTTTGACCGTGCATACCGAGGAGCTGCGTCGCGTCCTCGAGAACGGAGGAGAGATCGGCAAGCGGGCCGACTTTCTTCTTCAGGAGATGAATCGCGAGGGAAACACCATCTTGTCCAAGACTTCGGGGATCGGCGAAGCAGGCCTCACCATCACGAATCTCGCGCTGGCGATAAAGGCTAATATCGAGAGAATGCGGGAACAGGCTCTCAATCTTGAATAGCCGGCTCGCCCCAGACCACATCAGGTCCTATGGCCGTAATCCGGCTGAACGCATGACCACAGTCTTCATCATTTCGGCGCCGTCCGGCTCGGGAAAATCAACGCTCGTCTCCAGGTTGTTGGCGAGCGACCCGGGATTGCGATTTTCCGTCTCTTATACAACCCGCAAGCTGCGGGGAAACGAAAAGCCCGGTGAGAGCTACATCTACATCTCACATCAGGAGTTCGAAGAACGCATTCAACGCGATGAATTCCTCGAGCACGCGCAAGTCTTCGGAAACTACTACGGCACGAACCGAAAGGTACTGGACCAGGCCCAGCGCGAAGGCAAGGACCTGATACTCGACATCGACGTACAGGGTGCGAGACAATTGAAGGAGAGAATCCCCGAGGCCGTCACCATCTTCATCCTTGCTCCCTCGCGCGATATTTTAGAGCAGCGATTGCGTGCGCGGTCGGAGGATTCCGAGCAAGTGATCCAGCGGCGTCTTAAAGATGCGGCGGAAGAGATTCGCAATTACGTCCAGTACGATTACGTGCTGGTGAACCATCAGGTTGAAGAGTCGGTGGCAACGCTGGCCGCAATCGTAAGGGCCGAGCGCGTCCGGCGCTTGCGCATGGAAGAACAGATTCGACCCATCCTCAGGAGTTTTGAGGATCCGGCGCCTTCATTGTTTTGAAGAATGTACCTGGGGACGCCTCGAGCGTTCCTCTGGTTTGGAGAGAGAATGTCAGACAAGTCAAGAAACGCAATGTATTGTATTCCGGATGATGCGGCCTCTAGTACGTACCGCTTCATCATCGTCGCGGCAAAACGCGCACGCCAATTGCAGAATGGTCAGCGCAGCGTGCTTCCCGCAGCTAACAAAAAACCAACCGTCCTGGCGATGGAAGAAGTCCGCCGTGGCCTGGTTCCCTATTCAGACGAGAATCAGGAACAAGAGCAGCCGATAGTAGCCGAGTAAGTCGCGCATGCGCGTTGTTCTTGGTGTCGGTGGAGGAATCGCGGCGTACAAGTCCGCGGAACTCGTGCGTGTCCTGCAAGCGCGCGGACATCAGGTTCAAGTCGTCATGACACGCGGGGCCGAGGAGTTCGTCCGGCCTCTCACCTTCGCAGCTCTGACCGGCCGTAAAGTCATCACCGGCCTGTTCTCACACAGCAGCACCGACGAAACTCTGTCCAGTGCCGTCGAGCATATTGCCGTCGCGCAGAACAATGACGTTCTGGTGGTCGCCCCCGCCACAGCCGACGTCATTGCGAAGTTTGCGCACGGCCTCGCCGACGATTTCCTCTCGACTCTTTACCTCGCTTTCGCCGGTCAAGTCATCGTCGCTCCGGCGATGAATACCGCGATGTGGGAACATCCCGCCACGCAAGCCAACCTCGAAAGCCTTCGCAAGCGTGGTTGCTCGATCGTCGATCCGGGCGAGGGTTGGCTCGCCTGCGGAAGCATCGGGGCGGGAAGGCTAGCTGATCCCGAACGTATCGCCGAGCATCTCGGTTCATTGCTGTACCAGAAGCATGACCTTCGCGGTGAATGCCTCCTTATTACGGCCGGGCCCACGCAAGAGCCGATCGATCCCGTGCGCTTCATCAGTAATCGTTCCAGCGGCAAGATGGGGTATGCGATTGCAGAGACGGCGGCGAAGCGCGGGGCACGCGTCGTGTTGGTGTCCGGGCCGGTAAACATTCCGCTGCCCCCAGGAGTCCAGTTGATAGCGGTTCAAACTGCGGAACAAATGCGCCACGCTGTCATCGACCATCTCTCCGAAGCGACCATCGTTATCAAGACCGCGGCGGTAGCCGACTACTATGTTGCTGAAGTTCCTCAGCAAAAACTCAAGAAAACGCAAACGCGGCTCTCTTTAGAACTCGACCCAACTCCCGACATCCTGTCCGAGATCGGCCACCGTAAGGGCGATCGCCTTCTCGTCGGTTTCGCAGCCGAAACGCAGAATCTGGTCGAAGAAGCGCGCCGGAAAATGATCTCCAAACAATGCGACATGATGGTCGCAAACCTCGTGGGCCGCGATGGAACTGGATTTGAATCGGACCGGAACGAAGTAGAAATCATCACTCGCTCTGGTCACACGGTTCATGCTGGTCCGGCAGACAAAAAGCAGATCGCTGAACGTATTCTCGATCAAGTGGCGACCTTGCGCCTCTCGCTTCGTACGGTGGATGCCTCAGCTTGAGGCTCCTCAGCACGTGCGCGATGCCGTCTAAGAAATGACCCGAGAACAGATCCGGAATTACTTGGAGTTTTATCGCGATCTCGGTATCGATTCCGTGTACCTGCGGCCGCCGGTCACGGTCGCCTCGCTTCCAAGAGCTTCAGCACCCGCAGCCGTGGAACCCTCCCCGCTTCCCAGCCTCATTCCGGCGGGCGATACGTTGCAGGACATTCGGGCCGATATCGGCGATTGCAAGCGCTGCCGCCTGTGTGAAAGCCGCCAAACCATTGTCTTCGGGTCTGGTGCCGAACAGGCCTCGCTCGTCTTCGTGGGCGAAGGCCCAGGCGCCGACGAAGATGAACAAGGTCTCCCCTTTGTCGGTCGCGCCGGTCAACTGCTGACTCAAATGATCGACAATACTGCCGCCAAAGAAGGCATCCCCATCCGGCGCCCGGACGTTTACATCTGCAATGTGGTCAAGTGCCGTCCCCCGCAGAATCGCACGCCTCTTCCGGATGAGATGGAAATCTGCGGGCAGTTTCTGTTTCGTCAGCTCATGACCATCCAACCGAAAGCCATCTGCGCGCTCGGTTCTACTGCCATGAAAGCGCTGTTGAACACGAAAGAGGGCATTACGAAGTTGCGGGGAAAGTGGCACAAATGGCGCGATATTCCCGTGATGATCACCTATCATCCTTCCTACCTCCTGCGCCAATACAACCAAGTCGCCCGCCGTGAAGCTTGGGAAGATCTCAAAACGCTGCTGCATTTCGTGTATGACTGATTCGCGCCGGGGCGGCAAGCGCGGGTTGTTCCTCACGTTTGAAGGGACGGAAGGAAGCGGCAAGTCCACTCAAATGCGCCTGCTTGTCGAGCACCTGCGCGACGCCGGCTATTCCGTAACGGAGAATCAGGAACCGGGTGCGACCAGAATCGGCAGGCAAATCCGTCGCATTCTTTTAGACCCCGCGCATCAGGAAATGGCGCCAATGACCGAACTCCTGCTGATGTTCGCCTCGCGTGCGCAAGCTGCGGCCGAGATCATCAGTCCCGCACTCGAACGCGGTGAGGTTGTGGTCAGCGATCGGTTTACCGATTCGACGCTTGCTTATCAAGGTCAAGCCCGCGGTCTCGGTTTCGAGACGGTTCACAAAGCGCATCGGATCGCATTAGGAGATCTGCTGCCCGACATGACCATCTGCATCGACATCGACATAGAAACCGGCCTGTCGCGAGCGCACCACCGCAACCGGCGAAGCCTGAATGAGGCGAGCGAAGCACGCCTGGATACCCAATCCCTCGAATTTCACAGACGAGTGCATTCGGGTTATCGCGAAATTGCGAAACTCGAATCCCAACGCTTTCGCATCGTGGATGGACGTGGCGAGCCAGAAGCAGTCGCCGAGCGAGTTTGGGCGGAAGTGACCCCGCTGCTTGAGGCCGTAGGCAAACAAACGGTGCGTTCCTGATGGCGTCGTTCCCAAACTTCTACGGCAATTCGGCGATCGCGGAGACTCTCGCTCACGCGATCGAACAGAGTCGCATACCGCAAACCATTCTTCTGAGCGGTCCCGAAGGTGTAGGAAAGGCGACTTTGGCCAGACGCTTTGCCGCGGCTTTGCTCGGGGGCGCCGCAAAAATTGAGCGCGATGACCTGAGCCTGCCTTCAAACCTCGACATCATCGAGCAGCGAGAAAAATGGACTTCGGAAAAGCGCGCCGAGGATCCGCTCCTGTTTTCCAGCCATCCGGACTTTATTACGTTCGCTCCCGACGGACCCTTGCGCCAGATCACAATTCAGCAAATGCGCCTGCTCCGCGAGCGCGCTCAGCTGAAGCCGGTGCGCGGATCGCGTACGATGTTTCTGATCGATCACCTCGATCGCGCCAACGAACAAGCAGCCAATTCCCTGCTGAAAGTGCTCGAGGAGCCCCCCGATCACCTGGTGATCTTCGCGACCGCCGAAAACCTGTACGATCTTGTGCCGACCATTCGATCCCGATCCATCGTCTTCCAGATGGGCCGGCTTCAAGACGCGGAGATGCTTGAATTCGCGGCCGCCCGCAGCCTCGAGGACGCGCAACTACGGATCGCGTTATCGGGAGGCAGTCCCGGAATTGCCGCATCGCTCGATCTCGAAACGTTCCGAAATCGCCGCGCTCTCGTTTTGGCAGCTTTCGAGTGCGCTGCCGGACTAACCCCCTTCTCCACCTGGGTACAAAACTCGGAATCCTTCGCTTCCAGCAAGTCCGACAAATTAGATGGGTACCTTAAGCTCACGTACGCGGTACTCGAAGATATCCTGGCCACGCTGTGCGGCCAAACCAGCGCTAAGAATCGAGATGTGCAGCCACGCATTGCCCGGATAGCCCAGGCCGTCAACTTCCCGTGGCTCGAGCGGGCTGTGCGGTACATCGACGAACTCGTCCTGATGGTGCGCCGAAATATCCAGAAGACGGCAGCGCTCGACGCTATGATTATTAAGTTGCGTAACCCGCCGGAGAGGGTAAGCACCTAAATAGCAAACCCTGCCTCGTCCTGCATGGATGGGCACACATCATCGGGCAACCACACTGAGGACAAATGATTGAGGAGAGGCGCCTGGAGTCCCTTATCAGAAAACCGGTACGTAATGCTGGCGGAGAAGTGAAAGATCCGAGCCGCCGCCCCCCTGCCGTGAAAAAAAGCACGCCCCCGGACCAGACCAACGCGGAGCAGTTCTACTATTCGAAACAGATGCAAAGCAAGACGCGCATGATCGTTCTGCTCACCGATGGCGAGCAGCTCGAAGGCGTCATCGAGTGGTACGACCGCGATTGTCTGAAGCTAAATCGGGAGGGCGCGCCGAATCTGCTGCTCTTCAAACACTGCATCAAGTACATGTACAAGGCAGAACCGGAGTAGGAGCCCTCTCTCGCTGCTCGTGCAAATCGTCCCTCTAGCAGTTTATGTAAAGGCTGTGACTCTGCGTCGGTAGGATGTGACGCCACTCGCGGATAATCTCGCGATATGTTTCACCCGCCGGCCGGATCTTGCGATGGAGATCGTATAGCCCGAGCGGATTTACGTTGCCAGCATCGTGGATGAGAGCACTGTCCCAATCCACCTGGTCCGTGAGGCTGTAGTAAGTAAAGCCTAGGATCGGCATACCGTCTTCACGAAGCCGGTGAACATTCGCCCACTCTTTCCTTATCCACGCGGGTGCCCGCTCGTTATCAGGAAGATTCGTTTCCGTGTGCATCACCGGCAAGTGGTAACGATCGAAATACTGATGAGTGATGACGTAGTAGCCGAAGATTTCCCCGGACGGGCTCACCGATCCGTCATTACTCACCAGGTGCTCGTTGGTTTCGTAGTAATCCGTTCCCATGACGCAATGTTCTTTCCGGTGATTATTGCAAAACCAGTGATACTCTTCGCGCGTCATGCCATTGTCCATCAGGTACTCGTACATGTCGAACGTGACAGGCTGACCGAAGGTCAAATCGAGCGACAGGAAGCGCCGCTGGTTGTAGATGTATGCGGTAGCCGCGCACGACGGGTTGCGCGGATGATGGTACTCGGAAGCCTCGCTCAATACGAAGATCGCTTTCGGATTCGCATCCAGGATGGAATGCATGCTAAGCACATTTGCTTTACATAGATTGTGCAGAGCCGTTACAAAAGCGCGGTCGCTCTTGAGCCGCTCGTTCCACCAGCCGAAATGGGCGGAAAACGTCGCTGCGATGTAGATTTCGTTGATAGGAGTAATAAAGCGCACCCACGGATACCTCTTCATGAATGCCTTCGCATACTCGGCAAATAGCGGCGGCCAATCTTTGTTTTGGAAACTCCCGATCCAGTCCGGGACACCGAAATGGCAAAGATCGACGATGGGCTTGATCCCGAGCTTCTCCAATTTCCGAAAGGTCATGTCCGTGAACTCCCAATCGTATTTGCCGGGTCCCAAGTGCGTGCTGTAGTACGGCGGCCCGTAGCGGAGAAACTCAATGCCCAGCTCCCGAACGAGCTCGAAGTCCTTCTCCCAATACTCATAGTGCTTACACTTCGCCATCTCGTCGATCCGCTTGGTCGACCCATCGGGCAAGCTGATGGTCGGGTAGCTATTCTCGATGCCCGTAGCAAACATGAATTGCGACATCAGATGTCTTTCTTAGTTTTGTCTCTAAACGCGAGACGATACGCTCTGCGATCGGCCGCTTCTTCATAACGGCGCTTCTCGTCGTCCGTCTCAGGCACGATCGGCGGCACCGGTATGCGGTTCCCTGCCCTATCCAACGCGACGAATGTCAGATACGCAGATGAGGTATGTCTCAGCTCGCTGCTATGGAGGTTTTCTACCCAGACCTTTACGCCCACCTCCATGGAGGTCCGGAAAACTCGGTTCACTTGCGATTTCAATCTGACCAATTCCCCTATGCGGATGGGATGCAGGAAATTCATCTGATCGATCGAGGCGGTCACGACCGTACAGCGCGAGTGCCGGATCGCGGCGATCGCTCCGCACAAATCGACGAGGTGCATGACGTGTCCGCCCAGCATGTTTCCAAGTAGATTCGCATCGTTCGGCAGACTGACCTCTGAATATTCGGACTGCGAGGCACGCACGGTTCGGGCTTTATCCGGGTTATCTGACATAAGGAAACAAGAGGCTAGTCTGAGAACCGCTTCAGATAGTTACGGCAGAAGGCTACCACCTGTGCGCGCATGCAGAGGTCGGTGAGCTCGGGTTCTATGCGTTCGGTATCAAAGAAATACCGAATCGACTGCCAACGCAACGGGGCGTATTGCTGCTCCTCGACACAAACGATTTCCAAAGCCGCCGGACTTCGCCGCACCACGTCGTACCGCAGCCCCGACCGGATCTCGCCGGCAGGAAAGCGGTCGCAGCATCCACGCGAATAACCGTGATTGCAGCAGCCGAATCGAAGTGTTGCGGGAGCGGTAATCGTCTCCGCTTGCGCGTGACACAAGCCGTCGTATTCGTCTAGCAGGGGCAAGCGCGCGTTCGCATGCTGCGGGTCGGTCGCGATCCGTTGCGGCTCGAAGAACGGGCACGGCATAACAGCAGTATCTCAGTCCCGGATCAAAGTCGTCCTTGCTTTCGTTCCCGCGATCACACCCGTGCATCTACGCTACGATACAAACGGCGGTTCATAACGAGCATGAAAATCGTCGAGCGTCCTTTCACTACGATCAGCGGATCTCCGATTGAGCCCCTCTACGGCCCTGAAGACCTGAAAGATTTCGACCCCGCGCGTGAGCTGGGCGACCCGGGCGAATTCCCGTATACCCGCGGCATCCACCCGGACATGTATTGCGGAAAGCTCTGGACCATGCGGCAGTTCTCGGGGTTCGCCACGCCCGAGGAAACAAATCGCCGCTATCACTATTTGCTCGAACAGGGTCAGACCGGGTTGTCGGTCGCGTTTGATCTGCCGACTCTCATGGGCTATGACGCCGACCATCCGATGAGCGCCGGTGAAGTGGGCAAGTGCGGTGCATCCATCTCATCGCTCGAAGACATGGAGATTCTGTTTCGCGCGATCCCTCTCAGCGAAGTCACCGTATCGATGACCATCAACTCCCCGGCGTCGGTGCTTTGGGCCATGTATCTGGCCGTCGCGGAGCAGCAGGGCGTCGACTGGAAGCGAGTTTCGGGAACGCTTCAGAATGACATTTTGAAGGAGTACATCGCTCAAAAGGAGTACATCTTTCCGCCGCGGCCCTCCATGCGCTTGGTCACGGACACCATCGAGTTCGGGGCGCGTCATACGCCGCGCTTCAATCCAATTTCGATCAGCGGCTATCATATCCGCGAAGCCGGTTCGACAGCGGCGCAGGAACTAGCGTTTACGCTGCGGGACGGCATCGAGTACGTGGACTGGGCACTCGAACGCGGGTTGTCGGTAGACGATTTCGCTCCCCGCCTGAGCTTCTTTTTCAACGCACATAGTGATTTCTTCGAGGAGATCGCCAAGTATCGCGCAGCGCGCAAAATTTGGGCTCACGTCATGCGCGATCGTTACGGCGCTCGCAGTGAGCGCAGCCTGAAATTACGGTTTCACGCGCAGACCGCCGGTTGTTCACTCACTTGGCAGCAGCCGTACAACAATGTCGTGCGCACTGCATGGCAGGCCATGGCCGCCGTTCTCGGAGGCGCACAATCTCTGCATACCAACTCGCTTGATGAAGCTTACGCTTTACCGAGCGAGCAGGCGGTCACTATTGCGCTTCGCACGCAGCAGATTCTGGCTTATGAAACGGGTGTTCCCAATACACCGGACCCGCTCGGCGGTTCGTACTTCCTCGAGAAACTAACGCTCGAGATGGAAGCTGCCGGGAAAGACTACATCGACCGCATCGATCGACTCGGCGGCATGATTCCAGCCATCGAGGTTGGATTCCCGCAGAGCGAAATCGCCAGCGCAAGTTACCGTTACCAACGCGAGGTGGAAGACGGTGAGCGCGTGATTGTCGGCGCAAACCGGTTTCAGTCCGAAGATCAGCCCATCGATCTACTGCAAATCGACCAGACGGCGCAGAAGAAGCAGGAAGATAAGCTCGCCGCGTTGCGGCGCCGCCGCAACAATGCCGCCGTGACTAAATCGCTAGACGCATTGTGCAAAGCCGCGGAAGGCACCGAAAACACCATGCCGTATCTTATCGATGCCGTCAAAGCGTACGCCACTTTGGGCGAGATCTGTGACGCTTTGCGCAATGTTTTTGGAACATATACAGAAACCAGTCACCTCTAACTTCCATACAATCAGTAGGAGGACAGAATGAGCGATAACTCGAGAAATAGCCTGATTGGCGCCGCACTAATCGGCGTTGGTTGTGGATTGACCGCAGTGGGATTAGCCATGGTGATTCCAGCCTGCACAAACTGGTCCCTGGACCTGATGGGGCAAGCTGTCAAGAAAGGGCGAGAAACCCTCAATTCGGGGGTGGAAACAGCCGCCTCGCTGGCGGGACAGATGCACGGAACAGCGTACCGAAAGTTTGACGAGGCTTCGAAATCAGTACGAGAGAAAACCGCGAAAGCGGCAGGCGCTGTCGAGAATGCAGCGCGTCGTGTGCGAGAACAAGCATCTTCTTCGCAAACAGCGTAAGCCTCGATGGCGACAAACCGGCTTGAACTGCTGACGCAGATGGTCGGGCAGGATCCGAATAATGCATTCGCGCGCTACGGTCTTGCCATGGAGTACAGCAACAGCGGAGATTTCAAGAATGCTGTCGCGGAATTCCGCACGCTGCTAGAGCGCGACGAGAATTATGCGGCTGCCTATTTTCACGGCGGTCAGGCGCTCGAGAAGCTCGGCGAAATAGACGAGGCGCGTGCGCTGTACGAAAAAGGAATTGAGATCACGACGCGTAAGGGCGACCTGCACACGCGCTCGGAAATCGAGGCTGCACTGAGTTTGCTGCCGATCTAAGGGTTCGCTGGAACGGCGTCCACCAGTTTCTGAATCCCAGGTGCGATCGCGATCAGGATATCGCCTTTGCGTTCCGCGGCATCATGCACTGCCGTAAGATTCCGCTGTTTCCAATCGGCGGCTGGATGTGACATAGAACCCCCATCTAGATTCGAGAGTGCTTCTTGCCCTGCCTTGCACAGAGTCACGACGGCGTCCGCTACTGCGAGGTTCTCCGTTAAATTTGCGTTCTTCTGCAAAATGGGTCGAACGGCAGCCACGTTTTCAAGCCAAACAGCCAGACGGTTTCGGAGCGAGTCGCTGTCGCTCTGATTTTTGTTTGCGAGGTATTGATCTACCGCCGTACGAAAATGACGGGCCGCATCGCTCTCGGGCGGGATGGAATCCACTAGCCGGTTCAGTGGCGTCGAGCTTGTGTACCGTTCTGCGTGTCGCGAGTAGCCCTTCACCGGTTCCAAGATAGACGCGAAGCGATCGAGCGGCTGGTACGGCATGCCGCCGGCCAGGCGTTGCCGCATCAACTCGAGATTGGAACGCTGGGTCAAGCCAAGCCATTCGAGCCAGCGATTCGTCGGCTCCAATCGCTCATACATGGAAGAGACATCGGTGACGGACTGCGGCGACCAGAACCTTTCAGCAATGGCGGCCAATCTTGGCCATAACTTGGCGTCCAGATTCTCAGCGGTCGCTAACTCCTCCCACATGGCTGCTTCGCCGCCCAGAATTAGTTTCTTCTGCTCGGGCGTCAGGTCTGCGGCCGCCTCGCCCTGCGGATCTACTGCGTAGTGCTGCGCGGCAGAATGCATCAAGTCCAGGTAATAACCGGCCGCCAGAATACCTTCATATCCCTCGCGCGCACCTTCAGCAAGCGGCTTGTTGTTGCGCCATGCCTCGATCAGAATCGTTTTCGGCAAGTCGGGTTGGAGGATCTCGTCCCAGCCCTCCATATGTTTGTGGTGCTTCGTCACGATCTTCAACAGGCGTTGATTGAAGTAGGTCTGAAGCGCTTTCGCATTGGCGAGATGATGCTTCCTCATGAATGCCTGAATCTTCGGATTGTCGTTCCACTCTTGCGGCGCCACTTCGTCGCCGCCGATGTGAAAGTATTCATCCGGAAACAGCTTCGCCATCTCGCCTACAAATCCATCGAGGAATCGGTACGTGGATTCTCTGGTGGGATCGATCAACGCGGTGAGAATTCCGTGCCCATGCACGATTTCGTATGGCCCTGGGCCGCTGCCGAGCTTCGGATAACCAGGCAGCCAACTCGTGGCATGACCGGGCATATCGAATTCAGGGACAATTCGGACGCCGCGATCGCGCGCATAGGCAATCACATCGCGAATCTCGGCTTGCGTGTAGTACAACCCGTCGGAGCCGTATTGCTGCAGGCGCGGGTACTTCTTGCTTTCAACGCGAAAGCCCTGGTCATCCGATAAGTGCCAGTGCAGAACGTTCAGCTTCACGGCTGACAAGCCGTCGATGGTGCGCTTCACGTTCTCGACGGGAATGAAATGACGTGACACATCGAGCGAAAGGCCTCGCCACGGAAAGCGGGGCTCATCGTGAATGGTGACGAACGGGACCGAGAAGCCTGGTGAAGCCGGACCACCGTTCGAACTGGTGTTTTCGAGAACGAGCTGCAGGAAGGTTTCGATTCCCCGTAGAACGCCGAGCGGGGCATCTGCCGAAACTCGCACATGTCCGTCGGAGACTTCGACCGAATACCGTTCGTCGTCACCTAGGCGTTGCGGTGCGCGATGATCGCGCTGTTCAACAATGACACTTAAGGTCGCATCAGCGGACGATGGCACCATGTGCGGCAATATGGGAATGCCCGTCTGCCGCGCGACCCTTGTGAACGTTCTCTGAACTGCATCTTTGATGCGGGGATCGGATGCGCCTGCGCCTGCAACCGACATCGTGAAGTTCGAGTCGATCCCGACGGCACCCGGCTGGGTGGCGATATTCGCGGGCCACGGCATCAATGGCAATGCCCCCGGGCCGGGCAGCGTCTCCGCAAACGCAGAAAGACAAAACGCGAATAGAGCGGCCGAACGCCGCAGCGCCGTCAAACGAATCCGCCTGGCTCGCTAGAAGGGGCTCTTGCCTTGAGCGGCAGCGATGGAGCCAACCACGATGGCACCCACGGCGCAAACGCCCGCCGCCCAAAGAATCGCTTTCTTATCGGACATTGGTCCCTTTTCAGCGGGAGCGGCACCTGTTGTTGCGGGAGTTGCTCCCGTCTGCGCCGGAGTCGCACCCGTCTGGCCCTGGTTATTGGGAGGGGTCTGATTCTGAAACGACATCTTGGTTCCCGCCGCGACTCGGGTCAGCATCGCTCCGCCGTCGGTCACCGTTACGGAGCCGCCGATCGAAGCGACTTCGATGGTCTTGGCGTTCATCCGAACGATTGCTGCGGCGTCCGGGCCGTCGGCCTGGACTTGCAGATCGTGTACCTGCACCGGGTAGCTGTCGAAGTTCGCCACACGAACCGCTCCCTCTCTTAGCACCATGTGATCGCCGAACACCGTTCCCGCCGACCGGGTCGCGAGCCGTACATCCACCCCACTCTCTAGATGCACGTCACCGGGAGCGACGGTGGTCCGAAGCTGTGTCCCGTCGAACACATCGACGTTGCCGGTTACCGAGGCATTATTCACCGACAATGCGCCGACGGCACTTGCGATTCCAATGGTCGAACTCGCTGCAAAGGCGGGAGCCGCGCAAAGTATGCTTGCGACCACGAGAGTGAGAGAGAAGTTCCGTGTCATATACCCTTTTGATCTCCTACCACCCCTACTATTCAACGTTTATGAGGGGGCTTATGGGTTAGTAGATCACAAAAGTCTATGAATGTCACTGGAATGTATGACGGTAAACCCTATCGATACCCGGCTGCCTGAAGCTCAAATAATTCGGCGTACTTGCCCCCAAGCTCGACCAGCTGGCGATGCGATCCTTGCTCCACGATTTTTCCGTGCTCGAGAACCAGAATCCGATCCGCCATCCGCACGGTCGAAAACCGGTGAGAGATGAGGATTGCCATTTTGCCGGCCGTCAAATCGACGAAGCGCTGGTACACTTCGAACTCAGCCCTCGCATCCAAGCTGGCCGTCGGCTCGTCAAGAATGAGGATTTGGGCATCACGCATGTAGGCCCTCCCGAGCGCGATTTTCTGCCATTGGCCGGTGGATAGATCTACTCCTCCGTCAAAGCGCCTGCCGAGCATCTGTCTATAGGCTTTGGGTAGCTTCGCGACCACGCCGGCGGCCAAGCTTTTCTCTGCTGAGACGGCTATACGATTCTGGTTTTGGAGGTCATCGATTCGCCCAACGCCAATGTTTTCTGAGGCCAACATGTCATAGCGCATGTAATCCTGGAAGATCACGCCAATCTCATGCCGCAGATCGTCAACTTGGTACGCTCTCAGGTCGATTCCGTCGAGCAGGATGCGGCCTTCGGTCGGGTCATACAGCCGCGCGAGTAGCTTGACCAGGGTGGTTTTTCCGGCACCATTTTCACCCACCAACGCGATGCGTTCGCCCGGGTAGAAGCGAAAGCTGACATCGCTCAGGACATTCCGGTCCGATTCGGGATAGGCAAACGACACGTGTTCAAATTCGAACCCAGACCGGATGGGCCGCGGCGCCGGCAAGGCATCGGGCGGCGACGCAATTGAAGGGTTAGTTTGAAAGAAGTCGAATAAGTCCTTGATAAACAATGCCTGCTCAGAAACGCCGACCAAGCCGGAAACGAGGCTGTCCATGATGCTGCGAGCTCGGGAGAAGGCTCCCACCATCAAGGTCAAGTCACCGACAGTGAGGGCGCCCGCCAACGCTTTGATAATGATCACCACGTAAGCCGCGTAATAGGCACCCGTGGGGACCAGGTTCAGCAGTGTTCCCTGGATGGCCCGGTGAATCGCGAGATGCTTGTTCTCGCCGTAGAAACGGTCAAAGAGCTTTCGCGAGCGGTCGGCCAGGTATTTTCCAAGCCCGAAGATCTTGACCTCTTTGGCGCTTTCGTTGCTCGCCCCTAAATAACGGAGGTAATCCAACTCGCGACGCTCGGGCGTGTAGCGATACAGCATGGAGTAGTTGAGCATGGCGAAGCGGGTTTCCCCAAAGAAAACCGGTATTGTCGCGGCGATCAGGAGCAATAAGAGCCAGGGAGAAAAGAAAATGACGGCTGAAAGCAGAGAGAGCAGCGTCAGCAGTTGCTGGGCCATTCCAGCCAATCCGGCCAGCATTCCGAGGCGCGCGGTAGTCTGCCGGCGAGCGCGCTCCATCTTGTCGTAAAAGACTGGGTCTTCAAAGGAGACCAGATCCAGCGAATCGGCATGCTCCATCAGCTTAATGCTGATGTGATTCGTGAACCGATCTCCCAGTAGGCTGTCGACCAGCGAAATGAACCGGCCCAGGGTGTCCGACCCGACCGCCAGGGCGAGTTCCATAATCAACAACTTCCAGATGCGTGAATGGTCAAAGGGCTGGTGCCGGATGGCCCGTACCACCAAATCGATGATCAGCTTCGATACCCACAGAGTTGCCAGCGGGAACAGGGAGGCAACGCAGCGCAGCAGCAGAGTCCAGACACTCAGGAGCGGACTGGTTTCCCAGACCATTCTGAGCAGGGGCGGAACGTTCCTGAGGGCCTCGAGGCGCTCCCGCCAGGTCTGTGGCAGGTCCGTACTTTTCGGAGGAGGCGGTCTCATTCCTGGGAGTGCCCGCCGATGAGCAAAAGAAAATGCTCATCCTCGCGAATGAGCAATTTTCTTCCTGTTTTCAGGCCTCTGGCGCACCAGAGGTTACGTTTGATGGGAGAACCAGATTCGACGGTATCGCAACCGCCAAAACCTGTTTGTGATTGGAGTGTAGGGCCAGCGCTGGGGGAAGTCAAGGGGCATTTTTCCGGCATCCGAGCACATCCTGTAAGTACCAGTGTACAAACTGTTTATGGCTAAAGCTGGTTCTTCACAGGCTGTTGAAAAGCCCTGGTTTTGGTGTGGAAAAGCGGTGATTTGAACGCGCTAACTTCCGCCTTTTCCAGTGTTTGCAACTCTTCCCATAAGCTAGTCGCCGGTAAGATGCAAGGTGGTCATGGATTCGTCCGCTTCGAGCGTGCCGTACCTGCGGCGATAGATCCTCATGCCCGCGTACATGAGGCCGGCGAGCAGGCATACGGCCGACAATACGACGGTCAAATACATGATGTTCATGAGCAATTGAAAGAGCGGTTTGATGGGGCTGGGCGGCGGAGTTTCGTTCCAGGTGATTTTGGCTTCGTATTGCACGCGGCTCAGCAGCGTCTCAGCTTGCTGGTCGGTGGACGGCCCAAATACCACGGCCAGCAGTACGCCCGAGCGCTTCACGTGCGCATTCGGTATCAGCCTGAAGGCGACGCTGTGCAGCCGCGCCATTTCGGGCGTCGGGTAATAGAAAATTGCCAAATGAACCGGGGCACCATTGTGCAGCTTGTACTCGGCGACTTGCGCCTCAGGCCCTTGCTCAAACCCCGGGTTGGCGACGGCGAGTTCCGGAGCAAACGCCTGCAGCGAGGCTGCTCCGAGTATGTATTTTGCAGAATTTGGTACTAAACCCTGCTGTGGAAGAAAAGTCAGGATGGCAGGCAACGAGGTCTCGTGCTTGTTCGGCAACGCGCTGAGCACAGCGTCCACTTGAGTTTTCTTCGGAACAGCGCCGTCGAAGATAACGACATAGTTGTCGTCCGAGACAGCGGTTTGTAGCGTATCGCCGCTGCAGAACGAAGCCAAATCGCAGGAGCGCCCATGGGTGGGACGCAGCCATTCCCAAGCGGCGAGTGCGCCCGTCAAATCTTTCATCTGGTAGGCGGTAATGCGGAGCGTGCCCTTTTGGCTGGTTTCAGTCCGGACCAAGCCGTATTCCCGCCAAAGCGCTTGATCATCGGCTACAAGTGAGCCACTCAGCAGAAGACAGACGGCGGCGATCAGGCTGCAGCGCCGTGACATTTCTTATACTTTCTTCCGCTGCCGCAGGGGCAGAGTTCGTTGCGACCGACCTTTGGTCCTTTGTGAGCCGCCTCGGGTTGACTGCCGGTACCATTGGCGCCGGTGAACTGAAGATCGGAAAGCTCACGGTCTTTCTTACGCTGAATATTCCTGGTGAGGTCCAAAATCGATTGCTGCGCTTCGCGCTGCTGGGCTTCGAACTCCGCGGCCGAGATCTCGGGCACGCTCTGGTCTTCAATCTCCTCGTTCTCTCCTTCAACTTCCGGATAAGGCAGAGGCAGGTTCCCACTCTCGATACGCATGAAGTACAGGTACTTGATGGTTTCGTCTTCGATGCGATCCATCATGTCCTGGAACATGGTGAAGGATTCCTTCTTGTATTCGATCAACGGATCCTTCTGGCCATATCCGCGAAGGCCGATGCCCTCCTTCAGGTGATCCATCGAGAGCAAGTGGTCTTTCCACTGATTGTCGACGACGTTGAGCATGATGATGCGCTCAGCCTGGCGCAAACTATCAGGGCCAATCATCCGCTCTTTCTCGTCGTAGCGCTCCAGCAGCAGATCGTTAACTTTTTCTTCGATCTCGCGGCGGCCGAGTCCAGCGAGTTCTTCCGGGTCCAGTTTGGCTCCGAACTGATTCAGCACGGCCGTCTGCAGACCGATCAGATCATATTGGTCGTGGCGCGCGCCTTCAGCGACAAACTGATCGATGAAGCTGCCGACGATACCACGCACGATATCGAGGATGCGTTCCTTCTGGTTCTCACCTTCGAGCAACTGACGCCGCATGGAATAAACGGCCTGGCGCTGCTTATTCATGACGTCGTCGTATTCGAGCACGTGCTTACGGGAGGCGAAATGCTGCGCTTCGACAGCTTTCTGCGCAGCGGCAATACGCTTGCTGATCAGCCGCGACTCGATCGGCACATCCTCTTCCATGCCGAGGCGTAACATCAAATTCTGCATGCGGTCGCCGCCGAAGATGCGGAGTAGATCGTCCTGCAGCGAGAGGTAAAAACGCGAACTGCCCGGGTCGCCTTGCCGTCCCGCGCGACCGCGTAATTGGTTGTCGATGCGCCGCGATTCGTGGCGCTCGGTCCCGAGGATGTGCAAGCCGCCTAATGCCACCACTTCGTCATGCTCGACCTGGATCTCTTGTTTGATCTGATCTTTCATTCGATCTAGCTCGCCAGGCGGGAGCATATCCGCGGATTGTCCGTGTTTCTTTAAACGTTCCTCAAGCAAGAAATCAGGATTGCCGCCCAGCAAAATGTCGGTACCGCGGCCGGCCATGTTGGTCGACACCGTGACCGCGCCTTTGCGTCCCGCCTGCGCCACGATGTGCGCTTCGCGCTCGTGATTCTTAGCGTTCAGGACCTCATGCCTAACGCCCATCTTTTTCAGGACGTTCGAGAGTCGTTCCGATTTTTCCACCGAAATCGTGCCGACAAGTACCGGCTGTCCTTTTTCATGCAGCGTCTTAATCTCTTTCGCGGCATTGCGGAATTTCTCGTCCTCGGTCCGATAGACGACGTCCGAATTCTCAATTCGGATCATCGGCTTGTTCGTCGGAACAACGGTGACATCGAGGTTGTAGATCTTACCGAACTCAGCCGCTTCCGTATCGGCAGTACCGGTCATTCCAGCCAACTTCTTGTACATCCGGAAGAAGTTCTGGAACGTAACGGTGGCCAGCGTTTGTGTTTCACGCTCGATCTTTACGTTTTCTTTCGCCTCAACAGCCTGATGAAGACCGTCGCTCCAGCGGCGTCCGGGCATCAAGCGTCCGGTGAATTCATCGACGATAACCACTTGGCCGTCTTGCACGACAAAGTCGCGGTCGCGTTGGTAAAGCACGTGCGCCTTTAACGCCGCTTCCACGTGGTGCTTCCATTCAATGGTGTCCGGGCTGTAGATATCCCTCACGCCCAACAGTTTGGCCACCTTGTCGTAGCCCTCTTCGGTGAGACCCACTGCTCGATGCTTCTCGTCGACGGTGAAATCGCCGGTTGTATAGGACTGGCCGGGTTCTTTGCCTTCGATCACCTCGCCGCGCTCGAGATGCGGAATGATGCGGTTGACGCGGTAATACTTGTCGGTCGATTCTTCGCTTGGGCCGGCGATGATCAGCGGCGTTCGTGCTTCATCGATCAGGATGGAATCGACTTCGTCGACGATGGCAAAATTGAACTCCCGCTGGGCATAATCTTCCAGGCGAAATTTCATGTTGTCGCGCAGGTAATCGAAGCCGAACTCGTTATTAGTGCCGTAGGTGATGTCGGAGCCGTAGGCTTGCCGCCGCTCCTGGTCGTCAAGATCGTGGACGATGGTGCCGACGGTCAGTCCGAGCGAGCGATGAATGCGGCCCATCCATTCCGAATCGCGGCGGGCCAGATAATCATTTACTGTGACAATGTGAACGCCTTTGCCGCCGAGAGCGTTCAAGTAACTCGGGAGCGTGGCAACGAGTGTTTTTCCTTCGCCGGTTTTCATTTCGGCGATGCGCCCGCGGTGAAGGACGACTCCGCCGATGAGCTGGACATCGAAATGGCGCATATTGAGCACGCGCCGCCCTGCTTCGCGGCATACCGCAAAGGCTTCAATCAGGACGTCATCGAGCGAGGCGCCGTTGGCGATGCGCTGCTTGAAATCCACTGTCTTGGCAGCCAGATCAGCGTCCGACAGCTGCTTGAGTTGCGGTTCCAGATCGTTAATCGCCGCCACGATCGGCCGTATCCGCTTAATCTCGCGGTCATGCTTCGTGCCAAAAACCTTGGCCAGCGCGTTTTCGAGCATACTTGTAGTTTTCTTCTAGTGTAGCTGGGAACGAGAAGCTAGGACCAACAACAGGTTTGATGCTGGAACGAGCTTGAAAGGCGCAAGCTCACGCGACGCGTTGGGGTTCTTGGAGCGGCAGCAAAGGGCTTCCGCACATTCGTTCGAGAATCGAAACCGGCGCGTGTTGGGGGTCGGCCATGGCGCTGCGTGCAACGATGAAGGTCTGCTCCAGGGCGTGCTGGCCAGAGTGGACTGAATGCGGAAGCACGTCTGTGAACGTCAGCCAGAGGGAACCGGGCGGAAAATCAAAGCTGTACTTTGGACAGTTCTTCTGAAATTCCTCATTCCGCTTCAGGTAATCGTGAAAACGCAACATGAAGCGGTCATAGGGCGAGCGCATGACGATCGGAACACCGAAATTGCGCAACACTCGCGCCGAGCCATTCAAAAAGCGGCCAGCAGCGGATGTAGACCCGGCGGCAATTTGTTCTAAGCCGGCGTCACGAGCATAGCGTTCAGCGACGACGCGGAACGGGTCAGTCGTGACCCAATTCCGGCTCTTCGTGGGATGGATATTGGTGAAGACCCGCAAGATCAAGTTGCCGTTCGTAGGACGCGACGGAAACGCATCCGTATGGATCAGATCGTTGCGCTTGAGTAACGGCAGATTGCGCCCTTTCTCCTCAAGAGGTCGAAAGCTCGTGTAGTCCAACTTCCAACTTGCTGCATATTCGGGGAGCAATTGGGTGGTGAACTGCACGACTTGGCGCGAGTATTCCCGGAAGATGGCTCTGAGACGGTCTGCCTGCTCCGCATTTCCCTCGATACCGGTCACGCGATCGCTCGCCGGCCGGTACGCGATGTTTTTGTGTAAGGCGCCGCCCGCGAAATCTAAGTGCCGAAGAAAGTCTTTGGATTCGTCCGGGATGACGAACGGGGGCTGCGGGAAGAACAGGACGTTGCCGGATTCCAACTCAGGTCGATGGTCGATCGGTTCGCCGGAGGGCCAGCCATCGATAGCGATGACTTTCATCACCACCAGAATATCCGCCTCTGCGGATTCTACAGTCAGCGGTTACCTTTGTCGTCGTTCAGTTGCGCGTTCGCTCTTTGGAATTCCACGAAGAGAGCATCAATCTTCTGCTTATTGGCCTTGACGAACTCGATGTTTTCGGGCGACACCGTATTCGATGCCGGCATTCCGGGCCGCTGATATTGAGCAGCAACATAAGCGGACATAAGCGACCCCGTGACCAGCCACCACTCACGGAAGGATATTCCGGTGCTCTCAATCGCTTTTACAAAACCGGGCGCTTCCGCTCTGGTCCTTGCCTCCATCTGGTCGAACGTTTTCGCCTCTTGGTCATTTCTAAGTCGTTTGACTTCGGGATGCGCTTTGACGTAGGCTGCGACAGCGCGGTTGGTTGCGGCCCACTGATCTACCTTGCTCATCGTGAGCTTATAATTCCGCATCGCCTGCGTGTCCGGATCGTTGGCCGAGCGGGAGTTTGCGGAACCGTGCTGCGAGGGTGTGGCAGTTTGCGCGGCAAGCGGCAGAACAGCGGTGCCGATCGAGAGCACGACGGCAAGAAAGCTACGTTTTCTTAGCATGTCTGGAGCGAGGATGCCACATCTAAGGCATTGAGGCAAGAGTACCCGGTACCTGTACGCCTGTGCCGAAGGCCGGATGAGGCGCGCTACTCCGCGCTTTTACTTTGTGGATGGTTCGTCATGGGTTTCAAGATCTCATCGAGAAGAGCGGGTGTGCGGGGCTGGCGCATCAGGTGCGGGTACTTCTCTCCCCCGGAGTAATCGATCTTCAAGACTTTGAAGAACCCTGTGTTTTCGACGATCAAGTCGATGGAATGGGTGGTGCGGGCACTACGGATGGCTTCGCGCAACAACTCATCGGTGGCGCTACGTCCATTTACCGCGACCAGCTTCATATCGGGTCCCACACCCGCGTTGTAGGCAGGAGAGCCGATGAGGACGTCGCGGACGGTGTTGTCGGCGACCCGAAATCCGAGCGAATACCATGCGTTCACCCCACGATCCTTGGCCTCTTGCGCACGAATAAATTCGTTGGGCTGATCGGTGTATTCGATACTGTATCCGCCATTTTCAATACCGCCAAGCGGCGCGTGCGGGGATTTCGTCGTCAGGCGCTCATTCAGAAAGTGAGCCCAGTCGTATGGCTGAACCTGATTCAGCACACTCACCAGGTCTTCAAAGTGATAGGGGACCACTTCGGGCGGTGTGTTGCCACCGAGCCCGAGAAAGCGCGCGCAAAAATCGTTGAGCGATTTTTTTCCACCCGAGAGCTTGCGAATGGTTGTGTCCACGTCGAGCCAGATCAACTCGCCCTCGGAGTAATAATCGACTGACCGGCGCCAGTTGTCCCATTGTTCGCTCGAGTCATAGAGGGTCTGGGCGGCGGTCGCTGTGTCCTGTAAATCGCGCCAAGTGCGCCCGGGGCGGTGATCCAGCTCGGCGGCGGACGCAGCGAGATAGGCGCGGTATTGTGCGGGAGTCCAGATGCGACTGCGGGCAGCGAGTACATCACCGAGGTATTGAGTCAGGCCTTCGTAAACCCATAGCAGCTCGCCTTTCATGGGCTGCTGGTAATTCGATGTTGCGAGGCCGGCGGGCCGCCGATATTTGCCGTTCCAGGAGTGCGTGAATTCATGCGGAAGCAGATCGCCCGAAAGCAGGGTGAGATCGTCGTCTAGAAAAGTGCGCGCTTCGACGCGATCATCGCTCGATTGATGGTGCTCGAGACCAAAGTGGGCCACGCTATCGCTGAGAGTCAGCAGGAAATGGTAGCTGTTATAGTGCCGCGAGGCGTAGAGCGTGCCAGTTTCGCGAACTAGATTGCTGAACGCATCCACCTCGTCGGCGCTTATGTTCAGATCTTCCGGACCGTCAGCGGCCATGTCGAGGTAATGCTTAGGCGTGACTTCTTCCGCGAGTGGAACTTCTTTGAAAAAACGCCCCGCTAAGACGGGCGAATCCACTAGCATTTGAAGCGATACCGGTTGGAAGTGCGTTTCTGTGCCTTGCGTCGATGATGGCGTTAGGGCGCTGCCGAATTTCCATCCTTCGGGAACTTTGATCGACGGTTCGAAAGTGATTTCTGCAGACGGCATGCCGGACGGATATAGAACCACCTCGTTCCAGCTGACGACGCACAGGTTGGCGCTGGTTGATGCTCCGGCTGAAAAGCCGGTAGGAGCGGCGGTCGCGAGGAAATCCACCTTAGCTTGCAGGGTGTGGACGCCAGGCGGGACGGTCAGGTGGAACGCGAACATGTTCACGTCGTCGCGCTTCCACGGTATGTTTTGCCCGTTTGCGGAAAATACGATGCCGGCGAAATTGTCGATGGGTCCCGTTGGCCCGTGCTCGCCCGGGATCCATTGCGGATACACGAGCGTCAACTCGCCCGGCTGGACGGGTATCGCCAGTTGCGCGTGGAGTATTTTGCGGGGTGCGTCTGTGATGTCGAGCGAAACCGCGATCGGTCTATTGGCCTGACCAGAGGCGGAAAATGCCAGACAGAAAAACAGCGGAAGAGAGCACGAAATTCTGGTGAACAACTTCCATCATAGGGCCAGGGCTTCTTCAAGCGGCGGTAGCCAACCGCGATCGGCGTTCGGTATCATAAGGGAGGTTCGGATTGTCTTCCAGCGAAGGCCGTTCGTGTGCCCCGCAGCTGACATGCTCTGGGCGCCATCACCTGGAACCATAAACTCACCGAAAAAGGTTGACTATGTACGCTGTAATTGAGACCGGCGGTAAGCAGTATCGCGTCACGCCGGGCCAGACGATTGAAGTAGACACGCTGAGCGGGGATATTGGGACCGACGTTGAATTCGACCGGGTTCTCGCGATTTCGAATGAGTCCAACGAGCTGGTGATAGGGGATGCTTTGAAGAGTGCCCGCGTGCGGGGCAAGATTGCGTCGCATGGCCGCGGTGACAAGATCCTGGTTTTTAAATTCAAGCGCAAGAAGCAATACAAGCGCACGATCGGGCATCGCCAGAATTACACGCGCGTGGAAGTGCAGGAGATCTTGAGTTGAGGAAGCGGGCTTAAGTAGGCGGTTAGGTAAGCGCAATGGCACACAAAAAAGGTTTAGGCAGCTCGAAAAACGGCCGCGATTCGAATTCGCAGCGGCTCGGTGTGAAAGTCTTTTCAGGCGAATTTGTTACTGGCGGCTCGATCATCGTGCGCCAGCGGGGCACACGCTTTAAGCCGGGCAAGAACGTCGGCGTCGGCAAAGACGACACATTGTTCGCAACAGTTCCGGGGACGGTTGAGTTCCGCAACCGGGGCCGGCTCGGCAAGTTTGTGAACATCATCGCCGCCCAGGCATAGAGCCCATCCTCTCTCGCGCTGAGCGGCCGTCGCGGGGCGGTTGAACTGCATCAGCGATCCTCCTTTCAGATCACTGCCGTGTTTATCGACGAAGTCATTATTACTGTCAAGGCAGGCAACGGCGGCAACGGTTGTCTTGCATTTCGCCGGGAGAAGTTTGTCCCGCGCGGCGGTCCGAGCGGTGGGGATGGCGGACGCGGCGGCGACGTCGTATTGGTTTCGAGCGAACACTACAACACTCTGTTGCATTTCCGCTTCAACCCGGAGCACACGGCGGAACGGGGACGGCATGGCGAGGGCAGCAACCGAACTGGCCGCGAGGGACACAGCGTTGTGGTGCCAGTGCCTGTAGGCACGATCGTCTACAACGCCGAGACCGGCGAACAATTGTTCGACTTCAGGGCGCCAGAGCAGCGCTTCACGGTAGCCGAGGGCGGACGCGGCGGACGCGGAAATGCGCGGTTCGCCACCTCAACGCACCAAGCTCCGACCGAGCACGGAGAAGGCAAACCCGGCGAAGTGCTCAAGCTGCGCCTGGAATTGAAGGTACTTGCGGATGTCGGGCTGGTGGGATTTCCAAATGCGGGAAAATCCACTCTCATTTCGCGCCTTTCGGCTGCCAGGCCGAAGATTGCCGATTATCCTTTCACCACGCTCGAGCCCAATTTAGGCGTCGTTCAGGCCGGAGAGCGCACCTTTGTGCTCGCGGATGTTCCGGGGCTGATCGAAGGCGCACATCAGGGGCATGGCCTCGGGACGCAGTTTCTGCGTCACGTCGAGCGAACTCGATTGCTGGTGCACCTGGTGGATGTGTCCGATTTCAGTGGCCGCGATCCTGGCCGGGATTTCGAGATCATTCTCCGGGAATTGGGTGAGTATAGCGAGGATCTCGCGGCCAAGCCGATGATCGTCGTTGCATCGAAGATCGATGCGTGCCAAGATGCGTCTCGCATAGAGACTGTGCGGTCGAAAGCCGACGAGCGCGGTCTCGAGTTTCTCGCGATTTCGAGTGTGACCGGCGCTGGGTTAGAAGAGCTACGTTACGCAATGAGCCAACGCTTATTTGCACCTCAAGAGAACGATACAATCGCAGTCGGAAGCTAGACTCTGCCGGTGCAGGGCCCGGTCTTCAAAACCGGAGTGCGGCACTAACGTTGTCACGGGTGGGTTCGACTCCCATTAGCTTCCGTAAATCTTTTACATTCAATAACTTACGTAATATTTAGTATGTAGATTCCAAAGGACTCCCGCAGCAAGCTGAATGTTGTGAGCCTAATGACGGGAGCATCGCAGGTCAATGGGGTCGACAACTCGCCCGCTTCGATCTTCACCGCCCGACAATTCCGGAGCGCCGGAATTGCGGCTTGCCGATGCTTTCGGAGCCCCGCACTGTTGGCCTGCGAGCCGTTCTTGCTCCCCAAAAGACTCTTAAGCACCCTGGACCGCAGGCATGCCGACAGGTTAGCAACCTGCGGCGCCGCATGATCGTTGCAATCTACGTACCCCGGTCCAGTTGATCGAAATTACGGAAGGCGCTTTCGCCGTCTTGAAACAAGAGCGGCAGCTATTCCGATTCCAACCAGTGCGAGCGAAGCTGGCTCGGGGACTGCGGCTGCTCCCGTGATGTCGAACGCATTCAGGCCGCCCGCAGTAGGCGACGATACGTAATCGTTCAGGAAAGTGGTGTTGCCATTCGCCAGGTTCATTGAGAGCACCGTATTCGGTCCCGCGTAACCAGCGGCGAGACCATAGACAGTGCCGTTTACCTGTATTGCCGCGTCGAGCCCCAAGGCTGTCGGGCCCACCAGAGTCGCCACCCCATTCGCGGGATTGATCTGATAGAGCTCGGGGGAATTCACCAAAGCGAGGGTATTCAAATTTATCCCGTCAAAAGTGGCATACAGCTTTCCGTTAGCCGTAAACAGCGTTTCGTCACTCACGTCGTTAGGGTTGGTGACGGACGGGCAGATCGGGATGCCGGTGTAGCCTATGAGCGTCGCGGCGCCGGTGGTCGTATTCAAGGTATAAAGGTTGCTGTACAGATCGGTTGCATAGACCGTTCCATTGAGTTCCGCAATGGAGTAGGGCGCATTGCCTGTTTGCCCGACGACAGGGATCGCCCCGATGGCAGAGACCGCTCCGATGGCGGGATTGATCGAGTTCAGATTCCCGGATGCCGAAATGCTTAGTAGATTTCCGTTCGGCCCCGGCACCAAGCCGGTTAGCGGATCCGAGGTAACGGGACCGATTTGGTTAAACGCGCCCGTGGTGAGGTCCACCGCGCCGAATTGGCCCGTAAAGTTATTGTAGTTATTACTGACTGCGTAGACAACTGTGTCTGCGCTGGCTGAAGCGGTGAACAATGCAAGCGACAGCCACAGGAACAGTCTTCGTTGAGTAAACGTTCGTGAGCCCCTCGATGGGCTGGGATCGTTTCCTGTCGCCCGGTACTGGCGGAACGCCGGCTTCAAAGCGGCCATGGTGTCATTCATCTTGTCTCCTATAGGGGCGTGATGAGCAAACTCAGCCGCCCTCATCTGAAGAGGCGCAAACGGGGCGGCGAAACTATCATCGAAGCCGCGCTTCCCTTTACGGCGCTATAATGTGCGCCAATCAGCCCATGCAGAGGGAAGCCGAACAGCACGGAACGAAAAGCTCATCGGTGGAAGTGAGCCAGCTTCTGCGAGCCTGGAGTGATGGCGACCGATCCGCGCTCGACAGGCTGACGCCTATCGTTTATGACGAACTGCGGCGTCTTGCGCGGCATCATCTGCGCGGTGAACGCGCCGGTCACAGTTTGCAGACCACAGCTTTAGTAAATGAAGCGTATATGCGGCTAGTGGACTACAGGCGCATGCAGTGGCAGGACCGCGCGCATTTTTTTGCAGTATCCGCCCAGCTGATGCGGCGCATTCTGGTGGAGCATGCGCGACGGCACAATCTGAAACGCGGAGGTGGCATACAGCACGTTTCCCTCGATGAAGTAGCTGTCGTTGGCAGCGAGCGGGCGGCGGATCTGATCGCGCTGGATGATGCGATGGGCACGCTGGCCCATATCGACGCGCGCAAGGCTCAGGTGGTGGAACTGCGCTTCTTTGGCGGACTTAGCGTTGCGGAGACCGCGGAAGTGCTCAAAGTGTCATCTCTGACCGTAATGCGCGACTGGAGCACGGCGAAAGCGTGGCTTTACCGCGAAATGACAGGCGGGGTCGCGGGTGGACCGTGAGCGATGGAGACAAATCGATGAACTGCTGCAATCCGCATTGCAGCAATCGCCGGAGGAGCGCAATGCCTTTCTGCACCAGGCGTGCGATGGCGACAAGGTTCTGGAACAGGAGGTCCGCTCACTGCTGGATTCACACCAGCAGGCCGGAAGCTTCCTTGAAAATCCGGCTATCGAAGTAGCTGCTCGCGCGTTTGCTTTAAGCCAGGAGCAGGAGACAAGAGAGAGCGTCGATTCGCTCCTCGGGAGCACCATCTCGCATTACCGCATCGTCGAAAAGCTCGGTGGCGGCGGTATGGGTGTCGTTTACAAGGCTGAGGACATCCGGCTGCATCGACTGGTGGCGTTGAAGTTTCTCCCGGATGAAGTTGCTCGCGATGCTCAGGCGCTTGCTCGTTTCGAGCGCGAGGCGCGCGCTGTTTCGTCGCTCAACCATCCGCACATCTGCACTGTTCACGATATCGGCGAGCAGGACGGCCGAGCTTTTATCGTCATGGAGTATCTGGAAGGCGCGACGCTCAAACACTTCATCGGCGGGCGAGCGCTCGAGATGGAAGCGCTGGTCGGTTTCGCAATTGAGATATCCGACGGGCTTGATGCGGCGCATGCGAAAGGAATCGTACACCGCGATATCAAGCCGGCGAACATCTTTATTACGAAACGTGGAAACGCAAAGGTGCTCGATTTCGGACTGGCGAAAATTTCGGGCCTCGAGCCGGCTGAGGCGCAACCGATCGCGCCCGATGGGATCACCAGAACGCGCGATCAACTCACCAACGCCGGCGTGGCGCTCGGAACCGCGGATTACATGTCTCCGGAGCAAGCGCTAGGTAAGCCGCTCGATGCACGCAGCGATTTGTTCTCTTTCGGGGCGGTGCTCTATGAAATGGCGACAGGAGTTTCTCCGTTTAGGGGGGAAACTGGCGCTGCGATATTCGATGCGATTCTGCACCAGAGTCCTGCGCCTCTCCGAACCCTGAATGCCAAAGCGCCCGAGAAGCTGGAGCGTGTCGTCTCCAAATGCTTGCAGAAAGACCGCGATCTGCGCTATCAGCATGCTTCTGAAATTCGCGCGGATCTCGAACGCCTGAAGCGCAATGAGGATTCGGTGCTTCGTCAAAGGCGAACACGGCGTTTCGTCTTGCCGGGCGCGGTATTGATTTGCATTGTGATCGCGAGTTATCTCCTCATGCGGCCGCTGCCGCCACCGCGCGTATCGGGTTTCGTTCAGATCAGTGACGATGGCCGGGGAAAGGGACCCTTTCAGGGCGCTATGGTAACCGACGGGTCACGGCTTTATTTTGCGGAAGGCTCAGGCATGGCGCACGTGATCGCGCAAGTTTCCACAGCCGGTGGGGAAACAGCGTTGCTACCGGAAGCACCGGTCGGTTTGCCAGAAGTCCAGGACATCTCGCCAAACCGGTCCGAACTACTAGTGTCTAATTACATGGGATTTGAGCATGAGCTTGGGTGGCCTTTATGGGTCATGCCTCTGCCGGCGGGGGCGCCTCGCCGAATTGGGAATATTTTGGCGACCTGCGCGGCCTGGTCTCCCGACGGGCGGGAGATTGCCTATGTCAGGGATCGGGATCTGTATCGCTCCAAGCGCGATGGAAGCGAGGCCAGGAAGCTCGTGACCCTCCCCGGAACGGCATGGTGGTTGCGTTGGTCGCCTGATGGAAGCCGCCTGCGACTGACGCTCGGCAATCCCCTTTCCCGCATCGGCGCGCTTGCAATTTGGGACGTTTTAGCAGATGGAACACGGCTTCACCCTTTCTTACCTGATTGGAACCAGTCCTCGGCAGCGTGCTGCGGCAACTGGACCCCCGACGGGAAGTACTTTGTTTTTCAGGCTACCCGCAACGGTAAAACTGAGATTTGGGCGACTCGAGAACGAGGCGGCCTGCTGGACGTATTCCGGAAACTGGGTCGCGAACCGGTACAACTCACCGCCGGACAATTGAACTCCTTGCAGCCAGTGCTGAGCCGCGACGGCAAAAAGCTTTACGTCGTCGGTCAGCAACTGAGAGGCGAGCTTACCCGGTACGATTCCAAGTCCAGGCAATGGGTATCCTTCCTTTCCGGAGTTTCGGCGGAGTTTGTCGACTTTTCGCGCGACGGGCGGTGGATTACGTATGTTGCTTTTCCAGAGAATGCTTTATGGCGGAGCAGAATAGACGGCAGCGATCGCCTTCAACTCACCCCGTCTTCAATGCAGGTCGTGATCCCAAGCTGGTCACCGGACGGCAAACGAATTGCCTTTCAGGCCATGACGGGAGGGAACCGTTGGAGGAACTACCTGGTTGCAGCGGGCGGCGGAACTCCTGAGCCGCTGTTTGAGGAACCACTCGACCAAAATCGTCCCAGCTGGTCTCCTGACGGGAACTCTATCGTCTTCAGTTATATTCCAGGGCCTGACGCTGCTCACGGAATCGTTGTCCTGGATTTGGTGACCCATAGAGTAAAACGCCTGCGCGGGTCGCAGGGACTCGTCTTAGCCGAATGGTCACCGAACGGCCGGTACATCGTTGCCCGCAGCTCGGATCATCAGACCCTGATGCTCTTCGATTTCAAAACTCAAGCTTGGACGGAACTGGCGAGGCGCGAACTGAATTGGCTGAATTGGTCGCGAGACGGTCAATATGTATATTTCGAACAGCACGGAGCTCAACATGCCGTAATGCGCGTGGGCGTGAACGACTGCAAGATAGAGGAGATCACCAGCCTCCAGAATGTAAAGCGAACCGGAGTTAATGGAAGCTTCTGGTTCGGCCTCACTCCGGACGACTCGCCCCTGGTGCTACGCGACATCGGAACGCAGGAGATCTACGCGCTCGATTGGCACGCGCCGTAAGGCTCACATCTGTGGAGAGAGCAAGCATGGAGCTCCGGCAAAACTGTCGAGCACACGGTTCCGCAGCTCGTGGTTGAGCTAAAAGCGGACACGCTGGCGCAGCTCGGCCATCTCTTTTTCGCGGATCCGAATACTGGATCGCCTAGCGCTGGTAGTGAACAAAATGACAACGCCGAGCGTCAATCGACGAGGTCCCATACTGAGGCACCTTACCCTCGCCGTCGGGAGCAAAGAACCACGTTCCATGTAGTGTTCGTGTAGTGTTGGACAGAGGATATAGAGGATATGGTGGATATAGAGGAACGTAGAATCAGTAACTTACTGATTCCAGGAGCAGCACGCGTCTCCGACTCCCATTAGCTTCCGCCAGTCATTCTAGTTCAGCATTTCGGTGTGATCATCGTGCCATTTCAGGACGTGATGCTCCGGCTGAAAGGCGCGAGCACTCAGCCGCGCTGAAGCAAATCGCTGCTCAGCATCTGGCCCGCGTGGCGTTAGCGGGAGAATATAATCGACAAACAAAACCAATTCGCAGACAACGGTATTCTCAGCGCGTTTTTATGACGGAAAAATTTTCGAGACGATCATTCGGTAAGACACTTGCAGCCGCGACTGCCGGCGCTTCCATCGCAAAGGACTCGGCTGCGCAGTCTGGCGTGCCCTCAAACACTGAAACCGGCGAGCGCCGCAGATTTCCTACACGTTTCACGTGGGGATGTGCAACAGCTTCTTACCAGATCGAGGGCGCCGTGGCGGCAGATGGGCGTAAGCCGTGCATCTGGGACGTCTTTTCGCATACTCCTGGTAAAACGTACCACGGGGAGACCGGCGATATCGCCGACGATTCGTACCACCTTTACAAGACAGACATCCAGCTGCTGAAGAACCTCGGCGTAACTGCTTATCGGTTTTCGATCGCGTGGTCACGTGTTTTCCCGGATGGCACCGGCAAACCGAATGAAAAAGGCCTGGCCTATTACGAGCGAGTTGTCGACGAGTTAGCGGCGAATGGTATCGATCCGTACGTCACTTTGTTCCATTGGGATTTGCCGCAAGCACTACAAGCGAGGCAAGGTGGTTGGGAGTCGCGCGACACTTCCAAGGCATTCGCAGACTATGCGGCATACGTGTCAGGCCGCCTCTCCGATCGCGTGCACCACTTCTTTACGACAAACGAGTTCACCTGCTTCACAGATGACGGCTACAAGACCGGTGTTTTCGCCCCCGGGCTGCAGCTTCCGGAGCCCCGAGTTACGCAGGTCCGGCATCACGCCATCCTGGCACACGGCATGGGGGTGCAAGCGATCCGAGCGTCAGCTCGGGCGGGGACGCAGATAGGTCTTGCTGAAAACGCGAGGAATTTTGTTCCAGTCATCGAGACGCCTGCGCACATTGAAGCGGCGCAGCTAGCAACCCGCCACCTGAACGCTCCGTTCTTAACAGCGAT
Organism: uncultured Acidobacteriaceae bacterium; assembly: GCA_963795425.1. Lineage (GTDB taxonomy): Bacteria > Acidobacteriota > Terriglobia > Bryobacterales > Bryobacteraceae > Bog-105. The sequence continues at coordinate 1,097,970 of CAWCHO010000001.1, read as the reverse complement.
TCTCGAAGGCCGCTATCTCGAAAGTTATCTCGAGACGCAAGGCGCGGCCGCTCCGAAGTTTACGGCCGAAGACATGCAGATCATCAGCAGTCCTCTCGATTTTGTAGGTCTCAACGTTTACGCGCCTGAATACGCGAGAGCAGATAATTCGCACCTGGAATTTTCCGTTGTGCCGCGTCCTGAATCTTCCCCCCACATGGCATCCCCGTGGCTCTACGTCGGACCGGAGGTGATCTATTGGGCAGTTCGCAATGCCACGACGCTGTGGAAACCTAAGGCGGTTTACATCACTGAGAATGGCTGCTCCTCAGATGACGTGCTCACGCCAGACGACCATGTTTACGACACTGACCGCGTCATGTATCTGCGCAATTACCTTACGCAGCTCCAGCGGGCTGCTTCGGAGGGTTATCCAATTAAAGGCTATTTTTTATGGAGCTTACTGGACAACTTCGAATGGGCGGATGGCTACAGCAAGCGTTTCGGCCTGCACTATGTCGATTACAAGACCTTGAAGCGTACCCCAAAATTGAGCGCGGAGTTCTATCGAGAAACGATCGCTCGCAATTCGGTCGCTTGAGAAAAATTCAGCAGTTTCCTCACGTGTAACCGCGATCTCAAGCGGCTCATCTATTACCGAAATGACCCATACAGTCCGCGCGCTCGGGTTGTGCGTCGCGATCCTGGCAAGCCTTTATCCACGTTGCTCGCCCTCGGCACAGAATGCTACGCGCGACATAAAGGTGGACCAGGCGGGTTACTTGCCGGACGCCCCGAAGCTCGCGATGGTGGTGCGCGCGGGCACTGCAGCAGATCCGCGCACGACGTTCACGATTCGTCGAGTACGGGATGGCTCGGTTGCATTCGCGGGAAAACTGCGACCGCCCGTCTACAATACGGATTCCGCGGAGAACGTCGAAACAGCGGATTTCACAAGCTTAGTTGAAAATGGCAGATTTTATCTGGAGATTCCAGGAATCGGTCGAAGCTGGACGTTCGCGATTGGACCCGATGTATTCACGCATGTTTATTACCTGGCCATGCGATCGTTTTACGGCCAGCGCTGTGGCACCAGCGTCGACCTTGGGCCGGATTTTCCAACATATAAGCATCCACCCTGTCACTTGGAGGGCGCGTACGACTCTTCTTCCGGAAGGACGGGCGCGCACGTTTCTTCCCACGGTTGGCATGACGCCGGAGACTACGGGCGATACATCCCGAACTCCGGAATCAGCACTGGCACGTTGCTCTGGACGTGGGAGCTGTTCGGCGCACGTGCAAGCAAAATAGGATTGCACCTGCCCGAATCCGGCAGCGGTGTTCCGGACCTTCTGAGCGAGATTCGCTGGAATCTCGATTGGATGCTGACCATGCAAGACACTGACGGAGGTGTCTGGCACAAGCAAACCAGTACGCATTTTTGCGCGTTTATCATGCCGCAAGATGACAAACTTGTCAGCTACGTTATCGGGAACGGAAAGCAGCCCTTCAAAGATTCTTGCGCGACAGCGGACTTCGCTGCCGTGATGGCAATTGCAGCGCGCGTCTATCCGCAGTTTGATCGGGCCTTTTCAGCGCGATGCCGAATTGCGGCCGAACACGCATGGAAATGGCTCGAGGGGAATCCCGACGTGACGTTTCGAAATCCACCAGGCATAACCACGGGAGAGTATGGTGATTTCCACTGCGGCGATGAACGACTGTGGGCTGCCGCGGAACTGCTGCGTACGACCGGAGAGGATAATTACTCGCAGTATTTTCTGCAGCACTACCGCGAGTACCTGGATAGCATCCGACCAGTCGGTCCGCAATCCTGGTCCATGGTGGCACCGCTGGCGCTGTGGACTTATGTTCTCGGCAATGGGAAGAACCTAGATGCATCGAACGCGATTCGCAGTCGTTCTGTGGAGACTGCCAATGAAATCACGCAGCGCGCCAACGGGAACGCCTATCGCATCGCGCTCACATCGAAAGATTATATTTGGGGATCGAACGGCGTGGCCGCTAACTACAGCATGCAACTGTTAATTGCGGATCGTTTTCAACCGAACCGGCAGTATGTCGAGACCGCGATGGAGAATCTCCACTACCTGCTCGGCAGGAACACGCTCTCGCTTTCATGGGTCACGCAGGTGGGAGAGAATGCAGTCCGGCATCCGCATCATCGTCCCAGTGCAGCAGACGGATTGGATCTTCCTTGGCCAGGCTTGCTGGTTGGAGGACCAAACGCGCGGCGACAAGACATTGTCATGAAGAGACTAGTCAGTCCGGAGCTTCCACCCGCGAAGATGTACGTGGACGAGACGGGCGCGTACTCATGTAACGAGGTCGCAATCAATTGGAACGCTCCGCTGGTATTCCTTTTGGCCGCACTATTACCTCACTAGCGGCTGCTGCCGTGCTGCTCGTTAGCGCCGCGCGTTCCTTTGCCGCCGATACTTCCGCCCGGAGGTGCGCCACATGTCACCCCAAAGAAACGGCGCGATATCTTGCAACGGCGATGGGCAAATCACTGATCACGCCCGCGCCTCTCCCGCCGGGCCGCATCACCGATGAGCACTCAGGCAGTGTCATCACCATAGAGGAACGCGATGGTCGAATGATTCATACGCTCTCGGAGCGCGGACTCACAGCCGAGTATCCGGTCCGATATCAGATCGGCGGAGGGCTCGATGGGCCGGAGCTATATGGTGCAGATGGGCGATTATCTGTTCGAATCGCCCGCATCGTGGTTCAACAGGTATGGCTGGGATCTGTCACCCGGCTACGCCCGCACCGCGGTGATCGATTTCGATCGTCCCGTCGATGAAGCATGTCTATTCTGCCACGCTGGTACAACCCGGTTCGCAGGCAGCGATGGACGTCGTCTTGAGGACCAAGTACTGACCTCTATCACGTGCGAGCGCTGTCACGGTCCCTGCGAAGCGCACCTTCGCCGACCCTCCGCAAAGAACATTGTCAATCCCGCAAAGCTGACTGGAGCGGCGCGCGACAGCGTTTGCGAGCAGTGTCACCTGGAGGGTGCAACGCGCATTCTCAACCCGGGAAAACACTGGAGCGATTTCCATTCGGGTGAAGCTGCGGAACGGACGTTCGCCACATACCTGCTGGTGGGCGGCGATCATGCCGATACCGTCGCGGTCAGCCAAGTCGAACAACTTGCCCAGAGTAAATGCGTGCGTGCGACTGCCGGGAAGCTCTGGTGCGGCACCTGTCACCAGCCGCATGGCGAGGTTCTCAACCGGCAACATCAGATCCGCGCGATTTGCACTTCGTGTCATAAAACGCTTTCGGCGGCCGCGCATACGCCCAATCCGCCCGAGTGTACAAGCTGCCATATGCCGCGCAACTCCACCACGGATATTCCACACGCGGCGCTTACGGATCATCGAATCCTTCGCCACCCGACTCTCGCGGGCAACAACGCACACGAGCTCGAAAAAGTTATTCCTTGGCGTGAGCCGGAGCCGCGTGTTCGCGATCGCGATTTGGCACTGGCGGAAGTCTTAATCGGATTTTCAAAGAATGTTCCGGCGATTGGCGAAGATGGTTTCCGTCAGCTCGGCATGCTTCCGGCTGAGCAAGTGCAGCAGGATCCCGCCGTGCTGTCCGACTTAGAGGGCTTGTCGCTCCAGCAGCAGAAGCTGCAAGAAGCTTTGCAATTCGGTCGTCGCGCCGTCGCACTGGACCCGCAAAGCGCGAAGGCAGCCATGAACCTGGGCATCGTCCTGAAGCGATCGGGAGATCTCCAGGAAGCGGAACAACAACTCACTCGCGCGATCGATCTCGACCCATCCCTGAAGGCCGCCTACATGGAACTGGCTACGTTGTACGCAAGCAGCGGCAGGAAAAGTGAAATGATCAACACGCTCGGTCGCTTTCTGAAATTCAATCCACAGGACATCCTGTTCAGACTGCAGAAGGCGCACGCCCAGCAGTGATTTGGTTAGAGACGTGGATCAGCGTGTGTGGGATACGGCGATGGCGAGGTCGACTTGCACTTCAGGTGTCGGCGATAACCGGGAGGCGTATTCGAGAAGAGGTTTGGCCTCGGCATACTGTTCCGCACCGATCAAGGCGTGACCGGCTTCGGCGGCCAAGGCGGCGGCCGGCTGCAAGGTGAGCAAGTGCGAAGCTATTGTGCCGGCCTGATCAACTTTTCCTTCATCGATCAGTAATTTCAGATAGCGCACGTTTACGGCGGCGTCCTGCGGGTCCTCTTTGATCCGCTTCAATACTTCATCCCGGTATCGCGCCTGCTGCTGTTCGGGAGAGAGGCTGAGGAACTCCAAGATACCCGGCATCGGAATAAGATTCCCAGGTTGTGGGCCGTTGACTCGAAAACGGGCGAGTGTCGCTCGCGCCTCATCACTCTGCCCTGCCTTTGAAAGAGCGCGGCTGAGATGCATTAGGATACGAGAATTGTTCGGCTCAATCTGTGATGCCTTACGGAGAACCGTCACCGCTTGGGGGGACCGATCGAGCGCTGTGTACGCTTCTCCCAGACGGTCGAGGACTTGCGCGTTATCCGGGTAACGCGCAGCGGCAAACTCCAGGTCCGAAAGAGCGGCGGCCGCGTTTCCTTGAAGAAGGGTCACAACACCGCGCCCAAATCGTGCGGGGACGAAATCGGGCTGCAAGGCGAGAGCCCTGTTCAGGTGTAATGCAGCGTCAGCCGGATCGGACTGCGCTTCGAGAATTCCGACTTCATATTGGGCCGTCACGTCGCGCGGGTGCGAACGCAGAAAGTCCTGCAATGCGGTGAGTCCCTCGCGCGGATTGCTGCTGACGGCGTACATAAAAGCGCGTTCACGCTGCGCAGATTCATCGCTCGGGGCCAATTTCAGGTATTTGTCATACGCGAGCAGCGAGTCCGCATACAATCCGAGCGCGCTGGTCGTTTGTGCGATCGCCAGCTGCACGTTTGCGCGGGACGGATCGAGGCGCGCCGCGTGCGCAAGCAGCCGCAAGGCCGCTTCGTGTTGCTTTAAATCGATCTCGAGCGCCGCGAGATTGTAAAGAGTATCGACGTCGTCAGGCCGCTGCGCGAGCGCGGTCTGAAGTACCTCACGCGCGCGCTCCAGGTGCCCGGCGTGGAAGCCAGCGAGGCCAAGATTGTAAAGAACGTCGAAATTAGCAGGCGCGGCCGCAAGCGTCTGCGAGAAAAAGTTTTCGGCATCGGCATATCTTCCAAGCTGTGCGAGTGAAAGACCGGCGGTGAAGCTCAACCGCGCATCGTTGTGCGAGGCCGCGAACAGGCGTCGAAGGAGTTCGTTCGCTGCGGCATCGCGTCCGGCAAGAAATAGAGCATCCATCTCGAGGATTTCCACCTGCGGCCCGGAACGGTCACTTGCCGAGAGATGATTCAAGTACTCCAATGCCTCTAGGCCGTTCTTTCGTTCGACCGCAATGACCGCGAGTTGCACATTCGCGTTAACGCGCTGCGGGTCGAGGGCGATCACTTTCAGGTACGTGGCACGTGCGCCTACGAGGTCTCCCGTTGCGACCTGATGATTCGCGTAGTTGTTGAGAAGCGTCGCGGAGTTTGGTCCCGACCGCAGCGCTTGTTGGTAAGCGCGCTCTGCTTCTGTGTATTTTTTTTCCGTATCGAGAACTGCTCCGAGAAGTCCAAGGGCGGGTACATCGTTCGGGTGAGCGTGGAGAATGGTACGAAGGGTCTGCTCGGCCGAGGTCATGTCGCCCCGCTCAAACGCAGCCGTCGCGTCGCCGAACTGGTCGGCCGCAAAGGCGACTGTGGAAAGCAGGAGCAAAAGGCCGGCAAAAGCGCGGGACTTCATAGAACAAAAGGCAGGCAGATGAACGGCAGCGTGAATGCTGGTTTCAGCACAATTCTATCGTGTCCCCGCGCCGCTGCAGCGCTTCTGATTGCGGTCAGCGGCTGCTTGTTTCTCGACGCCGCGCAAACCTCCCTGAGTCCGATCCACTTTTCGTTCCAATCGATACCATTCCGGCTGGAAAATGACGAGACCCCGCTACGGCATGTCCCCGCTGCGATGGCCGGCGGAGTTGCCATTTTCGACTACAACAAAGACGGGCGCCCGGACATCTTCTTCACTAACGGAGCGAACCTCGCGACCCTGAAGAAGGATTCTCCGAAATACGCGAACCGGCTGTTCCGTAACGACGGGAATGGCAAATTCACCGATGTGACGAAGGAGTCCGGTCTTGCGGGGACGGGCTACGATATCGGAGTCGCGGCCGGCGACTATGATAACGACGGCTACCCCGATTTATTCGTCGCGGGGGTCCATCGAAACACGCTTTATCACAACAACCGCGATGGGACGTTCACTGACGTAACGGCCAAAGCAGGCCTGAATCGTCCGGACGCGGAATACGGACCATTATGGGCGGTCGCGGCAGCGTGGGTGGACGTGAACAACGACGGTCTACTCGATCTTTTTGTGGTCAATTACCTGCGCTGGGACTATGCCACGGAGCCCCGTTGCCCATTTCGCGGTTTGGCCTACTATTGCCCGCCCAAGTCTTATAAAGGTCTTCCCAATCAGTTGTTCCTCAACAATGGCGACGGGACGTTTACTGACGTATCGAAAGAATCCGGCATTCGCGCGCATGTGGGAAAGGGCATGGGAGTCGCCATGGCGGATTACGACGCCGATGGTCTGCCAGACCTGTTCGTCACGAACGACGGTTATTACAATTTTCTCTTCCACAACGTAGGCGGCGGGAAATTTGAAGAAGCCGCTTTCAACGCAGGCGTTGCGCTGGTGGAAAATGGCAATTTCGTCAGCGGCATGGGAGTCGACTTTCGCGATTTCAATAACGACGGCTACCCCGATGTCGCATTCACAGCCTTGACGAAAGAGACCTTTCCTTTATTCCGGAACACGGGTAAGGGCACTTTTGAGGAAATTACTGCAAAGAGCGGAATGGCAGCGTTAAGCCGTCCCATGGCGGGCTTCGGTGCAGCGCTCTACGACTTTGACAACGACGGTTGGAAAGATCTGTTCGTCAGCCGCGGTCATGTGGATGCGTTGCCATTGGCGAACGAGGAGATCGCGCAGTTCAACACCGTGTTCCGAAACCAGGGACCGAGCGGCCACTGGTCCGCGCTCACCGAAGAGGCCGGCCTCAATTCCCATCCTGCGGCGCGCCATCGCGGATGTGCCTTCGGCGATTTGAATGGAGATGGCCGTATCGACGTGGTTACCACCGCACTCGGCAAAGAAGCCGAGATCTGGATGAACGAAAGCGCCGGTTCCGGTCATTGGCTGGATGTTGCGCTCGAGGGCACGCGCAGTAATCGAGATGGAATTGGCGCTGCGATCCGAGTAGTGACGGACGCAGGTATTCAGTACAACCACATGACCACCAGTGTCGGCTACGCTTCTTCGAGCGACGGACCGGTTCACTTCGGCTTGGGTTCATACACAGTCGCCAAACTGGTTGAGATTCGCTGGCCTTCAGGAACGGTACAGCGTTTCGAGAACGTCGCGGGCGATGCTGTGCTCAAGGCAAGGGAGCCCGCCCGTTAGCACCAGGTATTTCCACGCTCAACGAAGGATCCGCATTCAGCTGCTGATCCTGCTCCTGGGGGTCGGCAAGCAGGCGGTCTACGATGTGCCGCTCCCGCACTCCATCTTCGCTGCGGTGCACGCGATAATACAGCGCCGCGAGCCGGACGTGGGCCTGAAGAAGATTCGGAGCGTTTTGCACAATTCGTTCTAGATCCGCGACGGCCGCGCCGTCGTCGCCCTTAGCAATTTCGAGGAGCGCCCATTCATAGCGCGCCGACAGCGAGGATGGATTGAGCCGCAGCGCGGATTGAAGATATTCTGTCGCACCATTCACGTCGCTCTCCGTGCGGAGAATAGTCCCAAGACGCAGATTGGCATCGAAGTCCTCGCGATTCATCTCGAGCGCTTTACGATAAGCGGCTTTGGCGCCCTCCTGGTCGCCCGCCATAACCTTGGTCATGCCGAGCAGGGTGTAAGCGCCCGGCACCGCCGCGCTCGCTCGTAGCGCGGCCTGGACGCTGGCGCGAGCCTTTGCAAAATCGCCGAGCTTTAGTTGCGTCAATCCCGCTAGCAACCACGCATCCGCATCGTTGCGAGCCGCCGCAACCCGTTCCACCCGCTTCAGACCTTCGCTCGGTTTTTGCGCGTCGATGAGCGCCTCGCCGAGTATGAAAGCTACGTCCAGATTGTCGGGATGAGCTTTCTCGATGGGCTGCAGCAAAGCGATAGCCTCATCGTAGCTACGGCGAAGCACGAGCGTGTTCCCGAGTAGGATTTCGATCTGCAGGTTGCCCGGATCCTGCCGCAACGCAACACGGTAGTTGGCGATCGCTTCGTCGACGCGGCCGAGTTGCAGCAGCGCGGCAGCCAGATTTGCGCGCGCTGGAATAAGCGCAGGCGCGAGCTTCAGGACGCCTTCATAGTCTTTCACCGCCAGCGTGAAATCACCTCGCCGCTGGGCGGCCAAGGCTTCGTTAAATGTCTGCTCAGGAGTGGGGTTCTGGGCAAAACCCAGCGATGCTGCGCAGAAAAGACAAGCCAAGCCGCCCATCAAGTCTCAGCCTAACTTAGGGTCAACGACGCCCGCGTGCTGTTCAGGTTCAAAGAGCGGCGAGCCGAAACCCGCCGCGTTGCTACGGGAGGAGTCGTTAGAAATATAACTTCAAAGCAAGCTGCAGTTCGCGTGGCGAGTTCGCCTGGGTGTTGATGGTGCCAAAGGGCGTCCCCCCGTTGACTGACAGGTAAGGCGCTCCGAACTGAACCGAGTTGAAGACGTTGAACGCTTCGGCCCGGAATTCCAGGCGAGCACCTTCCCGGAACGGAAGGGGGAAGTCTTTGAACAGCGAGGCGGTCACGTTGTTGGTTCCAGGCGCCCGAAGATTTGGTAGCGTGCGCGGAGCGGTGCCATCCATGTATGGAGCTGGAATCCACGCGGCGAGTTGCGCAGCCGTAAGCGGCGCATTGCTGAAGTAATTTACGTTGGGGCTTACTGTGCCCGATAGCTGCAACTGATAGGGCAAGTTGGGGCGCTGGTTGCCGTAAGTGGGGAGCGGCGTCCCTCCGGTTAGCGTGAGAATCAGCGGAAGTCCATCGTCCCAGCGATACATGCCGTTCAGCTGCCATCCGCCCAAAATGGTGTTCACAAATCCGTTCCAGCTACTGCCGAAGGTTCTACCCTTACCGAACGGCAGCTGATACACCCAAGAGAACTGAAGGATCTGCGGAATGTTGAACTGCGACACCGAACGTTCGAGATACAGCGCGTTGGGATCCTGGACTTGGGCCAGCGTCGAGCCCGCAATACCGTTGATGTAGACTTGAGAGCCCGCCAGCGATGAGTCATCGATACTCTTCTGGAACGTATAAGTGAACAAGAACTGCAGTCCTTGCGAGAAGCGCTTCTCGATCTTCAGCTGGGCCGCGTTGTAGATCGAGTTGGCCCACGGGGGCGTATCGTTCTGTAGCCCCGTAGAGCCCCACACGTTGATTGGATACTGTGGGTACGGCAGTGAGGCATTGTAAGCCTGCCAAGTGCCCCCCCAAATGCCATTCGAGTACGGAGGCGTAACCTTCTCGACGGCGGCCTGCAAAGCAGCCGGAATCGGAACTGTCGCGTTGAAAGCGGCGGGATTGCTTCGGAACTGATTGGCAACGGTGGCGTTCAGATGGCTCAAGGCATAAGTGTCGCCGCCGAAATATAAGTTGGAGCCTTTGCGCCCTACGTACTCGGCATCGATCAGTACGTTCCAAGGAAGCTGGCGCTCGATGCCGAAGCTCCAGGACTGCTCCGATGGAATTTTATTCCACTCTCGTACCGGTGCGACGTTGATCGTGCTTCCAAGCTGCGTGTAGATGCCCTGCGAATTGCCTTGCACAGGCGAGATGCTTTGGTTGACACCGAGTACGGTACCCGGGTAAAGGCTGCTACCGTTCGGGCCTGTCCAGGAAGACCAGTTGGTCTGCTGGTCATAGCCTTGGAAACCCGCGGCGCCGCTGCCTGTCCCGGCAGCACCTTGATTGGTCGGGTCGTAATAGATGCCGTATCCGCCACGCACCGTGTTGTTCTGACCGATTCTATAAGCGAACCCGAAGCGCGGACCGATCGCGCCGAAATAGGTGTTGTACTCGGATCTGTTGTAACCGTTCTGCCCTACGTATTCGAGCGCTCCCGTTGCCGGAACGATGCCAGGAACCGAAATTGGCGCAGGAGCGTTCAGATCGAAGAAACTCATCTGGTTTTCGCGTTCGGTGCGCGGCTTGTCGACGTCGTATCTGAGACCGAGGTTCAGCGTTAAACGATCGTTTACATGCCAATTGTCCTGGACGAAGCCGGCGAATTGAAGGTTCTGCGTGGCTGGAGAAGCTGGGATTTCATAAGCGTTCCACCCGGTCGCGGCGCCGACGAGGAAGCTCGCCATCGAATCACCGCCCACAGATTGGTACTCGGACGTTCCGGCCTGTTGGAACTGGAAATGGCCATTGGATACGCCGAATTGTGTGAAGTTAATACGGTGGACGCGAAACTCACCCCCGAAGTGGAGATCATGGCTGCCGGCCGTCTTAGCGATCGAGCCCAGAAAATGATACACATCCTGCGCATAGATCAAGCCTGAATAGGGCTGGCCACCGATATTGGCGTTTCCATTTTCCGCATTGTAGCCGTCGAACTGAAGCGCTGGAGGAGCGATAAACCCGGAGACGCCGAGATTGCTCGGTAAATTATATTGACTGAAGTTAAATCCCGGGAAGTCGGCGCCGATACCGGCCGTATCGGCGAAGGCGTGATCGTAACCCGCCGTACCCGTCAACAGCGTCGTTGGATTGAAAGTGTGCGTATAGTTGACGGCACCTGAATACGCTACGTGATTGGTTGGCCCTTGCGTGTTGGCGTCGAACACGTTTCCGAACAGATTTGCGTCCGAAGAGGTGGTCCAGTCGCGCGAGAACCTGACGCTGAGCTGATCAGAGTCCGTAATGTGGTCGTCTAATTTGATGTCGAACTGATCATTGTTGTTGGGGGACGAGCCTACGCCGTAGAAATTGCTGCCGGCTTGGTAACCAGGCGTTCCGGGCGTTCCGCCGGTATTCGGCAATGGGAACAGGTTGATGATCTTCGCGCTGGCGGGGTTGATGAGATTGCCCTTCACGCCGGGCGTGATCAAGGGATCAAACGAGCTGCCGGGACTCGCGTACGTTGCCAGATTGTTGAACGGGATGTAGTTCTGGCGCAATCCACCGTTGGGGTTGCCGAGAGACGAGGCCGAGATGGTCGCGCCCGTGTACGGGTTGACGGCCGAACCACTGGTGGCCGAGTACGGATCCCAAAGTTGGCCGGCTTGTACGGAACACAATCCCGCCGAGTTGAACGTTCCACCTTTGTCACCGCACAGTTCGCCGAAATTGCCACTGCGTTCATTCGCCGAGGGAACACCCACGGTCTGAAATTGGGGCGTAATCGTCCGGCTACCTTCGTAATCGAAAAAGTAGAAGAGCTTATCTTTCTTGATCGGGCCACCAATGAACCCGCCGAAATCGTTGTAGTGATAGGCTGGCGTAGTCTTGCCGGCCGCGTTATTGAAAAAATTGTTCGCATTCAGAACTGTGTTCCGGAAGAATTCATACAGGTCGCCGTGAATGGCATTGGTTCCAGAGCGCGTGACGACATTGACGACGGTTCCGGCGCTAAACCCTATCTCGGCACTGAAGTTTGTCTGCTCGACACGAAACTCCTGCACCGCTTCGACACTCGGCGTATACAGCGGATCGACCCAACCCGTGTTCTGGTCGTACGAGGTCGTGCTGATGCCGTCGATCAGGATGTCTGATTGAGCGTTGCGCTCGCCGTCGGAAACGAAATTGTTGGCCTGATTCCCGGGGCCGTAGGCATCACCAGTTGGCTGGGAAACGCCGGGAGCCAGAAAGGCTAAGTCGAACACTGCGCGATTAATCAGCGGCAGATCGTTGACATACGTCCGGTTTATGGTCTGTCCAGTTGTGGCGTTCTCGGTCTGGAGCATCGGCGCGTTGGCTGATGAGACGGTAACGGTTTGGCCGGCGGTTGCCACCTGCAAGTTGGCGTTCACGTGTGCAGCCCCGTTCACCTCGAGTACAACGTTCGGCTGCTCAAACGGAGTGAATCCTGGCGCCTCAATTCGGACCGCATACGTCGAAGGCGAAAGATTGCCCACCGTGTAAAGGCCCGAGTTATTGGTCGTGGCCGTGTTAGAAACGCCGCGCGCGACGTCCGTCACAGTCACTTTGGCGTTTGGTACAACAGCGCCCGACGGGTCATGAACGACGCCCGCGATCGATCCGGTATAGAGCTGACTCCAGGCCGTAATGGTTGCGCAGATGAGCAGAGCCAGAATGCTCGCTCCACGCGATAGTTGTGTCCTCATGCGATTTCACCTGAAACAAGATGCTAGCGGTACAAAGCTGAACTATTTTCGAGACACAAACGCCGAATCACAAGGTCTTTACCGTAGAAGCGGGCCAGGAGCGAAGAAAGTTACGCGCTCTCAATAACTTCAGCGTAGAATAGGGGCAAGTTCCCGGGAACGTAATGTACTGCGTAATGTACGGCCAAAGAAACGGCCGGAGTTGCATACTCGAGCAGACACGGTAAGTATGGGGTCCGAGCACCACGGCGAGTCGGCGGCACAAGCGGTACAAACCCGGCACGCCTTGCCACCGAACGTCAGCGAAGCGGACGTGCGCAGGCAGTTGGAACGTATCTGCCTGAGTCCGCCGTTTAGATCGAGCCGTCGCTGCGTCGTTTTTCTCGATTTCGTTGTCCGGGTCGCGCTGGAAGGCCGTTTGGATTCGCTGAAGGAAAGAACCCTTGGGGTAGAGGTTTTCAACCGCGATCCGAACTACGATACGAACCAGGACCCGGTCGTGCGGGGTACCGCAAGCGAAGTTCGGAAGCGGCTCGCCCAGTACTACCAGATGGCCGGGCACGACCGCGAATTACGGATCGACCTTCCAGCGGGTTCGTACTTACCCGATTTCCATTTGCCGGCCGAACCAGCTACGGGTGCGGCAGTCAGTCCCGGGCCTCGTGTCGTTTCGAGACGCTACGTTCTCGCCGGCAGCGCCGCGCTCGCTGCCTTGCTGATCGCCGCGCTGTTTCTCGCACGCCCGGCTCGGAATCCGAAAACATTGGTGGATCAATTCTGGGCACCCATTCTGCAGAGTTCAGGCCCCATCCTTTTGTGCGTGGGTCAGCCCAAGGTGTACAACCTTCTTGGCTCGCTCGAAACTGAGATGAGCAGACGAATGCCTGGCCCAGGGCAACGGCCGACAGACGCAGCGATGAAGGACAAACTTACCGTCACGGTGGGACAGATCGTTCCCAACTGGGATCGATATCTGGCGATTGGAGACGCGATATGCCTCTCCGATATGGCTGCCTTGCTGGCACAGCGCGGGCATCGGTATACCATCCGCGGCGGAGGTTTCACGAGCTTTGCCGATCTGCGCGAAAACCCCGCAGTTCTCATCGGTGCGTTCACCAACGACTGGACTTTGCGGCTGACCGGCCAACTGCGCTTCACTTTCGAGTTGAACCCGGACAAGACCTCTCTACATGTTCACGATCGGCTGAACCCATCCAAGCGCGATTGGCAGCTCACTAACGTTTGGCCGGACTGGAAGATGCCCATCGATTACGCGATCGTCTCGCGAGTTCTGGACCCGGCAACCGGCAGGGTTGTGTTTACCGCGGCAGGCATTACACAGTACGGCACGGCTGCGGCAGGCGAGTTTCTGACCAATGCCAATTACCTCTCGGAAGCAATAAACCAGGCGCCTCGCGACTGGCAGCGCAAGAATGTCCAAGTGGTTTTGGCTACCCGAGTGATCGACGGCACCGCCGGACCGCCGCAGGTACTAGCTACGCATTTCTGGTAACGCCTACACTCGCACGCCTAGCCGCTTCAATTGGCCGTTTGCATCTGAAATTTTTCGGTGCAGTTGCTCCCGCTCGGCGATCAACTTGAGAATGTAATCAACGTTCAATTGCGACAACGTAGAGTTCAATTCGGAGGGCTGCTTCATCAGCAGGCATTCGAGCTGGCTCGCAGCCTTCCGGAGCAGGTTTACAATGTTGCCGAGCTCCGCGTCTATAAAGGTCAACCTTTGTCTATGGTCGGTCTTATGCCGGTATATTCGGCCGATTTGCTCATCTTGCTCGCGGCTATTCATAGCCCCCGATCCGGAGCAACATATTAGTCCCTTCGTCCGTCACTCTATATTGTGGCAAATTACGCGATAACCGCTCAATGAGCAGATCGCCTACAATCCGGCTCCTTTTCGGGCTGCTCGTCACCTTGGCGGCAGTCACGGCGTTCTCTTGGCACGCGCTCTACCAGATCGGCGGACTTCGTAAGCTGCAGACACAAACAATCGATCTGAACCGCCATGACTCGCTGCTGCTGCTGCGCGTGCAGAATGACGTGAACAGCATCGGGTTGAAGCTCCGCGATATGACCGAGGCGCCGCAAAGCTCCGGTATCGCCAAGTATGGCGGCGAATTCGCACGTTTGCGGCAGGATTTAGAAGAGGCACTTCAGGCCGACGCAAAGTTCAGTCGGGTAACCCGCCGCGGAAACAAGCAAGCGCAACTGGTGCATTTGCTCGACCAGTTTTGGCTTACCTCAGACCAGGTCTTTCAGCTCGCGGCCACGGGAAGGGAGACCGCCGCGCGAGCCCTCGTGGCGAGCCAGCTTTCGGCGCAGCAATCTCTGCTGGCAAGTCGCGTCTCCAATCTTCTCGAGGTCAATACCGAGGCCGAAGAACGTGCCGACGAGAAAATAGCTTCCATCTATGACAGCGCCGAGTGGAATACGTATGCTTTTCTCGCCGCGACAATCATAGCCATCGTGGTAACTACGCTGTATCTGATCTACTCCAATCGCAAACTGTTTGAGAAACTCACGTCGCTGTCTCGCCAACATCGCATCCTGGCGGCGAGGCTCATCACAATACAGGAAGAGGTGCTGCGCTCGGTCTCACGCGAATTGCACGACGAGTTTGGACAAATACTTACAGCCGTGGGAGCGATGCTTAGCAGAGCTGAGAGGAAGGGCGTTCCACCAGATTCGCCTCTGCGCACGGAATTGAGCGAAGTTCGGGAAATTACGCATAACACTCTCGAAAAGATGCGCGGCCTTTCGCAGATGCTGCACCCCGCGATCCTCGACGATTACGGATTGGCAAAGGGGATCGAATGGTACGCCGAGGTGTTCGAACGCCAGACTGGAATTCCAACCACTGCGATCGTGAAAGGCACACCCGTGCGGATCACCGGTCAACCTGCGATTCATTGCTTCCGCATCGTGCAGGAAGCGCTGAACAACGCAGCTAAACACTCGCACACTGCGACTGCAGAAGTAGAGATGATTTTCTCTCCGGACGCGCTGACCGTCAAAGTGAAGGATTCCGGCTGCGGGATGGTTCAGTCGAAGAAAAGCAATCCCGGTCTTGGCCTCATTGCTATGCGTGAGCGCGCTGAGTTGTTAGGGGCAAGCTTGAACTTCTCGCCCACGCCGAGTGGCGGCACGACTGTCGATTTGCGGATCCCGCTGCGACAGGAGGACTTCGCGTCGGAAGTGTTTAACCAGGAGACTATGGAAGGGGTTGGTAGCGGTAAATCATGAGTGAAGAAATCATGACTGAAGAAATCAGTGTTTTGCTTGTAGACGATCACGGTCTTGTGCGCCGCGGCTTCAGGCGCATTCTTGAAGACGAGGCAACGATGAAAGTTGTGGGCGAGGCGAGTAATGGCGTAGAAGCCATTCGCATGGCCTATGAGCTGAAGCCAAACGTCGTTGTCATGGATCTCTCCATGCCCGAATTAGATGGAGTGCAAGCCACCAAGGAAATTGTGAAGCATCTGCCAGGCACCGAGGTCCTGATCCTCAGCATGCATGCCGAGGATAATTACGTGCGCAACGCTCTAGACGCAGGCGCCAAAGGGTACCTGCTGAAGAGCGCGATAGACGTGGATCTGGTCGGCGCCATCAGGGCCGTCGCCGAAGGTAGACGCTTCATGGGAACCGGCCTGAAGTATGTCGCTCACGAGCAAGACGATGAGCTGAACAAACTAACAGGACGCGAAAAGCAGGTTCTGCAACTCATCGCGCAAGGAAAATCAAACAAGGAGATCGCCGGTCTGCTCGACCTAAGCGTGAATACTGTGTCGGTTCACCGCGCAAACCTGATGGAAAAGATGAATATTCATCGCACAGCGGAACTGGTACTGTTTGCGATCCGGAAGGGTTTAGTCACACCGCAGTAAGCGGCAGCGAAGGCTCAGAAACTGTGCTAGTGAACTTTCTTGGCGGCCTTGGCATCCGTTGCGGCCTTCTTTTGCGCTTGTAGTTCGCGTGCTTTCGCGGCCTTCTTTTGGAAGCGGTCCACGCGCCCTTCCGTATCTACCAGCTTTTGCCGTCCGGTGAAGAAAGGATGGCAGCTGGAACAGATTTCGACGCGCAGGTCGCCTTTGTGAGTGGAACGCGTCGGAAACGTCGACCCGCACGCGCAGATCACGTTCACTTCCTCATACGCGGGATGGATCCCTGCTTTCATTACCTTGGAGTCCTTTCAAAACGGGTGGGTTAAACCCATTTTACCATGCAAAAAGCCTTCCAGAATGCGTAAACCCCGAAGGCACACTCGAAAGTGCACCGTCGGGGCCTACAAAGCAGCCTTACGGCTATTCTCTAGCTACGTTACGCGCGACGGGCGGCCGGTCCACAGGAACTTCGGCTCGTCACTGAACGAAACCTGAACGTACGAACGGCGACTTTAAGAGTCGGCCACCTCGCGCGGGGATTGTATGCTACAGTCACTACCAGAATTCATTCGACTGGACCACCTCCTTTTTCAGTGATACATCGATTGTATAAATTAGTTTCCTAACGTGTCAACGAGTGGCGCTGAACTCTCGAAAAAAGTAGTGATGAACCAGCGTCACGAGCGAGATTGGATAAACGGTTTCCTTCTTCTCGGCGTTCTGGTAGGCGTACTGGGATCCCTGCTGATCGCTTGGCAATACCATCTAGACACCGATCCTCAGCTAATTGGGCTTCACTTTCTCGCTCTGAACGCGGGCTACGTGGTTGCAGCCGCCGTGGCACAGCGGCTTCTGTTCCGGGTGCCCATCCGTGCGGTCGCACTCCTGGCGTGTGCGATCGGATTTGCCAGTCTGATCGGCCTCTCTTTTGCGGTCCCACCAGCCTCGCCGGTCTGGCGAATGTTAGGCCTCGGTTTCGTCGGGATTGCTGGCGGCGCCCTTGCGACTGCGCTTCTTTACGTCCTCGAACCCTACTTCTCTGAACGCCCAGCGGCTCTGGCCAATTTGGCCGGCCTGCTGTTCGGCTGCGGTTGCCTGGTTTCCACTCTGATAGTCGGCATTACCTACTTTGCGGGG
Source organism: uncultured Acidobacteriaceae bacterium (assembly GCA_963795425.1). Lineage (GTDB taxonomy): Bacteria > Acidobacteriota > Terriglobia > Bryobacterales > Bryobacteraceae > Bog-105. The sequence goes on along the minus strand of CAWCHO010000001.1, from coordinate 1,080,537 downwards.
TCTGTGCAAATCGAGACTGCCTTGCTGGCCGTGGTTCCTCTAATTTATTTCGTGCTGTACTCCAGCAATCAGTTTCGAGCGGCACTCATTCAACCGGAATCTCGTCAAGAGCAAAACAGAATTCGTGAGACTCTCAAAAACTTACGCAGCATTGCCGCCGTTCTGTTCGGCTTGCTTCTATTTTTCCAGTTCGGCAACGAATGGGCGATCGCAGGATGGTTGCCGCTGTTCCTAATTCATCGCCTCGGCGCCAACCCGGTCTGGGCCATTTTCGGTTTGGCGGTTTACTTCATGGCAATGACCTTTGGACGGCTCTTGGCTCAGCGACTGCTCCCGCGTGTCAATCATCGGAAACTGTTGGTTGCCAGCATCGTCACCGCAATGGCTGGATACTTGCTTCTAAGTTTTACGACATCGATGGCCGGCGCCTGGATCGCGGTCGTCATTATTGGCGCGGGCTTCGCGCCCGTCTACCCGCTCGTTGCCGAAAGCCTTGACGATCGTTTCTCGTATCATCCCGGGTTTTATAACGGCATCTTCTCCATCGCTATCACGGGCGCTATGTCCGCTCCCTGGTTGCTGGGATATGTTGACGCCTATCTTGGAATCCGGTACGTCATGTTGTTGCCCGCACTCGGATCCATCGCCGTTCTGATTCTTTCATTGCTGATCATGCTCGAGGCGCACCTGATGAGCGGAAAAAAACACGACAACATAGCTCAACTGACGATCGCGGCAACAGGGAAACATTAGGTATTCTCTTTGCTGAGACCGTTCTTGCCGGCGCTCCTGCTCGCGCCTGTTGCTATCGCTTTCTCACAGAATGGCAGCGGTGATCTGGCACAACGCGTTGCTGCGCTCACGCAAACCGCCCCAGCCGTAGAGCGCGGCCGATTCGGATATAAAGTCGTCGATCTCGAAACCGGTGAAGTGCTCGCCGCGCAAGATGCGGAGAAATTCTTTACGCCCGCGTCTAATACGAAGTTGTACACAACTGCGCTCGCGCTGGTGCGGCTGGGCCCGAACTACAAATTCCATACGGAATTGCGGACGGCTGACACGTACAAGCCAGGGCAAACGAATCTCGATGACCTGCAATTGATCGGCGGCGGCGATCCAAATCTATCAGGACGCATGTTGCCATACACCGTCGACTCAACAAATGGCGATCCGTTCAGCGCACTGGAGGAACTAGCGGGCAAACTCGTAGAATCAGGGGTCCGCGAGATCGATGGGGATGTGACGGGTGTTGCGACGCGCTATCCCGGCGAGCTTTATCCCGATGGGTGGACAGTTGCGGACAGCATCTATGGCTATGGCGCGCCGGTCTCCTCACTCACTCTGAACGACAACACCATCTCTCTCGTGCTTCACCCTGCCGCGGCGGGTGAGCTCGCCCAAGTCGAGTTGCGCCCTGCCGTGTCTCATCTGGTAATCCTGAATGAAGTCATAACCGACGCATCGAAGGCTACCCGGATCGAAGTATCGCGCGCGCCTGGATCCAACGAAGTTGTCGTATGGGGAACTCTCGGAAGCGCTACGCCCGAGTGGCGGCAAGATCTCGCCATCGACGACCCGGCGCTGTTTGCGGCCGAAGCCCTTATGGCCGTGCTGCGAGATCGTGGTGTGACCGTTCGCGGCGTTGCTCGTTCCGAATACCGCGCTGCGAGCGACGTTCCGAATCCAATAGAAGAACTGCCCGCGCTTTCACCTCGGGGCACGTTGCTAGCCGTTCACGAATCTCCTCCGCTCTGGGAAGCGATCCAAGTTACCAATAAAGTAAGTCAGAATCTTCACGCCGAAATGCTGTTGCGCGAAGTGGCGCAAGTGACGCACGGAGTGGGAACTTTGGAAGCTGGTCGCATCGAGCGCCGCGCGTTTCTCGAAGAAATTGGAATTACTCACGACGCGACGGGCTTCGCACTTGCGGATGGCTCAGGGCTGGCGCGCCAGGATTTAACTACCCCGGATTCGACGGTCGCTCTCCTCGACTACATGTGGCAACGTCCCGAGCGCGACCTTTGGATGCAATCGCTACCTACCGGTGGGGTTGATGGGACGTTGCAACATCGTTTTGCCGACGTGGCGGGTGCACAACGAATTCATGCGAAAACTGGCTCGCTTTCGCACGTCAACGCCTTGAGTGGCTATATAGAGATGCAGCAACATCGCTGGTTGGCTTTTTCGATCATGGTGAATGCAACCGAGGATCACGATTCGGAAGTGCGCGCCTTCATCGACCACCTCTGCGCGCTATTTCTAGACCGGTGAATAGCACGTAGCGAACGCTATACTCTCTGACCATGGACCGTCATTATCTTGCACTGGATTTAGGTGCAGAGAGTGGACGCGCGATCCTCACCAAGCTCGCGGGCAACAAAGTCGAACTCACTGAATTGCATCGCTTTCCGAATGTGCCAGTTCAGCTTCCCACCGGTCTTTATTGGGACACTTTGCGTTTGTTTCACGAGATCTGCTGTGGAATCCGCGCCGCCGGGAAGGCTTGTGACGATCTGGACGGAATTGCCGTCGATACCTGGGGTGTCGATTTTGGCTTGCTGGGTACGCACGGTGAGCTTCTTCTGAGTCCCAGGTCCTACCGCGATCCGCGGACGAACGGTATTCCGCAGGAAGTATTTCGAACGGTTCCGCGGCGCGATGTTTTCCGCCAAACGGGCGTTCAGTTCATGGACATTAATTCGCTGTATCAGCTCTATGGCATCAATCGCGATTCACCAGAGCTGATTCAAGCAGCGTCAAAGCTGCTATTCATGCCGGATCTGTTCAATTATTTCCTGACCGGCGCATTCGCTTCCGAACGAACGATAGCGAGCACGTCGCAGTTTTACGACCCCATTAAGAAATGCTTTGCGACGGACATGTTGCGACAGCTGGGCATCGGTGGTGGATTCCTCGCGAAATTGATCGATCCGGGTACCCAACTCGGCCCTCTGCTGCCCTATGTGTCCGACTCTTGCGGAGTGCGAAACGACACCCCCGTATACACGACAGCGTCGCATGACACTGCGTCGGCCGTAGCAGCGGTCCCGGCAACCGGCGAAAACTGGTGCTACATCAGTTCCGGCACATGGTCGCTCATGGGAGCAGAACTTCATGAACCCCTGATCAACGATGCTTCTTTAGAAGCGAACTTCACAAACGAAGTTGGTGTAGGCGGCAATATACGGTTTTTAAAAAATATTCCCGGAATGTGGGTGCTCGAGGAATGCAGACGCGCTTGGGCGAAGGAAGGCCACGAATATTCCTACGTCGAATTGATGCAACAAGCCACAGTTGCAAAACCGACGGACACGATTCTCGAATTGGATGAATTCACCTCTCCGGGAAATCATCCACAGCGAATCGGTGAGTATTGCCGAATGACAGGCCAAGAGGTACCGCAAGACGCCGGCTCCATCACGCGAGTGATCCTGCAAAGCCTCACAGCCCGATACGCTCAGGTGCTCCAGTCGCTTGAGAAGCTGACGAACAAAAGCGTCGATATCATCTATATCGTCGGCGGCGGATCGCGAAACAAGCTACTGAATCAGCTTGCCGCGGATGTCACAGGACGTCGTGTGATCGCGGGTCCCGCTGAGGCAACTGCCATTGGAAATACGCTCACTCAGGCCATGGGAACGGGCGATATTAGTTCGCTCGAAGAGTTAAGGGCCGTGGTCAGAAACTCGTTCGACGTGGAGGAATTCCTACCGCTCACGTAGGGGCGACACTTGCTTTCCGGCTCGAATGAAGAATTGCTGTTTGTCAATCGAAGGATCTACCGCTACGTCGAAAAATCCGACCATCATCTCGGCCCAGGTCTGCTCACCCCACTCGACGGCTGAATCCGGATCTGGATTGTGAGGGTTGTTCTTGGAGTTATCGAATGTCGCCACGGCCTGCAGGGTAGTGCCCGCTTTGAGCGGAATCGGTTCTGCCAGCCGGTAGCTCAACTGCCAGTAAAAGTTGTAATGGGGAATCCGCAAGAGGGTGTGAACCTGGCGTCCCGGCCCGAGAATGTTGTACTCGAAGCTCTTTCCGCGAAGATGCATGTGCGGGAAAAAGCTTAGCAACAGAGCGTCGTTAGGCAGCGTGCCGTGTACCTCAACGCGATGATCCGGATCTCCCGGTGGAATCAAGAACCGATCGTTCGTGAGCTGCAAGGTCAATACACGCTTTTGCGGTGGCTCTTTCGAAAAAACCAAGCCAACCCTGGTCCTATCCTCGGTGGAATGGCCGTGAGTTGTGTAATGCATCTGCAGCACGATGTCTGATCCTGCCGGTATCAGTTTCGCGAAGCCGGTCGGCCACTGATCCGGCAAACTGCCGGGCGCGTATACCAGCAAGATATCGCTCGTGGTCCACATGGCGTCGCGCCGCAATGCTTCGGTCGGAAGATCATCCGCGCTGAAAGGAACACCCACCGGAGCTCCTCGCAACCAGCCTGAGTGCGGATCGCGGATGTACGCGACGGCATGATGCACCACCATGCGATTGCTGGGGCGAATCTCCGACATTTGCACCCAGCGGTCTTCCTTGAAACGCGTCGGAATAATGATGTACTGATACGGCACATCGCCGGTTGCGGGTATGGCCTTCGGCCTTGGCATTTCAAGAACTACATCCGGTGTGGCGATGTTCCATCCCTTGGTCCAGTTGATTGGAGGCGGTGCGTCGCGGGGATCGCCCGCAGGCGCATGCGCGTCGGCCCAAGCTGATAACGTCGCAATTTGCTCCGCAGTGAGCGATGGATCATTCGAAAAACGTCCGCAGCATGGATCAGCAAACCACGGCGGCATCGTCCGATCAGCGCTCACCTTGCGTATCGCCGAAGCGAACGGCTTGACTTGCCTGTAAGTCTCGAGCGGCATCGGAGCCATTTCGCCCTCACGATGACAGTTTTGGCATCGCAACTGGAGAATCGGCAGAACGTCTTTATAGAAAGTCGGCGCGTTGGGGCCCGCGAACACAGAAGCCGAAAAGAACCACAAAAGGCCCGACGCCAGCAGCGCGCGGGCAAAGCTATTTCGCGGCGTTTGAATCCTTTGGCATACTCGGCCAATTCGGCTCGCGTTTGTGCTTAAAGGCCTCGTACCCTTCCTTGAAATCTTCGCTTTGCATGAGGCCGCTTCGTAGCCTCTTGGCGAGTTCGCCAGCCTCTTTCGACGTCTTTCCTCGTGAGCCGTGAAAGTATTGCATGCCGGCTGCAATCGCGGTCGGACTTGCTTTGGCGAGTTCTCGGGCCAGTGCCTTCGCCCGATCCGCGGTTTCGGCAGGTTGGCAGAGATGATGCACTATGCCCCACTGTAGTGCATCATTTGCGTGTACGACCCGTCCTGTAAGGCTTAGTTCGAGCGTTCGTCGCGCCCCAAGCGCTGCTTCGACAGCTCGATAAACCATGAAGGGCCAAAGCCCCACGCGAATCTCCGGCAAACCGAACACTGAACCCTGCGCAGCAAGGACAACGTGTCCTTGGGCCACCAATCCCAGCCCGCCGCCGAGTGCCGGCCCGTTTACATAGACAACGATGGGTTTTGATGAGTTCGCCCCGATAGTAAAAAGGTCTTCGTGCACATCGGCGAGCTCGTCGTCGTGCATCTCCGATGCCTCGTCGAGATCCATCCCGGCGCAGAATACCTGCCCGACCGCGCCGATCACGATTGCTCCTATGTCATGCCGGTTCTGCGCCGACTGGATCGCCTTCACAATGCCTGCGCACATCTTGGAAGTGAGCGCGTTGCGCTTATCCGGTCGATTGAGCGTCACATGCAAAACGCGGCACTTATGATCAACCAGTAAGTCCATCAGAACCTGCTTTCCCCAATCCCCCGAAGCCCAACAGATCAACCGGCAAATGCTCTGGTCTTAGATTGGTACACGCCACATCAAAAGCGAAATCGAGAACGCGTCGGGTGTCCTTTGGATCGATGATGGCGTCACAATGACCTCTGGCTGCCGCGTACTTTGCGTCCAGCCAGCGTTCGTAGTCTGCGCGCGTCCGCTCTATCTTGGTTTCGAGCTCCGCCGGCATCGGCTCGCCCGCGGCCCTCAACTTTTCCAGCTCAGGACCAAACACCGCTTGAACGGCGGCATCGCCCTCCATGACGCCAATGCGTGCGCTCGGCCAACTGAACGTAAAATTGGGATCAAAGCCTTGGCCGGCCATGGCGTAGTAGCCCGCTCCACTTGCGTGATTCACCGTCAGAACGATTTTCGGAACGGTCGCACACGCCATACTCTCCACCATATCGGCGCCGGCCCGAATAATGCCAGCCGTTTCCGCCTCCACCCCGACCATGAAACCGGAGACATCCTGCACATACAGAAGAGGTAATCGGCGGCGCTCTGCATTCTCGACGAAGTACGCAACCTTTCGCGCCGATTCCGGGTAGACAATGCCGCCGATGCGTGGTCCAGACTGTGTTCGCAGGAACCCGCGCCGGTTCGCAATAATCCCAATGTTGCGCCCGTTCAGCCGCGCAGTTGCGCATAGAAACTCCGGCGCATGATCGGGTTGAAACTCGAGAAAATCTGCCGCGTCCAGAATGCGATCGAGCAAGTCTTCGGTTCGGTACGGCAGGCGGTGATCGGCTGGCAGGACGTTATACAAGCCATCCGCGTCGAGTCGCGGTTCGCTGCCGCCCTGCTTCGGATTTGGTTCAGGCATTTGCCGGAATTGCTGCCGAATCATTTCGAGACATGCTTCGTCGTTTGCCGCTCGATAATGCGCCACTCCACTGATGGTCGTGTGCATCTTCGCACCACCCAGAGTCTCCGAATCGGTCACTTGGCCGACCGCGCCTTTCACCAGATTCGGCCCGCCCAGCCCCATGAAGCTGGTTTTATCCACCATCAGCACAACGTCGCTCAATGCCGGCAAATAGGCGCCCCCCGCAATGCAGGGCCCCATCACGGCCGCAATCTGAGGAACGTGCATCCGGCGCCTCATCAGGGAGTTGTAATAGAAGATCCGCGCCGCACCGTACTGCCCGGGAAAGATACCGTCTTGCAGAGGTAAATTTACGCCGGCCGAGTCCACGAGGTAAATGATCGGAACCCGGTTGCGCATGGCGATCTCTTGCGCTCGCAGAATCTTCGTAATCGTCTCAGGCCACCATGCGCCGGCTTTAACCGTGGCATCATTTGCAACCATGACTGCCGGGCGGCCTTCGATTTTGGCGAGCCCGGTCACCACTCCGGCGCCAGGCGCCTGCCCATCGTATTTGTCATAGGCAATCAGCAGGCCGATTTCGAGGAACATCGTCCCACCGTCGATGAGGCGCTCGATTCTCTCGCGAGCGGTCAACTTTCCGTCGCTGTGCTGTTTGTCGATTTTCTTGGCACCGCCACCCTGTCGAAGCTTGCGCTCTAATTCGCGCAAGTCTTCAGTGAGGCGTCGCATATCGCGCGCGAAACCCTGCATTTCAATGCTCAATCAGGCACTATTCGGAGGCAGAAAAACGCTAAGTACCTGCTAGTCTAACAGTCATGCTGGGGATCGACGAGAGGGCGCTCCGAGTTGTCTGGACCGTTTTCTTATTCGCCCTGCTGCTTTTTGTCGTTTACTACATACGGTCCACAATCCTTCTTTTCGCAGGGTCCATTTTTCTGGCGTACATGTTGTCGCCCATTGTGGGGTTGGTCGAACGCTTCATTCCGAAACGCCGCAACCTGGCGCTCGCGCTGGTTTACATCACGCTAATCGGGCTGCTTGTACTACTTGGTTTTCAGCTCGTACCAACGCTCACCGCCGAAGCAACGAGCCTGACGACTCGTCTGCCCTCGATGATCACGGGGGCAACGGTGGCGCGTATCCCCTTGCCGCACTGGCTCGAACCCATGCGCGTTCAAGTCATGGCAGCGATGAACCAAGAGGCCAAGAATCTCGAAACGAGCGTCGTTCCTTTCCTCCACAGCGCCAGCACACGGATCCTCTCCGGGATCGGCGACATCCTTCCGATCATCTTGATTCCGATACTTGCGTTTTTCTTTCTGAAGGATGGGCGCGCTATTCGTGATTCATTGCTCGGTGCTGTCGAAAAGGGTCAGGATCGAACCACGGTTGAGCTAATTCTCGACGATATTCACGACGTCCTCAGGAACTACATCAGGGCGCTGGTGTTGCTCGCGATCACTTCTTTTTGTGCTTGGGCAATTTTTTTGAGCGTGATGCGTTACCCGTACGAACTGCTGCTCGCGGGAATCGCGGGCGTGCTCGAGTTCATCCCGGTTATCGGACCAGCCGGCGCGCTTGTAATCATGCTGATCGTTTTTATCGCTTCGGGCTCTGGCGGGCTGCTCTGGATTATTCTTTTTTGGGGATGCTTCCGCATCTTCCAGGATTATGTGCTCAATCCGTTCCTGATGAGCGCGGGTGTCGAACTGCATCCTCTGCTGGTTCTGTTTGGAGTGCTCGCCGGCGACGCTCTCGGAGGCATTCCAGGCATGTTCTTCTCGGTGCCAGTTATCGCAATCCTGAGAGTGGTCTACAACCACCTGAGGACGTCCTTCACCCGCAAACAGCTCGCGCACGCGTGACAATTCGTCGGGCGGATTAGCGAATCTGAGAATTTCCCTCCCAGCACGAGTGAACGAAGTCCGAAGTGAAGCGAGTGACTACCTCAGACGGCACATCGCTCTCTTTCAGCTCGCGAAACTCGAAGTGGACCGGATCTTCTTTTGAGGCGCTCACCGTCCCCAAAAGATATCCGTATACGTGTGTCTTAGCTGCTTTCGCCTCGTTTGCGTTCGGAGGCAACGCGTATCGCTCGGCGCCCGCCGTCCCGATTATCCAACCCGGCAAAACGCCGCCGTGCGTGCGCCGATATTCCGTGTTGAAAATGCCCTCCATGTAGTAGTGTGAGTGACTCGCCAACACGTACACCGGCTTGTTCGATCTCTGTTTGAATTCGAGCAGCCACTGATACACCCTATGTCCACTCTCCTCTCCCTCGGCCGATTGATTCATGCTGTGGTTTTTCGAGATGCTCTCGGGCAAAGCCTCATGCATTCCCAGAATCACGGCCCGTACAGAACCATCGCTCTGATCGCGATTCAGAACACGTTGCAGCCACTTCATTTGCTTCGCGTCGAACTCATCGGGAGATGCGTTATCGAGACTCACGAAGTCGATGCCGTCTTTTATCCAGTGGTAGTAGCCTTTGACCGTGTAATCGTGCGGATCGTCCTTCAGCCGCTGCTCGCGTATCTGCGGAGCGTCCAGCCAATCCGCGAATTGCGCTATCAGTTGTTCTCGCGTTTTCGGCGGGACCAGCTCATGGTTGCCAAAGGTCAAATAAACAGGCGTGCTCCCGAACGGCAACAACTGGTTGTCGATGAAATCCTGCCAGGCGGTTGCCAGGTAAACGGTGATACTCGCGGCGCTTGGATCGGGCGGCGGATGCAGCTGCCAGTAATCCTGATCGAATCTGTAGATGGCCCGGTAGTCGCCGAGGTGCCAATAGAACGCGGCGTGATCCGCTCGAACGCCGCCGGCGATCGCCGGCATGACCACATCGCCGCAGTTTCGGGAATCGCCCGAAACGGCGAAGCGCCAACTGGATTCTTGCGCGACAACTGGTGCTGACGCGACAACAACAATGGCAACGACAACGAAGAAAGATGCCGAGGCCAAGAGCCTTCGAAAGTGCATTCTCTCAGTCTAGAGACAAGGCCTCAGAAACATGAGCGATACGCGCGAAAGCGCGTTTCTTTCTAGGAGGTTCCCTGGTTATTCCAAGCGGTGTAGATAGCAAAGGCCGCTATCGCCACGGCATAAAGAATGACCGCTACGATGACGGCGGTTCTCAGCTTCGTCAGCGTCTCTAAACGCTTGCACATGGAAGCCTGTGTTGTGACTAGGGTCGCGTCGTGTGAATCGTTGTGCAGATGAAGGTAGTTATCGCAGTGATTTTCGAGCCATCTACGATACAGACCAACGCCTATCGCGACCAGTATCAAGACTCCACAGAGACTCATATTGAGAATCAGGTTCGTATTCATAGAGAGGGACCGCTCCTTTCTTCGGCTGGCAGCTCTCGAATGGCGATTCGCCAGATCATACTACTGCCGCATGATACCGCCGCTTTGCGCAGGATTTCAATACCCGGCTTCCCCAGTATCCGCTCACGGCTATAATCGTTTTTCCCGTTATCGGCATGGCCGCTCTGTCCTCCATCGATTGGTTCCCGCTCTGGCTCAGTCTGCGCGTCGCTGCTTTAGCTACCGTTTTCGTCCTTAGTCTCGGAACGCTGATCGCGTATCTGCTTTCGCATAAGAATTTCCGCGGGAAAAACCTGCTCGATTCGCTGATAACACTTCCGCTGGTGCTGCCTCCGACGGTACTTGGCTACTACCTGCTCGTGCTGGTCGGGCGCGGTTCGCCGTTCGGCCATGTTTACGAATCACTTGTCGGCCAGCCGCTCGTATTCACTTGGCAGGCCGCTGTTGTAGCCGCGTTCCTCCATTCCGCGCCCATTTACATCAAAGCCGCTCGCGCCGTTCTCGAGGGCGTCGACTATCGTTACGAATGGGCGGCCCAAAGTCTCGGCGCGTCGGAGTGGCGCACCTTCTGGCGTGTCACGCTGCCTCTCGCGCGCCGTGGCCTGACCTCCCTCGCTACTCTCAGCTTCGCGCGCTCGCTTGGGGACTTCGGCGTCACTATTATGGTCGCCGGCAACATACCCGGCCGTACGCAAACGCTCTCGGTGGCCATCTACGAGGCCGTCGAATCTGGTAACGGGCGCCTTGCGCGCGTGTTGGTGTTAGTTGTTTCATTCGCTGCTCTCGCGTTGCTGTGGCCCGCCAGTTACCTCTCGCGCACCTCGCGCCAGAGTAGTGTCGCTTGACGACTTCGCAAACAACCGCCTTAGACGCCCGCCTCATCAAACGCTTCCCCGCAGCTGCCGAATCAGAGGCCTTTGAGCTGAACGTCCATCTGCGTGCCGGCCCCGGCATAACGGTGCTGTTCGGTGCGAGCGGCGCCGGAAAGACGCTGACTCTGAACTGCATCGGCGGCTTCACGCTTCCCGATGAGGGTCGCATCCTGGTGAACGATGAGATCTATTTCGACGCCGCTGCTCACGTCCACCTCCCGCCGTGGCGTCGCCGTTGCGGCTATATCTTCCAGGATCACGCGCTCTTTCCGCACATGACCGTGCGCGAAAATCTTCGCTTCGCCGCATCCGCTGGACCGCCCGAATCAAACCGCCGCCTGAACCGGCATCGCCGTATCAACGAGCTGCTCGAAGCATTTGAGATCGCGGATCTGGCGGCGCGAAAACCCGCCCAACTCTCCGGAGGACAAAAGCAGCGGACTGCACTCGCCCGTATTCTGGTCAGCGAACCGCGTCTGCTGCTGCTCGATGAGCCTACGCGCGGCCTCGATGCCCGGCTTCGGCAAACGTTCTACGAACTCCTGCAGAAAACCCGCGCACGCCTCGAAGTTCCCGTTCTGCTCGTGACCCACGATCTCCACGAAGCGTTTGAACTGGCCGATTGCATTTGCTTGATGGAACGAGGGCGGCTGCTGCAATCGGGGTCGCGGGACGCTGTCTTGTCACGCCCGGCCAGCATTGAAGTCGCCCGCTCGCTGGGGATTTACAATGTCATTCCTGCAGCTATCACGGCCCTCGATCCGGGGCGCAACACCAGCCGCCTTAAGGTGCTCGACGACGAGATCGAAGGTCCCTACCTGCCCGGTCACCTGATTGGCGACCAGGGCTTTCTTTGCGTGCGAGAAGTTGAAATGAAAGTTCGTGCTCTCGAGACTCGTGCCGGTCAAAATCAGATCACGGTTCGCGTTCTCGCCACGAACTCGTCTTCGCACGGCACGCAAATCACATTCGAGCACGGGATTTGTGCCAAGGTCAGCGACGCTGAGTGGCAACAACTGCGCTCGGGTGATCGGCTGGGCTCGGGTGACCGGCTGCGCTTGGAAATCCCGCCGGGTGCTGTATACTTCATCGGGAAATGATCGGCGGGCCATTCGAGCGCGCACAACGCACCCCAAGCTGTGCGCTAGTTTCGAAGCCGTTTAAACAAGGCTAATCCGGCGGCTCCGAGGGTGAGCAGAAGGGCCGGTGCGGGCTCCGGGGTTGAGGATGATGATGGTGCGGGAACGCCGGCGTAGAGGGTTAGCGAATCGGCGTCCGCGCCGGATCCCCAGGTCCAGGTATAGGTTCCCGGAGTTACGCCGAGAGCGGCGAGGGTGGTGCTGTCCCACGTAGCGGTGCTCGATAGCGGTGTGCCGGAAACATAGCCGTGGGGAACGGCGATAAGGTGGTGGGCGAGGTTGCCCCCTAGAAAATCGCCGGTACCGGATGTGGCGGCGGTGTAACCGCCGCTTCCAAAACTTGCGGGCCCAGAAAAACCGCTGTAGAGATCTCCGCCCCCACCACCTTCCAGCAAAACCGCGGAAGACGGAAAGATTTCGGGACTAACGGCGGCGATTCCCGCGTGAGTCAGGCCTGCGAGATCTAGAGTCCCGCTGCCGGTGGCGACGACATTGCTGCCCACCTGTTCGAGCGTCATGATGGCCGCCGCATTTGCCGCGCGGCCGCAGAAGAGCGCCGCCAGAATGCAACTGGTCGATAACATTTTGCTTTTCATTTTTTTTCCCGAGTGTCGTTGGAAAGGAGCCGGTCATTAGTATGGCGCTTCTCGTGCGTGGATTATAAAAGGGTTTCATACCCTTTTAGTACTTGCGGTACCAGAAGCCGGACGGTCAGAAAAGGCGCGTGTGGCGTTCGCCGATTTTGGACCAGGGCACGAAAGCTTGGGCGAGATAGTAGCCGAGGGCGTCGCTCAAGTGGGTGCGCATGCGGTCGGACTTGTCGAGTTCAGCGGTGGGTTGGCCGAAGGAGTCGGTGCGCCAGCAGACGCGCTCGAGATCAGCAATCAGTTCTTTGCATTTGGGATCGATGTAGAGGCGGGTTTCGCCGGCTGCATTTTGCAAGCGGCTGTTGACGACATTGATGCGATCGCGAACGCTGGGGTTCACAGTGTCGGCTTTGATGTGCACGACAGCTTGGCCGCGGAGCTGAGAGAAAAAATCACGGATGAGGTTCCAATCGGTCAGTGTGCCGGAGGTGCGGCGCTGATGGCCGCTGGCGTCGCCATAGATATCGATGGTGAGGGCGCCGCCGGCAGAACGGTAGGGCTGGACGCGCTGCCAGAAACGCTCGCACGCCATCAAGGTGTGAGCGTCTTCGAGGACGATTTCGTCGAGAACCTCGACAACATCGCCCTTTCGTTGCGCGAGGACGGAGCACATCGGGTTCACGTTGAAATCGAGAGACCAGATGAGACGCACGTTCGTGATATACGAGCAGGCGAGGACGTTTTGCTCGCGCGTGAAGCTGTGATAGGCGCGGCCGAGCGCGGCAGATTCAAAGCTGGCTTCGAATTCCTGACGGTAGAGGCGGGCGTCGAGCTCGCAGGCAGCGCCAGCCAGCTCCTCGCGCGTGACGTTGCCGCCATCGAGAGTGGTGAAGTGAAACGCTGCCCATTCGCGGTGGGATTGGCCGGCTTCGAAGCGATCGTACAGGTGATTATGGCCCTGGGGCGTGCCGATGAAGAGGGCGCGACCACGGCGGTCGGCGAGAGCGGGACGAAGGACTTGGGACCAGACCTGAGACTTCATGGTGGCAAATTCGTCGAGGACGACGAAATCGAGGCCGTTGCCGCGAAGTCCATCGATGTTGTCTGCGCCGCGAAGCGCGATGGAGCCGGCGCCGTGGAAATGAATACTAAGATCGGTTTCGCAGATGGTATGGGCGGGATCATCGCGAGTTAATTCTTTGAGGCGCGACCAAGCGATGCGCTTGGCCTGACGGTAGGTGGGAGCGATATACCAGGCGATGGCATTTGGTTTTTCGGCGGCGGCGCGGAGCAGTTCGTGCAGCGCGAGCTGCGTTTTTCCGAAGCGGCGGCCGGCGACGAGCACGCGAAAACGCTTGGGGCAGGTGAAGACTTGCCATTGAGCGCGCTTCAGGCGGAATTCAGCGCGGGTGTTCCTCACGACGTCTTGTCGGCTTCCGGCTTGAACACAGTGACGTGCCTGATGACCCGGGCGGCGGATGTGGTTGCGCCGGTGTCGCGCCAGCCGCAGCGCGCTTTTATCCAGAAGGTCAAGGCGGCCAAGTTTTCTCCGGACATGGCGATCGAGTGGAGGTTCCTGAGCGCCTGTTCGCGGCCTTCGGCAGCGCCGTTTTCAAGCTCGAGCTTGAATAATTTCTGAAGTTTCGATACAGCCAGACGCAGTTGGGACGCGATGTCGTCATCGGACATGCCGATGGCGGCGAGTTCGCGAACGCGACGCTGGTCGTCCGGTGTCGGGCCTTTTTTACGATCGCGCACAATCCTGCCCAGAGGGCCCCCGTCCAGACGCACTGTGCGCTCTGTGGGAGCGCGGCATCATCTTGAAGAAAACCATCTCGAGTCAATCTCCGTTGAGTACGGGCGGAGTGGATTGCGGCGCGGCGGCGGAAACGGTTCGATCGAGAGAAGAGAGGTCGAAACCGGGAGGCAGAAGGTTAGCGAGATCATGCGCGAGCTTCATTTCTTCGCGTTGTCTGCGGAGATTCGCAGCCGCCACGTGGAGGGCGTGCTTTTCGGTTCGGCGCACTTCGCCGGCCTGAAGGCGGGCTTCTTCCATCCGCTTGCGCTCTTGCGAAGCAAAGCCAATTTCGGCTAATTGCCGTGCTTTCTTGCGTTTTTGCAGCTCGGCGGAGGCGCGTTGATAGGCACGGTCGTGGGCGGCGTGATAGCGGACGTAGCGTTCCAGGTGGTGGTCGACGCTGACGGGGATTTCGCCATTCCTGGTGTCGGAGGGAGTTTTCGGTTCGAGAGTAAAGCAGTTGTTTTGCAGGCGCAGAGCACGCTTCGAGAGCCAGGTATGTTCGGCCATTTTGACAACCAACTCGATTTCGGCTTGGCCGACGGGTTGTTCGTCTTGCATGAGTTGGTGCAAGAAGGCGTTGAGATTTTCCTGGCTTTCTACTTCTTCGAGAACGCGGAAGCGGGCGCACAAACCATGCTTGATTGGATTCTGCGAGACTTTGGCCTTGGTCTCAGCGGATTGGGGGCCAGAGGATTTCTGTGCGTTGCGGCGATTGGCCGCGATTTGCTTGGGAGTCGCCATGGTGATGAAACCCGCCGGATACGGGCGCATGCGCGCCGACGTTGCGCTTTTCGAGCGCGCTAAGGCTTCCGGCTTCGTACCGTCACCCGAGTGTGCGGGGCGTGCGGGATGACGGCGTCTGGGGGTGTAAAGCGATGAAGCTATAGGCGAAAGAAAAATCTGGAAAGCGTTGTGACCGAGGGAGGGTTGCTGAGGGTGCGCGGCCTATGGCACTGGTGAGCTCGGCGATTCGGTACGGCGCCAGGGCCGGCGACCCCAGCGGAAGGGGGGATGTCCGGACGCGTCTGTATAAAATCTCGAAAATCCAAGTAATCGGAGACTAATGTATGTATACTAACCGAACCGGGACTGCAAATCGACTCCCGTTTTTGGGACTCCAGGACGGAATCTCATTCCAACAACGTGGCGTTCCACAAAGCAGGGAGGATCCCAGATGCCTTTTAGTGTCACCTACAACGGCAACGGCAGCGACGGCGGCAGCGTGCCCGTCGATACAAAAAGCTATAACCCCGGCGATACGGTCACAGTTCAACTGCCGGGCTCGATGAGCAAGACCGGAGCGACCTTCGCGTATTGGAACACGAGCGCCGATGGCACCGGCACGTTCTACGGCTGGCCGGTGGCCGGCTCGTTCCCGATGCCCGCCGCCAATGTCACACTGAACGCGCAGTGGTTCGTCAATACTGGGCTCCCCAATGGCGGCGCCACCACGCACTACGTCTTTTCGTACGACAGTTCGCTGCGGGCCAGTGGCCTCGAGCCGGGGCGCACGCAAAACCTGATGAACGCCGCCGAAGGCGACTACGGCATAATGCAGAACTGGTTCCCGGGCGTTACGCCCGCAGGCCCGTCGCCGATAAAGGTTTATGTCACGCGCCTGACCGGCGGGGCCAACAACACCGGCGACATCCGGCTCAAACCCAACACCAACGATCCCAAAGAGCTGCGCTGCTACCTGGTCTCGGAAATCACGGAAAGCTTCATGTCCGGCCAGAACAAAGGCTGGGGTTTCCTGCCGGGGGTCAACAACGAGGAAAGCTGCGGCGAGGGCCTGTCGCTCTTTCTCACCCAGCAGTTCGCGCTCTCGCAGAGCTTCGCCCAGCCCTACACCACTTACACGGCCAACACTGCAAGGAACTGGCTAAACAGTTCCCTGCCGGTCAGCAACAGCAGCTCGACACGCTTCTTCGACAAGACGTCCACGTCGCAAGGTTATGACTATGGATCGCGCGTCGATTATGTGAACTCCGTGCTGCCCTGGTTCGGCAACGGCCCGGGAACCGGCTGCTCAATCCTGTTTCTTTACTACCTGTTCCATCAACTCGGATTCACCATCAACCAGATCATCGCCGCGGCGCCCGGCTACACGAACGGTGCGCTCAATGCCACTGCCCCTCTGCGCGGGGTCTATCAGAACCTCACGGGCGATAATAGCGATCCCTTCCCGTTCTTCAACCAGCTACTCGACACCGCCTTCCCTCCGGACCAGGTGTCCTCGATCGCCGGTTCGAATCCAGATGATCCCTGGCCGCTAGCGTTGTTCCAGTACTGGGGAGTTAAGAACACTTTCGGCAAGGACGAGGTCAACGACCTCATTACGAATTCGGCTGGTCTCTACACCAATGGCTTTTCTCTCTCGCTCGAAGGATTCAACCGCCAGGTGCTCGGCAACACGACTCCAGCTACGCCGACCATCGCATTTGGCGGCACCACCGTCCAACCCTCAGCGCCGCCAACTGTGGTCTATCAGTTCGCCGACCCGAGGATTCCGCAGCGCGTTCTCTTCAACTACGACATCCATTTCGGTCCGCTTCCCGCGGTCGGTCCCTTCCCGGCTTCGGGCGAGACCGCCGTACTCGGCAGTGCCTCCATCGCCGTGCTGAGCCAGTCGTTCCCAGCCCAGACTGAGTACTTCTTCCTCGCCGGAGCGGATCCGTATTTCACCAATGTGCAACCCAATCTCTCGGGTCCCATACAACAGAACGTGCCATGGCTCAGCCAGGATCTGCGCGTGTTTACGGCTACGCCGGGGCTGCCTGGTGGAGGGGTGCCGGTGCCGTCGCCTCAATATGTCGCCCCGCCACAGTACCCGGTCCCTCCGGGCGCGCCGGTGTTTGTCGAGAGCAGGCCGTACGGCGATTACGACATTCCGGGCGCGTACAACTACATCACGAATCTTATTGCCTGGCTGAACCAGAACTACGGCGATCCCACGAAAGCGGATCCGTTCGATGTCACCAACTCGATCCTGCCCGGACAGACCGGCGCCTACACCGGCGACTCGTCCGTCACGCCCGGCACGAACTTGTTGCTTTTCGTCCTGAACAATTACAACTTCGCCATCGCACGGGTGCGCTTGCGAGGCTCCGCCGGCCCGTCTGGAGCCGCGAAGGGCGCGAAAGTGTTCTTCCGCATGTGGCAGACCCAGACAGCCGACACTGACTGGAACCCGGGCTACACCTATCTCAGCGATGATCCCAGCGGGCTGAATCCTCAGCATCCTCTGGCTCCGCCGGACAACCACACGATTCCCTTCTTCGCGAGCGGTAACTACCCGGTTGCGAACGACGCGCCCAACACCCAGAACATCACGATCAACCAGGGCGACAAGCAGTGGGCCTATTTCGGTTGTTTCCTGAATCTGTACGACCCCAGTCTCAACGTCAACGGCCAGTCGGTCCAGCAGCAATTCGCGCAGGGCACCCACCACTGCCTGGTTGCCGAGATCGCCTACACGGGCGCGCCCATCCGAAACGTTGCCGGTTCCACCGAGACCACCGAAAACAGCGACCAACTGGCGCAGCGCAACATGCAGGTCACGACCTCGGCGAACCCC
Source organism: uncultured Acidobacteriaceae bacterium (assembly GCA_963795425.1). Lineage (GTDB taxonomy): Bacteria > Acidobacteriota > Terriglobia > Bryobacterales > Bryobacteraceae > Bog-105. The sequence goes on along the minus strand of CAWCHO010000001.1, from coordinate 1,062,559 downwards.
GGCAACCTCGCCACCCATCGCATCCCGCAGACCTTCGATATCCGCCGGACTGATCCGACGTCTGTGGCGTCCGTATTGTCTGTTCCGGACGAATTGATGATCAATTGGGGGAACACGCCGGCGGGGTCCACGGCAAACATTTATTGGCCGGGAGCGAACGCTTCCGAGATCCTGTCGATCGCGTCGCGAATATACGGGTCGCAAGTGCTGTCGGCGGCCGACAACCACACCATCCAGTGCACGACGGTTCACGGCGTCACCTACATCCCAATACCGGCCGGCACCGGCGAAAGCCTCGCCGGCTTGTTGACGATCGATCTACCGTCGAACGTCGTGAAGGGGCAGGAATTCAACATCGTTGTGCGCCGCATCGGCACGCGCCGCGTCGTCATACCCCCGCCTCCGCCCTCTGGTCCGAGGGTGGCGATCGAGAACCCGGCAAAGACAGCACCCACAGCGCCTCTCAAACCTGCGGACGTCCGCGACGACGTGCGGACTGAGCGCTACGTCGTTGGATCCTTCCAGGTGAAAATCCCCGTCAAGTCGAAAGGCGACATGCTTCCCGCCGAGGAGACGACGCTCGCGATGTTCAAGGCTCGGCTGAAAGCGATGTCCCCGACTAATCGCTGGCGTCCGGTCCTCGAGCGGTACATCGGCCTGTTATCGGCCCGCGTGGACGGACTGGGCGGGAACGCGCACCAGATTCAACCTTCGTTCCTTGGCCATCGCCCCGACAAGCCTGGCGAGGGACAACATGAGCACGGCGACCGCGACCACGATCGCGAAAAGGGGGTCGAGCGCACCGGTAAGATCGGCGGACTGATCTTCGACCACTTCGGCGACTTCGAGGGATTTATCCTGAACACGGACGAGTGCGAATATCGCTATCTCAGCCGCGAGACCGAAATCCGGACACTCGCCGAACGCGTATGGTTCGAGCGCCTGCGTATCACGGTATTGGCGGAGCGCGAGCATCCGAGCCGTCCCCGCAAGATCATCGTTCGCGAACCGCCGGCGCCGTTCAAGCTTTGATCGCCGGCTGCGCGCGTTCGTGGGGCCAGGCCGGCTGCGCGCTATGCGTCCAAGCGGGCCTTGGTTGGTGAAGAGAAGGGGACTTCTGAGGAGTAATCGGGCTTGGCGAGTCCTTCGCTTGTAATCCAGAGAGAAGTGCTCATGTAACATCTTCCTGTGTGGCAACAAGCGAAGGACCCGATACACACACCCGCCCCGGAGGAAATCCGAGAAGAAATCGTGGAGTGGTTCAGCCAGGTATACCTGCGAAAGATAGCGCCCGACCTACCGCTCTCGTCCTACAGATGGATCAAATTGCGAGACGTACTGGAGTTAGTCGACAACCTCCGTCATCACTTCAGGTTCACGTATCCAGACCGGGACGTCAACGTATTGCTTCTGCACGGAATGACCGCGACGGGAATAGCCGCTTTTGTGTTCCCACTTATCCAGCGAGCCCGCGCCGCCGACCCGCGGCCGTGTGAGCCGGGCGCGCACATGCCTGTGAATCCAACAAACCGCCGACCCTGGCAAGAACAAGCACTCGAAGAGGAAGTATGCGTTCACTGCGGGCGAAAAATTAAGCGGATGCGCTCGGGTTGGTATCTGGTCAACAAAGAACCAGAATCCTACATCCCACCCTCCGCTTAGACCCGACAACGGCGGTCAGAGATGTGATGCGGGGTTCCCGGGAGTAATCACCTATCCATTCGCGGGTGATTTGCCCTGGTTACTGCGTTCGGCCCGCCGGGAAGATAATTGTCGGTACAAAAGCGTTGTCGATCTAGGCACAACGCCTGATGAAATTCAGCCCACCACTATGAAACGGAGGTCCATCTTGGAAGCACAGCCGGAGTTCGATGAAAGTAAGTGGAACAGCATGCCGTTTCTCGAGACTACCTGGAAGATGGAAGACGAGTGCGAGGCGATCACGGACGCCACATTGCCTAAGCTCGGAACGAAGGCTCCGCTAACGCTTCCCGCTGTCGCCCGGGTGCTTTCGTATCTCGATGCCGCTGCGTCATGTGGGTGGGGCTGCCGCGGGGGCGACCATGCGCTCGAGAAACTTGTGTTCAGGATGTGCAACCGCGCGCGCGGAGCAATCCGTCTGCTACGCCTCGGGTTCTATGATGAGTCGCTCATGCTTTCGCGCGCAAGTGGCGAGAACGCTAACCTTTTGATGCTGTTTCTCTACCGACCGGCTGCCGTCGCACAATGGCGCGCGCGGGAAAAGTGGACTACACGCCCCGTCGAGGTGCGCAAAGGTCTCGAGGACAGTGGCGTCTTGTTGCCCGTAGACGAGCAGCGCTACAGGTTCCTGAGCGGCGTGTCGGCACATGCGGATCCGACTTTCCCGCCCGCGGCGCACAATGTTCTTCGGCTGTCTGTATCACCGCGATGCTTTCAGGTAGAGGGGATGCTTCTGGCTCTCAACGAAACGAGCTGGCCGCTGATTTTCACGAGCGTCACGGCAGCAGGGCTGCTGGACGTGCCCAAGGACGTGAGGGCGGCGATGATCCGAGCAGGCCACTCCCTGCTCGATGCTACGGGTAGCTTCACGGTCGAGACTCACGACGAGTACTGGCAGGAGACGCGGCGACGTGTGCTCGATCGAATAACCGAGAAAGGCAGTGATCCAAATGACTCTGCGTCGCGGTAGGGCAACCAGCTGAAATGGGCCGATTTCCACGATGCCGACTTCGCGCCCGCGGCCCGACATAGGCCTGTGACACCGCCATAATTGCGCCGCAGGGAACGACACAATTGCCGAAAGATGAATCGCGTTATCCTCTCGGGGGAGACGGTACCACTTGCCAGCTATAACAACCGCCTACGTCAGGAACATCATCAAGCGAGGCCTTACTGAACTCGTAGACCGAAGCCCGGACAAGAAGGAAATTTCCCTCGTGTGGGCTCACTTCGATTCATCCTGTGCGTTTTGTGGCAAACCTTTACAGCGCCACGCCCGAGAGGGCCGAATCGACCATTCGCTCGCCGCATCTCACGGCGGATCGAATTCGATTGGCAACCGAGTCTTAGCTTGCGGGCCTTGCAATGATGACGAAAAGTTGGACCAACATTGGGAAGCCTTTCTCCGCGTCAAGACGCAGTCCGTGGAGATCTTCGAGATGAGGCGGAAACGGATTATAGAGTGGCACGAGCGGAACCCGATCGCGAATGAAGCTCGGCATCGTGAGTTGCGGGCTGCTGCCATCGAGAAGGCCCTCGAGGTCATTAACGTGTTCGATGAGAGGGTGCAGGAGCTCCGAGCGTTGATGCGACAGTGAAGATAGTTCCGGGTTAGGACCGTCGGCACAGCTCGAATCGGGCAATGGGTTTCATACTAAGTTGTGATCGGTGCACGGCAAATCGGACATCCTTTTCGCGACCTCAGGGCGGCGCCCGAAGTTCGCCAGAGGGCGCTTGACTTCCAGGCCGACTTGCGGCCCACGACGAGCGAGCCGGAGAATGGAAATCAGAGTTGTTGGCGTGACGACCGCAGACTACGGCAGATGGTCGTTCAGTTCGCGCCTAACGCGATGCACATGAAAGTCGGGCGCAATGACCCGTGCCCTTGCGGCAGCGGTAAAAAACTGAAGCACTGCCATGCCGACCGCAGAGGCATGGCGCAGCACGAGCCAGGCACCAGGCGACCTCCGCCACCCAATATCGTTGACCGTGCACGAGAGCACTTTGCTCGCCTGGAAGCAGAAGAACGCGAGCGGAACGGGCGATATGGCGACATCAGGCCCATCATCGGCGCTCAGAACTGGGGCAAGCAGCTCGTGGCTGTGCGTAATAGGCTTTATTGGGGGAACTGGAATTACTTTCCGGATTTCCTTGACTACTTTGTTCAGGCGCGTTTTGGCCAGGACTGGAAGGAAGCCCAGAACAGACTGGATCCGGCGGCACAGCACCCCATCTCTCGGTGGCGGGCGCGAGCATTGTCCTACAACGAGGCTATGACCGAGCAGGCAGGCGGCCCAGGGGTACCCCGTAACGGCTCCATGGCCGCATACTTCGGGTTCGCTTACGACCTTTATGTCGTAGATGACAACAACGAGTTGAATGATCAGCTGCTTGAACGGCTAAAGAACCGTGAGCAGTTCCAGGGGGCTCGTCACGAACTTTTCGCCGAGGCCACGTGCTTGCGTGCCGGCTTCACCGTCACGCACGAGAATGAGAAAGATCCCAATCGCCGGCACGTAGAGTTTGTTGCTATACACAAAAACACTGGCCTACGCATCGCTGTTGAGGCGAAAAGCCGTCACCGCTCGGGCGTGCTTGCCCAGGATGGCAAGCCTGTTGTTGAAGGCCAAGTGGATTTCAGATTCTCCCGACTGATTAATGACGCAGTCGCGAAGGAGCCCGGCTTGCCGCTTGCCATTTTTCTCGACACCAATCTCCCTCCCGTACGCGCGGGCAAGTTCTATGCACCTCGTTTCAGCCCGCCTCGGCCGTCGCTGTTCCTTCAAAGGATTCTCGAAGAAACGCGAAGGCGCGCGGGGGGAACAGATCAATATAATTTGTTGGTTTTCACCAACATTCCGCACCACTATGGCCGGGACGATGAACTGGATCCTCCGCGTAACTGGATCGCTTACATCCCCCAGAACCCCAGCACGCCCGTGCATAATCCCGCCGTGTTGCAAAAGTTGGCGCGCGCGTCAGAACTTTATGGGAACGTGCCCAATGCTTTTCCGAAGAATCGATGACTGAGTGCTCACTATAGAAATGAATGTCAAAGAGTCAAAGGTAGAGTGCTCGGATTTCACTTTTGAAGTCTAATCGGTGGTGGTGAGATTGTCCCCAAACGGGCTTGGAGGGCCTCATCCATGGATTCTCGCCCCGTATCGCGGCTAAGGCTTGGATACAGTCGCAGGTTGCTGGTGTGATGAGGTCTAATGCACGGGGGAAGAATCACTCCTGACAAACGCGCTTCGATCCGTTGACCAGAATTCACTTCTCCGTGTAGTCCGCATCTAGGACATTGGCTCGGTGTTGTCGTGGCGAATCGTTCGTTATTCGAGGTCGCCTCCCCCTAACCAAAGAGCGTTGAGAGCGCTGCATCGGCGATCTCAGAATTTCATGTCAAGCAACCTATTCTGATACTGTGTAGATCGCCTGATTCAAACTCACGCGGGCTTTTCGAAAAAGATGGAGAGCGAAAATATCCAAGAATGAAACGCTACTACATCACGGATCGCAAAGCGGTGGGCGGCTTCCGTCCGCTGCTCGAGGTCATTCGCGATCAGATGCACCTGGGCGTGGACTTCATCCAGATCCGTGAAAAAGATATCACTGCCCGTGAGCTGTTCGAGTTCACACTCACGGTGCTCGAGGTCCGTTCTAATGAAATGCGCGCCAACGAAGTGCGGGCGCCGCTTCCCGCCAAGATTTTAGTCAACTCGCGCGCTGATGTCGCTTTAGCTACCGGTGCAGACGGCGTTCATCTCCCCTCGGATGCCCCACAGCAAACATTGCCGGGGTTGATGGTGGTGCGGTCCTGTCATACACTCGCTGAAATCAGCACCACCACGGCGGATTTCGTCACCTTCGGTCCAGTCTTCGGCAGTCCCGGTAAAGGTGCAGCCGTGGGTCTCGAAATGCTTGAGGCCGCGTGCCGGCTCGGGAAGCTAGTCTATGCTCTGGGGGGCGTTAATTGGGAGAATGCGGCGGAATGTATGCAGGCAGGCGCGGAAGGTATTGCCGGCATCCGCCTGTTCCAGGACCCCGGGCTGTAAAGAACGCTCGTGAGGCATTCCGGCTTTCTTGTCGTCCCCATTCACCGCTCACTCTCACTAATTGGTCGCGAGGCAGTCGTTTTCTCCACGAACAGGATCGCGTCGTAGTCTTGGGGCCAAACTTCCGTCGCCACATACATTGGCAACTCCGGACTTTTCTCGTCGTACATTGCGCCGATGCTTCGCATGGGATGAGGCTCGGCAAACCATTTCGCGACCGGCCCTGTCTTAGGGATCTGACGCAGATCAAGCGCGAGCAACGGGAAGCCGGTGGATGCCAACGCACGATCCAGGCTTTCCTCGGGTAGCGGCCGAACCGTGAACTCGCGGATCCCTTTTCCGGTCTCGATCGCGCGAAACGATCCTTCATTGAAGGAGAACCCAAAGTTAACTAATTGCGGTCCGAACTTCTTGTGCAGGAACCCGCCCATGGGATCGAATCCAGGAGAGTTGCTGTACTTGATGTGGCCGTTGTGAGCCCACAGCACAATCTTCGAGCCGGGATTATGGGCTGCGATCCACTCGACATTGTCCGCCATGCTCTGGTCGCGGGTTTGTTCGCCGGCCTGCATCAGGGCGAACTGCATCACCAATCTAGCGTTCTGAATGATCCAGTCGGCGCCCTCCGCCTCTACACCCGCATGCAGATACTCGGAGCGACCCTTCGTCAGATGCTCGAGGACGCTCCGGCATTGCACTGCGAGTTCGTGGTTAGAAACTTTCGCCGCCGACGAATTGGCATCTGAGTTTTCAGGCAGACGCGTACTTCGAAGGCTCTGCTTTCCGGTGTGGGCGATCGAGTTGTCGGTCGTTACCTGGTAGCCCCTACCGCCAATGTAGTAGCCGTGGGGCGGGCTGGATTCGAAGTCGAGATCGAAGGCGGAAGGATCGGTGAAGGGCTGGCCGTCGAGCTTGATGTCAAGGGAATCGAACCATGCGGTACCGTTCCCCGAATGAAGTACGCCGAAGTTGATGTTGGTTGCATTGGCCGGAACGTCGAGGGAGATCTCGTAGCGAGTCCAGGGTGTAGTGCCGGTGACGCCGCGATTCTGCATGTTATCGAACGCCAGGATCTTGCCTTTTTCCCCGTCCACCCGCCACCAGAGTCCGGCATAACCTTCCCTGATGCCCTCTGTCTTGATGTAGCCGCTGTATGTGATGTGCTTGCCGGCGGCGGTCTTCACCGGAAACGTGGTGGTCGCCACTCCAAAGCCAGGCTGGCTTCGCTTTTGGGAGAGTGCAATCTCGCTGTAGATCGGATTCAGCGTCGCTTCATAAGTTCGATCATGCGCCGTCACGAACGTCCGCACTATATCCATTGCTATCGTCGGTGTTTGCATGTCGAACCCTGTGAACTCGATCCTCCCCTTTCCGGAGCGGTTGAACTCGCGCATCCAGAGGATCATGTTCAGAACCTCTTCGGTGTTCCATGTCCAGAAATACATCCGCTTCAGAAGTTGTTTTGGGTCGCCGTTGCCGTTCAAAACAAAGTCGTTTAAGCGATACGCCTCCGGCATATTTGCTTCGATCGAGAAGATGGTGAAACCCATTTGGCTTGCCAAGAACTCGATCATTCGATGTTTGAGCTGGAAAAATTCGCGCGTGCCGTGTGTCGCCTCGCCGAGGGCGACGATTCGCGCATCGCCCACAACTTTCTTGAGCGGCTGCATGTCATTAAACCCGTTGCCGGCCTCGACAGTTTGTAGAGGAATGGCATTCTTGCGAATCCAGTCCACGGGCTGTTGCGCGCTCGCATGAGGAGATAGAACAGCAACCATCGCCAGCAGTAGCAGTGCTCTCGTGTGCCGCCGGCCAGAGCCCGGCCGCTCGACGGAGCCAGTTCCTGAGCGGCCCTGGTCTTCGTCGATGACAACCACACGCTGGAAGCCGAGCGCCTGTGCCTCTTCGCGCAAATCATACTGGCGTCGCTGTCCTTCCAAGGGTGTGCGTACCTGCTGCATCGTCGACTGCCGGATATAGACGCAGGCCTCACGCTCAATGTGACTCGGTTGGATCTTCTCGCTCATCGCTGCTTGTCTGTGCTGGAGTCCACTGCTGCGCATCGACCAGTTCGCGCAGCGCGAAGAGGGCGGTGATTGCGAGAGTGGGACGATTGCCGGCATCCGCCTGTTCCAGGACCCCGCGCTGCAGAGAATGCTCTTGGCCCCTAATGCGTTTGCAATAAGTAGACGATAGTAGGTTTTTATCTGCAATACTGCAGGTAACGCGAGATCGGGGACGCGGTTTCGTGCGTCTCTTCGAACACCGATGCTGTCCTTTCTAGTATTCAGTGGGCAAAAGATCCGCGATCGCCGCGTCGCTGGCTGCATTGCCGCCCTTCTGCTCTCGCCTCCCGCGGCTCTGTTAGCGCAGACAAACGCTCAGGATCCCGCAGTGCGGGGCGATGCTATCCACAAGGATGCCTCCGTGCCGCCCGGTATACCCCGTAACACCATGACGGCTCCCCCGCTGACCGTCGCGGGAAAACTTCAGTATCGTGTAGTCGATGAGTTCAGTATCCGGGGCGTAATCGGGAATTTGATGGGAGCCGGCCTAGGACAACTCACGAACACGCCCAGCGAATGGGGTCAAGGCTGGGGCGCTTACGGAGAACGCTATGCCTCGGGATTCGGATCTACCCTTTCTCGACAAGCGTTCGCTTTCACCCTCGAAAGTGCGCTGCACGAGGATCCGCGATACTTTCCTTCTACCGAAACGAGTTTCGGCGCACGTGTTAAACACGCTTTGAAATTTGCGCTGATCACGGAGACCGATTCCGGTGACGAGCGTTTCGCTTATTCGCGCGTTATCAGCGCGTTTGGATCTGGACAGCTGGTAAATGTGTGGCAACCGAGAAGCACAAGTCATGTCTCGGACGGACTTGAGCGCGGCGTCATTACTCTCGGCGTGGATGCGGGCTTCAACTTAGCCCAAGAGTTCATTCCCTCTTTTCGCCCAAAACCGTTTAGGCGTCATCGGTAAGCGGCACTCAAGCTCCTGAGACTTGCACAGTGGCCTGGGCATGCAGTTCCTGCAAGCTCCAGATGCGAACCGGATCCCGTCTCCGGGAGGCGATTGCCTCCGCAGCCGCTTTCGCACCACTCATGGTTGTGATACACGGCGTACGATACGTCACCGCATTGCGCCGGATGGTTTGTTCATCGGGAAACGAGTGACTGCCGGTGGTCGTGTAGATCACGAGGTTCAACTTCCCTGCCTTGATCAAATCGACTGCATTCGGCCGGCCTTCGTTCACCTTGAACACGGTCTTGGATGCCAGACCCGCGCTTTTGAGCGCTCCCGCTGTTCCGCGCGTCGCGAAGAGCTCGAATCCAAATTCCCGAAATTTCTTTGCTACTGCGATCGCAGCTGGTTTATCGCGATCGTTCACACTCAAGAACAGCGCCCCGGTGTCTGGAATAGGCGTTCCCGCCGCCAACTGTGCCTTCGCAAACGCCTCCCCGAAACTTTTGCCGACTCCCATTACTTCCCCGGTTGACCGCATTTCCGGACCGAGCGCGGGATCGACACCGGGAAACTTGGCGAACGGAAACACGGGGCTCTTCACAAAAAAACTCGGCACCCGCAAGCTTCCGTTCACCACCTCACCGGTCAAATGCCGGAAGTCACTGAGCTTTTTGCCGAGCATCAATCCAACCGCAATTTTCGCCACCGGCACACCGGTGGCTTTACTGACAAACGGCACTGTCCGTGAGGCGCGCGGGTTCACTTCGAGCACATAAACCTCGCCGTCTTTGAGCGCGTATTGGGCATTCATCAACCCGATCACCTTCAGCGCTCGCGCCAGCTTGGTCGTGTATTCTTCGATCCTGCGCCGGGTCTCCTCTGGAATCGAGATCGCCGGAAGAACGCAGGAGCTATCGCCAGAATGGACGCCCGCTTCTTCGATGTGCTCCATGATGCCGGCGATCAGTACGTCTTCGCCGTCCGAAAGCGCATCGACGTCCACCTCGGTGGCGTCTTCCAAGAACCGGTCGATCAGCACGGGCCGCCTGACGGAAAAACTCGCCGCCTCCTGCATGTATCGCCGCACCGTCTGTTCGTCGTAGGCAATCGTCATCGCGCGCCCGCCTAAGACATAACTCGGGCGCACCAGAACGGGAAAGCCCAAATTGCGCGCTACCTCGCACGCTTCTTCCGCGCTGGTCGCCGCGCCGTGTGCGGGCGAAGGGATGCCGAGATCGTTCAGCAGTTTCCCAAACAGCTTTCGATCCTCCGCCAAGTCGATGTTGCTCGGATCGGTCCCGATGATCGGCAATCCAAGCTGTTTCAGCGGCATTGCCAAATTCAACGGTGTCTGGCCGCCGAACTGCACAATGACGCCGTCGGGCTTTTCGACATCGTGAACATTCAGAACTTCTTCCTGCGTGAGCGGCTCGAAATACAAGCGATCGCTGGTGTCGTAATCCGTCGAGACGGTCTCCGGATTGCAATTCACCATGATCGACTCGTACCCAAACTCCTGCAGCGCAAAAGAGGCGTGGCAGCAGCAATAGTCGAACTCAATCCCCTGCCCGATCCGATTCGGCCCGCTGCCCAGAATCATTACTTTCCTGCGGTCCGTGGGCGCGGCTTCGTTTTCCGATTCGTAGCTCGAATACAGGTACGGAGTGAAACTCTCGAACTCGGCCGCGCATGTGTCCACGCGGTTGAATACCGCCTCGACGCCTAAGTTCTTCCGCCTCTCACGAACTTGCATCGGGTCCGCGTCCATCAACTCGCCGATCTGGCGGTCGCCCAAGCCGTCCCGTTTGGCCTTCCGAAACTCCTTCGCATCCAGCGACTCGAGCTTGCGTCCTGCCAGCGATTTCTCGAGTGAAACTACCTCCGCAATCTGTCCCAGGAACCAGCGGTCGATGTTCGTCCTCTCGAAAACTTCATCCACTGTGTACCCTTGCTGAAACGCGAAGCGGATGTAGTCGAGGCGATCCGGATTGGGCGTGATCAGTCGTTTCGGAATCAATTCCGGATCAAGCGATTTTGCATGTGACGATCTGCCCGTCTCCAAGCTGCGCAATCCTTTTCCGAGTGCCTGCTTGAATGTGCGTCCAATCGCCATCACCTCTCCGACCGACTTCATCTGCGTGCCTAAGACCGGCTCAGCGCCTGGAAACTTTTCGAACTGCCAGCGCGGAATCTTCACCACCACGTAATCGAGCGTCGGCTCGAAACAGGCGGGTGTCGCGCGAGTAATGTCGTTCTTAATCTCGTCCAGCCGGTATCCAACCGCCAGCTTCGCTGCGATCTTCGCAATCGGGAATCCGGTCGCTTTCGACGCCAGGGCCGAGCTGCGCGATACGCGCGGATTCATCTCGACGATCACCATGCGCCCGTTCTCTGGATTGATCGCAAACTGAACATTCGATCCGCCCGTGTCGACTCCGATCTCGTTCAGGCACCGCAAGGCAGCGTCGCGCATCACCTGGTACTCGCGATCGGTTAATGTCTGCGCCGGCGCCACGGTGATCGAATCGCCCGTATGGACGCCCATTGGATCGAAGTTCTCAATCGAGCAGATCACGATCGCATTCCCGGCAAGGTCGCGCATCACCTCCAGCTCGTACTCCTTCCACCCCAACACGCTCTCTTCTACAAGCACCTCGTGTACGGGTGAAAGGTCGATGCCGCGCTCTAAGGTCTCGGCCAGTTCCTCGCGGTTGTACGCGATTCCGCCGCCTGTTCCGCCCAACGTAAAGCTTGGACGCAGAATGATCGGATATCCCATTCGGTCAGCAATGTCGAGACCGTCTTGGACGTTGTTGACGAGCTGCGACTGCGTCATGTCGAGCCCGATCTTTCTCATCGCATCCTTGAACAGCAGGCGGTCTTCCGCTTTCTTGATGGCGTCTATGTTTGCGCCGATCAGTTCAACGTGACATTCGTCCAAAACACCCGATTCGGCAAGTTCCACCGCAAGATTCAGCGCAGTCTGGCCGCCAACAGTCGAAAGCAGCGCCTGTGGCCGCTCCTTCCGGATCACTTCCGCTGCATAAGCAGCGCTCAACGGCTCGACGTAGGTTCGATCCGCGAGCTCGGGATCGGTCATGATGGTCGCGGGGTTCGAGTTGATCAATATCACCTCGTATCCCTCTTGCCGAAGAGCCTTGCATGCCTGTACGCCCGAGTAATCGAACTCGCAGGCTTGCCCAATCACAATCGGCCCCGAACCGATGATCATGATGCGCTTCAAATCGGTTCGTTTCGGCATCGCTAACGCATGTTCTCCTTCATGAGCGCCGCGAAATCGTGGAACAAGTAATGGGAGTCATGCGGCCCAGGCGCGGCTTCCGGGTGATACTGGACGCAAAACACCGGCTCGCTGCGATGGCGCAGACCTTCTACCGTTCCATCGTTCAAATTCAGGTGGGTGATTTCGATTTCGGAATCGCGCAGCGATTCGGGATCGACGCAGAAACCGTGATTCTGAGACGTAATCTCCACCTTGGACGTGCGCCGGTTCAGAACCGGGTGATTCGCTCCATGATGTCCGAACTTCAGCTTGAAGGTCTTGCCACCGAAGGCGAGGCCGAGAATCTGGTGTCCCAGGCAAATTCCGAACACGGGCACCTTGCCGATCAATTTCTTCACTTCCGCAGATTGCCGTTGCAGCGGTTCGGGATCGCCCGGTCCATTCGATAAGAAAACTCCATCGGGTTTCAAGGCGAGAACGTCTTCACTCGTCGTGTCTGCTGGAACAACTGTGACTCGCGATCCAATCTGCACAAGATGCCGCAAGATGTTGCGTTTGATTCCGTAGTCGTAAGCAACCACGTTGAACTGCGGCTCATCTGCTGGGACGAGCCGGTCTGAGGTCGATACTGCTTCTATGCCTTGGGTCCAACCATAACTGCTGGCGGTCGAAACTTTCGAAACCAGGTTCTGACCCGTCATGCTGGGCGAACGTATTGCGGCTTGAATGAGTTCGTCATGATTGTGTGCGCCGACGGCGATAAGGCCGCGCATGGCGCCTCGATCTCGCAGCAATCGCACCAGCCTGCGGGTGTCTACATCTGCGATCACCGGCACGCCATGCTTAGCGAGAAAGTGATCGGCTTTGTCGTCGGCTCGCCAGTTGCTTGCAACCGGCGAAATCTCGCGTACCACCAAACCCTCTATGTAAGGTCGCTGTGCTTCGCAGTCGGCCTGATTCGAACCATAGTTCCCGATCTGCGGATTGGTCAAGACAACAATCTGCCCGCAATAGGAAGGGTCGGTGAAGATCTCCTGGTACCCAGTGATGGCGGTGTTGAAGACCACCTCTCCTGTACGTTGGACAGGCGCACCAAAACTCGTGCCCTCGAAGATCGTTCCATCTTCCAGGGCCAGAACTGCTTGCTCCAACCTGATTAGCTCTCCTGAGGGTGAAAGGTTTGCAACTATGTGCAGCGGATCGGGATGCCGATCACTTTATTGGAACATAGTTGGTCCAGCAAAAACAGAAGAGGCTCCTGGACCTTTTCCGGTCAAGGAGCCTCGTTCAATTAACTTGTGGATCGAGTTCTAAACTATCGCCGTCCGCCACCACCGTGACCACCGCCAAATCCAGCGCTGTGGCCGCCGCCGAATCCACCGCTGCGCGCGAATCCACTCGCACGCGCGCCGCCTACATACCCTCGACCTGCGCTATAACCTGCATAGCCACGCGCGCCGCCGTAGCCGGCATAGCCGCGAGTCCCGACGAAACCGCGACCTCCATATCCGTAGCCACGGCCGTATCCGTAGCCATACCCGCGTCCATAGTATCCGCGGCCCCAACCGCCCCAATATCCGCCGTAAAAGCCGACGTAAGGATAAGCGTATGGTCCGTAGTAAGCGTACGGATTGCAATAGGGATCCGCGTAAGGACCGCACGCATAGGGATATGAGTACGCGTAAGGATAAGCCGGGTATGCCGGTCCGACTGCTACCCCAAATCCCACCTGCGCGGGCGCGGGGGTCGCGACGAGCAGCATGGCCGCTAGGGCGAGCACCAGAAGTCCCATTTTCTTAAACATTGTCCAGCCTCCGTTGAGGGTTGCTCCTCAACCTCTCTCTATATCATTAGACGCGCGAAACGACTGTTAGGATTCCCACCGAAGTAGCTCGCGGGCTCAATCACAGCTTTCGCTACTAATTTTTTTTTGTTCATTTTCAGCTAGTTATCGCGCCGTGGACGGTCGGGCCGCCGCTCCCGCTCTCTACTCTCGTGTGCAGAAGTCCTATGCGTACTAAATACAAATTAGCGGCGTCCTTCTGCGCGATTTTCGCCGCCGCACTCATCTCGACCGGCTGCAACTCACAGCCGCCTCACCCGAATCAGATCAACGCCTTTGACGGCGCATCGTACGATTCCTTGACGCTTGCTCAGGGAGCGCTCACGTCGTTGCGCGTTCAGGTAGCTACCACGTATCCGCAGTATGCTCCCGAATTCAACCAAGCTGCTGCTGGATATTCGACAGCTTTGAATGCGTACTCGGTGTACCGGACCGCGGTGGTTGCTGGTAACCAGGCGCAACTCAGCGCGGCGATCCAAAGCCTCACCGTCAGCATCGTGCTTCTCGAAAATACTTTCGAAGCCGACTTGCACGTGCCTCCCAGCACCGTACAGAAGATTCGCCATAAGGCCGCACGCATTCGCTCAGGTTCCGGCGCAAATGTTAGCGCCGTCGACATCCTCACAGAACTCGAGATCGCGGCGGCAATTGCCGAAGCTGTGCCACAGGCGCAGCCGTATGCTGCATTAGCGGCCATCGTGATCGCCGCCACGGACGAAGCCGTTGCCGCCGAAAACGCGGCTGCCGGACAACCGATCGAGCTGTCCACTCTTCAGCCAATCGCGCCTATCCAGTAGCATTCCGCCTTGGCACGCCCGTCTCGGCGGGTGGGTTCAAATGGTGGTAGCGGATGTTAACCCAGGCCAACCACTGGATGGCGATAGTGGGGACCGCGGTAGACGCTCTTCTGCTCTGCCGCGTTCTCCTGCTGAAACTCCAGCGCGTTTACTTGTTCATCACCCTGGCTTGCGTGCTCTCGGTCTTCTTCGATGTAGCCCAGCTATGGCTTTGGGCCGATTCGACAGCGACTTTCAGAGTCTTCCTCTGCTCTAAGTTCATCGACGCTTTCGTTTTCCCCCTGGTCGGCTGGGACGTGTTCGAGGAAATGAAGTCGCAAATCTCGAAGCTTCGACGGGCGGCGGTCACAAAGCTGATTTCGGCTCTATTCTTGGCCAGTGTGTTCGGGTTTCTGGTAGCGATGTTTATGTCGCCAAGCGACGCGAACGGTGAAACGCCTCTGCTGGCCACCGTAGGTCTGGTTCTCTGGGCCGGATCCTCCGCCGCTACGCTGGCCTTCCTTTCTACGCTGCACAGAGCGATACGGGCTCAAAACATGACGCGGCCGAACAACACGTCCGTTTGGTTGATTTTTTGGCAGCTCGCGCTAGTTGCCGAAGTTCTCAGCTGCTTCTGGCTTCTGCTCGTTGCTCTTCTCAAAAACGGCACGACCGCAGACCTGGTGGATCTCGTCTTCGCCACATACGGAGTCGTCATCACCGGGTGGTGCATTCTCAAGTTGCGAGCAGTACCGTCCGGCGTGCCTTCCGCGCCCGCAAACGCGAGCTTATAACTGACCGACACGGAGCAGCAACTCACGTTTCGGCGTAATACCGGTCGGTCGCCTGCACGACCAGGCCCTTCTGCTTGGTGCTTACACGAATTTTGCGAAAGCCCGACGAAGTCACAGGCTGGTCCGAAACAAACCCCAAACTGTATTCGCTGCGCAGTTCCTCTTGAATGACATCGAAGATCTGCTGAATTGTCTGCTGCTTCGTAACCGCGAAGAATCCGCCACCCGTTTCCCGGGACAGCTGTTCCAAAACGCGCTTGCCGCCCGCTCCAAGCGAAGAGGCCTCCATAATACGAGGCATCGGAAAACAGGATGGAATACACCAGTGTGTCTGCACGCTGCGCGGCCTCGATGGCGTCGGTCAGAGTCACCTCGCTGCCTTCATCGACGCCATCGGTGAGCACGATAAATGCTTTTCGCCCCTGCCGTTGCCGCATCACTTGAATGGACGCTGTCCGCACTGCGTCGTAAAGCAATGTGCCGCTGCCGTTAGCGGCCTGCTGGGCGCTAGGCAAATCGAGTAGCGCCAGCGTATCCTGCAGCTCTTTATGCGACCCAGTGAGACCTTGACGTATGACGACCGCCTGATCGAACTGGACAATCACGGCTTTGTCTTTGTTTTCGCGCAGCACTTGATCGAGAAAGCGGTAGCTTGCGCCGCGCTCGTCCTCTAGTACGCGTCCTTGGCTAAAGCTGGTGTCGACCAGCAACCCGACAGTCAGCGGGAGATCGGACTCTTGCGAGAAATATCGGATGGACTCCGGCCTGCCATTTTCGAGAACGGTGAAATCGTTCTTCGTCAGATTGCGAACAATCTGCCGGTTCTTGTCGCGAACGGTCGCAAAAATGTTCACCACCTTCACTTCCGTCGAAAATGTGGGCTGTTGCTGCGCCTCGACCGATTGAGCGAAGAGTGTACCGGCCACGCACGCCATCCATTGTCGCCTCGAGAAGCGGCCAGTCGCACTCATACCCGCCAGTAATCCGGCCGCCACGCCCGAATCTGCTCCTTGATCTGCTTCCTGTCTAACTTCTCGTTTAGTGTGCGCTCGACTAACGCCGGGATCTCAGCATCGGATGCAAACCGCAGTGCAACCAGTTGCGATTCGTTCAACTCGGGAATACGTGCGCGCAACGTATCCGGCAGCAACATCGCCAACCGCAGCCGCTCCTCCAATCGGATGACGCGGTCCTGCACTTTGAGCGGGTATGTTCGCGCCTTGAAGGCGATCGCAAACATCACCACAACGATGCCCAATATCCCCAGCGCTTCAAACCCCCAGTGCCGTACCAGGTGAGCGATCGCCCAGATCAGGAGCAGGAGCGAAGCGGGCAGGATAAAGAAATGAAACAGCGGATCGAGGCGAGCATGATTGCTCTTCGTCTGTGGAACCTTCTCAGCCATATGTCGCCGATTTTATCCGAAGTCGGGTGGTCAGGCTTTAGGCAATTGGTTTGAATTCCAGCCGCCGCCGAGCGCCTTGATGAGTCCGACAGTCGCGTCCATGCGACGGCGCAGAAGATCCACATCCGTTCGCTCGTTTGTGAGCGCGATACTTTGCGCGGTGATGACGTCGAGATAAGTTACTAATCCACCCTTGTACCGATTCAGCGAAAGCTCGAGGGAATTTTCCGCTGCGGCGGTCGCTTCCTGCTGCGTTCCCGATTCGTTTTCGAGGATCCGCAGAGTGGAAAGATTATCTTCTACTTCCTGGAAAGCCGTCAGGGCGGTCTGCCGGTACTGCGCAACCGTCGCGTCGTACCCGGCTATCGCGCTCTGCACCTCGGCTCGCCGCCGGCCAGCATCGAAGATCGTCTCCGCTATTCCCGGACCGACTGACCAGAACCGGCTGGGCCAGGCAAACCAGCTGACGATACTGCCGCTTTGTAAACCCCCGGTTGCTGTTATTAGTAAGTCGGGCCAGAAAGCCGCCTTCGCAATTCCAATCTGCTCGTTCGCCGCAGCCACCTGCCGCTCTGCTGCCGCGATGTCGGGCCTGCGCTCAAGAAGCTGTGATGGTACACCGGTCGGAATCTTCGGCGGCTCCTGGTCTAAGGCCTTCACTGGCAATTTGAACTGTTCGGGCGTGCGCCCCACGAGCACCGCAATTGCATGCTCAAACTGCGCGCGTGTCGCGCTGATCTCTATGTCCTGCGCCTCTGTCTGGCTGAGTTGCGTTTGCGCCTGCATCACTTCCGCCTTTGCGGCGACACCGCCTTCGAAGCGGTTTCTGGTCAGCCGCAGAGCCTTTTCATAAGCGACGACGGTATCGTCGAGTAGCTGCTTCTGGGCGTCTAAGCTGTGCGCTTCGAAATAATCCACCGCGAGTTCGCTCTGGAGCTGCAGCTTCGTATTCTCGAGATCCGCTGCGGAGGCCTGGAATTGTTCTCGTGCGTTCGCAATCGTTCGGCGGATGCGTCCCCAGAAGTCCGCGTCCCATGAAACGTTGAGCGGTGCTGTCAATTCTGCATAGCGGTAGCCTGGAAGCCCGGTAGGATTGTTGCCGGAAATCCGGTTTGTGGTGATCCCCGGATTCGTGCCAACGGTTGGATAGAGACCAGCCCGGCTAATCTGGATCTGGGCTCGGGCATTTCGGAAGTTCGCTTCCGCAACTTTCAAGCTCTGATTTGCGATGGGAACCTGCTCTTCGAGCGCGTTCAGTTGCGCATCGCCGAACAACTCCCACCATTTGCCGCGAATCTGAGCATCTTTCGGTTGCGCCGCCTGCCAGCCGTTCACCTCTTTGAAACTCGCCGGGGGTTGCTCGCTGTACGTCGGAGCGGTTGGCACACTCGGCTTGCTATATTTCGGACCCACCGTACAACTGGCGAGCAAGGCAGCCATTGAAACGGCAGCCAGCACTGCTTTCCGATTCATTTCCTCATCTCCCGAGCCGAATTCATTGTGGGTGTGATGGCGAAATGGTGAACGGCCAGACTTCTTCATCATCTCCAATTGGCTGTCCCGGCGGGGCCTCTTCCAGCTTGGGGAGCTGCACTGATTTCGGATCCCTTCGCAATGCGTCAATGAGCTGAAGCTGGTATGGGAACACGGTGTATGTCTTCAATTTCTCAACCTCCATCCCCGCTATCGAGCGGACATCTTCCGGAGCCGTGGAATCCGCTGCTAGCGCGACTAAACGCACAAGCACAACGTTCTTCACCGCTGCGGCGATCCGAGAATTCAATCCAACATATGGCGCATGCCGTCCTCGCCACGTGCCATCGAGCAACGCTTCGCTTACTTCCTGCAGGCCAGGATTATCGCGATTTTCCGCATGGTACTGCTCGAGGCGCTCCGCACGCTGCGGATTCAAGAGCAAGCTGACCGTCATATCGGCGGCCGCTTCTGCTGCTGCCACAGGATCGAAGGTCACGCCCGTGCGTGAAGGAAACGTCTCCTGTGTTCTAGGATATCCAGGCGGCCTCGGCGGAATCAGATTCAAAATGCGATCCGGCAATGTCAACACAGCGGGATCGATCGTACGCAACAGCGCCTGCAACGCGCGCCGTTGCTCCGCAGCCGGAACTATGCGGGTAATCGGCTGCCCGTCACCTCGCAGCGCATATGTATATTCGTTGCCGCCGAGCACTTTGCTCGCCGCTTCAGTTTGGTAGCGATGCAAGAAGTACAAGGGCAGCAGCACCTCTTCGAGCGTGGCCATCGGCGCTCCAATCTGAATATTGTTTTCGCCGAAGCGCGACAGGGCGAGCGATCGAATCTTCAACAAACGGTTTAACTCATCCACAGCGTTCGGGCCGTTATCCCACAGATGAGACTTAGGATGCGCACTGCCCGGCGGACGGCTGTCGGCGTCGGTAATAAACGTCAGGCCACGCTTGGCGGCATCCATCAGGATGTTGTTGAGCGCCTGGTGCTCGTTTACGCCCAGCCCGAATTGCGAGTAGCCCCAGGTGATTGCGACCTTGTCCCACTCGCCAATTCCTGTTGCGTAGGCGTTCGCAAGATCGAACGTGTTGTCTGGTAGGATGTCGATCCAAGGTCCCGGATAATCCATCACAGAGGCGCGCCCCTGCGTGCTGGCAACATAATTGTGCTCGAGACCGAGCGTATGCCCGATTTCGTGTGCGGCGAGTTGCCGTAAGCGAGCGTAAACGGCGCGCTTCAGCACGTCACTGGTATCGTGCCCCGGCACATGGGGCGCCAGCAAGCCTTCGAAGATCAGGTAATCCTGGTGCTCGCGCAATGATCCGAGCGACACCACGCCCTTGATGATTTCACCGGTTCGCGGGTCGAGGAGCGAGTTCCCGTAGGACCATCCACGCGTTGACCGGTGCACCCATTGAATGACGTTGTAACGTACATCCATTGGATCAGCTTCTGGCGGCAGTTCTTTGACAATAAAGGCATTGTGGAAGCCAGCGGCCTCAAAGGCTTGGTTCCACCAACTGGCCCCCTCCATCAGCGCGGCTCGAATGTCGGGGGGCGCGCCCGGATCGACGTAGTAGACGAGCGGCTCGATGGGATCGCTTATCGCCGCAGTCGGATCTTTTTTCTCCAACCGGTGCCGTGCGATGTAGCGCTTCATAACAGGTTCTTCAATGGGCGCTGAAAAATCCATGAACTCAGTGGAGAAGTAGCCCGCCCGCGGATCCTGCATGCGCGGCTGGTACCCCGGACCGGGAAGCGCAACGAAGGACTGATGCTCACGCACCGTGACCGCCTCAGGAGAAGGCGTCACTTGGCGAATGTACGCACCGGTCGGTTCACCGGTAAACGTGATGGTGGTCTCGACTTCCGTGTTCTTTGGAAAGCCTTTCGTAAGCGGAGCATAGAAAGCGCTGCGAGTGGGATCGAGGTGATATTGCCCTTGCTTTTGCTGCTGCAAGCGTTCGGCCACGCCGTCGGCGTCGCGCAGAAAGAAGTTGGTGGCATCCACCAATACACGCCCACCATCGTCCGCCGCCACCTCAAAGCCCCACAGAGTGGAGCGTGCGAACGAGTCGCGTTCCGCTCGCTGTGCAGCCGGATCTCCACCTGGCGCTCGAAATTTGTAGTTCGACTCGATTAGCAACACGCGTGGACCCGAGCGTTCGAACTGAACAACCTGCGGCTCGCGCATGCTGCCGCGATCGAGTCCGAGTTCGTTTGAGCCCACGCCCGCTGACAGCGCCGTGATGTACAGAAACTCTTGATCGAAGCCGTCAATCTCGAGCCACATCTTGCCGGTGTGCTCGTCCCAGTACAGAGGGATGAAACCGTCGATTTTGTGCAGCCGGGCTGTGCGCGACGCAAAGGTTTGCGCATCGGAGGGCGGCGGCGCCTGACCCCCGCACACCGAAAAAGCAACCGCGAAAAAAGGAAGAACAAATCGTATTAACACAGGATTGTCATTGTCTCAATTCTTTTCGGGGCTTCCAGTATTTTAGATTTGCGTATAAACTGAGCTAATCAAATCGACAGGTCTGGAAAATACAAGATGCGGGAAGCGCACGTGTCAGGTCACCGAAATATACTCATCATCGAGGACAACCCCGGAGATGTTCGCCTCATGCGGGAGGCTCTTCGCGAGGTGCAGCCTCCGGTCACCATACATGTCGCCGAAGAAGGCGACGATGCGCTGCAGTTTTTGCGCCAGCAGGGACGGCATAGCGCAGCACGGAAGCCGCACCTGATTTTTCTCGATTTCAATCTACCGAAATCGGATTCGCGCCAGTTGTTGCGGCAAATTAAAGAAGACGACCAGCTCCGGCTTATTCCTATCGCGGTACTAACAACCTCCGATGCCGAGAAAGACATTCGCGAGGCCTATGAACTGCACGCCAACTGCTATTTGCGAAAGCCTGTCGATCTCGATGGGTTTTTCGCCACGATCCGGGAAGCCGCCCACTTCTGGCTCGACGTAGCCTATATCCCTGCCGACTTAGAGGCAGACGCAGTGAACAAATCATATCTGTTATGATTCTGGGCGCATGGGCCCTTACTCGATCGGCGTAGATCTAGGAGGCACAAATCTTCGCGTCGCTGCAATCGATTCGACTGGTCGGGTGCTCGATAAGATCTCGCTTTCAGCCGATTACTCCACCGGGCCAGAGCGTGTCGTTGCGGACATCGTCAACGTCATCAACCGGGTTCGTTCGCGCTATTCGGTTTCCAGCTTGCGAGGCGTAGGTATCGGTGTTCCTGGGTTCATCGACATGGATGCCGGTGTTGTCGTGGGATCGGCCAATCTGCCCGGCTTCCAAGGATTTCCTATTCGGGACGAAATTCAACGAGTGCTGGGAACCCCGATCACGCTCGAAAATGACGCAAATGCCGCGGCTCTGGGCGAGATGTGGATGGGCGCGGGCAAAGGCGTACAAGACCTGATTCTGATGACCCTTGGTACGGGTATCGGCGGTGGAATTGTCATCGGTGGAAAGGTGATGCACGGCTTTCTCGGCATGGCCGGTGAAATCGGGCATATGACGATATTCTCGGACGGCAATCCCTGCGGGTGCGGAAACTGCGGTTGCCTAGAAAAACACGCCTCTGCCACGGCGATCGCGGCGATGGGCCGTATGATGCACTTCGGCAACGACGTCACTGCCGAAAAAGTACACGAACTGGCGCTGCAAGGTAACGAGCGCGCCATGCTTATCTTTGAATCGGTCGGCCGGGCACTCGGGCTGGCGCTTTCCAATCTAATCAATATCTTTAACTTCCCCCTGTATCTCTTGAGTGGCGGACCCTTACCGGCCTGGGACATGTTTGCTCCCACCATGTTCCATGAGGTTCAGAAGCGCTCCTTCACATTTGGTCGAAATGGCACCCGCATAGAGAAGGCGTTATTGGGCGCCGATGCCGGCTTGTTCGGAGCTGCTTACCTCCCTTTTGAGCGCGGCATTTACCTCGAGACATCGGCAAGTGTCGGCTGAAAACAGGTAGGCCCTCGCTCCGCATGTACTGGCTCGGACTCGACGTGGGCACGAGCGGGTCTCGCGCTCTACTGGTTGACGCCCGTGGCCGCGTGCACTCGTCGTTCACGGCCGCTCATGAAGAGATGCACATGCCCCGCCCGCTGTGGGCGGAACAAGATCCTAATGATTGGTGGCGCGCCTCGCAAGTCGCGATCAAGGGAGTTCTGCACAATGCAGGCATTCCAGGCAGCGCGGTGTCGGGGATTGGCCTGTCAGGCCAGATGCATGGCTTGGTTCTGCTCGACGCTCATCATCGCGTTGTGCGGCCGGCTTTGATTTGGTGCGATCAGCGCAGCCAGCCGCAGGTAGATTTCGTCAACTCGCGAATCGGGCGAGAAAACGTCCTGCGTTTCATTGCGAATCCGGTATTGACCGGCTTCACCTTACCCAAGCTGCTGTGGGTGCGCGACAACGAATCTCGGGAATATGAAGCGGTGCGCACAATCCTGCTTCCGAAAGACTACGTCCGGTTCAAGCTGACGGGCGAGTTCGCCACCGACGTGTCGGATGCGAGCGGAACGGCGCTGTTCGATGTAGCAAACCGGCAATGGTCGCTGGAGATGGCGCGCGGCGCAGGCATTGATCCGAATATCCTGCCCAAAGTTTACGAATCGAGCGAGGTGACAGGTGAAGTCTCGGCCGGTGCCGCAGAAGAGACCGGACTGCGCGCGCATACACCGGTAATTGCCGGTGCAGGAGATCAAGCGGCTAGCGCGGTTGGTAATGGCATTGTCGAAGCAGGCACCGTGTCATGCACCATTGGCACTTCGGGCGTGGTATTCGCGTTTTTGGAGAAGCCGGCGTACGATCCGGCTGGGCGAGTGCATACGTTTTGTCATGCCATTGCAGGCGCCTGGCATGTGATGGGAGTGACGCAAGCGGCGGGCCTGAGCCTTCAATGGTTCCGTAATCGCTTCGCGCCGAATGCCGGGTACGACGATCTGACTGCTGAAGCCGCCCTTTCGCCGCCGGGAGCGCAGGGCTTGTTCTGGTTGCCCTATCTGATGGGCGAGCGAACGCCCCACCTCGATGCAAGCGCGCGTGGAGCCTGGATCGGATTGACCGCTAAGCACGAGCGTGCCGATTTGTTGCGCGCTGTTCTCGAAGGCGTTTGCTACAGCCAAAAGGACGCGCTTGAAATTATTGGCGAACTCGGCGTGCGGGCAGGCGTGATCAGATTATCCGGCGGAGGCGCCAGAAGCCCGTTCTGGCATCAATTGTTCGCAGACATTCTCGACAGTCGCGTGGCGACCCTCGAGACCGAGGAGGGCTCAGCTTACGGCGCCGCTCTGCTGGCTCTCGTGGGCACCGGCGAGTACGGAAATGTCATCGAAATCTGCCGGGGCGCAGTAAGCGAAGTCAGCATCAAAGAGCCACATGCGAAAGTGACGCCGCTTTATCAAGGGCGATACGAGATCTATCGAGCGCTTTACCCAGCATTGACGCCCGCTTTCCGTGCGATTGGCGAGCTCGATGCCTGAGACCGGCTTCCGGTATTGCGACGTCGCTCTACCGGTCCCGGTCGACCGGCTGTTTACTTACGAAATTCCGCTGACATTGCGCCATCAAGTTCGGAGCGGCTGCCGTGTTTGGGCGCCGTTTGGCTCGCGCAAGCTGACCGGCGTTGTCGCGCGTACGCATGACGAGCCATCCGCGCAGGATCCACGCGAGATTTTCACTCTGCTCGATGACGAACCGGTGCTCGACGCCGACCTCTTGCGTCTGGCGCAGTGGATTGCCGAATATTATTGCGCTCCGATCGGCGAAGTACTGAAAGGCATGTTGCCTTTGGGCGGCGAAGTGCGCCGGAGTACGGTCTATTCGCTGACCGATTCCGGCCGCCATATCGCTCGACAGTTGAGCGTTAAGCCCGCCGATGATGCTGCCTCTGCCGTTCTCAAGTTACTCGAGGAACGGCCTCGCTTTCGTCAGGATCTAGCGAACAAGGTAAAGGGTGCGCGCCCCGTATTGGCTGCCCTGGTCAAGCGCGGTTGGGTAACGCAAGAGGACAGACAGGAGGAGCGTGACCCGCTACGGGCGGCCGCGGAACGCCTTCAGGCGGAGTTCACGCGTCGGCCCGCGCCGGAGATGAAGCTGAAGAAAAACGAGCGTGAACTGCTCGCCTTTCTCGAACTGCATCCCGGTCCGCATAATCTCGCGGAACTCGGCAAGAACGTAGATAAGGCAAGTGAAGCCGCACGCGCGCTCGCGCGACGCGAACTGATCAAGCTGGACGCGCACGCAATCTTCGCAGCGACTGGTTTCGAACGGCCGATCCCGGTGTTGAATGCCCATCAGGAAGCAGCGTTCGCTGCGATTCGCGCCGCCCTCGAAACGAATCAGTTCAAATCGTTTCTTCTCGAAGGAGTCACAGGATCGGGTAAGACCGAAGTGTATCTGCGAGGAATTGAAGCGGCGCTCGGATTCGGAAAGAATGCCCTGCTCCTAGTGCCCGAAATCGCACTCACGCCGGCGGTTGCCGGTCAGTTCTTTCAGCGCTTCGGCACACAGGTCGCTATTCTGCATTCGGCGTTCGGCAATACGGAGCGCGCTGAGCAATGGCGTCGCATTCGCAGCGGCCAAGCACGAGTAATCGTCGGAACTCGATCGGGAGTGTTTGCACCAATTCAAAACTTAGGGCTGGTGATTGTCGACGAAGAGCACGATGCCAGCTACAAACAGCAGGAGACGCCGCGCTATCACGGACGTGACGTGGCATTGATGCGTGCTAAGGAATCCGGCGCCATTGCCGTTCTCGGCTCCGCAACGCCAAGCGTGGAAACGCGCTACAACGCCGAGCAGGGGAAATATACGAGGCTTTGCTTGCCTGAGCGCATCGCGCAGCGGCCCATGCCCGAAGTTCAGATCGTCGACATGCGGCTGGAATTTCTCGAGACAAAACGGCAGGCGACGTTCTCGCGGAAACTGCTGGAAGAGATGAACCAGCGACTCACGAACAGAGAGCAAACCATTCTACTTCTCAACCGGCGCGGATTTTCGAATTTCATGATTTGCCGTGGATGCGGCGAGCGCCTGGTGTGCGTGAACTGCTCGGTCACTTTGACTCATCATCGGCGCGACAGGCGCATGTTGTGCCACTACTGCGGGTATGCCGAAAAGATTCCGACCGAATGCCCGAAGTGCGGCAGCGATTATATACAGTTCCTCGGCACCGGATCCGAGCGCGTCGAAGACGAACTGCACCAGCATGTACCGGGAGCGAGGATTGCGCGGCTCGACCGCGACAGCACGAGTGGAAAGGGTGCGTTCGAGCGAATCTTGTACGCATTTCGAGACGGCGAAATCGATATTCTGGTCGGCACGCAGATGATCGCCAAAG
Source organism: uncultured Acidobacteriaceae bacterium (assembly GCA_963795425.1). Taxonomy (GTDB): domain Bacteria; phylum Acidobacteriota; class Terriglobia; order Bryobacterales; family Bryobacteraceae; genus Bog-105. The sequence goes on along the minus strand of CAWCHO010000001.1, from coordinate 1,036,918 downwards.
GGCACGATATTCCGAACGTCACGCTGGTGGGCGTGATATTGGCCGATATCGGTCTCAGCATGCCTGATTTTCGAGCGGCCGAACGAAGCTTTCAACTCCTGACGCAAGCTGCCGGCCGCGCAGGACGCGGCAGTGCGCCTGGACACGTTGTGATCCAAACTTTGAATCCGGACCATTACGCCGTGCGGTTGGCAGCCGAACAGGATTACGAAGGCTTCTACAGGAAAGAAATCGAATTTCGAAAATGGCTTCGTTATCCGCCTTTCGCCGCGTTCGCGAATGTGTTGGTACGCGCGGAAAAACAAGAAGAGGCGCTTCGCATGGCAACGCAACTCGGCTTCGTCCTGAATCCCGCGCCCCCCGGCATTCGCGTCATGGGACCAGCCGAAGCGCCAGTGCTTCGATTGAAGAACGAATTTCGCTATCAAATTTTGATAAAGGGAGCACAACGTGGAATCGTTCGCGGCGTGCTGAACGACTTACGCCGGTTCGCCGAAAAAGAGAAGTGGAACGCGACAGCGCTAGCCATCGATGTCGATCCGATTAGTTTGATGTGAGGAGACAGCGCAGTAATTCTGGCGGAGAGGGGGGGATTCGAACCCCCGGTAGACTTTAAAGGCCTACGACGGTTTAGCAAACCGCTGCTTTCGACCACTCAGCCACCTCTCCGGATGAGAGCGAGTCTGCTGCAATCGTACCATTACAAACTGCTTCGGCCCACAAGCCAATTTCCGCTAAAACCCGCGCTCCATCGGCATTGCGAGCGGCGGCTCGACCAGAAAATCGGCGTCGCGGATTTCGAGTATGGCCGCACGAATCGCCTGCTCCATGGCAGGCTCCGTGGTCACAACAAACGGCAAATCGCGCCAGTCCTCCCGCGGTAGTTGCAACACCGCGTCGATTCCAATGTTGTGTTTCGCGAGGATGGTGGCGAGCGTCGCGATAATACCCGCTTTATCTTCTACGCGGAACCGCAGGTAATACGGCAGCTTTTGTGTAGCCATCAGTAGAGGCTTGTATTCGCCCAAGCGTTCGTGCGCAAACGGGCTGACGCGTTGTGGGCTGCCGAATCGAATCTCGCGCGCCACTCGCATCAGATCGCTCACGACAGCCACTCCGGTCGGTTTCGCGCCGGCGCCGCGTCCGTAGTAGAAGGTATCGTCCCCGTAAGTGCCGCGAATCCAGATTGCGTTGTACGCTCCCTTGACGTGCGCGAGGATAGCCGCTTGGGGAATCAGGCTGGGGCGAACGGAGAGCAACAGCCCCTGCCGTGTTTGACGCGCTACGCAGAGCAGTCGAATGGTGTGCTGCAACTGGTGCGCGTATTGGAAATCAACCGGCATGATGCGCCGGATGCCCTCGGTATGGATGTCGGCGGGCGTCAATTTCTCACCGAACGCGAGCGCCGCCAGAATCGCCAGCTTCGAACGCGCGTCGAGGCCGTCGATGTCGGCAGAGGGATCTGCTTCGGCGTATCCGAGCTGGTGCGCTTCGGCTAGCACCGAATCGAAAGCTGCATTGCTCTTCTCAATCTCTGTGAGGATGAAGTTGCTGGTGCCGTTTAGAATGCCGTAGAGCTCTACGATGCGGTCTCCGGCGATGCCCTCGCGAAGAACAGTGTGAATGGGAATTCCTCCGGCAACGCTCGCCTCCATCGCCAGATTCACTCCGTTCTCATTCGCCGCCATCCACAGTTCGGCGCCGCGGAGTGCCATCAGTTCCTTATTGGCAGTGACAACCGACTTGCGCTGGCGAAGGGCCTCCTCGATGACGTGCCCGGCCGTCGCTGTGCCGCCAATCAGCTCCACCACAATCTGCACATCGCGAGCGCAAACCACCTCGCGCCAGTTGACGGTACGCACGACCCCGGCATCGATCCAGGGGAGATTCTTTTGCTGCACATTGCGGCTGCAAACCGCTCTTATTTTGAGCGGAAATCCAAGTTTTTCTTCAATCGCTTTGGCGTTTTCGATCAGGATTTCAAGCGTGCCAAGGCCTACGTTGCCGAGGCCGACAATGCCCACACCTACGTCCACGCCGCACCATTCCCATACCCGCCGAGGCAGATCATTAGTGGCTTATCATAGCAACGGTATGAGTAGTACGCGCCGCACTGCGTTACTCAGTTTTGCAGCATCCGCGTTTCTGAAAGCGCAAGAGCAGGAACCACAGAATGAGCGGCAGCCACGTTTGCCGTTTCCGCCGAACCCAGACGAAGATCAGAAACTTCCGAACGGCAAATCACAAAAAGACGCGATCGCGAAACACGAGCATGAAGAAGCGTTGAAGGATACAAGTGATCTCATCGCGATTGCGCAACAACTGAAAGACGAATTGCAGAAAGCGGGAGATTACGTCGTTCCGCTAGCGTCCGTGAAGAAGACGGAAGACATCGAACGTCTCGCCCGCAAAATTCGGGGCCGCTTGAAGCAATGAGTACGCATTTGCCGGGCCTTCCACCTGATGTTTCCTTGCATGCTAATCTGGCGTGAACAGCAGTTCCTCAGTAAATCTGAATGCCGAGCGTCCGTGAAAAGAAGCAATTGATGAGTGCTTCGGAGATCGACCGAACGCTGGTCCGTCTCGCGCACGAGGTATTGGAAAAGACGACCGACCTCGATCGCTTGGCGTTCGTCGGAATCAAGCGCCGCGGCGTCCCGTTGGCGAAACGCTTAGCCGCAAAGATCGACAGCCTTGAAGGCCGAAAAATCCCCGTGGGCATTCTCGATATCAACCTTTATCGTGATGACCTGTCCACCGTCTCGGAACGGCCCATTGTGCATGCGAGACAGATCGATTTTCCTATCGTCGGAAAAGACGTCGTACTGATGGACGATGTGCTGTATACGGGCCGCACCATACGAGCCGCACTCGATGCATTGTTCGATCACGGCCGCCCGTCGCGTGTGCAGCTGCTGGTGCTGATTGATCGCGGGCACCGGGAACTGCCCATCGAAGCGCGTTACGTCGGCCGCATGGTGCAGACCGGCAGCAGCGAGATCATCGAGGTGAAGTTTCAGGAAATCGATGGCCAGGAAAAGGTGCTTCTGGTCGAGAGAGTTGACGACCCAGTTTCCGAAGGCCCGCCGCTAGCCTCTAATGAATCAGCGGTCTTCAGCTAGGCGAAAAGTCGATCAATGAGCGAGCGGTTCTCAACTCGGCGAAGATTCCATAAATGAGCCGGGGCTTGCTGGACATCGAGTCCCTCACGCGCCAGGAGATCGAAGCCATTCTGGCACGCTCGAAGGATTTCCAGCCGGCCTTTGGGCAAACATTCAAGCGTTTCGACATTCTGCGCGGCCGGACCGTTGTCAATCTGTTCTTCGAAGCGTCAACCAGAACGCGAACCAGCTTCGAAATCGCCGCGAAGCGGCTGGGCGCCGATATCATTTCCATCACGGCCGCGGGCTCGAGTGTGTCGAAAGGCGAATCGCTTGTCGACACGCTCAACACTCTCGCGGCCATGCGCCCGGATGCGATCGTTATGCGTCATTCCGCCTCCGGGGCTCCTCATTTCCTGTCCCGGTACTTGCCTATTCCGATCGTGAATGCCGGCGACGGCACGCACGAACACCCGACGCAAGCGCTGCTTGACGCGTTGACCATCATGGACCGGCGCGGGACGCTCGAAGACCTGCGCGTCGCGATCATCGGCGACATCGCACACAGCCGCGTGGCGCGCTCCAATATTTTTCTTCTCTCAAAGTTTGGCGTTCACGTGGTGCTCTGCGGCCCTGCGTCTCTGCTGCCGCGCGAAATCGGACAGATCGCCCCAGGTGTGGAACTCACTTGCGATATGGAAGAAGCTATCCGCCATGCAGATGTCATTATGATGCTGCGCGTGCAATTGGAACGGCAGCACGAAGCGGCCTTTCCCGCCAACGAATACTTTCAGTTCTTCGGCCTTCGACCGGAACATGTCGAGCTCGCGAACCCGAATGTCATCGTAATGCACCCCGGTCCTATCAACCGTGGGCGCGAAATCTCCTCCGAAGTCGCCGACTCTCAGCGTTCGGCCATATTGAACCAGGTTGAGAACGGGATCGCAGTTCGCATGGCCGTGCTCGAAAGAGTTTTCGCGGCATGAGCAAGCTCGTCATCAAGAACGGCCGTGTGGTGGATCCTGCGCAGAATCTCGATCGGGTGTGCGATGTAGCAGTAGAAGACGGCACGATTCGTGAAATAGGCGAGGGTATCGTATCGGCAGGAGCGCAGCAGTTCGATGCCTCGGGGCTTATCGTCGCTCCCGGTTTCATTGACATGCACGTTCATCTTCGCGAGCCCGGCTTCGAACACGCTGAGACGATTGAGACTGGTTCACGAGCGGCTGCAGCGGGCGGTTTTACTTCCATCTGCTGCATGCCCAACACTGAACCCGTGAATGACAATGCTACGGTGACGAGTTATATCGTCGATCGAGCGCGACGTTCGGCCATCGTAAACGTTTATCCGATCGGTGCGATCACGAAGAACAGCGCGGGCGAGGAACTGTCCGCAATTGCATCGATGAAGCAAGCGGGCGCCGTCGCGATCTCTGATGACGGCAAGCCGGTGATGAATGCACGAGTGGCGCGCCGGGCGATGGAATTTGCCCGGGCGGTCGACCTTGCGCTCATCGAGCACTGCGAAGATCTCCATCTCAGCGCGGGCGGCGATATGCACGAAGGTCTTGAATCGACGCGACTCGGATTGCGCGGCATACCTCGGAGTTCCGAAGATGTAATGGTGGCTCGCGACTTGATTCTCGCTGAGGTCACCGGGTGCCGCTATCACGTGGCCCACATTTCCTCTCGCAACTCTGTCGAGATGGTAGCTCTCGCTAAGGAGCGGGGTGTGAAAGTGACGTCGGAAGCGACCCCGCATCATTTCTCGCTTGCCGATTCCGAGATGCGGCCTTACGACAGCGACTACAAGATGAAACCTCCGCTGCGCGAGGCCTGCGACGTGCAAGCTATAGCGGATGGCTTGATGAATGGTGCGATTGACGCCATTGCAACTGACCATGCACCCCATCCGGGTGCCGAGAAAATGCAGGAATTCGAGCGCTGTCCGTTCGGCATTATCGGACTCGAGACGGCCATCGGCTTGGCGCTTGAACGCCTATACCATCCAGGAAAGCTCACGCTCGGGCGCCTGATCCAATTGTTCAGCCAGAATCCGGCGCGTATTCTTTCACTGAATCGAGGAACACTGCGCATCGGAGCGCCAGCAGACGTGACGATCTTCAGTCTCGATCGCGAGTGGACATACGATGTGAAGCGCTCTCCGTCGAAGAGCCGTAACACGCCTTTTGACGGACACAAGTTCCGCGGGGGACCTGTGGCGACGATCGTCGCGGGTGAAGTCGTTTGGCAGGTCGAGAATTAACCGGCAGCGGCGGCGCGAACGGCGGAAACGAGAGTGGTTTCTTCTTCCTCCGCAACGGTGCGGAGGTCCAAAAGGATTTTGTCGCGCTCGATTCTGGTAATGACGGGTGTAGGCGCACGACGCAAGCGCGCCTCGAAAGCCGCCGGTTTTTCGACTGTCAATTCAATCACCCAGGTTGGAAGTGTCTGATCGGGTGTCGAGCCGCCACCTATAGCGGACTCGCTCTCTTTGAGATCGAGTTGTAATCCGCCAAGTTGCGCGGCCACGCGTTCGGCTCGCGCGCGAATCTTTTCGTGCGGCGCGAAAATCATGTGCAAAGTGGGAAGGGCCCGCCAATTCTCTCGCAGCAGATGCCGGAGTGTGGTTTCGAGCGATTCGATAATGAGCTTGTCCACGCGGAAGGCGCGATACATCGGGTTTCGGCGAATCCGCTGTATCAGCTCCGGGTCGCCTGCGATAATCCCGCTCTGCGGGCCGCCCAGCAACTTATCGCAACTAAATGAGACGACGTTCATGCCCGCCGCGAGGCTGTCGGAAACCAGCGGCTCGTCAATTCCCTGCCCGCGCAAGTCCATCAGGCACCCGCTGCCCAGGTCTTCGTATACGGGAAGGCTGTGTTCGCGGGCAAGGTCGGCAAGCTCTTTCAACTCAGGCCGAGATGTGAAGCCGGACACGCGGAAATTTGACTGGTGCACCCGCAAAATCAGACGTGTTCGTTCAGTGATGGCCTGCCGGTAATCTTCGATGCTGGTTCGGTTAGTCGTTCCGACTTCGCGAAGTACCGCGCCGGAACGAGCCATGATCTCCGGAATGCGAAATCCGTCACCAATCTCGATCAGTTCACCACGAGAGACGATCACCTCGTGTGCCAAGGCGAGTTCATGCAAAACGAGGAAAACGGCTGCAGCGTTACTGTTCACTACGATGGCTGGTTTGCCGAGCAGGTGCTCGAGCAGCGCTGCTGTGTGCACATCGCGCTTGCCCCGCTTTCCCGTTTGTAAATCGTATTCGAGGTTTGAATAGCGGGGTATCGGGTTGAACTCGGCGAGCGGCGCACGCCCCAAGTTGGTATGAAGAATCACGCCGGTGGCGTTGATGACCGGGCGCAGTGACGGCTCGAGCAGCGCCTTCAGACGGTCCTCCACGGCTTGTTCGACAGCGGTGTCTTCGAGTGGTTCGCCTGCGGCGATCGCGCGGCGGCGCTCCGCGAGAACGCTACGCACTTCGTTAACAACTAGCTGCTCAGGCCAGCCGTTCAAATGCTTTAATCCACGCAGCTTCAATTCACGCACGACACGATCGACGGATGGAAGACTGCGGGGCGAGCTCATCACGTATCAGTCGATCTAGGCGATCGCGCGCTGCAGCAGCGCTTGTTTGAGGTATTTGCCCGTATACGAGTCGGCAACGCTGGCTATGGTCTCCGGCGTACCTTGAGCAACAACGCGACCGCCGGCTTCGCCGCCCTCCGGGCCGAGATCGATCATCCAGTCGGCCGCCTGGATCAGATCCAAATTGTGCTCGATGACCAGAATGCTTCCACCGTTCTGAATCAGCCGTTCAAAGGACTGCAAGAGCTTCGCGATGTCGTCGAAGTGCAAGCCTGTGGTCGGCTCGTCGAAGAGGAACAGTGTCCCTTCGCAAGTTGACTGCGCTAAATGCGCGGCCAGCTTCACGCGTTGCGCCTCGCCGCCGCTGAGGGTCGTCGCGGATTGTCCCAGTCTCAAATAGCCGAGTCCGACATCTTGCAGCACCTTCAACCGTGCCGCGAGCCGCGGCGTATTCGCGAAAAAGGAGAGAGCCTCGCGAACGGTCAGTTGCAGCACTTCATGGATGTTTAAACCCTTATACCGGATATCGAGGATGCTGCTTTTGTAGCGGGTACCTTTGCACTCCTCGCACACAAGTTCCACGTCGGCAAGAAACTGCATTTCTACCGTGACCGTCCCATCCCCCTGACACGTTTCGCAGCGGCCACCTGGAATGTTGAACGAAAAGTGCCCGGCAGTGAAGCCGCGCCGCTCCGCTTCCGGCGTACAGGCGAAGAGGTCCCGGATCAGATCGAACGCTTTGATGTAAGTGACTGGATTCGAGCGCGGCGTGCGGCCGATCGGTGATTGGTCCACCATCACGACGTTAGTCAGCAAATCCGCGCGTTCCACACGTTTCAGCGGCAGCTTTCGGGCGGCACTCTCTCCCTCGGTATGGTTCTGCGGATTACGCGCTCTATTTACTTCTAAATCCAGTGCACGATAGATCACGTCATGTACGAGGCTGGATTTTCCCGACCCTGAGACACCAGTCACCGCGACCATCATGCCGAGGGGAATCTCGACATCGATGTTCTTGAGGTTGTTCGCGCGCGCCCCGAGAAAGCGAACGGTTTTCCGGGAGTTCACTTTGCGGCGGTCGCGCGGGCGAGAGACGGCAAGCTCGCCGCGCAAATAGCGGCCCGTCAGCGATGGCATGCTGTCCCGCTCTTTCGAGGACTGGGGAAGCAAGAGCTGCTGATAACTGCCGGCGAAAATTACACGACCGCCGTTTTCACCGGCTCCCGGACCGAGGTCGAGAATGTGATCCGCTTCCGACATAATTTCCGGGTCGTGCTCCACCACGATAATGGTGTTTCCCAGCTCGCGAAGATCTTTCAAGATGTGAATCAAACGGGCCGTATCGCGGCTATGCAAGCCGATTGAGGGCTCGTCCAATACATAGACGGCGCCGACGAGCCGCGAGCCCAAACACGTTGCGAGCTGGATCCGCTGCGATTCTCCGCCTGACAGCGTGGCCGAAAGGCGGTCAAGCGTGAGGTATTCGAGACCGACATCATTCAGGAATTGACAGCGCTGCCGTATCTCGTCCAGTACTCGTTCGGCGATCTCCGATTCTTCGGGACTTAACTGCAAATTGTCGAAGAATTGCTGGGCGCGTGCGATGTTCATGCGCGAGACCTGCGCGATGTTGCAATCGTCCAGACGCACCCACAGCGCTTCCGGCCGGAGGCGCGCGCCGCGGCATGCGGAACATTCCGTATAGGCTCGGTAACGGCTCATGAAGACGCGGACGTGAACTTTGTATTTCTTTTTTTCGACTTCCTTGAAAAAGCGGTAGATGTGCTTGCGCAGAAACTCCTTCTCATCGCGGTTCAAGTCAGAATAGGAAACGTTCAGCCGAATCTTGCCGCGAGCTTTAGGCTTGAAAAATTCGTCGTAATACCAGGTGTGCTGCGGCTTGGTCCAAGGATCCACAGCGCCGTCCTGGATGGAACATGTCGGATCCGGAATGACCAGATCGAGATCGTAATCGATGGTGTTGCCGAAGCCTTGGCAAACAGGGCATGCGCCGATTGGATTGTTGAAGCTGAAGAGCGTGGGTTCGGGAGGCGTTGCTTCGAGGCCACAAGTCTTGCAGGCAAACTTTTCGCTGAAATGCCGGACCTGCGGATCCGCAACGGCGGCCTGTTCAAAGAAGACTTCGCCCGATTCGCGATAACAGATCTCGACCGTGTCAACGATGCGCTGATGGACAGCTTGGCTGATCACGATACGGTCGGCAAGCACGAACAGCGGCTTCGAAAAATCGATCTCGAGGAGCGATTCGGGCGTCGAGAACTCGAATGTCCGACCCGCTTGAAACAGCCGGTTGAACCCCTTCTTGCGGAGATCGAAGAGGCGGTCGCGTAAGGCCGCGGCGTCGGAGCCTTGCGCCTTCACGGGGAAGAGCGCATACCAACGAGATGCGTCGGTTTCGGCGAGCATCGCATCGGCAACTTGATCGACAGTGTCGCGCTGGATGCGTGTGCCGTCGTTCGGGCAATACGTGCGGCCGGCGCGAGCCCACAGCAGACGCATGAAATCGTACAGCTCGGTGGCCGTGGCGACCGTCGAACGCGGATTCCTGGTCTGGTTCTTCTGCTTTATCGCAATAGGCGGGGCAATGCCGAGAATCTCATCGACATCCGGCTTCTCCATGCGCTCGAGAAACTGGCGGGCATAGGCGGAAAGAGATTCGACATAGCGCCGTTGCCCTTCGGCGTAGATGGTGTCGAAGACGAGCGAGGATTTGCCGGACCCCGAAACCCCCGTGACGACCGTTAGTTGGTTATGCGGTATGTCGACGTCGATGTTCTTCAGGTTATGCACCCGCGCTCCGCGGATGGCGAGAACGGAGCGAGCCGCGAGGGCCACTTCGTCCGCAACAGTGGATTCACAAGACGCTAAGCTGGAGTCTTCCGGCATGACAGAACGGCAGGGTGGAACGCCTGGAAAGGAGTTTCTCCCTCAGTATAGGATGCCGCTCCGCACCTTTAGACTCCGATGCGAACGCTGTCGGGCATGGAAATAGAACGGTTTCGCACAGAGCTTCTCAGCTGGTTCGCAGCGCACCAGCGCGATCTCCCATGGCGGCGTACGCGCGATCCGTACGCAATCTGGATCTCTGAAATCATGCTGCAGCAAACGCGAGTCACGGCCGTCATTCCGTACTACGAACGCTTTCTCGCGCGTTATCCGAATTTCCGTGAGCTGGCCGCGGCTTCCGAAGCGGAGCTGCTCGCGTGTTGGGCAGGACTTGGGTATTATTACCGCGCACGCAATTTGCAGAAGGCAGCGCAGCTGATGCTCGAGCGAGGATCGTTTCCGGCCGTGTACGAAGACATACGCGGTTTACCCGGAATAGGCGATTACACAGCCGCAGCGGTCGGGAGCATTGGGTTCAATCTCCCGCACGCCGTGCTGGACGGTAACGTTTTTCGCGTGTTGAGCCGGATCTTTGACGATGGGACGAACATCGCCTCGACGAGCGGCAGAAAGCATTTCGGCGCGCTTGCACAACAACTACTCGATCGCGAACAACCCGGGACGTTTAATCAGGCCATGATGGAATTGGGCGCGACGATTTGTTTGCCTAGCAACCCGCAATGCCTGCTCTGTCCCGTGTCGCATCTGTGTCGGGCGCGTGAGAGCGGGCGTCAAAACGAGCTTCCGGTGAAGATCGTGGTGCGGAAAAGTGTGCAGGAAGAGCGAATCGTGTTCTGGATCGAACGCAAGGGCAAGCTGCTGGTGTGGCAGCGACCGCCCACGTCGCGCCTAATGCCTGGGTTTTGGGAACTGCCGGAACGAACGCAATTGTCCGACGTTGCGCAGGGACGGCAGCTTGGCTCATTCCGGCACGGCATCACGTTTCACACATACCGGTTCACGGTCTACGAGGCAGAGCCGCCAAGGGCATTGGGAGAGTGCGAGTGGGCTTCGCTGGACGATTTGCGGGCTCGGCCCATGAGTACCATTTTCAAGAAGGCGACGCGAGTCGTGAATAAAAGCTAGACTGGGCTTGGGAGATTTTGCATGCTGCGATCGGCGGGGTTGGTATTTCTCGGTGGGGTCGCTGTATTGGTTGCCACTGCTCAGGAGCAAGCGGCACTACAAGAACCTTCTGCGCCGCAGGGTTCTCCGCAACAACCGCCGGCTGGGTTCAAGCAACGCGAACCGCCGCAGACCGGAAGTGAATCGTTCAGCGTTGCGCCCGGCACACACATCCTGCTCAGCATGATCAATAGCGTCAGCACCAGGCAAGCTCAAGTGGGTGATCGCATTTATCTCGAAACAGCATTTCCGGTGCTCGCGGGCAATCGCATCGTGATTCCGCAAGGCAGTTGGGTGATTGGAACTGTGACAGAGGTGAAGCGTCCGGGCCGCGTGAAAGGGCGCGGCGAGTTGCAGGTGCGATTCGATTCGCTCACGCTGCCGAATGGTGTCAATCGCAACTTTCGTTCCGATCTCGGAGCCATCGACGCACGCGACAACCAAACTTTAAACCGCGAGCAGAACAAGATCAGCGGCCCGGGGGATAAGAAAGGCGACGTTGGAACCGTGATCGGCGCAACTACTGCGGGAACCGTTATCGGCTCGGGTGTGGGTGCGGCCGCGGGAAACGTGGCGCGAGGCGCCGGAATCGGTGCGGGAGCCGGAGCAGCCGCCGCGCTAATGGGAGTTCTGCTGACCCGTGGACCCGATGCAACGTTGAGCAAGGGATCAACGGTTGAGATGGTGCTGGATCGCTCGTTGACCTTCCAGGCAAGCGACCTCGATTTCAGCAACGTACCGCCCAGAGCGGCACTGAGCGAGGGCGGCCCGCGCGAGCCTCAGCAACCGCGCCGGAGATTAACGCCCGGAATTCCGTGGTGAGCTCTGAAGACGAACCGATTCAAATCCCCATTAGCGATGTGTTCGATTTGCACACGATCGCGGCGCGCGATGCGAAATCGGCCGTCGAGGCTTATTTAGAAGAGGCGCACCGGCTGGGGCTGACGGCCTTGCGCGTCATCCATGGACGCGGTATTGGCGTGCAGCGGGAAATGGTTCGCTCCATTCTCAGCCGCACGCCCTACGTTCTACATTTTTCCGACGCGCCTGGCGAAGCGGGAGGCTGGGGCGCAACTGTCGTTACTTTGTCGCGCGACTAGAGCGAAAGCGGCTCGCCCCAGTTGGCACCGAAGACAATCTCGTTGAGCGGTTTTCGCCGCCGTGGGGCCAGCTCCATTTGGCGCTGCTGCTCATTCAACTGATCCGGAGAACCAAGGTAGCCCAGAGCGACCGCAGCGGCGAGATCGTAATCATCGGGAATACCGAGATCTTTGCGAGCTTTATCGCGATCGAAACCCGCCATTCCGTGCGCGTGAAGTCCGAGCGCGGTGGCCTGCAGAAACAGGTGCGCCAATGCTTGGCCAGCATCATGGAGCGAATAGTAATTCGGCGCTCCGTTGTGCGAGAAAGTGCGCTTTGCAGCCATGACGATCAGCACCGGCGCGGTTTTGGCCCACGATTGGTTCATCGGAACTAAGAGCTGGAGCAACTTGTCGTAGGCTGCGCCATCCGATTTCCTGGCGACGAAAAAGCGCCATGGCTGCTCGTTGTACGAAGAAGCAGCCCACCGCGCGGCTTCGAGGATAGTTTGTAAATCGTGGTTCGAGACAGCGCGAGGCGAAAACGCACGCGGACTCCAGCGCGATCGAATCAAGTCATGAACGGATGGAAGCGCGTCCGGCCGTTTCTCGCTCGGTCCGTTGAAGGTCGGTGTAGCTGTCGATAGTGTGCTCAAGCTTGCTCCAAAAAGAACTCAGCAGTCGCTAGTGAAGTTGGCAGCGACTTACTGGTTTTGGATGCAGCCGGAGCAGATTTGGATGCCAGCTGAGGGGCTTACTCTTCAGCTTGTACGCCGACTTCTTCGCCCTCGGGCACTTCGACAGCGGCTTGCTCCTCAGCCTCGGGAGCGTAGTAATAGTTGTGATAGTAAGTGTATTTGCTGTAGAGTTCGCCGCGCCGAGCACCGTTCACGACGACGCCGAGCACATTGTTTTCGCAGAGCGATTGCAAGGCGCGAGTCACCGAATCGAAGGTTGTTGTTCCGATGCGAACGACCAGAATAGTGCCGTCGCACATGGTGGCCAGCAGATTTCCATCGGCTGCAAACAAGAGAGGAGGACTATCAAGAATAATCCAATCAAAGTGGCTGCGGAGGCCCTGGATCAAAGCCTTGCATTCCTTCAGGTTCAACAACTCCAAGGGATTTTGGACTGTTTCACCGGCGGTCATGAGATAGAGATTCGTGTCGGCTAAGCGGCGCATGACATCGCGGAGAGGCGCTTTGCCGAGCAAATAATCAGTGATGCCGGGAACCGAAGGTATTTGGAAAGTCTTATCGATGGCCGGACGCCGGAAATCAAAATCAGCCAGCAGCACGCGTTTCTCTGCCAATTGCGCTTGCGTGACGGCCAGATTCGTAGCGGTGAAAGACTTGCCTTCCGCCGGAGAAGCACTGGTCACGACCAGGGTGTGAAGCGGCTGCAGAGTTTGCAAATGGTTCAGCCGAGTACGCAGACTTCGGAACTCTTCGGCCGGTGCCTCGCGGGGAACGGAGGGATTGACCAGCAGCGCTTCTTTAATCGGGTTGTACGGAAACTGACGAGCTTCCGCAATGATTCGTTCGAGATCATCGATGTCTGCGGTGACATCGATAAACACCGGAGCGACAGTTGCCGCGTTCTCGATGGGCGGGAGCGGCGTGTCCTCAGTAGACGAAGGGCCATCCGCCCGAGCAGATGCAGGGCCGTCGGCGCGCGGCGGAATTGCGTCGTTGCGCGGAGCAAATGGCCGGGGTGGTTGCGGGTTTTCCTGCGCCGCTTTGCGCAAGGCGTCATGTACACGGCTCATGCAGTTATCCCTTCAAATAGTAGTGCGCTACTGAACCGGCCATGATGGCTAGGCCAGCTATCGTCCCGGTGGCCCAGCCGACCCACATAACCTGTTTCCGGCGCTGGACGACGATATCGTTCTCAAGCAGTGGAATACTGCCAAGGATCGAAAGCTGCGTATACAAGCGCGCGTCTTTCAGGTTCTTCAAAGAAGTGTCCTTGAGTTCCCGAACGGCCACGATGGCTATTCCCAACATGAGGCCGATGACTGTACCGATCGGAAGAATCATCCGGCGTTTCGGAAGAACCGGCGCGGTCGGCAGCGAAGCGGCGTCGAGCAGTTCAAGTGTCTCCCCTTGCTTGCTCTTCTCCATATCGACTGAGACGTTCGATCGCTGTTCCTTTAGCTCAAAGTCCATGTAGCGCTGCTTGGCTAGATCGCGGTCGCGCAGCAGGTCGGAATATTCTTTTTCATCGGCCGGCACTCCCTCGAGACGGCCCTGATAGTTCCTGAGCGCGCTGTTGACAGCCGCCATGTCACGACTGATTTGCGCAGCATCCATCGAATTTGCCTTTAACTGCGTTTGGATTCTATCGATGGCTTCCTGACCGTCAAGGCGGTCCCGGCTCACGAGTGAATTATCGAGCGGCATCTCTACCCTGGGCTGCTTCTCCTTGGCGGCAGCATCGCGTTGCTTCTTGAGGAATTCGAGTTGTGTCTTGGCGGCCTGCAGGTCGGGATAATCCTCTGTGTAGCGCTCCCGCATGGCGGCAATGGTGTTTTCCTGTTGCTGAATCTGCTGGTCCAACGCGGCGACCTTCTGATTCTGCATTTGAGATTGCGGCGAATGAATGCTGGCTAAACGATCACGAGCGATGTGCAGCTCGTTTTCGAGCATCATCCGCTGTTCACTGTTTCGGTTGGCAGCTTCACTCAACGCACTAAGCCGGCCGTCAAGCGCGTTCATCTCCTGCATGTTCGATTGCATCTCTTCCGGCAGACGGCCCGCGTGCTGAGTGCGAAAGACGGATAGCTTTTGCTCGATCTGGTCCAGATCTGTTTTCGCCTGCTGGAGCTCTTCACTCAGAAACTGGTTCGCTTCATGCTGGCTTTCCACGTTACCCTGAGTGCTCAAATTCATGAAGCGGGAAACCAAATCGTTGCAGACGCGTTGCGCTGTGTACTTGTCCGAATAGGCGAAGGCCACCTGCATGGTGGGCAACATCTTACTTCCCATCGCGCTCCCGCCAGCTGAAGAGATACTGACCGCCCGGTGCATTTTGTCGATCACATCTTCCATCGGCTCGCTTTTGATTTCGTTCTTATAGAGACCGTAGGTATTTATCAGATTCGTCAGCGTGCTGCGGCTCAAGATGCTTTGGGCCATGCTGTTAATGCGGTCGGCAACGTCTTGGCTGGTAACGCTCTGGATCAGGTCTGGGGAGATCTGTTGGGGACTGACGCGGATCAGGGCTGTCGAGACATAGGTGTCCGGCATCATGTACGCCACAACGGTAGACACAACAAGACCGGCGAAGGTTGGCGCGATGAGCCAGCGCAGATTACGCCTGAGAATGTCGATGTAATCTTCGAAATCGAAGGCCCGACGAGGAACGGAAAGGCTGTCCAGCATATAGAGTTTTAGTTCGTTCGAGTCCTAAGGAACAACGATGTGATCGCCCGGTTCGATCTGGATATTTTGTTCCATGTGTTTTCCGCGCAACACGTCCTTGTAATTGAAGTAAATCCGTTTGTCGCCGCGCAGGATGTAGATGCGCTTGGCATTGGCAAAATCTTGCAGACCGCCCGATTTACTGATTGCTTCGAGGATAGAGATGGGGGTCACCAAGGGGTACTCGCCGGGACGGGCGATCAACCCATCCATGTAGTATTTCTTGCTTCCTACCTCTTGAATCGTGACAGTCACGAGCGGCTTGACGACGTACTTCGTGAGTGCCTTCGCCAGCATGTCCTGAATTTCGATCGGCGTTTTCCCCGCAGCGGGCAAATCGCCCACCAGTGGGAGGGTAAAATTCCCGTTCTGTTGAACTGCGACAGCGCCCGAAAATTCGGGCTCGCCCCACACTCGGATCAGGAGAACGTCGGAGGGGCCGACTTTATACGAGTTTGAGTCGACCGGAGCTCCCGCGGAACTGTTTGGAACCGCAGGTCCCCTGCTTTGGCCCGGCGTAGCGGGGGTCGTTTGCCCGGGCGGTGCTGCCTGGGTGGAGGTGGACGGTGGCTGAGTCTGCGGCGCCTGGTTGACGGGCGGGGGCGTGGGAGTCTGCTGCGCCGATACTGCCAAAGAAACACCAAAAAACAGGCAAGTAGTTGCGGCTATTGAATTTAGTATAGGCATCGATCGCTTAATTGCTGTCAACAGCCGGCGTCGGCCGATATCCTCGATTTTACACACTTTTGACGTCCTTCGTAGTTAACAGACGTTCACTTCTTCGCGGCGTGCCGGGCCTAAGCTTGCTCTCCAAGAAAGTTTTCGGCTGATAAACCAAAGATCTTTAGGGAAGTGAGTATCCGGCGGGAGCTCATCCACTATCGCAGTACTACGACGGCTCCCTTTCGGCGTGATCGGCGCAAATGCGGACGCTTCATAGCGCTTTCAAATGAGCGTAGACCAGGGAAACAGGTAAGCCGACGACGTTGTGGTAAGAACCTTCAAGTGACGAGACGAACTTGGAAGCGCGACCCTGAATTGCATACGCTCCGGCTTTGTCTCGGGGTTCGCCGGTGCGGACGTAATCCTCAATTTCCTCTTCAGTAACAGGAACAAACGAAACCTTGGTGCTAGCGAGGTCGACAATGCAGGCTGAGGAGGTGAGCAGGCAAATGCCGGTGTGGACCCAATGATCTCGGCCAGAGAGAAGCCGCAGCATGCGCCGGGCGTCTTCGTCACTCGAGGGCTTGCCGAATACCTCGTCTCCAAGGGAAACGATTGTGTCGGCGGCCAAAACGATATCAGCCGGAGGCCGGCCAGCAGCGCGCGCCTTCTCTTCTGCGAGGCGTCTGACGAAGGCAGCCGGGGACTCGCCTGGGAAGCGATCTTCGGGAACGAGGCTGGGCTGAACCGAATGGTCCAAACCCGCGGCGAGAAGCAGCTCATGGCGGCGTGGCGAGGCGGAGGCCAGAATCAGCATAAGCCCCAAATTACCGTGGCGCGCTCCTGGTATCGTTTTGGCGTGAGCTGGTTAGCGGGAGTGGCTCGGGTCGCAGTAATAGGAGCCCTGGGGCTGGGTGCTCAGGCGGCCCCGAGTTCGCGATGGACGGTGGTGCGCAGCTCGCATTTCGAGGTCTATTCGCAGGCAGGCGCTGAACCAGCGCGAGGGGCGTTGCGGTGGTTTGAACAGCTACGCGCATTTTTCGAGCAACGCGGCCTTCCGGCGGGGGAGCGGTCGCCCGTTCGGGTGATCGGTTTCAGGTCCAGGAGCGAATACGACGCCTATCGTCTGCGACCCACCGCCGACGCTTACTATATCGGGACCGAAAGCCGCGATTACATCGTTATGCCAACGCTCGGCGCGGCCGAGTTTGCCATTGCCGCGCATGAATATGCACACCTCGTGCTGCACGCGAGCGGTTTCAAGATTCCGGCCTGGTTGAACGAGGGGCTGGCAGAATACTTTTCGACAGTTCGCATTGGCAACCGAGGTTGTGAAATCGCCGGCGCGATCGCAAGGCACGCGCAAACGCTGAGGCATACACAGTGGATGAACCTGGCGGAGTTGCTGGCGTTGCGGGCCGATTCCTCGAGGGAGCTGAAGCGCGACACCGGGGCGCTGTTTTACGCACAGAGCTGGGCGTTGACGGACATGCTCGCCACGTCGGCAGAATACCGCTCCGGTTTTCGGGCGCTGATTGCGGCAATTGGCTCGGGGCAGCCGAGTGCGGAGGCGCTCACGGCGGTATACCGCAAGCCACTCGAGGCGATCGCGGCCGACCTACGCGGCTGGGTCGACCGCGCTAGCCCACAGAGCATCGAACTTCCTGGCGTCGTGGTCGGCGGAGTGATGGAGCAGGAATCGGAGCTATCGCCGTTTGCATCGCAGGCGCTGCTGGCGGATCTGCTGCTTGCGTCTGGTAAATCAGATCGCGCCGAAGCACTGTATCGCGATCTCGCGCGAGAATCGCCGGGAAATGCGGAAGTCCCGGCGGCGCTGGGAGCTATTGCATTTCGCAAGGGCGAGAACGAAGTTGCGCGGCGGGAGTTCAAGCAGGCGCTCGATCGCGGGCTGAGAGACGCGGGATTGTATTACCGCTATGCGGTGCTCGCGGAGGACGCGGGCGCGGCGCCGAGTGACATACGGTCTGCCCTCGAACACGCGCTGGCGCTGAAGCCGGATTTCGACGAAGCACGGTACAAGCTGGCGCTGCTTGAAAGCAACGCGGGGGATTACGAAGCGGCCGTATCGCAGCTGCGCGCGATGACCACCGTCGGGGCAGCACGCGCTTATGATTATTGGAGCGCTCTCGCGTATGCGCTGGGCGAACTGGGCAGACGTGATGAGGCTGTGGCCGCGGCGGGACGAGCGATGGAACATGCGACGACACCCGCGGAACGCACCAGGGCCGCGCAAATTGCGTATGTCGCCCAAACCGATCTGACGGTTCAGTTCACGCGCGACGCAAGCGGCCATTTGCAACTGGTGACAACGCGCGTAGCGCATGGCGCCGCGGGCTGGAATCCATTTATTGAACCCGGCGACCGCATCCGGCATGTAGAAGGACAACTGCGCAACATCGAGTGCGGTGGGAACAAGGTGACGGGAGTTGACCTCGATACGAAAGACGGTGCGCTGAAGCTAGCTATCCCGGATCCGTTGCACGTGCTCATGCGCAACGCGCCTTCGGAATTCGTCTGCGGCCCGCAGGCAGCAAGCGCCGTCAGCGTGGAGTACGCGGCTTCCGGCAAAAGCGCGGATGCAGGTGGGGTCTTGCGCGGTATGGAATTCCGCTAGGCGACGGCGCGCCGTCAGGCAGCGCGGCGTACGAAGTGTATGATCAGCGAAATCACCGCGATAACGATCAGAATGTGGATAAACCCGCCGGCGACGTGGAACGCGGCCCAACCGATCAGCCAGGCGATGAGCAGGACGAAGAACAGCACCAGGAAGAAGAAATCTGTTAATAGACGCAATGCGGCATCTCCTCGCACCATAGACGACTTTGCGACTATTTAGCTACCGAAGCAGGGATTTCGACAGTTCTAAAACTCTGATGCGCCGCGCAGCGCGGGCTTCGTGAAATGACCTATTTGGCAGTGTGGGGGATCGCTGCGCTTACCGTTCTTGCGATCCTGGTCCGGCCTCGCGGCTGGCCTGAAGCTGTATGGGCGTGTGTCGGAGCGGTGGTGCTGGTGGCCTCCGGCTGTCTGTCACCTGGGCAGGCTCTCGTGGGCGTCGAAAGAGGTACCGACGTGTACTTGTTTCTGGCGGGCATGATGATTCTCGCCGAACTGGCTCGCCGACGGGGACTCTTCGACTGGTTAGCATTTCACGCCGTTCGCAGTGCCAAGGGATCGCGAACAAAGTTGTTCACGCTGATTTATGCCGTAGGCGTGCTGGTTACGGCGCTGTTATCGAACGATGCGACGGCGGTCGTGCTGACGCCCGCGGTCTATGCCGCGGTAAGGAAGGCGCGAGTAGCGGTTTTACCGCATCTGTTCACTTGTGCATTCATCGCCAATGCGGCGAGTTTTGTGCTGCCGATCTCGAATCCCGCGAATCTGGTGATCTTCGGTAAGAAAATGCCACCGTTGGCCGAGTGGCTGCGATTCTTCGCGCTGCCGTCTCTGGTGTCGATTGCCGCCACTTACGTGGTTCTGCGGCTTCTTTCGCGACGTGAGTTAGAGGGTCCCATGGAAGAGCACGTCGAAGCTCCACAGCTCTCCTCATCGGGGCGATTTGTGGCGTGGGGCATCGCGGGCACAGCAGTGGTGCTGCTCACTTGCTCGGCGCTCGGCAAAGATTTGGGGTGGCCGACATTCCTGACCGGCGCCATCGTGCTGCTGGCCGTGCTTTTCACCAGACATGATTCGCTGCTCGCGGTGCTGAGAGATATCTCGTGGAGCATATTGCCATTGGTGGCTGGATTATTTGTCGTCGTTGAGGCGCTCGATGGCATCGGCGTGGTCGCCGATGTACGAAGCGTACTGCATCATCTCGCCGGTTACGGAACGGTTGCCGGCAGCGTCGCGGCGTCGTTCGGAGTCGCCGCCCTTTGTAATGCCGCCAACAATCTTCCTGTCGGCTTGTTGACCGGAAGCGCTGTGCGAGGCGATCACCTGGCAGTGCTCATCCGCAACGCAGTTGTGATCGGGGTCGATCTAGGTCCAAATGTCTCGGTGACCGGTTCACTCGCGACGATTCTGTGGCTGATTGCGCTGCGGCGTGAGGGGGAGCACGTAAGCGGGTGGACATTTCTCAAGGTGGGACTTCTGGTAACACCGCCCGCACTGTTGCTTGCGACGGTGGCTTTGCTTCCGGCCCGCTGAGTACGGGTACTTTTAGACACCATTCGGGTTGTCTTTGCTATTCGGGTGGACGTACCATTGGCGGTAAAGCGACAACTCTCTCGCGCTCTGACGTCCTGCCATTGATGCTCTTCTGTCGATCAGGACCGGCGGTCGCCATGGCAGAAAACAAAAATAAGTCCATATTGATGATCGACGACAACGAGTCCGAAACGGACTTGGCGCGTGCGGCGTTTGCCGATTTCGCGCCGGGGTGCGAATTACTCTTCGCACACAGCGTTGCGGAAGCGCTGGCTGTTTTCGATAGCGCAGTAGGGGTATCGGCAATTTTTTTGGATATATACCTGTGCTCCCGGACAGTTGGATGGTCTCTTCTCGATGAAATTCGAGCGCGGCCGCGACTGCGATACACGCCCGTGGTGGTGTTTTCGGGATCGACCAATCCGGAAGATGTGGAGCGCGCGTATCGTTATCACGCGACCTGCTTCGTCCCGAAGCCGAGTAACTTCGACACGTATTGCCACACGCTCGAAACGTGTTTTCAGTTCTGGTGTTTGGTTGCAGCGGTTCCGGCGAGCAATGCGGAAAAAAGCGAAAGCGCGAAAGCGCCAGCAGGTCGTTAGTCCAGGCTGAAGCTGGTGCGATCTTTCAACATGCTGCGCAGCCGCTCGGAGAGAACAGGCTGTCCTATTTGGGCGGCCAAACCGAGGCAGCAATGACGATGATGTTGCGTTGTGGCATAGCCTGTGCGTTTAGTGGCCCTGCTGCCTCGCGGCATGGAGCGCACGCGAGTCAAGGCGACTGAGTGTTTCACGCAATTCGGAAAGGCGCTGTTCCAGCACTTGAACCGTGAGATTGCCGTTACGGGCGCGTTGCATAAAACGGTCCGCTTCCGCACATGCTTTGAAGGCGTTGACGCGCATGCGTGCGCCGCTCTCACAGTCTCCGCGGTCGAAATCGGCGTTAGCCAAGCGCGCGAAGGTCAAGCCCGCTTCGATTTCTATGGTGATGAAATGCAACGCAAGCTTCTCAACCTCGGCTGCGGTGCGCCCAAAGTGCCGCACACTCCAAGCTTCGAGTTCGCCGTACGCGGATTCTGGCGGTCCGTCCAATCAACTCTCCGAAGCCGGCAGAGGCACCTCCACTGTAACAGTTGTTCCTTTCCCGAGAGCGGACTCGACAGAGAAGGCGCCGTGGATGAGGCGAGCCCGTTCCGCCATACTGATGATGCCCAAGCCGCGGCGCGCGTCCTCGGGATCGAAGCCTTCTCCCAAGTCGGTTATCTCGAGCCGCAGCCCACTCTCGGTCCCTTCAAGCGTAACTTTGGCGTGGGTCTTGCCGGCGTGCTTCGACACGTTGCGCAGCGCCTCTTGTGCAATGCGGTAAAGCCCGGCAGCCACCTCCTTGGACAAGTCGGCGGGAACGTCGTGCCGAGCGAAGGAGGCCAGCATGCCCTCGCGCTCGCCGAACTCGTCGACGAGCGCCTTCAAGGCGTGAGGCAGGCCGAGATCTTCAAGAATGGAGGGATGCAAGCGGTGGGAGATGCGGCGTACCTCGTCGGAAAGCGAAGCGGTGCGGTCGCGTAACTCTCCCAAGCGGATATGCAGGTCGCCGGGCGCTTTCGAGAACCGCTGATAGCACTGATCGAGGTCAATCTGTAAGAGCGCGAGTTGCTGGCTGACGTCGTCGTGCAGCTCGCGGGCGACACGACGCCGCTCGTCTTCCTGCGAGGTAAAGAGCATCCCGGTGAGCGCGCGCAGCTCTGCCTGAGTTCGAACTAACGCTTCGGTGGTCAACTGAACTTCGCTGGCGAGGCGCTGGTGCTCGCGTTCGAGCAGTTGCTCGGCGTTGCGGCGAGTCGTTATATCTTCGACCGTAAATATGAGCATGCGTTCCTGGTTGAGGAGCACGGTTCTTACATTTACGCTGAGAGAGCGGGTCTCAGGGCCGCGCGCTTCGTGAATGAACTGAAGGCCGGCGTTGGGCTCGGAGTCGCCGAGGAGGCGCTCGAGCGAAGCGCGAAGGTTTTCGATGCCCCAGAGCACCACCACCAATTCCGGAAATGAGCGGTTCTTCAGTTCTTCAATGGGCAAGCCGGAAATTGCACGGAATGCGCTGTTCGCGGTGCGCACCTTCAGCTCGGAAGTGAGGACGATGAGCGGGATCTGAACGCCTTCCATGACGGCTTGCGCGTAATCGCCAGCTTCGCGCAATTCCTGTTGGACGCGCCGCAACTGGCTGATATCGATCAGCACGATGAGCACACCTTCGATCTTGTTGTCGAAAGTGCGATACGGGCGGATGCGCATGAGATACCAGCGACCGTCGCGATCCTGCACCTCGACCTCCTTAGTCACGAGAGTGTCCAGGACCTCATGCAGCATCGATTCCAGATCGTCGATCTTCAGGTGTAAACGAATATCGGAGAGCGGCCTGCCAATGTCGGCGGCGCGCACACTGACCAGCCGCTCGGTGGGTGGAGTGAAGTGCCGGATGCGCAAGTCGCTATCGAGCATCAGCACGGGGAGGCTGACACTGTTCAGCAGATTGCTCAGATCGTTGCTGGTCTCGGAGAGGATTGTGTTGCGGTGCTGCAGCTCGTCATTGATGGTCTGCAACTCCTCATTCGCGCTCTGCAACTCTTCCTTGGTGGTCTGCAGCTCTTCGTTGGTGCTCTGGAGTTCCTCGTTGGCCGACTGGATCTGTTCGTTAGCGGAAACGAGCTCCTGATTCCTGGCGTCGCGCTCTTCGAGAAGCGATTGCAGATAGAACTTGGTGGCGGCTAGATCGTGCTGCAACTGAGCAAAAACCTTCTCCCGGTCATCGCTTAACGCGATGGCGGGAGCTTCGGTAGGAGGGTGAAGCGGCGCGACGGCAGGCAATGCGGGAACAAACAGGAGCAGAAAATAGCGTCCGCGCGAGCTGAGGCTCTGCAGAGGAAGAACTTCGAGTTTCAGCTGGAGAATGTCGCCGTTTTCACGGACTTCGAGCCCCTCTACCTTTATAGGGACCTCCAGATCGATGGCGCGCCGGACAGCATTGCGTACCTGCACGGCGATGCTGTCGCGGATCATACGGACCAGCTGCAGACTGGCAGCGCCGGGCGCCATTTCGAGAAAAGGAGCGGTGTGACCGCGCGATTGCAGGATCTCCATGCGATCATTCACGATCACGCCGGCGGGACCATAGCGCGCGAGAACGATGCGATCAGCGGCGCGCTGCAGGTCAGTGTCGGTCCAGCCCTTACGTTCATAAGAGCCGGTCCTGGGCACGGGTCCGCTGAGCTCGTTGATTTCCGGGCGAGGCGCGAGTTCGAGATTCATCCCCGCTCTGGTTTCGGCGCGGCTATAGAATTTGTGCCGCCGATCGACTAACGAGAACAGGTCGGAGAAGTCGCGGATGGCCTCCGAAGATCCGAGCAGCAGATAACCGGGGGCCCGCAGCGCGTAGTGGAAGGTGGGAACGATCTGTTTCTGTAATTCCGGGCTGAAATAGATGAGCACATTGCGGCAACTCACCAGGTCCAGCCTCGAAAAGGGAGGGTCGATGCACAGGTTCTGCCGGGCAAAAATGCACAAATCACGAACCCGTTTGCTTACGCGGTAACCTCGGTCGGCTTTGACAAAGAAGCGGCGTACGCGATCGAGCGATACATCGGCCGTGGAACTGTCCGGATAGATTCCTGCGCGCGCACGCTCGATGGAACGTTCGCTCGCGTCAGTGGCGAAAATCTGGATGGGCGGGTCGAGCGATTGGGTAGCCAGATACTCGAGCAGGCATATGCATATCGAATAGGCTTCTTCACCGCTAGCGCAGCCAGGTACCCAAATGCGAACCTGCTGGTCCGGCGAACGGCCTTCAAACAGCCGAGGGAATATGTCATTTTTCAGGGCTTCCCAAACTTCCGGGTCGCGGAAAAAGCGAGTGACGTTGATAAGGACGTCCTCTTGCAGCTCGCGCAGCTCGTCGGGATCCTTTTGAAGAAAGCGCAGATACTCGTCGAGGCCGCTGATGCGTTTGAGCATCATACGGCGGCCGATGCGGCGGCGAAGCGTAGCGGGCTTGTATTGCCGGAATTCGATTCCCGAAACGCCGCGCAAGAGCGTCACGATGCGAGTGAAATCCTGATCCTCACCGGGCGGTAAAGCGCCGTCTTCGAGAGGCTGCAAGCCGGGATCGTGAAAGCGGGCGGCGAGACGCGCGAGCTCGATGCCGATCTCGAGGGGCGGAAGGACGAGATCGACGTGATCGGCGGCGATCCCACTTCTCGGCATATCTGCGAAACGCGCCGATTCAGGCTGCTGCACAATCGAGATGCCGCCCTCGCCTTTGATAGCCCTAAGGCCAAGCGCGCCGTCCGAATCGGTCCCGCTCAGCACAATTCCGATGGCACGATTCTTCTGGTCGGAAGCGAGGCTGTGAAAGAAGTAATCGATAGGCTTGGGCGTGCGGTTGCCGGAGCGCGGCTCGAGCTGCAATAAGCCTTGCGCGATGGACAGGCGAGTATCGGGAGGAATCACGTAGACATGATCCGGCTCTGGCCGCTTGCCGGAACTGGCCGCAACGACGGGCATGCTGGTGCGAGCGGAGAGAATCTGCACGAGATGGCTTTTCTCCGCCGCGGCGAGGTGTGGGATGAGCACGAACGCCATACCCGTGTCGTCGGGCAGAGCGCTAAGAAGCTCTATATAGGCCTCCAGCCCTCCCGCCGAGGCCCCGATGGCGACCACCGGATAAGGTAGGGGAGCTCCGCCAGAGCCGGGAGCCTCGCCAGAAACGCCCTGAACCGGGTCCGACGCGGCGGTCGCATCTGTCGCTGATTGTTCGGCCATTTCCTGGGAATCCGCTGATGTATTGTCGGCCGAGCTAATTTCGTGCGCTTCCTGTGAATCTCTGTTTGGTTCGACCATAATTTCTTCGGAATCGCTGCAAACAGCGCGTGCAGCGCCGGAATTACATCTTAATGATATCGGGATGAAGAGGGCATTGTCCCCAATCCCGGCAGGGCCGGATCTTTGTGTTAGGAGGAGACCCAGCCGTGCTCGACCGCATAACGGACCAGCTCGGCGGAACTGCGGAGATTGAGTTCTTCCATGAGGTGTTTCTTGTGAAATTCGACAGTTTTAACGGAGATGAAAAGCAGCGCTCCAATTTCCTTCGCCGATTTACCTTCCGCCACGAGTTGAAGAACTTCGCGCTGCCTGGCGGTTAAAGCGCTGAAGAGCTTGGATGGATTTTCATCGGGCGCGAGTGAACGGCCCAGGAAGCGGTCGGAAATCAGAGGAGAGACGTAAAAGCGGCCCTGCTGTACATCCTGAATGGCAGTGAGCAATTCGGAGCCGGCAGCCTGTTTGAGCACGTATCCGGAAGCGCCCGCTTCAAAGGCTTCTCGAACGTACTCGCGGCTGAGCTGCATGGTCACAACGATGATCTTGACGCGCGCGTTCGTGCGCTTGATCTGACGCGCTGCTTCTATGCCGTTCAGGAGCGGCATGGCGACATCGAGAAACACAATATCGGGCTTTAATTCGGCGGCGAGCGAAACCAGTTGCCGCCCATCGGTGGCGGTGCCGACGATCTCGCACTGACTGCGGATCATGTTGGTCATGCCTTCGAGAAAAAGCCGGTGATCGTCAGCGATTAATACTCGAGGATTGGTCACGCCTGGCGTCAAAATAGCGTCCCTTGCTGAGGCTCATTCTACTGTAGAACGCGGCTAGATACAGGTGGCTTAGGCGGCGGCAACGCACCGACACTTTTTGATACCGTGAAGCATGTGGACGTGAATCAAGCGAATGAGCGCCGGCGGTGCGAACGCGGACCCTGCAAGTGTGAAGTCACATCAGGCGATCAGCGCGAGCAACGTTATGACAGCGAACACTACTGTAGCGAGCATTGTGAGCAGGCCACCTCGCATGCGATTGAAAGAGATTTCTGCGAGTGCGGACATCCTGAATGCGAAAAGGGCCGGCGAGCGGGCACTCCGCGATGAACGGGCCGATCTGCGAGTGAAGCGCAGACGCATGAAAAACGCTGGTGTTTCCTAGTTACGGAGAGCCGCTGCGTTTCCTAGATTAGAGGTAGCCCCCCTCTGTTCATTTGTGAACGAGCATATCTCTCGTAAGGAAACGCATTCCATGAGTGCCTCGCCATGGCGACGCCCGAAACACGGGCAGGAGACCGCACTGATCGTTAATCCCCAGCCGACTCGCCAAGGAGCCCTTCAGCGCTTTTTCAGCGCGGCCGATTATCACGTGCTCACCACGAGCACAAGCGATGAGGCGATTGAGCTTTGCCGGAATTACGACGGAACCATTCACATTCTGGTGACCGATGTAGATGGCGATGGTGCGTGCGGCTGGACGCTGGCGGAGGCGGCCGCGAAGGTACGTCCTGGTTTGATGGTTCTGTTTCTTTCGGCGGAAGACGTCGCGACGGAAAATCCGGAGAACCCTTCGAGTGCCGTGCTGATTCACAACAAACCTGTCGCTTCGAGATCGCGCACCGGGTTCACGCCCGGCATGCTGGCCGGTGTGACGCAAGCACTCCATCACAGATCGCAACTGCAGCGACGACGCAACTGACGCGCACGGCAGGCTCATTCAGGCACTCCGGTTTGCGGATCTCTCAACAGCGAATTGAGTGTAGCGGAGGCGTGCGTACGCAATCGCCTCTTCTCCGGTTGCCAGCGGCGGAGTTGCATTATGGTGGCCATGGCCGGCCGGATCTTCGTCTTCTGCTAAGGGCAGATCGGCGGCTGCTCGCGCCAGAGCGACCTGGAATTTGTCGGGCGCGGTAGACACCGCGGGCTTAGCTTTGCTGGCCGGAACGGTGATTCCCTTGAGCGGATCGTCAGTGCGGGGTGTCGTGCGTGTCAGAACTCCACCGACATGAGGAGCAGCGGCATCGCGCGCAGTCAGGGGCGAGAGGCCGAAACGCTCTTCCACCGTTGCCAGGACGGAGGTGTGGTCGAACGGAGTGGCCGAGGTGGTACGAAAAACCGTGCCAGCCGCAATGAACGGAGAAATCAGCAAGGTGGGAACGCGGAGACCGAAGCGCTTGAAGTCGAAGCCGAGTTCACCTGTTGATTTATCCGGCGGGACGGCGTTTTCCGGGGGAGGCACGTGATCGTAGCAGCCGCCGTGCTCGTCGTAAGTAATGATCAGTAAGGTTTGATTCCACACGGGTGTTCCGAACAAGGAATAGTAGACGTCGTGGAGGAACTGCTCACCCTTGCTCATGTCGTAGTCGGGATGTTCGCTGTTGCCGCTCGAGCCCCATTGCGGCTCGAGAAAAACATAATTGGCGAGACTGCGGTTCTTGGCCGCAGCTTGAAAGGCGGCGAACTCGCCGAAGTTCGATTCGGGAGCTTTGGCAATATCGGCCACCGACCCACGAGTCAGCGGCGGCGCATCGTAGCCATAAACGCACCAAGTGGCGGCTTTCTTGGTGAGCGCGGTGTAAATGCTGGGCGCCGTGAACACGCTGGTGGTCTTGTCTTGCATGAATCCCTGCGAGGTAGCCATGTGCACAAAGGCGCGGTTTGGGAAGGTTTCGGTGGGCGCGGAGGCAAACCAGTGATCGCACACGGCGAAGCCTTTCGCCAATGCTGAAAGAACCGGAAGCGTTTCAGGCATGTACATGCCCATAATTTGCGATGCTTGCGTGCCGGGAATGACCTGATTTTTCTCCTTGCTTTCCCAGGAGAGTGTGTACGCGAAATTAGTGACGAAGCCGTTGTTGGTTGCCGGAACAATGGGGCTGGGCGCGTTGGTTGCGCCGAAGAGCTGCGAATTCGTATTCAGGTAGCCTTCGCCCGCATTGGCTCCGGGCACGAAATAAGGATGTGGGTCGGTCGGTTTGATGGGAAACACCTGCACTGGTTTGCCGGTTGCATCGGGATTGGTCTCGGTACCTTTCAAGCCTTCAAAAGGCTGGCCGAGCGGCGAGAGGTTGCCGCTCGACTGATAGAGGAAACCGAGCAAGTGGTCGAACGACCTGTTTTCCAGCATGAGCACGACGATGTGGTTGATGTTCTGCAGCACTCATCGATCTGTAGCACGGCTACTGCTTCGGCGCGGTGAGTTTCTGGAAAAAGACGGGACCGGGGGCTTCTTTGACGGTGTAATCGGCCGGAACCTGAAAGAGTGCGGCAGGCGGCTCCGCGCGCTGAATGTTGGTGAGCGTGTAAGTCGTTTCGCCGATGCGCGGATCGCTACTCTTGCTCCTGACGAGCACCTTCAGAGCCGGTGAGTACCAGGTTTCAGTAGTGATGACGATGGGCTGCTCGTTCCCCATGCTGCCGGCCGGAATGGTTCGGGTAAGGCGCGTTCCCTGCACCGGGACTCCTTCCATGGTCTGGCTGCCGAGGTCGACTTTGGTTTGATCTATTTCCGGCTCAACACGGGCTCTGGCGGTCATGAGCACATTTGGCGGGGGCAGCCCAGGCGCAGCTGGGAGCGCAACAGCAAGCGGTCCACCGCCCAGGTTCTCGGGCGGAGCAGGCATCTTCGAGGCAGGAAACTTGATGGCAATCTTATTGGTGGAATCGAGCGTGTATCTGACACCCGCGACGGGATCGTCGATGCTGATCAGGTGCGGAGCATCGCCACTCGGGAGGGTCATGCCGACGGGTACCGAGTCGATGCGGACTCTTCCCTGACTGTCGCGAGCGACGTTTGCGGACGTGGTCTGCTCAATCCGATTGCCGTCGGATAAGACCTGTACCCGGTCGGTGGTCGATTGCGCGGAGTAGGGCGCACCGGCGATTGGCGAGGGCGAACCGCCGACGGAAACGTAAAACAGGTTGGGCGCGAGCGGTCCGGGATCCTTGAGTTGAAGAGTTACGGTCTTATCAGGTGCGACTTCACTTTGGGCGAAAGCGCAGGCAGCACATGCGATCGAGAGCAGAACGGACTTATACATAACGGTGAGTCTCCTTTAAAACAACGTGGTTACTGAAGAAAGTGAATTGCCCGGGCGACGCCATCTTGCCCAATGAGCACGTCGGCACCAATTCGCTGGCGCGGATCGCCGGCGGGAACCGGGGCGCCGAGAGAAGTCAGATCAGAAGCGCGCAATTGGACGCGCACGACGACCGCCTGGCCGAGAGGAACGCCGCTCTGGGCGTAAGGCAGTGGAACAAAACCGGAGAAAGCAGCAGCGGCGTCTAGCTCGTGGGCGCTACTGCCTCGCGCGGGAGACATGAGACGGCGCGAATTGAGGACGAACATAGAAGAGAGCGCGAACGCGACCAGCAGCAGGGCTGCTGCCCCCGCGAGATAGACCGAACGGCGCGTGCGCCGATGATGGTGCGCACGGAACTCCTCTAACAAGCGCTGCTCTATTTCCGGCCCGGCGTGTTCCGGAAGAGATTTCGCAAGGCGACGGAACTGGTCGCTCAAGATATTCATTTCGTTCATACCGAACATTTCTCCCGGTTATGGATCTTTGCGGCGAGAATCGTGCGCGCTCTCTGGAGGCGCGAGCGCACGGTCCCTATCGGGCAGCCGAGCAGGTGCGCCGCCTCGGCGTATTCTCTTTCCTCCAGATCGCAGAGCACGATGAGCTCTCGATAACGCGGCGGCAGAGTAAGTATAGCCGCCTGTAGCATGCGGAGTTCGCTCGCTTTCGAGCAATCGTCGGAGGGATCATAGACGGAGGGCGCAAGTGAGCCGGCGAGTTCCTCCAAGCGGGACTGATTCCTCCAATGCCGCCGGAGTTGATTGCGCGCGATGCCGATCAGAAACGCTTCGAGGGGTCCGCGTCCGGGGCGATATTGTTTGGGCTGGCGGATGAGGGCCAGGAATACCTCTTGTGTTATCTCTTCGGCCAGTTCTTTTCGGCCGGACATGTGCAAGGCGAAGCGAAATACCGCGGTTTGATGCCGGCGATAGAGAGCCGTGAAAGCTGCTTCATTGCCGTTTTCACAGAGCTGGAGCAAACCGGTGTCAGTCAGGGTTTCTGTCTGGTTCGTCAAGAATCCGCCTGCGGTGCTTTCAGAATGTATTCGCGGCGTCATGGAAAAGAGTTCCAATTCTTTTCAAAGTGTTCTGTCGGATCACAATTTAGACCGAACCCGGGCGCATGCCCTCTTTTATGCTGATGGTGCATGCGAAGACTGCTGTATGTAGGAGCGCATCCCGATGACGAGACGTTTTTCGCGGCAGGCACGATCGCGAAATACGCGGAGGAAGGAACACACGTCGCGGTGGCGTGTGCAACGCGCGGAGAACGGGGCGCGACGGCGGATCTTTGTTCGATAGAAGAACTGCCGAAGATCCGGGAAGCAGAGCTACGCGACGCGATGAATATTCTGGGCGTTGAAGAGGTTTATATTCTGCCCTATGAAGATCAAAAGCTTGCCCAAGCGCCGTACGAAGAGATCCGGCAACAGCTGGTGAAAGTGATTCGCACAGCCCGGCCGCAGATTGTGATTACATTCGATCCGAATGGAGCGAACCTGCACAGCGATCACATGGCGATCAGCCGGTTTACCTCGGATGCGCTGGGGGCGGCCGCGGACGAGCGCTGGTACCGGGAGCTGGGCGCAGCACACACGATTGAACGGTTGCTGTGGCAACCGCCGACGGTGATATTCAGGTATCCGGAAAAAACGGATCTGCAGAAAGAGCCTGGAATTGATTTCCTGATCGACACCAGCCGATGGTCTGAGAAGAAAGCGGCTGCGATTCGCGCGCACCGCACGCAGCGCCTGGGCAGGTTGTTTTTCGACGATGCAGACGGGCGCCGGACGTTCTCGACAGAAGCATTCCGAGTGGGTTGGGGGGCGCGGCCGAAGAGTGTTCCGGCGCAGGATCTGTTCGCTGACTAGAATGGAAGGCTACAGCATGAGCGATCCAAGGCAGATCATCGAATCGATCTCATCCGAGGCAAAAGAATGGCGGCGGGAACTTCATTGCAATCCGCAGACTATGTACGAGGAAACGTTTGCGAGCGATCTCATCTGCCGGAAGTTGACGGAATGGCGAATCACGTACGAGCGAGGCATTGCGCGGACCGGGGTTGTGGCGAGTATCGAAGGACGCCGCAATAATTCTGGCCGTTGCGTGGCTTTCCGCGCGGATATGGACGCGCTTGACCTGACCGAACAGTCGGGCCAACCCTGGGCTTCCCAAACGCCAGGGAAGATGCACGGCTGCGGACATGACGGACACACAGCCACGTTACTTACATTGGCTCGCTATCTCAACGAGACCAGAAACTTCGATGGCATCGCACGCTTGATCTTCCAGCCTGCAGAAGAGGGCGGCGGGGGCGCATTTCTTATGTTGGAAGAGGGTTTACTTGAGCGCTTCCCGTTTGATGAGATCTACGGTTATCACAACTGGCCTGGTTTGCCACGAGGCGAGTTCGCAATTCGATCCGGGGCGATGCTTGCGGCTGCGGACATTTTCGAGATCCGTCTGATCGGCAAAGGTGGTCACGCCGCGATGCCACAGTTGACCCACGATGTTGTTCCAGCAGCGGCACAACTGGTTCTCGCACTACAGACTTTAGTCAGTCGCGAAATTGATCCTACGGCAGCAGCAGTGGTGAGCGTGACGAACGTGGTCGCCGGGTCAGGGGCGCACAATGTGATCAGCGGGACGGCTCTTTTGAGCGGCACGGTCAGAACTTTTCGGGCCGATGTGCGAGATCGTATCGAGACGCGGATGCGCGCTCTTTCGGAGAGCATCGCCGCAGCACACCAAGCGAGTAGCGAGTTTGATTACAAACGCCTGACGGAGGCGGTGATCAATCACGACGAAGCAACCCTGCACTGTCGAGGGGCGGCGGGGGCTGTAGCCGGAGAAACAAAGATAAAAGACTTTGAGCCCATGATGGGAGGAGAGGATTTCGGCGGCTTTCTCCAGGTTCGGCCTGGAGCTTTTGTGGCAATAGGACAAGGAGAGCAGGACCTATCGAGCCCGCATAGCGCTAGTCTGCACTCCCCGCATTACGACTTCAACGATGAGATCATCCCGATTGCGGCAAGGTACTTTGCTGAGTTGGCGGAACGCCGGCTCCCGATCGATTAGCCGCTCCGCGCGTGGTTATTGTCTCGCTTTTCATTCATGTCACGCTTGTGTCATTATGGCACTTGTGTGTACAATAAGAGCGTAGATGAGTGTAGGCGAGGAACAAGGCAGATTCCGCCAACGCGCGCACACTCGTGCTCTTCTTGTGAAGACCGCGTCCGAACTGATCCAGAGTGGCGAAATACCGACTGTGACAGCCGTTGCCGAAGCGGCACAGGTTTCTAGACGCACCGCCTACCGATACTTTCCTTCGCAGGAGCAGTTACTGGCTGAGGCTGCCATCAAGAGCGCCCAGCCCCTGGTATCCAATACTGAATTCCCAGAAGACGTGATGGCGCGCATCCGGCTTCTGGTGGCAACCGTGCAGCAATTCGTCTATGCAAACGAGGGCGCCTTACGAACGATTGTGCGCCTGACTGCCGAGCACGTTCCAGGTCACAAGCCCGGCGGCGCTGAGGACTTCGCACCAGTAAGGACCAACCGGATTGAATGGATCAGGACCGCCCTCGCACCGGCGAGAAAACGACTTGGAGGAAAACATTTTGAGCGGCTCGTCTCAGCCCTTTCATTGTGCGTTGGTATCGAGTCTGTAATGGTATTGACGAATTTGCGTGGGCTATCTGAGAAAGAAGTCACGCGCGTTTCTGTCTGGGCTGCAGAGACTCTACTCGCGGGCGCACTGGAACAGGCCGAACAAAGGCTTCGGTCAGGGGGCCGCAAAGGCGGGAAAGAATCATGAATCGCCGCTCGTTCTTTAATCTCGTTGCACTTGCATTGTCGAACCGGGAATCCGGACTTGCTTTCTTACGAGGAGAAACATCCATGCATAGTACGCCAACTGTTGCGGCTCAGCCGTTAATCGTCAGAACCCAAGATGTCGTCGGGTTCAGTCAAGGGTTAGGAGAAATGCGAATTCTGATCGACGGCGCCAAATCGCAGAACGAGTGGTGGCTCGGCCACTGTGAAGAATTGCCTGGGTTCATGACGACACTCCACTTCCACCACAATATGGACGAATACGTGTACGTGCTCGACGGCGTTCTGTCTATTTTTGCGGGTGGCCAGTGGCACGATCTGAGTCCGGGCACATTTGCTTTACTTCCCAAAGGTATTCCTCATGCACAGGGAAACACTTCCTCATCGCCGGTTCGCTTCCTTGGATCGGGTAGTCCCGCTGGATTCGAACGCCTGTTTCCGGAACTGGATGAATTGGCTAAGCGTGTCCCGGCGAATACTCCTGAGTTCGGCAAAGAAGCGGCCAAGCTTTTGAGCCAACATGCAACAACCATCGTCGCGCCGCCGCCTCGTCGACACTAGGGTGCGATCGGTCTAGAAAAACTGAATTTTACTGAGACATAAAATGGCAGCCATTACCTTGATCAATTCTTTCGAAGTCCCGACAGGACGTGAGGATAAGTTCCTGCAGTTTTGGAAACAGGTCAACGCTTATATGCAGAAGAAACCCGGCTATTTAGGCCATAAACTTCATCGTGCAATCACGCCTGACGCTCCGTTCCGTTTCGTTAACCTTGCACGATGGTCATCCATGGCGCATTTTCAGGCCGCGCATGACGACGCCGGTTTTCGCGAACTCGTCAACAGACCGGAGGGGTCCACTTTTCAGCCGCACGCAATTCTCTATGAGGTCGTCCTTGAAGCGCAGGCGGAGACTGGCTCGACCGGGGCATAGTTCATTTCAGTCCCCATGATCGATGGTGCAAACTGCGTCCGTGGTCACAAGACGGCTGCGCTTCTGGTGTAAAATCCTTGACCCTGTGTGGTCTCCGATGGGCGATTTGATCGTGTATTGCGGCGGGAGGTGTTCACGTTGACACCACTCCTCGCGGTGCATGCCGATGGCACGCCCGTGAAGCTCCCGGACATCAAAGTGCGGCGAGATGGAGAACGTGCGCGGTTCCTCCCGAATGGGACAGGACTGGTCTACATGCTCGGGGATACGTTCTCCGAGCAGGACTTCTGGCTGCTCGACATTCGCACGATGCGATCGCGGCGCTTGACTCGGCTGAGCAATCCGGCTGTGATGCGAAGCTTCGATATCACTCCCGACCGCAGCCGGATTGTTTTCGACCGGCTGCGGCAAAACTCGGGCATCGTGCTCATCGATCTTGCGACAAAACAGACTCGGCCCTGACCTTGCGTGCCCGCCACAATATCAATGGATCAGCTGCGCGCTCCTGCGAACGAGGACCGTTTGCTCGTGCGAGCGCATAGGGCAACTAGGCCGAGCAGGCCGATGCCGAGCAACAACAGCGAACCGGGCTCCGGCACAGCACTCGTTGTTAACGAGCCGTACTCTCCCGGGGGAGGAACGCCCGCCCCTGGAGTGGCGTTCGGAAGGTCGACGAGACTCGTCGCATTCGCAAGGCCAGCCGCGTAGACGATCGGCCCGCCGCCCACGTCGCCGTTGCTCCAAAGCTCACCGACGTATCCTCCGGGTCCGGCTATATCAAACGCGACGCCATAGATGTCGAACACGCCTCCGGAAAATGGATAGGTTAGTGTAGGGACGCCGTTGACGAGTGCATAGCAGACCGCTGGAGAGTTTCCTGCCGGGTAAAACAGGTCGTCGTAGGATAAACCACCTGGGGTAGCTGCAAAACCGGACACTAGAGGGTTGTTTACATACGATATCGGGGTGGCGAGCCCGGTAATCGCACCAGACACATTTACGTTTGTGTCCGAAAACGTTCCGCTGATACCGGTGATCTCGTAGCCGGGGGGATTACTGGAGTTCGTGCTCTGCTGTCCAAGCGTGAGCACGCCAGTAGCGTTGATCCCGTTTCCGCTGAACGAGAAAGAAAATGCGTCTGCCGTAGCGGCTGGCGCAACCGCAACCGCCGCTAACCCGAGTAACGCAAAATAAGCGATCTTCATTTTTCTCCTGTAAGGTCTCACTAAAGATGTGTAATAATGCTGGTCCGCGGATAGGACGCATCAATCACAGAAAAAATCTCTGGGTGAAATCGAGAAGTAAGTTCTAGCAGTACTATAAGTTCGACACTCGACAAGGCACCCGGGCCCCACGTTGCTTGAGAGGAATGCCGAACCGGATCGGCCATACAGGCTGCTGCGGACGACACCGCCTACTGATCGCGATCCAGTTCCAAAGCATGACGGCGCGTTTTCGCATATTTGAGCATATTGATGTTTCTGAGCACGCGCACGCGCAAAAGGCACGTTGCGTGCTCGCGAATAGGCGGGGAAACGTCAATATGGCAAAACTTACAACGTCGAAGAAGAAGGCCGAGCCTAAAGGCGATTTCGGATTGCCAGAGGAGCGCAAGTATCCGATGCCGGATGCCGCTCACGCGCGAAATGCAAAGGCGCGTGCCTCGCAAATGGAGCATCAGGGCAAACTGACGGCCGCCGACAAGAAGAAGATCGACGCGAAGGCGGATCGGATCTTGGGAAAGAAGTGACGGGCTGAGCCCGGCTCGTGCCCGGATTTTGGGCGATGCCTAACCTTCGCGGCTGATCGCGAGTAATCGCTGCTGCTCACAGGTCTCATGCGCTCGCCAAGGTTTGGATGTACTCGATGGGACTGCCACAGCCGTCCACCTTCGCTCCCAGGCGTTGCAGCGCGTCGATGGCGAGCATCCGCCTGTGTGCATTAAAGGTAATCACGTCGGCGAACATACCGCCGAACGTAAAGGTCTCCGGCGGCTCGCACAGCGCATCGACAAAGGTGTCCTCCCAGGCGCTTCGATTGCGCACATCTGTGAGCACGCTGTGGAACGCTGCATCGGCTTTGTCCATACGCGCCAGCATGGCCGAGG
Organism: uncultured Acidobacteriaceae bacterium; assembly: GCA_963795425.1. Lineage (GTDB taxonomy): Bacteria > Acidobacteriota > Terriglobia > Bryobacterales > Bryobacteraceae > Bog-105. The sequence goes on along the minus strand of CAWCHO010000001.1, from coordinate 1,001,037 downwards.
GCGTTCGATCCTGCGGCGGCGCATTGTCCAACAACGGCATGCTGCCGCCCGTCAGCGCCGCGGCCCAAACCTCCTTGGTTTGCACCATCCGGTCCAGAATCTGGCGAAGATTCTGATCCGGGCCATCCCACGGAGAGATCTTGATTTGGTTTTTCAAGGGACGGTCAAGCTGTTCATCATTCAGTGCCTTTGCGCGTTCAAGAAGACGCCGCGTGTGCCAGGACTCCTGGCCGGCGAAAATATCAAAGAGATCCATAGATCCATCAGCTCCTTTCGTGTCATCCTTGCCAGAACAGTGATGAATTCCGTTCGTCGCGTGGAGGCGCGTGTACGTTACTCCCAAACGGCGATAAAGGCTCGGTGAAACCCGGAACGCCTTGCGGAAGGCTCGGGTGAACGCTTCGAGCGATCCGTAATTTGCGTTAAGACCGATGTCTGTCACCGAGAGTCGAGTACGAGACAGCTGCCATGCCGCTCTTTCCAATAGCAGCCGGCGACGCATGGCGACCGGTGTCTCCTCGACCATAGCCCGGAACACGCGATAAAACTGGGTCCGGCTGCGGTAAGCGTCGCGGGCGAGGCCGTTTGCATCCTGCTCCTGATCGAGTGATTCGAGAACTACTCCGCGTAGCCGTCGCGCTTGGTCCACACAAGGAAAAATAACATTTGAAAGCCACGTCCGCCTGATCGGGAGTCCCAAATGGCTGCACATTCGGAACGACGCCGCGGAGGCGACATTTCGGAAAGTGGCCGGCCGGTTATTTCTGCTGAATGGGACTCAGCACGTAGCTACCCGGGCGTTCGGATGGCCGGATTGTCCAGCCTGGCGCAAGTTGCAGAACCCATCCGGGGCCTCGAATTGGACGAGCTTCCATGTCAGCAGGCGCGGGGACGCGCAAAGAACGGTTGTCGGGCGAGTAGCGGTTTCCCGCAGTGCAAGGAAGACGCCCGTGTACTCTGCCAGGCCTTCCTGTTTCTCCATTGCTGCTTCCATCTCCTCAGTACCTGGGCACAATCGATCACGATACGTTCGGAAGAGCATGGCATTGACCGCACTCTCACGCCCGGCGCTGCCGTCCGATCGCAAAGCGCGGGCGCATCTCGATCGATTGAGGCTTGTCCAGCGTTGACGGTGGCGCGAAGCAAGAACACAAGCAGGACGAAAAGAATCGTAGAACGTATCAGTTCACGCCTAACTGATAATCCGTGTTTGTCCAGCTGCTTACGCCTCTACACGCGCTGCAGATGAGTGTCTTTGAAGAAGGTAGGGTACTTCAAACCGAAGCCGAGTGCGCGGTCAAAGCCGATATGCCCCAGCCAGATGAGTGCGAATGCCAGCAGGGATGTCCGGTGCAGCGCGAATGAGGATGTGGCAAGAGCGGCAGGAAGAACATCGGTGTGCACCAGGTTGTAGAGGCGCGAGCCTAGTTTTGGGTTCAGCAGGTAGCCCACCATCAAGATGTCTGGCCAGAGGAAGAGCACGATAAATAAGATCCAACTGAATCTCAGCGAATGATAGAAAAACAAAGCGCAGAACAATAGAGCAGCGCCTTCAAGTCGGAGTAGCGGCCGAGGAAACATACCGAAACTATACGCCGACGTGGACTCGTGCGCGCGATGATGTCAGGTGGTCTGTTTATTTGGTCTCGGCTTTTTTGTGCGCGAGACGGCTGCAAGCATCGGGCGCGCCGAGCATCTTCAGCGCATCGCCGCCCGATTCGATGAAGTTGATCTTGCCTTCGGGATCGATGACAAAGGTGACGCGATTGGCGACACCTGCTTTCGCGATGTAGATTCCATACTCCTCGGAAACTCTGCGATCGAGAAAATCGCTGAGCAACGGAAAGGTCAGGCCAAGACTTTGAGCGAAGGCTTTCTGGGACGGAGTATTGTCGGTGCTAATCGCAAAAACCTTTGCTCCCGATTCCTGATACTTTTGCATTCCAGACTGGAATGCTTTCATTTCAGCGGTTCAACCACCTGTAAACGCGGCCGGGAAGAAGGCCAGGACAACGGTGCCTTTGCCGATATAGTCGGCGAGATGGACTTTGCCTCCTTCGGTGGAAGGAAGCGTGAAATCGGGCGGAGTATCGCCGACTTTGAGCGTGGTCGACGGTGATGCTGCCGGTGCTTGGGCCAGGAGCGCGGCTGATACCGAAGCGCTTAAGAGCGCAAACTTGAGGAGTCGCATAGGAGGGTCGCTTTCAGTATGACCGAAATCGCTAAGTGGTGGCCGGGTTCAGTTGAATGTGGCGCGAATGCTGCTGCCAGGAGTGTAAGAGGATCAAGGCAATCACGATGAGAGCGAGAGATAACCCACACCACAGGCCATAGATGCCGTAGCCGTAATGGAAGCAGAGCAAATAACCGATGGGCAAGCCGAAGAACCAGTAGCCGCCGAGGTTGATGAGCATGGCGTCGCGCGTACGCCCAAGTCCACGCAGAGCGCCGGTGGCGACGGTTTGGATTCCGTCGAACAACTGGAACAAGGCGGCCCAGGCGAGCAGGCCGGTGCCGATGAGGATGACGCGCGAGTCGTTCGTGTAAATGCGCAGCAAGGGTTTGGGGAAGAGCAGGAAGACGGCAGCCGAGCAGGACATGAAGGCACAAGCGAGAACGATCGCGATGAAGCCGTTGCGACGGGCGATGAACGGCTCGCGGCGGCCAATTGCCTGACCGACCGCGACGGCGGCAGCGGATGAGATGCCGAGCGGGACCATGAAGCTGACCGCGGCGCAGTTGAGCGCGAGTTGATGAGCTGCGAGAGCAACGGGAGCGAGCCGGCCGGCGAGCACGGCGGCGGCGCCGAACGCTCCGATTTCGAGCAGGATTTGGGTGGCAGCGGGAAGTCCGATGCGGATGAGATGCGCGATTCGATGCCAGTCGGGTTTGCGAGCGATGGTGCGGACGCCTGGATCAAGACCGCGTTCGAACCACCAGATGGCGAAGGCGAGAACGCCGGCCATGTAGATGCGTGCCACACAGGTGGAGAGTGCCGAGCCTACGACGCCGAGCGCGGGGAATCCGGCATGGCCTGCAATCAGGAGCCAGTTGAAAAACCAGTTAATCAGGTTGGCGCTGATGAGTGCGAACATCACGGGACGGACGTGGCCGAGAGCTTGGAGGTAGCGGCGGAAGGCGCCATATACAAGGAGAGGGAGAGTGCTTAAGCCGAGTGCGGCGACGAAAGATCCGGCCAGCGCGCTCACTTCGCGATTGACACCAAGCGCATAGAAGATGGGACGCATGAGCGCGAACAGAATGGTCAGGGGCGGCGCCAGGAAGAGAGCGATGTACAGGCCCTGGGCGAGGGAGTGATGGCAGTCTTCGCGATTACCGGCTCCGAAGGATTGCGAGACCAGCGTGTCGAGGCCGAGCAGCAGGCCGACGCCGAAGATGGCGAACGAATAGAAAGCGCTGCTACCGATGCCGATGGCGCCGATGGCGGCAGGGCCGAGGCGGCCGATCATGATAGTGTCGACGACGCTCATGAACATCCAGCCCAATTCGGCGAGCGCGACGGGAACGGCAAGCGCGATGAGACGCCGCACGTCCACTGAGAGCGGTCGCGGAGGCGTATGGGTCTCGAGTCGCATTGCTTCGTGAGGGCGCACAAGAATCGCAGCAGGGATTGCTGTGCGCGAGGGGATTTGAAGACGATAGCACGGCCCGGTCAAGGACGCCGGAATTTAGCGCTGGCCAAACCATAACCAAAGGCCGGCGGCGATGCATGCGAGCAGGAGAGTGCCTAGGAGGCATACCACTCGCGCAGTGCCCGCATGCCACTCAAGTTCCTCACGCCTTTTCAGCGCTCGGAGCGCCTTCGCCAGTTCACTTTTGTCGCCCCAGTGCGCCGCCATCATTAGCCTATTTGCACGTTCTTCGCCATACGTTAACTTATTGTGCTCACGGGACTTTCAGGGGCGACGGGTTGGCGTGATTGGTTGAAAACGACCAGCCGCAGCGAGATGAGGAAGGCAATCAGCAGCAGCGCACCGGTGAAGGCCGCGACTCCGAGCCAGCCAAAAGCATTCCAGAATAGGCCGCCGGTAGAGCCGACAATGCTCGAGCCGAGATAGTAGAAGAACAAGTAGAGCGAGGACGCTTGTGCCTTGGCGCGTTTGGCGCGGAGGCCGACCCAACTACTCACGATGGAGTGCGCGCCGAAGAAGCCGAAGGTGAGTACGGCTACCCCTGCAATGATGGCGGCGAGATGATGCAACAGCGTGATGCCCAAGCCTGCCGACATCAGCACGATGGGGGCCCAGAAGACTTTTCCGCGGCCGAGACGACCCCCTAGATCGCCGACCCAAGCGGAGCTGAAAACGCCCACCAGATACACGATGAAGATGGCGCCGACGGCGCTCTGGCTAAGGTTGTAAGGAGGCGCGACGAGGCGGTAACCGATGTAGTTGTAGACGGTCACGAAGGTGCCCATGAGGAGGAAGCCTTCAAAGAACATGAGGCGCAAGCCAGGATCGCGCAGGTGATCGACGAAGAGCGCGAAGAGGTGTGCGGGCACCAGCGGTTGCGGCTCGAAATGAACGGAGCGGGGCAGGCTGCGCCAGAAGATGACGGCTGCGACGAGACCGAGGCCGCCGATGGTTGCGATGGCAAGTCGCCAGGAGGAGAGGTCCGTGAGGACGCCCGCGATGAGGCGGCCGGACATGCCGCCGAGTGCGCTGCCGCTGATATATAGCCCCATGGCGAGTCCGATGGAGCCGATGTGCATCTCCTCACTCAGATAGGCCATAGCGACGGCGGGCAAGCCGCTGAAGGCGATTCCTTCGATGGCGCGGATGGCCAGAAAACCGTGCCATGACGGCATAACTGCAGAGACAACGGTGAAGGCGCCGGACGCGAATAGCGAAGCAACCATCATCGGCTTGCGATTCCAGGCTTCGGAAAGCGCGCCGGCGATCAGCATGGAGACGGCAAGCAAGCCGGTGGTGAGCGAAAGAGAGAGGCTGGCGGCAGCGGGAGTGACGCGGAATTCGCGCGAGAACAGCGGCATCAACGGCTGAACGCAGTACATGAGCGCGAAGGTCGCCCAGCCCGCTGAAAAGAGCGCGAGATTGGTGCGGTGAAAGGCGGGCGTGCCGCGCTCGATGTGAGGAAGGGTGGGGTGAGGAGGGGCGCTCACGAGGTGAAGTAGCCCTTATGATCGCCGATCTCCTCTCAAGAAACGTATGCTGCAGGTACCTCTAACAGGTCCACAGGGCAATTGCGTGAGGACTTGACAGCGTTGCTAGACTGATGATTTGAAGGCTTTAGGGGCGATGCTCAGGCAGGGTAATTCCGGGCTTTCTAAAGCTCTTGATTTGGTAGTACGATACGGATTTCAAAGCAGCACGGCAATGATGCACGGTCGCGACGATTTCGATCCGCTCGCTCCGCAACGGGAGGCAGCCATTTTCTACGGCCTGTTCCTGCGCGGACATTCAGCCGACGATTTGCGCCGTGACATCGATGTGCCGCAACCGCTGCTGCACAAATGGCTTCAGCCGCAGCGCTACGAAGAGAATTTCCGCGATTCGCTGCGGCAGATGTACAGCTATCGGAAGAGAGTGTTAGCCATCTTCGACGAACTGGTGCTGAAAGAAAAGTACCGCGTTCGCATCCATTAGCGCTCCTGGTTCATCGCATGTAGATGGAACTCCCCATCTATCAGGTCGACGCGTTTAGCCGGGGCGTCTTTTCAGGCAATCCCGCTGCTGTTTGTCCGCTGCAAGAATGGCTGCCGGACGACACGATGCAGGCGATTGCGAATGAAAACAATCTGGCCGAGACGGCTTTTTTCGTGAGGGAGAACGGCCGCTTTCAGCTGCGATGGTTCACGCCGGTGTGTGAAGTAGATCTGTGCGGGCACGCGACGCTAGGCTCCGCGCATGTCCTGTTCAACGAATTGAGGGAGCCGGGAGACACGGTTCGGTTCGAAACCAAGTCGGGCGAATTGGTGGTGCGGCGCGACGGCGACCGGCTGGCAATGGACTTCCCTTCCCGTCCGCCTGAGAAGGTTGATGTGGATCCCGGATTAATCGCCGCTATGGGCGGGAAGCCCATCGAGATTCTAGCGGCGCGTGACTATCTGGTGAGGTATGGATCTGCCGACGAAGTGCTGGCGCTTACGCCCGATATGGAAGCGCTGAAACGGATCGATCGCTTTGCGTTTATTGCGACCGCGGCTGGAAGCGACTGCGACTTTGTGTCTCGATTTTTCGCGCCTGCGAAGGGCGTCCCGGAAGATCCGGTGACCGGTTCAGCGCATTGCACGCTGATTCCGTACTGGGCCAAGCAGCTGGGGAAGACGAGGCTGCATGCGCGGCAGATCTCGCCGAGACGTGGGGAGCTGTTCTGCAAGCTGGCCGGCGATCGCGTTGAGATTGCCGGATACGCGGCGCTGTTTCTCGAAGGACGCATTTACATTTAGACACGCGATTTCGCCGATAATAGAAGATACGTGGCCGAAGTACGCAAATCCGTGTGTGCGCTGGATTGTCCGGACACGTGTGCGCTGGTACTCAAAATTGATGGCGACGGACGAGCGACGAAGCTGAGCGGAGATCCCGACCACCCGATCACCCGCGGGTTTCTCTGCGGGAAAGTCGCGAAATACCTGGAGCGCGAATATCATCCGGACCGGCTGCTGTATCCGTTGCGACGGATTGGGGCGAAAGGCGAGGGCCGCTTCGAACGCACGACCTGGGACGAAGCGCTGAAGGAGATTGCCGGGCGCCTGCTGCAGATTTCTGCTGAAGACGGGCCGGAGGCGATCCTTCCCTATAGTTATGCGGGAACCATGGGGATGCTTAATGGTGCGGGGATGGACCGGCGGTTCTTTCACCGGCTGGGGGCGTCTCGGCTGGACCGCACGATTTGCTCGGCGGCAGGAAGTGAGGCGCTCAGGCTATCGCAAGGCGTCAGGCTCGGCACGGAGCCGGAGCAGTTTGCACATTCGAAGCTGATCATCGCGTGGGGTGCGAATGTGCTGGGCACGAACGTGCATTTATGGCCGTGGATTGTAGAGGCCCGACGGAAAGGCGCGAAGTTCTACGTCATCGATCCGGTAAAGAATCGGACGGGGAAAGTGGCCGATCGCCACTTTGCGATTCATCCGGGATCGGATCTTGCGCTAGCGCTGGGGATGATTCACGTCATTTTGCGTGAGAACCGGCAGGACCGCGAATACGTCGGCAGCTACACAAACGGGTTTGAAGAACTCGCTAAGCTGGCCCGCGAGTATCCGCCGGATCGAGTCGCGGCGTTGACGGGGATCTGCGCCGAGTGCGTCGAGACACTTGCTCGCGAGTATGCGACGACGCGCCCCGCCGTGATCCGGTTGAATTACGGGGTTCAGAGGAGCGAGCGCGGTGGAAGTGCGGTGCGCGCGATCGCGGCGTTGCCGGTGGTGACCGGATCGTGGCGCGAGATCGGGGGCGGCCTGCAGCTCAGCACCTCGGGCGCGTTCGATTTTAATCGTGCGGCACTCGAGCGGCCCGATCTGCAGGATCTCTCGCCGCTCAAACGGGAAGCGCGGCTGGTGAATATGACGCAGCTTGGCCAGGCACTGGTTGATTTGGACCAACCGCGCGTGCGCGGATTAGTCGTTTACAATTCAAATCCAGCAGCGATCGCGCCGAACCAGGGCAAAGTTCTCGAGGGATTGCGGCGCGAGGACCTTTTCACGGTGGTGCTCGAACAATTTCAAACGGATACTGCCGACTATGCCGACTTCGTGCTTCCCGTGACGACATTCCTCGAGCACACGGACGTTTACCTTGCGTACGGGCATTATTACGTGCAACTCGCGCGACCGGCGCTGCCGGCCCCGGGTGAAACGAAGTCCAACGTGGAAATTTTCCGGCTGCTGGCGAAGCACTCGGGCTTCAACGAGGCGTGTTTCGATGACACGGAGGACGATATGATCCGCTGTTTGCTCGACGCGAAGGCACCGTACCTCAAAGGCATTACACTCGAGCGCCTCGAACGCGAGCGTTCGGTGCGGCTGAATGTAGGGCCGGAAAACGAACCGTTCCTGCCGTTTGCGCGCGGCGATTTTCGAACGGAATCCGGCAAGTTTGAATTCGGAGCGGAGTCGCTTGCGTACACACCTCCAGCGGAGTCGCGGTTCGGAGATTGCGGAACTGGCGCGGCGTTATCCGCTCGAGCTGGTATCGGGAAAGAATGACGACAGCATGAATTCGACGTTCGGTCATCGGACCGAGGTCGACGAGCAGACAGCTGTCCTGTGTATTCATCCTTTCGACGCAGCAAGACGGCAAATCGTGGATGGAATGTTACTGAGCGCTCACAACGATCGGGGTTCGTGCTTTTTCGAGGCACTGGTCGCAACCGACGTGCCGGAGGGTGTGGTGCGCGCCAAAAGTGTGCGCTGGAACAAGCGCTCTGTCGCGAGTCTGGGAATCAACCAACTCACTTCCGAACGCCTGACGGACTTGGGCGGCGGTCCAACATTTTATAGCTGTCTTGTAGAAGTGAGTCCGGCAACAGTTTGAGTACTGCTGGAACAGAGTAGTGTTTCGCTCGCATACAAGCTGTTTGTGAGCAGTAGCGCGGCGAGTTTACAGCGACTCTTACTTTCTTTCCAACCCGGCTGAGAGAAAGTTCCTTTTCCGCACACCCTAAACTCAACAGATCCGTTGCGGAAACGTGTTTGAAAGTCGAATCAGAGCTAGGAAATACACCGGAGTCCCGGAGAACCACGGTCGCACACGAATTCCCAGCGGTGGAGAGCACCAAGGATTTTGTTGCCCTGAATATCATTGTCGGGTAAGGTTTTCGGCGGCTCAGCCGATAGGTCATCTTATGAACAGCGGCAGTGGAAAGGAAGCCGCGTCAGAAAGGTGGCGGGAGCAGTGCGGCGCTGGAAAATAAGGCCCCTGCTGATTGGCGCTTTAATTGCTTAGGCGCTGTGGTATGATTCGGAGATCCGAAAAGCGTCGACTTGTCGGAACAGAAGCGCCGCGCATCCGGAACTCAGCTTTGAGTTCCAGTACTGCTAACGATCGCGCGAACGCGTTGTCTGTCGCTCAGCTCTCTTCATACAGCGGTAACGATTACGAAATCTTTACAACTGGTGAAAGATCTGTGCTACCCTTGTTGAACCTTTTTGAGGGTGCCCGCGTCTAAACGGGAGACTTGGCTGCCTCGAACTACTTTTAAATGGGCAAAGCTAGTCGTTAAGAAGGAGAAGATACAAATGACGAAGACCGAAGTAAACAAGTTTAAGAAGATCCTGGAAAACAAGCAGGACGAATTGGAGCGGATCGTTCGCAACCGCGACGCAATCACGATTGAAAAAAGCGCGGATGCCTTGGACGAGGTGCAGCACGCGGCTGAGCGCGAACTAGCGATCCGGAATCTGGACCGCGAATCGAATCTGCTTCGCAACGTGCGATCGGCGCTTCGTCGAATTGAAGATGGCTCGTTTGGAACCTGTCTGCATTGCGAGGAAGAGATCAGCCCGAAGCGCCTAAACGCGGTGCCGTGGGCTGCGTATTGCATTCAGTGCCAAGAGCAGGCCGACCGCAATCATGACGAAGGCAACGAGATGTTTGAAGACATGCTCGTTAACGCAGCTTAATCCAAACCCACGAATTTCCCAGCAGGGCGCATCCCGACAACGGATAGCGCCCTGTTTGCGCATCAGACCTGTTCCCCTCTCGCCGCTCGCCACGTCTGGCGGTCGTTTTCCTATCCATATTTGAATAAGAGATGATCGAAACGCGTTTAGACGTAATGCGTAACGTAGTTGTCGAGGTTATCGCCGTACCGATGAGCGACTGGGACCAGGGATAAATGGAAGTAATATGTTGACCCGCTTTCGAACCTGCCTGACAGCCGGGGTTTTGCTGCTGGGGTGGACTTGCTTTGGCCAAGAGAGCCAGACGGCCGCTGCTAAGCCGAGTGAACGGATACTCGGATCAGTGACTGCTGTCGATCACGCCAACCACACAGTGACAGTTAAAGAAGACAAGACCGGAACCGAGTACACGGTTGAGCTCGCCAACACGAAGACCTTGATAAAGGTGGAGCCCGGGGCGAAGGACCTGAAAAACGCGACGCGCATCACTGCCGAGGATCTGGCGGTAGGCGACCGTGTCCAAGTCGGCGGCTCTAAGATGCCGGACAGCGCGAATGCAGTGGCGGCACGCAGCGTGATACTGATGTCGGCGCGCGACCTGCAGCAGGCGCATCAAGCGCAAGCGGCAGCATGGCAACACAGCACGGCGGGCGTTGTTACGAGCGTTGATACGACCGGTGAGAAGCTGAACGTTACGGCGCGAACGCCGGAGGGGACCAAACCCATAACGGTGGACGCCACGAAAGCTGAATTGACGCGCTACTCACCAGAAACGCCGCAGACGCCGGTGGCTTCGCAGCTCGCGGAGATACAGCCAGGCGATCAAGTGCGGATTATTGGCGAGATGACCCCCGAAGGCGGGCCGATTGTAGCGCAAAAGATTTATTCGAGTTCCTTCCGCACGGTAGTTGGAACCGTGATGTCGGTCGCTGCGGATGGGAAAGAAATCAGGATCAGGAACCTGCAAACCAAGCAGCCGGTCACGGTGACTTTAAACGACGCTTCGGCGGTTCGAAGGCTTCCGCCGATGATGGCTTATGGCCTCGCGCGGCGCTTCAATCCAGATTTTCGGCCCGCGCAAGGCACTGCAGGGTCGGGCGACGGAGCTGCAGCGGGCGCAGGTGCGGCAGCCGGCGCTCCGCCGTATGGGGCGAAAGCGGGTGAAGCGGCCGGACAGGGCAATTCGGCGGGGGGCAATCGTGCCGATCGCGCCGGACAGGGGCCCGGCGGAAGTTCTGGAAGCGCCGAGGGAAGCCATCACGCCATGGGTGGTGCGGGTATGCGCGGCGCGGCAAACGGCGATCTCTCGCAGATGCTCGGGCAGTTGCCCAAAATTAGCGCGACCGATCTCAAGCCCGGAGATGCTGTGGTGGTGTCCGGTTCGCCGAGCAATGAGGACAAGTCTCAATTGTTAGCGATAAACGTAATTGCGGGCGTTGAGCCCATCTTCCAATCTGCTTCCACTCGCCAGGCGCAATCGCTCGGGGATTGGGGAGCCAGCCTCACGGGCAGCGGCATGGATACGAGCGGCGGAATGCCGGGCGCGCCTCCTCAGTAGATTGGGCTTGGGCTTCCTATCCGGTCTCGGGCAGTGACAAATTCCTTTAGAGGGTAGATGAACTATAAGACGCTACGTGTACTTTTCATAGGAGCGATTCTCCCGGCGGTGCTCGCGGCTCGAACGCCGGCGCGACAGACTCCGTCAGGGCAAGCGCCGACGCGGAGTGCACCGCGAACAACGGGAGCAATCCGGGGCAATGTGAAAGACGACACGGGCGGCGTGATCCCCGGCGCAGTGGTCACGCTGGCGAATCCGAGCGGCACAATCCAAACAGTGAAATCGGGCGGCGATGGAACTTACGTGTTCCGCGGAGTCGCCCCGGGCACTTACACGGTTTCGGCAACTTACGCAGGTCTTCAACAGGAAGGCGTGATCGCGGTCAGCGTAACGGCTGGCCAGGGCGTTACCGGCAACATCGTAATGACGGTTCAGACGCAGCGGCAGGAAGTGACCGTCACCGATACAACCACGAACACGGTGAGTACCGAGCCTACGAACAATGCGACGGCGCTGGTGCTGAGGCAAGAGGATCTGGATGCGTTGCCTGACGATCCGGACGATCTCGAGGCTGATTTGCAGGCGCTGGCCGGACCGGCGGCGGGACCGGGAGGGAACCAGATCTTTATCGATGGATTCACCGGTGGACGGCTGCCGCCGAAGGAATCGATTCGGGAAATTCGTATCAATTCGAATCCATTCTCGGCAGAGTTCGATAAGCTCGGCTACGGTCGTATTCAGATCTTCACGAAACCGGGGTCGGACAGATTTCACGGTCAGGGGTACTACAACATCAGCGACGGGATTTGGAATTCGCGCAACCCGTTCCTAGTGACGCCGGGGCTTGACGATCCGCCTTTCCGCACGCAATTATTCGGAGGAAACGTGAGTGGCCCGGTGGGCAAGCACGGCAGCTTCTTCATCGATGTGGAGCGGCGGCAGATTGACGATAACGGAATCGTGACCGCGACGATTCCGACAGCGAACTTCCTGGGCGACCAGCCGTATCAGATCTATTCATCGACGCCCCAGAGACGCACGACGGTTAGCCCGCGAATGGATTACCAGCTAGGGGCGAACAACACGCTCAGCTTTCGGTACAGCTATCTCGAGAACGATCGCGCGGTGACCGGTATTGGAGCGTTCGATCTTCCGCAGACAACGATCGGCAATCTCACGCTGCCGAGCAGCGGCTACAGCATGTCGACTACGGAGCACACGGTGCAAATCGTGGAAACAGCGGTTTTGAGCGCGAAGGTTGTCAATGAGACGCATTTTCAGTTCGACCACACGCTGGCGGGGCGCAGCAGCCAGAGCGAGGCTCCAGCGCTCGATGTGTCGCAGTCGTTTGTGTCCGGTGGATCGGGCTATAGCGCGCCGGGCTTTCCGCACAGCTATGACCTGCAGAACTACTTTGAAATCCAGAATTACACCTCAGTGACATGGGGAACGCATACAACGAAGTTCGGCCTCCGAAGCAGAACAACATTACTGGATGATTCGACCCCAGAGAATTTTAATGGCGAGTATGTCTTCCAGGGCGGGACGTTTCCGCTGCTGAATTCGAGCTTGCAACCGGTTGCGGGTCAGACGGTGCGGCTTCAATCGATCAATCAATATCTGCTGACGGAGCAGTTGCTTGGGTCCGGGCTCTCCAGCCAGCAGGTGACGGCACTCGGTTACGGACCGACGAAATACACCGTGAATTCGGGGAATCCGTACATCGGCCTGAGTCAGACAGACATTGGACCCTTCATTCAAGACGATTGGCGCGCCAAGCCGAACCTGACGTTAAGTTTTGGCCTTCGTTATGAATGGCAAACGAATATTAGCGATCACAACGACTGGGCGCCGAGATTCGGTTTCGCCTGGTCTCCGGATTCGAAGGGCGGCAGGGGACGCGCGAAGACTGTCATTCGCGGTGGATGGGGCATGTTCTACGACCGCTTCGCAATCTTAAATGTCGAGACAGCGTACCGGTATCTCCAGCAGAACCCGCTGACGAGCTATACACTCGACAACCCGAATAGCTACAACGCCGCGTTTAGCACGCCCATACCCACTTCGGAACTGACCTCGAACAATAGTGGACAGATCTTTCAGATTGATCGCAACCTGAAAGCGCCGCGGCTGATGCAAACAGCAATCGCCGTCGAAAGGCAGTTGTTCGGGCACACGACGCTGGCGCTGAACTTTCTGAATTCCCGGGGCACGCACGAATTGCTGACCGACAATATCAACGCTCCCTACCCGATCCCAGGCACAACACCGCCGGGTGCATCTCAATTGATTGGAGGCCAGCGCGGCTCGACGAACTCGAACAACGTATGCTGCCGGCCTTACGGGATCGTCAACGGCATCAGCGACATCTACGATTACCAGTCGACCGGCATTTTCAAGCAGACGATGGCGATTGTGAACGTGAACACTGCGATCGGCAGGTGGCTCACTTTGTTCAGCCGCTATTCGTATACAGACGCGCATAGCGATACCGATGGGCTCGGCACAGAGCCGGCCATTCCATACAACATAGCGGCCGATTGGGGCCGCTCGGCTCTCGATGTCGAGCAAAATTTCTTTCTGGGCGGCTCGATTGCCGCTCCTTGGGGATTGCGCTTTTCGCCATTCATGGTGGCGCACAGCGGTGTGCCATTCAACGTCACGACGGGAACAGATTTGTATTTGACGGGCGCTGCAAATCCGACAGCGCGGCCGGGGGTGACGAGCACCGCCCAGCTGTATTACGGCGTCCCCGTTCTCAGCGGGTATAATCCCGATCCCATTGTTCCGGAGCCTGGGACGTCTAATATGATCGAACGCAACGCGGGCACGGGCCCCGGTTTTCTCGGCCTGAATCTGCGCGTCAGCAAAACGTGGGGATTCGGAACGACGAAGTTCTCCGGCCCTTCCGGTGGTGCGCGCGCGGGCGGCGGTGGGCGCGGAGGCGGCGGTGGCCCAGGCGGCGGCTTTGGAGGTTTGGGCGGGGGCCCGCGCGGTTTTGGCGGACCAAGCAGTGAACACCGTTACAACCTGACGGCATCGATAAACGCTCGCAACATTCTGAATCATGAGAATCTGAATACGCCGAATGGGGCTATTACGTCGCCATACTTCCTGGAATCGACTGGGATCACGGGGGGCTATGGGGCCGAAGCGACTGCGAGTAACCAGCGCCGCATCGATCTGCAATTGCGATTCAGTTTTTGATGCGTGCGCGGTGCTCAGGCGTTTGGTACAGCCAAGCGGATAAAGAAGAACGCAGCGCCTGCAACGAGGCCGGCCGCTGGAATGGTTAGCGTCCAGGCGATGACAATGTTTTCGGCGACATTCCACCTGACGGCGCGAACACGCTGTATCGATCCGACGCCCGCGATGGCGCCCGCTACGACGTGAGTGGTCGAAACGGGCAGGCCCAGCGAGGTTGCCGTGAGAATCGAAATAGCAGCTCCCGTCTCAGCGCAGAAGCCGCTCCTTGGTTTTAGGCGCGTCAGCCTGGTTCCGACGGTTCTAACGACGCGCCAGCCGCCGCTCAGCGTACCCAAACCCATAGCTGCGGCGGAAGCGAGAATGGCCCAATCGGGAACATGGAAGTCGCGCTGAAAATGGCCCGCGACGAGTACGGCGGCGATGATTCCCATTGTTTTTTGCGCATCGTTGGTTCCGTGCGCGCAGCTGAGCAAGGATGCGGAGACAATTTGCGCGTGACGAAAATAGCGGTCCATTCTCCGCGGCGTGTAGCGATGAAACACCCAGTACACAGCCACCATCAGCCCATATCCCAATACGAGTCCGATCAGCGGCGCGAGAACAATGAAGGCGAGCGTGCTAGGCCATTTGCCGACGATCAAACCATTCAGCCCAGCCTTGGCGACCGCCGCTCCGGCGTAGCCGCCGATTAACGCATGTGACGAACTGATGGGCAGTGCAACATACCACGTCAAAAGATTCCAGATGACGGCGCCGATGAGACCGGCGAGCAGCACGTAAGGTGTGACGATATTCAGATTGACGAAGCCTTTGCCGACGGTCGAGGCGACGCGGGTGCCCAGAAAAAAAGCGGCCAAAAAGTTAAAGGCGGCAGCCAATCCGACCGCCTGCACCGGGCTCAACACCCTGGTGGCTACTACCGTCGCGATCGAGTTCGCGGCATCGTGGAATCCGTTGACAAAATCGAATACCAGCGCGATGCAGATGATGAGAACCACGAGTCCGAAAACGGACATGCTCAGCTGTTCTTCACCGCGACATTTTGAATGACGTCTGCCACATCCTCGCAATAGTCGGTGGTGGCCTCAAGGATTTCGAACACTTCCTTCTGCTTAATCAGGGTAAGGGCATCCATGTTGGAACTGAACAATTTTCCGACCAGCGTGCGCTCCACCGCGTCGGCTTCATTCTCGAGACGGTTCACTTCGATGCAATCGTCCCAGACCGGCTTTCGATCATGCAACAGCGATAAGGCGCGCGAGAGAGCTTTGCAGGAATCGTCGATCATGCGGCCCAATTCGAGGGCGGGGGTTGGAATGGGGTCGAGACGATAGGCAACAATTCGGAAGGTCGCATCTTCTATCGCGTCGAGCACGTTGTCCAGGGCGGTAGCGAGCGTCTGAATGTCCTCGGGGTCGAAAGGAGTGATGAAGGTGGATTGCAGCCTTTTAAAAATCTCGTGAATGACTTCATCGCCGCTTCGTTCGAGAGCCTCCATCTGCTTGGCGATGTCGCACACTCCCTGATACCCGGAATTCAATCCGGTAATCAGGAGTTGGGAAGATTGGCACAGAATCTTTGCGTGTTGATGGAAAAGATCGAAGAACTTTTCGTCTCGAGGTAAAAGATTCATAGAGCAGATGGGGAAGACGGCCGGCGCGACGAACTGCGACCGCGCTGTAAACTTACCATACGAATGGAATCAGCGCCTTCACTTGCCGCTTGTATCGGGCGTATTCGGATCCAAACTCATCCATCATGAACGATTCCTCCACCAGAGATTTTAATCGCCAGCCGATTATGGCGAGAATCAGTGCCACGAAGCCGCGGAGTTCGCCCCAAGCGATGGCGGTGCCGAGTATCGCGAGCAATAATCCCGTGTAGATGGGATGGCGCACGATCGCGTAGGGTCCGCGTCGCACGAGCTCGTGGCTTTCCTTCACCGTAACGCTTGAGCTCCAGTTCGTGCCAAGTAAGAGCCGCGCCCAGATCGCCAAGGCTATGCCCGCGAATGTGAGCACGAGGCCGATATAAGAAACAAGCGGAGATGCGGGCAGGATGCGCCACGCGAGCGGACCTATGCGTAGACTGCTATCGAATAACAGCAGATACGCGACGATGAGCAGGCCAGCTTGCAGAGCGCGGGATGGGCCTGATTGCGTCCGCACCGTGCTCTTGGAAGCGAAGCTGGCGAGCACCCAGAGGACAGCTATAACGATCCATGCACCCGTGATGATCTTGTGTACCGTCTGCGCCGTCATACGCGAGCAATGTTGTTCAGGCGTGCAGTCGAGAGAGACTGCTGCGACCGAGCCCGCTCAGCGAGAGCCTGTTCAGCCAACGCGAGCGCGCCAAGCACGCCGGCACGCCCGCCGAGTCGCGGCGCTTGAATGTATTGGTCGAGACCGTCGGTGACTTCCGCGCGCCGGATGTAGTTGTTCATCAGCCGTGCGAAGTCTCGCCGGATCAGAGCAAATAAATGATCCTGCTGCATCACGCCGCCGCCAAGCACAATGCGCTGCGGTGAGAGAGTCATGGTCAGATTCACGAGTGCCAGCGCAAGATAGTGCGCCTCCAGTTCCCAGCCGGGATGGCCGGGGGGCAAAGTGGCGGCGGGAGCTTTCCAGCGCGCCTGCATCGCCGGTCCTGCGGCTAAACCTTCCAGACAATCTCCGTGATAACGACAGGTGCCGCGGAAAGGATCCCGCGCAAAATCGTGCGGAATGCGAAGATGCCCGATTTCCGGGTGCATGAGGCCGTGTACGATTTGGCGGTGAACGAGAGCGCCACCGCCGATTCCAGTCCCGATGGTGAGATACATAGCGTCGGATAATCCGGAGGCTGCTCCCCAGCGCGCCTCACCGACAAGAGCAGCGTTCACATCGGTATCGAGCGCGGCGGGCACGCCCAAGGCTTCTTCGATTGCGCCGACTAAGTCGTAATTTTCCCAACCAGCTTTCGGGGTCGAAGTAATGCGGCCATAGGTGGGAGAAGACCGGTCGAGATCAACGGGGCCGAATGAACCAATACCGACCGCCTCCAGATTCGTTCCTGCTTCCGCCTTGAAGAACTCGATGACACTCGCGACCGTAATGTCTGGAGTCGAGGTTGGGAATTGAGCCGTTCTTAATTCATCGGGTCCGCTGCCGATGCCGCAGACGAATTTCGTACCGCCTGCTTCAATGCCTCCAAACATGCTTTTGAGTATATGCAAGGCGGGTGCATGTGCGCTTACGACTTGGCGGGGGCCGAGATGGCGGACGATTTTGCAGCTCTTTCGCCATCGATGAGAACCCGTTTCCGTTCGGTCCCCCAACGATAGCCCCCTAGTTCACCGTTTCCGCGAATCACGCGGTGGCACGGAATCGCGATGGCTAATCGGTTCGCGGCGCAGGCGCGCGCCACCGCTCGTGCAGCGAGTGGGCAGTTGATGGCGGCCGCTACTTCTGAATACGACTGGACCTCACCGTACGGAATGGCCTGCAGATATTTCCAAACTTTAAGCTGAAATGCCGTGCCGCGAACATCAAGAGGCAAGTCAAGCCGAATCTGCTCCCGGCGCAAATAGCGAAGGAGAGATTTTATCGAACTTTCAAACTGCTCAGGATAGGGCGCCTTCATCTGCTCGAGCGTTGCGGCCGGATACTCGTTGCTCAGCATTTCGAACAGCTCATGATGAGATTCGCCGAAGTGTACGAAACACAAGCCGCGATCCGTTGCACCGATCATCATGACGCCCAAAGGGCTCGGCTACCGACACGTAGGAGATCGCGAGGCCCTTGCCGCCCGAGCGATACTCACGCGGCGTCATGCCGAGGCGGGTGTCCACTCGCTCGTAAACGCGGCTACTCGATCCGAAGCCCGATTCGTAGATCGCGTCGGTCACGGAATCTCGCGTGCGAAGCTCGCCTTTCAGCGCTTCCATGCGGCATGCTTCCACAAACTGCTTGGGACTCGCACCGACGATCTCCTTGAACGTGCGTTGCAGATGAAAAGGGCTCAAGCCAACTTGCGCACTCAGTTCCTCTAATACGAGCGATTTGCCGCTTTGGCAGTTTAGACGGATGTATTCACAGAGACGGCGAACGCGCAGCTTATTCGAATCGGCAGTCGTGACGGCGGCTGGACGGCAACGCAGGCATGGACGCAAGCCGTCGTGCTCGGCCTCCGCACGCGTCAGGTAAAAACGGACATTCTGGCGCAGCGGTGTGCGGGCGGGACACGATGGACGGCAGTAGATGCCGGTTGTCTTCACTCCAAAATAAAACTGCCCGTCCTCGCCTTTATCCTTCTTGAGTACGGCGTTCCAACATTTTTCCTGGTCTAGCATTTTGGCCTCGTGAGCCAATAATAGGGTTTTCCGCCTACACCTTACTATCCGCTTCTTGCGGTTGAATTCTTTATCGCTCGCCGCCAACTTTCAGAATGTAAGATCGGAAGCGACGTGAACTTTTCACCCCACCGGCGAGCGTTTTGCCAATTTATGGCAGGCATTCCGGCCTTCGCTAGAGCATTTGCAGACGACAAGAACATGTATTTGTCGCTGAACGGCGCTTTGGTATCGGACCGTGTTGCCTGGCCTGAGTTCGCGTATTTGGCTGCACACACGGGCTTCCCCGGCACGGACGTGGCATTGACGCCAGCAATGAAGGCCGGCGCAGCAGCAACCAGCGACTTACTCTCGCAACTCACAATCAAGCCAGCAGTCCTTCCCTTCCCGGTCGATTTTCGAAAGGACGATGCCACATTCGAGACCGGACTTACGAAGTTGGATGAAGCAGCGCGGTTTGCTGCTACGATTCGTTGCCCACGCATGACGACGCACATACTTCCGTCCAGCACGACACCGAAACAGGAATTGCGGCGCATCTATAAGCAGCGCTTTACCGACAGCGCGCGCATCCTGGCGCGTTCGAAAGTGCGATTGGGCCTGGAGTTTTTGGGCCCGCTACACATGCGAAGAGCAGAGCCGTACGAGTTTATCTGGCGAATGAACGAAATGCTCGAGTTTGCGAAGGAGTGCGGCCCGAACGTCGGGCTGTTGCTCGATTCGTGGCATTGGCATCATGCGGGAGCAACAACGGACGACATTATCGCGGCCGGGCGCGATGGCATTGTGCATGTCCATTTCAACGATTCTCCAAATCTTCGTCCGGAGACAGATTCGCGATAATCAGCGGCTGCTGCCCGGTGAAGGAGTCATCGACTTGGTCGGGTTCTTGAGGGCGCTGCAGAAAATCGGGTATACGGATGCGCTGAGCGTCGAGGTATTCAGTGACGTACTGAAGAATATGTCACCTGAGAAGGCGGCGAAACTCGGATTAACGACGTCGCTTGCGGTATTCAGGAAGGCGGGAGTGCCGGAGGGCTGATCGGTTCCTCGCAACGCACACAATTGAGCTGCGTGCCGAGCCACTGCGATCGGCCTTCGGGCGTCAACACCCAAGCGCGATTCTGCCAGGGTGGATCGTGCCGCACGTGACGCGTGTGGCCGCACTCGAGATCGGCCACCCAATGGCCTTGCTCGTCCTGATGAAATCCTACGATTGTGCGTTCCATGGATTCGCGGCGAGCGGTTAGCGCGGGTGCCGCGTTGCCGGAACAAAAAGGGAGAGCTGTTCGGTCGGTGTGCGTTGTTTCGCGGGCTGCCGTTTCGCTGCAGCGCGCTTTTCGCGGTTATCATCGAAGACCGATCTGCCGTTCAGACTCGGCGAGATAGCTTGCTCATGCTGGACGATGCGCTCGAAGTCGGCAACCGGTTCAAGTTGCTGCTCGACTGCGCGAACCAATTCGTCGAGCCGCTTGAATCCTTCAATTTTTTCTGTGTGGCCGAGCTTCGCGGCGTCTAAACCGCGGCGCAGTACGGCGAGAGACTCGTCATAGGTTTTCAGCGGCACGGGAAACGGATGCCGGTCCTTGCCGCCGTGAGCGAATGAGAAGCGCGCCGGGTCGGAGAAGCGCGTCGGCGTGCCATGAACCACTTCGGCGATGAGCGCGAGCGACTGAAGCGTGCGCGGCCCGAGATTTTCGACCAGCAGGAGCGAAGCGAAATCGCGCAGCTGCCGTTCGTAGCTGACCGCCAGGACAGCGCCGAGCCGCTTGAGATCCACATTAGCGGCGCGCACGTCGTGATGCTTGGGCATGGTGAGCTTTTGGATTTCGGCGATGGTCTTGTCGGGCGGCTCACTTGCGATAGTGAGCAGTGCATTCTGAGCGGGCTTGGCGCGCCCATCCACAAGGTTGAGAATGATTCCTTCGTTCTCGCCGACGATGCCGGTATGTGGGTCGCTCGTGAAATCACGAACCGAGGCGGAATGCCAGTGGTAGCGGCGTGCGAGCCCACTGTTGTCGTTCAGTCCTTGCTGCACTACGGCCCAATCACCGGCCGAAGTAACGATGAACGAGTGCAGATAGATCTGGAAGCCGTCGGCGATCGCGTTGTTGTCGATTTTCGCGGTCAGGCGGCTGGTTCTGACCAGCGCGTCGCCGTTTAGACTGCTGCGGCCCGCGACCCCGAGCAATTCCTCAGGCGTTTTGCGCGACTGTTTGCCGCGGCCGCCGCAGACGTAAATGCCGAGCTCGTGTGCGCGCAGGTTGAGACCACGTTTCAGAGCACCAACGACAGAGGTTGTAATTCCCGAAGAGTGCCAGTCCATACCCATCACCGAGCCGAGGGCCTGGAACCAGAACGGGTCGCTGAGGCGCGACAGGAACTCCGCAGGCCCGTAGTGGTAAACGATGCTTTCGACGATGGCGGTACCGAGTTTCTCCATGCGCTGGGCGAGCCAAGGTGGCACGCGGCCGCCGTGGAGAGGAAGATCAGCGAATCCCGAGCGTTTCATTTGTATCTAAATTTCACTGCACACAGCCCGCTACTCAATGTTAATCGCGCGTGGGCGCTCACGGCGAGGATTTATGCTGTGACTGCATGGACCCGCTGCAGGAGTACGTCGCACGACGCGATCGCTGGCGAGCAGAGCAACAGATTCTTCAGCGGCAATTCATTCGCTTAGGCAACTGGCGGTTGCTGTTGGGAATCACCGGCGTGGTATTAGCTTGGCTCGCGTTCGGGCCTCACATTCTGAGCGGGTGGGTTCTGCTGATTCCGTTGATTGCGTTCGTTGCGCTGGTGGTCTGGCACGAACGCGTGATACGGCGGCGAACGCTGGCCGAACGCGCGATCCGCTACTACGAGCGCGGCATCGGGCGATTGGAAGATCGCTGGATTGGTACAGCGAGCCAGGGTGATCGGTTCCGCGACGCTTCTCACGTTTACGGTGAGGACTTAGATGTGTTCGGCAAAGGCTCTCTGTTCGAATTGATCAGCTCGGCACGCACAAGCGCGGGAGAACAGAGGCTTGCGGATTGGTTCTTGGCACCCGCTGATCGCGAAGAAGCTTTGTCTCGCCAGGACGCTGTTCGCGAATTGTCCACCCGTCTAGATCTGCGCGAGGATCTTGCACTGCTCGGCGAAGACGTTCGTGCAGAAGTGCAGGTTGCGGCCCTCGACCGATGGGGGTCGGCTCCTCCGGTGCGGTTTGCAGGATGGCTGCGGGTGCTCACGCCGGTGCTCGCGGCCGCCGGTGTTGCGACACTGCTTGCGTTTTTTAGCCAGGCACTGCCGCTTTGGCCGTTTGTGGCGATCCTCGCTGGTGACTTCATCGTGATGTGGACTTTGAGGAAGCGAGTAGCGGAAGTAAGGGCCGCGATTGACACGCCAGCACACGGTTTAACGATACTGTCGCTGGTCCTCGAACGTCTGGAACGCGAGCAATTCGAAGCACCGCTGCTCAAGAAAATGCGTGCGGCGCTCGATGTCGAGGGTTTTCCGGCGTCGAAGCGTATCGCGCGTCTCGAGCGTTGGATCGACTGGCTGGATTCGGGCGATCATATGTTGGTTCGAATCATCCGGCCGGTGGTTTTGTGGTTCGAGCAAATCGCAATGGGCATCGAAGCGTGGCGACGGGAAAACGGAGCGCGTGTGGGCCAATGGCTGGCGGCAGTGGCGGAACTGGAGGCGCTGTCTTCGCTTGCCTCGCTCAGTTTTGAACGGCCTCATTGGGCGTTTCCGGTACTGATCGAAGGCCCCGAACCGCATTTTGAAGCACAAGCACTGCAGCATCCTCTGATGCCACCGGCGAAGTGCGTGCCAAACGATATCGCGTTCACGGGCGGCTTGCGTCTTTTTATCGTGAGCGGATCGAATATGTCGGGGAAGAGCACACTGTTGCGGTCCATTGGCTTGAACTGCGTTCTTGCGTGGGCGGGCGGGCCTGTTGCCGCAACTCACATGCGCGTGTCGGCACTTCAGCCTGCCGCCTCCATTCGAGCCGTCGATTCCCTGCACGATAACAGGTCGCGCTTTTTCGCTGAGATCTCACGCATCCGGCAAATCGTGGATCTGACGAATGGAACCCCTCGCGTCCTGTTTCTGCTCGATGAACTGTTAAGCGGCACGAACTCGCACGATCGCAGAATTGGCGCTGCCGGGATCGTCCGGAAACTGGTCGAGGCGGGCGGCATTGGGTTGATCACCACGCATGACCTGGCGCTGGCACATATCGAACAGGATCTGGGAGCGGCTGCTGTGAATGTTCACTTCGATGACCAGATCGTAGCGGGTGAGATCACATTCGACTATCAACTGCGACCGGGAATTGTTACTCACAGCAATGCGCTCGAGCTAATGCGCGCGGTAGGGCTGGAAATTTGAACCGAAGAAAGCTCAGCGAGGGCGGTGATTGTTTCTGCGCTCTGAGATGGGCGTATAGATCATCCGCGAAACGCGAGGCCGACCTTCTCCCTTGTGGAAGGCGTAGACTTTCGATCGCACGGCCAAGTCACTTACGGTCATGCGCTCTCGCTGGCGCAAATACTCGGCCCACGATTCAACCAGGAAATTTTCCAGATAACGTGTTGGGTCGGCTGCATCCTTGAACAGTCCCCAGCGCATGGCGCCGTCGCGAAGCCGTATGGGTCTCAAATCGTGGATAGCGGCAACGAACGCTTGCTCTTGCGCGGGATCAATGCGGTAGCGAACCGAGATCAGCACCGGGCCGTCTTCGGGCCGCAGTTCGATGACGACGGATGGATCTGAGCGGGCGAGACCTTGCGCGGAGGAAACGTCGGCGTAATCGCCAACCGCGACGTGAAAACGGCGCGCAAACGGAAGACCTAGAACCAGGCCAAAGGCAGCGATGCAAAGAGCTGCAGGCGTACTCCATCGTTCGGCGATGGCTCCCCAAATCGCACTGCCGATGGCCATGCCGGCCTGAAACGTCATTTGATAAGCGCCCAAGAGGCGGGCCTGGACCCAAGCGGGTGCAGAGGTTTGCACCGCGATGTTGAAAGTAGAGGTGGTGCTGGTCCAAGCAAATCCGGCCACCAGGAGCGCGGCAACGACGAGCGCATTTTGATGAGAGAGGGCCATGATCAGCAGAGTGAAGGCGAAGGCAACCGACGAGCCGGCAATGATTTCGTCTGCGGAAAATTTCGCGCGTACTCTCGGCAACGACACCGCCCCGAAGACCGCACCGAGGCCGATGGACGCGTTGAGAAGACCGTATCCGAGCGCGCCATGTTTGAGGTCGCGCTGCGCCACCACGGCGAGTAGCGCCCACATAGCGGCCACGCAACTGGTCACGAGAAACGCCCTGATCAGAATGCCTTGAATAGGGCGGGCGTGGTGAACATATCGTAAGCCGGCGCGGATAGAACCGAGCATGCGTTCGGCGGGCAGGTCGCTCGTATAGAGTGGCTTCCGCTTCCACATGTAGAGAACGACGATGACGCAAATGAAGGATGCCGCGTTGATGAGGAAGACGGTTCCCGCGCCCATCATGATGCTCGCGAAGAAGGCTACCGTGAGGCCGCCCAGCGCCGGCCCGACGGCACGAGCCAGATTGTAGCCCGCGCTATTGAGAGAGATGGCTTCCGGAAGTTGCGATCGAGGAACAAGCTCAGGGACGATCGCCTGCCAGGCAGGATTGTTCATCGCGGCGCCGACGTTCAACAACAGAGTGAGACCGAGCAACATCCAGGGACCGATGCTGCTGTTGAAGCTCAGGATGCTAAGCACGGCAGCGGCGGCGAGCATCCAGGATTGCCAGAAAATTAGAAGACGGCGGCGATCGAGAATGTCGGCCGTCGCTCCGGCCGGAAGACCGACAAGCAGCACGGGCAGGCTGGCGGCGGTCTGCATGAGCGCGATCAGGAGAGGCGACCTGGTGAGCGAGGTCATCAACCATGTCGCCGCAGTATCCTGCATCCAGCCACCGATGTTGGAGAGCATGGAAGCAATCAGGCGATTGCGAAACAGCGGAGATCGCAGGGGCGCCCACGCGGAACGAACGGCGCGTTCCTCGGGGCCCGCGCTAACCTTCATATTTGCGCCAGCACAATCGCCAGTTTAGGACAGGCGTGCAAGCAAGCCGCCGCGCACTTCGAACGCGAGCTTGCCGCGGCAGCCGACCCTCAGCGCGCAGAAAGTTCCGCATGGTTCTTTAAAACCGGCAAAGGCGAGTATGGTGAAGGCGATCGGTTTCTCGGCATTACCGTTCCGCTCCAGCGCAAAATCGCGTTGCGCTATCGCGATCTCTCGTTCGCGGATGTAGAGCGCTTGCTCGCATCGCCGATTCATGAGCATCGCTTCGGGGCCCTAGAAATACTGGTCGCGCAGTATGAGAGGGCAACAGAAGCACAACGGGAGGAAATCGTCGGATTTTATCTCGAACATACGGATTGCATCAATAATTGGGACTTGGTTGATACGTCGGCTCCGTACATCATCGGCACGCATTTACGGACACGCTCTCGAGATCTGCTCGACCGGCTCGCCGCATCGGGCAATCTGTGGGACCGGCGCATTGCAATTGTCTCGACGCTCGCGCTCATTAAGGAGGGAGAGATTAAAGACACATTTCGCATCGCGGAACAACTGTTAGGAGACAAGCACGACCTCATTCAAAAGGCTGTTGGTTGGGCATTGCGCGAAGCCGGCAAAGTGTCGCGTCCCAAACTTCTGAAATTTCTTCGCAAGCACTATGCGTCCATACCGCGAACCACCTTGCGCTACGCCATCGAACGCTTTGCGCCGGAAGAGCGAAAGGAGATGCTCGCGGGGAACATGCCGGCGGCGTAAGATGGGGAACGCGCATGAAGAAAACCCTCATCGCAGTCCTGACAATCACGTGTTTCGCGGGCGTTGCTCCCGCGGCTCGAAGGCCCCACGATGTTGCGGTCCCGTCAACCTGTACACCGCAAGTGAACCAGCAACTATCGCGGCTACTGAACTCCGGCCAGCAGAATGATGTCTACAACGTGATGGTGTGCGGCGTAACTACGCAGCCGTCACAAACGCAATATGGCGGTCCGAACGGCGATCATCAAATCCTGTCATTGCGCCTCGTGTTGCCGGACGGCAGCACGAAGCTGATCGAAGTAGTCACGAACGATGCTCTGGACGGAGTCGTCACCGCACCCGCGAACGCGCAAGTGTTTGCTTACGGGCGCGCGTACTTCAGCGACACTCACCAATACGCGGCGGGTGTCGATGAAGTTCATTGCGCAACGAACTCGCACGCCGACAACGGGTGGGTGACCGTCAATGGCACGAAATACCCGAAAAGCTGCGGAATGTAGAGCTGGCGGGGAATGAGCAACGACGGCATTCTGCGGGCGCTGGGAGTCGAGCACCCCATCATTCAGGCGCCTATGGCTGGAGGTCCGGGGACCGCTGAACTGGTTGCGGCGGTTTCGAATGCCGGAGGTCTCGGTTCGGTTGGGGCGGCCTACCTGACACCGGATCAGATTGAAGAAGCTATTCGACGCGTTCGGTCACTGACGAGTAAGCCGTTCAGCGTGAACCTGTTCGCAGGCGGATACGAAATGGAAACGAAGCCCGATCCCGGACCAATGCTGGCGTTACTTGCGGAGATCCACGAGAGGTATGGCTTAGCAATGCCGACGGTACCGGTGGTCCGGCCGAATCCGTTCGCGGAACAGCTCGAAGCCGTTCTGGAGGCGCGGCCAGCGGCCTTCAGTTTCACGTTCGGTATGCCAGCGAGTAGTGCAATCAGCCGGCTTCGGTCGCGCGGTATTGCGATTTTCGGCACCGCGACGACGAGCGAAGAGGGCCACATGTTGCAGGAAGCTCACATCGACGGGATCGTCGCGCAGGGTGCGGAAGCTGGTGCACATCGTGGAACTTTTTCGGGCTCTTTCGAAGCCGCGATGATTCCCACGCTACAGCTGGTGCAGACGATCGCAGGTTTAACGACCGTGCCCGTGTTCGCTTCAGGCGGC
The DNA here is from genome assembly GCA_963795425.1 of uncultured Acidobacteriaceae bacterium. Classification (GTDB taxonomy): domain Bacteria; phylum Acidobacteriota; class Terriglobia; order Bryobacterales; family Bryobacteraceae; genus Bog-105. The sequence continues at coordinate 974,365 of CAWCHO010000001.1, read as the reverse complement.
ATGATGGACGGCTCCGACATCGCCAAAGCAATGGCCGCTGGTGCTTCGGGCGTGCAGCTTGGCACGGCATTCCTGACGTGCCCGGAATCCGGTGCACCGGAAGCACATAAACGCGCTATCCTTACGGCGCGCAAAGATACGACTGTCATCACTCGCGCGTTTTCCGGCCGGCCTGCGCGTGGTCTCAGCAACGCCTTTATCGAAAAGCTTGATGACAAGCAGGACGCGATTTTACCGTTTCCCTTGCAGAATACGCTGACTCGGGCCATGCGTACTGCGGCGGCGCAGCGAGGCGATGCAGGGTATCTTTCGCTGTGGGCTGGAACCGGGGTTGTGCGGGCCCGTTCGGTGCCGGCGGCAGAACTGGTTGCAACTCTGGTGGAAGAAATGAACACGGCGCTGGCAACATAAGTGCGAGGTAATTTGCGCATTTATAGTAAGTCACAGCCCCTGAGGGCCGCAAAGTCCGCTATCATCAGTTAGTTCACATAACCTGTTTTATCTATAAGTGAGGCGATGTGGGTGCTAAACCCCAACCCGCGCGCGATCCGAAGGTTGCTTCGGACGATGCAACCAAGACCAGCGGTGTGGGTAGGCAACCCTCGGATGCGGTCGACGAGCGATTCGTGCTGCGGCCCGGAGATGTACTGGAACAGCGTTTTGTTATCCAGAGGCTGCTTGGGGCTGGGGGCATGGGCGAGGTCTATGAAGCGGAGGACCTACGGCTTGATCGCGCCCGCATCGCTGTGAAAACCATTCGTGCTGAGTATGCGGGGAATAACAGCGTGCGCCAGCGCTTTCAGCACGAAGTATTGCTGGGCCGTTCCATCTCACACCCGAACGTCTGCCCCGTCTATGAAATGTTTTGCTGCCCGGGACCGGGCGGCGAGATTTGCTTCCTCACGATGAAACTACTCTCCGGCGAGACGCTGGGGAGACGTTTGACCGCAGGACCGCTCGCGCTGGAAGCAGCGATGCGCATTTCTCGTGAGATTGCGGCGGGGCTCGACGCCATTCACGAAATCGGGCTGGTCCACCGCGATCTGAAGCCGAGCAACGTTTTCCTCGAGAGATATCGAGCGGGTGAGCGGGCCGTGGTGACGGATTTTGGCTTGGCTCGTGTTTGCTCTGAGGAGCCATCGCTGACGGATGCAGACCATGTGGTGGGAACGCCCTCGTATATAGCGCCTGAGGTTCGTATGGGCGGAGCGGCGACGCCAAGGTCTGACGTGTATTCCTTCGGTGTCGTGCTTCACGAGATGCTGGTCGGGAGCCGGCCGGATTCGGCGAGTACGGTCGACGTGCAAGCGGCATCGGAAAACGCTGGGACGCGTCGGTTGCGGAGTGTGATTTCCCGCTGTCTGGCCGGAGACCCCGACCGAAGATTCGCATCGGCAGCGGATGCCGTCACTGCACTCGAGGGTGCGTTACAACAGCCGAGAGTCGTAACCAGGCGAAGACTGATTTTAGCTGGCGTGACGGCCACGCTTGTGGGAGGCACCTTCTGGTCAGAGCGAGAAGAAATCGACCGGCGCTTGTATCCGGTACCCAGGCCGCGGCGCGTTGCTGTCTTGCCAGCGGTAAACGCCCATGAATCTCACGAAGATGCGTCGCTCCTAAATGGGGTGCTGGAGAGCGTCATCGGCCAACTGGCGCGGACCGAAAGACTGGAGCACGATCTCTTTATTGTTCCGGCCCGCTACCTACGACGACAGAATGTGACGGAAGTATCGCAAGCGCTCGGCCTGTTCGGAGCAAATCTAGTGCTGAGTGCCACTCTGCAACATTTGCGCGAATCAATGGTTTTAACGTTGCGCTTGACCGAGGGTTCGACGGGCAAGCTTCTCCGTCATAGCAAGTTTTCCTCTCCTGTTGCGACGCTTTATACACTTGCTGGCCTGATGGCCGACCACGCCGCCATTCTTCTGGATATCCGCCGCAAAGATCTGCTGCAACAACCTGCGGCCGGCGACACTGTGAACGCAGATGCCTACGCGGCCTATGTGCGCGGACGAGGCTTGCTTCGCGGCTATGGTTTGCCGAGTGTCGATCAGGCGATAGCTGAGCTGCGAAAAGCACTGGACCTCGATCCAACATTTGCGCGTGCCTGGGCCGTGCTAAGTGAGGCTTATACGACCAAGTATCACCTGACGCGAGACGTGGCGGCGCTTGAGTTAGCAGAGCGGAATAGCAACAAGGCATTGGACCTAGCGCCGGAGCTATCGTCCGGATACTCCAGCCGAGCAAAGGTCGAGCTATATAAAGGCCTCTATGATGCGGCCATCAGCGATTCGCGAATAGCGACGCGGTTCGATCCGGATAATACCGAGGCGCAGATGTCCTTGGCAGAAACTTACCTGAGATCAGGAAAGCTCGATCTGGTGGAGCAAACGTATGAGCAGTTATCAAAAGATAGGCCGAACGACTGGTTAGTGCTAAACGATTGGGGCAACTTCTGCATCGACCAAGCCAATTATGGTCGCGCTGAGAAATTGTTCCGGGAAGCGACGATTCTGACGCCGCAGGCGGCCTTACCTTGGCGAAACCTCGGTGCGGTTTACCTTTCGACGGGGCAGTTGAATGATGCAGAGCAAGTGCTAAACCGCTCGATATCTCTTCTTCCCTCTGGCGAGGCGTATACAAACTTAGGGACTGCTCTGTTTTGGCAAGGTAAGTATCGTCAGGCGGCTGATGCGTATCACAAAGCCGTCGACCTGCACCCATTGCACCCCTCGTTGTGGCGGAACTTAGGGGACGCTTACCAAATGATAGGCGGGATGAACGATCAAGCCCGGAGCGCCTGGCAGAAAGCTGCCGATCTAACTGCCGAATCGCTCGAAGTCAATCCGAAAAATTTAGAAGCGATAGTTAATTTGGCGCTTTACAAGGCCAAGCTGGGCGAGAGCGCGGCAGCGCTTATCGTGTTACGACGAGCTAACACCCTTCCGACGCCGACGGTTGAACAGCTTTTTAACGAGGCGCTTGCATACGAATTGGCCGGCAGACGGGATACCGCGCTTCAGCTGTTGAAAAACTGCATTCGACTTGGTTATTCAACTGCAGATATCACTCACGCACCGGAACTAGCGACCTTACGCAAAGATCCGAGATTTAGAGACTTGGGAGTAAAGGTGGCGGCGAAATAGTCCGTCGCCGTTCACAGTTATTCCTCGCTGTTGATTAACCGCTTACGCCAGGAGGTTCTCAGATGCAAGGAAAGTTTAGCTCTATCGCAGTGACCTGCGCTGCGCTTGTAGCGACCGCATGCCACAGCCGTACGGTGCACATCGCGACTACATGCACTTCTGGTGCCTCTGTTGTATGTTCCGCGACTGCGAAGGACGATCCACTTACGCTCGGGGATAAAGATAAGGACAGCCATGGAAATGTCAAGGTGAAGTGGACGAGCTCCTCCACTTGGCTAGTGCATTTCAAAGCTGACACTCCATGTACCGGAGCAGTCCACGTTTTAGAACACGGGCGTGTCGAAGAGTGCATTATCAATATAGACCAGGCATTTAAGGATCCGACGCACATGTATAAGTATTCCGCGTCCGTCGAAGCCGTGAGCAGCGATCCGGCTATTGTCCACGATACAGGCGGCCCGCTGCACCCTCCTAAGGCGCGTGTTACGAACGCCCAGTCTGCCCTGTTCTGCTTGGACATGAGCACCGGCTCACCTCAATCATGCAACAACGGCCAACGTCCGAACGGCTCGGATTCACCGAACCCTTTGCAAGTGTCGGCTGGGGATGACATTTATTGGAAGCTAAACTCCAGCTCGACGATAACAATGGATACGGGCACCTGCGAGCTGAGCGACTCGATCACCTCGGCGTCACCCTATTGCACCGTCAAGACCGCTGGGTCATGTTCCGGAACAGGTTCCTTCTGCAGTTACACGGTGAGTTCGAACGGTTCAACAACCGGGCCATTTCGAATACAGGTCAAGTAATCCGAAGCGCTTTGATGTTTTATCCGATTGGTTCTGCCTTAATGAAAAAGTGAACTGGAAGCTGGTGTCTCTTGCGGCATTCGTGGGACTCGTGGCTTGTGTGTTTGCGCTGTATTTCAGGGGATCACTGTTCGGCAGTGGACCGGTCTCGGTTACTATCCAGGTCGCGGCTGTTGTTCTCATGGTGTGGGCACGGATCACCTTCGGAGCTCGAAGCTTTCATGCGACGGCAAACCCGACGGAAGGCGGGCTGGTCACGAGCGGACCTTATCACTACCTTCGGCATCCGATTTATGCGGCGATCTTCTATTTCCTGTGGGCGGGAATCGCTGCGCACTTCTCGTTGATAAATGTGCTCCTCGGTGTGGTTGCGTCAGGAATGCTGGCGCTGCGGATGCGCAGCGAAGAGATACTCCTTCAACGTGCTTATCCGGAATATGCGCAGTATGCGCGGCACACCGCGCGTGTTCTGCCTTTTGTGTTGTGAGGATGCGCGGCGGTGAGGTTATCCGCCCCCCGCTGCCGTAACCGCCGCCTGAAGCGCGTGCGCCAGCGGACCATCAATGCCTTCGTCGAGCGGCCGGCCAACAATTGCGTTCGCTGCCTGGATGCCGGACATGGCCGCTGCTTCGACGCAGCCGGCGTTAAGGCCGTTGTTCGTCCAGTCTCCTGCTAAAACCACATTGGTCAGGCCAGACTCGTTCGCCCGCAAACGATAACGCGTCGTTCCGGCCAGTGAGAGCACGTAGCGCTCGGTCGGATCTATATTTGCACGCAGGTATTCCGAGACGACCTGAAAGCCGCTGCCGACGGAAACCTTGGGCCACAGCGGCTCCAAATCATTTTTACGAAATGCCTCGGAGACTTGTTTGACGCGCTCTAACGCCTGCTCCGGAGCATTGCGGTCTTGACGATCGGGAATGCTGCCTTCCATCTGCCCGCAGAAGTAATGAATGCCTTGTACCGCGCCGTCCGGCCAGTCCTCGCGCACGAGCAGTTGATCCATGACGGCCCACGTATTGATGGGTGTCGTGTAAGCATCGACCACCACATCGCCCTGTGTCCAGCCAAGTTCGGAGAGCGGGTGGTTGACCCAGAGTTGAATTCCCTGCGTGCTGACGGTCTTCACCTTGTCGAGCATCAGTTGAAACGCTTCAGGAAGTTTCGTGGTGTCTTCAAAAAGATAGGGAAGAGCGGCGACGGAAATCGCAAGTACCGCCTGATCGAAATCGGTGCCGGCGCGAAGTACGCGCGTGTTCGGGTTCTGCCACGGAGTCCAGAACGACTCCAGGTTGAACCCACCCTGTTTCAATTCCTCACCCTCGACGAGTTGGTCATATATAGGATCTGCCGGCCAGCAGGGCAAACCCTGAATTTTGACGAGCGGATCATACGCGCCTTGCGGATTCTTCAGCGTGGCCTGCACGCCGATCCGAATGGACTCGACCAGCGTGCCGTCCGTGCTTAGGTCGAGACCCTCCACGCGATTAAAAAATTCGAACTTCACGCCGCGGTCTCGCAAGACCTCGTACATGGGTGCGAACACTACGTCGCCCATGCCTGCCTGCATCTTCCAAAACACGGAACCCTTATACGCACCGAGGATGAGCAGCAGACTTCGCAGCGCCGGACCGGCTTCGAAGGACGGCTTGCTCGCGTCGCCATCCAGGTACGCGAAGACCAGATCATACAAACCGCGCACCGGGGCAGATTCATCAATGTTGTACGTGACCGGGTCCGCGCCTTGCGCCTTTAGCCAATCCTGAAAATCGTCCTCGAGCGTATCGAGCATGGCTGGATTGCGCAGATAGCCCCCGCGGAGCAGCCCGCTTATGACCGAAACGCCAAGATCCATCAGCACAAAAAGCCGGCGCGCCTCGACGTCGCCGGCATGCAGGTGAACGTGAATGCGCTGGCGCAAAACGTCGCGGAAGTGCTCCAGGAGTATGGCCACTCCTTCTTGCGCCAACGCGGCGTGCCGCCGCGGATCGGGGTCAAGCGTGCGAGCAATGCGTCCAGCGGTTTCGATGAGAACGACCAACTCGACGGTCGCTACGGTTTCAAGGTCGGCGAGCAAGGCGCCGAAGCAGTCTCTCAAGCGGCCAAGCAAGACGTGGTGTGCGGCGGATTGGTCGGCGCGCTGTCGAAAAGCGGAGTCGCGATAGGTCTCTTCAAGCCAGCCGAGCAGGCGAACTATCGTGGTCCAAAACGTGAGCGGGTTCCCGTCCCCCGGCGTGCCGGGCACTCGCGGTAAATGAAACGGCCAAACTTCCCATTCCGCTCCCTTTCGCTCACCGTGGCGATCGGTAACCGCGACAAAGTCATGCTCGCGAAAGGCCTCGTTCCACTCGCGCAACGGCGTGCCGGGCGGCCGGTTCTTTTTGTTCTCTTCGTACACTTCGCGCATGATGCGAAACGCGTTTTCGTAGAACCCCATCCAAATGTGAAGGCCGTGCTCTTCGATGCGCCCATGCTCGCCGCGACCGCTGGCGCCTTTGCCGCCTAGCCGCCATCCCATTTGGTAAACCGTGATCTCGTATCGGGACTTCCAATCAGGCGCACTGGTGAGCTGCAGGGCGGTGGTCATGGCGCCGACGCCGCCGCCCAGAATGGCGATCCTTTGCGGCCGCGACGCTGTCGCTGCGAAGGAGGGTGCGGTCCAGATATCGCTGCCGAGGCCCACGATCATGTCGAAGCCGATCCAGAGCTGCAACACCGGTTGGACGATGTTCCCCGCGAGACCGAGATCGGCGATGATGGGATGACTCGCGACCTCCGCGATCGTTATGCGCCAATCGCCGGGCAGCAAGCACACGCCCTGCAATCGAGTGGCATTGGCTTGCGCCTCCACGATGGCCTGATAACAGGCCGTTCCCGGCGTGTTGCTGGTCGGAAACTGTTTTAGGAAAACCATTGGTTCGGCGCGCTGGACCAGATCTCGCAAGCTGCTGTAGATCAGGTCGATTTTGCCGAGGAAGCCCTCGTGCGGCGCGAGCGCTCCCAATAGCTCGGCGCCGAATTCCGCCGCATCCTCGAAGATTGTCAGCGGATCGTCGTCGACCGAGGTTCGCTCGGCGCGAACCAACTCGGTGCGCACGGCTTGCGTATCGCGGCTGTACACAGGCAATGCGAGAGTCTCCATGGATAGCACGGATGCGTCGTGCGGCAAGTCCGGGATCTGAAACCAGCCGAACGCCTTGGGAAAGCCGTAAACCTCACGGCCCAGCGCCATGGCATACGAGTTGTTCACAAAGATGTACGGATGAAACCAGAATGCGCGTTGCCGCTGCCTGTCGATCACACGTACCCAAACGGCGCACTCCTGCTCCGCGAACCAGCCCTTGTCGCAATCGGGAGGATTCAAACTGTACATCTTCCCGAGTGAGTTGAACGCCAGAACGACAAATGGACCCGCAGCCTCGAACTGCACCTCACCACCGGACGGAATGTTGAGCCGATCGTCGATGAGCTTCTGCAGGACGGCAGGATCCGCTTTCAGCACGAAAGCGTAAAAGCTGACATCCTGGGCCATATACGGCGGCCGAATCATCTGTGTTCCACCGTATTCGACGTAAGGAATCGGCATGGTTAATTTCTCCTCGAATGCAGAAGCCGGCGGGCCTCGCGCAGGACCGCAGGTTCATAAGTTTCGGCTGCAAAGTGAAGGTCGACCTTAGCTAAAGGTTCATAATCGCCGCTGAAGCGGGCCAGGTCAGTTGCGGCGCGTAACTCGACGTAGCGGCACTCGGCGGCACCGGCCTCGAGCAGCGCCTTTCTCAAAGCAGCCTCGGCTTCGGACATCAAGCCTGACGCGGCCAGCACGGTTCCGCGAATCCGCAGCAAATCGAGCCGCGATATGCCTACTCCCAGTTCCTCCGCTTGGGTGAGCGCGCCGTCCACCTCTTCGAGCGCGGCATCCGTGTTCCCGGCTCGCAATAAGCTTTCCGCGAGCAGACCGCGAAACAGAGGCTCAATGACGCGTGACCCGATCGAGCGCATCACCGCGATTCCCTCACGCATTTTCGCGATTCCCGCTTCAACGTCACCTTGCTCCGCGAGCGACCATCCCCAACTTGCCAGCACGGCCGAGCTCCAGAACGGATAGGCTTGCTCCTGACAATAGCGCGTGGCGGTTTCACTCCACTGACGCGCTTCGGCGATATTCAGCGTGAAACACTCGAGGAGAGCACGAAAGGCCAGCGACCAACCGATGCTGAACGGATGCCGCAGGCTGCGCGCATATTCAATGACACGATCGCTAGCGTTTTTCGCCCGATCGAAAAATCCCAGGAAGCAACAGACGAACGATTGGTAGCACAGTGTGCCAACCAGCGTATCCTGTCCGAAGCGGTAAGCATGTTCGCGGAAGCGTTCGGCGTCGTACAACGCCTCTGCCTGTTGGAAGTGCTTACTGCTCGCGAGCAAATCGCCGCGCCAGAAGAGGGTGTTGCCTGCAGTCCAGTGACCCTGCAGGCGCATCCCGTCGTGGACGAGCGCTTCACCGGTGGAGATCATCCGTTCCGTCATTCCCAGCGCGCGATCAAGGTGACTGCGCACCAGGTGATACACCCACACGCCCCACAGCGTAGGCAACAACAGCGGCGAGTTGCCGGCGTGCGGCAACAATTGTTCGGCGCGCTTATATGTTTCGCCGACCTGGCTCGAACCAAAACCTCGGGTCGCAATAAAAGCCGGGCCCAAGCTCGTTATCAGTAGCAGTTCCTGAGACGGATCACAGCGATCGGACGGCAAGGCGTTGTATACAGACAGGCCTTGCTCCAGGTGTCCAATCGCTTCCGAGTAGGCGGACCGTTGCAACGCCGCCAATCCCGCCTGATGCCAGTATGGGATGGCTTTCTCGCCGAATCCGGCTTCGGTGCAATGATGCGCTACCACTTCAGGCTGGCGATCGGCCGTTTCGGGAAAACGAAGCACCAGCATCTCCGCCACTTCGCCGTGCAGCGCAGTCCGCGATTTCTTCAGCAGCGACTCATAGGCGGCATCTCGCAGCAGTGCGTGTTTGAAGATATAGGAGCGCCGCTGGCCGACGCCGCGCACGTACAGGATTTCCGCGTCGACCAACCTATCGACACTGTGCCGCAAGGCGGGACCGCTTAGTCCTGAAAGAGCTTCGAGCATCCACTCGGGAAATTCTCTACCGAGGACGGAGGCCATACGCGCGACATTCCGCGCCTCTCCGAGTTGATCGAGGCGAGCCACAAAGGAATCGCGCAGGCTATCGGGAACGGGGAGCTTGCCTGAACCGGATGTCGTCGGACTCGATTCGGCCACACTCCTAGCGACTTCTTCTAGAAAAAGCGGCACACCGTCGGAATTGACGACGATCTGCTCGAGCACTGCACTCTCGAGAGCGTGTCCTCGAGTGGAGGCCGCGGCGATCGCCAATGCATCGCTGCGTGAGAGGCGGTTCAAAGAGATGGTCGAGACGTAACTGCGGGGAGGCCAGGATGAGACATATTCCGGCCGATGGGTGAAAAGCGCGAGCAGCGAAGCGGTGGGGGCCTGATCGAGCAACATCCCGAGCAGTTCAACGGTCGTCGGGTCGGCCCACTGGAGATCCTCGACAACAAACAAGAGCGGCTGTCTGGCGGCACGCTCCATGAAAACGTTGACAAGCGCTTCCATCGTGAGGATTCGCTGCCGCTCGGGAGTCAGCTCGAGCGGGGCATAACCGACCGCTGGGACATTCAGCAAGGGGGCAAGTAGAGGGACGCTTTCGTTCAGAGGGAAACCGAGTTCCGCGAGCAATGCTTCAAGGACGCCCAGTTTCGCGGCTGGATCCAAAGCTCGTGTTTCGCGTTCAAATATCAGCCGCTCGAAGCAGTCAGTGATGGGGTACAGTGCGGTATTTGCGTACTGCGGCGCGCAGAAACACTCGATCAGCGAAGCCGCCGGATTCTGAGCAACGCGGCGCTTGATCTCATACACCAGCCGTGATTTCCCGAGGCCCGGCGCGCCACTTAGCAGCGTGACGTGCCCAAGGCCTTCCATGGCCTGCTCCCACCAGCTGAGCAGAAGCTGCAATTCCTGGTCGCGGCCTTTCAGTGGAGTGAGAGCGGATTCCGGAATCGCTTCGAAGCGGCTACGCGCAGTGCTGCGATGCAGCACGCGAGTGAAGCGCAATGGCCGTCCGCCCAACAGTTTGATCTCGCCGCCTTCGCCGTAATCGAAGCGGCCCTCCACCAGGCGCTGTGTCTCGGCACCGATGAGCAGTTCACCAGCCGGGGCACGCTCTCCAAGTGAGCGCGCCAGTGCGAATCCTTCACCGCTGACGGACGTGGGGGAGCCGGTGTCGGACGAATCTGCGACTGCCAATGAAGTTTCAACCGCTAAGCGAACGTAGAAGCCGGAGTGTCCGCCGGCGAAGGCCTCGGCGAGCGCCAGCCCAGCCTCTACCGCCAGCCGCGCCGCATCTTCGCGCGCCCGCGGATAACCAAAATACGCCATGGCGGTGTTGCCCGTCCACGGCGAGAGGAACCCTTCTTTCCCGGCAACGACCTTCGAGCAAAGCGCGCGGCTCTCCTGCAACGCGGCTTCAAAATCTTCCGGATCTTCGCTCGGGACTGTGCCGGAAAGCTCGATGCTCAAGAACGTGATAGGGCGGCGGTCGGCGGTGCCGAGTACAAAACGCGCTCCGGAGGAAGAGGTGGCATCCCTGAGCGGGCTGAACGCCGTCTGAGTTTCAAGTCCTGCGAGCGGCACGACGGCATAGGGCCGCAGGTCCTCCATCAACGCGCGCACTGACGCGTAGCGCTGGTCGCGATCCTTGGCCAAGAGCTTCTCAATCATGCGCGCTATGCTGCTCGGAACATCAGGCCGGATTTGCCGGATCGGTCTCGGTTCCTGGTGAAGCACAGCGTAACCGAGCGCGGCCGTGTTCTCCGCCATGAAGGGCAAGCATCCGGTGAGCATTTCGTAAAAGACAACACCGAGCGACCACAGGTCGGTGCGTGGGTCGACCGGCTGGCCTCGAGTCTGCTCTGGGGAAAGGTACGCCGGTGTGCCTACCACGACTCCGTCATGCGTGATCAGCGCAGCATCGCCGAGTTTGGCGAGACCGAAGTCCAGGACTTTGACTCTCCCTTCCGGAGTCCGCATGAGGTTTGAACTTTTGATATCGCGATGGATGATACCGGCGGCGTGAGCCGAGCCGAGCGCTTCCGCTGCTTGCAAAATGTAACCGGCAGCCACGCCGGCCGGAGGAGGCCAGCCGTCCGGTGAAAGATCCGTGAGCTCACGGAAGCTTTGGCCTGCGATGTATTCGAGAACCAGAAAAAGAGTCTCGTCGTATTGATCGATGGCGTGAATGGTGCAGATACCGGGATGATTGAGCTTGGCAGCGGCCTGCGCCTCGCGCAGGAAACGCTCACGCGCGATCGGACTGGTACCTTCAGGAAGAATTTTGATGGCGACCTGCCGACCCAAGCGAGTATCGAGAGCGAGATACACGGCCCCCATTCCGCCGCGGCCCAGCAGCGAGATAAATCGGTAATGGGCGATGTTCTCAGGAAGACTGACTTTCGCTTGCGCCGCGGCAAGTCCGCTCTCGTCCGGGGGCGAAATGACGGTGTCGTTCACGCGGCGAGAGGAGTGGTCTGCTTCTGAGGAATGACTCACGACCGTGAGATCACGATCACGTTCGCTTCCTTCCTGGCCAGGCACTCGCTAATTATAATCGTGGCTTTGCGCCGGTTCTGATCAGCTGGTCTGGTGCGAGGAGAAACGCACCTCAGGTTACTTAAAGGTTGCGTTCGCATTATCCATTTAGATAAAGTCTCGCCTGGTGCACGGCGCAGTTCCGAAGAAGCAGTGACAAATCAACCTACTATATTCATATGAGGGTTGGCCCTCCATCTGCAAAGTTCTTTCCCGTCGTGCAGCGAAGGCGCACCACGATCGACGAGAAGCAAGTCGAATTCAGTTTTCAACAGGAGATTTCATGAGTGCAACTCAATTTCGTCTCGGATGGATTCCGGATCTTCCAGATCACCGGGACTTTATGTATGCGGCGCCGACGCCAGTCATGCACAACATCCCGGCGTCTGCGGATCTGACGGCTCAGTGTCCGGCGGTTTACGATCAGGGACAACTCGGCAGCTGCACAGCAAACGCGATTGCCGCGGCGTTCCAATTTGACGAGATCAAGCAGAAAGAGCCAAACGTTTTTGTTCCCTCGCGGTTGTTCATTTACTACGGCGAGCGCGCGGTAGAAGGAACGATTAACGAAGACAGCGGGGCGCAGATTCGGGACGGCATCAAGGTCGTGGCGAGCAACGGCGTGTGTCCCGAGACCGAGTGGCCGTACGACACCGGAAAATTCAGTCAGAAGCCGCCGCAGAAGTGCTTTTCGGACGCGAAAAAATACAAAGCCGTCACATACCAGCGACTCATTCAAGACCAAAATACGATGAAGGGCTGCATAGCCGAGGGATATCCGTTTGTATTCGGCATCACTGTGTATCAAAGCATGATGACGGACGACGTAGCGAAAACGGGTATTGTGCCGATGCCGACTACCCAGGAGAAAGTTTTGGGAGGACATGCCATTCTCGCAGTCGGATACGACGATAAGACCCAGCGCTTCAAGTTTCGAAATTCCTGGGGAACATCGTGGGCAGATGGCGGGTACGGATATATTCCGTACGCGTACCTGACCGATCAGAATCTGGCGAGTGATTTCTGGACGATTCGCGCCATTACCGAAGCGGGCGCTAAGTTACACGCAGGTGCAGCAAAAGCGAACGCGTAGCAGTGTTGGGATCCCATTCCCGACTCAGCCGCATTTCGATTGTGGCGGTTCCCGGCGCGTCGGCACGAAAGTGCCACTCATGAACGCCGGGACTGCCCACGTTGTGGGAGTCCGGTTTGAACGAATTACTAACAAGCGAGCAGATGGACGCGCCCTTATTAGCGAAGTTCCAGCGATAGCCTGTTGTGGGATTCTCCGGCAGAGTAATGGTAAAAGTCTGACCAACCGTCAGGGCGACTTCTTTCCCGTTCGATTCATCTGTAACTTTTAAGTCCATGACTTGCAATTCCTTTTTGTTGCCGGCAAGCGAGGTTCGATTACATGCACACACAAGCACGAGCGATATCGATAACACAACCAGCTTGGACGCAGTGCGCACAGAGACAGAATAGCGCCGGATTATGGCGGATGTTCACAAAGCCGGCTGACGGACCGTTTGACTTCAACTGGGTCGCGCCTGAGACACCTTCTTCGAAGACTCTTCCTGCGCAGAGACCCATTTTGCGTGTTCCTGAGACACCGTACCTTCGATGCGTTCGGCTAGCAGCGCGAGAGGCTTTTCCGCTGCCGCGTAGGGTCCCGCCTGCGCCAAATACAGGTACTTCTCGTGCTTGAGGGTTTCGCATGTGGAGCGGTAAGAGATCCAGTTTGCCTGGTATTGATTCAACTGTTGTAGCCCTTCCGCGATTACGATGGCGATGCCGAGTGCCGCTGCAAATGGCCTGCCCCACACGGCAGCGGAGAAGATTGGAATGAGCACCGCTGAAACGATAGTCAATGCCTTCAGCCACTTGTACCAGCGCTGGCTGCGCCGACTCTTGCGGTCATACCAACTAATTTGGTCTTCGAGTCGATCAAGTGTCGGACTTGTTTGTTGGGCAGCGGTTGCCACGCTCGACAATTGTATCCCGATACTGCGCCCGATGTTATACTTTGACCTCGCTCTTAGACGCTGTCCGCGGGTGACCAAGTGAAGTTCGAGACTGAGGTCTTCATCAGTTACGCCCATCTCGACAATCAATGTGCGAGACAAGGACACGAGTGGATAAGTGACTTTCATCGCGCCCTGGCGGTCCGTGTGGGACAGCTGCTCGGGAAAGAGGCTCAGATATGGCGTGATCCGAAATTGCAGGGCAACGACTGCTTTGCCGAGACCCTTCTGGAGCGGCTGAAGCATGTGGCGGTGTTAGTTTCTGTTCTATCTCCACGCTATATAAAATCCGAGTGGACGTGCCGCGAACTGGAGGAGTTCTGCCACGCAGCAACTGAGACGGGCGGCTTAGACATCGCGAACAAGGCGCGAGTGTTCAAGGTGATCAAGACTCCCATTCCTCGGGAAATGGAGCTTCCCACGCTGCGCCGGCTGCTCGGGTACGAGTTTTTCAAACTCGATCCGGAGAACGGAAGAGCTCGCGAACTCGACGATCCCGGCGATAAGGATTACTGGACGAAGATTGACGACATCGCGCATGACATGTCGCAATTGCTTGAGCTTCTCGAGGGCGAAGGCGCGGCGCTTCCGGCGCCTCCCGGTGAGAAGAAAACTATCTATCTTGCGGAAACAACCTGTGATTTGAGATCGGAGTACGAGACCATCAAGCGCGATTTACAGCAACACGGGCACACGATTGTGCCGTCGCATCCGCTGCCCGTGATTGCCTCAGAGGTTAGCTCGTATGTACGGGAAGAAATGGCCGCCTGCGATCTATCGGTTCATCTCGTCGGTAAAACCTACAGCCTGGTGCCTGAAGGCGGAATGCAATCACTCGCGGAGGTGCAGAACGAGCTTGGAATTGAGCGGGCCGAAAAAGGAAATTTCCCTCAGCTGGTGTGGGTTCCTCCCGGCCTGGAGGTTCAGGATGAGCGCCAGCGAGCGTTCATCGAGAGGCTAAGGATGAATCCTCACATTCAAAATGCGACGGATCTGCTCGAAACCTCCCTCGAAGACCTCAGAACCGTCATACACGAAAGGCTCAAGCCCAAGCCTGAGGCTAAACCAGAATCTAACGGTACGCTGGTTTCAGGTAAGGGGCTGAAGCAGCTGTACTTCATCTTCGACCAGCAGGATCAGGAAACGATCGGCCCGTGGGTGTCCTTCCTGTTCGAACATTTCGAAGTTGTGTACCCGGTGTTCCAGGGGGACGAGGCTGAGATTCGGGAATTTCACGAAGAGAATCTGCGCACCGCGGATGCCGTACTGATCCACTACGGCGCAGCGGGTGAAATATGGTTGCGCCGCAAGTTGCGGGAACTGCTGAAAAGTGCTGCATACGGGCGCACGGAGCCGCTGCGGGCCGTGGGTGTCTTGGTTGCCCCGCCGCTGAGCACGCAAAAGAAGTTGTTCCAGACACATGAGGCGATCGTGATCTCACAGTGCGAGGGATTCAAGCCGGATGCACTTCTTCCGTTCGTTCAGCGCGTGAAACAGGATTAGGACGCACGGGACACATGGAACCCGAGGCGCAGTTCAATCCGTTCCCCGGCCTACGGCCTTTCGAGCCCGATGAAGATCATCTGTTTTTCGGGCGCGAAAAACAGATCGACGAGCTATTAAGGAAATTGCGGACTAACCGCTTTCTGGCGGTGATCGGTTCGTCTGGAAGCGGCAAATCTTCGCTCGTCCTCTCCGGCCTCATTCCTTCGCTCTACAGCGGCATGATGGCCAACACGGGCTCTAACTGGCGTGTCGCGATACTCCGGCCCGGAGTCAATCCGATCGGCAATCTGGCGTCAGCGCTCAACCAGCCAGATGTGCTGAGGATAGCGACGGAATCGCCCGACACCAGCCGAATCCTACTGGACGTTACGTTGCGGCGCAGTACGTCGGGGCTCATTGATGCAGTCACTCAGGCTAGGATTCCGGCGCGCGACAACGCTCTGGTGTTGGTCGATCAATTCGAAGAGCTGTTTCGCTTCCGCAATAGCCTTGATATCGAGAAGTCGAAGGACGAGGCGGCGGCGTTTGTCAAATTGCTGCTCGAGGCCGTCCAGCAGGAGGTTGTGCCGATCTACATCGTCCTCACGATGCGCGCGGATTTTGTGGGCGATTGCATGAACTTTGTTGGGTTACCCGAAGCTGTCAATGCAGGGCAATACCTTGTCCCGCGCATGACACGCGATCAGCTGCGGCGTGCCATCACGGGGCCGGTGGCGGTTGGAGGCGGAGAGATTGCGCCTCGGCTGGTGGCACGGCTGCTGAACGATTGCGGAGACGATCCCGATCAGCTTCCGGTGCTGCAGCATGCCTTGATGCGCACCTGGGATTACTGGAGCAAGCATGGCGAGCCGGGCGCGCCGATCGAAATCTCGGATTACGAGGCGATCGGGACCATGCGAGAGGCGCTTTCGCGGCATGCCGAGGAGGCGTACGAAGAAGCTCGTTCGGCGGACAGCGCTGGGATGGCCGAGCGCATGTTCAAAGCGCTAACGGACACCTCTGGCGGTGGCCGAGGCGTGCGGCGGCCGACGTCGGTCGAGGAACTCGCCGCGATTTGCGAGACAACGGAAGCGAAGCTGATCTCCGCGGTTGAGATCTTCCGGCGCCCAGGAAGATCTTTTTTGACGCCCTCGGCCAGCACGCTGCTCGACTCCCGCTGCATCATCGATCTGTCCCATGAAAGCCTGATGCGAGGCTGGACGCGGCTCATCAAGTGGACCGAAGAAGAACGGGCTTCGGCGGAATATTATGTGCTGGTCGCGCAAGCCGCACGATTGTTCGAGAACGGCACGGCAGGATTGTGGCGCAATCCGGAACTCGAATTCGGCCTGCGATGGCGCGCCGAAAATCACCCGAGCGCAGCCTGGGCCCGGCGCATAGATCCGAACTTCGAGCGAGCGATGAGCTTTCTCGACCGCAGCGCAGAGGAGCGGGATCGTCTCAGTGCGGAACGCCGGAAGCAGCGAAGACGCAAATTGACTCTGGCCTGGAGCGTTGCGAGCGTCTTGGCTGTTCTGCTGATGATCACGGGCTGGTTGGCCGCCGTCGCGTTTCGCGAGCGGTCGCAAGCTCAGCGCAATCTACAGCTGACGAAGGATACAGTCGATTCGCTGCTGGCGTCGGCGGGAAGTCAATCTGCGCAAATTGCCGCTGAATCGCCCGAGGTTGCACAATTCCGGAGGAGTCTGGTCGAACAGGCGAAGGCGACGTACGCGAAGATCCTCGCCCAAGGCGGTCGAGCGGAGTTCACGGAGGAGATCGCGCTGGTGAACATGCGGCTGGGTGATGGAGATCGGATCACAGGCCGGACAGAACAGGCGATTGCAGAGTACAAGAAAGCAGTCAAAGAGTTCCAGCGGTTAGCTAGCGCTTCCCCTCGAACCAGCAAATATCTTCAGGAATTAGCCGCCGCTTACGACTGGCTGGGCGAAACGGAGCGACCGATCGTGAAGTATCGCGGAGACGCAGAGAAGGCGTATGACAGCGCTTTCAAGCTTCAACACGAGCTTCACGACCGGTTCCCGAAGCATCTCGACTATCAGCTGATGCTCGCGCGAACGTATTACAACCGAGGCATTCTCTGGAAGGACAGCGGCCGCGCTAAGGATGCGGAAGCAGATTATCGAGAAGCGATCCGGCTGCTCACGCCTTTGGCCGCGCGCAATTCTTCGGATAAATCCAGCGACCAGTACAAGCAGGAGCTTGCGCGGGCGGAGAATAATCTCGCCAGGTTGATGTTTGACGCGAACCTACCGGGTGACCCGAGCAGCTTGTACGAGGACGCGATCAGGACCGGCAACGAACTGATTCGGAAACAGCCGGACAATCGGGATTACAAGTTCGAGCTTGCGCAGTACTACGACAACTTTGCGACTTCGCTCGAAAGTCAAAGACGTCTGGACTCAGCCCTTACCAACAGCGGACACGCACTTGCCCTGTACGAAGAACTGACGCGGCCGCTGCCATTGTGGACGATGCACCTGGGGCTCATGCATAATATTCGCGGACGCATATTGGAAACGAAGAATCCGGGGCAGGCTGAGTCAGAGTATCAGCAATCGATCGACGCATTCCGGCGAGTTGCCGTCACCGCGCAAACTGCTGATTACCACCTTTGGTTTGGGCAAACTCTGGCTAACATGGCGAACTTGCTTGAACAGAAGAACGACGATGGCGGTGCTGTTCCGCTGTTACTCGAAGCGGTCGATCAACATCGACAAGTCGGATCGAAATACGACCTGGCATGGGATTACTACTTTCTGGCAGCAGCTTATAAGCGTATGGGCTCGGCAGCGGCAGCCGAGAACAGTACGCAAGAATTAAGCAGGCTTCTTCCCGATTTGCCGCCAGCAGACCAGGAGACACTGCGAGCGTCGCTTCGCGATTTGAAAGCGCGCTGAAACAGGATCAGAACACAAACCGGTATTCGAGCCGGATTAGATTCTGATACCAAGTCGCGTTCGTCAGGGCGTGACCATATCCCAGGTAAACCGAATTGTGTGCGCCTATACCGAGACGCGCGCCGATCTTTACGTTAACGATGTTGGCATTCGCTTTACCGGTGCCGTCAGCCGGTGTGGTGACTAGTCCACTTAAGACGCTCCAGCCAACGAACTCAAGCACAGGCGTAAACCGAAACGTCGAGCCGGAGACGAGGTCGTAGCTAACGCCAGCGCCGTATTCGAGAACATCTCCGGCGAAGCCGATGTTCGGATTGGGCGGTGAAAGACCTAAAGAGCTTGAGCCGCCGATCGGATGCCAATCGCCGAACTGGGCGGCGAGTGTCCATCGCTCGGCAAACCGCTGATAATACAGCAGCGTGGGCTCGACGCTGTAGTGACTTGTTCCTAAGCCGCGAAAGGAATCGCCGGTTGGAAAATAGGCACGCATTTGAAACGTGACATAGCGATTTTCCGCAGCGAGGAGAGCGAATTTAAATCCGGCTCGAAAGTCTCCGAATCCGCTTGCGCTCGGAATGCTTCCAGCGCCCACCGGCGTAAATTGAATCGAACGCTCGGGCAGTTCTGCGAAAAAGGAGAGCCGTTTTTTGGCCGCGTACTCGAGGTGGAGCTGTAATTCCTGCAGATTCGCACTGGCCGCGACGACAGTGCCGGGTCCGGGGGCATTGGGGTCTGGCGATGGTCGATAGCATCCGCATTTGGCGTAGAAGAATTCGGCCCGATCCGGCTGTTGCAAACTGAAATCACCATCAAATCTAAAGCGAATTTCGGATTCAATGATGGCGTTGTCTATATACCCGGTTGAACTCCCCGCTATTCTGCGGGTCCGAATCACCTGAGGCGGCGGCACCGGATTGGAAGTGGCCTGAGCGGGATTTTCTACTGCGCCCGCAGTCCGAAAAGCCGCGTCCCGGCCGGCGCTATCGGTGTGACTTGTTTCTGGGGCGTCGTTCGGTATGGGATCTTCGGAGTAGTACATCACCGGAGCCGCGAAATCGCCGGCGAATACGTCGCGCTCTTCGTTCAGGGTCTGGGACCAAGCCACGGGAACGCACACTAGCAAAGCAGCACAAAACAGACTCTTTTGCATTATTTATCTGAAATGTGGTGAGCATAGCATGAAAGGGTTACGAAGGGAAGACGAATTCCTCCGGAATTCTACGTTTCGAAGCAGGGATCGAAGTGAATGCTTTGGAGGGGGAAACGCCTGCCTCCAAAGCATCCTTACTGGGGGGTAATCAGGCGGATGCGCCCGAGGTTTTCGGGTTGGCGCGCTCCCGCCGGAGTTCCTCCTCGGCGCGATGCCAATCCACTTCCGGAGAGCCGTGGGGGCAACCGCGTTCGTGCCAGCAGCGGTGGGCACGAGCGGCGATCTCTTCGGAGGTCGGCCCGGACGCGGTGCTGGGACTGGTGCGCGTGGCCGCGCTCTGCTCGGTGCTTGCTCCCGAGCCGGTGTTCATCCTGGTCGTCGGAGTCTGGTCAACGCCAGTCGCGCCGCGGGGTGTTGTTCCGGACGATCTGGTCCCTGGAACGATATTCGGCGCCGGTGACTCGCCAGGTCCGCCCGGCGTCACTGAGGTCAGGCCCGCTCCGGCCCCTGATCCGGCCGTGACACCGGAGGTGTCAGCACCTCTCGAGCCAACTGACAAATTCGCTTCACGAGCGATCGTATCGTTGATGCTCAGGCCCGCTCTCGGCTTTTGAACACGCGCGGCTCTTTGCTCGGGGGAAAGCTCAGATTCGGGAATATCCTCGAAATCGCCTGCTTGATCGGCCGGTAATTTGTTGAACTTAGGATCGATCATTAAAACTTCCTCTGCATGTTTGACACCGGGGAGAGCAGAAACACAACGAAGAATGTTCCTGGCTGGTACCGGCACGCTTAGCGGGATGCTACGATTTTCTTCGTGCCTTCCACTCAGAGCACGGGAACGCGCTTTCCTACGCGTGAACAGAACCGGTTTTGGAAGGAGAACGGATACCTTATCCTGTCGTCCTTCTTCGAACCGGCAGAAATCGAGGCGGTGAACTCCGTAATCGATCGGCGCATCGCAAACCCGGAATCTTTCCGCGACGCCACCGTCGACGTGATCGCCGGCCCGCACATTGGTAAGCGGTTCCGGGCCAGCGACGCGCCCCGTGAAGTATTCGACGGGCCCATTAAAATAAACGATCTGTTTCTAGACGAGCGGGAGGTTCGCAATCTGGCTTTGAATGAACGGCTGACTAAGCTGCTGTCGAAACTCCTACAAGGAACTCCTCTGGTTTGCAATTCGCTGAATTTCATCTGGGGTAGCCAGCAACCTGACCATTTCGATACCTGGTATATGCCATCGCCCGTGCGGCCGGAGCCCCCGAGGCGTGGGCTTGCCTCACTGCTTCCCAAGCCGCCAGCACCACGGTACGATCGCCTCGCGGTCAGCTCCATTTGCCTCGAGGACACCCATCCCGATGCAGGTCCGCTCGTCTACTATCCGGGCAGCCACAAGCTTCCGCCCTACCGGTTTTCTCACGGCGGGATTCATGCGGTGAACGAAGAGATGCCCGCCTGCCGGGCTTACGTCGAAGAACAACTGCGCAAAGCCAACATTGAGAGAAAAGAGTTCCTAGGTAAGGCCGGCGACGTATTTGTGTGGCACGGGCAGCTGCTGCACGGCGGTTCACACATAAATAACCCGGCGCTGACGCGAAAGACGCTGGTTACGCACTACTGGAGGGCGCACGATGTGGAACCGGAGCGGGCCGTGAAAGTGCACGAAACCGGGTACTACCTGCGGCGAGAGCATCAGTCCGTCTAGGCGTCGCCACACGTTTATGCGAGGCACCGCCATCGTAGTCGGAAGCGGTCCAAACGGACTATCCGCGGCGATTGTTCTCGCTCAAGCCGGCCTCAATGTGGAGGTCCGGGAAGCTTCTTTGACGTCTGGTGGCGGGGCTCGTTCGGGCGAGCTGACACTGCCCGGATTCATCCACGATCTGTGCTCCGCGATCCATCCCATGACGGTTTGTTCGCCGTTTCTGTCGAAGCTGCCCTTGCGCTCACACGGCCTGAACTGGGTGTTCCCACCCGCGGAGGTCGCGCATCCCCTCGACGACGGCACGGCGATTATTATGGAACGCGACGTCGCGGCGACCGCGGCACAGTTCGGGCCGGATGCCGCTCGGTACCGGGAGCTGTTCAATCCCATCGTCGACAACTGGGCGACGCTTCTGCCGGAAGTGCTCCGGCCCTTGCGCTTTCCCCGGCACCCGTTTGTGCTCGGTCGGTTCGGATTGCGGGCCATCCAGCCAGCGACCGTCCTGGCGCGGAACTCGTTTCGAGGCTCGCGGGCGCAAGCTTTTTTCGCGGGCCTTGGCGCGCATTCCATCCTGAAACTCGAAGCCCCCATCAGCGCGGCGTTCGGACTGATGATGGGTGGCTCGGCGCATGCCGTCGGCTGGCCCATGCCGCAGGGCGGAGCGCAGCAGATCACAAATGCGCTCACGGGCGTTCTGAGTTCGTTCGGCGGGCGCATCGTGACAGGCTCTCGCGTCGAACGACTGGACCGGTTGGGCTCGCCCGATTTAACACTGTGCGACGTTACGCCGCGCCAATTTCTTCGCATCGCGGATTTGAGCGCGCATCGGCCGTTCCGGCAATTGCTCGAGCAATACCGGTACGGCCCAGGCGTTTTCAAAGTCGACTGGGCTTTGCGCGAACCGATTCCCTGGACGGCGAAAGACTGCTGGCGCGCGGGAACTGTTCATCTGGGCGGCACGCTCGAGGAGATCGCGGCATCGGAACGCGCGGCTTGGGAGGGTAGGCCTCCCGAGAAACCATTTGTGCTGTTAGCGCAGCCGACTCTCTTCGATCCCACACGAGCCCCGACCGGATTCCACACGGCTTGGGCTTACTGCCACGTTCCCAACGGCTGGCAAGGTTCCGCGCTCGCTCAGATTGAGGCGCAAATCGAACGGTTCGCGCCCGGTTTTCGCGAATGCATTCTCGCGCGGGCCGCCCAAGGTCCTGCGGCGATGCAAGCGTCTAACGAGAACCTGGTCGGCGGGGACATCAACGGAGGCGCTGCCAATGCCAAGCAGTTCGTGATGCGGCCTACCTGGCGAACCTACAGCACGCCTCTTAAAGGCGTGTACTTCTGTTCGTCCTCTACACCGCCGGGGGGCGCGGTGCACGGCATGTGCGGATATAATTCAGCCCAACGTGCGCTTCGCTGGCTAGCTAAACGAACCTAGGGACTAGCTGCCGAGCTTCTCCTTCACACACACCAGTTTCAAGTTGGCCCCGCCCTTCTGCGTCGTGATCTGGCTGGTTGTGGTGAGCGTCTGGCCGTCGTCTGAGAGCTCCCAGCGGTCCAGCACCATCTCGTCTTCGCCGTTCGAAAGTTTGATGCGGGTGCGGATTAGCAGTGCCGGACCGTCCCAAAACGCTTTGCTTACGGCATCGTGGCCGTTAATGATGTTCGCCGCCTCAGATCCGTCAAGAAAATAACTCACATCGGCACTGGTAGTTTTCGTTCCGCTGGTCTGAAGGGTATGGACGTTCATCGTCGAGGCGTGCTGGTCGACCACACGGACGATCATGTCGGGCATGGCCGCTCGCCCGAAATCGCTTTTGTCTTTGACCATGCGCCAGCGTCCGGAGAAATCCGTCTTGGGCTGAGATTCCGGCGGCGGTGTTTCCTGTTGAGCATACGCACACAGCGGCGCCATCAAGGCGGCAGCAACACAAAAAGCAATGAATCTACGCGTCACTTTGCGCAACAAGGTCATTCCACGTTAAGCGTACTATTGCGACATGACCAAAAGCTTGAAGGTGCCCGGCACCATCTTCGGGCGCGGGCGCGGATTGTCCGCAGTGGCTGCCGGAGCCGGACCAAACTGGGCATCGGAAAGATAGATCTTGTGTGTGCGCAAATCGAGAGCCATTGTCCGCGCCCCCACCTGCGTTTTGGCGTTTTCCAAAACGCTGTACTGGTCGGCGGATTGCTGTTGGATGACGGTGAGCGTTGCGTCACGACCGTTCGGAGCGAAAACCAGTTTTGTTCCTGGATCGAACGCCGCGGCATCGGTTCCAGCACCCGTCGGAACGGTGGTGATTACTTTACCCGAATCCGCATCGACGATGGCCATCACCTTGTTCTCACACACCGGGAAAAGGCGGCGGTTCGCCGGGTCGATGGCCAGTCCCGAGGGCGAGTCGCATTGCGGTCCAAGCGGCCAGCGATTCTTGATCTGGAGAGTCTTGGGATCGAAGCGCACCAGTTCGCTGGTGTCTTCGATGTTCACGTAGACGTTGCCACTGCCGTCCGTCGCCGGAAATTCCGGTTTGCCGCCGAGCGCGGTTGTACCCGCCACATTTCCGGTGGCCGCGTCGATTGCGGTCATATCTTTGCTCCGCCCGTTGAACGCAAACACGCGCTTGCTGAACGGGTCATACAGAATTCCGTCGGGATTTGTTCCAGCCTTGACGGTCGAAACGGTCGCCAGCGTTTTCAGATCGAAGATGGTGACCTGATTGTCGCGACCATCGCTGATAAATCCACGACCTAGATCGTCGGCAAGGGCGATTCCGTGAACGCCATTGGTGTTCGGAATTTTCCCGACCATCGCGTCCGTGTCCAGGTTCAGGACGTCGACTTCGGTGCCGTGCGAAACGTATAACCGCCGGTTGTCGGAATCGGCGATCAGATAATCCCAGCCACCTTCGCCCGGAATGGGAATGGTTTTCAGCAGCCTGTAAGAGCCGGCAGCAAGGAGCGTCGACGCGAGCACAAGACCCGTCGTATACATGCGAGATTTTGTAATGAACATACGTGAAATTAGGTCGATTGTATCAACGGCGGAAACAGGATCTCCTTCGGCTGTTCAAATCGTTGATCCTGTACGGTTCCACTCGAACCTTCACAGACGATTCCGCAAGCGTGCGGCTCACCGGGTCAAGCGACTCAGAAAAATCTTATACGCGGGATAGTACCAAATTTATCTCACCACTATTGCAGAGACAGCGGATTACTTACAAAATAAGTCCACGGTTGTAAGTCAAATAACTTAACCGAATGTTACGAAGTTGATTCACTTACTTCGTTTCGTCGGGATCACTACGCGCGTTGGAGGCAACTTGGGGCGTAATAGCTTTTTGATCATTGCTCTGTTTCTGATTGGATTGCGGCATGTTGCCGCGCAGGGGTTTCCTGCTTCAGCACCAGCAAAAGAGTACATTTATTTCGACGGTCAGATCATTGCGATCGAGAACAGCAATGGCGGCGCTCAGGGCCAGACTATGGGCGTGGCAACTCCTCTTGCAGCCAATGCCCCGGCGACGGTAAGCGCCGTGCCTAATGCGAACGGCCAGCCAGCACAGGCGCCCGTCCCGCCGAGCCGGGCTGCTCCGAAGCCGAGTGCATCAGACCCAGCAACGCCACCGCAACCACCAACGCCACTTATCCCGGTGCCGACGCCTGCCCCACATATGCGGCGCGATGATCTCGTGCGAAAGTACCCGCCTGGAGCGGTGACTCGACGGAAATCCGGAAGCGGCACCTCGTCCAGTGGAATTCCCAAAACGTAAAGGCAGGACAAGCTTCCTTATTTTTCACGATGACGACTGGTAATCGTCGCCAAGGTGCGAGTCCGGTCAAAGTGTCAGGAGAGGATATGAAGCGTTCGTCGTTTATTAGGTGTTATGCGGGAGCCCTGGTATTAGCGCTTTTTTATTGTCCCCTCGGACAAGCGCAATCGATATCGAGCACTGACGGCATTGTCTCGCCGTCCACACAGGCAGGAGCGCCCGTGTCCAGCTACGGACTTAGCGGCCTCGAACACCTTAACCTTTACAACGGCCACGTGAACGTCTCCATCCCGCTATTGAAAATAGGGGGGCGCGGGACGGCGGGATACACGATGATCCTGCCAATTGACACGCAATGGTCTGTCTATGGAAGCCCATTGAGCGTAAACGGACGCACAACGTATGAGCTGGGAGCCAAGTTGTCCCCAGAGCAGCCGTGGCCCTTCACCCCTGGCTTAGTCGCAATTAAGTTTTCGGACGGGAGCGCCGACAGTCCGTGTCCGATCGGACCACAGAACAGCAGCTACCCGGGCCCGTTTGTCACGACCGCCGTGTGGATTTCGGCGGACGGTTCGGAAACCACACTGGTGGACGCGATTTATCGGGGACAGGCGCTTCCTTCACCTTGCAATACGGACGCGCCGTACCCGGGTGCAGACCGGGGCAGAGTGTTCCAAAGTACGGATGGCAGCGAGATGACGTTTATCGCGGATCAGGACATCCAGGAGTATATGGGGTCGAGCAAAACTTATTATCAGTCTGGAACCCTCTATTTTCGCGATGGAACAAAGTACAGGATAGACTCCGCTGGGCGTGTGGTTCAAATTGAGGATAGGAATGGGAATCTTGTTCAGCTCACGTATGGAGCCGGCACCATTTCGATTGTCGATTCGCTCAACCGGTCTATTAATGTAGCAGGAATAGGAGCCGGTGCGACTACCATCACCTATCCTGGCGCTGCGAATGCGGAACGGACGATCACGATTTCGGGAACTAGTCTGCAGAACGCTCTCAGCGCAGGACAGTCGATGGAGACGCTAGGATGCCTTTTCCCGAGCATTTACAACGGCGATAGCGACAACTCGACGGGAAAGGACAATACATGGGATCCGAGCGTGGTGTCCAGCATGGCTCTGCCGGACGGGAGCAGCTACTCGTTTCAATACAACAGCTATGGCGAGCTAACCCGGCTGACACTGCCGACCGGTGGAGCTTACCAGTACGTCTACCCAGAGACGTCGGGGTGCTCGGTTGGCGCCGATGGCACTGTTTTCGTGAGTGCCCCGACGCAATACATTGTGGTGCGGCGCGTTCAGGAACGCGACGAGCTTTCTGATGGCTCGGCGATTTCAGGGAAGGTTCTGTATTCGTATTCGTTTTCCGATGTTCCTGGAAGCAGTCCCCTTGATCCGAATCACCCGGCCCGCAGTGGAACGCTGGCGGAGGCCGATTACTACGATCCAGGCAATAACCTATTGCGGAGGGAGCAGCATTATTTCTACGGTGATGCGTCCGGACCCTCTGCGGTTCCCGAGTCGCCCGTCGATTTCCCAAACTGGAGCGATGGAACGGAGTTCCAGACGGTAATCAGCGATGCGAGCAAGACGTGGCAGACAGTCCGAGAAGTGTGGACGCAGCGGCCGTGCGGGAAGGGCGAGAACTGCTGGTTCGGCGACCCCACCACGGATGGCGCTCCACCACACGACCCACAACTCTGCCAGACAGATACGACGCTGGACAACGGAGCCACTTCCGGGTTGGTTTTTGCCTACGATCAGTACAAGAATCAAACAGACAGGTTCGAGTACGACCACGGTGCGGCCCCCGGAATAGGAGCCAGTTGCCCGGGTGCGCCGGGCGGGTTCGTCCGGCACACGCAAATTTCTTACCTGGGGAGTCCTTATACGGGTTCGTACCTGCTGAGCTTGCCGGGGGTCACGACGGTTACCAATGGGAGTGGCACGGTTGCGGCACTAACCCAGTATAGTTACGATCAGTACGGATCGACGCCACTCACCGGCGCTGCTGGGATCGTGGCGCACGACGGAAATTACGGAACGGGATTTACGGTGCGCGGCAATGTAACGAACCGCATGACGTGCCTCAACCCATCGAGTTGCAATTGGATCAATCATATTACTGGTTATGACATCGCCGGCAACGTCGTGAAGCAGGGCGACGGCAACGGCAATAACACGGTGTTCGGCTTTAACGACGACGGGGCCAACGAATATGGCTCTCCAACTTCTGTAACTGATGCTGCGGGGCACGTCACCTCGATCCGTTACGACTACGGGGCCGGGAAGCCGGTTTCGGTTACGGATCCGAACGGGGTGGTGACGACCTATGCGTACGGAGCGAACCCGGTATTCGGCACCAATGATCCGCTGGACCGTTTGACGCAGGTTCGACGCGCTGCAGGCTTAGGATCGAGCGTCGAAAGCCAAACGAATTACCTGTACGAGAACCCCACCTGGACGGTGCAGTGCCAGGACCAGAACGTCACAACAGATTGCGGAGTTCAGACACAAAGCGTGTACGACGGATTGGGTCGCCCGATCGAAGAGCGAACGATCGAATACAACGCCAACGACTACATTGCCGTGGATACATCGTACGATGCGCTAGGGCGGGTGTACCAAAGCCTCAATCCCAGCCGAATTAACATCAGCACGGGAGCGGGCGACGGTTTGGACTATCCGACCACCTACACGTATGACGCGTTAGGACGAGTGACACAGCTGGCGACTGCCGATGGATCGATCGCGAGCACCAGCTACTCCGGCAACCAGACGACGACGAGCGATCCTGCCGGCCACGTGAAGCAGATGTACACAGACGCGCTGGGGCATCTAACGAGCGTCGTCGAGGACCCGGGCGGCCTGAATTACACGACGTCCTACGGTTACGATGCGCTGGACGATCTGATCTCGGTTACGCAGGGCGTACAAACACGGACCTTCGCGTACGACTCGCTGAATCGCTTGACTTCGGCGACCAATCCGGAGAGCGGAACGACGACTTACACGTACGATGGCAATGGGAACGTGCTCACCAAGACCGATGCCCGCGGTATTCAGACGGCCTATACGTATGACGCGCTGAACCGGCTGACTGAGAAGAGCTATTCGGATGGAAGTTTGGGGACGTACTTCTTCTACGATCAGCCGGGTGTGGCGAACGGAATCGGCCGCCTATACGAGGCCTGGGCTGAGAACGCCTACACGCTGAATTCGGGCTATGATCCGCTGGGGCGGGTGACGCAGAGCGAAGTGGTTCTGTATTACCAGACCTATACGTTCAATTACAGCTACAATCTGGCGGGATCGTTGACGAGCGAGACGTATCCATCGGGGCGGACAGTGAATACTACGTACGATACGAGCAATCGTGCATACGCGGTGAGCGGGACAAAAAACGGCCAGGCCACGAATTATGTGACGCAGACGGGCTACTGGCCCAATGGAGCGCGGCACTGGCATTGGTATGGGAACGGGATGTTTCCGGTCTGGAACTATAACAGCCGCATGCAGCCGGAAGCGGTCTATTCGACGATCAACAATCAAGACAATCAGTGGCTGTTTTTGGAGCAGTTGGGCTGGGGTGGAGCGAATGATAACGGGAATCTGCAGAGCGCGACGGTGTACGAAGGCGGGCCGTCCTCGCGTCCGCAGATGGCGACGTTCGGCCAAACTTTTTTGTATGAGGCGGACAACCGGCTGTTGGCGGCCTACGATTCGAACTGGGGACGCACGTTCACCTACGATCAATACGGCAACATGTCGGTGACCACCAACAGCGGCGTGCCGCTGAACGGGTTGACGCCAGTCTGGCAGAATGGCAGCCCGTACAACGCAGCGGACAACCGGCTGCTGTCGGGGAGCTACGATGGCGCGGGGAACATGGTGGGGATCGGATCGCTGACGAGTGCATACGACCGGGAGAACCGCTTGGCGCGGACGTATGACACGACCGCACAGGTAGGGGTGAACTACGAATACGATGCCGACGGGCAGCGGCAGCTGAAGACCGTGGACGGGGGTGCAACCACGGTTTACGTACGGGACGCTCTGGGGCATTTGGCGGCCGAGTACGGGAGCGAGAACACCTCGCCCTGCACGACGTGTTATTTGAGCTACGATCATCTGAGCAGCGTGCGGCTGGTGACGGATCAGAACGCGAGTGTGGTGAGCCGGCACGAGTATATTCCGTTCGGCGAGGAGATCCCGGGTGGTTGGGTCGGGAGAACGGGCTCGGGATGGGGAACGGCGGATGCCGTGCATCAGCGGTTTACCGGCCAGGAACGGGATTCGGAAAACACTCCGCCGCTGGACTACTTTGGGGCCAGATACTACGACGGTGTGCTGGGGAGGTTTACAAGTCCGGACGATCCGCTAAATGACCAGTCTGCTCAGGACCCTCAGAGCTGGAATTTGTATAGTTACGTCAGAAACAATCCACTTGCCAATGTTGATCCGAGTGGTGAGGATTGCATCACGACGAGCAATCAGACAAGTAAGGGCATCACCGTGGCGATCGCTTCAGGAGCTTGTGATGGAAATGGGGGCGCTTACGTACCTGGAACAGTAGACATCGGTTCATTAATCTACAACGGAACCAGCGTCGGGTATTCCTATACTCCCTACGACAGCAGTAGCACGTTTGGTAACGGAACTGTAGATGTGGGACCGGCGATCGACGATAGTTTGCCGCCTGGAGTGGCCAGCATGCTGAACCGGGCGGGGAATATGGCGGCGCCTTTTGTGAATGGTGCTGGCGTTGGCCTCGTGGCGTTTGGCTCTCTGATAGCGCCCTTGCCGATGGCAGCGGCGCAGTGTGTCGCTGGCGATTGCGGCAAAGCCAATCTCGCCATGGCGGTGCTGCCTGAACTCAGGGGTATCGGGCTTCTCGCCAGAGAGGAGACGGCGATAGCAGGTGTGCTAAAGCAAATCGCATCGGGGACAACGAAAGGCAAGGTCTTCGAGAATTTCGCAGGAAAGCTGCCCGCCCAGACAGCGGGGTACTACCGTGAGTTCACGGTTCCGTTGGCTGCGCAGAGTGGCCGGGGCGCCGCACGCTTGATAGCAGGGGCTGGCGGCGAAGTTTACTATACCGCCGACCACTATGCAACTTTCACGAGAATCAAATGACGCCCCCTATTGCAACGCAGATGCTTTTCAATGACAGCCAGTTCGTGCGATGTGTTTCCCCCTCGCGGGAGGAAGAAGAACTGCTTATGGAAGAGGCCGCACGCAGGGGTTATCGTTTCATCGAAGTGGACCTCGCCAATACGCAAAACTCCGAAGACCTGATGAAGAGAATCGCGAGAGCGCTGAACTTTCCCAGCTACTTCGGCGGGAACTGGGATGCGTTTCTTGATATGGTCACGGACTTGTGTTGGAATCCCGCTTCCGGCTATGTCGTGCTCCTGAGGAATGCAGAAGCCTTGTTGCAGCTACCAGGCGAACATCTTGCCATCTTCGTTCGACTGTGTTCAGCAGTTGTCGAGCGCTGGCAGTCCGGAAGGGACGAGGAGGGCAAGACCATACCTCGAACTCCGTTTTACTTCTTGCTCGAAGGTCAGCCCCCCTTCTGCCGTTTGATCGCTGACCTGCTGACAAATGGCGAATGTGCTTAGCGTGGGCGGAAATACGCCGAGCTCGTGCAACGCGGAGCTTCGCGTACGATTCGCTGCAGCGCTTGACTTCGGTGACCAATCCGGGGAGCGGAACGACGACTTACACGTACGATGGCAATGGGAACGTGCTGACCAAAACCGATGCCCGCGGTATTCAGACGGCCTATACGTATGACGCGCTGAACCGGCTGACTGAGAAGAGCTATTCGGATGGAAGTTTGGGGACGTACTTCTTCTACGATCAGCCGGGTGTGGCGAACGGAATCGGCCGCCTATACGAGGCCTGGGCTGAGAACGCCTACACGCTGAATTCGGGCTATGATCCGCTGGGGCGAGTGACGCAGAGCGAAGTGGTTCTGTATTACCAGACCTATACGTTCAACTACAGCTACAATCTGGCTGGGTCTTTGACGAGCGAGACGTATCCATCGGGGCGGACAGTGAACACTACGTACGATACGAGCAATCGTGCATACGCGGTGAGCGGGACAAATAGCGGTCAGGCCACGAATTATGTGACGCAGACGGGGTACTGGCCGAATGGAGCGCGGCACTGGCATTGGTATGGGAACGGGATGTTTCCGGTCTGGAACTATAACAGCCGCATGCAGCCGGAAGCGGTCTATTCGACGATCAACAATCAAGACAATCAGTGGCTGTTTTTCGAGCAGTTGGGCTGGGGTGGAGCGAATGGTAACGGGAATCTGCAGAGCGCGACGGTGTACGAAGGCGGGCCGTCGTCGCGTCCGCAGATGGCGACGTTCAGTCAAACTTTTTTGTATGAGGCGGGCAACCGGCTGTTGGCGGCCTACGATTCGAATTGGGGGCGCACGTTTGCCTATGACCAATACGGCAACATGTCGGTGACCAGCAACAGCGGCGTGCCGCTGAACGGGTTGACGCCAGTCTGGCAGAATGGCAGACCCGTACAACGCAGCGGACAACCGGCTGCTGTCGGGGAGCTACGATGGCGCGGGGAACATGGTGGGGATCGGATCGCTGACGAGTGCATACGACCGGGAGAACCGCTTGGCGCGGACGTATGACACGACCGCACAGGTAGGGGTGAACTACGAATACGATGCCGACGGGCAGCGGCAGCTGAAGACCGTGGACGGGGGCACAACCACGGTTTACGTACGGGACGCTCTGGGGCATTTGGCGGCCGAGTACGGGAGCGAGAACACCTCGCCCTGCACGACGTGTTATTTGAGCTACGATCATCTGAGCAGCGTGCGGCTGGTGACGGATCAGAACGCGAGTGTGGTGAGCCGGCACGAGTATATTCCGTTCGGCGAGGAGATCCCGGGTGGTTGGGTCGGGAGAACGGGCTCGGGATGGGGAACGGCGGATGCCGTGCATCAGCGGTTTACCGGCCAGGAACGGGATTCGGAAAACACTCCGCCGCTGGATTACTTCGGCGCCAGATATTACGGGAGTGTGCTGGGAAGGTTTACGTCACCTGATCCGCTCATGGCTACACCCGAACGGCTCCTGGATCCGCAAGAGTGGAATATGTACGGCTATGCCCGCAATAATCCGCTCAGTATTACCGATCCAACCGGCCTTGATATCTGGCTTCAGGGCTGCGGCAAAGATAATGGAAGCACTTGCAAAGACAACTACGTTGGAACAACCGACGCAGATGGTAACTTCACTCGAACCCATCTCACGGGTGATCAGACCGCAAACGCCTCTCTCGGCACGAATGGAATAACGGTCACGCAGGACGGCAACACCTACCAGGGCGTGTGGGATAGAAACGCCGGTGAACAAGGGGCCGTACTTGTCTCCGGGGCAGGTGACCTCAGTTCCTTCAACGCGAACCTTACAGGAGCTTGTCGAGATACTTGCGTCGCCAGTGGTCAAATCGTCAACAAGGATGGAACGCTGGCGAGCGCAGGAGATGTGCGGAAAGCTCTCACAAATCCAGACGGTTCAGCAAAGCCAGGCTGGTTCGCGAACGGCAACGATCCCTTCCATCGACATGACGGAACAAACGATACGAGCTTCAATGCGATGAATCCCGCGACTGCGGGACAGAGATCGACTGACGTTACAGTGCCTCAGAATCCAGGTCGAGATGTGCTAATGCATGTTAACTCAGGCTATCCGTTCGAGGATGCCTACCAGATGACCCGGCATGTCATCAGCATCATCCATACATTCACGAACACTCTGGGCGTGACGCACCCTGCAACCCAATGATCGGCGCGACGATGAAGGTTTTAATCAAATCGGCGGCGATGGGAGTGTGTGTAGCATCTTGCCTGTCGGCAAGTACAAGCTATCCAGTGGTCTGCTCGGCCTTCAATGACAGTGGAGATGCAGCCATGGTCACTCTTTCAGAACAGAGATTGCTCCTTAGGCTGTCTCGGGCTTCCGGCAGTCCTTTCTCGCTCTCAGCATCAGTAGGCAAGCAAGGGTTTTTAGGGTGCAGCGCGTTCTTCGACAAGAACGGTCGGTTCGTGGCGGTGGGGCTGAACCATCTCGGGCTGACGCCCGGGCCGCTGCGCATCGTCGTGGCCGATCTAAGTACCGGCCAGGCTGCAGGTGACTTCACCGTGTCTGATATGCGGTTGGGACCATCTCTCAAACTAGTTGGTTTCTTGCAGGACAAGCCGCTTCTGGTCGTACTCGGAACCGCAACTCCAGATCATCCAACAAGGGTTTTCTCTACCGCCCTTCTTCGGGTCAGCGGAGAGCAGGAGAGCCCCCCGCAGTCCCGGACTCTGCCAGCCGATGCGGAAGGAGTCGGTAACGTCAACTTCGTTGATGCCACACATAATCGCCTCTGGTTCAAAAGCAGCCCGCAGTTCTGTCCGTTGCGCTCGGTTCCCTTGGTGGGAGATGGATCGGATACAGCTCGCGTGGACGAACCCAATGCGCAGGCCGCGTGTGATGCCCAGGCGGCCATAGCTTACCCGAATAGTCAATCGCTCATCACCGCGACGACCAGAGAGCCGGAAGACGTAATAACAAAGGTGGACTTCGCAGCCCATGACGCCCAGCAGATAGCCTTGCCTGGAACCGGAGGACGGGGCAGCTACTCATCCGTGGGAAGAGGTGCGCTGTCTGCCGACGGACTGTTTTTTGCGGTCTCCAGAAACCTGCTGTCGAATTCGCTCGTCGGGGAGGCCCACAGCCGAAGTACTGAGGTCGATATCGTGCAGGTCTCGCCTCTGAAGCTGATCGGGAAGGTTCTTCTAAAGCCCAGCACTGATCCCGCCAGCCTGTCCATCGACCACCGAGACGGAACTGTGACGGTGCTCAGCTTCCAGGGTCTCCGGTGGGACTCGCAACTGGTCAAGGATCAGTAAATTCATTCGGAGGCCGTGTTCCCGGTCGAGAGCGGAGCTCACGGTGCTGCGCACCGGCTAAATAGGTGACACGTCACCCCTGGGGAGGTTGCTGTACGGGAACCTGGGTTCCCGTAGGGGAACTTGTTGAAACCAGGGGTGTTCGAGTGTTTGCGGTTCCTGTAGAGGAACTTCCCTTTTAGCTGCTTTAGAGCCGAAATAGCCGCTGATTGGGATGTATGACATACATGCGTTAAGCTGTCGTACATGGCGGAAGCGGCACAGCAGAACCAGACTTTATCGCTGCGGATCAGCGAAGCCGTTACGCAAGCGGCTGGAGGAGATCCGGAAGCTGACGGCGCTTCGGAAGGGCGAGAACGTCTCGACCTCGGAGATCGCGAAGCAGTTGCTCGAAGGGGCGCGGGAGGAGCGGCTGGAGGTAGTGGACCTGCTCGCCGCGCCGACCGAATCGCTCGCCAAGATTCGGCGCAAGGGCCAAGCGGGCCAGATGCTTTCGCGGGCCGAGTGGACGGTGGTGGCGTACTTCGCGCAGCAGGGGGCAGAAGGCTTTTATAAGAATCCTTTGTCGCGGGAAACCTTCATCGAAATGCTGAAGGCGTTCGAGGCGGTGCATGCACTGCGCAAGAAGCCATCGGGTCAGGACCACTACTATCTGGGCAACCTGCCGAGCGAATGCCGGCCGGACCGGATGGACTCGGGCGAGGTGACGCCCGAGATGGTGCGGGCAACAGTGGCCGAGACGGTGCGGCGGATGAGTGATCCGCGCGCCAAATGGAGGCCGACCTTCGCGGCCCGGAACCTGTATGTGCTGCCCGATGGCGAGAAGCTGCCGGGCGCGGCAGTCTTGCACGAAACGCTGGCTCCCTATTGGCGGGCCCTGTGGCGTGCGGCGGCACGTGGCCATTACTTCCAGCGCCGTGAGCCGGTGCGGGAGGCGGACCGGCGCTCTGGGGCATTTGGCGGCCGAGTACGGGAGCGAGAGCACCTCGCCCTGCACGACCTGTTATTTGAGCTACGACCATCTGAGCAGCGTGCGCGTGGTGACGGATCAGAACGCGAATGTGGTGAGCCGGCACGAATATATTCCGTTCGGCGAGGAGATCCCGGGTGGCACGGTGGGGAGAACGGGCTCGGGATGGGGAACGGCGGATGCCGTGCATCAGCGATTTACCGGCCAGGAACGGGATACGGAAAACACTCCGCCGCTGGACTACTTTGGCGCCAGATACTACGGGGGAGCTTTAGGCAGGTTTACGTCGGCGGATGACGGCAGCGATCAGGTTGCAGCCAATCCGCAAAGTTGGAATCTTTACAGCTACGTTCGGAACAACCCACTTGCAAACGTAGATCCGACCGGCAATGATTGCGTCACCACAAGCGATCAAACCGATAGAAGCGTTTCGGTAACAGTGGCAACAGGGACATGCGGTTCAGGCGGCGGGACCTATGTTGCCGGCACTGTCGATACGAGTTCGCTGACATACAACGGAACCAGCGTCGGCTATTCCTACACTCCATACGACAGCAACGCTTCGTTTGGTTCAGGAACTTTGAACCTTGGACCGGCACCGAGTAGCGATATCAACCCGTTTGGTTTGGCTGTGATTCAGTCCGTAGGTCGGCAAACTAATAGCATGTACGGATTAATGGGCACGTTCGCAGGTGGATCGATCCTCGGCGGCGGTGCCGTTGCTGGCGGGCTTGCTCTAGGCGGTGGCAGTGCAGCGATAACGACTCTGGGTCTGCGAGGGGCCGCTCTGTTGCCGGTAGTTCCGAGCGCAGTTGACAAGCTGCAAAAGATTGGTCTTTCCCTACAACAAGCCACTGAGCTAGTCGAGAGCCCGACTGCTCAAAAGCTTATCGACAACGCCAACGGCGGAAACATCAATGTTCTACAAAACGTCGGCGACAAAGTGGTGAGAATCACACTGGACCCGACCGGGAGCCGAATTATCTCGGCAGGTTACATGCAGTCCAGGAACGTTGCAAACGGAATCGCATCCGGTCGATTCACGCCGATGAAGTGAGTCAGGGGAGATCAGCGAAATGGAGTTCAGCTCTGACACAAAGATGAAGGAGATAGAGGGACTCGCTCAAGAGTTCTTTGATAACGTGATCCGGGACGAAGAGGCGATTTTCGTGTCCGACGAGGCGACAATCTGGGATGTGTCGATGGCCGCACCGGAGGAACTGCGGAAGGCGTGTTCCGATTACTACAGGGTTCCTGTCTCGATGGAAGACCTGAAGTTGCCGTTGTGGGAGCTTATCCCGTCGCTAAATCAGCGCCGCACGCAGTCCGAAAAGTAAGCGGTGCTGGCGCACCGGCTAAATAGGTGACACGTCACCCCTGGGGAGTTGCTGTACAGCAACTGAAGTTGCCATATAGCAACCATTGAAAACAAGGCAAATCTTGAAGCGCGGTTGCTATATGGCAACCGCATTTTTATGCGTTTTCGAACTGGTGCGGGGCAGCTTCGATGTGCTCGCGGGTCTTGCGCGAGCGCTCGATAACGCCGGCGACGTAATCGATCCAGTCCTGCGGAAGGTTGTCGCCGTTGTCCCAGGCGGGATCACGGTAGACGCCATTGGCGTGCTGCAGGGCGACGGGGTGGATGGTGAGTTTGCCGCCAAATGGAGCGGAGTCATAGACGTCGGGCGGAACGACATCGAACCAGTCGATGAATCGGGGAACCGGCTGCTGGCGTCATACGGGCGCACGTTTACCTATGACCAATACGGCAACATGCCGGTGACCAGCAACAGCTGACTGCCGCTGAACGGGCTGACGCCGTTATGGCATGATCTCGGCTGTTCTATTGCGATCTTTAGAATTTTTCGGGCTGCCTTGAATCAAGCGACTCGTTACCTCTGTGTACTAGGGAGGCGTTTTCTGGTGCGTATGCCTCTAAACGCAGCAGAGAGACACGCCGATAAGAGTAAATGTGAACGTAACTGCCTAAGTGACGTTCCTGTTCGGACTGGCCTATGACCAATCGCGGAATGAGCAGCATTAACCCAAGCAAATCTCCGGAGAGCGTTCTGCAACATACGGAAGCCGTGCAGCTATCCATGCTGAGCTCTGTCTTGAATGGCCTTGAAAGTGGCGCTTCCGCTATGTGCCGCCACGCCCACGAAGCCATGCGTGCCGTGCGCGACGGAAGTTACCGAGTAGACGCTATGCAGTTGAGCCGCCGCATTGTGGGCGAAGCTATAGGATTGGCCTACTAATTTACCTCGGGTGGGCGTGTCCCCCGCCCCAGCCCAGATCGCGTCCTGAGCCCCACGTAAATACGGAATCAAGCACCTGATTGCGGCCATTTTCGAGCGCAATGCAGTGGAACGATCCCGCGCCCGGAACGCCAAATCGGAGATCCGTCAGTTCGACGCGCTGCGCTGGCCGCCCATCCTCTGTAATCGTCGGCGTTACCGACCAAAGCGGAAGGCGCGCAAAATAGACGAAAAAACGAAAAGGCTCTGTCGCCTCGGCGCTCTTGAGATCCGGCGTCATCGCGGCCTTGTACCAGATGTGAGCATTCTGCATATCGAGTTGCTCTAATGAATCGAGCGCGACGGTGCGGTAATCGCTGGCCGTTTCCACCACGCCCATCCAAGCAAAGGGACTGAATGCCTGCGGAAGCGCTACTGCTTGCCAGGGCGGCGCATTGTCGTACAGCCTCGATTCCAATTGCGCCACTGCTCGCCCGTGCAAAGCGGCTCGACCGCAATCGAAAAGCACAAAAAAAGCGAGGGCGAACATTGCGACTCCTCGCCCGGCGGATGGCCGATCGCCAATTTCGTTACTGACAAGCCGCGCAAACAGAGGCCACACCGCGGCAAACACGAGAGCGGCCATGATCCATGCGTCATAAAGACCATTTAGATCGAGGTGGAACCATCGCGACGAAAACGGCAGCAGCAGCCGCACACCAAAGCTGTTCGTCCAATCCATGAGAAGATGGCTTCCCACTCCGAGGCAGCACAAAAGCCAGGCTCTCAGCCAGGGCAGCCGGCGCCTCGAAATGCCTGCCACGATGAGCACTGAAAACAGCGCCATGACGGGCAGGCAGAGGAGCGAATGGGTGTAGCCGCGATGCGCCTCGAGATACGCGAGACTTCCTCTGCTCAGGGCGATGATGTCGATGTCCGGCGCATTGGCAGAGAGAAGCAGCAGCGCTGCCGCATGCGGCGAAAACCGGGACAGTCCGGCGCGGGAGAGGGCGAGCCCGGTGAGGGAGTGCGTGACATTGTCCATCGCTCGGGTTCAGGCGCAAGCCGGAACGGCGACGTAGGACTGCTCTCGCGCGAGATACTCGGGGGGAGCGAGAAGAGTGAGCGCGTCGCGCAAGATTTCGGCCGTCATCGGCAGCCTGCCCGCGAGCTCTCCGTCCACCTGCACGTAGACTTGCTCGTGCGGCGGCTTGCGGCAAATGACGGATTGACCGCGCAGTACCGTGCAGCCCTTCACGCGATGTACGCGCCCGAGCGCAACACCGAGCAGATAGCTCAGGTAACGCACGCTCGCGGTGCCGCGAAACAGCACCACCTCAAACTCGTTTCGCAGAAGTGATGCTCCGCGGGCAATCTCCAGATCACCGCCGTAGTTACGCACACGGCTAATCAAGGCGAAGCTGGCTTCGTAGTGCTTGCCGTCGACGCTTACCTCGAATTCGCTCAGAGGTCGAAAGACGTGCGAGAAACCAGCTACGTAGTAAGCGAATTTTCCGGCAGCGGCTTTCAAATCGAGATTCAGACGCGCGACAATTTCGGCGTCGAGGCCAGCACCGGCCATGCAGAGGAAAAGCCTGCGCTCCGAGCCTTCCATCTGCATGCTGCCAACCGCAATGCGATACGGTCGCCAGTTCGCAACTTGGGTAGCGGCGCGTTCGAAATGAATCGGCAGACGCAGCTCGCGCGCCAAAACGTTCGCCGTACCTCCGGGCAGAATGGCGAGAGGCACGCCGCTATGCAACATGCCGTTCGCCACTTCATTGATGGTTCCGTCGCCGCCTGCGGCAATGATGAGATCGCGTCCGCTCTCGATGAGATCACGGGCCTGACCCCCCGCAGTTCCAGGACCTTTGGTTGCAATCAAGCTCGCTTCGATGCCCTGGCGAGCGAGCACGTCGGTGGTACGTTGGAGCAAGTGCAGGCGCCGCGATAGACCTCGTGCGACCGGATTGTAGATGATGGCTGCGCGTTTCGCGTCGAAAGACTCCAAGCGTCACCATTATAGGTTCAGTAATGAAAGAGTCGCTTCCTAAGCGCGCGGAAGATCTGCGCAAGCAACTCGAGCATCACGAATATCTCTATTACGTTCTCGATCAGCCTGAGATTTCGGACGCGGAATATGACGCGCTGATGCGAGCATTGCGCGACTTGGAAGAGAAGCATCCCGAGTTGCGCACTGCCGATTCGCCGACTCAGCGGGTAGGAGGGCAGCCGCGCGAAGGCTTTGTTAAAGTGCCGCACAGCTCGCCCATGCTCAGCCTCGATAATGCGCTGAATGAGCAGGAGCTGCGCGAATTCGATGCGCGGGTGCGCGCGCTGCTTAAATCCGAGAGCTATGAGTATGTGGCCGAGCTGAAGCTCGACGGGCTCTCAATGGCGGCGTATTACGATGACGGCCGGTTTGCGCAAGCCGTCACGCGCGGCGACGGGCGCGTCGGCGAAGAAGTTACCGAGAATGCACGGACCATCCGCTCGCTGCCTTTGCGTCTGCTACCTGTAAACCAGAAAGATCGCGCGATTCACGCAACAGCTTTCGAAGTGCGTGGCGAAGTGGTTATGCAGCGGCGCTCGTTTGAACGCCTCAATGAAGAACGCGAGCGCGCAGGGCTGTCGCGCTTTGCGAATCCCCGCAATGCCGCCGCAGGAGCTTTGCGCGCGCTCGATCCAAGCGTCACAGCCGCCCGCCAGCTCGATTACTTCACTTATTTTCTGCTGCATAATGGCCGCTCCTTTCTCAACAGCCAGTGGCAGACATTGGAAACACTGCATGCGGCGCACTTCAAAGTGAATCCATATAGGAAAAAATGCAGCGGCCTCGATGACTTGCTCGAATTCATACATCATTGGGAGACCAAGCGGGACACTCTACCGTACGAGATCGACGGCGTGGTAGCGAAAATCGACTCGGTTGAACAGCAGGAGGTGCTCGGCTGGACATCCAAAGCGCCGCGCTGGGCGATTGCCTTTAAATATCCGGCGCGTCAAGCCTCGACAGTGCTCGAAAATATCGAAGTGCAAGTGGGACGCACGGGCACGCTGACGCCCGTCGCTCATCTGAAGCCGGTAAGCCTCAGCGGTGTCACGGTGTCGCGAGCGACCCTTCATAACGAAGACGAGATTGCGCGTCTCGGTGTCGAGATCGGTGACACGGTTCTGGTGGAGCGCAGCGGCGACGTGATCCCGAAGATCGTGCGCGTCATCGAGCCAGGCGCTCATCGGCGAAAATTCCGCATGCCCTCCGCCTGCCCGGTGTGCGGCGGCCATGTTGTTCGCGAGGAAGGCGAAGCAGCGAGCCGGTGCGTGAATACCAACTGCCCGGCGCGGCTCCGCGAATCGCTTCTGCATTTTGCTGCGCGTGGCGTAATGGACATCGACGGTATGGGCGATGCACTCGTCGACCAGCTATTGAGTCGTGGCCTGGTGCACAATATTGCGGACCTGTACGGTTTGACAATCGAGCAGCTTCTCGAGCTGGAACGCATGGGCGAGAAGTCGGCTTCAAAGGTCATTCGCAATATCGACGAATCGCGCTCGCGGCCACTCGCACGTGTCTTGAACGGATTAGGCATCCCCTTCGTCGGCGAACGCACTGCCCAGATTCTTGCGGCTCATTTTGGCAGTGTTGACGAAATCGCCGCTGCTTCCGCCGAAACCCTGCAGGAGGCGGATGAAATCGGGCCGAAAGTCGCGGACGCGATCCGGCAGTTCTTCGGCGAGAAGCGCAATCGCGAACTGATCGAGCGGCTTCGGACAGCGGGCCTATGCTTCAACGCCCCAAAAGAAGCTAAAAAGCAGGGACGGCTCACCGGGAAGACACTCGTGCTGACCGGTACACTCCAGACACTCACACGAGAAGAGGCGAAGGAACGCATCGAGGCTGCAGGCGGGCAGGTCGCTGGGTCCGTCAGCAGCAAGACCACTTACCTAGTTGAGGGCGGAGATCCGGGCTCCAAGCTGCAAAAGGCTAAGGAGCTGGGGGTTGAAATCATAAATGAAGAGAAGCTACTAAGCCTGACCGAGAAAACAATGACAGCGTGAGGAGTACAAGCTGAAGCATTTTTATAACGGCCTTGCCTCGGGGTGGAAACACGTAGGCGCTGTTTTATTGTCTTGGGGTCCTCACGGGCTCTTCTTGCTCGCCATTCTCGATTCCGCCGGCCTTCCCGTAGTGGGCGGCGTCGATGCTCTTCTGATTGCGGTGGCGGTCAATCAGCCGCACTTGGCGTATATCGCGGCTATTTGGGCAGTGCTCGGCTCACTGGCCGGCAGTCTCATCCTTTTCGCTATCGCGCGCAAAGGCGGAGAGGTGCTGCTTGCTAAGCAAATCGGCACACGCCGGGGCAAACGGCTGCACGCCTGGTTTGAGCGGTACGGCCTGGTGACGGTTTTCATACCCGCGCTCTCTCCCCTTCCGCTGCCCATGAAAGTTCCGGTCTTCTGCGCGGGCGCGCTCGAAGTGCGCTGGTCTTATTTCAGCGCGGTCGTGCTTGCCGCACGTGCGATCCGTTACGCCGCCCTGGCCTATCTCGGTTTGCACTATGGACACGAGACATTTCACTTCCTCGCCTCGCATCTCATCGGGGTCGCAGCGATCGCCATCGGATTGGCGGTTGTCGCTATCGTCATCTTGCAAATCGTAGAGCGCGACGGGCCAAGCCAATCGAAGTCTGCCATCATGAGCAAATAGTTTGGCGTCGCTGTATGCAACGGCTCTGCGTCTGCCTCGTATTCGTTGTTTCCGCCTGCCGCGCGTCCGACGATCCGACTGAAATACTCAATCGCATCCGCGCGAATGTCGCGGCACAAATCGAGAAATCCGCAAACTACACCTGCGTTCAGACCATCGATCGAACTTACTTCGCGAGCACCCGCAATCTCTCGCTGGGCTGCGTGGAACCACCAGCGCGGCAGCGCAAACAAATGGTACATGACCGTTTGCGGCTCGATATAGCTGTTTCAGAAGGCCGAGAGATCTATTCCTGGCACGGCGAAAACAGGTTTTCTTCTTCCACGATTGCCTCGATCGTTGGCAATGGCCCGATCTCTTCCGGGAACTTCATTGGATTTCTGCACAATATCTTTCTCATCACAGGAATCCAGTTCACGTACGCCGGTACGTCCCATGTCGAAGGTGTGACAACCGTTCGCTTCCATTTTGTCGTCCCGCTAGCCCGCAGTGGCTACCATGTCAAAGGTCCACAGGCATCGATAGTCGTTCCATTTCACGGCTCGTTCACCGCCAGTGCGGCGGATTATCAGCTGACTAGTTTGCAAGTCACGGCCGACGCCCTGCCCGGTGGCTCGAATATCTGCGCCGCTGAGACCGACGTGAAATACCAGCATCATCAATATCTCCGGCACGCCATCTCTTATTCCGGTCATGTTCCTGTTGCGCGTTGACGACGACTCGCACGTATATACGACGAGCCGCAGCGAGTATTCGGAATGCCGCGAGTTTCGAGGCGAATCCACGTTGCGCTTTGATCTGAGCGATACATCGACGCCATTCACCACGACGGATGCTTCAGTTGTCAATCAGTGGCTACCCCCCGGTCTTACTCTTCACGTCGGCCTCCGCCAGCCTATCGATAGTCGGACCGCTTATACCGGCGATGCTGTTGAAGGCGTATTGCTCGATCCACTCCCGGTGCCCGGCACAAACACGGTGATTCCCCATGGCGCGATTCTGCACGGCGTCATCACTCTGCTAGAACATCGCGTTCAGCCGTGGAAGCACTCGCTCGTCAGTATAGAGTTTGAGCGCCTGACGTACGGGAAAAATTCGTTCTTGCTCAGGGCAACACCGAAAACACCGAAGAAAAGCTCGGAGGAGTTGACGGACCTTTACGGTTCATCGTTGCCCGCGTGGCTTGTAGCGTATTCTGAAAGAAGAGTGTTCGTACTGGAGTCTTCTCACGTTCATCTGGACAGCCGTTTTTCAGGTGAATGGGAAACCACGAAGCGGCCGGAAGAAACACCCGCGCTCGAAGATCAGTAATTACACTCTATGCGCTAAGCGCGTTCCTGGTACGTTCCTTCCGACGTGCTGATGCGAATCCGCTCGCCCTGGTTGATGAAGGGCGGCACTTGAACGACTAGTCCTGTTTCCATCTTGGCGGCCTTGGTGACGTTCGAAACGCTCGCGCCCTTTAAGCCTGGCTCCGTTTCCATGACCGTCATCTCAACGCTCGGAGGCAGTTCGACACTGATCGCCTTACCTTCGTAGAATTCGACGTTCACTTTGAGCTGCGGAGTCAGATAAAGAACGCCGTCCCCCAGAATCTCCTTCGTCAAGTGCATCTGCTCGTAATTCTCGGTGTTCATGAAGTAGTAGTATTCGCCGTCGTCGTACAAATACTCCATCTCGTGTTCGTCGAGAGCGACGCGCTCGACTTTGTCTTCCGAGGAGAAGCGGTGCTCGATCATCGAACCTGATCGCAAGTTCCGCATTTTCGCTTGCACAAACCCGCGAAGGTTTCCAGGCGTGCGGTGGACCATGCTGAATACGGAATGCAGCTCATTGTTGAACTTGACGACCATGCCGGGGCGCA
The DNA here is from genome assembly GCA_963795425.1 of uncultured Acidobacteriaceae bacterium. GTDB lineage: Bacteria > Acidobacteriota > Terriglobia > Bryobacterales > Bryobacteraceae > Bog-105. The sequence continues at coordinate 930,938 of CAWCHO010000001.1, read as the reverse complement.
GTTGGGTCGATGCAATCATGAATTAGAGATACTCCTTACGAGCGCAACGGCGGGAAACCGTTAGGCCATGCCCGTTGTGCGCGATCAACGTTTGCGCACTGAAATATGCGCCGGTGGAAGCTTCAGTGTATCAAGGCTGGTACAAACCTTCCCTGCGACATTCGAGGGTACGCGCCACATCCCGGCGCCGTCCGCGCGAGCCGAATCTACCCGTCCCTCCATAAAGAAGAAAATTGGTTCTTGCGGCTGCAGTTTCCAAATGACAGCAGCTTCATTCGCGGTCTTGCGCGGCGGCGCGTCAATGCAGTGCGGCTTGAGCGGCATCAGCGTCATGTATCCGATGGTCGTCGCGCTGTTCTGCCATCCGGGCGGGCAATTCTGTTCTTCGGTGCCGTGCGTCGAGACAGCGACCCAGCACGCGTCCGCCTGCCAGCCGGTGCGCGCGAATAGACGGCCTTGCGGGTCGTATACCCACGGGTCGAGATTCTGATATCCCACTCCCGGCAAATAGGGATCCGCCCACAAGAATTCATACGCAACGCCCGGACCCTCGCGAATCGTCTGTGCGCTCTCCATGGCCCAGCCCTGCAAGTACTGAGATCCCTCGAGATTGGGGTCTAAACTGACTAGCGCCAGAGCCGCGATGTGGGTTATCCAATTCGGATGCTCGAGTTCGCTTGGCTTGAGAGCGAGCAGCACTTCAGCGGGAAGGCCCGAGAAAAACTCACGCGCGTCTTCGCGCAAGTCCACGTGCTCGGTGGCGCGCACGGCTGCGAGGTATTCGCACACAGCATAGAGCACGTCTCCGCGTTCGAAATTCCCCGCCTCCAGCCAGCTCAGCAGATCTTTCCAGCCATCGGTGCTTCCGCTTCCATCGCGCGCAACCGCTAAGAAAAATGCATCGCGAACGCGATCCGCTGGATTCAACTGCGTTTCTTCACACGAGGCGCTGGTAAGCTGCTGCCGCTCAGATTCCGAGAGAAGCCCTGCGCACCAATCGATCACCAGAGCCGTCTGCCTTCGATCGCAGCGGTGCGCGAGCGCCCACTGAATCGCCTCCCTGCCCCGGGTTTCATCGTGCGTGACGGCGTAGTAAAGCGCGAGCTCGAAGCCGCGCTGCGGCGAATCGAGCACTGATTCAATGCGGTTCTCGAAATTGGTCCAGCGTGCTGTCTGCCGCTCCCTGTCGCGCTGTAAGCGGCGCAGGCGTTGGGGCGTGAGGAGTAGTTTCGGCGTGTTCTGAGCTGTCAATAAGGACGAGAACGAGAACGCCACGAATGCAAGTATCGCTACACGCAACAAACATTGTTCCACAGGCGCGTTTGGGTCGCTCTGCTACGCTGATAGTTCCGTTGCCTCGAAACTGCTTGGCGCCGGCCGTATAAGTCGATGGCGGCTCGGGTAAGTGAAACCTACGTTCTGCGTACATACCCGTTTCGCGAATCGGATCTCATCGTCAGCTTTTTCACTCGCGATCAAGGAAAGTTGCGTGGGGTGGCGAGGCGAGCAAGAAGGCCCAAGAGCAGCTTCGGATCGGGGCTGGAACGGCTTTCGCTAGTGAACTTATCGTATTCGCAAAAGGAAACGCGCGAACTGGTCAACCTGAACTCCTGCGAGTTGCTGCAGTCGCAGTTTGAGCTACTCAAAGATTTCGATGCGGGCGTGGCGCTCGACTACGTAGCCGAAATCTGCGAACACATGCTTCCGCCTCACGAGCCGAACGAGCGCTTCTTTCGTCTGGTTACGGCGAGTCTCGGCTACATGCACGAGCGAGCGCCCGGGGCGATTTGGGCCGCGATCACTTATTTCTCGTTATGGGCCACGCGCCTTTCCGGCTTTCTGCCCGATCTGGCGAAGCACCCCGATCGCAATTTATCCTCTTCGTCGCGCGACTTGGCCGGCGAGATGCTCCGAATGCACATTGCCGAACTTCCGGCGCGATCCTGGAATCGAGACACCGCGCTCGATCTGCGGCGTTTTCTCATCCGCCAAATGGAAGAGCACGCGGAACGGCGCTTTCACACCCCGATTCTTCTCGAAGGCCTCTGATCCGGGAGGCTCAACGCTGCGATGGACACTTTTCAAGACACAATTTTCAAGCTGAAGCGCTATTGGGCCGAACGCGGAGCGATCATTCAGGAACCTTATGATCTGGAGGTTGGTGCCGGCACCATGGCTCCCGAAACTTTTCTGCGCGTGCTCGGGCCCAAGCCTTACAAGGTCGCGTACGTGCAGCCTAGCCGTCGTCCCGCCGACGGCCGTTACGGCGAGAATCCCAATCGTTTATACAAGCACCAGCAATTGCAAGTCATCCTGAAGCCCACGCCGGATGACGTGCTCGCCCAATATCTAGGGAGCCTGGAAGCGATTGGCATCGATCTCAGGAAGCACGACATCAAGTTTGAAGAAGATAACTGGGAGGCGCCCACGCTCGGCGCCTGGGGCATTGGGTGGCAAGTGATGCTCGACGGTTTGGAAATTACCCAGTTCACCTATTTTCAGCAGTGCGGCGGAATGGATCTCGAGCTGGTTCCGGCTGAGATTACGTATGGTTTGGAACGCATTGTTGCGTTCCTGCAGAACGTTGATAGCGTTTACGACATCGAGTGGGCGCCTGGTGTGAAGTACGCCAATGTGCGGCTCACGGATGAGCAGCAATTCTCCGTTTACAACTTTGAGATCGCAGACGTGTCTGCGCTTTGGCAGGAATTTGAGCTGCATGAGCGAGAAGGCCAGCGGCTGTTAAACCTGTTCAACCAAACAAGAGATTCCCGCTTCCCATTGCTTCCTGCGTACGATCGTGCACTGAAGTGCTCAAACATATTCAACTTGCTCGATGCGCGAGGCGCGATCAGCGTGACGGAACGGGTCGGTATCATCGCCCGCGTTCGTAAGCTGGCGGTCGGCGTCGCGGACGCATGGGCTCAGCAGCAGTTTGGTCACGAAGAGGCTGTCGCCTAGTGGCGGATTTTTTTCTCGAGATCGGCACCGAAGAGATTCCGGACTGGATGATCGAGCCGGCGCTCGAGGACTTGCGGACCAAGTTCCAGAATGCGTTCGGGGCCTTCGCGGGTTCGGCCTTGGCGATGGAAGCTACGCCGCGCCGCCTGGTTTTGCTGGCAAAAGACTTGTCGGAGCAGGCGACGGATGTGCAGACGGTCGTGGGAGGCCCATATATTTCTTCAGGAGAAAAGGCCGCCCAAGGCTTTGCTCGCAAGCAAGGCACGACCGTCGATGGGCTCAGCAAAATACAAGACGCGAAGGGTGAGCGGTATGTGTTTCACCAGCTCACGAAAGGCCAGTCAGCCACCGAAGCACTGAGCGAAAAGCTGCCGCAGATCATCGTTGGCATCCATTTCCCGAAAGCGATGTACTGGACGGACAAGAGAGCAGTGCATTTCATCCGGCCGATCCGCTGGATCGTTGCGCTTTTGAACGATCAAATCATCCCATTCGAAGTAGCGGGCGTGAAATCGAGCAATACCACGCGCGGGCATCGCATTCTGGGGTCGAAGGAGCCGTTACCGGTCACGGTCGAAACGTACTTTGACACCTTACGCAACAATTTTGTGATTGTTCATGCCGAGGAACGCAAGCGGCGGATTGAGGAAGGCCTCGGACCAAACGTTCAGAAAGACGAAGAGCTGCTCCGGACGCTTGTCTACCTGACGGAATTTCCAACGCCGATCCGCGGCAGTTTCGATCCCGGGTATTTGGAGTTGCCGAAAGAGATTCTTTCAACGGTGATGCGCCATCACCAGCGGTACTTTTCGGTGCTGAACGAGGACGGCTCGCTTGCGGCTGAGTTCGTTGCGGTCACAAACACGGATGGCGATCCGGACGCTCTTATTCGTCAAGGCAATGAACGCGTTCTGCGTGCGCGCTTCAATGATGCGCGGTTTTTCTGGGAAGTCGATCAACGCAAGAAACTGGCAGAACGAGTCGATGATTTAAAGAAGCTTACTTTTCACGCGAAACTCGGCAGTTATTGGGAAAAGATGAACCGAGTGCGGCAACTCGCTCGCGATTTGGCGTCCCAAGCCGGGGCTGACGAGGGCGTCGTGGGTCGCGCTGCCGAACTGTGCAAATGCGATCTCACGACTGACATGGTCAAAGAGTTCACGGATCTGCAAGGCATCGTGGGCGGCCTTTACGCGAAAGCCCAGGGCGAAGGTGATGCGATAGCAAGCGCAATCTACGATCATTACAAGCCCGCCAGCATGGATGATTCCATTCCGCGTACCGTCGAGGGGCAAATCGTCTCCGTGGCCGACAAGCTCGACACCTTAAAGGAGTGCTTTAAGATTGGGCTGGTCCCGACTGGGTCTAAAGATCCTCTCGCGCTGCGTCGGGCCGCTCAGGGGATCGTCAAAATCCTGTTTGAAGCGCGACTCCCGCTCGACCTAATGACCCTGGTTAAAGACGTCCCTGAACTCGACGCCTTCCTCAAAGAGCGGGTCCAATTCTACTTGCGCGACACTCTCAATTTCGCCTATGACGAGGTGAATGCTGTGCTCGTTCCGCCGCTGACAATCTTGGCCGATGTCGCCGATCGCGCGGAAGCTATCCACTACATTCGACCGACCGAAGACTTCGAACCGCTTGCTGCAAGTTTCAAACGCATCAAGAACATTCTCAAACAGGCGCAAGTGACCCAGACTGACCCCGCGAAGGCAGCACTCCTTTCGCCTGGTCCCGAAGAAGACCTCTATCAAGCTTTCTTGCGCGTCCGTGAGGCGGCAAAAATGACCCCGTCCTATCGCGACAAGCTGGCCACCATCGCCTCGCTGCGTCCTCAAGTGGATCTGTTCTTCGATAAAATTCTAGTGAACGATCCAAATCCGGTGATCCGGCAGAACCGTCTGGCGTTACTGCATAGCCTGCTTACGGAGTTCTCCACCATCGCCGACTTTTCCGAAATCGTCACGCAAGGCGCAAGTGGCGTCTGAAAGCTTAACCAAGTTGGTACCGACAATCAGGAGACAAGACCGGTAATGAAGAAATACGTTTACTCGTTCGGCGGAGGCAAAGCTGAGGGCGATGGCAAGATGCGTGAAGTTCTTGGCGGCAAAGGAGCGGGTCTCGCGGAAATGAGCAAAGCCGGGGTGCCCGTGCCCCCAGGCTTTACGATCTCGACGGAAGTCTGCAACCTCTTTTTTGAAAACGGCAACAAAGTCCCCACCGAAGTAGACGAGCAGATCGACAAAGCGCTCGCCAAGCTTGAAAAGGAAATGGGCAAAAAGCTCGGCGCGGGGGATGACCCACTGCTCGTGAGTGTTCGCTCCGGCGCGAAGTTTTCCATGCCGGGAATGATGAACACGATTCTCAATCTCGGCCTCAACGACGAAGCCACGGAGGCGCTGGCCAGCAAGACGGGTAATCCGCGTTTTGCCTACGATTGCTATCGCCGCTTTATTCAGATGTTCGGCGAAGTGGCGGTCGGGATCGACATGACGAAGTTCGATCACATCTTCGACGGCCGAAAGGCTAAGGCAAAGGTCAAGCTCGATACCGATCTCACTGCCGAGGACCTGAAATCTATCATTGACGAATACAAAAAGCTGGTGAAGAAAGAGACCGGGCGAGAGTTCCCGCAAGATGCGCGAGAGCAGTTGAAGCTGGCTCGCGACGCCGTGTTCAACTCCTGGAACACGCCGAAAGCGATTTATTATCGGCGCATGGAAAAGATCCCCGATTCGATCGGCACGGCAGCCAATGTGCAAACCATGGTGTTCGGCAACATGGGCGATAACTCGGGCACAGGTGTGGGCTTTACGCGCAACCCTTCGACCGGCGAAAAGACATTTTACGGCGAGTTTCTAGTCAATGCGCAAGGCGAGGACGTGGTCGCCGGCATTCGCACGCCGCAGCCGATCACTGAACTTGAGCAGGTCATGCCGGAAGCGTACGCGCAGCTTCGGGAGATCACAGCGAATCTCGAAAAACATTACCGCGATGTGCAGGACTTTGAATTCACCATCGAGGACGGCAAGCTGTACATGCTGCAAACCCGCAACGGCAAGCGTACCGGGCCTGCCGCGGTTCGTGTGGCCGTCGACATGGTCGAAGAAGGCGTGATTTCAAAGCGCGAAGCTATTCAGCGCGTTGCGCCTAATCAACTCGATCAACTGCTCCATCCTGTGCTCGATCCAGTCATGCGAAAGAACTTCACGAAACTCGCAACCGGCCTTCCCGCATCACCGGGTGCAGCTGTCGGACGCGCCGCGTTTTCATCCGAAGACGCAGTGGAATTGTCGGCGAGCGGCCCGGTCGTGCTCGTTCGCAAAGAAACCACACCGGACGACATCCACGGAATGGACGTGTCGAAAGGCATTCTCACCGCGGTGGGGGGCCTGACAAGTCACGCTGCTGTGGTTGCACGCGGCATGGGTCGTCCGTGCGTTGTCGGCGCGGCCTCGGTGGCTGTCGATGAAACAAAGAAGCAGGCCACGATTCTTTTCGAAGGCAAGAAAACGATTCTGAACGAAGGCGACTGGATCTCGCTCGACGGCACGCTTGGTGAGGTCTACCTGGGGCAATGTAAGACGAACGAACCCGATCCGAAGTCGCACTACTTCGCCACTTTTATGGAATGGGCGGACGAGTTCCGCGGCGATTTCGGAGTGCGCGCGAATGCCGACATTCCTCGCGATGCGAAGCAAGCGCGTCTTTACGGTGCAGAAGGCATCGGTCTCTGCCGCACCGAGCACATGTTCTTCGCCGAGGATCGTATCCCGCATATGCAGGCGATGATTCTGGCGCGCGATGAGAAAACGCGCAAAAAAGCCGTGCAGAAACTTCTGCCTATGCAGCGCAAGGATTTCGCCGGTCTGTTTCAGGCCATGGACGGCTTCCCGGTCGTGATCCGGACGCTCGACCCGCCGTTGCACGAATTCTTGCCGAAGCGCGAGAACCTGATGGTCGATATCGCCAAACTGCGGAGCGCGTCACCCAAAGAGAAGAAGGAGATGGCGGCTACTTACAAAATCTCTGTTGGCGAGTTGAAGACATATCTTCCGGAGCTGCTGCAGCGCGTTGAAGAACTGCACGAGTTTAATCCTATGCTCGGGCACCGTGGGTGCCGGCTCGGTATCACTTACCCCGAAGTTACGGAAATGCAGGCGCGCGCGATCTTCGAAGCAGCCGTGCTGGTCGCAAAGAAAGGCATCGAGGTTCTGCCGGAAGTCATGATTCCCCTCGTTGGCAACGTCAAAGAGCTCGAAAATCAGAAAGCTCTCGTCGTGAAAGTTGCGGACGAAGTTCTTGGCGCCGCTGGTATGAAGAACCTGAAATACATGGTCGGCACCATGATCGAGATCCCCCGTGCTGCAGTGACGGCTGACGAAATAGCGCGAGAAGCCGACTTTTTCAGCTTCGGCACGAACGATCTGACGCAGACCACCATGGGTCTCTCGCGCGACGACTACACGAAATTTTCAAAGCAGTACGAAGATCTGAAAATCTTCAAGGCAGATCCGTTCGCGGTCCTCGATCAGGACGGCGTCGGTAAAGTCATCGAGCATGCTGTGAAGCTAGGCCGTAAGGCGCGCCCCGATCTCGAAGTTGGTATCTGCGGAGAGCACGGCGGGGAGCCGAGTTCCGTCGAGTTCTGCTATCGCATAGGCATGAACTACGTGTCGTGCTCTCCTTACCGTGTTCCGATCGCTCGGTTGGCGGCAGCACAGGCCGCTGTCGCTGACGGGAGCAAGAGCGAAGCACAACGCACGGCTTGATCCTGGACGAAGCTGACATATGCTGGGCATAGCATGGCTGTTCCTCAGCGCGCTAAAGTTCAGTCGCCCGAAGAAGTGATCGTCCTGCTCACGACAGCCGTAGTTTTGAAGAAGCCAATCAGCGCGGTCTACAGCGATCACCAACGCTCGCTCTGTCCGCACGTTCTCGGTTGGAATAAAGATGGACAGCTACACGCGCTGTGTTATCAATACGGCGGCGCAAGTAGGACCGGCCTCGCACCGGGCCGTTCGCCTTCAAATTGGCGTTGTCTCGCGGTTGTGAAACTGAGTGCAGTCACCTTATTAGAAGGTCACTGGCATTCGGCAGAAAAGCACTCTCGCCCTCAAGCCTGCATCGAGCAAGTGCTCATCGACACAGAAAAGCTGCCTGTCTAATGCGGTCCGCCGTCGCATCTCTCGGCCTGATCGGTCTCCCCGCGGGCATCCGCGAGCTTGCGGGTCAGCGCTGGGACGCGGTGATCGTAGGCGCCGGACATAACGGACTTGCCTGCGCGGCCTATCTTGCCCGCGTTGGCAAGCGCGTACTTGTTCTCGAAACACGCGAGCGGATTGGCGGCGCTTGCACCCTCGAAGAGCCCTGGCCCGGCGTGCGCATGTCGCCGTGCGCCTATCTCGCCGGCCTGCTTCATCCATTAGTCATCGAAGAGCTGAAGCTGGCGGAACTCGGTTACTCCTGGTCTCCTGCGTTGAACGGCCTGTTCGTTCCGTTTCTCGATGGCACAAGCGTTCAACTGTACGATGACGACGAGCAATGCGAAGCGGAGCTGGCCCGCTTTTCACCGCGCGATGTGCCAGGCTGGCGGGCCATGTCGGACGTGATTCGCCGCCTGCGCGATGCTCTGCGTCCGCCGAACGAAAACGATGTGTGGATCGGCGAAGCGCCCACTCGAGAGCAACTCGAAGATCGTTTGGGTGATGACGAAGAGACGCGCGCCCTTTTGTTCGATTGGTCCATGTCCGAGTTCGTTGAACGCTATCTCTCAGACGAACGCCTTCAGATCGCCTATCTGGGTCAAGGCATCATCGGCACAAACGCGAGCCCATTCGATGCGGGTACGGCCTCCATTCGCTTTCATCATTCCTCAGGCCGACTCGGCGGCTTCCCCGGTGCGTGGGGTTTTGTCAGAGGTGGAATCGGCATGGTTTCTTTTTGTTTGGCCGATGCTGCTCAGAATGCGGGAGCTGTGATCGCGGCGGGGGTCCGCGTATCGCAAATCAAACCGGGCGAAGGCGTTGTGCTCGAAGGCGGAGAACAGATCCACGCGCGCCTCGTGATATCAAACGCCGATCCGCGAACGACGCTCAGTCTCCTCGGCGACGCCGCAGATTCCAGCTGGCGCACGCAAGTCGAATCCATCCCCATCGAAGGCTGCACCCTGAAGGTCAACGTCTGGCTTCGCGAGCTGCCGAATTTTCGCGCCCGGCCGGGAACCTGCGAGATTCATCACTCGGCCCAGATCAACACGCCTCTCACGAAGGACGAATGGAAGGCGAGCTATGCCGCCGCACGCGAGGGCCGTTTGCCCGATCATCTATGGACGGAACTCTATTTTCAAAGCGTGCACGACCGGAGTATCGCGCCGCAAGGCACGCACACCATGTCGGTGTTCTCGCAATACGTGCCCTACAAATTCGCGGAGGGCGACTGGGACGATCATCGTGAAGCCGCAAAGCAGCGCGCACTGGCGGCTCTCGCACGCTTCTGCAGCAATATCCCTGACGCGGTGATCGATGCCGAAGCGCTCGGCCCTCCGGACATCGAAAAGAAGGTTGGGCTCACGGGTGGTCATATCTTTCAAGGTGAGTGCCTTCCCCCGTACATGTGGAGCAATCGCCTTCACTCGAGAACCGGTATGCCCGGGCTTTACATGTGCGGCGCATGCACGCATCCCGGAGGCAGCGTCATCGCAATCAATGGCCGCAACGCTGCTATGGCCGTGCTTGCGGACTCCTGCGCCACTTGCGTCTGAGCCAACGATTCAATACAAACAAGACCGCCAAAAGCGGCACAATCACGAAGTAGGGCCAATAGGTCTCGGCCGGTGCTTCTTGCGCGAAGACATTCAACTCACTCAAAGCGGAAGCCGCGGCCGCGCCATTTTTAACATCCACGCTCAATTGCCATTCGCCAGCCGACGGTAAGGTCACGTGAGCGGCGTACAACAATTTGTTGGTCGCACGCGCATGCGTAGCGGACGCGATAATCTCGACAACGCTTCCAGTTGACGATTTCTTCAGTCGGAAACTTACGTTCGCGTCGAGCACGGTCGAGCGATTCTCGGCGTTCTGCACCATGACGCTCAGATCGGCGGTTCCAACCCGCAGCGGCACGGGTTCGCCGAACGCAGTCACCAGGAATGGATCGGCCCGCTTGCGAAACAGCATGGCCCCACCATCGCCATAAAGCAGCGTGGCGCTGAGCACCGCGGCCGCGCAAAGCGCTCCGAGGCTAATGCTTGTGCTCTTCAATACAACATGCCGCGCATCTGCATCGGTTGGAATAAGATCCAAATGCCGGTTCCATAGAGTGCGCACGCCAGTGCCGCCCACGGTGTCAAAAGTGCGATCACCGTTCGCGCCCGATCGGAGTATTGTTTGGCGACGCGCCATCCAACATACAACGTAAGAAGCAGGCCCGCGTCCAGCAGGATGATCTGCGCCGGCGTGAGCCAAGCGGGAACAAAGGGCATAATAGGCGTGGCAACAGGCCGGGCGATCATGCGCTGCACAAGCTGCCATGGGGCACTCCATCCTGTCGCCATGTGATACAGCAAGTGCGCCGCCCACATCGCAACGCCCACAGGCACCAGCGTGAAGATAAAACGCCTCGCCACATCGGCAATCCTGAATTTGCAGCCGGCGAGCCGATTCAGCCATGCACATAATGCAATGGCCACAGCGGGCGCCAGCACAGCGCCCACACAAACGAAAGCCGCGACGATCATCGGCATCATGTTGACACCCAGTTTCGCGTGCCAGCTATGCTCCCAGGCCATGACCGGTTCGACCATTCCGGCTGCATTGACGAACGCGCCGAATACGATCAGCAGCACTAGGGCCGCAAAGTCTGTGCGCTTTGATAATCTTCCGATCGACGAGCGATAAGGATCGACGGTGATTGTGCTCGCCGGAGTAACGGGCAGTAGCGCCACGTTCTCATGTGGACAGGCCTTCACACAATCCATGCAAAAGGTGCAGTCGAGATTCCCTGCCTTCTTCGGCTGAAACAGATACAGCTCGCAACCTCGCGCCCGCTCGTTGCCGCGAATGCAGTCGTGTGTCCGGCACGACTTACACACCTCTGCGCTGCGCACGCGTATCTCGCGAGGCGAAACCAGTGAGGTCACAAAATGAAATTGGCCGATGGGACACACGTATTTGCAGAAACTCGCGCCGCGGAAGAAGCCGTCGATGATCAAGGCCGCCAGGAAGTATGAAGCGATGATCCAGGCGGTCAGCCACGGGCGGTCCCACAAATTAAAAGCTTCGTACGCCCAAAAATAAACCAGCAACAGCATGGCCGGCAGCCACTTGCTGCGCAACCAGCGAGGCCATCTCCATCCCGCGGGCAGGAGGCGCCGTCCAATATCGCGCACGAACATGAATGGGCAGGCCATGCAGAACAGGTTTCCCACCGCGAGGAGCGCCACAATCGACAGCGCGCGCCAGTGAATCCACGGCAGTACGCCCGCCAGATTCAACGGCGTGACCTGTGGTCCGAAGAATCCATCTGCCATCACCACAACGGCGAGCAACAACATGGCGATTTGCGCCACCCGCCGCACTCCCGGCAGCCTTGATGAGGCAAAGAGTAACCGTGACTGCCGTCGGGGCACACGCCTCAAGACCGGGCGCGGCCGCCGTTCGAGTGGCGATCCGGAAAGCAATCGCATCGCAAACCCGATGGCAGGCACCAGGTAAACGAGCGATCCCGGCAGCCACATGATCAGGCCCGCCGCGGTCTGATCGTCCTGCGCGCTCATATGACTCACGCGAACCGCCGCATATGCCGGGTACAGCAACTTGCCGGAGAAAACAAAAAACGCCGAAAGCGCTGTGTTCAAAATATCCGCAAACAGTAAGTAAGGAATTGGCGCCCACTGCGGCCAGCGGCTGTTGCCGGGTCCCGGCTGCACAACCGGCCACCAGAACAAAATGCCCGTCCAGAAAAACGATGCATGCTGCACTCCGTGCCATGCGGGTGAGCGAAGCGCCAGTTCATAGATTGCGGGTAAATGCCAGAAAATCGTGCTGACCGCAAACGCGAGCCACGCGAAGGCCGGTGCAACCAAAAACCTGAGCACACGTCGCAGCGCCGGCCACGTCAAGAACGGACCTAAGCCTTCCTTCACGAACCGTTTCGGTAAACCGCGCAGCAGCGGCAGCATGGGATGCGCAAGCAGAAGCAAAGGCGGCGCAATCATCAGCAGCAGCATGTGTTGCGCCATATGCGCCCACAGGAAGAGCCCGTCGAATGCGTCCAGCGGCGATTCCGTCGCTACAAACAGAACGACTAGCCCGGCGAGAAAAGCGCCGAGCCGCGTATAATCCCGATCGTCGTGCAGCACCCGGCGGCCACGCAGCCAGCCGCGCAGGTACACTAGCCCTGCAAAAAGTAAGATCGCGATGACGCGCGGATCGAGTTTCCAGGACGAAAGCGCGGCACTAACAACGGGATCCACTGCTATCGCTTTAATCGGTTCAGCGGCGCTGTCACGACCGCCACATCGCGAGGAAGATGATTTTCGGAACCGTTTGAATTGCGGACCGGCGGCACACTTCGCGGCCTGAGCGTCCGCATGAACGAAACCAGCGCCTCCACCTCCGCGGGACTTAGCTTCTTGCCATACGCGGGCATATTTCCGCCGCCTTGAATCACTTGCCGGATCATCTCGTCGCGCGTCAGTCGAGTCGCGACTGCATCGAGCGCGGGGCCACGTTGCCCGCCGTCGCCGCCCAGCGCATGACAGTCGCGGCACTGCTTGTTCTGAAACACGAGCGCGCCATGCAATTCGAGAGGAGTCCGGCCCTTCACATACTGCACGGGAATCGGCTTCGAGCTCCATGCCGCCATATGCGGAGACCAAGGCGAGGTCTCACCTAGATACGTCAGAACGCCGATTACCAACATGATCAAAACTACAGAGAGCACAGCCACTGGCCTGCGCCGCGCGCTCTTTTCTCCGGTGCCAGAAATAAAGGGGAGCGCAAGCAAAAATAGAACTCCCACTGCCGGGGCCGCGAACAGAACGATGACTTCCATCCAATCCGGCAACAACGCGAGCGAAGCAAAGACCGACAGAAAGTAAAAATCGGGCCGCGGATTCGTGTCCACCAGCGTCGGGTCTGGTCGTCCGCCGGGGCCCTTGGGCCCGAACACCAGCGCACATCCCAGAATGCCGACGATTACGATGGCCGCAAAAATCAGATCTTTGCCGATTGCGTGCGGCACGAACGGGACGCCTTCCTTCCTGATGATGTCCGCGTACTCGGCGTCGTATGTCGCTTTGTGAACGGGATGGCCAGGCCTTGGATATTCATTGATGCCTTTCGTGAGCACCAACCGCAAATGCATGCTGACGAGCGCAATGATCAGCCCCGGGATGATAAACACGTGCAGCGTGAAGAAGCGCGACAGTGTCTCGCCAGCGATGATGGGGCCCGCCAGCAAGAGATGTACGAGATGCGAACCGATGAGCGGCACACGTCCGGTGATCGACGCTCCAATCGTCAGCCCCCAATAAGCGTCCTGGTCGAACCGCATCACCTGCCCGGTGAAGGCCATCCCGAGCGTCGAGAGCAAAAGGAACACGCCGCTGACCCAAGTCAATTCACGTGGATATTTGTAGGCGCCAAACAGGAAGACCTGAATCATGTGCAGCGTCATGATGAAGACCATGAAATTCGAGCCCCAGTTGTGCACAGCGCGCAGATACCAGCCCCAAAACTGGGCGTGATTCAGGTATTGCAGGCTCGTCCATGCTTCGTTTGTCGATGGAATATAGACGAACGCCAGACAGGCGCCGGTGATGATCTGGATGACGAAACACAGCAGCGTTGCGCTTCCAAAAACGTAAAACCAGCTGCCGGCGCTGGCAGGAACTTCGTGACCTGCCGTCGACGCATAGAGTGCCGTAAGATGCAATCTGTCGTCGAGCCAGACCGCCGCATTCCTCAGCCAATTCATGCGATCGCCTCTCGCGGCTACACCGGGTTCGAGAGCGTCGGCATTTCCCCGCCCTTCACCCAAAGCTCACCGTTGTCCACTTTGTAGTTGTACTGAAACAGCCCGCGCGGCGGCGGCCCGGCTGCGCGCGATCCATCTTCGTAATACGCTCCGCCATGGCAGGGACACAGGAACAGACCCGATTCCGGAAACCACCGCACTGGGCAACCCAGGTGCGCGCAGTTAATCGCGAACACCTGAAACTGCTTGCCTTGCAGATGGCGCACCCAACAGGGAATGTCCGCAGTCTCTCCGTCCCATGGCCGCGTGTACGGGTTCCGATACGTCGCAATGCGTGTAGTTTGCTCGGGAAATGCTTCTATGGGCCCGAGCGAAATCCAGGCCCGCGGGTCCTTACGCTCTACGAAGCTCGAAAACACGAATCCGATCAGCGGAACCGCAAGCAACACACCCGCCGCGACGTTTACCGCGACGCCTGCGGTGAACAGCCAATCCCGCCGCGTTGGACTCAATGTTTTGTCTTTTCCTTCGTCTTCTTCCCGATCAGTTCCGGTCATTTCACGCCTCTCTGGCTGCTGTTGCCCTTCACCTTGGGCCCCTCGTTTTTCTGTTGACGCGGACTTCCTGGCCCATTGCCGCTTCCTTCGTTTCCTTTCGTCATGGAACCAGATTGCCCTGGTCCGTTCTCATTCGTGCGCGCACTCTGTACATTCGGTTCGACGGGCCGCAGCGAGGCGAGATACGCGACCAGATCCGCGATGTCCTGATCGCTTAGCGCGTGGCCGAGCTTTAGTGTGCGGTAATCCGGCATTCCCAAATCAGGCCGGCCCTGAATGATCGACGTGCGCAACACCTGATCGCTGACGAGTTGTAAAAAGGTCCCGTCTGTCACTGAACCGATCGGCGCACCCGGTGCATGGCACATGTAGCAATTGCTTGTAAACAATTTCTTTCCGCGGTCCGCGTCGCCTGTATTGTTGCCCGCGTCGTAGGAGGGCAGCGTCGCGCCTTGAAAGTTCCTAGGTTTCGCCCAATTGCGCTCAATGCCCTCGACCAACGCCGTAATCTGTTTGGTGGTGAGCGGTCCACCTTGGCTGCGCGCCCACGGCGGCATCGCTGTGCCAGGACGTCCGTTTTCGATGGTTTGCTGTAGCACCTCTTTCGGAATCACGGCCAGATACAACGCATCATTCAGCGGTCGCGCCGGACCATTCATTCCATCGAAGCCATGACAACCGGCGCAGTTCTCTCCGTACAGCGCGTTGAAATCCGTGATGTCCTGCGAGGACGGCGGCTCAGGCTTCGGCTTGCCCGGAGGATCGCAGCCCGCCGCAAGTAGCAGCAACACGCATGCCCCCGCCGCGATGAGCCCGAGCCGCACAGTCGAAAAAATTCGACACGCCCGTGTGATCACTTGTGATCTTCCTCGCGTGGGGGACGCACACCCGGTGCTTCGACGAACGCGCGCTCAGCAAGCGTCCACGATTGCATCGTCTTGATACTGGTACTGCGTGCAATGACGTACCCGCCCACCAGGCCGAACCCGAGCTGACATACCACAAACCACGGCCAATTAATTCTGTCGTTGAGAACGGGATTTATGATGTTGAGCACGGTCGCCACCAATCCGCTCCAAAACAGCGGCATCAAAATTCCGGCCCAGAATGGCGCGTATTTCGGAAACATCGGCAGCATGACTGCGTACACGGTGCCGACCAGAATGGAAATGAGTCCGTGGCCAACCAGGGCAGCAAAAAACGCTAGGCCGTTGAACGCTTTCAACTGCTCGATCGTGGCATCGCCCATCGAAGGGATCACAACGCCCGCCAATAAATTGATGGGATACCAGATGCTGTGCTCCGCGATCAGTCCGTATAGGCACGCGAGCGCCGCCATTGCAGCACCACCTGCCAAACCACCCCAAAGGCCGGCGGAATAGGGATGAACTTCTTCGGGGATCCGCATGCGATGGCCCTGTTCGCCCGCTTTCAGCCGCACAACACATCGCGTTCCCACCTCGATGGGCGCGGGCCGAAGCGCCGGATTGATGGGCACGTCCTCGTGCTCTTCGTGTGGAATTACATTGTGCCACCAGCCCGCGACGGCCCGAGCCGCAATGACGAGCCCCACTGCGCTCACCACCCAGTGAGTCACCAGGCCCGCACCGAGCAATGTGATTCCGAACGCCAAGACCAGCGGCCAAAAGGTCGGCGCGGGGAGCTGAACGCACGCTTTTTCGCTCCGCTCTCCTGCTTCCCCGTGATGCGTCTCGTGTTCCATACGACGGATCCCTTTACCTGCCGATGATGTACACGACTGTGAACACGACAACCCAGATTGCGTCCACGAAATGCCAGTACCACGACAGAAAGAGCACGCGCCTGAGTTGCGTCTGAATCGGGAATCCGAGTAGCGTCACAACCAGAACCAGCAAAAGAAATGTCAGGCCGACGATGACGTGACTCGCGTGCAGCCCGACCAGCGAATAGAAAGTGGAACCGAACAAATTCGTGCTGATGGTCAGATGGTCTTCGTAGATCAGCTTGTGCCATTCCATGCCGGTGGCAAGCAAAAAGTATGCGCCTAACAAAATCGTCAGAGTCCACCACACTTTGAACCGCCTGAGGTCGTTCTTCTCCAACGCGTGTTCGGCGAAAACGATGGTGCCACTGCTCGAAAACAGGCAGATGCTTGCCAGAATGGGGATCTCCAATACATCTTTTGGATACGGTCCGGTCAGGCTCTTGCCGATGTAGATCAGATAGGCGGCGACGAAAATCGTGAAGAGCGCTGTCTCGGTGATGATCAGGAAAATGATCCCGACCTTGCCGCGATCGGGCACTCTCCACTCCCGCTCCATTGCGAGAGGATCGACCGCAACGAGATGTCCTTCTGCCATGGCGCCTCTATTCGAACTGCCAGTCGGGATCGTTGGGGTGCTTCAAATCCCATAACGGCCGGGCGCTGCGCACGACCGGAAGCTTTTCAAAATTGTATTCAGGCGGCGGAGACGTGGTAGACCACTCGAGCGTCCATCCGTCCCAGGGATCGTCGCCCGCAGGTTCGCCCCACTTCGCGGAGCGAATCATGTTCCAAACGAAAAACAGAAGGCCGGCGGCTTGGAAGATAACACCGATGGACGCGATCAGGTTCCACAACTCCCAGCCACGTCCCGGCGCATACGTGTAGATACGTCGCGGCATGCCCAGCATACCTGCGAAATGCAGCGGAATGAAAGTCATGTTGAAGCCGATGCAAAACAGCCAGAAATGCCATTTTCCGAGCCGCTCGCTCGCCATTTTGCCCGTCACTTTTGGGTACCAATAATAAATCCCCGCGAACAGCCCGAATACCAGGCCTCCGATTAAGGTGAAGTGAAAGTGGGCCACCACAAAATAGGAATCGTGTAGCTGCCAATCGAAGGGCGTAACCGCGAGCATGATCCCGGTTAAACCGGCCACGAGAAATTGCAGCAAGAAGGCGCAACAAAACAACAGCGGGCACGAAAAGCGCAGTTTGCCTCCGTACATGGTCGCGGTCCAGTTGAAAATCTTAATTCCCGTCGGCACGCCGACCAGCATGGAAGAGGCCGCGAAGAAAGTGTTTGACCACGAAGTCATTCCGACCGCGAACATGTGGTGCGCCCATACGCCGAGGCTGATGAACCCGATGGCGACCACCGCGCCAACCATCGCTGGCCTGCCAAAAATCGGTTTGCGGGAAAAAATAGGAATCACTTCCGACAGAATCGCGAACGCAGGAAAGATCAGAATGTAGACTTCGGGGTGACCGAATATCCAAAAGATGTGCTGCCACAGAACTGCCGACCCGCCCGCCTGTGTATTGAAGAAGTTCGCTCCTAAATAACGATCTAAGAGCAGCATGATCTGTCCCGCCGAGAGAGGCGGAAGAGCGACCAGAATCAGCCAGGAATCGATCAGCATCACCCACACGAACATCGGCATCCTGCTGAGCGTCATGCCCGGACAGCGGAGCGAGATGGTGGTGGCAATCACGTTGATGGCGCTTGCAATACTGCCGAATCCGGAGATTAAGACGCCGAGCGCCCAATAATCTGTCGCATTGCCACGGGAGAATCCGCGTTCTGTCAGCGGTGCGTAGGCGAACCACCCTACATCAGGAGCCGAACCGTCGCCCGACAGGCCACCGCCGCCGATGTAACTGAAATAAAGAAGACAACCGCCCAACAGAAAGATCCAAAACCCGAACGCGTTCAGGCGTGGAAAGGCCATATCGCGCGCTCCGATCATCAATGGCACCAGGTAGTTTGAAAAGCCGGCGACCATCGGCATTCCGACCAGAAAAACCATGGTGGTTCCGTGCATAGTGAACAGCCGGTTGAAGGTGTCGGGCCCGACCACGTGCCCATTCGGAAATGCCAGTTGCAGCCGCATGACGGATGCCATGATCCCTGCAATGATGAGAAACAGTAAGGCGGAGACGACGTACATCAAGCCGAGCCGCTTATGATCGACAGTCGCAACCCACTTATATAAGGTCTCGGAAAAAGAAAACTGGGGCGTCTCGACCTTAGGCCGCTCGAGTGGGTAATCGATTGTTGCCATCAGACCTCCGCGTTTATTTCAGAGACTGCAAGTATGTCACTACCTGAGCCAGCTCTCGGTCTCCCAACTTCATGCTGGGCATCAAGCAGCCGGGCTTCGCCTCTTGAGGATCGTTGACCCAGGCACGCAGATGCTCAGGAGTGTTGGTGAGAACTCCGGCCGCAAGCGTCTCGCGACTCATCAAATGTGTTAAGTCCGGACCGAACTTGCCGACCGCCGGTGTCCCTCGAATGGTGTGGCAATTGACACATGCTAACGAGCCGAAGACCGCCTTTGCTTCGCTTGCTTGCGGATCGTCTTGCGCCATCTTCTGCTCGCCGGATACCCAGTTTTCAAAATCGGCGGGTTGTTGCGCAATCACACGGAGAAGCATATTGGCGTGTTGGGTTCCGCAGTACTCCGCGCAGTTGCCCAAATAAATGCCCGGCTGCGGCGGGTCGATCCACA
Source organism: uncultured Acidobacteriaceae bacterium (assembly GCA_963795425.1). Classification (GTDB taxonomy): domain Bacteria; phylum Acidobacteriota; class Terriglobia; order Bryobacterales; family Bryobacteraceae; genus Bog-105. The sequence goes on along the minus strand of CAWCHO010000001.1, from coordinate 911,964 downwards.
TGTAGTTGACGCGGTTCGGTATCAGGTCGGTCTTACCGGAAAGTTGCGGCACCCAGAAACTGTGGATCACGTCCATGCTGGTCAGCTGCAGATAAGTTGCTCGTTTGCCGTCAGGAGTTGCGGGAACGTGAATCTCGTTCGCTGTCGTAATCCCGTAATCCGGATACTGAACTTCCCACCACCACTGGTGCCCGATGAGCCGCACCTTCAGCATGGAACTGGGCGGGCTCTGGTTTTGTATGGCCGCGATCACGCGCGCGGAAACACCAATCAACACGAACACAATCAGAATCGGAATTACCGTCCACGCAGCTTCAATCTGGTTGCTGCCGTAAACCTGTGGTGGTTCGTGGAGACTCTTGTCGTCGGGCCGGCGCCGGAAGCGCACCATGGTGTAGACGATCAGCGCGCCAACAACCACGAAAATCGCGCCGGTGATTGCGAGCGTCAGAAGAGCGATTCGATGTTCTTCGTACGCCGGGGTGGCCAGCGGCTTGAAAATATTCGCTATGCGGTGCTCAGGAAGCCCCGGAACGTGAGTCTGCAGCAAAGCAACTAAAGCATGCACAAACAAACCGTTCTTCCCTCCCGCCAAAGTGGCAATTCATTACTGTACCGCCGATCCCCGGAATAGCCTCCCCGCATTTCTACCAAAGTTTCGCGCTCGAAGAACACGCTATAGTGAGAGGACCATTATGGCTCTTGAGGCGCACCAACGTGAAGTCGAAGGGATAGCGATTTTGGATCTGCGCGGGCGCGTGGTCGTTGGTCCCGAGGCAACCGATCTGCGCCGGCATTTCACGCAGCTCATCGAGCAAAAAAAGAACAACGTGATCGTGAACCTGAAGGATGTCGACTACATCGACAGTACAGGTCTCGGAACGCTGGTCATCGGCCACTCTGGAACGGAAGATGCCGGGGGAGCGATGAAGCTATTGAATGTCCCCAAACGTGCCGCTCAACTCATGATTCTGACCAAGCTCAGCACAGTTTTCCAGATCTTCGACGATGAGCAAGCAGCCATCAACAGCTTCTTCCCCGATCGCGAAGTGAAGCGCTTCGACATTCTCGAATTCGTGAAAAGCCAAGAGAGCGAAAAGCAGCACCTTGGCGCGGAACCCTCAGCGCCTAAGCCAAGCGAGGCCTAAAGCGGCATCATCCAATCTGGCTTTTTACAAACGCCAGGAAGTCCGCATCGAAGTTGATTTGCTGATCAACTGACCGGCCGCCGCTGTGTCCGGTTAGCGTGTCATACCGGATAATGATAGGCCGTTTAGGCGCCGCTTCAGCCTGCATCTCGGCCGTCATCTTTCGTGCGTGCAGCGGATCAACGCGCGTATCTCCGTCGCCGCTCCAGAACATCACAGCTGGATACGTTACGCCCGGCTGCACGTGCTGATAGGGAGAGTACGCGAGAATGTACCGCAATTGCTTTGGATCGTCTGACGACCCGTACTCCGGCACCCATAATTTCGCGATTTTGAACTTCTGGTATCGCACCATGTCAAGCAGCGGAGCGCCACAAACAACAGCGCGGAACAGGTCCGGTCTTTGTGTCAAAGCCGCGCCTACCAACAATCCACCATTCGATGTGCCATAGATCGCCAGGCGCTCACGCGAAGTAATTCCGGAATGAATCAGATACTCCGCCGCCGCGATGAAATCGTCAAACACATTCTGCTTATTTTCGAACATGCCGGCGCGGTGCCAAGCTTCTCCGAATTCACCGCCGCCGCGCAACGCGGGTATCGCGAAGACGCCTCCCTGATCCACCCACCAGGCCACAACAGGCGACCAGCGCGGGGTCTGAACCAGATCGAATCCTCCATATCCGGTCAACAAGGTGGGCCGACTACCCGGCTCGTTTCCTTTCTTCGCCACGATGAACATCGGGATCTTCGTTCCGTCTTTCGAGCTATACGTGACTTGGTTGATGTCGATTGCATCGAATGAAATCGGAACGGATGACCTCCACCAGGGGGTCACGGTTTGATCACCCGTGATGCGAAAGATTTCCGGCGGATGTGCGAACGAAGAGAACTGGAAGAAGGCTTCGGTTCCCTGCTCCTCGCCACGCACCGGCCCGATGGAGCCGGCCACGGGCAGCTTCACTTCCCCTAGGAACGTGCCGTCGGGCCGGTATGTGCGGCAGTGTTCGGAAACGTTCTCAAGCGCAGTTACGAACACTCTCCCGGCGGCAACAGAGAGCCCGTTGATGGTTGTTCCGCTCTCCGGAATCACTTCCTTCCAGTTCTCTCGGGACGGCTTGTCGAAGTCTATCGCCAGGACCTTTCCATGAGGCGCTTGCGCCGAAGTGAGAATCAAAACCTCATCGCGATAGAGATCGGTCGCGAGCACTCCGGAAACGTGCTCAGCGATCGGGCGCAGGTTGGAGGCGCCGTTCAGCTTCTGGACATATAAATCGCGCTCCACACCAGCCGCACCTTTTGCGGCTTCGCAATACAGGTACTTCTCTGTTTGCGTCACTCCGCAGTCGGCGCCGTAATCCGCTCCGTAGGAGCCGCCAAAAAGATCCTGATCGGATGAAACAGGAGTTCCGAAGCGATGCCTATAAACGTGTGGCGAGCCGTTCATCGGCTTCTTGCCGTAATACAAAGTGGCGTCATCGGATGTAAACGAGTGGCCCAACATCAAACCGTTTCTGGCCTTTGGTAGTACATCAGGAAGTTCTTTCTTCGTCTCCACTCGCAAGAAGTGAACTTCGGTTTCGTCTTGGCCACCTTTCCGAATCTCATAAGCGAGAATCTGGCCATCCCTGCTGACGTCGGCTATCGATACGGAAATCGAATGATCGGGCGCGAGAGTATTTGGGTCGACCAGCAGATCGTCCTTTCCCGATGAACCACGACGCACGAAGATCGATGCCTGCTGTTCAGACGGGAGTCGCCGGCTGAAGAAATAGGCGCCGTTTGCCACGACCGGTGTTGTTCGCGTCTCCACGCGTTCGAGATCACTGAGGGCAGTGACGATCTGCCGGCGCTCCGGAAGCTGAGCGAAAAAACGGGCGGTGTAGGCCTGTTCCGCGGCGATCCAAGCCCGCGTTTGCGGACTGTTCTGATCTTCGAGCCAGCGGTAGTTGTCGGTGATCGAAATCCCGTCAACCGTTTCGGTGACCGGGATCTTCACCGCAGCGGGGCGGGAGGCAGTTCGGCAGCCATGACAGGCATGACGAGCGCGAATAGCGCACAGGCAGGGAGCGTAAATGTGGAACTCATCGGATGCGAACGCACCAGTGTACTGCACGCGCGGATGAGACCTACACGATAGGGGATCGCGACTAATGCACGTCGAGCGACATGTTCACCACTTCGAACTGGAATCGCTCGGGAGGAAAGGAAGAGATCGGACTGGGCGTCATGTTCAGCCAAGTGCGGTACGCAGTCTGCGCAACCGACCTATTCAAATAAAAAAGGAACTGGTCCGAACAGCAGCGCATCGGCGGCATCTGCCGGAACGCGAGCCTGAGGCCAACCGCTTTTTCGAGCAGAACACCCTGGGTCTGGACAGCCTTGTCTTCGAGCAGCGTCACGAAGCTGCTGCGCCCCGCATGCGGCCAAACGTCGCTGGACAGCAAATTGCGCAGCTCGAGGCGCGTGCCGAACGTGATCTCGCACTGGCGTATCCACTCAACCACAGCGTCGCCCCAATGCCAGTGGCTCAATAACCCGACGTATTGATCGACAAGGTTAATCGCGAGATCCATCTTGCGCCGCTCGATCGTTTCGTCGTCGGCGATTTTGTCGGCCGCCACGAAAGGCACCATGTCCTCCTGCTCGATGATCTCGGCCGCGATCCCCATGATCTTGTCCAGCCGCTTCACCTCAGGCACAGTCTTCACCAGCAGCGGAGGCAGCTCATGCGTTTTGTCGCCCGCAAGTTCAACGAACTTGCGATCACCAACGATGTCCATAACTAACCTCGATATGCTCTCTATCGACAACCTGGTCTAGGGATTCTATGCCCGATTGTAAGGACGTTTCCTTTCACTTACAAGTTGCCGGTGGTCCCGTTCTAGTACTTTAGTGACAAAACACCTTAAATTTGTTTCATACCCCCGGTGATTTTGGCAGGTAAACCGCGAGAGTGCTACCTGCAGACGCTCTTCCCGTGCACGTTATCTTGAAGGTTGGTGGTCACGCATCTGCTTTCTCGTTTCTTATGCGCGTCTTCGTTCTGCCTCGCAATCTTGACAGCACACGCGGCCGCGCCGGCCTCTTGCTCCCAAGGTGCGCGAGCATTTCTACCGTGTGAATTGACGTTCGAGTGGAGTGCGAAGGAAGTCCCTGCGGGGATGTCGCCCTTCCGAGACGAGCTTCTGAGAGTTGAATTTCGCTCTCCTCAACACACCACCTATCTGCTTCACTCATTTTGGGACGGAGGCCGCACTCTGCGTGTCCGCTTTACGCCGACTGAACCCGGTGCGTGGACTTACCACGTGTTGAGTTCCATCGAGCGTTACGACAATCAGGAATCCACCTTCAGCGTCGCCGAGACCGGCAGTCCTGGATTCGTCAGCGTTGCGAATGTGCGCCACTGGCGGACGACGAACAAGCAGCCGCACCTGTGGCTCGCGGCAGCCGTCCCTTTTCTCGAAGTGGATCAGCCCGCCTTGGAAGCTTGGCTCGACGCGCGCAAGCATGACGGCTACACGCACATCCGCGGCACACTGCTGAGTTCCCATGCCGGACAGAAGCCGCTTTCTGACGACGGGCAGGCCAATTTTTCATACTTCGCCGCGCTCGACGACCGCATTCTCGCCGCCGCAAATCGCGGCTTCACACTGGACTTACTCTTAGCAGATGAGCAGTTTGTACGCTCAGGCGTTTTAAATGATTGGGATCACCGCGGCCCGATCATTCGATACGTGATAGCGCGCTATGGCGGTCTAAACGTCACCTGGCAAGGTATTGAGCACTTCGAAGACATCCCCGAATCACGCGCACTTCTGAAAGATTTGGGTTCGTCTTTGCAAAAATACGACGGGTTCCAACATCCCCGCTCCACCGACGCTCGTGTCTCCTCCTCGCCGCTTCTATCCGATGGCTGGATGGATTACCTGATCGAAGCCTCTCCGCATCCCGAAGTCGCCGCAGTCGAGCACCAATTCACCCAACAACCGGAAATTCATGTGATCACCGCGACCGACCCGGACACTTTCCGGCATGAGCTGTGGAACTGTACCACCAACGGCGAGTACCCGAGCGTTTCCTACGAAGCTCTACGAAACGAGGGCAATGTCAAAGCCGTTCAAACCTGGTTCAAAGTGATCTCCGATACGCGCCACTGGGAACTTGAACCCTACTTCGATGTGTCCGGCGCGCGCGCTGTCGGTCTCGAAGAGGTTGAGTATCTTGCTTACGCCCAGACGCCGGGGATTGTCGAAATAACGCTCCCCAAGCACAAATACAATCCGGTCTGGGTGAACCCCGCTACCGGTGAGGAATTACCGCTCAAGGATTACAAAGGCGAGGTGTTCAGCCGTCAAACGCCCGACAACTCGCACGATTGGGTGCTGCAGGTTCCGCGTGAGGGGCACAAGCAATCGATGCTGCGGTCCTATTACTTCGAATCAGTCGATCCCCCTATTCAAGAAATTGAAAGCGACACGGCAAAAATACCCTTCGAGATTGTTGATCCCCCGGGAGATCAAATCGTCCCAGGGATCCCTACTCCATTCAGGGCCAAGATTACGCGCGCGAATCGTGCCACACGCGACATGCAGTTCGTTTGGTGGGGTGAAATCGTCGCGGGAGGCCAGGGGGCCCGCTTGCTGGGCGTGGGTTCGTCTGGCAATTTGATGGTACCCAGCGACATGATCAAGCAACCTGGTTCGACGCTGAGCGTGCGGTTGCTTGCCCTCAACGCGAACGGCAAGGCTTACGAAGTCGATAAGGTTTATCGTCTCGGACCGTGACAATCCTGGCCCTCGACACCACGTCGGAATTCGGCAGTCTGGCGCTACGCCACGACGGCGAAACCGCAGCGGAACTGAGCTTGCACTCTCCTGAGGGCTTCGCCCACTTGATCTTCCCCGCGGTTGGCGAAGTACTAAGTCGAGCTGGAGTTCGGTTGGAAGAAATCGACTGCTTCGCCGCGGCGAGCGGACCGGGTTCGTTCACGGGTGTCCGCGTTGGGCTGTCAGCTGTGAAGGGATTGGCAGAAGCCACGGGCAAATTGGCGGTCGGAATCTCGAATCTGCGCGCGCTGGCTTCTTTCGGTAATGCGCGTTTGCGAGCAGTGGTGCTCGATGCGCGCCGCGGGCAGGTTTACGCAGCGGTGTACAACGCGGATCTCGAACCCGTCATGCCCGAAACAGTCCTCGAATTATCAGAGTGGCTCGCGATGCTCACCGAACCCGCGTACCAATTCATCTCGTCGTCATTAGAGCCGCACGCGCTCGAAGGAACCCGTTTTGCCGGCATGCCCTGGATGGAAGCGCCGAAAAGTCTTGCAAGCGCCGTCGCGGCCTGCGCCGAGAAAACGCCCGCGCTCGACCCCGCCGCACTCGACGCGAATTACGTGCGGCGCTCGGATGCCGAGTTGTTCTGGAAATAATTGACGCTGCTTATCGCCCGAACAGCGTCCGCGCCTGGTTCGAAGCAAACCAGCTTAGGAACCCGTTCGCGACGATCAGCGCGATGAAGTAGTAGGCGATGCCTTGTCTCGGCTCGGCTGGAAAATCGCGCTTGTAAAGACGATACGCCGTGGCCGCCGCGACAAACAGAAACAGATATTCGTGGTTGAGCGTGAAGAACAGGACCACGCTCACCAGGAGTACGGCCAAACGGCCCTGCGCGCCGAGAGCGATCATCGCGGACGCGCCGTCGAAGATGAGAACCGGGATCAGATTCAGCAGATTCAGCCAGCCGGCAAACTGTGCCAGCGCCAGCCACACCGCGTGACCGGTCGAGAGGAAAATCCCGTAGGCAATCAGCCCCGACAAGAATCCGAACAAAGGCCCGGCGAGCGAGATTTGAGCCCTCACGCCTGGGTCGACATTCGGTCCATTCCATTTGACGTACGCGCCCAAACCCGGGATGAACATGGGCAGCTCCGCCGCGAATCCGAAACGCCGAACCATAAGGTAGTGACCCATCTCATGCATCAGCACCGAGCCGGTGAGTCCCACGGCGAACCACCATCCGTACAGGCCCCAGTAGAGCCCCACGAAGAGCAGAATGCTGATCAGGAATTTCCCTTTCGTAAGCAGCACGAGCGCCAACGTTTTGTATTTTGCGAGTGCTGCAACGAGCACGCCAAAGGGGCCGAGGCGCTTTTTCCAATTGACCGGCGGTTTAGGCGCAAGCCTTGCGTCGATCTTTGCAATTTCGCGTTGAATCCCCCGCGCTTGCGCGGAATCTGAGGGCAGGAGCCTCAGAGCTGCTTGCCAATGCTCACGCGCAGCGTGGAGTTGTCCGATCGCGGCGAGCTGCCGCGCCCGCATCGCTAACTGTTCAAGCGAGGGCGACGGTGAACTGAAGGTGGCCAAGTCTCAGTGTAGAGCGGGGTGCGGCGGCCTTCGATCGCGCTCTAACTGTCGGACGCGGCGGCGTCGCTCAAATCCGGCAGATCATTCGTCACTTGCGACGCCAGGAAAACCGCGACTACCGACTCAATGCCTTCGAGATCGTCTTCATCGAATCGTTTCAGGCTGGCGCTGTCGATGTCCAGCACTCCTAACAGCTTTCCCCAATTCAGAAGGGGAACCACGATTTCCGATTGCGATGCCGTATCGCACGCGATGTGACCGGGAAAGCGATTGACGTCGGGAACAACGATCGATTTGCGCTTGGCCGCGGCCGTGCCGCAAACCCCTTTGCCAAACGGTAGACGCGCACAGGCCGGCTTGCCCTGGAACGGACCTAGCACCAGTTCCTTGCCTTCTGCCGTGTAGAAACCGACCCAGTTTACGTCCGGCAGCATCTGAAACAACAGTGCGGCCGTGTTTGCGGCGTTGGCAATGAAGTCCTGTTCGTCGCCCAATAGGCCTTGCAGCTGTTCGCAGATCTGCTGGTACAGCGCATACTTGGAACCAGAGGGTTCGACGCGCGTTAGGGTTTCCATTTGCATACTTAGTCTATCTCCATTTCACGAGAGTCTCGCTCCAGGCGACGCACCGCCGGTTTAGGCCGCTGTTCGTTTCCGCCGGTAGGGATTCGAGATATAGCTCTTTGCTTCCACTGCAATTTCTGAATTGGGCGCCGCCTTCATCGTCTCGCGATAGGCTTCGATGGCGTCCTGATGATTCCCCTCAAGGTCGTATACCTGCCCCAGCCTTAACCATGCCAAGACTGCGGTGTTCAAATCAAGCTCATCGGCTTTTTTCGTCGCTTGCTTTAGATTCGCCAACGCAAAGTCGAGGTCGCCATACCAGAACAGCAGATTTCCCTTCAAATACTCGATCTTTTCGGGAGGGATGTTGGTGTACCCGGCCGCGCCCCTGCGCCGCAGCCCGTCTATCTGCGCAAGCACTTTCAGAGCAGCCTCTTTATCGCCGCCATCGCTGTACATCTGCACTTCTTCGAAGCGGAACAGATAATTGCGAGGGAATTGCTGCGCCAGTTGCTCCAGCAGCGGAATGGCCTGCTTCGAGCAGTGCTCTCGCCTATAGATGATGGCCAGCAAAACTTCCGCATCGTAGCGATTCATCACCCCGCGTTCGCTCACGAGTTCCAACTGCCGGATGCCTTCCTGTTTATTCCCGTGGAAGCCGCCTACCGATCCGATAGCGCGCAAGTAGAAGGGTAGACACCCCACGACGTACTGATCGAGCCCTAGAATCAGCCGCGCATCGACGAAATTCGGATCGATCTGCAGAATCTGCTGATTCATCTTGCGCGCGGCCGTGGCCTCGTGCAGCGCATCCATCCAGGCTTTCTCCACCAGGAACAAATAGTTTGCGCGCAGGGCGTGCGTAACACCCAGCGTATAGAGCGCCAGCACATCGCGCGGATCGCTCTCGAGCCGCGTGTTGCTCAACTGAACCGCCTGACGGACACAATTCTCGAAGCGCAGCCTATCTTCAGGCCCGATCTCCATCTTGTGCCGGCGCAGGAAGGGATTGTTGCCGCTCACTAGCTCACTTTCAAGAGCGCCGTCGCGGAACATCTCGCGGTAAAGAATGCTTTGCGCGAGGTGATTGTATTGGGCGGGATCCTCGGGATGCGCTTTCACTTGGGCGGAGAAATAGGCGATCGCGCCATCGAAGTCGTCGTTGTAAAACGCGACAAAGCCCGGGTTCGTCAACGGGTCTTCCAACGGAGCCGGCGAGGTGGAGGCGCGGCTAACGGACGCGATCGCGAGAGCGGCCGCCGCACAAACTAGCAGGCTGAAACGCATGACATGTTCACCTCACTCTTTGCGGAATCGCCGCTCTGCTGATCGAGTACACGAAGCGCCTTCTGCGCGGCCGTCGCAATGGTTCGGTCCGCATGACCGGCCAGCCGTTTGAGCGGCTCGCGCATTTCCGCGCGACCAGAATTTCCCATCGCCATTGCCACGTTCCGCAAGAACCCCGAATATTTCGCTCGCCACACCGGTGAGTGGCGGAAGCGCTCGCGGAATTCGTCTTCCGTCAGAGCGGCCAGCTCGTCGAGCCGCGGCGCGAACTGGCCCGGCGCGAAGCCCGCCTCTTCGCTCACGGGAGCACGTCGGTTCCAGGGGCATACATCTTGGCAGATGTCGCAGCCGAACACATGATTCTGTATTTCTTGCTGCGCTATCTCATTTGGAAGATCGCCGCGCTTCTCAATTGTGAGATAGGAGATACAGCGCCTCGCGTCGAGCCTCCAACCACCCTCATCGGCAGGCACGATCGCGATCGTAGGACAAGCATCGATGCACCGCCGGCACGTTCCGCAGCGCTCCGCAGGCGGCCCATCGGGCGCTATCGCAATCGACAACAGCACCTCGCCCAGGAAAAACCAAGAGCCTTGCTGCTGGTTCACGAGACACGTGTTCTTTGCGATCCAGCCCAAACCCGCGGCCTGCGCATAGGAACGTTCGAGCAGCGGCGCCGTATCCACGCACATCTTCCACTCGAATCGCTCGCCGTGAACTTCGGCTATTCGTTGCACCAGATTCTCCAGGCCGCGGCGCATAATCTCGTGATAGTCGGCGCCCCATGCATAACGCGAAATCCAGCCGCGTTCCGGATCATCGAAGTCGCGCGTGTACGGAAAACGCGTGTTGTACAGCTTCCCTACACAAACGATGCTCTTCGCGGTGGGAAGAAGATTTCGAGGATCGGCGCGCAGATCGCCTCGCCGGTCCGTCAGATAACTCATCTCTCCTGCCATCCCCGCCGCGCGCCAAGCCTGGAAGCGCTCGAAATCGCCCGTCGGCAAAGCTGGAGCGATGCCCGCGAGCTCAAACCCGCACGCGCGTGCGAACTCTTTGATTTCTTCCCCGGTGATCGCCACGATCGAGAGCCTAGTTGCCTTCTCTTTCTATACTGACGTCGTGCCATCCTAAGACGTAGTGGAAAAAGCTGGTGTTTATCGCACGCGGCTAGCGTTGCTGATGCGTTAAGTAGTTGATAGGTAATAGGTTTCTGCAGTTCTCAGGTCCACTTCAGCGTCCCTAAACTCCCATACAACCGCAAATCCCTGCTGTTCGCTTCCTTTTAGTTATCAACGGGTTAAGCCCCACCTATACTGGGGGTAGTTCGGCCCACCGTAGCCGGGGCCACACCGTCAGCGACTAATCGGAGCCCACCCGAGTCATCGAAATGCATAAACCAGTCAAGTACTTTGAAAAAGCAGTCACTACCGGCGCCAACGCCGCCTGGCAAGTCTTCGATCGAATCAATCAGATCAAACAGAATCCGTCGTTCACGCCCAAATGGTCCGACAAGCCGCTTCTGAAGAGTTATCAAAAATCGAAGCCGCCCCTCGGCTGGCCGCGCGAAACCGATTCGCTTTGCCCGAGGTGCATCCCCGAAATTCGGAAAAGAATCGTGGATGGCGAGGTCGATTACAAGATCCTGCTGAACCAACCTGTCGGTGAGATCAAAGCACGAATCATCGAGCGCGACGGCAAGATCCTGATGGTCAAGGAATGTCCCACGCACGGTGAGTTCGAAGACCTGATGTCGATCGATCCCGCATTCTCACAGCACCTCGAGGAAGTCTTCCCGGGCCGTGACATTCGCGCGCACAACGATGAAACTCTGCACAATCACGGCACCAGCACCATCAAGCACGGCCGCGGTTCGGTTCTGACCATCGACCTGACGAACCGCTGCAACATGATGTGCGATCCGTGCTTCATGGACGCGAACCAGGTCGGTTTCGTCCACGAGCTGAGCTGGGAAGATATCCAAACGCTTCTCGATAATGCCATCTCGATCAAACCGCGGCGTCAGATGTCTGTGCAGTTTTCGGGTGGTGAACCAACGCTCTCCCCGTACTTCCTCGATGCAGTGCGCTATGCGCGCAAAGTTGGGTACAACAGCGTGCAAGCGGCGACCAACGGAATTGAATTCGCCAAGCGCCCTGAGTTTGCCAAAGAAGCCGCCGAAGCCGGTCTGCGCTACGCGTATCTGCAGTTTGATGGAATCGGCAATGCTGCCAACTCGCATCGCGCGGTGGGAAATTTGTTCGACGTAAAACTGCGCGCGATCGAGAATTTATGGACCGCAGGCGTCGACATCGTGCCCGTCATCACGATTCTTAACGGGATCAATAACGAGCAGGTTGGGCACGTGGTCCAATTTGCTCTCGACAATCCGAAGAAGATTCCGTTTCTGTCGTTCCAGCCGGTTTCGTTCACCGGCCGCGATGAGGCCATCACCGATGAGCGGAGACAAGCCCAGCGCTACACGTTGTCCCATCTGGCGCACGATGTGAAAACCCAGACCGGAATCGGCGAGCCTGTGCGTGACTGGTTCCCCATCAGCTTCATGAGCACCTTTTCCGATTTCGCCGATCTGGTGCACGGTCCTGCCGCCGATTGGGGCCAGCTAAGCTGCGGCTGTCATCCCAACTGTGGCATCGGCATGGCGATCATGTGTGACAAGGACACCAAAGAGTACGTTCCGGTCACGGCCTTTCTGCATGCCGATCAGTTGGCGAAAGATATCGCACGGATCAACGATGCGGCGCGCGGCCGTTTCCTCTCCGTCGCGGGGGTGACGCTCGCTCTGCTTCGCAACTACAACCCGTTCAAGTCGCCCAAACATTTCAAACTGACCGATCTGATCGCCAAGTTCGACAAGTGCTTCGGCATGACCAAGAAGGCGACCACCGGAGCGTACGGCAAGGTGACTGGGGATCGTACCATCGCCGATATCCAAAAGCGCCGCGCCGATCGCTGGAACTTCCTGTTCATCGCCGGAATGTGGTTTCAGGATCTGTTCAACTACGATTTCCGCCGCACCGAACAGTGCATCATCCCCTACGCCACGCAGGAAGGCGAGATCTCCTTCTGCGCTTACAACACCGGCGTGGGTTGGAGAAACATTATCGAGAAGATGCACATGACTGCTACGCTCACCAAGTGGTACGAGGAGAAAGGCAGGCATGAGATCTTCGCCGGCAACAAGAGCGTGCCCCTCGCCAGCAAAGAGCACAACCTGGTCCTGGTCGAAGAGCACGTCAACGCCGACCGCCAGCACGATCTGGAGCTGAAGGGCATCGCGAAGACTGCACGCGAAGAAAAGAAGCGTGCCCGCGATGAAGCTCTGAAGAAGAAGATCGAGGATGAGAAGATGATGCGCCTCTACCGCGAACACGTGCTCGGGGAAAAGAAGCCTGAAGGCGGCTTCGTTCCGCTGGACGGTTTGCTCGGTTCGAGCGCGAAACCCGCGCCCGCCGAGAAGCGCGAAGAAGTCGGCGCCATGGGCGACTAGCCCGACCTGGAGTAAATTAAAAAGCCCGCTCGATCCATTTCGGACCGGCGGGCTTTTGATTTTCTCGGAAGTTTGCTGTTATTCGATGTCGCGCGGGCGCTTTTTGCGATTGCGCTTGCGAGCGAGAGCTTCCTTTGTGCGGCGCTTTTCCCCTGGCTTCAGGTAGAAAGAGTGCCGCTTAATTTCTTTCACAATATCTTCTTGCTGGACTTTGCGTTTGAAACGGCGCAGAGCACTCTCCAGAGTTTCGCCGTCTTGCAGATGGACTTCTGCCAACTAAAAATTCACCACCTTCCGGAAATTGCCACGCCTGCGAGGACGCGAGCGCGTAACAGATCCAATTGTAACGTGAACGAGGGCCTCGCGTCGGCCACGCGCTTCGATTGCGTCGGGGCTATACGCTCGAGGAGCCGCACCGAAACGTGGGCTAGATTGCGCGGCCTTCGGAAAAGAACGCGTCTTGCTGGTGCACGATTGACGGCGGCTTGGAAAACACGATAGATATCGTGTCGAAACGAACCTGATTCCATTCGAGGCCGGCACGGGTCGCATAAGCTCGCGCGGCGCGCACTATGTGCTTCTGCTTTTCGTGGTCGATGGCACGCTCGGGACTGCCGAACTCCGCGGATGCGCGCGATTTGACTTCGATGAATACGATGATGTCGCCATGTCGCGCGACCATGTCGACCTCGGAATCCCCGCCACTCGGGCGATAGTTCCGCGCCAGAATCGTTAATCCCTTGCTGCGCAAATAGCGGTGGGCCAAATCTTCTCCTCGCCGGCCGAGGGCCGCGTCAGGCGTTAAAGTCTGCCGCTGGCGGAACTGCCGGGCCGAGTCGCTCAGCTTCCAGAGCAACTGCCGCGGAGCTATGGGTAGGCGGGCTCCTTCACGGCCTCGAGTTCCCACTCGATTACTTTGCCTCTGATCAGATAGCAAAGGTAAAACTCCCAAAATCGTCTAAACCGCCGTGACGCGTTGACCAGGAATTCAAATCCGAGATATCTCCACAAAGCAAGTAACCGGACGTGCGTCGAAATCTCACGGAACCGTGCGGCCGAGTAGTAGCCGTACCCGCCGCTGTCCTCGCCGAAATAGCGTAATGAAAAGCTATTCAGGTGCCACCGATGGCTCGGATCACAATAGGAGCTGAAATCCGTGTAATGTGGGGTGACGATCAGAATCCGCCCGCCCGGCGCCGCCAGCCTGTGGAACTCTTCGATGGTGCGGATCACATCGGCGACATGTTCGATCACGTGAACGGCGCGAATTTCACGAAAGGCGCTGTCGCGAAACGGAAACGGGAAGTGATCAAGATCTGCGATGACATCGGCGCGAGTATTCGGATTACGATCGATGCCAATCGCGCCCGGGTACTTGTTGATGCCGCATCCGACATCTAAAATGTGCAGCCGGGTTGTGGAACGAGATCCAGCGATGGCCGGCTCGGCCGCGGCGCTTACCGTTCCAGAACCGGCAGACACTGCTCCAGTGTATCCATGGCGAAGTCCGCCTGATCGCGCGTGATGACGAGCGAAGGACACAGCCGTATGCTGTTCGGACCACAGCCCAGAATCAGCAATCCGCGCTCGAACGCCAGCATCTCTAGCCGATCGCGCAACGCCGGAGCACGTTCCTTGGTCTCGCGATCCTGAACGATTTCGATACCGATCATGAGACCGAGACCGCGCACGTCACCCACGTTCTTGAAGCGGCGCGGCCACTCGCGCATGCGGTTCATCATATAGGCGCCCATCTGGGCGGCATTCGCCATCAAACTCTCTTCGAGCAGTTCGATGGTGGCGAGCGAGGCAGCAATAGAAACAGGATTGCCGCCGAAGGTGGAGGCGTGCGCGCCCGGCGGCCAGTTCATCACATCCGCGCGTGCAATGGTTGCGGCCAGCGGCATGCCGCTCGCGATTCCCTTCGCCAGAGTGACAATGTCGGGTGTCACACCGAAGTGCTCGGAGGCAAACATCCGCCCGGTGCGTCCCATTCCGGATTGGATTTCATCGTGGATCAGCAAGATGCCGTATTTGTCGGCAATGCGGCGAAGCTCCTGGTGGAAAATCGCGGGGGGAACCAGGTATCCGCCTTCACCCTGGATCGGCTCGACGACGATCGCAGCGACTTCTTCGGCGGGCAGGATGGTCTTGAACAATCGCTCCTCGATTTCTTTCACGCACTCAACAGCCCAGGTGGAAGGATCTTTTCCTTGCGGCGTGCGATAGGGGTCCGGATACGGAATGTGGTGAACCGGGAGCGCGGGATGGAACCCGCGGCGTTGAACGACTTTGCTTCCGGTGAGGCCCAGCGCCCCCATCGTGCGGCCGTGAAAACCGCCGAAAAACGCAATGAACTTATCGCGACCGGTGTGATAGCGCGCCATCTTGATGGCAGCTTCGATCGCTTCCGCGCCCGAGTTTCCGAAATAGACGCGCTTCGGAAAATCGCCGGGCGCGAGCCGCGCAAGCTTTTCGGCCAGGGCCGCCATGCCTTCGTAATAGAAGTCAGTGCCTGACATGTGCAGGAAGCGGGCGGCTTGCTCCTGTACAGCTTTGACCACGCGCGGATGGGCGTGACCGGTGGCAACAACCGCGATCCCGGCATTGAAATCGAGAAATCGATTTCCGTCTACGTCTTCAATAATGGCGCCCTCGCCGCATTTCACGACCAGCGGATAACAGCGCGTATAGGAAGGCGAAACATAAGCCCGATCCGTTTCGATAATTTCCTTCGCCTTAGGACCGGGCAGAGCAGTCACTAAGTTCGGCAGCAGGGGATGTGCAGCGATCTGCATGATAAAGCACCTCTATTTGTTCAACCAATTTAGAAACAGACTAAGGGAGGGCCGCGGGACGGGCGGAGTTAGTCTGAGCCGAAGAGTGACGGGCGTGTGCTGGCGGGGATCGCCATACTTCTACTCTACTCGAAAATTAGCGTGATGGGTAGAGCACGATAGATTCGACTTGCACGTGGCTCATCCGCAGTGGCGCGGCAATCGGCGGAGATTCACGGCTCCTCACACCCAAACGAATCACAAGCGCCAGTTAGCTATGCTTGACATGTTTGTCCGTCAAGCATCTGTGCCTGTTGTCGCTGCTGGCTTGGCCGCTCAGCGCGGCGCAGCCGTGGACTTTACCTCTCTTTACCGCTGATCCTCGCACGGTCCTCGCCGCCGCCTCCAGATATCCGGTCTCCGGCGATCTGAACGCCCTCACCTTCGACTATTCCGTCCAGGTGCAAATTGATGAAGCGGGCAGAATGACCAAAACAACGCGCACGGTCACGCGTATTCTGCGCGTACCTGCGATAGAACCTGCCCAGCGCTTGGCTATCGCGTGGATCGAGTGGCGGGAAAATCGCCCCAAAATAAAAGCGCGCGTGATCACCTCCGACGGTCGCCCCCACGTGCTGGACGAATCGACTATCGACGAAACGTCTCCAGCCGGCCCAAATTCCGACACGCCAACCGGCGTCAAGCTTCTGACTGCGATTCTCCCGGATGTCGACGTCGATAGCGTCGTCGAAGTCGAAATGCAACAGAGCGATCGCGAAACCGTGTTCCCGGGCGGTCGATTCGAGCAAGTCGTGATCGAATCGCCTTTTGCGATCGGACATTTCAAGCTCGACGTGACTTCTTCTTCATCGTCTCCACTGCACGCCGAAGCGCGCGCTTTCCCTAACTCCCCACCGCTCGTCTTATCCGAATCGATGGGCGGCGCACAGAAAGTCACTGTCGAAGCGTCGAACTTTTTCGCTGGCTCGAACGGCACACTGCTGCCGCCCGAGATCGCGCCTCGTCCGACCGTCGCATTCACCGACGTTGCGAGTTGGCAAGCGGTGGCGCAGTGGTACGCCACGATCGTTAATAAGGTCGCAGCGCCCGAGACAAACGTTCACGCAACCTCCACTCCAGATCGGCTCGCTACCGTCGAGAATGTTTTGGAGAACCTGCGGCAGAAAGCGCATGTCAACGCCATTCCTTTTGGCGCTTCTCCCTACACGCCTCATACTCCTGCTGAAACTCTCAAAAACGGATCCGGCGATGCGAAGGACGCGGCAGTTCTGCTCATCAGCAGACTGGCCGAGTTAGGAATTACCGCGAACATCGCGCTGGTCAGCGCCGATCCCCGCCCGGATGTCGTTCGCAGCGTGCCCGGGTTGGAAGCGTTCAATCGGGTGCTGGTCTATGTGGGCGGCGAGCATCCGCTATGGATCGATCCTTCTGCTGAGTTCACGCCCGCCTCGCGGCTGCCGTTCCCCGATCAAGGCCGCTGGGCATTGGTCGTCGATTCGTCGACGGCAGATCTGGTTCGTACGCCCGAAAGCACTGCGTCCGACAATCGCCAGATCGACACGCTCGAAATCCGTCTGAACGACGGAACGCCCGCACACCTGATCCAAACGCTCGAAAGCCGCGGCGTGTTCGAGGACCCGCTTCGATCGCTGGCAACCGCTCTCAACAGCAGCGACTCCGATGAGAAACAGAACGCGGAAACACAGCTTCAGCGCGCCGCCGGAGCTCAAAGCATCACCAAAGTCGATACCGGAGATCCGCGCAAATTGCTCAGCCCCGCGCGCCTCGAAGTCATTGCTGAGGGCTATGCGGCAAGTCAGATCACCGACGACGGGGGCTTTATCGATTTGCCCGGTCAGATCTCGAACAATCTGCAGCGCGTTGCGGCCGCCTTGCGACTTACCAACCAGGAAAGTGCTGCCGCAGCCCCTGCACGTAAATTCGATTACTACGTTCCTCCTCCGTTTACCGAAGAGAGCAACTATCACGTCACCCCGCCGCCCGGATATCAATTCAAGCAAGTGCCTTCCGTCGCTTCTTTCACCGTCGGCCCGCTGCAATTCTCGGCAAAGGCCAAACTCGACAGCGACGGCAGGCTTTCGATCAGCTACACGCTAGTCGATCCCAAGGCGCGTTATACGCCTCAGGACGTCGCCGCCATGCGCCGTGATCTCACGAAACTTGCCGACAAACGCATTACCCACCTGGTGTTCTTCAACATCGCGGAAGCGAAGCTCGCCAACGGAGAGTTAAAGGAAGGGATTAACTTGTTGCGGCAAAGCATCACATCGCCAATCGCCAATCCGAACATTCGACTGCGGCTTGCGAGTGCTTACGTGACTGCCGGCGCGCGCGATGCTGCAGTCAAAATCTGTCGCGACATTCTTGCCAAAGATCCCAACAACGCGGCCGCTTACGCGAGACTCGGTTGGATTTATA
Source organism: uncultured Acidobacteriaceae bacterium (assembly GCA_963795425.1). Classification (GTDB taxonomy): domain Bacteria; phylum Acidobacteriota; class Terriglobia; order Bryobacterales; family Bryobacteraceae; genus Bog-105. The sequence continues at coordinate 893,856 of CAWCHO010000001.1, read as the reverse complement.
CACACGATGAGTTCGGGCGGCCGTTCAGCCCCGGCATGAATATGGCCGAGGCGGAAAAAGCGTACTTGAAAGCCATCGATATGGAGGGCCGCCCCGCGTACGCGATTGAATTAGCGACGCTCTACACCTACAACTCCGCCGGCATTCGCTTCGGGAATTCGGCGCGGCTCGACGAGGCGCTGCGCTTGTACAACCAGATCGGACTCGACACGCTGGCACGAGCCGGGCTCCTCAACGATTACGCCATGACGCTGTTGTTCGCCCGCAAGTACAGCGACGTGCGTGCCTTTTTCCTCTACCCGCAGGCCGATCGCGCCGATCAAGCCATTAAGCTGGCGGGCATCGCAGCCTCGAGCGACGCGAGCGTGGTGAAAGATGAGGCGGCTTATGCCTACCCCGACGCCGCCAAGCGGAGAATCGTGCTCATTGAGGCCGCTCGATACCTGTTGAACTCGCGCGAATTTCAGCCCGCTGCCATGCTCTTTGAGATGGCCGGTTCGCCTCCGGCCATCTCCGCCGCGGATCTCGCCACTCTACGAAGAGCGAGAAACTTCGACGCGAGTGTTGCGTCATCGCAGCCCGCTGTCGCGGCCTTCCAGAAATTTATTGCGGCGCTTCTCAATCCGCCCGATCCCGACGCCTGGAAGCATTTGGTGGTCCCGGAATCGCGCGGAATCAATGTGGCTTCTTTCCGGGTAGCACTCCTGCAGCTTTCGAATCTCGCCCAACAAGTCGCTCGCCAACCGGTGAGCTGGCCGCTCGCGTCGGACCTGCTGGCAACTGCTGTCGATTTCGAGGCGGAAGGAAACGATCAGACTGGTTTTCGAATCCGCGCCCCCGATCCAACCCGGAAAGCGGGCGGAAAAACTGTCGCATATGTGGTCAAACGTGGCAACACGTACCTTGTGCTGGGGCTGTTTGGCAGCGCATCCGAAAGTGGAGAAGCGCTCGCCAGGATAGAAACCGGTGACTTGCCCGGCGCACGCCAGTGGCTCGCTTGGGCAAAGGACGAAATGCCGGCGGCGCGACCGGCTGATCCCATGACCCAGCCAGCCTTTCAGCGACTATGGCCGCCGAAATCAGACGACACGCAGATCCTCAAAGCAGCAGCAGCCAGCATCGCGGCGCGTGGACCCAATTATGAACCGGGAGTAAAAGCTCTAAACGAAATCCGATCGCAAATCACCGATTCCGAGTCGCAGACCGCCGTCGATCAGGCTCTCGCACAAAGCCTGATCGAGCACGGGAAGTACGCCGAAGCAATTCCCGCGCTGCAGCGGCTCGAAACCGAACTGCCCAGTTCGCGCATAGTGCCGGACCTGCTCGCGCAGGCGCTTATATCGAATGACCGCTTCCCTGATGCAGCGGCCGCCATCGAAAGCATCGAGCGGAGCGATCCGGGAAGTCTAACTGGCATGCGCCTGCGGGAGCGCTTGCTCGCCGAACAGAACAAGTTTTCGGAAGCGGCTGCACTCGAAACCCAGATCTGTGCGAATCCCAAAGCCTCAGGATTCGACTGGAACGATCTGGCCTGGGTCGATCTCTTCGTGCACGCCGATGAAAAATCGATGCAAGGAGCGGCCGACAAAGCGGTGGAGTTGACCGGCGGCCGCAGTGCTGCGGTGCTGCATACGCTGGCGGTCGTCCAAGCGAGTACGGGCCGTCTCAAAGATGCACGCGCGAACGGTTATGAATTGATGGATAGGTCCGGCGATCCGGATCAAGTGCTGACCATCTTCGGCCGTATCGCCGAGCAGTTGGAGATTCGTGATGTGGCCGCCGATTACTACAGCCGAGTCAAGAAGCCCGAGAGCAATTCCGCTTTGTCAGCTTACCGATTCGCACAGATGCGGCTGAAGGAAGGCTTGGGCGAAAAGCTCCCTATGTAGTGACTCGACGGGTTCAGCCCGTCCTCCGATGTATATACATTGCGATACCATAATCGAGTGTGGCCGGCGCAATCGAGTTCGATTGGGACGACGAGAACAAGAAACACTTAGCGGTCCACAAGGTAACGCCCGTCGAATTTGAACAGGTGCTGAACAACCATCCGCTCGATTTGACTTACCAGTCAATTGATAACGAGGAGCGGTATCGATCTGTCGGTCTCACGAATGGAGGTCGGCTGCTGTCGATTGTGTGGACGGTTCGAAATGGCAAGGTGCGCCCAATAACCGGTTTCCCCGCCAGTGTTTCTGATAAGAAGGCGTTTCTGGAGAAATCTCAATGAAGAAGAAAACCAAAAAGCAAACAATCCTCAGCTTGCCCTCGTTCGCCACCGAAGCGGAGGAAGCGGCCTGGTGGCACAAAAATCGCAATATCCATGGCAAACAACTTTTGGCCGCCGTAGACAACCGTGACGCGCAGGTATTAACAAACGACAAACTGCTGCAGCGGATAGCGACCTCCAAAAGGACTCCGGTGCCGGTAGTGGCGCTGCGGATTCCCGAAGCAGATCTGGCTTTAGCCCGAAAGCAGGCCGAACAGAAGGGTCTGCCTTATCAGACCTACATCAAATCGCTATTACACGAGACACTCGCTGAGCGCGAGAAACGAAAGGTGGCGCGGTAAATGGGCGAAGCCCATTCCTCGCCGAACACACGCAAGTCAAGCCCACCAAATAGGGCTGGGCTCCGCTGCCCGTTGCTCGCCCCTCATCTTCAGCTCTTGTGTTTTACAGCTTTGTGTTTCTTCACCTTGTGCGGTTTCGGGTGAGTCGAGCTATCCACCGGTGAACTCGAGCCGGCCAGCGTTAGCACCGGAGAGACCAGGCAACCCAAAAGAAGCAGGACACAGATTTTCATTGCAGCAACCCTCCTATGTATTATCGACATGGCGCGGAATAAGTATCAGCGGATCAACCGCGGTTACATCCCTTAATACCGATAGTGCTCTGCCTTGAACGGCCCTTCCACCGGGACGCCCAGATACTCCGCTTGCTTCGGAGTTAGGGTAGTGAGCTTCACGCCAATTTTTTCGAGATGCAGCCGCGCCACCTCCTCGTCGAGCTTCTTCGGGAGCGTGTATACGCCGACTTTGTAGGTATCGCGATTGTTCCAAAGATCGATCTGCGCGAGCGTCTGATTCGAAAAGCTGTTGCTCATCACAAAACTCGGATGGCCGGTTGCACAGCCGAGGTTCACCAGCCGTCCTTCCGCCAGCAGGAAAATGCTGTGCCCGTCCGGGAACGTGTACATGTCCACCTGGGGCTTGATGTTGGTGCGCTTCACTCCTTTATCCGAGTTCAGCCGGTCCACTTGAATCTCGTTGTCGAAGTGCCCGATGTTGCAAACGATCGCCTGGTCCTTCATGTAGCGCATGTGCTCGAGCGTAAGAACGTCCAGGTTGCCCGTGCAGGTGACATAAATGTCGCCGCGCCCGAGCGTATCCTCGATGGTCGTCACTTCAAATCCTTCCATCGCCGCCTGCAGCGCGTTGATGGGATCGATCTCCGTCACTACGATACGCGCGCCCATGCCGCGTAGCGAATGCGCCGAGCCCTTCCCCACATCGCCATAGCCGCAAATCACCGCAACCTTGCCCGCCATCATCACGTCCGTTGCTCGTTTGATTCCATCGGCCAGCGACTCCCGGCACCCGTATAGGTTGTCGAACTTCGATTTAGTCACCGAATCGTTGACGTTGATGGCAGGAACCAGCAGCTTGCCCGCCTCTTGCATTTTGTATAGGCGGTGAACACCGGTGGTCGTCTCCTCCGACACTCCCCGCCAATCTTTCGCGACGCGATGCCAGCGCTGCGGATCTTCCTTGTGGATCTTTTTCAGCAGATCCTTAATGACGGTCTCTTCGTGACTGCCCGATGGCGTATTGACCCAGTCGCCGCCTTCCTCGAGTTCATAGCCCTTATGGATCAGCAGCGTTACGTCGCCGCCATCGTCGACGACCAGTTGCGGCCCCTTATCATCGGCATGGCTGAGGGCCTGATTCGTGCACCACCAATACTCTTCGAGGCTCTCGCCCTTCCAGGCGAATACCGGAATCCCCACTGCGGCAATCGCGGCGGCAGCGTGATCCTGCGTCGAAAAAATATTGCAGCTGGCCCAGCGAACCTCCGCGCCCAACGCAACCAGCGTCTCGATCAGAACCGCGGTCTGGATCGTCATGTGAAGCGACCCGGTCACGCGTACGCCCTTGAGCGGCTTCTCCCGCGCGTACTTCTCGCGAATTGCCATCAAGCCGGGCATCTCGTGCTCGGCGATGGAGATTTCCTTTCGGCCCCATTCGGCCAAGCCCATATCCGCGACCTTATACTCCGCCGCAGTTCGATTAAGAGTTCCTGTTCCCATTCCTATCCATCATATCGGGAGCGCGCCCTTTTAGGCCAAAACCTGTGCCCTGGCGACCACGCGCTCGTCTTCCCATTTCACGTTCTGAACCGCCGCATATCCCAGCCCGACGACACTCACAAACATCATCAGAACTTCGCTGTCACCGAGGTTGTATTCCGCAAGTCCCCCAACCAGTACGCCTATGATCACCGCAATCGTCCCGTGCAATACAAACCAGCGCTGCGAGCGTTCCCGGCCCACGCGCAACAGCGCGACCGCGCAGTCCGAGATCGTCATCCCGATGAACCACAACAGTAACAGCAATCCCGGAATGCCGCGCTCTGCCGCGTATTGCACGTACACGTTGTGCAAATGCCCGTAATATCCAGACGGCAGCGGCCTGACCACATCGGCGGGAACATAGCGGTCGAAATTCCGCTTGATCTCCTCCGGTCCGACGCCGAACCACGGGTGCGCTTTGACCATTTCGATTCCGGTGCGAAGCGTCACGACGCGAAAGCGGTTTGAATCGGTATCGCCGTGCGGCGTGATGAGTGAGGTCAGCCGATCTCGGGTGCCGCTGGGCGCGATCCAGAACGCGAGCAACGCAATTACCGGCAGCAGCAAAATCATTTTGCGTCGCCAGAACCAAACCAGGTAGATTACGGCGAACGCCGCGGAGATCCAGATGCTTCGGTCCCAGCTCAGCAGAATCGCCGCTGCTAGAATCGCGATCGCCCCGTACACCCAGCCCGGCATCCTGCGGTTTGAAAAAAACCACTGCGCGAGCAGAAGCGACAGCACGCTCAATTGCAGCGCCCCGAAGGTCAGCCAGTGACTTTCGAATCCTGTGATGCGCCGGGCTACATAACTGAGATAAAAGTTCTCGCCCGCGTGCCGCGCGTGCTCGTATTTCAAAACAAATTGCGCCAAGCCCCAAACACCCGACGCCGTTGCGGCCGCGGCCCACGCCATCACCAAATAGAACACCTTCGCAAATTGGCGGACAAACACGCCGTACACCAAGGGTAGGAACAAAAACACAAAAAATTTTCGAATCTGCGCACGTCCGCCCCACGGATCGGGCGACAGGACATCCGCTAACACGGTCCAAAAAAACAGCGCCGCGAGCGGCATCCAGATGCGCGGAAATTCGAGCTTTTGCCGAAACACGAGCAGCAGGCCGATTCCTACGCCCAGCAGCGTTTGACTCGCGGCGATCGAGACGTGAATCAGCCCTGCTGCCGCAATCGCGACCGCCAGCAGAATGCGGTCTTGTGTCTGCTCGCCGACGCGCATGCCGCACTAGTATGACAGAATGAAAGGCGAAACCATTGACCTATGCAGCTGTATTTGCTTCGGCATGGAATCGCCGAAGACGCCTCGAAGAGCGGCAGCGATGAAGATCGTGCACTTACTCCCGAAGGCCGCCGCAAGCTGCGGCAAGTGGCCGAAGCGGCGGCCGAAGCGGGCGTCGAACCCACGCTCATTCTGACTAGCCCTTTCAAACGCGCCCTTCAGACCGCCGAAATTCTTCAAAGCGTTCTCAAATACAAGAACGAACTTCTTCGCAGCAGCGCTCTCGTCCCCAGTTCGACCGTGGAACAGGCGTGGGATGAAATCCGCGCTCATCGCGACGAATCCTCTCTCATGCTGGTCGGCCATAATCCGCTTTTCACGGAACTTGCCGCCTATCTTCTCGGATCGAAGGAAATTCAGGTCGATTTCAAGAAAGGCGCGCTTCTGCGAGTCGATATGGACAACTTTCCCGCACACCCTAACGGCCGGCTGCGCTGGTATTTGACGCCCAAATTAGCTGCTGAGCGCGAATGAAGCGTTTCTGCTCCTAGCGTCTATGATGTAGATGGGTCTTTCAATGCTTTATCGCGACGCGCGCACTCGTCTTGTACGCGCGTGCCATATTCTTTTCTACATAGCGCTTTCGACTGGTCTCGTTTCTGCGCAAACGACGGCCAACTCGCCGGCTCCTGCTCAAACTCCCGATAAGAAAATTGTCCCTGGTCAGCCCGATCCGGCCGCCATCGCTCCACAAAACCCCTCGGTACCGGCCTCGATCCCGCAGCAAACTCAATCCGCTGCTCCGCAGTCTCCCATCGAATTCGAATCGCATGGGATGGAATATGAGGCCCTCACGAAAAACGGCATTACGGTGATGTTTGCTACCCTGCCGCCGCACATCCGGGACTACAACATCGTCCAGGTAACCGTTACGAACGGCTCGCTCCTGTCGTGGACGGTCAAGGCCGCTGACTTCAGCTTTGTGCGTCAGGATGGAACCGTGCTTCAACCCGTTTCAGCGGACGAGGTGGTCGAGTCGCTGCTTGAAAAAGCCAGCCGCAGCGATGTCATCAAGCTGCAGCTCCTCTACGAAGACACCATCTACGCGCTTTCGAACTTCCGTTCCACTAACGGATATGAGAAGCGCCGCGAAGCTGCTATGGCACAGTTCGTAAAACCCGGCTTCAAAGCCGCCGCTGCCGCATCCGCCATTACTCTTGTTCCCACCAGGTTGAAATCTGGCGACAGCACCGACGGAGCGGTATTTTTCGAGAATCACGGCAAGGAAAAAACGCTGGGACCCGGGCGCCTGGTGGCCCACACTTGCGGCGAATCTTTCGAGTTCATCGTTTATCCTGAGACCAAGCTCCGCTAGTGTCAGAACCCCCTGAACCTTCCCAACCTGCGCTCATCGATCTGCACGCACATACAACCGCATCCGACGGTACGCTGTCGGCGTCGGATTTGATATCGCTCGCCAAGCGCGTCGGCTTAGCTGCGCTTGCCATTACCGATCACGATACGTTCGACGGATACGAGGAAGCCGTTCCATTTGCTCGCGAGGCAGCCCTCGACCTGGTGCGCGGCATCGAGCTGAATTCGCGCCTGCACCTTCCGGACCAAGGCGAGTATCGCTACGTTCATCTGCTTGGGTACTGGCCCTCGCGCCAGCCCTCGCCGGAATTTAACGCCTGGCTCGAGAATGAGCGCGCGGACCGACGCGATCGCAATCGCAGGCTCGCCGCTGCTCTCCGCGATCGCGGAGTGGATATCACGGTCGAAGAAGTGGAAGCACGTGGCCGCAGCTTGACGGGCCGCGCACATTTTGCGCGCGCTCTGGTCGAGAAAGGGTACGCCCACGACAACGAAGACGCCTTTCGCAGATATCTTGGCCGGAGCGCCCCGAGTTATGTGGAACGTCAGAGCCAATCCACGGAAGACGCCGTTCGCAAAATTCGCGACTCACACGGCATTCCCGCTCTGGCGCATCCCATCCGGCTCGGGCTGTCACCTGACCGGGAACGCGAAGTTCTCGTGCGCCTGAAAGCAGCGGGATTGCTCGCACTCGAGGTCTACCATTCCGAACACCCGCCCGAAATGCAAGCCCATTACCGCCAGCTCGCCGAGGAACTGGATCTGATTCCGACCGGCGGCTCCGACTTCCACGGCAGCCCCAAACCGAACATCGAACTCGGCACCGGCATGTACGGCAACCTTCGCATCCCGCGGCAATTCCTGGATCGCATGCGGCAAGTACAATGAGGCGTGTCGGACGTTCTCCCCAGGCTCCGCTTCAATCTCGATTTCATGCCGTCGCCCGATCCTAAGCGGCCGGGGCTGTTCATTCGCGACCCTTATCATTATTCGGATGCCACCTTGTTGGTGCCACCCGCCCTAGTGCAAGCGCTCGAGTGTTTCGATGGGCAACAATCCCCTCTCGATCTCCGTTCCGAACTGGTTCGCCTGACCGGCGAAATTCAAGTCGGCGATCTCGAACGGCATCTGTTCGATTCGCTGAACGACGCGGGCTTTCTCGACAACGATCGTTATCGCGAGCTCAAAACACAGCGCGAAAGTGAATTTGCCACTCAACTCAGACGTGAAGCCATCTTCGCAGGGTCGGCTTATCCCAAAGATCGCTTGAAACTCGCCGACCTGCTAGCCGCACGTATCGGTACATGCGACGGCGGGCCCCCAATCCTCGGAATAGCCGCGCCACACGCCAGTCCCGATGGCGGTTGGGATACGTACCGCGCAGCGTATCAGGCCTTACCTTCCGTCGAACAGGCGCAGGATCGCGTTTTCGTCATTCTCGGAACCTCGCACTACGGCGCGCCCGACCGTTTCGGGCTGACTCGCAAGCAGTTCATCACACCCTTCGGTGAGGCCCAAACCGCCACCGACCTGGTGGACGAGCTCGAGAACGCCGCGCCGGACGCGATTCGAATGGAGGACTACTGCCACTCGGTCGAGCACTCCATCGAATTTCAGATCGTCTTTCTCCAGCATCTGTATGGACCCGGCGTGCGTATTCTGCCGATCCTCTGCGGTCCGTTTGTGAAGAGTGTCTATGAAGGCTGCGCTCCGGAAGACAACGAAAACGTCGCGCGTTTCTTTAATGCTCTCGGCAACATCGCGGCACGAGAGGGCCAGCGCCTGTTCTGGATTTTAGGCGTTGACATGGCCCACATCGGACGCCGTTATGGCGATCAACTGCGGGCCAGCGCCAACCTCGGCGAGATGCTTGTCATCGAAGAACGCGATCGCGCCCGTATCGCGCAGATCAGCGCCGGCGATCTTCGTGGCTACTGGTCCTTGGTGCAAGAGCGGCAGGACGATCTCAAATGGTGCGGCTCGTCACCGTTCTACACGTTTATGAAAATTATGCCCGGCCTGCGCGCAGAACTGGCCCACTATCAGCAGTGGCAAATCGATCCGCACAGTGTCGTTACGTTCGGCGCCCTGCGGTTCGAGCGGCCAAACTGATTAGCGAAACACGCAGGGCGTTCGGTGCCGGTTGCGCCATTATCTATTGCGCGGCACCACCGCCCCACCAGTAGCCGGGCCGCGCGCGAATCTTTAGCCCTGGCCGGTCCACAACCACTTTGATGTTGTGAAATCCGGGCTCGTCCTTATCGTTGGGGCTGTAGCTAAGCAGGTATTGGCTATTCAGATCCGCGCCGATGTCCGTAACCGCTGTCTCGAGCGTCCTTTCGCTGGCGAAACTGTACAGCCTTCCACCCGTGAAGTAGGAGAAAGCCTCCGCCGGACTTCTCTTGAATAAATCATGAATGCCACGCGCGATTGGAGGAATCGCGCTGAGAGCGTTCCCATCTTCCTGCTGCACGACGCTGGTTTGGTTGCGCGGGCCCGTGGCGCCCGCTATGTTCGGCAGCGCTTCCGGAGGAACTCCCCCATTCTGCGGGCGCGGATAACCAGGCTGCTTCATAAGCGCCGTCAGGACTCGCGAGATATCGATGGAATAGATGATGACGTTATCGAACTGTATCGAGTGGATGGTCTCCTGCAGATGCGATTCGCTGCCCTTGTCGATGTTCCGGCTGATCAACACGATTACCCTACGGCGCTTATCCCGAGGATCGTGCCGCTTCAGCATGCGGTCTGCATCCTGCACAGCATCGATCAGGCGTGCGCTATTCGACCCTGCCGTGAGTTTGTGCATCGCATCGTCAAGCTTGTTCGGATCGTTCGTGAAGTCCTGCAGCAGTTGCAAGCGATGATCGAACGCCAGCACAGCGACATCGCCGTCCTGTCCCGTAACAAGTCCCTGAAATAAAACACCGGTTCTCTTCAGTTCCGGGAGCACGGGTTCGATCTCGGCATTTGCCTGCACTACCAGCACTACCGAAACCGGCTGCTCGGTGTATTCAGCGAAGATTTTTTGCAGTTTGTTGTTATCGTAGACTTCAAAGTCGCTAGCCGCCAGTCCATTGACGTACCCATGTCCGTCGGGATCCAGCACCGACGTGGGCACCAGTACGTAGGTTGTTACGGCAGTAATCGTCGGCTTGCCGGATGCCGTGGTTTCGTCACTGCCCGTCGGCTCTACCGTTGGCGAGGGAGGCTCGGGCGTATTCGCCGGCAGTGTCTTCGGCGCCGGCCCCAGCTGCCCGGGTTGCGGCGGAGGCCCTGGCGGAAGTTGTCCGGGCGGCAGCGTTTGTCCCACGCCCGACGTGCCCATCGCCAATACCAAGGCGAGCAAAGGTAAATGCCTCATAAATGCTGAGATGTCCTCGGGTCCTACTGAGTTTCTTGTACCGTACTTAGTTTCTCATCCGCCTGCGTGTTCCGTCCGACCCTCCAGCAGATCGATCACATGGGGCACCAGATCTTCTATTGCTTGGAGCGAATGCAAGGCGCCGCGAGGCGAGCCGGGAAGATTCACAATCAGCGAACATTTGCGCGTTCCCGCAACCGCGCGCGAGAGCGCCGAAAACCTGGTCTGCTCGAGTCCCTTGGTCCGCATCAGCTCGGCCAATCCTGGAACTTCCCGCTCGAGAATGCTGCGCGTGGCCTCCGGCGTTGCATCTCGCGCCGAGACGCCAGTTCCGCCTGTGGTTAGAATCAGGCACGCCGTCGCCTTATCCGCCCAAGCTTTCAACTGCGCGGCGATCGCGCTCTGGTCATCGCGGACCGTGGCGACCTCCACCACTCGCCAGTTCAAATCCTCGCAGCGCTTTCGAATCGCAGGTCCGGATAGATCCGCTCTCGTGCCCGTTGCGCTCGAATCGCTGACCGTGAGAATGGCCACGCTAATCACTTGACCGGCTTTCGTTGATAGGGCCCTGACTTCCCACCCGTTTTTTCGACCAGATGCACTCCGCGAATTTCGATCCCTTTATCCAGAGCTTTGGTCATGTCGTAGATCGTCAGCGCTGCCACGGAGGCCGCCGTCATCGCCTCCATTTCGACGCCTGTTCGCGCCGCAGTGGCCGCCTTTGCCGTAATCTCAATTCCGTTTTCTCGAATCCGGAACTCCAGGCTCACATGAGTCAGCGGGATCTGATGACACAACGGAATCAGATCCGAGGTCTTCTTCGCGGCGCTGATTCCCGCAATTCTCGCCACCTCGAGCGGATCGCCCTTCGCATTATTCGGCAGCGCTCGAATGACCTCCGGCGACATCGCGATGAACGCCCACGCAGTCGCCGTGCGTTCCGTCACCTCTTTGCCGCCGACGTCCACCATCGAGACGCGCCCCGCTGAATCGTAATGCGAAAGCCGCTTCTTCATGGCTTCGGCATCACTCGAATGGAATCGCCGATGTCCCAACGTTCGCGGTCGTGATCCGCCACGAGGAACGCGTTCGCCTTAGCCAACGCCGGAATGTCGCTCGACCCCTGCCACGGAATATGGCGGAGATGCTGTCCGTCCTCGCTCAAACGCGCCGGCAAGAAACGCGTCAACCCCAGTTTGTGGCGGAAGGGCGCTTCGAATCGCGCCGACAACAGCGGCAGAACCGATTCCGCTTGTCCGGCGATCAGTTCCAGCGCCGCGCGTGCGAAAAGTTGAAAGGTTACGAGCGTCGAGCCCGGATTACCCGGGAGCCCAAACACGGGTTTGTTAGCAAGGGTGCCGAACGCCGTCGGCTGCCCCGGCTGCACCCGCACTCGCTCGAAGTGGAATTCGACGCCCAAGTCGCGCAGAGCCGGCTTCACCAGATCGTATTTGCCCGCTGATACGCCGCCCGTCACCACCAGCATGTCGTGTTGCAAGCCCTGCTGTAGCAGCGGTTCCAACGCTTCTCTCGTGTCACGCGCAATCGGCAAAATGGTTGGGTCGCCGCCTGCCGCACGCACCAGCGCGGCCAGCATATGCGAGTTCGAATTGCGGATCTGGTGAGCAGCGGGCGTCTCGCCCGCTTCGACGATCTCATCGCCGGTCGCGAGAATCGCAACCGAAGGCGGATGTTTCACCGCAACCTGCGCGTATCCAGCCATGGCGAGCGTAGCAACGTGGCTGGCATCGACGACCGTGCCTTCCGGAATCAATACCGAACCACTTCGCGCCTCGGATCCACGCTCATTGATGAACTGCCCCGCTTCAGCCGGCTGCTCGACCTTCACTTCGCCGTTCGTGCGCGTGACGTGTTCGATCATCACCACCGCGTCCGCTCCGTCGGGCACCGGGGCACCGGTCATGATCTCCAGCGCTTCGCCCCGTTCTAGCGGTCTCTGCTCTCGTTCACCCGCCCGCACTTCGCCCCGAATGCGCAGCGTGCCCGGCACGTCAGCCGATTTCACGGCAAATCCATCTCGCAGCGACCGTCGCAGCGCTGGACAGTCGCGATCGGCCCGCACAGCTTCGCCGAGCACGCGTCCGTGTGCCTGTTCTAAAGAAACCGGTTCCGCATCGCGCCTCATTCGGAGACCACGCATCACTTCCACTACGATGCGGCGCGCTTCTTCAAACTCCAGCGCTTTCGATCGCACAGCTTCCGGCACGCTTCGGATTGTACATTGCGCTCCCAAACGCGAGTGGCCGTGTCCTACATATATGCCCTGAACAGGCATATACTTATGTACATGAGAACCACGCTCATCATCGATCCGCAACTGCTTGAGCGCGCGCGGCGGCTCACCGGCATCCAAGAAAAGACTTCGTTGGTACGCGCCGGTTTGGAGGCACTGGTTGCCAGAGAATCTGCCCGCCGTTTAGCCGCCCTCGCGGGCAGCCAGCCTCAACTTCGCCCCATTCCCCGTCGACGAGCTATCTCCAGTAAATGATTCTCATCGACACATCAGTCTGGATCGCTCATTTCCGCTCCGGCGGAACAGCACTCTCGAAGCTACTCAACGACTCTGTTGTGCTGACACATCCTGGTGTGATTGGCGAACTCGCGTGCGGCAATCTAAAAAATCGAAAGGGAATTCTCGCAGATCTCACGGCCCTGCCTGTCGCTGCCGTCGCATCCGATGATGAAGTTTTGCACCTCATAGACGACCGCCAGCTCTGGGGGCGAGGTCTCGGCTGGATTGACACCCACCTGATCGCTTCCGCCTTACTGAGCGACTGCCGCCTGGCCACTCTCGATCGCCAACTCGAAGCCACTGCCCAGCACGCAGGAAGCGGCGTTTACCGCATAAGTCTCTGACTCTGGTCCACGTGTGCATTTCGCAAGTTTCGGCGCATCCCACTTTGCGATCCTAACGTCAGAGCCCCCGTGCGCACCAATTGCGGCCTGATTTCTTCTATTTGCTCCATCGGCCTTGTCTGCTGTCTCAGGTCCAATCACGCCGCGCAGGCCAGCGAACATCTGAGCCGGCCGTTTTCTGTGATTCACCCTCAACACGGCCATTGGACCGATCTCAATATTGGCCCCTTCTACGTCGACACCGACCGAGATGTCGCGGCCGCACGCGATGCGCTCACCCAGCTTGAACAACTTCGCTGGGTGCTAGGCGGCTTACTCGAATCGAAAGATCTCCCAAGCGTGTGGGCCCTTCGCCTTCTCCTCACCGGTTCCGAAAAAATAACCCCAACTGCCGCGCCCCGGTTCATTTTGCAAAATGGCACGTACATCCTCGACTGCCCGCCCGGCACTCGCCTGCCGCTCGACCAAGTCGCCGGAATTTTGCTCGAGGCGAACACGCCTCGCCTCCCGCCTGAGGTCGAATCCGGTGTGCGCCAGCTCTTCTCGACACTCGAAGCCAAGGGCAGCCGCGTCACTTGGGGCGGTCCGCCTGCTCATCCCGATCTGGCCTGGGCTCGCATGCAGCTCTTCGCGACTAAGTTCGAATACTCCTCCAGCTTTCATATCTTCTTTACCGCCTTACGAAGCGGGAGTACCTTGCGCGCGGCCGAGCAAAACGCATTCGGCAAAGATTCCGCCACACTCGAACAGGAAGCCGCCGCCAATCTGGCCTCGCACAACTGGCCATCGGTCTCTGTCTCTGGTCGCCCGCTCGATCCCAAGCGGGACTTCGGGGAGCATTCGCTCGACGATGCGACCGCCGCTGTTTACCGCGCGAAAGCGCAGCTTGCTTCAGCGGGCAAATCGGAAGCAGCGGGTACGGAAAACGATTCCGCGGAAGCAGCTTTCAAATCCGCCATCGCAGCAGGCGGCGCCTCTCGCGCTCTCGGTTACGAAGGATTGGCCGCGATCGCCGAACTCGCTCATGACAATCCAAAGCCCTTCCTCGATAACGCCATACGAGCGGGCAGCAGAAACGCCACCGTCTACGTGAGCGCGGCGGACGGCCTCGATCCCGCGCAAGCCCTGCCGCTTCTGAAGAGGGCGGCTCAACTGAATCCGTTGTGGGCGGAACCCATCTTCCGTCAGGCGCAGCTGTCGCCTGACCCTGCCTCAAAAGAGGCGCTGCTAAAGAAAGCCATCCAGCTTGATCCCCGCGCCACGCCGTATTGGATTGAGCTCGCGCAGCTCCAAACCACACAGGGCGAAGGCACCGCCGCGCAAGGCACTTGGCTCCGCGCCGAAGATTCCGCAGCCGACGCCCCCGAGCGCGCCCGCGTCCACCAACTCCGTCTCGACTCCGAGCAAGAGCGTCTCGATGCCGCTGAAAACGCCCGCCGCCGCGAGCGCGAATCTGTGCACCTCGCCGACGAACGCGCCCAGCAGTCTGAAGCCGACCGCATCCGCGCAGCGGAGCAGAAAGCGAATAGCGCGAAAGATGCTGCCGCCGGTGATCAGAAGCCCGCCAACGTTGTTCCCTGGAATGAAATCGTGCCAACGCCCAAACGGATCAGCGGAACCTTGATCCAAGTCGACTGTCTGGGTGCGGCCGCGCCCGCTCGTCTTTCCATAAAGGACCGCACCGGCAGCACCGTCCAACTACTTCTGAAAGATCCTTCGCGAACCGGCCTGACCTGCGGCCCTCAACATCCCGCGCGGCGCGTTTCGCTCACCTATGCGCCCCAACCCGACGACGCCTTCCACACCTCGGGCAGTGTGGTTAGCATGCACCTCCAGTGACACCCCTCATCCGCCGTGCCACGTGCGACGATCTCGCCGCTCTTCTTGATATTGAGCAGCAATCGTTCTCTCACCCAAATTGGACCGCCGAGGATTTTCGCCAGGCCGACTGTACCATCGCCGAGCTGGACGGGCAGCTCGCTGGACTTTTAGTCGTTCGCGATCTCTTTCCCGGCGATCCCTCCGCCCCACCCGAACGGGAGATCCTCAACCTGGCCGTGGCCCCCCGGTTCCGCCGCCTCGGAATCGCTACGGCCCTGCTGAATCATGAACTTACCAGGAAGGCCGTGCGCTTCCTCGAGGTCCGCGAATCCAATCTGGCCGCCCAACAGCTCTACCGTAAATTCGGCTTCGTCGAGATTGCCCGTCGCCCAGACTATTACCAGTCCCCTGCAGAAAGAGCTATTGTCATGCAGATGAAATGGTGCTAATTTTTGGAATGCGGAGGGCCACTGGTGACCCTCCACGAGTGAATACATGCACTCCCACCCTCCGGGCCAGATTCTTCCCTCATACCTCCAGAACCAGACTCGGCCGTGGTCGCTCGATAAAGGAGAACCCTTAATGGAGAATCACACGCAAGAAGACTTGAAAGCGCATCTGCTCGCCTCGAATGAACAATTCCGATCGCTTGCCGAGCAGCATGCGCAATTGAAGAGGCAGATTGAGGCGATCGAATCGAAGCCTCACGTGACCTCGACAGATGAGCTCGAGGAACAGCGCCTCAAGAAGCAGAAATTGCGCCTCAAAGATGAAATGAATCACATGATGGCGCAGTATAAAACCGCAAGCGTCGGTAGTTAGGTTCTTTCGCCTCCGTCAGGGAATCGGTTGCGGTTCCCTGATGGCCAGCATTTGTCTCGTGCGGCGCTGAAACGCGCTACGATCCCTTCCTCGCCATCGCGGCCCGTGCCTTGCCTGGATTTCGCGCCGAAGCTCCATTGCCGAGCACCAGCAACTCCTCGACGCGTTGTCGAATGGTCGCTTCTTTCATTGAGTTCTCATCGCCTTTTGCGGTCGTCTGGTAGTGGATGTAACCCTGGCGATCGATCAACACCAGTTGAGGCACGACCGTCAGCTCCGCGAAGCTGAACCCCATGAACGCCACGAACTGATCGCGAGTCGTCCAGCCCACCGGAAATCCAACCTCGAAATTTCTTGCGAACATCATGGCCACCATATCGGCTTGTTGCGCATTCCGGCCTTCGTCAAACGCGTTGATCGCCACATCGAGCGCCTGAAAGCCCCGGCTGCCGTACTCTTGCTCGAGCCGCGTCATCAGCCGCGAAGCAGCTTGGCAGTGTGGACACGTGGTTGCGATGAATTCGAGCGCCACGACCTTTCCTTTGTATTGGCTCAACGACTGCTGCGCCTGCCCTGGAACAGTGAACGTTAGCTCAGGAGCTTTCCGAAGACCATTCGCCTCCTGACCAACACCAGCCAGAGCAAATGCCATCAATGCGGAACACGAAAGAAGTATGCTTTTCACGGGATGAGACTCTTCTTCAGTTTACTGATCCTAACGCTTGTGGCCATGCCTGCACAACAGCAACTCAATATCTCTACAATTGCGAGCATCAAAGATTTCGGCGCAACCGGCAACGGCACCACGGACGATCTCCCGGCCCTCAATAAAGCTTTCGCCGCCGTCGCGGGCAAAGGACAACGTTTGCTGTTTCCAGCCGGAACCTATGGTGTCAGCGGAACCGTCATCATTCCCAACAAGACACAAATCTATGGCGTTGGCCGTGGCGACCCGGGGGGTGTGAACACCGTCATTAAAGCGCTGCCTGCATTCCTACCCGGCGAAGCAGTCGTCGAGATGGGGCCGCCTCCTGGACCCAATTTTGGAATCGAGGTGGAAAACCTCACCATCGACGGAGCTTCCGTTGCCGGAACCTGTCTCGCGAATCGCTACGCCCAAGAGCTGAGCTTCGGACGAAATCTTCTGCTCATCAACTGCGGTGTTCGCGGCCTGCTGGTGTCGCACGTCGGACAAAACTCCGGACCGTTCGAGAATCTCGAGATCGATGAAGGCGCGGGTGCGACCGTCAACACCAACACAGTTTGCGTGCAGGTGAGTTCAGCCGGAGCGTTTCGTGGAATCCACGGACTTACCTGCAATGGCGGAAGCCATTACGCCTCCCGCCCTGCCGTCGCCCTCGCTCTCGACGGAACCGGCGTCTACCAGGACATTCACGTTGAACACTTCGGCACCGCCGTCACCCTGGGCAACGCGGCCAACTCCGCCGATGGACTTATCTTTGCCGACGGCAGCTTCGGGCCTGACGTTGCCACCGGGCTCGCTATCACTTCCGCGCCGGGTGTAAACAATCAGAACCTCACGCTACTAGGTATTTCCTGCACCGGATGCACCACTCTTCTCAGCGACGCCATGACCGGTACGAAGATTTCCGATACTTCGCTCGGCTGGTACTTGTTGGGCAATGGAGGACCGAATAAAGCGATCTTGTCCTCCAATTACGGAATAGCCGGCCAGACCACCGGCCCGTTTCGCGCGCCCGATGTGCAACTCACCGCCCTCGGTTCCCAACCGTCTTGCTCCTCCGGGACACGCGGCACGTTTTGGTTTGTGAAAAGTCCGCACGGCGCCCCCGATCATCTTCAAGTCTGCGGTAAATCCGCCAGCGACACTTACTCCTGGGTTACGGTCTTCTAGCTTCCGGAGCAAGTTGCTGGCGCAATATGGTAAGGAAGCAGTGCCGCTAGCTCTTCCAGAAAAGCAACTCGTCGTGAGTGTCGGTATCAGTAAGACCAGCTATGACGAGGTTGTCGCGCTCTGTCATACCTGGGCGTCCGAACGAAAAACCTTGCATCGCCCCCGCGCACGATACATCTGCGTCACCTCCGTGCATGGCATCATGCTCGCGCACGACGATGCCGAATTCGCGGAAATTCTCAACGCCGCCGACATCGCCACGCCCGATGGCATGCCCATCGTTTGGGCGCTGCGTTCTTTCGGGTGGCCCAATCAACAGCGCGTGTACGGTCCCACGCTGATGCTCGAAATTTGCAAACAGGCGGCCGCGAGTGGGCATCGCGTTTTCCTTTATGGTGGACGCGAAGACACGCTTGCGCTCTTAACGGACAAACTGCACGCGCGCTTCCCGCACCTCGAGGTCGTCGGCTCCTACGCTCCCCCTTTCCGCCCGTTGACGCCCAGCGAAGATCGTTTGGTTCAGCAAAAAATTCGCGACTCTGACGCCGACATCGTCTTCGTTGGAATCAGCACGCCGAAGCAGGAGCAGTGGATGTACGAACACCGCCGCTCGTTGGCTGGTGTAACGCTGATCGGCGTCGGTGCTGCATTTGATTTTCATGCCGGCCAAACGCCGCAGGCGCCCGCCTGGATGCAGCGAAACGGGCTCGAGTGGCTGTTCCGCCTGTTCAGCGAACCGGCTCGCCTGTGGCGGCGTTATTTACTGATCACCCCGCGATTTCTGCCGCTATGGGCCAGGCAGAAGTGGCAATCGCTTCGCTCGCGGCCGCAGTGATGTCTCGCAGTAATGTAGAGGGAACGTGTCTTCTCCCGATCCGCTCGTTCAAGCCGCGCGCGCCGCGCGCGAACACGCACACGCACCGTTCTCGCACTTCCGCGTGGGCGCGGCGGTCGAAGATGAGAACGGCCGCGTGTTCACCGGCTGCAATGTCGAGAACGCCACCTATGGACTCACGCTTTGTGCCGAGCGCCTCGCCGTCTTCAAAGCCATCTCCGAAGGCGCAGCGAAATTAAAACGGATCGCCATCGTCGCCGATACCGGAGTGCTCACGCCGCCCTGCGGTGCTTGCCGCCAGATCCTGTGGGAATTTTGCCCCGATGCGCAACTCATCCTCGCCAATCTCTCAGAGAGACAAGAGATCCTCTCAGTGCGGGAGATTTTTCCGCGCGCCTTCGATGCATCGTTTTTGTAAGGCATTTCGCTGAACCCATGAACGCGTTCCTTTTTGGTTCATTCTGTAAGGGCATTTCTGGCGCAGACACGGGTCGTTTGACTCGCACTCTCGTTCCGTAAACACACTAATTCGTCGGAGGGTTTGGTATGTCTTATAGACTGCGCGTCGGAGCTATCGCCACGGGCGCCGCATTGCTGCTCGCCGCGAGTGCGGGAGCAAGCAGCGTCGGAACACCTTTTGAAGGCCCAGGTGTTTACACCGCAGGCTCCGCTTACGCGAACTGGATAGCGTCGTTATCAGGAAGCGCCGGTGAAATAGCTCCTTCGGGAACTGGAACGATTCCCGCCGCCGGATGGAGTCAAGCTAACTTCAATTTTCAAGGGCCGTCTATGGGGTGGGCCCCAAGCGGCCCCGCCGGATTATACGGGACGTCTATTGACGTGACCACGCCTTCAGGCGGCGAAGATGCCCTGCTTATCGATGTCCTGGGATCGTCATTCAATATCCAGCTCTCGGACGGCGAAACCTTCACCGGCATCTCGCCGGGCTGGTTTGGATTCTCCTCGCCCGTTTACATCAGTTCTATGCTCGTTACCGGAACCAGCGGCTCAGACGTCACCGTACACGATTTCTTTTACGGTGCCAGCTCTCAAAATTCGCCGCCCGTCGATCCCACTCCCGAAGCCGCCACCTTCCTGCTCACCATCGGAGGCGCGCTCATCCTGCTCGGGTCCGGCCGCAAGCTGGCCCTACGTCAAGCCGCTTAGCAACACACAATTTCCTCCACTGCTCCGTTTGAAACCTACACGGGATCGTCTGCGCGATCCCGTTTTTTTTACATCTTTAATCGAGAGTTCCCTGCTCGATCACCACGTTTTCCCGAACGATCAGCCGGTGCGGAGCAAGCTCCCGCAGTTTCGGAAGGACACGCGTTACATGCTCCTCGTAATCGACAAAGATGATGACGACGGGCAGATCGCCGCCTCCTTCTACAAGGCTCGATGTATGGACCCGGTTTCTGCCGTTGAAACCCGCCACAGCATGAAACGCACTAGCCCCCGCAACGTTCTCGCGCCTCAGCATTTGTAGAATCTGGTTCCACTTATCGGATTCGTTCAGGTACATCGTCACCTGCACGGCAGTCATCGGCAAGTCGTTCTCCTAAATGCTCCGCGCAAGCACAGCGCCAAGCACAACTGCAACGAAACAGACCACATTCGTAACAAAAACATTCAGCGCTGCGATCGACCACTGAGCGCTGTTCAAACAGCGCGAACGTTTCAAACGCGTAGCTCGAATATGTCGAATAGCTCCCACAGAATCCTACCGCGATGAGAAGCCGCCAGCGCGGGTCCGCCAGCACGCGCTCCGTAGTCCAGATCAGAAAGAATCCGAGAACGAAGCTCGCTGTGATGTTGATGATCAGTGTGCCGAAAGGAAAGCTCGACGGGATGATCCTGGCGACATATTGCGCGACGAAGTAACGGAGATTTGCGCCGGCTACAGCGCCTAAGGAAATCAGCAGAATTGTTTGCAAGGCAGACTCCAACCGTTCATAGGGTGGTAGGAGTCATCAGCCTTCGCAGGCGGTTTTGGCGAACTCCATCGCCATCTGTCTTTATACTAACTCGTTTTTTGTCCCGGATCAACAGCATGCTACTTTAGTGGCTGAAATTTCATGGCCTGGTTCACCCGCCAAAAGCCATCGCTCGAGGGCGAGCCGCTAAAAGACGGCGAAAAAAACGTCCGCACCGAAGGATTGTGGCAGAAGTGCGACGCCTGTGGCCAAATTATCTGGCGCAAAACCGTTGACGAGACGCTGCAGACCTGCCCTAAGTGCGGCCATCATTTCCGCATCGGTGCAGCCGAGCGGCTCCAGCAGCTCTTCGACGACGGCGCCTACGTAACTCACGATGCAACGCTGCACTCTTCCGATCCGCTGCATTTCGTCGACTCGAAACCGTACTCTCAACGCTTGGAGGAGATGCAAAACGCGACACAATTGCCCGATGCCGTCATCTGCGCAAGCGGATTATTGGATGGCCGCCCGGTGCAAATCTGCGCCCTTGAGCTTAAGTTCATCGGCGGCAGCATGGGCGCGGTAGTCGGAGAAAAGATCACACGATCCATCGAGCGCGCGCTGAACGAAAAGATGCCTCTCATCATCGTCTCAGCCTCCGGCGGAGCGCGCATGCAGGAAGGCGCCATCAGCCTGATGCAGCTCGCTAAGCTCTCCGCCGCGCTCATGCGGCTGGACGAAGCGCGTTTGCCGTACATCAGCGTTCTCACTGATCCCACCACGGGCGGCGTCACCGCCAGCTTCGCCATGCTCGGCGATCTGAACATCGCCGAACCCGGCGCGCTGATCGGATTCGCTGGTCCGCGCGTCATTGAGCAGACCATCCGTCAGAAACTCCCGGAAGGATTTCAGCGCAGTGAATTCCTGGTCGAGCACGGCTTCCTCGACGCCATCGTCAAGCGTACCGATCTTAAACCCTACATCGCGGGCGCACTCCAGTTTTTCCTCTCTTAGCGAAAATGGTTGTGAATGCTGCAACTCGCCGGAGCCGGTAAGCGCTTCGGGCACAAACTCCTGTTCGAAGATCTCGACTGGCTCATCACGCCGAAAGAGCGGGCCGGCCTTGTCGGGGCAAATGGCACGGGCAAATCCACTCTGTTGAAGATCCTGGCGGGTCTCGAGTCGCTCGATTACGGCGCGTTGTCCTCCATGAAGGGGATTCGCACCGGCTATTTGCCGCAAGATGGTCTCGAGGTCAGCGGGCGCACTGTCTTCGCCGAGTGCATGAGCGTCTTTGCCGGTGTCAAGGAACTCGAACAGGAGCTCGAAACTCTGACCGCGAGCATGAGCGAGCTCGATCCCGAAGGCGCTGAATATCAGCAGGTCGCGAATCGCTTTGAACGCGCCGACAGTGAATTTCGCACTCGCGATGGATACGCAATCGAAGCGCAAGTCGGAGCCGTGCTCGCCGGCCTGGGATTTCGGAAAGAAGATTGGCTTCGCCAGACCGAAGAGTTCTCCGGCGGATGGCAAATGCGCATCGCGCTCTCGAAATTGCTGCTGGAAAAACCAAATCTCTTGCTGCTCGACGAGCCGACCAACCACTTGGACCTCGAAGCTCGCAATTGGCTCGAGCAGTATCTCGCAAATTACGAATTTGCGTACGTGCTGATCTCGCACGACCGCTATTTTCTCGATGTCACTGTAAAGAAAATCGTTGAGATCTGGAACAAGAAGGTCTACTTCTACACCGGCGGGTATGAAAAATACCGGCAGCAGAAAGCCGAGCGCCTTGCTCAGCTCGAGGCCGCCCACAAGAACCAGCAGGACAGAATTCAGCAGCTCGAAACCTTCATCAGCCGTTTCCGCTACCAGGCCACCAAAGCGAAACAGGTGCAGAGCCGCATCAAGGAACTCGACAAGATCGAGCGCATCGAGCTTCCTCCCGAAGAGAAGACCATCCACTTCTCGTTTCCGCAACCGAAGCCGAGTGGCCGCGTCGTCGCCGAGTTCAAGCAATGTCGCGAAGAGCTATGGCGCGAAACAAGTCTTCAGCGGGCGTAGACTTCATCATCGAGCGTGGTGACCGCATCGCGCTCGTGGGCGTGAACGGCGCCGGAAAATCCACGCTGATCAAGCTGCTTGCGGGAATCGAACCGCTCAGCGCCGGTGACTATACGCTCGGGCACAATGTCGAGCCCGACTATTTTGCCCAGGATCAGTACAAAGAACTCGAGACGAATGCTCGCGTACTGGATGACTTGAGCGAAGCGGCTCCGCGCACCACGCAAACCGAATTGCGCAACCTGCTCGGCTGCTTCCTGTTCAGCGAGGACGACGTCTTTAAGCGCATCGCGGTCTTATCGGGCGGCGAACGCAACCGCTATGCCCTTGCGCGCATGCTGCTTCATCCATCGAACTTCCTGCTCCTCGATGAGCCCACCAACCATCTCGACATCCGTGCCAAGGATGTGCTGCTCGAGGCTCTCGAAAAATTTACCGGAACCATCGTCTTCGTCTCGCATGATCGCTATTTCATCGAACATCTGGCCACGCGCGTATTCGAGATCGCGGATGGCGAGGTGCGCGTCTTTCCGGGGAATTACGCCGATTACCTGTGGCGCAAGCAAGGCGGAGCGGAGCAAACCCCGACGTTGGAGGATGTGCTCATCGGCGTTCCGGGCGCCGAACCGATTGCTATGCCGGCACGCGCACCCGTCGCCAAGCGCATCAACCCGATCAAGCTGAAACAGATGCAGGATCAAGCGAAAGAGCTCGAACAGCGGATTGCGGAACTGGAAGCCGCGATTCAGCAATCCGAGCTCAACTTCTCCGATTTCGTCGGCCCCGAGCAGGCCACCCGCCTGGCGGCGTCACTCGATGCTCAGCGCGCGGACCTACAGATCGCCATGGCGCAGTGGGAACAACTCACCGAGCAGATCGAAGCAACCGCCTAAGCGCCTCTATTCCGGGGGAACCTGCGTATCGTTTGGCTTCTTGCGCTGCACTTCGTCCCAGCGGCGCACCAGTTTTCGCCATTGGTCGAGCGTCAACACGCTCCGTAGCTGCACACTCATTTCCAGAAACACACGGCTCGAATTCGCGCGCGCCGTGGCCACCCGGTCGATCACAGCTTGTGCCGCCTGCGGGTTCACATCTGGATCGTTCAGCACATCTTCCAGATCGCCCTCCGCTTTTTGTACGTTGTTCCGCGCATCGAGCAATCGCGCGCGATACGAACGTACAATTTGGCGGATCTTTTGCGCTTGCCCATCGCTCAGACCCAGATCCGAAACGACAGGGCTGTTCCACCACGGGAAATTCGCGCGATTTTGTGCCACCGCCACGGCAGATACGGCAATACACAGCAGAAAAATGCGAACTTGTCTGTGCATCACTCTTCAAAAAGCGCTTGCAGCGGCGCGGTCGGCTGCGGTTCGGAATCCTGGGCCATGCTGCTCACCTGTTGCGCGAGCTGCGCATCGGAAACCGGGTTCTGCATCGCTTGCTGCCGCGTTTCCTCGTATACCAGCAAAGCTCCTCCCAATACCAGCACAGTCGCGGCTGCACGATGCCCAGCGGCGAACTTCTGCGCGCGACAGCCATCCGCCGCGCTCACTGAGTCTCGCATAAATGTTTCGTCGTTGCGCGGCCAAGAATTCCGAGCTGACCGCCTCTTCAAAACCTGCCTCTGTCGCAGCGCGATTCGCCTGCATGCGGGACAAGCGCGCGCGGCATTCCAGGCAGTTCTCGAAATGACCGTCCGCCGCATCAGCGCCGTACAAGTACGCGATCAGCTGTTCATCGGTCCAATGTCCTGACACTTTGGACTCCCATCTAGCGCACAGGGCGGTTGAGGCCCGTTGTGCGCGTTCCGTATAGATCCTTCAATTCCTCCCTCATCTTCGCCACCGCCCGGAACAGGTGCGCCTTCACCGTCCCAACATCCAGCTTCAGCACATCGGCGATCTCCTCGAGTGTCATCGCATCGTAGTGCCGCAGCGAGAAGACGGCCCGCTGCCGTGCCGACAACTTCGCCAGCGCGGTTTCCAGTCTTTGCTGGATCTCTTTCGCAAATAGCTGCCGCTCCGCATCGGGCTCTCTGCCCGAAGTCATTTCCAATATGACTTGTTCGTCCGCCGCCGGAACACGCCGCTGCCATATCTTCCAAGCTTTCGACCGCAGCCGGTCCAGGCACGTATTCACAGCAATTCGCGTCACCCACTTACCGGGACTGTCGAGCTGTTTTTCCAAATCGCCCGAATCGTCGCGTCCCTTACGCAGCGCCTTGTAGGCTTTCAGAAAAACGTCCTGCGTGGCGGAATCCGCCTCGTCGGCGTCCTGGAGCATGCGCCGGCACAAAAGAAAAATCCGCCTTTGCTCGGACGCCATCCAGCTTCCGAACTCTCGCACTTCGGCGCCAACGTGGACTTCACCCTCCAATTGGTCCGCCACCGCGCCTATCATACGGCTGCCCACTTACACCAACGCGAGCGCCATGGAAAAGGTTTACAGGGGACGACTACTGCAAATACAAAAAATCGCTATGGGACGGCAAGCGACAGCCCCGGGAGCCCGCCGGCAGTTCCAAATCATTGCTGCCGGAACTCGCCCGCACCCAGCGTACCCCTTCCTTCCCGTCCTTAGATGAACACCGCAGCGGCACGTCGGCCGTGAAATCTTCATCGACGCCGGAGAGTTCCAGCGTCATCGCCTCGCCGGCTCCTTTCAGCGCCAGTTTCGGAATGCCCGTTCCGTAAATCCAGGTATCGAAGAAGAGCGACAGAGTTTTATCCGGCGCTCCCACGGGCAGGAACTCCGCAGCTACCTTCCGGAAATCTTCGTTGGTAATTGGCCTTGCTTCAAACTGCTCGAGCAGACGCATTTGCATGTTTGCGAACCCCTCGTCCCCCATACGTTGACGCAGCATGTGCAGAACCCAGGTACCTTTGTAGTACGTGATGATGTACCACGTACGCGCGTCCGCGGTGTCCCGCAAACGGACTCCAAAGTCGACGGGACCGGCCGCCTCGATTTGCTTGCCGTTGCGCTGAGACGTCAAATCTTCCCGGTACCCGTCGAGCACGGCCTGAACCGCCTCCCCGCCTTTCACATGCCGTAGAAACTGAAGCGCCGAATCGTTTGCCATCGCTTCCAAAATCCACCCGGCGCGGTAATTACCCGCAGTCACTACGTTGCCCCACCACTGATGCGCCACCTCGTGGGGCAGCAGCAGGTCGGAAAAAAATATGTCCTGCCGCGCATTGCGTACCTCAATCGGCCTGTCTTCCTCGCGCAAATAGGACACGTTTGACAAGTAAATCAACCCTGGAAAGCCCTGACCGAAGTAGCCCGGCACCGGCGAAACGGCAATGCTGTGTATCGGAAGCTTCATCCAGCTCTGGGTGTAATACTCGAGAACATCTTCGGTCTGCTGCGGAATATCCGTCATCGCTTCCGTGGACGAGCTGTTGGAATAACACTCCACGCGATATGGCCCGTGCGCTTCGGCCGCGAGTTTGTAATCGCCGAGATTGAAGCCGGCCAGAGCTTCCGGAACCTGCGTTTTCCGGTGAACCACTCGCTCATCGCCTGAAACCTCCTCGCTTACCAGTTCGCCCGTCGAAACGAGGCGCAAACGGGCCGGACACCGAAACGTCAGGTCGAAGTTCGCAAGCGTTGGATCGCGGTAAGGAAACCACGCGTTGCGCTCGTCGACGAAATAGCTACCATCGCTCGTTTGCCGGATCACAGACCCGCTGTAGCGCAGCTCGATTTTATGCTGCGTGCCCGCGCTCAGGGGGGTGTCGGTGACCAGCAGGAATGTCCCCCCGCGCCTCCAGTCCGCCCATTCAATCGAACTCTGCTGAAACACTTCCGCGCGTTTGCCATCTACCGTCGCCGAATCGACGTGCAAGCGTTCAGATAGACTCAGCGGAATCACTCGCCCATCGCTTTCTCGTGCAATCACGCCGAAAGTCGCCGCAACCGACATGCTGAGATCCGGACGAATCGTCGCATCAATGTGGTAATCGCTCAGCGCAGGCGCGGGCTCGATGTATGCCGGCGCGTGCCGCGGACGAAAGGATGTCCAGAGCTGCACTTTCGACTGGCCCTCGCTGCGCGACTGGCCCCCAACCGTTATCGGCTCGAATTCAGTGGGGTCGTACATCACCTCGAAGCTGCCGAGGCTGCGTCCGCCGATCAGGCCGTAAAAGAATCCTTGTGTCGGCTGATGATTGTCGAGCAGCGCTTGCACGCGGCGCACGTCGATTTGTTCACCCGCGTTTCGCACCAGGGAGTCAACCTCCGGCGCAAGCTTTGCCGCCAACTCGGGTGCTTTGCGAACCGCTCTCGCCCCGATCTGGTTCAGAAGCTCTTTGACTGTATCGTCTGAAAAGAAAAACACCGCCGACGTGAAATGCTCATCGAGATTCGGGCTCTTGATGAACGAAGCCAGCGACGCTCGCTCGCTGCGCTGTGGCGGTAGTACCAGAATTTCGGCGTCCCCCGCATCCACTCCTTCGGTTGTGAAAACTGCGGCGACGCGCTGCCCCGCCACAGGCGTCACAAACGACAGAACTCCTTCGGTCAAGTAAATCTTAATGTCGCCGCGCGTCAGCGCGAGATCGCGAACCCGATACGTCTGGTCGGGATCGAGCGACATCTGCCGCAGCGCCGCCAGTGTATCCGCCGCGGTCTGTTCGCTTGCCGCACGGGCAGGCGCAAGCGCAACCAAAACAAGCGCGCAGTAACCCGCTTGAAGTATTTTCACCAAGTAAAGATGTTACTGGATGGGCGGACTGTTCGGCGTCGCTGGATCTTGCGTTCGGTTTTCCCGAATGACGCCGGTCTCATCGCAATAGAAAGTCCGTCTTCCCGTGCTGCCGAAGGCCTTCGGAACCGCGGTTAAGGCAAAGCCGGTGGTGGTCGGAGTGATCGTATAGTTGTAACCGCCCGTCGAGCCGCTGGCGAGGTTGGCCGGAATTAGACCTGCACCGTCGGCCCCCTCCTGCCCGCCGGACGCGCTCGGTGGCCCAAGCTGGCTCATTGACGTAGCGTAGTGGCCAAACTCGGTGTAATACTGCATCTCCATCGTTTTGATTGTCGTGATGGTGGCGATCGCAGCCATTTCTTGCGCATGCATCCGCGATTTGCCCATCTGCGGCAGCGCAATCGACAAAATAATAAGAATGATCGCGATGACGATCAGCAGCTCAATGAGCGAAAAACCGCGCTCGCCGTGGCGGCGCTGGCGTAAACGGAACACCATACGATTCACATAATACGACGTGCCGGCCAGCCGGACCGTTGTCTCATATCTATCTGATCTATCGGCCGGAAAAGCCTTTTCCATTCCGGCGAAACACCTTAGCCTATAGAATGGTGCCGGCTGAGTAACACGTGCACATTCCAGACGGATATCTGAGCCCCTCCACCTGCGCAACCTTCTATGCTGCGGCGGCTCCTTTCTGGTACATAGCTCTCCAACGGGTCAAAAAGGTACTGCATACTCGGGCCATCCCGCTGCTCTCCGTCTTCGCCGCACTGTGCTTCGTCATCATGATGTTCAACTTGCCTCTTCCTGGCGGGACCACGGGTCACGCCGTCGGCATGGGCATCGCCTCTATCGTTCTCGGGCCCTGGGTATCGATGGTCGCAATCTCGGTCGCGCTCGCCATCCAGGCGCTGTTTTTTGGCGATGGAGGCGTTACGGCTTTTGGTGCGAACAGTTTCAATATGGCGATTGTCGGCTCGCTGGTAGCTTCCGGAGTGTACCGGTTCATCGCTGGCCGAGCCGAAATCGAGTCCACCCGACGTGTCGTGGCGGCTGGTCTCGCGGGCTATGCCGCCATCAATGTTGCTGCGCTTTGTGCGGCTGTCGAGTTCGGCATTCAACCGTTGCTCTTCCACACCGCTTCCGGCGCGCCGTTGTATGCACCCTACCCGCTCAGTGTCTCCATCCCCGCTATGCTGATTGGCCATCTCACCTTTGCCGGTCTGGCGGAGCTCGTCATTTCTGCCGGCGTCGTCGCGTATCTGCAGCGCACCGACCCGCAATTGCTTCGTCTCACGGCGCCCTCGGCTCCACTTACCCCGGAATTGCCTGCCAAGGCAACCGTGCGCCCGTTTTGGCCTGGGTCGAAAAAGCTGTGGCTCGGTCTCGCATTGGCCTTAATTCTCACACCACTCGGTGTCTTGGCGGTCGGGAGTGCCTGGGGAGAATGGAGCGCCAAAGACTTCTCGGATTCAGCCGTTCGAAACAAGATCGTAGCCGCCTCTCGAGATCACTCTCTGCCGCAGCACGTCCCCACCGGGTTGCAGCATTTATCTTCCATTTGGAAGGCTCCCGTCGCTGGCTACGAACCCGCTTTCATTCGTAGCCTCTATTTCGGGTATTTCGTTTCTGCGGCGATCGGAGCAGGACTCGTTATTCTTCTGACGCTGCTGCTCACTTACTTGCTTTCCCGAACGCAGACCACAGCCAGACGAAACGGTTTTATCGAAAAAACGATGCACGGTCTCTTGCGCACAATACAAGAAGCCTTGCTGGCCGAGGACACAGCGCAATCGCGCGGTCTTTTGCAAACCCTCGACGCTCGCGTGAAACTAGCGGGAATCGGTGCTCTAATCATAGGAACGATTGCTGTCCATCGGCTCTGGGCACTGCTTGTCCTCTTCGCTGCGGCCATTCTGTTGGCCGTTCTTTCACGTGTTTCGCTGCGATTCCTAGCAGCCCGCATCTGGATCTCCGTTCTCGCTTTCACCGGCTTGATCGCTTTACCAGCCGTCTTTCTTGTTGCGGGGCAAACTGTCTTGCGCATTCCACTCCTTGAATGGCCGGTTACAGCGCAGGGACTGACGAGTGCCGCGTTTCTTATTTTGCGTGCAGAAACCGCTGCCACTCTCTCGCTGCTGCTGGTCCTTTGCACGCCTTGGAATCATCTGTTGCGGGCTCTCCGGTTCTTTCGTGTCTCGGCTGTCGTGGTCGTCATCGTCCAAATGACATACCGCTACATATTCCTGCTGCTGCGAACCGCGCAAGACATGTTCGAATCGCGTCAAATGCGGCTGGTCGGATATTTGAGGCCCCTTGAGCAGCGCCGTTTGGCGGCCGGAACCATTGGAGTTCTTCTCGATAAGACTCTTCAGTTGAGCAATGATGTGCACAGCGCCATGCTGGCAAGAGGGTTCCGGGACGATGTGCGGCTGTTAGATGATTTGCAAATGACACTCAGCGACTGGCTTCAACTAAATGCCTTTGCTGCCATTGCTTGCCTCACGATGTGGTTTGGGCGTTGAGAAGAGATGCCGCCCAACTCTGAAATCGCGCCCTCTGACATCGCATTTGATATTCGCGAGGTCTCCTACTCGTACGACATGATTGCCGCTCTCAACGGCGTCTCGCTGCAGGTCACACGAGGCGAGCGCGTCGCGCTCCTCGGTCCCAACGGATCGGGAAAATCGACCTTGCTCCGTTTACTTGCCGGGCTGGCCTTTCCCAAAGAGGGCCAGATCGCGTTCTTTGGAGAAAGCCTCACGCAGTCCCGGTTGCAGGAAGAAAAGTTCTTCTTTAAGTTCCGCCGCGCGGTGGGCGTCCTTTTTCAAAACCCCGACGTTCAGTTGTTCAACGCCAGCGTTTTCGACGAAGTAGCCTTTGGTCCCCTACAGCTTGGTTGGCCAAAAGATCAGGTACGTCACCGCGTCGAAGAAACGCTCGGCGCTATGGGGATAGCGGACTTGAAGAATCGCGCTCCGCACCGCCTTTCGGTAGGAGAAAAGAAACGGGTTGCGCTCGCATCGGTCCTTGTCATCGATCCCGAAGTGCTTCTATTGGACGAGCCAACGGCGGCTCTCGATCCGGCCAGCCAGGCTCAGATCATCGACTTACTTGCTTCTTGGACCGGCGGTTCAAAGACGGTCATAACCGCCACTCACGATCTGGATGCGCTCGAGAATATTGCCGACCGCTGTTATCTCCTCGATGATGGCTGTCTCGCCGGTCGCGGCACGCCGCTCGCCATCTTGCACGACGTGGGCTTGCTTGAGCAAACCAAACTCATTCGCCCGCACCGCCACGTCCACAACGCCGATTCCGTCCACCCGCACCCGCATATACATCGTCATGAAGTAAGTTGAGGACGCCCGGCAAACAGCACACAAGCGCAGCTCGGTTCAGATCCGGCGCACCTCTATTAAGGATTCCCAAATCCCTTCACTAGCGCATCAATCGCCCGAATCCGTTCCCACATTTTGCCCAACAACTCCATGCGCAGGGCATTCGCGCCATCCGACAAGGCACGTTCGGGCGCCTCGTGCACTTCGACGAACACACCCGCAATTCCTACCGCGGTGGCGGCACGCGCCAGCGGCTCAATGTATTGAGGTTCGCCACCTGAGGCATTCCCCGCTGCGCCCGGAAGCTGCACGCTGTGCGTTGCGTCGAACACAACCGGATACCCGGTTTCAGCCATGATGCGCAGCCCTCGCATATCCACCACAAGGTTGTTGTAGCCGAACGATGACCCGCGCTCCGTCAGAATGATCTTATCGTTGCCGGTGCTGGCGACCTTCTCCGCCGCATGGATGATGTCCGCCGGCGAGACAAACTGTCCCTTCTTGATGTTCACTGCGCGACCGGTCTTGCCCGCTGCGGTCAGCAAGTCCGTCTGGCGACATAAAAACGCCGGGATCTGCAAAATGTCCGCGGCTTCCGCGGCGACGTCCGCTTGCGCCGCCTCGTGAATGTCGGTCAACACGGGCACTCCCGACTCCCGAACTTTTTTCAGAATCCGGACGCCTTCCTTGAGACCCGGTCCGCGATACGCGGTCACGCTGCTGCGATTGGCTTTATCGAAGGAAGCCTTGAAAACGTACGGCCCTGCTGATTTTCGTATGGCTTCCGCCAGCGACAGCGCGTGGCTTTCCGTTTCGATCACGCAGGGACCGGCGATGAGCGCAATGGGCCCGGTGTTCGAAAATGTGATCTTGTTTTGCTTCTCGCCGACTGTAACCGTCATCGAGCGTGCGAGAGTTCCGGCGTCGAGCCAGTCCCCTTCATGGCGCGGGATGTGCTCTCTTTATGCTTCAGCGCCGCACCTAAGAACGCGCTGAACAAGGGATGTGGTTCGAGCGGCTTCGATTTGAATTCCGGATGGAACTGGCAACCGAGATACCAGGGATGATCGCCTACTTCGCAAATCTCGACGTACACGCCGTCGGGCGTTTGCCCCGTCAGCCGCATGCCGTGATCGGTGAGAGTCGCTTCAAATTCGCGGTTGAACTCGTAGCGATGCCGGTGACGCTCGCTAATCTCGGCCGCGCCATACGCTTGCTCCGCGAAGCTCGGGTCCGCAAGCTGGCATGGATAGGCACCCAGCCGCATCGTCCCGCCCAGCTCATCGACGCCCTTCAACTCGCGTAATTTGTAGATCACGCGATAGGGTGTGGTTGGGTTGAATTCGGTCGAGTCCGCCCCGCCAAGTCCGCAAACATTACGTGCAAACTCGATGACCATGGTCTGCATGCCCAGGCAGATCCCGAAATACGGAATCTTGTCTTCACGCGCGCATCGGATGGCGTTCAACATGCCTTGAATCCCACGCTTGCCGAAGCCGCCCGGCACCAGGATTCCATCGAAGCGCCGTAAGTATTCGCGGCACTGCGGCCACTCCATCTGTTCCGCATCGATCCACTCGATGTCGACACGCGCCTGATGCGCAATCCCCGCGTGCAGCAGCGCCTCTTTCAAGCTCTTGTAGGAGTCCTCGTATTCGACGTACTTGCCAACGAGCGCAATGCTGACTTCCCGCAACGGATTATGCATCCGGTTCAACATGTCGATCCAACGCGACAGGTTGCGCGGACCGGCGCTCACGTGCAGCATGCGCAAAATGCTCTCGTCGACGCCTTGTTCAGCAAACACCAGCGGAATCTCGTAGACCGATGCCACGTCCTTCGCCGTCACCACGCCGCTGACATCCACGTCGCAGAACAGCCCAATCTTTTCCTTCACTTCATCCGGCAGCGGCCGTTCGGAGCGGCATAGCAGCATGTCCGGCTGAATACCGATGGCGCGCAGCTCCTTTACGCTGTGTTGCGTCGGCTTCGTCTTTAGCTCTTGCGCAGCCGCGATCCACGGCACCAGCGTGAGATGCACAAACAACGTGTTCTCGCGCCCTTCCTCGTGCCGCATCTGGCGGATGGCCTCGAGAAATGGAAGAGATTCGATGTCTCCGACGGTGCCTCCGATCTCGACAATCGCGATATCCACGTCCGAGGCTACTTTGCGGCAGGCGGCTTTGATCTCGTTTGTGACGTGCGGAATCACTTGTACGGTCTTGCCCAGATAATCGCCGCGCCGCTCGCGCGTGATGATGTTCTCGTAAATCCGGCCGGAGGTCAGATTGTTGCTCTGCGTCAGCGCCGCGTGCGTGAAGCGTTCGTAGTGCCCCAGATCGAGATCTGTTTCCGCGCCGTCGTCAGTCACAAATACTTCGCCGTGCTGGAACGGGCTCATCGTTCCAGGATCGATGTTCAGGTACGGGTCGAATTTCTGCAGAGTGACACGCAGACCCCGGCTTTCGAGCAGGCAGCCGATCGACGCGGCCGCAATCCCCTTCCCCAAAGAGGAAACTACGCCGCCCGTGATGAAGATGTATTTAGCCATAGACTCGCGAAAACAGTTCGTTCACCCGCTCCAGGTCTTCCGGCGTATCCACGCCGAGCGATTCGTAGTCGGTCTCGACCACTCGAATGCGGTAGCCGTTTTCGAGCGCGCGCAATTGTTCGAGGCGCTCCGCCTGCTCGAGCGGTCCCACCGTCAGAACCGGATAGTGCGCCAGAAAATCGCTCCGGTAAACGTATAAACCAATGTGCTTGAAGAAGAGCGGTACACCGCTACGGCCGTCACGCTCATAGGGAATCGGGCAGCGCGAAAAATAGATCGCATCCCCTACAAGATTGGTGACCACCTTCACCACGTTTGTGTTAACGATGTCGGTTGGATCGACGATGCGCTTCTTGAGAGTGCCCATCGATACATCTTCGTCAGCGAGTACGGAGAGAATCGCGGCGTCAATCGCTTCCGGATCGATGAGCGGCTTGTCGCCCTGAATGTTTACGTAGAGTGTGGCTGCTTCGGAGCTGGCGACTTCCGCCAGCCGGTCGGTACCCGAAGGGTGATCCTCGCGGGTCATGCGCACCCGTCCGCCAAATCGGCGAACTGCCGCGGCTATGCGTTCATCGTCGGTAGCAACCAGCAGATCGCTCAAGTAGCGAGCCCGTTGCGCACGTTCGTACACGTGCTGCAACATAGGCTTTTCAGCGAGACGGGCGAGAGCTTTTCCGGGGAATCGAGAGGAGGCAAATCGGGCCGGGATTATACCCAGTATCCGGGTCCGCACGACTGAGTATAGCACCAATTTCTGGCGCTGCAGAAGGCGTGCGAAAGTGAAACAATGACCGCGCGCAGCGCCATCGCAGCCGATGCGGAACCCATCGCCGGCATCTACAACCAAGGCATCGAAGACCGCATCGCGACCTTTGAAACACGCCTGCGCACACCTGACGAAATTCGCGCCTGGTTCCCCCCGTCGTCAGATGGCCGGTATCCGATCGCAGTCGTCGAATCGGATGACCGCGTGGTGGCCTTTGCCGCTACTTCCGCCTACCGTCCGCGCGCCTGCTACGAAGGTATCGCCGAGGTCTCGGTCTATGTGGAGCGTCGCACTCGACGTCACGGTGCAGGCCGTCTCGCACTCATGGAATTAATCAAGCTCGCCGAAAGCGCCGGTTTCTGGAAGTTACTGTCGCGCGTCTTTCCCGAGAATCATGCGAGTCGTGCACTCATCGGGTCGCTTGGCTTTCGTGAGGTCGGCACTTATGAAAAACACGGCTGTCTCGACGGCGTATGGAAAGACGTCATCATCGTCGAGCGGCTGATCCCCTCCAACCTCACTCGCGATTCACGGCATCTTCACTGAGTCGTCGAACGTCACTTCCACTTCTACCGTCTTCCCTGCTTCGACATTGATTGGATCGGGTTTGCCGGCCGTCTTGCTGTACATTCCCATGGAACTGCCCGAGGGCGGTGGGCCCGATTGACCGTCGTACACGCCGTTCGGATCATAGGAGGCCGCCACGTAAACCGGAGAAGCGGTGAAGTCGGAGAATGTGACCGTGCCATTCTTCTCCGCGGTGGTCTTCATCGCGATCGGCATCGCGCCTCCCCGAACAAAGTCCTGCGAATCGAACAGAACCACGAAGATTTTGTGTTTTTCGTCCACCTCACCAGAGCCCTTGTAGTGCACCTTCACCTTCAGGGTTCGATTGCTCGACGATTTCCCCTCCGATTGTGCCTGCTGCGATCCTCTTACTAGCAGGCCGGCAAAAGTCACCGCAAAAACCACCGCAAAGACGGTATAGAAGTATTTCCTCATCGACCTCACCATTCCTTTCCCCAATGCTCGAAACTCAGTCGTGAGGATATCACCGCTTTCCAGTCCTCCGGTAATCGAGCGATCGCAAGATAGAGCGAACAAACATTCCTTGTGACACGTTATTTATGGAGGAGATCTCTTGGACAACCAAAACGGAAACACCCACGCGGAATTCGGCATTCCTCGCGTGAACGTTCCCGACTCTCGCTCCCGTTCCCTATTCGTGCGCGCTTTTATCGGCCCGTTCGGCTTGCGCTCGGGCTGGCGATTTTTTCTTTTTTTCATCATCGCCACCTGTCCGATAGTCGCAGTGACATTAGGTTTACAAAAGTGGCTCGGGCCCTTTTCAACCGATATCACGGCTCTGCTAAACGAAGCAGTATCGGTGCTGTGCGTGCTTGGCGCGACGTGGATCATGGCTCGTATCGATCGAAAACCGCTCTTGAGCTTTGGGCTGGTCTCGTTACATCGCAGCCGGAACCTGCTGATCGGAATCGCTACCGGATTTTTTTCTCTCAGCTTACTGATCGGTCTCCTCATCGCAACGGGCGGTTTCCATCTCGGTCCGGTGTCGTTGCATGGACGCTCGCTAGTCACGTGGGGCCTGTTCTGGATGGTCGTCTTCATCTGCGTCGGCGTGACGGAAGAACTGCTCACGCGCGGCTATCCCTTGTTCGCTTTGACGCAAGGCCTCGGATTCTGGCCCGCCGCAATCCTGTTATCTCTACTCTTCGGTGCTGCCCACTCGGGGACCAAAGGCGAGGACTATATCGGCGTAGGCGCCGCTGTTCTTGTCGGAATCATTCTCGCCTTCAGCCTCAAATGGAGCGGATCCTTGTGGTGGGCGATCGGCTATCACTTCGCCTGGGATTGGGCGCAAACGTTTTTCTACGGCGTTCCCGATAGCGGTCACCCGTCGGTGCAGCATTTCCTGTCAGGGGTCTGCCGCTGGACCCAGTTGGCTTTCCGGCGGCAAAGTCGGTCCCGAAGGCAGTATTCTCGTCCTTCCCGTACTTGGCTTGATCCTGCTCGCGTTACTGCTTACGGTCCGACGAACTCCTCCTCCCGGATTGCAGCGCTACCGCACGCACTCGGGCATCGATGCCGCCGGCGGCGCGTCTTCCGTGGTGAATTCATCTGAGCTTGCGTGAGCAGTGAAGTGCTCGAGCAAATGCAAACAGACCGTAAACAGACTCAAGACGGTTCTGTGCCAACTTTTGTCAGCTTGCAGGCTTCAGAGCGGCGATAGCGTCTTCGGTGTACTCGATCTCGCCGTCCCAATACTTCACAATCACGTCGTGGTTCACTTCGATCCACTTTTTGAGAAGAACGAGATCGCATGCGCTCATATTTCCGCCACCGACCACATGAACATCGGGCCTGATCGCCACCGATATGAGTTCCGCAGGATGCACCTTCGGGCCTTTTGAGACCTTGACACGAACATCGTGCGGAGCGCCAGCCTTCGGAGAAATCCAGACCACAAACGGCAGTCCTGTGCGCTTTGGTGACAAGTTTGCCATTTCAAAGAGGCCTTCGCTTTCGGGCGTTGCGACAAATTCACTGGACGTCTGCCTTGGGTTGTCATTGCTGTCGATCATGATTCACCTACACGTCTTCGCTCGGAATGCCTAGCTGAGTCGCCGACCAAACCATTCTGACACCTGAATGCCGGGGGGAAGTACTGCCCTTGTTGAGGTTGTGGAGAGCACCGCTGTTGACACGCTTCGAGTGCAGAATCGGACGTGCGTTCGCGTTTGGTTACGATCCGTGCGGTTTTAGGCGGCTGTTTCGGCTTGCAACGGGCTCTTCTTGGCGGTGGCGGGGACGCGCTGCGGCGATTCCGGCTTATCAATCGGCACTTGCTGGTGTGTGAGCTTGGCTTCGGCGAGCAAAACGGCCAATTGATGGAGTTCTTTCTTGCGATTTTCATTCGCTTGCTTGCGCGCTTCGTCGGCCTCCTTCCGCTTTTGCGATTCGAACCCAATTTTCGTTTTCCGGCTTTCGTTTCTTAGCTTTCGCAGCTCGTTGCCGCAGCGCTCGAAGGCCCGCTCGTGTGTGGTCTGGTAGCGCATATAGAGCGCCAGCTGCTTTTCCTGCTCTTCGGCGAGGGTCACGTGGTCGAGATCGAAGCAGCCTTCCTGCAGTACGAGCGCGCGGAGGGAGAGCCAGTAGTGTTGCGCCATTTTCTGCACCAGATCGGTTTCAAAGCCGGTGCTGGGCTGGTGCTCGGCGAGCAGTTTTCTGAAGAGCATGTCGAACTCTTCCTGTTCTTCCCAGGGCATGACGATGAAATGCCCGGTGAGACCGACTTTCAAGTTGTTCCGGGACGCAGCGGCCTTCCCTTCCTCGCTGCGCGGACCGGTTGAGTGCTGCGCGTTCATTTGATTCGCTGCGATTTGTGCTTGGGTCGACATAGATTCCTTTCGAGGTACGTGAAGTCAGGAAAGCGACGCGATCGGCGCGGCGGCGGATTGCGTGATTTCGAGAGAGCGGAAGCGAACGGGCTTCCGCGCGGGAAAGTGCGCGAACGGATCAGCGCCGGGCGCAAACGAATTCAATCACTTCGTAGCACGAGGGCGTACGGCGAGCGGAAGGGATCGGCGGTAAGTGGTTGAGAGTGGGAGGAATGGAGATTTGGGGGTGGGCGTGATGGGGAGTTGGAGGGGGGAGTACGGTGTGCGACGGGGTTTAGCGAATGGACGATGTTTGTCATTCGTAATTCGACAGTTGTTTTCGAATAGGGCGTTAGAATTAACCCGAAAGCGGAGATGCTGCTGTTTCTCGTTGTGACAATCGCCTTCAAGTCACGGCGCGAGGTCGCCAATCCGCGAAACTGCTGACAAATATTGATGAGAGAGTTTGATCGTACGCCCGCACACTTCGCCGGAGGAGAGAAATCATAATGGGCGGCCGCAACAGAAAATCGAACGCCTCTAATTTTGGCGCGCTTCAACCGCCCAGGCGCAAGGTTCTAATTGAAAAGAGGCGCGACGTAATAATGTATGCCGAAATGTGGCATTCGTCACGATGCCTCCTTAGACACGGTCAAGAGCACCCGATCGGGTCTGCCCACCAGTTCCGCGCGAGCTTGGTCTTCACGGCTTTCACGTTGGAAGCATTTCTCAATCATGCTGGTTCCCACCTGTTTCGCCATTGGCATTATCTGGAGAGCTTGAGCCCCAAGAAGAAGCTTGAGCTAATCACAGAACACCTCGCGATCAACACCGACCCATCAAAGGCCCCCTGGCAAATTGTCGATGAACTCTTCCGCTTTCGGAATGAGATCGCGCATGGCAAATCGACAGTCTTGAAAGCGCCGCCTAAGTTTCTTGATTTGGGCAAGGAAGAACGGCCCTCTGACTGGATAGCGCGAACTCCGTGGGAAGCTTTTTGCACTGAATCAAATGCGATAAGAGGTCGCAAGGACGTGGAAATCATCGTCAACACTGTTTGCAAGTCGGCCAAAGCACGCAAGGTTGACCTCGGTTGGCCTTTCTTCAGCGGTTTTCAGACAGGAGGCGCAACTTTAGCGCAATAGAAAAGGGCAGACCAGGGTCTCGGCCAGCAGCGGCAAGCCGCCGAATCATCCCGCGTTCTCGAGGTATCCGCGCGAAGCGGCAGATTACCGATCATCCTGCCTAGAGAACCATACGTCCTGGTCGGTTCTAACGCTGGGTCATCCGCTCGCCTACTCTTCATCAAGATGAGCGCCAGCGCTTCCCTTGCGGTAGTCGTAGAAGAATGCGTCCAGTGCTGGGGCAGGTGCGAGCCGCGCAATCTCGCACTCCTCGATAAACGGGGCGAGATCCTTGAGAAACTTTTCATAGGAGGGCCCGGTCATCTCGAAATCGAGTTCGCGGTCGTATTCAAATGCGCGGAGTGCGCTTTGAACAGGCTCGTTGACCACAACGTTCTTGTCCGGGTTGTAGACGGCCAGGAGCTTGGTCGCGAGATTTCGCCCGATGCCTCGTTGGCTTTGCAATGCCTCCACCGCGGGCCCGACCGATTTGAAGTTTGGCAACTTCTTCAGAATGGGGATCAGTGTAGGAAGTGAGTCGATGGTTTTTTGCTCGTGGCCCAAGCGAATCCTCCCGAGTTCCGGTATTCGCAGAAATTCTTGCCATTCGCCGACACTGAAGGTGAAGTCGGGGTAATGAAGCAGCTTTCGCATCTTCTCAATGGCGGAAAGACGGGATTGCACCTCCTCCTTGCCGTGCAGGCTCTTGAAATAAGCGGCCGACAGTTTGATCGCATGCCCGCGCTGCCAGGTCGCTTCTCTGTCAGCCTGCGCCTTCGTTGCAGCACCGATCTTGGCGTCGATGGTCTTGCGTTGCGGATCGAGCAGCTGATAGTCGGCGATATATTTCTCGTACGTCTTGGCAACGTCCGGCGCGGCCGCCCACTGAACTTTGAACCAATGCTGCAGGGCAGTGACATCTGTTTGCCGCGACGTATAGAGACTGCATTCCACGTTAGAAAGCAAGCCACCACGGGAGAGATTGCCCGAACCGACAATTCCAAAAGACCTGTCCGCACCTTCGACAATCCAGACCTTCGGATGAAAAATCGATGCGGCGGCGGCGAGCCTCACCTCAAAGACGGGTGCATTTTGCTTCTGAAGTCCGATAAGCGCGAAGATGAGTTCGGGTTCAGTTTGATAAAACGCTTGGCCTAGCAAGACCTCGACGCGGGATGCTGTAGAGCGCCTGAGGGCATGCTCGACCTGTGTCCAGCCACTCTTGTGGCCAAAGGCCACCGCCACTCTTACGACTTGGGCGTTTGTCAGCGAGGCGAGAAAATCAAAATCCTCAGGAGCGCCGATAACAGCGGAGCGGTCGCTGGAGCCAGACTCGAGAATAGGTGAAAGGGCGAGTTCTGCCATGATCTTGAGAGATTACCACCGGAACGGAACTTCGTTGGCAGTCCACCATCCCGATAGCCTTGCTTGAGCACACGGCGAGCAGAATACCTCAGCGACTGTTCTTTTATCTTGTTCAGCGGATCGCCATGGCAATCGTTCGGACGCGGTCAGGCATATCGAGAGCGTCGGAAACGGTAGACGCCCTTCTCGTCCACAAACTGCGTTCTGAGAAGCGTGAATTTCGAGCGGATGGTCATTCGGAAAGTTTCTGCCACATAGGGCCTGATAAGTCCCCTTCTCGTCAGCTAAAATTCCTGACGCCGCGTTGAGCCCGAGGCTATACGCTGGAACTCATGAAGCCGCACGTCATTGGTGTGGATGGTTGCCGCGGCGGGTGGCTGGTCTGCCGCTTGAATGTAGAGACCCGTGCGATTGATCTGCTGGCGGTCGCGGCGTATTTTTCAGACATCCTGAATCGAGAGAAAACGGCTAGCCATATCGCCATTGACATTCCCATCGGATTGCCGGAATCCGGTTCGGCGCGTCGATGCGACCTGCAAGCTCGACGGCTCTTGACGAAGTTACGATCGAACAGCGTTTTCCCCGCTCCTCCGCGTGATCTGTTGAGGCAGCCTAGCTACGCGGAGGCGTGCGCGCGCTTGCAGGCAAGCTGCGGAAAACGCATCTCTCAGCAGTTGTATGCGATCTTGCCCAAGATCGGGGAAGTCGATCAGGTCATGACTCCCGAGCTCCAGCATCGCGTGTTTGAGATTCATCCCGAGCTCTGCTTCTGGAGCTTCGCCGGCGCACCCATGCGGCATAACAAGAAACTTAACGAAGGATATGAGGAGCGCGGCGAGGTTCTCACCAAAGTGCTGTCCGTTCCACTTCCCGAGAGGTCTGCCGTGAGAAGGTTTGGGCTAAGGATTGAGCCGGACGATTTCCTAGACGCCGTCGCAGCTGCGGCGACCGCGTTTCGTGCGCTTACGGGACATGCGAACCGCATACCTGACCCACCTGAATTGGACAGCAAGGGACTGCGGATGGAAATGGTCTACTAGCCTCGAGAGCACGGATACCGGACTTCCTCGAGTGAAGGCGCGGCCGATTCCGTACCTAATCAGAGCGGGCTTGTGCTTCCGCACCCAATTCGACCAGATTTATTCGCACTCGTTCTCCATCCTGCGCGCTTTTCAGCGTCGCTAAGAATTTCTTCGTGAAGTCCTGTTGCAGATGGAAATCCTGTGCCGCTTGCGACCCGTAGATCTCGTAAAAAACAAACGTATTGGGGTCGTCCTTTCGCATGGTCAGGTAGAATGCCTCGACACCCGGTTCTGCCCGCACCAGTGGCAGATATTGGCAGGCGGCCTCGAGAAGCTCCGCTCGACGCTGCGGCTGAATCTTTGCTTCAATCAGCATAATTATTTTTTCGTTCGTCATTTGCGATTGCTCCTTTCGCTCGCCTTGCGCCGTGAGACCAGCAACGGGTCCCCTTATTGATCCGGGACGGTCTATTGATTCAGGGACTTGCGATTGCACACCGAAGCATACCGCGTTTTACGTCCACCTGACATACTCGAGTTAGCGGCAAGCTGACTTTGATGCGAGTCATCCGGTGTGCCCGGCAAAGATTCTTAGTCAGGCTCGTGCCAGCTGTCGTCCCGAAGGGCGGCGAGATAGTTCCGAATGTTCTTGTCAGATTCGACCGCGGCAGCCGGCAGGCTGCTCAATGCTGCGACCGCCTGCTGACGTATCCGCACATCGCGCAGAAAGAGCGCAACGAGGGCGGCGGCGACTCCGTCGGGATACTGAAATTCCGTAGGCACCGGATCATTAATCGTGAGAAAGAGATCGCGAGCGGCCTCGTGTCTTCCACTGCGAAGGCGGCCATCAACGATCAGTAGTTTCGCCACTGAATCCCCAGTCTTGATGCGATCCTTCAAGAAGGCTTCTGCCTCGTCATATTTGCCTCCTCAATGAGGTGATGCGATTGGCGAGCGCGATCAGGATCCCGATTGAGAACGCCCATTGCGAATTCAAAATCGCTCCCCTTCTTCGTTATCCTCCAACGCAGTAAACTCGCCTCGCCGAGGACACCAATGGATTCATCCGAGATGCTGGTGTCCGCGATGATCGGATCAGCGAGGCCAAAGCTTCCTCTCTCGCGTTCCGTCGAAACAAATGCTCTGCAAGCGCTAGCTGAGCTACCCATCTCTCCTCCTTGCAAAGAGCTAAGGATGAAGCTCGCCGGGTCCGTGCCGCGAGAGGAAAGGATCGGCGGTAAGTGGCTGAGAGCGGGAGAAATGAAGGTTTCGTGGTGGTTGTGATCGAGCGCCTGCTCTTGTTTCCGGAGATAAAAGCTCCTATAATGTCCTCGGTAACCGATATCATTGCCGATGAGCAAACCTTCGGATCTCGTTCAGGGCACTTTGGACCTGCTGCTTCTGAAGATCCTGGCATTAGAGCAAATGCACGGATGGGCCATGGGTCAACGCCTGAAGCAGGTCTCGGGAAATATATTGCAGGTGAGCGATGGCTCGCTGTATCCAGCGCTGCACAAGCTGGAACAGGAAGGGTGGATCACGGCTGAATGGAAGACGAGCGATCTCGGCCGCCGCGCAAAGTTCTACTCACTCACACGACTGGGCCGGAGGCAGCTCGCGAGGGAGTCCGCGAATTGGGAACGGCTCTCCGGTGCAATTAGTTCTGTGGTAAAGCTGAGCGAGACCTGAACGTGCCGCCACAACATTGGTTGTACACAGTTCCCCTAAGACTGCGTTCCATCTTCCACCGCTCTCATGTAGAACGGGAATTAGAGGAAGAGCTTGCGTTTCATTTCGAGCGGCAAATCGTGGAAAACATTGCGCACGGATTGACACAGGAGGAAGCAGAGCACGCCGCTCGTCTCGCGTTGAACAGTCTGGAGCAACGGAAAGAAGAGTGCCGGGATATGCGCAAAGTCAGACTCTTTGACGATTTGAGGAAGGACACCCGTTACGCTCTGCGCATGCTTCGGCGTAGTCCGGGTTTCACGATTCTCGCGATCCTCTGCCTAACTCTCGGAATTGGCGCGACCACGGCCGTGTTCAGTTGGATCGAGGGAATTCTTGTTCGTCCGTTCCCGCTCGTGGCCGCCCAGGACCGGCTGGTCGCAATCACTGGCGAGGACCGCAGCGGCAGGACCGACATATCGTGGCCGGATTTCGTGGATCTGCGAAAGAACTGCGCGCTAGTCCAGGCGTTTATCGCCGACCGGATCTTCGGAACCACCTTGAGTATCGGCGCGCGGGCTGAGCGTGCTACGGGCAGCATCGTTTCGGCCAACTACTTTCAGGCTCTCGGCATTCGTCCAATCCTTGGTCGCGCGTTCGAACCTTCCGACGAGACCGGCCGGAACGCTCACCCCGTGACGGTGATTAGCTATCAGGCCTGGAAGGACCGTTACGGGGGCGATCTCAATATCGTGGGCAAAACGCAGCTGCTTAACGGCGTGCAACACACGATCATTGGAGTTGCGCCGGCAGGGTTCTACGGCACGTTCGTCGGATATTCGTTTCAGTTTTGGGTACCCGCCTCGATGGAGGAACTCTTCGAAGCGGGCGGCTACAAGCTGGAGAATCGCGGTGCGCGCTGGATTGAAGGTTTCGCGCTGCTCAAGCCTGGCGTGACCCTCAAGCAGGCGCAAGTGGAGATGTCGGCGATTGCCAAGCGATTGGAAGCCGATTACCCGGCCACGAATCGCGGGCGCAGCATCAAGCTGTATCCGCTATGGCAGACGCCATTCAACGGAGCGGGTACGCTGCTTCCAACTCTGCGAATTTCGCTCGTGGTGGCCTGTTTTGTGCTCCTCATTGCGTGTGCGAACGTCGGGAATCTGCTGCTCTTCCGGTCCTTTGGACGGCGTCATGAAATGTCAGTCCGGCTTTCGGTAGGCGCTGGACGCGGCCGTCTGTTGAAGCAATTGCTTACGGAAGGCTTGATGCTAGCGGCCCTGGCATCCTGCGGCGGACTTGCGATGGCCTATTGGTGCCGCAATCTGATTATGCTGCTGTTCCCGCGCTATCCCGGCATTATCGTCAACCTGCCCGCCGAAATCGATTGGCGCGTGCTCGCGGTGAGCGCCGGCGTTTGCCTTACCTCCACGCTGCTGTTTAGCTTGGTTCCCGCCATGCAAGCCAGCAAAATCGACCTGGCGGTCGCGATGAAATCCGATTCCGGGGGAGCGCTCGGTGGGCGCGGTAAAGCGTGGATCCGTTCCACTCTCGTGCTGGTTCAAGTATCACTTAGCTTCATCTTGTTAATTG
This sequence comes from uncultured Acidobacteriaceae bacterium, assembly GCA_963795425.1. GTDB lineage: Bacteria > Acidobacteriota > Terriglobia > Bryobacterales > Bryobacteraceae > Bog-105. The sequence goes on along the minus strand of CAWCHO010000001.1, from coordinate 849,771 downwards.
CCGCGGGTCTGTTACTCAAGAGTGTGCGGGCGATGCGAGACGCGAATCCGGGATTTTCGGCCGACAGAGTACTGACGACCGGCGTGGACTTTATCGCGGCCGGTTATGATACGCAGCGCATCAAGAATTTCGAAGACCAGTTGCTCGACCGTATTCAGGCGATGGGTGGCGTGGAATCGGCCGCGTTTGCGCGACTCGCGCCCATGACCTACAGAAGCTATTCTTCGGCTCCGATTGCCGTGGAAGGATACGAAACGCAACCGGGAGAGCAGCCGGTAGTCGAGTACGACGAAGTTGGTCCCGCGTTCCTCGCCACCATGGGGATTCCGCTGCTGTCGGGCAGAGAGTTCACTCGCGCCGATAACGAGACGGGGCGCCTGGTTGCTGTCGTGAACGAGACGATGGCACGGCAATTCTGGCGTGGCGAAGATCCGGTGGGCAAGCGCTTTCAGAGTAACGGCCAATGGCTTCAGGTGGTGGGCGTCGCCGAAGATTCCAAATACTCTAGCCTTTTGGAAACGGCCCAGCCATTTTTCTATGTTCCGATGCGGCAGAGCATCATGGGGCAGAGTCTGGAGATCCGGACTTCCCTGCCACCCGGGATCGTGGCGAACGCTTTGATTCGTCAAGTGAAGGCGCTCGATCGAAACCTCGCGCCCTCGGAAGTGATCACCATGCGCGAACAAATTTACCGAATGAGTTGGAGCAAACGCGCTGCTGTCACTTTGCTGATCCTATTCGGCGGAATCGCTTTGTTGCTTGCGGGGATCGGATTGTACGGTGTCCTGTCGTACAGCGTCTCGCAGAGCACGAGAGAGTTAGGACTGCGGATCGCGCTCGGCGCGGATGCGTCCGATCTGATGCGTTTGGTGATCTCACACGGATTCGCGTTAACGGCAGCCGGAGTCCTTCTGGGCGGCGCAACGGCGCTAGGATTGACACGCCTGCTTGGATATTTACTCTACAAAGTGAGCCCACGCGATCCTTTGACGTTCGGGTCGGCTCTTGTCGTGATGGCAATCGCGTCGTTAGTAGCATGTTGCTTACCTGCCTGGCGCGCGATGCGGACGGATCCAGTGCGGGCATTGCGAACTTGATTTCTCGCCGCAGCCATTGTTAGCAAAATCTGAAATATCTGAAAGTCGCTATCGCTTACTCGATGGGCGAAGGCTTGTGCCAGTTGAAGTGTCGTCCTACGATCCCTTTGATGATCAAGTGGTCTGTCGCGGCGGTCACGCCGATGCCTACGCCGAAATTGATTTCCCATTTGGGCGAAACGTTCAGGTCGGTAGCGGCAAAGAACTGTTGCTGCTGCCCGCGAAAGGCGTCAAATTGCGCCAAGGCTCCGTAATCGGCGTAATACTCCACGCCGCCACTGATCTGCTTCGTAAAGTCATAACTGATCTTGGCAGCGGGAGCGAAAGCGAGGCCCTGATGTACGTCCGGCCCGTGCCAGGTGCGTTCGAGCGCGGGATTAAAGGCGAAGTACCAGCGGTCGATGGCCTTATCGATGATGGGCCGAATTTCCCACGTCCAGGTGTCGAGAGAGTACACGGGACGCTGATAACCAATCTCTGTCGACAGACTCACTCCGACAGGCCAGTGCCATGATCGCGGCACACGCACGCGTGGACGAATGTGATCGCCGACCCACTGCACTCCGTGGCCAGCTTGTTCACTGGTGAAGATGTAGAAGCCCACCTCCGCCCAATCATTGATGCCCTGCGTGATCTCCAGAGTTTCGTGCTCCTGGTGGTAGGTCGGAAACACACCGAGGATCTGGTAAGGCTGGCCGAGCGCGGTGAAGTTGGAGTGCAATTCGACCATAGTGCTGCCGGGCGCAACCGTATCGGCCCCGTAGACCTGAATTTCGTAATTTCCCTGCGCGCCGAGGGGTAAAGAAGCGATCAGGCCCAGCAGACCAAGCGCCAGCGGCAGACCGATTACCTGCGGGATTCGCACGTCGCGCATCCACTTGTCCTCACAGTCAAACGTAACGGAAGAGCATCATGAAGCCCATATCCATGTGGTCCTGCTGATGGCAATGAAAGAGCGTTGAACCGGGATCGTTCGCGGTGAATTCTACATCCACCTGCGTATTCGACTGCACCAGAACTGTGTCTTTCAGAATGCCGCGGGTTGTACGCCCGGACAACCGGCGTAGCTCAAAGATGTGCCGATGCAGGTGCACAGGATGATGGTCCGCGCTTTGGTTCTTGAACTGCAAACGATAGCGTTGACCTTGTTTCAGATCGACTGTTTCGGTGTGGGGAAACGACTTGCCGTTGATCATCCAATGGTCCAGATCGCCATGTCCAGTGAACCTGGATTTAAATACCAGTGGAATTTCGACGGCGCTGCCAGTGTCAGACAGATTTGCTTGCGTGTCCTCGAAGCGCCGGTAATCCCAAGAGAGCGTCTCGGGCTGCTGCCACTGGGGCTCACCATTGCGGCCGGCGTACTCGACGACAATGCCCATTCCTGCGGCCCTGATGTGCTTGCGAACTTCTCCCAAAACCCAAACTCCGGGATTGTTGAGTTGCACAATGGCGCACACGCGCTCGGCGGGAGCGAGGCTGAGCATGGGCACCGTACAGGGATTCGGCACGGGGTTGCCATCGAGCGCAATTACCTGGAACTGATGTCCGGCCATGGCGATCCAGTGACAGTCGGTGGCACTCGAATTCAGGAGGTGCAAGAGAAGACGCTGCCCCGCTTTGACGCGTACCGGCTCGCCGAACCCGAGCACACGCCCGTTAATGGTCGACACGTCATAGTACGGGTTCATTGAACCGTCGTCGCTGGCCAGCAGCTGGCCTCTCCAATCGTGCAGTGCAAGATAGATTTCCGCGTCGTAGCGGTCGTGGTTCTTGCGCGGCTCTATCCATAGGAACCCGTGCTGGCCGGTGTACTGGCCCTTGTTCAGATCGCGCCCGGCAAAGGTGTGCGTGTGATACCAACGAAAGCCTGCGGGCCGTGGAGTGAAGGTGTATGTTGCGGTGGTGTTTGGGGCGATGGGCGGAGTGCCCTCTTCCATGGCTCCGTCGATATTGGACGGCAAGAAGAGACCGTGCCAATGAACCACTTCGGGATTGCTGGTCCGGTTCGTGACATTGATGGTAACGGGCCGCCCTTCCTGGAAACGCAGCAACGGGCCCGGCACTTGTGCGTCATAAGCGATGGTCCGGATCACTCGACGGGGAGAGACTTCGAGTGCGTAGGGAGCGATGTTTATGTTGTAGTCCGCAGCCGTCGATCCAGGAGAGGTGGCGGCTGTTCTCGCGATCACCGTGCCGGCTGCAGTCGATTGTAAGAACTGTCGCCGGGTTATCAAACCCCGATGCTAGCAAGCGAGCAACCCGTCTCCGAATTTGTCACCAAGGACGAGATCAGGTGGCGAGCGGCCGCCTTCCCTGGTTCTAACTCACCTTTCGATATCCGGGGCCGCGCAGGGCAACGCCCGGTTTCGCGCCGGTGACTTTGCCGCGGTTTACGACGGGGACGCCGTTGACAAACACATACTCGACTCCCGTTGAGAGCTGGTTGGGGTTCTCATACGTGGAGCGATCGATGATGGTAGCGGGGTTGAAGACCGTGACGTCGGCGAAAAAGCCTTCCTGCAGGATGCCGCGATCGCGGATGCCGAGACGGCGCGTCGCGGCTGAGCTCATTTTGCGGACTGCATCTTCGAGCGGCAACACCTTTTCCTCGCGCACATAGAGACCCAGGATGCGCGGGAAGGTTCCATAGGCGCGCGGATGGGTTAACTGGTTCTTCATCTTCTCGGGGTCGACGCCGGACGCGTCCATGCCGAATTTGATCCAGGGCTGCTGCAGCTGCAATTTGACGTTGTCCTCGCTCATGAGGAAGTACATGGTGCCGACGCGGGTGCGCTCGCTGAGGATGAGGTCCATGGCAGCGTCTCGCCAATCTTTCCCCATCATCGCGGCGATCTCGTTGAGGCGTTTGCCGGCGTACTTCTGGTTTTCGGGCTTGTCGAGCTTGAGAACGAGGATGCCCTCGGGTCCGGCGAGCTGGCCCATGTTCTCCCAATCGGTTTTCTCTTGCGCCATCTCGCGCTTGATGCGCTCGCGCGTAGCGGGGTCGGCGAGGTTCTCAAACAGCTTGCCATTTTCGGCAGTCCAGGGAGGCAGGACGGCGGTGAGGCCGGTCGCGCCCGCGATGTAGGGATACATGCAAGCGCTGACGTCCTGGCCGGCCGCACGCGCATCGTTGATCTTCTGCAGGGCGGCTGTTTCCTTACTCCAGTTGCGCTTGCCCGCGGCCTTCAGGTGATAGATCTCGACCGGAGTGCCAGCGCGGCGGCCGATCTCGATGGCTTCGTCGAGAGCTTCGAGGAAGTGATCCGCTTCGGAGCGGATGTGCGAAATGTAGAGGCCGCGATACTTCCCAACGGGTTTCGTGATCTCCACCAGTTCGTCGGTGTCGACATATGTGGCAGGCGGGTAGATCAGAGCCGATCCGACGCCGAAGGCGCCATCTTGCATAGCGAGATCGACGAGTTCCTGCATCTTATGGATCTCGTCCGCGGTCGCTTTACCCGGTGCGAGACCTTTCACGTACTCGCGCACTGTGGTGGCTCCCACGTACGAGCCGAAGTTGATGGCGGAGCCGCGCTGCTCGGCCGCTCTGAGCATGGCATCAAAACCGTGCGGGCCGTCAAACTTCTTGTTCGCAGCCTCTCTGCCGATACCGGCGACGCCCGCACGCGTCAGGTCGTTCGCTGGAGCTTCGGTCCAACCTTCGCCCGCGATTTCGGTGGTCGCTCCTTGCGTGATTTTGCTGATAGCAGGGCCTCCGAGCGAGCCTTGAATATCGACGAAACCGGGCGCGACGACAAGACCATGAACGTCGATGCGCTGCTTGGCGGTGGCATCATCGAGAAGCCCGGCACGGGTGACTTTCGCAATGCGATCCCCGGAGATGGCGAGGTCGCCATAGAACCACTGGTTCCCGGTGCCATCCACGATTTGGCCGCCGTAGAGGATGACGTCATAGGTGCTTTGACAAAAGGCGAGCGAGGAGAGAAGGAGCAGCAGCAGCGCAGATTTCATTCGTCCATGGAGCGTATCACGGACGCGACGTCGCTTGCCGTGTCGCTCGGGCGCGGCCCTGGGCCGCGTCTTGCGCTAATTCACCTGAACGTGCGTGAGCGTGGAAGTTGGGCAGAGCCGGATCGAATCGGTCCGAATCTTGTCCCATTCCTGAATCGCCAGGCCGTGCGATTCGAAGAACGAACGGATCTTCATCGAACTCCATCCGAAGAGGTCCTCGAGCACCGGCACCAGAACACTGGTCGCATCGTCGCTCAGAATCGTGCGTCGCGCGATGGGAGTCAAGTACTTGTTCTCCGACACCGCGATGGTCAGCCCGTCGAGCCGGTTGACGTGAAGCATCACATGAACGTCCGAGCTGCCATCGCCCACGTAGACGAGTCTGTTGTGGCCGATTCGCATTTGCGCTCTCAAATCGTCGAGCACCGCGACCTTTCCGTATCCAGCGGGAAGCCGCACGATGGATTCTATTTCACCGGAATCCGGATGATAGCGGAAGCGTGTTCCATGGATGTGATCCGCCGGAACGATTCCTTCGAGCGCCGACTGAATCACTTCTTCGGGCGCGGCAGACACCACATGAAAAGAAAAGTTATGGCCCTCCAACTCGCCGAGAATGTCGGAAAGCAACGCAATGTTTTCCTTCAGCCGGATCTGTTTGCCGACGGCTGCCAAATGCTCCTTGCGGACGCGCCGGAATTCCGGGTCGTGCAGCAGTAGGTAGGCAAGTTCTCCTCCCTGTTGCACCAGATGTATCTGCGAGAGTCCCGCAACCCGCTCATCGAAGCCATTCACGCCGATCAATTTGCTGAGAACCAGGCCAGAATCGTTAAAACTCAGGGTCTGGTCGAAATCGCTTACGAATAGATATTGTTTCAGTGGTTGTGTCATAAGGTGGACCTTTCTCTTGCTGGGAGCGGAGCAGCGCTTGGATGGCTCGTCAGATCGCGTGAAGGCAGATGCTGACGAGCTTGCTGATAATCAGGCGGGAAGGGCGTTCATGGTGCGACGTCCTCATATACGGTTTAGATGGATTTTCTACTGAGACGTTGCCACGAATTCGCAATACCGTTGTTCAGTTTCGGGACGTGCGAATGATTTCAACGGCTTGCGCTTGAAATTAAAAGGCGATGAGGCCAACATCCAGCATCTTTTCGGCGTCTGATAGCGCAAGTTCGGAACTCTGCTCCAGGCCTGCTCGTATTTGAAAAAAGATTAACGATGAACGTGTTCGCTGACGTACGCTACGCCTTTCGCCAGTTTCGCCTTTCGCCTGTTTTTACAGTCACCGCGATCTTCACGCTTGCGCTTGGCATCGGCGGGACCACGGCCATCTTCTCCTTAATCCACTCCGTCATGCTGCGCTCTTTGCCGGTCGCCGATCCCGACGCTCTCTACCGTATCGGCGACGGTAACAACTGCTGCGTCGAAGGTGGCCCACAGGACCGCTGGGGCATATTCTCGTTTCCGCTGTATGAACGCTTGAAGTCCGCGGCCCCGGAATTCGAACAGCTCGCCGCCTTTCAAGCCAGCCCGTGGCGATTCAGCGTGCGCCGCGAAACTGTCGAACGGATTCCCCGCCCGCTGAGCAGCGAGTTTGCCAGCGGAAATTATTTCTCGACCTTTGGTATCCGCTCCTTCGCCGGTCGCCTTTTTACCTCAGCCGATGATCGCGCCGCCGCGACTCCCGTCGCGGTACTGAGCTATCGCGTCTGGAAGGGCCAATACGGAGCCGACCCGTCCGTCGTCGGTTCGAGTTACGTGATCGCAGGCCATCCGTTCACTATCGTCGGTATCGCTCCGCCCGGCTTCTTCGGCGAAACGTTGCGAAGCGATCCGCCCGATATCTGGCTTCCGTTGCACCAGGAGCCAGTGATCAGCGGTCAGGGCTCCATTCTTTACCAATCCGTGTCGGCTTGGCTCCGCGTTATCGGCAGACTGCGGCCGGGTGCCACGGTGGCAGGCATGGCGCCGCGCCTCACCGGCGTTCTCCGCCAGTGGTTGCCGAACGACAGCGGTTATCCGGCAAATTGGATCCCGGAGGTCCTCCGGGTGCTTCCCAAACAGTACATCAACGTCGTGCCTGCCGGCGGCGGCGTTGCGGAGATGAAAGAAGACTACGGCCGCAGCCTCCAAATCCTTCTTTCTGTCTGTGGTCTCGTGCTGCTGATTGCCTGCGCGAATGTCGCCAACCTTCTGCTCGTCCGCGGCATGGCGCGCCGCAGCCAGACCTCGCTCCGCCTTGCCATCGGAGCCTCTCGCGCGCAACTCATTCGTCAGTCTTTGATCGAAAGCGTCTTGCTCTCGATCGCAGGCGGCTTCGCCGGACTTATCGTTGCTAACGCAGCCGAGCGCCTGATTCTTGCGCTCGCCTTTCACGGCGCGCATTTCCTGCCGATTGACACCAGTCCCTCCCTGCCGGTCCTGGCCTTTGCCTTCGCTCTATCGCTCTTCACCGGCATTCTCTTCGGCACTGCTCCCGCTTGGTTCACGACCAGGACAGATCCGGTCGAGGCGCTTCGCGGCGCCAACCGCAGCACCCGCGATAGCTCCTCGCTTTCCCGCAAAGCCCTGCTCATCCTCCAGGCCACGTTGTCCGTCGTTCTCGTTGCGGGAGCTGGAATGCTAACGCGCAGTCTCAACAATCTCGAGCACCAGGATTTCGGGTTCCAAATCGCGAACCGCATTACCATCGCCTTGAACTCGCCGCCCGCCACTTACGCGCCGGAACGCCTCAACGCTCTGTATCGGAATCTTGAGGATCGCCTCAATCATCTGCCCGGCATCGAACGCGCCAGCCTCGCCCTCTACAACCCATTTACGGATAACTGGAGTGAAATGATCTACGTCGCTGGTCACCCCGCTCCTAAATTTGCCGAGAACTCCGATGCTTCGTGGGATCGCGTCAGCCCCGGCTATCTCCAAACCGTCGGCCAGCCGATCCTTCGCGGAAGGGCCTTTACCGACATGGACAACGACAGAGCTCCTCTCGTCGCCGTCGTCAATCAAGCGTTTGTGCGCAGATTCTTCCCGCACGAAGATCCCATGGGCAAACAGTTCGGGCTCGATCTGCCCGAGTATGCACGCACCTTTCGAATCGTCGGTGTGGTGCGCGATGCCAAGTACCATGAGCCCGAGAAGCCCGTTTCCCCCATGTTCTTCGTACCGCTCGGGCAATACGTCCCTTATCAACAAGATCTGATGCAGAGGCTTGACTTGCGTTCTCACTTCATTGGGAATGCTCTACTGTTGACCCGCATGGATGCTGGCGCCCTCGAGCCGCTGCTTAGAAAAACGTTCGCCGAAGCTGACCCGAATCTCACCATCATCAGCGTCCGTTCCATGCAGCAGCAGGTGGATATGAACTTCGATCAGCAGCGCGCGGTCGCGGATTTGGCCAGCCTTTTCGGGATCGTGGCGCTGATTCTCGCCGCGGTCGGACTGTACGGCGTAACCGCCTACACGGTCGAACAGCGGACCAGCGAAATCGGTGTTCGCATGGCGCTGGGCGCCGCCCGGACCAATGTTGTACAGCTGATTCTGCGTGGCGCGTTCACTAAGGTCGCGCTCGGATTAGTGCTCGGCATCCCCCTTGCCATCGGTGCAGGCCGCCTCATGTCCTCGCAGCTCTTTGGAATCGCCAATTGGGACCCCTTCGCACTTTCTATCGCGATGGGTTCGCTCGCCGTGTGTGCCTTCCTCGCCGCGCTGATTCCCGCTACGCGCGCCGCTTCTATCGATCCGATGCGAGCGCTGCGCACCGAGTGATAATCAAGAGACCATCTTGATCAATCACCTGAATGCTACGAATTTCCCGATTTCCACACTGCTCGTCCTGGGACTTTTCTCGCCCGTGAGCCTGCTCGCTCAAACAGGCGCCGTCGCTCCCGTCGCGCCGCGCGTCGACCACCGTGACGTGCGGCACGGAGCTACCGTCGTTGACAATTACTACTGGCTTCGCGAAAAGTCAAACCCGGAAGTCACGAAGTATCTTGAAGCGGAAAACGCCTACACGGAGGCGCTGACGAAGGGGCTCACGCCCTTCAAGGACGAGCTTTATAACGAGATGCTGGCGCGCATCAAGCAGACGGATCTGAGCGTTCCACTCCGCGAAGGTCCTTATCTTTATTACTCGCGCACGGAAGAAGGAAAGCAGTATCCCATCCGATGTCGCCGCCGCGGCAGTATGGACGCTCCCGAAGAGATTCTGCTCGACTTGAACGAACTCGCGAAAGAACACAAATTCGTCGGCCTGGGCGCGTTTGCTGTCAGCGATAACCAGAATCTGCTCGCCTACACCATCGACTACACCGGTTTCCGGCAGTACACGCTGCGCGTGAAAGATCTGCAGACCGGACGGACTCTGCCGGATTCGACCGAACGCGTCACGGGCGTCGAATGGGCGGCCGACAACAAAACCCTGTTTCTGACGACCGAAGACGCAGTGACCAAGCGGCCTGACAAGCTCTGGCGACACGTGCTCCACTCGCCCGATTTCGAACCGCTCTACGAAGAGAAGGACGAACTCTACGACATCGATATCAGCAAGACGCGCGACAAGAAGTACATTCTGGTCGACAGCGAAAGCAAAGACACCACCGAGGTTCGCTATCTTCGCTCAGACGGCGCACAGAACGATTTTGCGGTCTTTCTTCCGCGTGAAAAGAAACACCGTTACTATGTCGATCACCGCGAAGGCCTCTTCTACATCCGTACCAATAAAGACGGCAAAAATTTCGAGGTCATGACGGCCCCCGAAAACAATCCGGCTCCGAAGAACTGGACCGTGTTCCTTCCGCATCAGGAGAACGTGCTGATCGAAGACATCGATCTGTTTAAGACTTTCGGAGTCGTCGTGGAAAAGACGGAAGCGGTCAATCATCTGCGCCTATACAATTTTCAGACCGGCGCCTGGACAGCTATCCAATTTCCGGAGCCTGTCTATTCCGCCTTTCCTGGAGGAACGCGCGATTACGATTCGACCACTTACCGCTACAGCTATCAAAGCTTTGTTACTCCGCAAAGCGTGTACGATTACGACACCCTGACCGGTAAATCGAAACTGTTAAAGCGGCAAGAGGTCCTTGGGGCCTATGATCCTTCGCAATACGCATCCAAACGCCTGTGGGCCACCGCGCGCGATGGGGTCAAAGTGCCGCTGTCGATCGTTTATAAGAAAGGTTTCCGCCGCGACGGGAAGGGTCCCGTGTTCCTGTATGCCTACGGCTCATACGGGATTGGCACGCCGGTGACCTTCGACAGTAATCGTTTGTCGCTGCTCGATCGAGGCGTCGCCTACGTGATCGCTCACATTCGCGGCGGCAATGAAATGGGCGAGGGCTGGCGCGAAGACGGCATGTTGATGAAGAAGAAGAACACCTTCAACGATTTCATCGATAGCGCCGAATACCTGGTTCAGCAAAAGTGGACATCGCCGGATCGTCTGGTCATCGAAGGGGCCAGCGCCGGTGGCCTGCTGATGGGCGCCGTGATCAACATGCGGCCGGATCTTTTTCGCGCGGCGCATCTCGGCGTGCCCTTCGTCGACGTGATGAACACCATGATGGACGCCTCGCTGCCGTTGACTGTCGGCGAATACCTGGAGTGGGGCAACCCGAACGAGCAAGCCGCCTACGACTACATGAAGACCTACAGCCCGTACGACAACCTCGAGAAACGTGCGTATCCCGCCATGCTGGTCACGACCAGCTTCAACGATAGTCAGGTGATGTACTGGGAGCCCGCGAAATACGTGGCCCGCTTGCGAACGTTAAAAACGGACGCAAACCCGCTTCTGCTGAAGGTCAAGATGGAACCCGCCGGCCATGGCGGAGCCTCCGGCCGCTACGACCGCCTGCATGATCGCGCCTTCGAGTACGCCTGGTTGCTCAGCGAACTCGGCATCACGAAATAGGGCTTGATCATCACAGAAGATGATCGAGCACCAAGGTCTCGAACTGTTCTACTCGTTCGAAGACCGGATCATTTGTGACGAGTCCGGTAGCGTCTGATTCAATCGTGGTCGCGGCCTGTAGCGCGTCGGGAGTGCGAAGACGATGGGCGGCGCGAATTCGAGCCGCTCTGTCGGCGATGAGCAGACTCGGTGCGATCCAATCCAGGTTGGGATAGGTAGACAGCAGGGCGTAAAACTCGTCAACCTGGTGGTCATCCTCTGCCCGGTATGGCTGCACCAGCAATTCTGCCATCGTGACCGTCGACGTTACTGCGGCATGCTGGGGTCGTTCCAGCCACGCGAAAACATGATCTGTCAAATGGATGTACCGGGCATTTACTTCCAGCTGATAGATGAAAACGCTGGTATCCAAGGCAATTCGCTGATGACGGCGCAGAAAGTTGCCGAGGCGCGTCAATCCCAACTCTGGCGTTCTTTTTTGAGATAGCCGGCCGGATAACTCCGCTTGGCCAAACCCCGGATCGAGGCGTGAGCCGGTTGTGGCTTTTGTAGCACAATGACTCTCGATCCCCGCACCACGATCAGGAGTCTGTCGCCCGCTGCCAAGCCCAGGGCTTCGCGCGCTTCTCTCGGAATTACAATCTGATTCTTCGTAGAAAGCGTCGATTCAGTCATCGCTTTACATTATAACTGAAAGTAAAGCACTTTAGCTCACTCGCGCGGTGGCTCGAATCGCCGAAAGAAGCTGTCCGCCTTCCAACTCGGCACCTGTGCGGCATTCGCCACGTGCAGGGCCAAGTCCTTCAAAATAGCGTTGAACTGGGCTGCGGCCGCAAGGTCGACGGGCTGATTCACGTCGTCCGTTACACCGTGATATCGCTCCGTATACCAGTCCTTAAAGATTTTTTCCTCCGGACCGCCGGGAATGTAGCCGAACTTGAAAGCCAGTGCAGGAACACCCTTCTTAATGAAGCTGTATTGGTCGCTGCGAATGAATCGATTGCGGTTCGGCTCTTTGTCCGCTTGCACCTTTACGCCTGCCGCCGCCGCAACCGCTCGGATATCGTCGCCGAGCGTCGATTCATTCAGTCCCTGCACCTCCAGCCACTTCAATGGAAAGAGAGGCAGAAACATATCCATGTTTAAATCCGCGACGATGCGCCCTTTCACCGTGGGATGACCGGCAAAGAAGATTGAGCCCAGTTCACCCTTCTCCTCGCCAGTAACCGCCAGAAACAAAATCGAACGATCCTGAACGGCCCGCTCTCGCTGCATCGTTTTCGCAATCTCTATCAATGACGCGACGCCCGACGCATCGTCCATCGCACCGTTATAGGTCCCGTCGCCGTTCACCGGTTTGCCTGTGCCCAGGTGGTCGAGATGGGCGGAGATCACTACGTATTGATCCTTCAACCTTGAATCGTTTCCCGGCCGCACCCCAGCCACATTCTTCGACGTGACGCGTTTCGTGGAAATCGCTACGATCGCCCTGATCGAACACGGCAGTGCAAAATGCGGCAGCGGTGCCTGGCGATTGGCCGCATCGAGAATTTCAGCGAACGTGTGCCCTGACTGCGCCAGCAGGTCGTCTGCTTTCGCAGGATTCCAGGAAGCGCTGAACTTCAGGCCGGCGGTCGTCACCAAAGCCGGATCGGCGAGACTCATCCTTGGTCTTCCCCACGCCGCAGCTTGACGCGCCCATGGAATCTCCATACTTTTCGGATTCGGAAGGGAGATCGTTCCCACTGCACCAGCCGCGCGCAAGGCCTTCCATCGCTCTTCCATCGACGAGTAGTGTGAACGCAAATTGCCGTCGATCTTGTCCGGTCCGCCGGTCAGGAACGCCACAATGGCTCCCTTCACCGGCAAACCGTGCAGATCGTCATAGTGCGCTTCAGGAATCACCAGTCCGTAACCGGCAAACACGACTGGAGCTTCTATCGATGCGGCAGAATCCGCGGAGTACGAAAGCTGGGCTTCAGCGGGAACGGGCACCTCTGTCGAACGCCCTTCGTGAACGAGTGCCAGACTCGACTTCGCAGCGTCGAGTGACGTTTCCGTGAATTCAACCGGCTGGAAATACCCATCGGCGCCAGCGGGCTTCAGCTCGGCTTGCTCGAACTGAGCGGCCACGTACGCCGCCGCTTTCTCGTATCCCGGAGAACCTACGTTGCGGCCCTCGAGTTCGTCGCTCGCCAGGTATTCAACGTGCTTCCACCAGGCTCTGCCCGCCGCCTGCCAGTCCGTAACAGCGGCTCCCGCCAGACCTATCGAAAGAAATGCAATCGCAGCACCACGCACCGGCACTTTATTTGCCTCCCGCCACACACTCGAAACTGCCAGCGTCGTTTGTGTCGCCCGAGCCTTTGTATTTTGCGACCTGCGGATATGGGCACAAGGGTCGCGTCATCTTAACGCGCCGTGCGCTCGCCTCTTCTGCGTACTTGCTCGCAACAATCCTTCCCGGCGCCGCGCCCTTCTCCACCCACTGTTCGACTGCAAGATGAATATCGTGCTGAGCATCGTAAGGCTTCGCGCTAGCAAATTGCCCAAAACTGTCGGTTCCCGGCCCGCCTTCGCAGTGCTGCATTCCCGGCACCATGTAGAGCCGGACAAAGGAGTCCGCACCTTGCGGTCCCGCCGCTGCCCTCACGTTCTCGTAATAGTTGATCGTGTTCAGCGCTGAAATCGCGGGATCGTTCCACCCATGATAAAGAATCAGCTTCCCGCCGCGGGCACGGAACGCTTTCAGGGTGGCATCGGTTGCATTCAGCGCATGCGCGGTCTTCGCATCCGCCTGTTTGAGACCCTCATCCACCTGAAAGGTTTTGTAATTCCAATCAGCCCTTTGATAAACAAAATTCGTAAAATATCCCACGCCGAAAGCAAACAACAAGCTCTTACCGGGTGCCGATCCCGTGATCCACAGTCCCCACCCTCCCGGTCCAAGTTCGGCACCAGGAAGAAATCCGGGAAACACTTGCTCGCCCGCAGCAGTGTGCGCTCCCGCATAGAGCGCCTTGAGGGTGCCCACCTGTGCGCCCGTCAAGCACGCCTCTGACTCCGCACCCTTGCAACGCAGTGTCGCCGGATCAAACCGGCACTGCCGCGGATCGTTTAGAATGCCGTCTGCAATCCCATCCTGCGCATCGCAGGCTGCCAGCACGGCGGCGCTGATCACAGGCAGCTTCGCGGCGGGAATGTAACTCGCCGCGTCGAGCGTGGTTGCCCGCGCATCCCACATCGCGTTCGTCACCAGATGCGTCCAGAAATTCGCCGGCGCCCCCGCCACGATTCCGTCGTAATCTTCAGGGAAACGTTGCGCCTCCATCAGCGCTTGCCTTCCTCCGTTCGAGCAACTCCCGAAATACGAGTGTTGAGGACCCTTGCTGTAAAAGGCCTGGATAATCGCCTTTGCCCTCACACTCATTTCGTGAATGCCTCTGTACCCGAAATCGATCACCTTCTCGGGGTGCATCAACGCCCACGACGCGTCGATCGCCGATCCCGAATGCCCAGTATCTGTGCTCGCCGTCGCGTAACCATGGCTGAGCGCCTCGCCCATCAAAAAATAGTCAATCTCGCCGGCGAATCCTCCGTTGCCTTGCCCTCTGTATTTTCCATTCCAGCCGCTTGATGGCATCCAGACCTCGACTTTAATGTCTGAGTCGGTTGTCGGTCTCACTTGTGCCACAACTCTGCAAAATGCTGGCAGTGTCTTATAGAACTGGGCCGCCTCCGCCGCGGCCTGACCTGAAGCCGGAGTAAATGCACCCGCTGCTACAGATTGCGCCAGCACGATTTTCGTGTTTTCGAGCGTGAGCCCGGCTAGATGGGCGCAGGATGTTGAACGTGAGGCAGTTCCCTGTCCGAATGCGGCTGCGGGGAGCCACACAAACGCCGCGACGATTAGTAGCTGGCGCAAGGCACAATCATCGCCGCAGAAATTTCAGCGCAGCGTCTCCTCGTTGGCGGCGTGCCGTTCACACTCCGCAATCCTGCCGGGCAGATTTGCGAGCTTTTCACGATCGTTCGGATCGTCGAAGGCGGGGCTCGGAATACTCGCTACCAGCGTTTGCGATTCGCGGAAGTTGTCTAGTGCAGCGCGCCAGTTTCTGCGGTCTGTCCCGCCGGCTTTTGTCGCAATTGCACGGTAAGCCTCACCGAGCTCAAAGTAATCGAGCGCAAAGTTCACATTCTCATCCATATTTCCTGGATCCCGTTTGTGAAGCGATGCCCCGGCTGCGGCCGCTTGCTGCTCAAAGCTCAGCCCTTCGCCCAAAAAGCCGGCTTGCGATCTTGCCACACCGGCGAGGCGGAGCGCCGTTTCGAGCTCAGACTCGGCACGGAAGTCGTCCGGATCCGCCGTCGCCACCTCGCGTCGCAACGCAATCGCGCGATTGAACGTTTCAGCAGCTCGCTTTTCATCTCGTAACTCATGCAAAGACCAGCCTAGTTGCACCAGATCGAATGACAGATCCATGCGTGCAGTCGGACTCAGTGGGTCCGCCGCTATTCTTCCTTCGTCGATCTCGGCTGCCTTGCGATCGTGTGCGATCGATCCGGCATAATCGCCCAACGCGTAATACACGCCCGCGATGCGCTTTTCGATCAGCGCCACGTTGCGTCGCGCTTGCGGCGAATTGTTCTCTCGCTGCTGAATTTTCTCGTAATCCGCCAGTGCCTCTTTCCAGATTGGCAGCGCCTCGCTAAACCTCTGTTGTTCCGTTTCAGCGAACGCCAGATAGAAATGAGCCAGTGCAAGATCTTTCAATCCCTGAATTCCGGAACTGGTCCGGGCGATGTCTTCGAACAGCGAAACGGCCTCGCGGCGTATGTCAAGCACCCGCTCGACATGTCCTCGCGGGGAAAGCACCGCGATGTCGCTATCCACCAGCGCCAGCGACCGTTCGACATCCCGGTTGGTGGGATCCTGCTTGCGCAAATCGATCAGCAGCGCGCGCGCTTGCCCATAACTCGCCAGCGCGCCTTCGTGATTGCCTACATTCGCCTGCTCCAAATCGCCTTGAGCGGCCCCGATCTTCATATAGGTTTGCGCCAGCTCGTAGGTGAGGCCAGGATCGCGTCCACGATTTTTCGCCAGCGCATTCAGGTACTCAAGGCCGCGTGTGATCAGCAGCTCACGGGCTCGCGTGGACCCCGGCAGATCTTCGATCGCATCGTCCAGTTCGAACACCACGGAGTGCGCCAGGTGCCGCACTTGCTGAAAACGCATCTCGGCCTGCTGTTTCTCGCGCCAGATCATGATGCCCGAGATTGTCGTCGCAAGCAGCGCGATGCTTGCCGCCATCACCGTCCACCGATTCCGTTTTGTGAATTTGCTGAATCGATAGAAGAACGTATCCGGCGCGGCGTGTACGGGAAACCCGTCGAGGAAAGCTCGCACGTCCTGGCAGCATGCATCCACAGTCGCGTATCTTCGCTCCGGTTCTTTCCGCATTGCCATCATCACTATGTTTTCCAGGTCTCCCGGTACCGTCGTTTGCTGCCTCAAAGGAATCGGCGGCTCTTCCTGAATCGCGCGGATAGTGGCGGCCGTGCCTTCGTGAGTTCCATATGGATGTTTGCCACTTAGTAACTCGTACAGCAGCACGCCGAGGGAATAAATATCCGTTGCTACAGTCAGCGGCTCGCCTCTGATCTGCTCTGGACTTGCATACAACGGGGTAAGCGGCATGCCGGTCGTCGTTTCCAAGTGCGCTTCATCGGCCAGGATTTTCGCCACTCCGAAATCCAGCAGCTTGGGAATGCCGTCTTGCGTCACTAACACATTTGTGGGCTTTAGGTCGCGGTGAATGATCAGATTACCGTGCGCGTAGCCTACCGCAGAGCAAATGGACGTGAAGAGTTCGAGTTTCTCGCGTAAACTCAGCGAGTGCCGCTGGCAATACTTGTCGAGCGGCTCGCCCTCGACAAATTCCATCGCATAATACGGCTGACCTGCTTCGGTTGTGCCGCCATCCAATAGCCTGGCTATATTCGGATGATCGAGTTGAGCCAGAATTTGCCGCTCGCGCCAGAAAAGCTTGGCGAATTTTGCGCGATGAACTCCACTGCCGATCAGCTTGAGGGCTACCAGTCTCTCGTACTGCCCGTCATCGCGTTTTGCCAGGCAAACAACGCCCATGCCCCCTCGCCCGATTTCGCGAATAATGCGGTACGGCCCGGCCCGCGCCGGCAGATCGAACCCGCTCTCGGCATCGGATAAGAAGATGACGCGCTCGAGGCCATCCTCAGGCAGGAGATCGTCTGCACGTTCACTGAAAGTCAGAAACTCTTTCACCTCGTGATCGAGTGCGGAATCCCCGGCGCAAATCCGGGTGACGAGTTGCTCGCGCTCCTCCGAAGACACCTCGAGGGCCTGGTCCAGAATGGTCTTGACCTGTTGCCACCGCGCCGCATTCTCTGGGGCTTCGCTGTTCAACTGACTCCTGCCGCCGCAGTTCCGCCTTTCTTATCCAGCTCTCGCGCGAGCCATAAGCGCGCCGTTTTCCATTCTCGCTTGACGGTTTCCGCCGACACTTCGACGACGGATGCGGTTTCTTCCACTGTCAGGCCGCTGAAGAAGCGCAGTTCCACAATGTGCGCTTGCCGCGCGTCGATCTCTTCGAGACGGTTCAAGGCTAGATCTAAATCCTCGAGCTCGAATGCGCGAATGTCGGCGACATCCATCTCGGCGGAACTGACCAGAAGAGAAGCCCCGCGCTTCTCCGCGTTCCGCGCCACTGCGTAGTTCACCAGGATGCGGCGCATCATGCGCGCTGCAACGCCCAGCACCTGCGCGCGCGACGACCAATCGATCTTATGTTGCTGGACTAGCCGTAAGTAGGCCTCGTGCACCAGGGCCGTTGGCTGCAGCGTGTGGTCCTTTCGCTCATGCGACAGATACTCTCTCGCAATCCGGCGAAGCTCCTGATACAGAGCGGGCATGGCCGCATCGAGCGCCGGCCTGTCCGCTTTCCCAAGCTCGACGTTCGGTCCCTCGACGTTCGGTCGCCCGTCATTCTGCTCGGACATTGCTTACGCCCAAAGTGTAACGAAATCGGCAGGATAGATCTACGGTGGGATAGATCTACGGTGGGCGGGTAACCGCCAGGCCAGTCCTAGTATTTTTACTTGACCCGATTTTCGCACGATTCGTGCGTTATCCAGTAGAGGCGATCATAGCCGAGGCTCGAGAGAGTTAGAAGCTGTGAGCTTTATTGCAGCTTCACTGGAACCGGCAGCCCACCATGCCGGTTTTGGCTTCGGTTCTCGGAGGCCCGGCAGCCTAACTCTCGAAGGCTGCCGGATTTTTTTTCATAAACGATCGCCTCAGAAATTACGCCTGCGACGCTCAATCAGCGCCAACCTGACCGTCGGCGAGGCCGATGCGGTCTACTCACACGCCAAAGCAGCTGGCGCGGAGATCCTGTTCGACATCCTAAGATAAACCGTACGGCGGTCGCGGCTTCAGGTGCCGCGACCTCGGAGGGCATATCTGGAAGGTCGGCCCTGCAGCCGAAATAGAGAACCGCAGTCCATCGGCTAAACTGCAGTAGGGGAGGGCCTCGCATTTCTACGCGATGCCCAGGGAGAAGAATGATAAACAAGCTACACGCCTGTGTGGTAACTGCCGTGTTACTGCTAGGTTCCGTCACGCCGGTGGTGGCGCAACGCGACCGCAATAGTAACTACTACAGCGGCATGCACGACAGCGTTCGACAAGGAGACTACGCCCGTTATTCCCGCGATGATGAGAATCGCCATCATCACGACAGCGGCGGCATTGGACCGGGAAAGGGCGCTCTGATCGGAGGCGCCGGCGGCGCTGTTCTGGGCGCTGTATTCGGGGGTGGCCTCAAAGGCACCCTGATCGGTGGAGCAGCGGGCGCAGGCATTGGCGCTATCGTCGGCAAGACCGCCCAGAATGATCGCGACCGACGCCGGTAAATGAAAGGAATCAAATGATGAATAAACGACTTGTGCTCGCGGCGCCTGCCATGGCGGCCGTCCTCGCCTTCTCGGGGCTATCCGGGTTCGCAGCGCCACAGCAGAACGCTACTCTTCCCACAGAAAACGAAACCGCGACCCCGCACTCTTGGACCACCGAGCAGGCCGTAACGAGTTCTGTGCGTGAGGCATGGGCGTTGGGTGGCAAAACCGAAGACGGTTTCTTCCAGATCGTGAAGGTGCTCGCGGAATTGTCCGCTCAGAAGCGCGGTCTCACTTTGCCCGACACGAAAGAAGCGGGCATGAAGGCGGGCAACTGGATCAAGCGAGAAGCGAAGAAGGATCCCGACCAGCTTCTCTACGTCATCGTGGACCGCGCTGTGCAATATACTGCCGCTCATCAAAACAACGGCGCCCAGCCCCAGCCGTAAACATTTCCGCGAGAACGGTCCGCGCTTTCCCCGTGCGAGGATGGTGTTCGGTCGGCAGATGTTTCACGCAGCGCATCGCAAAAGAGCAACGAATCACCGTTTCCGATCACTCTGGCTAGGCTCGGTTCTGTCTGTGGCGCTGCTGCCGCTTGCAACACCTGTATCCGGCCAGCAAAGCGATCCGCCACCAGACGCGTTCGCGCCGGTTCAGCTGGTGGCCCCTGTATTCGGTGAGCAGTCGAATCCACCCGCAGCGGAACAGCAGCCGTCGCCAGCCGCTGTCACTCCAGCGGACGCCGACAAAACTCCTCGCGATCAAACTCAAGCAAATGGAGAGCCGGTTCCCGAATCGAAGCGGCAGCCCAAACGCATTCTCGGCATTATGCCCAATTACCGAGCGGTCAGTGCTGGGGCGATTCCGCCGCCGCCCACGCTGAAGCAAGCCTTCAAAATTGCCACGCAGAATAGCTTCGACTATTCGGCTTTCATCTTCACTGCGTTTACCTCTGGAATTGCGGATGCCGAAGGCGCCCACAAGCAGCTCGGGGATGGAGCATCTGGTTACTGGGGATATTATTGGCGGGGCTTTGTTGACAAAACGGACGGGAACTATCTGGTGATCTTCGCGCTGCCGACCGTGTTCCGCCAGGATGAGCGCTATTACGCCATGGGAAAGGGCAGCATCGGCAAACGCGCGCTGTACGCAGCGAGCCGCATCCTGATCACCCCCAACTATCACGGGCACAACAGCTTCAATGCTTCGGAAATTTTGGGACGCGCCGTGGCGCAAGGAATATCGACGACCTACTATCCCAGTTCTGATCGAACGCTCGGCGAGCTCGCGACCAAATGGGGCTACGCACTTATGCGCGACTCGCTCACGAACGTGTTCCGTGAATTCTGGCCTGATATCGCGACCCACGTACTGCATCGGCATCCGTAGGCTTCGGCCGCGACATCCTTACCCATCAGTGTTCGCGCGCGTTACGGGCGCCGGCAGCAGGCGCTGGGAGCGGAGCCGGCCTTCCGCTCGATGACACGCGCCTCGACCCCGACGTCGACACGGTTGTGAAGCGGGTCGCGGCGGCCAAATCGTCTGCCTGCTGCAAGCGCCCGCCGAAGCCCCTCCGGTGCGGCGCAGAGTTCTCGTCCCGCTATGGTCTCACTGGCTAAGCGCGATTCGGAACATCATTCGCCGGTAAGCCAGCTCTGGGCGGCCGACAAACCAGATCTGAAATCGTACTTCTCGACCCAGTACCCCCAGCCGCCGCAAACGTTCTCAGAACGACAAGCTCCGAACTATCATGTAATGGCCTTTGAATAAGCTACAAGACAAACTGACCCACGGATCTGTCATCCGCCCCGCATTTCCGCAAGCTGGAGTGTTAGCTATCTTCCTCTCGCTTGTTGGTCTCGCGCAGCTTGCGACCCCTGCACCGACAGGGCGCCCCGCGCGCGCGATCACGACTGCGATCGGCATGCCGGAGATCCAAAACTATTCGGTCCGTGAGTACAACGGCGGCGGACAGACCTGGACCATCGCCCAGGACCGTCGCGGCATTATGTACTTCGGGGAGTCGAGCTCCGCATTGCTCGAGTTCGACGGTGCGACGTGGCGAAAGATCTTTCTGCCTTCGAACGTGCTGCGGTCTCTCGAGGTCGATGAGGGCGGGCGAGTTTGGGTAGGAGCGAGCGGGAACTTCGGCTATCTCGCACCGGACGCGAACGGCACGCGGCAATTTGTCTCGCTGCTTGAAAAAGTCCCGGCCCAGCATCATGCCTTCACCGATGTGTGGCAGACGCTGATAACCCCGCAAGGCATTTTCTTTCGCAGCTACGAGCGGCTCTTTCGCTGGGATGGTAAGCGCATGCAGGTTTGGTCGGCCGAAGCGAAATCAAGATTCCAGGCGCTCTCGTCCATCAACGGCCGCGTCTACACGGCTCAGAGCGGAATCGGCCTTCAGGAGATCGTGGGCGACGAGCTTCGCAACCTGCCCGGGGGCGAGGCGTATCGCTCCTCCGGAAAGCTGTTTCTGTATCGCTTCGATGACAGCCACATTCTCGTCTCGGCCCGCGATCAACTGCTCACTCTTTACGACGGCCAAAAGGTTACTCCGTTTGTCACCCAGGCAGACGCCTATCTCGGGGCGCACAAACTCTATACGTCCATTCTGCTCCGGGACGGGACCATCTGCGCTACCACCTTCAACGGCGGCGCGGTTCTCATCGCACACGACGGCAAGCTTCGTCAGATCCTTGATAAGAGCGACGGACTGTTGGGTTCGAATGTCCTCTCCGCCTATCAGGATCGCGAAGGCGCGCTCTGGCTTGGTTTGGATAACGGCGTTGCTCGCCTCGAAGTGAACTCCCCGATTTCTATCTTTTCGCCCGAGACCACGTTGGATGTGGCTGAGTTCAACGGTTACATTTATCGGAGCACTGCGGCGGGGCGCAGTGGCCTGGTGCGGATCGTTCCCGACCCGCAAACCGGTCGCCCCACCGATGTGCCGATCGCCGGGCCGAACCAGGGGTTCACTCTCCTTGTGTTTAAGGATCCCGCCGGCAAGGGCCCTGACCAATTACTCGCAGCCACCAATGAGGGTGTGATGAAGCTGGAGGGCAATGCGCTTGTTCCTGCCATGGCCGGGCTGCGCGGCTTTCCCGAGAACACGTACGACATATGCGTTTCCCGAAAGGACCCCTTCCGCGTCTTCATCGGACATTCCGACGGCGTGGCTTCGATGCGCTGGAACGGACACTCCTGGGTCGACGAGGGCAGACTGCCGAACATTCTGTATACGGCGTTCAAAGTGGCAGAGGACGGGAAAGGGACTGTCTGGGCGAGCGGCGGCGACAAGAATATTGTTCGCATCGACGTCGCTCCCTCAGGCATGCGAAACTCCACAGCCGAGTTGCTTGGCACAAAGGAAGGTCTCCCCGATCGTCCGAGCGTTGCCAGCCTTGTTGCAGGTAACGTCTTCGTCACGGTCGATCACGTCAATCAGGAGTTTCGCTGGGATGAAGCGGCTCACAAGTTTGTCGCCGACAACCGCTTCTTGCTGCCCATCGATGCACCCGATACGGCGTATCTTCTATATGGAGACGGCGACAGTAAGGTTTGGTCCGCCGCCGCTTCCTCCGATATCCGGCGTCAAGGCCTGTTTACCCGGCAACCTGATGGGCGCTGGCATCTCGACGAGGACACCTATCGCCGCCTCAGCCGCTTCCGCTTCAACTTGTTGCGGCCCCAACCAAATGGCACGGTGTGGTTCTTCGGCGATAACCTTGTCCGCTTCGATCCTCGCATAAAAGAAGCCGCACCACAGCAGTTCCCGACCATGGTGCGCCGGGTCAATGCCGGATCGCAGGTGATCTATGGCGGGGACCTGACTAGTGATAGCTCCGAAAAACACCTGCAGCCGGGAAACAACGTGCTGCACTTCCAATTTGCCGCACTCACCTACGGCAATCCGTCCGGCACTGTCTACCAATATTTCCTCGAAGGTTTGGACAAAGACTGGTCTGCCTGGGGCGCCCAAAAGGAGGCCAACTACAGCGGTCTGGGCCCGGGGAGCTATCGCTTCCATGTGCGCGGGCGAGCGGACGACGGCCGCACCGGCCAGGAAGCGATCTACGCGTTCACCATCCTGCCACCCTGGTACCGAACCAATCTCGCTTATCTACTTTATGCGCTGCTCTTTTTGCTGATGACGTTCGCCTTCTGGCGAACGGTTGTCGCTTACGAGCGTAAGCAGGCCTTCCGCAAGACGCAGGAATTCCAGGCCCAGGCGAAAGCGCTCGAAGCAACGGTCGACGAGCGCACACGCGAAATCCGTGAACGTGCCGCCGAGCTCGGGACCATCAACCGTATCACCCAGGCGCTCGCTGCACAACTCGATCGAGACAGCGTCATTCAACTCGTGGGAGATCAGGTACGCGACCTCTTTCATGCGCCCATTGTTTACGTATCGTTACTCGATCGCGCCACGATGATGCTGCACTTCCCCTACACCTTCGGCGAAGATGCGCCCTCGCGGCCGTTCGGAACCGGACTCACTTCTCAGATCATCCGCACCGGCCAGCCTCTGCTCATCAACGAGGACATCGATCGCAAACGCGCTGCGCTCGGCATTGAGCAGATCGGCCGCGCCACTGCCTCCTATATCGGGGTTCCGATTCCCTCCGGCGGGCAGACCATCGGTGTCATCAGCGTCCAGTCCACCGAGCAGGAAGGCCGCTTCACGGAAGCCGACCAGCGTCTGCTGTCGACTATCGCTTCCGCCGTCGGTGTTGCTTTCCACAACGCAACACTCTTCGAAGAAACACGCCAGGCCAGGCAGGCTGCCGAAGAGGCCGATGCCACCAAGAGTTCGTTTCTCTCCACCGTCAGCCATGAGCTGCGCACCCCGCTCACCTCGGTGCTCGGCTTCGCTAAGATCATTCGCCGCCGCCTCGAAGAGCGTCTTTTCCCGCTCATTCCTGAACACGACCGAAAAGTGCAACAAGCCAAGCGCCAGGTGGTCGAAAATCTTGCCGTTGTGATCAGTGAGGGGGAGCGCCTGACCAAGCTCATCGACGATGTTCTCGATCTCGCCAAGATCGAAGCCGGTAAGTTCACCTGGAACATGGCGACGGTGTCCATCTCGGATGTCATGGAGCGTGCCATCGCGGCAACCGCATCGCTGTTCGAAGCAAAAAACCTGCAGCTGGTCCGAGCGATAGAACCCGATCTGCCGGCTGTTAACGGAGACCAGGACCGCTTGATCCAGGTGGTCATCAACCTGATCTCGAATGCCGTAAAATTCACCGATTCCGGTTCCATCACCTGCGCTGCGCTGCTACGCGACAACGAAGTCGTGGTCAGCGTGATCGACTCCGGAATCGGTATCGCTCCGGCGGACCAGCCGAAAGTGTTCGAAAAGTTTAAGCAGGTTGGAGACACGCTCACCGACAAGCCCAAAGGAACCGGCCTCGGACTACCCATTTGCAAAGAGATCGTGGAATATCACGGGGGAAGCATTTGGGTCGAGAGCGAGCCCGGCCAAGGGAGCACCTTCTCCTTCACGCTGCCGGTGGCGAGCGAGGCCGAGCCAGTGGACATGCCGTCCGGACGGCGCTCCGTCGACATAGAATCCCTCTTACGGCAATTGCGGGAGAGGGCCGCGGCGCACTCCCATAACAAGTCTGTACTCGTTGTTGACGATGACCCGAACATCCGCTCCCTGCTGCAGCAGGAACTGACGGAGGCCGGATATGCCGTGCGCCTCGCTGAGAACGGCCGTAAAGCTCTAGCGCTTATCCGTGAGGAGATTCCGGGCCTCGTGATCCTCGATGTCATGATGCCCGAGATGAACGGCTTTGATGTGGCAGCGGTGCTGAAGAACGATCCTGCCACCATGGACGTTCCCATCATCATCTTGTCGATCGTCGAAGACAAGGAACGCGGCTTTCGCGTGGGCGTCGACCGTTATCTCACGAAGCCGATCGATACCGCATCGCTCTTCCACGAAGTGGACGCGCTGCTCGATCAGGGCAAGTCGAGGAAGAAGGTGATGGTGGTCGACGAGGATGCGTCCACCGTCCGCACGCTTACCGATGTTCTCGAGACGCGCGGTTATGACGTGGTCGAATCGAGCGGCTCCGACTTGATTTCGAGAGCCGTTCTCTCGAAACCCGACATCATCATCCTGAATTCACTGCTGTCCAGCGAGGAAGGCGTCCGCGCCCTGCGCTTTGAAAGAGGCATGGAAAACGTTCTCTTTCTCATTTATCCCTGAAAACTATGAAGATCCTCATCGTCGACGACGAACCACACTTGCGCACGCTGATTCAGCAGACTCTCGAAGAACTGGAAGACGATGGCGTGGATCTTCTGACGGCCAGCAACGGTGAAGAGGCGCTCGAGACCATTCGCGGGGAGCGGCCCAACCTGGTTTTCCTCGATGTCATGATGCCCAAGCAGAATGGGTTCGACGTCTGTAACACAGTGAAAAAAGATCTCGGGCTAAGCCACATTCATGTCATCTTGCTCACCGCGAAGGGACAGGAGTTTGATCGCCAGCGCGGGCAGGAGGTGGGGGCCGACTTCTATATGACCAAGCCCTTCGATCCCGACGCACTGCTTGCGCAAGCGCGCTCGGTGCTCGGTTTGCCAGCGCGCTAAACGAGGCCTATGCCCGGTCTTAAACTCAAGGCGCTGCTGAGCCCAAAATCTACGGGCATCGTCGCTTTGGCAGCTCTAGTAGACGCTCTGGGTAATAACACTTGCATTACCGATATCTCCGGTAAGCCGCTGCTTGGAGAGCTTCCAGCCGACGCCTGGAATGCTCTGTCCCGAACGCCAGTCGTGCATGAGGGCGCAACGCTAGGCTTCGTCGTGGGCCCATCGGCAACCGCAAATGCCGTGGCGTCGCTCCTCGCGCACTTGGCCGCTCGCGAGTTGGAAAACCGCGCCCTCGCTTCCGAAGTTCTTCATCTCTATCGTGAGGTCCACCTCATCGAGCAGCTCTCTGAACAGCTTGCTGCGCTTCTCGACCTATCGCCCGTGGGCGAGTCCGCGCTGGCTCAGGCGCAGCGGCTCATCCCTGCGACACACGGCTGCATTCTCGTTATGGAAAAGGCCAACGGCAGTCTTCGCAACGTTGCCTCATTTGGAAATTCGCAGGATTCGCCCTGTGCGGGACCACTTGCGCCGAATTCGGGCTTCGCTGCCTCGATCCTCGAACGCGGAATCGGCGAGATCGTGAACGATTGCGCTCCGGATCCTCGTGCGTCGGAGTCTGAGCGCAAACTGACCGCCTTGCTGGTCGCTCCTTTACGAGCTGGGCAACGCACCGTGGGCATCATCGCGCTCGCCAACACGGCGGAAGGCGCTACCTACTCAGCGGCGGACCTGCAACTGCTGAACACGATCGCTCTCCAGACCGCCGGCGCCATTGAGAACTCGCTTCTCTGCGCGCAAATGGTGGGCGCGGCACGGGACCGCGAGCAACTCGCCACCATTCAACGCGAACTCGACACCGCCCGCACCATCCAGCATCTGCTCGTTCCCCGGACCTTTCCGCCGTTCCCGGAGCGCACCGATTTCGAGCTGCACGCCCAGATGACCTCCGCACGCGCGGTCGGCGGCGACTTCTTCGATTTCTTTCTCATCGATGAAGACCGGCTCGGCATCGTGATTGGCGATGTCTCGGGCAAGGGCATCCCGGCGGCTCTCTACATGGCCGTCACGCGCACGCAGATCAAAACTACGGCGCCCCGCAGCCTGTCTCCCGCGGAGTGTCTTGTGGAGGTGAATCGGTTTCTTGTCCGGGAACGCGTCAGCACCATGTTCGCCACGTGTTTCTATGGCGTCTTGAACCTGCGTTCCGGTGAGTTTCACTATTGCAATGCCGGTCACAATCCTCCCTATCTGCTGCGAGCCGAAGGAGGAGTAGTCGAGCCTGTTACCGATGTGGGCGGCATTCCGCTGGGTCTGTTCGATGGCCCTGGATACGCGGGCAACTCTTTGCAATTGCGGCCAGGAGATGCGCTTTTCGTCTACACCGACGGAGTACCCGAAGCCCAAAATGCAGCGGAAGACGATTTCACAGACGAGCGTCTCAGGGCGACTCTGCGAGCCTGCTGTACACACAGTTGTTGCGACTTGATCGGTCAGGTGACACGCGCGGTCACGACCTTCACGGGCGGCGCGCCTCAGTCTGACGACATCACCATGCTTTGCATACGGCGCCTCAGCAACGTCTAAACCAGCGGTCCGGAAGTGTTATAGCTCAAGGAGTAGAGAGCCGTGACGAGGCGTCAACACAAGGTTCAGACTCAACTCGGCCCGGCCGCAGTCCAGATCTTTGCCGCCAACGATCGCATGAACCAGATTCTTATCGAACATCTTGACCCTACCGCCTGGAGAGCCAAACCGCCCGGCAAGGCTCGCACGATTGCGGCGATCTTCACGCATATGCACAATGTCCGCTCCAAGTGGGTCAGGCTTACAGCACCGCACCTGAAGGTTCCACCACAGCTCAATCGCGCACACTGCACGCCGCAGCAGGCCCGTGCCGGATTGGCTGAGAGCGCCGCTCGCTGCGCCGAGATGCTAGCGGAAGCGCTCGGCGGTTCCGGGGGCCGCGTCGAGAAGTTTCGCCGAGACGGCTGGGCTCCGCCTTGGCCGGTTGGCCCGGAAATGCTGTGCTACATGCTTTCGCACGAAGCCCACCATCGCGGGCAGGTGTGTATGCTCGCGCATCAGCTCGGATTCCCATTGCCGAAGGAGGTGGGGTACGGGATATGGAATTGGGAAAAACTGTGGAAGGAGTGCGGGTCCCTTGGCGGCCCCGGCTAGGATATTTAACGAATCGCTCTATACCGAGGATCTCGCATACATTCAAGCCGCGGCGTTTCGGAGGGCTTGCGCGCGGCGCTGCGCAGGAGAAAGATTAACCATTTGAAACGAGCGGCCATTGCAATCTTCTTCTACGAAGCAAGTTGCTCCCCAGCGTCGAGCAAGAGCGCAAACGCTTCCTGGCCACCGGCCAGATCGGCCCCAAAGATCTCGCCGACCAGGCCCTCTGCGAAATGACTGCGGACGAAGTCAAAATCCTCCTCGAAAAACTTTCTGAGGAGCGCTTGATAACGCCGACTACGGACGAGATTCGCGATGATCGTCGGCTACGGTCGGATTAGGCCCGGGCTGATCCGCATGCTCGTTATTGGTGGCCGCGGTAGGGAGTGCGTCGTCGGTTTGGATAGGAGGCTCCGCGTCAAATTGTGATCCGAGGGAAGGGGGAGGCGGCATTGCTCGCCCTTGACGGCGATCAATTTTTTGCTGCCGCTTCTCTTTGCGAGCCTGTTCTTTTTTATGTTTTTGAAACGATCCACGGCTGGCCATGGAACCTCCTATCAAAGAAACACTGCGGGGTTCACCCGGCCTTCTGCGACCGGGCTGAACTTTTGCCTAAACTGCTGGCCGGACTAGCTGATTACCAGCGAGACTTCTTAAAGCCACCGCCGCCGCCGCCCCGTCCACCGCTGCGGTTGTATCCGCCGTTACCGCCGCCGCGCGGCCCGTCGGTCTTCGGACGCGCTTCGTTCACGCTCAGCGTTCTGCCGTGCAAATCGCTTCCGTTTAAGCCAGACATGGCGCTTTCCGCTTCGTTGCGGTTTGACATTTCGACAAAGGCGAAGCCCCGGGGCTGCCCGGTCATGCGATCGGTGACGACGTTGACACGTTCAACCGCGCCGTACTGCGAGAAAATCTGGGTCAGATCTTCTTGCGTTGTCTGGAAACTCAGGTTCCCGACGTAAATGTTAGTCATGAAAACTCCTGTTGCTTGAATTGTTCTAAAAGCAGCCAGGAACGAGGAAGGTCATTTCAACGAAAACAGAGCCGCAGCTTTAGGACAATTCAAGAATATCACGATGTTCGCCTCTATCCCAGCCGACTCAAGTGACCGAATGCGCGTCGTATCGGTGAACGTCGGCGCACCCCGCCAGGTCCCCGCTAGGAATGGCAGCGTGTTGACCAGCATCTATAAGGTCCCGGTCCACGGCCGAGTCGCGTTGCGCGGCTACAACTTGGAGGGCGACCGGCAGTCGGATCTCAGGGTGCATGGTGGCCCTTATAAAGCCGTCTACCTCTACGCATCTGAACATTATTCGTACTGGGCGGAGCAATTGTCGGGCACCGATCTGCCCTTCGGCGTGTTCGGTGAAAACCTGACCACCGAAGGCCTGCGCGAAGACACGGTGCATATAGGGGATCGCTTTCGTATTGGCTCGGCGATTTTGCAGATCGCACAGCCTCGGATGCCCTGCTTCAAACTAGCGCTTCGATTCAACCGCAGCGACATGGTGAAGAGATTTTGGAACAGCGGACGTTCGGGCATATATCTGTCTGTCGTTCAGGAGGGAGAGCTCGGATGCGGGGACGTGATCCAACAGGTGGCTGCCGATCCGCAACAGGTCAGCGTGGCGGACGTGGTTCGTCTCTATAAGGGTGAAACCACCGATGACGACCTGTTCGAGCGTGTTCTCCGCACACCGCTGTACGGAAGTTGGAAACAAGAGATCCAGGTGCGGCGGTTAGCCGGCCAGAATGGGACATTGTTCGAATAGAGCACGTTCGAATAGAGCACCTTCGAATAGAGCACGTTCGAGTAGAATGCGACATAGTCGCGCGAACGGGATGCACGCTGCATGGAACACAGGCATCGACGGTTGAACGCCGCACTCACGCTGTTGCCGACGGCCGTTCTTGATGTCGCGTTTGTTCTCGCTGGCTGGGGTCTTCACGACCTGCGCGGATTTGGCTCGAACCCGGCGCGCCCGGCGCTCATTGGCGCTGTGGTCTTTGTCTATCTCTTCGGCACATTGCTCGCGTTTGAGTTCAACCCCTTTCGCAAAGGTGATCGCAAAGGGCGAGGATGGCCCATTGTCGCTGGAATGTTCACCGTTCCGATTCTGTGGGGCGTGGCAGCCTTTTGTGACCGCCGCAACATCTGGACGTTACCGCTCTCGAACACGACGCGCTATGTGGGCGTCGCTACTTATCTGATAGGTGATTGTGTGCGCTTACTCGCGCTGCGGGAACTCGGGCGTTATTACAGCGCCTATCTCACCGTGCAGCCGGAGCACATCCTCATTCGCGCGGGTCTATATCGATGGATCCGGCACCCTTTTTATCTGGGCCAGCTCTTAGCCGTTCCCGGCGCGCTGCTTGCTTTTCGAAGTGAGCTCGCTATTGTCATCTTTCTGGTCAGCGTGGTTTTCGTGGCGGCGCGAATTCGGCGCGAAGAACAGCTTCTGGGCGGGCACTTCGCCGGTGCCTATGGCGATTATCAGCGACACTCGTGGCGTCTTTTACCGTTTGTTTACTGAAGCTCGCCAGTTAACTACGTCTAATACGAGTCGTTTCGGGGCCGATGAGACAGTGAGGAGTGCGTCCATACCCGAGCTTGTCCGAAGGCCGTTGCGCAGCGAGGATCTCCCGCAACCCGATCCAATTCAGCCGCAACTATATACCAGCCCACGGGAGCGCCGGCTGTACATCGTTCTCTCGGTGATCCTCGGCATGAATTTGCTGGTCATCTTCGGCGCTCTCACTTTCTTCGCGCTCGCGTTCCACAAATAGCCGCTCACCGCCATCGGTGCGAGAGAATGGCGACGTGAGACCGAAGTCCTCGCGCACGTTGTACGTCCTCTTGTTCCTTTACGTCGCCGCGAGTTTGACCTATTACGTCGCCGGTGCGACCGCCATGCTCCAGGAATTCTTCCGCAGCGCGGAGCATGTCAAAGCGCCATTCACCATCACAGGCGACGGCGAGAGTATAACCGCACTCCGCAACGAAGCGAAGGACGCAGGCCTCAACAACGGCGACATTCTTCAGACGCTGAACGGCAGCCCGTTCACCGGGGAGATGCAGCTTGAAAACCTGGTGAGACACTCCCGGCCCGGCGACATGATGCGCGTCGGTGTTCAGGCGCACAACGGACAGACGAAAGATGTTCACCTTCGGCTACACGCCTGGGAAGGACCCGATTTCCACTTAGGCGGATACATCGCCTATTTGACGCCAGTGCTGCTCGTACCGCTGCTCAGCCTGATCGTGGGCTACTGGGTCGTTGCCGCTCGGCCTCGTGATCCAAACGCCTGGTTGGTATTGGCGCTCCTCACGGCTCCCGAGATTTTATTCGGAAATCTCGATTGGCGTTTCTGGGCGGGCACTTGGTCTATCCTGCTCGGGACTTGGTACGTGTGCTGGCAGCATCTGCTTTTTATCGCGCTGCTATGGTTCGGCATTTACTTCCCTGACCGCTGGCGTGTCGATGTGCAGTGGCCCTCGATCAAATGGCTTCTTACGTTGGTAACACTCGCCGGGTTCGTCATCGAACTGCGCATCAACGAAGTTCAATTCTTTCACGCCAGCCGCATGCCGCGCCTCCTCCCTTTAGAGAATTGGACCGACCGGATTTCAGGTTGGGCCATGGTGGTCTGCATTGTTGTCTTTCTGGTCGCCATATTCGATAAGCTTCGCTCTGCCTCTACGCCGGACGCGCGTCGGCGCTTGCGAGTATTGGCAGTCGGAAGCAGCGTGTCGCTGATCGGGATGCTCATTATTTACGGGTTGCTTCCGCACCTAAACTCATCTCTGCCGCAATGGTTGGTGCTGACGTCGGGACTTTTGGTCTTTATCCTTTTCCCGCTGACGCTCGCCTACGTCGTGGTTGTCCAACGCGCTATGGATCTCCGCATCCTGCTGCGCATGGGTACCAAGTACCTGCTGGCGAAAGTCACACTCATTGTGGTTCAGATCGCGATCATCGCGTGGGCGGTTTTTCGTGTCTTTGTTCCGTTAATCGAGCGGAACGCACGCAAAGGCATATACGTGGTGCTCATCACCGGGCTCATCATCCTCGCGCTGCGTACGTCTACCCTAAAGAGAAGGTTTGGCCTCGGTAGTCGGCTGCATAGATGGATTGATCGGCGATTTTTCCGCGAAGCTTACAACGCCGAAGTCGTGCTCAGCGAGCTGTCCGAGCAAACCCGGAGCTTTACCGATCGCCAGCCGCTGATCGAAATGGTCTCGCGCCGCATCTCCGAAGTGCTGCACGTGCGCGAAGTCGCGGTTTGGCTGCGCGGCAGCAACGTGTTTCATCTGCAACACGCGGTAGGACTCGACATCATGGGCCCTTTGCTGCTTCCGGCAGCATCGGCGACAGTGCAGCATCTGGTTCGAACCAATCGCCCCGCGACTCTCTATCGCGATCGGCCGGAGGCGTGGTTTGACGAAGCCGGCGCGGAGGAGCGGCATGTATTGGACACAGTCGATGCCGAGCTGCTGCTCGCGCTGCCCGGACGGAACCGCCTCATGGGAGTGATGGCCTTGGGCCCGAAGCTGTCGGAGGAACCGTATACGCCGACCGACCTGCGCGTTCTGCAGTCGGTCGCCATGCAAACTGGTCTGGCGTTGGAGGTGACTGAACTGGCGCACTCACTTGCCGAGGAAGCCGCGCAGCGCGAGCGCATGAATCGGGAGATGGAGATCGCGCGTGAAGTGCAGCAGCGGTTTTTCCCGCAGCACATCCCGAACATTCCAGGCTTGAGCCTCGCGGGTATGTGCCGCCCGGCCTACGAAGTGGGTGGCGATTATTACGACTTAATTGAACTGGATGACGGCCGCCTTGGCATCGCGATCGGAGATATTTCGGGCAAGGGCATTTCCGCGGCATTGCTAATGGCCAGCCTGCGTGCTTCGCTTCGCGGCATGACGCTCGACAGCCCGAGTGACTTGGCGAAAACCCTTAATAAAGTCAACCGGCTGGTGTATGAGGCCTCCTCCAACAACCGTTACGCGACCTTCTTTTTTGCGACCTATAATCCCGCGACCTGCGATTTATGGTTTGTGAACGCCGGCCATAATCCGCCTTTTTTGATTCGTGCGGCGGCGAACGGCCAGGGGAATCCGCTGCGACTCGAAACAGGCGGACTGGTAGTTGGATTACTCCCCAACGCGCAGTACCAGGAGGAGTGCATGAGGATGGAACCGGGCGACGTGTTGCTCACCTACACGGATGGAATCAGTGAAGCAATGACGGCCGATGACGAGGAATGGGGCGAAGAGCGGATGTTCGAAGCCGCCCGCGCGGCCCGCGACGGCTCGGCGGAGGAGATTTTGCAGGCCATCTTCCAGGCCGCCGATCAATTCACCGCCGAAGCTCCGCAACACGACGACATGACCTTACTTATTATGAAACTGGAGGCCTGCCCGCGGGTGTCGTAATTACTAGGACTGGTAAACATTCAAATGACCTTGCTACGATCCATGGCTTTATTTCTACCGCTTCTCTGTTTCGTAACCCCTGCTCTGCCGCAATCGCCCCAGCCGGCCGACCCTAACAAGCTGGTCACCATCGAAGGCTTCGATGTGAAGGGCACGCGCCTTCCCAAGGAATCCGTCATTCGGCTGTCTGCTCTCAAGGTGGGACAGCAGGTGAATTACACAATTCTGAACGCAGCGTGCCACAGAATCACGTCTACCGGCCTCGTCAAGATGATCAATTACGCGTATGACAAATTTCCCGGACGGCCAGGCATCCTGCTTTCGCTTTCGCTGCAGGACGAGATGCCCCTGCTTCCAGCCAAGATCGTGCCCGCCGAGGATGAAGACCGGATATGGCAATGTCTCCATAGCGCGGATCCTATCTTTACTCGCGAATTGCCGAACACCGAAAATGCGCTGAGCTTTTACGCTGCCAATATTGAGCGCTGTCTCAGGAACGAGGGCCGCACCGCCGAGTCTGTGTCGAAAGCGGTGGCCTGCGACGGCAATGGCGTCTCCACCCAAATTGTGTTCAACATTCGCCCACACAGACAGACAGCATCACGCCAGTAAGATGTCCACGCCGTGACGCGAACAAGGTCAGTCTGTACAGCGGGTCTGCTGCTGGGCTCTGCCGCTGTACTCATGTTTGCGCAGCTAAACACAAAACGCGGTGACGGACCCTATGGCGTGCCGCAATCGACGTTCTTCGCCCACCGGCTCGGGACCGATCACGCGGAAGGCATAACCGCCATTGACATGAACGGCGATGGCCGTCCCGATCTCCTGAGCGGCGCATATTGGTATGAGAATCCAGGTCCCGGGGGCGGCGAGTGGAAGCGGCATCAATATCGCACCGTTGAATATGTGGATGAGTTCGTCGCCGATTGCGGTGAATGGGCCGTCGATGTGAATCATGATGGAGCCCCGGATGTCGTCACTGCCGGATGGCAAACCGACGGCCTGTGGTGGTACGAGAACCCGAAAAAACCCGACGTGATGTGGCAGCGTCACCTCATCGCTCACACCATCCATACGGAAGGCGGTTGGATGGCAGATCTAAACGGCGACGGAAAGCCGGATCTGGCGCTCGCGCATTATGACCGGACAGGCATCCTGTGGGTCGATTTCGCCGGACCCCAGCCGCGCGTGCATCATGTCGGCGGTCACGATCAGGATGGGCACGGAATTGGAATGGCCGATATCAATGGCGATGGGAAAGTTGACCTGCTCACCCCGTTCGGCTGGTTCGAGAACATCGATGCCGACAACGACAAATGGCAATGGCATGCGGATTGGGATTTGGGCGAAACCGGATTTCCCATCATCGGCTACGACGTGAATGGCGACGGAAAGATGGACATCATTTTCGGCCGCGGCCATAGCTACGGACTGTATTGGCTCGAGCAAAAGGGCGACGGAACGCATCGCACCTGGGTGAAGCACGTAATTGATGAATCCTTCTCACAAGTGCATGCGCTGAAGCTGGTCGATCTCGATGGCGATGGCCAGCCCGAATTACTTGCCGGGAAGCGCTATCGCGGCCACAGCGGCAACGATCCCGGCTCTTATGATCCGCTGGTCATTTACTACTACAAGATCGACCGCCAAACCGCCGCGTTCACCCGCTATGCCATTTCGGTCAATGGAACGGCTGCGGCGGGTACGCAGTTTGTTGTTCAGGATCTCGATGGCGACGGCGACCTCGACATCGCGGTAGCGGGAAAAACAGGAGTGCACTTTCTCGAAAACCTGAAAATCGACCGCGTGCCCAAAGCACAACGCGAGAAGGAGCTGCTGCTCGATAAGCACTGGCCGTTCCCGAACGAAGGCACGGAGTTTCATCCTCCGCCCGGGAAGTGACGAGCACTGATCATGACCAATAAGCGGCCATTCGAGCCCGGCATCGTAACAGATTTCGCCGACCGGATGAGCTACGCGGGTTATCTGTGCCTTGATCACTTGCTCGAGCAACAGAAGCCCTTATCTGATCCCGCGCATCACGACGAGATGCTGTTCATCGTGCAGCATCAGGTCGCGGAGCTGTGGATGAAGCTGCTCATTCATGAGCTGACTGCGGCGATGCATCACATTCAACGTGATCAGCTCGACCCGTGCTTCAAAATTCTGTCACGCGTAAAGCTGATTCAGATGCAGCTATTCGAGCAATGGGCGGTGCTCGAAACGCTGACTCCTTCCGAATATCTGGAGTTTCGAACGGTTCTCGGCAATGCCTCCGGATTTCAGTCGCATCAATACCGCAAGATCGAGTTTCTGCTCGGGAACAAGAACCGCGAGTCGCTGCGAGTCTTCGCGCACAACCCACAGATCTACACCGAGTTGAAGACAGCGCTCGAGTCACCCAGTCTGTACGAGGAGTTTCTGTTGCATCTGGCAAGACGCGGCTTGGCCGTCCCCGCGACCGCCATAGAGCGTGACTGGTCTGAGCCGCATCGCCCGGAGGATGCGCTAACGGACGTGTTCCGCGAGATTTATCGAGAGCCGCGCCGCTACTGGGACGCGTATGAAATGTGCGAGAAGCTGATGGACATCGAAGAGTATTTTCAGCTCTGGCGCTTTCGTCACGTGAAGACGGTCGAGCGCATCATCGGCTTCAAGACAGGAACGGGCGGGTCATCGGGCGCGGCATTCCTGCGGCAGGCGCTCGACCTCACATTCTTCCCGGAGTTGCTCGCGCTGCGCACGGGCATGACCGTGAAAGAATAAACTCTACCTCGGCATCCCTCAATCGAAGCTCGTTTTTCTTCTTGACAAGCTGTTCGCTTGGCAATACTATAACCGAAATACATCACGGCTGTTCAGCCTTCAAGAGGGGGTTTCCCGTGCATCCATTTCGCTGTCCCCGTTCTAGCTGTCTCTTCTCGTGCCTGCTCGGCTTATTGATTCTGTCGCTGGCACTTTTGGTGTTTGCCCCAATGCCGGCCTCGGCGCAAAACGTCAGCGGCGGTGGCGTTTCCGGCCAAGTCACAGACCAGCAGGGCGCTGCCGTACCGGGCGCCGACGTCCGGCTGATGGATGTCACAACGAACACGCCGCGCGTCGTGACCACTAATAGCGACGGGCGCTACACCTTCAACAACGTGCCGCCCGGCGCCTACAATCTCGAGGTTCGCAAGCAGGGCTTTGCCATGTCTCGAGTCGAGAAACAAAACGTTGAGGTCGGTCTGGTACTCACACTGAACGTGACCTTACAGATTGGTACTGCGGCGACGACCATCGAAGTTCAAGCCCAGGCGGGGGCCGAGCTGCAGACCAGCAACGCTACGGTCGGCAGCACGGTTACTGGTGACGCCCTCATGTCGCTGCCGAATCTCGGCCGCGATGCCAACGCCTTCACGGTCCTGCAACCCGGCGTATCGCCGACCGGCGAAGTTGCGGGGTTGCCTTCCGATACAAGCATGTTTCAGCTCGATGGCGGAAACAACACGAATGACATGGACGGCAGCATGACTAGCTACACTCCGGCGAGCGGCTACATCGGTCCTAGTACGACCGGCGGGGTCCCATCCGGTGTGATCCCTACACCGGCTGAGAGCATCGAAGAGTTCAAGGTCACCACCAGCAATCAAACCGCCGATTTCAATCAGGCCGGCGGCTCACAGGTCCAGATGGTTACCAAGCGCGGAACGAACACCTTCCATGGCTCGGTTTACGAGTACTACCTGAGCAGCGCTGTCGGAGCGAATTTCTGGTTGAATAATCACACTCCCGATCCATCGAAGGGTCTTGCCTATACGCCGCTGCCCTCGAGTCATCAAAACCGGTTTGGCACGTCCTTTGGCGGTCCACTTCTTCCCAGATTTTTGGGTGGCAAGACTTACTTCTTCGTCAATTATGAAGGCCGGCGTTTCCCGCAAGGTACAACTATTGAGAAACTCGTTCCCACCCCGACGTTGCGCGCCGGAATCATCACCCTTCGCGATGTCAACGGCAACGAAGTGCCTTACAACATCAATCCGTATCCGGTAACTGTGGGTGGCACCACGTATCCCGCTTGCGGTGGTGCGAATTATTGCGATCCGCGCGGCATTGGCATGAACTCGCTGGTCAGCAGCATCTGGAATAAGTACATGCCGCTGCCCAATGATCCAACGCAGGGTGATCGTTACAACACGCAGGGTTATCTCTCTGCCATCTCACTACCGCAAAGTTCCGACTTCGGAGTAGCGCGCCTGGACCATGATTTTGGCGATAAGTGGCATTTCATGTCGACTTACCGCTACTACAAGTTCGTGCAAACCTCAAGCGCGCAGATCGACATCGGAGGTATACTCTGCGGCAGTTTGGGGCAAGCGTGCGCCGTCTCAACCCGCCCGCAACAGCCCTGGTATCTGGTATTCGGTCTCACTGGCAGCCTCACTCCGACCACCACCGTGGACATCCACGCGAGTTATCTGCGAAATTTCTGGCAATGGGGAGACGATGCTTCTCCGCCCCAGCTTCCCGGTCTCGGTGGTGCGCTCGAAATGGGCGGCGAAAGCAAGCTGAACTCTCTAGTCCCGTATAACGTAGACACGCAGGACACCCGCCAGCGCTTCTGGGACGGCAAAGACAAGATGATTCGCGCTGATATCAGCAGCCTCCATGGCAATCACCTGATTCAGTTCGGCGGGTCTTACCAGCGCAACTACGATTTCCATCAGCGCAACGATAACGGCGTCGGTATCGACACTTCGCCTGTGTATCAGCTCGGCACCACGAGCAACGCTGGATCAGGCCTGGTGATGACGAACTACACTCCGGGCAATCTCGGTGCGAGTTCCGTCAGCCCGTGGGCCAGATACTACTCCATGTTGCTTGGGATCGTCACTCAATCGCAGGTGATGTACTCGCGAGCCGGTTCCAATCTCGCGCTGCAACCGCTCGGAACGCCCCTGTTCGACCAGAGCATCATACCGACTTATGACATGTACCTCAGCGACACGTGGCACATGCGGAAGGATTTCACGCTCACCTATGGCCTGAGCTACTCGATTGAGATGCCGCCCTACGAGGTGAGTGGAAAACAGGTTCAGGTGGTCGATTCGTCGGGCAATCTTGTCAGTGTGAACAGCTACTTGGCGCAAGATCAGGCGGCCAATCTGGCCGGCCAGTCCTACGATCCAATCATCGGATTTGAAACCATCCGAAACGTCAATAAGAACAGCAAATACCCGTACAATCCGTTCTACGGAGGCATCAGCCCGCGCGTATCGGCGGCGTGGAATCCAAACTTCACGAGTGGCATTCTGGGCACCCTTCTTGGAAACGGACAGACGGTCATTCGCGGCGGCTACAGCCGCATCTACGGGCGTCTGAACGGAGTCGACTTGGTGTTGATTCCCCTGCTCGGGACAGGCTTGGCGCAGGCCGTCTCGTGTATTGGAGCAACCAGCAGTGGCGTTTGTGCAGGAGCAGCCGGCGCGAATCCTGCTAACGCATTTCGCATCGGGACTGACGGGCTTGTCGCTCCGCTGCC
The DNA here is from genome assembly GCA_963795425.1 of uncultured Acidobacteriaceae bacterium. Lineage (GTDB taxonomy): Bacteria > Acidobacteriota > Terriglobia > Bryobacterales > Bryobacteraceae > Bog-105. Next base: position 811,102 of record CAWCHO010000001.1, on the reverse strand, counting down.
CGCAGTTTCGCAGACGCTGTCGCAGCCCTACTTCCCAGGTGTCGGCGGTAACGCGCCCGCAGGCGACGGATCGGCGCTCGATCCGAATTTCAAACCGGATCGGTCAGACCAATTCATGTTCAGCATTCAACGCGCTTTCTCGCAAAAAGTGCTGATTGAGACCGGCTACATCGGACGCATCATTCGGAACGAATGGCAGGGCATCAACCTGAATGCGGTTCCGACGATGAACACGCAAAATGGCCAAACCTTCGCGAGTGCCTGGGCCAACTTGTATTTGCAAACCTGCGGCGCCGGATCGTCACCCTCTTGTAATGGTGTACCGGCGGCACAGCCCTGGTTCGAAGCGGCTCTTGGAGGCCCAAACTCGGCTTATTGTACCGGGTATACGAGTTGCACAGCCGCCGTCGCAGCCAAACAAGCGAGCAATATCAGCAACGTTTCTGTTTTCGATTTCTGGAACGCTCTTTCTACGTCACCCTCTTGGAAATTGGGGCGGACGATTCTGGGTTCCGCTCCGCAGCAGGTTTCCGGAGCTCTCAGCATGTACAACAGCCTTGGATATGGCAACTACAATGCAGCGTTCGTATCCCTGACCATGAGAAATTGGCACGGCGTCACCGCGCGCTCCAACTTCACCTGGAGCAAGGCCCTCGGCACCGGGGATCAGGTTCAGGCCACCAGCGGGTACACCGCCGTGAATCCTTTCGACCTGCATTCCATGTACGGACCTCAGACTTTTGACGTGAAGTTCAACTACAACTTGAGCCTGCTGTATCAAACGCCATGGTTCCGTGATCAAAAGGGAATTTTCGGCCGCGTGCTCGGCGGATGGAATATCGCCCCGCTGTTTGTGGCGGCCAGCGGCTATCCCAACCAAGTAAACATAGACGGCGATTGCCAGGCCTTCGGTGAAATCAACTGCAGTTCCGGGAGCACGCTGGAGAACGCGATGCCGATATCTCCAGTCAACGCCGGTACGTCTGCGCACTACAACGTTGCGGGCTCAAACGGCGTTGGTACCAACGGTGATCCTGCCGCAGGCGGCTCTGGCATCAATCAGTTCGCGAACCCTGCCGCAGTCTATGCACAGTTCCGGCCTTGCATCCTGGGCTACGATACTAGTTGCGGCGGCGCCGGCAACGTAATACGCGGATTCCCAAGCTGGAATCTCGATCTCACCGTCTCCAAAGACTTCCGCGTTGCAGAGCGGATCGGGATCACGTTCTCAGCCCAATTCTCAAACTTGTTGAATCACATGCAGCCCCAGGATCCATTCCTCGATATAACTGATCCGGGTGACTGGGGTGTGGTGACAAGTCAATCGCTCGGCGCCACTGCGAACGGGATTGGAGTTCCTCCTTACTATCCGCGCGAGATCGAGTTCGGTCTGCGCATACACTTCTAAACCAGCGCCCATTGCGAATAGGCGATCCTGTAGATGGCTCTGCTGCAAGCGGGGCCATTTCTTTTTGGGGCGAAGATCTAAAAGATGGTTAAGGACGCGCTCTCGAAAGCAGTTGCTGAACTGGGCGATGGCGCTTTAACGGAAGAATCGCTGGCACGGCATATCTTTCCGCTGTTTTCGAAGGCCCTGAGCGGTAGCCAAATTTACTTGGCGAATCATTCGTTAGGACGGCCCCTTGATCAAGCTGCCTGCGACGTAGCTGAAGCGATGAGTCTTTGGCAGTCGAAACTCGACGGCGCTTGGGACGACTGGCTGGCAGAGCGCGACGCATTTCGTTCCCGTGTCGGGCAACTGATTGCCGCACCGCGAGCCGATTGTGTGGTGCCGAAGACGTCGGCTGGACAAGGTTTGCGGACCGTACTGAACGCGTTTGAGGGGACGGTTCGAGTCGTGAGCACATGTGGCGAATTCGATTCCGTCGACGTCATTCTGAAGCAATACGCCGCGCGCGGCCGCATCACGTTGAGCTGGGTCGAACCTCGGCCGGATGGACATTTTGATATCGAAGAATTGATTGAAGCAGCGAAAGGCGGTACAGACCTGGTGGTCGTCTCGCACGTGATGTTTATGACCGGCCAAATCATCGGCCATCTCGACGATCTGGCTGCGGCCTGTCATGCCAAGGGCGCGCGGCTCCTTGTCGATGCGTACCACTCGGTGGGTGTTTTCCCGGTCGACGTTGATGCACTCGGCGCTGATTTCGTGATAGGTGGCAGTTACAAATATTTGCGTGGCGGACCGGGCGCATGTTTCTTATACATTTCACCCGAGACGCTCGAAAGCGGACTCGCTCCCTTGGACACCGGCTGGTTCGCGAAACGCGATGCGTTTCTGTACAGCCGGCCCGATCCACCCCAGTTTGCCGCGGGAGGCGACGCGTTTCTCGAATCCACGCCGCCGGTGCTCACCTATTATCAGGCTCGCAGTGGTCAACGATTCGCCTTGGAGCTGGGCGTTTCGCGAATGCGCGAGTACAATCTCGACCGGTTGAGGCGCCTGAAACAGTATCTGGCCAACGTCGGTGTAGATTCCCGCGGAGGCGATTCAGAGCACGCAGCGTTCTTAACCGTTCGACATACGGACGCCGCTAACATAGCGAAACGGCTGAGCGCTGCGAACATTCAAACCGATGCGCGCGGGGCGTGGCTTCGGCTCTGTCCGGACTGCCTGACGCTAGATGCAGAATTGATGCAAGCGGCCGAGGCAGTTGCACGTACGATGAGAAGCACGGAATGACGCAGCAAAGTCTCAATTCCGGCGATAACGCCTGGATGCTCACGAGTGCGGCTCTCGTGCTGATGATGACGGGGCCTGGTCTCGCGCTGTTTTACGGCGGGTTGGTGCGCCGAAAAAACGTGCTCGGCACCATGATGCAGAGTTTCGTTTTGATGGCTGTGGTCACGGTGCTGTGGGCTATCTACGGCTATAGTCTGGCGTTCGCAGAAGGGAGTCCGTTTATTGGAGGATTCGGCTACGCGTTTCTGAACGGCGTCGGCTCGCTACCGAATGCGGATTACGGCGCGACGGTTCCGCACGCGACGTACATGATTTATCAGCTGATGTTCGCCATCATCACGCCGGCGCTGATTTCCGGCGCTTTCGCCGAGCGCATGAAATTCAGCGCGATGCTGGTGTTTACGTGTCTGTGGTCGACGGTCGTTTATTTCCCGATGGCGCACATGGTGTGGGGGAAAGGCGGCCTCTTAAACGCGTTTCTAGGCGGGAAGATTCCGTGTTTCGATTTCGCCGGCGGCACGGTTGTTCACATCACTTCGGGAGTGAGTGCGCTCGTGTGCGCGCTCTATCTGGGAAAGCGCGTGGGATTTCCTAAAGAACCGATGAAGCCGCATAACCTGGTACTGAGCCTGATCGGCGCGTGCATGCTTTGGGTGGGCTGGTTCGGCTTCAATGCGGGCAGCGCGGTGAACGCATCGGGGCTCGCCACGAGTGCCTTCGTCGCTACGCACTTCGGAGCCGCGGCCGCAACGCTCGGGTGGATGTTCGCAGAATGGGTGAAACATGGAAAACCGAGCATGCTGGGCGGCATTTCGGGCGCGGTAGCAGGATTGGTCGCCATCACTCCGGCCTCTGGATTTGTGCAGCCGTTCCCTGCCCTGCTGATCGGATTTCTCGCCGGCATCTTCTGCTTCTTGATGGTTACAGCGGTCAAGAATCGGTTCGGCTACGACGATACTCTCGATGCTTTCGGAATTCATGGCGCGGGCGGAACGCTGGGTGCGATGTTGACGGCCGTATTTGCCACGAATGCCATTAACGACGGTCTTAAGGATGCAAGCGGAAAAGTGCTGCCGCTCGGATGGGTGGACGGCAACCCGACGCAGTTATTAAACCAAGCGATCGGTGTAGCCATCGCGTGGGGACTCGCCATTGCCGGCACTCTGATTATCTTGAAGGTCGTGGATCTGCTGCTCGGCGTCCGTGTCTCGAGGGAGCAGGAACTGGAAGGACTCGATCTCAGCATGCACGGCGAGGAAGGTTATAACCTCGATGCCTAGCAGAGGATTGCGGCAATGAAAAAGATTGAAGCCATTATCCAGCCTCACAAGCTGGACGAGGTGAAAGAGGCGCTCAAGAGCATTGGCGTCGACGGCATCACGATCAGCGAAGTTCGCGGGCATGGGCGTCAAAAGGGACACAAAGAGGTCTACCGCGGCATGGAATATGAGGTCGACCTGTTACCTAAGATCAAGGTGGAAACGGTGGTACCCGATGGGCGGCTGGACGAAATTACGCGCACGCTCTCCTCGGCGGCACGCACGGGCAAGATCGGCGACGGCAAGATTTTCGTCTATGACGTGCTCGAAGCGATCCGCATCCGCAATGACGATACGGGTGAGGCCGCACTCTGAAGGTGAGAGAAGGCTCGTCTGCTCCCAGCGAAATAACACTGCAGCGCGCGTTCGAAGCATTTCGCGTCGATAAACGTCCGCAGCCTCTTCTTGCGGCGAGAACTGAACTCGCCGATTCACTTGTGGAAGAAGCGGCGGCGAAGTGTCTGAACGGCGCTGGAAGCCCGCGCGTGGCGGTTGCGGCAGTGGGAGGGTACGGCCGCCGCGAGCTGTTTCCCCATTCCGACGTCGATATCCTGCTGCTGGTCGAAAACGAATCCGAACTCGGCGCATTGAAAGAGGCGATTGCGGTGTTCTTGCGCGTGCTTTGGGATTGCGATCTGCGCGTGAGTCATTCGGTCAGAACTGTGACCGAGTGCTGCCGCTTACACGACGAGAACATCGAGCTGCACGTCAGTCTGCTGGACCTTCGATTCTTGTGCGGTGACCACTGGGTGTTCAGCACTCTGTCTGGGCGCCTGCCCGATATCTATAAGCGCGAAGCGAGCGCTCTGATTCGACGGCTGAGCGAGCTCGCGCGTCATCGTCATTCGAAGTTCAACAACACCATCCATCATCTGGAGCCGAATATCAAGGAAACACCAGGAGGTATTCGTGATATTCATCTGTTGCGCTGGCTCGCTGCTCTTCTCGGTCCCGAAAGCGCTGTCGTCGCGTCGTTGCACGAGACTCAGGCGGCAGAGCAGTTTCTGTACGGGTTGCGCTGTTTTCTGCATATGGAATCGGGCCGAGACAACAATTTGTTGAGCTTCGAATTGCAAGACCAGGCTGCGGAATTTCTTCGCGCCGAGCCACTGGCCGCCGAAGCATGGATGCGAGTCTACTTTCAGAACGCGCGCCGGGTATTTCAACTAAGTTTGCGCGCGCTCGAGCATGCAGAGGCGCAGAATCCATCTCTGTTGCGACAATTCGGCGAGTGGCGGAGCCGGCTTTCTACCCGCGAGTTCACGATTTCCCGGAATCGCCTTTTATTGCGCAACCCTGGCGCAACACTCGGCTCGGGGGAATCGGTACTGGCGGTATTTGTATTCGTAGCGAGACACGGAATTCGGCTTTCCTGGGACACGCAACGGCGTTTGGAAAAGGAGTTAGAAAAGCTTACTCGAATGTTGCGCGAACATCCTCCGGCATGGGCCGTGTGGCGCGAGCTACTCTCGCAAGCGCATTCGGCGATCGCTCTCGGCGAGATGCAGGAAACGGGCCTTCTGGCGGCTGCGATTCCAGAGTGGCAAAGTATCGACAGCCTCGTCGTGCGCGATTTCTATCACCGCTACACCGTTGACGAACACACGCTGGTCGCAATCCAAGCGATTGACGATCTGCTCGCCAGGAATCCCGCCGCGCCCGCCCGCTTTTACGAGCTCGCACTAGAAGGCGACGATCAGGCGATTGTGCGCCTCGCGCTGCTTCTGCACGACGTTGGCAAGGGAACGACTCCTGGAGAGCATGTGCGCGGCTCACTTATGGCGGCGCACCAGTTTCTCGAGCGCGTGCATGCTCCTGCGAGCATCGCGGCGGCGGTTCTATTTCTGATAGAGCATCATCTTGATCTGTCGCTGATCATGAATGCACGCGATCTCGAAGACCCCGGGACGGCACGCTTGCTGACTGAGCAAATCGGGACAGAAGAGGCTCTGCGCAGACTTGTTTTGATGACGTATGCGGATATCAGCGCGGTGAATCCGACCGCCATGACGCCGTGGCGCGTCGAACAGTTGTGGCGCGTTTATCTAGCCGGAGTCGAGCAGCTCACGCGCGAACTTGCGACCGACCGCATCCATGAGAGTCCGGTGTCTTCTCGCCAGAGCGGCGCCTCGAAAGAACTCGCCGAGTTTCTCGAAGGTCTTCCCACCCGATATTTGCGAACGCACACACAGGAACAGATTGCGCACCACTGCGCGCTTCAAGAGCGGAGCAGGCACGAGGGAGTCGTCGTGGAAATATCGCGCGAATCCGGAGCCTACGTGCTCACCGTATTGGCGCGCGACGAGGCTGGACTGTTTGCCTCCCTTTGCGGAGCTCTCGCCGGTTTCGGAATGAACATCGTCAAGGCCGAGGCAGCTTCGAACGCGGCCGGCGTCGTAATCGATCTCATACGGTTTACAGATCCGATGCGCACGCTCGAACTGAATCCCGAAGAGGTGAACCGGCTGGCGTCGACAGTAGAGTGCGTTATCAGAGGATCGATCGATGTGCTCGACCTTTTGAAGCGGCGCCGTCGCGCTCCGCGCCCCAGCAGAGCTTCGACGATCACCCCCGCGCTGCGCTTTGATAATGAAGCGTCGGAGAGTTCCACGCTGATCGAGTTTTCCGGGGAAGATCGCCCTGGACTGCTTTACGATCTGGCGTCAGTCATTAGCGCGTCCGGCTGCAACATCGAAATCGTGATGGTTGATACACAGGCCCATAGGGCGCTCGACGTGTTTTACGTCACCCGTGACGGAGCCAAGCTGGATGAGTGGACAGTGGAGCGGGTCGAGACGGATTTGAGGCAAGCCGCCGAAGGACTATCCACTCCAGCCTAAGGTGCGCCGGCCCTTGCTTCGCCAGCGCGTGGTCAGGAAAGTGCAACATATACGCGAGAGAGTACGAGCGGCATTTCGCTTATAGGTTTGTTGTTTTGCTGCCGATTTTATGGATGGATAGGCAGTGACGATTAATGAAGAATACGGGGAAGGGTAAGGCGTGAAGAATCCTTAACTCCAGGGGGATCTTTCAGTTGACGTTATTAGGTCAAACTACTTACCATATAAGTAATCTCTATTGCGGTACTTCACGGGCGGAGCGTTTGCACGCGTCAGAGCCAGGTGACCGCTGTATTTGTCGCTTACTGAGTGTTTGATGGGCACGTCAAATTTAGTTGAAGGGGTTGCTTGATGAACCTCCGGTATTTTTTCGGGATGACCCTGGCCGTCTCTGTACTGGCCACGGGGACGGTCGCGAGCGCACAGACCAGCACCCCGGTCCAAATCACGACGGTAAAGAAGCACAAGCGGAAAAAACGCAGAAAAGCAGTTGCGTCGGCCGGTTCCAGCGCAGTCGCGGAAACCGGACACACGACCACGCAAGCAGCACTTATCCACACTCGGCGCAGCCGGCGTCGGGTGTACTTTAATCCTTGGACCGAGCCGACGTACGCCGACTCGACAGTAGGAGATTCGGTAGACGGAGAAGATCTGGTCGCGCGCAAAGCCGCCGTGGACGGCCTGGGACCATACAACGGAACGGTTGTGATTGCGGATGCGACCACCGGCCGCATTCTCACCATCGTCAATCAGAAGCTGGCATTGAAAGGCGCGTACCAGCCCTGCTCGACTGTAAAAGTGGTTGTATCGCTCGCCTCCCTCAGCGAAGGAGTTGTGAATTCGAACACCGCGGTGCACTTGACGCGGCGGTATTCCATGGGCATGACCCAGGCGCTCGCATTTTCGAACAATCTGTATTTCGCGAAGATGGGTCAGCAGCTAGGATTCGACCGGGTCGAAAAATATGCGAAGTTGTTCGGACTCGGTGAGAAGGCCGGCCTCGATATTCCCGGTGAAGAACCCGGTTATCTAACGACGGAACCGCCCGAGACCGGCGTCGGGATGATGACTAGTTTTGGGGATGGAATTCGGCTTACACCGCTGGAACTCACGAGTATCGTCGCGACTGTTGCGAACGGCGGCACGATGTATTACCTGCAGTACCCGAAGAGTGAAGAGCAAGTGGAGAAATTCGTTCCACGGATCAAACGAACGTTAGACATCGCTGAATACATTCCTGAACTCAAGGCTGGAATGATGGGCGCGGTCGAATACGGTACGGCGAAGCGCGCGAACTTCGACGCGAATGAACCTATTTTCGGCAAAACGGGCACTTGCACAGATACGGCGCAACCCGGCGTTCACCTCGGCTGGTTCGGCTCCTTCAACGATGTCGGCAGCAAGAAGCTGGCAGTGACGGTCTTACTTACCGGCGGGCGTGGAATTAGCGGTCCCATCGCATCCGGCATCGCCGGAAACGTGTATCACAATCTCGCACAGCAACATTATTTCGGTGCCGAGCCAACGTCGGTACCGACCAGCCTTGTATCGATGCAAAATCAGCAGTAGACTAACTGCGGCGGAAGGGTAGGGTTCCGGTGATTACACCCACCACTTATACTGCGGCGCTGTTACTGCTTATCATTTCCTTTCTCTGTCTGGGATCATGGCCCGCGACGTTTAAGATCGCTGGTCCGCGCTGGCGCTTCGAACTTTTTTCAATCGACTTCGCCATCGGCGCGGCGCTTCTGTCGATCATTGCCGCATTCACATTGGGGAGCCTGGGCTCGGATCTGGCCTTCACCGATCGCATGCTGGTAGCGGGACACGCGGCACAGGTTTTTCTAATTGCCGCAGGTTTCATTTTCAACTTAGGAAACATGCTGCTGTTGGCTGGAGCCTCAGTCCTTGGAATCGCCGGCGCGTTTCCGCTGAGCATCGGCGTTGCGCTGGTGGTTTCCTCCTTCTTCAACTTCGATGCTCACAATGTGCTGTTTCTCGTTTCCGGCATTGTGCTCATGCTGGTGTCAGTTTGGCTTGACGGGGCCGCTTGCCGCTTGAGAGACCGTCCCGCTGCGAAGGCGCACCCGATTGTCAAACATGCACCGCACACTTCGCCAAGCGATGCAGCAGCGACGCATGCCGCCGGCCAAACGACAGTTTCTAAAGCAGCCGTACACAGCAGCAGCAAGATTGCAAAACCTGCTCCGTCGAAACAAAAAGCCCGGAGGACGACGAAGGGACTGGTGATCGGCGTGCTTGGTGGCGTCGCGCTGGGTTTGTTTTATCCGGTAGCGGCAAGAGGTATGAATGGCGAGTTCGGCCTGGGGCCGTATGCGGGCATGCTGCTGTTTTCGATTGGCGTTTTCCTGTCTACGATTATGTTCAACTTCTACTTCCTGAACATCGCGATCGAAGGTGGACCACTGAGTTTTAACGCATATTTTAAGGGCAACCCGCCGCAACACTTCTTCGGTTTCGCCGGCGGCGCACTGTGGGCAGGCGGGATGCTCGCCGCTTCTCTCGCCATCTCGGCTCCCGAACAGGCCGGTCTCAATGGCGCGCTCGCCTTCATCTTGCCGATCGCATCCGTGCTTCTCGTCATCGTTTGGGGGTTGATTGGCTGGAAAGAGTTCGCCTCACACTCATCTCACGCGAAGCGATCACTCGGTCTAAGCGCTGCTTTTTTTGCCTGCAGCTTGATTCTGCTGGGCATCGGAATCGTCCGTTAGTTCCGCACGTCCGAAGCCAAGAGCTGCGATAAGCGAATCTTCGACACCAGGGTGGGCCAAGCTTCCCTGTGCCAGAGTGTGCGAGCCGCCCCCGCGACCACCGGTCCTCGAAAAGACGTCTTTGAGGATCGCGCCAGCATTGATTCCGGAGTCAGAAGACGCCGCTATCAGAACGCCCGCGGGATCTGCCGCAACAACCAGAGCAAGCGCCAAGCCACGCGCGGTGAATGCCTGAGCCTTGGCGCGGGTCGTTTCATCAACGGCAGGCACATGCAGCAAGATACGACGCAAGCCGTCGCGAGCAGGATGCGTGGCCTCGTGCAGCGCCTCGCCGTCGCGGCGGGCGAGTTCGATGGCGATACGTTGGCGCTCTTTTTCCGCTTCCTGCAAGCGCTGCCGCAATATCGCGACATGCTCCGGCAAACGATCGATTGCAGCAGCAGTCTGTTTCGACAGCTCTGCCAAAAGCCGGAAATCCTGTTTAGCGCGTCGAAGAGCGCGGATCCCGCAGACAAACTCGATGCGAACGTTGCCGCGGATCTTTTCCGATTTGCGAACCTCGATGGGACCAAGCTCCGCGGTAGAACGGACGTGCGTCCCGCCGCAAGCGCTGCGATCGAGATCTTCGATATCGATGACGCGCAAGGTTCCCGTGCGCGCGCTCGGTTTGCGCAGACCGGCAACGGCGTCCGCGTCTTCAAACCGAATGTTCACCGGCCGCGCTTGGCGAACGATTTCGTTGGCGCGCTGTTCTGCTGCTTCGATGTGCGAATCGGTTAGCTCTTTTGCTGCAAGCTCGATTGTCGACACTTCGGCGCCCATGTGAAAACTGAGCGTCTGATACGCAAAGAGCTCGACCAGAACCGCCGAAAGCAGGTGTTGACCGGTATGCTGCTGCATGTGATCGTAGCGGCGCTGCCAATCAACCTCCCCTCGAACCAGATCCGTACCGGTACCGAGCGGCGCGGCCAAAACGTGGGCAATCGTGTCCTCTTCGTCGATGACGTCCAAAACGGCCATTTCGGCAAGCGTGCCCACATCGTTCGGTTGGCCTCCAGAGCTCGGATAAAAGGCCGTTTGATCCAGGTATACGCGGCGGCCGCCCTCCGCGCTGTCAACCACACGAGCTTCGAAACTGGATAGATAACACTCGGTGTAATACAGCCGGACAGTACTCACGCCATCTAAACATGTAGCATCCTGGCGCTCTGGCAAAGCATCTCGAATTGGGGGAGAATAAGCCAGGTGCCCCTTCGCGACCATATCCAGGCCATTAAACGGGAAGATCCTGCCGCCAAGAGCAGTCTCGAAATCCTGCTTTGCTATTCAGGGCTACATGCGGTCCTGCTCCACCGGGTGGCGCACTGGTTGTACAGGCACAAACGCTATGTTGTCGCCAGGTGCATATCACAGGGCGCACGAATCTTGACTGGCATTGAGATTCATCCGGGCGCTAAGATCGGGCAGCGTCTCTTCATCGATCACGGAACGGGCGTGGTGATTGGTGAAACTGCCGAGGTGGGCGACGACGTTTTGCTGTATCAGGGCGTCACACTGGGCGGCACCGGCAACGAGCGAGGTAAACGGCATCCCACGGTCGGTAACCGGGTAGTGATTGGAACGGGCGCGGCTATCCTCGGAAGCATCAAGCTCGGTGACGACGTAAAGGTCGGAGCCGGATCGGTGGTCGTCCATTCCGTGCCTGAGGGTTGTACGGTCGTCGGGATCCCTGCGCGTGTGGTCAGAGGACCCGCTGAGGCGCTCGGCGCACTGGAACACGGGCGAATCGCTGCATGCGGAGAATCGGAAGCTGCAGACTATGAGCAACTGAACGATCGCATCCGCGAGCTCGAGGCATTACTGCGCCTTCTGCTCGAAGATCGTGTGGCTCAAGGCCGCGGCTAATGCAGGAAGCGATAACGCAGGCTGTTTGCGGCTAATTGCTTCAGTTCATCTCTTGAAAAACCGAAGATCTGAGACGCTATTTCGTATTCGCGGATAAGATCGGTCCGGAAGAGTGCCGGATCGTCGGTTCCCAACACAACCGGCACTCCCGCGTCCCACAGCAGCCGCAACGGATGTTGAGCGAAATCGGGCACAGCGCCTGTCGCTACGTTGCTCGAGGGGCAAATTTCGAGAGGAATGTCGCGATCGCGCAAGGCTTTCAAGAGAGCTGGATCGTCGATGGCGCGAATGCCATGGCCGATTCGTTCGGCACCGATCTCGAGCGCTTGCCAAACGCTTTCGGCGGCCGTCACCTCGCCTGCATGACAGGTCAATCTAAGTCCGGCCTCCTTCGCTTCGCGGTATAAATCCTTAAACCAGACTGCCGGGCCACGCTCTTCGTCTCCTCCGATTCCAATCGCGACGACTCCGAGTGCGCGGTACTCTCGCGCTATACGGAAGACCTCAGCGGCTGGGTCGACACCGAACTGCCGAATCGCGTCGAAAATCCAGCCAACCTTTACGCTGCCGCATTTCGCGACTTCCCTGTTAATCGACTCGAAGATGTCTTTGAAGCTCTGCTGCTTCCACAGGATGACGCCAGCGGAAAGCGTGATCTCGGAGTAACTCACGTTTTCGGCGGTCAATTTTTCGAGTAAGCGGCGAGTCGCGAGCGCATACGCCTCAGGAGTGTTCAGCTGGCGCGTGACCCAGACGTAAGCCTTCAAGAAACCGGCGAAGTCGCTGTAATGAAGATTGGCGCGAATGGCGTCCAACGTGAGGGAAGGGTCGAGTTCCTGAATTGTTTCGGGTTCGACCGATCCTTCAAGATGAAGATGCAGTTCAGCTTTCTCTAAACCATGGATGAAGTGCCGCAGGCTGCTTCGGGGTTCGGTGTGTGTGTCGTCGCAGGGCAACTTCAATCTCCTTGCCATAATAAACGTGCGATGACGGACCAGGAAATCGAAGCCATAGCGGGCGGTTATCACGGCGATGCGTTCAGCGCTCTGGGACCGCATGCATCGGGCAGCGGGGCCAAAAGCGAGTGGGAAATCCGCGCATTTCTCCCTCAGGCGCAGCAAGTAGAAATCGCTGTCGATGGGAAAACTGTTCCCATGGAGCGCGTCCATATGGCCGGCGTTTTTGCCGCGCGCGTGGGCGCTCAGCCCTCGAATTACAAATTTAAGATCGTCGATTACCAGGGCCACTCATCGGAAGCGGAGGATGCCTACAGGTTTCAGCCGCTGCTCAGCGAATTCGATTTGCACCTGCACGGGGAAGGCACCAATTACGCCGGTTACAACGCATTCGGTGCTCATCCGGTGACGATTGACGGTGTGCAAGGTACGCGTTTTGCGGTTTGGGCTCCCAATGCCATCGTGGTGAGCGTGGTCGGAAATTTCAACGATTGGGACACGCGGCGCAACCCGATGCGCGCGCGAACGGGCGGAGTCTGGGAGATTTTCGTGCCCGGCGTCGAAGCCGGGATGCCGTATAAGTACGCAATCAAGTCGCGTTTCCGCGGGTACAGCCACATGAAGTCGGATCCGTATGGATTCGCCATGGAAACGCCACCCAAATCGGCGTCGGTCGTGGCGGACATGGACAGCTACGAATGGCAGGATCAAGATTGGATGGAGCGACGTGGGACTTTGAAGATACTCGAGAGGCCGATTTCCACGTACGAAGTGCATCTGCAGTCCTGGCGCAAGGGCCAGAACAATCAAACGCTGACGTACCGGGAGCTGGCAAGCGAACTGGTCGCATACGTGAAGCGCATGGGCTACACCCACATCGAGCTGATGCCAGTGGCGGAGCATCCCTACGCGCCCTCCTGGGGATATCAGGTCACCGGATATTTCGCGCCGACCTCGCGCAATGGCAGCCCGCAAGATTTCATGTACTTCATCGATTGCTGCCACAGGAACGGCATCGGCGTAATCATGGACTGGGTTCCCGGCCACTTCCCGAAAGACGCACACGGGCTGGCGTTCTTCGACGGAACCGCCCTCTACGAACACGAAGACCCGCGCCTCGGCGAGCACCGCGATTGGGGCACGTTGATCTTCAATTATGGGCGGAACGAGGTGCGGTCGTTCCTGATATCGAACGCGCTGTTCTGGCTGAAGAAGTATCACATTGACGGCTTGCGCGTGGATGCTGTCGCCTCCATGCTGTACCTCGACTACTCGCGTAAAGCGGGCGAGTGGGTGCCGAACATATATGGCGGCAATGAGAATCTGGCGGCGATTGACTTTTTGCGCAAGACGAATGAGCTGGTGCACCAGGTGCCGGGCGCGATCACAGTGGCTGAGGAGTCGACCGCCTTTCCCGGGGTTTCGAGGCCGGTCTACTTGAATGGCCTGGGCTTCACAATGAAGTGGAACATGGGATGGATGCACGACATGCTTCACTATTTCGAACGCGATCCGGTGCATCGCAAGTATCACCAGAACGACATCACATTCAGCATGATGTACGCGTTCACGGAGAATTTCGTGCTCCCGATTTCGCACGATGAAGTGGTGTATGGAAAACGTGCGCTGCTCAACAAAATGCCCGGCGACGAATGGCAGCGTTTTGCCAATGCGCGCGCGTTTCTGGGGTACATGTACGCGCATCCCGGTAAAAAGCTGCTATTCATGGGTTCAGAGATCGGCCAGACGGCCGAATGGAACTCAGAGAACCAACTCGAATGGTGGCTGCTCGACCACGAAATACACCGGCGATTTCAACGCTACTGTGCCTCGCTGAACGAACTGTACCGAAACGAGCCCGCACTGTATGAGGTGGATTTTCAGGGTTCAGGGTTCGAGTGGATCGATTTTCACGATGCGGAGAATTCGATCATCTCGTTTGTGCGGCGTGCCAAGCGACGCGAAGATTACTTGGTCTTTGTGTGCAATTTTACGCCGACTCCCCAATCGAACTATCGCATCGGGTTACCGGAAGCGGGTTTGCACAGGGAGATCTTTAACTCGGATGCCGAAAGCTTTGGAGGCAGCAATATGGGTAACGGCGGTTTTGTGAACACGGAAGCTGTGCAATCGCATGGCCGGCCCGTTTCCGCGCGTCTCATTATTCCGCCTCTAGGCGTAATTGCACTCAAGCCCGACAGAGCGCTGCCGGCGAGTGGGGCTACTCAGGACCGACTGTAATTGAATGATTCGAACGCTTACTTTGAAATTCACGCCTAGCGCGTTTATCTTCACGGCTGGACTGTCGCTTGTCTTTTCGGGAGTCCCGGCGCGAGCACAACGCTTGCCACAAGATGTTCATCCGGAACATTACACGCTGACGCTTACGCCCGATCTCAAGAACGCCACGTTCACCGGAGACGAGTCAATCGCAGTAGATCTTGCGATGCCAGCCGACTCCATCACGCTGAATGCTGCAGAAATCCAGTTTCAAAAAGTCACGATCGATGTGGGCGCCCAAATCGTACCGGCTACCGTCGCGCTAAGAAAGGAGCAGGAGCAAGCGATTTTCCACTTTCCGCGGCAACTGCCCGCCGGCAAACTGACGCTGCACATCCGGTACACAGGCATTCTGAATAACGAGTTGCGCGGTTTCTATCTATCCAAAACCAGCAAACGAAATTACGCGGTGACGCAATTTGAACCAACGGATGCGCGGCGTGCGTTTCCCTGCTTCGACGAACCTGCGTTGAAGGCAACGTTCGACGTCACCCTGGTTGCCGATAAAGGAGACACTGCCATATCCAACACCAATGTCGTCTCCGACACGCCCGGACCTGTGAACGGCAAACACACGGTCCATTTTGCAGTGACTCCAAGGATGTCGACATACCTGGTGGCTTTTCTCGTCGGGGACTTCCGGTGTCTTTCGGGTCAGAGCGATGGAGTTCCAATTCGGGTATGCGCAACACCCGAGAAGGTCGAGGAAGGCGCTCTGGCTCTTCAGGCAGCGGAATATAACCTCCACTATTACAACCAATACTTCGGTATCAAATACCCAATGCCGAAACTGGATCTCGTCGGAATTCCGGATTTTGAAGCAGGGGCGATGGAGAACTTCGGCGCGATCACCTATCGGGAACGCGATCTGCTGATCGAGGAAAGCACGGCTCCGTTAACCGACAAGATGAACGTGGCCCTGGTCGTCGCACACGAGATGGCACACCAGTGGTTTGGCGATATGGTGACCATGAACTGGTGGAACAATGTGTGGCTGAATGAGGGATTTGCCACCTGGCTGGAGCTGAAACCGGTGGCAGCTTGGCATCCGGAATGGCCCATCGGACTCGTCAGCGGATCGGTTTCGCCCAACCAGGCGCTGAACCTCGATGCGCGGCGGGAAACGCACGCGATCCGCGCAAAAGCAGAAACGCGGGACGAGATCAACGAGATGTTCGACGGCATCGCTTACGAAAAAGCGGGAGCGGTGTTGGCGATGGTCGAGAACTATCTGGGAGAGGAAACATTCCGGCGCGGCATACACAGCTATCTGTCAGCGCATATGTACGGAAATGCGACGGCGGAAGATTTTTGGAACGCTCAGACGGAGACTAGCCATAAGCCCGTAGACAAAATCATGGAGAGCCTGATCGTCCAGCCAGGTGAGCCGTTGATCACGTTCGAGCATCCACAGAATGGTGCGGTCAAAGCAAATCAAACGCGCTTTTTCCTCGATGCCAAGGCGACACAAAGCACTCAAACGTGGACAGTACCGGTTTGTTTCAGGCCAGAAAGCGGCGAGCCGGCGTGTGAGCTTTTCTCCCGCGCAGAACAGTCTCTTTCCGTCCCACATGGCACATTTCTGTTTGCGGACGCCGGAGGAAAAGGCTACTATCGCAGCTCCTACGAATCGAGTGACTACCATGCCTTGCTTGTAAATATAGAGGGCAGGCTGAACCCCCTCGAGCGGGTGAGTGTAGTGGGTGACGAGTACGCGTTGATGCACGCGGGCAAATCGACGGTGGCGGATTATTTGAATCTGGCGATCGAAGTCAAAGGGGATCGCAGCTACGAGGTCCTGGGCAGTATCGCGTCGGGATTACAGGATGTGTACAGCCAGATTGCCTCGACAGAAAAAGAGAGGGCTGAGGTCGCAGCATGGATACGGCGAACCTACGGCCCGGAATTGGAAAAGACTGAAGTCCGGGATGCCGCCGGCCTTCCCGAAAGGCAGGCTCGGTACGCGGTGCTGTTTCGCCTGCTCGGCGCAGTGGAAGACCCGACCGTCATTTCTGCTGCGAAGACAATGGCCGCGCAATATGTACAAGATCGTGGTGCCGGGAACGCAGACCTAGGGAAAGACGCGCTGTTTATCGCAGCGCGGAACGGCGACGCTGCATTGTTCAACCGGCTGCAGCATATTGCGGAGCAATCTACTAATTCCCAGCTGCAGACACAGGCTCTCTATTCGCTCGCTCTATTTAAAGATCCAGCGCTCGAGAGGCGGGCGCTTGAGTATGCGGCATCCGGAAAGGTCAAGAATCAGGATGCAGTCGTTCTCTTCGCTTCCGCCATGCGCGACTACGATACGCGGGCAGTCGCCTGGCAATACATTCAGCAAAACTGGCCGCAAGTGAAGCAGCAGCTTACAAGTTGGTCGGGCGGAGCGCTTGTCGAATCAACTGGCAGCTTTTGCAGCACGGAGAAGCGTGAGGAAGTGACGCGCTTCTTTAGCACGAATAAAGTTGCCGCGAGCGAGCGAGCGCTGAAAAGGGCACAAGACCGAATCAACGAATGTGTTGATTTCAGAGCTGAACAAGAACCCAAGCTGGCCCAGTGGCTAGCGGATCATGCGAACGGAATTGCGCAAGCGCAGTGACGGTCGAGAAGCTCGGCCACGGCGCTAGGCCACCGCACTGGAGATTGTGGTGCGCGCGTTGCGGATGCGCTCGGCGTATTCGCTAAGAAGGCTACGCTTGCTCGCGATCCAGGCGTGAGCCTGCGCGTGCTCCGCTTCGATTCCGCGTAATGCGGCTTCCACCGATTCCGCGGCTGGCCCACCCGGAATGCGGCGGATCTTCACGAACCAGTGAGGATCGAGTGCCTGTAAAAGCTCTGCCTTCGCAGTTTTGAGTGGATGGCCCAGTTGCTCTCGAGCGAGTTCTATCACCGTGTCGGCCATCGTCTCCGGCGAATAATGCCCGGCGAGCTTGCGCACTGCTTCCGAAACCAGGCGATGTGCCGCATGGAAACTCAGACCTTCGTTCCTGGTTAAAGTGTCGGCCAGTTCTGTTGCCGTCAGGAAGTCATGGTGGGCCGCGTCCGCGAGGCGTTCCGTGTTGATCTCGCAATCTGACATGAGGCCCGCAAATAACCGGAGTGCGCGGCCGGCATCCGCGGTCATCGAAAAAACCAGCGGTTGCAGATCGTCTTCGCTATCCACTATGTCTCCGAATGGGGTATTGTGCGACGCCGTGAATACGCCCTGCGCTTGCGCAAGCGCTTTGCTCGCCAGGATGCGCGCATGCTCGAGAGCTACCGGATTGCGCTTTTGCGGCATAATGCTGCTGATCTGCACCCAAGCATCAGAGAGGCGAATGTAATTCAGCCCCGGGTTGCTCCACAGCAGCAGGTCCTGCACCAGCCTGCCCAGGTTGATCATGGCTGTCGCGATGGCGCCTGCCGTTTCCGTCACGTAATCCGTGGCCGCAATCGCGCCGTACGAATTGACCTGCAACCCATCGAAGGCCAGCAACTCGGCCGTATACGTGCGATCAATGGGAAAACCTGTAGTCGTAATTGCACACGCGCCTAAGGGACTGCGATTGATAGTTGCGAACGCGGCGCGGAGGCGTTGCTGGTCGCGGCTGAAGCACTCAATCGCGGCGAGCAGGTAATGAGCGAGCGTAGTGGGTTGCGCCGGCTGCGTGTGGGTGTAAGCCGGCATGATCGTGTCGACGTGTTTGCGTGAGAGCACGATCAGCGTGGAGCAAACCTGATGCATCTGTTCGACCAGCGCCAGTACTTCCCGACGCAGGCACATGCGATACATGGTCAGATCGATATCGTTGCGGCTACGAGCCGTGTGCATGCGTCCGCCGTTTTCTTCGCCGCAAAGGCGCTCAATTTCAGCTTGAATGTAGAAGAAAAGGTCTTCAGAGCGGCCGTCATACGGAACCTTCCGAAGCTGGTCGCGATCAAGCGAGTCGAGGGTGAGGAGACATGCAATGGCCGCTTCTCGCGGAATGATGCGCTGCCTCGCGAGCATCAGCGTATGGGCGTAATGAATCTCCAGCAAGGAATCGAGAAACAGCCGCTGTGCATCGGCGAAATTGACACTGAGGACTGTCTCCGCGTAAACGGGCGAGGGGAACTGCGACGAAGGTTCGCTTGGCTTACCAGTCAGCGCGCACTCCCAACTGAATGATCCGGCCCTCCAGAGTAGTCGAAACGGGTGCAAACGTTGGAGCAGCAGTGATGATTCCGCTAGTATTCACTACGGCATTCGTATTAATAACGGT
Organism: uncultured Acidobacteriaceae bacterium; assembly: GCA_963795425.1. Classification (GTDB taxonomy): domain Bacteria; phylum Acidobacteriota; class Terriglobia; order Bryobacterales; family Bryobacteraceae; genus Bog-105. The sequence goes on along the minus strand of CAWCHO010000001.1, from coordinate 792,125 downwards.
AATGTTCGGATGATTAAAAACGTTGTTCGCTTCGGCGAAGAACCTTGGCTGGAAACGTTCCCAGATCTTGAAGAACGTGCGGGTGTATCGGACGTCGAGTTGATAAACGTTCGGAGTACGGACCGTGTTGCGGCCGACGTACAAGGGTCGTGTCGCATTGGTCAAGCCGCTGCCCTCCAGCGCATCGCCATTGAGCACCCGGCTGGCGGTAATATTCTGCTCGTCGCCTGACTGCGCAACCAGGAGAAACGTGAACTGATTGTCGCTCGCGAGATGCCGCAGAAAGGTGTTGCCAATGCCATTGAAGGTAGGACCCCAAACTGCGCTCAGCGAGAAGGCGTCGGGCCGATTGATCGCACTGTTGCCACGATCGCGATTCCGATTGGTCGGATCTTCAACAAAAAGCGATCCTTGATCATAGCTGTTGGCTTCCGGAGCATCAGTGATCGAATGGGACCACGTATACGAAGCATTCACCTCTAGTCCCTGCGCCCATCGATGCTGATACGTAACGATCATCGCATTGTAAGAGCTATTCGCGCCGATGTCCTCGAGAGCAACATTGTTGAACTGCGGATAGAGACGCGTCAATGCGCTTTGTGCTCCAAACACCGGGCGCCCGTCGGCGAGATAACTCACCGGGTTGATCAGGTTCATGTTGCGCAGATACTCCAGATTGCGGCCGCCGGTGTTCACGTATCCAACCGTGAGCGAATCGTTCTGAAAGAGTTGACGCGTGAGTTGCAGGCTGGAGTTGATGGCGTAGCCATTCTTGTAGTTGGGCGTGATGGTGTAAATGGTTTGCGAAGATCGCGGCAGTGTTCCGTTCGCTACGACTGACGGAAACGCCGGGGCGCCGGGCGCATTCGACGCGATTGAGGCGGTGTAGGAACTGGTACCGCCGTCACTGTAAAGTGCGTTGTACCAGAGATTCGTCGGCGTCGCTTCGTAGAAGATTCCCGAACTCGCGCGCAGCACAGTCTTCGGGTTGATTTGCCAGGCAAGGCCCAGGCGCGGCGCGAAGTCGCCCTGCGGCGTACGGAAGTGCTGCGAGTACGGAAACTGAGCAGTCGGGTCGCCGGAAGGCCCGCGGAACTGATCGTACCGGACTCCGTAAACGGCCAGCAAGTGCGGCGTTATCTGCCAGCTGTCTTGCGCGAAGAGATTCCAGAAGAACGAGTGATACCACGCGCCGGGCTCGCCCACGCTCGCGTTGAAGCTAGTATAGGCAAACGGGTTGGCTCCTGATAATGCCGAGAGATAAGCAGGAATGCTGGGGAAAACATATTGGGTGTAAATGTCGGCTGCCTGCGTGTCGAGATTCTGCTGGAATCCGAAGCCCGCTTTGTACGTGTGCGCGCCTTTGATGACAGTGAAGTTGTCGTTTAGATTCGGGATCTTTTCCTGAAAACGGTCGCCGACGGCTGTGCTTCCACCGAAGTTGGCGATACCGTTAATCGTAATCTCCGATCCGGCGCCGGTGAGCGGATCGGCGATATGCTGCTCATTGCGATACGGCCAGCCGAAGCGCAGCTCATTCAGAACGGTCGGAGAAAATGTAGATAACAACTGCGCGCCCACGACGTGCGCGCGATCCCGGAAATCGGAGGCGGCATCGAGCGCGTAGAGCCCGCCATTGTTGGTGTTGAACGGGTATTTGTTGCGGAAATAGTTATAGCGCACGAAGAACTGGTGCTTCTGAGTGATTACCCAGTCGAACCGTATATCCACCCATTGCGCGTGCTGGACGGTAGGCGCTGTGGCGAGCAAGTTACTCGGAATGCCGATCAAAGCGGCATCTGCCGGACTGATGGTCGTCGGAGTAGGAGTGGCACGCTTAATGTGCTCATAGGACGCAAAGAAAAACAGCTTATCTTTGATCAGCCGCCCACCGGCGTTTGCGGAGAAATCGTTGGCAGCAGGAATCGGAGTCGTTGGAGTTGCAAGAATCGGGCGGGCAACGGCATCGAGCGGACGCCCGATGAACTGCACTTCTCCATGGAACTGATTGGTACCGGAACCCGAGATGACGTTGTAGATATCGCCGGCGATTTTGCCGAATTCGGGAGCGAAACTGTTCGAGACGGTCTGAACCTCACTAACATAACTGTCTGCAATCGCAAATAGCCGAAGTCCGTATCGATCGGTCTCGGTATCCACGCTGCCGTCCAACTGATAGTTCACGCGGTCCACCAGTCCGTTCGTGTTGAGCAGTCGAGGAATGCCCAACTCCGGGTTGGGATGGCCGCTGACACCCGGTTGGAACAACACGAAGTTGTACGGATTCCGTGACGTCAAGGGCAGATTCTGCACCTCTTCGTATCCGATGGTCCTGCCGATGTCCACACGCGCGGCATCGACCACAGGAGCGCCGCCGGTGACCTCGATGGACGTGCTCACGGCGCCTACTCGGAGCTGACCGTCGATAGTCGCTTCTGTGCCCGCATCGAGAATCACGTCGGGATGCCGCTCCGTGTCGAACCCCGCCTTCTGAATACTGACCGTGTATGAGCCGAGCGGCAGGTTCGGAAAGACGTAGTAGCCGTCCTCGTTCGTCTCCATGTCCCGAGTGAAGCCGGTCTCCGTATTCACGATCGTCACCTTCGCTTGCGCGATAGGAGCATTGGCCTGGTCAGTGACGCGGCCACGAATGCTTCCATTGATCGCTTCGGTCTGCGAGAATGCCGGGATCGCAAGACAAACGAGGCTTAGTAGGACGATAAAAGTTCGGTTGAAATGTGCATAGCGAGACATAAACGTGACCCCTTCTGGAGCGTTGTTCTTAATGACGCCCCGAGGCAACAAATGATTCAAGTATTATGTCTCACCACGAAACTGAGGATCAGGAAAAGGTAGGAGCGTTAAATTCCGGCCGGCCCTTCGAGACTCCGCCATAAATACCAGCTGGCGACGGAGCAATACGGATGCCATTTTTCGGCCAGCTTCGCGAGTTCGGCAGGTTTGGGCAGTTCGGAAAGCCCATACGCTTTCCGGACGGCATTGCGAATGCCCAAATCCGCAAGCGGCATTACGTTAGGCCGCTCGAGCGCAAAGATGAGGAACATCTGGACAGTCCAGACGCCTATGCCGCGAACCTGCGACAGCGTTGAGATGATTTCTTCGTCGCCCAGTTCCGGAAGCTTGCGGAAGTTGATCTCGCGGCGGGCCACCCTCTCGGCCAGATCCGTCAGCGATGCGATTTTCTGCCTGGATAGACCGCACAGACGCAACTCGTCGGGGGTGAGCTTGAGGAACGCGGACGCGGTGAATCTTCGGCCAGTGGCTTTTCGGAGACGTCCGAATATAGTGGCCGCTGCTTTCCCGCTAAGCTGTTGGAACGCGATAGAGCGGGCCAGCGTCTCGAACGTTGGCTCACGACGAACCATCTGGCATGGACCCACGCGCCCGATGATCGCAGCCATTACGGGATCGGCGCTTTGAAGATGTAGCAGGGCTGATTTCATCTCGCTGGCTCTAGACGATAATCATAACCAGATGAGCAGTTTTTTTCGACCGCGTACCTGGCTCGCCGTAGCGTTGCTGCCCTTAACCGTAGCGCTGAGCTGGCTCATCGCCGGTACGCCTCAGAGCGCGCAGCCGCCGGCGCCACAGGCGCCAAACCCATCCTCCACCATTAAAGTCAACGTTGATTTGGTGAACATTCTGTTCACGGTCCGCGCGAAGAAGGGTGGTCAGCTCATTCCCAACCTCGAAAAGAACGACTTCACGGTTTATGAAGACGGCAAGCAGCAGGCAATACAGCGCTTTTCGCGCGAAACAGACCTGCCTCTCACTTTGGGGCTGCTCATTGACATCAGCGCGAGCCAGGAACGCCTGATCGATATTGAACGGCAAGCGGCGGCGGGATTCTTTTCAAGCGTGATCCGGCAAAAAGACGAAGCCTTCCTCATTTCTTTTGGCAAAAGCACCGACCTGCTGCAGGATTACACCAACTCGCCGCGGTTGCTCACCTCGGCGATGCAGGATCTGCGGGGCGACGGTCAGACGCCAATGATCGGACGGGTTCCCGTGAACACTGGCCCCGTTCCGACGATCGGCACGCCGAAAGGTACGCTGCTGTTCGACGCTGTCTATCTCGCGTCGGACGAAAAGTTGAAGCAGGAAGTCGGGCGCAAAGCTCTGATCCTGATCACCGACGGCGAAGATCAAGGCAGTACGTACGATCGCCGGGCGGCTATAGAGGCGGCGCAACGCTCGGACGCGATCATCTACAGCATCTACTACGTTGACCGCGGTTTTTACGCAGCATACGGCATGGGCTTCGGAGGCGGCGGCGAATCGGACTTGCGCAAAATGTCGGAAGAGACGGGTGGGCATGTGTTCACGGTGAGCTCCAAGCATCCGCTGAATGAAGTTTTCACCGAGATTCAGAACGAGTTGCGCAACCAGTATTCAATCGGCTATGAATCGAGCAATCCGAATCGCGACGGATCGTTCCGCCACATCGAAATCAACGTGGACAATCCGAACGATCGCGTACAAGCCCGAAACGGCTATTACGCTACGCCGGGCGATGCGCAGTAACGTGCTCGCGCGCGTGTAAATAATCCGCCACGGCTTCGCGGAGCGGCGGCATGGGTGCGACCCCGGCGGCTTCGAGCTTCGCGTTCGACAAGGCTGAAAACTTCGGACGCCGCGCAGCGGTCCGGTATTCGCGCTCGTCTGTCGCTTGAACCGACGGCGACAACCCTGCCAATTCGAAGATCAGCTTGGCGTAGTCATACCAGGAGATCGCTTGCCCGCCTCCCATGTGGAATAAGCCGCGGACTTTCTTCTCGAGTAGATCGGCTGTTCGAGAGGCGATTGCAGGAGCGTAAGTGGGAGAAGCAACGTGATCCTGCACGACGCGAATCGGACTGTTGCCATTGGCGAGCCGCAGCATCAGCTCGACGAAATTGCCGCGCGGCGTGAACATGCCGCCGGGGCCGAAGACGCCAGAAGTTCGGATGACCAATGGATTGTCGAGATAAGCTTGCGCATACAGTTCGCCCGCGAGTTTTGAAACCGCGTACGCGCCCAAAGGATGGGGCGTATCGGTCTCCACATAGGGAGTGCCCTTGGTTCCGTCGAACACGTAGTCGGTCGAGTAGTGGACTAATTGCGCGTCCGTTTGCCGGCACGCCATGGCCAGATTGCGCACAGCGAGCGCATTCGCCTGGTACGCGGCAACCGGTTCCCGTTCCGCAATGTCGACCTGATTGTATGCAGCGGCATTGATGACTACCTGCGGATCGGAATTGGCGACGGCGTGTTCGACCAGGTGTGCATTGGTGACGTCGAGAGATTGGCGGTCGAAGCGTTGCACGGTCCATTGCCTGCGCTCAAATTCGCGGCACAGTTCCACTCCGAGCTGGCCGCCGCCGCCAAAGATGATGACCTTGCGCTGCACTCTTTGCAGAATAGCGGATTGTTGCAGTGATAGATCTCGCGCGAGTGCGCGACGGGTGGGCGGGTGTTGCGGAAACGCCTAATTCCGAGCGCCGATGGGCATAAGCCCGAGCGGCTGCGGGACACCTTCGCTGAGCAGACGCGCGCGGAGCGCCATCAGGCTCTGAAGACCGGTGAGAATCTGCTCGACTTTTATGTCTAGCTTCCAGCCGGGGCCGGCTTCCCCACACGCGACTACTTCGCCGAGGAATAGCTCGTCGTCGTGTTCCACGCTCAGTGCGGTCGAGACCGGAACCGCTTCGGTCGCTTCCACGCTGAGGCGCTTACCGTTCATTCCATTGAACGTACACGGAATGCAGCGCTTGCTGCCGTCTCCTGCCGGGGATGGTACCTGGATCACCGCGGGGTGTGAATGATCGGAAAAAGACGTAGTCACACCGAACTAATCGGCCTGAGCGCCAACAATCTTGAGGAAAATCAGAAACGCGAATCGATAAACAGCCAGAGCGAAGCCCCGATCGCCACGGGCAGCAACAACTCGAGCCAGGTTCGCAGCGACCCGAGCGCCCGTAGCTTGTCCGGTTTAATGCGCCGTTCGGTTTCCGGTGTGCGAACCGCCTCAGCCAGACCGTGCTCAATCCGGGTCCGCTGTCCCCGTAGGGCTCGCAGGAGTTCCTGTCGGCCGCGCCTATCCGCGATGAGAATGGTTCCGGAATTGATGCCGCGAGTGGTCTGCTGAAGCTTACGCCTTAAGGCCGGAGGTATCTCTTCGACGGACCGGTACACATGCGTCCGCTCGCCTCTGGCGATGAAGATCGTTGAAGTTTTTTGAGTGAGGAGCGCCATTGACGATTCCTAAGTTCCGGACCCTCTCGGTAGATTATCCTAACTCACGCGACGTATCGACTAATCTACCTTCTTCAACACTCGGGCGCCCGGAGGCAACTCAAAGATCTTGGCCGGCAGCGGTTGGTCTACTTGCACGCTGGTCGCGAACATCTGATAAGTCTTGTAACCGTTTCGCTCGCGCTCGATGGTGTAGGGCCACATCACGCCGCCTGCATCGCGATATTTATCGAAGTGTGTCTCGGCGTCATTGCGCTGCTTGGTGTCAGAGTCGAACCAAGTATACGTTTCGCGAACGGGGAGCAACGTATTGTGATCGAAATACACGCGTACGGTGCGATCTTGCGCGTCGGTAATGTCGACGACCTCGACGTGCGTGCTTAAGTAGACTTCCGTTCCAGCGTAGTCGAAAGTCATTCCCGGCTCGTTGCGACGCACCTTGAGGATGTAGAAGATGTCGTTCTCGGTGGTCCTCGAGTATTTATCCCAGGTCTCGTCATCGACCGGGCGCGCACCGCGGAAGGTGATATCCCAAGCTTGATCTTCTAAGAACAGATACGAATAGTCCTGCTTTTTCCCGAGCACTTCCCGCTCGCGGAGGGCGAGCCCCTTTCCTCGCTGTTCGGGTAAGTATTCGGTGTAAATTTTCGCCACATCGAGGCCGCTGAGCTCATCGTGGAAAAACGAGTACACGCGCCCGCTCGCAACCCGATTTTGCATGTGCAGAAATCGCTCGCCGCCCATGGCGGCCACGGCTTGGTCGATGATCTGCTTCCCCTTATCCGTGCTCGTCTGCGCGCTGCCCAACAATACGGCGGCGAGCGCGAGGCCCAGAATCTTTATAGGGGTGCTTTTAGGCGCAGGCAATCGATTGAACCCAGAAAGCCTCAGAATCCAGAGAGGCATCGTCACTGGCATGGATGGATCCAGTGCGGTCGCGCAGCAACCCACCGGTGCGGCCATTGAGAGTCGCTTGAATTTCTGCGATGACGGCCAGCGCAACCTGCTCCGGACCATCGGCGCCGATATCCAAACCCATTGGACTATGCAGAGCGGGCACCTGTCGCTGAGAGTCGATGCCAGCCTCTGCCAAAAGCTGTCGCGTGCGCTTGCGCGGCCCCAACACGCCCAAGTACCGGAGCGGCTGCATCATCCATTCGCGTACGGTCTCGAGATCCTGAGCGTAGCTGTGGCTCATCACAACCGCGACGGTCCACGGGTCTACGCTTGCCGCGAGGCCCGATTGGCCGGGGACGCGCACCAGAACTTCGTCGGCCTGCGGAAATTTGTCGCGCCGCGCATAATGAGCCCTGCCGTCAATCACAGTCACGTTCCAACCCAAGTATTTCGCCAGATTCGTCAGCGGGACGGCGTCCTCTCCTGCCCCGAATATCACGAGACGCACTGCTGGAGACAGCGTTTCGACGAACGCTTCTGTCCCGTCGCTGAATCGGACTGTCCGCGAGCTGAGTTCCGACAGCGCGCCCGCAGCGTCCGCCTTGAGCGACTCGGCGAGTTCGGGATCGGAGAAATTATGAGTGATATCGCCCCGGGTATCGATGATTAGCCTCTGCCCTGCCCTAGTTGATGGCTCAATCAGGTGGGCGAGAATCGCGGCGCGGCGCTCGGAACTAACCTCGCGGAGAAGATCCAAAATTGGGGCGTTGCCCGGGGTGATTCTCTCGAGCAGCACGTGAATGATTCCGTTGCAGCCGAGACCGAACTCGGTCGCGATCTCACCCTCGGGAGTTGTGTCGTAGCGGCGGATCACAGGCCCGGTTTCGGTCAGCCACCAGGCTTTCTTCAGTAAGTCGTCTTCCAAACAGCCGCCGCTGATGGAGCCGGCTCGCTCACCAGCGCCGGTGAGCAGCAGACGCGCTCCGGGCAGACGGTACGATGACCCGCGAGTTTTCACGACCGTAGCCAGAACGGCCGATTCACCGCCGCTTTCCGCGCCCGCCCAAAGCTCGAGGATTTGCCGCAGCTCTTTCATGCCGAACCGATCTTTTTCCAGCTTAACGGGTTAGTTCGGATCGCGTGCCAAGAGCGAGGCGGAATCCGCATCGAGAAATATGGTTGTGTTCGGGTGCACTCGCAATGCCGAGGCTGGCGCGTCGGGGGAGACGAGACCTTCGAGACAGGTCTTCACGGCTCTCGCCTTTCGGGCATCGGGCACGATGCACAGAATTTCACGGCTGCGCAGCAGCTGTGGAATGGAAATGGTGATGGCGCGATTCGGAACCTCATCGAGCGAAGGGAACCAGCCTTCCCCAACCTGCTGCAGGCGGCACGCGTGATCGAGTTCGACGACTAGATATCGATCTTCGGCTTCGAAATTCGCGGGAGGATCGTTGAAAGCGAGGTGCCCGTTTTCGCCGATTCCGCAAAAGGCTAAATCGATGGGCGCACCGGCGATTTTGCGAGCCATCTCGGCCGCGATAGCCTCGGGATCTCGCAGCCCGTCGAGCAGGTGAAAGTGCTCAATCCCGGTGCGATCGATAATCCGCTCTTTGATGTAGCGCGCAAAACTCGCAGGGTGATTGGGGCCGATCCCCACATATTCGTCCAAATGGAACAGCTCGACACGCTTCCAATTAATGATGCGATCGGCGACGAGAAGATCCAGGAAATCGAGCTGCGACGCGCCGGTTGCCGCGAGCACCCGCACCCTCTCTTGCCTTTCGAACAGTTGCCGCAGTGAGTCGCTCGCGTGCGCTGCCGCCGCGGCGGCGAGTTCCTGTTTACTCAAAAAGATTCGAACCATGGCGTCAAGCAACAAACAGATGCGACCGGGTAACGTCGATATCTGTGTGATCGTCTTTGGGGTGAGTAAGATGCGCTCAACTAAGATGCAATGTGGGCTTCGGTTGCATCTATCCATCAGCTAAACTATCAGGCACTTGTAGTCCGTTTGCCGTCCAAATTGCATAAGATGACGAGGAGAGAATGGGGATGAAGCCACCCGGCGCGCTGGAACCGTATCCGACGGAGCCGCACGAGCCCGACGCCCGGGCGGGCGAAGCACGTCCAGCGGGGCTTCCACAGTACGATTTAGACGACGAGACGGGGTCGAGCAGGTATTGGTGGGTTTGGCTGCTCGTTTTCGCCGTGATTGGATACGGCTGCTACCGGCTGTACCGGTACGAGACGGGCAAGAAAGCCGCCGTCGCGGCAAAGAAGGGTGCTATGCGGCCGCGCAGTATTCCCGTGGTTGCCGCAACCGCCCGCACAGGCGATATGCCGCTGTATCTGCAGGGTCTCGGCACCGTGACGGCAAATAACACGGTCACCGTAAAAACCCGTATCGACGGTCAACTGGTCAGCGTCAATTTCAAGGAAGGACAGTTCGTTCACGCGGGCGATGTTCTAGCCGAGATTGACCCGCGACCTTACCAGGTTGCGCTCGATCAGGCCAATGGCAATCTCGCCCAGGCGCAAGGCAACCTTGTCAAAGATCAGGCCGCACTCCGGGATGCCCAGGTCAACTATGTTCGCGACCAGCAGCTGTTTAAGGACCAGATCATCGCCAAGCAGCAACTGGATACACAGCTCGCGACCGCCGACCAAATGCGAGGGTCCATTGCAGCCGATCAGGCCGCGATCGCATCCGCCCAAGCGGCAATCGCAAGTGCCAAGCTGAATGTGACTTACACCAAGATCACTGCGCCGATCAGCGGGCGCATCGGTCTGCGCCTGGTCGATTCAGGCAATATGGTGCATGCGGCGGACACGACAGGGATTGCGGTGATCACGCAATTGCAGCCCATCGCCGTGCTCTTCAGTATTCCCGAAGACCAGCTCCCACAGGTTCTCGCGAAGCTGCGTCAAGGCGCGAAGCTGCCGGCCGACGCTTACGATCGCGATAACAGGCAAAAGCTTGCGTCGGGTACGCTGTTGACGGTCGATAACGAGATCGACCAGACCACGGGCACGTCTCGTCTGAAGGCGGTCTTCCCGAATACCGATTACGCGCTCTTCCCCAATCAGTTCGTAAATCTCCGGCTGTCGCTCGAGACCAAACACAACGTGACGATCATTCCTGCTGTTGCGATACAGCGCGGTCCGACCGGCACCTTCGTGTATGTGGTTCAGGACGACCAGACGGTTGTTGTTCGCCCGGTGAAGGTGGGTGTTACCGAAGGCAACGATGTTTCGATCGACGACGGAATTCAGGCGGGGGAAAGCGTTGTGGTGGACGGCGCCGAGAAGCTGACTGAAGGCATGAAGGTCACCTTGCGCCAACCGAATGGAAACGCACAGGGCGGCAGACGCTCCGCGCAAGGGCCGCCCGAATGAGTCCGTCGCGGCCGTTTATTCTGCGGCCGGTTGCAACGTCATTGCTGATGGCGGGCATCCTGATCGCAGGCGCTATCGCGTACAAGCAACTTCCCGTTTCCGCCTTGCCGGAAGTCGATTATCCAACCATTCAGTGCCTGACGTTTTATCCGGGAGCCAGCCCCGAAGTAATGGCGTCGTCGGTAACGGCGCCGCTCGAGCGGACCTTCGGGCAAGTCCCCGGCCTGAAGCAGATGACCTCGACGAGCTCTTTCGGAAGCTCCATCATCACCTTGCAGTTCGATCTCGATCTCAACATCGACATCGCAGAGCAGCAGGTGCAAGCGTCGATCAACGCGGCGGGCACCTATCTGCCGCCCGATCTTCCCAACCCCCCTATCTACAGCAAGGTCAACCCTGCCGACGCACCGATTCTCACGCTGGCTTTGACCTCTGCGACTGTGCCGCTGACCAAGGTGGAGGATCTGGCCGATACAACACTCTCTCAAAAGATCTCGCAGCTGCCGGGCGTTGGTCTCGTCAGCATCAGCGGAGGAGAGAAACCGGCGGTTCGCATTCGCATCAATCCCACCGCGCTCGCCGCTTACGGCCTCAGTCTCGAAGATGTCCGTACGGCGCTGAACCAAACTAATCTGAATCAGGCCAAGGGAAATTTCGACGGCCTTCGCCAGGCGTACACGATTGGCGCGAACGATCAGATTCTGACCAGCTCCGGTTACAGGCCGGTGATCGTCGCTTATAAAAATGGCGCGCCGGTGCGGCTCGAGGATGTCGCCACCGTGATCGATGGGGCGGAAAACACGCGACAAGCTGCGTGGATGAACACGGTTCCGGCAGTGATCGTGAACATTCAACGCCAGCCGGGAGCAAACATTATCGCGGTCGTCGATCGCATCAAGGCGCTGCTGCCGCAATTGCGTGTCTCGATCCCGTCGGCCGTCGATGTAACCACTCTCACCGACCGCACCACGACGATTCGGGCCTCCGTCAAAGACGTTCAATTCGAGTTGATGCTGACGGTTGCGCTGGTCGTGATGGTCATCTTCCTGTTCTTGCGCAACCTCGCTGCCACGGTGATCCCCAGCGTGGCCGTGCCGTTATCAATCGTCGGCACTTTCGGCGTGATGTACCTGCTGGGCTACAGCCTCAATAACCTGACCCTCATGGCGTTGACCATCTCGACAGGTTTTGTCGTGGACGATGCCATTGTCATGATCGAGAACATCGCCCGCTATCTCGAACAAGGCGATACACCGCTGCGCGCCGCTCTGCGTGGGTCAGAGCAGATCGGGTTCACGATCGTGTCATTAACTGTGTCTCTCATCGCAGTGCTGATACCCCTGCTGTTCATGGGCGACATCGTGGGCCGCCTGTTCCGCGAGTTTGCCATTACGCTGGCGGTGACGATCCTCGTTTCCGCCGTGGTTTCGCTGACGTTGACGCCCATGATGTCGGCGAAGATTCTGCGCCACAAAGAGGAGTCGCAACAAGGCTGGTTCTTTCGCAAATCGGAATACGCTTTCACCTGGATCATTTCGAAATACGGCAGCACCTTGCAATGGGTGCTGCGCCATCAGCCTTTGACGCTGATGGTCACACTGGCCACTCTGGTTGGGACCATCATTCTGTACGTCATCGTTCCGAAAGGGTTTTTCCCGGTTCAGGACACGGGTGTTATTTTGGGCGTCTCCGAAGCTCCTCAAGACATTTCGTTCGCCGCCATGTCGCAGCGGCAGCAGACGCTCGCGAAAGTCATTCTTCAAGATCCTGCGGTTGAGAGTTTGTCCTCGTTCATCGGAATCGACGGCATAAATACGACCATGAACAGCGGCCGCATCCAAATCAACCTGAAGCCGCTCGACCAGCGTGGGCTGAGCGCAAGCGACGTGATCAGAAGGCTGCAGCCGAGACTCGCGCGCGTGGACGGAATCACTCTGTTCATGCAGCCGGTTCAGGACCTCACGGTTGAGGATCGGGTCAGCCGCACGCAGTTTCAGTACACGCTAGAAGATGCGGATGCAAACGAGCTGAATGTGTGGACGGCACGGCTGGTCGATAAGCTGAAGGCGCTTCCCTCGCTGCGGGATGTTGCGACAGATCAGCAGAACGGCGGTCTTCAGACCACGCTCGTCATCGACCGCGACACCGCCTCGCGCCTGGGCATCGGGATGCAGCAGATCGACGATACGCTTTACGATGCTTTCGGGCAGCGCCTGGTGTCGACCATGTTCACGCAGTTGAACCAATACCACGTGGTGCTCGAGGTCGCACCCGAGTTCCGCCGCAACCCGAACGCCCTCGACGATATCTACATCCATTCGTCGAACGGCTCGGAAGTTCCGCTCAGCTCCTTCACTCACTTCGAGCAGAGCACGACGCCTCTGACGGTCAATCATCAAGGGCAGTTCCCGGTTGTGACGATCTCCTTCAACCTGCCGGCCGGCGAGTCGCTGGGGAATGCGGTGAAAGCAATAAAGGAAGTCGAACAGGATATCGGCTTGCCTCTGAGCATCCATTCCAGCTTTCAAGGCACGGCGGCGGCGTTTCAGAATTCGCTGGCGAACGAGGCTTACCTGATTCTGGCGGCACTCGTGGTCGTGTACATCGTGCTGGGCGTTCTCTACGAAAGCTATATTCATCCCATCACGATTCTCTCTACGCTGCCATCGGCGGGTGTCGGAGCAATTCTTGCGCTCTTCATCTGCCACGAGGATTTCAACGTGGTCGCGCTGATCGGGATCATTCTCTTGATCGGCATCGTGAAGAAGAACGCCATTATGATGATCGACTTCGCTCTCGATGCAGAACGGAACGAAGGCAAACCGGCGACCGAGGCCATCTATCAAGCTTCGTTGCTGCGCTTTCGGCCCATCATGATGACCACGATGGCAGCGTTGTTCGGCGGTTTGCCGCTGGCGCTGGGCAGCGGAGTTGGTTCCGAATTGCGCCGTCCTCTCGGAATTACGATCGTGGGCGGTCTGATTTTAAGCCAGGTGCTGACGCTGTACACAACACCCGTGATTTACCTGTTCTTCGATCGGCTGGCGAAGCGTCTGACCAGCGCACGCGCCAGAAGAACAGCGCGGAAACCGCTGCGAGTGCCGGTCCACGCGGAGCCAGTGTGAATCTATCGGCTCCATTCATCAAGCGACCGGTAGCGACTTCGCTGCTTACGGCCGCTCTCGGCTTGTCGGGCGTGCTCGCGTTTCGCTTGTTGCCCGTCGCTGCACTGCCCGAGGTAGATTTTCCGACGATTCAGGTTCACGCTAACCTGCCCGGCGCCAGTCCGGAAACGATGGCGTCGGCGGTTGCGACACCGCTCGAGCGGCAATTTGGCCGTATCGCGGGCATTACCGAGATGACGTCGTCGAGCCAGCTCAGCAGCACGTCCATCACTCTGCAATTCGATCTCGACCGCAACATCGATGCTGCCGGGCGAGACGTGCAAGCTGCCATAAACGCAGCGCGCGGACAACTGCCTTCAGACATGCCGAGCAATCCCGGCTATTGGAAATCGAATCCGGCCGACGCGCCGATCCTGATGCTGGCGCTGAGCTCCGACGTGTACGACCGGGCGCACATGTACGACATTTCCGACTCGATCCTGGCGCAAAAGATTTCCCAGGTTGAAGGAGTCGGTCAAGTACACGTTTGGGGAAGTTCGCGGCCGGCGGTGCGAGTGCAAGTCAATCCGACGTTGTTGAACACGATGGGACTTGGCCTTACCGATGTGGCTGCGACTCTTCAGAACGCGAACGCTCATCAGGCCAAAGGGTCGCTCAGCAACAACGATCTGCGGTGGCAGGTGAACGCAACCGACCAGCTCTTTCATGCCTACCAATATGCGCCGCTGATCGTGAGCTATCGCAACGGCGCGGCGGTTCGTTTAGCGGATTTGGGCAACGTCATCGATTCGATCGAAGATACGCGCAATGACGGACTCGATAACGGGAAACCGACCGTGATCATGGCTGTCTCCCGCCAGCCCGGCGCGAACATTATCGATACTGTCGACCGCGTCCGGGCCTTGCTGCCGCAGTTGCAGGCCTCGATCCCGCCCTCGGTTCACCTGAAGGTGGCGCAGGACCGCACGACGACGATCCGCGCGTCGGTTCACGATGTTGAGATTACGCTGCTGATTTCGCTGATGCTGGTGGTCCTGGTTGTTTTCGTGTTTCTGCGAAATCTTTGGGCGACGGTCATCCCGGGGATCGTGGTGCCGCTGTCTCTACTGGGCACCTTCGGCGTGATGTACCTGCTTGGCTACACGCTCGACAACTTGTCGTTGATGGCGCTGACCATTTCAACGGGCTTCGTGGTGGACGATGCCATCGTCGTGATCGAGAACATCTCGCGGTACCTAGAGGAAGGGCTGACGCCCATGAAGGCGGCGCTTCAGGGCGCGAAAGAGATCGGCTTCACGGTGCTCTCGATGAGCACTTCGCTCGTGGCGGTGTTCATTCCCATCTTGCTGATGGGCGGCATCGTCGGACGGCTCTTCCGTGAGTTTGCAGTCACGTTGACGGTTGCGATCTGCATATCGCTGGTGGTTTCGCTGACCACTACGCCGATGATGTGCGCGAAGTTTCTGCGTTCGCAGCGCGGGAGAAAACATAATTTCCTGCACCGGCTCAGCGAACGAGGGTTCGACACAGTTCACCGGGGATATGCGAAAACCCTGGCCATGGTTTTGCGGCATCCGCAGCTGACCCTCATCATCACGCTGGTTACGGTCGCCATCAACATTTACCTCTACATCATCGTGCCGAAGGGTTTCTTCCCGCAGCAGGATACGGGCATTATCGGCGGCGCAATCGTGGCCGATCAGGATATCTCGTTTGCGGCTATGCGTGAAAAAATGCACCAGCTGGTGCAAATCGTTCAGACCGATCACGCGGTCGACGACGTGCAGGGTTTCACCGGCGGAGGCACGCTGAATAACGCCTCCGTGCGCGTGCAGTTGAAGCCGCTAGACGAGCGGAAAGCATCGGCCGATCAGGTCATTAACCGGCTTCGCGGCAAGCTGGCGCGCATCCCGGGCGCCACCTTGTATATGCAAGCTGCCCAGGATTTCCGCGTGGGCGGGCGCGGCAGCAACTCTCAATACCAATACACGCTGCAATCCGACAATCTGCGCGATCTGAGCGAGTGGGCGCCCAAACTACTCGCGCAAATGAAGACTATCCCGCTGGTGCTCGATGCCAACAGCGATCAGCAGGTACACGGGCTCGAAACAGAGCTGGTCATCGACCGAAGTACGGCATCCCGCATGGGGGTCGATCCATCGGCAGTGGATACGGCGCTCTATAGCGCCTTCGGCCAGCGGCAGGTCTCGACTATGTACACGGGCATCAACCAATATCACGTGGTGCTGGAAGTTCTGCCGGAGTTCCAACAGAATCCGACCTCGCTCGACTCCATCTACGTGCGCGAGAATAACGGAACACCCGTTCCCCTATCGACGTTCACGCACTTCCGCACCTTGTTGACGCCATTGACAGTGAACCATCAGGGCCAGTTTCCGTCGATCACGTTATCTTTCGCGCTAGCTCCTGGCGCGGCGCTCAGCGAAGCAGTAGCTGCGGTCGAACGCGCCGAACAGGACATCGGAATGCCGGCCAACGTACATGGCGCATTTGCCGGGACCGCACAGGCCTTCCAACAGTCGCTTAAATCGGAGCCGCTTCTGATCCTGGCCGCGCTGCTCGCGGTTTACATCGTGCTCGGAATGCTGTATGAGAGCTACATCCATCCGATCACGATTTTGTCGACTCTGCCGTCAGCCGGCGTGGGGGCGCTTCTCGCGCTCATTCTGTGCGGGACGGATTTGACGGTCATCGCACTGATCGGCATTATTCTGCTGATCGGCATCGTCAAGAAGAACGCCATTCTGATGATAGATTTCGCGCTCGAATTGGAACGCAAGCAAAACATGCCATCAAAGCACGCCATCTATGAGTCTTGCCTGCTGCGTTTCCGCCCCATCATGATGACGACAATGGCGGCGCTGCTGGGAGGCTTGCCGCTGGCGCTCGGCACAGGAACCGGGTCCGAAATGCGACGTCCGCTCGGCATCACGATCGTGGGTGGATTGATGCTTAGCCAGCTGCTGACGCTTTACACTACGCCGGTCGTTTACTTGTACCTTGCCAGGCTGCAGCTATGGTTCGGGCGAGGGCGGCAAGTCAGTCCGCGCTTGCAGACCATGTTGACGGATACGCCCTGACCCTTTGCCGCAAAGCAGAACCAAAGCACAATGGGAAGTGTGAATTGCATCGCTGCTCGTTGTCTCCTTCTCTCGACGGCTCTCGTGTTCGTGGGTTTCAGCCAGACGCCTGAACCAGCTCCGCAGCCGCCCACTCAGCAGGTAGCTCCCCAGCCCGGACGGCCCATTCACGCGGAGATCACGACTCCCGATGAGAATCCTCAACCGTCAGCTGCCCAGGCAATCAGCACGACGAGGATGGTCGCAATTCCTCTGCTCGATTGCTCCGGTTTGCCGTGCGTCGATCTGTCCACCGCGAGCGGCCAGACCGTGCGGTTGCTCATCGACACGGGTGAGGTCAATTCCTATCTGGACATCAAAGCTGCGCAAGCGCTCGGCGTAAGGCTGGAGCCGCTGAAGGGCGGCGGCGATTCGACTGTTGCGGAAGTGCAACAGACGGTGATTCCGGGCGCGAAGCTCGGCGAGTTGGCGCTCGGCGATTTTCCCTTTATGGTCCTTGACACGACGCCACAAGCGATCACGCCGGGGGAAAAACTCGAGCGCTTGCCGGGCGACGGTGCGCTCGCGTATGGCGCGTTCCAGAACCGGTTGCTCGAAATCGATTACGCGCACCACATGCTGCGAATCTCCACTCCGGAATCGACGGCCGCGGCATGCCCGCACGTTTGCAGCGATCTCGTCGTCAAGCATTTCGGCAATTACGGACCAGTCACTCTGACAACCACCGGCTTCACGATCAACGGCCAGCCCGTCGATGTCCAGATCGATACCTTGTTCACCGGAACGATGCTGATCTATCCGGCCGCGGTCGAGAAACTCGGGTTGAAGAAAGAAGCTAAAGCCAAACACAAAGACTTTTTCCCGTTCACGCAAGGCGGCCTGAAACTTGCGCGGTTCGATGGCGCTTCCGAAATGTTCCGCGACATTCCACTGTTCTCTGACGCGCCGCTTTACTTCATGACTTCGGACGATCATCCGCCGGCAGTACAATTCGACGCAACAGTTGGAAGCAATCTGTTGAGCCACGCGGTTACCACGTTCGACTTCAAGGGCATGCATTTCTGGATGGATGCCGCGGGTGGAATGAGGAACCAAACTCCTGCGCCGCCGGCGGTTCCTTAAACGCAGGCCGCTGAACGCGAGTGGCAAGATAAGAGACGAGGCTATGCCGAAGATCACCGTACAAATCGACCCTTCCAGTTGCATCCTGGCGGCGAACTGCGTTGGTATGGAACCGAGCTTGTTTCACATCGGTGTGGAGCCCCACGTCGAGCTGATCGATCGCAACAGCGTCTCACAAGGAACCGTATACACATTCGAAGCGACTGATGCAGAGGCGGAAATGGCGGAAGAAGCCGCTGATTCCTGCCCGACTCGTGCCATCACCATGACGCGCGGCTGATTTGGGTTCCAACGTTCGCAAAGTGGGCGAGAACGAGGTGAGTGGTGACTGGTTCGGACGCAACTGAACCCGAACTCGTGACGATTCGCACCTTCGCGAGCGAACTTGAGGCGGACATTGCGAAGGGAGCCTTAGAGGCGTTCGGAATCGATTGCATGCTCAGTAGCGACGATTGCGGCGGTCAGCGGCCTCATCTGAGCAGAGGCATTCGGCTAGTTACCAGACGCGACGATGCCGAAAGAGCCAAAGAAGTGTTGGCCAACGAAACGGAGAAATCAAGCTGACGGGCGGGGTTGTGCGCGCTGTTTGGAGACCAGCCAAAGCGCGATCATAACGGTATTGAGCGATGAAAAAATACAAATTCAAAGCCAAAATAGAGGCAGCTGATCGTGGGGGAGCCTATGTGCTCTTTCCGTATGACGTCGAAAAGGAATTCGGTACGAAGGGGAAGGTGCCTGTAAAGGCAACCTTCGACGGTGTGCCGTATGCGGGCTCTCTCATCAAGTATGGGCATCCCCAGCACATGCTGCCGATCCTCAAAGCGATACGCGAGCAGACTGGCAAAGGCGCAGGCGATACGGTTGACGTCGCGCTTTCGAAAGATGACGGGCTGAGAACGCTCGAAGTGCCTGCTCAATTCGCAGACGCGATGAAGAAGGAGGGCGTGACCCCGCTTTTCGACCGCTTAAGTTATACCCACCGCAAGGAGTACTGCCGCTGGATTAGCGAAGCCAAGAAGGAAGAAACGCGGTTGCGGAGATTGGAGAATGCCGTTGAGATGCTCAAGAAAGGAGTACGCACTCCTGGATAAGATCGACTCCGCGCAATTGATTTCGAAAAGTGCGCCCGTTCACATCGTTCGGATTCAAGGCGATGACCCGGGAGCCGCGCAGCCCCGGTAGATCGGACTATCATAGCTTGTATTCGACATGCCTCGGACCGCGACACCGAACTCCTCCTGGCGTGAATCGCCACTGTTTGCTTTTGTCGTGGCCATCGCGGCCGTCTATTTTGCGAAAAAGATTCTCATTCCACTTGCGCTAGCAGCGCTGCTCGCCTTTCTACTCACTCCGATGGTCAGACGGCTGGAGTCGTGGAGATTGGGGCGTATGCCCGCAGTCGTACTGGTGCTGGTTGTCTCCCTCACATTGCTCGCGGGCCTGAGTTGGATTGTGACCGAACAGCTGATCAATGTAACCAGTCAGTTGCCGAATTACACAGCAGCGAACATCGAGAAGAGAATGGGGTCGATACGCGGATTTCCCGCAGGGATTCTCGCGAAGGCTACGGGGTCGATCGGACGACTGACTGAAAACTTATCAAGCCCCGCTTCGAAAGAGATCAGGGAAGCCTCGCGGGCGCAATCAGCCCGGGCCCGACAACCGCTGCCTTCGGCGTCGACAGGCGAAGGCCCGCTGCAAGTCGAAGTCATAGAGCCGCAGCCAACCGCGATTCAAACTCTTCGAGCCTTTCTAGGGCCGCTCGTCGAGCCGTTGGGTACAGCTCTCATAGTGGTGGTCTTTGCCATCGCGATGTTGATTAAGCGGGAAGACCTGAGAAACCGGTTGCTGCGGCTTGTCGCACGCGGACAGCTTTACCGCGCGACGGAGGCTTTCAATGAGGCAACCGAGCGTGTCAGTCGTTACCTGCGGATGCAGTTCGCCGTCAACGCCGCGTTCGGAGCACTGATCGCAACGGGATTATATTTTATTGGGCTGCCGAACGCCTTGCTGCTGGGAGCGTTGGCCGGCATCCTGCGATTCGTCCCTTACGTCGGCCCTGCCATCGCCGGCAGTCTGCCGTTTCTTTTAGCTCTGGGATTGTTCGGAAGCTGGGTTAAGCCGCTTCTCTGTGTCTCCTTGTTCCTGGCCATCGAGCTGACGGTCGCGTATGTGATTGAGCCCTGGATTTACGGAGCTCGCACGGGTATTTCCGCATTGGCCATCCTGGTCGCGGCGGTTTTCTGGACGGTGCTTTGGGGACCTGTGGGGCTGGTGCTGTCTACGCCCTTGACGCTGTGTCTGTTCGTTCTTGGAAGCCACGTGCCTCAGCTCGAATTTCTTCAGGTCCTGCTGGGGGACGAACCGGTATTGTCCCCGGCAGCCCATTTTTATCAGCGGCTGCTAGCGATGGACCAGCTGGAGGCGCGCGCGCTGGTCAGCTCATTTCTGAAGGAACGGTCGCTGATTGAGCTCTATGACGTCCTCATGATCCCGGCTCTCAGCATGGCCGAAGAGGACCGGCATAAAGGAGCGCTCGATAACGCCCGCGAGACCTTCCTTATACGCACAATCAGTGAATTCGTCGCGGAACTCGCCGGCTACGACGCGCAGGCCAGCAGTGATGAGACTTCTGGCGCCGCTGTCACGAGAAGCAGGAGCATACCGTCAAAGTGTCGCGTAATCTGCTTGCCAGCGGGTGACGAGGCAGATGAGATTAGCGCGGAGATGTTAGCGCAGATTCTGGGACAGGCTGGGTATCCGGTCCTGTCTTTTCCGGCCATTGACTCGCCTGCGATGGCGGTCCACGAACTTTCTGGAAACGAAGAAGATGTGGTCTGCATTTCGGCAGTGCCGCCGTTCGCGCTGTTGAAGGCTCGTTCGGTGAGCGAAAAGGTGCGCTCACGGCTTCGACGCCCGAGGATCGTGGTGGGCTTGTGGAACTTTTCAGGAGGCGGCTTGAACGCGGAAGAGCGCCTCGCAAAGGCGTTCAAGGTGGAAGTAGTAACCACTCTCGCACAAGCACTTGACTCGGTAGCCGGCGCGCCGAAGTCCATCCAATGCAAAGCTTAAACCTTGTTTGCGGCACCTTTTCGGGAGGCCTTCGTCTGTAGATAGAAGTATGCGATTTGCAGCTTGTCTCTGTCTCGCTTCGTTCGTTTGGGCTGCTCCTGATGCTGTTATCCCCAGCACACCCGCTGGCAGGGTGTTATCCGCGTGGCTCGAAGCCTTTAACTCGGGCGATCGCTCTCGCGTTGAGAGCTATCTGATCAAGTACGAACCCGACCACACGAGTGCCGCGGATTCACTCCTAAATTTTCGCGAGCGCACTGGCGGATTCAGTCTTATACGCATTGAAAAGAGTGAGCCGCTGCACCTGGAAGCGTTGGTCAAGGAACGGGAGGGCGGCAACTTCGCGCTTCTCGAACTCGACCTGACCAGCGCGGAAGCCCCTAAGGTGAAAGGCTTCGGCCTGCACGTGGTTCCCAGACCCGCCGATCAGCCAGAGATACCGCGCCTTTCGTTCGATGAGGCAGTCAAGGATGTCAACACGCAGGCGACTGAGTTGGCGGCAAAGGATAAGTTCTCGGGCGACGTGCTGATCGCCCGGTCGGGCAGGGTCGTGTTTCAAAAAGCGTATGGGCTCGCCGACCGTGAAAAGCACATCGCTAATACCCTCGATACCCGCTTCCGCATCGGGTCCATGAACAAGATGTTCACCGCGACGGCCATCCTGCAACTCGCAGGCGAGGGCAAGCTCGACCTGGCAGCGCCGCTCGGCAAGTATCTGCCCGATTATCCAAATAAAGATGTGGCCACGAAGGTTACCATTCGCCACCTTCTTACGCACACAGGCGGCACCGGCGATATTTTCACGCCCGAGTACGAAAAGCAACGGCTCGAGATTCGCGAGCTCACCGATTACGTTAAGCTGTTCGGTTCTCGCGGACCGGAGTTCGAGCCTGGCTCGAAATGGGCGTACTCGAATTATGGATTTGTACTACTCGGGATTGTGATTCAGAAAGTGTCTGGCATGTCGTATTACGACTATGTCCGCACCCACATCTTTCTTCCCGCGGGTATGCATGATACTGAGTCGCAGCCCGAATCAGAAACTGTTCCGAATCGCTCTGTAGGTTACATGCGGAAGAATGGCAGCTGGGTGAGTAATGTGGATACGCTGCCTTGGCGTCCGAGCTCGGCGGGCGGAGGCTACTCGACGGTTGGGGATCTGTTCCGGTTTGCTGAAGCGCTTTCGAGCGGCAAGCTCGTGAAACCGGAACTCTTCGCACAAATGACTTCCAAACAAGCGGCTGCCGCTCAGATGCCGCCTAGCGAGGGCTACGGGTTCGGCATGATGGTTTCGGAAGAGCCACAGGGTAAGCGTTTTGGGCACGGTGGCGGAGCTCCCGGCATGAATGGTGAATTGCGTGTGTATCCACGCACAAACACGGTGGTCGTGGTGCTGGCAAATCTTGATCCGCCGGCCGCCTCACGCCTAGCCGATCTCTTTGACGAGCGAATGCCCGTTAACTGACTGCGCCGCGTTCCGGGAGGGACGGCTGCGCCAGTTACACTTTTGAGTACGATGACCACGATCAGCCGGCGCAAACTCCTGGCCAGTGCGGCGGTGTCTCTTGTTGCGAGCCGTCTTCCTGCGCAGCGCGGAACAGGAACCCAGGTTGTTTTGGAGCTTCCCACTCAGGCGACAGGACCGCACATGCCTGCCGACTTCGTGGGTCTGTCGTATGAGGTGCAGCAACTCGTCGACCCGAGTTTCTTTGCGCCGAGCAACATCGGATTGATTCGCCAGTTCCGAGCGCTGTCCCCTCAGGGTGTCTTGCGCCTGGGCGGCAACACCAGCGAGTTTGCCTGGTGGAAGCCAGCACCCAATTCTCGCGAACCCGAGCACCCGCCGACGCGCGTCGTCGAAGGCGAGCCCAAGCCGCAGTACTATGCGGTCACACCGGCGGCGGTGCGCAACCTGGCCGGCTTTCTGAGAGCAACGGGCTGGACGTGCCTGTATGGCATTGGGATGGGAACCAACACGCCCGAGCGCGCGGCCGACGAAGCGGCATTTGTGGCAAACACTCTCGGGTCGACCCTGCAGTATTTCCAGATCGGCAATGAGGCGGATCTGTTCGGGAAGCATTTGCGTAATCCAAAAACGTGGTCCGCGAAAAGATATCTGGATGAGTGGCTCACGCTGGCGCGCGCCGTGGCCGCTCGCGTACCCCGCGCGAGTTTCGGGATGCCCGATGTGGCAGCGAATGCAGAGTGGCTAACGCGGATCGCCGCTCTGTGGCCTTCGATAGAAAATCGACCGCACGTGACCACCCTTACGCACCATTATTATTTCGGAGGCCCGGCCACAAACCCGGAGGTCAACGTTCCAAACCTGCTACGCGCAGCTACGATGGCCAAGGTTCAGAACACCGCGGATATCGCGACCGCCGCGGCCCGTCAGATGGGCGTGCGCGTGCGCATGACCGAGGGAAACACTTGCTACCGAGGCGGCAAGCCAGGGGTGTCGGACGTTTTCGCTGCGGCACTGTGGGCTGCGGATTATTCGCTGTTGCTCGCCAGCAACAATTATTCCGGAGTTAATTTGCACGGAGGCACCGGCAAATCCGTCGCAAACTCGGTCGGAGGTTTCCTGCCGGGTGACGTCCTTCTGCGGGAGAAAGTCGAAACCGCGAAGCAGATCGCAATTCGTCCTCATCCCTTCTACACGCCCATTGCGACTTTCGGCTCAGAGTACATCATTGAGCCGGTCGCCTATGGCCTCATGTTCGCGGGAATGCTCAGCGGCGGCTCTTTTCTGCGGGGCGACTTCACGGCAAAGGTGCAGGCGACGGGAGTCAACGCGACCGCGTACGCGGCCATACTTCCGAGCGGGCATGTGGCCGTTGTCATTCTGAACAAAGACGCGGAGCGGGATATTGAACTCACCGTCGCTTTCGGAACGCGGAGAAGAGGAGCAGTGGACACGGAAATTCTGCATGCGCCAACGCTTGAAAGTCGGGAGGCTCACATCACGCGCTCCCCCGAAGGCGGGCGACTTCAGAACGGCGGGTACACTGTGAGCGTTCCGCACGCGACGGGGGTCAGCCTGACCGTCAGTTGAAGCGCGCCAGTGCAATGAACACATTTCGAATCGCGCTCGCGAACCTCCGGTTTCCGGCGAATCGTGAGGAGTCGATCACGCTCGCCGAACAAGCCATCGCTCAAGCGTCCGTCGAGCGGGCCGGGCTCGTCTGCTTTCCGGAATGCTATATTCCCGGCTACCGAACGCGGGGGAAGCCGATATCGCCGCCTGACGCGGCGTTTCTCGAACGCGCCTGGTCGGCGATTGCCGCGGCAGCCGCCAAGGCCAAGATTGCGGTTGTTCTCGGCACCGAACGCGTCATCGATGGCGCACTGCTGGCGACCGCACTGGTCATCAATCGAGACGGGACGATCGCCGGCTTCCAAGATAAAGTGCAACTGGACCCGTCCGAGGAGGCTATCTATTCGCCCGGTTCGGGGAGGCGGGTTTTCGAAACCGGTGCGCTGACGTTTGGCATTGCGATCTGTCATGAGGGCTGGCGCTACCCGGAAACCGTCCGCTGGCCGGTGCGGCATGGCGCGCACATCGTCTTCCACCCTCATTTCCACGAAGCGGAACCAGGCGGGTACAAGCCCAAGAGTTTCGCGGATCCTGCGAATTCCTTCCATGAGAAAGCGGTGTTGTGCCGCGCCGCGGAGAACACCTGCTATTTCGCAACTGTGAACTGTGCCAGCGCCGGATCCCCGACCACTTCGGCGGTGGTGCGGCCCGACGGCACACTGCTCAGCTATCAGCCGTACGGGCAAGAAGGGTTGCTGGTCGCCGACGTCGACCTCAGTGCGGCGACAGGTCGGCTCGCGAGGCGCTACAAGTCGGTTTAGAACTATTCGGACAATCCCGGTCGGTCGATCAGCGCGCCCGCAGCCGTGTTCCGACATCGCTTTGCTGCAACCGAATAGGCGCTGCTACGGGTACGCGCTTTCGGCACGTCACCCGCCGCCGGCGCGGAGGTCTCCGCAAAGCAAGACAGGTGTGTGCGCTTATGAGGCTCCTTGCTGCAAGGGGGTCGCGCGCGCATCCCGAGTGCGACATTTGGCTATCATCGTGTCAGCGAGGAGCCACGGCCATGCCGGATAGCGTTGGGACACCTGCGGAAGCGACCAGTTTCCCCGACCGTCCCAACTTCATCATGATCGAGCCGGGCTTGGCCGCGCGAACTCTGTGGCTCCTGCGGCAGGCGTTCATCGCCGCCTACGAGGATAACTGCTTCGGCATCGCAAAGGGAGCGGCCTACTCGTTCTTGCTTTCGCTGTTTCCGGTCTTGACCACGCTTTTATCGATACTGATTCAGGCGAACGCGCAGTCGGTCGTGCATGTCATAGCGAATTTTGTACGGCAGGTAGTGCCTCCCGGAACAGAAGACATCGTTTTATGGCGGCTGCGCGAACGAGGCACGCGACCCATCTCCATACCGGTCGCGGCGATCGTCTTGTCTTTGTGGGCGGGCTCGGGCGCCATGATCAGCTTGATGGAAGGTTTTCAAGCGGCCTACCGCATTCCCTCCGGCCGTCCTTTTTTGAAGCAGCGTGCTATGGCCATCTTCCTTGTTTTGATCGCAGCGTTCCCGGCAGTTGGCGCTTCCTCACTGATTATTTTCGGCGACCGCGGTGAAGCGGCCTTCATTCATTGGCTTGGCGTATCGGATATCAGAGCCAATGTCCAGCTAGTCTGGCGCATTGCTCGCTACGTGCTCGCCTTTTGCACGACCACGTTTGTGATGGGCTTACTGTACTACTTCGGTCCGAACCACCGCACCGAGCCCGAACGTGTCGAAAAGTTCAGCGGCTCGCGTTTCATGCGAGTCTGGCCGGGGGCTTTCATTTCGACCATTCTGTGGCTCCTCGCTACGGCGGGCTTCGCCTGGTACGTGGGACATTTGGCCAATTACAACATTTTCTACGGAAGTATCGGTACGGTGATCGTGCTTCTGATCTGGCTTTACCTGATCGCCTGTATCGCCCTGATCGGCTGCGAGTTCAATGCCGAGCGTGAGCGAATCACCGCGATTCCTTTTGTGTCATAGCGAAAGCGGGCGCGGAAACGTTGCGGCGTTCGCACGGGCTTTCTCTATACTGAGGTCGTGCCGTTCAAGTTAGTGATCGATTATCAGCCGCGCGGGGATCAGGCAACTGCCATCCAGCAACTAACCCGCGGCGTTTTCGATGGCGAAAAGCACCAGGTCCTGTTAGGAGTCACTGGCTCGGGCAAGACTTTCACGATGGCGAAAATCATCGAGGCAGCCGGCCGACCTTCCTTAGTACTCGCCCACAACAAGACACTCGCTGCTCAGCTCTATCACGAGTTCAAGACATTTTTCCCCAGTAACTCAGTCGAGTATTTCGTCAGTTACTACGACTATTATCAACCGGAAGCCTACATTCCCTCGGGCGATATCTACATCGAGAAGGAAGCCACCATTAATGATGAGTTAGATAAGCTGCGACTCTCCGCTACCCGCTCGCTATTCGAGCGCCGCGACTGCGTGATTGTGGCAAGCGTCAGCTGTATTTACGGCCTAGGGTCGCCGGAAGCGTATTACGGCATGTTGCTCATGCTCGAAAAAGGACAACACATTAGCCGGAAAGAACTCTTGCAGCGCCTGGTCGAAATTCTTTACGAACGAAACGATCATGATTTCCGCCGCGGCACCTTTCGCGTGCGCGGGGACGTCATCGAACTTTACCCCACCTACGATGACAACGCCTACCGGATCGAGCTGTGGGGTGACGAAATCGAGTCGCTCAGCCAGATCGATCCGCTTTTGGGCCAGGTGAAGCAGACCTATCTGCGCTTGCCCATTTACCCGAAAACACACTACGTGATGGATGCTCCTACGCGCCAGCAGGCGATGAAAAGCATCGAAAACGAACTGCAGTGGTGGCATAAGGAACTTGAATCCAGCGGCAAGCTGATCGAAGCGCAACGGCTGTACCAGCGCACAATGTTCGACCTCGAAATGATCAAGCAGATCGGATTTTGTCACGGGATCGAAAACTACTCGCGGCATTTTTCCGGGCGCCTCCCTGGTGAAGCACCTCCGACCCTGCTCGATTACCTGCCGAACGACGCGATGCTCTTCATCGACGAGAGCCATCAAACCGTGCCGCAGTTGCACGCTATGTACCACGGCGATCGCGCGCGTAAGGACATTTTGGTCCAATACGGCTTCCGGCTTCCGAGTGCGCGCGACAATCGCCCGCTCACCTTTGAAGAGTTTGAAAATCGCGTCAATCAGGTGGTCTATGTCTCCGCGACTCCAGGGCCGTACGAGTTGACCAAGTCGGCGGGCGTCGTCGTTGAACAGATCATCAGACCCACCGGCTTAATTGACCCTGAAATTGACGTTCGCCCCATTAAAGGGCAAGTGGACGACCTCTTGCATGAGATCCGGGTCCGTGCCGAGCGCAATGAAAGAGTGCTTGTAACTACCCTAACTAAGCGCATGGCAGAAGATTTAGCGGAATACTACTCGGAGGTGGGTGTCAAATGCGCCTACTTACATTCCGAGGTAAGTACGCTCGATCGCATTAAAATTCTTCGCGATTTGCGTCGCGGAGCTTATGATGTCCTCATCGGTGTGAACCTGCTTCGGGAAGGGCTGGATCTTCCCGAGGTCTCTCTCGTAGCAGTTCTCGACGCCGATAAGGAGGGTTTTCTACGCTCTAGTGGCTCGTTGATTCAGACCATCGGCCGCGCGGCTCGCAATCTGCATGGTCGTGCCATTCTCTACGCGGATGTCATCACGCAGAGCATGCAACGCGCCATGCTGGAAACCGAACGCCGGCGTGCTCTTCAACGCGCCTACAACGAAGCGAACCATATCACGCCGCAAACCATCATCAAACCCATAGACATGAGCCTTGTGGCAGTTGCCGAGGGCGATTACATAACGGTGCCCTTGGACGTCCCAACAGAATCGGAGGTGGAGTTAACTCCGGAGGACCGCGATGCGCTCATCGCCGAGTTGGAATTGAAGATGCGCGAAGCGGCGAAAGTCTTTGAGTTTGAAAAGGCGGCGCAATTTCGGGATCGAGTTAGGGCGCTGAAAGCGAGCGGGGTTTATGAAGAAGCAGGTGCAACTCGGATTAGTAGTAGAGGGTAAAGCCGCTACTTCTGCCGTCCTGCGCCTGCCCAAAGTACCAGAAGAACTTGGCCCGGTAAAATCCGCCACACTGCGCGTCGCGCGCCGCCTGTCTAACATGCTGCACGCGGGCTATGCCGTAGCCGATTACGAGGAGCTCCAGGCTGCCCGCCTGATCCTCCTCCGTGTTCCGGACTGCGCGGTTTCCCGCATCGTCGATGAGCTTTGCACCTCCGATCTCGATTTCAGAGACCTGGCATTCGTGTTATGCGAGAGCTGGCTGATGATCGATGTCTTGCAACCACTCCAGGAACGCGGCGCGTCGGTTGCGACTCTTCTCAGCGTTCCCGGTACAGAGCAGGGCTGGTTTGTTGTCGAAGGCCAGCTTTCTGCAGTTCGCCAAGCCCGTCGGTTTCTCGAGCGCAACGGGGCGAAAGCATTGGAAATCCGGCCGGGGTGTAAACCACTTCTTTTCGCGGCCGAACTCTTCACCATGGTTCTGCCGGCGCCGCTACTCGCCGCCGCACAACAGAGTCTGCGGCGCAGCGGCATCTCTGGACATCCTCTCTCCGCGTTCCTGCATCAAATGGCAACAAAGATGTTCGACGATTTTCTAAAGGGTTCGCGCTTGACCTGGGGTGGTCCTCTGACGGAGTGCTCAGCGGAACTCGCGGAGGTGTACTTTGAGCACTTACGGCGAAGCTATCCGCAAGCCGCCGAAATTCTCGATGAACAGCTCGAGTGGGCCGCGCGCAGAATGCCGAAACAAAAACAATCGGGCGTCGGGTTGCAGAAAGTCAATCCCAACATCCGAGCCGTTCGACGGCGACGATGAACTGGGCAACGCTCCAGAGCTGTGCAGGGCATCCGCCGGGATACTGAGGCATTTCCGCGTCGTAGACTTCGCTCAAGGATCCCAAACAACGCGCCTGCAACTCGTTTTCTAAATGCCGCGTAAGATTGCGGCAGAACGCGATTGCCGCTAGCGACTCCCCCTGAGCATAGAGATATGCGGCGATAAAGGGGCCCATCAGCCACGGCCACACGGTCCCCTCATGATAGGCGCGGTCTCGGTCTGGAAGACTTCCTTGAAAACGGGGCTGGTAGTGAGGGTCGCCCGGCTCGAGCGTCCGGATACCTGCCGGCGTGAGCAATTGTTCTTGCACGATCTTTACGATCATTCGCGCCCGCTCGCGATCGATCAGCGGGTATGGCAGCGATAACGCGAAAAGCTGATTAGGGCGGACACTTGTATCGCCCCAGGACGCCGTGACCAGGTCGTACAGGCAACCACGTTCGGCGTTCCAGAACGCATTACGGAATGCTGAGAGCACCTGGTCCGCGTCGGCGTTTGCCGCAGCCTGCTCCTCGCGGTAGCCGAGAGTCTCCGACCACTTCGCGAGAATACGCAGAGCGTTGTACCAGAGCGCATTGATCTCAACCGGTTTGCCGGCCCGCGGCGTGACAGGTGAACCGGCGACCTTCGCATCCATCCAGGTCAGCTGAGTTTCATCGCTGCCGGCATGCAGCAAATGATCCACGGGATCAACGCCGATCCCAAACTGTGTTCCCCGCCTGTGCCAGTTCACGATGTCAATCGCCGCGGGATAAAAAACATCGCGGAGAAGGTCCAGATCTTCTGTCCGCTCGATTAGATCATGCGCCGCCACAAACCACCAGAGAGTCGCATCCGCAGTGTTATATTCTGGCGAGCCATGCTGGTCGGAAAAACGATTGGGTATGAGACCTTGCCATCGTTCGCGGACCAGCATCTCGAGGATCTCTTTTGTTTCACGCTGCGGAAAGCCGGCAATGCGCAGGGCCGGCAAGCTGATGAGAGTATCCCGACTCCAGTCTGTAAACCACGGATACCCGGCGATTAGCGAAGGGCGACCGTCCGATCGACTGATCCGGAACTGATCGAGTGCGCGAATCAGACTGAGTTTAAGCTGCGCAGATTGAAGCTGCGTCGCTGCCACGAACTGGCGCCGCTCCGCTTCTGCGGCAATGATCGATTTGAGATCCGTTTCGTCGATTAGCAAGGGAACGTTTTGCGGTTCGAGTGTCGCAATAAACCAGGAACGCCGCTGTGGAGTTACATCAAATATCAGCGCACCCGGCGAGAAAAGGTCTTCCCGGTAATCGAGGCCGCGTTCGAGTTCCCGCAGATACTCGTGATTCCGATACCAGACTCCATCACCTTGAAAGATGCCATTGTGCAGCGCCGTCATCTCCGGCAGATCCGGATAAGGCGCAAACGAAACGCTGCCCTGCGCCACTCGTTGATCGTTGCGAAACGCATTGTTCTGATGAACGAGCGAGTGGTAATCGCGAAACGAAAGGAACAACCGCGCCTCGAGGCGGCAGGGAGCCGTAGCTTCGTACCACACCAGAACCGATTGCTGATTGTTGAGCAGGCAAACGCTCTTCTGAATTGCCGCTGACCCACAACGATAGCGCCACACCGGGAACGGAGCGAGTCTGAACTCCTCGAGCGTCTCGAACCCTTGCGGCTCGACAGCCCCCGGATACTGTACGGTCGCGAGGTTGAAGCTATTGCCCCCGATCGTGACGCGTTCCTCGATTCGCGGCAGAATCGAATAGCGATCGGCAGGCGGCTTCAAGGACGCGATCAGCAACGCGTGGTAGCGGCGTGTGTTTACACCGGCCACGGTGCCCATGGCGAATGCGCCGGTATGATTTGTGTCGAGCCACTCGAGCCGGGACGCTCGCTCGAAGTCGCGGCAAACAGCTCGCGGAATCGTCCAGGACGCGCTCTCCGGGCGGTCTGCCACACTCATAGTCTAGGGAATGGAAAAACGCTATCAATGGAAGTTGAAGCAGCGCGAAATCACCTTGGGTGGTCGAACGCTGCTGATGGGCGTGCTCAACGTAACGCCTGATTCCTTCTCCGATGGAGGCAGCTACTCTGACCCTGATCGCGCCTTCGCACGTGCGGTCGAACTCGAAGATGACGGTGCTGACATTCTCGACATCGGCGCGGAATCCACGCGCCCGGGCTCGCAGCGTATCTCCGAAGCGGAAGAGTTGCGCCGCTTGATCCCCGTGCTGAAACGGTTGCGCGGTAAACTGAGCATCCCCATTTCCGTAGATACCTACAAATCAGGCGTCGCCGACAAGGCGCTCGAGCACGGCGCTGAGATCATCAACGATCCCAGCGGCATTTTGCTTGACCTTCAATTACCGAAGGTCGTCACAAAATACGACGCTGGCCTGATCATCAACCACATGCGCGGAAATCCGGAAACGTGGGCAAAATTGCCACCGCTCAAGGACCTGATGCGCTCTATAGGCATTGACCTCGAAGCGGCGCTTCATCGCGCGCGGCAGGCCGGTGTACAAAAGCACCAGATCGTAATTGATCCGGGACTGGGCTTCGGCAAACGCCGCGAGCAGAACTCCGAGATTATCGCTCAGCTGGGACTCCTGCGATCCTTCGACTTACCGCTTCTGGTCGGACCGTCGCGAAAGTTGTTTCTAAAAAAGGAGCAGCCGCAAGATACGGAGTTCGCGACAGCAGCGGCGGTCGCGGCCAGCATCCTAAACGGCGCTCATATCGTGCGCGTGCACGAAGTGAAGGCCATGAAGACCGTGGCTGAAGTAGTGGACGCGATTCGCCAGTCCGCGAACGGAACCGGCGACCAACCAATTGCTCAGGCGCGCTGGCATCGCGGGCAATAGTGCGTTCCACGCTGCCCGAGCACCATGCGGCGGATGGGCGTGCCGCATCGCGGACACGGCTGTCCTTCCCTGCCGTAAACATTATGTAATTGCTGAAACCCGCCTCGTTCTCCCGCCGCATCCACGTAATCGGAGATGGACGAACCGCGGTGCCGGATCGCGAGTTGAAGCACTTCGATGACCTGTTTGTGTATCTTCTGCGCACGGGCTTTTGAGATTCGACTCGCCGCGGTGCGGGGATGAATTCGAGCGGCAAAGAGCAGCTCATCCGCGTAAATGTTTCCTATGCCGCCGACGAACCCCTGGTTCAGCAGCAAGGGTTTGATGCTTCCGCTGTGCTTCTTCAATCGTGCGTAGAATTCATCGAAACCCACACTGAGCGCGTCCGGACCGACACGCTCGAAAATCTCCGGAAGGCTTTCGAAGAATTCGACTCTCCCGAACTGACGCACGTCATCGTAGAGGAGCGTGCCGCGCTCGAGTTCGAAAACGGCGCGAGTGTATTTGCCTGGAACGGCATTCCAAAGCAGTTTGCCCGTCATCCCCAGGTGCACATAAACAACGCCGCGATCGAGATCGATGAAAATCTGCTTGCCGCGCCTGCGTACGCTGCCAATTGTCGCGCCGGTGACCCCCTCCGCGGTCTGCAAGAAGCCGCCGCGCGTAACGCGCGCAGATGAGAATTCGGCACGCTCGATCCTCTGCCCGACAATATGGGGAGTGATCGAGCGTACAACCGTTTCAACTTCGGGTAATTCAGGCAAAGGCGATGATGGGCTAAACTGAAAAAAGTTCAAGCCACCCTAGCTCAGATGGTAGAGCGGCTGATTCGTAATCAGCAGGTCGCCGGTTCGATCCCGGCGGGTGGCTCCACTTTAACATCAAGTATTTACAAGAAATCTGCAAGTTACTGAACCGCGCGATTTACGGCCATTACAGGGACTTTCACAGGGACTGTCTCCGAAATGCTGATCTGCGGACGCAGTCTGATCCCGGCTACCGCGTCCCGTTTCGCCTTCATTCGAATGTGGCTGTAACGCTCGAGCATGGCCCTGCTCATGTGGCCCATGAGGGCAAGCATCGTGCTCTCAGGGACTCCCGCTTCAGCTAGAGCCGTTGCATAAGTGTGCCGTAGGTCATGCAGGCGGCATTGGAGTTTCGCACGTGACCGCGCTTTGGTCCAGGCCGTTTTGACTTCGAGCGCGTGCCGCTCAGGATTGCTCGGCACAGGCGAGCCCCACGGAAATAGATAATGATGCAGTCGCGTTTGCCCGAACGACGCAACGAACCATTGTCGATGCGTTTGCAAAATCAGAAACAGTTCGTCGTTCACTGGAAGCACACGCCCCGTACCGTTGGCGGTCTTCGCTCGACCGACACTGATCGTTCGATCGAGGAAATTGGCCTGTGACCATTTCATCGACAGGGCTTCATCCGCGCGCATGCCCGTCATCAGCAATAGCGGAATGAGTGTTTTGAGAACCGGAGAACCGCTGTGTTCCACGGAATCCAGCAAAGCGTGTTGCTGTTCGGGTGTGAGCGCCTGCCCTACGTCTTTGCGCTCCTCGAGTTTGCGGATCTTCGGCCATAACTCGCTCCATGTTCGGCCAATCGTACGCGAAAGTTCTCCCAACTCCAAGTTAATTGACCGACCGCATACGCCTTCATCTTGCCGTTGCCGAATATACCCAAAGACTCTCTCGTCCGTCAGATCAGGTAGCAGGACACCGCCCAAAATGCGCTCCACGTTCGCAAGTGACCCCGCCGCTGATCGGATCGAATTCGGCCGGTGATTCAGGCGGTAGCTGGCGAGGTAAGCCGAAGCGAGTTCCGCTACTGAACGGATGCGCAAGGATTTCTGCTCGGCAGGCATTCCCGCCACCGCCCGTTCCAGCTCCGCGCGCCGACGTCGTTCATACTCCTTCGCGACAGTCTTACTTGTCGACCCAGTGCTTTCCTGAATTCTTTTCCCATGGATCACGAACTCGCAGACGTAGTGCTTTGACTCGACACCTTTGCGTTTTGGTTTGTAAACAGCCATGGTGTTATGCCTTCCTCTCCACATCGTGCTTCTTCGTACTGCCTCTCGGGCGTCCACCAAGTTTGCCATTCTCTCGGGCGATCTTTTGCAGTCGTTCAAGGCCGAGACGCTTTAGCCGGGCCTTGTAGCTCCGTTTACCGAGCGTACTAGCGGCAGCAGAAATCTGCGACACCTGTGTCATGCATTTATCCTAAACGTTTAGGTTATATCTTGCAAGGCCGAAATCACAGCTTCCGCGGTACACGTTGCGCGCCGCGTCACGTGTTCACTGATTTGCTGATGCTCCGCACGGTAGTGGCGTGCCATTGGCCGCCGCGTGGCGTCGGCACACCCAGGTCGTTCAACCTCCCGGCGATGGCCCGAAGACTGGCGGATTCTACGCGCATGCGCTGAATCATCTCAACGACGGCCGCGCTTGGGGGTGTGATCCTCTGAATTCGTGCCAGCCGTGCTTTCTCGAGTGATTCTTCCCAACGTGGATTGCCGAGCTTTGCTCCCCGGGCTTTCAGAGCGGCTAGGGCGGCCTTGGTGCGCTCGGAGATGGCATGTGCCTCGTGCTCGGCGAACGCGGCCATGATGTGAACTGTGAGGCGGTTTGCCTGTGGCATATCGGCTGCGACAAAATCGACACCAGACTCCATCAAACCCGAAATGAAGTACACGTTGCGTGCCAGGCGATCCAATTTCGCAATCAGCAGCGTGGCGCACAGCCGTTCGCATTCGGCGATGGCGGCTAATAGTTGCGGTCGGTTCTTCGCGGTGCTCTTCTTGGCGGTTTCTACTTCGACGAACTCGCTCAAGATTGGCGTCTGGCGCGCCACCCGTTTGGCCGCGTCGCGTTGCGCTTCGAGCCCGAGGCCGCTTTCGCCTTGCTTGTCTGTTGAGACCCGGTAATAGGCGATATAGCCCATTGTTGCGGGCTTCCCCTTCGTCTGTACTGTTGTGATACTTTTGCGCATCGTGTGCAACGAACGTCTCACACAAGAACAGGTTCTGAACGGCCGTTGCCACTTCTAAGCCGTTGAGCCGCATGCTCGTGAAAAATACGCTAGACCTGTGATTACAGGCGTCACGGCGGAGCCACACCTCATGGACGCGATAGACCTCATGGACGAATTCGACTCCGGGGCGGAGCGGCACGAAATCGCGAAGCCGTGCGGTTGCAATCGTCCATTTCGTTGCAGAACAGCTGCGGGCTCAGCCGGCACAGGCGCAGCTCGCTTAGCCGTTCAGGAACGCGGCTGCTCTCACGGCGGAGCCACACCTCATGGAGGCGACAGACCTCATGGACGAATAAAACCCCGGAGGAGCAGCACGGCGTGGAGAAGCCGTGCCGGTTGGAATCGTCCATTTCGTTGCAGAACAGCTGCGGGTTCCGCGAGCACAGGCGCAGCTCCCTTACCCGTTCAGGAACGCGGATGCTCTCACGTGGGAGCCACACCTCATGGACGCGACAGACCCCATGGAGGAATTCAAACCCCGAGAGGAACCGACCGCAGGCAGAAGCCGTGCGGTTACAATCCTCCATTTCGTTCCAGAACAGCTGGGGTTCGGCGGCCAAAGGCGCAGTTCCTTTATCCGTTCAGGAACGCGAATGCTGATCTCGCCAGTACTGCCAGTTGCTGCAGAAGTTTTGCGCGATCAAATCGCGGTCGAGTCCTAAACAGTGACAATCTCCGACCAGCACCTCATGGACGCGACATACCCCATCGAGGAATTCAAACCCCGAGAGGAACCGACGGCACGGAGAAGCCGTGCGGTTGCAATCCTCCATTTCGTTCCAGAACAGCTGGGGTTCGGCGGCCAAAGGCGCAGTTCCTTTGTCCGTTCAGGAACGCGAATGCTGATCTCGCCAGTACTGCCAGTTGCTGCAGAAGTTTTGCGCGATCAAATCGCGGTCGAGTCCTAAACAGTGACAATCTCCGACCAACGGACTGCCACGAAAACCGCTCGAGCATCCGACCGCACACCTGTGGCAACTCCTGGTTAGTCGGCGCCTCGGAGATTACCTCCGGATACCTGTAATCCGCCGTACCTGTAATCCGCCCCGAACACCTCACTCGGAGCCTACTCTAGCCGATATGGAGATAGAACTTGTTTCGCATGGGTCGCCGCGCGTTCGCATACTTTGCCTTGCTTGTTTCGTCTGCCTTCATTTCAGGTGCGGCTGATCACAAGCACCTTTTCCTCTGCAGGTCTCCTCTTCTTGCCTTCGATTTCCAGGACGCACTGAGAGGAGTGCGCGATCACGGAGTAAAACTCACGCCTCAGATTGCTCAACAAATCTGCGAAACCATGCGCGCCGGGTCCGAGCCTCAATGCATTCGTGTAGAGTCGGACTCATTCAAACCGATTGCTGCGGGGTGGGGCGGTGCTCTGGCTCTCACCGACGGTAAGACGAGAGTATGGTTTCATAATCCCGACACCGGAGGGTGGGTGACGCCGGAGTATTACGTTTCGTATGTAAATGCCAAATAGCGAGTAAGAATTCGCGAAACCAAATTCACATCACACGACTGCCGGTCACCGTCCTCTGGCAATGAAGGGCTCGCTCATGGAGGCTACAGACCTCATGGAGGAATAAAACCCCGGAGGAGCAGCACGGTCTGGAGAAGCCGTGCGATTGCAATCGTGCACTTCGTTGCAGAACAGCTGGACTTCCGCGGGGACAAGCGCAGCTCCTTTACGTGCCCTCTTTACCATCGTGCGGCAGCGAATTTTGCGTCAGTATGTTCAAGCGGTTTTTCAGCCCATTGGCGAAAAGTTTATCGTTGACCGCTCCGCTCGAGTTCGAAACTGATCTCTTCGTCGGAGCCCAGATTACGTTCGACAATCCCGATGAGCGAAGCTAATCGAGATTTGTTCCCGACTACGCTCTCATCAGGACGCACCGTAAGGTGACGTCTAAAAAGCAGCACGTTATGCAACGGGACGAATCACAATGCGTGCGAACTGATTCGGATACTATCTTTTTGGCGTTCGTAAACGGGCATCCGCCGCAGAGTGCAGGCGCCGGGAAATAGTACAGAACAACAATTACGTCCGGAACGCCATGCCGGGCTGGGAAGTCACGGCAGAACTACGCCCGCTACAATCGGCGGCTTGACCTTCATGATCTCCTTCAATTGACCAAGTAACAGCTTTCGCTTCGCCTGCGTTGATAACGGATCTTCCACGGCCGCCTTTCGCCATGAACCGAGTAGAGAAGACTCAACCAAAGGCTTCAACTGCCGCTCAAAACTCTCGCCTGTGTAGTTGAACTGCTCCAAAAAATCGCACCTCTGCATTGCGTCGGGTAAGATGCTCAACATAATTTGCAGCCCCGCCGTTTGCAGCAGTGAGTACGCGGCAGTATCGGAGTCGGCCCAAGCGTCAGGAAAAGATGACTTGACAGCCTGAAGGTAAGAAATTAGGATTTGCTTACGCTCCGCGTTGGTTTTGGAGTGCAGGCATCCGCCGGGGAGAAGGAATCCGACTACAATTGGAAACACTTGGTTGACCTTTATCCACTTGTTTCGCTCCTTCGGAAATCGCAGAATGCGGTTATAAATCGGAGATTGCTTGTCCTCATCAAGAGCATGAATGAGCTCGATTGCGCTATTTTCGTAATCCGTATCTAACAGCCCCAGGATGGCCTTCATTTGGGTCAGCAAATCCTTGTTGACCGGCTTCTGATTGACATTGATTTCAACGAACGTTTGGCCCACCATCTCTTCGGTGGCATTGTGCAGCGCAACAACCGGCAACTCAAAAGTGGCATTAGCCGGCATTTCGCGGTACTCGTCATCGAACGAAAACAGCCGGTGCTGACCGTCCACTACGAAACCGAAATCCCCTTCGTCTTCGGGGAATACCAGCGTTACCGTGCCATCGCCGTTCTCTTCGGCGGTAACGTCCGGTTTAAGGTTCAGAATTATGTTGTTCGGAAGAATAGCTCTTTCACCGCTATTGAGGTAACCAGCGATCTCCCTTAGGCGGGACGGCTCCGTCACGCGCTGTAGCCCTTTTGCGTTGTCCCTAGTTGCGGGTTCAACATAGCATAACCGCTCCAACTCCATGGCGCTCATTGTGAAGCAAAAAAGCCTCGTTGTCTTCTGTTTGAAAGCCAAAGCTCGCACTCGCTTCATACTTGCCCTCTACCTATAGTTTGGTAACGCCAAATGTCAGCCCAGTGAAAGCGATTCCCACGCGAGCGGTTATGTAATTCGCAGAGAAAGCGCAAGTTAAGGACGGCCTCTGTGCCCCCTCGCGAAACGGGCAAGATATGATCTATTTCCAGCTTCACTTCGGGCGGACGTTGCCTGCAGACAGCGCAGGACTGATCCGAGCGTACCGCGATCATTAGGTAGTCTTCAAATGAAAGAACACGCCGTTCACGTGTGCGGAGCGTCAAGTCAATACATTGCCAGATGTCGTGGGCATCCTCTTGGCTGAGCGTGCAGCCAAGGCGCTCATTTGCGTAAGACCAGAACAGCATGAGGCCATCGTTGTTTCGCTTCCATTCACGGAATTGAACTTGAGTTGGCGTTACTCTGTTGATTCTTTCTTCGCCCAACGCCCAGAGAACTTCCTTGTAGAGCAGTGCCGTGTCAAGGCGAAGCTGCTGTGCAAGGGCGGAAATGTCGTCTGGTACACCCATGCTTCTGTCCGTCGCTGGTGCCCCGCGGGTCGCGCGATTGCTGTGTACCAGGACCGTCGGGAAGCGAACGGAAACATGATACATCTCGGCACTCCGCGAGCAAAATGAAATTCCCAAATGGCCAAGATCAATCGCCCGCAACCCGTGTCGCACCAAACGACACGAATTCGTCGCTTGCCTCATCTGTGGGCGGCTTCGGCGATCTTTGCCTGAATCTAATCCCCTGTCCGAAATTCAACGCCCGGCGCGGTCACGGTCGTGTTTACCACAACAACCGCATCTGTTGGCGGCTCGCAAGTAAACGCCCATGCTTCGAGCGAATGCCGCAAGCTGATCTGAGCGGCTGACGGGCAATCCGGGAAAACAACGTAGAGGGCCCGCGCGCCGGGTTTTGACTCACGGCTACATGTAGGCGTTCCCGAATTACCTTCGACAAGAGTATTTGTTGAAGGTAACCTTAACCGACTTACTGTTTGAAAAGGGCTCAGTATTCGACACGGCATACGGCGACTTCCATGCGTTGAACAAGGAACGGTGTCGACGCTTCCCCGAAGCCCGTTTAGGGCACGGAAAAACAGGGTGAGGAGGTATTAGGCCCAGCAACTCAATGCCACAATCCTATGTAACCCCTCCGCGAGAGAAAGATGGCTGAAGAGAACAGGGGCCTCTGCGGCGGGTAGCAGAGAACGCGGTCTCGAGCGGGTTTACTCTGGGCCTAGAGAGGCGGCCGAAATTCGGTGCCGGGTTAAGAACGCGCGTGAATAGACTCGATGCCACTGATTTAAATCCTTCGCCGCTGATCCTGAAATGGATCCGCGCGGGCTGGCAGAGAGGGCAGGAATCTCCTTCTATTCTGCGTCTGCGATTTGCTGCTGCCGTAAGGGCAATGCAGTGCTCAACACTGATTGTTGGAGTTCTTGGCACGACCGCGGTCTTGTGGGTTTCTCCTGCGCTCTGGTGGTTTCTCACGGCCGGCTTTCCTGCTGGCGCGCGACCCCTCCGGTACATCATGCTGGTTACCTTCTTCTATTTCTGGATCTGCACAAGCGTCCAAAGCGTGTTGGTGCTTCGCGCTATCGCACGAAACAGACTTACACGTTTGGCGGCCGGTCCCATCCTGGAACTAAGCCCCGAACGGCACGCAGTCGTGGCACAATTGCTTCGTTTCATAGAGGCACATGTCGGGAAAGGCCTTCGCGGGAGAGTGCGAGTGTACCTGACGTTTGCTCCTTGGGCGGAATGGCGAGCCCGACCCTAATGCAGCCACTCCCTCCTGGCACTTGCTTCTCGGCCTCCCAATTTTGGCCCTGCTGCGCGTTGAAGAACTCCAAGCACTGGTCCTGTACAGTGCCATTCCGCAATTTCAGCCGCCGACGCCGATACACGGCTGGCTGTGGCGTTTGCACGACCGTGTGGTACGGTGGCACTTCGCCTTACCCCCGCATCCCGGTTTTCTATCGCTCCCGCACTATGTTTTGGAACGGCTTGTCTGGATTCTGCAGCCCATCGGTGGCCAACTCAAGATCTGGACCGAGAACAACGTTCTGAAGACAGTGCCTCGTTCCACCATCATCGCCAGTCTCGACGCTGTGCGGATCTCGATCACGTGTCTGCCTGTGTATTGGACGGTGTACGACAGAGTGGTAAAGCTCGGCTTCCGACCGCCCTTTACGGAAGGATTCTTGTGCTTCGCCTCGGAAATGACTGGTAACACCGAGGCGAAGCCTGCATTCAAGGAATGGGACGGGTTCTGGGTATGCGAAAGGCAGTTTCTTGGAAATCTGTATGGGTCGGAACGTATGCGGAATCTGCAATGTAGTAGTTGGAAGGATGTGCTGAACGCAATTGGACCGGCTACGTGGAAAGCTGAAGCCGCTTTGTTACGGCAAGGACTCATACATCGTTGTGTGGCAGATCTCCCGGAACTTGTGACAGCTTGGCGCACTCTCCTTGCGAAGAGCTTTCCTCGGGCGGTATCCAAGGTCACTCCTGATGTGCTCCGGCAGCACGCCGTGCAGATGCTAGGGTCCGTGTTTGCGTTAGCCCTGTTTCACTCAGGTTGGCAGCTACAGAGCTCATTTAAGGGCATGATATTTGTAAAAGATCAGAAGGAGATCGCGCCCTTTGATTGGGTCCGTGATCTTGCGAGCGGGCATTGCAGCCGCCAAGAGTTCCTGGCCCGCTGTGAGGAGACCGCCACGGCTTCTTTGCCTCTCGTCAGTTAAGTCTCAGAATTCGGCTTCGGGGCACTAAGCGAAGCTATCCGTTCTCGGCCCACAATATCTCCGGGGCACGGAGTGGTAGTTTTCACGTTCAACAATTTACTGGAATCCAAACCCCGATGCTGCGACACAGCTACAGCAATCGTTCGCAGCCATCGTAAATCTCGGGTTGAGGAACCGAGCAGAGTTGGCTCAGTTTCGAAACGATATTGCGGATCTGTTCTTCGGCCCAGCGTAGGCCTGTTGCCCACTTAAACCTTTATCTAAATCCGGCCCATCCTTTGATTCTGATAATCCAACGAAGTCGCTGATGTCGCCATTGTATGCGCCGTCGTTCCTTCTTCTCCCGGCCGGCAGTAACGGACGCATCCAGGAGTGTGACTTCAAGTTCCGGGTGAGATTGGAAGTACTCCCGGTGATTGAGGGCACCCGCAGGAATAGTCGCACCAATTCCGCAGCCCGTCTCGCCGCATTTTGTGCAGTTGAACTCGTTGCCGATTCCCACGACAATGCCGCCGCATTGAATGTGCCTCCAGTGCGGTCGGAAGACGTCGAAAGACACTAGTGGTCCAAGCTTAACAGCGAATTTACAGTTTTCTCTGAGACAACGCCCGCAACGTTCGCACGTACCGTGTGATGGCCGAAACCTTCCAGGAACAACTCACGCGAATCGAGATTAGGGCCGTCGCAGCGTCGATCTACGAGCCACAGACGCGGAGTTGGAGGAAAGGAAAGTGGGAGTGTCCTCAGTGCCACAGCACGAATGGAAAACGCGTTCCGCAATGTGCGTGTGGCACTACTCGAGATGGCCTGCCGGAGTTCTGCGAACGATGAGAACAGCGAGGTCGGCGTTACCCCAACCGCTGAGCTGCTAAGCTGCGCTGATGGCCGGCAGCCAGCAACTCATTTGCACGGTCTATTTTCGCTCGAGGGACGGTCGCCTTGCCGGCCACGTGACGCAGGGAAGCTCAGTATTTGAAGCGTGTCGGAACTCCCTCGTTTGGTTCGCGGATCCGTTCTGGCTCGGGCCGCAGCCGGAGGAGGACACAATTTTAGAGATCGGCGTCGTATCGCGTCGCGAGACGTGGCGCGTCCGCGCAGGGCGAGTAATGAACGAACACCCAAGTTAGCCACGGACTCTGCGGCGGATACGATGAAGCGTGTGCGCAGATTTTCCTGACCTCCCGATCGTGCCGCACCAATCAGCAGGTGTCGATTGTTGCGGCTGTATCGCTGCAGAGGTAAAAGGCGACAAGGTAGAGCTTCGGTGTAATGAGTGTGGGTTTGTTGTCGGCACGGTGCAGAGAGACGTATTCCGGGGATTGCTCGGACTTCACTGAGTGAACATCCAGTGCCCAGACTGCGGCGAGATCAATAGATTCCCTGGTTTTTCCGAGATCCTGGTTTACACCTGCAAAGCCTGTGGCAGAGCGGTCGAGATCCCGACTAGCGAACCGTTGCCGAGCTGAGGACCTTTCACTTTCCCGAGACCGCAAGAGAGGGTTGGCACGATGGCGCGCACATCTTTATCGTGATGGATCAGCAGAAGCGCCTTGAAGAGCTGGAGCGATCGCACGATGAACTTAGAGGCGTACTGATAGCGGCCAGCCGGCAGATCAGAAAATTCCGGCACAATCCCGAGAACGAAGGTCTTACACCTGCTTCGGCGAACCCTTCGCGACAGTGGGCGGGAGTAGTAGCTGATGCGACGAATGAATGAGGCATCAACACGCGAGCGAGTGCAAACGTTTCCGAATGGCGTTCTATCAAGTTAATCAACGGATGACCTTTGAGCGCGAATTCAGAGGAGGGTACCTATGCGCCCCGGCGGGTAAGCGGGGCGGTTGGCCGCTGATGAAGGAGCTTCGAACCGGGGACGTCCTCTTCCACTACAACTCGCCGTCCGGGTCTGTTCTCGGGATTTCGCGCGTGAGCCACCTCGGTCCGCATAAAGGCAGCGAATGGGACGCGTCGCACGTACTGCCAGGTACGCAGTGCATCGAGTATGTCGGCCGACACTTATCAGAGGACGACTTCACACCTGAGGATCGCCAAAAATATCGGCAGAACTATCCCCGGTATTTCGAGGTCCATACGATCCCGATTCGTAGGGCCAATATGGGGAAGTTGCTTTCGCGGACGCCTATGGCATACCTCGTTCAGATCAATGTCCCCGCTGCCGAGCGCTTTTTGAAGGATCGAACATAGCTCATGAGCAGCTGATGCGGGCGTAACTGAACTGGGGAGCGGCGAGTGAGCTCACAGGCGCAATCGCGTCTGTCCGGCGCGGGTTGTTTGCCTACGTGGTTCCGCGATCCGGTGCTGATCGGGCGCGAAGAACGCGACTCCTCACCGGATTGCCGCCGCTGCCTTCGCCTCGCGAGCCTTCTTCCATCGCGCCTCAGCAGCCAGCTTCGCGCGCATTTTTCGCTGTCTGGGGGTAAGCCTCACAAGGTTTGCTTTCCCCGCCTTCTGCGCTTTCGTTTTCCGCTGAGCTGCGCTTAAGTTCGCAGCGGTCCTTTTCCCCCCGATCTTGCCGCCTTTTGCGCCAAGCTTACGGAAGTATGCAGAAAGAAGTCCGGGCGGAATGGCGCGATCTTTCTCTTGCGACACTGAATGCGATTCTAACTCATGCCGTTCTGGAAAGTAGAGTACTAGGTCTAAGCCCATTTGCTATCCAGAGCCGTATTGGTTAGTATATTTCAGCAGTGCCCAGTGACATCGTGATTGCCGGTGTCCTCAAACCAGGTCCTATGACCGATCTCGTTCCATTCGCAGATTCAAATGACATCGGTCGTCTCGGGGCAGACCGCGTGCGGGGTTATCTTGAGAATGCTCGGGCGCGCAACACGATCACCGGGTACCGTTCCAGCTTCCACCAGTTCACGAATTGGTGTGAACGTACGCATGTACTCGCTCTGCCTGCGATGCCCGAAACGGTCGCGTTCTATTTGAGCTTCCAGGCCGGGCGACTTAGGCCTGCGACGCTCGAGCATCATTTAGCGGCGATCAGCAAAGCTCACAAAGCGGCAGGCTTCCCATCTCCCGTGACAGATAGCGTGCTTATAGCCGAGACGCTCAAAGGCATCAAGCGGACGCACGGAACCGTGGCGCATCAAAAGACGCCAGTTCTGGTTGAGGATCTGCGTTTGATGCTTCGGCTCATGCCCGATAATCTACAAGGAATACGAGATCGAGCATTGCTCCTTATTGGCTTCGCTGGAGCATTTCGACGCTCCGAGCTGGTGGCCCTCGACGTGGCTGACCTCAAGTTTCAAGCAGAAGGTCTGCTGATCACGCTCCGACGGTCAAAGACGGACCAAGAAGGTGTAGGTAGGCCGGTGGCAATTCCGGAGGGCGCACACACG
The DNA here is from genome assembly GCA_963795425.1 of uncultured Acidobacteriaceae bacterium. Taxonomy (GTDB): domain Bacteria; phylum Acidobacteriota; class Terriglobia; order Bryobacterales; family Bryobacteraceae; genus Bog-105. The sequence continues at coordinate 748,064 of CAWCHO010000001.1, read as the reverse complement.
GAGACGTGCCCGGTACGCGCATTGCGACAGTGGCTCGATTGCGGCGCCATAAATGACGGCCCGGTCTTTCGGCCAATGCGCAAGGGCGGCTCCGTGCGATGCAGTAGACTGACCGGACACGCGGTAGCTTCCATTGTCAAGAAGTACGCGAGAAAGGCAGGATTGCCTGTCGAGATGTTCTCGGGCCACTCATTGCGGGCGGGCTTTGTTACGAGCGCGGCTCGCGCTGGAGAGCCAGAGAGACGGATCATGAGGCAAACCGGGCACAAATCGATCGAGATGGTACTGCGCTACGTCCGGCAAGCGAACGCGTTTACTGATAATGCGGTGCGGTCACTTGGGCTATAGCCCTCTAGATATGAACTCCAAACCAGTGGTCTTGCTATGACCGGGAACTGCTAGGACAACTCGTTATGCCTTGGGAGAACATCGGGGAGTGCGGCCGCGCGGACCTTCGTGACCGTGAGCGGCTGGTCGCCGAAATCGAACTTGGGATCCAATACGTGAGACTGATTTGTGGGGACCCACCGACAGGTTGCGAGGTCGACGTGATGTGGCACGAACACGACTTTGGCGAGTACGCTACCGTGGGTCTTTCTTGGGATCCACTGGAAATTTCCGATGCACCGTGGGACTATATCTCGCGCGCGGAGGAAGTTCTTAGCCGCTTCCATGAATCCGTGGATTGGTCTCCTCTCTCCGAGCAGGACGAAGATGAGGAAGCGGAACTGGACGATGATGAGAACGAGGACGAGGACGACGGTGACGCCGAGAATGAAGGTGCGACTGACGAGCTCCTATAGACATCGAAAATGCCGCTTTACCTTCGACAATTGGCATTTGTGAAGGCAAACTGTCGCGAACGTTGCAGACAAAAACAACATCGGTTCGCGTCGGTTTTCGTGGGAACAGAACCGGCATTCCCCGACCCTTACGTCACGTATAGATGTCGACGGTCCTTCGCCGAGAACAGATCGTCCGCGAGAATCGCGCAGCCGTGTTTCTCTTTCGCGAATTGCTCATCCGCTGCTTCGTTCCACGTAGCGGGGTAAAACAGTTTAGCAATGAGCATCGCAAATACCTTCGGTGAAAGAATCTTGTCTACGGGCCAGTGGCCTTCATGCAATCCAATGTGAAAATGTGCCGTTGGATGACGCAGTTCAACGTAATCTCGCGTCGCGACTTCGTATCTTACGACGAGCGCGTCGCCACGCTCTTCGTTTTCGTCGAGGAGCTGCAGATACAACTCGTAGTCCGCGCCGTCATAAACCGATAACACCTCTTCCAGTGAGGTCGGTGCGAAGGGGTTGGCGTAATAAGCGAAACGCATCGACAGTTCATCGCCCTCCACACGGTGGGCGAATTGGAGAAACGAATAGTCGATTAGCAGAAAATTGTAATCTCGATTGCGAAGACCGATACGATACAATTCCTTGTATTCCGGATTCATGGACATGGCATAACGCACGAAATCGTCGCTAGGCCGCAGCGACGCTGTGCTGTAAGTTTGCTGAAGCAGGCCCTTCTCATCCAGGATAGCGGCTAGGGCTTTAATGTTCCTCATGAACTCTGGCTGAGTCATTTTTTCTTGCGCAGCCCCGTCAGGAACGCCTCACGCTCTTCCGGATCGATGTCGAGCTCCTCGAATTGTCTGTCAATTTGTTCCTGCAGCCGCCGCAGCTTGCTTTCCTTGTCGCTCAGGTCTCTCTGTAGAGTCATGATCTGCGATGGATCCGGCTGTACAAAGTGCATCCGCGGCATGAGCTGAAGCGCCCGGTCTATCTCATCTTTGAACTTGCTCGCTCCATGTCCTATCCCTGAGATGCGAAGCCATCCCTTAGCGCGCGTGAATGCGGTAAACAGCTTATTCCGCGCCTGCTGCTGTTTGCGGTTCGGATAGATCGCATCGATGCCGATTGCAAATACGACGGAAGTCTCATTGCCCTTAGCGCGATACACGGTTGTCAGGGTAACGTGTTCCGGAATATAGAATCGCGGCTCGCCGTAGGGATCAGCGAGCAGGTTGTTAACTCGAATGTTGTGCTTATCCAGTCCATCACTGATCAATTTGAAATAATCGCGAGCGTTTCGGTCGTCTAGGCAGATGACCATTATGTCGCCGGCGTCCAAACCTTCGTTGAGCAGCAGTACGATCGAGTCAACAACCCACCCGATCTCCGCCGCTATGCTGTCGGCGATGAAGGTTTGGACAAGATCGGTTGGTGACTGGCGTCTCGAAATTGCCAGAGGGCTGTTCGATTCGGGGCGAAGGATTGTGACGCGACTGCCAACCTCGAACGTCCCGTTTTCGACTTCATATCCTAAATCCTCCCAGTGCTCCTTATTCTCAAGAGTCTGAACCATCGTGTCGCTATAAATGCCGAAGCCCAGCGCATGGGCGCAAATCAAAACCTCGCGGGGATTGCGGTAACTCTTGTACAGGACAATGTCGTGACTCGTGCCTTCCTGCGATGTGGTGGCGGCTCGTTCCAAATCCATGAGAGGAATGCCGTTCCCGTTTTTCCCGAATGTCTCGGCGGGCGTGGCAACCTTGACATTTATGATGTTCTGCAACTCGTCGTATGCCCAGATGACATTTCTGTCCACATCACCGCCGCGAGTGATACTGAAGCAAAGGCGATAGAAGGCCGTAGGAAAATCTTGTGCTTCGTCCATCAAAACGTAATCGTAAGCCTGCTTGAGATTGCCGGTGGCCAGCAACTGCTCGCAAACATACTCGAACGGATTGGCTCTCGACATCACGTTGCGCAAGGCTTGCGGCGTCTGTCCGTTGATGAGGCAAGCGTCATAATAGACGCCACCCATCGCACGGCCGCCCCATGCATGGCGAACGTGAACCTTGCTCCAGTCCGGATCGCGGTCGTTGAACTGTCGATAAAACCGCGTGATCAGGCGCCGAATGAAGTCATAGAGGCTCTTCGTGTAGAACGTGAATAGAATCTGGGCGTCGGGATCATTCAAGTGAATGTGAGCGGCCTTCATCGCCAGAACAACCGTCTTGCCCGAACCGGCAAGTCCCCTGATTCGTTGCGGCCCGTTTACGATCGATATTGCTGCGCGGCGCTGATTAGCGTCGAAGTTCGCGATTTCGTTTTCCAACTCATCCAGAATTGCCGGTTTCGAATTCGGAAGCGCCTTTGCTGACGGGGGAATTGCCCTCGGTTTTGGCCTGATAATGGCTTTTGTACCTTCGAGGATGGCGCGCAGTTCATGCCATCCGTCCAGGGAAATAGGCTGGGGCAGCCGGATCCTGGTGAGACGCTCAGGGATCTGATTTAGGGCAGTTATCAGTTCATTTTCCAGATCATTCGGCGGGATCGTTGCGCCGGTTACGACTAAGAACCCGGTTACCGGGAAAACCAGCTCCCTTTGGGAGCGACGCAAGAGTTTGCTCTGGAGACACTTCCCAAAGATGATGCTCTGAAGCTGCGAAAGGTCCTCATCTGCCGAGGCGATCCTCGCGGTATCGCTGGGGGAAAACGTTGAGAAAAGCTCGATGCCGTGGCTCCGCGAGGCAAGGAGAACGCCCGCCCGATGAAGTCTCTCGTTGCTGTCCTGAAAAATCGGAAAATCATAGTAGACGGTCGCGGTATCCAGATTCAGCTCATTCTCCGATTCATCCAGATACGAGATGAGAGATCGCGCTCTCGTGTCGCCCGCTAGCCGCGCTGACGCGAATGTCTTTTCCATGGATCTTTTAGAATAACTTCGGGCGGTCGATCCTTCTTTTGGGCTCTAGCGAGACGTACACCGGAATTTTGGCCAACGGGAAAAGGCGGCTTCCCGAGTAGAATTGCCACCCAGTACTGCATTCAAAGTGCGTAAACGAGTCCGCGCCCGTTGAGCGCCCCTCCGGTCGTCAGAATTACATTCGACAATTCACGGAAGCGAAGGTTGAATCGTGTCGTAGTCGGGCGGCTGAATTTGGGTTTGCTTTTCGAAACGATCTTATCGGTTGTCGAGAAAGCTAGATTGAACCGCATTGGCAGCTTTCGACTTTTTGGCCGTTGGTTGCAGCGCCTGATCTACTTTGAGTTTTTTGACGGCGACCATGTCCATGTCCAGCCCCTGGCGATGAATCTGGAAACCCTCGTGTTTGCGAACGTCGCCCACGGTGACCGTGAAGGCAAAGGGAAACGCTTCAGCCAACCGTAAGAGCTGCTGCGCTTCGATCTCGTCCGAGGCACTTGCCGACAGCATCGCCTCAAGCAGCCAGAGTTCCAGGTCTGTGACCGTGGTAGTCATCTTCCGGGCAAGCAGGAAGTGGCCCTTGGCCTTCCTAGCCCGAAGGACTTCCCAATCCACCATGCCCGTAATGAGCTTCTGCACAGCCTCTTTGCTCGTCGCCCGATCACCCCACACCGTCTTCATCCGGGCTTGCACCTGAGCGGTCGTGAAGTCGTCTTGGAGCGTCAGCATCCGACCGATCACAGCGGCCAGATCGCGGAAGAAGGGATAGGCAAGCCCCGCCATGCCCCAATGAAGCCAAATTCTTTCCTGGCCCGAAATTTGGGGCAACAGAGTCATCGCCCGATCTCGGAGGCCTAAATATTTCGTATCCACGCCACTCCAAATACGGAGGAGAATGCCAGCAGCCTTCGCGCGTGCCTCTTTGCCGGGAAGTTCATGGCGGAGGCGCTGATCTAGGAATGCCCGCAGTTCCTTCTCATCTCTGGTTTCGACGAGTCGGTCCAGAAGGTCATCCAGCCAGGCTCGTTTCAGCCGATGCGAGATGCCTACAGTGTTCCTCATTGCGTGTCCTTTGTGATCGCCACAAACGGCACCATGACCTCTTCCAGCGCGATGCCGCCATGCGCCACAACTTCATCATCAGCGTCTGTGAACGCCTTCAGATCACCGGCCAGAAGCACGTGCCGAGCAGGGGGCAAGCCGTGGTTGGGCCACCGGATCGAGTCCGGGAAACGAGCTACAACCTCGTCCCGAAACTCGGGACGGTCGTACACCCTCGCCCGTTTGCCTCTCGTCTCAACTAGCACACCTTCTCGCGGATTCCCAATGCCGGTGGCCGTCACATTGCCGTGATCGGCGGTCAGGTAAACGGCGAACCCCTCCTGCTGGAGACGACTGAGAAGCTGTTGCAAATGGCCCTGCGAAGCCCACAGACGCACACCGGCGTGCATCCCCGCAGTCTGCATGGTCATTCCGTGCATCATGTCATCTACCTTGTTCCAAACCAGCCCGAGCACCGAGAGCCGGGGATTGGCCAGGGCCGTTTCCAATTTAGGATCGGCGAGACTATCGACGCTGGTCACCAGTTCAACTCCCGAGCGTTGAAGGCCCTGATCTTCCCAGAAACGTTGCCAATGCGACCGCTCCTTCGATGTCGTCTCGATGGAATCGGGAAAGTACAGCGGGGGCTCGCCGGCGAATATCGATTGGCGGGTAACTGAAGTGAGGGTGGGCACCCAGGCGAACGCCGCCGATTCCTGAAAGCGCAACGCCGGGTCACCAGCTTCCAGACTCTCTCGCAACACAAGCCACTGATCAAAGGCAAGGCCATCGAGGACGAGCAAAGCAATTTTGGCCAGTTTCTTACGTATCCGCTCGACAGCCAGAAATCGCGAAATCTGATGCACCATCACGGGCTGCTGGTGATACGGCAGGTTGTACAGCGACCCGTAGCGTTGAATCATCCATTGACCGAAGGCTTCTTCCAGATTCGTCTGCGAACCCGTCCACGCCGTCCGGTCGGCGGCGTCCAATGCTTCATCCCACTTCCAGCGCAGAACAATCAGTTCAGCCCAACGCTGGGCTGCTTGCTGCCAGTCCCGGTGCGATGCGTCGACCTTCGGAGTCTCGGCCGTAAACTTTCGCCACAAACCACGAAAGCGGTGAACAGCGTCGGCCTTCCGGTCGTGAATGATTCCAGTCTGGGCCCACGCTGGCAGGTTGATCGGATTCGGCTGTTCGACTGGCTTTAGCGAACCATCGAGGAAGAATGTATCAACGTAGGCGCGAACGTCTTCATGGTGGAACGGAACCCGGATTCGCGTGTCGCCGCCACTACCGATCGTTTCCAGATAGAGTGACCATTCCTCTTGCAGAAACCGGAGAAAGCTATCTCGACTCGGCAGAATCTCGGTCAACGGCCACGCCGTAAACGCCACCTCTTTCGTCAGGCTCTCCAGCAGGTATTCATTCAGGAAATCGGGCAGCAGAACCTTCCGGGCGTGCAACGACAGCAGAATCTTGAGCAAATCAACCCGCGTTTTGACGAGCTTAGGAATGACGCCAAAGCAGTGCATCAATACGAAGTCTTTGGTTTCCCGCTCCGTCAACTGATTACCGTCGTGTGCCTCGTAGCATTCAGCCACAGCATCGAGATACGAGCGATCGAGCCCGGAGAGCACCGGATAGTTCAGCCTCGGGAATAACTGGTGGAGTGCGAAAGTTAGTTGCCGTCCGGCCTTCAGCAGATCGAACGGCAATTTGTTCAAATGCTGTTCCCTCGAGCGCAGAACAACCACCAAATCCGTGTTCTGGCGCTGATCCCACAGGCTGCGGTACTGAGATTCGTACGCAAAGCGAAACGCGATCGGGTCATCGAACGGGATGAGATCAAAACCACGCTGACGAATGGCAGACAGCATTCCTTCCTCGGTGAGCAATCCATCGGGGTCGGCCACCAGAGTCAGCCGGGAAATCTTCGGCTGAAAATGCTTGAGAATGCTGTCACGCCACTTAGCCATTCCCTGCCTCCACTCGCAAGAGAACGACAGGTTGGAGTTCGGGCAACACCTGTTCCCGCTTTCGCAGGTCTTCAGCCCAGGCATTCTCCTCTTCATCCAGCCGCTTCAGGCGATGCTGCCGAACTTCGGGCAAGCCAATGCGGTTCAGCGCTCCTCGCCGAACCTCAAAGGAGTATCGCCCCTTCTCCTGCTCCCGCTTCAATCGCTGCTGGTGCCGGGCATGGAGTTCATGGAAGGCGTCTTCGCCGTGGCGTTCCGCCTCTGATCGCAGTCGCCGGAATACGTCTTCTACATCGGCGCCGGCCTTCGTCCCGATCAGTTCAACATCGGGGCGTTCTTCAAGCAGCAGGTCCCAAATGTGACGAGCAGTAGGTGACAGAATGCGGCCATCGTCATGGTGGAAGATCGGAATGATCTTCACGTCGCGGAACGATTGGTGGTCGAGAATAATCCGCCACAGAGACCAGTAGCCAACCACTTCGGCTGGCATACTCTTCAACCGAACCATCGGAATCGGCTCGGACGCCACGACTCGTGGCAACTGCTGGACGATCCGCCGAATGCGGTCGTCTTCGAGGCTGACATGCTGCAACCCGCGGTCCTGCGCATCACGGCTTTGGAACGATACCCGCTCCATCCTGCTGCCATCGGGCCATTCAAGGCTGTAGCTGAACAAGTCGCGATCCACCCGGCCGCCCTCACATCGGAGGTACGCCGTTGTCATTTGCTCGACCCAGAACGGCAGTGGGTGACTACTCAACTGCTGCGCCAGCGAGGGATCGAGTACCGTCTCGCCGTAGAATGATCTGCCAGCCAGTTCCTGTCTACCCTGTTCGCGAATTTCCTGGATCAACTTGTCGATGTTCTTCTCGATGCCGCCGGGATTAAGGATCGCCTGTGCGTATAAGTTCTCGAAAATCGCTCCGTTCTCAGCGGAATCGAGTACGTCCTCTGTTTTGTCCACGCCGAACTCAACCAAAATTGTTGCCAATTTTTCTTCAAGGACTTCCTGAACCCGCCGTTCAACGCTGTCCTCGAAAATCAGGTTGAACGCCTTCACCGGGAGTTTTTGGCCAATGCGATCCACGCGCCCGATGCGCTGCTCGATCTTCATCGGATTCCATGGCAGGTCGTAGTTGATAACGATGTGGGCGAATTGCAGGTTTAGACCTTCGCCACCGGCATCGGTCGAAACAAGAATTCGAGCCTTCTGTGCGAAGTCCCCCTGGACTCGCCGCCGCTGGTCCATATCCATCGACCCGTTCAGGCGGACCACCGAAAAGCCATGCTGCTCCAGAAAGTCCCGCAGCATGTTCTGGGTCGGAACGAACTCCGTGAAGATCAGGTATTTCAATTCCGGGTTGTTCTCTTGCCGTTGGTTCTCATAGAGAATGTCCAGCAGTGCTTCGGCTCGTGCATCCGGTCCCCGCGCCTGACAACGCCGAGCCAAATCAAGCAGCAGCCGCACTTCTTCCTTCTCATTCGCTAACCCGGCCAGCCGGATGGACAGCAGTTCGTCCAGCTTCTCCTGGCTGTCCTGCTCTTCGATGTTGTTCTCGGGCGGTTCCTCGTCGGTCGACGCGATGTCTGTGGCTTGCAGCGCTTCCAGGCGGCGTTCCAGAGCCGAGGCTATGGCTTGTGTGCTGCTGGTGACCAGACGCTGCATCAGGATCATCAGGAACCCGAGGTACTGCCGGTTTTCCCGGATCGCCTGGTTGTAACCAAGGCGAACGTACCCCGTGACCGATTGGTAGAGATGCCTCTGAAGCTCGTGCTTCTCTTCCCAGCGAACAGGCTTCAACTTGGTCAGCCGGGGCAAGAAAAGTGGGTCTCCCCGTTCGTTGATCGCTCTCAGCTTCTCCGTTCGGATTACCAACGGGACGACCTTCTCACGGCGGATCGCCCCAGCGGTATTGAACTCGTCACGGTCCAGCAGGGCCATTAGGCGCTGGAAACTGGCGCTTTTCCCCTGATGCGGCGTGGCCGATAACAGCAGCAAGTAGGGTGCGGCTTCTGCGAGGGCCTTTCCCAAACGATACCGGGCGACCTGTTCGGTGCCACCACCGAGCCTGTGGGCCTCATCGCAGATAATGAGATCCCACCCGGCGTCGATGAGGTCACCGAGGCGTTCCTGGTTGTAAGCTTCCAGCTTCTCCTTCGGCCAACCTCGCCGCTTTTCAACTGGCTTGATGGAATCGACAGGACACACGACCTGATCGAACTGCCGCCAGATATTCTCGGAGCCAGTCAGGTTGCGCCACAGCGAAAACTCACTCGGCGTGAGAAGCCGAAATTGCTCGCCGAAGTGAGTCTGCATCTCCTGAACCCATTGCGTCACCAGACCCTTCGGCGCAACCACGAGGACTCGTTTGACCAGCCCACGGAGCTTCAGCTCCCGGAAGATCAGACCGGCCTCGATGGTCTTGCCCAAGCCAACCTCATCGGCCAGCAGGTAGCGAATCCGATCCTCGCCCATCGCACGCGTGAGAGCGTAGAGTTGGTGCGGCAGCGGGATGACTCCGGCCTCCAGCGGAGCCAGCAGAACATCTTGCATCAGTGCGTCGGCCACTCGGGCTGCACAAACGGCGTATGTGATGCGGTCGATGCCTGTTGTGTTTGAGCCGTGGGTATCTCGCGACTGAGTTGGAGCCAGCGTTTCGGCTCGAACTCGCTCGACTTTCTTCACCCGCGGAACCCAGACCTCGTAGACAGTGCGGTTCCAGACGGATTCCACGTCGAGGATGCGCACAGGCTCTCCGTAGGCGGCACTAAATGCCCAACTGCCGACGGTGAAAACTGGAACGCTTGCTCTCAAGTGGCCTCAAATGCCAGTACGCATGAGGGCGTTGTCGTAATACATCAGAAGGGCCGGGTCTTCTTCTATGACCGTTTCCGGAACTCGCTTTGTTACCTGAACTATGGTTGAGTATTCCTGGCGCTGCCAGCAATCATTGAATCCGGCTCTCAGCGCTTCTGTACGTACAACCTTGAGTTTGCCTTTCTGCCCAACATATTGTTGAAATTCCCTCAACAGCGACCGATTGCGAAGCCGCCCTAGATCGCTTTCACTCTTCGTATCAGGAACTCGCCAATTACCATCACTTTCCTGAATGAAATTTTCTTCGAGTATCGTCTGAAGCTCAATCGGCTGCTCGTGTTTATCCCATACGATCTGCGCTTCCTTCATGTAAAGCGGTTGAATAAGTTGGAATGGCATACGTTTACGCTCCAGTTCACGCCGCACCCAGTGGATCGCACTTTTTTCGTCGCTCACAAACAGTTCGTACTGACCGACTGTCGCAACTTCTGCACGCTTCTTGTCGTATTCCGCGATTTGGCCCGGCAGGAAGTACATGCCGTCACGCTCGATGAATTGCTTCCGTAATCGACCGTAAAACTCAGGGGCGGACATCGGCACAGCAACGCCTCGTTGAATATGGAATGCCACCATCCGGTCGAACAGAACATAGCTCTGCCGCTCCCCGACAGTTTCAAGGGCGGTACCCTTGCAAACGACAACGGGTAATTGCTTCAAGTGCGAACGGAGAAAATCCCATACGCCTTTCTCAGTCCCGGCTTCACTTCTAAAACGCTCTTCCAGGTCCAAGCTTGGCTTGTATGCTGAAATCGCTAGGTCTTGTTTGACGGCTTGCGCCGCTACAATCTGGTTGAACGATCCTTGCCGCTTGTCAAACATCCGTACGTCGGCGACGACGAATCCCGCTACTTGCAGAGCTTCCTGAATTGCATTCCATACGCTATTGCGCGAATTGTGAAACTCCACTGTCATCCAGCGCCCCGGCTTTAAAATGCGGTGGAACTCGCTGAAAGCCGCAGTCATAAGCGACTGATATTCACGCAAGCTCTTGCCCTGGTGGTTGCTGACGATTGCTTCAGGACCAGAGTTCGTGAAGACGCGGTGGAAACACTCGATAAGAAAGTTCAGTTCTGCGTAGCAAAGATTATCTCCAAATGGCGGATCTGTGAAGATGTAGTCCACACTATTTGGGCCAAGTGGAATCTTGCCCGAATGTCCGGTCGTAACAAACTGCTGTGTTTTCGATCCTGCAATTGCACTGAACGCCTTCGTGAGCTTTGCGCTCTTGCCCTCAAGAATGTACCAGGGGCTGCATTCCGCGTGCTGCGAACCGATATAGTAAACGCCTGACAGATATTGATTGACTTGCGAATAGTGAGTCGGAACGTATCGCGCGAGTAAAGACATGCCCCAGACAGCTTGCTCCACCAGAAACTCCGCACGGTGCCTTAATCTGGGGTTGCTGATGTTAGCGCATGTGTGCCACGCTTCGCCGAGAGCTTGAATTGGGCGTTTCAGAAACAGGTGGTGAACGTGTGTGAAGGAAGCCGTTCCTGCCCTCCACTTGTCCCCCCAGGGTTCAGACGTATTCTTCGAATTCATCATTGCCGTTACGGGAAAGCTCTCGGGAAGCGCCAAAGTGTCGATTATTCGCAGCAGTTCAGCATCGAAGTGATCCGGGATCTTTTCATATTTGTTTCCTCTGTATGAGTAATCGATCAGAACGGGTTTCCGCTTTGTTGTCGTGACCATCTTTCGAGATGTCGGATCGAGCGTGCTGTCGTACACACGGTTAAGACCCTTCTTGTTCAGTTCCGCTTTGCAGCGAGGACACGGAAATGTCTGGCGTACTTCTTTGGTCGAGGCATGCACTGCCTCTTCAGAAAAAACGATTTCGTGCCCACATTCTCCGCAGGAGAAAACTTCGCTCCAGACTGTAAAGTTGATGCGTCCAAGCGGCAGAGCCTTGGTGCGGTCAGAAAAGCCGCTCGTGTTCTTACCCCTGAGATTGTCAATGGCTGCGGTAAGTTGAGACTTCGTGGGCTGATGAAGGGTGGCATACATCCACCCACATTTCTCCGCCAGGATCCGTAGGATACGGTCGGCCTCTGTCTTAAAGTTCGCAACTTTTACGGTCGTGTTGTAGTTATACGCGATAAATGTTGCAACGGGCGAAAGGTCGTTTAAGATGGCAAAGCGTGGGCCTTTTGGAGAAAAAGTGGTGCCATCGGAAGCCACAAGGTTTCCGTTCAAACCAGTTCTTAAACCAAGAGCAGTGAGAGTTGGTGCGTCATCGCACAGCCTTGCTGCGAGGCCGGTCATCCCAGTGCCACAGAATCCATCGAAGACAACATCATTCGGCTTCGTATAGTGCAAGACGTACCGCATGATGGCCTTATGTGGAACCTTCGTGTGGTATGCGTGGGCGTTATAAAGAGGGTCCGTTTTACCTTCGCTTACGTCCGCAGCAAACGGCTCTTGATGGTACTCGGCGTCGGATGCACCGGAGGTGCCTGAGTTGTATTTGACGAAGTCATCCAGGAATGGATTGGGGCACGCCGTGTAATATGGCGGGTCTGACATTGCCAGAATATCTACGTCCTCACCGACGGGGAAGCCGGGAATGGCACGGAATGCCGGGTCCTTCAGCTTCTCTCCCAGCTTCTTAAGGAAGTATTCTCGACGTTCCTCATCGCTGAGAAATTTAATTCCTAGGCATTCCACGGCCGCCTGTGGCTCTGCGGCAAATAACTCGGGATTGGCGATTTTCGTCATCTCTAACATCCCTTGTACTCTCAGCGTTCCAGCAAAATCTTCCTTCGCGCGATTCGTTCAATTTCGGCGGCGTCAATGCTGCCATCAGCGCCGTCCTCAGACGTGATGACCCGATCGAAATGACCGTTGTCTTCGTACCACTCCCGTTTGCGATCCCACGCTGCCCGGTATGACGGGACCGACAACATCCCCAAGTGTTCCCAATAGAACGTGTCGCCCTCGTAGCTTGCTGTGAAATCTGGCAGCTTGAAGTCGCTCGGGTCGTCCTTCGAGGGGAGCTTTTGTTCGTACTCGAAACTGATGCCAAGGCTCGTCAAAATGTCGGCCACGATCACTTCGGACTTCGAGCGGACCAGAATTCCTTGCGGGTGTTGTACCGACGGGCGTGTCCGATGGATCAGATGAGCGGCGTAGTAGCGGTCCACCGATTCTGGGCGAACCGCCAGCACGAACATGTTCGTATTCCGAAGCAGCGTGTCGGAGCACTGCGGATTGCGGAGCTTTTCGAGTACGGTCGTATCCCGCTCAAGCAGCAGCACCATCTTCCGGCGGAACCGGGTCAGGCCGGTGTATAGCAGTTCTCGTGAGAGTGTACTTGCGCTTTTCGGCAAGATGAAGAACACGGTGTCGAAGTCGCTGCCCTGCGACTTGTGGACCGTCAGAGCGTAGGCGAGTTCCAATTCCCCATCCACATCGGAGCGGGAATAGTAATAAGATGACGCTGGTTGTGTCGAGAACTGGACGCGGATCGAGTCTGCTTTTCCATTTCCCTTGGATGTCTGCACCACGAGGCCGATCTCACCATTGGCGACGTAATCCAGTGCTCCATCCTGACCCTTCGGATAGGCGGTTTTGCGGCAGTTGATGGATTGCATCACCTTGTCTGTCCAGACGATCTCCTGCTCCCCGAAAGGCTTTACGACTTGGCTCCACGGATTCTTTGCCGTCGTGAGCATTCCGCCCCGATACTTCGCCTGAATCTTGCGATTGATCTCGGTGGTTCCGAACACGTGGTTGCGAACGGGGCTGAGAATCTGCCATTTTTCAGCTTCAACCGGGTCGTTCTTTTTAGTGTCTTCGTGCAGTCCGATGCTGGCGTTGAATGAAAGGTACCCTTTCTGGCCCTCAGTCAAGTTCAGGTGTTTTCGCATCGCTGCGGAAAGCTGGTCTTCCAATTGAGCCGAATCCCGCCAGTAGCGAACTTCAAGATCGCCGCCCACGTCCTCACGTGCAACACGGGAAAGCATGTCATCGTCGCCGGGCGAAGTGTCGTCCCGCAGATAGCCGTCCGCAAGCTGAAGGGCCTGACTGTCGTGGTCTTCGTGTCTGGCACGCTCCATCAGCCGAGCGAGACATTTCCTTCGCTCTTCGTCCGATTCGAGCCACGCGATGATATCGACCAGCGGACGACCGGGACCGATGGGCGGAAGCTGATTGGGATCGCCCACGAGGATAAGGCGATTGACTTTGTTCAGGTCGAGTGCCCGGAACAGAACACCGAGCAGGTCTGTCGGGATCATCGAGCTTTCGTCGATGATGACGGTCGGCGCTCCGTGCTGTTCGCCACCTTGGAGTTTCAGGGCGAAGTTCGCTGGGTTGAGCCACTTGTGGCGCATTAGGAATTGATGAATCGTGTACGCATCCCGAGCACGGCCATCGTCCCGTTTAGTCCGAGCCATCAGGCGCACACGCGCTTTGCCGGTCGGAGCCAGAAGGAGAATCGGCTTCTTGCCGTCCAGCTCTTCCAGCCCCTTCAGGAAAACCCTCAACACCGATGTCTTGCCCGTCCCGGCTCGGCCGCACAGCACACTGAAGCGCCCTTCGTAGAGCTTGGCAAGAGCTTCAGCCTTCTCCTTCCGTGCCCGTTCTTCTACTTCAATTGGTAACTTTGAGCCGGACTTCTTGCCGAACTCCTCCAGCAGCAGTTTCTCCCAACTCCATCCGGCCTTGGGCGCTGGATTCTGGGCCTTTGTTCGCCGGGGCAGCCGGCCGCTGACTTCACGCTCCAATTCGGAAAGCCACTTAAGTGCCATTGTGGGCGGATTGCCATCCACACGGAAATCCAAAGCTTGCTGATAGAACGTGGCTTGGCCCTGCACCAAATCTTTGTCAGGGCTACACGTGCGGCGCTCGGGAAACCGTTTCATGATTCGGTTGATCATCTCCCCAAACGGAAGCAGAGTGTCGCCCTGCTGGGCGGCTGCCTGAAGGACCGCCACAGCCACGCCACGGACTCGGCGCGGGTCGTCCTGAACGCAGAGGTCGGCCTTGTCGATGAATCGCGCGGCGGCGCCTTCGGGGCGCATCGCCCTGTCCACAGTTTCCAGAACGATTACGTCCGAGTCACCGTCGCCCTCGTCCATCTCTGAAAGGAGATAGGGGTTTGCGACCACTTGTTCGTCTGTGGCGTTGATACCGCAGTTTGAACGTTTGTCCGGATTGGCGACCCTTTCTACCTGTTGCGGCGTCAGTTCCAGTCGAACGAGCATCGACAGCAGTCGGCGGCGGGGCTCCTTGTACGCCATCCACCGTTCCGCTGCCGGTTTGAGGGCTTTTGTGTACCGCTGCTGCTCACACTTGCGGCGACCTTCCAGAATTGCCTTGACGTGTTCCCATGCGTCATCGCCCGTGTTCACTAAGGGGACCAGAACTTCGCGATGGTATGCCGTACCCGATTCGAATCCGAGGTATTGGAGCACGCTGCCCATGCCGGGGAAAGGGCCACGATTTTGCCAGACCTCCGACAGCACATCGTTCAGCCAAAGAAGATGCCGGTCCCAATCGCCAGATACTTTGTTCTCGTCTTTGACCGCCTGAACGGATTGCAGCAACCGTTCCAGAGCGCCGACGGCCATGTCGTCGCGGACATGCTCTGCGACATAAGAGAAGTTCAGCATCGCCCCTTCCGGGACAGTACAGAGGATGTTCTTTGTGTCGTGACCGGCTTTAAGGTATTCGTGATAGGGGAGTCGAAAACCTTGGTTCTCGAAGTCATGCGTGATGCAGCGGGACCAGATCGGGTACCGGTCAGGAAACTTCGGGAGCTTCTTTCCGAAGAACAGTTGAGGACCGATCTGAGAGATACGGCTGACCCCAAGAGGATTCGGTTCAGGCTTTCATCGAGCGGGTTGCCATGGTTGCAATACAGGAACAGTAGGGACTTGTTCTTCTCCAGCTTTCCCCAGAAATGGCGGAGTAGTTCAATCTGCCGGTCGGGTTCAAAAACCCAGCCGAACTCCTTGTCCTTTGTGTCCGACTCCCGAATATCGAGCTTTTCGTCCTCGCAGATGCTCCGAAAGCTCTCCTCTCTCAACCAGCGGTACGGCGACGGGCAGACCGAATACGGCGGCACGTCTTCTTTGACCGAAGGCAACTGCCGGAATTCGAGCGGATCGTTGTGCGTAATGCTGAAACAACGAGATGAAAAGGCGATGGGGTCACGGGAGCACGGCGGTTGCCACGTCTTGAGTTCAGCAAGAGGTAAGCCTGCTGCCTTGTCCTCCTTGTCGTCATCTCGGTCATCACGGATGTGCTCCTGCACGATGCAATACGCATTCTTGCTGGGGTGATCGCAGACGTGACCGTCCCACGCCCGGTCGTGCCAGACGAGGCGGGTGGACAGGTGCGTGGTCACTCATGGACTCCAGGATTGTCGGTACGCTTGACGATGAGCCGGACTCTGACTTGCTCCTTGCCACGAGTGGCCTTCTCAAGGAACCCTTTGAATCGAGCCTCAAGCTGGTCGGCGGTCGATGGTGCATCACCATCACTCAGGGCCGCCAAAAGTTCAGATGGCCGCACAAGGATAGGAATCAACCCGCCCAGTGCCTCCTGCGCGCCCTGGACAAGATCGTTGCTGATCTTCTCTGGCAACGCCTTTGCCTTTAGAAAAGCACGAACTGCCTTCTTCTGTTCGCCATTCAAGAGATCGATGCTCTTCTCGACCATCGGGTCTGCAAGGTTATCCAGCAAGGTCTTCGTCCAGTTCTCCAGGAGTGCATCAAGTTGCTGGTCGACCTGCTGGAGAGCCGTCGTGCCGCTGATGCCGACATTCTCCTCTTGTGGCCGGAAGTTGCAGTGAGAACAGATGGGGGAAGCGTTTAGATCGTCTTTTACCAACGTGAAGCATGGCTGAATTCTGGACAAGCGCATCTGAAGCTCACTCAGGCTTGTGTGCGGCAAGAGCGATAAACCGATCAGCTTGTTGAGCCGCTCAAGCCTGGGATCCTTCATCAGTTCTTTTTTCTTGCCGTCTTCGTTGACTCCCAGCCGAGCCTTCTTGTGCAGATTGAAGTAGGCCGTCCGATAGTCGTCCTTCGCTTTCGCGAGTGCCCGATTGATCTTCTGCCGGAAGTCGGCGGCGTTCCGGGCGGCGGGGTCCGTCAGTTTTGCACGCCATTCACTGCGCACCGTGTCCATCTGGGTTCGCCACGCGTCGCTTGGTGGCAACACGGCGGCAGCGGTCGCCAGATAGCCCGTAACTGGTGTCAATTCTTGCACCAGGCCGTTCAGGGCTTCGAGCTCTTTGACGAGATCGAGGTTGGCCTTTTGGCAGTGAATCTCCAGAACGCTTCTGGAGAAATTCTTCAGCTTGCCGGGTGTGTTGAACGCTTGCAGTGCCTCCAGAAACGCCTTCAGTTCATCGAGTTTGAGGCGCTGCTGTTCCCTGTCCTCCGGGGCGATCAGTTCACTACCCCAGCACGGCAACCCGGACTGGACATATTGGGCGACGGTGACGACCTTCTCGGTCAGTTCGGTAGCTTTCGCTCGAAGCTGTTTGACTGCTTCTTCGTGGGTGTTTTCGTTGCGGATCAGACCTTCCGCTAAACCCAGCAACTTAAAGAGAGCGATCAGTTCCGCCAACGGCAAGCCCTTCGGCTTTTCGACATGCTTGAAGCCCAGAAGTTGATCCAGCGGCATCTTGCTGGCCTCATTCAGATTGCCGGCATCGAGCTTCTTGCCGGTCAAGCTCAGAGTGGCATTGCCGTTCTGCACAAGAGCAACGAGGACAACGAGAAGAAATTCAGGCTCAAGCTGGTAGCGGGTCTCCCGTTCCACATCGTTCTTAACTGTCATCAGTTCCTTGCGGTTAACGACCTGACCCGGTGGCTTGCCTTCCAGTTTCTCCACCACGACCTTGGCGTAGCGCGATTTGTGCGGCTTTAATTTGTCGCCGTCCAGCAGTTCAAGCCCGTCTAGGACGGCGTTTGCAATGTTGTTCTTTACACCACCGGCCAGCCAGCGGATTACGTCTTCTGTCGGCTGCTTTAAATTGCTAGTGGTCAGTTGGACTGTGAAAACCGGGTACTCCGGATAGCGATCCTCGAATGACGCAGCGAGACAGACGGAGCCAGTCAGCTCCACGAGATCTCGGACGGCGGCATTGCCAGTTCGGTGTCCCTTCAACCACTCGACCATCTTCTTGGGAACGCCCTGGTGGATGACATCGAACGAGGTCAGCATATTTGTCCGCAGCCATCCCACGAGCGTCTTCAGGAACCCATCGGCTTTATCCTCATACACCTTCTTCGTCCCAGTACTGGCCGACGCAGCCATTTCACGAGCGCCAGCGTACAGCCGCAGGGTGTCCTGGAGGGACTTGTCCATGTACGTCAGCTTGAAAAAAACCTCATCTGAGAGTTTCTGATCCTCAAAATGCGGAGGTTCAAACGGCTGAAGGAAATAGAGATAGAAGTCCCGAGGCGGCTGTGCCGTGGACCGTTCGTTCGGTGCGCCAAAGAAGAGATAACCCCGGCGAGTGATCTTGTGTTCCCGCCATTCGATCTCGTGTTCCCAGATTTGGTAGCCACGCACGTAGGTCTGGTCAGCGCATTCGAGGACTCGAGTCAGGGCGTCGAAGTAGTAGGTATCGAGTTGCGAATCGGAAAGCGTGTCGGCCTTATCCTGGATCTTCGCGTCGTGGTCGATCGTCTTCTGCAGGTCGACATAGTATTGGTCGTTATCGGTGTTGTGCGTGATGAACTGGCCGCTCATGGTCTTCATCACTTCCTTCAGGCACGCTTCCACCGTCGTGCGCAGGAAATCGCTCGTCTTCTCCGGTATCGGGGCGAACAAGCACAAACCATTCTGAAGTTCTTCCGCCGTCGGGCCGATCTTGGCCCTGATGTCGTCGGTCGTCAGCCGATGAATCGAGAGACCGTGGATGATGCGCTCTGCCATCGGTTGTAGAGCTTTGCGAGTAAAAGCTTGTTGAATGCGGTTTTCAACAACCTTGCTTACGTCAATCACGTCCTTGATTTCCGGGACTGAACGCAGCACCGCGTTCGCCTGAAGGAATTCCCAATAGGAGTCGTAGCTGATGAGTCCGGGTTGATCCTTCGGGACCTCGCTGTTGAGACAGCGCTTCATTTCGGCGCTCAGGGTCTTCAGGACCTCACGCTTCTCGGCGATAGAGATCGCTTCAAAGACTTCCAGGTATGTTGGATGGACAGGGAACAGACGCACGAACTCCTCCAGCCGCTCGGCCATGCCGCCGTAGAGTGCCGTGAACTTCAGAAGGTGTTCGCGAATTTTGGCTCTCTGCTCATCGTTCTTCGTCAGCAGTCTTTCGGAAACGACGTATGCCACGTCCTGTCGGACGATGCGAACCTGCTCGAAGCGATCCTTCACCCGGCGCAGACTCTCAGCTACGAATTGGAATTTCGGGTTGTCGAACAGGCTCTCCTGCAGGCCGGCGATAAACCGGAATCGGATCAGCTTGCAGACCTCACCGATCTCCCGCAGGAACCCCAGGTCGAGGATCAGATCGTGCTGTTTGCGGGATCGCAGGTAGTCGAGCAACTCGTCCACAACCAGGAGCAGACCGTTGTTCGGATACTTCTTGCTGAACTGCTCCATCATATTGGACAGGTCCTCCTTGTTGCTGTCCACCTGTTCGTCGGGAGGGAAGCTGAAGCTTAGTCCCTCGTTAGTCATGAAGTCTTCGAGTCTGCCGCAAATGATGTTCCGCAAGCTCTTCTTCGTGGCAGGGAGTTCGAGCCGCACGACTTTGAACTTTCCAGAGATCGCCTTCGACGCTTTTGCGACGTCTTGGTTCTTGACGACTGTGGCCATGTCAGCGTGTTCGGCGAGACCGGAGATCATCGACAACAAGTGGCTCTTGCCGGTGCCGTAGTTTCCGACGATCAGAACCCCCTTGTTATCGGCGGCGGACTCGAACTGAAGGTTTGGGATCACCAAATCGCACAATTGCTCCGACATGCGCTTCGAGACCACGAACGTCTGAACGAGCTGGCGGACGGCTGCGGGTGAACCCGCTTGCTCAAGCTGGATGACCGACTCAATCGGGTCGAACTGTACGAGGTCGCTGTATTTCATGATGACGATATTTCCTCAATGAGCTATGGGATTGCTGACCGGAATCACGACTGCATCAACCTGCTTGAATTGGACGAACTCTGGATGGCCTGGTTCAGCGTAGGCCAGCGTTCCACCGACGTAGGTACCGCTCCACGAGGCGACGAGGGTTCGGCTGCGGCTCGATACCTGTAGCAGACGCAGCGGCTCGACCTCCAGGCCGGTGTCGAATAGAATCTCCAGATTGTCAAGCAGGACGACCTCGCCTGGAACGGCGGCGATCACTTCCTTCAGCAATCTCTCAACCTGCCGGGATCGTTGCGTGCGGGTGAGTTCGAGCATGTTCTTGCTCAACTCCAGGTTGACGTTCACAACTTGCCACCCGGCCTCGTACGCAATGGACTGCAGCGCAGCGGTTTTCCCGGAGCCGGGAATACCGGCCAAGATGACGAGCCGAAAATACTGGCTCGCCGCCTGCTGGATGGCGGTCTCCACTTTCGCAAGCGTTGTGGCGGAGTCATTATTCATTCAGCGGCCCCCGCCACCAGTTCTTTCTCGAGTTCTTTACGATGCCGTTCGATCATCGCCACGAGGAGCGCTGACACGGAAGCCCGCCCTCCATTTCGGCGAGCCCGTTCAAATGCGACTCTGTTCAAGAGCGCCCAAAGCTCTTCAGGTAAATGCAGTCCAGTGGTCTTGTAAGGGCGCTGTTTCGCTGCCGCGGCCGATACCCCTTTTGTCATAGATCACCAGTGTACATCTTGCCAATTGCTAATTGATGACCGCGTACTAGTCGTTTAGCTTTGGCCGCGGCGCCCAATTGCCGGCCCGAACTTCATCAACACAAATTTAATGTTTGCCTCTTTCTGAGAATCTTGGACATAATCTCCGCTCCCGATCCTTAGAGGGTCAGAGGATAACATTCGCAAAGCAAGAATTGTCGAAGGTAACAAGGGTACGGCCATGGCTGTGTGTGAGAGCCAACGTCCACTGAGGGACGATAACGTGTTTGCCAGTTTGCCGTTCCCTAGGGAGCAGGAATTTGGCAAACACACTTGTTCCCGCCACTATCTCTCAGACACCGGCGGGCAATCGAAACAGGCCTGGCTAATTCGCTGCTTGGTAACGCTTCAGCTTACTGCCCCCAACACGAACTTCGTGGCGCGAGTTCCGTCAGCCGCTGTGCCTTCAAAAGGGTCCTCACTGAGGTGGAGGTGCTTTCCGTTCTTTGGACCTGGTGTGATCGTCAACCTACCCGCAGCTACAGCCGTTCGGACAAATGCACGTGCTGCTGCACGAGGAAGTCCTTTATCGGCGCAAACAGCTTCATACTCTGCCTGCGTGATACCGTCCCGTTCTTTGATGACAGACGCGAAAGCAGATTGGTCCTTTTGTGCACGGCCGACTTTAGCCGGCCCCGGTTGAAAGGTGCCGTCCATGTAATCCAGGGTCAATTCCCTTTCGACGGAGAACCGGGTCTTGAACGCCTTGAGATGAAGTTGTTCCAGCTCACATCCGCCTGAATTGGTGATCGAGTAAGCGATGTCAACGGATGCTTTTATATCGGAGGAACCTCTGTAATCCCTGCTCGTTTCCGCTTTGCCCGAGTGATGAACTACTATTAGCGTTGCACCGGCATTAGCGAGGGTCCGCATCTCGTCAGTGAAAGCCCGGACATCAGTTGCACTGTTTTCATCTCCCCTCAGAAAAGAGATGAAAGAATCGACCCACAATCAACGGCTTCGGCTCTGTTTGCCTCACCCAGCACAATATCTGCTTACATCCAAGGTCGGGAGGTTCTTCAATGTTCCACCCGCCCCAGATTTGCAGCGCATTCCCGTCTTGCACGCCAAGCCTATCCAATCTCTCCGCGACAACGCTTCTTGGGTTTTCGCGATCCAGTATCAGAACTGGGGTTTGAGCACAAGATCGCCCCGCGAATTCTACGCCGCCAGCGATTGCGCCGGCCAAGGCTGTTATGAGCGTAGATTTGCCGTGGCCCGAATCACCGGTGAACAAGTGAACCGCGCCCTTTGCGATCAGGCCTTGCACAAGGAATTCGATTCGCATAGCACCTAACGAGCGGACACTTGGAATACAACCGATTACAACACGTCCGTTTGTGCTTGAATCTTCATATGTTGCCGCGTCGACAAAATACAGGACCCGGTCCAGGCCCCAGATCCCTATCAAATCGTCGATGCCCTTGATACCTGGTTCCTCCGGAACGTCGACAAAAAAGGCGCGTGCGCCCCGCTGCCTGAGTTCTTTCGCGAGTTCGCGTCGCGCGGCTTTAACCTTAGAATTTGTGTGGACGTTTGCGTCAAAGATGATGATGACCGACCGATCTTTCCAGTTGATTCGATCGAGATCACGAATCGTGCCGGTCACGTTCAATCGTCGACCGGTGGGCCCCTCAGTTTTGCCGGCGCTCCCCTTCCAAGACCAGACTCCTGCTATCCCTACGGGTAGCCAGCGAGGGAGTTGGGAATGAGGCTCAAGTGCGTGCCAACTCAATCCCCACAAAGCAAGGGCTTTCTTTTCTCCCTCGGTCAAGACGATTGGTAGCGCCACGTCGTCGAGCCAGGCAGGCCGCGTATAGGGATGAAAGTAAAATTTGTTCTCGCGGTTGGGCGGTGAAAGATATTTGTTTTTGAATTTCTTCTCGCCATTTGGCAGGAGTTCGACTTCGGGATTGTCACGACGGAGGCGAAACTCGCGAACGTTCTGTGATCCTGGCCAAAAATAGGGGATCGCTATACCGGCATAGTCAGCCCTTCCATTTCGACCTACGATCTGGGCGCCGGTGAACGTGTCTACCCTGCGCCAATTCGCACTGATGACCACTTCAGGATCGACGCCGCAACGGGCAAGTTGATCCAAGTCGGATTGAGGCAAAATACAGCCTGGGAGATCCATCAAAATCCTTGCAATCGTGTAGTTTTGGTTGAAACGTCCCGCTGCCGTTGTTTAATAGGCGGTAACGCACTGTGCTGTAGCATCGAGAGGTTTGGCATAACGATGTGGCTGCGGCGTTGCGTGCATGTGACACTCACGCGGTTGAGGGCAAGCCTAAACTGACTTGGCGCTACACGAATTGAGCCATTCGAGCACGTCCTCTCTCCTAAAGCGAACGTGTCGACCAATACGAAGGAACTTCGGGCCGGTACCCGCCATGTTGTACCGTCGCAGAGTGACTATTGATTTCCGCGTGATGCGGCCTAATTCGGCATAGTCGATCAGTTCCGAAAGTTCCGAGCGATTCGATCTGTTTTGAGAAACGTCCGCGCCGCTGACATTACCGTGCGACGGTCCCGACTGAGCGACACGCTGTGAGCGTTTCAAGTCCATCTTGTAATCTCCTGTTTGGCACTGAATGTTGTTGACATCTCATGCGAATTCTAGGTAGATTCTGATCGAAATCAAAATGCCTAATATGACGCTAATATCACGTGCAATTCCGTCATTTGTGAGAAAATGCGTTTAATTAGCCCCAATGATGATCTATAGCGGTTGGAAGCGGCCATGGCGAGTCGAAATAAAAAAAACACGACCCACAACAAATTCACGGGTAGCAAGGTCTGTTCTTGCAATTCACGAGCCACCCGCGGCCCTAGTGGCGCTCAAGCTCGGTGTTCGGCCGCCATCTGACCTATTCGAGCGATTTTTGCAATTGCGGTCAGGAAACGACGACCAAATCTGGGATATTGCAAGGCACTACGGGGGTCTGGGCGTTTTTTGTGAGATGGACGAACTCCCCGACACAGATGAAGTTGCAACGGATGCGGGAATTTGTGTGGAGTTCTGTGACCTCTGGAGGTACTTCGCTGGCGTCTTCACCGCACTCGTTCGACTCTCGTCTGATTCTTCCTCCAAGAACATCAACGATCACCCTGCGTGGAGGTACATCATAGAGGTACCAAGCCCAATCCTGCCCTCCGTGGAAGCGAAGCTCTTGCAAGCCGAATCCCGCCCATACGATGGCCCGGGGTGGTTGGATCTTATTCGGGTGCTTATGCGATTTCATCAGAGTAGAAGTCGAAATTTTCTTCTTGCCGGAGTGAATCTGCTTCTGAACCTCGCTTACCCCACGCCGGAGATCGTGTCGTACAAAGGCGGCAGTCTCATGCTGGGTCTCAAATGCGATTCCCTCTTGAAGTACATAGTGCACGAACTCGCCGCAACCGTATCGAACAGCGAGTCCATCGTTCTCTGTTATCACTGCTCGGCCATCCTCAGGCCGACGGTTGGAGGCGGCTCGGAATATCATTGCGCAAAGCGTGGAAAAAGGAATTTCTGCCCTGCTTGCCAGGAAGCCGGGATGCCGAAGCGGTATGCCTCTAGGGCATATAGAGCAAGGAACCGAACAGCGAACTGGAGCGCCTAAACCGATCAAATGCAACTGTCTCTCTAAAACTTCAATTCGCGCACGAATTCATCAATTTGTCAGGGCGGCGGCTTTGACATGGTTCGGCTGTCACCTGAGTACGATCTGCTGTGCTCCTGATTCCAAAGCTAAGCACGGTTTCGATCTCGTGAGGTCACCAATCTTGCTACAGGGACTTTCACAGGGACCCTGCTTCAATATCCCGATATGTCGTGATACACCGGGCTACATGCCGGAATTGCAAGACCTCAATGTTCACAGGGGGTTGTAGTGACATAAGCGCTCATGACGAATCAGGAAAGAGCATTCATCTGACGATTCGTAATCAGCAGGTCGCCGGTTCGATCCCGGCGGGTGGCTCCAGTCTCAAAGATACAACTCCGGGGGAATCCCGCGAACCCCCCGGGCTCGATTCATTCGCCCTTCCGCTGAATGGCCCACCAACACGTCGCTGCGGCGAATAGCGAGGCTCCTGCCAGTACGGCGACAGGTACAGCCGCGGTTTTTTCCGCGTAATTACGCTCTGGCAATTCTTCCCGCCCGGGTCCGTGCGGTCCGTCTCGTAATCCCATTTGCAGAACCTGCGCGAGGTGTAGGCCTCTGCGATCCGTCTCCTGCAAAATCTGTTCACGACAGCTAAATCCGTCAGCAATGATCAACGCGTCCTTGGGCGCGTTCCGGACCGCAGGCAGAAGCACCCGTTCCCCACACTTGATGCCAACTTCGTAATGTTCGCTCTCGTATCCGAATGCTCCGGCCATGCCGCAACAGCCGGAGTCGAGAACCTGGTAATCGAGCCCCATCTTGCGCAAGACCGTTTCCTCGCTTTCAAAATCGAGCGTGCTCTTGTGATGGCAGTGCCCGTGTACAACAGCTTTGCGCTTCAGTTGCGGCGGGCGGTAACCAGTTACTTTTTCTTCCAGAAACTCGCTCAGCGTGTAGGTTTGCCGTTGTAAGCGCGCCGCATCTGCGTTTCCATGAATCAAGTTAGTCAACTCGTCTCTGAATACACTGACACAGCTAGGTTCCAGGCCCACCACTGGAACTCCTTGCTGAATGGCTGGGCGTAAGGCCGTGAGAATTTGATTCAGGAGCTTCTTGGCCGTGTCAAGCATCCCGTAATCGTAGAGCGGGCGACCGCAACACAGCGACTGTCGAGGAACGCGCACCCGATATCCGGCGTCTTCCAACACCTCGACGGCGGCCTTCGCCACTTTCGGCGTGAAGTGGTTGTTGAACGTATCCGCCCAAAGAATCACCGGGGGCTTTCCGGCGTTCCGAGCCCCTCGTTGCGCAAACCAGCCTTTAAACGTCTGCTGTGCAAATGGAGGGATATGCCGTTTCTGGGAGTAACCTGCGGCTAACTTCGCGAGATTGCTAAGACCGGGCGTTTGGGTGAAGAAATTCACCGTCGACGGCATGTTAGAAGCTAGCCGTGCCCACCAGTGAATCAGTCCCGACGCATATGCCGAACGTGGCCGTAATCGGCCTTGATAATAGTGCGCGAGAAACTCGGCCTTGTAAGTAGCCATGTCCACATTAACCGGACATTCGCCCTTGCACCCTTTGCACGAGAGACAAAGGTCAAGAGCTTCCTTAACGTGATCGTCGCGCCAAGCGCCATCGAGTGGCTCGCCCTGCAACATTTCGAACAGGAGTCGTGCGCGTCCTCGCGTGGAATGCATTTCCTCGTGCGTGACCATGTAGCTCGGACACATGGTGCCGCCGTCTTCACGCCTGCATTTACCAACTCCCACGCAGCGTAAGGTCGCGTTCGAAAAGCTGAACTGGTCGGCCTCGTAGTGAAAGTGCGTTTCGGGTTGAGGCGGGTCGTAGTGCGTTCCTAGCCGCAGGTTCTCTGTGATCGGGTACGCGTCAATCGCCTTCCCCGGATTCATTTTGCCGTCCGGATCCCAAATCGCCTTGAATTCACGGAATGCATTTACTAAGTCATTTCCGAACAATTTCGGCAGGAACTGCGCTCGTGCCTGACCATCGCCGTGCTCTCCGGAAAACGATCCTCCGTACTTCACCACCAGAGAAGTGGCTTCATCCATGAACGAGGTAAACGCATCGAGCCCTGCCTGCGTGGTTAGCTCAAAAGGCACGCGTATATGTAAACAGCCTTGGCCAAAGTGTCCAAAGATGGACGGCTGCCAGCCGTACTTTGCGAACAACGCGTCCAGGTCCCGAAGATACGGCCCCACTTTGTCCGGCGGTACGGCCGAATCTTCCCATCCCGGCCAGGCGGGCTTCTTCCCGGGGACAAAAGAACTTCCGCCCAGTGCCGATTCCCTCACTTCCCAAATCTGATGTTCCTGCGGTTCATCGTCGTAAAGCTTCACGGTGGGGGGATTTTTTTGCGCTTTCAGATGCTCTATCAGCGATTGGGCCTGAGCGTCCACTTCCTGCTTGGTCTCTCCGCCGAATTCCAGAATCAACCAGCCCTTGCCGGGAGGCATCAGCTTGATCTCGTTGAGGTGCAGCCCCTTTTTTCTGTAATCGTCTAGGAGCCTGTCGTTAAATCCCTCGCACGCGATTGGTTTGTATGCGAGCACTTCTGGGATGTGATCCCCGGCCTGGTAGACGTCCGGATAGCCAAGCACGACAAGACTTCGCACGGGAGGATTCGGAACGAGGTTGCCCTCAATTTCCAGCACAGTGACGCAGGTGCTCTCCGTGCCGACGAGAGCACGCGCAACGTGAAATCCGTTTTCAGGTAATAGTTCGTTCAGCGGGTAACCGGAAACGAGGCGCGGAATTTTCGGGAACCTTTTTCGAATTTCATCCGCGTACCGGTCGCGAAGGGCCTTCAGGCGGCGGTAGATCTCGCCCTTCCGGCCACCTTCGGCAATCAAATGTTCGAGTTGCTCATCGCTGGTTTTGCCAACCCACATGCGCAGGCCATCGTAGGTGAGAATCTCGAGCCGCTCTATATTCTCAGTGGTCTTTCCCGCCATCTGGGCATGCATCCCGCAGGAGTTGTTTCCGACCATTCCGCCGAGCGTGCAGCGGCTGTGCGTCGCCGGATCAGGGCCGAATATCAGTCCGTATTTCGTAGTCTCACGCCGGAAATCGTCAAGTACACAGCCCGGCTCCACGCGCCCGAGTTTCTTGGCGGGGTCGACGCTCAAAACAGATCGCATGTACTTCGACATGTCGATCACAACAGCGACGTTGCAGCACTGTCCAGCCAGACTGGTACCGCCGCCTCGATTCAGCACGGGCACTCTGTACCGCGAGCACACCGCAACCGTATTCACCACGTCCTGTTTGTCACGCGGAAGTACTACACCGATTGGAATCTGCCGGTAATTCGACGCGTCCGTGGAGTATAACGCCCGCGTGCCCGTATCAAAGCGAACGCCACCCTTGACGGCCCCTCGCAATTCCGTTTCGAGCTCACCGACGTTGGCAGGAAGTCCGATTTCATTGCCGCTCCTGCGTCTCGGGTACGTGCCGCCGTCCGTTTTCAGTTCGTTTTTCGAGATTTGAATCAGCATGGCGGAGCGCTGATGATGCGCAGTTATATGACTCGAACAGGAGCCGATGTGTGAGGCTGAAAATTCGCCAGCGTACAATTCTCCTGGTTCGAATAACAAATTGTGCGTCACAGTACGCCGCCTCCGGCCATCCACTAGCTGTGAATCCGAATCGTGAACGCGTTCCGAAAGAGAAGATGATCGTCCATGGGATTTGAGCAATACCACGAACCACCTCAGGAGTTATCTCAAGAGACTCGCACGTTTGCGCGGATGATGGCGTCTTTGACGGAAGAGGCGGACGCCATCAACTGGTATGAGCAGCGGCTAGCGGTCGAAAAGGATCGCACGGCGAAAGCCATCATGCAAAATGCGCAGCGAGAGGAATTCAAACACTTCGGCATGGATCTCGAATTTCTGCTCCGCCGCAAGAAAGAATGGCGGACGATCCTGAAGGATATTCTGTTTCAGGACGGAGACATTGTTCAGCACGGCGAAGCTGCGGAAGACGACAAAAGCTAAATCGCGCGGTAGAGCTCTTTACAATGAGCCAAGCCAGCGTCGGATCATCGTCTTGGTTGCCTCGTCCGGCTCATCGTCGGCCAGCCGTACCTGCCGGGTATGCACTTCGAGGGACTTCTCCGGCCCGGCCTCCGCTCGATCGTCTCTCCACGCTTGTAAACGCAAGATTGGATCGTGCTCGTCTTCCAGCACTCGAATGATCCAATCCTTTGAAATCCCGCTTTCGTGATTCACGAATCGCTCTATGGCTTCGCGCTTTGGAGTGTGTGCTTCCATGCCACAATCCTATCGTGCCGTTCGCATCTCAGGCTTTGGGCAGCACATCGAGTAAGATGGCGCTGAGCCGCGTTTACTGGTAATCCGCGCAACATGCACTTCGATCTCGACAGCAAGGTGAAGCAACTGCAGGAACGCTTGCTGTCCTTCATGGATGAGCACGTTTATCCGAACGAGCACCGCTTCCACGAAGAGATTCAACGTAATCGCTGGTCGCCCGCGCCCGTGATTGAAGAACTGAAGCCGAAGGCGCGCGCCGCGGGATTGTGGAATCTCTTTTTGCCGGAGAGCGAATACGGAGCGGGGCTGACCAATCTCGAATACGCTCCCTTATGCGAGATCATGGGCCGCAGTCCGATCGCGCCCGAGATATTTAATTGCTCGGCGCCGGACACGGGAAATATGGAAGTGCTGGTTCGCTATGGCACGGTGGAACAGAAAGACAGGTGGTTGAAGCCGCTGCTGGCGGGCGAAATCCGCTCGTGCTTCGCGATGAGCGAGCCGGAGGTCGCGTCCTCAGATGCCACCAATATCGAGGCGAGCATCGTTAGCGATGGCGATGAGTATGTCATCAATGGCCGCAAGTGGTGGACTTCCGGGGCGGGCGATCCGCGCTGCAAAATCGCGATTTTCATGGGGAAAACGGACCGCTCGGCGCCGCCGCACCGGCAGCAATCGATGGTGCTGGTACCGATGGACACCGCGGGCGTCATAGTCGCCCGGCTGCTCAGTGTTTTCGGTTATGATCACGCACCGCACGGACACGGCGAAGTGCGATTCGATAATGTTCGGGTGCCCGTCTCCAATCTTCTGCTGGGCGAGGGTCGCGGTTTTGAAATCGCCCAGGGGCGTCTCGGGCCAGGGCGCATTCATCACTGCATGCGATGCATCGGCGTGGCGGAGCGCGCTCTCGAGACCATGTGCAAACGCGTGCAATCGCGTGTCGCTTTCGGCAAGCCGCTGGCGGCACAGGGCACCATCCGCGCCGACATCGCGAACTCGCGCACCGAGATCGAACAGGCCCGTTTATTGACGTTAAGAGCCGCGCAGATGATGGACACCGCCGGAAACAAAGCGGCCCGGGCCGAGATTGCCATGATCAAAGTGGTGGCGCCGAACGTGGCCTTACGGGTACTCGACCGTGCCATCCAGGCGCATGGTGGCGCTGGCGTTTCGGGCGATACGTTCCTCGCGAGCGCGTGGGCCTCGGTGCGGTCCTTGCGCGTCGCCGACGGGCCCGATGAAGTACATAACGAGGCCATTGCCAAACTCGAGCTCCGCAAATGGTCAGACGCTACCGGCTGACTTAGTCATCGATGGGCTTCGAACTAGATCGAGTTGCTTTCGATGGTGTCGAGAGAAGCGCGAACGAGAATTCTGATTCGCTCCGGCATCGCGGCAAATCGCTCATCATGCGTCAATCCGTGGTGATAGCGATAGTAGATCTGCTGTAAAATCACAGCGATCTTAAAACATGCGAAGGTCAGATAGAAAACCATGTTGGAGCTGTCGCGGCCGGTCGCTCGAACGTAGCGCTCGACCAGCTGAGCGCGCGTCAGACTGCCGGGGCGCATGGAAGGACACCAGCGAATGTCGCGCAGCTCGGCGGAATCGTGCGGATCCAGCCAGTAGGCGATGGTGGTGCCGAGATCGGTTAAAGGATCGCCGATCGTCGACATTTCCCAATCCAGGACTCCGATGATGTGAGTGATGTCGTTGGGATCGAGCACGACATTGTCGTACTTGTAGTCGTTGTGAATCAGCGTTGCGTCCGTCGTGGAGGGCATGTGCTCGATCAGCCACGGCGCGATGCGCTCCACGTCGGGTAGATTGTGAGTCTCGGAGCCGTGATACCGGTCGATCCAACCGCGCACTTGCCGCTCCAAGTAGCCCTGCGGCTTACCGAGATCACCCAAACCGATTCGTTCGTAGTCGAGCCCATGCAGGCGGACGAGGTTATCGAGAAACGACTCGCTCAAGCGCCGCGCTGTTTCTTCTGTAAAGGGAAGTCCCGGCGGCGGATCTCTGCGCATGATGAATCCCGATATACGTTCCATCAAGTAAAACGGCGCGCCCAGTACAGACGCGTCGTCGCAATAGACCAGAACGTGCGGCGCAGGTGGATAAACGGGATGCAGTTTGGATAAAACGCGATATTCGCGGCTCATGTCATGCGCGCTCTTGACCTTGGTACCGAAAGGTGGACGCCGCAGCACCATTTCACGCTCTCCAAACCGGATCAGGTACGTGAGGTTAGAATGGCCGCTCGGAAATTGCTCGACTGAAAGAGGTCCTGCGTGTTCCGGAAATTGGCGCGTTAAGAAAGCGCCGAGCGCACCAAGATCAAGTTCTTCGCCCGGCCTCACCGCCGTCGCGTGATCCCGAACATCCGCGGTGAGCGGAACGTTCATACACGCTCGCTCCTCACCATGCGGTTTGCCCTCCGTCCACCACCAACACCTGGCCGGTCACGTAATCGGAAGCACGCGAGGCGAGAAATACCGCTGCTCCTTTCAAATCGTAATCGTTGCCGAAACGGTTTAGCGGAATTCTCTTCCGCAGAGCTTCTCCATTCTGCTCGATAAGCACGCCGGACATATTTGTCGGAAACCAACCCGGGGCAATAGCATTCACATGGATGTTGTGCATGGCCCACTTGCACGCGAGGTCTTTGGTGAAGATGATGAGTCCGCCCTTGCTGGTGTGATAGCCGATCGCCTGAAATTCAGGAGAAGAGCCGCGCAATCCCGCGACGGAGGCGATATTGATGATCTTTCCGCTCCGTTGACCAACCATGATCTTCCCCACCGTCTGCGAAAAAAGAAAGGTCCCGGTCAAGTTCGTCTCGATGACCTTGTTCCAGTGCTCGAGTCGCATCTCCTCGATGGGAGCGCCCCAGGACGCGCCCGCGTTGTTGATCAGGATGTCGATTCGTCCGAATCGCGAAAGCGTTGCGTCCACAACCGCCTGGACGTTGTCCCGGCTCTTCACATCGCAGCCCAACGCGAGCGTTTCCACTCCAAGCTGTTTCAGGTCTTCGGCAGCTTTGTCGCAACGATCCTTCTTGCGAGCACAGAGCACCAGGTTTGCGCCCATTTCCGCCAACCCTTCCGCCATTTGCTTCCCAAGCCCGACGGAACCGCCCGTAATAATGGCGACGCTCCCGGTGAGATCGAAGAGTTCTTTTACGTTCATTCGCGATTTAGACGTGTGCTCCGGCAGAAATCGGTGCTGCGCAAAGGCGATTTGAAGACGATATCACGCTGTCAGCAGGGTGATAACCGCTGAACCCGGTGAAGAGAAATAGATTAGCGGCGAGTGAGGAAAGCGTACTCTCCTACAATTTCATTCTGATCTCGGTCTCGCTTTTGCGTGTAGATTTGCAAGAAGTACGCGCTGTTCTTGGGCGTTCTGATGTCGCTTTCTTGTGAACGAGCCGCCACAGGGGACAGGTTACTTCGGCGGATTCGGACGTCATACTTGTGGACCACGCCGCCAACTCCGGAACGGGCTGTTAAGCTGAACCCGCTTGAGAGACTCGGATTACCGTGCTCCCGAGCTTGCGTTGACTCATGACCCGTATGCGCGGCGATCTGAATATCAATACCGTCAGGTCTTAACAAAGAGCCGGGCACGCAGGCAAGTAGCAGCAACGCACCGAGTAGTCGTCTTCCATCAGCGGTTTTCGGAATTGCAATACCTGCCTCGCCTATTTGTTGGAGGGCTCGGTCGATCGTATC
This sequence comes from uncultured Acidobacteriaceae bacterium, assembly GCA_963795425.1. GTDB lineage: Bacteria > Acidobacteriota > Terriglobia > Bryobacterales > Bryobacteraceae > Bog-105. The sequence goes on along the minus strand of CAWCHO010000001.1, from coordinate 716,016 downwards.
GTGGAGCTTAGTGCGCCGGCCGCAGAGCACTTCGAGAAGGCGCGTGATCTGATCGCGATCTCCCGGTTGCAGCCATTCGACCGGAATGTCCTTTTGAATGGAGAGAACGCTTGCCTCGGACAACTCGTTGATACGATCTACCGCGGCGTGACATTCTGGGTTGGCAGTGAGGTCTTCGTAAATGGATCTATCGTGATACAACCCGTTGAGTACACCATCGCAAAACTCCCAACGTGAGCCGCCAAAGCTGTGGCCATGATCGATGAGGTAGGTGCGGAACTTCCCCGCCGAGGTGGCAGGGCGCTCTCGAATGAAGATGGCCTGCCGGGTATCGGTTTGATTGACCCATTTATCAAAAACAAACGCCAGGAGCAGATCGGGCAAGTTCACGACATTGTGCAATAGACGCCTCGGGAGAAAATCGAAAACTGCCTTCTGCTCAGGATCGACGGGGCAGCGCGAACCGAGATGCACACCCGGCTCAATCTGAATTTTTCGGCTCCCGATATCGAACTCCAACAAGTTGTCGCCCGGAATACCGCGATCGATCTGGAGGGCATGGACTTCGGGGGTGGATACCCGAAGATATTTCAAAAGCCGACTAACAATCCATTCATTGATTAGCGTTCTAGTTCCCTGCGGATTGCCAACGCATTTGGCGACGTATGCGTTTCCGGCTCCGTCGCGAACAAGAAGGGATTGCGCACCGCCGCGCATTCGCCTTTCGATAGTTCGTATGGGCAGGGCACTCGTCGCCATGGTCGCTTATAAAGTGGTTGACCGCCGCTCGACTTGGCTCTAGGGATGTTCCTCCCCGTATTGGTCGTTTCGGCGAGCGAAGGTGGACGTTCGCACATGCTGCACGGTCATTCACAACCGCTGAAATTTTTCTTAACACGTCATATCCTTTTGGATTCATCATCTTACGGGCGAATTCCTGCTTCAGCAGGTGCTGCTGGCAAACCTCGGACCCTATTGTGAGGTCGCGGATCTGCCGCTAAGGATTAAGACAATGTTTGACTTTTGCTTTTTCATCGCCCTGTGGAACATTTTCAGGGATTCGTTCCCGCCGCACAGCTCGTTCTAGCCAGCGCCGCCTCTACAATTACGTGCCCCCGTTGCGGGAGAATCTTCTTGGGCTCAACTGACTGAGAATACGTGGGGACCTCGTTTCTTGATCACATTCTTTGGTTCGCATCCGCCGTTTTGGCCGCCGTAATCATTGTGCGAATTTTTCAGCAACGTCTATGCGTGTCCCAACTGAAGAGCTTCGCCTGGATGCTGGGAGTGGTGCTCCTGCGTGATGCGATGTTGTTCGTTCCCGGCTACAGTACGCACAGCTACGCTGTGATCTGGGAATGGACTCTTCCACCGCTGCTTGCGGCCCAGGCGTGGTGCGGCTTAGACGCTCTCAAGGCTGTTGCCCGGCTTTACCCGAAGATTGGCAACTTCGCGGTTCGGCTGTTTCTCGCTTGCCTCGCGATCACAACTGTGATTTGCTGCCTCGGATTACCTTTTGAGGTGCATCGCCTGGCTGGTGGGGAGGCGCTGCTGCGCGCCCTTTTCCTTTTACAGCGGTGGGTGGATAGCTGGATTGCCGGCACGCTCATCTTGGTGGCTGTTTTCTTTGCACGCTTTCCCGCACCTTTGAAGCGGCCGCCCCGCAATCTCGTGATCCATACCGTTCTGCTGAGCATATATTTCGGAGGCTATGCCGTTCTGTTTTTCGCGGAGAATTTAGCCCCCCTTGGAGCAGTAGAGTTACTCGAACAGCTCCAATTTGTGCTCATAGTTCTGCTGTATGGAGTGTGGGCTATTTGCTTGTCGCAGAATGGCGAGCGCAGTGAACCGTGGCCTCACGTAGACATCCTGTTGCTGAACCGGGCGGCGCAGAGCAAATAGGCTACGGTTCCGGCTGCTCCATGCTGGAAAACCCGATTCGGCCGTTTGCCTGAAGGCAGGCCTTCTGAAAGATTGTTTTCGCCCCTGGAAGCCTCAATCTGAATAGAAGACATGCCGTCTCGAGCAGAAACAGGCACCGGGCAATTGCGAAACTCTCTCGCATGTACTTGCCTAACGCTGACCAGTCTTGCGAATAGGCCATGCGGCAGCGCTCGATCTCGCGCGCAGTTGCGGCCTGTCTCTCAAACTGTCGCTTCAAGCAGCAATAAGTTTGAGCACCAGCTCGCGAGCGTCTGGCCAGTGTGTCCCACCTGAGATCCGGGCAATGGGCGCTGGTATCTGAATGCACGTTTGAGAAGGGTGTGGCGTTGTAAGATCGATATTCTCAGCCCGGCAAGGGGCCGCCCTTGAAGACCAACGAAAGCACTTGCTAAGCTGCTATCCGCAGCAAAGACCCGCTACACTGAACGGCTATGACGATCTCCGAAATCCTGCTTCTCGACTACGATGCCGAAATCGCCGGGACGCGCCGCACCCTCGAACGTATTCCGGAGAAGGAGCCAAACTGGAAGCCACATGAGAAATCAATGGCCATTGGACGCCTGGCACTCCACACGGCGCGACTTCCGCAGTTCTGCACGCGCATTCTCACCACCCCGGAACTCAACTTCGCTAACGAAAACTTTCCGGACCTCACGTTCCAATCCACTGCACATCTGCTGTCGGAACTTGAAAGCTCCGCAGCGGAAGCCAGATCTCACCTGGCGGCCGCTTCGGACGATGAACTCAGGAAAAATTGGAAGCTCTCCTTCGGAGACAGAGTCATCGTCGAGGGACCGCGCATGGCGCTCTATCGCACCATGTTTCTCAACCATCTGGTGCACCACCGTGCGCAACTCGGTGTGTATCTTCGCCTGCTTAACATCCCGGTCCCCGGACTGTACGGCCCTTCCGCCGACGAACCGTTCAGCTGAGCCTTCTAAAATCTTTCCGGTGTCTGATCAAATCGCTCGTACAAGACGGGTCGATCGCTTCATTCATTGTCGTTTTGCCGTCCAGATAAGGTTGCCAGTAGAGCTTCAGCAGATCGTAGTTTTTTGTCCAGCCTCGTTGCCAGACACCGTAATGGGCCGCATAGGGGACATGACCAGGAACGATCCGACTCACAACTTCACCTACCGTGTAAAACAGGATCGTGTGCGAAACATCACGCGATAAATCTTTTCCCAGGGCTTGAGCGTGCGATCGCAAGCTTGCATCCACGGTACCCATCATCAGGTGCGAGCACTCATGAAAGAGCTGTTCCAGTGCGTCCGCGCCTCTGTGCTCTTCGTTGAGACTCGACATGGTGATCAGCGGGGGATTAGCGGTTGTAAATGCTCCCGCCCAGTTCGCATACGCTACGACTTCGACCGGCAGTGGGTCCGTAGGCCATGGGTGCTGAAACGCGGAAGTCAGTTGTTGCAGTATCTGGGGACCATAGCGCGTGATTTGAGGACGTAACTGGAGGATCCAGGCTTGGTTCGCGGCGTTATGCCCAGGCCACCATATTTTTCGGTACACCGGCTCCGCTAACTGGAGAGCATTTCGAAGCTGGATGGGAATATCGTGCGCTTCCTCGATGCGTTGCCCAGACGTGAGATCCGCAAGGGCGTAGTTCACATCGACCAATTTCCCGTAACTGATGTCCGAAGCCGCGGCGTTCGCCTGATAGATAGCGACAGCATCGTTCCAATCCTTGCGCTCTGCCGCAGACAACGTGTCAAAGCCCTTCAGATCGGAAGGTGCGTCGCGTACTGCCACGCGAAGACTGTCCTTCGCCCCATTTCGTGAACGGGCTAATACGTAGAGGAACGCATGAAGGTTGGGCCATTCCTTCGACTCAAACCGGAACTGCGCTTCCAGTTGTGAACTGGTTTGGACGGGTTCCTGCTTTGAGAGAAACGGTACGACCAGGACAGCGGCAAGCATCGGGAAAAGGGCCATAAAGGTGAAGATCTTTCCCTACTCATAATGCAGAGCAGTCCCAGGATCTATGCCCGCGGCACGGCAGGCCGGAAGCACGCTGGCGCTGAAAGCAGCGAGCGCAAGAAGCGCGACGACCGACAGCATGACTACCGGATCGTTCGGCCTGACCCCAAATAATACGCTTCGAATGAGCTGTGCAGAGGCGACCGCCCCGATTACACCGACAGCTAAACCAATCAAAACCGGCCGGAATCCACGTTGAACAAGCACTCGAAACACGTCAACACGGCGAGCACCAAGTGCTAAACGTACCGCGATTTCCGTTCGCCGCTGCGCCACGCTGTAGGCAACCACGCCGTAGATCCCAATCAATGCCAGCGAGAGAGCAGCACATGCAAATCCACCGGCGAGCTTCACTTGAAAGTATCGACGCGATAGAGACTCGGAAACTAACTTGCCTAACGTCCTGGTCTCGGGCGCCGGAAGAGACACATCAATGTCGTGAAGACGTTTGAGGATTGTAGGAATCAGATTTGCGGGGCCCGTCGCAGTACGGATGATTAAGCTGCCGCCCAAACCTCGATGCCAGTACGGAACGTAGGCTATCAGCGTCGGTTCTCGATCGAGTGTTGTGGCGTGGACGTCTTTAACGACACCTACGACCTCGACTTTCCCAACTCCCGCTTCGGTGCTGAACTTCTTTCCTAGTGGATTCTGGCGCGGCCATAGCTTTGCCGCAAGTCGAGCCGAGACAACAGTAACAGCGCGATCTCGATCAACCGGCTCGAGGACACGCCCTCGAGCAAGCGGAATTCCGAGGGTTGCAAAATAATCCGGGCTAACGTACCGAACATTGATCTCAATGTGGTTTTGCGAGATGGGATCGAGTGCAGCTCGGTCGGCACCATCAAGCACCACGCTGTTGACCATAGCCTCGCCCGTGAGTGGCAGTTTCGAGGTGAACGCGGCCGATTCGACGCCGGGAATCGAACGAAGCTCTTCAAGCGCCCGCTCCCAGAATCGAAGATAATCTTGCCCCTTCTTATAATGCGTGTACGGCAGGGAAACGTCGACGGCTACGGCCTTTTCCGCAGTGAAGCCCCTGTCAGTATGCAAAAGGCGGGCCAGGCTGGCCGTCATCAATCCAGCTCCGAAGAGAAGCACGACGCTGATTGCAACCTCGCAACCGATGAGAATCTCTCGAATGCGTAGCGACTGCCGATTGCCCGCTATCGTGTGGCTGCCTGCCCGAAGCGAATCCTGGCTGTCGACCCTTGTTATTCGCAAGGCCGGAAGTAAACCACACAGTACCCCGCAGCCAATCGATACGAAGGCCGAGAACAGAAATACGCGGATATCAACTTGAACTTCGTCCAGGCGCGGAATCGGCACAGAAAAGTTCGCAGTAAACATATGTATGGCGAAAAAGGCCAGAGCGAGGCCGAGCGCGCCGCCAACGACTCCGAGAAGCATTGTTTCAATGACAACCTGCTGTATGAGTCTTGTTCGCCCCGCTCCGAGCGCTCTCCGGATCGAGAACTCCCGAAATCGCACACTCGATCGCGCCAATACCAGGTTCGCGACGTTCACACACACGATCAGCAGCAGCAAGAGAACTGCGGCCATCAAAACATACAGCGGAGTACGAACCGGGGTAGAAATCACATCACGGAGCCGGTTGCAGACCTCGCGCAAACCTTGCTGCAGATGCTGTTCACTGTCGATTTGGGTCTCGAGCATGTCCAATTCACCGATCGCCTGCTGCATCGATACGTTTTGGGCCAAACGTCCGATGATCGTGTAGTCATAGTCGCCGCCCCAATCGTCGCTGTACGTGACAGTAAGCGGCGTGAACAGTTCGGTACTCTTCGCGAGCGATGTGAGAGAGCCTAGTTCATCGTTCTTGGGAAAGCGAAAGCTCGCCGGAAGAATTCCTACGACCGTATAGGGCACGTAATCCACACGGATTGTTTTTCCCAGGAGGTCAGGCGCTCGACCAAAACGGCGGCTCCATAAAGAATGGGTGATGATTGCGACGTGCCCACGTCCTTTTTGCCCCTCGTCCGGGAGAAAGGAACGCCCCAGTTGGGGCTGCACGCCCAGTACGGACAACAGATTCGTGCTGACCTCCGCGCTACCCACTTTGATCGGTTCGTCTCCCGTGAGATCCGCTACTGCTCCTTTAACAGCTGCAAGTGATTCGAAGGAGCGCGCGTGCTCCCGCCAAAAAAGGAAGTGCTGATAATTCACGGGCAAACTGGGATACATCGCAAATAAAGGCGCAACCACTTCCCGAATGCTGACGAGTTGGTCTGGCTGGCGATACGAAAGACGTTTCAGTAAAACCGTATTCAGCAGCGAAAAAATGGCGGTTGCCGATCCGATTCCAAGACCGAGCGAAAGAATAGCAACAACCGTAAACGAAGGAGCATGAGCAAGCGTTCGGATCGAGTAAGCACAATCTCGCGCCAACTGCTCCCACCGGTTCCAATGCGAAGTGTTTCGCATAACGACAGACTAGTAGGTCTGCCTCTATATACGCAACCTGACCTGACCGGTTAGCAAATATGGATCAGATTCTCTACTGCTTAAAGGGACTCGCGCCGCCGACATGCTTTGCAGTATCGACAGCCAGCTCCAGATGCGCCTGAATGGTCGGCATCCATTTGCGGACAAGCTCTTTCAACTGAGCGTTGGTTCCGTTATCGGCCTCGGTTTCGAAGGCCGTCAGCATCGCCAAATGTCCGCCGATTTGCGCCATGACGTAGACTTGGTCGAAATCCACGGGCTTCACGGATTCCAGGTGGTACATTGCAAGCTGATCCATCAGGGCGAGCCGTTCCGCGGGAGGGTTACTCAAAATCCCCTGCAGCACCGGTGTGAATTCGTCCATCAGGCCCTTGTGCTCGGCAAGCATTTTGCCGGCGTACCCTTTTACCTCGTTCGCCGATCCGCGCTTTAGCGCGAGCTCGGCCATATCGATTTCCGCATTGTTCCCCTGCATCGCCGCGACGGCAAACAAGCGGTCGACCTCGGCCGACGCGGGTTGGTCGGCCGGTGCCGGATGCGCGGAAACGGGCGCACGATTTTGCTTCATCGGAGCTTGCGGCGACGGAGACCCCGCCTGCGCCAACAGCCCCCACATCAACAGGGCCAAAATCATGCCGGCAATTCCTTTGCGCTCGGAAACCCGTGTTGCTCGCGTCCCACGGCCGCATCGTACAGCTTAGTGGCTTTGTAGTGCTCCAGACGACCGTCGCCCGACATGGCCCTCACCCGGTTCTCCAGCTCCGTCATTTCGGCGCTGCCCAGCGGAGTGAAATCCATCGCGATCGCGAGGTTCTGCCGAAAGACGTCGTACGAATCCATGCCGCTTACCGTCGTCAGTATGCCGGGAACGCTCATCGCGTACCGTAGCAGTTCCGGCGGAGTAGCTACGCCGCGCTTCACCGGTTCGCCACCGCCGCCCATCGACTTCATCCCGATCGGCATAATGCCCTGCCGCCGCGCCTCGGGAATCACGCGCTCCTGAAATGAGCGGTAGTTCTTGTCGAACGGGTTCAAAGGCATCTGCACCGTATCGAACGGATACCGATGCGAAAGCATCTTCAAGTGAATGTCGGGATCCTTGTGTCCGGTAAATCCGACAAACCGGACCTTGCCCTGCTGCTTGGCTTGCGTCAGCGCCTCCACCGCTCCGTTCGGCGCAAAATGAAGATCGGGATCGTTGTCGTAGATAACCTCATGGATCTGCCATAGATCCAGGTGATCCGTCTGCAGCCGCCGCAGCGAATCTTCGAGCATCTTCATGGCAACATCCCGTTTGCGTCCGTGCGAACACACTTTGGTCATGACGAAGGCCTGATCCCGCTTGCCTTTCAAGGCGCGGCCTAGAACTTCCTCACTCATTCCGTCGTGATACTCCCACGCGTTGTCAAAAAAATTGATTCCGTTCTCGAGCGCTTCCGAAACGACGCGCCCCGCCTCCGATTGATCTTTAATGTCGCCGAGCGCCGAACCGCCCACGCCGATGATCGAAATCGAAACGCCGTTAAGCTCGCGGTGTGGTACTGGCACGGGTCTAGGATCTCCTCTTCACGCGTACGCTCCGAGCATTTCTCATGCATGCGCTCCGCTAAGGGGCTGTTCATGCATCTGCCGCGTCACGATATCGTCGTACATCAGCGATGTCTTGTAAAATTCAAACCGGCCATCGCCCGCTACCGGCTGCACTGCCGCAACAAGCTCTTGCATTTCCGGGTGTTTCATCGGCTCGAAACCTTTCGCGATCGCCAGGTTCTGCCGCAACACGGCGAGCGATTCCATACCCGTAATCGTCGTCGTCACGCCCGGAACACTCATCGCGTAGCGCAGCGCCTGCTCGGGCGTAAGTTTCACATCCGCGTGATGAAATGGTGCGCCATTGCCATTCAGCGGTTTCATGCCCAGCACCGCTATGCCGCGTTTAAGCGCCTCCGGCAAAACCAGCTCCTGAAAGCTGCGGAATTGCGCATCGAAAGCGTTGATCGGAAACTGCACGGAATCCCACGCGTAGCCCAGGTCGATCATGTGCTTGTGAATGCGCGGATCCTTGTGGCCGGTAAATCCCACATACCGCACCTTGCCTTGCTGCTTCGCGCGATCGAGCGCCTCAATCACGCCGCCGTTTCGATAAGCAAGCTCAGGATCATTGTCGTAAACGACAGCATGTATCTGCCATAAATCCAGATGATCCGTACCCAGACGGCCGAGTGATTCCTCAAGCATCTGCGTCGCAACCGAAGCATCGCGCCCGTGCGTGCAAACCTTCGTCATGAGAAAAACCTTGTCGCGATAGCCACCGGCGAGCGCCTTGCCCATCCACTCCTCGGAGCGATGATCGTTGTACTCCCAGGCGTTATCGCAAAAGTTGATCCCGTTATCGACGCCCTCGTGCAGAATCGAAATCGCATCCTGAACGGTTGCCGCAGCCCCCAGATGGTGTCCACCAATACCCAAAATCGAGACCTCATCGGAGTGCCGCCCGAATTTCCGGCGCGGTATGGAGCCTGTCTGCGCCTCCGCCGTCATCCCCGCCAACCCGGCGGAAAGAGCGACGGCGCCGCCAATAAATCGTCTACGCGAATAGCCATTCTCGGGCATATGAAGTCGAACGTCAGACGAAAAACGGACGCGTGCAACTCACAAGAAGAATTACGGGGCGGAATACGCGCATAACTTCAAAAGCGGGCTTTCGTTTTTTGCCAGACCGGATACGGAAGCCCGGCCAGCCGGTTTATGACGAAGGCTTGCACCGTGAGCAGGATCACCGCTGCTTCGATGATGAACAGATATTTGGGCCTCGCGATGATTCCTAGCGAAACGATCATGGTGGTCGCACCGGCAGGCGGATGGTTGACGTGCAGAAGCACCATGACGGCCCCGGTGAGCGAGAGCGAAAGCGCGGCGGCAAGAACTCGCGGCCAGTAGATCTCGACAGGAAGTCCTGGTGGAAGATGGGCCATACCTGTAACGGAGAACGCAGCGAAGCCACAGGCGAGCGCTATCCCGTGCCCCAGAACTGCGTTGCGGGGATTCGCCGCGTTTGCCAGCGGAGTGAAAAAGAAGAGGTACGCGGTGGGGCCGAGCGACGGAAAAACGAACGGATTGTGCGTCACGACTCCCAGCGCAGCCAGTAGAGCAATGGTGATGAAACCGTTCACGAACACGTAAGTCGCCCAGACAGTGGTGCCGGGCAAGTGGGCCAGCAGCCAGCTCAATCTCAGGCGCTCGAGGAGCTGGAAAACATGCTCTGCCCCGTGCAGCGGGGCGCCTGGGGGAGTCGGGGATGCATCCCTTTTCATTTAGATATTCGGCAGGAGATCAAAATACTCGTCGTCTTCGTTCTTGCCGCCCTCGCCCTCACCGATCAGTTTTTCGGACTCAATAAATTCAATCCGCTCGATCCACTTCACCATCTTGTAGCCGAGCTGGTTTTCGACGCGCAAGCGGAGTGGCGCTCCATAGACCAGAGGCAGCGGCTCGCCGTTCATCTCAAATGCCAGCAGGCACTCCGGCTTTGTCGCGTTGTAGATGTCTTGGGTATCGTAGTAAGCGCCGCCGTATAACGAATCTCCGAAAGAATAGAATGCGACGACCCTGGCGTACGGCTTGGGCTTAACGAGCTCAATCACTTTGCGCATCGAGACTCCGCGCCATTGTGCAATTCCGGACCAGCCTTGGATGCAGTGGTGCATGGTAATGGACTCTTCGGGTTTCAGTGCGCGCATCTCATCGAGAGAAAGCTCGACCGGGTTGTCCACCATGCCGGATACTTTCAGTTTGTAGCTCTTGAAGCCATCGGCCGCAAGCTGCTTCCAGTCTTCACGCACAGGCATTTTGCCGTTAGGCCAGAAGTGCGGCGAAATCTGATCTATTGTGTAATGCTCACGTGGAATAAGGCGGTCGAGCGTTAGGAGTTTGACAGGCTCTGTGATGGCCTTCTGGGCGTGCTGCAAACCTCGCGGAAAATACCAGGAAGTATAGTGGGCCACCACCCAGCAAAGCAGCACAACGCCAATGCCGATAAAGCCGAGAACCATTCCCGCAGGGCGCAGGTCGTCGGTGCCGAGCACGATGTGGTTCATGTTGCGAGCAAAGCCAGTCAGGGCGACGAGCGTCACGTGCACCACCACGAAGGCTAGGAATCCGACAAGCATCAAAAAGTGAATAGACCGGGCTGCCTGCCGGCCGCCGAAAATTCTGACGTACCCAGAGAAACGATTTACCAGTGCAGGAGACATGCCCATGCCGGTAAGAATCGAGAGCGGGGCCATAACGAAGATTGTGGCGAAATAGGCCAATTGCTGCAGTGCGTTGTAGCCATAAAAGCCATTCGGTTCGGGCGGTAAGTGAAAATTTGCATAGTGGACAAAAGTGTTCCACCCTCCGACAAAGACTGCCGGTGAAGTGGGAATTAGACGTTGCCACTGATTGCTGGTAAGCAAGCCACAGACGAAGAAAACACCTGTCAGCACGAACCCATACACGTTGATGAAATGCCAAGAACGCGCAACACCCACCGTATGGCGATATCCTGGCAGCGCAAACGCGGGCGAGATATAGCGTGCATCGTCCTTTGCGGTCCACATACGGTCTTTCGGCACTGTCAAAGGCGTGAAGCGGATCCATTCCGTGCCCGGAGTACAGTGGTCATTCAGATATAGCCGCGGGTGGTCCATCAGAATCGATAGGCCACTGCGGATCAGCATAAATAGGAAGATCATGTTGAAGAAATGGCTCCAGCGTATCCAGACCGGAAACCCATGCGGTCCGCTGGGTGCGCCCTCGAGAGAAGCCGCAGACGCGGCGATGTGCGGCAGGCCGAACAGAGCGTGCTGTACCCAGGCCAGCACCAAGGGAACGAGAGCCAGCACAATCAGGAGAATGAGAATCGAGGGACGAATCCAGATTCGGAACCGCCGGTCCTTCGGATAGTGGACCGCACGGTGCGCTTCATCGAAGGGGATCATAGGAGTCCGACAAACCTCTATCGATTAGATGCCCCGGGCTGAAAGCGCACCAGCCGAACGCGAAAGTCATTGTACGAGCCGTTATGATAATTGCGCGCTGCGAAGACTCCAATGCCTTTTTGGAACCAGACATAGTTGTCGTCACCCGAACTAAGATGGGCTTCGAGGCGCCAGGATGTCGCAATTACGGAGAGCGGATCATCGGCGTTCTTGCGCCCGAAACCCGCTACGGTCCAAAACTCCCGATAATTACTCGTATTGCCCCAGGTCTGGCCGATTTTAAGCGGAAAGCAAACATCAGACGACGCCTCATTACTGGCGAGTGCTTTTCGAAAATTGCCGCTTAATCCGTTCCGAGCGCTGTCGCAAGCGTATCCAGCGGCGGCACCATTCAAGTAGTAGGCGCAGTTCTTCCGGACCAGTATGTTCGATTCAGAGCCCCTCGCGATGTAGTGAGGCGGCGCGGTATTTTCCAGAAAGTGGACCTGTCTCCTCACGAGCAAACCCTCGGGAATGTTTTGAGTTGCGACTGTCGTATCCTCTTGCTTCCATCTATTCACATCCGGATGCTTCCTATTGCCGTCAAGTATCTCCTCGTCGTAAATCCAACGATCGCCTATTCGCATGGGCAGCCATTCCCGAACCACAGCTGCGGGATTCTCCGCGGTCGAGATCGCGTTTACTAAGAAAAACAGGAAAACGAGGTTGCGCATAGAAGATTCACAACACTCCAACTTTCGGCGTCAGTACCACTCTTCCCGAAATCCGACCGCCGCGCAGTTCCTCGAGCACCTCATTTGCGTCTGTCAGCGGCCGCGTCAATACTTCGCAGCCGATGCTCCCCTTGGCAGCGAGAGCGAGAACGTCGCGCAAGTCTTCGCGCGTGCCCACGGCCGATGCCTGGATGCGAATTTCTGCACCGGCCATGTGAACAGGTGAAAAGCAAATGTCCTCAGCGGGCAATCCAACCACCAGAAGAGTTCCGGTCGGCCTTATGCACCGGAACGCCGTACTGTACGCGGCCTTCGCTGCCGAGGTCACCAGCGCGACGTGAACACCACCTTTCGCGCGCATCTCTTGAACCACGTTCGTCGAGGCAGCGTTGAGCGCGTTCACCGCACCGAGCGACTTGGCTAAAGCGAGTTTTTCGTCCGAGATATCCACGGCTGTAATCTCTGCGCCGAACGTTCGCCCGATCTGCACCGCGAGGTGCCCCAACCCGCCTACGCCGAAGATCGCCAAACGGTGACCAGGCGAGATTATTGCCTGCTTCAGTGCGCGGAACACCGTCACTCCCGCGCAGAACAGAGGAGCCGCTTCGACCGCGGAAAGATTTTCCGGGATTCTCGTGACGTGCGTGGCCGGCGCCTTCACAAATTCGGCGTAGCCGCCGTCCACAGTGACACCGGTGATCTTCTGTGCAACGCAAAGGTTTTCGTGCGATTCGCGGCAGAACTCGCATTGCCCACAGGTCCAGTGAATCCACGGGACGCCCACCCGATCCCCGATTTTGAAATCGCGCACATCGCCGCCGGTTTCGACCACCCGGCCAGCAATTTCGTGACCGAGTATCAGCGGCCTTTTGACTATTCCCTTAAGCTGGGCCCAATCTCCGTCCCTGACGTGCAAATCGGAGTGGCATACGCCACATGCCTCGACTTCGATCAGAACCTCGCCCGCTCCTGGCTTGGGCTGAGGAACTTCCTCGATGACAAGCGGCTTACGGAATTCGTGAAGGAGGGCGGCCTTCATTTGCCCTCACACCCACGGAATGCAAACCCAGGCGGCGCGGCGGGCGTCTTGACGTCGAACATTTAAGTGTGATAACTACTATCACAACTCGCTTTAGCTCGCGGCGCATAGTAGTTCAAGCCGTTTTTAACCACGCTCGTGCAGGCGAACTATCAGGGGAAAAAGGGACATCACATGAAACCGATCACCATCGCATTCCTCTCGCTGTTGCTGCTGCTCGGGAGCAAGACTCTTCGCGCACAGGGCGTAGGTTCATCCGGAGGCATTACCGGGACGGTCACCGATCCCTCGGGAGCAGTCGTCCCGAAGGCCACCATCGTTGCAGTGGCAACCGCCACGAACACGCAGTTCACGGGCATAAGCGACAGCTCCGGGCACTACGAGCTGATGGGACTTCCGCCTGCTACCTACGACGTGACCATGAAAATGCCGGGATTTCAAACGGAGGTTCAGAAGGGAGTCGTGATTGATGTCGGCGAGACGTCCATCGTCGATTTTCACCTGATGGTCGCAAGAGCCCAAGAGCAAGTTCAGGTCAACTCGGAGGCGCCCGTCGTCGATACCGTCCGAGGATCTCAGGCGAACACGGTGAACCTGCAGACCATCACAGACCTGCCCATCGATCGGCGGGATTACCTTACTTTTACGCTGCTGATGCCGGGCGTGAGTGATTCGAATACCATCGCCGATAACGCCGACTTCCGTGTCAGGCAGACGCCGCAGAGCGGACTCTCTTTCTATGGAAGCAATGGTCGCGGCAACAACGTTACGGTGGATGGGGGCGAGGCCAATGACGATGCCGGCGGCGTCCGTCTCACCGTGAGCCAGGACGCGGTGCAGGAGTTTCAGATCAACCGCAGCAACTATGCCGCCGATCTTGGCTCGGCCAGCGGCGCCACCATTAACATTGTCACGAAATCCGGCACCAACCAGGTGCACGGCGGGCTATTTGGTTTTTTCCGCAACGATGTGATGGATGCGCGAGACCACTTCGCCTACACGCAGGCGTTGCAGCCAGGCTCGCCTTTCTCTTTGAGTGCCGTCGGGCAACCGACCAAAGACTCGCTGAACCGCCAACAGTTCGGCGGGACAATCGGGTTCCCAATTAAGAAAGACAAGACGTTTTTCTTCTTCGCTTACGAAGGCCTGCACTCCGATTCGCAGGCCGCCGTTCCTCTACTGACCAACAGCAGTATTTTTGCCCCAACAGCTCCGCAGCAGACGATCCTCGGCGGCCTGGCTAGTCAATCGCTCGCGAGCGTAGTGCCGTGCTTCGGCACGGCCCCTAATTTCACTTTGCTTCCCGGGCCCATTTGCGGAAATCTCCTCTCCGCCATCTTGACAGTGAATCCTAACGCCACGCCCATCCCGGGAGTGATCACACCCGGCCGCCTGGCACTGAACCAGTTCGTGGTCAATCAATTCGAAAAAGATGGCGGTCTGTTTCCATTCCCTACGCACCAATACGAAGGATCCTTCCGCATCGATCAAAAATTCAGCGACAATGATGCTGCCTTCCTGCGCTACAGCGCTGCGCATTTGCAGCAGACTGACCAGAACCTGCAGGCTTTGACCGGCTTTTCGCGCGGGACTTCCGTGCTGAATTGGGATAGCGACGCGCAAGTCTCCTGGTTCCACCTGTTCAGCCCAACGTCGCAGAACGAGGCGCGCTTTCAGTGGGATCTCAACCAATTTAATGTGAACAGCAACGATCCCGGCGGCCCCGGACTGGACGTTGAAGGCTACGGGTTCTTCGGTCGAAATATTTTCCTGCCCAGCTATACGACATCGCGCCGCTACGAGTTCGCGGACAACTTCACCATCGTTCGCGGCCGGCACACGATGAGAACAGGTTTTTATGAGCTGCTGCGCGGGAATAACACCACTTCGGACACGTTTTTCGGTGGACGTTTCGAATTTCTCCAGCTGCCGGGCGGTCTCGTCAGCCCTTGCCTGCAGGTTCCCGCAGCGTGCGGGCTCGCGGGTTCCACACCTTCGGCGAGTATCAGCACTCTTCAGTCGCTGAGCCTGGGGTTGCCTGCGTTCTATGAACAAGGTTTTGGGAATCCGCAATACGCCATTAACCGGCCATGGACTGCGCTCTACGTTCAGGATGAGTGGAGAATGAGACCGAATTTCACTCTCAATTATGGGCTTCGCTACGAGCTCGACACGCAGGCAGGACCGATCAACACCGATAAAAAGAATTTCGCTCCGCGGATTTCCTTTGCATGGGACCCGTTCGGCGATCATAAAACGGCCATTCGCGGCGGCTACGGCATCTTCTACTCACCTATCTACGCTCAAATCGACAATGTCGTGAAGACGCTCGGAAATGTGAATGGGGTTCGACAGATCGCAAATACGCTGGTGAATATCTTGGGTGTTCCCGGAAATCCAGCGCTCAATTCCGCAGCGATCTTCCAGACGTTGTTTGCAGAGGGCAAGATTCTCTGCGGCACGCCTCCCACAGGCGCGAACGCTTGCATTACGCCGGCGGATTTGCCGCAGTTCGGGCTGACGGTCGCGAATTCCGGTCCTCTTCCGCCCGGCACTGTGCTGTTTTCGGCACAACCCAACTACCGCAATCCCTACTCGCAACAGGCCTCGCTTCAGGTTGAGCGAGAGATCGGCAATGGGTTCTCCGTTTCCGCCAGTTATATCTATGTCCACACTCTCAGATTGCCTTGGGCTGTCGACGCGAACTTGCTACCGGGTGCACCGGTCGTAACCGGAACGGGCGCGGATGGGCTGCCGACCAACGGCCTGCCATTCCAGAATTGGGGCGCTCCGCCATGCCAGGTCGCGCCACCGACACCGAACCCCTGTTTTGCCGACGCCACCCGAACGATTCTCCAGAACAACATCTACAGTTCCATCGCCGGAGCCATCTACAACGGCGGCATCTTCGAAATGAGAAAGCGGTTTTCGAGCAGTCTGACGATGATCGCTAATTACACCTACAGCAAGGCCACGGACGACACGACAGACTTCAACAGCGATTACGCGGCCTTCGATGAGGTCAATCTGCGTGCCGAACGCGCGCTCTCGGACTTCGATGAACGGCACAAGGTGGTGATCGCGGGCGTGTTGCAAAGTCCCGCGCGTCATTCCCGCATCCTTTCCGGCTGGGAGCTGGCGCCGATTTTCAGTTATCACAGCGGGCACCCGTTTAACCTGCTGGCCGGTTCCGATATCAATGGGGACAACCATTTCACGAACGATCGTCCACCGGGCGCAGGACGCAATACCGGCCTCGGACCGAACTACATCAACTTCGACATGCGCCTGAGCCGCCAATTCAAACTCGGCGAAAGGCTGAATCTGCAGCTCATCGCGGAAGGCTTCAATCTCGCCAACCGGACCAACTACGCGACCGTTAACAACATCGTCGGCGCCACGTTCGCTCCGCCGTTCAACGTGCACGGGAGCGCCGCTCTCTCGCCAAGCGAACCGTTGGGTTTCACTTCAGACCTTCCGAAACGGGAGCTGCAGCTCGGCCTTCGCCTTAGTTTCTGACTGCGCAACGTCTCTAAGGCGCACAACTGAACAGGCGCGCTCTGCCTTCTCGATCTGACGTGTTGAAATGAACGTTCGAGGGATATTTTATTTCTTCCTAGCGAAGGAGAATCGTGCATGTCGTCGATCGACGTTCCATTGCAGGGCAACGGTTTCGGCCGCACAGCGCGCCGCGACTGGTGGTGGGTGCCGCCGCTGCTGACGTTCTTGGGTCTAGGGCTCTTTATCGTGTACGCCACGTGGGCGGCGTTCCAGGGGCATTATTACCGTTTCGGACCTTATCTCTCGCCGTTCTATTCGCCGGAGCTTTTCGGCAAACCAGCGCAGGCCTGGTTGGGCGCCTGGCCCCATTGGTGGCCTGGATGGATACCGCTTTCCGCCGCGCTGCTGATTTTGTGGGCCCCCGGCGGCTTCCGCCTGACTTGCTATTACTACCGTGGCGCTTATTACAAAGCATTCTGGGCCGATCCGCCTTCCTGCACTGTTGGTGAACCGCGCAAAACTTATCGTGGCGAGCGCTCCTTCCCTTTGATTCTTCAAAACGTGCATAGATACTTTCTCTACCTCGCACTTCTGTTCCTGATCATTCTGGCGCTTGATGTGTGGCGGGCGCTCTGGTTCGCCGACCCGGCGACTGGCGCGCTGCGCTTCGGCATAGGCGTGGGCACATTGGTGCTCGCCGTGAATGTGGTGCTGCTCGGTTGCTATACCTTCGGCTGTCACTCGCTACGGCATCTAGTCGGAGGCCGTCTCGACGAAATCTCCAAAGCTCCGGTGCGTCATGGCGCCTACAATTGCGTCGGTTGCCTGAACCGGCGGCACATGCTGTTCGCATGGATGAGCCTGTTCTCCGTCATGTTCGCGGACCTCTATGTGCGCCTGTGCGCCATGGGCATTTGGTCCGACTGGAGAATCGTTTAATGGCGGAATACCAGACGCACGACTACGACGTGCTGGTAATTGGGGCCGGAGGAGCAGGATTAAGAGCGGCAATTGAGGCGTCGGCAAATGGCGTGCGAGTAGGGGTGATCACCAAAAGCCTGCTCGGCAAAGCGCACACGGTGATGGCGGAAGGCGGCATCGCGGCTGCTCTCGCGAATGTGGATGAGCGCGACAACTGGAAAGTCCATTTCGCCGATACCATGCGCGGCGGGCAGTACGTCAACGATTGGCGCATGGCCGAGTTGCACGCCAAGGAAGCTCCCGAGCGCGTCCGTGAACTCGAGGCCTGGGGCGCGCTGTTCGACCGCACCAAGGACGGCCGCATCCTACAGCGCAATTTCGGCGGTCATCGCTATCCGAGACTCGCGCACGTCGGAGATCGAACCGGTCTCGAGATGATCCGCACGCTCCAAGATCACGGCATCCACCTTGGCATGGAAGTTCACATGGAGACGACCGTTCTGAAGCTGTTGACTGACCAGGGGCGGATCGCGGGAGCTTTCGGATATGAGCGGGAGCGTGGCCGCTTTCTGCTGTTTCGCGCCAAAGCGGTAGTGCTGGCGACGGGCGGAATCGGCCGCGCCTACAAAATCACGAGCAACAGTTGGGAATACACGGGCGATGGACACTCGCTCGCCTATGACGCCGGCGCCTCGCTCATGGACATGGAGTTCGTTCAGTTCCATCCGACCGGAATGATTTGGCCTCCCAGCGTGCGCGGCATTCTCGTGACCGAGGGTGTACGCGGGGAAGGCGGCGTTTTGAAGAACAAGGATGGCCGCCGGTTTATGTTCGACGAAATTCCGGAAAATTACGCTGCTCAAACGGCGGACAACGAAGAGGAGGGCTGGCGCTACACGCAAGGCGATCGCAATGCGCGCCGGCCTCCCGAGTTGCTCACCCGCGATCACGTGGCGCGCTGCATCATGCGGGAAGTGCGTGAACAGCGGGGCAGCCCGCACGGAGGAGTTTTTCTTGATATTGCTTGGATCAAGAGCCGCATTCCGAATGGCGCCGAGCACATCAAGAAAAAACTTCCGAGCATGTATCACCAGTTCAAGCAACTCGCGGACATCGACATCACCAGCGAACCTATGGAAGTGGGACCGACCACGCACTACATGATGGGCGGTGTGCGCGTCGACGCGGATACACAGATGTCCGACGTGCCTGGCTTGTTTGCGGCGGGCGAATGCGCCGCGGGCTTGCACGGCGCGAACCGATTGGGCGGAAATTCACTGTCCGATCTCCTGGTATTTGGCAAGCGCGCCGGCGAATATGCGGCTTCGTTTGCGAACCGGAATGGGCCGACCCGAGTGGATGCGGAGCAGGTAGAGCGAACGGCAATCGAAGCTGTTGAGCCATTCGGGCGCAGCGGTGAAAGCCCGTATCAGGTCCAATACGACCTCCAAGATATGATGCAGGACCTGGTCGGCATTTGCCGCCGCGAAGACGAGATGCAACGCGCTCTGGCCGGGCTCGAGGGACTTCAGCAACGCGCCGCGAAGATTGCGGTTTCCGGGAACCGCGACTACAACAGCGGCTGGCACACGGCTTTGGACCTGCGCCATCTGCTCGCCGTATCGGTCATGGTGACGCGCGCCGCGATCGAGCGCAAAGAGAGCCGCGGCGCACATTTTCGCGACGACTATCCTGCCAAGAACGAGGTCGAGGGACGCTGCAACATCATCATCCATCGCGGTGCTTCGGGCGACATGCAAGTGCTGCGCGAGCCTCTAAAAGAAGTCCCTTCCGAGCTCAAGCAAATTATTAGCGAAATGAAGTAAGCGGAGACAGGAGATATGGCGACGGCAACGTTCCGGATTTGGCGCGGACAGAACGGCATCGGCGAATTCCACGACTATGCGACCGAGATCTCACCCGGCATGGTCGTTCTCGATGCCGTGCACCGCATTCAGGCGGAGCAAGCGAGCGATCTCGCTGTGCGCTGGAATTGCAAGGCCGGCAAGTGTGGTTCGTGCTCGGCGGAGATCAACGGCAATCCGCGCCTCATGTGCATGACACGTCTGAATGCGTTGCCGCTCGAGCAGCCTGTGACTATTCAGCCCATGAAAGCATTCCCGGGCATTAAGGACTTGGTCACGGACGTCTCATGGAATTATCGCGTCAAGAAGACCATTCGACCATTCAAGCCGCGCCGACCCGACGCGCCCGACGGTACCTGGCGCATGTCCCAGGAGGATGTCGATCGCGTCCAGGAATTTCGTAAGTGCATCGAGTGTTTCTTATGCCAGGACGTCTGTCATGTGTTGCGGGAACACAACTTGCACGATCGTTTTATCGGGCCGCGTTTCCTCGTTTATGCGGCGGCGCTAGAAATGCATCCGCTCGACGACGACAATCGCGCCCGGGATTTGCGCGCCGAACACGGCATCGGGTATTGCAACATTACGAAGTGCTGCACGAAGGTGTGTCCCGAAGGCATCACCATTACCGACAACGCCATCATTCCTCTGAAAGAGCGTGTCGTCGATGAGTATTTCGATCCGCTCCGCAGGCTTTTTCGCGTGTTTCGATCAAGTAAGGAGTAAGTTATGGAGTTCCAGTTGAAGTCGCTTTCGCGCATGGCCATCGCCGAGGCGCTCGAGAAGGCGCACCGCTATCGCTTGTTGGACGAGCCATCGCAGGCGGAAAGCATCTGCCTCGATGTCTTGCGTGTAGAACCGGCGAATCAGACGGCGTTAGTGACGCTGCTGCTGGCGATTACGGACCAGTTCGACACAGGAGTTTCGCCGGCGCAAGCGCGCCAGGTGCTGCGATCGATTCAGGGCGACTATGAGCGCGCTTACTACGCGGGAATCATTTCGGAACGCTCTGCACGCGCTCGCATGAAGCATGGACTGCCTGGCTCCAACTTTAAGGCCTACCACGAATTTATGGAGGCGATGCAATCTTACGAACAGGCGGAAGCGCTGCGTCCCCCAAGCAACGACGACTCGATTCTTCGGTGGAATACCTGTGCCCGGACACTAATGCGGCACCACGATCTTCGGCCACAGCCGGATGAGACTCTAGAGCCCATTCCCTACGGGGAAAGCTGAAATCCGGTCTCGCCGGCCCGCTCAGGTGAACTGCGTGTTGGTGCGGCTTTCACTCGGGCGAGCCAGTCAGATCGTACGCGTACTCCTTTTGCGGCAGGACTGCTATACGCGTGAGACCGGAATGCTTGTGCTGCTCGACGCCAATTTGGCGCTGGCGATCGACAGGACGAAAACGACTACACCCACGCACAGGCTGTTGATGAATCTTCCTGAGTTGCCGGTGTAGCTATAGATCCAAGGTGAAAAGAACACCCAAATTCCGAGCACCATATTGCACCAGCTGAGCGCCGACGAATAGACCGGACGCGCTACTCGGATGCAGGCCAGGATAAACAGGACCGCCCCGATGATCCAGGAATTCCAAGCGCTCGAGTGTGTGTAGGCGCCATAAACCCATGGCGAGACGAAAAACCAGATACCAGCCAGCAGAACAATGGTGCTCGCCGCTTTCGCGCCATTCAGTCCGGCGGCGGGATCCACTTTCGTGCTGCTATGTATCGGTTCGTTAGGTGTCATTTGACTTCAACCTCCTGTTTATATAGACGTTTTAACTGGCAATAAGTAAGGATGAGCGACCTCTACGAACGGATCGCGGTCAAATATCAGGTATGTCGAAACCGGCAGTGTTGCTGCTTCTATTCACGGCGAGCATGACAGCCGCCGAGCTTGCGCCCCTTCCCAACTTTTCGGAGTCCGCGAATACGCTCCAGATTGTTGCGCCCTGTGTGCCGCGCATGCCCTGGACAGTAGCGGGAGAACACGGGGCATTACTCGGGCGTGAAAACGGCAAGTTCGAAGCGTGGCTGTGGCCCGTCAAAATACTGAGTAATTTCGCAATCCGGGCGGAGCTCGCGAACTATGCTGTTCCGATCGACGTAAATGCCCTTGCTGCCGAAATCAAGGTTACTCCGGCCGAGACAATCATCACCTATTCACACGCGGCGTTCACGATTCGGCAGCACATGTTCGCACCGCGCGGCTCGAATCCTCCGGGTACGGGCGCGGTGGTGTATTTCGAGATTGAATCGGTGCGGCCGCTCGATGTGACATTTTCGTTTACTCCGGAAATGCTGCGGATGTGGCCCGCTCCCAATTTTGGCCGACCGAATGGCGAATGGATGGCGCAGGGCGATGGCGGTGTGTACATGTTGCACACAGATAACCCTCATTTCTCGGCGCTTGTTGCCATGCCGCACACCCGGCCCGGAATACTCGTGCCCTATCAGGAGCATCCGCAAACCTATCCGCTCGAGCTGAAACTTTCCTATGACCCGAATCGCGATCATGGATCTGTCTATCCGCTGCTCATGACGATGGACAGCGGAGATGCACCTTATCAGCAAGCCGCAGCGCTCAACTTGGCTGTCGCGAAACTTTACCACGAAACGCGAGACTACTACGCGCATTTCTTCGACACGCGAGTAACTGCCGAGACGCCAGACTGGCGCGTGAACGAAGCGCTGCAATGGGCGGAGCTCGCCATCGATCAGATGCAGGTGAGATATCACGAGGAGACCGGATTGGTCGCCGGATATTATGAATCCGCCGATTCCGCCCGCCCTGGGTACGCCTGGTTCTTCGGAAGAGACACCCTGTGGACAACCTATGCGATCAACAGCTACGGCGATTTTGCGCTCACGCGCAAGGCGCTGGATTTTCTCCTTCGCAGACAGCGCGCCGACGGCAAGATCATGCACGAGTTCTCTCAATCCGCGGACGCCATTGCCTGGAACGCCACTCCGTATTTCTACGCTTCCGCCGACGCTGCTCCGCTGCTTGTAATGGCGATGTGGGACTACGTAAAGACGAGCGGCGACACCGCGTACCTGACTCGCAATTGGGGACCGGTGCGCAAAGCTTATGCGTTTACTCGCGCGCATGAGGCGGACAACGGAATCTACAACAACTCACAAGGGACTGGATGGGTGGAATCCTGGCCGCCGGGAATGCCGTATCAGGAAATTTATTTAGCCGCTCTCGACCAACAATCCGCCGACGCCATATCGCATCTCGCCACTATCATGGGCGATCAGGCACTCGCGGGTGCGGCTCGTCAAGAGGCGGATGCCATTCGCAGCAAGATCGAATCGCAGTATTACGAATCTTCGAAAGAATTCTACGCGTTCAGTCGAAATGCCAAAGGCTCGCTCGACGATACTGCAACAATTTATCCATCTGTCGCCTGGTGGGATGGAACGTTGTCTCTGGAGCACGCCGGACCCATGCTGACACGGTGGGCTTCGACTGAGTTTTCGACAGATTGGGGAACACGTGACATCAGCCCGCGTACGCCTTTTTACGATCCGATCAGCTATCACCAGGGTTCGATTTGGCCGCTCTTCACAGGATGGGTTTCGCTCGCCGAATATCGCGCCGGCCGCCCGCTGTCGGGTTACTCGCACCTGATGCAGAATCTGGATTTGACTTGGGCGCAGGATCTCGGCTCAGTAACCGAGTTGCTCTCGGGACAATTTTTTCAGCCGCTGGGCCGCAGCAGCTCGCACCAAATGTGGTCGTCGGCGATGGTGATTACCCCGCTACTCCGCGGCCTCTTCGGACTTAGCTGGGATGCCCCGAACAATACGCTGCGCGTCGACCCGCAGCTGCCCGCCGATTGGGATTACGCACACTTGCACAACGTCCCGGTGGGGTCTGTACTCGTCGATCTCGACTTCGAGCGGCACGGAGCACAGATGCTCGTTGAATGGAAGACCAAGGGAGGAGAAGCCATTTGTGTTGCTGCGCGCTCAGGACCGTGCAAGACAGCGACCGTGATCATACCGTTGAAGGCAGTCGAAATCGCCATCCCGGCCGGACTGCCTGGGGAAGGTTCCGTGACGACTCAGCTCAAAGTTTTGGACGAAGAGTTTTCAACCAAACAAGCTGTCTTCACCTTCCAGGCGCCGGGCGGCTCCGTTTACGACTTGCCGATTCGGCTGAATCGTTCTCACATGACTGTGAACAACGCAGACGTGGTTGCCGGTAAACTTCACATCCAGTTTCCCGAAGGAGCCGCCTACCAGCAGCAGACCGTCACCTTCGTCTGGTAAATCTAGTTGGATGCTAAGGCTGCACAGCAGGCGGTTTCCGATTATCGGCAGCGCGTCACCCGTTGTTGTTTCGCTCGCCGCGATCCTCTACGCGCAAACTGCTGCACCCCAAACCCAGACTCCGTCGATCCTCGAGTACATCAAGCAGACTTGGCCGGTATTGACCCGTTCGAACAAGAATCTCGCGACGGCAGCGGTCGATCCCAAATTCCATCCCGGTCCCGATGGTCGCTGGCCCGTTTACATTCCCCAGAATGGCGATGTTCGCTCAATCGAAAAAGAACTCGAACGCGAAATTCCCGCGGTGGCGTTCAAGACCATCGCGATCCGGCCCCTTCCCGAGAAGTTGAATTCGCTTCAAGTGCAGGGGCTGTTATATCTGCCTCGCCCGTACGTCGTTCCCGGCGGCCGCTTTAACGAAATGTACGGCTGGGACAGCTATTTCATTCAGGTTGGCTTACTGCGCGATGGAGAGTTGAACCTCGCCAAAGATATGGCTGACAACTTTCTGTACGAGGTGCAGAATTACGGCAAGGTCTTGAATGCCAACCGCACGTATTTCCTGACCCGTTCTCAGCCGCCGTTTCTCACGCAAATGGTTCTCGGTGTATACAAGAAGACGCACGATCGGCAATGGCTCGAACGTGCGTTGCCTGAGATCGAGAATTATTACCAGTTCTGGACAAAAGAGCCTCACTTGACGTCTGAAACAGGGCTGTCGCGCTACTTCGATACCGGCGAAGGTCCAGCGCCCGAGGTGGTTTCAGCAGAGCGCGACGCCGAAGGCCGGACCCACTACGAACTGGTGAAGGAATATTTCAAAACGCACCAGATTACCGGCTACGATGTCGGTGAATATTACGACCGGAAAACGGATCAGCTCACGATGCTGTTTTATAAGGGCGACCGGTCCATGCGGGAATCGGGATTCGATCCATCGAATCGGTTTGGTGAGTTCAATATCGACATCATTCATTACGATCCTGTGTGTCTCAATTCCCTGCTCTACCTGATGGAAACGCAGACTGCAGAGATTCTGGATCTTCTCGGCCGTGGAAGTGAAGCTGGAACCTGGCGCGAGCGCGCACAGCGCCGCGGCGACGAAGTGAACCAACTCATGTGGGATGGCAAGGATGGTCTCTATTACGACTACGATTTCGTGCAGAAGCGCGTCAGGCATTATCCCTTTCTCACCACCTTCTATCCGCTTTGGGCAGGCTTCGCCAGCAAAGAACAAGCCGCTCGCGTGGAGAAAAATCTGTCGACCTTCGAGCGCGCAGGCGGCCTCGAGACGAGCACACACGTCAGCGGTAATCAATGGGACGCGCCGTTCGGATGGGCGCCCCTGCAGATGATCGCAGTCGAAGGATTGCGGCGCTACGGGTATCGCGACGACGCCGAACGGATCTCAATGGAATTTCTTTCGCTTGTACGGCGCGAGTTCTTGAACCAAGGCTACATCGTCGAAAAGTATGACGTTGTGAGCGGCGGCTCGAATGTTGCGGCAAACATTCACTTCGGATACAGCGCGAATCAGGCGGGTTTCGGCTGGACCAATGCCGTGTTTACGGAGCTGTACGATCAGCTCACGCCGGAAGACCAACGGAAGTTGCTGGGCAAGTCACCCGGTTAACTTCGTCGCCCGCCATCCGAATAGACGGCGGTGGAAGCCGCTTCCTCTTTCATGTCTTGTTCCTTGACGGCGATTTCTACTCGCTCGCGCTTGATGTCCAGCCGGACGCGCGAATAGATGTTCATGTACACGTTCGCGAGCCAGACCAGCGCGAAGCCTGAAATCAGATAACCGCGCCAGTCCGTGTACAGCAGTTTGAAGCGCGTGATCACCAGAAACAGCACGGTCACGTAATGGCTGAAGCAATATTCGCAAGTGAATAAATAGAAGAACTTGCGCTGGAGGAGCTTATTGCATCGTTCGCTGCGATCTTTGCACCATTCCCGCGGCTCCTTGAAAATTTCCTCGTGCGTAACGGTCCAGGCGATCGAGGCGATGGGAAGCGCGAGAATCACCAGAAATGCGAACTGTTCACCAATGCTCATGCGTCCTCTACCACTATCGTCGATCCACGTGCAATCAGGCGAAACCGTTAGATTTTCTGATTGCAAAGCGTCATTCTTTCGATGCAGAAAACGCCGCTTGCCGTCGCCGCCTTCCTCACCTGGACTGCCGGATTTGTAGACGCCGTGGGTTTCATCTCTTTAGGGCACATCTACACCGCCAATATGAGCGGAAACAGCGTGAGCGTTGGCATCCAATGGGCCTCTCAAAACTGGCTCGAGACGGTCCGCAGAGCCTGGCCGGTCCTCGCCTACGCGATCGGGCTCCTGTTCTGCCGCATACTCATCGAATTCGGGGCGCGCGAACGGATTCGCTCCATTGCTTCGATCGCCTTCCTGATTGAGATTGCGCTCCTCGCGCCGCCCCTTATCGCCCGTTCACCGGCAGCAGCTCCCGCTTCCGCGGTCGCGTTCGCTTACATCGGACTACTTGCGCTCGCTATGGGAATCCAGAACGGAGCGGTCACTCACTTCAGTTCACTCACGCTTCACACCGGATTCGTCACAGGAACGCTAGTGAAGTTCGCGGAGGAGTTCGCGAAATATCTCACTTGGGCCTTCGATCGCATAAGAGGGCCGCGAGAATCCATCCCCGTGCTCCTGACACATTCTTTCAAACAGAAATCCCTTCGCGTTGCACTGTGGCTAATCGCGATATGGGTCAGCTACGTTGTGGGCGCTTACTGCGGCGCGCTTGGCGACTCTGCATTCAGCTTGAAATCGCTGACAGTCCCAATCACCGCTCTCCTGGTCATTATTGCTGTCGATCTTCGCCGCCCGCTCGCCATCCGCGACGAACAGGATCAGGCCAAGCTTTCGGCCTGAGAGAGTCGCATAGCGCGTCACGCGAGAATAGAACCGATGCCTCACGACAAAGCAACTGGCGCGAAGCCCGCCGGGCCCTGTTCCATGGTGATCTTCGGAGCTGCTGGTGATTTGACCAAGAGATTGGTCGTACCCGCACTCTATAATCTGGCGTGCGCAAAACTGCTTCCTGAGGAATTCGTCATCCTGGGAGTCGATCTCGCAAAACACTCCGACGACGATTGGCGCGCCTCACTGTTCGACATGACCGAGCAGTTCGTCAAGGCTGCCGATACAAACGCACAAGTCAATCAGGATGTCTGGAAATGGCTGACCAGCCATATGACGTACCTTGAAGGCGATCTGAACGACCCCGGCATGTACCAACGCCTGCAATCGAAGTTGGCTGAGCTCGATTCGCAACACCGAACAGCTGGAAATTATCTCTTTTATCTGGCGGTGGCAGATCGATTCTTTGGACCGGTGGTCGAGCATCTGGGCCAGAGCGGTCTCGGGTGCGAGAAGGACGGCCATTGGCGACGTGTAGTCGTTGAAAAACCATTTGGGCATGACCTTCCCTCCGCACAGGCCCTGAATAAGCAGCTGCTCAGCGTTCTCGACGAGAAGCAAATCTATCGGATCGATCATTTCCTCGGCAAAGAGACCGTTCAGAACATCATGATGTTCCGCTTTGCGAACGGCATCTTCGAACCGACCTGGAATCGCGATCGCATCGATCACGTTCAGATCACCGTATCCGAAACAGTCGGAGTGGAGAGGCGCGGCGGTTTCTACGAGAAGACCGGCGCGCTGCGGGACATGGTGCCCAATCACGTTTTCCAGTTGGTCGCGATGACGGCCATGGAGGCGCCCAATTCCTTCAGCGCGGATGCCGTGCGGTCCGAGAAGGCCAAAGCCATCGAGGCCATTCGCCTTTGCACGCCGGAGCAGGTGCACTGCAGTGCTGTACGTGGCCAATATGCTGCGGGCGAAATAGACGGCAAACCAGTTCCGGGTTATCGACAGGAGCCCGATGTGGCGCCTGACTCTACAGTTGAAACCTACGTTGCCCTCAAGCTCGCGATCGACAATTGGCGCTGGTCTGGCGTGCCGTTTTACCTCCGCACCGGGAAACGAATGTCCGCCAGAAAGACCCAAATCGCGATCCGCTTCAAAGAACCGCCGACCGGCTTTCTGCGGGCTAGCCATGTGTACGACCCTGAGCCCAACTGGCTGCTGCTTCGTATCCAGCCCGACGAGGGAATCGCGTTTGAATTCGGCGCCAAAATTCCCGGACCGGTTATGAAACTGGGCGATGTCCTCATGGATTTTAAATACCAGGACTACTTCGGAACTGCTCCGGAGACCGGTTATGAGACGCTTATTTACGACGTGATGATTGGCGATGCGACGCTGTTTCAAAGGGCTGACAACATCGAAGCGGGCTGGCGCGCCGTCCAGCCTATTCTCGACGTCTGGGGCTCGGAACCGGCTTCCGATTTCCCGAACTATAAGGCGGGCACGGACGGACCAAAAACGGGGGATGAGTTGCTCGCTCGCGATGGACGGACGTGGCGGCCGTGCAGTCAGCCTTTCTGGCCAGCGTGAAGCGCCGGGTTATTTGCGATCGAGTCCGGCGCGCTTCCAGAGTTCGTCGACGCGCTGAACCACTTCGGGCGACATTTCGATGACGTTGGGCCAGCGGCGCGTAAACCCCTCGGAGCGCCACTTCGT
This sequence comes from uncultured Acidobacteriaceae bacterium, assembly GCA_963795425.1. Lineage (GTDB taxonomy): Bacteria > Acidobacteriota > Terriglobia > Bryobacterales > Bryobacteraceae > Bog-105. Next base: position 687,696 of record CAWCHO010000001.1, on the reverse strand, counting down.
TGTAGCGTCGATGCCCATCTTCGATCCGTAATTCGGCAGGCGGCTCGAGTGATCGAGCGAATCGATGGGTCCCATCACAAACTCGATATCGCGCTGCGGATCGATGTTATTGAGCGCCTTCCACGTCACTTCACGAACGTTCTGCACATCCACGTCTTCGTCTAGGACGACTATGCATTTGCTGAACATCGCTTGCCCCAGCCCCCAGATGGCGTGCATTACTTTGCGCGCTTGCCCCGGGTACGACTTGCGAATCGCCACCAGAATCAGATTGTGAAAAATGCCCTCGGCGGGCATCGAAATGTCGCGAACCTCCGGCAGTTGCATACGCATCAGCGGGAGGAAGATGCGTTCAATGGTCTTACCCATGTAGAAGTCCTCCATGGGGGGAGGGCCCACGATTGTCGTGGCGTAAACCGGGTTGTTGCGGTGCGTGATGCAATCGATATGAAAGACCGGGTAATCGTCATCGAGCGAATAGAAACCGGTGTGATCGCCGAAGGGACCTTCGCGCCGTAGCTCGCCCAGATTCAGGTGCCCTTCGAGAACGATCTCGGAATTGGCGGGAACCTCGAGGTCGTTCGTTTCGCATTTGACCATTTCGACTGCCTTCCCGCGCAAAAATCCCGCAAACAGCATTTCGTCGACGCTCGGCGGCAGCGGCAGCACGGCCGAATAGATGCTGGCCGGATCGGAGCCTATGGCAACCGAAACTGGCATGCGCGTGTCCTTACCTTCCGCACTCAGCCGCCGGTAATGTTCGGCGCCTTGTTTGTGCTTCTGCCAGTGCATGCCCGTGGTCTGCCCATCGAACACCTGCATGCGGTACATGCCGCAGTTCCGTTTACCGGTTTCCGGATTGTTCGAGAACACCATCGGCAGCGTGATAAATCGCCCAGCATCGCCAGGCCAGCAATGCAGGATCGGAAACTCGCTCAACGAGAACTTTTCATGCCGGATGATTTCTTTGCATGGCGCGCTCGACACAGTTTTTGGGAACATCGCGCTGATCTGCCCCAACTTTGGCAGCAGCTTTAACTTGTCGAGCAAGCCTTCCGGCTTCTGCATTTCGAGGAAGCCGACGATTCGCTCCGCGATCTCCTCGATCTTTGAAACTCCCAGCGCCATCTCCATCCGGCGCATGCTTGCGAAGGCGTTCATGAGAACTGGCATGTTGGCGCCCTTCGGCTTCTCAAAGAGCAGCGCTGGGCCGCCGGTCTTCACGGCCCGATCGGCAAACTCCGTCATCTCGAGGTAAGGATTAACCTCGAATGGGATACGCTTCAGCTCGCCGTTGCGCTCTAGCGCGCGCATGAAATCGCGCAAATCGTCAAAAGCCATGAATGACCGTACACCCATTATCATGAGAGTGACTTATGGGTAAGCGAACCGCGCTCGTCACTGGTGCGAGCCGTGGAATAGGAAAAGCATGTGCGTCGGGGTTGGCGGCAGCCGGACATCGCGTCATATTGGCAGCACGATCAATCGACAAGCTAGAAGAAACGGCCAGCGCGATTCAGAGCGCGGGCGGCGAATCGTTCGTTATCGAGATGGATGTTTCGAGCCGTGAGTCCATTGCAAATGGAATTTCGAAGGCTTCTAAAGAATTCGGGCGTATTGACGTACTCGTGAACAACGCTGGCATGACGAAGGACGGATTGGCGATCCGCATGAAAGAGGCCGACTGGAGCGTCGTCCTCGACACTAATCTGAGCGGAGCGTTTTTCGCCATCCAGCAAGTTCTGCCGGGAATGCTGCGCGAGCGGTGGGGACGAATTGTGAATATTTCTTCCGTAGTGGGTGAAACGGGAAACCCGGGCCAGGCTAATTACGTGGCCTCGAAGGCTGGCTTGATTGGCTTGACGAAATCACTGGCGCAGGAAGTTGGAAGTCGAAACATCACAGTCAATGCGGTCGCGCCCGGATACATTGAGACAGACATGACACAGGGCCTTACGCCAGAACTGAAGCAGAAGATGCTCGATCACACGCCTTTGAAACGGATGGGAACACCGGACGATATCGCGAATGCCGTGAAATTCCTGGTGAGCAACGAGGCGAGCTTCATCACCGGGCATGTGCTCGATGTGAACGGTGGCGTTTACATGTAGCTGGCGCGTTTGCCGCGACATTTGATTCGTTGAAGTCTGACATGACCGAAAACACAATTCCGCCCCACGCCCATCGCGATAGCCCCTTCAAGGTCGGGTTGGTGCAGATGTCCTGCTCGACCGACTCCGACGCGAACTTGAGCTACGCCATACAAGGCATTCGCGATGCCGCAGCCAAAGGCGCGGAGATCGTTTGCCTGCCGGAGCTTTTCCGAAGCCAATATTTCTGCCGCGAAGAAAACGCCGACCTTTTTGATCTGGCCGAGACCATACCGGGCCCCTCAACGGAAGCGCTCAGCTCGGTTGCTAGGGAATTGCAAGTCTCGATTGTCGCTTCGCTGTTTGAAAAGCGGGCACAGGGGCTGTATCACAATACCGCCGCGGTCCTCGACGCCGACGGATCATTGGTTGGCATGTATCGCAAAATGCACATTCCGGATGATCCGCTGTACTTCGAAAAGTTCTACTTCACGCCCGGAGACCTCGGCTTCCAAAACTTCGAGACGCGTTATTCGCGGGTGGGCGTGCTGGTCTGCTGGGACCAGTGGTATCCGGAAGGCGCGCGCATCACAAGTTTGCAAGGCGCGAATGTGCTCTTTTATCCAACCGCTATCGGCTGGCATCCGTCCGAAAAGGCGCAGTATGGCGAAGCGCAGCTGGATGCCTGGCGAACCATTCAGCGCTCGCATGCGATTGCGAACGGCATTTTCGTCGCGGCAGTGAATCGCATCGGTTTCGAAGGTCCCCCGGACCGCGGCCTCGAATTTTGGGGAAGTTCCTTCATCGCCGATCCATTTGGCCGAGTTGTTGCGCAAGCGCCTGCCGCGGAGCAACAAGTACTCGTCGCCGAGTGCGATCCGAAGCAGATAGATGAAGTGCGCCGCAACTGGCCGTTTCTGCGTGATCGACGCATTGACGCGTATGCGCCGATTATGCAGCGCTGGCTGGCCTGATCGAGTGCAGGCTGACCGAATGCAGGCTGGCGCATCGTCACCGGTATCGCTCGGCTTCCGAATGCCCGCCGAATGGGAGCCCCACGAAGCGACTTGGCTTGCGTGGCCGCATGAGATCAGCGATTGGCCCGGTAGGTTCGCGCCCATTCCATGGGTGTACGGCGAAATCGTGCGGCATCTGTCCCGCGTGGAGAAAGTGCGCGTCCTGGTCCAAGATGCCGCACTCGAACAGAAGGCACGCCAAGTGCTAAACAAGTGCAATGTCGAGATCGAGGCCCTTGAATTCTTTCACGTCAGGACGGACCGCAGTTGGACACGCGATTTCTGCCCCATGTTCCTCCGCTCCAGCGACGCCGCGCGCGCCATCCTGAATTGGCGATTCAACGGCTGGGCGAAATACGACAATTCGAAATACGACGACGCGGTTACTGAAGAGTTGGCCTCCCAGCTCGGGTTCCGAGCGTGGACTCCGACATGGAACCACCGGCGCATCGTCTTGGAAGGCGGCGGCATCGACGTGAATGGAGCGGGCACGATTCTGACGACTGAAGAATGCCTGTTGAGTGATGTGCAGGCCCGGAATCCGGGTTTCACTCGGGAAGACATGGAAGCAATCTTTCGCGAATACCTGTGCGCGCGCCATACGCTGTGGCTGCGCAACGGCATTGCGGGGGACGATACGCATGGGCATATTGACGATCTGGCGCGCTTTACCGATCCGCAAACGGTCGTTATTGCGACTGAAGAAAACACCTCAGATGCGAATTACGAGCCGCTCCAAGAAAACCTGGCCCTGCTGCGCGCCATGCGAGATCAAAACGGCGATTTGCTCCGTGTCGAGACCCTGCCCATGCCAGAGCCGGTGTGGTTTAACGGCCAGCGCTTACCCGCAAGCTACCTGAACTTCTACATCGCAAACGGCCTCGTCCTGGTCCCCACGTTCAATGACGCGAATGATCGAGTCGCGCTCGACAAGCTAGCCGATCTCTTTCCCGATCGAAAGGTGGTGGGCATCGCTTCAACGGATCTGGTCCTCGGTCTGGGAACCCTGCATTGCATGACGCAACAGCAGCCGTCCTGAGCGGACAAGTCCATCCGTGCTGCTTAGCGTCATCGCCGCCATCCCGCTGCTGATCTGGATGTATCTGCTGATCGGCCGCGGCGCTTTCTGGCGTGTATCGAAAAATTTGTCGCGGCAGAACCCGCTCGCCCCGGCGCTCAAGCGGGTTTGTGTTGTCATCCCCGCCAGGAACGAAGCTCAGACCATAGCGGAAACCGTCACATCGCTCTTAGAACAGGACGGGGCTGCCCCGCTCGACATCATCGTCGTCGATGACGCGAGTACGGACGGCACTGCGGATGCCGCCCGCGCTGCGGCAGAGAGCGCCGGAAAAATTTCTCAGCTGACCGTCGTAGCTGCACCACCGCTCGTTCCCGGATGGACGGGCAAGCTGTGGGCTCTTTCTCACGGCATCGTCGCAGCGCAATCCTTCGCGCCCGATTATCTGCTCTTCACGGATGCCGATATTCGCCACGGCCCGCGCAGTGTTGCCAGTCTGCTCACGACCGCAGAGTCGGGCGGCTACGATCTCGCGTCGCATATGGTGAAGCTGGCGTGCGCAACGACGGCCGAAAGAGCGTTAATTCCGGCGTTCGTGTTCTTCTTTTTTTTACTCTATCCACCCGCATGGGTCCGTTCGAACACGTCTAAGACCGCAGGCGCAGCAGGAGGGTGCATTCTGATCCGGCCCGAAGCGCTGCGGCGAATAGGAGGCTTGGCGGCGATTCGCGACCAAGTGATAGACGATTGCGCCCTGGCGCGCGCAGTGAAACGCAGCGGCGGCCGAATTTGGATGGGGTTAACCGACCAGGCCGCAAGTATCCGTTCCTACGGCACCTTCGCTGAGATCGGCCGCATGATCTCGCGCACAGCGTTCAACCAGCTTCAGCATTCCCGATTGTTGCTGGCCGCTGCCCTCGCCGCCCTATTCTCCACTTATCTGCTGCCGCCACTGCTGGTATCCACTGGCAGAGGCATCCCCGCGCTTTTAGGCGCGGCCGCTTGGCTGCTCATGAGCTTCGCCTACCTGCAAACAGCCCGGTTCTATAAACGCTCTGCCCTGTGGAGCCTCGCTCTGCCGCTCATCGCGAGCTTCTATCTGGGCGCGACCATTCATTCAGCGCTACAGTACTGGCGCGGGCGCGGTGGCGAATGGAAAGGACGCGTTCAGGACCTACGCGCACCGTAGCTTCGCGTTTGATAATCCCGCTTAGAAAAAGAAACGCGGCGAATTACCAGCGGTTCTTGCTTCCGCCGAAGTCGCGCTGTTGACGGCCGCCTCCGCCACCACCCTGTGAGCGTTCGCGCCGCTCCGGTGGGCGAGCCTCATTGACGACCAGGGCGCGTCCCATCAGTGCGCGTCCATTGCAGGCCTGTACGGCCTGTGTCGCGGCCGCGTCATCGTTGATTTCGACGAATCCGAACCCGCGCGCTTCACCGCTGAAACGATCGCGCAGGATATTCACACTGTCCACGTGAACACCCGCTTCTTCGAAGAAGGCCTGTAAATCGGCTTCCGTAGCCTTGTAGGGCAGATTCCCTACGAAAAGCTTGGTCACTTATCCTCTCCTGACTGTTGTTCGGAAAACAGGTTACCTGGCGTTGGGCGAATTAACGAGAAATCACTCAAGGGGAAAAACCGCAGCTCCAAACCGACCTCTATATCGTCCCACAAATGCTTTCCATGTTGAAGCAAAACTCAAATCGGCCCGGAATTGTACCGGAGGCCTTTTCAGCGCGGCGTAATTAGGCCTCCGAGTTTGTCCTGTTCGCTGCCGCCCCGGCGCGGAAAGCGTGTCGAATAAGCTTCCAAATACTTCAGCCCGGAACCCGTGTTGTAGATCACAATCTCCTCCTCGGGTTTCAGGAAGCCGGTTGCGAGCAGCCGTTTCGCGGCGGCCACGCAAGCCCCTCCTTCGGGCGCCGGAAAGATCCCCTGGCAACGGGACATCAGAAGGCCGGCATCGATCATTTCCTCGTCCGATATCGAAATCGCCGTTCCGCCGCTCTCGCGAACCGCCCTCAAAACCAGAAAGTCGCCCAAAGCCTTCGGAACCCGCAGGCCGCTCGCAACCGTGTGGGCGTCTTTCCAGAAATCGCTCGATTCCGCGTGTTGCTCAAAGGCGCGCGTAATGGGCGCGCAGCCTTCCGCCTGAACGGCTATCATTTTCGGACGCTTGCTGTCGATCCACCCAAGCTCTTCGAGCTCCGCAAAGGCCTTCCACATGCCGATCAATCCGACGCCGCCGCCGCACGGGTACAGAATGGCGTCGGGCACCTTCCAGTCGAATTGCTCGGCTACTTCGTAGCCCATGGTTTTCTTCCCCTCAATCCGGTACGGCTCTTTTAGGGTGCTGACCTCGAACCATCCCTCCTTTTCCTTCCGCTCCGCCACCATGCGGCCGCAGTCGCTGATGAGCCCCTCGACGAGCGTCACGTTGGCGCCGTACGATTTGCACTCGATGAAGTTGGCCTGAGGGACATCCCGCGGCATGAAGATATATGCCTCGAGACCCGCGGCTGCCGCGTACGCGGCCAAGGCTCCCGCCGCATTTCCGGCCGACGGGATCGCCAGCTTCCGCGCCCCCAGTTTGTTGGCCATCGTCACCGCGCAGGCGAGGCCCCGCGCCTTGAACGAATCGGTCGGATTCCGGCCTTCGTCTTTAATCCACAGGTTCCGTGCGCCAATCTCGGGCTCGAGCGCCCTCGCCCGAATCAGCGGCGTCCATCCCTCCTGCAGGGTGACGGCCTCCTCGGCGTCGGCGGAAAGCACCGCAGCATACCGCCACATGCTGTTTACCGCGCTGCCTAGATCCTCCTTTCGCCATGCCGACCGAATGGCCGCCAGATCGTACTCGACCAGCAGAGGCGCACCGCATTCGCACAAGTTCATCAGGCGGCCGGGCGCAAACGTCTTCGCGCACCGGCTACAGCTTAAATTCTTAGCTTTTCCCATGTCTTGCTCAATGGTAACGTTCAGGAATAAGGTGCTTTTTTGGGGAAAAAGGAACGTTTGCAGCACGCGCTTTTTCGGGTGAAAAATCAGGCAATCTGTGTCAGAATATGGGGTAAGCCAGAAAAAGCTTGAAGTAATTTGCCGGCCACAGTGGGCGTGTAAGGAGCGTACGTGCAGTATCCGCTAAGCCTGGAGGAACGCGCTGCTATGCTGCGATGCCTTTCCAGCCTGCTAACTCAATTGCAAGGCTTCGCCGACGTGTTTAGCGACCGATATGGAAAGAACAGCCGCATCGCTGAAGCTGCGGGCATTGCGCTGGAATCATCGACATTGCTGGAACACGAACTGATCCTTTTGGAATCGACAAGCGTGGAACCCGCCCCCCAGCGCCTGGCTGCGGCCTGCTGATGCCGATGCCCCGTTGCTGGTACATAGCTCCGGTTTTGTTAGCAGTGGTTCTCGTGACAGCGCTCGCCGGTACCTGTTCTGCCAGAGAGGCCGTTTACCTGAAAAGCGGCTTTTCGCTCGAGGCCGATTCGCATACCCAACAGGATCAGACCCTGGTGGTCCAGGTCGGGACAGGAACGCTCGAGTTTTCGGCCAGCGAAGTAGATCGGATTGAGACGATTCCCGATAACGGGTCGGCGCGCGCGGCTCTTGCGCCCGCTCCTGAATTCCGGAAGCCGGAAGAGATCCTCAACCAGGCGGCTCAGAATCAGGGTCTCGACGAGGATTTCGTTCGAAGCGTGGCGAAGGTGGAATCCGGATTGCGCCAAGAAGCCGTTTCGCAAAAAGGCGCCATCGGTCTCATGCAGCTCATGCCCGCGACGGCGGCTGAGCTGGGTATTCGTGCAGATCAGGCCACTGACAATGCGCGCGGCGGAGCGGAGTATCTACGGGATCTCTTGATTCGCTACCACGCGAACTCAGCTCTCGCGCTTGCCGCCTACAACGCTGGGCCGGGAGCCGTTGCAAAGTTCGGCGGAGTGCCGCCCTACCCTGAGACGCAGCGCTACGTAGTGCTGGTCTTACGCGAGTACCAGCGGCAAAAGGCCAAAGCGAAGACCGCTTCCCCTGATCGGCGACGCTAGTACGACCAACGCCACAAAATAGCTCCTGCGGTGTATCCCGCCCCAACTGCGGCAAACAACACCAGATCGCCTTTCTTTAACCGCCCTTGCGCGATAGCGTCATTTGTCGCGAGCGGAATCGTACCGGCGGTGGTGTTCCCGTATTTGTCGAGATTAAGCAGCACTTTCTCGTCCGGCAATCCCAGGCGCTCGGCGGTCGCCGTAATGATCCGCTTATTGGCCTGGTGAGGAATGAGAAGATTCACGTCGGATGGCGAAAAGTCGTGCCGCTCGAGCAGCTTTTCGCAGAGTTCATACATCTTGCGAACAGCGAATTTGAATACCTGCCCACCCTCCTGTTTGACGTAATGCAGCCGCTGCGCGACCGTTTCTGCGCTAGCGGGCAGGCGGCTTCCCCCCGCCGGCATCATGAGAAAGCGCGCTCCCGATCCATCGATTTCATTGAGGTGCCCGATGAACCCCTCCTTTGGATCGTCCGAAGGCTCGATCAGAAAAGCGCCCGCGCCATCGCCGAATAGCACACACGTGGAGCGATCCGTGTAGTCGATGATGCGTGACATCGTATCGGCGCCAATGACCAGCACTTTGCGATGCGTACCTCCGGATACCAAATGCGCGGCAACCGTCAATCCGTACAGAAAGCCCGAGCACGCGGCGACCAGATCAAAGCCCCACGCGCCCGCCGCTCCCAGTTGATCCTGTACGAGGCAGGCCGTTGACGGGAACAACATGTCGGGCGTGACGGTACAGAGGATGATCGCATCCAGCTCGCGCGCTTCAATGCCTCTCGCCGCTAGCGCCTCGCGCGCGGCTGCGACTGCCATGTCCGAGGTCGCCATCTCCTTGCCAGCGATGTGCCGCTCCCGAATGCCGGTGCGCTCAACGATCCAGGTGTTGTTCGTCTCAACCATACGAGACAAATCTTCGTTGGTCAGGACCTGCGGTGGCACAAAGCAGCCTAAAGCGGTTATTTTTGCGGTCGGCAAGAATACCTCGAATTCAATTTCTCCGTACGAGAAGCGCGCACACGACCCCGGAGACAACCCGAATCACCATGTTACAGTTGGGGAAAATGCAAGTCGAGACTGCTCTCTTTTTTGAGACTGTAGAGCAGATCTACGCGCGCGTTTTTCGCGATTTGCGGCCGCGCACGCCTGTGCCGCACATCACGGTTCACTTCCGCAAGTATGCGAATGCCAACAGCCGTATCCGGCTCGAAGGCGGGCATATTCGGGTCGATATCAGCGACCTGCTCGAAGGCGCCCCCGCCCCCATCCAAGAGGCCTTGGCTACCATATTAATCGCTAAACTCTTCCGCAAAGTGCCGGATGAGGGTGTCCTGGCTCGCTACCGCCGCTATCTGAACCGGGCGGACGTTCGCCGCACGCTGCACCTGGTAAAGCAGGAGCGTGGGCGCAAAGCCTTTCGTGATCCCGGTGGTCGCGTACACGATCTCTTGAAGTTTTTCGAAGACCTGAACCTGCGCTACTTCCACGGCTTAATGGCACGGCCGCAGCTAGGCTGGAGTCTGAGACCTTCCCGCACGACTCTGGGGCATTATGATCCCTCGCACAACGTAATTGTATTGAGCAGCCTTCTCGATTCGGAAAATGCGTCCGAATTAATCGTCAGATTCGTCGTGTTCCACGAAATGCTTCATGTGCGATACCCCACGGAACATCGGGGATCCCGGCGCTGCGTGCATACCAAGGAGTTCAAGCAGGCGGAGCGGGAACTCGAAGGCTATCTTGAGGCCAAGCTAGAACTGAAGCGCTTCGTGGAACGCGCCAATCGGCAGTGAAGAGAAGCGGCGAGCGATCGAAGTTAGGCAGCGCTCGCGGCCGTAATGGCCGTTAAGTGAGTGCTCATTTGCTCGAGGTGCACAATCATGGCGCGGGCAGCTAGCGAGCGGAAGCCTACGCAGCACAGCACATAGCTGAATTCGGCCTGGACGGCCGCCATCGAGAACCGTAGTTTCAGCAACATGAGTTGCCCCACCATTTCGGAGCGGTCTTCACGGCCCTGGGCCAGAAGCGCGCGCGCGACCGCATGCAGACGGTTGAAGTCGCGGATAATGCGGTTCAGATACTGATGGAAGATGTGCAGGCGTTCGCGTCGCAGCTTTCTATACAGCGAAAAATCAAACCCGGGCTGTTGCGAAAGGAACCGGAAATCCTCCTCCGCCAGCAAACCTTGCATCGGGTAATACGACGTGGGACAAAAACTTTCAAGCCATTCCGGGGTGATCTCTTCGATTTCACACCGACGGTAAAGTTTGAACAGAATTGGAGCAACCAGAAGTAGGCTTAGTCCGCAAGAAACCATGGGGACCAGGATCAAAGCCGTGGAAGACATCACCGTGAGTATAAAGTAACGTAATAACATGACCGATTTCAAGCCCCTATGCGCGTTTTCTCTGGTCAAATCGTTTTTTTTCTCGTAATCCCAGACAAATCCTTGATTAACCTTACTTCCTTTCGCCTTCTGATGGCCAGTACGGTTGAAACGCCACCCTACCTCTATCGTCCCTCATCGGTCAAAAACAGGCCATTGCACGCTTAAGGCGCCGACCGGCGCGCGCTCCGCAGTAGCGCTGCGTTCATGGCCTCCAACTGCCCCACCAGCCGCGCTTGTTGGCCGGAATCCCAGATGTGTCCGATGCGCACGGGAGTGGTTTCTCCCTCGCGCGTGATCCCAATCGCCCAGCAAGCATAGCAGGCACTCAGAATGAACGCTATTACGTTGCTGACAACTGACAAGGTCTCCACCGACCAAAGTCCTCTTGTCAGCATCAGCGCCGTGTTGGCGCCAAAATAAACTACCAGGCCAATACTGAGAATGACTAGATTTCGGGGCATTCGCACCGGAAACCACAAAACGAATCCCAGAATGAATAGCAGAACCAGCAAAGCGACCGTTGAGATGATACGTTCCAGGTCGAACGCGATTCTCACCGCCCGCCCCACCGGGTCCACAACCCCGGACAGAAACCCGGTAGGCCCAGAAAACTCGGCATCCACTCTACTCGTGAGCAGACTGACTATCACGACCGAAACAAACGTGATATTTAGGAGTTTCCTCGAAAGACGGAGAATGCCAGGCAGGGATGCCAGGATCGCCTGCAGGAGGCCGTAAACCATACATAATGAAAGCACCCAGCCGACGACACTCAAACTAATCCAGGTGATCCGGTAATCCAGCTTCGGGTTGTGCAGTAATCCTTCTACATGGCCGACAACCGAAAACACCAGATCAAATGCAAGAAAAGCACAAAGAATTCGGTAAACGTGGTGCAGGCGCAGACTTAGCAGGCGAATAATGACAACAACGCTCAAAATGTCGCTCGTCACCTCTGCAACGCTGGTCCAATTCATTTGCTGTTATCAGCTTTAATTGGATGGTATTGCAAATGGAACGACAGGACAAGGGGCAATCGTCTATCGACAGACGTCGCCTGGAAGGGACACACCCTTCGATGTCCGCGCCCTAATAAAGTGTTCCGGCCGGCGGGTAGGGCGAAAGCGGGTTCGGCAGCGGCGCGTGACTGACTAGCGTTCCCGCGGGTGGATAGGGCGAAAGCGGATTCGGCAGTGGCGCGTGACTGACCAGCGTTCCGGCTGGCGGATACGGCGAAAGCGGGTTGGGCAGTGGTGCATGGGCAATCTGGGCGAAGGCGGCAGTTCCACTCAGAGTCAAAGCTAGCAAGGAGGTTGTTAATAGGTGTTTCATAAGGCCGATTTTCGAGGTATGTTCATGCGTTTATTGAAATACGCTCGCCTGTAAGATACCCTAGTGCCCTTGCATTAAGAGTGTTAAGTAAAATGTTTTCCGCGAACGGAACGCTAGTCCTACCAGTACTGGCTCCCCTTGTGCCTGCCGTAAATACGTGTAAGATGAAAGGGAAAGTACATGCGGCGAGCGACATCCGTAGCAGAACGGGAGCGATCCGGTGAGGTCTGGGCACGTGATTTGTCCCACATCACCACGTCATATGGTCGCTTGGTGTATTTAGCCGGCTTAAGAAATTCCAATACCGGGCTGTACGAGCACTACGGTTCTGACGCCTCCGTTCGCGCCGAAGCAAACCGCACCCTGAAGCGCATTCATGAAGACATCTTTCAGGAATGGGTCAGCTATCCGCTAGAGCGAAAAATGGCCGATATTGAGGTTTATATCGCGGGCATTGACCAAGTGGATAGAACCGAACTGGTGGACGCTTGGCTGCGGCTGACGCCTTATAAAAATCTGGTTCCGGCCTCTATTCAGGGACCCGAACGCCGCAAGCACGTCTCTGACTTCGAGGCCATTCTCGGCCTCCTCAAGAATGTGTATGGCGTCGCTTCCCCAGATCGAGACGCATAGCGACTGCTACAACCTGCCCGATCACCTCGGCATCACCCGGATAACGAAAAATCCGCGGGGCTGTGTGCGAGGCGGAGTGTGGCTGGATAACTAAGAGTCCGGCCTGATCGGTGCACCACCCGCAGGTGAACCCATCGCGATGTTCGACAAGATAAATCGGCCGCTCCTGCTCGTGAATCCATCCTTCAGTCGAAATCCGCCGCCGCGTTTCGTCGATCTGAACGAAGGCACCGGGGAAAAGAATCGGGTACATGGACCAGTCTTCGGTACCGATGAAGGCAAAACGCTGCCGGCGCAATCCGATGGTGCTCAGCAGAGCGAGTGGCAGTTTACCCCAGCGCCGTATATGCCGGGCCAAGTAGGACGTCCGTCGCAGATCGAACTCCGCATCAAGTTCGGCCGGAAAATCCACTTCAGCGAGATCTGGGGATTTGTAGTCGACAGGGTGCGTTTGCTCCAGGGCGAAGCGCGCCGAATCGCTCGGAAGCTGTTGAAGCTCAATGCCATACCATCCGAGCACCGCACTGAAATCCAGCCCGTAAATGGCACACAGCGAGTACATCCGGTAAACCGATGGAACCGTACCCTTGTTTTCAATGTCCGCGAGGCGGCTTAAGCCTATGAGAAATTCGTGGTTTCCGCGCTCGTTCGCGATGCGCTTGCTGGCCTCTTCAACATCCCGATATCGCAGGCGCAGCCGCTCCCGGGCGTGTCGTAGCTTCTGCCCTGCTTCTTCCATTTTGCGCCGCACACCGCCGGCCGCGTTGCGCTTACCGGCAGCTCCTTCACCCACGCTAACACACGAGCGCGATTTGTTCTATTTTCGGAACATTTCTGTGAAGTTCACACTGTTTCGAGGAGAAGACTGAAGTGTGTGTTGCAGCCTCTCGCGGCGATAACCTGCGCGCCGTACCAGGACCGAAGGAGCGGGTATGTAGATGGTACGGAAGGAGAACCGCCTCGCACCAAATTTCGAAGCTAGTACGGGGGGTACGGAAGGCTGTTTCCTTGGCCTCTACTTTTATACACGAAAGACGCCTAAACGTCGACCAAAACCCGCTGTATTTCGTTCATAAACCCGGCGAATCCCTAGCGATAAATGTACCGATATTTCGTGCTTATATAGCGTATTTACTACGCAGCCACACCATCGCACACTCTGTTCTGCGAACGAAACAAACCTTTCCTCTTACACGGCGAGGCGCCGCTACTCCATCGAAGATCCCGCCCGGGTGCTGGTTCGACTCGGCCGGGGTTACAGGTGTTACTCACAATTACGTGGCCAACGGCGCGTTCTGTGTTAACTTGTCCACGAACACTGTGCGCAAAACGTCAGAGTATTCTGTTGCTTTTCAGGGAGAACGTGGTTCGTTTAGCTTTGCCGTAGCCTGTAAATTGCTCGGTCCCCACTGCCGAATGCTGCCATGTCAGTCGTTCACGGATGTGTTCGTCGCGCTTGCATCCGGCAGGGTCACTCATGCTGTCATTCCCATCGAGAACACTCTGCATGGAAGCGTCCACGAGAACTATGATCATCTCCTCGAGTACAATCTGCCCATTTGCGGAGAAACCAGCATCCGCATTTCGCACCAGTTGATCGCTCTGCCTGGGACCCGTTTCCGGCAGGTCCGCCGGGCCTTTTCGCATCCCGTCGCGCTCAACCAATGCCGAGCCTTCTTCGAGAAACACAAAGAAATTGAACCGGTGCCCTTCTATGACACCGCAGGTAGCGTCAAAATGCTGAAAGAGCAGCGCCCTCCTGAGGCAGCGGCGATTGCGTCCGAAACGGCGGCCGACATGTACGGCGGCATCCTGCTGAAACGCAACATAGAAGATAATCGGCGGAACTTCACGCGCTTCTTCGTGTTATCCAAACGAAAGGCAGCGCTCAAAAGCGCCACAGGCGAATGGAAGACGTCTATCGCGTTCTCGACGCCCAATACGCCCGGCGCGCTGTTCCGCGCCATGGCCTGCTTCGCTCTGCGGGATTTGAATCTCACCAAAATCGAGTCCCGTCCCTTGCGGGCGCGCCCCTGGGAATACCTGTTCTACCTCGATATCACCGGCTCTGAACAAGACCCGCCGCTCAAACGCGCGCTGGCCAATCTGAGCGAAATCGCAAATTCGCTGAAGGTGCTGGGAAGTTACCGCCCCACACCCTAACGCTCGACCCTAGATGTCGTAATACAGCGCGAACTCGTAGGGATGCGGGCGCAGGCGAACGGCTTCCGCCTCCGCTTTCTTCTTGTAAGAGACGAAGGTCTCAATCAGTTCTTCGGAAAACACATCGCCCTTGGTCAAAAACGCGTGGTCCTCTTCGAGGCAAGTCAGGGCCTCGTCGAGCGAAGCGGGCATCGAGGGAACCTTTTTCATCTCTTCGGGAGAGAGATCGTATATGTCCTTATCGAGCGGCTCGCCCGGATCGATCTTATTCACAATGCCGTCGAGCCCGGCCATCATCATGGCCGCAAAAGCGAGGTAGGGATTCGAAGCCGCATCGGGTGGCCGGAACTCAATCCGCTTGGTTTTCGGGCTGTTCGAGTACATCGGTATCCGCACCGCGGCCGAGCGATTGCGTCTCGAATAAGCCAGGTTCACCGGCGCTTCGTAACCGGGAACCAGCCGCTTGTAGCTGTTGGTTGTGGGCGCAATGATGGCCGACAGAGCGCGCGCATGGCGCAACAGGCCGCCGATGTACCACAACGCCATTTGGCTGAGACCCGCGTAATTATCGCCCGCAAAAAGCGGTTTTCCGCCGTTCCATAAGCTTTGGTGCGTATGCATCCCACTGCCGTTATCGCCAAACAGCGGCTTCGGCATAAACGTAACCGTCTTCCCGTACTGATATGCCACGTTGCGCACGATGTACTTGTACAGCATCATGTTGTCGGCGGACTTCACGAGCGTGTCAAATCGCTGGTCGATTTCGCACTGCCCGCCTGTCGCAACTTCGTGATGATGGCATTCGATGGTCAGGCCGCACTCGATCATGGTGGCCACCATCTCGCTCCGCAGATCCTGATAATGATCGGTCGGCGGCACCGGAAAATATCCTTCTTTGTAGCGCGGACGGTAGCCAAGGTTATTGTGCTCGCGGCTCGAGTTCCAGCGCCCTTCTTCGGCATCGATGAAATAAAACCCGCTGTGTTGGTTCTGATCGAAGCGGATGTTGTCGAAGATGAAAAACTCCGCTTCCGCTCCGAAGTACGCCACATCCGCCACGCCGCTGTTTTTCAGGTGAAGCTCAGCCTTCTTCGCGATCCAGCGCGGATCGCGGTCATAATGCTGCCGTGTGATCGGGTCCAGAATGTCCCCGAGCATCACCAGCGTCCGTGTCTCAGCGAACGGATCCATGAACGCCGTCGATGGATCCGGAATCAGCAGCATATCGCTTTCGTTGATAGCCGCCCAGCCACGAATACTGGAACCGTCAATGCCGAACCCGTCTTCGAACGATTCCTGTTCCAGCATGCTGATCGGATAGGAAATGTGCTGGCTGAGGCCCGGAAGATCCGTAAACCGCAGGTCCATCTGCCGCACGTCGTTCTTCTTGGTTAATTCCAAAACTTCTTGTGGAGTCATTCTTCGCGTCCTTCCATCGCGCTGGTCAAAGATGTAGGGGGGTGTGGCTTACGGCGGCGCCGAGAAACCTAATAAGTGGTTAGAATAGCGCACCCGTTTGCGGCGGCAAAGCAGTCATAGTCGAAACTGGTAAATAAGCCATGCTGCCGAGAACCACCGCGTCGCCCGATCAAATGAAGCTGTCGCTTGGCTCCGAGCGCCGCGTCTTCCGCGTCAGCGAGTTGAACGCCGCAGTTCAGGCACTCTTCGAGGCAGAGCTGCACGGCATCTGGGTGGCGGGCGAGATCTCCGGCTGCCGCGCGGCTGCGAGTGGACACTATTATTTTTCGCTCAAAGACCAGCACAGCCAGATCAAATGCGCGCTCTTCAAAGGCGCCGCCCGCTTCGCGAAGTTCAAGCCGCAAGATGGGCTCGCGGTCCTCGCGCGGGGCAATCTCGAGGTCTATGAGGCGCGCGGCGAATATCAGCTCATCGTCGACTTGCTTCAGCCGCAAGGTGCGGGCGCGCTGCAATTGGACTTCGAACAGCTGAAAAAGAAGCTGGCTGCCGAAGGATTGTTTGAGGCCGCGCGGAAGCGCCCGCTCCCGAAACTGCCGCGCCGCATTGGACTCGTCACTTCGCCCTCGGGCGCCGTCATTCGCGACATGTTGCAAATCCTCGAGCGCCGCTTCCGTGGCCTGCACATTCGCTTGTTCCCGGCCCAGGTGCAAGGTGAGGGCTCAGTCGAACAGATCTGCCACGCCTTGCGCTACTTCAGTGAAAGCGGCTGGGCGGAGGTGGTCCTGCTCGCGCGCGGCGGCGGATCGCTTGAAGATCTGTGGACCTTCAATGAAGAGCCGGTCGCGAGATCCATCGCCGCCTGCCGTACACCCGTGATCTCCGCCATCGGGCACGAGACCGACTTCACCATCGCCGATTTCGTTGCCGACTTGCGCGCTCCTACGCCTTCCGCCGCCGCCGAGCTGGTGATTTGCACGCGCCAGAGCCTGCTGGAGCAAATCGGCGCCTGCCGCGCCAAAGCCGCGCAAGCCATCCGTTACCGCATGCTGATCAGCTCGCGCAATCTGCATCAGCGCGGAATCGATCGCGCGTTAACGTTGCTGCATCGTACGCTCGCACGGCGTGCACAGCGCATAGACGAGCTCGAAGCGGAGTTGCGGCGTCGCCGTCAGCGCTTGCTGCAGGCTCGCTCCAAGCACTTGGCGGAATTGCTTAGCCGCCTGGACTCGACCAATCTACGCTTGCGATTCGCGCGCACTCGGCACCGTGAAGAGCTGTTACGCGAACAGCTCGCAAAAAATGTTCGAAGCAGACTCTGGAACGGGCGCGGCAGGCATGAATCGCTCCACGCTCACCTGACGCAGCTCAGTCCTCTGGCTGTATTGGGGCGCGGCTACGCGATCGTCGAAAACGCGCGCAAGCACATCCTGCGATCTTCGGCCGACGTCGCAGTTGGCGAACAGCTCAAAATCCGTCTCCATCGCGGCGAGATCGACGCTTCCGTCTCGGCCACGCACGATCAAGCCAGTCGCGATCAGAATTGAGAGCATGCCAGGCACAACCCAGCGCGCCGTATGCCTCCTCAGCGGTGGTCTCGATTCCACCACGTGCCTCGCCATCGCCCGGCAGCAGGGATTTGAATGCTATTGCCTCTCCTTGGATTACGGCCAGCGCCATCACATCGAGCTCGACGCCGCACACCGAGTCGCTCAACACCTGGGAGCGAAAGAGCACCGAATCATCCACCTCGATCTGCGTGTTTTCGGTGGATCTGCGCTGACCAGCGACATCGAAGTGCCGAAGAATCGCAGCGGTGACCAGATGATGAACGGCATTCCGGCAACTTACGTCCCTGCACGTAACACCATTTTTCTGTCGCTTGCACTCGCTTATGCCGAGGTCATAGGCGCATCGGACATCTTTATCGGCGTGAATGCCATCGATTATTCCGGCTATCCCGACTGCCGGCCCGAATTCATTCGTGCCTTCGAGAACATCGCTAATCTCGCCACCAAAGCCGGCGTCGAAGGCAGGCTGAGAATTGTGATCCGCACCCCTTTGATCGACATGAGCAAGGCCGATATCGTGCGCGAGGCTGTCCGGCTCGGCGTCGATCTCACCTTGACGCATAGCTGTTACGATCCGCAGCCCGACGGCGCGTCTTGCGGTAGTTGTGACTCCTGCGTACTGCGGCGCAAGGGTTTTGAAGAAGCGGGCATACAGGATCCGCTCTTTCGCGATATGCTGATCTCCCCGTGAAAATCGCCGAGATCTTTTACTCATTGCAGGGCGAAGGCATCCTGATCGGCACGCCGTCCGTCTTCGTCCGAACATCTGGCTGCAACTTGCGATGCACCTGGTGCGATACGCCGTACACGTCATGGCAACCCGAAGGACAGGATTTTTCGATCGCCGAGATTGCCGATAAGGTCGCGATCTTCCGGGCATCACACGTCGTCCTCACTGGCGGCGAGCCGATGATCGCGCCCGAAATGGTCGAGCTTACTCGCCGCCTGCGTCAAACCGAACTCCACATCACCATCGAAACTGCCGGCACAGTGTATGCTCCCGTCGAGTGCGACTTGATGAGCATCAGTCCGAAGTTGTCGAACTCGACACCGCAAGAGCGCGAGGGCGGCAGATGGGCTGCGCAACACGATCGCTTGCGTTATCAGCCGGAGGTGCTCAAACGCCTCATCGATCAGTACCCATATCAACTCAAATTCGTCGTCTCTGCGAAGCAGGATCTCGAAGAGATCGCGGCCATTCGCCACGATCTCGGCACGCCCGCTTCGACAGTCCTCTTGATGCCTCAAGGAATCGATCGGGATGCGCTTCGCGAGAAGGGATTGTGGCTCGCCGACGTTTGCAAAGCCGAAGGCTATCGCTATAGTCCGCGTTTGCACATCGACCTCTGGGGCGACAAGCGCGGCGTTTGAGAAACTGAGAGTTGGACGACAAATTTCCGAAGCTCCGCATCGGGGCGGTTAGCTATCTCAATCCCGTTCCGCTGGTGTGGGGCATGCTCCATGGGCCGGAACGCGAGCAAGTAGACCTGTCCTTTTCGATCCCCTCCGTCTGTGCCGAACAGGTCGAGCGAGGCGAAATTCAGGTCGGCCTCGTGCCCGTCGCCGAAATCGCCCGTCAGGCACTCGAAACCGTTCCCGGTGTGGCCATCGCCTGCTTCGGGGCAGTGCGAAGTATCCTGCTGTTCTCGCGTGTGCCGTGGGCAAGCGTGCGATCGCTTGCTGCGGATTCGAGCTCCAGGACTTCCGTCCAGCTTGCTCGCGTCATTCTGCGCGAACGCTTCGGAGTCGAGCCCGAGATCACGCCGCGCCAGGCGCACCTCGAGCAGATGTTATCGGCCGGCGATGCGGCATTAATCATTGGCGACGCCGCGCTTCGCCTCAATCCTCAGAAACTGCCTTTCGACTACCTCGACCTCGGAGCGGAGTGGCTCACCCTAACCGGTCTTCCCTTCGTCTTTGCCGCTTGGGCCGGGAAGCCCGGAATTCCGCTGGACCGCATCTCCAGCGTGACGCGCGGATCTTACAAATTCGGCAAGACTCGAGTTTCCGAGATCGCCGCACAAGAATGCGAAAAGCGCGGAATTCCGCGTGAACTTGCTGAAGTCTACCTGCGCGATCACATCCGCTACGAGCTCGGCGCAGCAGAGCAGCAAGGTCTCGACAGTTTCTTGCAACTGGCGAACCTCGCCCGGCCGGCTTTCGCCGCCCGCCTATGATCACGGCTCAAGAGACCATCAATCTGTTCGAGAGTGATGACCTGGTCGGAATCGGGATAAAAGCCGATGCCGTTCGCAAGAGGCTGCATCCCGAGCGCATCGTCACCTACTTCCTTGACACCGATTCAGCCGCGCCGCCTATAAGCATTGCCTCAATCACGTTTAACTCTCGCGATGAACCGGAGCAGCACGTCCGTCGCCTACAAACGATTCACGAGACTCAGGAACGCGACGGCGCGCTCGCGGCAATCGCACCATCCTTTGACGGCACGGCGGCGGAATATCTCAAGATGCTTGCGATCTCGCGTATTTATCTGGAGAACGTCCCGCATGTGCAGACCTCGTGGGCGCTCGGTCTCAAAGTGTGTCAGATCGCGCTGCGTTTTGGCGCTGACGACATCAGCGGCCCCGGCGGTTCCCAGAACAGCCCAACCGAAGAACAGCTGCGCTGCCTGATTCGCGATGGCGGATTTATTCCGAAGCAGCGCGACGCACTGTTTCGGGCCTACTCTCTTACCTAAATTCCACGCTAAGGTTGAGGGAAGGGATGCATTCCTTACCCGGTCGGCGCGAAAGGAACGTCAATGCCTGACGGGAACGGCGATTGCGACTGGCGTGAGCGGATGCGCCGCCTGGAACAATCCGTGGAACGCAACTCGGCCGACCACGACCGCGTTTGGGCCAACCAGGAGCTTATGGAACGTAATCTCCAAACGCTGCGCGCCGGCATGGTCCAGCAGAAGCATAACGTCAACTAGCTGGTCGCCGCGATCCGCGATCTGATCGAGCGTATCCAGCCGGAAACCTGCGCTGAAGGTCCAGCTATTCGATCGGCAACGCCGCCACGCGATCCCCAACTCCGTTCTCAGCCCTGTACAACGTGAACAGCATCGCGGCACAAGAAATCGCGCACAGCATCAATGTGCAATATCTAAGCGATCCTTCTGGCAAAACTTCACCGGCGGCGGCAAGACGCGTCGTGAAAACGTACAACACCACATTCAAAGACACCTGTAGCGCACCGAACAACCCCGCGATCCATGGCGACACGGCCCACAACGCCAAAATCGAACCCGCGTAGCCCAGAAGCACGATGACGTAAGTGCCTTGATGAAGCACGGTACTGACCGGGCTGAACATAAGCAGGCACCAGATTAAAACCGTCAAAGCAATATAAACCCAAATCGAGCTCGCAGATCGCCACTCGACGAAGTCCCGCCGTTTGCTGACTCCAACCAAGAGCGCAGGAATCCCGACTGCAAGAAATCCGAGATTCGGAACAAAGAAAAAAAACAACAAGGTTCGCAGCTGCAACGCTGCTCCGTAAATCGATGCCGGGCTGTTTGTCGCGGTGTCATGCGCATCACGCACCAATAACAGCAGGTCACGCCAGTACTCGCGCCAATACCCCAGCCCCAAAACAGTGCGGATATTCGTGTATTTGTTCAACAAGACCTGTTGCCAATCGAGTTTACGGTACGCAGCTATGACATCTTGAATGAGAGGGCGACGATCAACAGCAGTAACGCCAGCAAGATGCAGCTTCAGCAATTGGTCCCCCGGTGGATCATAAAACTTCTGATATAAAATCCAAGGAGCGTATAAACTCAGCGCGCACAGCCCCATCCTAAGAAAGCTCGCCGTTTTAAGTGACTTTCTCAACACCAGCAGTGTCGCCGCGATTCCCGCGATGGCGAACGCACTCCCCCCGTGTGCCAACAGTCCGAACGCAAGCAACGCCCCAACCAGGCTCGCAACGGATGGATTGTTGTGGAGCTGGGATCTACCTTTTTGGCTTAGCAGGAATCCGAGTGCTGGAACGATGAAACTCGCCGCGAGCAGCTTCGGCCAGACGTAAAAGCTGTTCAAAAATGTGAACCCTGAAAAGAAGCAGACTACAACAACCAAACGGATCACCCGCCTGGCCGTGCCGAAACAATCGAGAAAGATCTCGAGAGCAGGAATCCAAAGACTCTGCAACATAACACTGATGACTGTGTAGCTCTCTTGCCCCTGCATGTAGCCGAAAGCGGAAAGAAACATCCCGGTCTGAAGCGGGGGCCGGTCGCTCGACAACCAGATATCGGAAAGCGGCCGTGGTATCCGCCCGTGAGCGATTCCTTCCGCAAAGAGATAGGGAAGCCAATTGTCACCGGGTAGAGGATCGCTGAAGCGGTGTGCTGCCAGCTGCATTGGCGCCGCGACGCCACCGAAAAGGAAACCCACAGAAAGCACCAGCAGGGCAGCGGCGGTTAGGAGAGTGACCGAATAGAACAACGCGCGCAGTAGTTTGCGCCCATCTGAGTCCATCCGCCGTAGCAACCAAAGTAGCCAAATTAGAAAAGCCATCGGGGCGCATAAACTCGAGACCCGACCTGCCAAAGGCCAGAAGAACCATATCCAAAAGAACGCATACCCGCTAGCCGCCGTCGCGCAGAGCGCGATAGCTCCGATCAGTGTAAAATCGCGAACTCTTTTTTGAATCGCAAAGCCACAGATCCCAAAGCAGGGCAAAAAGATCAGCGCGGCGCCCAAAGCCGTCCTCCAAAGAAGACCGGCTGCTTCGTTTGCGCCCCAGATCTCGCCAAGCGGTTTTATCGGTTCGCTGAATGCGATCCAGCCGTTGGGCGCACGCGAATGATCGTCCGCGATGATTTGAACTGGTTTGCCGCGCCACGATGCCGGCAAAACAAACTCGGACGGGAGCCATCTTTCGCCGGGATCATAAGACGGGCGTAGCACACACACGGAGCCGTCACTCACATTCTTCAGCTGTAGATTGATCCCAGATTCCGAGGGATGTCCAGCAAGGTAAAGCCGCAGCCGTTCGCGCGCCGGGAATAGCGAGCTTGTTGCCGCTCCTGTATCAGCAGCACCGTTCTTGCAAAACGATCCCCAGCTTTTCAGGTCAGGTGATGGCTTCCCGACCGCATTGCTGTTGCCATCACAGAACCCGCTATTTTCGGTAACTGAAAATGCCCGTTCGACGGGCCTTACATGTGGCTGCGATGCAGGCGACCGCGAGACCAGTACGAGGATGACGCCCGTCAGAATCGATAGCCGCAAACGCTGTCAACCAGCGCGTCGTGCGCGCTCAAACTAACTCGCGGCTGTCGTCTTCGCCGGACGAGACGCTTTGATCCGCCTCATATCGAGCGACTTGTTCGA
The DNA here is from genome assembly GCA_963795425.1 of uncultured Acidobacteriaceae bacterium. Lineage (GTDB taxonomy): Bacteria > Acidobacteriota > Terriglobia > Bryobacterales > Bryobacteraceae > Bog-105. Next base: position 664,668 of record CAWCHO010000001.1, on the reverse strand, counting down.
CCAATCTTCAGCCTGCGCAACATCCGCCTTGGCCGCCTCGGGGGAATCCTCTAATACGGCCTTCTCGCGAAGCAACAGATTCGTGTAGGACATGGCGTCCTCATTCTCTTTATCGATCGAAAGGCATTTCTTCAGGTTCGCGATACCGTCATCGATAAATTTCTGATACTTCGCCTTCAGATCGTCCTTCACCTTGACGTCTTTGAGCGGCCCTGGATCGTCCGGCTTCATGTGCGCTTCTCCACGCGCGGTTTGGATCGGTGTGAAAGCCTGTGCCCAATCGATCACGCCCAGATAGTAGTACGGCTCCGCGTCTTTCGGATCGACCTCAATCCGGCGCTCGTTCCACTTCTTGGCCTCTTCGAGAGCAGCCATCTTCTGATCCTGCGTGCCGGAGCTCGCGTTCTGATAGGCCATGGACGCCATGGAGGCCAAGGCTAGAGAGTTCTTGGGGTCCTTATCCAGCACCTTCTGAAACTCCTGCTTCGCCATGTTGTAGTTCTTCTGGTTATCCGGTGAGTCCGCTCCTGGCACCCACTGAATCATGTAAGAAGTGGCTAGATACAACTGCGCGTTTTGATTTCCAGAGTCGAGCCTCACCGCCTCCTTGAAATGCCTCACGGCGTCGGCGTAGTGATTGCTCGTGTACGCCTTCACGCCCTGATTCATTTGGTCGCGCGACTGCAGCTTGGCGCAACCGGTGAGCGTAATCAGGCTGGCACACAAGGCCAGCAACAACGGCTTAGACCTTTGCATAGTCTCCGCTCCTTCTTTTCTGTTTACTGCCCTGCCTCGACCTTTGGAGTCATGATGCCCACTTTGTCGAGACCCGCGCCCTTCGCATCGTCGATCGCATGGGCGACATACCGATAGTCCACGTCCGGATCGCCCTTCACAAAGACTACCTTCGTCGCTCGAGTCTTGAAAATGTCTTCGAGACGCGCCTGCAGATCCGTCTCCTTAATAGGCTGGCCGTTGATCTGCATGCTGCGGTCTTTCAGTATCTCGACTACCACAGTGGGATCTTGATTCGGAGGTGGCGGGGGCTGATTGGGCGGTGGTGGCTGAGGCACCAGCGTGTCCAATCCGTGCGGCGTCAGAGGCGTGATGACCATGAAAATGATCAGCAGCACCAGCAACACATCGATCAGGGGCGTGACGTTCATGTCCACCAGAACTCCGCCTTTTGAACCGCCAACTGCCATTGACATAGTGCTAAAAACCTCCTGGGATGGACTTACAGGTTTGCATGTTTCTTATTCTTGTCTTCGATCTGTTCAGTCAGCAAACCCAACTGGTCGACTCCTGCCGTGCGCAGATTGTCTATCACGTCCGTGACGCTGGCAAACCGCGCGCGTGCGTCGGCCTTAATATAAACCGTTTTGTCCTGACGGTTTTGCTGCAGGTCCTTGACTTTTCCGCTCAACTGATCCGGCACCGTCTGGACATTTCCCGGACTTAGGAACACCTTACCGTCACGCGTAATCGCAATCAAAATCGCATCCTCTCGGTCTGCATCCTTCATGCTGATGGGATTGCGCGCCTTGACCAGGGTCACGTTTTGGCCCTTCGACAACATAGGCGTGATGACCATGAAAATGATGAGCAGAACAAGCATCACATCCACCATCGGTGTGACGTTGATATCCGAAACCACTGGCGGAGCTTTAAATAACCTCATTTTGTGTTCCTCTCAACCAACGCTTTACAACTAAAACCAGAAGGCTGGTTTACAAAGTACAGAGCGGCCCACCAGAGCGAAGAGGGCGTTGCTGGCCCCTTGTGCGCTTTCGAAAGACCGCTCCATCCACGATTCAACTTAAGCTTTCCTGCTTCTGCGAAGCGGTTTTAGCGCGTCGCACCCGCGACTTTTTGAGACCGCTTTAAGAAATAGTCGATCAGTTCGGAGCTGGAGTTCCCCATCTCCACATCGAATGCTTCAATTCGGTTTGTGAAGTAGTTGAACACCCAGACGGCGGGAATGGCGACAAACAAACCGACCGCCGTCGTAATCAGGGCTTCCGAAATACCGCCGGCCACCGCGCCGATACCGGTCGACTTCGAGGTCGAAATCTGCTGGAACGCGTGCATGATGCCGACCACCGTTCCGAACAAGCCGACGAACGGCGCTGTCGAACCAATCGTCGCCAGGCTGCTGACACCGCGTTTCAGCTCCGCATGCACAATCGCCTCGGCGCGTTCGAGCGCGCGCCGCGAGGCTTCAATATCCTCGCCCGGAATTTCGGCGCTCACCTGGTGAGCTTTGAATTCCTGCAGTCCAGCCACCACGACTTTCGCCAGGTGACTCTTGTTGTAGCGATCGGCAATCTTGATAGCTTCGTCGAGCTTGCCCTCGCGCAACGCGCCCGCCACCGCCGGCGCAAAGGCCCGCGACTGCTTTCGCGCTGCATTGTATGCGATCACGCGATCGATCATCACCCCAATCGACCACGCCGACATAATGAACAGGCATATGACAACCAGTTTGGCCAAAAGGCCCATGTTGCCCCATACCGAGCGAACGTCGAATTGAATCCCTTCCTGCTCCTGGAAGAGCCAAAACGCCCATATGTGAAGTTGTAGTACCATGCTTGTCTCCTAAGTTGAATCGAATTTGCTGAATCGCCCTTACTTACTCTCAAAACCTCATTGGCTCAACGTAAAGTTAACGATGATATCAGTGATTACTTCCACTGGTTGACCGTTAAGCAGCGTCGGCCGGTACTTCCACTGCAAGACCGCCTCTTTCGCGGCATTTACTAGAAGCGGATGCCCGCGCACTAGTGTCAGGTTTTCGATATTTCCGCTCTTACTAATCGTCGCCGTGAACTCGACGCTCCCTTGCACGCGCGCGGACTTCGCGAGCGGCGGGTAAATCGGCGTCACCTTTCTGATCAGGTTCGCTTCCATCACGTTGCCGCCGATTCGCTGCGGCCCTAGCGGAGCAGCCTTCTTGGGGGGCGGAGGCGGAGGCGGTGCGGGACCGACGCCACCGACGACACCGCCAATGACACCACCAACCACGCCCGCGTCACCCGTTCCACCCACCACGCCAATACCGGCATCCGGCGGCGGAGCGGCTTCTTCAATCTTGTTGATCTGTTTCGGAATCACCTTGGGCGCCATCAGCCGGTTCGCAACGAATTGCTTAACCACCGGCTTAACTGGTACCTTGGGCGCGGCAGGGGGTGGTGGCGGCGGCGGTGGCGGCGGCGGTGGCGGAGCCACCAGCATGCTCTTCAATTGCGCACTCGGCAGCGTCTCGGTGTAAATCAGAGGAATCAGAATGAGGACTCCGATGATTCCAATCTGCAGCAGCAGAGACAGCACAATCGTGTACGGCTTCTTCGTTTTCTGTGTCCCGTCTACGAATGTTTGCTCGAACATAAGCCCCTCGCTTTCGCCCGCCTTCTTGAGCGGGCCGCCATTCACCTTACCGTTTGCACGTCCTGCTCATTTCGCCGTCTTTACAGGTTTCGCGCCTTTCACGCTGGTAGCGGCAGTCCTGGGCCGGCTCTCGATAGCGGGTGGCCTTCCCCCTCGTCTGCGTTGTTCTGCCAGATTCTGCCAAAAGATCAAAATAGGACTCGCTATGAAGATCGATGAGTACGTTCCGATAATGATACCTACCACGAGCGCGAACGAAAATCCATTCAGTACCTGCCCGCCGAACAGGAACAACGATATCGCAGTCAGAAACGTCAGACCCGAAGTAAGCACTGTCCGGCTCAGCGTCTGATTGATGCTGAGGTTCACAATATAGGTGAAGGTGCCGCGCATCTGCATTCTGAGATTCTCGCGAATGCGGTCGAATGTGACGATCGTGTCGTTCATCGAGTAGCCGACCAGGGTCAGCAAAGCCGCGATGACCGTCAGATCGATCGGTTTGTTGAAAATCGAAAACAGGCCGATCGTGATGATCGTGTCGTGAAAAACCGCGATGACGGCCGCGACGCCGTAAATCCATTCAAAGCGGAACGCGATGTAAACCAGCATCGCCGCCAGCGCAATCAGAACCACATTGATCGCCTGCTGGCGCAAATCCGCGCCGATCTTGGGACCAACTACCTCATTACTGCGAATGGCGAAATTCCCAGTGAAGCATTCCTGCTTCAATACATTCAGAATTTGCGGCGTCACTCCCGCCACCCCGGAGAGCTCGTCCAGATTGCGAATTAGTCCGGAATGTGCGGTGCGGTAATCGATGATGCGCTGCGCGAGCGCCTGCACCTGATCGTCGGAAAGCGATATGTTGGCCTTGGCTAGCGGATCGCGCAGCCGGTCCGCCAGTTCCGTCTGTGCGGTCAGATTGATGTCGAGGCGCCCGCCCGCGTTCGGGTTGAAAGCCGCATTCAGTGCACCCACAATGTCGGTCCGTACATTCTGCAGCGTTTCCTCGCGCACGCCCGTCGTGATCAGAGCTTCCTGCGAGTTCGCGACACCCGAATTGTTTACTTCCTGCACTTCTATCTCGCCCGAGACCCTCTTGTGAAGCGCGGAGCGAATCGCTTCCGCGGGAGGCCGCTTGATGAAATTCACATCCATAAGCGCTCCACCGGTGAAATCTATTCCATACCTGGGCCCACCCTTGACGAACAGGCTGACCAAGCCCGCCGCGGTGAGCACCAAGGACAGAATGATGAACGGCCACTTCTTGCCGAGAAAATCGAAATTCGTTCGCTTGAAAATTTCCATCTAGCTCTACGGTGCACAGGACGTCTGTTGTCCATTGTGCGCACTCCAATGTCCGCGGCCCGCATCCACTAGGAATAGACACCGGCCATTCACAAATGTTCCCAATCGCATAAGCGGAGATCGCGAAAAACTACATAGGGTCGCCACTAGTACGTCAAATGCTCAGGGCGGTCACCGGCTTGGGCCGGGACAGCTCCCAATCAAAAATAAATTTGGACACGAAAACCGCGGTAAACAGGTTCGCCACTAAGCCGATGACCAGTGTCACGGCGAACCCCTTCACGGGGCCTGAGCCAAACAGGAACAGAATGGCGCACGAAACCACTGTCGTCACGTGGGTGTCGATGATGGTGAGCAGCGCCTTGTTGAATCCGGTGTCGACCGCCGGAATGACTGCCTTGCCCGCTCGCAGCTCTTCGCGAATCCGCTCGAAAATGAGAACGTTGCTGTCGACCGCCATACCAATCGTCAGAATGATCCCGGCCAGTCCCGGCAGCGTCAAAACGGCATCGAAGTAGCTGAGGCAGGCGATCAGAATCACCGCATTCAGAACCAGCGCCAGCGTGGCGTTAATCCCGCTCTTTTTGTAGTAAATGAGCATCACGGCGATTACAGCCAGAACCCCGGCAATGCCAGCCGCGAAACCATTGCGGATTGAATCGGCGCCCAGCGATGCTCCAACCGTATTTTCCTGCTGGTATTTCACGCTCGCCGGCAGCGAACCCGCCTTCAGATTTAGCCCCAGATCGGAGGCCTCCTGCTGAGTGCCAGCGCCCGTAATCACGCCTTGATCGCTGATCTGCGCCTGGATCGTCGGCGCGCTCAGCACTTTCCCGTCCAGCACAATCGCGAGACGCTGCCCGATGTTAGCGCCGGTGAACGCCGAAAAACGCTTCGCCGCGTCCTGGCTCAACACGAACCCCGTCTCCCAACTATTCGGCAGCTGTCCCTGCTGCGGTCGCGCGTCACGAATGTCCGGTCCCCGCACCACCGGCGTGCGCGCCACCAGGTACACTCCGCCGCCGCGCGCAGTCTGATCTGTAGCCGCAGCCCCGATCAGCTTCGTACCGGGAGGCAAAATACCGCCATTCTGCGCCAGCGCCTCTTCCCGGCTGGCATACGGCCCGCCCTTCACCCCGTACAGTTCCAGCACCGCCGCGGTCTGCAAAATCTGCTTGACGCGCGCCGGGTCGTCCACGTCCGGCAATTGCACCAGCAACTCGGAATCGGCATCTTCTCGGCGCTGTTGGACGGTGGCCTCGCTCAGCCCCAAAGCGTTTATCTTTTTATCGATGGTGTTCTTGGCTTGCCCCAGCACCCGCTGCCACAGCGCCAGCGCTTCCGACGGCTTCATGGTCAGCCGGTAGTCGGCGCCGCCGTTCTGCGGCGTCACCAGCCATTGCGTGAACTGATCGTTCACGATCCCACGCAGCGTTCCCGCCTGGGTCGCGGGCACGCCTTTCACCACGATGGCCGCCTTGGTCGCGTCCTTGAGTGTCTTCGCTTCGTCTACCTGAATATCGGAAAACTGGATCCCCGCTTTGAGCGCCGCATCCTTTAAGCGGTCCGCGTCTGTGCTTGCCTGGGCGTTGAACGCATCCTGCTGCTGCACCTGCACAATCAAATAGGTCCCGCCCCGCAGGTCGAGTCCCAGATGGATGTTTTTGTGCCAGTTGGCAATCAGCTCCTCCTTACTTCTGGGCAAACCGATGATCCCGTAAATACAGACTAGAATCACCGCGATGATAAAGAAGAACTTGAACTTTAAATGACGTTTCATGCGTGCACAATATGCCGGAACTTGCCTAGCCCGCCAATAACTCCTGGGGTCCCCGCCTCACTTCTTCACCTGCTCATTTCCGCCGACGACGCTCGTAACCGCACTGCGGGCCACCTGAATCTTCAGATTATCGGGCTTAATTCGCAGTATAAGAGTATCATCGTTCACGCTCATAATCGTCCCGATGATCCCACCGCTCGTAAGGACCGTTTGGCCGCTCTCGAGCGTCTTCAGCATCTGCTTTTGGTTCTTCTGCTGGCGCCGCATCGGCAGGAAGATCAGGAAATAAAAAATCGCCACCATGGCCACGAAGGTCAAAATGGGGCCCGGCAACGCGCCGCCGCTCGGCGACGCGGTAGCGGCTTGCAAAAGAACGAACGAGAAGGGCATAAGATCCTGTTTCCAGCTTAATCGTCGTATGCATTGACCGCAGTCCGTGCGTTCGATTTCAAGAACTCCGGAAATCGGCCGTCCAAGATAGCTGCCCGCATCCGCCGCATCATTTCCAAAAAATAATGGATGTTGTGCATTGTAGCCAGCATCGAAAACAGAATCTCGCCCGCCTGGTACAGATGCCGCAGGTAAGCCTTACTGAAGCTCCGGCAGGTGTAACAGTCGCAGGCCGGATCGAGCGCGCTTTCATCCTCTATGAATTGCGCCTGTTTGATCATCACTTTTCCCAGTGAGGTAAACAGGTGTCCGGTCCGCGCGTTGCGCGTCGGCAGCACGCAATCCATCATGTCGATTCCCAGCGCCACATACTTCGCGAGTTCCTCCGGCATGCCCACGCCCATCACATAGCGTGGCCGGTCAGCCGGCAGCATCGGAGCCGCTACTGCCGCCATCTCTTGGCTTAGATCGCGCGGTTCACCCACCGAGAGCCCGCCGATTGCATAACCCGGAGCATCGAGTTCGAGAAGTGCTTCCGCGCACGCCCTGCGCAGGTCCGGGAACATCGACCCCTGCACAATCGGGAACAGGGCGCAATCGAGCCCTTTCTCACGGCGCAAGTAGTGCGCATACCCAGCCTTCGCCCATCGGATCGTGCGTTGCGTCGAAGCTGCAGCGGCATCATGGGTGGCCGGGTAGCCCAGGCATTCGTCGAGCGCCATCAGAATGTCGCTCCCGAGCGCCAGCTGAATATCGACAGTGCCTTCCGGCGTGAAGAAGTGTTGATCGCCATCGAGGTGCGAGTGGAACAACACTCCGTCTTCAGTAACTTTCCTCAGCGCATCCAGGCTGAAAACCTGAAAACCTCCCGAATCGGTGAGGATCGCGCGCGGCCACGCCATGAAGCGATGCAGCCCACCCATCCGTTCAATGCGTTCGTGCCCAGGCCGCAGAAAAAGATGATAGGTGTTCGCCAGGATAATGCGCGCATCGAGATCTTCGATCAGCTCGCGTGGCGTGAGCGCCTTCACCGTGCCCTGGGTACCCACCGGCATGAAGACCGGGGTTTCGATGCTTCCGTGCGCGGTATGCAACAACCCGGCGCGCGCCCCCGTTTCCGAACACGTCGCCTCAATTTCAAAACGCAGCGCGGACATCAGCCGCTATTGTCGCCCGCGTCGCTTCCGTCTATATCAGATGACTGCGCGGAGGGCAGCATTCACGCTCTTACGTGCAGTCCTGACAGCACCCGCGACCGTCTCGCGTGCGGCGATTGTATGTGCGAGTGCCGATTTCTTCCTTCTTCCCGAGTGTTCGAAAGCTACGGCCTCGATCCCACCACCAAAAATTGTCCGCTTCTCTTCCAACCGATCGAGCGCGGCATTCAAGTCCGCGACCACTGCGTCGGCCTCATCAGCAACGACGATCAGTTCAATATTGAGCTTCTTGTATCGCACCGGAATACCTCCGCCTCCAATCGTATGCCCGCCGCATTCCAAGCCAGCCCCGGTTCCCGAATCATGCGCAAGAGGAAACAACTCACCCGTGACCGACGACCCTCGCTTATTCCGCGCCCAAGCCGAAGCGAGCACTCGGTATTCACGTGGGCCGGATGCCCGCGGCGACTGCTACCATGGCTGAAATTTACGTGAGTAGGTTCCTGGTAATTTGCTGGACCGTCATTAAGGTGGCGATTGCAGTCGTTCTGGTCTGCTGGTGTGCACTACTTCTGCGGCACTTTGACCTGTATTTTCCCTTTGCGATCCCTGCGTCAACCGCCGAGCCCGGATTAGTTCTGCTGGTATGCGGCGCCGCAATAGTCTTGGCGTGCGGGGGCGTCCTGAGCACGCGGGGAATCCTCCAATCGGGAGATCCGCTCTTTCCAAAGGAATTCGTCGCCTCTGGTCCGTACAAATACGTCCGCAATCCCATGTCTCTTGGGATGGCGGCTTTGATCCTCGGTCTGGGACTTTACAAGCGATCAGTATGCATACTCCTGTTCGCCGCTGGACTCGTTCTCGTGTTGCATTTGGTCGCGGTGTACGTTGAAGAGCCAGGTCTCCAGAAGCGGTTTGGAGCTAGGTATCACGCGTATAAGCAATCCGTAAATCGCTGGCTTCCGAGGTTCAAAGCCTAGCACTGCCTCTGCGGCGTCCTTGCAAATAGCCCAGTGGGACGGGTGTGAACGCGCGCGTCAGACCAAAGATCGGCCGGCATTCTGGTGTCGCGCATCGTGCATGAGCGCATGCTGCCCGAAGCACAGCCCATCGAGCATGCCGACGCCGCCACTTCGGAGTTCCCGCTTAGTGCGGCTTCAGCACGACCTTGATGCAGTCGTCTTGCTTCTTCAAAAAGATCGCGTACCCTTCCGGCGCCTGATCGAGCGGCATGTGATGCGTGATCACAAAGCTTGGGTCGATCTCTCCGTTCTGGATTCTCTGGAGCAAAGGTCGCAGATAGCGGTGCACGTGGCACTGCCCGCTCCGAATCGTCAACGAGCGGTTCATGAGCGACCCCATCGGAAACTTGTCGATAAATCCGCCGTACACTCCAATGACCGAAACAGTCCCACCATTCCGGCACGCCATGATCGCCTGCCGTAGCGCGATCGGCCGGTCGGTCTCGAGCATCATGGCCTGCTTGGCGCGATCGTAAGCGTGCATCAAACCTGGCGTGTGTGCCTCTAGGCCAACTGCGTCAATGCATGCGTCGGGACCTTGCCCGCCTGTCATCTCTTTCAGCGCGTCCTGAATATCGACTTCTTCGTAATTCAGCGTCTCCGCGCCCACTTTGTTGCGCGCCATCTGCAGTCGCTCCGGGAATCGATCGATCCCGATCACCCGCTCCGCTCCCAGCAGGAATGCGCTCTTCATCGCGAACTGACCCACCGGCCCGCATCCCCAAACCGCGATGGTGTCGCCCGGCTGGATGTTGCACATTTCGGCGCCCATGTACCCGGTGGGAAAGATATCGGAGAGAAACAGCACCTGGTCGTCCGTCAAACCGTCCGGAATTTTCAGCGGCCCGACATCCGCGAAAGGCACGCGCGCATATTCGGCTTGTCCGCCCGCATAGCCACCCAACAGGTGCGTGTAGCCAAACAGGCCCGCCGGTGAATGCCCCCACATCTTCTCCGCCATCCAGGCGTTCGGGTTGGAGTTCTCACACAGCGAAGTCATGCCGTGCTGGCACGAAAAGCAGCCGCCGCAGGCGATCGGAAAGGGCACCACCACGCGATCGCCCTTCTGCAGGTTCTTGACGCCTCGTCCGACTTCCACGACCTCGCCCATGAACTCATGGCCAAGAATGTCGCCGCTCTCCATCGTCGGCACAAATCCGTTATACAAATGCAAATCGGAGCCGCAAATCGCCGTCGAGGTGATTTTCACGATCGCATCGCGCTGGTTCAAAATCTTCGGGTCGGGCACTTGCTCCACCCGTACGTCATGCTTGCCAATCCAACAGTTCGCTCTCATTTCGCTGTTCCTTTTCTTCGCTCAGTCCGATCTCACGCGGTCGCCGCGAGCGTCTCGGGCGGTTGCGCTGCATGCATGCCCTTGTGAATACTTGCGTCCGACTTCACAACCTCGCCGGTTTCCATTACCTGCTTGAACGCGCGCAAGCTGTCCTCCACCTGCTGCCCCGGTTCTGAACGAAACAGCTTGGCGATCGTCGCGCCGATCGCGCCGCCTGGGGGTGCGTATTCGAGTTCCACCCTGACCAGCGTGCCGCGTCCGCCGGTCGCACGCTCGAAGCGCACGGATCCCGAGTGATCCACGTCCGCCCCCTCGAGCGACCGCCATGCAATGTAACTGTTCGGCTGATCGTCCACGATTTCGGCGTCCCACTCCACCGTTTTGCCGGCCGGTCCCTTGGCCTTCCAATGCGATCGGCCTCCTCCCAGTTCCTCCACCGACTCGAGCTGGCTCATGAAGGTCGGAAGATTGCTGAAGTAGTGCCAGAACCCGTAAAGATCTTCGGCCGAACGGTTGATGATGATAGTGCGGATTGTGCTACGCGTACCAGTGTCCGCCTCATCCTCCTGCCCTCGACCGCTGCTCAGTTGTTGAGCACAAAACACATCGAGAGCCGTCACGCCCAGCACCGCTGCGGTCGCCGCTACCGCTCTTGTCCGGTTGGTGCCGCTCGAGCTCAGCGCCTTCCCAAGCGACGAGAGATCCATCAGATCGCCGGCCACCCGGCTCCACATCCATCCAGCAGCTTGCGGCTGCGACAGTATCCCGACTCCCGCTGCTATCTCACGTAATCCATAGCCGCGCAGCAAACTGAGCGTGCCGTCTTCATCCTCTAGGCCGATCAGCTCCGCCACCATGCCGGGCATTACCAGTTCGGCCAGGCCGAGCCCAATGCTGAACCACCCCAACCCGTTTGAGATCCGCTGTATGTTGCTGTCACCCGATTCTGTCTCGTTGCCGTATTGCCCTGCGTTTTGTATTGCCATTTGTTTACCTCTTTTTGCAGTCGAGCGATCTCTCACAAAATGAGCGAGGAACCGGCGGCTGACGGCCATGTGACGTCGGTACGACTCGACTGTTTCCCGGTAAAACGCCCAGCACCTGAACGAGGTGAGCCGAACTACTTCTTGCTCGCGGAGCCCGGTTCCGACATCCCGGCATGTGCCTTGGCAACCAGAGGATCGGGCAACGCGTATCCGGCCGCTGCTTGCAATTTGTTTTTGAACGCACCGGCGACCACGTGATCCTTACCGGCCATCATGGCCTCGAATCCTTCCTTGGCAACTTCGGCGGGATCGTCCTTCTCGCTTGCACCCAGTTTGGTGTCATCCGCACCCGCGCGATGGAAGAACTCGGTTTCCGTCGCTCCCGGCATCAATGCAGTAACTGACACGCCGGTCTCCTTCAACTCCTCGCGCAGACTTTGCGAAAGAGACCGCACAAAGGCTTTGGTGGCTCCATACACCGCTTCATAAGGCGTCGGCATCGTCCCCGCGATGGAGGCCGTGAACAGAATGCGACCGCTCCCGCGAGCCACCATGTCTTTGACCATGTACTTGGCGAGATGCAGTGTGCCCGTCACGTTCAAGGCCACCATGTTCAGCTCTTCCCGGAGATCTGTTTCAACAAAACGTCCACTGACGCCCACCCCCGCGTTGATTGCGACGGCGTCGACCGGCCGACCGCTCGATCGAATCGCGGAAAGAAGTTCATGCACGCCTTCGTGACTTGCGAGGTCTGCTTGCACCGCCTCAACATTGGCTCCGAGCGTCCGGATCTCACCGGCCGCGCTGTGGATTCGGTCACCTGCCGAAACGATCAGAACGTCAAAGCCATTCTGAGCAAATTGCTTTGCCAACTCGTAACCGATCCCGCTCGAAGCGCCAGTCACGACGGCAAACTGCTTTGTAGAAGATGTCGCCATTATGTGTCCTCTCGACGTGAGATGCGGTCATCTGCAAAACTGACCGGTAGGAGTTTTTCCGGGTGAAACGGCACTCTCCCGCCCGCCTTGACCCTTTCGTCCAACCGCATAATAAAGACGTATGGAAGCCATCGATCCGGCAGCGACTCCGCGATCCGCCCAAGACAACATCAACACAGTTGCGGCCATCGAAGAAGAAGCGCAACTTAAGCGTACGACTGCGGATCGCCTGTCCGACACGATCGCCAATTTCGTCGGCAGCATACCGTTTGTCGTGTTACACCTGGTCTGGTTTGGCGTATGGGTTGCCGTCAACATCGGCGTGCTCTGGGGAAAATGGAAATTCGATCCATATCCTTTCGCCTTGCTCTGCATGCTGGTCTCTTTGGAAGGTGTATTGCTTTCAACCTTCGTTCTCATCAAGCAGAATCGAATGAGCCAGCGCGCCGATCAACGCGCGCATCTTGACCTGCAGGTAAACTTGCTTTCGGAAAAAGAGCTTACTAAGATTTTGCAACTGCAGAAGCTGATTTGCGCGCGCCTGGATATCGAGGAAGCAATCCGGGATAAAGAGGTCGAGGAGCTCAGTTCAGTAACCGCGGTCGGCAATCTCGCTCGCGAAATCGATAAGCGGATGCCGAAAGATGCATGAACCGCTCGGCTGCGATGCCGGATCCTCGTGCGTCTGACTTCATCATCCCGGCCGGCGCCAAAGCAACCGCAAAGCCCATACGCAGAGAGGTGCGCTCGCAAGGCTGAGGAGGATGAACCAAGGTGCCGTCGCCAGTGGCCGCCCCTCCTGAATGCCCCGCCAAATATGTGTCAAAGTGAGCAGACCAAAGACTACGCACGCCGTAAGGAGATAGGCTTTCATAGGATTGCTCCACGGTACCTTACCGCAACCTCACCGGGGCAATCGCTTCAGCATCGACTCGCTTAGTCCAACCGGCCTAATGGAAAGATTCTTGCGATCGGGGTCTAATTCCGCACGTATTCATCGATACAGTCTTCAAGAAAGCGGAGGACACTGGCACATGGTGAACGGAATATCGATCAATGCGGGCTCTTCTGTTGGCGGTCCGGCACAACGGGCACAAGCAATTACCACCACGCAGAGCGCGACAAGAACAGCCACACCGGGAGCCGACACTGTGAAGCTCTCGCCTACCGCCGAAGCCAGGGTGATGCTGCACCAGGGCATGAGCGTCAACCAGATCGCCGAGAAGCTCGGCATGTCGGTCCAAGCGGTCTCAACCTCTCTCGGTCTGACCACCGCCGCTCCTGCCGTCCCGGCCGTAGCTTCTCCACAACCAAGCTCGGGGAACAAGTAGACCGCTCGTTTCGACGAACTCAGAGTTCCAGCTTGCCCTGAAACTCCATATCCTTTAGCGGGAACTTCTTTCTTAATTCCATGCGGGTTCCCGTGATGCGGAATTCCGCATCTTTATCGTGCAGCGTGATCGGTTCTGATTTTTCGAAATGAAAAATGGTGCGCGCGTCCCGGCCCTGGTTCAACTCCACCTTCGTCGGATTCAGCCGCTCATTCCCCGCCGACAACACCGTAATGACCTTCAGATGATCCGCAAGTCTGGCGTCCTCGGAATCGTCCCCCGAGCTGCTCGTCGAAGACTGTGAACTGAATCCGGATTTCGGCAAGCCAATGACGGCAATCACATATTCATTCAGCGGCTTGATCGCAGCGCCATCGGCAGCGCCGCCGCCCATTTTAGCTTCCGCCAACCGGACCGGCAGCGCACTTTCCCATTGCACCGTCGCGGTGGTTTCCGGCCCCGCCGAAGGATAGCGGTTGCCGCGCCCCCGGCCCATTCCACCGCCACCCATTCCACCGCCTCCCATTCCGCGGCCGCCCCATCCGCCTCCCGACATCGGGCCGCCCTCGCCCCAAGTCCCGCGATTTCCGCCACCCCCGGCCTGGTCGCCATAACCTCCCGGCGCAACAGTTACTTTCACGGATTTGGACCACGGCGAATTGTTCAAGATCTGGTACACGTCCTCGCTACTCCACTGCGAAGGGTCGCTCTTTTGCCACGAGGAGGAAGAGCCGGCAATCGCCACACTCACCAACGACGTAAGAATGATTCCTTGCACGAAAATAGATCGCCTGCACATAACTCGTGAGTTTCGACGCCCGCTCCCACGCTCGGGAGTACACGAATTTTCGCGGTCAGCTCTGGCGTTCTCCCAATCGGCACCCGGCCCGCTCGCCCACAGCTGTCGCCCGAATGCCGATCTCGGCAACCCGGTTACGCTAATGACATATTCATGCAGCGGCTCCCTCGCACTGCCATCTGCGGCGCCTTCCCCGAATAATGTATGCTGCTTGGCTGTAGCCGTGAAGCTTTACCATTTCCTCTGCCAAACGAATTTGGATCAAAATTTGCTTGGCCAACACCGGTAGCGCTCTATGCATGCAAGTCTGAAGCTGCGCAATGATCAATGTCTCTCCTTCCTCGACGCTCTAGACGAAGAAGATCAAGCCCTCAACGAAGAAAATGGTGAACCTGTTCCGAATGCGGTTGCCTATGTCGCGGCGCGCGCCGCATACCGCTCCACGCGTGCGAAAGAGAATCCTGCTGAGATAGCGGCGGCGGAGAACGTCTTTCGCAAGGCCTTGTTTGCTCGCCTACACTATCGCAGACGCTCTGCTCTGTGCTTTTCGGGAGGCGGAATTCGCAGTGCGACCTTCGGGCTAGGCATTCTGCAAGCGCTGGCGGCACGTTCACTTCAGCAGGACTCTTCGCGGCCCGGATTGGTAGGAGAATTCGACTATCTCTCGACCGTGTCCGGGGGCGGCTATCTCGGATCGTGGTTCTCTGCCTGGGCAACCAGGCTCTCGAGGCCCCTCACTCACAAGTTCAGCTGCTGCACTGAACGCGATCAAGCCGACGGACCGGCAGAGGTGATTCGGCAGCTATCGAAATGCCCCGATTCCGCCTTTGATCCCGAGCCCGCAACGGTGAAACACCTCCGCACTTACTCCAATTACCTCGCCCCAAGAGTGGGCTTGCTCTCCGCGGATTCATGGGCGCTCGTTAATACAGTAATTCGGAATATCATCCTCAACTGGTTTGTCCTCCTGCCGCTATTCGCAGCAGTTCTGCTCGGTCCCGTCCTGGCGTGGCGCGTGCTGTGGCTCTCTCCCGAACTTATCTCGCCCGCTACGCTTTGGTTTCTTCTCGGTGCCGGCCTCCTTGCGGGCGCAGTATCCACCGCCTATATCGGTTTCGATCTCCCGAATGGCGGCAATGCCCAGAAACCTGTCAAATGGTTCGTTTACGGTAGCTTTCTCCCGTTGATGCTGGCCGCCATACACCTTACGGTGCTTTGGGCCTGGCTGCCCCACGGCAGCCACGACGCGCCGTGGTGGGACATTATCGCCCGCGGAAAAGAAGGATTGTCGTGGTGGCAGTTCGGCCTCCTCGGAGCCGCGATGCACGGCGGTGGCATGGCCGCTGGGTTGGCTTTTGTCGACCTGAAATATCGCCGGCCGCCCAGGCGCATCGGCATTGCAACTGCCCTATTCGCGGCCCTCACCGGATTCGTGGGTGGACTTTTAGCTGAGGCGATTGCTCATCTTGCTCCTTATGGCTCTGACGGAAAACTGCTCTCCACCCGTATTTACGCCGCGCTTTCATTCCCTCTTCTCATGGCCGTGTTTCTTGTTTCCGGGATGCTTCTCGTTGGCTTCACGAGTTACATCACTGAGGACGAGGACAGAGAATGGTGGGCGTTTGCGGGGGGGCGCTTTCTCGGTGTCTCTCTGGCCTGGGCCCTGGCCGGCATCATCGTGCTGTATGCCGGCTACGTACTGCAATGGCTCAATGCACAACTAAGCGTCCTGTTTACTGCCGCTACGGGAATCAGCGGATGGGCGGTGGCCCAAATGGCCAGCAGCCCGTCTACCCCTTCCGGTCACGATGAGAACAAATCCAGCTCTCCCAAACTCCCGCCTCTCGGCCTTGTCAAGGAATATGGAGCGCGCCTCTTCTTACCTGTGTTTCTCATTCTGCTGACAATGCTTTTTTCGGCAGTCAACTTCAGTTTGCTGCGCTTGATAAACCACCTGCCATCGAGAATTCCTTCCTTTTGGCCAGAATTTCTCAAGCCGCTCGGCGACGCCAGTGCGCACATTTTTTGGCTGGGCGCCTTTTATCTAATTTTCTGCGTCGTTGCTTCATACTTCATCAACGTAAATAAGTTCTCTCTTCACGGCATGTACCGCATGCGTTTGATCCGTGCTTTCCTTGGTGCGTCTAATACAAATCGGCAGCCGAACCTGTTCACCGGCTTCGACAGCACGGACAACATTCCTATGTGTGCGCTCACTCGGGCCAAGCCTCTGCACCTTGTGAACATGACTCTGAACCTCGTCGGCGGTCGCAATCTGGCGTGGCAGCAGCGCAAAGCGGAGCCTTTTACTTCGACGCGACTCCATACAGGCAGCTTCAGAGTCGGCTATCGCCAATCGTCGCTGTACGGCGGCCGGTACAAAGAGCACGCGAAAAAACTTCCGATCACCTTGGGCACTGCCATAACCATTTCGGGAGCGGCTGCCAGTCCAAACATGGGCTACCACTCATCGCCCCTTCTCGGTATTGTCATGACACTGTTCAACGCACGCCTTGGCTGGTGGCTCGGCAATCCGAAAGCGCGAAACGATCTGTGGAAACTGCCCGGCCCACGCTTTGGAATCCGCCCCTTCATTGATGAAGCTTTAGGGCTGACGAATGACACGGCAGATTGGCTTTATCTCTCCGACGGTGGTCACTTCGAAAACCTCGGTCTATACGAAATGGTTCTCCGCCGCTGCAGTTTGATCGTCGTATGTGACGCGGCCGCCGATCCGGCATACAAATACGAAGATCTCGCGAATGCGATTCGCAAGATTCGAATCGACCTTGGCATACCCATTGAATTCGATCCGCCTTCCTTGCCCATGTCGCCTACCGGATGGCCAACAGAGAAATTTTCGGGCCGCCACTGTGCCATCGCCACGATCAATTACCATGCCGTGGATGGCGACGTTGAGCCGGGAACTCTCATCTACGTCAAAGCGTCGTGCAATGGCAACGAGTCCCCGGATGTTAAGCAATACGCAGCCAGCAATCCGTCGTTTCCTCACGAGTCCACCGCTGAACAGTTTTTTAATGAATCGCAATTTGAAAGCTATCGGCGCCTCGGCTTGCATATTGTCGAAGAGATCTGCGGTGTCACATCGGATTCGTTGCCGCAACTTACGCTTGACAGCTTTTGCAAGCTGGTCGAGAGCTATGTCCATCCCCCGGCTCCCGCAAACCCGGCTCG
Organism: uncultured Acidobacteriaceae bacterium; assembly: GCA_963795425.1. GTDB lineage: Bacteria > Acidobacteriota > Terriglobia > Bryobacterales > Bryobacteraceae > Bog-105. Next base: position 647,078 of record CAWCHO010000001.1, on the reverse strand, counting down.
ATCGCCCTCCACGCCCGAACTCTTCCAAGTGCAATCGGCGGGTTGAAATTCGGCCGCCAATGAGTACCAAGTACTCTCTTCGTGCCGCCCCGGCATCGGCTTCCTTCAAGTCTCGTTATCGAACGCATACGATACGCGGCTCCGACCATTGGACGGATCGCGCGATCAAACATCCTAGATCCCGTTCTAAAAAGCAATCGTGCTGGGCTGATTGATCTCGCTCCTAAACATGAGACTGACGTCATCCAACGCCGCGCCGGACATTTGCTGAGTGCCCACGCCTTGGAGTAGAGTGGCTGGTGATTTGCGGAAACCTTGCCGATGAATTCGCTTTTCCCCCCGGAGAAACGGCCTCCGCAACCGGCGTTAAACCGGGATGAGGTGCCGGAAGGTATAGGGCGGAACTTCGAGCTTCTGCTCGATTGGTTCACGCCGAATATCTACGTCTGCTGGATCATCCTCGGCATCAACATTCTGCTGTTTGTGGCAATGCTGCTCTCGGGATTCAACCCGGATAAAGTGTCCGCGAAAGAGCTGCTGAAATGGGGCGCCGATTACGGCCCTTTGACGGTGACGCAAGGCGAGTGGTGGCGTGTGCTGACTTGCTGTTTCGTCCACATGGGCTTCGTCCATCTCGGGTTCAATATGGTCGTCCTGTACCAGATCGGGCCCTTGATGGAACGGCTGCTGGGGAACATCGGTTTCCTGATCGTGTACCTCGTCGCGGGGCTTACGGGCTCCGTTTGCAGCTTGGCGTTGAAGCCTTACTTAATCAGCGCAGGCGCTTCAGGAGCGATCTTCGGACTGTATGGCGCATTGATCGGGTTCCTGATTCTGCGCCGGGATTCCATTCCACGTCCCGCACTAAAGAACATTTTGACCAGTGCCATTATCTTTTTGATTTATAACGCCGTCTACGGCGTGCTGCGGGCGGGTGTTGATCTAGCCGCACATGGCGGCGGGCTGGTCGCCGGCCTCATCTGCGGAATGGCAGTCAGCACGCCCATTGAGGCAGGGTTTCGGCACAGGCGGTTCGTGCGGGCGATAACGGCCGGTACGGCTTCGACACTGGTGCTGGCGGCTCTCGCAACGCAGGTGCCCCGGCCTTTGGATCTGCACGCGGCACTGACTGAGGCCGGCAAAACTGAGGCGCAAGTGCTGGACGCCTATCGTTCCATCTTGCGGCAGTGGCGAACCAGCAACGAAACGGATATGGCGAACCAGCTGGAAACACGCGTGATCCGGCCGTGGCAAGCTGAACGGGATTCACTGGCACGGTTTCACGGACTGCCTTCCCCGCAGCGGCGTGTTTTGAACTCGTTCATCGCGTATATGGATACACGGCAGCAAGGATGGATAAACCTGGCACGCGGCTTGCGAACTCATAACTTGCAGCTTGTACAACAAGGGTTGGTTCAGCAGAAGCAAGCACAGGATCGATTGAAGGGTGACTTGGGCGGATAAACCACGGCGTACAGCACGCGCTCCTCGCTCGACTTACATTCAAACAATACGTCAAAGTGGATGGGAGACATCCGACTGTATGCTTGTTCTGAGCGCAAATGGAACTGATACCTTCTCTGGCACAAATCGAAGCAGCGCGAGCCGAGATCCGGGGATCGGCCCTCCATACGCCTTTGGTGCGCTTCTATCTCAGCGAAGCGCCTGCTGAAATTTATCTGAAGCTGGAGAATCTGCAACCGATCGGATCCTTCAAAATTCGCGGCGCTGCGAATGCGATTGCCCACATCGCACCTGAAGAGCTGCGCGCCGGCGTTTTAACCGCTTCGGCCGGAAATATGGCCCAGGGCGTTGCCTGGCAGGCACGGGCTCTCGGTATCCCATGTACCGTGATTGCGCCAAGTGCGGCACCGGAAACGAAGATCGAGGCCATTCGCAGGCTGGGAGCAGCCGTTCTCCAAGTGCCTTTCGACGAGTGGTGGGCAACCTTCGAGCGGCGTGTCTATCCAGGAATCCCGGGAACATTCATTCATGCGTTCGATGACGTGAACGTCATGGCCGGCAACGGTACTATCGGTCTGGAAATTATTGAGGATCTACCCGATGTCGATGCGATTGTCGCGCCCTGGGGCGGCGGTGGTCTCGCGTGCGGCATCGCAGCGGCAATGCGCTGCGTTCGCCCTGCCGCCAGAATTTACGCGGCTGAAGTGGCTACCGCAGCTCCGCTGACGCCCTCGCTCGAAGCGGGCTCACCACAGACGGTCACTTATCAGCCGACGTTCGTTGACGGCATGGGAGCAAAAACAGTGTTCCCGCAGATGTTTGAACGCGCGAAAATCCTGTTACATGGCACAATCGTTGCCCAATTAGACGAGGTGGAGAAAGCCGTGCGCTTCTTGGCCGAACGGAATCGCATCATTGCCGAGGGTGCCGGCGCATGCCCGCTCGCCTGCGCGCTCACCGGACGAGCGGGAAGCGGAAAGGTAGTGTGCATCGTATCGGGGGGCAACATCAATATGGACAAATTTTCCGCGATCGTTTCGACACGATCGTAATCTTCACTCCACCCGCCGAGCGGACCGGATGGCGTCGGCTTGGGAACCGACAGTTCGTGATGCATGATTGCGTTCCAAGCACACCTAGAGACATTGAAACGAGCGACCATCGTGTAACTAGATTCCGCTTAGACCCGTACGCGTAGACGTCGCCGCCTCCTGAGTACCAGGTACTCTCTTGTCCTTGCCAATGCGCGCCGCCGCTTGCACAACCCCTTTCAAAAGGTGTCCCATATCCTTAATACAGTTTTCGGTCGTGTTCGACTCTCGCGGACTGTACCTCGGGGTTTGGGGTTTTCCGCCCTTCTAAGGACGAAGCTATTTCATGGAGTGCTGGGGTCACTGCCTTCGCCGTGCGTTCTTCGCCGCCACGCCTCATTGGGCGTCTCGGTCGAATCGCCTTGTTGCGTCATGTGCCACGTTCTCAATCGCACTCGCGACGCTGCTTTGCTTCGCACCGCTCAGTCGCGCCTCGGACCCGCCCTGCAAACCGGGCGAGCTGCGCGTCTACGTGAAGGATTCGCAGGAGAGTCCCGTCTTCGACGTACAGGTACGACTCACGTCGGGCGCCACAGAAACGGCCGTGCGAACGACAGCCACGATGGGTGTCGCCGATTTCGAAAACCTGCCGTGTGGTCCGTGGACCGTCCACGCGCTCAAGCAAGGATTTGAAGAAACCGCTACTACGGTCGAGATCACCAGCGCAAGCAACGCCGACGTGACTCTCACTCTGAATCCCAAGACCGTGCACTCGAGCATCGACGTTACCGAAAAGCCGCCCATCGTGGAACAAAGTTCTTCCGCAACCAACGAGTTGCATCCGACCGACGTGAAGCCGCTTCCCGGCAATCCGCCCACTGTCGCCGATGTACTTCCGCTCGTACCGGGGGTCGTCCGTACGCCCGATGGCGAACTCAAGCTCGACGGTACCGGTGAGCAGCGCAGCGCGCTCGTCGTCAATCAAAGTGATGTCACCGATCCTGCCACTGGCAGGTTTGGACAAACCGTTCCCATCGACAGCGTCGAAACTGTGAACGTTTTGAACACCCCATTTCTCGCGCAATATGGTCGCTTCACGCAAAGCGTCGTCGCCGTCGAGACCCGCCGCGGCGGAGAGAAATGGCATGGAGATCTCAACGATTTCTTTCCCGATTTTCGGATCAGAAGCTATCACATGCGCGGCATCCGTAACGAGACGCCTCGGGCAGTGTTGGGCGGCCCTTTGATCGCCGACCGTCTTTACTTCATCAGCGCGCTCGAATACTTTCTCGATAAGGTGCCCAACCGCACCCTCGGATTCCCCTACAACGAATCGAAGCAGGAGTGGCTCAATTCCTTCACACAACTCGATTTCATAGCCTCGCCGAGGCAAATCGTGACAGCTACGCTGCACGTCACCCCTGAGCACATCAACTTCGTTAACCCCAATTACTTCAATCCGCAGCCCGTTACACCCACCTACGCGCAGCACAATTACATCGGAACCGTCAGCGATCACTTTGGACTCTGGGGTGGCACGCTCGACAGCAGCCTCTCCATTCAGCGCTTCGGGGCCTTCATCGGGTCACAGGGCGATGCCGACATGGTGCTCACGCCCGGAGGCAATGACGGTAACTACTTCAGTACGCAAAATCGTGAAGCCGGACGTACCGAGTGGCTGGAAATCTGGTCGCCCGCGCCGGTTAAACTCGCCGGAACGCATCTAGTGAAGCTCGGCACATCGCTCAGCCGGGCGACCGATCAAGGGCAATTCACCTATCGCCCCGTCGACATCCTCGACACGGCCGGGCAGGAGCTGGAACGAATCGATTTCACCAATCCAGCCCCATATAGTCGCACCGACCTCGAAGTCACCGCGTATGGGCAGGATCACTGGTCCCTCACTCCCAAAATCGCGTTCGATTACGGACTGCGCGTCGAACATCAGAGGCTTGCGGAGAGTCTCCGCGTGGCGCCGCGTGCGGGCTTCGCCTGGACTCCTTTTTCCAACGAACGAACCGTCATCCGAGCCGGCTACGGCGAATTCTACGATCACATTCCGCTCGACGTTTACGCCTTCAGCCGCTATCCTTCGAGAACCATCACTTACTACGCTCCCGACGGCAGCATCCTCGGCTCGCCGATCAGCTACATCAACGTCATTGGTAGCGTAAGCGGGCCGCGGTCATTCTTAGTTCACGGCGAGCGCGTTGCCGGCGCCTTCTCACCTCGCGGGGCCACCTGGAACGCACAAATCGAGCACAGCTTTTCACGCCTGCTCCGTGTTCGCGGAGTGTACACCGACAACCGTTCCGTCGGATTGATCGTGCTCGAGCCGGAGCTCCTCGGAACAACCAATGAGATCGTACTGAACGGCGATCGTCGCTCGCGTTACAGGCAGGCCGAAGTAACGGCCAAGCTCGCCTGGAGCAATGCGCAGCAACTGGTCTTCTCTTATACGCGCAGTCTCGCTCAAGGCAACCTCAACGAATTCGACTACTTCCTCGGCAACTTCTCCATGCCTCTGGTTCGACCCGACCTCTATTCGAATCTCCCCGCCAATCTGCCCAATCGCTTCCTGCTCTGGGGCCACACCAATCTGCCTATTTGGAAATTGGAGCTTTTGCCCATCGTCGAATATCGCAACGGGTTCCCCTACGCCCAGTTCGATGCCTTTCAAAACTACGTCGGAATGCCGTACAGTGATCAAACCCGCTTCCGCAATTTCTTCTCTGCCGACGCCCGCCTCATGAAGAATTTCAAGGTCAGCCCGAAATATACGCTGCGCCTTTCGCTGAGCAGCTTCAATCTCACGAACCATTTCAACCCCCTTGCTGTCCACGACAATATTGCCGATCCGCAGTATGGAGTCTTCTTCGGCAACTACCACCGGCGCTATCGCGGCGATTTCGAAGTCATCTTCTGATGAAGCCGTCAACACCGCGCTGTAGCAAAATAGAATTGCGCGTTTGGCCTACGGTGGGCCTGCACCGATGAGCCCTGATGACAAAAGCAAAATTGTCCTCGAAGCGAATGGTTCGGAGATCAATACCCGTGCGGGCGGCGCCCGCCGCTACCGAAAACCATTGACCGCCTTCCGCTGGTGTGACATCAAAGCGCTGCTTGTCGATAGCCTCAGTCGTTGGAACAAACATAACGCCACGCGACTGGGAGCATCGTTGGCTTTCTACTCCCTTCTTTCGCTCGCTCCTTTGCTGCTTGTCTTGGTTTCGATTGTTGGCTTGGCTTTCGGTCATTCGACTGCACAGCGCCAAACTGTCCAACAAGTGCAAGAGCTCGTCGGGCCCGCTGCGGGCAAAGCGGTCGCCGCCTTTCTGCAGGGTTCGGGAAACACCACCCACGGCATAATCGCCACCATCGTCGGCCTGATCACGCTGCTATTTAGCGCGTCCGGAGTGGTCATTGAGTTGCGGTCTGCCTTGAACTTGATCTGGGATGTGCCCAACCGTGATTTGAGCGGTGTTGAGATGATCACCAGTTTTCTGAAAGAGCGCCTGTTCTCCTTCGCCATCGTTCTCGGAATCGGCTTCCTCCTGGTCGTCTCTCTCGCGGTCACCACCTGGATCAGTGCACTCGGAGCGCTTCCAAGCTCTGTTTCCGGCCTCGAAGCCGCCCTGCTGCACGTGCTCAATTCATTCATCTCCTTCATCGTCATCGCCGGACTCTTCGCCGCCATCTACAAGATCATGCCCGACGTGCATGTCGAATGGCGCGACGTGGCGCTCGGCGGTGCGGTCACCTCGCTCCTCTTCTCCATCGGAAAACTGGCGCTCGGTTTCTACCTGGGACGCGCGAGTTACAGCTCGACCTATGGAGCCGCCGCTTCCATCGTGATCCTGATCGTTTGGGTCTACTATTCAGGTCAGATATTCTTTCTCGGCGCCGAATTCACCAGAACCTTTGCGCAACGCTATGGTTCCGATCCAGCCGAGAAGCCCGAGCAAATCGTCAAGCTCGCCTCCGATAACACGCCTCAAGCCAAGCCCAAAATAATCGTGCCCGACAAAACCGTTTAGCCCCCGGGTTCACGAGCGGTCGAATGAACTTCGCCATCCCGCGAATGAGGGGATCCCGCTGCGCGCGTGATGACTGCGTCTGGCGTCCTGTTTACAGCTTGATCCAGCACCACTCTTTCGAGTACGGAACGCGGCTCATGCGATATCCGGATTTCAACCCCGTCACCACGTTGTCGCTCCAGTTGAAGCCGCAGCCTTTTTCCGCATCGTACAAGCCCGGCTCCTCCGAGAAGCACATGCCGCGGTGCAACACCGTGTTGTCGCCTAACGAAAGATACGGCGCCTGGTGGCCCTCGGATCCCTCGCCGTGCGCAGGACGGTGATAAATGTAATTTTGAACTCCATTGTCAACCTGGTATTTGTGAATTTTGTACGCCACACTCGAACAGGTCGCGCCTTCCACCTGCAGCTCCACTTGCATATCGCACGTGTGCTGGCTCACCTCCCAAAGTTTCTGCATGTGTGAGTCGAAATTGCCCGCTGAATCGGCGATGATACCGGCCCGGTAATTCTCTCCCCCGCATCCGCCAATGTAAGCGTCTCCTTCAATCTGGAACGCCATATTGCGGCCGATCCGCTGGTAAATTGGCTGGTTCGGGTGCGGATACCCGGTGAGCGGTCCAACCCGAACCTGCAGCGACACTTCACTGGACACGCCATGGTGCGAAGCTCCGTTCGCAAGATTCAGCTCCGACAAAAGTAGATCGTTGATCCACAGCGTAGTCGCTGCCCCAACCTCATAATCGGTCACGTCCGTTCCATGCGTCAGCATGTAATCGCGCGCGAACGCATGGGCGCGATCGAAGTAGGTGTAGGCTCGACGGCATAATGCCAGCTCTTCCGGCGTTTTCATCATTCGCATCTTCAAGACAGTCTCTGAAATGTCTACCCATTCAATTCCCGGCAGTATCTGTTTGGCCTTGGCCAAATCTTTTGGATAGAACTCGCCGTCGAGTCCAATTTTCTTTCCCTGAATACCGCGTTTCTTCAGCCCTTCCAGCACGAACTTGAACAGATCCACAGTTTTTCCTTGTGTCACAGTTCCTTCGTTCGGGAATCCGCCTTCGGAATGCTTGAAATCGAAGTACATCAAGCCATCCCCATACCACCAGCTCTTCACCAAATCTCGATCTAAGGCCGGATAGAAGTACCAGGGATCGGCGTCGTTCTTGTTCATGAAAGTGGCTTGCGGCCGCTCTGTCGTGGTGTGCCAGTACCCCGTTAAGTAAATCACGTTCAGTGGATCGCGAAGAAGAAATGCTTCGATACCGCGTTGCGCGAGTGTATCTTTCAGGCGCCGCACTGCCTGTTTATTCCATTCGAGTGGAAGCCGGTCGATGGTGGCCGGTTGTGGCGGTCCTTCTTCGCCCGGCTTCGGTCCGAGCAGCAGTTTCTCGCTGGTGCCGGAGCTTTGGGTTTTTAGATTTTGGGTCAACGAAGGACCCGACTCGCGCGACTGCATCGCGGCAACCCGATCAACGCGCGACAGGAACTCCCCGCCGACGATTGCCACGCTACCGCCCTTTAAAATCTCCCGGCGACTTCGTTTCATATATCGATAACTCCCCCTTTACAAGAACAGCCTCGCGCGTCGTGCCAAACTATCCGGCATGCCTCAAATTCGCAGCGCCGCTATCGGATCGATTCGCGTCGCGCGGCGTGCAGGAATATAACTCGCCGCAAGCGCCACGCACAAAAATAGCAGCACAACCGTCACGAACGTCGCAGGATCGGTCGCGCTGACGTGAAATAGCAGGCTCTTCATCAGCCGCGTTAAGCCAAAAGCTCCAGCCACACCGATCGCCACTCCCGCCAAAGCCAGACCAAAACTTTCTCCTACTACCAGCCGCAGAATGTCCCCGTGCTGTGCCCCCAGCGCGCGCCGAATTCCCATCTCTTGAGTCCGTTGCGCCACCGAGTACGCGATGATGCCATAGATTCCCATCAAAACCAGCAGCAGCGCCATCGTCGCGAATGATCCCAGCAACATCATCAGCAAACGCCGTTGACCTACCTGCTCGTCCACCAAGTCGTCCATGGTTCGAACGGCCGAGATAGATTGATCCCTGTCCAACGCCCGCACCTGTTCGCGCACCGCCGCGGTGAACCCAAGCGGATTCGCCTCCGTCCGTACGGCGAGCGTCGCGAACGCTTGTGGGTTCTGCGCGAACGACACGTATACAGTCTCGGGCCACGTGCTGTTTTCAAGAGCCTGGTGGACATCCGCCGCGATTCCAATGATTTCGGCGGGATTCGGATTGATTCCGCCCACCCAAAGATGCTGCCCGATCGGATCAAGACCGCGAGGATATGCCGGCCAGAACCGCCGCGCCATCGCTTCATCGATAATCGCCACGCGTTGCGCGCCTTCCTTGTCTCGTTCCGTAAAGTCCCTTCCACGCCGCAACGGAATCTCGAGAGTGCGAAAATACCCGGGCGTGACGACGGAGAACGTCGCAATCAGGCGTTCGTTCAGTTTCACCAGCGGTTTTGCCGCATCCTGCACGGGCGTGCCTGCATAGCCCATCATCGGAAGAAACATCGAGGCCGTGGCGCTACGGATACCCGGCGTCGATCCCAGCCGCAGCACGAGTTCCTGAAAAAACAGCGCCTTCTTCTGGTTCGTGTCGTATCGAGAGGGCGCCAGCGAAACACTCGCTGTCAAGAGATTCGCCGGATTGAACCCGACCGCGACTCCGCGCAGCCGGCTCACGCTTTCAATCAGCAGCGCCGTGCCGATCAGCAACACAATCGAAAGCGCCACTTGCCCAACCAGCAACAGCCCGCGCACGTTCAGCCGTCCCGGTAGCCCTGCGCGCGCGCTTTGATTACCAGCCTCTCCGCTCGCTCGCAACACGCGGATAAGATCGGGCCGCGACGCCCCAAGCGCCGGTGCCAGTCCAAAGAGTACGCCGGTCGCGATCGAGAGGGCCACAGCGAATCCGAGCACCATCCCATCCAAATGAATCTCTTGCGCTCTCGGCAGTGCGAACGCCGTCATCCTGGGGATCGCGCGCAGACTCCAAGCGGCGAGCAGCACACCGAGTATTCCACCCGAAACCGACAGCACCACGCTCTCGCCGACAAGCTGCCCGATGAGCCGGATGCGAGCCGCTCCGAGTGCCGATCGCAAGGCAATTTCGCGCGAACGCGAAGTCGCTTGCGCCAGCAGCAGGCTGGCCACATTCGCGCACGCAATCAACAGCACAAAACCCACGGCGCCGAGCAGCATCCAAAGCATCGAGCGCACATCGGTCACGAGCGCATCCTGCATTTCCCGCACCTTGTCCGGTCTCCTCGGCTTCGCATCGAGCATTGCGGGGTGCGCCACCGCATACTGCCGGTGAATCACCTTCGCCTCCGCGTTTGCTTGTTCGAGGCTCACCCCCGGTTTTAAACGGCCGAACAGCGTCAGAAAGGGACTCAACGCTCTCGATTTCGCGGGCATCAGCGGCCATTCCGACGGCGCGGTCATCCACACGTCCACGTCCGGAAACGGAAACTGAAAATGGGGCGGAAGAACGCCGATGATAATGTACGGCGTCTCGCCAAGAGTGGCCGTCTTACCGACAATCTCCGGATCTTCGGCGAAGCGACGCTGCCACAACTCCGCGCTGATCATCACCACTGCTGGGCCGCCGCGCGAATCTTCCTCCGCGCGGAACGCGCGTCCCCGCAGCGGATCGACACCCAGAATCTGAAGAAAATTCGCCGATACGCGAGCGCCTTTGAAAACCTCCGGGTCGCCTCTGCCCGAAAGTGTCAGATTTTCTTCGCTCGTGTAGGCGCCGATTTCCGTGAACGAGTGCGCGCTGGCCTTCATCTCCGAAAGTCGCGACGGCGTGGCGCCTCCCGAGATGCCCACCAGCCGGTCGGAGTCGGGATACGGAAGCGGCTTCAGCAGCACGGCATGGATGACCGTGAACATCGCCGTGTTCCCGCCGATCGCGAGCGCGAGCGTCAGAACAGCCGTCGCCGTGAAGGCCGGTTTCTTGCGCATCGTGCGCAGCGCATAGAGGGCATCCTGCCAGATGATTTCCAGCACCCTGATCCTGTTCATACCATCGGCCTTCGCCAGATTGCAGGTCCCGGAACCGTGGTCATCATCCTGCGATGATGAAATGCAGCGATCAGCAGGAAGAGGACGACACCTCCTATAAACAGCGCGAGGCGATGCTCGGTCCATGGAATTCTCACCGCTCGGTAGCTCATGTGATTATTGCCAAGCCGATGTATTTCCCAAAGTGCGGACCACTCCTCACCCAGCATCACACCGGCGGCGGCCGCCAGTATCGACGCAACAACCGTCATGACAGCCACCGTGGGCAGACTGTCCGAAGGGCCATAAGTTCTGCCGAGCCAGCGAACCAGAAGGCTTGCGCCCCATCCATAGAGCAGCGCAAACGACAGGATAACTGCTATGTCAAAAGCAGCTCGCCTGTGCCCCAATGACCGGCGAACTTTCTCCTCGGGAACTTTGTGCAGCGTTCCAACTACCCGAAACAGCATCGCCATGCACGCGTTTCGCGCGGCGGCATACTCGCCCATTCCTTCATAGTTTCTAGAGTGCAGCCCGCAGCACGAGTCGGCATAGCGAATTGCTAAGTCTTCCGCAAATTCAGCATCATCGCTCAGATGCTGCCGGTCTGAGGCGCGGCTCAGATTGAGCGCGCCCCCGCGGGCTTCCTTCGGCCACTCGCACTGTGAATTAGCAGGCGGGCGACGTCCGCATGCAGTAAGGCACGCAAGCACAACAAGACAGTAAGCTAGTTGAGCCATTTGTCTTACCCAAGCCATATTCAGCTTGGGTCATAAAGATCTTAGCGGCTTCACCCGCAGCATGGTCGACAAGCATGCATCACGCAGTTCCCGAGGCATTCCTCTCGACCACAATAATTCCCGTCATCATGGGATGAATCTTACAGAAGTACGGATAATTGCCCGGCTCCTGAAACTTGAAGGAGAACGCCTGGTCGGTATCGAGAACAGGCGAAGCAAACTTCTTTTCCGTGCTCGTCGCGGTGTGCGGGATATCGTCCCGGTTTGTCCATGTAACAGCGCTCCCCACCGGGATCGTCAAAGATTTGGGATTGAAAGAGAAGTTGTCAATTTTGACTTCGGCGGTGTTGGCAGTGTTTTCCAATCTTGCTCGCGGCGCAGAACTCATCGCCAGCGTCGAATCGACAACCGCGAGGCTATGACTGCCTGCTATGTACTTGACATGCGTGATACCCAGCACATCGCGCAATTGCTCGGCCGGGACTTTCATCGGTCCGGGTGAAGGCGCTGTCCCGGGCTTAGGTTGCGGAAACGCCGTCGACATCGCGGTGTGATAAAAAACGTTGCCTTCCACCTTCTGCATGGTCTGATGAATGTGTCCGTTCAACACCGTCACTGAGCCGAACCGCTTCATATACGACAAAGCCGTCATTCCATCGTCCGTGCCCCACCCCCATTCTGGGTACACCGTCCACAGCGGAATGTGCGCAAAAACCACAATTGGAGTACTACTCGAGCGCCCCGCAAGATCCTTTCGCAGCCACGTCAGTTGTTCCGCCCCAAGCGTTCCAAGCCCGCCTGCCTTCAAATCGACTACATTCACCAAACCGATGAAATGCACTCCTTTGTGATCGAAGCTGAACCAACCTGCTCCTTGCGTGCCTTTGCCGTAACGTTCCAGATACTGCTGGCCGTTGTCGGCGAGCATGTCGTGTTCGCCAGGCACAAAGAACGTTTGCCCGCATTTCGCCGACCGCAGCACTTGATCGAGCGTGTCGAATTCGGTCGGCTTTGAGAGGTGACTCAAATCGCCGGTATGGATCAGAAAGTCCGGCGTACGCTCCAGCGCGTTGATCTGGCTGATCGCTTCTTGTAAGGTCGCGGTCACATCGTTATTCGCTGCTTTGTTGAAACCGATATGACTGTCGCTGATCTGCACGAAGCTGAATCCTGCGTCACCGCCGACTGGGTAGTGCGCCATTTGGCCGAAAGCTTTTGAACTGAGTACTCCTCCGCCTGCAGTCCAAATCATGCCCGTGCCGGCCCAGGCCATACATTCCAAAAATCCGCGACGGTCTACTCCGTCTTTGTTCGAGTTTTCCTTAATTCGACGAGACAATTTCGTTCTCCTTCATTGAGCAGTACCGATGCGTCGTGTGAATTATTCCCGCTGCGTTGATGTTTTCGCAGTTCCAGGAAGCGGACCTCAGTTTTCGCCGTTCGGTGCGTGCCCATCCGTACACAAGCTCTCTCTGCGCATCTGACAACTTGGCGGCGCGATGAATCAACGTGTATTGCGGTAATGGCATTTCGCCATTCTTAACCGCGGATGCGATGTCGGCTAACAGCTCCTTGCGCTGCTTCAGCGTGTACTCATCCCACTGCGACAGATTGAACCGGTCCCTTCCCCGGCGCACGTCGCGCTCGACCGCCCAGGACATGGGAGCCACATAGCTGTACCAAGGCCACACCGTCTGGCTCGAATGGCAGTCGATGCACGAACGTCTGAGCACTGCAGAGACTTCGGGCGAAAGCTTGAGATCGCTGGATAATGCCTGCCGCTCAGCTCGTTTCACCGAACCAAATGGATGAACTGCGATCGAACACACCGCGAGTAAGATCACGAAACCTGCAGCCGACAACCAGCAGTGCCTGAGGAAATGCGTTTTCACACCTGAAATACCGTCGTCGAGGCTCTTTTATTCCGCCCTTGCGCGACGCGCCAGACCTCTGAGAGACCGACTACTCTGGAATAAACAGGTGGAGAAAACGGTACGGAAGGGCAAACACGAATTGTTCGAGGCAACCGTTTTGCCGTACCTGAGCTCCGCTTACAACCTCGCGCGATGGCTTACCCGCAATGAACACGATGCCGAGGACATCGTCCAGGAGGCATTCCTGCGCGCCCTGCGCTCCTTCGATACCTTCATAGTTGGTCGTGATGCTCGAGCCTGGTTGCTGACCATCGTTCGAAATTGTTGCCGCACCTGGTACCGTCGAAACCGATCCCACGAGACGCCGGTTGACTGGCAAGACGATTCGCAGGCCTCCACCGCCGCATGGTCGGATCCTGAGGCGGTATTAATCGGCAATGTGAACTCCGAACTCATTCGTGAGGCGCTCGAAGACTTGCCGTTCGAGTACCGCGAGATATTGATCTTGCGAGAATTAGAAGAGCTGTCTTACAAGGAAATTGCACAAATCGTCGATATTCCCTTGGGAACTGTTATGTCGCGGCTCTCTCGAGGGCGAAGAGAACTGTACCTCAGGCTGAGCCAAACACCTGGAGAAACAGCGCGATGAGCTGCCAACGAGTGCGTGGGTTCCTCGACGCTTACGTCGATCGAGAGCTCGATGTCGTGAGTACTCTCGAGTTCGAACGTCACTTGACTGAGTGCGTTAGCTGCCGCGCAATCTGCGACAAATATCATCAGTTGCACGATTCCGTGCAATCTAAAATTCCGTATTTTGAAGCTCCGCAACCGCTTGAGGAGAAAATTCGCGCACGTCTCCGCCTCGGTCAGCACGATCGGAAGACAACGATGCCGAGCGAAGCGCTCGCCGGTTGGCGCGTTTGGGGGATTGCCGCAAGTCTTGTCATTTTGCTTGTCTCGAGTGCCGTGCTTCTCGACACGCTCAGACGCCCTCCCGCCTCAGAGATGTTGGCCCAACAGGTGGTGTCGAGCCACATCCGTTCCTTGATGGCGAATCACTTGAGCGATGTCATTTCAACGGATCAACACACCGTCAAACCTTGGTTCAGTGGAAAACTCGACTTTGCGCCCGTCGTTAAAGACTTGGCTTCGGAAGGGTTTCCGCTCGCGGGAGGGCGCCTCGAATACTTAGATAATCACGCTGTTGCGGCGCTCGTGTATAAGCACCGCCAACACACCATCAATCTGTTTCTCTGGCCGTCACCCAATTCCAGTTCCAGTCCTCACGCCACCACCATCAAAGGTTTTAACGTCGTACATTGGACCGAATCGCACATGACTTATTGGGCAGTATCGGATTTGAACGGCACTGAACTGACCCAGTTCGCGAATGATCTGCGAAAGTGAACGGCATCCGCTCTCACCCCAAACTCTCCAGGACATTCTCGACGCGAATCGGCAGCTTGCGGCACCGCGTGCCGGTCGCGTGATACACCGCATTGGCAATCGCCGCGTTCACGCCCGTAATGCCGAGTTCGCCAACGCCCTTGATCCCGAGCGGGTTCACTAGATCGTCCTGCTCATCGAGCATAAGTGTCTTCACCTCGCCTATATCGGCGTTCACCGGCACGTGGTACTCCGCTAGATTTTCGTTCACGTACCTCGCGCTGCGTCCATCCATCTCCGTTGCTTCCAGAAGCGCGGCACCCACGCCCCAAATTTGTCCACCCGCGAGCTGGCTGCGCGCCGTTCTCAGATTCATAATCCGTCCCGCCGCAAAAGCGCCGACCATGCGCGGCACGCGAATCTGTCCGGTCCATCGATTGATTCGCACTTCCACGAATTGCGCGCCGAACGCGAATTGCAGACGATCCTTCATCATCGATCCTCCGGTCATCACCACCTTGCCGCGGCGGATCAGCGCCGGGCCGATCACAGGGGGTGCGCCATGCGGGTTGTTCGTCGCATTCGCGACCATCGGCCTTCCTCGTCCCGCGCGCCGAACGGCGACGCTCAACGGCTCGGCCTGATTTCCATCCCGGGTTTTCGCAATCCGGCGCCGCAGTTCCTCGCACGCCTTCGCCACCACTGTGCACACACTCGCCGTCGAGTTCGATCCCGCCGACATCGGCGCTGCTGGTAAAGCGCTGTCGCCTATGCGCACCTCGACCGCCTGCAGCTCGACGCCTAGGAGATCGCTCGCGTTCTGTGCGACCACCGTCCGTATACCGGTCCCAATCTCATGCGTGCCCACTTCCACCACCACGCGCAGTTCAGGCGTGAGCGTGACCCGGCAATTCGCCGGACCAACCATCGTCGGATAGAACGCCGAAGCATAACCCCAGCCAACTAGGTCGTCTCCATCTCGCATCGAACCGGGCCGCGGTTCGCGCTGCGCCCAGCCAAACTCTTCCGCACCCGCATCGATGCAGCGCACCAGCGACCGGCTTGTGTAAGGCTTCTGCGTGACCGTCTCGACGAGCGTGTCGTTGCGCCGCCGCAGCTCCAATGGATCGAGATTCAGCGCCCATGCCAGCTCGTCCATCGCAGACTCGAGCGCGAACAGATACGGCGTCTCGGGCGGCGCGCGCATGAAGCCCGGCGTCTGCCGGTCCGCCTCTACATTACTCACCTTCGTGCGTACATTCGGGCACGCGTACAGCCGTGCAGTCGAATCAGACCCGGCAAGCGCGAATCGATCGGTTCGGCTCGTAACTTCCCAACTGTCGTGCGACAAAGCGGTCAGCCGCCCATCGCCACCCGCGCCCAGCCGGATGTGATGACGTGTCTCCGCTCGAAAGGTTCGCAAAGTGAAACCCTGCTTTCGTGACGCGACGAATTTGACAGGGCGATTCAGTCGCTTTGAGGCCAGCGCGATCAGCGCCGTAGCTTGGCTCAGTTCGCCTCTCGAACCGAATGCGCCTCCTATATAAGGTGAAATGATCCGGATGTTCTTCGGCTTCACTCCAAGCTGCTGCGCCAGGCCATGCTGATATCCGCGCACGTTCTGGCTCGACTCCCAAACCGTGAGCTGCTCGTCTCGCCATGCGCAGGTCGATTGAAACAGCTCCATAGGGTTGTGATGCTGCGTCGGAGTCTCATACCAGCCGTCTACAGTAACGGGCGCCGCTGAAAAAGCGTCGTCGAAATCGCCGGCCGAAAGCTCGGTCTCACCCATCGCCTTCGCTTTGACTTGTCGCGCTCCCTTGCTGTCGAAAGTAGCGGTCGCTCGTTTCGAAGAGTAGTCGATTTCAAGTGTCTGTGCGGCTTCTTGCGCGATCTCGAACGTTTCCGCGACGACAACCGCCACAATCTGCCCGGAGAAATAGATCCGATTCGAACGCAACGGCGCGAGTGCTGTCGCCATATAGCCGAAGCTCAATACATGTTTCCCTGGCTTAACCGCCTTGCCCACGTTCTCATGCGTGAGAATGTCCAGCACGCCCTGCATGCTCCTCGCCTCGCTGCAGTCGATTTTGCGAATTCGACCGCGCGCGATCGAAGCCGTCGCAAGATACGCGTAGGCGGCATTGATGACCGGCTGATCCGCGCCATAGTGCACCTGCCCCGTAACTTTGCCTATGCCGTCAATGCGGGGCCGATCGCTCCCAATCACCCCCGTCCTGTAATCGGATCCATGTTCTTCACGTTAATACGGCCACGGCGCTAACTTGGGATGGGGTATGAATTCGGCATGATTCGTTCCTATCTGGTTTGCCTCTGTCTGGTCTTTCCATCTCTTCGCGTCCTTGCGCAACAGCAAGCCATCCCGACCGCCCCCGCATCCGCCATCCCCATTAGCGCCGATAACCATATAACACTCGATGTGGTCGTTAATGACAAATCTGGAGCGCCTGTTGCTGGCCTGCAACAGAACGATTTCACGATTCTCGACAACAAACAACCGCAGAAGATTCTCGGATTCCAGGCGGCGGGCGAGACAAGCTCTGCGGATGCCGCCGTAGAAATCATCCTGATCGTGGACGCCGTCAACACATCGGTCTCGGCAGTGGGCTACGAGCGCGATCAGATCACGAAGTTTCTGCGGCAGGACGACGGGAAGCTCGCCCGGCCCCTATCGATCGGTCTTCTTACCGATTCGGGCTTCAATCTGCAGCCCGCGGCTTCGCGCGACGGGAACGCCATTGCTGCCTCTCTCGCCCAGCATGAAACCGGCCTGCGCTCGATCACCAGATCACAAGGATTTTACGGCGCGGCTGACCGTCAGCAGCTGTCGCTTCGCTCGCTTGGACAACTCGCCCAGTATGAAGAAAAGCGGCCTGGCAGAAAAATTGTGATTTGGATCAGCCCCGGCTGGGCTCTGCTTTCGGGACCAAGGATCGACTTGAGCAAGAAGGACCAGCAGGGCATCTTCAACATGATTGTTGAGGTGTCAACGCAGTTACGACGCTCTAGCATTGCGCTTTACAGCGTAGATCCGCTGGGAACAACAGATGCCGGCGGATTTCGAACCTTCGAGTATCAGCAATACCTTAAAGCAGTGACGGCCCCGCGACAGGTGCAACTCGGAGATCTCGCACTGCAGGTTCTCGCTGTTCAGAGTGGAGGCCGCGTCCTCAACTCGAACAACGACATAACTGCAGAAATCGAACGCTGCGTTCGTGATGCCAATGCGTATTACGTTCTTTCCTATGATGCGCCGCCTGCCGACGATCCCAACGAGTATCACGCCGTTCAGGTGAAGCTCGCTAGGCCAGACCTGAAAGCGCAAACGAGTTCCGGATACTACGCCCAACCAGTCCGGCCGCGCACGGCTCGATAATGGTGAAATCTTCATTGGCGTAAGGAGGTCCAAATCCGGATGTCGATTCCAACAATCTTTCGACTGCTGCCGAATTTACTTCTCATACTTGGCTCGTACGCAATTGCACAAGGAGCAGACATGACAGTAGGTACAGCCACTGCACAGCCGGGACAAAGAGCGACCGGCTTTATTCAGGTGCCCGCGGGTGTCGATGCCGCGACGGACATTCCGGTCATCGTGATCAATGGCGACAAACCCGGCCCCAAGCTTGCCCTCGTCGCTGGTTCCCACGGAACCGAATACGCGTCGATCATCGCGTTAGAGAGACTTGCTCAAAGCGTCGATCCTTCCGAGCTGTCGGGAACGGTGATCGTCGTTCCGTTGATAAATCTGGCCTCTTTTCTTCAGAAAGTTCCCCATCTCAATCCTGTGGATGGCAAGAACATGAATCGACTCTATCCGGGGAAGCCCGATGGAACCCAAACCGAACGCGCCTCGTGGGCCATTGCCAAGCAAGTGGTCGAAAAAACCGACTACTTGATCGATCTGCATGGAGGAGATCTGGACGAAAATCTCCGCAAATATTCTTACTGGCCAAAAACCGGCAATGCAACTCTAGACGCAACATCGCGAGCTATGGTACTCGCGTTCGGTCTGGACCACATCATCATTCAAAGCAATCAATCCGCTTCCCCATCGGTGTCCATCTCTCGATTTGCGGAGGAGAGCGGAAAGCCCACCATCATCGCCGAGGCAGGTCACGCTGGCACCACCGCCGGCGACGATATCGATGCACTCGTTCACGGTTGCGTCAGTGTCATGCGTGAATTGAAGATGCTTCCAGGCACCCCGATGCACGTCGACCAACCTCTCTGGATAGGCCGCATCACCATCATTAAAAGTGAGCACGACGGCATCTTCTATCCGCTCGTCGTTCCCGAAGCGTACGTTCGCCAGGGCATGAAACTTGGCTACATCACAGATTACTTCGGCAATAAGCTAGCCGACATAACCACGCCTGTTGCGGGTGTCATCACCCTTATAGGCGCCGTCCCTTCCATGAAGAAGGGCGACACCGCCGCCTACGTCGGAGAACTTGTACCGGAACCGTAGGTGCCGGCCTATTGTTGGTTTGGTGTAATGCTGCCGGCTGTTGCTGCAGGCGAAAATGCACCCGGTGGACGCTGCCCCCAATGCGGCGGCGGCGGTTCCGTGCTCCGCCGGTCGACTGGTTTTTCCTTGAGCATTCGAAGTGCTTCCTCGACTGCGCGCTCGAGCTGCGGATCATGGCCGGCAATGACCTCCTTCGGCCAGTTCTCAACGTCGATATCGGGCGGAGTGCCTACGTTTTCGACCGCCCATTTACCTTGCCGGTCGAAGAATCCTCCGCGGGGCGCAATCATTGTGCCGCCGTCAATGAACGCCGGCGTATCCGCTGTATGCACCAGGCCGCCCCACGTGCGTTTACCTACCAGCAGCCCCACATGGCGGTAGTGAAACATCCACGGCATCAAATCGCCTCCCGAACCAGCCATTTCGTTGATGACCATGACCTTCGGACCCCAGATCCCTGCTGCCGGGCTGGTGAACGGATAACGCTTGCCCGCTACGTTGTTGAAGTAGCCGTCAAACTGGCGCTGCAAAACGTCGATGATGTAATCGGCCGCCGATCCTCCGCTGTTGAATCGCTCGTCGATGATCGCGCCTTTCTTCTCCTGTTGAGCAAAGTAATAGCGATTGAAACTGCTGTAGCCCGGTTGCGCGGTGTTGGGCAAGTACACATACGCAAGTTGTCCGCCCGATAGCTTATCGACGAGTCGCCGATTCGACTCAACCCAGGCGCGAGTGCGCAGCCCTTGCTCGTTCGCGACAGGCAGAACGGTTATCTGCCATGACCCTTCGTCGGCTGGACGGCTGTTGACTGTGAGAACAGTCTGCCGATTCGCAGTGCCGTCGAGAAGACGGTAGATGGTATCGGGCGCTCTGAGTTCGATGCCGTTTATCGCGAGGATGTAATCGCCCGCTGAGACTTTCACACCTGGAGCAGCTAAAGGCGCGCGCAGTTCCGGATTCCAGCTCTCCGCATCGTAAATACGAGTGATCTTGTAACGGCCATTCTCGACCGCGAAATCCGCGCCCAGCAGTCCGCCGCGCGAGCTCGCGATATAAGGGATGTCGCCGCCGCGCACAAACGAGTGCCCAATCGCAATTTCCGAGCCCATCAAGTCGAGCAAGTAATTCAGATCGTCACGGTGCATCACATAAGGCAACATCTGTCCGTACACTTGCTTCATCTTGGGCCAGTCCGCTCCTTGCATGTTCGGCACGTACAGGTAATCCCGCTGATTGCGCCAGCCTTCGTTGAAAATTTCCTTGAACTCTGCCTTAGGGTCAAGAAACATGCGCAGCGAAACGTTCAGGTGTCCCTGCCCCGCCGTCGGCGGCTGACGATCCGCATCCACAAGAAAGAGCGACGGCGCAAGCGGAGGGCCCTGCGGCACATCCGTCGGACTACCCGTTCGCGGAGGAGCAACCGTATAGGCCAGCTTGTGTCCATCAGCGCTCACGTTGTAATCCGCGACACCCGCGGCGAACTGAGTAGGCTTGCGCTCGCTCAGGCGATAGCGAAATAAAGTACGGTGGAAGTTCTGGCCCGGCGTTGCAGGCCCCGGAGCGGTTTCGAGATAATAAACCGTCCCGGGCACACCCGCGCGAAGCTCTGAGTACTGACGCTCAGGGACTGCGGGTACTGCGACAATGCGCTGCTGCAGACCGTCGAAATCTATCTGAACGTGGACGGGTGTGCGTGGAGCGCGAGCTCTTGAACCAGCCTCATCCGCTTCCCCGCCTTCCGGTTCCGCGCCGGGCGACGCGCCGTCGTGCCCCGCGGGATTCGGTGGCACGCTCCCCATGCCGCGGTCTTCATCGCTCTCCGGCAGCAGCGGACTTGCTTCCTTTTTGCTGAGCACCGCCAGGTACAGCGCGAAGTCTTCCTCATGTTCGTAGGAGGTCATGTCAAGCCATTGCGATTTCAGCCCGAAATCGGTGGACGCAAAGAACCATAGATACTTGCCGCTTGCATCCCATACGGGCCATACTGCATCCGCCAAACCATCGGTGACCTGCTTCGTTTCTCCCGTCTCAACGTCACTAATAAAGATTGCGTGATAAAGCGACTTGAGGCGGCTCGAGTACGCGACGTACTTGGAATCCGGACTCCAAACCGGGTTGAGAGTGCGCGCAGGCACCATCCAGGGATCGTCGCCGATTGTTTTGGCTTGCCCGCTCGCCACATCGAGCACCCAAACCTTCAGGTTCGTATCTGTATACACCAGCTTCTTAGAATCCGGCGACCACGACGGCGTGTAGTAATGCGTCGGATGGGGCAGCGCAATTTCGCGTGGAGGCGTTATGCCGTCCTGCGATTCAATGACCAGCTTGTACTCGCCCGATTTGTCACTGAAGTACGAAAGAAATTTGCCGTCCGGCGACCAGGCCGGATCGCGCTCCGCCGAACCGCTCGAATTCGTCAAGTTCCTGACGTCGCCCTTTGCGGCAGGGATCGTAAAGATTTCCCCGCGTGCCTCAACCGCCAGGCGCTTCCCCGTTGGCGACAGCGTAAGGTTCGTCATGCGATTCGTGACGTCTTCCCAGCGCGGCATCATCCACGGAAAGTCACCCGCTGCCGTGATATTCACGACGTGCGATTTACCCGTCTTCGGATCGAGTTCATGCACGTATCCGCCCTGATCGAACACGACCGCACCCGGACACGCATCGAGTGACTTCACATCGAAACCCGTGAACTTAGTGATCTGCGATAATTTTTTATTCGCGGGATCGAAAGACCAGATATTCGCCACGCCGTCGCGATCGGAAATGAAGTATACGGAATTGCCGACCCATATCGGATCCATGTCTTTCGAATCCGTCCACGGCGGGGTCACGACATCATAGGTCTTCAAATCCACAATCCAAATCGGACGATTTTGGCCGCCGCGGTAATTGCGGCGTTCTTCGTCCCAGGAGTTGTTCATGCGGTAGGCCAGGTGTGAGCCGTCGGGAGAAAACTTGCCTTGGTATCCGCGCGGCAGGGCCAGTGGCTCTGCGACTCCGCCTTCCACCGGGATCGTCCAGAAGCGAGGAACTGCGCTCGGTGCCCACGATGCGCGAGTGGATGTAAAAAGGATGGACTTGCCGTCCGGCGTCCACCCCTGAACCAGATCAGGCCCGGGATGCCACGTTAGACGTTTGGGTTCGCCGCCTGTGACCGGTACGACATAAACGTCGATATTGCCTGCATACTCAGCACTGAAAGCCAGCAATTTCCCGTCGGGTGAGAAATGCGGGTCGCTCGTCAGGCCCTGAGAACTGGTCAGCCTGCGCGCCTCACCGCCCGCGCGATCGACTATCCAAATGTTGTTGGCGTAGGCGAAAGCAATGCTTGTGGCGCTGACCGTCGGCGTGCGCAGCAAACGCGTACCGGACGAATCGGCCGCCTTGAGGAGCGTTGGCGAGCCTCCAAAAACGATCAGAGCAAGGGAGAAGACAAGGGAACGCGAGTGATTTTGAGACATCAGACAAGAACTTCGTTAAGCGGAATACCGTTCATTGTACACGCGCGAATTCGAGCAAGCACGCCGCGGCGAGCTCACGCTCTGCCGCGCAGCCGGTTCAGTTCACGGCGATCCCGTTTCGATGGTTTCCCTGGCCCTACGTCTTCGAATCGCAGCATCGCTTTACGTTCTTCCGCCAACTTCAGTCGCAATTCCCGGCTGGCGTCCGTCTCCCGATAGAGCGTTTGCGCCACTGCCGCCGGACCGCGCACCTCGCTAATCAGCAGAATCTCGACCTGAAATTCGCCGCTATCGTTTTTTATCCGCAACAGGTCGCCGGCTCGCAACTCGCGCGAAGCTTTTGATGCCTGTCCCTTGCACTCAATCCGGCCGAGTTCACAAGCCTTTGCAGCGAGCGCGCGCGTCTTGAAAAACCGAGCAGCCCACAGCCACTTGTCTGCTCTCACGCCGCTCATGATTCCATTCTCGTAGCAAACCGCCACATCAGCTGAAACGCACTGTGCCGCGCGGGATGCACGCCTGCCCACTTTCTAAGGATGGCTTGTGACTAGAAACCGGCCGATGGTCTCATTCAAGAACTTCCCATCTGCGGGATTCGGCGCTGCACCCGCTGTATGACCCCATAGTGACGGGATGGGCACCAGAAATCCGTGCGCAATAAAGGGCGCTTCATAGCGCGCATCTTCCAGCGGAAAATAGAGGTCCGTGGCGGAAGGCATATACAGGAACGGAACCTTGATCGACCGTAACGCCCGCTCCACGTCTCCTCCAAAGCCCGGCGTCGTCCCCACGTCGTGACGCTCCCAGGTGCGCATCTGCAAAATTAAGTCGTTCGCATCCGCGCCCGGGATGAAGTTGGTCCGGAACCTCGTCAGTACCTGCTCGAACGTGGTTCCTGGCGGTGCATTGACGCGCCACAATTCCCGCCGCCACCACTCCTGCGAATAGAGCCAGCCCGCCCAAACCATCCCGAAAGCCGCCAGTCCCTTTTTTGGCGGTTCGCTGTAATCGCCTCCGTGAAACGCCTCATCGGCAGTGAGGGCCGCAATCTGACCTTCCAGCCGCACCACGCCATGCCCATAGGTCTTCGCCGTCCCAGACGTCGCCACAATCCGGTCTGCGAAATCCGGATAACTCACGGCCCACTGAAAGGCTTGCTGCGCGCCCATGGAAAATCCAATGATCGCCCGCACGTGAGTAACGTGTAGCTCCTGAGTCAACAACGTGTGTACTGCCTGAACATTGTCCCGGATCGTCATAACCGGAAACCTGGGTCCGTGGAAAGGCTCCGATGTATTGCTCGGCGAAGAGGAACGCCCATTTCCAAACAACTCCGTCGCAACCAGGAAAAGCTGCGAAGTATCCAGACACTTCCCCGGCCCGATGAGCCATTCATAACCATGAAAATTCGCCATGTAATGCGAAGGCAACAGCACGACATTGTCATGCGCAGTATTCAAATGCCCGTAAGTGCCATAAGTCACTCGCACCTGGGGCAGGTTAACTCCACTCTCAGTTTGAAAGTTCGCGATGACAAACTCGTGCCGCTCGCCTTTGTCCGGCAACGCATATGCCTGCAGGGTGATAAATTCGTGCTGCTCACCTTTGTCCGCAGAACCTTGCGCAAACAGTAAGTGTGAAACAAGGAATAGAGCAACGAGCTTTTTCAAGCCCTTCAGAATACACTATGCGCGGACAGTAGATGCCGCATTGTCCTCGCCAACTTTTCCCGCGCGAACACGCCGCGACACCAAACTAGGTAACATCAAACCGCGCACGCACATCAAACCAAAACTTCGCCCGTATGCGCCGTGTCATACCCCGCGATACATTGCAGCTTTCTCCGCAAACTGGAACGGTTTAATAGGTCGAGCAGCGCCTTGGCAGCGGGTAATTCAACAGAGGCGTGCGTGAATGAGAGATCGAAGCGCTCCTCCGCCAAAGGAATAAAATCGAGTCCGAAGCGGCGAGCTGCAGAACGGGGCGCCATACAGCAATCCGCACCTCCAGTCGCCACTGCGTAGGCAGCGGCAAGATGGCCTTCAGCAATGGAACCGTAGCCTCTCACCCGCTCAGCCGGAATGCCGAACTGGCGCAGCCCCGCGTCCAGCAAATCTCTGCTGCCCGATCCTTTCTCGCGATTGATCACCGTCACACCGTTGTGTGCGAGATCTGAAGCGAGATCCGCGATCGATCGGATGCTCTTCGGATTGCCGTGCCGCACGACCAGCCCTTGCTCCCAAACTGCGAAAGTGACTACCCGGATTTTGGTCTTCGGAAGAAGACGCCGAATAATCGGCAGGTTGTAATCCCCCGTGGTGCGGTCGAGAAGATGCGAACCCGCCGCATGCACCCGCGCTTGCTTCAGCCATTCGAGCGCACGCCGGCTTGAACAAGGAACGTTGATGATTTCGGTCCCCAAACCGTGTAGGGATTCGCTCAGCAGCGAAAGCGCTGGATCGCACCCCGCCAGCAACAATCGCGTGCCGTCATCCGCCAACTCACCAGTGGATCTGATCGAAACACGTTTCTTCGTTTTTGATCCGAGGATGCCATCCGCGCCCGGAAGATAAGCGGGCACGAACGGAACGGGAACGGCAATGACCCGTTCATGGACCCGGCAAAGCCGCACGGGTTGCCCTTCGTGCACCGGATCATTCGCAAGCAACTCGGCCTTGATCGGTGCGCTCGATTGTTCCTGTTCAATCGAGAACATTTCCTCGACGGTGACATCGAGTGCACGCGCGAGTTGCAGGGAAATCATTGTGTTTGGAACGAAGGTTCCATCTTCGATCGCGTAGATGGTCTGCCGGCTGATTCCTACGCGGCTAGCCAGATGAGCGGCAGACACTCCCCGCTTCTTTCGAATCTCCTGTAAATGGGTACGAACTAACATCGCAAGTGCGTCATTTATACTGTACAGAGTCGCCTATAGAGGACATAAATGCCTCGCGTACGGTTCTTGCTCTCAGCGGTCTCTGTTCTTCTGCTGTGCAGTGCACCGCTCTGGGCCCAGGTCTCCGCCACTCTCTCCGGAACGGTTACCGATCCATCCGGGGCCGTCGTGTCCGGCGCCCGCATACTAGTCCAAAACGAAGACACGGGAGCAGTCCGCAAGACCATCACCAATACCGTAGGCCAATATGAACTGCCGGCGCTACCGGTCGGGCACTACCAAATTCGCGTGAATCGATCGGGATTCCTTGAAGAGATTCGCACCGGTATCAATTTAGTCGTAGGTCAGGACGCGCGTGTTAATTTGACCTTGCGGCTTGGACCCGCGAGCCAGCAGGTTACCGTGAACGCCGACGCTCCTGTTGTGAGCGTCACTCCTGCTGACATCTCCGGCCTGGTTGGCGAACGCCAGGTAAAGGATTTCCCTCTGAACGGCAGGAGTTACGACGAGCTTCTTACTCTCAGCCCCGGCGTCGTTAATTTCACCGCGGAAAAAACCGGCGGCATAGGCGTCTCCAATTCGACGGTCGGCAATAATTTCGCCGTCTCGGGCAATCGCCCTCAGCAGAATCTATATCTGCTGAATGGAATCGAGTTTACCGGCGCCGCCGAAAACAACATGCAGCCGGGCGGCGCCAGCCAGGAGTTGCTCGGGGTCGATGCCGTCCGCGAATTCAACGTCCTTCGCGATTCCTACAGCGCCGAATATGGCAAACATCCAGGCGCCCAGGTCTTAATCATCACCGCATCCGGCACAAATGAATTGCATGGGTCGCTCTACGAGTTCATGCGGAATAACGCTCTCGATGCGCGCAACTTCTTCGATAACGCTTCCGCTCCAAGCTTCGAACGCAATCAGTTCGGGGTTGCGCTCAGTGGGCCCATCAAGAAGGACAGAACCTTCCTTTTCGGAAATTTCGAGGAACTCGGCCAGCACCTGCACCAAACCGGAGTTGACCTTGTTCCTGACGCCAACGCTCGCAATGGATATCTGCCTTGCAAGTTGGTGAGCCCCGCTCCCCGCCCCTGCTCAGCCTCTGGACTCGCTTTCGTCGGCACCTCGCCATTCATTTCCGCCTGGCCCGTCCCCACTCCTGGTGCTCCGGATTTCGGCGGAATTTCGGAAGCTTTCAATAACCCGCTGCAAACCATTCGAGACGACTTCGGAACGGTGCGGTTAGACCAGATCCTTACAGCCAAAGATTCTTTAAACGCGGTTTATACAGTCGACGACAGTGCGGATTTCACTCCCACCAGTACCAACGTCTACAGCACCGACGTCGAGAGCCTCAGAGAGCAGGTGGCGAGCCTCGAAGAGACCCACGTTTTTTCCGGCACTCTCCTCAATACGGCCCGCGTCGGCTATTCGAGAGCCAGTTATTTCTTTACAGGCGAACCCACACCGGGCACACCAGCCGCGTCCCTCCCTGGCTTCTTGATGGGCGATCCAGTCGGGGCGCTTGTCGTGGGAGGCAGCGCGGCCTCGAACCCTACTGCGCAAATAAGTCTCGCTGGAAGTAACAACGGCAGCAATCTGCGAGTCGCCCGAAACCTCTTTACGTATGAGGAGCGGGTCTCCTTCACCACCCGTCGCCATCAATTCAACTTCGGCGCGTGGTTCCAGCAGTTTCAGTCGAATGAGACTCTGGCACTCAGTCAGTACGGACAGGCGACCTTCTCGAGCCTTCAGACTCTGCTGCAAGGAACCGCGAGCACCCTTTTGTACGATCCTTCGCCCACCGAGATGAATTGGCGATCTCTCTTCGGCGCCTTGTATGCCGAAGATGTCACTCGAGTGACTCCGACATTAACGCTCTCGCTCGGGTTCCGCGATGAATTCACAACCGGCTGGAGTGAGGCTCACGACCGCGCCTCGAATTACACATATCCGAACGGAATAATTTCCAGCCAGCCCACGATTGGAAGCTCTGTATTCACTCGCAATACGGGAAAGTTCCTGCCGCAACCAAGAGTCGGAATCGCATGGAGTCCATTCGGCAGCAGAACCGTCCTGCGTGCCGGTTTCGGCATGTACAACGATCTCCAGGATGCTCTCGGCTATCGCACCGATCAGAATGCGCCCTTCAACCCGACGTTTAGCCTTCCGAACGTTTCCGTTGCGCGGCTTCCGCTTTCACCCACTGCTCCCGTCCCGGCGGCCGCGCGTCTGGTTCCCGGCGGAGTTCAACCCGATCTCGAAAATCCGACCTTGCTCTCGTGGTCTTTTCGCATTCAACAGGAACTGACGCCGAACACCGCGCTCACCCTCGGGTACGTGGGATCGCATGGCTATCACGAAATCATCGGCGTCGATGCAAACGAACCATTCCCGGTTGTCTGTCCTGCGGCGCCTTGCCCCGCGACCTATCCGAGTAATTTTCCGCCGGGCCTCGCGAATACGGCTGTCCCCGCCGGAACCTATTACGTCCCTACTGCGGCCAGAGCCAATCCAACACTTGCGAATACATGGACCTATTTCTCGGAAGGCGATAGCTCTTACAGCGCACTGCAGCTGGACCTCAATCATCGGTTCGAGCACGGTTTCTCATTGCGCGGAGCTTACACGTGGTCGAAGACCATCGACGATGGTGATTCCTTGAATTCCACCACCTCGGGAGGCGAGCCGGCGCTCGCTTCAAATCCCTTCGATCTTCGCGCCGACCGCGGACTCGCAAACTTCGACGTCAGGCATGTGGCTGTACTTAATGCAGTTTATGCTCTGCCCTTTGGACACGGCCAGCGATTCCTCGCGCATGGCGGCGGCTTTGTCAATGGGCTCGCAACCGGCTGGACCGCGAACTCGATTCTGACCATTCAAAGCGGCTTCCCTTTCACACCCCAGCTCAGTTACAACCCATCCAATAACGGCGACACGCGAAATCCGGTGCGTCCCTATGTTAATGCATCGTTTTCCGGTCCTTGGATTCTGGGGCATGTTAATCAATGGTTTAATCCCGCGGCATTCCTGGCCCCGCCCAACGCTAGTGGATTCTATGGGAATCTCGGCAGAGACACGCTGATCGGCCCCGGTCTCGGCACCTGGGATTTTTCTCTGCTGAAAGACACACCCATTCGCGAGAGACTGAACCTACAATTTCGCGCGGAGCTCTTCAATCTACTAAACCGGGCGAATTTCAATACCCCCAACGCGGTTGTGTTCACACCCGCTGGCGTCTCGCCCACCGCCGGCCTGATCACAAGTACATCCACCACATCGCGTCAAATTCAATTTGGCTTGAAATTGCTCTGGTAGCGCTCCTACCATCTGCACCGTGCAAGCACCAGCGTGATGTCGTCTGCCTGTTCGCCAAAACTGAAGTGTTGCACTGTCTCGACGATTCTTTCGAGCAACGACTGCACAGGCACCTCGCGCTGGGCGATCATCGTCGCAACAAGTCGGCGCTCGCCAAATTGTTCCTCTTCGGCGTTCTCCGCTTCCGTGACGCCGTCGGTGTAGAGGACCAGAGTGTCGCCCGCCGCAAGCTGGACATCCACGGCCGCGCACTCCCACTGTTCGAATAATCCCAGCACAGTGGCAGTACCGGTTAGCCGCTCCACTTGTCCATCCGCGCGCACCAGCAGCGGCGGCAAATGTCCGCAATTCACATATCGCAGTCGGCGGCTTCCATCGTCGTAATCGGCAAAAAACAGCGTCGCGTAACTCGTGTCGCCGCTGTTCTCATAAAACAATTGATTCACGCTCTTGAGCAGTCGCGGCAAGTCGTCCAACGCCACCACGTACTGGCTCCGCAGATTCGCCTGCAGATTGGCCATCAAGAGAGCACCGGAAATCCCTTTTCCCGCAATGTCTGCCAGCACCATCGCGAGGCGCCCCGGACGCAACTCCAGGAAGTCATAATAATCCCCACCCACTTGGCGAGCCTGGGTGCAGTGGCCCGCATACTCGAGCGTCTTCATCGTTGGCAGCTTCTGCGGGAACAACCGCGCCTGCACCTGTTTCGCATATTCCATTTCCTGGGCAATCCGTCGCTCCGCCTCAATGCGCTCTGCAATCTTCTCGCCCAGACGAATGCTCTCGAGCGCAATGCCTGCTTGGCTCGCGACCGAAGTTAACAGGTGTCTATCGTCGCTCGAATAAGGCTCCTCCGAGAGGCGCGCGCCCAGTACCAGTAAGCCCACCAACCGGCTATCGCGTCCCAGTACCGGCACCAGGCAATCGGGAAGAAGCGGTGCCAGCAAAAACGCTTCCGTCTTGCCGTTCGGGCTCTCGGCGGAAACATCCCACGTGGATCGAACCCGTGGATGTCCATTCATCCCGTCCTGTTGTCCTAACTCCGCCATCATCGTCGCAGCAGAAATGGTTTGAAGTTCAGGCGGGACATTCCCAAGCGTCGCAGACATTTGATTGTCATTGGATTCGAGATAAACCGCTAGAGCGCTCGGTTGAACGGCTTGCTTCAGATGGTAGTCGAGCAGTGTCGCGAGCTCTTGCCGGTCCGTTGCCGTGCGCGTTTTCTCAGCCAGGTCCTCCAGGATCATGCGCGCGTCGTACGCACTGCGGAAGAAAGCCCGATCAATTCTCTTCCCCACGCGCTGATGTACCCGCATTCCTGTCCAAAGCAATACTGAGCCGAAGGCCGTTCCCAAGGCTATCCCTCCGGGCACCGCGGCCGCCGTCATCGGTACCAGGTAGCGAGCAAACAAGAGTGCAAAAGTCCATGTCACACCGACGGTCACGAGCAGCAGGAGGATGGTAAAGCCGCGCTGCACCAACAGGTAACGGGCGCTCCTCCTAAGCAAAACCGGGATTTCTAGCACGCGGTGCTTCACTACGGCGTACGCAAACGAAAGCGGAAAGAGCCACAACAACGCTACGGTCACGACATCCAGGAAAAGGGACTCGTGAAAATCAAGAAAGTCATTTGCCGCAAGCACCAGCGCCGCCGGCACAACGCCCACCAGCGTCCCCCACAGAATGACTCGAATCTTGCGACGCGCTTCCGGAGTGTTAGCGCTGAAGGCATTTGCAATAAGCGAAGCGAAGCCCAAGACAAGGAGGCCGTACAGGAAAGGCAAAACAAATAGATGGCGCGGCCCGGGCGCCCATCTGGACAGCGCAGCTACCGCCACACACGCCCCGACAACGAGCGAGATCCACTTCAGCCAGGGAACACGGCGTTCGAGCGGCGAGCGCGTGGGGAACACCGCGAAAAAGAAATAGAACAGCGGCGCAACCATGTTGTCGAACACTCCCCGATACGCGAGCGCGAACGATCGCGGCCATGGGTGCAAGCCTGCGAACGAATTCCCCGGTATCGCGATAAAACCAGCGAACATTAAGGCCAAAAGCCAGGCGTTCAGGTCTTCCAAGCGAAGAAACAGAACTGCCAGGCCGACCACCAGGAACCCCACAGGATAGGAATGCGCGATGTCTCGCCCCACATCCTGCGCGACTCTTCCCTCTTTCGAAGCCGGGCGAGTGGCCCGAAATACAGCTCGGAGGACGAATGGTGAAGCAACCCTCGCACGCTCGACGGTTAACTCGACGGCATCACCAGGGTGATGCACTGCCCAGGCATCGCTAAGCGAAAACGCGTTCTCAATCGGGCGTCCGTTGATCGCTGTGATCCGATCTCCCGCCCTTAATCCCGCGCGGTCAGCAGGGCTGTCCCGTTGCACACTTCCAACCAGCTCGCAATGGTCCGCGTTGACGTACTCGTTATCAAAACCCAATTCCACCGGAAGTTGCCAGCCGGTGTTGTACATCCACAGCGCGGTGTAAAGAACCGTGGCAGCGGCAAAGAGCGTCGCCAATGTCGCCAGCAGCGGTTTCGACAGCGAGAGCTTGCGCATGATTTCGGGGACCCGGCCCACGCACTCTGCACGGGCGCAGGCCCAGACGAAGCTTAAGTCTTCGCTCCGCGTCTCGTCAAGAAGCGGCGCGATGCCTGCACGAGCAACGAAAAGCGAGACAGTTTAGCCGTGTCGTTACACTCATTACAAAGGCACTAATCTTCCGAACACCCCCTTTGGGCCAGGGTTGACAACTGCTTTGTAGGGAATGTTCTATGACAGACCTTGGGCAATTATTTGCCGTCGATGAGGCGCTTCAGCAGCATCTCGCCGCCATTGTCGAGTCCTCCGACGACGCGATCATCAGCAAGGACCTAAATGGCATTATTCGCAGCTGGAATCGCGGCGCTGAGCGCATTTTCGGCTACACGGTAGAGGAAGCTGTCGGCCGGCATATCTCTATGCTCGCGGCTCCTGACCGCCTTGACGAGATTCCCAACATTCTGGAACGGCTCTCGCGCGGCGACCGCATCGATCATTACCAGACCAAACGAAAAGCAAAGGATGGTCGTATTCTGTCCATCTCGTTGACCGTGTCGCCGATTCGAGATGCTACCGGCACAATCATTGGCGCTTCAAAAATCGCTCGCGATGTCACCGACCAGGAGCGGTATCAACAAGCTCTGCGGGAGGCAAATCAGTCGCTTACCCGTGCGAATGCTGACCTCGAGCAGTTTGCCTACTCAGCCTCGCACGATCTGCAGGAGCCGTTACGAATGGTCTCGAGCTATAGCGAAATGCTGCAGAGGAAGTTCGGCGGCAAGCTCGGCGAAAGCGGCGATCAGTATATAAGTTACATCGTGGGCGGTGCTATCCGCATGCAACAGCTGTTAAAGGACCTGCAAACGTTTACCCTGGCTTCCGCCCTTGGCCAGCAGCCCACTCAGGACATCGACGCCAACCAGGCGCTTAGCCGCGCTCTCGAAAACCTCACCACCGCAATCGATGGCAGCGGTGCATCGATTACACACCCGGCTTTGCCTTGGGTGCGCATGTACGAATTCCAACTGCAGCAGTTGTTCCAGAATCTCATCGGAAACGCCATCCGCTATCGCAGCGCGCAGCCGCCACAGATTCACGTGGCCGCTGAGAGATGCGGGGATATGTGGAAATTCTCTGTTCGAGATAATGGCATCGGCATTGATCCCCAATACAAGGAGCAGATCTTTGGAATCTTCAAACGTCTTCACACCGCCGCCGAGTATCCCGGCACCGGCATGGGGCTCGCCATTTGTCAAAGAATTGTGGACCGCGCGGGAGGACGAATTTGGGTGGAGTCTGAGCTCGGGCGAGGTTCAACGTTTTTATTTACCGTCCCAGCCAGCATCGGCAGTTGATCCTGCATCGAGCGCGAAGATACCCTGTATTCTCTTGGTCGAAGATAATCCGGCGGACGTGGACCTGGTCCGCGAAGCTCTGGAAGAATATGCCGTTCGCTGCGAACTGGTTCTCACGAGGGACGGCGAGCACGCCCTAGAGTTCATTGAGGGCGTGGAGATGGGCAAGACACATTGTCCTGACCTCGTCATTCTCGATTTGAATTTGCCAAAAAAGCCCGGCCAGGAGGTTCTCAGACGCGTCCGGGCTAGCCTGAAATGCAATCACGTCCCCGTCGTCGTCCTGACCTCCTCCGATTCCCAGAAGGATAAAGAGGATACCGCTGGCCTCGGCGCGTCAACGTATCTTCTAAAGCCTCCTCGTCTCTCAGAGTTCCTCAAGCTCGGCGAAGCATTCAAGCGCATGCTCGGCTGCGATTCCGATTAGAATTAGTTTCAAACCGACAAACCTGAACCTCAAACCTTTCAATCGGATCCTGCAGGGCGGCGATCGCAGGTCCATCGGACGTTCGGATGAGGTCGCTGCGCGAGTCTTGCAGCACCCCGAGACCTTTCCTGAAGTCGTCGAGTGCTTATGGAGCGACGACCCTGTCGTGAGAATGCGCGCTGCCGACGCCGCAGAAAAGATATCGGCACAAAGGCGCGATCTCCTGGAGCCGTTCAAAGCCCAATTGTTGGGACTCGCCGGCGAGACTACCCAAGCCGAACTTCGCTGGCACCTCGCTCTCATGCTCCCGCGATTGCCTCTTACGCGTCCCGAGCGCAACCGTGCAATCTCCACGCTGCGAGATTTCTTGAACGATCACAGCTCCATTGTGAAGACCTGCGCCATACAGGGGCTGGTCGAACTATCGCAAGACGATCCGGATCTACGGATCGAGATCCTTGATTTACTCGAGCAATTCTGTTGCGATGGCACCCCTGCCATGAAAGCGCGGAGCCGAAAATTACTCAAGCAACTTAGAAAAAACAGTTAAACTGCTTGTCGCGCAACCGTCGTCTTCGCAACTAAAGCGGTGCCGTGCTCCCTGCCCTCAAATGCCGTTCCAGCGCGTCGCGATCCCAGTGCGCCAGTTTCGCACCCGCTTCGTAAGTGCTTTGGCAGAAATCTAGAATCGCATCATCCGGCGACTCAGCCGTCCGCACGTCGTCGTATTTGAGAATAAACTCGCCCAGTTGCGTATCCCAGTAGGCCGCTCCCGGCGATACCCGCTCCTGTTTGAGCCCCGGGGGCGACGGCATCGTGTACGAGTAGAAAGCCGCGTGCCTGAACCTGCGATCTCCCGGCCAAAAGCCGCAACTGATCACTTCCTGAGAGTAGGCCTCACGCGTCATCGCATCCGCATCCTTCGGTAACGAAGCGGACCTGCCCGAAAAGCGGGTCACTGCAAGATCAAAGGAGCCCCAGAAGAAATGTACCGGACTGCACTTGCCCGTGAATCTCGCCCGGAATTCTTTAAAAACCCGATCGGCGTTGATGAGGATGCGCCGAAAACGCTCAACGTACGTTGCGTCGTACGACGCGTGATGCTGGTCCTGATCGAACGGAGTCTTATCGTCGAATTCATCCGGCGTGCAGTGAATGCTCACTTCGATTCCGAGCGAGCCCAGGCACGCCATGTACTCACGGTAGAAATCCGCGACGCTGCGTGGGAACAGCGGAATGCTCTGTTGCTTTCCCTCGCTGGTTCGAAGAAGCAGCTCGTGCGTGATGAAGTCGAATTCCACTTCGAAGCTTTCGCCCCGGAACGGGACGGGCGACGTGCTCAACCCGCGCGGCGTCACGTACAGCGTCACGTTCCAATAATGATTTTCGTGCGGCGCGAGTGCCATCCGCGTCTTACCGACGATTTGCGTCCACATGTGAAGCGTGTCGCAAGTGCTCTCCCATTCGTCGAACGGTAGCGCCGGCCACTCACGCAAGGTCAAGCTCCACCTCGTCGATGTAGCACCATCCCCAGTCCTCGCCCGGCTCGTTCGACTTCATGATCGGGTGCTTAGTGGAATGGAAGTGTTTCGTCGCGTGCTTGTTCTTTGAAGAATCGCAGCAGCCCACATGACCGCAGCTCAGGCACAACCGCAGGTGAACCCACTGGTCGCCGCTTTTCAGGCATTCTTCACACCCGCGGGTATGCGGCTTCACGTCCCGAATTTGGTTTGTATGCGTGCATTCGTTCATGTTTTCCCTGGCCTCAGGCCGCCGCTGCCGACCCCGCTCTAATAGCTGAAATTTCCAGTTCGATCTTCAGTTCATCACCGACCAGCACGCCGCCCGTTTCAACCGCCGCGTTCCAAGTCAACCCGAAATCGCTGCGCTTGATTTTCGTCGAAGCGGATGCGCCGATCCGCGTATTCCCGAACGGGTCCTTCCCCTCAGCGGTGGGGCCCTCCGCATTCAAAACGACTGATTTCGTGACTCCGTGAATCGTGAGATCGCCGGTGATTCTCCATTCATTGTGGCCAACCGGTTCGATCTTCGTGCTCTTGAAGGTGATGGTCGGATGTTGCTCCACGTTGAGAAATTCCGGACTCTTCAAATGAGCGTCCCTCTGCTCGTCGAGCGTGTTGATCTTACTCGCGTCTATCGCAACTTCCACGCGGGATTCATTGGCATGTTCGGAATCGTACTCGATGGTTCCCTGAACCCCGCTGAATCCACCGCGAACGTTCGTGATCATCATATGGCGGACAACGAATTGCGCACTCGAGTGCGCTGGATCGATTTTGTAGGTTGCCTTCAAAGTGTCTCCTTTTTCTTGCCGGCCGGCTTGCGCCAGAACTGCGGTCTAATCCGCGCCAGCCCTGCCGTTTTGGGTCAACAATATCATTACAGCTATTGCACAAGCATTCCCTCCCCCTTGACAGTCTAGGAGACGTCAGCTTATACTCCTAGATGATCTAGGAGAGGCGTTTTCTTGCGCAAACAACTCGACCTTCTGCAGGGCACCCTCGAGATGCTGATTCTCAAGGCCGTTTCCCTTGGGGCCCTCCATGGCTATGGCATTCTGCTCCGTATCCAGCAGATTTCGAACGATCGTCTCGAAGTGCAACAAGGTTCTCTGTATCCCGCCCTCTACCGGCTCGAACACCAGGGCTGGATCGCCAGCGAATGGGGTGAGTCGGACAACAAGCGCAAAGCCAAATACTACCGGCTCACCCCCGCGGGCAAGCGCCGGCTCCGCACAGAAACCGAAAAGTGGAACCGCATGGCCGGCGTCATCGCCGGAATCCTCGAAACCACGCCGGAGCAAGTATGACTCTAGGGAGTCGCTTTCACTCCTTGTTGCGCACAGCTTTACAGAGAGCGCGCACCGAAAGTGACATGGATGCGGAACTACGTTTTCACCTCGCGGCCCGCGCCGACGACCTGGTTCGCAGCGGCCTGCCTCAGGGAGAGGCGATGCGCCGCGCGCGCCTGGAGTTTGGCGGCATCGAACGAGCGAAAGAGGAATGCCGCGAAGCCCGCGGCGTGAGCGTAATCGAGAACCTCATGCAGGATCTGCGCTTCGGCCTGCGCATGCTCCGCAAGAACCCGGGCTTCAGCGCCATTGCCGTCCTCACGCTCGGGCTCGGCATCGGCGCCTGTGCCGGCATCTTCTCGGTAGTGAACGGCGTTCTTCTGAACCCGCTTCCCTATCCTCATCCCGAGCAGCTTGTGACCCTTCACGAAAGCAAGCCGAATTTCCCGACCGGCTCAATTTCCTTCTTGAATTTCAAGGATTGGAAAAAAAATAATCGCACCTTCTCGGATATGGCGCTTTCCCGTCCTTATAGCTTCAGTCTTACCGGAATCGGCGAGTCTGAGAGAGTGCAGGCCCGCTTTGTCTCTTCTGATTTCTTTTCCGTCTTCGGCGTAAACCCGGTGCTCGGCAGAGATTTCGCTCCGGGTGAGGACGAAATTGGCGCCGCGCCTGTGGCCATGATCAGTGCGTCCTTGTGGCGCCGAAAGTTTGGCGGTTCGCCCACTGTCATCGGCCGCGCGCTCAGACTGGATGGCCGCAACTACACCGTCATCGGAGTTGTGCCTGCGACATTCGATCTGCTCACGCGCAGCTTCAGCACCGCGGACCTCTATGTACCGATTGGCCAATGGTCCAACAATGGCCTGCTAGCTCGAAGCGCCGGACTCGCGCTTCATGGCTTCGGCCGTCTCAAGCCCGGCGTCACTGTCGAGCGCGCGCGCGCCGACATGGCGAGCGTAACCAACGCCCTTGCGCGCGAGTATCCCGACGACGACAAAGGCATCGGCGCCACGCTCATTCCCCTGAACGATGAAATGCTCGGCCCCATCCGGCCGGTCTTATGGATGCTCCTGGGCGCGGTAGCCTTCGTTCTCCTCATTGCTTGCGTGAACGTCGGCAACCTGTTGCTCGACCGAGCGAGCGGCCGCACACGCGAGATCGCCATACGTTCCGCGGTGGGCGCAGGCGTCGGCCGCCTCGTGCGCCAACTGCTCACGGAAAGCGTACTCCTCGCCGTGCTCGGCGGAGGGTTAGGACTGGCCATAGCTTACTGGGGCACACGCGCCGCGCTCGGGATTTTACCCACCGCCTTGCCCCGCGCCAGCGAAATAGGCCTCGATCATCGCGTGCTCGCGTTCACATTATTCATCTCCTTGCTCGCCGGAATTTTCTTCGGCCTCGCGCCTGCCTTGAAGGTCTCCCGTCCCGATCTGCAGCGCACTCTCAAGGAAGGTGGCCGTGGCACAAGCGCGGCAAAGCAGCGCGCGCAAGGCGTCTTCGTCGTGCTCGAGATGGCCATGGCGCTGGTTCTGCTCGCGGGCGCCGGCCTCATGATCCGCAGCCTCTCGGCGGTGTGGAGCGTCAACCCCGGTTCGAGCCCCAGGGCGTTCTCGATTTTGGCCTCTCATTTCCCCCTGAAATGGCCAAATCGTCGCCCGAAACCATTCGCGCCGCCTTGCGTCGAACCCAATCGCGCTTCGCTGCAACGCCCGGCGTCAGCGCCGTTTCGCT
Source organism: uncultured Acidobacteriaceae bacterium (assembly GCA_963795425.1). Taxonomy (GTDB): domain Bacteria; phylum Acidobacteriota; class Terriglobia; order Bryobacterales; family Bryobacteraceae; genus Bog-105. The sequence continues at coordinate 609,472 of CAWCHO010000001.1, read as the reverse complement.
TTCCTGGGGAGCGTTAGCCATGCTCGGGGACGACGAAGGACTCTTCTGGATGCCAGGGCAGCCTAAACCCTCGAGCGAATCGGATATGAACTGGTCGCTCCGCTACATCGTCGGCCCCGATTACCTGAAAGTCATGCGTATCCCTCTCGTCAGGTGCCGTTTCTTTTCGAATCACGACGACAATCATTCTCCGTTGGTGATGGTGGTCGACGAGGAGTTCGCGCGCAAGTTTTTCCCCAACGAAAGTCCCATCGGCAAGCGCCTGGAGCTTCAAGACCCAAGCGGCGAAGCCGAGATCGTCGGAGTCGTCGGCCATATCAAGCAATGGGGGCTCGATACCGACGACAAACAGCAACTCCGCGCCCAGATGTACGTGGCCATCCTTCAACAGCAGGACCCGGTGATGCCGAAAATGGTGCCGGGCGTAGATGTCGTCGTGCGTTGCGCCGCGCCGCCTACAGTGGTTTTCAACGCGCTGCGCCGCGCGAGCACCTCCATGAACAGCGAACAAGTAATTTATGGCGCGCAAACCATGAACGAAATCATTGCCGGAACCATTGCCGCGCGGCGCTTCTCGATGATTCTTCTCGGCGCATTTGCCGCCTTAGCCCTGCTGCTCGCCATGATCGGCGTCTACGGCGTGATCTCTTATTCCGTCGGACGGCGGACCAACGAAATCGGGATTCCTATGGCGCTCGGCGCGCCGCGAAGCCAGGTGTTCAGTCTGGTGCTCGGCGAAGGCATGAAACTCGCCTCGCTCGGAACGCTCGCGGGCATCGTCGCGGCACTCGCTTTGACTCGACTCCTCTCCCGCCTGCTCTTCGGAGTAAGCGCGCACGATCCACTCACCTTTATCGGCGTAGCAATCATGCTGGCCGCCATAGCAGCCATCGCCTGCTGGATTCCGGCTCGCCGAGCGATGCACGTGGACCCTATGGTTGCCCTGCGCCACGAGTAAGTCGCGTAATGACCTAGTCCTCAGCTGACTTCCTAACATCTCCTCATCGAAACCCATCTCACTGGTCGATAAGTGAAAACACGTCGACGCAGCCGGACTAACGAAACATGAACAGTGGCCTCCTGAGAATACTTGTCTCTACGGGACAACCCCTTGCCGATCTGCAGAGCTACGGTCAAGGTGCGCTTACCCTCTGGGGACGATTGCTCTACGCCACGCAAATCTCGGCGAGATCTGCAGCCGCGTTCCCCGGACCCATCCTGCTGGCGGTAGTCGCCGCAGTTGTCGCCGCCCCGCTGGTCGTCGTTTGCATCGTCTTCCTTCAAATTCGAGCACGGCGCCACACGCGACAACTTCGCGAAGAACTCGCCAAGCAAGTCGCCCGCGCGGACACGGCTGAATCGGCCAATGTGGCTAAAGCAGAATTCCTGGCGAGCATGAGCCATCAGATTCGCACCCCCTTGAACGCCATCGTGGGTTTCACCGAACTGGCCTTGAAAACAGATCTCCATCGCGAGCTGCGCGAGTACCTCGATACTGTCCGCACGTCGGCTGACTGGTTGATGTACACCGTCAATGATGTTCTTGAGTTTTCTCGCATCGAGGCAGGCCGGGTGCAGCTTGACAACGTGCCGTTCTCGATCTCCGAATGCATCTCTTCCGCGATGAAAATCGTGGAGCGAGAGGCAGCTTCCAAAAAGCTCGTTACGGGTTGCAAGATTGATCCGCAGTTGCCGCAAATGGTGTGTGGGGACCCCACCCGGCTGCGCCACATTATTTTCAACCTGCTCGATAATGCAGTCAGATTTACTACCAGCGGAAGCGTCATCCTCTCAGCCGCGCTCGAATCCGATTCCGCCGAGGACGTTCTCGTTCGCGTGACGGTGACCGACACAGGCATTGGCATTCCACCCGCCAAGCGGCCGCAGATTTTCGAACCATTCCAGCGCGTCGAGGGCGGCGCGACGGTCAAATCTCGCGCGAGTGTCCTCGGACTCTCTATTTCCCGCAAGCTCGTCGAACTCATGGGCGGGACGATGGATTTTCAGAGCCAATTGGGTGCGGGCAGTACGTTCGAGTTCACGGCGCGATTCCAGAAAGACAAAACAGCCGTGGAACCCGATGCTCCCGTCGATGCTACGAAGACTACCGGGCCGAAAGAGCTTTCCATTCTGGTGGTCGAAGATAACGCCGTAAATCGCCGCCTGATTACCAAGGTTTTGGAATCGGCCGGACATCGCGTGTGGACGGCCGAAAATGGCCAAGACGCTGTGCAGAATGTCAAGACCGAGGCCTTCGACCTCATCCTCATGGATATGCAGATGCCCGATCTCGACGGCTTGGAAGCCACGCGAGCGATCCGCGCCGGCGAGGCGTCAGGTTTGCGCGTTCCCATCTACGCGCTGACCGCGCATGTCTTGCCTAGCGATCGTGATAAATGCTTGGCAGCCGGAATGGACGGTTTTCTGACCAAGCCCATCGCCGTCGATGAGTTGTTGCATCTCGTGTCCAAATTAGCGCCGGGAGGGCTAGCGCCAAGTACTTTAGCACCAGGCACGTTAGCAGCAGGCGCGCTAGCACCAGAGACAGCCGCTACCACTGCCGCTGACCTCGCGCTGGATGTTAGGAACAAGTCACCGCGTGCGCCATCGCCCGATCTCAAACAGGACGCAAAAGAGGATAAAAAAGAGATCGCTATCGCGCCTTCGGACGATGCGGTCCCAGCGAAGTACGCCCGCCAGGAGAAAACCCCTGCGAGTGATGTCGCCGAAGTCCGTGCCGAACCGCGTGCCGAACCGCGCCCCGAACTCGCTCCGAAGCTGGACCCGAGTCCTTACTTCCTCGCACCTGTATCCGCGGAGGAGGCGAACGATCTCTCTGGCGAAAGCGACCTCGACGTCGATGCCGGCGTGAATGGGTTTTACGACCTCGACATCGCAGAGGCCTGCGCCATGGCGATCAACGGAGCGGGAAACTTCCTTCGCGAAGGTCCCCGCGACAACGTGGTTCCCGACCTGCACACCAACCTGCTTCCCGAGGTGGACCCAACTCCGGTTTTCGTCAGCGTGCTCCGTCCTGTAGAACCTTCCTATGCGGGCGTCGCTGATAACCCGTCGGCCGCAAACGGGAAACTCAGTGCTCCCCTCGGCCTCGCGCTGCTTGAAGCTACTTCCCAGGTGACGCGGGAATCGCCGTCCGTCGCCAACGAGCCCGACGGCCGCACGTCCGGCACGTCCTGGGACCCCTTTGAGCAAGCGCGCAAAGCGCTAACCAACTCCCGCTTTGATGTCCGTGTGATTCACAACAACGGAGATCCGAGCGATCGCAACCTGATTTAACGAAAGGAATGAACAGATGTCAACAGTCAACGTGAACGGAACAGTTGCGAACGGAGGAGGCGCCGCCGTCGTTCATCTCGTCCTGCAAGGCAAAGGCGGCATTGGGAAAAGCGTCGTCGCAAGCTGGCTCGCCGAGTACCTCCACAAGCACCGCAAGAACGTGCATTGCATTGACGGCGACCCGGTCAATCGCTCGCTCGCACAATACAAATCCCTGAACGTCGAAAAGCTCGATCTGGTCAATGAAGAGGGCATCATTGTTCGAACACGTTATGACGCTCTGCTCCAGCGCTTCGCCACCGAAGATGGCGTATTCGTCCTCGACAGTGGCGCCACCGCCTTTCTGCCTCTCTGGAGCTACATCGTTGAGACTGAGGTCATTCGTGTCCTGCGTGAGACCGGCCGCAAACTATACGTCCATTGCGTCGTGAGCGGCGGTGAGATGTTGAGCGACAGCCTCTTGGGTTTCGATACGTTGGCCAGAAGTACGCCCGATCGCAACATGGTCGTGTGGATCAATGAATATTTCGGCCCGGTTGCGCGCGAAGGCAAGAGCTTTGATCAGATGAACGTGTTCCAGAAGCACGCCGACAAGATCTTCGGATCGGTTGGAATTCCGCAGCGAAGTCCGGACACCTTTGGAGCGAGCGTTCTGCTCATGCGCGAAAAGAAGCTGACGTTTGAGGAGGCCATCCAGTCCGAGGAATTCATGCTCGCGCAGAAATCGCGGCTCCACATCGTCCGCCGCGATCTCTATGAGCAGCTCGACAAGTTGCAATTAGCTCAATAAAATTTACTTTCGGACGACGTGTGCCGTGGCGTGCTGAGCGCATGAGGTCAGATATTGCGGGCTAATCGGACTTTTGCGAACTAAGCCGCTTGGGGAGACTCTGACAGTACCCTCCCTGTCCGGACGTCCATTGCGTGACGAAGCCTTGGTCATCGGTAAGGACGAGCGAGATCAGTGCCCGAGTTGCATCAAACCGGTACTTGAACCGGAGCGTTCTGCCATCGGCCAGCGTCTCTGTCGTGATTTCCCCTAAGTAGCCATAGGCGAGCGATAGTTCTCGGTTGCCCTTTGCATCAAGGACTGCCGTCAGCCGGCCGCCCTGATCATACTGGTAGCGTTTCTCTCCGGTCTGCGAATCCTCAACGGTGCTGAGTTGGCCATTTGCCGCATATTTGTACAAAATCGAACGGCCGGAACTATCTCGCGCTTGTGTAATGCGGTTTTGCGAATCCGACTCGAAGTCAATCGCGGCGCCTGTCAAGCCCTCAATGCGTACCGGCGCGCCTGCGCCGTTCCGCTTTATCCCTATCCGGCCAAAAGGGCTTTTAATGCCGATCAAAGCACTCTGCTCGCTCGAGCGGCGCGGCCCGCTCGATGGAAATTGATACGTCCAACCGTCCAAGGTCTTCAGATTCCATCCATTTCCGTTCCATTCCAGAGTCGATTGGCTGAACGGATTGCCCAGTTGTCTTTCTGCGACCAGCTTCGCATTGGCATAGCCAGTTCCGAATGACGTGCGGCGGAACTAGATATGATTGCCATCCTCCTGAATCAGCTCAGTCCAGGAGAATGTATTAGAGTCTCCGACCAGGTAGATGCCGAAAGAACTATTTCCTCCGATCCCGAAGCTCCTTAATGCATCGTCCTTTCCCCAGTGCCTTCTGATGAGCGACAGGCGGCGCTCATCGGAAAACGGGAAATCGGTTCGTGACATCACGAGCGAGGTCGTCGCCGCGTAATGATCGAACGTTTCGAACCGGTTATCGTTCGGTGGAGTTCCGTCACATCCTTCCATCCACGTCTGTCGACCGTCGGTTCCTACCGTGATGGAGAAACAAGGAGCACCCTCGGCAACCGGCATCCATTGCCCATGCTCACCGAGAAACTCCTCGCTCATTTTGTCTACGTCGGCCGCTGTGAAAACAGAAGTGGCAAGTACACTCGTAGGATCGGCACTTAGTGAGATGGGGTAGCGCAATAAGGCCAAATTCTTGGTCACCATCTTGCGCACCCGCTCGGCAAATAACTCCCGATTGGCTCCGGCTATCAAGGGAGTGTCATGCAGTCGTGCTGTTGAAACAATGCCGAACTTCCCCGTCCGGTAGTTTGTCGCGTAACGCCAGCCTGAGCTTTTGATATTGAGATCTCGGCTTGTGACTCCAACAATCACAGCATCGAGCTCGGCATTCAGCTTACGGGCTCTCCCTTCCATAACATCAATGGCGCGTTCTGCGATGACCTGCTGGTTTCTTCGATCTATCGTTTCTCTTCGTAACGGCATCACGGGTAGAACAATTGTCCGCAGCCCGAGCCTCGCAGCGTAGTAGGCCGGCAACTCCATCAGTTCGTCGGCAGATTGCTCATCGAACGGAATCAAATAAACTGCGCCGGTTGTCGGATACCAAAAGCTCTCGCGCCGGAGCGCAGGCATCAGCTCGACCCTTTTTGTTTCCCCATCTGTCCAGAGCGCTACTCGCTCCATGCGCCATTCGCCCCTTACTCGGTTTGCAACCGAGTAGACGATTCCCTTGCTATTCGATCCCTGAACCGGAATGGAGATCGATGCATACCCGAATTCCCTCTCATCCCGGACAAAGCCGCGCGCAAACCCGCCAACTTTGATCCTCTCTCCAAGAATGTGTTTTGCAGCCGGAGAGGTGGATGCGATGTCAAGGGTTTGCTTGAACGCCGAACAGCTTGTTAGCTGCTGGCGTTGTCGAAGAAGCACGGCCGCGGTCGGAATGAAGGTGATGGCCACAATGGCCCACACGACAATGCGGAGAGCGTTGTCCCGCCCTCGAACCGGCGCGCTCTCTGTCGACGAATACTCCTGCGCCTCTGACGAACTGTTGACCCTTCCGTTCGTCGCCACATTGGATAGCGGGACGCGCGCTTTCCTTGCCTCCGAATAGAAGGCTACTAGGGTTAGGCACACTCCGAAAAGAAGCATAGACAATGGGACCGGCCAACCGTGAGCATTTTGGGCAAGTAGGCCTAATGCTATGTACGCGAGACCGCCTCCCCAGAACAGCATGAAAAGGAGAACGACCGGATTCATCCACATCGTCACGTGCAGACTGGTCGCACCGCCGATCGGGGTTAGTCGTCCCAGGATACGCGGCAGGAAAGAGTTGCGGTAAAAGCCAATGTTCCGCCGGATGCGAAACTTTCCGCGACGGCGTTCCAGCCCCAACCTTAGCTTCAGCACCGGATTCCTCCGCGGTAACATACTCGCGTGAATCATGAGATTCTCAATCAGCCGCCGCCGCTGATCGATTACAACCTCTTTACTACCGACCGTGTGCTCGGTGAGGCAGTTGCCCGTGACGGCGCGGGCTGGGCGTGCGAAAAACTCGCGGAATTCGGAGGAAAAGTCGGAACTGCCGAGGCCATTGGCTGGGGCTTTCAGGCCAATGAATTTCCGCCCCTGCTGCATACGCACGATCGCTACGGCTATCGGCGGGATGAAGTCGAGTTTCATCCTGCCTGGCACAACTTAATGGCGCTCGCGGTCGAATACGGCATACACAATCTCGCTTGGGTGCATCAAAGGCCCGGTGCTCACGTCGCCCGCGCCGCCCTCGCCATGCTCGCCGCGCAAAACGAAGCCGGGCACATGTGTCCCCTCTCCATGACCTACTCCGCCGTCCCTTTGCTGCGCCGCAACCAACCGCTCGCGCGCGAATGGGAGCCGCGCGTTCATTCGACCAGCTACGATTCCGGCTTCCGTCCGGCCTCTGAAAAATCCGGCGTGCTGATCGGCATGGCCATGACGGAAAAACAAGGCGGCTCCGATGTCCGTGCCAACACCACCCGGGCCGAGCCTGTCGGCAACGGCGAATATCTTCTTCACGGGCACAAGTGGTTCTGCTCTGCCCCAATGTGCGACGCCTTCCTGGTGCTTGCCCAAGCACCCGCGGGACTCTCCTGTTTCTTTCTGCCGCGCTGGACTCCCGATGGCGAGCGTAACGCATTCCACCTGCAGCGGCTAAAACCCAAACTGGGGAATCGCTCGAACGCATCGAGCGAAGTCGAGTTCGACGGTGCCTGGGCGCAGCTCATCGCGGAAGAGGGACGCGGCGTCTCAACCATCATTGACATGGTGCACCAAACGCGGCTCGATTGTGTCATCTCGTCCGCAGCGCTGATGCGGCGTGCGCTCACCGAAGCGCTTCACCATTGCCGCCATCGCCGCGCCTTCGGTCGCGCGCTCATCGATCACCCATTGATGCGCCATGTCCTCGCCGATCTCGCGCTTGAATCCGAAGCCGCCACGCTCTTGACCATGCGGCTCGCCCGCGCTTTCGATCAGGAAGATCGCCCGTTTGCGAGGCTCGCAGTCGCAGTCGCGAAGTATTGGATTGCGAAACGCACGCCCATGCACGTCGCCGAAGCGCTCGAATGTCTCGGTGGCAACGGCTACGTCGAGGAATCGATCATGCCGCGGCTCTATCGCGAAGCGCCTCTCAACGGAATTTGGGAAGGCTCCGCTAACGTGATTGCCCTCGACGTACTGCGCGCCATGCAGAAAGAGCCGGAGGCACTCGACAGATTCCTGGCTGAGATTCGCCTTGCCGACGATCCACGAATTACGAACTTCGTCGCCGCCCTCGGCCTCCATACCAAACTGAACCTTCATATCGAGCAACATGACGCCCGCGTCATCGCCGAGCGCTTGGCCTTGGCGCTCCAAGCTGCACTTCTCGTGCGCTTCAGCCGGCCTGCCGTCGCCGACGCCTTTTTGGCCTCACGCCTCGCGGACTCCGGCTGGGGACGTGCTTTCGGAACCCTGCCGTCCGGAGTCGATCTCAACTCTATAGTTGCTGGTCTCGAGTTCTAGATTGATTGGCGCATTTTGCCGAGGACCCGCCAGCATCTTCTCGAGCAGCAGGTCGAACATCCTGGCATACGACCGAGTAGTTCGAAAAAAACGTTGCTCGCGATTTCTGAGAAACGCGAAGCGAAAAGGAGAGTAGCTTTCGATTTGCGACAGGTACGCGCTGCTGTATAGTTCTGGCGCGCTTGCCGCACTCCGAATCACCAGCGTGCGCGAGCTTCTGGCAAGCAGCGTTTGCAAAGTCTCTGAGCCATTGGCAAGATGCATGATCCCCGCCATCACTCTCCGGCCGAAATCAAACAAGCGGTTGGTAAGCTGATCGAGCGATTCCCGTTTGGCGGTTTGCGAAAACAGCGTCCAGGATCCCCGCTGCCGATCTTGCCGGACGTCCTGCAAATCGTCGCTCAACTGCAGCAGAACACCCCAATTGAACGCGAACCTCGCCTCTTCATTGGTCAACGTTCCCGCCGCTAGGTAAGCATCGGCAAGCACGGACGTACCGCCTTTCGTGACACTCACCGTCAGTACATCTGGATCGCCGCCCCGTACAGTGTGCATTTGCCCAATACTTTGTTGCTGGGCATGATGAATCGCGAGTAGCGCGTCATGCACTTGCGGATATTCAATACGCGGGTATTCGGATTCGATCAAGCCGACAAGTTGCCAGATCATCGATTCCCGTTCGCTTACGGGCGTCGGATGCTCGCCGCTCAAGCGTCGGCGGAAACGTACGCTGAAGCGCAGCTTCGCTTCAGGCGATATCGCGGGATCGTCAAGATAGTTGTCGCTGTAGGGATACAGCATGCTGTAACCAAAGATGGCGGGTGTCAGTCGCATTCGAACGCCCAACAGGAGCTGCAAGCCGCACGCCGTCCAGGCGTTCCGGCATGCCTGCAGGATGTCGGTCATGCTTACCTCGCCATCCAGCTCGCGAGCCCATCGTGCCAGCTCCGTCCCAACTTGCGAAAAGCCGTCGCGCAACAGCCGTTCTATGTCAGGATGTTTGAAATCAAGCGCGCACGTCGAGAGTTGAACGACGGTCGCGGTAATGCGCGCCAGCGTTTCTTCCGCGTCGATTCGTGATCGCGGCGCGCTGCGCGCCATACCGTCGAGGCGATTCACCCAGTCGTCGAGCAACTTCTCGCGTCCTCGCTGCTCGTCAACGCTGTATCGCCGTGTGAGCTGCGGAGACTCTGAATCGCTTGACTGCCACAGCTCAATCGCTTCCTCGACTAACTTCGGTATTGCGGGGAACGTCGATCTCATCTCACATTTGGTCCGACCGTGCAACCCGCGCAGGTCACCTACGCCGTTATGACTTCTGTTTGTGTTCGTTGAACCAGTCGAGGATATACGACACCTTGGCGATTTGATGGCTCGGCCGTTTCTGAATCCCATGCCCCTCGCCCGGTACGCGAACCATCACCGACTCCACCTTCAGCATTTTCAACGCGCGATAGTATTGCTCAGCTTCTGAGATCGGCGTGCGGTAATCTTCTTCGCCCGTCATCACCAGCGTTGGTGTCTGGACGTTCTTGACTACCGAGAGCAGTGAGCGTTCCTCGTAATTTTGAAGGTTTTCCGGGCTCTCCCACGGAGCGCCGGCGAACCAGTAATTCGTCACGCGCGGACCGATATCGGCTGTGCCGATCCAGCTGTTCCAATTGATCACGGGATAGAGCGCCGCTGCTGCGCGGAATCGCTTGCTGTGCCCGATCATCCAGCAGGTCAGCACGCCACCGCCACTGCCGCCGGTTACAAACACATTCTCTGGATCCACGTAGCCTTTCGCAATGACAGCGTCGATCCCTGAGTTCAGATCATAGAAGTCGTCGCCCGGATACGCGTGGTGAATCAGGTTCCCAAATTCGCCGCCGTAGCTCGTGCTTCCGCGCGGATTCACATACAGCACCACGTAATCCTTTGCCGCAAACACCTGTTTCTCAATATCGAATCGATCGCCGTAGTTCGCAAACGGTCCGCCATGAATCTCGAGGATCAGCGGGTACTTTCGCGAAGAATCGAAATCGGGCGGCTTGATGACCCAGCCCTCCACCTTGCGGCCGTCTTTCGAAGAGGTGAACCAGAATTCTTCAACCGCTCCGATCTTCCGCTGTGCCAGCAGGTCGCGGTTCAGGTGAGTGATCGGATTCAAACGGTTGCTGCCCAGCTTTCCCACCGCAATGTTGCCCGGATCTTCGGGACTCGTTACGGTTGTAACGAACCGTCCATCCGGAGCAAGCGAAAACGAATCGCCGCCGCCATAGGCGCTCAGGCCCGCCCCCAGGTGCTGTGCGATTTCTTGAACCTTCCCGTCGAGCGGTGCATAGCCGAGCTTCGTGTCTCCGCGATCCGTATAAATGAAGTACACGCCACGCCCATCGGGCGCCCACTTCGGATTGCTCACATCGCGGTCAAGATCCGCCGTGATCTCACGAGAGTTGCTGCCGTCGCGGAACATCACATAGAGCCCATTTACCTGATATCCCTGGTGGCGATCGTCGAATCCGATGTACGCGATTCTGCGGCCGTCGCGCGAGATCACGGGGGAATTGTCCGGACCTTTCCGCGCCGTCAGCGTCTTCACCGCAGTGCCGTCGAGAGCAAACTCGTACACGTCCGTGTTCAGAGGATTATCTGCGGCGTCAGGGTTTCGATTCGCCGAAAGCAGGATGCTCTTCCCGTCGGGAGCCCAGACCGGCGTCGCCCCCATCCCGGCTCCGGGTCCGATGTTCAGGTTGCCCTGCGAAATCTGGCGAGGAGCACTGCCATCTGCCGCCACCACGAACAGTTCCATGTAACCGGGCTTGAGATATCCCACCTGGTCGAAGCGATACACCAGCTTGTCGACGATGCGCGCGGGATCCGCCCACTTGGCTCCCGGCGGCGGCGTCGGCAAAGTCCCCAGTTTGCGCGGCTGCTCGGAAACTAGGGAGAGAAACGCGATCTGCTGCCCGTCCGGCGACCAACTGATTCCACTTGGACCCTCGGGAAGATTCGTGACCCGCTCGACTTCCCCCGTGTCGGTCCAGCGCTCATAAACCTGGGGCGAGCCATCCCGATCGGAAATGAACGCGAGCCTCTTCCCGTCTGGACACCACCGCGGCGAACTGTCGTGAAAGTTGCCCGAGGTGACGGGCCGGTTATCGCTTCCGTCGTAGTTAATCATCCATAAGTTCGAATAACGCGTATCGGTGCGGATATCGGCGAAATCCACCATATACGCGATGTGCTTGCCGTCGGGCGAAATCTGGGGATCCGCGACGGTGCGAAATTCGAAAATGTCCATCGCCGAAATACGCTGCGCTGGAGTGTTGGCCGGAGCGGCCGCATTGCTCGCTCCAAAAATGCTCAGCGCACATAGATTGAGCAACGCACCGGGCCAAAGTATCTTAGATGGCGATATGTTCACGTTCCGCATTGTTCCTCTCGTAATCTGTGCAATGTTATCAGAGCTTTGCGGGCGGGGCTCATTCACCATTGCACGACGCGCCCGTACACTGCTTTAGCTGGTCTATACTGCTGAGTATTCGAGGTAAAAAGTATGCAATCTATTCAGCCGGAACAGGCTATGTTTTTCCTGCGGATAATGCTGCCTGCACTGAAGAACGAGCATCGCATCACCAAGAAAGTCATCGAAGCGGTACCCACAGATCGGGGAGATTTCCGGCCCGATCCAGTCTCGAAAAGCGTATTGGAACTCGCCTGGCACATTGCCTCCGCTGAAAATATGTTCTTGGAAGCCGTTATCGACGGACAATTCAAGTTCGGCGGACGCGAACGTCCGGAGTCGATCAAAAACTCTGGCGACATTGCCCGCTGGTATGCAGAAACGTTCGAGCGAAATTTCAACCGGCTGGCGCAACTGTCCGGCGAGCAGCTCGCCAACACGATGGACTTCCGCGGTTTGTTCCAACTTCCCGCCGTTGTATATCTGCAGACGGGCCTGCACCACTCCATTCACCATCGTGGCCAGTTGTCGAGCTATTTCCGTCCGATGGGCGCCAGGGTTCCGTCCATATATGGCGAAAGCTACGACGACGCGCAGGCGCGGAAAGCCGCCCAGGCGCAAATGTCAACCGCGTAATCTGGTTATTGAGAAGGATGCGTGAAATTGAGTGCGTTTCTGTTTTAACTTTTTCATCGCCGCCCTTCTCACGCTGTTAGCAGCACCTCTTTACCCTGCTCTACGCCCCCAGCAGGCTACCCAGCCTGAGCCTTTGCGCGTCGAGACCACGCTGGTTGTCATACCGGTAACTGTTACGGACGCCTCGAATCGCTTCGTGCTTGGCCTCGAGAAGCAGAATTTCACTCTTTCCGAAGATGGTGTGGCGCAGAAGGTCAAGCAATTTGCCGGCGAAGACGCGCCATTATCTATTGGATTGCTCGTCGACACCAGCGGCAGCATGGGCACCAAGCTTGCCACCTCGCGCGAGGCTGTCGCTCAGTTTTTGAGAACGATGAACGCTCAGGACGAAGCCTTCCTGATTGCATTCAGCGACCGGGCGAAGTTAGTGTCCGGCTTCACCAGCGACACCGCCGCGATCGAGGATAAGCTGACCTCGGTTGAATCGGAGGGATTAACGGCGCTGCTCGATGCAGTGTCGATGGGATTAACCGAGATGAAAAAAGCCAAGAACCCGCGGAAAGCGCTGCTGATCATCTCCGATGGCGGCGATAACAACAGCCAGTACACCCCGGAACAGATCAAAGATCTGGTTCACGAAGCCGACGTGCAGATTTATGCCATGGGTGTTTTTGAACAACTGCCCTATCTCGGCATCACGCGAGCCGAACTCTCCGGACCGCGGCTGCTGGCGCAACTTGCCGAGGAGACTGGCGGCCGGGCCTTTCCCGCGCGGACTTCGAGCGCCCTGCCGAGCATTGCGCGCAGGATTGGCATTGAGCTTCGCAATCAATATGTGCTGGCCTACACGCCTTCGAACGAAGAGAAGAATGGGAAATATCGCAAGGTGGAAGTAAAACTGAATGCGCCGGAGGGTCTGTCCCCGCTGAAGGCGCGCTGGCGGACCGGGTACTACGCGGTAAGTCAGTAACTGAGCTCGCCCGCTCTAACGGTGGCCAATCGCGTGTACGGCCGAGGGCGCAACCGCCGGATGCGGCGCGTACGTCGAATGCGGCACGTAAGTCGGATGCGGCACGTACCCCGGACGGCCCACCGTCGAGGATAGAGGCGGAGGCACTACGTAGCGCATCGAAGGCACGTTAGAGATTCCCAAGGACGTTCCGTTCCATGTGGGGCGGTATCCGGAACTCGTCGTGCTAGTCGGCCAGGGCCTGTGTGGCCACGGATTAGTTGTCGACGAACCGTGTACCCATGGAGAATGCCCATTGCGGTATCCATACGGGCGAGCGATCACGATCAACGGAAACGCGGAATACGGATAATAACCCCAACCTCCCGAATACGGACCGAACGGGTTTATTAACGCACTGCTCATCGGATAGTCGTAACCGGGAATCGAATAGCCCGGAATGCCCGCGTTCGGAATACCGGTGTTGGGAATTCCGGAATTCGGGAGCCCGAAATTTGGATTCGCCGCGAGAGCATTCGGATCGCCGCCGTCTGCATCGCCCACCTCGCCCGAGTTTTGTGCCGCCAACTGATTCTCGGCGGAGATGTCGTTGCTGCGCTCTCTAGCCCAGTCGTAGAACTCGTCATCGGTCCCATCGGTGAGCTTCTTCGTATCCAGATCGAGCGTAAAGAAGAATAGGTGCGATTCGTCGACATTCGACGTTTTTCCGTCGTGCGTCACGGCCGCTTCGCCACTGTAGGCCTGCAGCGTTCCGGGCTCGTAATCGAGACGATAGACACCTTGCTTTGGAAAGCGCACCTCCGTGTCCTTGTAGAAGATGGCCACATGATTATCGGCGAGCGCGTCGAGCGAATCGATAATCGCCGAGCCGCCCAGGAAATCGACTCGCGTATCGGTCAGCGCATTCGAACGCATTCGGATCGCACTGTTTTCATCGACGCGCAGGAACACGCCGGGCGTCAAAAGAACCTCGGCACGACCCTTTTCCGTACGCAGCGTCGATCCTTCCTTGATGTTCGGGAAGGTCGCAAATTTGTGATCGAGCGGCTGATCATCGAGGAAGACGGATCCTTCCGAAAAATGCACCACGCCAGAGTGCGCTGAAATCACGGCCTGAGCGGACATTTGGAAACAGGCCAGCAATGCCGCCGCGGACGGAAGGAGGACTTGGGTAAAGCGCATAAAGAACCCCTGTCCAACGATTCTACTCCTCCTCTTTAGAACGCGCCCCTGGAACATGGAAACAGAGAATACCCCGGGTTCCTATCCACTAGGAGTAGAGTGTAAGATTGCCTTAACAGTCGTCGTAAGCCGTCGGAGGAGTGGTCTTTTGCACCATGAGCGTCGCTGATCAGAGGGTATCCGCGTCGAGCTTGCCTCGCCGCATCCCGTTAGGGGTGAGATTATCCCCGCAATTTGTGAACAGGCTGTGTGGTCGGGTTCAAAGGGCTGGGCCGCAGCAGGCGCAAATGGGCGGCCTGTTGTTTGGAATTGCTGGGGAAAGCCTCGTCATCGTGCAAGCTTTCAGATCCTTTTCGGATGCCGATTCCGAGGGAGCGGCACTCGAGGGCCCGCGTCTCGCGCAGGTATTCGAACGCTCCTTCATCGCATCACAGACTGATCCAGAGGTTTCCGCGCTTGACGTCATTGGCTGGTACGCAATGCGCCCTGCGGGCGGGTTGCATGCGAGAGATATCGAGTTTCACAACGCGCATTTTCTCAGCCCGAACGATGTGGCCATCATCCTGAGACGGCAAAGCGATCACGACGTATTGCTGGAGCTGTACGCGAAAGCAAAAACCGGGCCGTTGTCGCCCGACGACCATCGCTGGGGAGCGCTGCGGCTCGCGACCGACGTGCCGGCTCTCGGTCCCATTGAAGTAACCATGCGCACGACCAGCGGAGACGAGGAGCTGAAATCGTTCGAGTCACTCGATCGTGCGCTCGACCAGGGACAGCGCAAGAGCGGATTACGCGCCAGGATTCCATTAGTCCTACGTCCCAAACGGACACCCGCTGAAGGCGGCCTTTCGGAGCCTCCTGCAGCTGCCCGTGCGCCGCAGCCAAGCATCGTGCGCGAACGGTCCGCCTCCTCCCATCCGTCACGATCGGCTCACCCCATCAACGCCGGCGATCCGCCTGGACTTCCGGTGCTCTTCACCTCTCCCAAGGCGCGCTCGCCCTGGCTTTCTTCAGCTATTCTTTTCGCGCTCTTTGCAGGCGCGACGTTCGCCTTCCTGTTTATACATGGCCTACCTTCCGGGAGCGCAATGCCGGCCTTTTTGCGTGCCATTTTTCCCGACAGCGGATTGGGATTACGCGTCCAGACGCAGGGCGACAGAGTCCTGCTGAGCTGGAACCGGCGTAACTCCGTGGTCCGCTCGGCGACGGAAGCCAGCTTGCACATCGACGATGGATCGAAGCATCGGGACGTGCATCTGAAAGCGGCGGAGGCCGAGAACGGCGCCGTGCTATACCGCCCGAATTCCGATGACGTCACTTTTCGATTAGAAGTGCGCAACCAGCAGGGTGCTGCAGTCGCCGAGAGCATTCGAGTTCTCGACGGAGCCAGCAACACGCCGCTCGATGTCAGTGCAACAGCAGAGGCGCCTGCGCGGCCCGTCGACGATGTTCCCGTCAAACCAGCTGAACGCCACGATTGGAAGCCCGTCACCGAAACAACAGCAGTTATCCCAGCCATTGCGCGACCCGCGCAAACCATGGTGAACAATCTCGCCGAGCCTGCCATTTTGGTCAGTAACACGCCGCAAAAGCGCACGGCCGATTTGCCCGCCGGAATGCCTTCCGTTTTGACCGTGCCTCGCGATTCAGTCGCGCTGCCGGCGGCCGAGGCATCTCTTCTCGCTGCAGGCAGCACTTCGAAAGAGCCGCAAAACATTATTCCTGCTCCTCCGGCCAACACGACCGCGGCCGCGCTCGATACTACGCCCGTGAACAAGACGGCCGCCGCCCCACTTGCCACAGGACCCGCACAAAGAACGGCAGATCCTGCAGATTTGCGGCCCGCCGGCCCTGTTCAAAATGTGCCCGCACCGCAACCGGAGAGTCCCGCCGCGCAGCCCGCGTTGGGAACCTCCCCCGCCAACTTTTCCGCTCGGGATTTTGTAGCTCCCCGCCCCATTCGGCAAGTCCTGCCCGATACGACCCTGTTCCCTCCAGTTTTTCTGGCGACCAGCCCCCAAATAGAAGTCACCGTGAAAGTCGACAAGAATGGCCGGGTCACGGAAGCGCACGCGGTGGGCAGCAGAAAGAAAGTGAAAGAGGCTCTAATAGGCGCAGCGGTCGTTGCGGCGAAACAGTGGTCCTTCGAACCGGCCAAACTTCGCGGCCGCGCCGTTGCCAGCGAGCATACGATTATCTTCCAGTTTCGTCCGGCGCAGTAACCGACTCGACCCTCTTTACGACGACTTCTTGTCGAACACAAGATTCTCTGACTTGTCGTTTGGCTCGATGTGGTCGAGTTCGATGTTCAGATTGTGCTTATCGGGCGAGAGCTCCAGCTTCCACTGCGTCACGGAGTCCTCTTTAGGGCCGTCGGTTTTGAGGATCATTAGAGCAGAGCCGTTGTACCACAGTGAGACTTTGGCCTTGTGATCGCCTTCTGCGAAATCACATTGAGTTCCCCCGGTTTTGCACGAGAACCGTGACGTGATTTCCTTCCCGTCCTTCTCCCGGGCAACTCTGGTGAAATCGATCTTTCCAGCGTTGTCCTGAATGGTGAGCGTGACGGCTCCGCCAGCCATGGGGCTCTTGGCTGCATCCAGCTGCCACGTACCACTGAAATTGGGCGGGGTGTCGTCGGCCAGTAGCAACGACGATACCAGAATGGGCGCGGCCAGTAACGCCGCTGCCAGGTTCAAACACCGCACACGAACCTCCTGGGCGGCCACGCCACAACGGCTGGCCGCAGTCTGAAATTAGTCGGTATCTAACGTTATATCTAACTAAATTCGACGTCCGAAAGGGAGTACGGTACCGGCCGTTGCGGATGCGGCTCTCTCACGAAGAGACAATTCGCTTGCGTGCGGCATCTGTTTGGTATGCAGAAGCCGACCTTCGACCCTGGCCTGACACAGCAATATACCGGAGTTCTCAAGCGCGCCATCAACAAGGACGGCGAGTTCAACGTGCGGCGGGCCGGCCTCACTTGGCGCGACGGCCACCCCTACCTTTTTCTGATCAACGCATCGTTGCCAACATTCATGGGATTGGTCGCAGCCGCGTTCATCGCGATGAATACGCTATTTGCCGGAGTGTATATGGCGATTGGCATCGAAAACGTAAAGGGCACCGAAGCACCGACCGAATGGCTGAGGTTCGTGAATGCCTTCTTTTTCAGCGCGCATACACTCACGACGGTCGGCTACGGAAACATGTATCCGAGCGGTATCGCAGCGAACACCGTCGCCTCCATCGAAGCGCTGGCCGGCCTCATGGCTTTCGCTATCGCGACGGGCCTGCTGTTTGGGCGGTTCTCGCGGCCCTCGGCGCGTATTGGATTCAGCCCGAATATACTGGTCGCACCCTACATGGACGGAACCAGCCTGCAGTTCCGAATAGTAAATCGACGCTCAAATAACCTCATCGAGCTCGAGGCGCGCCTGTTGCTAATGACGGTTGAATTCATCGGCGAAAGGCTGCAGCGCCGTTACCTGCCCTTGGATCTCGAGAGAAATCAGGTCCTGTTTTTTCCCCTGACCTGGACAGTGGTGCATCCCATCGATGAAAAGAGTCCGTTATTTGGGAAGACACTGGAAGATCTCGAACGGCTGCAGGCAGAGGTAATGATCATGCTGAAAGGATTCGACGAGACGTTTGG
This sequence comes from uncultured Acidobacteriaceae bacterium, assembly GCA_963795425.1. Classification (GTDB taxonomy): domain Bacteria; phylum Acidobacteriota; class Terriglobia; order Bryobacterales; family Bryobacteraceae; genus Bog-105. The sequence goes on along the minus strand of CAWCHO010000001.1, from coordinate 591,431 downwards.
ACAGAGGGTCAATGCACGTTCCTCGTACCGCTATGACGAGATTGTCTGGGGCGCCAGGTTTGCACCCGCATTTGAGATCGAACAGAGCGGCGATTTGCTACTCGAGGTGAACAAAGTAGGTGCAATCGAATCCGCCACGCTAAAGGTATGACGCCTCGCTGGACTAATATATGGGCGTGGAAAGTGCGGCATGCGTATTTTGCAAGATCGCCGGCGGCAAGTTGCCGGCGCACATCGTTTATGAAGACGCTGACTCGGTCGCGTTCCTCGATGCGCATCCCGTATTTCCCGGGCACGTGTTGCTGTGCCCGCGCGATCACTGTGAAACGCTGATAGACCTGCCCCGGGAGTTGACCGGCCCAATGATGACGACCACCCAGTTGCTGGCAAAAGCGGTCGAGACCGCGCTTGCCGCGGAAGGCACCTTCATTGCCATTAACAATCGCGTCAGCCAAACGGTGCCGCATCTGCATATCCACGTCGTGCCGAGAAGGCGGCGCGATGGACTGAGAGGCTTTTTTTGGCCACGCCAGCAATACAAAGATGATTCGGCGCGCGATGCAGTGCGGGAGGCCATTCAGCGCGAGGTTCAGAATTTGCGGCGCTGAGCCCGACTCGCCCTCACGAAAGCCCAAGACCGATCGGCGAGGGGCCTTTGGATAGTGCTGCCAGCAACTTTTCGCGCTCGCGCAAGCCGCGCTCGACCGCAGACTGCGTCGCGACCCGATACACGATGAACCCAATCACAAATTCGATCGAGAGCACGCCCAGCAGCGCCCAATTGTTTTGAAGCGCCCAGCGAGCGAGAAACGCGAAGCCTACCAGCAGAAACATCCCCACGGCACACAAGAAGAACCAAAGCTGCATTCTGCCCCCGGCTTGCTTCCTGAAAGTCTGCGTTGGATCGATGGGCCGCGCCATCGAAATGGAAGTGAGATTTCCAACCGTGAGGAAGAAGATGCCGACGACGGCTGCGGCGCTTACTGAGTTGGTCACATTCAACGGCGTGACCGCTGCACGAACAATTACCGCAAACAGCAGCACTGCCGCGGACTGCGCGGCAATAAAAACGATCGCCGTCAGGTTCTTCGCCTTCAACACGGTTTCAAACGAAAGCGGCGCCACGAAATACATTTGAGCGGCCTGGCGGTCAAGACCAAAGACATTGAGCAGCAGGATATCGCTCAACATCAGCAGACCGTATAAAGTCACGACGGGAAGGAAGTTTTCGTGAATAAAGCCGCGCCTTGCCGTTGGGCCCGCGCCCAAGGCGATGGGAACGAAAATAACAACACTGAAGACACAAGCCATGCCGAAACTCACGCGAAACCGTGGCATACGCAAGAGTGATTGAAATTCCTTTTGCAGGAGAGCAGCCATAGGATCGCGAAAAAGCCGACTAGGAACATCGGTTAGCCTCTGGACGAGCCCCAGTTTCGAAGTTCCCGCTCGACTCGCGACGGGCGAAGGACCTGCACTAAATCCGCCTTCCTGCCGCAAGCCTTTCTCAAATTGCCACCGCGCGAGCGCGTAACACACGGCTGTCCAGCAAACAATCAGGACCAGGTCCAGAATGGAGAACTGTCCCAGGCTGAGGGCGGAAACCTCACGCCAAGGCGTACCTGTCCCGCGCGCTACAGAAAAGAAATACGGGGCGAGCATCCGCCCAAGTGCCGTGCGGGCCAGCAATTGCGGAAGAACCGCAATGCTTATAATCAGGATCGCGAAAAGTTCACGGAAGCGGTTGCGTTCGAAGGCATGCAGAATGAACTCTCGAATCGCGAGCGACAGAAAAAGGTTCAGTGGGACGAATAGCAGCAGAAAGAACGGGAAAAGACCGGGGATCGCCGGATGGCGGAGTAGCCCGATGAACGCACCCAGGAGCACCAGAATCATTTCGGGTGCAGTGGTGAATCGCAGTAGAACCTCAATGCCGAACAATGCACTGTTACCGACCGGATAGATTTGCAATTTATTCAGCTGCAGAGACCAGCCACTGCTCAAAGTGAAGAGCGGAACCAATTGCCAGAAAAGGAAGACCGCTAATAATCCGACCGGCACCCATTCAATCAGCAGTGCAAGCGAAAGCCCGGGAAGCGCAACGGCAAGAAAAATACCAAACCCGGCATAGATGCCATACCAAAAGAGCGAAACGCACCAGAGCAGAATCGTCCCGGCGTTGGTTCGTGGAAGATGATTGCGCATGGTGCGAAACTGCGCCCAACCGATAGCAAATATCTGCGGCCACATACAGGTTCAGAGCCAGTCCAGTTTTTCCGTATAGCGCTCTCCGCCGACCAGATTCACGAAAATATCTTCGAGCGTGCTCGCGCCGCCGGGACCCTGCTCGCGCAACTCCGCCATGGTGCCATGCACCACAACTTTGCCGCGATTGATGATGGCCACCTGATCGCAGAGCCGCTCGACCACTTCAAGCACGTGCGAGGTAAGAAAAACCGTCGCGCCGTGATGCACCTGTTCGAGCAAAATGTCTTTCATCAGCCGCGCACCTACTGCATCGACGCCCTCAAACGGCTCATCCATAAGAAACAAGTGAGGGCGATGAATCAGCGCAGCGGCCATTGCGACACGCTTGCGCATGCCCTTCGAATATTCGCCGATCAGTTTGCGCCGGTTTTCGTTCAACTGAAAAAGCTCGAGCAATTCACCACCCCGTTCACGCGCGAGAGGACGCGGAAGGCCATACAAGCGGGCAACGAATTCCAGATATTCGGCGCCGGTGAGATAGTCGAACAGCAGCGTGTCGTCCGGCACAAGACCGATCTCTTTGCGAATATCGAGCGACCTTTGGGGCATCTCAAGCCCAAGCACCTGCATGCTTCCGGAGTCCGGCTGCGCCAAACCCATCAGCATTTTGATAGTGGTCGTCTTCCCGGCGCCGTTTGGTCCCAAAAATCCGAAGAAGCATGCTTGCGGAACACTTACCGACAAGCCGTCGACGGCGCGAAAACCGTTGTACGTCTTCACGAGATCGCGAATTTCAATCGCTGGAAGGCCCGCCGAAAGGCCGGACGGGACAGTGTTCTGCGATGAAGCTTCCGGACCAGTGATCATTGATGTTGACCGGCTCCCAAGCGTTCTCGTACTGCGGCGAGCAGCTGGCCTGTCTGGCGTAAGATAGCGAATTTCGCGCGCGCCACTTGCGCCTCGGCGTCGTACCAGGCCATCCACTTATTCCCTTCGTCGAGACGCGCCTGTTCGACATCCCTCATCGCCGCTCGGCCTTCGTTGTTTTGTGCCAATAGAACGGTCAACTGTTCACGCGCGAGATCGAGCTGCATAAACGCCAGGTCGCGAATGCTTTCAGCCTTCTGCCATTGCTGATAGCTGTGACGCGTGTCGGCCAGGATGCGGTTGCGGGTCTGATCCATCTGTATGCGCATCTTTTCGAGATCCGTGTAGGCCTGCTGGATGTAGCCTTTAGGAGCCGAACCAATGAAGATGGGAAGCGTTACGGAAGCACCTAGCTGGAAGTTATTGCGCTGGAATTTCTGAAAGTATTGCTCGTAATTATATTTTGCAAAGAGCGCATACTGTGCCACCAGATCGACCTTGGGCAAACGCTCCGCTTTGTAAGATCGCACATCGAGCTCCTTCGCCAGCACATTGGATTGCATTTGGCTGAGTTCCCGGTTATTGCGCAGGGCCGAGTCCGCCGCCGCCTGTTCGTTCGGCGGGGTGGGAATCGAAGCTAAATCGGTATCAACAGGTTTCACGCGGTCCACCGCCGGGTACCCGAGCACCACCGCAAGCATCATTTCGTAGTAATCGGAATCGAGGTTGGCCGCTTCAAGCTGCTGCCGCGACATCGCTAGATCTACGCGGGCCCGCTTCAGATCAAGCGGCAACTGGCTGCCTTCCTCTACGCCCGCTGCGGCCGAATCAACTACTTTCTGCAAGCTCGGAAGCTGACTCGAGATGGTGCTGCTTTGATGTTCAAGCTGGCTGGCCGAAAGAAAGAGATCCGCCGCCTGATACGCAACTTCATCGCCTTTCTCCTGCGCAGCAAATTGCGAACCACGCGAAATTTCTCGTGCAGCGGCGAGTTGATAACTCTTCGGGCGATTGTAAAGCGCCATATCGGTTTTGACCTCTAATAGGCTAGGCGCGTTGCCCTCGATCGAATTCGGATAGCCATACGTATAAGCGAGGCCGCTGCCGCCGTACACTTTGGGCCGGAATGGATCGAGCGCGATCCTCACCCCTTCCTCCGCGCGCTGTTCGTCCAAACGCGCTAGCGCGACATCCGGATTCTGACGCGCTGCCAGCTCGAGCGCCTGCTGCAACGTGAGCGAATGCTCTTCGGCGCCAGCGGCGCTCCCAAAAAGCAGGAGAAGAATAGCAAACTTTTGGGTAAACACTCACCTATGCTAACGTGGCGCGGCGGAGATGGTGGAACTTGCGGAGGCTGTCCCATTAGTGGTTATGCCGAGGCCACGGCAGCGGCCTGCGGCGGCTCTGTCGTGATGATAGCTTTATCCGCCGGCACACGTCTTTGATACATCGTGTCCAGAATCAGCTTTGTCATTTGCGCGCGCCTTTCATACCGCCCCGCCGCTTGGGTAATGTAGCGAACCACGATTTGCAGGCCACTCGAATCCGGTCGCAGATACACGCTCGAAACCGGCGGGAAGTCGCACGGACCATAATTCCGAGTAGCGTACTCCCATTCCGCCTTCGCCGTTTCAGCATCGGCCTTGGTGAGTTCCGCAGCTTTACTCCGAATGTCATCCATCACATCGTTGACCTTGTCTGGCGAGGGAACCGTGACGTGCAGTTCATCCCACAGCCATTGTCCGGAGGTCGTGAAATTGAAGTAGTGGCCCTCAATTGCAAAGCTGTTTACAATGGCGACTTTGCGTCCCGTGGGATGACCACTGTCGGTCCAATTGCCGGCTTCGAGCAGCACGGTTCTTAGTAGCCCCACCTCGATGACTTCCCCGGTAACGCCGTCGATCTCAACCCAATCGCGTTTCCTCATTCCGTTCTTGCCCATCAGCACGAACGAACCACAGAATGCAACGATAAAGTCTTTCATCACAACCGCCAGCCCAGCGCCGAACAGACCGATCATGGTCGAGATTTGGGCAGGCCTTCCAAAGACGATCACAAACACGATCACCGCCCCGACAATCTGAACGAACAGCGAAATCGGCACTCTCACGTGCCGTAATCGGGTCCGATCATCTGTCAAATCGGGAAACACCTTGCGACTCCACATAGCAACGGCCCTCGCGCCGACCAGAACGACAACGATGAGCCCGAACGTCGCAAGAATTATCCATCCCACCGAATTACGCCGCAGCGCGATAAGACTCTCCCAGTCGGTGTAAATGGCGTGGAGGTTTTCGAAATCGAGAGTGGATCGGTCGAAGTCGACAAGCACGTTCTTGACTTTCGCCTCGTTTGCGAGAGCGTCAGAGAAGCTGGAACCCGCACCCGATGGCGATGAACTGACGACCGGCGGAATCTGCGCCTCAAGCGATTGGTGCCGTGCCGCTAAAGCCCGGGCAGCACTGAGGGTTTGCATCTGGGCCTTCTTCAGGGATCTGTCCACTTCAACAAGAAAAAGGAAAGCCTGAATCTGGCCACCCAAACTGCGGAGATTAGTAGCGGTTTCCGGGGAATTGAGCGGCTTTTGCGGCGCTGTTTTTTCAAGCGCGTTGAACTGTTCCCGCTCCCGGTCTACTCTGCCTTGGACGCTGCTACGTGAACGCTCAAGATCAAGCCGGGCATCTTGGAGGTCGATATCATCGAGCGATTGCTGAACCTTCAGCACATTCAGGCGTTGGCCGATTGCAAGGGAATCGGAGGGCCCAGCGTTCTGCTGCTGCTGCTCTAAATCGGATATTCGGGCCGCGTCTTCTTCAGTTTGCTTCTCGAGGTGGGCAACTCGATCCGTAAGGTTCTGCTGGCCCTCATTAAGCTTCGGCGGATTGAGATCCGATTCCCGCGTATTCAGGTCGAAGGCCTGCTTCACTTCGTCGTCCGCGATGCGCAGCGCTTCGGTTGCGAAGGCCTGTTCTCTGCGCGTCGTGGCACGCGTATAAAGATTGCGCGCTGTGTTGTAAGGCTGCTGATCGACCCACAGATTCGCTGTTTGGGAACTGTTCTTATCTGCCGCTGAAGCACTTTGCGCGGCATCCGGGTTCAAACGAGATACAGAAGAAGATTCCTGCAGTATGTAGAGGACAAGCAGTGCGGCGGCGGCTAAGCAGACCGCGGCCGCAACTGTCGAGTAAGTCCCCTGTTTCGTAACATTCAGTGGACCCCAACGGGACATTCATAAGAGCATATCTCGTTAAGTGCGCCGTTACATCTCTTTCGCGGCGCTCCGATTGCTCGCGTGGGCAGAGAGCGGCTTCAGTCCATCGCGAGCAGCGCCGACATCAGCTCAATGCCGTCCCAGAGATTCTGAATCCGAATGTTCTCGTTCGCAGCATGCTGGTTGTTGTCGTGATTGGCGATCGGAACGATGATTGTGGGCGATCCGAGAATGTCGTTGATGGTGATCAATGGAACGCTGCCGCCGCTCGTGGGCAGCAGTACCAGCGGGCCGCGGGCTTCCTCGGCGGTGCGGATGACGAGCTGCGAAATGGGGAGATCCATCGACGTGCGCGAGGCGTTGTAGCCGGGGTTCACCACCACTTTGGCAACTTTCGCGTGGTTCGTGCGAGTGCTCTTATCAGGATCGTGGCCCACAACGTAATACCCTTGCTTGCGAATATGCTCGAGGATGCGCGCGGCTTCGGTTTGCGCGTCAATTCCCTTCACCAGGCGCACATCGATCGTGGCGATAGCGGTTGAGGGAATCACATTGCTCGCTTGAGCGCCCACACGCGCACTCGCCATTCCTCGCACATTAAGCGAGGGCTCATTCAGCACCTCTTCAAGGCGACGGCCCTCGCCGTCGGTGTGGCCGATCCAGAATTCGTCGCGCAGAGTTGCATCAATGTCGGGTGCGGCAGCGAGCGCGCGCTTCTCCGTGGTGGTGAGCGGCTCGATTCCGTGATAGTAATGATCGATCAATACACGACCTTCGTCGTCCTTCATAGAGGCCAGCAGGTGCGCGAGCATCATGGCGGGATTCGGAACCCAATTCCCGTAATGGCCGCTATGAAGCTCATGATGCGGACCGTACACCGTAATTTCCAGATCGAAAACACCGCGCGCGCCGAAGACAATCAGTTGGCGCCTGGTTTGATGGACCGGACCGTCGCAGATCAACCACACATCGGCTCGAAGCAGATCCTTATTCGCCTCCAGAATCTTGCCCAGATGCGGCGACCCGGCCTCCTCTTCGCCTTCGAACACGAACTTCACGTTTTGGTGAAGAGCGATGCCGCTGCTGTGCAACGCGTCGAGCGCCGTAACGAGTGCGATGATGGGCGCTTTGTCGTCCGATGCGGAACGCGCGTACAGCCGCCATTCGGGATCGATCTTGCTCCCCTCGGCCGGTACTGGAACTGGTTGGGCGTTGTTGTCGAGAAGACCTTGGCGCAGCACCGGCTGCCACGGCGGACTCGCCCACTCTTTCGGATTGAGCGGCTGCCCGTCATAATGCGCGTAAAACACGACAGTTCGCGTGGCACCGGGCGTAATAATCTCGCCATAGACAACCGGCGGAGCGTCCGGCGTCTCGAGCAGCCGGGTCTTGACGCCGCGCTCTTCGAGCATCTTCTGAATGGCGGTGGTGTTGTGCCGGATGTTCTCCGCATCTGACGCGAGATTCGGCAGCGAAAGCAGTTCGACGAATTCCCGAAGTATTTGTCCTTCGTGCTGCTCGCGCCAGCTGCGCGCGGCTACCGCAGGTGCATTTTGCGCGGCATTAACCGGTGTGGAACAGAAGAGCGACAGGAGCGCAAGGCTCGAGGAGAGGACGCCGATCCGCACAGCGAATCTTATCTAGGCGTAGCGGGTGGCTTGGCCGCAGCCGCAGGACCAGGTGTTCCGGGCGTCCTCACCGTTCCAGGTGCGGTAGGCGCAACTGCCGGTCCGCCGTTCGTCGAAGTCTTGTCGTAAAGGGCGATGATGTCTTGCGTGATATCGATTCCGGTCGAGGCCCAGAGAATGGGCGTGCTAGGACTGCTGTCGTCGAGGATCACAGAGTAGCCGTTGTCTTTTGCGTACTTCTCGACCACCGCCATCACCCGCTGCGCCAGACCCTGCACCAGCCGCTGCTGTTCGCTCTGCAACGATTCTTCGGCATCTTGCATGTCGCGCTGCAAGCGCCTTTTCTTCTCGTCTATGTCGCGCGCCAGCTGATTCCGCTTGTCATCGCTCATCAGATTGCCGCCCTTGTTGTACTGGTCCTGAAGCTGCGCGATCTCGTTTTGGCGAGTATCGAACTCCTTCTTCTTTGGAGCAAACTTGGCGTCCAGTTCCTGCAGCGCCTTTTGCCCATCTTTGGTGCCGGCGAGAGCGCCCTGCATACTAATGATGCCGACCTTGGGTGTCTGCTGCTGTGCGGCCGCACCCACGGCAGTACACAACAGAGCGACCGCCGTAATCAAACTACTTCTCATTACCATGTACTTCCTTATATCCTTTGTCCTTCCGTAATCATTCAATTATCGTCGCACGGCTACCAACTGGATTGGTGGTCGATCGATCAGAACGTTCGGCCGATCGAAAAACGGAATAGCGAATGTCGTTCAGCGTATGGGATCGGTTGCCCGAACTGCGATAGCGCGCTTACGTACGTAGCATCGTTCGGAAAAAACGACCGGTCCGCTGCGATGGGCGGCTGCAAGTTCGTATTGACGTAACTCAAATTATACGCCCAGTAGAGCCGGAACGGGGCGTTCACCACGGGCATGAGCACTTGCAACTCGAGCCCTATAGAGACTCGCGGTTTCTGAGTGCCCGGAGCGATCACCGCTTGCGAACCGAAGTTCGCCTGCGGAAATTCGGCATTCAGCTGCTCGAGGCGTTGCGGATTTAGACCGAGTTGACTCGGCACCAGCAGGAGGTCTACTCCGGCGTCGACAAAGGGCGCGAGAGTAACGGGCCCGATGATCGGGATCCGGTACTCGAAGTTGACGACGCCCGCGGTATCGCCTCCGGGCAGAATCAACTGATACACGGGAATAGTTTGCGTCACCGGCGTCGTTCCGATCGAGCCGTCCGGGTTGACGACTTTCTGAACCCGCTGCGTACCATCGTTGTTCAACACGTTAACGGTCGCATCGGTGGGGATATAAGCGATGGGACTGATGGTGAGAATGTCAAAACCGCGGATATCGTCTTCTCCGCCCATGTAATACCGGCTATAGGGAGGCGCAACCTTGCCCCCGAAACCACTGATGAAACGCCCATTGAAATGCATGCCCACGATATTCCGCTTCCAAACTGGGCTGCGACGGAAATAGGCGACATCGAGCGCCGGCTGAAGCGTATTCACATTCCCGCCCAGCACGCTTCCCGTGAAACCGAAGCTGAGACTGAGGCGCAACCCATGCGTCGGAATAATCGGGTGATTCACCGTGTTGTAGGCGAACGTAGGCGTGATCGTGCTGGAACGAATGCCCGTCAGAGAAGATTCTCCGTTCACCAAATTCGTGGGCCCGCCCACGCCCTCGAAATCGAGATAATCGAAATAGTTGGTCGCAGCGGCAGTGAGCGGCTTCAAGGTTTGAATGCTGTAGCCATAACTCAGACCGACGCGGGCAAAGCTGCGCCTCAGCGCATAACTCAAGAAAGTAGTGAAGCCTCTGCCGTCAGTCACGTAATTCAGGAGATTGCATTCAGTCTGGCCGGTCGGGCAGCCCGCCGACCCTAGCGCACTGTAGTAGGACAGCAGGTTTTGCCCGGCCAGCAGCGAGGCCTGCTGCCCCTGGTTATAGCTATAACGCTGGTAAAAGACCGTGAAGCCGGCTTGAATCGGCTTGTCGAAAAGATAAGGCTCAGTAAACCCAAATGTGATGTTGTCGAGCAACGTGCCGATCTGCGCACCGAGGCTGAGTGTCTCGCCCAAACCCAAAAAATTGTTTGTCGAATACGAGAAGCCGATGAAGCTTCCCGAAATTCCTGAAACGCCGCCGTTCAACTGAATCGAATTCTTGCCGCGCTCCTTCAGTTTCAGCAGCAAGTCCACGGTGTTCGTCTTGGTGTCGCGTTTGACATCCCAGGCGTCTTCGGGCTTGAGCGGATCGAAATAGCCAAGCTGATTCAGGCGCAAGATGCTGGTGTCGAGCAGTTGCTGGCTATACAGATCTCCTTCGTCGACAAGAATCTCCCGGCGAATGACCTTGTCGCGTGTGGTTGTGTTGCCCTGAAAATCGATGCGGCGTACGAAGAATTGATGGCCTTCGTCCACGTCGATCGTCAAATCGATCTGATCTTTGCCCGCAACTACCTCCGGATCCGGCGACGGCACGAAATCGATGTAGCCGAAATTGCCATACAGCTTTCGCAGATCATCCAGCCCCTTCTGCAATTTTTCGGTCGAGAACACATCGCCTGGTCCCATGCGGAACACCTGCCGCGCGATCAGATCGGGCGTGCGGAACAACTTCATGCCAACGAAGTTGAAATTCCGAAGGTAATACTTATCGCCCTCGCGCACAAACATGGTGATGTCCACGCGCTTGCCAGGCTTTTTGGGATTAAACAGCGGGATTTTTATGCCGCGGCCGTATACGTCGTAGACCTTCTCGCTGTGGTTGATGACGGTAGCCGTGAAGTAGCCGCGCGATTGATAGAACTGGCGAATACGTTCGGAGTCTTCGTCGAGTTTTGTCGAGTCGTATGTGCGCGCGAACAGGTTTTCAAATAATATCGAGTGCGGGATCCCGATTGGCTTTAGATTTTTCATCGCCCGGATCACCACCTTCTGGCTGAAAGCATGATTACCGTCAATGAAGATATTGCCGACTTTTACCTTCGGACCTTCGTCTATCGCAAAAGTGATATCGACCCCGCCGGGCGGTACCTGCCGGATCTGGGGCGTGACAATCGCATATTGATGACCACGTTCGGCTTCGTATTCCTGCAGAACGTTCTTCGCGTGCTGCACCTTGCCGGGATCGTACTGCGATTCCGGCGTTAAGCTGACCTTGCGTTCCTTAAACCGATCGAGAATTTCCGATTTGCTGATCGACTTGTTGCCAGTGTAATCGATCGTGTGGACAGTGCGGCGCTCGGTGACGACAAAACGCAAAATGACCCCGCCCAGCGGGCCTTTTTCTCTCTCGATGCGCAGATCGTCGAAGCGTCCCGTATTCCACAAAGCGATGAAATCGCGGTGAATCGCTTCTTCGTCGTAGACGTCGCCCTTCTTCGTGTAAATCAGGCCTTTCAATGTGTCCTGCGGCACCTTGTGCTGCCCTCGAAACTGGACCTCTTCAATGATGTTCGGGCCCATCGCGGCGGGCTTGCCTTCCTGGATGGCAGACGGCGCGGCAGGTTGTGTCGGCTTTTCCGGGGCGACAGGCACGTTCTCGAAGGGATTCGTGGGTCGTTGCGCGGGCGGCGTCTGGGCTGGTGGTGTTTGCTGCGGAGGAGGCGTTGAAGGCTGTTGCACAGGCGCGGGCGTTTGCTGCTGGGCCGCGGGCGCTTGTGTCGGCGCAGGCGTTTGTTGTGTTGGCGCAGTTGCTTCCTGCGGCGCTGAAGTCTGATCCCGAGAATCGCCGCTCGCGCCCGGCGCCGCCCCCGCGATGCGCACATGAAGCAACAGAAATAGACAAACGCTCGAGATCAGCCCAATTCTTGATGGCGACATACGCAGGCATCGAAGCCTGTGACGAGTCATCTAAACGAGAATCCTTTCATGCCGCAGACCAATCCCCTGACGTTCAATGGCCGATGCCGGTTTCAGCATAGGCACACGAGTATTGGCTAAAGGGCACCCCAACGCAAACTCAAACTCCCTAGTGTAGCCGATGAGTTCGGGTTCGTTGGGCTCATTGCGCGCGCCCGGCCGCCCCGGTTTTCCGTTCCGCAAGTCGCGGGGAAATGCACCGCGAATTACGTGCGGCGCCTGTTGTGAACACCGCCTCCGATGCGCTCGCATATTGTGCCGGACTGGCTTCGGGCTCCATAACAGGCGCGCGCGGGCGATGGTTCGCCGCTCTTTCAAATACCACGAAGAACTCGTGACCCTGACGCAAGCGGCGTACCAGCCTTTGCCGGTCGGTTGCCATTTCCCACACAAAGCGCCGGATCGGCTTCGTCCGAAAGTAGAAACGGCGACACACGCGGTCCACCGCGTCCTCGATCTCATCCGGAGAAAGATGTGGATAGCGAAGTGTGGATATCTGGATGCCGTCCCTCCAAAGCAGAACACTGCTGTCTATCCCGCCGTTCTATGGTGTCGCGCGTTTCGATCGGCATCCCGATCAGGAACGTCCCGTGAACTCTGATCCGCAATCGACGACAATCCCGCATGAACCTTCGAGCGGTTTCGAGGCGTAGTCCCTTCTTCATGCGATTGAGAATCTGCTGGTTGCCGGATTCGAAGCCCACTAGAAGCAGACGCAGCCCCGTAGGCGCCGCTGAGGCAATTAGCGCCCGCTAGACTGGGGAGTGATGAGCAAACGCTATTCCGCGCGACCGCCAATGACGATCGACGCAGCGAAGAAGTACGCCGCAACGCTCGAAACATCCAGAGGCGCAATTGTCGTCGATCTTTTCGCGAAAGATGCGCCGAAAACGGTCAACAATTTCATTTTTCTGGCGCGTGACGGGTTCTACGATGGCACCACCTTTCACCGCGTCATTCCCAATTTCATGATTCAGGGAGGCGATCCGGAGGGCTCGGGACGCGGCGGCCCCGGATATAAATTCGAGGACGAAACGAAGGGCAATCCCCACAAACATCAAGCCGGATCGCTCTCCATGGCCAATGCGGGGCCAAATACGAATGGCAGCCAGTTCTTTATCACGCATGTAGCGACCGACTGGTTAAACGGAAAGCACACCGTCTTCGGACAGGTCCGCTCCGGGCAGGACATCGTGGATGCTGTCAAGCAGGGCGACAAGCTGAACTCCGTCAAGATCGAAGAGTCCTAGTTTTAGATACGAATTCATGACCAGAGACGAGGCGTGGAAGATTGTCTGCGAGTTCGTTCAGAACGAGAATTTGCGCCGTCACATGCTCGCAGTGGAAGCGTGCATGCTGGCGTATGCGAGAAAATTCGGCGAGAGCGAAGAGCAGTGGGCCGCCACCGCGCTGCTTCACGACTTCGATTGGGAAATCCATCCGGCGGCTCCGGACCATCCTATGAAAGGCGAGCCGATACTGGCCGCGCGTGGTGTAGATGAGCTGACGCGTCGCGCCATTCTTTCGCACGCGACGTACAGTGGCGTTCCCCGGCTGTCGCTTCTAGAGCGAGCGCTGTTTGCCTGTGATGAGCTGGCCGGCTTTCTGACCGCCTGCTCGTATGTAAAGCCGGGACGCAGTATCTACGAGGTGGACGTCTCCTCAGTGAAGCGCAAATTGAAAGACAAGGCCTTCGCCCGAAACGTCAGCCGCGAAGATATTGTGAATGGTGCGAAGGAATTGGGAGTGCCGCTCGAGGAACACATCGCGTTTTGCCTTGATGCGATGAAACACAGCGCTCCCGAACTCGGTTTAGCGGGAACGGCGCAAACCCAAAACGCCTAGAGCCGCCAGCCGTTTGAATTTGCGCCGCTTCTTAGATGATTCCGGTCTAAATTACCAGGCGCGATCCCGCGCGACTCTCAGGTCCTCGACATCGTGCATCAGCGCATCGCGACTGCTCGCCTGCAGCACATTGTGATCGAGGATGTCCTTGATGCTATCGATCGACTTGTTGAGTTCGCCCTTGTCGAAGCGCCCCTTCACCAGATGACGATCAAAGGTTGACAGGTGCCCCTGCGCGTTGTGATAGCGGTCGTGCTGCTTTTCATTTCCATGTTCCAGGTCCGCGGCGGCGCGCAGATCGCTTTGCGTCCTGTCTACCAGACCTCGAAGGTCTGTGTACGGCGCTGGATAATCTTGATGCCAAGCAGCCCCCGCGGCCGGCACTGACACCGCGGTTCCTACTCCCAGTCCTAAGGTGAGCATAAGAACGGTCGCTGATCGATCAAATAACTTCATGTGTGGTCTTCCCTCCTGACTCTTTTAATAAGACGCATTTCGCCACGATTTCGCTCCTGCGGCATTATGTATAAACACCAGGGTCCAGATTAATTTTTATAAGTATCGGCGGGCGAGAGCGAGTGCTCCATACAGGATGCTGTCATCCGCAAGCTCGGACGCGACCACGTCGCGGCGCGCTCGCGACCACGACGTAATTTGACGGTTAAGTTCTTCGCGAAGTGGACCGAACAGCCGTTCGCCCGCCTTGCTGATCCCGCCGCCGATGACGATGCGGCCAGGATTCAGTACCATGACCGCCGCTTTCAAACCTCTCGCCAGGTACACCACGTAGCCCTTCACGAATTCCCGTTCCAGCAGAAGTTCTTTCGCGGGACGCCCGTAATCCCGCTCGAGCCATAAGCCTGAACACATGCGCTCGAAACAGCCGCGCGAGCCGCACAAACACTCGGGACCATCCGGCACAACATTCAGGTGACCGATCTCACCGGCAAAGGAGTCAGCACCCCGATAAATCCTCCCATCGAGGACAATACCGCCCCCGATTCCGGTGGAAAGCGTCATGTAGAAAAGCGAATCCAGGCCGCGCGCAGCCCCATATATGTTTTCGCCGAGAGCGCCTACGTTTGCATCGTTATCAACTACGGTGGGAACGCCGGTGAGCTGTTGCACATTCGCGACCAACGGATATCCCATCCAGCCTTCCACGTGAGTGGAGAGCGTGATGGTTTGCGAGGGAAAATCAACCGGACCGCCGAAACCGATTCCGCAGCGATCGGGATGAAAATGGTGAGCCTCGCGCCAGCATCGGGCGATTCCCTCGATCTGCGAAAACATCCAATCGGGGCCGCCGCCGCGATCCGTCGAGCGAGTTTCGCGCAGCACGAGTCGGTCGTCCTGAAATGCGCCGAGCGTGAATTTCGTGCCACCAATGTCGATGGCCAGCGTCTTCATGCGTCAGCGGAGTTTCTCAGCGGGCAGAGCTTACGCGTGTTGCGCCTGGTGCTTGCCCTCTGCGAACTCTTCGATCATCTTCTTGTTAAACGCAGGGATATCATCCGGTTTACGGCTCGTCACCAGCCCCTGATCAGTGATCACTTCCTGGTCGCTCCACTTCCCACCTGCATTCCGTATATCGGTTTTGAGGGAGGGCCAGGAGGTCAAGTTTCTTCCCCGTACAACATCTGCCTCGACCAACATCCAGGGACCGTGACAAATGGCCGCAACCGGCTTATGAGCTTCGAAAAACGACTTGACGAATTGCACTGCGGCGGGATCCTGGCGCAAGTGATCCGGATTCATCACGCCGCCAGGGAGTAACAGGGCGTCGTAGTCGTTCGGATCGGCAGAGTTCAGACTGACGTCAACGGAAACCGAATCACCCCAATCGGTTTTGTCCCACCCTTTAATTTTTCCATCTTTCGGAGAGACAACGTCGGTCTTGGCGCCAGCCGCTTCCAGCGCCTTTTTCGGCTTTGCCAATTCGACGTATTCGAATCCTTCCGTCGCGAGTATGGCTACGCGTTTGCCTTTAAGTGAATCGGCCATAGAAAACAGTATCCCTTCTGGAAATTGGATTCACGGGCAAGCACCCAGTTTCGAGCCTGATCGCTAAAGCTCGTCGCTCGTATTGGACCCGTGAACACAAGCTGCCCAAAAGCAAAAGCGGGACAAGTGCTCCACTCGCCCCGCTTGCCTATAATCGTAGTTGCCCACTCAAGGACCGCGGCGATCAACCAGGAACAGAACCAGAACGATCACCAATATCAAGCCGAACCCGCCAGGCAAGTAGTAACCGGTGCCCCAGCCTGACGCATACCCCCACGTCGGTAAGCTCCCAAGGAGCAGCAGAAACAGGATAATGATTAGCACTAAACGCAGCATTGGACAGCATTACCTCCTTCAGGTTTAGCCTCCACGTTATCAGAAAACCAATGCGGCGAATACGGTTAGGTACTTTAGGACACCCCCAACTTGTCGGCGGATTCGAGCGGCTCGAACTCCATCACCATTCCGGAGTTTAGACACGCGTTCTTAAAGTCCTCGTCTTTTCCATCCGCGATGTCGTACTCCCACACCTCCGTCCCTATGCTTAGAAACGCGTCGTCCTCCTCGAGCAAATCGGAACTGTGCAGCGCGTCCGGCCGATTGCGACCGACAAACACCGCATCCACCACCGTCTCGTCATCTAATTGACTATCAAGGAAGCTAGGCGGATCGTCGGCCTTTTCTCCGGCGCGATCCGAGCGTTCGCGAAAGACAACTTTATATTTCATAGACTCTGGCCGCTTCTCGTACAGCTCTTTAGCTAATGGGAGCCGCCGCCGCCCGACATACTCGATTGAATGCTCTTGATCTTGCTGAGATGCTCCTGCAGCACGGGCAGCGTTTGCTGTGCAAAATTCTTGATCTGCGGATCCTTACCGCTGTTCGCTTCCTTCTGGAACTCCTTCACGTCCATCTCATGGTCTTTCACCATGTCCCTGACATATTCACGATCGAAGTCCGTTCCTGATAACCCCTGCAGCTTCGTATACTCGGCCGAATCTTTGCCGTTGAGTGAGGTCGGCAGCGTCATACCTTCCCCTTGCGCGACAGACTTCAGATTGTCATTCGCCTTCGAGTGATCGTCCACCATCTGCTGTCCAAACGCCTTCACATCGGGACTGCTGGCCTTCTGCGCCGCTAATTGGCCCATTTGTACTTCGGCCATTCCCCCTTGCGCGGCCTTCATGGCAAAGGTCGCATCGGCCGAGTTCATCATTTTCTTGGCGCCGTTATCCATCTGCTGGCTACTCGTATCCTGCGCATCGACAGCGACAGAGCCAAGCGCAATCAATCCCGACAGCGCGACGGCGCCCAGGCATGTTTTCACCACTTTTTTCATTCTTGTCACTTCTCCTACGCGTTGGATTTCGTCCCACAGGACTCGTTACGTTGCAATGATCCCAAGATGGCGGTATCCGAACATTTCCTACTACTGACCTGCCGTTTTTGAACCGAAAATGAAAGTAACCGTGATGAATTGGGTTCTGAAAATCGAACTCGACGGGGAATGGGAACAATGCAATTTCACAACGCGTCAGGAGGCGCTAGCGGCCTTTATGGCTTTAGCAGCGGACTATGACGTGAATTTGCGGCGAGCAGTTCTCTTGCCGGCTGGTAGGGAAGCAGAACTGAAGCAGGCTCTCGCTCGAGAGCAAAAGCGCCCGTACGTGAACTGAAAAGTCCTATCCTAAGTCGTTCGCCATCGCATATCTCGTCATTTGCGCCGTCGAGTGCAAGCCGAGCCTCTGCATGATAGCTGCGCGATGGAATTCGGCAGTTCGGACCGAAATGTTCAATTGATTCGCGATGTCTTTCGCGCTCGAGCCGCGCGCGATTAGGCGTAGAACCTCACGCTGGCGCGCCGTCAGATCCGGCTTTCCCGATGACGGTTGGGACGTGGTCTGCCCATCCGCCGCCGGGGCCAGCAAGCTTTCGCCTTCAAGAACCGCTCGAATGGCGGAAATGAGGTCGCGCGCCGGCATGCTCTTGGACAAATATGCTCGCGCGCCGACCTGTGCGGCTTGGTCCACGTAGCTGGAGTCCGCGTACATCGAAAGAAATACGATCGGCAACCGAGGCTGCCGCTGCAGGACCTGACGCGCTGTCGCGAACCCGTCCCCCCCTGGCATGCTGATGTCCAGCACGGCCACGTCCGGTTGAAAACCATCCAGGGCGTTCATGAAGGCTTGACTGTTGTCTACCCCCAAAATGTTGAATTCGTTTTTCATCATTCCCTGGAGCGCGTCGAGAATCAGATGATGGTCGTCGGCCATCAGAACTTTAGGCAGCATCGGTTCGGCGATATTGATTGAGTTTTCCTGCAAAACTTCCTCTTTCCCTGTGAAGATGCTTTAATTCTACGACGGGATGCCGTAGTTCGCTCCGAGCACTGGGGATTACCCCCGCGACAGGTCGAGTTAGGCCTTTTGAAGCAGTCTCGGGAGGCAAAAGAGCGCGGCCAGCAACTCTCCTGGTTGTAAGTAGTTAGGAATGATGAAATCAGCCCCTACTTTAAGGAGCCGCTGCCGCTTCCATTCATCCGTCGTGAGGCACGTCGGTTCAGCAGTCGCAACGCCCACGGCGGTGCCGCCAACTTTTTTTACTTCTTCAATTTCGACGTAGCCGTCGCCGAAAACAAGCAACTCCTCGCCGCGAAAACCGGCCCGGGAAAGAATTTGCTGAACCAACAGCGCCTTGGAAAAGCTGGCAAGATCGTCTTGCGCACCGAAAATCCGCCCCTCAAAATAACGCGCGACGTCGACCAGCTCCGCCTCCTCCAGCACATTCGCGTGGTCGGTGCCGCTCGCCAGGTACAAGCGTACACCGCGTTCTACTAGGGATTCAAGCAGCTCTCTCGCACCCGGCACCAGATACGTCTCGGGGGGCACCGTTCTCGCGCGAAGGCTCTCGAGCCGGGAGCGGATGCGGTCCATCAAGCGGTCCAGGTACATCCTTTTGTATGTCACGGGCGGGAGCGGCCGCCCGCCGCGCTCCCGGATGGCGTCCGCCAAGGCCATCATCTGGTACAACGTCTCCTTGCCCGTCAAACGCCAGACAAACTCCTCGACAACCGCGCTAAGTTCCGCCTCGGACTCGCCCGTGTTGAGCGCCGCCAGTTGTTCGACACACATGGGCGCCATGATGTCCATCCATCCTGAGCGGATCAAAGAAAGCGTGCCATCGAAATCGAAGATGACGACCTTTGCTTTCGCCGCGGAAGCGTCGCGATGAACGATTTCGATCACGCTTGGCATTGTCCCATGCCACTTAAACAGTGTCGGCAAGCTGGCAATGGCGTGATCGTGGGGTATGATACGTCATTAACGATCGAATACGTTCTCAAGTGAATATGCGTGTAGCGATTGTTGGAACTGGTTACGTCGGTTTGACAACCGGTGTTTGCCTGGCGTTTATCGGACACTCGGTGTCCTGCCTGGATAGTGAAGAATCGAAAATTGCGGCTCTCGCGCGCGGCAAGATCCCCATCTTCGAGCCCTTCCTTGAAGATCTACTCGACGAAGCGCGTCACAACCTGCATTTCACAACGGACTATTCCGACGCGATTCCGGGCGCCGACGTAGTCTTTATCGCCGTAGGCACTCCGCCCACCCTCTCCGGGGCTCCCAACTTGGAGTTTCTCTCGCAAGCCGCGCGATCGATAGGACAGCATCTGAACGGAAATTTCACGGTCGTGGTGAACAAGTCCACTGTGCCGATCGGAAGCAGCAACTGGGTCGGCACCTTGCTGCGCGAGGCTTGCGAGCAGCGCGAGGACGACTCCGCAGCGGAGTTCGCGGTCGCCTCAAATCCCGAGTTCTTGCGCGAAGGCTCGGCGCTGCACGACAGCCTCTATCCCGATCGAATCGTCATCGGAGCGGACGAACCGCGTGCGCTCGAAACGCTGTATTCGCTCTACCGGCCCATTCTGGACCAGACCTTCAACGCCCCGACTTATTTGCCACGGCCGGAATCCGTCGTCGCCGTGCCGCTGCTTTCCACCGATCTGGCTTCCGCGGAGTTGATCAAATACGCAGCGAACGCCTTCCTGGCGCTCAAAATCAGCTTCATCAATGAAATCGGGCTGCTGGGCGAACGCGTTGGCGCGAACATTTCCGAAGTCGCCCGCGGCATCGGGCTCGATTCACGCATCGGCCCGCGCTTTTTGAATGCGGGAATTGGCTGGGGCGGCTCTTGCTTCGGCAAAGACACCTCAGCGCTGATCGCTACGGCTGGCGAGTACGGTTTGCACTTGCCCATTGTCGAGGCGGCTCGCACCATCAATCTCCGCCAACAGGATCGGGTCGTAGAAAAGCTTCTTCAACAATTAAAAATTCTGAAGGGGCGAACCATCGGACTGCTCGGTCTGGCGTTCAAGCCGAATACCGACGACTTGCGCGAGGCGCCCGCTATCGAGATCGCGCAGAAATTGATCGACCGTGGCGTGCGCGTGAAAGCACACGATCCGATTGCGATGGAACGCTTCTGCCGCGAACACCGGGACATGGGCGTGCAACTGTGCCGCACCCCATGCGAGATCGCGGAGGGCTGCGATGCGCTGGTGCTCGTCACCGAGTGGAGCGAGTACCGCGACCTCGATTGGGAACTCGTGGCGAAGAAGATGCGCTATCCCTTCGTTCTCGACGGGCGCCATGCCTTGGATCGAGAGAAACTGACTCGCTGCGGCCTGCACTATATGAGCCTCGCGTAAGCAAATTCACTGCACATTCTGGAAGGGCGACGTCTGCGCTGGATAGAGCGACAGCTGGGGCGGTCGAGCGTCGGGCTCTAGCAACCAGGCTTTGCGCTCAGGATAATATGCGCGAAGCTTCTCGTTTTCTTGCCCTCCAAGGTCATGTGCCCAAACCACCCGTGCGCGATCGATATCGGCCGCGTTGTGCACCCATTCGTGAAACGCGTGTTGCGGTCCGTACCCGACGAATACCAGTTGCTTCCCCGCAGCTTGAGCAAGCTGATCATCGATCATGATCCGTCCTTCTGCATCACCATAGTTGATGAAGTCCCAAGTCTCAAGAGGCCCGAGCGCAAACAACACGCGCTCGTTTCCGGCCGCGTGAACGCCGTACCAGAATAAAAATTGAAACGCACAAACCAGCAGGACCACGCCCGCGATCTCCTGCCCCGGCAACCCATGCGGAAGGTGCAGCCGGTTCAGCCGCTCGAGTCCGACGACGCTCGCTAGTACGAACAGACTGGTGATCGCGGCAATGTAGTGCGGATAGAAGTAAGGATAGAAGTTGCTACCGAGTGCGAAGAGGAGAAAAGTGAGAAGAACCCAGGCGAAGCGAAATTCCCGCACCGCCGCGAGGAAGGCAAGCAACGCCAGATAAAGTGGAGCGAGGAGAAAGAACCGGTAAAATCGCGCGCGGTACATCAGGCGTTTCAGGTAAGCACTCACCGAGTCGGCACCCGGGCCGTGGATCGCACTTTCCGCTCGATAATCGAGTTCCTTTTCGCTGTTGAGCTCATGATGCGGAAGCGGGTTCGCCTGAAACGTAAAGGTTGCCGGCACACCGTATTGGTAGCGATAGAGCATATACGGAAGCGTGGTCCAGTTACCCGTCACTCGTTTGTCATGCAGCAGCATGAGTGAGGCGCCGCCCGCGACGACTAGCGCCGCGACACCTGCGCTCTGCACCGCCTTGCGCCATTCGATGCGCGCAACCACCGCAGGCCAGAAAAAAAGCACAGCGCTCAGCAGCAGAAAACAAAACTCGTAAGGACGCGTGAGCAACTGCATCGCCAGGCCGCAGCCCAGCAAGCCCACATCGCGCATTCGATTCCTCTGCCGTAATCGAGGCAGGGCTCCGAACACCAGGCACCCCGCTGCCCCGGAAACCGCGCCGCCCCAGTAGCAATTCATCCAGTAGCTCAGCGGACCGAATTCCATGACTGCCAGCAGACCGCCGACGAGTGCCCAGCCCGGCGTGGTCCAACCCCGCAGCATCCAATAACACAACGCGCACAACGCGCCGGCTGCAAGAAGAACGCCCGCCCACGGATTTCCGAATACCATCCAGCCCAGCGCTAGCGCCAGCCCTTGACCGAGCGGGTAGATCGAACTGTACGTGGGCTGCTGCAGCACGAAGATCTGCTCGAAAAACTGTGGAAGCGCATGCGGCGGATTCGCCAAACGGAAATGCCGCAGAGTGTCGGCCAGAAGGAGGTAAGCGAAGTCATCTGAACCGCTAGGCGTAGGCACGGGGCAATGCCGCAGAAGCGCGAGCCGCAGCGCAATCGGCAAAAACGCCAGCAGCAGCATGCACCAGCCGGTTCTCCCGGCCAGACTTAACATCCAGGGCTGAAGCCGGGCGCGCAGTAGAACGCCGGCCGCGAGCAGCACCGCAGCCGCCAGTTCTATGAAATCGAGCAGACCGAATCCGATAGAGCTGTCCGGCGACAAGAACGCCCGCAGATGAACGGCTATAACGGCGAAAAAAACAAGCATCGAACGGCCAGACTAGTATGACAATGGCTGGTACAGTGCGAATTCAAATGCGGGTTGCTCTGGTGCTCGCTGTTCTAGTATCGACGGCGTTTCCGCTGCTCACTTCCGCATCCGATCTCGCGCTGATCGGTGGAAAGATATACCGGTCACCAACCCAGCCCGCGATGGAAAACGGCGTCGTTAGTTCACATTCTTACGCCCGGATTGCTTCACGCCGAAAAATCTTCGGCGGATCAGATCGCCTCACAACTTCAGCAGATGCTGACACGCTGGGGATTTACCACCGTCTTTGATCTTGTGTCTGTGCTCGCCAATACGAACCTGATTCGCGATCGCATAAAAAAGGGAGAAGTGTTGGAACCGAGAATTTTCAGTGTCGGCGAACCGTTCTCGGTGAAAGGTGGAACGCCAATCTACGTGAAACCGTTCTTAGAGGCGGAGCACACCAATATCCCGCAAGTGGCTTCCGCGGCTCAGGCGGTCGAGCGAGTGCGTCAGGAGGTTCGCGATGGCGCGGACGGAATTAAAATTTTCACCGGCTCAATCGAGGCCGACGGAGTGTTGATCATGCCGCTCGATATGGCGAAGAGCATCGTCTCTGAGGCTCATCGGCTGCGCAGGCCGGTGTTTGCCCATCCGTCGAACCTAGAGGGCATCGAAGTGGCCATTGAGAGCGGCGTCGATGTGCTAGCCCACACCACTGCGATGGGCGGCGCCTGGAAGCCGGAGCTGGTTGAACGCATGAAGCAGCGCAGCATGGCGCTGATCCCCACGCTTACATTGTTTGACGTCGAAGCCAAAAAGGGCCCACGTCTCCGCCGAGGAAAATGCCATGTGGATCCGTCTCGTCGTAGAGGAACTCAAAGCCTACGCGGATGCCGGCGGTCAAATCCTCTTTGGTACGGACGTGGGCTACATCCTGCAATTCGACACCGCCGAAGAGTTTACCCTCATGGCTCGCGCCGGACTGGATTTTCGGCGGATACTTGCTTCCCTGACAACGAATCCGGCAGAGCGCTTCGGATATGCGCGCACGAGCGGCCGGATTGCGAAAGACTTCGATGCCGATGTGGTCGTGCTCAGCGATGATCCGGCAAACGATGTGACGGCGTTTTCGAAGGTTCGTTACACCATCCGCAGCGGCAAAATCATTTACGCCCGAACGCAAGCGCCCGCGACGCCTCGAGAGCACAACTAAGCGCCAACGAGGATGAACGCGCATTACCCGTGCGCTGTCTCTTTCAGCGATGCCATATCGATAACGAACCGATATTTCACGTCGCCTTTCACCAGGCGCTCGTAGGCTTGATTGATTCGCTGGATGGGAATCAGCTCGATGTCGGACGTGATGCCTTTCTCGGCGCAGAAATCCAGCATCTCCTGTGTCTCGCGGACGCCTCCAATCGCGGAACCGGCTAACTGCCGTCTGCCCATGATCAGTGCGAATGCCCCGATGGGCATGGGATTCGCAGGCGCGCCTACGAGTGTGAGCGTTCCATCTCGCTTGAGAAGGTTAAGGTAAGAATTGAGATCGTGGTCAGCCGAGACCGCATCTAGGATAAAGTCGAAGCTGCCGAGATGCTTCTGCATTTCGCTTGCATTTTTAGAGACAACCACCTCATGCGCACCCAGTCGCAGCGCGTCGGCGGTTTTGCTCGGTGAGGTCGTGAAGAGAACCACGTGCGCGCCGAACGCCTTGGCGAATTTCAAGGCCATGTGTCCGAGTCCGCCAAGCCCCACCACGCCGACCTTTTGGCCCTTCCGCACATTCCAGTGGCGCATCGGAGAGTAGGTCGTGATGCCGGCGCAGAGCAACGGAGCCGTTGCGGCCGCATCGAGCTGGTCAGACACTCGTAGTGCGAACGCTTCATCGACCACGATATTGTCCGAATACCCTCCGTACGTCACACCGCCCAAGATCTTGTCTTCGCCGTTATAGGTAAGCACCGGGAATTTTTCGCAGTACTGCTCAAGCCCTTCCCGGCAGTTGACGCAAACACCGCAAGACCCTACCATGCAGCCGACCGCGGCCAAGTCACCGTCTTTGAACTTCCTGACAGCGCTGCCCGCCTTCACCACGCGCCCCACGATTTCATGCCCGGGCACGCACGGATAAACGGTGGGCGCTACGCTCTCCCACTCATTTCTCACCTGGTGCAAATCGGAGTGGCACACTCCGCAGTAAAGAATTTCAATCTGTATGTCCTGCGCTCGCGGGCTGCGGCGCTGGATGGAACTACCGGCCAGGCCCGATGTGGCACTCTGGGCCGCATAAGCCTTGGCTGCATGTGTGTGCGGAACCTGCTGCTCGCTTTCCACTTGCACGGTCGCGGTGGATGTCGTGTTGCTCATGTCGAATGGTTCTCCTAAAAATCGTATGTTCTAGCGATCCACCATGGCCATCATGCGCTCGTTATAGCGCGGTCCGGACACAGCTTCGGGTGACAATGCCTGATCGAGCTGCGCCACTTCTTGCGATGTCAATGTCAACGAAGCGGCGGCTACATTTTCTTCCAGATAGGTTCGGCGCTTTGTGCCGGGAATGGGCACAATGTCATCCCCCTTCTGCAATAACCACGCCAGTGCGATCTGTCCCGGTTTTGCGCCTTTTTGTTCAGCGATTTTCTGAACGAGGGCTGCAGCGCGTACATTCGCATCATAATTTTGTCCTTGGAAGCGGGGATCGCCACGGCGGTAATCGCCTTCCGGATATTCTTCCGCGCGTTTGCTTGTGCCGGTCAGAAACCCGCGGCCTAATGGACTGAACGGTACCAGCCCGATTCCCAGCTCGCGCAGCACAGGAATGATTCGCGGCTCGAGATTCCGTTCCCACAATGAGTACTCGCTCTGCAGTGCAGTGACAGGATACGTCGCATGAGCGCGTCGAATGGTCTGCTCACCAGCTTCCGAAAGGCCGAAGTAGCGCACCTTTCCCGCACCCACCAGATCCGCTACTGTTCCGGCAACATCCTCAATGGGAACGCTGGGATCGACCCGGTGCTGATAGAACAGATCGATGTAGTCCGTCTGGAGACGCTGTAGAGAAGCGTCCGCCACCTCGCGGATGTGTTCCGGCCTGCTGTCGGTGCCCTTGGCTTGGCCGTCCTCTATGCGGAATCCAAATTTCGTGGCGATCACGACCCGCTCCCGCCGCCCCTTCAATGCTCGTCCGACGAGCTCTTCATTGACGAACGGTCCATAAACCTCCGCAGTGTCGAAAAAGTCCAAGCCGAGTTCGACCGCTCTATGAATTGTGGCGAGCGATTCGTTCTCATCCGCCTCGCCATAAGACTGGCTCATGCCCATACATCCCAGTCCGACAGCCGACACTTCGAGGCCTTCCCTTCCCAATCGTCTCTTCGGTAGCATCCTCCCTTCGATGCACGAGGGCCCACTGCGGGTGCGCGGCGTCAGGATTTTTGCTTAAAAGAACTGGTATCGCGCGGCACACAACGTGCGCGATTCCATACTATGACTTGCGGCACACTCCAACAGGGGAGACGGACAGATGCAAGTAGAGCAGCGTATTCGAACATGCTTCTTACTGAGTGCTCTGGTTTTCGCGTCGTACTCGGATCGCGTTCTGGCGCAAACGAATTCAGATGACGCGCAACCAGAAGCTCAAAAGCTCAGTGCACTACGAGATGGTCAACACGATTTCGATTTCGAAATTGGTATCTGGAAAACTCACTTAAGGCGCTTACTGCATCCCCTAACTGGTTCCACTACCTGGGTCGAGTATGACGGCACGACCGTGGTTCGCAAAGTTTGGAATGGCCGCGCGAATCTGGTGGAGCTCGAAGTCAATGGCGCAGCAGGTCACATCGAAGCTCTGAGCCTGCGTCTATACAATCCGCAATCCCGCCAATGGAGTCTCAACTCCGCCAGCAGCAACGGCGGTACCCTAAGCCAACCCACCGTCGGCGAGTTCAGACATGGACGCGGCGAGTTTTTAGACCAGGAAACGCTGAACGGCCGGACCATCTTGAATCGATTTGTTATATCGGACATAACTCCCAATTCTTGCCGCTTTGAACAGGCATTCTCGGACGATGAGGGCAAGACTTGGGAAGTAAACTGGATCGCGCTAGATACACGTGTGAAAGATGAATCTGACAAAGCGCACTGAAATCGGCGCATACCGAACCCGCACTACAAGTCTTCTTGACGAGCCACTCCGATGATCATAGAAATGCGAACCTATAAAACCAAGCCTGGCCGTCGCTCGCAATTCCTGGAGATATTCCGGAGCAAGTCTGTTCCGGCGCACGTAGAAATCGGAATGAAAATACTGGGTCCATTCCTTTCCGTCGAAGATCCGGACACCTTCTTCTTCATGCGGGGTTTCCCCGACTTGCCTTCACGCGAGCCGATGAAAGCGAAGTTTTACGAGGGGAAACTCTGGAAGGGCGAGTTGGAGAACGTCTTAATGCCGATGCTCGAGAAGTACGAGGTTGTCGTGGTCGAAGACGCTGACGGTCTGATTCAGTGGTAACGGGGCCGTCAAGAGCACCAAGAAAGCTGTTCTCCCAATCAGCGAACGGTCTGAGGATGTGACGTTCGATCAGTCGGAGTTTGAAATTCGTTGTGAGTGGGGCTGCCAGGGCCTCAGAACGCTTGCTCCCATAATCAGACGTTGTGGTCATTGTCGACGTTATTTCGTTCTCGACCGCGGTGGACATCGGCGTTTCCCAAGGGGGGGTCATCCTGCCCTATCGCTGAAAGGCCCGTCAGCCGCCGCATACGCCCACTCTGCTCGAGCCTATCTCGCAGCGCGCGACCGAGGCTTGGGCTTTTCGCTGTCTCCGTCCTCCTTGCGACGCTTGCCGGCCGGATACAGATTGGTGTTGCCTTCGCCCAACGGGGCAGCCCTGTCATTCTCAGCGGATCACCCGATCGTTCTGACGGGCTGCCTCAGAAATGCTGCCGCCGTCGCTCGCGCCGCAGACAGCCTTGGCAGCTCTGTTGCCGTTATTCCAGCCGGGGAGATGTGGGAAGATGGCGCACTGCGGCAGAGCTTTGAAGACTGGGTAGGCGCCGGAGCAATCATCAGAGCCTTATCGGGAAACTGTTCTCCAGAAGCGCGACTTGCTGCCGGCGCATTCGACGACGTGCGCGACTGTCTTCGGCAGTCGTTGCGAGCCTGCTCTTCCGGCAAGGAATTGATCGAGCGTGGTTTCGCCGAGGACGTCGAATTGGCAGCCGAATTCAATGTGAGCAATAGCGTCGATCGAGCCTTCCTGTTGCTTGATTAGTTTCGGCTCCTCCGTCAGTGTTCCGTGATTTCCGGTTACGATCGGTCCGCCCGTACCGCTTCACAAACGTATACTTCATCTGGCCCGCATCCAGAATCAGCGCCCGGCGATCCGGCGCGACCTGAAAGCGAATCGCACCGTGACGTCAACTTTCTTCGGCGTCTCACTTCCGACGGCCAATCAGAAGGGAATGCGTGTGCAGTTACCTTCTGATATCGGATCGCACAGAAAGCAACTTTCTGACTTCGTTACTATGTGTCAGGGAAGCTATTGCACCCCGCATTCATCGGACCGTTTAGCGTCGACAATCCCTATCTTAATTAGATATCGGAGAAAAGATGATTGTTCAGGGACGAACACCGAGGCAGGTGTCTTTCATTGCAGACCCGAAGCGCTGGCCAAAGATCAGCTCTTCCCACCCAGAAATATTCCAGACCTGCTCGGCCCTGAAGCAGTTACTCGAAGAGGCGAGCCAGATCGAGTTTGAATCGGAGCATCCCCAATCTCTTGCAGTGTACGGGCTGGGGCACCTGTGCGTTGAGGATTTCTTAGAAATTATGGTGCTTGAGGAGCATGAGTACCATGGAGGCTCGCGGAAGTTGCTTCGAGGCTTGTTTGAACGCATGATTACCGCGGAGGTCATAGCGGATGACCTCACAGAAGCACGGCGCTTTTTCGATTACTATCACGTCGACTTACGAAAGCTTGTTCGACGCAGCGAAGGTGTTTATGGACCAGCAGATCCCCTTAAGGGGACCGAACACGAGGAGCTAAATAAGCGGGCGAGAGACCAGTTCCGCCGCAAAAAATGCGAGCATTGCGGCAACGCGCCGCCAATGGCGTGGTCCTCGAAAAGTCTCGAGACCCATGCGAATGAGGTCGGAAAGAAGTTGACGAAACTTTACGGTGACAACGGAGACCGGAATGGCTACAAAGTTTTATATCTTGCGGGCGCGGATCTTTCCAATCCTTTGATTCACGCAAGTATGATGGGGATCTATTCAAGGCTAGTCCCGGGCACAAAGGAAAACTCTGCGACTTTCAAAGATTCATTTCCTGATCTCGGATCATTCGAACAGGCTGAATCGTGGTTGCTAACCGCATTACAGACTCGAGATCGCTTTTTCAAACTTGGTCTTACCGAGCGCTTGAACACGTTACATATCGCATTGCATGATGCTATAAAACTGGACTACGAGTGCCGAAAGGCCGGTCGACCTAATACTTGACTGAATCGCAAAAGAGTTTCCCCCCCCAGCTGCTTTCCTTGGAAGAGGAGAACCACTTCTGCGAACCCGCTTCAACTTGCACATTTAAGGGCTGGCGTGCAGCTATTGGCTGCAGTTCTGGCTCAACTATCTTCCATCGGGAAAGACTCCGACTCGACGAAAAGATTAGTCCCCGGAAGTCGGCTTGTAAACGTGTTGCGCTTAGATCTGGCCCGTTTCCTTCGACATCCAGCGGCTGCTACGTTCGACGTCCTTACGGATAATGCCGCACCGCCCGAGTGGAGAGCGAGAGTCACGTGCCCTACCTTGCCTTCGCCGCTCCACCACGTCCCGCTACAGCTTCACAAACGTATACTTCATCTGGCCCGCATCCAGAATCAACGCCTGGCGATCCGGCGCGACCTGAAAACGTAGCGCACCGCTAAGCGGCGGACTCGTAATGACCAGCAGTTGATCGCCGTTCGCTTCCGCTTCTACCGCCAAGGCGCTTCCCCAGCTTTCAAATTCAATCCGGTACTCGCCATTCCTGTTCTCGATCCGCGCCGGCCCTAATTCCTGGCTAGCGTAGCCGCCTACCGTCGCTTCCAGCAGGGCGATCGCAGGGGCATCCGTGCTCACCCGTGCGCGCATTTTTGCGACCTTATCATCGCGAGATACAATTGCGTCCGCGATCATTTCTTCAGCCTTTGGCGTCGCTCCGAAAAGAATTTCGAACACTTTCTGGCGGACGGCGCCCAAAAAGAAATTCGCGAAATACAAATTCGTCAGAACCACGACGCCCAGGTCCTTCGTGGGTAAGAAGTACATATCTGCCGAGAAGCCCAGCGTGTTGCCGCCGTGCCCGATTGTTGGAATTCCTTGCTCCTCGCTCAAGAACAATCCCAAGCCATAGCTCGCTTTCTCGACAATCTTGATTTCCGGGTTTCGGCGCCTTTTCAATGCCGCCGTGGACAGCACTTCCTGTCCCGCAGGCGTCCTTCCATCCATCAGCTCCAGCAGCAGGTATTGGGCGAGATCCGTAGCAGTCGACCACGCCGCACCCGCCGGGGCAACGCTGTACACCGCCCCCTCCATGTCGAGCGGAATCTCCCGGCACTGTCCCTCGAAATCGAGCCCATGTGGATACGCATGTTTTTGCCGCAGTGCGTCGTCCTGCCGCAATACCGTACTCGACATTTCCAACGGCTGAAACACTAAGTCCTGCATGGCCCGTTCATAAGCACTCTCCAGTGACTCTTCTGGCGCAAACGCGTGCGCCGCCGCATAGCCGCCCGCCGCTACCAGATAGTTGGAATATTGAAACGTCTCACCGAAGCCTGTTGTGGGCTTCATCGTTCGCATTTCTGCCATCCGCTGCTCGGGCGTAATGCCGGCGTATTTGAAAATGAAATCGAGATCTCGCCTGGGCATCCCCGTGCACGCGCATACCGTGTGCCGCATTTGGAGCTTGCGAGTCAACCCCGGATCGGCCAGCGCGAACCCTTCCAAAACATCGATGACCGGCGTCTCCCACCTGAAGTCCCCACGTTCCACCAATCGCGCCATCATCAGTGTCGTCAGCGCCTTCGTGGCGGAGCCGATCATGAAAGCGGTGCCGGGCGAGACAGCTTCCTGCGATCCGACCCTGGTCGTGCCAAAACCCTGTGCGTACGCGACGCGCCCGCTTTCGACGATCGCGATCGAAACGCCCGGAATCCGCATCTGCTCCATCGCCGCTCGGACAAACTCGTTGAGTTCGCGACTCTGGGCCTCGCCCCAGACCGTCCGCTCCCGGTCCGCAAGATTCGTCGATGTCAACCCTTGCGGCTTCCAGCCTTCTACGATTTGCCCCAGTTGCGCCATGCGGCGGCTGAATGCAGCTTTTGTGCCCGTGACCAGGTTGATGTAGGCTCGCCCGCCCAACGTACGGACGATTGCGACCGCGGCACGCCCTTGCGCGGCCGGTGTCTGATACACGATTTGCGTGTGGCTCTCCCATCCATCTTCGGCGGGTGCTCGCGTTTGCTGCTGAATCGGTAGGTTGAATTCGGGGTCCAACGTTCGCCAGGCTGCCAGCGCGAGATCATGAACCTCGCCGCTCCGCGCCATTTCGACGAATTCGATTCGAATATCGTTTTCCGGGCCGACGATCGTCAAGGGCGTGGCGCCCGGTGTCACAGCCCAGCCTTCCGGTAACGCAATGCCCGTTTCCGTGCCAGGGGGTACAACCGTCATGTACAGTCTCCAGAGCGCATCCGTAACATTCTGCTATTCGCAGACGTATACTGTCCAAGATAGTTCTATGTCGAGATGCCGCTTGTGCTCTGTTGCCATTCTTTCCGTTACGTTGCACATCCTAGCGCGGGCACAAACGCCCCTCCCGGCTACACCGCCGCCTCCGCGCGCGATATGGGCCAATCTTCCCCAACCGCCCGTCCCGCCCGATCCGCTCGAGCTGGTCCTCGGCAATGCACAACCGGTCCAGGACGCCAATCAGCGCGCCGCCATTGCCAGCCTGCTCGCGAATGCCCGAGCACTCTCGAACGTGCGCGCCTATGCCTACGATCTGAAGACCACCTTCACCTCGTGGGGTTCGTCACCATTGGATGGGACTTGGCAGCTCCAGAACACTTCTCCCGCGCGCGGTCTCTACCGCTGGACCGCACAAAGGCCCCGGATACTCCGTCGTTAACCTCTATCGAAACAGTCTTCTTTACAGCAACCAGCCGGCTGGGAGTATCCCGCTTCGCCTCGCCCAAGTCCGCACCGCCATTTTCTACGTAAACCCCATCGTCGGCCCACGAGCTTCCATTCGTACCGCTGCCGCGAACCTGAACGGTACCGAAGTCACCTGTGCGCTGGTCACGCGCATGTCTCCTCCGAGAACCAGCACCGGCGGGCGCCTGTGGGATGAGCTGGAGTTCTGCGTCGACCCCCAATCGGGTCTCCTGAGGACGTATTCCCCAGTTCCCGGCCTGTACATCCTGTACGATTATTCGGCCGCTGTCCATTTTCACGACAAGATCATTCCCGGAAAATTCACCATCACGGAAGCCGGACACACCGTCATCGAAGCGCATACCGAAAGCGTTAGCGACCCAACCAACGTCGACGGTGCGCTGTTCGATCCTTCCGGATTAACCTCGGTCGGCGCCGGGCCCTTGGAGACTCCGCCCTGGAACGTCCGCACCCACGTTTTCGGTCCGCCCGGGTCCAATCCCACCACGCAGGCAGTGGTTCTGCACGCCATGGTCTCACCCGATGGCCATTTGACAGACCAGGAAATTCTCGCTTCGAGCGATTCCAGTCTCGATCAGCAAGCGCTCGACCGTGTGGCTAAGTGGCAGAACTGGCAAGGAACCAGCGACGCGCAGCCGGGCGCATCGCCTCAATCACACGAAATCTTCTTCACCTTGCAATTCGGAATTCCGACAGCGCAATAGACGCGCGTATTCGCCGAGCAAAGGAGAATAGGCGGCCTGGCGGAGGTCAACTCTCGCTTCGTTCGCAATGCGCCTTGCAGTCATAAGAACGTTCTCCACTGTTCCGGCACCATGCGCACGCCCGCCAGCATAACTACCTTTAGCTCACTACTTTTCCCTCTTCTGCTACAGTGCTCTCCAAGTGCAACGAGAACCTCGCACCTACGCTGGCCACGAGACCGCCCGAATGGCCAAACTAGAAGGGTCCCCGCTAGCATCGTTTGTCACGCGGGCTGTTGCGTTCGCCGTCGATATGATCCTGGCTATCGCGAGCTTCGTGGCGGTATACGCAGCGGCAATTCTTGTGGGCGTGAAACTCGGCTGGATTGGCGGGAGCATTCACTTTACGTTTGACCCCTTCCACATCGGTAGCTCTCATGAGGACTCATGGAAAAGCGTCGTCTACTACGTCGTATTTATCGCGCTCTCCAATTACATCGGCAATGGAGCAACCCTGGGCAAACGACTGATGAAGATTCGCGCCGTGTCGCTGGTCCACGATCGTTTGTCTCTATGGCAATCCACGCAACGCGCGCTCGGCTATGGCGCTTCTGCATTGGAAGCCTTCTTCGGCTTTTTTCAATACTTCATCCATCCGAATCGGCGCACCGTGCACGACCGCATTGCCGAAACCATCGTCGTTTCGGAACGAAAGCCCCAAGTTCATGCTGCAGATGTCCGAACTAGACCCGCATCCGCTTCTGTTCGCAGCGCTGGCTCAGCGCGTTCGATCGGGCCACTAACCCGCAAAACGCACAGACACTGTTAGCCGCTGTATTTGTCTGTTCAGGAAAGGACTTCGTACTCGGTCTTTACCAATCCGCTCGCGTAGCTTTGAGTGGCGACGTGCCGGAGCCGGATATCGTGTTCTAGCATGCCAAACAGGGGAATTCCCTCTCCAATGGGCACAGGAACCCGAGTGATAGTCATTCGTTGAATGAGATTCGCGCGCAGAAAACGCTGAATCGTGATTCCACCGTCGACATACAGGTGGCGGGCTCCTCCGGCAGCTAGCGTCGCAACAATATCAGCCGAATTTCCCGCCATCTGTTCCACACTGCCTTTCCGCACGGCAGACAAATCGAGCGCACGGTCACTCAGCACGACAACCCGCTTACTGCCGTAAGGCCACTCGGGAAAGCTTAGTACAGTTTCAAACGTCTTACGCCCGATCACCAGGACATCGACAGTCGCCATGAATTCGTCGTACCCATGCGGTTCTCCCCCGTTCGATGGCAGAAAATCGAAAGCGCCGTTCCGTCGCGCAATGAATCCGTCGACGCTGACCCCTATGAAAACGGATGCCCTGATACTACCCATGCCAGGCAACTATATCTAACATGATAAAAACGGACCAGCGCGCAAGCGCCTGGCCAGCCTGCGCCTACAGAAATGGAGACGCGCGCCATGGATCTCAAGCCCGATCTGTTCGCAGGATACGAGCGGGAACAGGCAGAGTTCGACGCCAGGCGCAGAGAAGGCAAGAAAGTTGCCTGAAAACCCCGGCCAGCCCAACTGCACATAGCTAATAACTTCCGCGCCAAGCCCACCCCGAAACAGAGCCTCTCAAGCTCGCGTCGCACGTTTTGGCGCCCAGGTCTCAACGCAAAACGTCTCGAAAGGAGAAAACAGAACAACTGAATATAGACGGGCGCGACGTCTCCGTCTCGAAGCTGGACAAGGTTCTGTATCCGGAGACCGGTTTCACCAAAGCCCAGGTCATCGATTTCTACATTCGCGTTTCGGCATATCTGCTGCCGCACTTCAAAGACCGGCCGGTGACCTTGAAGCGCTTTCCGGACGGCGTTCGCGGCCAGGCCTTTTATGAAAAGGATGCTCCCGGATTTGCTCCCGACTGGGTGAAGACCTTCCCCGTCCCTCGACGGGCTGGCGGTCCGGATATCCGATACATCGTCATCAACGATCTCGCGACACTGGTCTGGTGTGCCAATGCTGCCAGTCTCGAGCTTCATCCCTTTCTTCACCGCGCTCCTGAGCTCGATCAGCCGAACAGCGTCGTCTTTGACCTCGACCCGGGCGAAGGCGCCGATATTCTTACCTGCGCGGACGTCGCCTTCCTGTTGAAAGACGCGCTGGCGCGTCTCGGCCTGCAGTCGTTTCCGAAAGTATCCGGGTCAAAAGGCATTCAGGTGTACGTTCCTCTGAACACACCCGTCACTTACGCGGCCACGCAACCGTTCGCTCGCGCGCTCGCTGAGCTGCTTGCGAAGCAGCGTCCCAAACTGATCGTCGCGGAAATGGCGAAAAGCCAGCGAGCGAAAAAAGTCTTCATCGATTGGAGCCAGAACACAGATTTCAAAACCACCGTGGGCGTGTATTCATTACGAGCGAAAGGCAGCCGGCCCTTCGTTTCTCTGCCCGTGACCTGGGATGAACTCGAGCAGGCGCTTCGCACACGCAAAACGGACGCGCTTTATTTCGAACCAGAAGCGGCGCTCAAACGGTTGGATGCGGTCGGCGATCTGTTTGCGCCGGTGCTCGAGCTGAAGCAGTCGTTGCCGGAGTCAATTAGCGAAGCCGTCGACAATACGGCGAAGGCCCTGCCACGCAAAACAAAAGTGCTTGCGGAATACGAACGTAAGCGTGATTTTTCGAAAACCGCCGAGCCGCCCCCCGCTCTTCCCCACGCCAGTAAACAGGGCGGAAAAAAGCGTTTTGTCGTTCAAAAGCATGCCGCCAGCCATCTGCACTACGATTTTCGCCTGGAAATGCACGATGCCCTGAAGTCCTGGGCCGTCCCGAAGGGCGTTCCCTACGAACTCGGTCAACGGCGCCTCGCGATGGCGACCGAAGATCATCCGGTCGAGTATCTCGACTTCGAAGGAACCATTCCCGAGGGTCAGTATGGCGGGGGAACCGTCATGGTGTGGGACATCGGCACGTATGAAGTGATCGACGGCAACTATTACAAAGGCGATCTGCAGATCTACCTGGCAGGCAAAAAGCTGAAAGGCGAGTGGCACCTTGCCAAAGACCGGGCTGCTAAGAGTAAGAGCTGGTTTCTCATCAAGACCGGGTCCGCGCTGAAGCCGCTCAGCTCAAAAAAAGAAAACGCATCGGCGCTGACCGGCAGAACCATGGAGCAGATCGCCGAGGCAAAGGACACGCAGTGGCATAGCAATCGCATTCCCGTTGCGGGGATCGAAATTGACAAGCTTCCGCCCAGCGACATGAAGTTTATCGAGCCGATGCAATGCAAACTCGTGGCCGCGTTGCCGGAGGGCAGCGATTTGCAGCACGAGATCTGGCAATACGAGATCAAGCTCGACGGCTATCGCGCTCTGCTCATGAAAGATCGCAACGCCGTTCGTCTGCTTTCCCGGCGCAACAATTCGCTGAACGGGAAATTCCCTTCGCTCGCGGACGCTGCTAGCCAACTCGAAGATGGCCTCATTCTCGATGGCGAACTCGTCGCGCTCGACTCCGAAGGCCGCCCCTCCTTTAATCTCTTGCAGCATCACAGAAAAAATAGCGAGATCGTCTTCTATGTGTTCGATATTTTGGCCTACCGGGGACGAGATCTGCGCGAGCTGCCCCTACAATTGCGTCGTCAGCTGCTCGACGCTGCACTTGCGAACGCGAATGATCCCATCCGGCTTTCGGCCGTTCTAAACGCGCCAGCTGAACAAGTCATTGCGGCTGTGAGGAAACAAGGATTGGAAGGCGTCATTGCGAAACGCACCGATGCCCCGTACGAATCGGGAGCGCGCAGCGGCCGCTGGGTGAAATTTAAAGTGAACCGGGGCCAGGAGCTGGTCGTCGGCGGTTACAAGCCATCCGGAAAAGATCACTTCGATAACCTGGCGATCGGCTATTACGATCAAGACCGTTTGATCTTCATCGCCAAGCTGAAGAACGGCTTCACGCCTGCATCGAAGGACGAGATATTTGCCCGATTCAAGGGTCTCGATACGAAAGTTTGCCCCTTCGCGAATCTGCCTGAACCGAAGAACGCCAGGCGCGGCGAAGCCCTGAGCGCCGAGGCCATGAAGAAATACCGCTGGCTGCGCCCGGAGCTTGTCGTCCAAGTGGAATTCACGGATTGGACCGCCGCCAATCACCTGCGCCATTCAAAATTTGTCGCTGTGCGCGACGACAAAGATCCCCGCGAAGTGGTGCACGAAATCGCGGAACCTGCCTAGCCGGACTCGGGCCTCTACCGCTCGCTTAACCCGCCATCGACTGCCAGCACTTGCCCGGTAATGAAATCCGGAGCAGTCAGAAAGAAGTGGACCGCCTCGGCAATCTCGCTGGCCTTGCCGGCGCGGCGCATAGGAGTCACATCGATCATTGCCTGCGTGTGCCGATCGATATCGTCGAACGCAATGACTCCGGGAGCAACCGAATTCACCGTGATTTCAGGGGCGAACGCTTTGGCGAGCGCCTTGGTCATCATGATCACGCCGGCTTTCGACGCGCAGTAATGGACATGCTCCGCCCAAGGCCGGATGCCGCCGAGCGAGCTGATATTGACAATTCGCCCTCCGCCGATTTCTTTCATCTGCCGCGCGCCTTCCTGGCAACAGAAGAAGGTTGCCTTCAGGTTCACATCGTGAATGAAATCCCAATCGGCTTCCGTGATGTCGAGCGGATCGATGCGCGTAAACCGCGCCGCGTTGTTCACCAGGCAATCCAGCCGCCCGAACTGCTCGCGAACATCTCGGAAGAGCCCGCGAATTTCTTCTACGCGCTCGAGGTCCGCCTGAAAGAGCGGCGCGTGTCCGCATTCACGCGAAACTTCCTCCGCTTCCTTGCGCGAGTAGTTGTAGTGAATCGCCACCCGAAAGCCGCGGCGAAAAAGCTCAATGGCGATGGCGCGGCCGATGCGTTTCGCTGCTCCGGTGACCAGAACCCGCCGGCCTTCGTCCATACTCACGCGCTCGCGAAGAACTCCGCGATGGCGTCCTTCGTATACGCGATGTCTTCGGCCGTATGTGCGGTCGAGACGAACCCCGCTTCGAATTGGGATGGCGGGAAATACACCCCGCGTTCCAACAGGTGATGGAAGAACTTGCCGAACCGCACTGTATCCGAGCGCTTGGCTTCTTCGTAGTTCCCAACCGGGCCTCTCTGGAAAAAAATCGTATACATCGATCCGACCCGATTGACGCCAACGCATTCCGGTAAATGCGCCGTGAGTTCGGCGGCTGATTTTTCCAAACTGTCGTAAACCTCGGGATGGTCTTCGAGGTGCCGCAGCATCGCAATCCCAGCCGTGACCGCCAGCGGGTTACCCGAAAGCGTTCCCGCCTGATAAACGGGGCCGACCGGCGCCACGTTCTTCATGATGTCCGCCCGCCCGCCGTACGCCGCCATGGGCAGGCCGCCGCCGATAATTTTGCCGAGTGTCGTCAGGTCCGGCATCACGTTGTAGACCTGCTGAGCCCCGCCGCGGCTCAGCCTAAAGCCCGTCATCACCTCATCGAATATCAGCAGCGCGCCGTAACGTTCGGTGACCTGCCGCAAGCCTTCTAGAAAACCAGGCTTCGGCGGAATGCAGCCCATATTTCCCGCAACCGGCTCGACGATGACGCTCGCGATGCGGTCGCCTCGTTGGCCGAATGCAGCTTCCACGCGCTCGAGATCGTTGAATGGCAGCGCGATGGTCGTCTCCGAAAAAGATTGCGGCACGCCGGCTGTATCGGGCAGGCTCAAAGTCGCAATGCCCGAACCCGCTTTCACCAGTAGCGAATCGACATGACCGTGATAACACCCATCAAACTTCACCGTCAATTCGCGGCCTGTGAATCCGCGCGCTAAACGCACTGCGCTCATGCAGGCTTCCGTGCCCGAATTCACCAGCCGCACCATTTCGACCGACGGAACCGCGTCGATGATAAGCTCCGCGAGTTCCACTTCGCGTCCGGTAGGCGCGCCGAAACTGGTACCAAACTCGAGCACGGATGCGATCGCGTCGATGACCGGTTTAGGCCTGTGTCCCGTCACGAGCGGACCCCACGAACACACATAGTCGATGTATTCGTTTCCGTCTACGTCGTAGATGTGCGATCCGTCACCGCGCGCGATAAAGCGTGGCGTGCCGCCGACCGCCCGGAAGGCGCGCACAGGAGAGTTTACGCCGCCCGGAATATACTGCTGCGCCCGGGCAAACAGCGCCTCCGACTGCGCCGTGTTCATACTCGGTTGTGGCCGAGCACCAATTTACGGAACAGAAAGCTCATCAGGATTTCGTGCAGTGTCGTGTTGACATTGCGCAGCAGCCGGTTCTTCAACTCGAGGTACGGCTGTGTGCCGGCAAACAGGTCCTGCATGATCTCACAGAATTTCGGGCTGCGCCTCATGAAATCGATCATGCGTGTGGGAACGGCGCCGAAGAAAACAGCCCCGCAAAAGAGCCGCTTGGCAAGACCGGCCCCGTACGTCAAATCCAGACCGAAGTCGCGCGCAATGAGCTGGCGGTAAGTCTCTGCTTTCTTATCGTGTTCCCGTTCACTCAGTACAACCTGGCTAGCCAGATCACCGGAGCGAACCGCGTAATACAGCCCCTCGCCAGTAATTGGATCGACTAAGCCGCCCGCATCGCCTACCGCTATCCAACCGTCGCCCGCAAGGCGATTGTTTCGCCAGCTATGCGATTCGAGCGACGGCAACATGTGCGCGAAGAACTTGGCGCCTTGCCGCGAAATACCCTTCTCATCCATGTAGCGTTCGAGGCGCATTCGAAGGCACTGGGCCGATTCGCCTTTTCCGCCGATGCCTATCGATAGATGACCCGCTCTTGGGAACACCCAGATGTATCCCTCCAAATTCGGCAGGAATTGAATGTCGATATGGGCCTGATCGCTCGGTACAAAATATCCAAGCGCGTACATTGTATTTTTCGCATCGAACTGCGTGCCGACGTCGCGCAGCGGATTGCGCGCACCCGTTGCGATCACGCAATAGTCGGCGTCAAGCCTACCGGATTGCGTGCGGATTTGCCAGCCCGCAGACGTCCGATCGAGCCCCAGCACGCGAGTCTTCTCGATTTCCGCGCCAGCCGCTTCGGCGCGGCTCAGCAGCATGCGGTTCAGATCGATACGCGAATAGACCAGGAGCGGCCGGGTTAAAGCCATTTTGACCGCACCAGATTTCGGGGCGGCCAGCAGTGTGTCTGTCACCAGCTTCTTCGGCGTGTCGTTCTCGATCAGATACGGATACTGCGAATACGCTTTATAGGTGATGCCGCCGCCGCACGGCTTTTCCCAGGCCAGCTTTTCGTCGAAGACGACCGTTCTCAAGCCAGCCCGCGCCAGCCTTTCAGCGGCGGTCGACCCGGCTGGCCCCCCACCCAAAACGGCCACAGTTTTCATCGTGTTCGTCCGCCAACTTGCGAGTTGTCCGCAGTGATGGGCGGATGGCCAGGCGGCAGTTGATCCCCGCCCGCGGATGGTTGCCCCATCGCGTGTCCCTGAGAATTGCCTACGTTCACCACCACCCATTTGCCGTCTCGCGCTTCGAGTGTATATTTCATGAGCATGCCGCTATTCACACTGGGATCACCCTTGGGATGAAAGGCGACTGTGGCGTAGGCCATATTTTTGTTGAAGGACACCGAAGTCGTAGTGATATCGAGTGCGTTGAGATCGAGACCTGATCTTGTTTGCAGCCGGTTTAGGATCGCTTCTTGGACCTTCTGTTTATTCCGAATACTGCTTCCACAACTTGCGAGCAGAACAGCCGCGACAAGGAGCGCAGCCGAAACACGTGACACGCTCCGATTATAGCGAGAGGACTAGTGGTAACCAGTGATGTTACAAACGTAGTCTGGTCACACTTTTCGAAAGCGATCACCGCTACAAGTATCTTGACGCCTTCGTTACGCTGTTCGTGGTCGTCCTGCTGACGTCGAACGTCATCGCAGCAAAGTTCTTCGCCATCGGACCGCTGCGCGTGAGCTGCGCGCAAATGCTCTTCCCCATCACCTACATCTTTGGCGATATCTTCACGGAAGTGTATGGGTACGGCGCTTCGCGTCGAGCTATTTGGTATGGATTCTTTGCGTCCTTCATTCTCGTGACACTTAGCTTTCTCGCCGTGATCATCCCGCCTGCTCCCGAGTACACGGACCAGCGCGCCTTCGCCACGATTTTCAAACCGGTGGGCCGAATCGTCCTCGCAAGCTTGATTGCCTATTGGTGCGGCGAGTTTGCCAATTCATTCACGCTCGCGAAACTCAAGCTGCTCACCAAAGGAAAATATTTGTGGACTCGCACGATCGGGTCTACCATTGTCGGGCAAGCTGTCGACACGACGGTCGTCATCTTCGTCGCGTTCTACGGAATGCGTCCGCTCGGAGTGTTGATTCAGTTGATTATTTCTGGCTACATCATCAAGGTCGTTTACGAGACGCTGATGACACCCGTTACTTATGCGGTCGTCAACTTCTTGAAACGTACGGAAGGCGTCGATTACTTCGATTACGAGACAAATTTCAGTCCCTTCGCCGCGACGGAATAGCCGGCTGTAACACTTAGCTGGCGTTCGCCTGAGCGGGACGAAGCTTCACGGGCAAATTGAAGGTGCGGTTATTTCGGAAGATGGTCAGCGTGATCGTATCGCCCACACGCTTCTTTGCAATAGCGGTCACCAGCGCGTCTTCTCGTTGTACCGGTTGGCCGTCGATCGCCATAATCAGGTCTCCGCCGATTCCCAGTTCCACATTCCCGATGTCGACTACCTGACGCGCGCCGCGCACGCCGGCCACATCTTCGGATGATCCCCGCA
Source organism: uncultured Acidobacteriaceae bacterium (assembly GCA_963795425.1). Taxonomy (GTDB): domain Bacteria; phylum Acidobacteriota; class Terriglobia; order Bryobacterales; family Bryobacteraceae; genus Bog-105. The sequence continues at coordinate 550,641 of CAWCHO010000001.1, read as the reverse complement.
CGACGCCTTGCACCAGCAGCCCGCCGCGGCCGGGCAAGCCCAACGCTTCAGCTAAATCGCCCGCAACATATTCAGCCGTTATCCCGATCCTCGGCCGCTCCGTTATGCGCCCCGCCTGATAATCAGTAAGCAGAGCCTTCGCCCGGCTGATCGGCAGCGCGAATCCAATGCCAATGTTCGTCTGGCCCAGAATAGCGGTGTTGATGCCGACGACGGTTCCATTCGAATCGAGCAGCGGACCGCCGCTATTGCCGCCGTTAATCGCCGCGTCGGTTTGGATCATACCCTCGAGCCGCTGCTCACTCTCGCTGTCGATGGCTCGCCCTATGGAACTCACGACGCCCACCGTCAGCGTTCCTTCGAGGCCAAACGGATTCCCGATTGCAAGCACCTTCTGCCCTACCTGCAGGTGGTCGGAATCGCCCAGCCGCAGGAACTCGACTTTCTTCTTCGGATTGATTTTGATCAGCGCGAGATCGTCCGAGCGATCGGGATCGAGCGCTCGCGCATAGTATTGCGTCTGATCCGACAAGGTGACTTGAATGCGGCTGCTTCCCGAGATTACGTGAAAGTTGGTCAAAATGAAGCCGCTGTCGTTGATCAAGAATCCCGATCCGAGGCTTTGTGACGCAACCGGCTGAAAAAAGAAGTCGCGCCGCACCGCCGTGCTGGTTATGTACACGGTCGCAAGCCGTGCGGCCTTGTAGATATCGATGTTGTTCTGCTCGTCTACAGTCAGCCCGGCACCGCGAACACCCGCGGGCTCCGACCAGTTCCGCGCGCTTCGGAACACGGGCGCAGCTAAGTCCCGAACGCTCCAACTCGCCCGCGAGGTCAGCCAGAAGAACGCGAAGGTGATCAGTAGCGCTATCAGAAACGTTCTCGATCTCATGGGTGCGCGCCTTGAGCCAGTTGTTTTAAGTCTAGAAATAAATCATCCACTTGCCGAACGGTATCTTCTTTTGAAGCATCGGTGCTGATGATGTAATTCGCGTATTTCTTCTTTTCTGCGAGGGGCATTTGTCGCGATAAACGGGCCAGCACTTCTTCTCGTGTCAGGTGATCGCGTTTCATCCCACGGGCGATCTGCGTCTCCAGGTCGCAGGCTACGAGAACGATCCGGTCATATGCGGTATAGCGGCCAGTTTCTATCAGAATAGCGGCCTCAATCACCACGATACCTTCGGGGTGTTGCGCCTCCCATGCACGAATTATCTGCTGTTCAAGTTTAAAGACCGCCGGATGAACAAACGAGCTTAGCTTCGCCAAAAGGTCAGGCGAATTAAAAACTGTGGCGGCGAGCTTCTTGCGATCGATCGAACCGTCCGGCTGCAGAATATCCGGACCGAACGCCTGGACAGTCGGGGCATATGCTTCGCCGTCTCTTTTGAGGACTGCGTGCCCGAATTGATCCGCGTAGATAACGAAGCATCCACGGCGTTCGAGTTCGGAAGCAACAAACGACTTTCCACTCGCATAGCCGCCCGTCAGGCCGACCTTCAACATCCAAATGACTAAGCGGCCAAGTGCTGTTCCGCCAATTCCACAGTATTGGCCATCAGCATGGCAATGGTTAGCGGTCCAACCCCGCCGGGCACGGGCGTATAGGCGGAAGACAGTTCCCGCATTGCGGACGGATCGACGTCTCCGACGAGCGCCGTGCCGTTCTTGGCGAAAGCGGCCAGCCGCGTGGAATCACACGCAAACAGGCGCTGCACCTCCGATTGGTCGGTCAGGCGATTCATTCCGACATCGACGATTACCGCTCCAGGTTTGATGTATTCCGCCGTAATCATGGCCGCTTTACCGATTGCCGCAACTAAAATATCGGCGCGCCTGCATTCCTCCGGGAGGTTCCGCGTGCGCGAATGACAGATCGTCACCGTCGCGTTCTCGTGCAGCAGCATCAGGGCCATCGGCTTTCCAACGATGTCGCTGCGGCCAACCACTACCGCATCGCTGCCGGCGACCTGAATCTTGTAGCGCTTGAGCAATTCCAAAATGCCCGCCGGAGTGCATGCTCGCGGAGCCGGTCGGTTCGCCACCAGATTGCCCACGTTGAAGGGGTGAAATCCGTCGGCATCCTTCGACGGATCGACCGCGAGCAGAACGCGTTGGCTGTCGACCTGCTTTGGAAGCGGCGTTTGCACTAACATTCCGTCGACTTCCGGATCCTCGTTTAGGCCGTTGATGATGCGCAGCAGCTCTTCGGTTGTGATGCTTGCTGCGCGGGTCACATCTACGCTCTTAATGCCTAGCTCGCCACACGTTTTGATTTTGCTGCGAACGTAGATTTGAGAGGCCGGATCCTCGCCAACCAAAACGACAGCTAAGCCGGGCGGACGTTTTTTCGCGCGCAGGCGGTCGATTCGCGGCCGCAGTTCGGCCAAAATCTCCTGATTGATCTTCTTTCCATCGAGCACCACCCCGCTCATGCACCCGTGAGGATAGCAGAGGGATCTAACGCTCACGCATGGCGTGAATCAGTGCTTCCATGTGGTTGAGGTAGCGCTCGAACGCTTTACGCCCCGCCGCTGTCAGCCGATATTCGGTTCGGGGCATACGGGCTTCGAAGCTCTTGCTGCACTCGACATATTCGGCCTCCTCGAGTCGTCTCGCGTGAACGCTCAGGTTACCGTCGGTGGTCTGCAGCAGCTTTTTCAGCTCGTTGAAGGTCAAGGAATCGTTCACGGCTAAAGCGCTCACAATTCCGAGGCGCATGCGCTCATGGATGATGCGGTCGAGATTGGGGAGAGCGGTCTCGACCGTCTCCTGCTGCGTGCTCGGCTTTCCGACTTTCGCCGGACGCGCCTTAGTAGCAGCTTCACCCGGTCGCGCCATAGCGGGTCTAGCCACCATGCCTCCTTGCGATCACGAGACCGAATGCTACATGCAGTCCACCGAAGCCGGTCATCAAGAACGCGTTTCCCCAGACCGACGGCGCAAGCAGGGCGATCATCCCGAGAGCCATGAAGCACAGCCCCATAACCGGTACAATCCGCACAGAGAATGCCCCGCCTGTGACGACGGCTGCTCCATACAACAGCAGCCACATTCCGGGGAGGACGGTAAAGACATCGAGGCGATACAAGACCGTGCTAAGAATGGCTCCCGCGAGTAGCGGAGGCATGAAGCTCAAAAGCGCGCGCCGCGCAGCTCGCGACTGCAAAGAAGACAGGGAGAGCCGCTTCGACTTCAAACGAACTGCCCAAAACGCAATGATAACTGCGACGATTGATTCGGAAACCCAAATAGCAAACTGTTCGCGCAGCGAACGATTAAAACACAAGACGCCAGCCAGGAGGGCGGTCGAACCGATGGCTACGCCACCCCAACCGGGCACTGCGGTAAATGACGCAGCGCGTTCCATCGTGTCGCGAATGAAACGCAAGTTATCCGCCGCGCGGCGACCGATCGGAACCGGCTCTTCGAGGATCGTGGCGCGCTGTGCAACAGCCATATACGCCCGAGTATACGGCATGAGGCAAGTTCTTTGCAAGGCAAAGACCGGGACCCAATGCGATTAAAAACTGAAGTGGATTCCACCTGCGGCCGAGCGCGGAGGCGTTCGGAATCCATCTTCATAGAAGTCCTGGCCGAGAGCATTCGATATACGGACATAGAAACGAGTGGCCATACGTTCCTTGAGCGGCAACGAATAACCCGCCGAGAGACCGAGTTGGCGTGGTCCGCGAAACCGGTAAGCGTATGGATAGGCAAACCCAGAGACTGGATCGAGTCCGTAAAGTGGATACAAGTAACTGCTTCCTCCATCGAAATCAAGAGCCATGTCGAGATGCTTGCCGAACTGCTGGGTGGCAACGATGGTGAAGGTGTTCGGCAGGATGCGCGGCATTCGCAACGGGTCCACGGACGTGCCGGTGTAGTATTCGGAAGCTCGATCTTTGGCGTTGGTGTAAGTATAGGAAGCAAAGACCGTGGTGTTGCGCGCCGGATGAAAGTCGCCGCTCAACTCAACGCCGCGCGAAATTCCACCACTCGTGTTGTAATAGCCGCTGGCTCGCCCATAGGGGTCGACATAGCCGGGTGGGAAATCCAAATAATCGATGACTTCCTGCAAATGAGAGTAGAAGTAAGTGCTGCTTATCTTCAGGTGATCGTGGAATAGATATTGGTCGAAGCCGAAGTCGAATGAGATGGCACGCTCGGGGGCGAGTTCCGGATTTCCGTTCGGAACGTAGAATCCGCCATAGAAATACCCGCCGAAGCGTTCGAAGATAGACGGCATCCGGAAGCTGTTTCCAGTGTGAGCACGAATCTTAGTGGATGTGCTTGGGATGAAGTACGCGATGGAAACGTCGCCAGTGAATGCGGCTGGGGGCGACGGCAGAGCCGCATTCGCGTAAGGTGATGTGCCACCGATATAGGTAGGAGGATCGACGCTCATCTTGGTGAAACGGCCGGAGAGCAGGACCTCGAGGCGGTCGCCGAGGAGTCGAATCTGATCTTGGGCAAAAGCGGCACTGCTCCGCTGAGTTGCGACAGTGCTGTTGTAGAGGCGCTGGGTGGGATCGGGATTCTGGTCCGAGTTGACGTTCACATAGTGTTCTTGTTGAAATTCATAACCCCCGGTGAGAAGTTGATGAGTGCCCCAAAGATAATCCACTCGCGCGCGAACTGTACTTAGCCGGCCGTTGTAAAGTTCTTGAGTGTTGAACGACGGCTCAAAGTTGTCAGGGGTATTTGGACCGGCGGGACCATTAGTATTGTTGCGATGGGTATCAAGAACTTCGTACGCGACGCGATAGGACAAGCGCGAATTGATTTGGTGTTCCAGCCGCAAAATTGCGAACACGAAGTGGGAATAAATACCGGCGTCGGCGTCGCCGAGCGATGGTTGGAACGTCGAGTTTCCAGGGTTGTACGGAAGATTCGCATCGAGGAGCTGCATTTGCGAAAACGGCAGCGGAATCGCGGGAATGATACCGGTTGCATTTACGCCGGGAGTAGATGCCGGACTCACCGGATCTTGAAGATAACCGGTATTCGCAAACACATCAACGCCGAATCTGATTTTTGGGGCCAGCGTGTAATTGAGTGCAGCCTGCCCGCTCCAGTCGCGCGCCGCTTCGACATTGTCCACACCCTCAGTTACATTGAGATGCGACGCACCCACCGAATAAGCAAGCCGGTTGTTCAGCGCCGCTCCCGAGACATTCGCGACTCCGTGAAATAATCCGAGTCCGCCGCCTTCGACATCCACGTCGCCGTGCGTCGACCCACCGCCGGGATCGGTAATGACGTTCACGGTTCCCGACATCGAATTGCTTCCATAGAGAGACGAACCGGAGCCGCGCAGAACTTCAATCCGAGTAGAGTTGACGAGCAGCAGATCGCCTATAAACGCGCTGGCCTCATCTTGGATGCTAGTCACATCACGGAAAGGAAAGCCGTCGATGAGAATGTCTGTATCGGTGACACGCAGGCCGCGCGTTTGGATGGTCGTGAACGCTCCGGGGCTGCCGCGTGCACTGACGCGAAGACCAGGCACGAAGCGAACGGCGTCGGCGACCGAGAAGATGCCCCGCCGCTCGGCATCAGCCACGTCGACCAGGTCGAGCGCCTTCGAAGCTTGATCGACAGATTCTGGTTCACCGGCGGCTGTCACACTGACTTGCGCGTTCATGGCGGAGACTGTCAGCTCGATAGCGACGTCTTTGCTTTCGGCAGCCGCTAAGGTCAGTGTTTCGGCATGAGCAATGCGCAAGCCGGGGGCGGAAGCGTCGAGTAGATACTGGCCGGGAGTGACATCGGTGAAGCGAAAGCGCCCGCTCGCATCGGAGGTCGCGGTCAGCAGTGCCGAGCCGGCAACCTCGTGTAAATTGACCATTGCACCACTTACAAAGGCTCCCGAACTGTCGGTAACATGGCCGCTAACCGTTGCCGCGTCGGCCACAAACACGCCGGCAGCAAACAAAAGCGTCGATTGTAAGAGAAAGAACCGGAGATAACGGATCAGAGCTCGCTTGGCAATGGTCATTGGAAGCAAAAAAGGCCGCTATCAGAAGCGGCCTTTGCTTACGAAATTATGCGATAAATCCGGGTTACACCACGTCAACGCCCATACTGCGGCAGGCGCCCTTCACCTGCTCGACGGCAGCATCAACCGTGAAACAGTTGAGGTCGGGCATCTTGATTTTGGCGATCTCTTCCACCTGTTTTAGGGTGATTTTCCCCACCTTGGTCTTGTTCGGTTCGGCTGATCCCTTGGCGAGATTTACTGCGCGCTTCACCAGGATCGCGACCGGAGGCGTCTTGGTGATGAACGTAAAGGAGCGATCGGAAAAGATCGTAATTACGACCGGGATTATCAATCCTTCCTGATCTTTCGCCGAGGTCTTCGCATTGAAGGCCTTGCAAAATTCCATGATATTGACGCCCTGCGGACCGAGAGCAGTGCCGACAGGCGGAGCAGGCGTGGCTTTGCCGGCCGGAATCTGCAACTTAACTTCTGCTGTAACTTTCTTTGCCATTTGTTTAGTTTCCTACTTACTAACTGCCCGTATACGTGTCGGAGTTAAAGCTTCTCCACTTGCAAGAAATCCAATTCAACCGGGGTGGAGCGCCCGAATATGGTTACCATGACGCGCAGCGTATTGCGCTCGGTGTTGACTTCGTCCACTTTGCCGGAGAAATTCGTGAATGGCCCATCGACAATCTTGACGCTTTCGCTCTTTTCAAAACTCATCTTCGGACGTGGACGATCGGCGCTCGAGGCTTGCCGGTACAGAACTGCATTCACCTCGTCAGCGGTGAGCGGCACAGGTTTGGTTCCACCGCCGACGAATCCTGTGACGCGAGGCGTTGATTTCACCGCGTGCCAGAGCTCGTCGTCCATCTCCATTTCGACTAGAACGTACCCGGGATAAAGCAGACGCTTGCTGGTCACTTTCTTCCCGTTGCGCAGCTCGATGACTTCTTCGGTGGGAATCAGAATTTGACCGAGACGCTCGGAAAAGCCGAACGCTTGTGCTCTGGTTCGGAGAGATTCGGCGACCTTCTGCTCGAAACCCGAATAGGCATGAATGATGTACCAGTTTTTGACTGGACCGGTGGGCTGATCGGGGGCGGCGGCATGCTCAGCGGATTCTTCCGCTTCGACTTCATGTTCCACACCGTGAACGCCATCATCAATCTCAGCATGAATGTCTTGCGGGCTGGAGGGTTCCTCGTGTTCGAGAGTGTCGTCCGGGTCCTCATTCAATTCGGCGAGCTCGTCGCCAACCGTCTCAGAGGCCGCTTCGTCGTCTTCGTAAGGTGTTTCGAGCGCCTGCTCGTCCTGTAGCTTCTCGTCTGGCATTGCTGGTATCCGTTATCGATGCGTGAAGTAGCTGATTATGCGACTAACTATAGAATTCACAATTGTGTCGACAACCCAGAAGTAGGCGGCAAAAAGAAACGTTGCGGCTATTACGACGCCTGTGGTTGCACGTACCTGCGGCCACGTTGGCCAGGAAACGTGCTTCATTTCGGCCTTCACTTCATCGATGTACGACTTAGTCTGTTGAGGCCAACCAACTGCTTTGCTCAGTTCCATAGAATTTCAATCCGAACGCTCCACTGCCGTCGCCGATGCGCTGCACCGAAAAGGTGGGACTTTGGCAGGGGCAGAGGGATTCGAACCCCCACTCGCGGTTTTGGAGACCGCTGGTCTAGCCGTTAAACCTATGCCCCTTTTGTGGAACTCTATTACAGCCTAGCAAAAATTGCGGTAGCAGCTTTCCACAACGATCTCTGCCGCGCGATAACGCTATTTCGTTTCGCGGTGCGGCTGGTGCTTGCGGCAAAACGGGCAAAACTTTTTCATTTCGAGGCGCTCGGTAGTGGTCCTCTTGTTCTTCGTCTTGCTGTAGTTCCGGTTCTTGCACTCATTGCACTGGAACTGAATAATTTCGCGCGGCATGATTCGCCTGTTCCCTTCCGTTTACTCGAAGACTATTCCACGATGTCGGTGACGGTGCCGGCGCCGACCGTTCGGCCGCCTTCGCGGATGGCAAAGCGCAGCCCTTTGTCCATCGCGACCGGCGTATGCAGCTCCACTTCAATCGCCACGTTGTCCCCCGGCATCACCATCTCCATCCCTTCCGGCAGCTTCGCGACTCCGGTCACGTCCGTGGTCCGGAAATAAAACTGCGGCCGGTAGCCATTGAAAAACGGCGTGTGCCGCCCACCCTCTTCCTTCGACAGCACGTACACTTCGCCCTTGAACTTCTTGTGCGGCTTGATGGCGCCCGGCTTCGAGATCACCTGCCCGCGCTCCACATCGTTCTTTTCGATGCCGCGCAGCAGCAACCCCACGTTGTCCCCGGCCCGTCCTTCGTCAAGCAGCTTCTTGAACATCTCGACCCCGGTCACCACCGTCTTGCGCGTGTCCCGGAATCCGACGATCTCCATTTCCTCGCCCACCTTGCAGATCCCCCGCTCAATGCGCCCCGTCACCACCGTGCCGCGGCCCTGAATCGAGAAAATGTCTTCAATCGGCATCAGAAACGGCTTGTCCACTACGCGCTGCGGCACCGGGATGTATTCATCCACTTTCGCCATCAGCTCGTCGACCGTCTTCTCCCACTTCTCTTCGCCGTTCAAGGCGCCAAGCGCGCTCACCCGCACCACCGGCAGATCGTCGCCTGGAAACTGATAGCTCTTCAGCAACTCGCGTACTTCGAGTTCCACCAGCTCGAGCAGCTCCGGATCGTCCACCATGTCGACTTTGTTCAGAGCCACCACGATGTATGGCACCCCTACCTGCCGCGCCAGCAGAATGTGCTCGCGGGTCTGCGGCATGGGGCCGTCGGTCGCCGCGACGACCAGAATCGCCCCGTCCATTTGCGCCGCGCCCGTGATCATGTTCTTGATGTAGTCGGCGTGTCCCGGGCAATCCACGTGCGCATAGTGCCGGTTGGCCGTCTCATACTCAACGTGCGCCACCGCGATCGTGATCCCGCGCGCCTTCTCTTCGGGCGCGTTGTCGATCGAATCGAAGCTCCGGAACTTTACCTTCGGATTGTGCTTCGCCAAAGTCTTGGTGATCGCCGCCGTCAACGTCGTCTTCCCGTGATCGATGTGCCCGATCGTCCCGATGTTTACGTGCGGCTTGCTGCGGTCAAATTTCTCTTTCGCCATGGTCTTTCTCTAATTGAACTTGTGAATTTTTCGTCGATGTACGACGAGGGGCAAGGCCGGTGCGACACACAAATCCCGTTACGCACCTATAAGCCGAGGATACCACGCGGGCGGCATCGCCGCGAGACGAGTGTTCCGGGTATCTCTAACAAAACTTGGAGCCGTTGACCAGGATTGAACTGGTGACCTCGTCCTTACCAAGGACGCGCTCTACCAACTGAGCTACAACGGCCTACCTTTCACTATACGCAGATTACGGGCGAATGTTTTCACCGCTTGCGCTCGTGCTTGTATAACCTTGTCGGCCTTCGAGTTCGTCCAGCCCGTGTTCGTCCGCGGCTGCGATATTCGCGAGTGAGCGGATATTCTGGGCGTCGATTTCAAGCTGGCGTGTGTGCTCTGCCGCTACGGCGTGGAGCTCCTGCGCTGAGGCGTGCAAAGACTCGGTGGAGCGAATCAAAAACTCAAGCCGTTCTTCGATGCTCATGAGAGTAGATTACCCGTTCCTTACACACCGACGTTAATTGCCGTTTGTAAGTTCATGCAAACAGATGGTGGACAGGGAAGGATTCGAACCTTCGTACCTCGCAAGGAGGGACAGATTTACAGTCTGTTGGCTTTAACCACTCACCCACCTGTCCGATCCGAAACGAGAATATCATACCGGCACGAGGTGCGTTTTGCGGAACGAACCCACGCAAAAGGCGAAGAGATAGCCCATTTTGCCGAAGGAACTCCGGCGCCACGGGACCGGATTTGCGATTCAAAGCCAAATTGGGTTCGTTTTTTCAAATAAGCTATGCAGCTCGTACAGACCCGCCCAGCGAGTACGGTCACACCGCGATGCAATTTAAACTGTATATTCCGTTACCGGCCTCTGACTTCCTCTATCCTGCGGGCTCTTTCTTAATCGGCAGCAATCCCTTCAACTAGGTGTGAGGCGATTCCAATGAAAGAGGCTCGTATCCCGGAGATCTGGAGAACGCTCGCGTTGTGTTGCCTGGGATGTATTTGCGCTTTCGCTGGAAACCCGATTCAGAATGAAAATGCGAATTTGGGAACCTCGGAGTGGCAGCTCACTAATCCCGCCGTTAGCCGGGAAATTGAGGGATATGCCTCGCTAACCAGCGTCAATGTTGGTTCTGCGATCCGCTTCTTCGTCAGCACGAGCGATCCGACCTTCCATATTGACGTGTTCCGAACTGGTTGGTACGGCGGCTTAGGCGCGCGGCTGATGACCACCATTTCCGGTCTTCCTGGCGCGGTGCAAGCGACACCCGCTCCCGATCCGGTAACCGGGGTTATCGATTGCAATTGGCAGAGCTCTTACACGCTGAGCGTACCCGCGAGCTGGACCAGCGGCATCTTTCTCGCGCGGCTCACCGCAGATGTCAGCGGGAAACAGAGCTACATTATTTTCGTCGTACGCGACGACCAGCGATCCTCTGATTTGGTTTTCCAATCGAGCGTCACAACCTTCGAGGCATACAATTTCTGGCCGGGCGGGAGCAATGGGAAATCCCTGTATGGTTGGGCGCCCGGAGGACGCGCCTGGCAAATATCTTTCAACCGGCCGTACGTACTTGGGTACAGCTACACTCCCCAAAGCCCCGGCGCCGCATCGGGCGTGGGAGCGGGAGAATATCTGGCCAACCTGCAGCCGGGGCCTGATACGAGCGGCTATCCGATACCAGCTGCGGGATTTGAATACAACATGGTGCGCTGGCTCGAGGAAAACGGTTACGACGTAACGTACATCACCAACATAGACATGCATGAGGACGCGGCTTTACTTCAAAATCACAAAGCTTACCTTTCAGTCGGACACAACGAATACTGGTCCATGCCGATGGTTCAAAACCTCCAAAGCGCGATGAACTCCGGCGTCAACGCCGGATTCTTCGGGTCAAACACGATGTATTGGCAGATAAGGCTGCAACCGGATTCTCAGGGAAACGCGGATCGGACGATCGTTTGCTATAAAACCGACGCAATTGCCAGCGATCCGATGTATTCGGTTGATCCCCTACTGACCACGGTGAATTTCCGCTCTGCGCCGGTGAACATGCCCGAAGGCGCCATCGTCGGGGTCGAGTACGTAGGCGATCCCGTGACTAGCGACATTGTGATCAGTAATGCGTCGCACTGGCTGATGAACGGCACCGGCCTCAAAAACGGGGACCATCTTCAGGGGCTGCTCGGATATGAGGTAGACAGCTATGCGCCTGAGGTATCGCCTGCTAGCACGGTGGTCCTGGCCAGTTCGCCTATCGGTTTTCCAGAGGACATTAATGATCCGAGCGGTTTGGATTGCCAGTCGGTAGAATGCAACTCAAATGTGACTTGGTACTCCACCCCGAGCTATTCAGTATTTGCGACGGGATCTATGTTCTGGAGTTGGGGCCTCGATGATTTTAATGCTCCGAGCCTTCGGCCTTCTTACTTGAGCGTTCCCGCCCAACAAATCACCAAGAACGTACTCAGCGCGTTGATCAACTCGGTTGTCATCACGACCGCTACACTGCCCGCAGCTGTCGCAGGAGTCCCCTACAGTTCTTACGGCATCAGCGTCACGAACGGAACTGCTCCTTATAGTTGGTCAGCGTCGAACGTGCCGGCGGGGATGACATTCAGCGGCTCGGGAGTTCTGAGTGGCACGCCGGTAGCAGCGGGAACCGTCTCGATCAGCTTCTCCGTTCATGACAGCGCCGGTCACACGACCACTATCTCTTTGCCCTTGGTTATTCAGCCGAACGGAAGCGGTTCGGGCGGCAGCGGGTCTCCGTCGATCACCACGAGCACTCTTCCTTATGCGGTAGTCGGCGCTGCCTTTACACAGTCGCTGGCCGCAAGTGGCGGAACGCCGCCTTACACCTGGTCGATTTCGAGCGGATCTCTGCCGGCCGGGTTGGACTTGAGCAGTAGCGGTCAGATCAGCGGAACGGCCACGCACGCCGGGGTGTTTCCGTTCACTGTGCAACTAGCGGATACGGCTTCGCACGTGGTCAGCGGCGCGCTGCAAATCGTCTCGATCGGAGCCGTAGACTCGTTTCTCACGACTGCCAGAGATACCGGCAAATGGTGTCTGTGCGTGCTGGACCAAGCGGCCGGAAGCCAGAACTCGCAAGTCTCGGTCCAGCAGCAGAGCGGCCAGCTCTCGATTACTCCGCAATCCAGCGTGTCGGGGATGAACTACAACGGGTACGGATCGCTGGCGGGCTTCAATATGACGGATGCGGTGCTGAGTGTACAAGCCGTCCAGGTGACCGGGGGGAGCGAGTACACCGATACCTCCTTCGCTTTGGCCGTCGATACCCAGAATTGGTACCGCTTCATTGTGGAAGGCGGGGCTCTCTACTTCCAGACCATGGTGGCGGGTTCTAAATCGGGAATGACGGTCGCTTACAACGCGGCTGCCCAGCAGTACTGGCGTTTCCGTCACAGTTCGGCCTCGGGTCAAGTGTTCTTCGAGACCAGCGTGAACGGCACCTCCTGGACCACGCAATGGCAGGTCTCCCCGGCTGTTCCCGTCACCTCTCTGTTTGTGAATCTGGACGCCGGCACGTGGGGACCGGACCAAAACAGTGGGCAGGCCATTTTCGCCAATTTGCGTTGGGAGCAAAACAGCGATCCAGTCCTGCCCTACATTACTGCTGCTGCGTTGAGTAGCGCTACGGCGGGATCGGCTTATACCGGCCAACTGAGCGCAACCTCCGGCACCTTGCCGTACCAGTGGTCCGTAGCCAACGGCAGTCTTCCTGCCGGTTTAACGCTCAGCTCCGGCGGCGCGCTCTCGGGAGTACCAACCACTGCGGGGACCTTCACTTTCACCGCTCAGGTAACCGACAGCAACTCCCTAACTGCCACCCGAGGCTTCCAACTGACCGTCAATCCGGGCAGCGTGCTTACCATATCTACTACGTCGCTGGCGGCAGCGACGGTGAACACTCCGTATAGCCAGATTCTAGCCGCTAGCGGTGGAACTGCTCCTTATAGTTGGTCAGCGTCGAATGTGCCGGCGGGGATGACATTCAGCGGCTCGGGAGTTCTGAGTGGCACGCCGGTAGCAGCGGGAACCGTCTCGATCAGCTTCTCCGTTCATGACAGCGCCGGTCACACGACCACTATCTCTTTGCCCTTGGTTATTCAGCCGAACGGAAGCGGTTCGGGCGGCAGCGGGTCTCCGTCGATCACCACGAGCACTCTTCCTTATGCGGTAGTCGGCGCTGCCTTTACACAGTCGCTGGCCGCAAGTGGCGGAACGCCGCCTTACACCTGGTCGATTTCGAGCGGATCTCTGCCGGCCGGGTTGGACTTGAGCAGTAGCGGTCAGATCAGCGGAACGGCCACGCACGCCGGGGTGTTTCCGTTCACTGTGCAACTAGCGGATACGGCTTCGCACGTGGTCAGCGGCGCGCTGCAAATCGTCTCGATCGGAGCCGTAGACTCGTTTCTCACGACTGCCAGAGATACCGGCAAATGGTGTCTGTGCGTGCTGGACCAAGCGGCCGGAAGCCAGAACTCGCAAGTCTCGGTCCAGCAGCAGAGCGGCCAGCTCTCGATTACTCCGCAATCCAGCGTGTCGGGGATGAACTACAACGGGTACGGATCGCTGGCGGGCTTCAATATGACGGATGCGGTGCTGAGTGTACAAGCCGTCCAGGTGACCGGGGGGAGCGAGTACACCGATACCTCCTTCGCTTTGGCCGTCGATACCCAGAATTGGTACCGCTTCATTGTGGAAGGCGGGGCTCTCTACTTCCAGACCATGGTGGCGGGTTCTAAATCGGGAATGACGGTCGCTTACAACGCGGCTGCCCAGCAGTACTGGCGTTTCCGTCACAGTTCGGCCTCGGGTCAAGTGTTCTTCGAGACCAGCGTGAACGGCACCTCCTGGACCACGCAATGGCAGGTCTCCCCGGCTGTTCCCGTCACCTCTCTGTTTGTGAATCTGGACGCCGGCACGTGGGGACCGGACCAAAACAGTGGGCAGGCCATTTTCGCCAATTTGCGTTGGGAGCAAAACAGCGATCCAGTCCTGCCCTACATTACTGCTGCTGCGTTGAGTAGCGCTACGGCGGGATCGGCTTATACCGGCCAACTGAGCGCAACCTCCGGCACCTTGCCGTACCAGTGGTCCGTAGCCAACGGCAGTCTTCCTGCCGGTTTAACGCTCAGCTCCGGCGGCGCGCTCTCGGGAGTACCAACCACTGCGGGGACCTTCACTTTCACCGCTCAGGTAACCGACAGCAACTCCCTGACTGCCACCCGAAGCTTCCAAGTTACCGTCAATCCGTGACGGCAATTCTAGTCCTGTATTTTCACCTACCCACGTATTCCGAGACGTTCTAAGTAGTCCGTAGAAGCGGAATCCGCTTAAAACAAGTCCTGCAGTGTCGATAACACGCATGAGGCGATATGAATCGGGAGACAGCCAAAGAAGAGTTCCTGGATCGGGATGTCTTCGTTGTGATCCCCGCCTACAATGAGGGCGACGTTCTGACAAAGACAGTTGATGAAATCCTGCCCTACGGATTTCAGGTCGTCGTTGTTGACGATGGCTCGTCTACCCCCGCAATTGAACATCTCCACGAAAGGCCGACTCGTTACCTTCGGCACGTAGCCAACCTGGGGCAAGGCGCCGCTCTGCAAACAGGAACTGAGTACGCTCTTTCGCAAGGAGCAAGGGCGATCATTCATTTCGATGCGGACGGCCAGCATTGTCCTGCCCTGATCCGCAGCCTACTCGAACCGATACGGCGCGGTGAGTATGACGTAGTCATAGGCTCGCGCTTTATAGACCCAAGCGATCGAAACGGCGTTCCCCGCGTGAAGCAGGTTCTGCTAAAGGGCGGTGTTTTCGTATCGTGGCTTTTTGCGGGTCTATGGTTGACAGATACGCACAACGGCTTCCGTGCGCTCTCGCGTCAAGCAGCCCGCGAGATCAAGTTAACTGAAAACGGCTACTCACACGCCACGGAGATCCTTGAATTGATTCGTAAGACCGGCCTGCGCGTTAAAGAGGTTCCCACGACCATTCGCTACACCCAATACTCGCTCGCCAAGGGACAAAGTTTCTGGAACAGTATTAACGTTCTTTTCGACTTGGTGCTTCGAAAGTTTAACTCAATGAAATCGATTCAAGTTATTCTCGTAATCCTTAGTTTGACGACGGGGATTCTGGGCAGCTCACTGTTCGGTTCCAAGTTGTTTGGCCGGCTCATCGCCGCCTTCCTGTTCTGCCTGTCGATCATATTGGTTTTCCTGCCTGATCTCACAACCGATCTGGCCCACGCGCTGGGAGTGGGCCGTGGAACCGATCTGCTCTTCTACATCGTTTTTTTTGCGGCAGTCCACGGATTCCTGCTGCTCTATGCGCGGACGCGCAAACTGGAGCGTAAACTGACTGAATCCATCCGAGCCATCGCGATCCGAGACGCGGCTAACGTGGAAGCACAACCGCGCTGTCTTTGAGGAGAGCCGATGCTCCTCTTAGATCGCATCGATCGACTTCCGCGTACAGCCGTGTCCGCAAAGAGCAAGATCAAGCAAGCACTTGTTGATCACGTCGACCTCGCTTTCTGGATTGCAATCGGCCTAATGTTGGTCAGTGTCTGGTACCCCCGACTGGTTCGCAGTCTGTGGGTCGATGAGGCCGGAACGGTTTTTATGGCGCACCGCGGCCCTCTCGCCGCAATTCAAATCACATCTCACTGGCCAGGACAATCCATTCTCTACGCCGTCATCGAATCGTTCTTCGTTTGGGGTGGAAGTCCACTTCGCGATTCCATACTTCGCATTCCTTCGATCGCCGGCATTCTCCTTGCAGCTTGGTTCCTCTACCGCTTGGCAGAAAAAGCGTTCGGAAAGGGTGCAGGCTTTGTAGCCGCCGTACTGTTTATCTTTCATCCGAGCATTATTTCGTTGGGCATCCAGGCGCGTCCATACAGCTTGGCGCTGGCGGCCGTAACCGGCTCCTGTCTCGCGGTGTACGAATGGATCGAAAGCCGCGAAATCCGCTTTATTCTTTACTTCGTGGCCGCGTCAACGCTGGTCGTCTATCTGCATTATTTTTTTGCGATCGTCTTTCTGTGCCAGGCCCTGTACATAGCCTATGTATTCACCGTTGAGAAGCGAGTGCATCGCTGGCGCTATCTTTTAGCCGCTTATACGCTGATCGCTGTGCTGATTACTCCGCTCGTGCCGCACATTCGCCTGCTCGTACGTGAAGCGCACACACTTCCGTTTACACCGGCTCCGACGTTGAACCAGTTTTGCGAATCACTGCTTTCTCCGATGTTGTCACTAGGTCTCTTCCTGGCCGCTTTTCTCGTTCAATTCGCGTTCCCTAATTCCTTGCGACGGCCACAGCCAGTCCGCCGCTCGCTGTTCGTTCTACTACTCTCGTGGTGGCTTTTGGCGCCCAGTATCTTCTTTGCCGCGTCAGTGGCGACACCTATGCGAATCTTCGTACCCCGGTACATAGCATCTGCAGTTCCTGGCCAGACGCTGTTGTTAGCCTATGCTGGTTACTCTCTCTTCCAGGCTTTGCCAGCGCGGTTCTGGGTCTTGTGTTGGGTACTTCCATCAACTCTGAGTCTTTGGCTCTTCTCGATAACGGGTCAGACGGGTAAAGAGGAGTTAGGCCCGTTCGTGCGAATCATTCAGGCACATTCTCGTAAGAACGTTCCTCCAGTCTTCTTCAGCAGCCAGCTGCCGGAGTCCGATTTCTATGACTGGAAGGCCGGGCTCGGCAACCAAAGCTATCTGTATGCACCGTTCGTTGCTTACCCAATGAAGAACAGGCTTTTGCCTTTGCCTTTTACCTTGGATACAGAGGCGGTAAAGGCGCATATAGAAGGAGTCATTCACTCCGAGCTGGCGGAAACCCCCGAGGTTATATTTGTGTCGCATAGCTTCGACGGCGAGAAGGCCTGGACGGAATGGCTTCGCGGTCGCATGAAGGACGCGGGGTTCACAGCAGACGCACAAACTCCCAACGGGTATCACGTGCTCATCTTTACCCGGTATACAGCGGCGGGCAAACATTCCGCTGGCAACGGCCGTCGCGATTCCGCGTACTTCGGAGGGTAGCCGTTTTGACCGGGGCTGATGGCAGCGGTTTCGGTTGAGAAGCAGTCTCCAAGCTTCGAAAGCCACCCATTTTTTCGCACAGCGGCCCGGTGGCTTACGTTCAACCTTATGGGACTAACGGGATCTGTTACATGTGGCTTCCGGTTCAAGTCCTACATACGGAGAGTGCCGGAATGCGGTTGAGACGGCGTAGCGGTTTGGTGGTTATGGCAGCGGGTGCGGCCTTGCTCGGCGCCGCCACGGGAGTTTGGCAGAACAAAGACTTCAAAGAGTGGACCGACAAGGACGCCCAGTCGATCATGAAGGACTCGCCATGGGCCAAGCAGATGCCGATGCCTGCGGCGGGAAGACCGGGTGTAACGGTGATCGAGCCGGGAGCGAACGGAGGCGCGCCTCCCAGTGCTGCGCTTGGGAATCCGTCCAACACGACGACCGGCACGAATATGACGACCTCGGCTTACCCGGGCAGCCAGGGCCCGGCTGACCCAAACGGTACGCACACGCTTCCGGCAACACAATCGCCTTCGGGCGTATCTGGGCCGGCAGGTGCTCCTACTCCGCAGGCTCCGCTTACGATTATTTGGGCCAGCGCTATTCCGGTGCGATTGGCGGTGCTGAAGCTGAGGTCGGGCAATGAAATTCCGACCGACACACAAGTGACGAACGCTCAAAAAGAACGGCCCAACTATGTGATTGCGGTGGTGGGTCTGGCTGCTCCCGACGCCGGGTCAGATCCCAGGGCACTCGCTAGCAGCGCCTTTCTCACGGTGAAAGGCAAGCCTGCTGAACCAGCGAATGAATCGAACTATCGCAGAATCGGCAACTCCGATGTTTACTTCTTTCACTTCACGAGAGCGTCGCTCCCGATCACTGTCGCGGATCAGCAGGTGGAGTTCAGGATGAGAATCGGACAGATGCAGGTGAAGCGAAGGTTCGAGCTGAAGGAGATGCAGTTCCAGGGGAAATTGGCGCTGTAGCTTGGAAGCTCATAATAGTCGGTATGGAAGATGTACTGACGATTGCGGGGAGAACGTTTCGCTCGAGGTTGTGGGTCGGAACCGGAAAGTACCGAAGCAAGGCGTTGATGGCCAGGTGCCATGCGGCGTCAGGTACGGAGATGGTGACGCTGGCAGTGCGGCGCGTGAACCTAACCGATCGTTCGAAGGAATCAGAACTGGATTTTATCGACCGTGCGAAGATCCACATTCTGCCGAATACAGCCGCGTGCTTTACAGCCGAAGATGCTATCCGGACGGCGCGGCTGGCGCGCGAAGTTGGGTTGTCGAATTGGATCAAGCTCGAAGTGATCGGTGACCAGAAGACACTCTTCCCGGATAACGAGGGATTGCTCGAAGCTACGCGTATTTTGGTGAAGGAAGACTTCGTGGTGCTGCCGTATACGACAGACGACCTGGTGAATGCGCGCAAACTCATCGATGCGGGTGCGGCGGCGGTGATGCCCTTAGCAGCGCCGATCGGTTCGGGATTGGGGATTCAGAATACAATCAATCTGAGAATTTTGCGCGATGCAATCGCGGAGGTCCCGTTGATTGTGGATGCGGGCGTGGGCACTGCATCGGACGCGGCGATCGCGATGGAGCTGGGCTTTGACGGCGTGCTGTTGAACACGGCGATCGCGGAAGCAGAGGATTCCGAGCGCATGGCGCGCGCGATGAAGCTGGCGGTGGAAGCAGGTCGGGCGGCCTTCCTGGCCGGCCGCATGCCCAAGCGCGAATATGCAGTGGCGAGCAGCCCTTTAGCTGGAACCATCAGCGCATCGGCAGGACGGTAGGGCGAGTTTACGGTTCCGACGCGCTCGGAGACTTTGCAAAATACCCGGACGGCGGCGGTCGTGAAACAGCGCTTCGCGGATCCGTCTTTCCAGTTCCACATCGCGGTCGCATTCGTTGTCTTAGCGACTTTCGTTCAGATGATGGCGCTGCCGTTGATTGTGTCTTACGACGGCATGGAATACGTCCGCCTGGCGAATGTTCTGTCCGGACCGTCGGTCCTCTCCAATTGGAATTTCTATCGGACCCCGCTATTTCCACTTGTTTTGAATCGAGCGTTCTGGTTGGGAGGCGAACAACCGGAGGCGGCGTTATTGGTAACTACGCTGTTTGGCTTGGGCGGCATTCTTATAACTGGTTGGACGGTGCGGAAAGTCTCC
This sequence comes from uncultured Acidobacteriaceae bacterium, assembly GCA_963795425.1. GTDB lineage: Bacteria > Acidobacteriota > Terriglobia > Bryobacterales > Bryobacteraceae > Bog-105. Next base: position 531,233 of record CAWCHO010000001.1, on the reverse strand, counting down.
GGCGCGACGACGGGAGCGATCACTCTTGTCGTGTTAGTTTTTTATCCGATTCTGATCGGTTACGAGCACATGCTGCTCTCGGAGACCGGCATTTTTTTCTGGCTGGCTCTGCTGCTGTATTCCCTGGTTTGTCTCGTTCGCGGTTCGGAGCGGGTGCCTATGTGGGTCCCTTGCTGGACCGCTTTGGTGCTTGCTTTCGGGTACTATTGGCGGCCAACGATTTTGTACTTGTCGCCCGTGGCGGCACTCGCGTTTCTTTTACTCGTACTCGTTCCCGCGGGCGGTTTGAAATCGTACTCGGCGCTGTTCCGACAAATGCGGCGGCCCGAGCGCCGTGTGATGGCGGGGGCTCTGATCGTCGGGCTCGGCCCATGGCTGCTCGCTTATCCTTGGAAACATCTGACTGACAAACATATGCCCGGTGGTTACTACGGCTTCATCGCGGTGGGCATGTTCAAGGAAGTGCTGGTTGCGCCCGATGATCCTGTTCTCGCGCCAGTCAGGGCCGAGTACAAAGCTGCCATCGAGCACGATTCAATCAATGGAAGATTGCCGCTGGACGGAGTGACGATCGGCTTTCACGAGGCGTTGATAAACAGGATCCTTCCGCTGCTCACGCGAGAGGGGATCGCACGGCTGATCCTAAGACATCCGTTTCGCTACCTGGAGGGAGTCGCGAAATCGATGATCTTCTTCCTCGGAGTGCCGGACCATCGAGTGGACGACGAGAACTGGAACTTTTCGCATTCCGTGTTTGTGCTGTGGCCTTCGGCTGAGAGTTTGGATCGAATGCTGGGCTGGGATGCAAAGTTTCTGCAGTTCGCGCCCCGACCCTATGGAGGAGGAGCATTCGTCGGACGAATATTGGATGACCTCTTACCGGTTTATACGTGGGTTGTGCTGGGCGCCTCCATGGCTTCATTCGTGTGGATGATAGTTTCGATCAAACTAGCGGACCCAATCGGGTTCACGCTGACCGCGATCCCGTTCGCGCTGCTGTTCGTCCACGCTCTGACGTTAATGGCGGCGGACCGTTACGCGTTCCCGGTGTATCCGCTGATGCTCGCCAATCTGATAATGACCATCCGCCTGAGCGGCCTTTCATTTCGCCGATGATGCTTCCGTCTCTCTGTTTTTCGCCGCGGCGATACCGGCCGCATGGAGTGGGAAACTGGTCGGGACATATTCCGTTCGCCTGCGATCTGGTGGCTTCTCTGCGTCCATCCGTATTTGTGGAGCTTGGAACGCATTTGGGCGAATCGTACTTCGCGTTCTGCCAATCGATGGTTGAAAGCGGTACGACAGCCAAGGCGTACGCCGTAGACACCTGGGAAGGCGATGTGCATACCGGGCGATACGGCGATGATGTCTTCGGGGAAGTGGATGGATACAACCGCGAACTCTACAGCAATTTTTCGCAACTAAAGCGGATGACGTTCGATGAGGCTGTGCGGGATTTTGAAGACGAGAGCATCGATCTGCTTCATATCGACGGACTCCACACGTATGACGCGGTGCGACATGACTTCGACACGTGGTGGCCAAAGGTGAAGCCGGGCGGGATGGTGCTGTTGCACGATTCGTCGGTGCGACAGGGCGATTTTGGGGTGTGGATGCTGCTGGACGAAGTGCGGCAATCGCTTCCGACCGCGGAGTTCTTTCACAGCAACGGGCTCGGCATCATTCAAAAGCCGGGTGGTGGCCGCCGCGACGGGGTGGCCTCGATGGTTTTCGACGACACCCGGATCGAGGAACTTCGGCGCTATTACGAGGTATGTGCGGAACATCTGGAATACCGGTTCTGGTTGGAGCGGCAGAAGCGGCCGGCTGAGTGGGATATTACAACTCAACTGTACTGGCGGAGCGAGGGAGAGAGCTTTACGGAACCGGCCAGCGTTCACGTAGCGCATACGGTCACGCCCGAGCGATCCCAGGTAACGTTGCCGATACAGGCTGTGTCCGTGCCCATTACTCAACTGCGAATCGATCTCACCAGGTCGGCTGCGTTTCTGGAGCTGCATGCGATCTCGGCATTGAATAGCAAGGGTGAGACGGTGTGGGGCTTGCCGAATCCGCTGCCGATCGAAGAAATGAAGAGGTTGGGGCTGCATGGCATTCCGACCGCGGATGGCAGCGGCGTGCTCGTTACCGATCCTCCCGAGGGAGGTTCGTTTCTACTTGCCGTGCCATCGTCTGCACGCGAAAGGCTGCGAGCGGGCGGGCAGGTTGTAGTAGAGATGAGCGGGCTTGATGCGTGGTCTTTTGCTTCAAAACTAGCAGCGGTAAGCGCGCATCGAGAATCACAGGCGCAACGCCTCGCCATCGAGAGGCAGGAGGAAATCAAGCGGTATGACCGGGTGCTGGCCGAGGCACAAGCGCTGGCAGCCAGCCGTGGTAGCGAATTGCGTTCGACAAAAGAGAACCTGAACACGGCGGAAGAGCGGATTGCGGCGCTACAAGCACAGGTTGCTGCGCGGGACCGGGAATTAGCGGAGATGCATGAGCGCCTGAGTGCCATCGAGAGTTCTTTGCTATGGCGCGCAGTGAGGCCGCTGAGCGGCGTGCGGAAAAATTAGCGAGGCTCCGGAGCGGCCGGATGGGCGACTACGCGTTTGATTTTTCTGCCGGCGGCGGCGAGGGCCCGGGCCGGGCGCGTCAAGCGCCACGAAACGGAATTTCGTAGCGCGACGATGCTGCTTTCCAGTTCGCGAACTTTTGCATCGCGTTGGCGAACTTCCGAGTCAAGATGTTCGACTTTCCGATCTCCAAATTCGGCTGTGGGGCTCGATGAGAGCAGCAGGTTAATGTGGTCCTCGGTAGAAGCGAGAGCAAATTCGATTTCCAGGTAGCTGGCGAAGGTGAGACGGGCAAGCAGGCCGGCCGGTATGGGAAGAAGCAGAAAGGGATCGTGTCCAGCAAAATAGAGTAACGCAGGAGAATCGCCCTGGCGGGAAGTGAAGAACACCATCTGGTTGGATCCCGCTTTCAGGGAAGCGATATTGCCATCCCAAGTCCAAAGCACTTGTTCATGACGATCCCGCAAAGAGAGATTGTGGAGCAGAAAAAAGCCGGGCTGCGCAGACAGATCGAGACGAAGCTGCTCGATTGGCTCTGCCGGCGGGAAGAGATGCAGGCGGGCGATTTGCCGCTCACGCCCGAGTGGGGCGACAACGATGCTGTCGTCTTCCGTGAACTCAGTGTTTGCGGTCCGCCAGAAGAGTTGGAGGTTCTTTTCCGGCAGAGGCTGCGGCGTCTTCGTGGGGTCGAAATATTCGTGCGGTGAGTACCGCGTGGGGTGAAGCTCATCGTAATCGCGCAGCATATCTTCCACGCTGCGATGCCCGAGCGTTTTCAAATTGTCGTGAATTCGCTGGAGCACTTGCCGGTCCGCAGCGACGTTCTTGATCGCTTGCACCACCGCTTCCGGCTCGGGTGCACACAGCAGGCCGGTAACTCCGTCTTGTATGCGGTCGAGAAAGCTACCGATTGCAGTGCTCAAAACGGGTATGGTCAGCTCCTGCAGCTCGCGAAGCGTGTAGCTGAAGGTTTCCGGGACTACAGATAACAGGAGACCGAGGTCGGGCTTAAGATCGCTGATCAATTGCGGAAGTTTTTCGCGTTCGTATTCGGGAATAACAGTGATGTTTGGATTCTCCGCGTACGGCTTACCGTAATCTCCGCTGCCGACCAGCATCAATTCGCAGAATGGCAGCAGCTGTGGAACGATGCACTCGAGCAGAAGACCGCCTTTGTGGAGTGCAAGACTTCCGAGGATCAATACACGCAAAGCCGGATGCTCTGTTGACGGGGTGGAAAGCACGGGAGCGGAGAGCAGGCGAGCAGACGTTAAAGGAGTTGTCCCATGAGGGATGATGCGAAACGATTGCGTAAGTTCGGGCGCGAGCTGCGCGTAATGATCCCGCACCGAAGCGGAGGGAGCGACGAGCGTGACGGCATTGTTGTTCACTGCGGCATAAAACTTGCCCCTCAAATGCAGCCACTCGGCGGGCGGAACGTTCGAGAAGAACCGGTTGTGGGGGTTGTCTTGAATGCAGGCGGTTAAGCGCGGCTGCTCGCAGGAGCGGCAGACTGTGCCGAAGGTGATGTTGAGGGCGGAGCAGAACGGATAGTAATCATGGCAGACGAATACGGTTGCAAGAGGCTGCCGAAGCGCATCGACCGAATGTCCGATCAGAGAAGAGACGATGATGCGCCGAATGCCATGTTCCCTCACGATCTCAGCCAGTATTGCCTGGTAGGCAGCATGTTCGGTTGCGGTAGCTTTGATGACTGGCTCAAGACGCCAGACGCGTAGCGGCGCGGTATCTGCGATGTTGCGAAACAGGTGGAGAGCGCTGCCGAAGGCACCCCAGGGTCCAACGGATTTCAGGACGAAGTTGTTGTGTTGGTGGTCTCCGGCGCAATAATCAGCAACCCACCGCTCGAGACCTCCACCCCAGCTATGCATGATGTGGAGATTCGCGCCCGTCATACCTTTGACGACCGCGGGGGGCGTGGCCCTGTCCGCATTAAAATGCGCGCGAATGCGATCGTGAAGGCGAGCTACGGCGAGCCCACCGCCTGAACCGAGAGCGGCCGCTCGATCTGCTTGGCGCGGACGACGCCACGCCATACATATATGAGTCGCGAGCGAATGGGAGTAACGGAGGCTTGCAGCTCCGTCGAGCAGCGCCGCAGAGTGAAGATCTTTCTCAAGCCCGGCAACGCTGCGGAGCGCCTCGCGGCGCACATACACGCATTCACTCGAAAAGGATGCGATCTCCACATCGTCAGGCTCGCGATAGGAGTAACACAAGCGATCGAGCAAGCCGTCGGTTTTTGACCGGATGCTGCCTGATGTATCGAGCAACCGCTCGTCGATTGGCGATACTGTGGCGACACCCGGCTGGCGGACGGCGCTCCAAGCCAGGCGCAAATCCCACTTATCCGGCGGGACGGCGCCGGCCCTAATCAGCAGAGCGTCTTTGTCCCCAAAACGGCTCAGAACGGCGGCGAACAGGTCGTCATAACGATCGCTCTCGATTGCAATGGACTCGATGCCTTCGGGTACATGCGCGGCGGACAGAATGCATTGACACGCGACGAGAAAAATCTCGTTTGGCATGAAGGTATGCGCTGAAACGGCGTCCAAGGTCTCTTCGACAAACGTTTGGTCGACGGCGGCAGCGATCACGAAGACGCGGTACTCGGGCGTCGGCGGCGAATTGACTGGAACAGGCGCATTCGGAACTCGCGGGCGGCTTTCGTCATTGCGAAGGAACCAGTGCAGGTAAGAGCGGCAGATTTCGGAAGTGCAATAAGGATTCGGAAAGGCCGATTGGAGATCGGCACGCTCGCGATAGCGTTTGCGGTGGACATTGAGGATGCGCTCGCCGCTATCGAAAAATCCATATGCCCAGCGCAGATTCGAAAGCTCGCTTTGGCCCAGGCGGTCACACTCGCCGATATACCATTCGCGCAATTCGTAGAGGGCGGGCATACTTTTTCCGTACTTGTCGAGCATGCCCTGCTGCGCGCCGCTATCGAAACCGGAGAAGTGATAGAAGGCGATCGGCTGGCCGTTGACGAGGAGACCGTCGCGAAGGGAGCCTGTCACGGTGCGGTGGGTCAGGTTCCAAGTGCACACGTTGTAGGCCGGGTCACGAAGAATCTTGTGATCCGGGAAGTAGGCAGGCACCAAATCTGCCCAGCGCTGATCTGTGAAGATGCCGTGCGGGATATCGTCGTAACAGAAATGGCTGAGGCGATCGGCCCACCAGGACGCGAACCTGCGACCCTCGGGAGAATTCTTGACGCCAAGGAAACCGAGATTGTAAATTCCATGCTGGAGAACGGAGAACTCGTTGTCGAGGATGGCCTCCATGCTGGTTTCCGGTTCCGCGATGTGCGGCGTCAGCAGAATGGAAGCGGTTCCGAACTCGGCGAGCAGAGGATGCAAGTCCGAGAGCACGATGATATCGGGATCGAAATAGATGACCTCAGTGCAGCCGGGAACAGCGAGCAGCTTTTCGAGCGCGAAGCCCTTTACTGCGGTGCTGAGTTCGACGAGAGTGTGCTTGAAAATCCATTGCTCGGGATTCTCGAGGCCTAAATCGTCGAGAGCGATGAGCGAATCGAACGGTTCTGCCGTGAGAGAAAACCAATCCGGCACTTTGTCGCACAGGACAAGGTGGAACAGGAATTCAGGATGGAATTTCTTGATGCTGTGCGCGAGCACGCGCGCCTTGGGAAGATAATTGGCGGCGACGCTCGTGTAGATATGTGTCGGCATGTGAGCTCACGCCCAAGTCGGGTACGACCCGGGCCGCAAAACTCTGTGTACCGGCGCAGGCGGCGCTATTCGCCCTTGTCGGCTCCGGCCTTCAGCTTATCGCGCTGTTCTCTTAAGATAGCTTTTCGGCTGAGCTTGATCTTGTTGCCCTCGAGGGCCAAAACTTTGACGAGAATCTGGTCGCCCTCTTTGAGCTCGTCGCGCACGTTCTTAATGCGGCTCTCAGAGATCTCGCTGATGTGCAGCAGGCCGTCGGTGCCAGGGAAGATCTCCACGAAGGCGCCGAATTCAGCGATGCGAACGACTTTACCGAGATAGGTCTTGCCGACTTCCGCGACGGCGGCGATGTCGCTCACCATCTGCAAAGCGCGTTTGGCCGAATCGCCGTCAGAAGCGTAGATGTTGACGGTTCCGTCGTCGGACACATCGATTTTGACGCCGGTTTGATCGATGATGCCCTTGATGATTTTGCCGCCCGGGCCGATGAGCTCACGGATTTTGTCGGTCGGAATTTTAGTGGTGTAGATGCGCGGCGCATATTGCGAGAGCTCGGTGCGGGAAGTGGAGAGAGTGGCGAGCATGGTATCGAGAATCTGAAGCCGTCCCTTGCGGGCCTGCTCGAGCGCCTCTTTCATGATTTGCGTCGTAACGTTCGGGACTTTAATGTCCATCTGCAGGCCGGTAATGCCGTTCTTGGTGCCCGCAACTTTGAAATCCATATCGCCGTAGTGATCCTCGGCACCGGCGATATCGGTGAGGATGGCGTATGAATCACCTTCGAGCACGAGACCCATGGCAATGCCAGCGACGGGAGCGGAAATGGGAACGCCTGCATCCATCAGCGAGAGTGTTCCACCACAAACGCTAGCCATCGAACTCGAACCATTCGATTCGAGAATGTCGCTGACGAGGCGGAGCGTGTAGGGGAAGTCTTTGTCATCGGGAATGATGGGCGACAGGGCTCGTTCGGCGAGTGCGCCGTGGCCGATTTCGCGGCGACCCGGCCCCCGCATAAATCCAACCTCTCCAACGCTAAAGGGAGGAAAGTTGTAGTGAAGCATGAAGCGCTTGGAGGTTTCGCTCAAATCGAACATTTCAATGCGCTGCTCGTCGTCTTTCGTGCCAAGCGTGGTGGTAACGAGAGCTTGCGTTTCTCCGCGCGTGAAGATGGCAGAACCGTGGGTACGAGGGAGAACGCCGACTTCGCAGGTGATTTGGCGGATCTGATCGAAGCCGCGGCCATCGGGACGGCGATGCTGCTTGAGCATCTGATCGCGGAAGATGCGCTCCTGCAGATGCTCGAAAACTTTGGCTGCTTCGGCCTGCTCGGCCGGTTCGCTATACAGGGCGACGGCTTTGGCTTCCGCTTCATCGACGCGGCGGTAGCTGTCGGTCTTGCCGTACTTCTCGGTATTGAGAGCGTCGCTGAGCTCGTCGCGGACAGCGCCCGAAATCTTGTTCAGCATTTCCTGATTGACAGCGGGTGAAGTGAATTCGCGCTTAGGTTTGCCGGCGGCCTGCACCAGCTGGCGAATGCCCGCGACTATTTTCTTGCAGCAATCGTGGCCAAACTCGATGGCATCGACGACTTCGGCTTCGGTAGCCTGGGTCGCGCCTGCTTCGACCATGACGATGCCCTGCTCCGTGCCCGCGACGACGATGCTGAGCTTGGCGTCTTTCGTTTCGTCATAGCTGGGATTGGCGCGGTACGTTCCACCAATGAGGCCGACCCGAACGCCGCCGAGAACGTGCTGGAACGGTATATCGGAGATGGCTAGCGCGGCACCGGCGCCGATGATGGCGAGAACGCTAGGGTCGCGCTGCGGATCGGCCGAGAGGACCATGGCGATGATCTGCGTTTCGTGGCTGTACCCTTCCGGGAAGAGCGGACGAACCGGGCGATCAATGAGACGGCTGGTGAGGATTTCTTTTTCAGAAGGACGCCCCTCGCGCTTAATGAAGCCGCCGGGAAACTTGCCCGCGGCGTAGGTGTATTCGCGGTAATCCACGGTGAGGGGGAAAAAAGTAGCCCCCGGTTTGGGCTTCGCGTTCGAGGTGGCGGTGACCAGCACGACCGAATCTCCTGAACGAACGACAACAGAGCCGTGGGCCTGTTTGGCGACTTTGCCGGTCTCGATGGACACCTTTGACCCGTAAAGGTCGATTTCAACTGTGTGTGACATTTATAATTCCCGATGCTTGATCCGCATCCATATTCCAATCAAAACGCGCCGCCAATTCATGACGTCGCGGACGAACATTCGGGATCAAGTTGGGGACTTAGAGCTTGCTGCGGAGGGCCGCTCGTCCAGACGCCGTTTGCGCTCTGAAAGCGGTGTCACGCGGGCCATGTTTAACAACGTTGAGCGCCTCGCGCTCGAGCCGCGTCTACCTGAGAACCGCCCCTAGCGGCGGATGCCGAGGCTCTGGATAAGAGCCTTGTACCGCTCCGGACTGCGATCTTTCAAATAATTGAGCAATCTTCGACGGCGGGCCACCATACCCAGCAAACCGCGCCGGGAGTGATGATCCTTTTTATGCGTCTTGAAGTGATCAGTCAGTTGCAGAATGCGCTGACTCAGGAGGGCAACCTGGACCTCTGGCGAACCAGAATCCGACTTATGGATCCTGTACTTGCTAATCGTTTCGGATTTTTGCTCAACCGCCAAGGCCATCTAGAGAACGATACTCCTCGTCTTTACCTTAATCTCGATTTTATTTCTTTTAGGGTAGCACAAGCGGACACGGCGTCAACGCACGCGGTCTTCGATAGGAGCAGATTGTCCAGCTTGATTGCTGGCAACGATTTGCTTGACGTCGTCTAGCTCTTTTTTGAGGCGCGCTCCGCGGCGGGCGAGGGCGATGACGTATAAGAGCACGATTAGCCAAGCGGCGGTGAAGCCGTAAAACATGAAAGTGAAGTTGCGGGCGTCCATAGATTCCTTTCTGCTAAGCGGCGTTCGCCAGGCGGCGAAGCGAATCGATCTCGCGGGCGGTTGCTTCTTGTCGCGTGCGGATCAGCGCCAATGCGATCGCGACCATCAATATGGCGTAAAAGTTGAGGTAAAACACATGCTGCATCGCGGGATCCATGTGTCCACCTCCGGTTCTGAAATCGAGGACCGGGCCGGGGTGTTGGTTGCGGAACCACTCGATCGACTTCCACACGATGACGACGTCGACGCAGCCGAAGATGCAGAGGGCCGCCGACAGGCGGGCGCGCTGGGTAGGTTCGTCAATGGCGCGGCGCAGCATTAAATAGCCGAAGAAGATGAGCACGCAAACGAGAGCGGAGGTGAGCCGATAATCCCAGGTCCACCAGATACCCCAAATGATGCGAGCCCAAATGCTGCCGGTCACGATGTTCACCAGCGAGAAGACCAGAGAGACTTCGATGATGGAGGCGGCGAGCGAATCGTAACGGAAGTTGCCGAAGCTTAGATACATGATGCTGCAGAGGAGAGCGGCGAAGTAGCCGATCATTCCGACCATAGCGGCAGGCGCGTGGAAGAAGAGGATGCGGTAGATGGCGCCTTGCATGGCCTCGTCGGGCAACACGAGGAACATCTGGTAGAGGTTGTACGCGAGTAGGGTGGCGGCGCAACCGGCGAGTGCAATCGAGATCTTTTCACGCATAGATTCTAAACAGCGGGTCTCTTTTTAGTTGACCAAAATCGTCTCGGCGAGAACGAGCGCCAGGGCGGTGAATACCACGTCGAAGACAAGCAGCACGCGTCCCCAGAGCCATTCGTAGGCGGTGAACGGCTGATTGGCCAGAATCGTATTTGTGACTTCGATGGCGCCAATCAGGAGCGGAATGAGCAGCGGATAAATGATGACGGGCAGCATCAGCTCGCGAAGGCGCAGATTGACGGTAAGCGCGCCGAAGACGGCGCCGACGATTGAAATTCCCCAGGTGGCGAAAGCGCAGACACCGGCTAATTCGACGGGGCGGAGCCACCAGCGCACGTTATAGAAGATGCCGAAGACTGCCAGACCGACGAGTTCGACCAGCAGAAGAGTGATGAAAACCGCGACGGCTTTGCCGAGCATCAGGCTCGAAGGCGAGAGCGGCGAAGCGAGCAACGTATCAAGACAATCATTCGGCAACTCACGGGAGAATCCACGATTGAAGACGAGGGCTCCGGCGAAGGCAAACACGAGCCAGAGCAGGCCGCCGGCCATGTCGCGCATGGTGTCGGCAAAAGGATCGAAGACAAAGCTGAACAGCAGGAGAATCGAAACGGCAAACGCGCCGGCAGCATTCAGCGATTCTTTGGTTCGAAATTCAATGGCGAGATCTTTTCGTGCGATCGAAAGTGCTTGACGCATGGATCTCACGCGGCGCCGAGCTCCGTGTGAAGACGGTAGAGGAGAGCAGGGTCGTCGAGCATTTCCTCCGTGCGCTCGCCCGTGTAGCGCAATTTACCGTTTTCGAGAAGCGCCACATGAGAGGCGATCACGAGAGCTTCGCGGATCTGATGGGTGGACAGAAGGATGGTTGCGCCACGCTGGCGCGCTTCGAGAAGAAGTTCGCTGAGCATCGCGATCGCACGGTCGTCGAGCGAAGTGAAGGGCTCGTCAAGCAACAGCAGGTTTGGGGCGTGGAGAAAGGTGCGGGCCAGCGCGAGGCGCTGACGCATGCCGCGTGAAAACTGGCGGACGGGCATGGTGGCAACGCGGGCAAGGCCGACACGTTCCAGCCACGTGTCTACGGTCGTGCGCGGATCACTCCCGGTAATACTTGCAAAGAATTTCAGGTTCTCGCGCGCGGAAAGGTCTTCGTAGACGCCGATACCATGTCCCAAGAAGCCGACGTGACGGCGCGCGGAGCCGGATCGAGGCGCTTGGCCGAACACGCGTACTGCACCGCGCTGGAAACTCGAAAGGCCGGCGACAATGCGCAGCAGCGTCGTCTTCCCTGCTCCGTTACGCCCGAGCAAGGCGCAACAGGAGCGTTCCTGAACAGTGAGTGTGTTATCGCGAAGCGCCGCATAGTCGCCGTAGAACTTCCAGACGTGGTCAAGTTCGATGGCGTCGGGCATTCGAATGGAGAGCGAAGCTACTTACCATAGGGCGAGCGCACGGGAGAGCTGCGGAACAAAATTACCAACCCGACACCGAGGATACAAAACGCCAGCGCGATGAGCGATGTCAAATGCGTGTAGATTTGCGGTTTACCTTCGGTCACCTGCGGAGCATCACTCGTTTCACCCGAGTTCGCGTCGTCACCACTGTGAAGAGAACCGGTGCCGCTGATCGCGAACGAGAAGTTTTCCCGTGCAATGACGTTATAGATAGTGGCTTGAGTTTTGGGCTCGGTTCCAATTCGCTCGATGTCGTTGCCGGCGAGCGTCACTCCGGGGGGTGCGACGAGCCGCAGCGGACCAGTTGGCATTCCCGGGATATTGACGAGACGCCCGCGGTAGGTGAAGGGCGATCCGACTGGAAGCACATAGCTGAGCTCAAACTGGGTCTCGCCCGGCTTGATGGGGAAATCCACTTTGAAGACGTTGCTCTTCTCCGTTTTCTCCGCAGCACGCGGCAAAGGCATGCCTTGCGGGCCTTGCGCGTTGACTCGCACTTGCCCGTTTGCTGAGGGCGGCAAATAGAAGCGAAAGGCCCCGAGATCCACGTCGTTGTAGGTGGTCTTCGATTCGTTTTGAACTAGGACGGTTTCGCTTACGGAAAGCTGGTTTGCAGTTGGCTCAATGACGAGCATCTGCTGCGCGACGTGCGCCACGGCGGGCGATTTGGTTGCTTCGTAAACGTCCAGTTCGACGTTAGAAGTCGGAATATTGGGCGTCATCAGCTTGTTGTAGTTAACGCCTTTGTAATTCGCCTGGAGAAGCTCGGGGCCGCCGCCGGGCTGATCTTTTTCGAACACGAAACGGCCAGAAGCATCGCTGACGGCGGTGCCGATGGTCTGCATGCCTTGCTGGCCGGGCTTGACGAGCAGAATGCTCACGCCCGCCTGGGGCTTGTCTGTGGTGCGGTTTACTACGGTTCCGTCGATGGCGGCGAACACCGAGGATGGCCCGAGGCTGATGAGCGCAGCGACGAAAACAAACCGGTTCATGCGATGGCTCTTCCACATTCGCCGCAGTATTTCAATGTTTGAGAAAACGATGCCCCGCAGTGAGGACACACGGTTCCGCTTGCGCGGGCTGGCAGTGGCTTCAAAGGGGGAGCTTTCGGTGGAACTCGCGTGGGGGTTAGGCCCAAGCGCTTGATAGTCTCTTCGGTCTCGGCCAGCACGCTCGCTAATTCCTTCTGAAGCGCTTGCTTGGTTTGCTGGTAATCCTCGTCAGAAAGCTTGCCGAGGCGGTATTCAAATTGCAAATCGCGCAAGTTGTCGTAGATGGCGTGCTTGCGATCTTCGAGATGCTGGATGGGCGAGACGGGAAGCGGCTCGGGCACATCGGAGGGTCGAACGAACAGGGTAAATAGAAAAGCTGCAATGACAAGAACGATGGCTAGCGAGACGATCATTTCCGCGCGTCCGCACCACCCTTCTCAGGTGCTGAAGGATCGTCCAGCTCGCGGTCCATCTGAGTGCGGAAGCGCTCGATCATGGCTTCGTCGCTCGCGGAAAGGGGCTCCGGTGCTTTGCGGTTGCGCCGCACGAATCCAGAATAGATGAAGAAGCCGATCAGCAGAACGAGAGCCGGCATGACCCACGTGATTAACCCTCCTAAGCTTCCCGCTGGAGGAGACGAAAGGGCGACGACGCCTTGCTCCCGCACAATCGTATTCACAATGGCGGTGTCGCTCAGGCCCCCGACTTTCATGCTGTAAATGCGGCGGCGCAGCGGATCGGCCGAGCTGCAGCGCAGCATCGGGCAATTGCCCACGGTATTGCGGCAGCCTCCGCAGCGGCAGGCGAGTTTGTCTCCGACGCGTAAGACGTCGGGGGTTAGGTAGGATGTCGGATCCTGCGCGATCAGTGCGGCAATAGCGACAAAGAACGCGAACAGCAGCTTCACGTTGATCGCGCGCTTAAGACTCGACCGTCGCAGGCGTGGTGGCAAAGCCTATGACCTCCGTGCGCGCGTACTGCAGCCGCACTTTTGCAGGGATCAGACAAATGATGGTCCCAAACAGCAGAACAAAATACCCGATCCAAATGCAAGAGACGAGCGGAAAGATGTAGATCTGGAAAATCGCTTTGGTGCGATCGGGCAAAACGCCCGAGTAATTGACGTAGAGATCTTCACTGAGACGGCGGCGAACGCCGATGATCGAGCTTTGCTGCTGGCTGTTTGTGTAAACGCGCACTTCCGGATTGAGCTCGTCAATTTCTTCGCCATTCCGCGAAACGCCGAGCACAGCATGACTGAACTGGTAATCGGAAGTATTGCTGTCATTGACGCTAAGCAGTTTCAGGTCGTAATGACCGAAGCGCAGGCTCTCGCCGAGTCCGAGATTGCGCGTTTCGTGCTGGTCGAAGGCGCTGCCGGTGAAACCGATAAACATCACGACAATACCCATATGGACGAGGTAACCGCCATAACGGCGTGTGTTGCGCCAAGTCAGCTCGAAAGCGGCTCTTGGGAGAGGCAAGCGGTCTTTGGCTTGTATGGCACGTGAGCCTTTCCAGAATTCGCCAATGATGGTGGCGAAAACGAAAGCGCAGAGGCCGAACGAGATCAGCGGAGCGACCTTATAGATGCCAGCCCCGAGTAAAGCTGCAATGACCATTACGCCGACGATCGCGGGAATGAGGAAGGCGCGCTTCAAACTGTTCACCGAGCTTTTGCGCCAAGCGATGAGCGGACCGACTCCGGTCAGAAAAATGAGGAATAGCGCAATGGGTATGTTGACGCGGTTGTAATAAGGAGCGTCGATGGTCTCTTTTTCGCCGGTAAGAGCTTCCATGATGACCGGAAAGAGCGTTCCCCATAGCACCGCGAAACAGCTGGCGAGCAGGATGAGGTTATTGAACAGGAAACTCGATTCGCGAGAGACGACGCTCTCGAGCTTGACCTCGCTCCTTAGATAAGGCAGGTTTTTAACGATCGCGAGAGCGGTGAGCAGAGTGGCCGCGATCAAGAAGGTGGTGAAGTAGGGCTTCACGGGTGACTGCGCGAAGGCGTGTACAGAGGAAACCAGGCCGGTGCGGGTCAAGGTGGTGCCGAGAATGCTGAGCAGGAAGGTGGCCGAGACGAGCACCATATTCCAGACTTTCATCATTCCTTTTTTCTCCTGCATCATGACTGAATGAAGGAAGGCTGTGGCCGTGATCCAAGGCATCAGCGAAGCGTTTTCGACCGGATCCCAGCCCCAGAACCCGCCCCAACCGAGCACGGTGTAGGCCCAATACATGCCGAGCGAGACGCCGGTGCTTTGAAACAGCCACGTAACGATGGCCCACCGGCGGGTGGTTTGTATCCAGGCTTCGCCAGGTTGCCTGGTGATGAGCGAGGCCATGGCGAATGCGAACGGGATCGTGAAACCGACGTATCCGAGATAGAGGAACGGTGGATGGATCGCCATAGTCCACCACTGCAGCAGCGGGCTGAGTCCGGTGCCGTCTCCGACATCGATGACGCCGCGACCCGCCATGAGCACCTGGAACGGACTTGCCACGAAGGTGATCATGCCAACGAAGAACGCCAAAGTCGTCATGAGGATGGCTGTCACGATGGGCATCATGTCGCGGAATTTGCGGCGGTTTGTGAAGACGACAATCGCGGAGTACGTGGAGAGCAGCCAGCTCCAAAACAGCAGTGAACCTTCCTGTCCGCCCCACCAAGCCGTGAATTTGTACACGGCCGGCATGGCTTTATCGGTGTGGGAAGCGACATAGGCCAACCGGTAATCGCCTTTGAGGAGCAGCATCACGAGAATTGCGGAAGCGGCGGTGAGGAGAGCCCAGATGACGTAAACGGCGCGTTCGGCGCTAACGATCAAGAAGGGCCGGCGCGCGTATTTGCCGGCGATGGCGGCAGCGATCGCAAACACTGCAAGACAGAACGCGAGCAGGACAGATAACGCGCCGATGTTTTCCATGGAAAGACCTTCTAAATTTGGTTAGGACTGGCCACTGCGTTTCGGGGCGGTGATCAGGCTCGTGATTTTCGACGGTACGGCAGATGTATGGGAAACGGCGCCCTGGGGAGGCTTCGCCTCGTACTTCGAGGCGCACTTGGCTTGAATTTTGTTGGCTTCGAAGACACCGTCGGGACCAAGGCGCCCGTCCGCGAGAGCCTGTGCATTGTCCTTAAAAGTATCCGGAAGCGGATCGGTTCCCGCATAGACGACGTTCAACGTTCGAGCGCCCTGGTGCAGGACAAAGGAGACCTGCACGCCATTTTTAACGATAGAGCCAGGCTGAACATCTCCTCCGACACGAAGGCGATGGCCATGAGCGGCGACGCCCATCTGCTGGAGCTCAGGAATGGTCTTGTAGTACGTTTTCGTGTCGCTGATTCCGCCCACCGCGAGCCAAACCAGAGATCCGACAATTAGAACCATCAAGGTTCCAAATTTCACGTACGTCTTCATATCGGGGGAACTTCCACCAGTATAACGGTGAGTCGCGAAAGCGGGCGAGCGTACGATGATCTGTGTGACGCCTCGCTTGAGAATGGCAACCATCATTGTGCAGAATGCGGTGCGCATTCTTGGCGTTGTCTTAATCGTGCTCGGATTTCTTTTCTGGACAGGTCACTCGTTCGCTCTCGTTCCGCTGCATATGCAGTTAGGTGTCGCATTAGTGGTTTCGCTTTGGGTGTTAGCGCTGATTGGCCTTCGGGCGAGAGTGTCCGGGGGATTGATTCTTTCCGGCCTTCTATGGGGATTGCTGGTCGTCTTTTTCGGAATGACGATGGGGAGGTTTTTGCCGGGCAGAAGTCACGAGATCATTCGCGTGGTGCATTTTCTGATCGGTTTAGGAGCAATCGGCTTATCCGAGAGTCTGGCGGCGAGAATTAAGCGCGGGAATCGGCGCAGCAGTCTGCCGGCGTGATTTAGCTCGGCTGCATCAGCAGATCGAAAATGCGCCGCAGAATGGAAGCGACCTGGTCCTCTGAGATTCTCTTCGCATCGTAAGCGTGTTCTAAGACCAAGCCATTCAGTGTGGCTTCGAGAGCGACCCTACGGACTTCGTCCGCGTCGGCACGAAGCTGAATGCGCGCGGGCAGACGGCTTTTGATCGCATCAATCTTCATGGTGGAGGAACGAATTCCACGGTGGGTAGCGGCAAGTTTCGCACGAAAGCGGCTGTGCCGCACCGCAAAAAGCTTGAATTCGAGCATAAGCATGACCCATTGGCGGTCGGCCGTCAGCCTCACGTAATATTCGCGTAAGGCGACCAGGCGCTCCTCTGGGTTCGAGTAGCGCTCGAGCAGTTGGTAGATTTTGTTGAAGTGTTCGCGTGCCTGCTGTTCCAGAAGCGCGAAGAAGAGATCTTCCTTGGTGTCAAAACTGGCGTAGAAGGCGCCGCGGGTGTGACCGGCGTCACGGGCGATTTCCTCAATGCGGGCGGCTTCGAATCCGTCGCGCGCGAAGATACGACGGGCTGACTTCAGTAATTTGCCGCGTGTGGCCTGAGTTCGAAGCTGATGCTTATTTTGCGAGGCCGCCAAGCGCACTCCTCAATTATATACATGAACGTATTAGATGTGGTACATCTATGTATGTATTATGTCGTCGCAACGGATACGGCGTTTGGCGTTGCTGGCCTGTTTCGCGGGATTTTCTGCATGGGCGCAGCTATCGCCTGCGGGGGGCCCAAACGGGCCAAACCGTCCCGCCATGCTGCCGCTTTCGGGCCGCACCAGCCAGGCAGGATCTGTGGACGCACAGCAATCGGCGACCGGAGCAGGCGGCGTCAATACAATTACGAGCTCTGTCCAGGTAACCGGCAGTTATCGAGGAAGCGTGCCGTCCCACGATGTGCCAGCAGGCGCGATTACGCTGACGCTTGCGGACGCCATCAAGCGGGGCCTGAATACAAATTTGGGTCCCATATCGGCGAATAACGCGGTGAGTGCGGCGCGCGCCGAAAGGATCCAGGCACTCAGCGCGCTGCTTCCCAATATTGCAGTGAATGCGAGCGAGACGGTCACCCAGATAGATCTGGCGGCTTATGGCTTCCAATTCAAAGCTCCTCCAGCATCTGGATTTTCGATTCCGACGGTGGTGGGACCGTTTGCCTATTCGCAAGCCCAAGGGACGCTTAGCCAATCGGTGCTCGATTTCGTCGAACGCCGCAACTGGAAAGCGAGCAAAGAGAGCGAACGCGCTTCGCTGCTGGCGGCAAAAGACGCTCGCGAGGTGGTGGTTTTGGCGGTAGCCGGAACATATTTGCAGACGCTGGCGTCGGCTGCGCGCCTGATATCGCAACAGGCGCAGGTTGGTAATGCGCAAGCGGTCTACAACCAAGCCTTGATTCGCAAGGAAGCGGGTACGAACGCACGGATTGACGTGATGAGAAGCCTGGTGGAGCTGGAGACGCAGCAGCAGAGGCTCAGCTCGCTCGACGCTGATTTTCGAAAGCAGAAGATGGCGCTGGCGCGCTTGATTGGCCTTCCGCTTGACCACGAGCTAGTGCTCACTGATAGTCTCGGTTCGAATGAAGCGACCATGCCGGACACCGGCGCTGCGATCCAGCGCGCATTTGAGCGGCGGTCCGATCTGCGGGCTGCGGAAGCTCAGGTGCGTGCGGCGGAAACGGCGCTTTCGGCAGCGCGTGGCGAGCGCCTTCCTTCGGTCTCGCTGAACGGCGACTACGGTGTCATCGGCCCGAATCCGGCCTCCACTCACGGTGTGTTTGCGATCACCGGAAGCGTCAATGTTCCGATTTGGGAAGGTGGGCGGACGAAGGGCGATATACAGCAGGCGCAGGCAGCGGTCCGGCAACGCGGGGCAGAACTCGCGGATGAACGGGGGCAGGTGGAGCAGGAAGTGCGAACCGCGTTGATCGAGTTGCAAACGGCCATGGGTCAAGTGCGCGTGGCGGCAAACAATCGTGGATACGCGAACGAGACGCTAACAGAAGCGCGGGACCGCTTCAACGCCGGGGTGGCGACCACGGTGGAAGTGGTGCAGGCCCAGGAACAGGTAGCGGGCGCCGAAAGCGATTACATCTCGAGCCTTTTTTCTTTTAATCTGGCCAAGGTGACGTTGGCCAGAGCGACGGGCGAAGCGGAAGCGGACGCACCAAATCTGCTCGGGAGGGCGCGACCATGAGCGTACAGCAAGAGCTGCAGACGGAGCGACCCGCCGAAACGCGGGCGAACCCGCCTGTCACGCGCGGGCGGCGTAAGGCATTCACGATTTTCTTTCTTGTACTGCTGGTGATCGGCGTCGCTGGTTTTTTGTATTGGCTGCACGCACGGCAGTTCGAATCGACGGATGACGCGGAAGTGGATGCGCACCTCAATCCGGTCAGCGCACGGGTGGACGGCACCATCACGCGCGTGTACGTGGAAGATAACCAGATAGTCAAAGCCGGACAGCCGCTAGTGGATCTGGATCCGCGCGATTTGCAGGTCGCCCTCGATCAGGCGGTTGCCCAGTTGGCCCAGGCTCACAGCATGGTGGTGGCGCAGCAGCCGAATGTGCCGATTACGCAAGTGGAGAACACGACCAACATCTCGACAGCTGGAGCAGACGTTGCGAATGCACAAGCTGCTCTCGGCGCGGCGGAGAGGGATCAAGAATCCGCGGCAGCCAAGGTGACGGAAGCCGAAGCAAATAACGCGAGAGCGCAAGCGGATCTGGCACGCTACAAATTGCTCATCGCGAAAGAGGAAGTTTCCGAGCAAGAGTACGACCAGATCGTCGCGGCTGCGAAAGCACAAGCGGCCACAGTGACGGCCAACCAGGCAGGTCTTCAGGCCGCGGCACAGACGGTCGATCAGAGACGCGCTCAACTGGAAGAGGCGCAAAGCAGGCTCGCGCAATACCGGCGCAACGCGCCCGAACAGGTCGCGATTCGGCGTGCGACTGTTGAATCGAATCAGGCGAGCGCACAAAGCGCTCACGCACAGGTGGAGCAGGCGCAGCTAAAGCTGAGTTACTGCAGGATTGCGGCGCCGGTTTCGGGCATTGTCATGAAGCGTTCGGCGGAAGTCGGCGCCCGGATCGCGGCTGGACAGCAGTTACTGCAGATCGCTCAAATCGGAGACATATGGGTTACCGCCGATTTCAAAGAAACACAGCTTCGCAATCTCCGCCCGCAGCAGCCGGCAACCATACACGTGGATGCGCTCAAGCAGGATTTTCAGGGTTATGTCGAAGACATCGGAGGCTCGACGGGGTCGGTCGCCAGCATCTTGCCTCCCGAGAACGCCACTGGAAATTACGTAAAGGTGGTTCAGCGGATTCCGGTGCGAATCCGCTTTAAGCCGAACCAACCCGCGCTCGATCGTTTGCGGCCCGGCATGTCGGTGGAACCGGAAGTGCGCATCGGAGGCTAACGCGGATGGGTTCGCAGCCGGGCTTGACGCATCACAACTGGAAACCGTCACACAATCCCTGGATTGTCGCGATGACCGTGACGCTCGCGACCTTCATGGAGGTACTCGACTCCTCGATCGCGAACGTGTCCCTGCCCCACATCGCGGGCTCGCTCGGCGCGACTTACGAAGAATCCACTTGGGTACTCACCAGTTACCTGGTTTCGAGCGCGATCGTGCTGCCGGTATCCGGTTGGCTCTCGACCGTTTTCGGACGCAAGCGCTTTTACATGACGTGCGTGGCGATTTTCACGGGTTGCTCGCTGTTGTGCGGTTTCGCGACGAGCCTTCCGATGCTGATCGTTGCCCGGGTGCTGCAAGGCTGCGGAGGGGGCGGCTTACAGCCTTCCGAGCAAGCCATTCTCGCGGACACGTTTTCGGTTCAAAAGCGAGGCATGGCTTTCGCGATGTACGGCATGGCGGTGGTGGTCGCGCCCGCGATCGGGCCCACGCTCGGCGGGTGGATCACAGACAATTTCAGCTGGCATTGGATCTTCTTTATCAACCTTCCAGTCGGACTGATCTCGCTGTTCTTGACGCACAGATTGGTCGAAGACCCGCCGTGGCTCGCCGAGGAGCAGAATGCCGGCATTCGCATCGATTACATCGGGTTGGCGCTGATTGTGATGGGCGTAGGCTGTTTCCAGATCGTACTCGACAAGGGCCAGGAGGCGGACTGGTTCGGCTCTCCGCTGATCACGACCATGTTCAGCATCGGAGTACCGGTTTTGTTCGCGTTCTTTCTGTGGGAGTGGTACCACGAAAATCCGATTGTGGACGTGCGGCTGTTGAAGAACCGTAATTTCGGCACAGCGGTTTTCTTCTCATTCATTCTGGGGATCGTGCTTTTCGGATCGACCGTGCTGATTCCACAATTCCTGCAGACGAGTCTCGGCTACACAGCGGAGCGCGCTGGTATGGCGCTCTCTCCGGGCGGCTTCGCCTTAATGGTGATGATGCCCATCGCGGGCCGAATCACGGGCACGAAAATCGATCCGCGCCTGTTGGTTGCGTCGGCATTTCTAGGCATGGGGATCACGCTCCACATGATGACGATCATCTATCCGGGCATTGATTTCCGCACCATCGTGATGCTTCGCGTGATTCAGGTTCTGCCGATGGCCTTCATTTTCATTCCGATCAGCACGCTGAATTACATCGGCGTGCCGCGCGAGAAGAATAACCAGGTGTCGGGCTTATCGAATTTTGCGCGCAATCTGGGCGGCAGTATCGGAACGTCTTTGCTGAGCACTTTCATCGCGAGACAAAACCAAACGCACCAGAGAACTTTCGCCGCGCATACGAGTGCGGCAAATGCCAACTTCGAGCAATTCCTCAGCGGGCTGAAAGCGATGTTCCTGTCGCAAGGGTACGACGCGGTGACCGCGGGCCAGAAGGCGATGGCGATGGCATACCAAACCGTGCAAGCGCAAGCAAGCGCTCTCAGTTTCCAGAACAGTTTTTGGGTGATGTCCCTGGTGGTCCTCTGTCTCACTCCGCTTCCGTTCATCATGCGCCGGCCGGTGCCGGGTACACAACGCGCCCAAGCATCGCACTGAAAAGACGGCGGGAGCCCGGTAGAAATACGGCTTAAACGTAACCGAAGATTAATCTAATTACGCCTTCAAGACAACGTAAATGCGTGTTACCGTGAGGGAACAATCCTTGTGCCAGCACTCCGAAGCTACAACATCCTCGTTGTAGAAGATAATCCGGGAGACGCGCACCTGATACGGGAGGCGTTTCGCGAGTGCGGACACGATTGTAATCTTCAGTTCGCAGAAACGCCCGCGGCGGCAAACCAACTGCTCGAAACGCAAGTTTTCGATTTCATGCTTTCTGACATGGGACTTCGCGTTGGGGAGAGCGCGGATTTAATTCGCAAGATTCGACGCGACAGCCGGCTGAAAACGCTTCCAGTGATCGTGCTCAGCGGATCGCCCGATCCGCGACCTGCTTATGAAGCGGGCGCAAATGCATTTATTTCGAAAACCATGGACATGGACCAACTCTTCTCAAAGATCCAGGCGCTCATGCATTTCTGGGTGAAAGTCGCTGAATTGCCACCGTCTCCGGCGCGGGATTTCTAGCAATTCTCCTGTCAAGGCCCACCGGCCGCGGAACGCTGACGGGTCTCGAAGCGCTCTGGCCGATATTGCCGCGGTCACTCAGACCGCAGAGTCGTTTCGACCAGATCGCCGAGCTGCCGTGCCGTAAACTGGTTCCCTTCGATATTTGCAACCAGCTTCCCTTGCCGATCGATGACGATGGTGTGAAGCGAATGGGTCAGGATGCCGTCATCGGGCCAGAAATTCATTCCAAACCTGCCACACACCTGCTTCACACGATCGAGAGAGCCGGTCAGGAAATGCCATCCTGCTATATCTGCTTTCCAGATGCTGGCGTATTTGGCAAGAACTTCGGGGCGATCGTGCTGTGGATCGAAACTGATGCTCAGCAAAACGAGATCGCGGCCCATTTCATTTTCAAAGCGTTTTTGCAGCCGTCCGAAATTATTACTCAGCCGAAAACAGTAATCCGGCAGGGGACAGCGCGTATAGATGAAGGTGAGGGCGACGACCTTGCCCTTGAATTGCGATAGAGTGACCGGACGACTAGCCTGATCAATCAATTGGAAATCGGGCACAGTCTGTCCCACTGCCAAGGGCGTTCCCCCGTGGCCCATCGCGGATTCGAGAAGCTCGAGGCCGCGGGCCGAAACAGGATCGCGCTCGGCGCTCTCGAAGGCGAGAACGCGGATATCCGCTGCATACGACGAATCCGCGTCGACAATTAACTGGAATTCAATTCTTGTGCCCGGCTGGAGATGCTCCAGCTGCTTGGCATCACGCACTTGGTAGGGCATGACCATGGCTTCCATATAGCCTGGAATGCGGTCCTCGGAGACGATCATGGTCCGATGTTGCAAGTCGACCTTCAATATCAGGCCGGTCGCTTGATAGTGTTGCGCCGCCCGAACTGCGAGCACCGCGAGAATAAAAGCGGCCGGAGCGAGATGTCTCGATTGCACAAAATTCACTGGTGCAAGGCCGATTGGCGACTCGGGGACCCGGCTGTTACGGCGGTGGTTCTTCTTGAACCGCCCAAGCGAAAAGACCGCCGGTTCAGCTTGGTGTACGTTGTTGCGAACTCTTTGATCTCGAAAAACTGATTGGCCGGAACGTTCGCAAATTTCTGCCGGGTTCCTGAGGCGGGCCACCAGACCTCAATCTCTTCAATGCGTGCGGAGTTGCCGAGTCCGATGTGCTGCTCGAGAGGCGAGGCGCCAAAGGACCCCCCGCTGCCGACGGTTCGATAGATGCTGCGCTGCTCGTGTCCAGCATTTGTAACGGACACTTTGATACGCGCGCCGATCGCCGAGCGGTTCGACTTCACCCCCACCAGCTTCAAAGCGATCCAGTCATTTGTGTTTCCGGGATTTTCGAACAATCTGGCGGTGTGCCGATCGCCCGGTGTGGCGCCGCCCATAACGACGAAGATGTCCTGGCGGCCATTGTTGCCCAGATCGGCGAACGCGACACCGTGACCTTTTGCAACGGCGCCCGTACCGGACGAGGTTGTTACGTCCACGAACGACTTGCCCTCCCTGTTCAGCAAGAGCACGTTGGGAACCAGAGAGGCATAGGAAGGATTCCCGTTTCCCAAATAAATGTCGAGGAACCCGTCATTATTCACATCGCCAAAATTCGAGCCCATCGGCATAAACATGCGATTGAGTCCCACCTCGGCGCTCACGTCGCGAAATGTTCCATTCCCCAGGTTCTTGTAGAGCTTTAGAGTTTCACCATTGCGCGGAAGACCCAGATAGCCGCGTGCCGTCTCTTCGATAGACATGTAGTAGCTGGTCACAAACAGGTCGGGCAGGCCGTCGTTGTCGTAGTCGAAGAACCAAGCGGCGAAACTCGTCCAAGGGCCTTGCACTCCCGCCTTCGCCGCGACCTCTGTGAACGTCCGGTTGCCGTTGTTGTGATACAGGAAGTTTTCGCCGTTCATGTTTGAAACGTAGAAATCAGGGTAACCATCGTTGTCGTAGTCGCCGGCAACCACAGCTTTGCTGAATGCCACTTTATCGACGCCGGCGCTATGCGAGATGTCTTCGAATGTGCCGTCGCCTTTATTAAGAAACAGCTGGGCAGGGGCGTTCTCGTTTGTGACAAAGAGGTCCAGTTTGCCGTCGTTGTCGATGTCCGCCCAAACCGCGGTTTGAGTCTGTGTAGCGGCGCGCGCCAAACCACTCTTTTCCGTAACGTCAGTAAACGTGCCGTCGCAGTTGTTCCGTAGCAGCGATAGACGGGTGGGGAACTCCCAAGCTCCGCGAAGCACGAGGATGTCGACACATCCGTCGTTGTTGTAATCAGCCTGGACGAGATTCAGGCCGCCCAACTGATCTGAGAGTTTCGCTTGGGCAGTTCTGTTACTAAACGTGCCGTCCCCGTTGTTGTGAAAGAAATGAAGCGGTGCGCAATCGTTCATTTCGGACGTAACAACATCCAGCAGGCCGTCATTGTCGAAGTCGTCGATGATTACTCCGCCCGCCATCCCGAACGTGTTTAGCCCCGCAGCGGGGGCGACGTCGACGAAACGCCCTATATCGGCTTGCGATTGGAATCGTTCCGGGGGAATCAAGTATTGATGCGGAACCTTATCTGGATACCAGCCGGCTTCCATATAAGAGAAATTGAGCAGCCAACGCAATTCCACGTTATTCGGATCGCGCTCGAGAGTTGTTGAGAACAACTCGATGGCTTTCCGTATGTCGTCCAGCCTAGGGTGTGATGCGCCCGGGCGGGTTGGGAAGAGCCGGCTCTTGTCGATGCCGGAACCCGGGCCGTGATCGTCGAGCGACGCCCGATGCAAGTACGCGGTGGCCAGCGCCTCTCGGAGATTTTGCGTAAAGTTCAGTCCATGCGAGGTCGCGATGGCGTAGGCGGCGTCCCACTGCTCGATGACGTTGTCCATCGTTCCTTCGTAAGCCCAAAGCGCTCCGAGAGTGACGTGGGTGAATAAGAGTTTCGTGGGATCAGCGTCTTTGTCCGCCAGATCGGATTGAACCTTCCGAATAGCGATAGGGATAGCCTCTTGGCGCGTTTCGCAAACGGCTTTCAGATCGTTTCCCCAATCTTCGACCTTTGGCATGCTCACCTGCATGGCGGCCAAAGCATAACCAAAACCGGAGATGTCAGGGGCGAGCCGCACATTGCCGGCAGCAGCGAGGGGGAGGATGGGTGTTGGGTTTGCGGCCGGCGGCTCTGCTCCTGCGGCCTCTTTCAGGACATTGAGGATCGCGTATCCAGCGGGAATCTGGACGACGCGGGTCAACTCGCCGGGTGCTACGCCTTCGAGCGCACGTCTCAACTCAGCCCGTAAGCTGGACGGATCGACTGTGCCGACGTAGCCACCTTGATTGGCTGTGGGATCAATCGACACTTCTTCCGCAAGGGTGGCGAAATCCTCACCTTTGTGTAAGCGATCGAGAATGGTTTGCGCCTGTTCGGATGAAGCGACCACGATGATTCGCAACGGAATGGCCGGCGGAGCCTGGCCTTCAACGCCGCGGGGCGAAAAGATCAGGGCAGCGGCAGCGAGGGCCAGAAGCGGGCAGGCGAGCCACGGACCGTAAGCGACAAGCCGCGATGTGAACCTCATGAAGAGAAGTAAAGCCATTTTAGATCCGCAGCGGGAGCGCCGTTCGAATGATGGGCGGCCCCGATGATCATGCCTGGGGATTACTTCACGTGGTCGCGAATGATTTCCGACGGCAGCACTTCTGAAATTCTTCCACTTCGACGCGGCTGCCAACTACGAAAGCGGTGCGTTGATGGATATCGTGCGGCTGAATGTCGAGAATGCGGCGCTGGCCATCAGTCGCGAGGCCGCCCGCCTGCTCCGCGATGAACGCCAGCGGATTGGCTTCGTAGAGCAGTCTCAATTTGCCGTGCTGATATCGCTCGGTAGGGGGATACAGAAAAACACCGCCTTTGAGCATGGTGCGATGGAAGTCCGCGACAAGCGATCCAACGTAACGCGAACCGTAATCGCGGCCTAACGCTCCGGTCCGCAGAGACTTCAAAAAATCCTGGTAGGGCTCGGGGAAGGCGTGAGCCTGGGCCTCATTCACGGAATAAAAGTTTCCTTGTTCGGGCATGCGCATTTTGTCGTGGCTGAGCACATATGCGCCAATGGCGGGATCGAGCGTGAAGCCGAAGACGCCGCGGCCGGCGGTATAAACAAGAATCGTCGAAGAACCGTACACGACATATCCTGCGGCGACTTGCTCTGAGCCAGGCTGCAGCACCGAGGCCTTCACGTCGTCGGTCCGGGTGGCGGGCCGGCGAAAGATCGAAAAAATCGTGCCGACGCTCACGTTGACATCTATGTTGGAGGAACCGTCGAGCGGGTCGAAAAAAATGACGTACTTGCCGGTTTCCGGGGCGCGGTCAAACGTGACGGGCTCTTCGTTCTCTTCGGAAACGAGAATGGCGACGGTATCTCTCAGCCCCAAACAATGCAAGAGCGCCTGATTCGCGTATACATCGAGTTTCTGTTGCGTCTCACCCTGCACGTTCGTTTCACCCGCACTCCCGATCAGATCCAACAGGCCGGCCTGGCGAATCTGGGCCTGAATCATTTTGGTCGCAAGGGTAATTCCCGAAAGCAGCCAGGAAAAAGTGCCGCCAGCTTCCGGAAAATGCTCCTGCTGCTCCAGAATGTGCTGCTGTGCGGTGACGATCAGCTTTCTGGATGACGACGCCGTTCGTGCATCTGTGGGCATGCGAAGCGTTCTCCTCGGCGACTTTCGGCGTCAGTATAACAGCGATAGTCGGTCGGATAGCCTGGAGATTTGCCGAGAACTGCTCTTGCTCCCGCACCGGCGCCGAAAACGTCTCGACTTATCTGGTCGGTTTTCGGAGCGACGGTATTCACGAGTGCGTTTCTGCTGTTCTCGATTGAGCCACTCATTGCGAAGCGCATTCTGCCCTGGTTTGGAGGCTCGGCCGCGGTCTGGTCGACGTGCCTGGTCTTTTATCAGGCTGCATTGTTACTCGGCTACCTTTACGCGCGCTTGCTGACGCGGTTTATCACGCCACGGTGGCAAAGCGCTACGCACATCGCACTCCTGATCGGCTCGCTCGCGGTATTGCCGATCGGCCCCAGCGAGCGCTGGAAGCCGCTACCGTTCGGCGATCCAACGTGGCTAATTTTTATGCTTCTCGCGGCCACTATCGGTCTGCCGTTCATTGTGTTGTCGGCGACCACTCCGCTTGTCCAGGATTGGCTAGCTCGTGGCGGCTACAAGACGCCATACCGTTTCTTCGCCCTGTCGAATTTCGCCTCGCTCGCGGCGCTACTCGCCTATCCGCTGGTCATTGAATCCAGGCTTGGCACGTCGAAGCAAAGCGCGTGCTGGTCGATCGCATACGGCGGGTTTGTGGTTTTGTGTGCCTGGGTTGCGTGGCGGAGCCGTGCACCTGGGGCGACCGCGGTGAAGCCAGCCGATTATGAATGGACTCCGCCGTGGCGGCAAGGATACTGGTTTGCGCTCGCGGCCTGTGGCTCCATGCTGCTGCTTTCGATCACGAACCATATCGATCAGAATGTCGCGGCCGTGCCTCTTCTCTGGGTACTGCCGCTCGCGATTTACTTACTGACGTTCGTCGTGAGTTTCGGAGCTCGAACGATTTACCGCCGCGGTCTTTGGCTGCGGCTGTTGGGCTTCGCACTGGGGATGCTCGGTTACGCCATTTACAACGTCAACGCGATCGAAGCGCTTCCAGTCAGCGTACCGATTGCTCTCGCAGGGCTGTTCGTCTGTTGCATGTTTTGTCACAGTGAGCTGAACCGGCTGCGACCACACGCATCCGACCTCACCGGTTTCTATCTGACTATCGCGGCCGGCGGCTCAGCAGGCGCGATCTTTGTTGGAATCGTCGCCCCCCGTATATTCAGCGGCATTTATGAGCTGCCGGTTACGCTCGCAACAACAGCGGTTCTGGCCACTCTGCTCACCTGGCGTGACGGCGCGTGGCCGATGCGAATGCTGTGGATCGTGGTCACTGCCTGCATGGCCGTTGTGATCGCCACCAACGTGACGGCATATCACAACAATGCGCTATCGATGCGCCGCAGCTTTTACGGATCTTTGCGAGTCATTCAATCGCCGCGAGCCGGCCCGCAGCAAACACGCACACTGTTCCACGGAACAATCGAGCACGGCGCTCAGTTCTTATGGCCGCAGCTTCGGTCGCATCCCACCACGTACTACGGTCCGGATTCCGGTGCGGGCATTGCGCTCCGAGAAGCCTTCAACAGGCCGAAGCGCGTCGGGGTGGTGGGGCTCGGAGTAGGCACCCTCGCGGCTTATGGCCGGCTCGGCGACACGTTCCGCTTCTACGAAATCAACCCGCAGGTGATTGATATCGCGCAATCGTTATTCTTCTATTTGCGTGAGAGCCGCGCGAAAGTTGAAATTGTCGAGGGCGATGCCAGGCTATCGCTCGAGCGCGAAACAACTGCACCGTTCGACATTCTCGCTCTCGACGCATTTTCGGGTGACGCCATTCCGGTGCATCTGCTAACGCGCGAAGCTTTCCGCCTCTATCGAAAGCACCTGGCGGCGGACGGTGTGCTTGCGTTCCATGTCTCGAACGACTTCCTGGATCTGGCGCCGATAGTGGCGCAACTCGCGACGCTTAGCGGATTCCGCGCTGTACTGGTGAGGAGTCACGAGAACGAAGAAGACCTTCTGCTGCCAGCAGATTGGATGCTGGTTACCAATAATAGGAACGTCCTCGAAAATCCCGCCGTACAGATACACTCCGCGCCCGTGACACTTCGGTCTGACCTCAGGCCCTGGACGGATGATTACAATGATCTATTCCAGATCATCAAAACGCCGCAATTGCGGTAATTACGAGAGTTACGTTTCGGCTGTCCTGGAAATCCAACACAAAGAGGAGAAAACGATGCGAAACATTTTGGCTGCCGGGATTCTTGCCCTGTCGCTCTGCGCAATTCCCCTGGTGGCTCAAAGTCACCACACGGTAAGTGAGGCGCAACAGGCACTAAGAGACAAAGGCTACGATCCTGGGCCGATTGATGGTATCGACGGACCCCTGACGAGAGCCGCGGTTCGCAGTTACCAGGAAAAAGAAAATATCAATGCGGATGGACGGCTTGGCCCAAAAACGCTAGACAGCCTAGGCGTGAAACACGGGTCAGCCGGTACGGAGTTCGATGAAGCGGGAGAAAACGTCAAACATTCATACGGAACGGGCGCCAAGGACATGGGCCACGGCACGAAACAGGCTGGGACCGATCTGAAGCACGGAGAAGTCGTCGATAGCGCGAAGGATTTCGGCAAGGGTGTAGGAAAGGGAGTCGGGAAGATAGCCGTTGGGACCGGTCACGCAGTGAAGAATGTGGCGAAGGGAAGCACGACGGCGGTTACGGGCGATACGAAGCAACATCAGTAATACACCGTCACGTTTGACTTACTTGGCGCGCCATATAGCTACGCCACGCACTAGGACTCTCATTTACTCTATGCTGTAAATTGGGTACTTCGGATGACCGCGGGAACCCGCGACTCGTTCTCGCACATCCGTACGCCCATTACGAATGCGGCTGAGCGCTGGCGATTTGAGCTGCTTTGGCGACGGCACTCGCGGGCATGACGACGTCGTACATGCCCCAATCCTTATAGGGCGTGTTGTACTCGCCCATGTAGTTGAGCTCGGCGCCGTCATCCTTCAACTTACGCAGCAGCCAGTCTTCCTCGTAATACATGGTTCCCAGGACGAGGAAATGCGGATGCTGCGCAATGAACCGGTAATAGGGCACGATATGGCCGCGGAAATGGAAATAGGGATTCTCGACGGCCATTCCTTCAAAGATGGTGGCGTGGGTGTAATGCAGCGCTGAGGGGCGGTCGGTCAGGTAGTACACGCGCTTCAGAAAATCGCCGTTCTCGTGGTGATCGAGAGCAATGAACGTGAGGCCGCTCGCGACCACAAACGGGAGATCGGGCCGGAGCTGGCTGATGGGAGTATGAGACGTAACGGCGCGCGCGGCGCGCTCCTGCTCCCAGGGAATGACAACGGTGTCGGCGATGGTAAACGGCACCAATACGGCGATGGAGGCGAGTGCTGCGAGGCGACTGAACTTGACCTGATACCCGATAAAGAGACCGATGGCGAGATAGATGCCGATCGCTGTGGTGATGCAGTAGCGATCCCAAAAGGCGCCGTGCGTGTGCATGAGCGCGAGGTTGATCAGGATGGGAGGCAACATCAATCCGACGAACAAGGCGGCATGGGCGATGGTGAAGCCTGTTCTTTGCGGCTCAGCGGTTTCTTGGGGAGAGCGGGATCGGAAGAACGGCGAAACGGCTAGAGCGGCGACCAAGGCGAGCAGAACGCCTGGGCAGACATCCGCAATAACGCGCTTGGTGTAGAAGGCACCCGTCTTTCTGATTCCGCCCTGGAACTGCGCAGGGAAGGCTTCCGCCTCGAAGCGCTGAATCAAAGGGATGTACGACAAGACCCAGACGAGCGGCAGCAGCAGACAGGCCCACAAGGCCCAATCCGTTTTACGGGTGCGGTACCAGCGGACTATTTCAGCGACACAGAACGGCATGATGGATAAACAGCCGAAGACGTGGGTCAGCATCATCCCGGTATTTCCAATGAAGATGCCGGCGAGAGCCAGTTGCCGGTGGCGGCCGCGTAGGACGGAATCCCAGCACAGCAGCGTCAAGGCGAAGAATGCGACCAGGACTGCGTAGCCGCGCGCCTGGGTAGCAAACCGGAAGTACGGGCCATACCAGACGATCAGGACGGCGAGAGCTCCCCAGAGCATGCCGGTGCGGCGAGCCAGGAAATACATGAAGGCGATGCTGGCAAGAAAGAAGGCGAGGATGGAAGGAACGCGGTTCGCGAAGGGGCTATCGCCAAACAGATCTTGCGAGACGCGCGTCAACGCGTAATCGAGCGGCGGGTTCATATCGAGGAGCCGCACTTCCTCGATGAACTTGTGAAAGTTGGGGGACTTGGCGATGTAGTATGTGAACATCTCGTCGTGCCACAGGATCAGGTGCGCGGGGTGCCAGATGTAGATGGCGTAGAGGATGGCGAGCGCGGCAACGATTATGAAATGATGGCGTTCGACAGCGGAAGCTAATTCATTAGCGCGGGTGCGCCAGGCCGAGAGCTTGTTGCGATCCGGCGATATATCTGGTTGGGTCTCGGTGTACAGCATTCAAAGAATCAGACCCAATTTTAGGACACCGAGCTACATTACGCGATTGGGAGATGTTTTAGATGAGTACGATTCACAACGACGGCACAGCGGCCGCGGCGAATGTGGGATTTTCGGGCCAGTATAAGTCACAGCTTCAGAAGACATTAGAGGTGATCGATTTGGACGCAGTGGGGCGTGCGATCGAGATCCTCAGAAAGGCGCGCGACGAAAACCGGCACATTTTTGTGTGCGGAAACGGCGGTAGCGCGGCGACGGCGTCGCACTTTGTGACGGATATGGTGAAAGGCGCGAGTTACAGCCGCGAGTCGCGATTCCGCATCATGGCTTTGACAGATTCGATGCCAACAATTACGGCATACTCGAATGATGTCAATTACGAGTGCGTGTT
The DNA here is from genome assembly GCA_963795425.1 of uncultured Acidobacteriaceae bacterium. Taxonomy (GTDB): domain Bacteria; phylum Acidobacteriota; class Terriglobia; order Bryobacterales; family Bryobacteraceae; genus Bog-105. The sequence goes on along the minus strand of CAWCHO010000001.1, from coordinate 499,807 downwards.
CGCGGAGCAACTCAAGAATTTCGCGGAACGAGGCGATGTATTGATCGCGATCAGCGGATCGGGGAACTCGCCGAATGTGCTGTGCGCAACAGAATACGCCAATTCGAAGGGCTGCGAAACGATCGCGCTCACGGGGCGCGATGGCGGGAAGCTAGGCGGGATAGCGAAACTCGAGATACGCGTGGGGGAAGATCACATGGGCCGCATTGAAGATGCTCACCTGATCGTCTGCCACATGTTGTGCTACTACTTCATGGAAACTTAGGTTCGGGCGAGGCTCGGGTGTCGCTTGTTCCAGGCGTACATGCGGCGGATCTGTTCGTCGAGAGGGAGAATCTGGCGCAGGCCGAGTTCCTGGCTGACGCGATCGACGGCAGGAACGTAGCGCGAGGGAGGCGTTCCGGGGACCGGCTTACACGCAATTTCGATGGGCGTACCGGGGACGGTGTTCTCGACCACACAGCGCGCAAGCTCGGCGATGGTCAGGCCGTCCGCGGAGCCGACATTGTAAACGCGTGATTCTCCGCGCACCAGAAGCGTCCACATCCAGATCGCCATTTCGGCGGCATACAAATACGAACGATAGGGAGTGCCGTCGGCGCCGATGCGGACAGGACCACCTGCGAGCACATCGCGCACAAAATTGCCGATGGCGAAATTCAGATCGAGCGGCAGGTGAGGACCAGCGAAGGCAAACAGGCGCGTGAGCACGGTTGTGAAGCCGAATTGGCGGCCATACATGGCGCAAATGAATTCGGAAGCGTGCTTGGCTTGGCCGTAAGGGGCGGTGAGATCGACGGTGAGCGGGGCGCCGGGATAGTCTTCGGGAACATTGGTCATCTCCGAGGGTTGATTGCCGTAGGCTCTTCCGGAGCTGGTGAAGAGAAATTTTTGTGTGCCGTGGGTGCGGGCGAAGTCGAGGGCGCGGCGGGTGGCGCGCAGGTCGAGATCGAAGTTAGCGGTTGGCTCTTCAGGAGTGGAAGGAATATGCGGCTCGGTGGCGCCGTGGATGACGAACGGGAAGACGCCGTCGGGAAAATCGAACGAGGCCGCTTCGCCGCGGTGCAAGTGAATGGAGGGGTGGTGGGCAGCGTGGGGCGCTTTGCGGCGGAACGCGTCGGGATGGCGCGTCAACAGAACGGCGCGGGCGTTCAGGTTGAGCTTGTCATTGGCCCACACGAAGCTCTCCACGAGCCAGGTGCCAATGAAACCAGTTCCGCCGGTCATAAAAATCTGCTGGTTGCGCAAGGATTCCCAGATGTCGCCGGAATGCTCGAGAATGAAGTCGAGATCGTCGGCGAGAGGATGCCGCGAAGGCGCGTTCACTTTCGGAATTATACTTGGGCGTGCAGGCTCAAGCGTCATGGCAGCGAGGGTCAAGGGGATTGTTAGAAGCGCTGGCGCGTTGGCGCGACCGGCTCGAGAGAACGCGCTTCACTCGATTCGATTCTCAAATCGCACTCGGGATCGCGATTCTGGTTTACCTCGCGCTGGCAATTCCTTCCGCACGCCGGCATTTATGGCACGACGAGCTGTACACGTACTACATCGCCAAGGCGCCTTCGGTCGCACAACTGTTGAAAGACGTGCGGCTGGACTTGCATCCGCCGCTTGGGTATCTGAGCGTACGACTTTCGCTGGCGCTGTTCGGCGATAACGAATTAGCGACGCGCATTCCGTTCGTGGCGGCGTTTCTGATCGGGAGCTTGTCTTTTTACAGGTTCGTAGCGGAGCGTCTGCGGCCGGCTTACGGGTTGCTGGCAATGCTGGTGTGGTGGTCGACGCCGTTTTTTATGTTCTCGACGGAAGCGAGACCCTACGCGCTGGTGGTGGCGTTTTTTGGAATCGCGATGCTCGCGTGGGAGCGAGCGGTCGTACCGGGGCGCAGGGCAAGCTCGGTTGTACTGCTCGGCCTCGCAGTGCTGGCGATGATGTTCAGCCATTTCTACACGGTCTTTTATATCTGGCCGTTTTGCTTAGCGGAGTTGTGGAGGTGGTACCGATCGCGCAAGTTCGATGGAGCGATATGGGCGGCGCTCTTGATACCGTGCGTCGTCCCGCTGTTCTACCTTTCCGTGATACGCGGATATGAAGCGGGCGCGCTTCCGCCGGTGCAGCAGGCATCTCCGTTCAAAATATTGGCGTTCTTCTATCACACGCTCGAGCCGGAAGGGATGATATTGCTGCTGGCCGTGTTGGTCGGCTTGATCGTGGTGTTCCGGCGCGAACGGCAGAGCGTGGACGGAACGGCGCTGATGAGACCGCTCGATGTGGTGTTTACGGCGGGGCTGCTGACGCTGCCGGTAGTGCTGGGAATCGCGCTGATGAAAACGCACGGCGCATTTTTTCCGCGCTATGCGATTCCGACGTTGTTTGCGTATGGGCTGCTGGTGGCTTTCTTCCTTGCGATGTACACGAATGTGAGCCGCCTGGCGGCGGCAGCGGCGTGTTGCGTCTTGCTGGCGAGCATAGCTGGGACAACGTTGATTAGCTCGACCTTGAACACATTGCGGACCTGGGGGAAGACCACAGCGGCTGCGGTGCACGCGCCTCCACTCGATCGAGTGCGGCCCGATTTACCGCTGGTGGCGGCAAGTGGATTGACGTTTCTCGAAATGGATCATTATGAGAGCCAGGCGACGGTGGCGCGTTTGTATTATTTGAGCGATCGCAATTTGGCACTGCAATACGCTCACGCGACCATCTTCGAAGGGGGGTTCGTCACCTTGAACCAACATTTCCCCTTGCGCGCAAGAGTGGCGCCGTATGCCACGTTTGTGGCCGAGCATCCACATTTCCTCGTCGTGGGAACACCCGATTACGCGGAGGACTGGCTGATTCCGCGGCTGCTCGACATACACGCGAGACTCGACTATCTAGGCAGTTTTCCGATTCCGTACAAGGATACGGAAATTTTCGAAGTGACCATGCCTGGGGCGAGCCTGCCCGCGGCGAGCACCCCGGTTGCCTCAGCTACTGGGCTGCCCGATGCGGATGTATTGAATCCCGGGCGGCAGTTTCACGGCGCGGAGAGCGCTGCGGCCATCGATCACGAGCGGACGGCGCATCTGACTCGCCAAGGCGGTCCAATTTAATCCGGCGAGTTCCGGCAAACCGGAGGCGATGACGGCGGCGTCGGCGCCCTGCAACGCTTCGCTGGCCGATTTGCACACGGCGACTGCGGTCCCGTTTTGCGGCAAAGAGGAGATGAACGGATCGTAGCCCCGGATGACTGCATTTTTCTTGTGCAGAAGATCGATCAATGCAAGCGCGGGAGAATCACGCAGGTCGTCGGTACCGGGCTTGAAGGCGAGGCCGAGGACCGCGATGGTTTTACCTTTGAGATCGCCGAGAGCGGATTCCGCCATGGAGATCAAGGCGGCGGGACGGCTGCGATTGACGGCAAGCACCGCTTCGAGGAGGTGCGGCGTGACACCTTTATCGCGTCCGAAGGTGCGGAGAGCGGTTATATCTTTGGGCAGGCAACTGCCGCCGAATCCGCAACCGGCGCGCAGATAGCTGAGAATGCTCGGAGAAGAGCGCTTGCCCTCGACCATGCAATTGAGGCGGCGATCGAGATGCAGCCCGTCCATGACCTGCTCGACGTCGGTGCCCGGTGTGGCTTCGCAGATGGCGGCGATCTCGTTACTGAACGAGACCAGCGTGGCAAGCAGAGCGTTCGATGTGTACTTGGTCATCTCGGCATTGCGCAGAGTGGTGAAAATTTTCGGGCAATGGAACGATTCGTAAATTTTGGCGAGGGTTTGTCCGGAGCGCTCATCGAATTGGCCGATGACGATGCGATCGGGGTCTTCGAAATCGGCAACGGCGGTGCCTTCACGCAGAAATTCGGGATTCATGCACAGGCCGAATGCGCCAATTTTTTTGCCGGATGCTTTTTCGACAATTGGGCCAACGACGGAATCGGTGGTGCCGGGGACAACCGTACTTTTCACGACGACGACATGGTAGCCGCTCGCTTCGCGCATACCTTGCCCGATGCTTTCCGAGGCCGCTTTGATAAACGAAAGGTCGATGTTGCCGTCGCGCGAAGGCGTACCTACGGCGAGAATGGTGATGTCGGAAGCTTTCACGGAGCCGATCACATCGTTGGTAGCGCGCAGCTTGCCGTTCCCGACGACGCGCTTCAACAGTTCGGGAAGGCCGGGCTCATGAAAGAGCGGGCGGCATTGATTCACGGCATCTACGCGTTCAGGGAGCGCATCGACGCAAATGACGTCGTGCCCTGTTCCGGCTACGCACGCGCCGGTGACCAATCCTACGTATCCAGTTCCAATAACAGCTACTCGCATTCAATTTTCACGATCTCCTAAATAGGGGCTGAGGCGAAACGCGCACTCGCGCGGACAGCCGGAGCAAACCACGCGTTCCGGATTGGAAGGTACTTTGACAGCGACGGTGCGAGCGCGTTCGCGCACGATCCTTCTGACACAAACGCCCGCAGGAATGACGCTGAAGTCACCCGCGCGGAACCAGTTCGTCTCGCCTGTCGCGGCTTCGAAATAGCCGATCTCGCCTTCGGTCACGATTTCGTATTCGGTCACTTGGCGATGCCAGTGCGGTATGCCGTCGTCTCCGGGCTCATAGACGCAGAGAATCCATTCGAGGCGCGGATCGCGAATAAAGGGGTGAGGATTCGGCTGGGCAAGATCACCCGTGAGAAACAGATGCTTGCGATCCTCAAAGGCCGAATATTCTTCGCGCCGGATGATCTCGACTCTGCGGCCGGTCTGCCGCTCGCTCATGCGACGGTCTGAACCGCACCCTGATAAGAAAGCAGAGTTCGCTTCAAGCCCTCCGTGAGAGAAACTTTGGGGGTCCACGGAAAACGCGTGCGGAGCTTGGTCAGGTCGGGGCAGCGGCGCTGAGGATTGTCGGTCAGGTAGTGCTTGTCTTCGCTCACCTTGCGCAGAATTTCAAGGCGCGGCGGACCGGCGGCTTCGCGCAGTACTTCCGCAACTTCGCCGATGGTGATTTCGCGCTCATCGTTGCCGACGTTGAACGCTTCGCCGTCCGCATCGGATAACAGGATGTACCAGATGGCGCGGATGATATCGCTGATATAGCAGAAGGCACGCGTCGAGCGGCCGTCGCTGAACAACTCGATGGGCCGGCGCTCGAGTGCAGCAGACATGAGATCGGGAATGACGCGCTTGTCGTCCAGGCGCTGGCCGGGGCCGAAAACGTTGAAGGGACGGATGACTTTGACGGGCGAGCGGTAGAGATTGAAATAAGTGGCGCAGAGCGTTTCAGCGAGACGCTTCGATTCGTCATAACAGGCCCGCGGGCCGGTGCAGGAAACATTGCCGCGGTAGTCTTCGCGCGTCGGAATGTGAGCGGGATCGGGATCGCCATAGATCTCACTGGTGCTCATGTAGAGCAGGCTGCGGGAATTCGAGCGGCGGGCGAGATCGAGCATGTGCCGGGTGCCTGAGACGTTCACATCGATGGTTTCGAGCGGAAAGCGGCGATAAAAAGTCGGTGAGGCGATACCGGCGCCGTGGATGATCCAATCCACCTGTTCGTTGAGGGACAGCGGTTGCGAAACATCGTGTCCGATGAAGCGGAAATCGGGCCGGCTGGTCAAATGCGCGACGCGATCGGCGACACCGCTGCGCAAATTGTCGAGGCTGATGACGCGGCAGGGCTGCGACAGAAAATGATCGTTCAGATGGGCGACGGTATCGAGCAGATAGCTGCATAGAAAACCGCTGCCTCCGGTGATCAGGAGCGTGCTGCCGGCGAGAGACTCGAGAGTAGGAGCCAGCTCGGCGCAGATGGATGCGACATCCGACTCGATTACTTCGTTGGGATTGGGAATTGGCATGAAATCGAAAAAGTTGGCGTTCAGGCCCAGACTCTCCACGGCGCTTCGCCAGATTTCCATAATTCGTTCAAAATCTGGTACTCACGGAAGGTATCCATGGCGTAAAAAAAGCCCTCGTGGTTGTAAGCCATAAGCTGACCTTCTTTGGCGAGGCGCTCGAGGGGTTCGCGCTCGAGCATAGTTTCGTCGCCCTCAAGATAGTCGAGCACCTTTCGTTCGAAAACGAAAAAACCGGCGCTCGCCCAAGCGTCGGATTTGGGCTTTTCGATGAAGTTCTGCACCTGATGGGATTTATTGATGTCCAGAATGCCGAAGCGGGAAACGGGGCGAAAGGTGGTGACGGTGGCGAGCTTGCCATGACTCCGGTGGAAATCGATGAGCTTGGAGATGTTCACATCGCTAACGCCGTCGCCGTACGTCACCATAAAACGATCTTCGTGCTGAAGGTATTTCTGGACGCGCTTCACTCGGCCGCCGGTCATCGAGTCGGCACCGGTTTCGGCGAGCGTCACATTGAAATCCTGTTCCTGGTGGTCATTCTTGAATTCGATCTGGGCCTTTTTGCCGAGACAAATGGTGAAGTCGTTGTTCATTGCCTCGTAATTCAGGAAGTATTCCTTGATCATGTGCCCGCGGTAGCCCAGGCACAGGATGAAGTCACGAAACCCGTAATGGGCGTACAACTTCATGATATGCCAGAGGATGGGGCGGCCACCCACGTCAACGAGCGGTTTAGGGCGAAACTCCGTCTCTTCGCGCATACGGGTGCCTAATCCGCCGCACAGGATGACCACTTTCATGTGGGAATTATAACTTCCGGGTCAGGAATGCAGCGTGCTGGTACGCACGGCTTTTCGGCGCGTGATTAGCGGCGATCGAACCGAAACACCTCAATGTTCGCCGCAGGATTGCCGTGCTGAGGGTGAAAACTGGCCATGGGTTGGAAGCGGCCCGACTGCTGAATGGTCTGTCTGAGGACCTGGTTGTGCGGGAGCGCACTATCCGGCGTGAATTGATCCGTTACGACGAAGCGGACCTGACTTCGATCGAGGTAGTCCACGACCTCGGCGGGTTTTGAAAAGAAACTTCGATAGTGAGCGCCGTCCCAGTCCATTTGAGCCAGCACTTTCGTGCTGCGGAGAATGGTGTCGGTCGGATGCGGCTCTCGCATGGCAATCTCTGACACCAGGAGGCCTTCGCCGATCGCGCCTGAGGAAACCAGAATCGTCGCGCCGCGGAAGCGCGGATCAGAGGTGATGAATTTCGCCGCCTCGGTATAGCCATAGTGGGTTTCGTGCGGAACGGAAAAGGTTTGCAAAAAGAAGATGGCCGCCATGGCAGCAGCTACGAAGCTATAACGCCAGCCGGCGAGGGTGCCACGCCGTGGAAAACGGTTGGCAATCCAGAAACCTCCGGCAAACAGGAACAGGACCAGAGCGGGTACCGCGATGATCATTTTCCGGTCTTCGACGCCGGCGGGAACGAGGGAATGGAAAACCCAGTCGGCGAGAATGAGCGCGAACATGACCGCGGGGCCGGAAGCGATGGGCTTTCGGAAGACGGGAATAATGACCTCTACGACGATGCCGAACGCAACGAAAAAGGCCAGAACCGTGCCCGTTATTTGTATCAGGATCGGAAGGAACTGCCACAAGGCGGTCAGGGTGTAATGCACACTGGGGCGGGTGCCGCCGGCCCATCCCTGCTCCGCCAAGCCCATGGTGCTTAATTGCCACGGCAGACACAAGGCCGCGACGATGAGCACGGGCAGCCAAAATCCGGAGCGCGAGAGAACGCGCAGCTTGCGAGTAAGAATCAGCGCGATGGGTGGGACCATGGCGAGCAGCCAGCCGCTTCCCTTGGTCAAGACCGCGAGCGCAAAAAAGACGCCGAACGCGAGGCTGTCTTGCCAGCGCTCCGAATCAAGGTAGCGAGCAAAGTAAATGACGCTGCAGAAGCACGTCAGAGCCAGCAGCGTCTCCGCCATTTCCTCGTCGGTATAGGTCTGGATGAGCGGAAGGCAGACGGTCAGGAGTCCAGCGAGCGCACCGGCTTTCCATCCAAACCAGCGCCGCGCTTCTAAGGAGACCGCATAGGCGAGGAGCGCCGTGGTCGCGGCGAGTTCCAGAAGGATTGAAATGCGGGAGGAAGAAAACAGAAGCATCCAAAGCGCCTGGACCAGATAAAAGAGCGGCGGCCAATGTCCGAAGGCGACCTTCGGGTAGTGATGATAATAATCCCTGGCAAATTGCAGGGGTGAAAACAGGTGAGATCCGGTCAGGTATTCGCGCACCATGAGCGAGGTGACGTAATGAGCAGGCTCATCGGGATAGCCGCCGAATTCGCTATGATACGCACCGCTCGCGAGCTGAAGGGCAACCGCTGCCGCAAAGAAAACAAGCAAGAGCAGCGCAAAGCGAGAAGAATTGGAGAGGCGCAGCGGTGGCAGTGAACGCCGTTGCGTAATGGTGTGAGCCGATGGGACGTCCAGTTGGTTCTTTACTGGCATGGGGAAATTCAAGAACTGCGGACGGCTGTGCGGGCCATCCACTATAGTACCGGGCTTATCACTACGGGCTAGATGTGATCAGCCGGCCTTGAGGGATTCGGCGGTTTCGGCGAGTTCCGCGTCCCGCTCGGGAGCGGCAGCGTCGTGCTTTTCTTCGTGGTACTCCTGTTCGGTATTCAGCGCCCACAAGTTATCGCGGCTGCGTACGTTCGCGATGATATTGTCGACGGCCGTCATGGCGGTGAGCATGGAGTGGTCCTGATTGTTGTACTTGTGCATACCGTTGCGCCCGACCAGGAAGAGATTGTCCAAATCGTTGACCCACGAGATGACTTCGGGAAAGCGATTGTAGGATCCGAAGTAGGCGGGATAGGTCTTGGGCATGCGAATGACGGTGGCGTCGAGCACATCCGGAGGATCGAGGATGTTCATGGAGGCCAACTCGGATTTGGCGAGCTCGATCATTTCCGCGTCGCTTTTGCGCCATAAGGCGTCGGTGTCATTACAGAAGTACTCAAGACCAATCCAGACCTTTCCGGGCTCAGCGACCATGAAAGGACTCCAATTGTTGAAGATCTGGAGGCGACCGACCAGAACGTCGGGCTCCTGGATATAAATCCAGTTGTCCTGAACCAATTCACCAGAAGGCTCACGCAGCTTGATGCGCTGGCATAAGACGCCGACAGTGATGAAATCGCGATACATCAATCCATCGGACACCTCCCGAATGGTCGCGGGCGCGGGCGGAAGCATGTCGGCGATCAGTTCTTTCACGGGCATCGTGGAGAAGAAGTAGTCGCCTTCAAAGCGGCGCGTTTCGCCGGTTTGCGCATTCCGCGCGACCACGGCACTGATGCGGCTGCCGGTACGCTCGATCCCTTCAACGGACCAATGCAGGAGAATTTCTCCGCCGAGGTTGCGAACCAGACCTGCCACCTCTTCCCACATCTGCCCCGGGCCGAATTTCGGATACAGGAAGCGCTCAATGAGGGAGGTTTCGACGTCTTTCTGGGCGATGTCACTCTTCTTTTTCGGCAGCGCCTTTTTCAGGATGTGAGTGATGGTTTTGTAGATGGAAAGACCCTTGATGCGCTGTGCTCCCCATTCGGCGCTGATTTCTTTGCACTCGATTCCCCACACTTTTTCCGTGTAGGATTTGAAAAACGTCAGATAGAGTTCACGGCCGAAACGGTTGATAAAAAATTGCTCGAGATTCTTTTCGTCGCGAATGGGAAAGGCGACGGCGCGCATGTAGCTGAGGCCGATGCGAAGCGTTTTCAGGAAGCCGAGTTTTCGTAAAGTGTCGACGCTCAGAGTGATGGGATACGCGAAGAACTGGCGCATGAAGTAGATGCGCGATTTGCGCTGACGGACCAGCATGACGCGATCTTCACGGTCCGGATCCGCGCCTTGCGGGTGGGCGGCCACCGTGGCAGTCTGTCTCTGATAAGTGATTTGAGCGCTGTCACCCTCGACGGCCTGCATAGGGAGGATTTTCAACCACCACTGCATGACCCGATCGGATTTAGAGAAGAAGCGGTGTCCGCCGATGTCGATGCGGTTTCCTTTGTAATTGACGGTTCGAGAGATTCCGCCAATGTAATCGGTCTTCTCGAGCACCAGGGGCTCGATGCCGGTTCGCGTCAGTAGTTCGTAAGCAGCAGTGAGCCCCGCCGGGCCCGCGCCGATGATGACGGCACGCTTACCATGCCCCCGAGATGCTTCCATGAGATCTTTATCCAGTCTACGAGAGAAAGGTGTCTTCCCGCACCGTCCAGCAGTCCTGCAGGGAGTGACCCGCACGGCCTAGGCGCATCTTTAATAATTCATTGTAACTCATTGCTAATACATTGGTTACGCGCCGTGCTGCGAGTTAAAATGCGACCGCCGAAGCGGTCACGCATCACGAATTCTCCCGAGCGTCTTATCGGCTAAGTTGTGCACATCTACTTGTGCACATGCAGCATCAGACGTATACTCGCGCAAGGCAGCCCCGCTCGCGGGCGTCGACGCTCGAGCTTCACGATTTGTCTCGGCGGGAGGTTTTGGCAATGAAAGTACTCGATAGCGTTTCGACAATTCTAAAAGAAAAGGGCGGCGAGGTTTGGTCCATCGGTCCGGAGGCGACCGTCTACGAAGCTCTCGAGGCGATGGCGAACAGAAGCATTGGGGCGCTTTTGGTTATGCAAGGAGACCAGCTTCAGGGCGTGGTTTCTGAGCGCGATTACGCGCGACGGGTGATTCTGCGGGGACGATCCTCGCGGGAAACGAAGGTGCGAGAGATCATGACCGCTCCGGCCATTACGGTGAAGTCGGATGCATCGGTGGACGAGGGGATGCGCATCATGACGCAACATCATATCCGGCACTTGCCGGTTATGCGCGAAGATGGCAGCGTTTCGGGTGTCGTGTCGCTGGGCGACATGGTGAAGTGGATCATCACGTCGCACGAGAAGACCATAGAGCAACTGGAGAGTTACATCAGCGGCGGCCAGCCTGCTGCCGCAGGACCCGCCTAGCCTTAGAAATGAAACCCAACCGTCGCGGTCACCGCGCGGGGCGTTACGTAATGGGTTCCGCTGAAAGTCGAGAGGAAATTGTAGAGGGCCTCTTTGTCCGTCAGATTGATGACTTCAACGCGGGCGCTCCATTTGTATCTGTCACCGTGAAAAATGTTGTCATGTCCAACGGCAATATCAAACAAATTGCGCGGTTGAATTCGCTGGGGGTTGTGGTCGTCGTTTTCGGTCCCCGGCAAGGGCACCTTGATGTATATAGATTTGAGCCCGGCGGCATCGCAGGTCGCAAGCGGAGTTCCTAGAGGGTTTGGGGCAGCGAGTTTCCCATCGCAAGTGAGGCCGGCCTGAAACTCCTGATCGGCAGTGAGCGGCACTCCGGTGATAGCGTTCACCAGGGCCACCTGGCCACTGGGAATGGCGGCCCCTCCACCATCTGCAATCGACGTTGAAGCGAAGCACGTGGCGGTTGGCGCCGAACACGGTGCGGCCCCGGCGACCAGTCCACTGTCATATCTCCAGTTGAAGGACAGCCACGGCCCGCGCTTCCACGGCTGGTATTGCAGGTGCGTCGTTTGGTTAAAAAGCTCATCGTGGTCAATGCGAAAAACTTCGTTCCCGACAGGGATGATGGGCAACCCGGCCACTTGCGGGAGGAAGAAGCGCGCGGCCACGCTGGACATGTTCACAAAGGCGGTGAGTCCGTGAAAGTTAGGCACGCTGGCGCGGATGGCATATCCGGGAATCTTTGAGCTGGCCCACTCGATCGGGAACGTAATGGGTGTCGCGCCCACGACACCGAAATCGAACGCGTTATGAGTATATTTCCAGATGTACTCCGCATTAATCACCAGATATCGCCCGAAGGCTTGTTGCAGACCAACGTGGAATTCATTGCGCCAGCCGGGATGAATCGGCCCCAGGTTACAGGTCACACCGGGCGGTGGTACCAGGGTTGCGAGAAACGGAATACTGCATCCTGTGCTGGCAATGATTAGATTCTCGTTGAACGGCGTTTCCAGTGTTCGCGCGTATGAGATTTGCAGCACTGTGTTGGTTGGCTTGAAGTTGTACGCAATACCCAGCCGGGGCTCCGCCTGTCTCGCCGCAACAATGCCGTTATACAGATCACCGCGTATTCCGAGATTGAAGGTCCAACTTCCCTTCGTGATCGTATCCTGGACATACATCCCGAGTTCCTTGACGTCAGTGTGCCCGTAAAACCGGAATGGGTTCCCTCCGGTGGTCAGGTCGTAAGGCGCCAGGATCGCGCACGGGGTACCGGGTACCGGGTTGGCGTTCGCATCCAGGCATGAGGGGACGATCCCGGGAACAATGGTTGGATCGACGATCCCGTAGCTATCGTTCTCCGTCAGAAACGTGTGTTCATAAGTGATTCCCGCCTTGAGGTTGTGGATACCTTTCACGTAAGACAGATTCGACCGAACTCCTACGTTATTAAGCCTTCGGGCCTGACTGACGGACTCTCCTTGCAGGTCCGGGGACCAGTCAGCAAAAGGGTCGGCACTCGGGTAATAGTTGTACTTGTCGGTCCGCATGAAAGCGCCAAATGTCAAGACGGCCGATGGTCCCAGCACGTGTGTCCATGTGGGCGCGATGTTCAGCGTCTTGATTTTGGAGCGCTGATCGGTGGGGCCCAGCGGGTCCCCAGTCACGGGATTCACGAGACCTGGGTGATACTCCTGATCGAACGAATTGGGATTCTGAAACCAGGAACGCGTGTAGCCCAAGTTCAGGTGAAGCGAATCTGCATTTGAAAACTGGTAATCCAGGCGGTCGAACAGGTTCTCTTCATTGCCTTTGTCGTGCATGACGGTAAACTCCGGCGGATCGAGGAAACGGCCGGTGTTCAGTCCGTTCACGGCAATAAAGTTCCCCCAGGTTTTGCCGCCGTAGGCGAGGTCGAAAGCCCCGCTCGAGGTACCGAATGTGCCGTAGGAGGCGGTCAGATCGCCGTGCGGCGTGGTCACTCCCTGGCCGGAGCGCGTCGTTGCCACAATCACCAAGCTCGTCTTACCGCCGTATTCGGCTGGCGGCGCGCCCTGGATCACCTCCATCGATTCCACCGAGTCGAGCGGAATCTGGTTTGAGAAGATTTTGCTTTGCTGATCGGTAATCGGCTGCCCATCGATAGAAAACGAGTTCGATGCATGATCGCCCATCCCATGAAACAGACCGTTCGAATCGGCCGCAACCCCTGGGGAGGCAAGCGTGACCAGCGAGCTCAATGAGGAGGTTGGGCTCTCGAGAGGAAGCTTCTCGAACAGCGCCCGATCCACGTCCGTGTGGTTCACAGGGTCGTTCTCGACAAGATCCTGGGCGTCTGTCACAGTCACTTCCGTTTTCGCCGTGCCGACTTGCAGGTTCATCTTCAAATCCATTGGCACGGACGAGCGCACGTTGATGTCCTGCTCAGCTGTCTGAAATCCCGCCGCTGCGGCGGTGGCGTGATAGTTGTTGTACGGAACGTTGTCGAACTCAAAGTTTCCGTGGTCATCGGACTGCACGCTTCGACTGTATTGGGATACCGGGTTCTGAATTTGGACGGTCGCATTCGCGACGGCAGCGCCTGAGGGATCCACAACCGAGCCGCGCACCGCCCCCGCATTGCTGGTCCCCTGCGCGTAAATGAGAACGGTGAAGCTACACCAGAGGACAAGGCCTCCGGGAATTGCCGTCGCGAGTCGCGTCGTTCTACAAAAAATGAAAGGAAAACTGCTGATCACGAAGACTCCTTAGACTGAAACGCCCGAAAGTCCATCAAACGCGACAACTGGCAACAGTCTTAGGGAATTCTCATGGAAGGGCTCAACCAGCCGTGAGCGGGCTGTAAAATGCGGCAGGCGGAGAGGCCCGGTCACCAGTTGAGCACGTCGCGTACATTCTTCGCCTGGCGTTTGCTGACGACGAATTCCTGGCCGTTGTTGAGGGTCACGAGCCAACGCTGACTCGTAATCATCCTCATTTTTCGAATTTGCTCAATGTTCACAAGAGCGTTCCTATGAATCCGGCGAAACGCACTATTCTTCAAGCGCTCTTCAATTGCCCTCAGGTTCTTAGTAGCTACGTATCGCTGCTTTGAGGTGACGATCCAGGTCACGTCTCCCTCAGCTTGAAACGCCAGGACTTCCGGCGGGCTAAGCAGAAAGTATTCTTCGCCGAGCTTTCCCACGATTTTGCGAACTTTCGTGGATATTTGCCGGGCGGAGGAAGCGACCTCCTGTAGTTCAGCTACGTTTTCGGCAACCTGCAGAGGATTGCGGGACATCCTCAGCGCACGTTCCACGGCTTGAACCAGCCGCTGGTGGCTGATCGGTTTGAGGAGGTAGTCTAGCGCACCCGCCTCAAAAGCCCGGATGGCATGTTGATCGTACGCCGTCACCATGATGACGACCGGCAGATATCCTCCCCTTAAGTGATCCAGGAGTTCGAAGCCCTCCATTCCCGGCATTTGGATATCAAGAAAAACGATGTCAGGTTTGAGAGATGAGATTTTCCGAAGCGCGACTTCGCCGTTGTCTGCCTCGCCAACGACCTCGACGGAGTCCACGAACTCGAGTTCTTCGCGAAGAACCTTTCGAGCTACGGGCTCGTCGTCGACGATGAGAGCGCGCATTCTGGGCAACTGACTACCTTTACACCGCTCTGCGCTGTGTGCCTACCAGGTATCCCTACGCGGACTGTTGTCGGGCACGGACGGTCCATCTCGCCCAGTGAGCGGACTATGCTTCTACCGCTATTTCAGCGGGCATTTGTCCATCACCCAGCGGATCGGGGATCAGAAACGCTGCGGTTGTTCCGGCTTCGGTCGACCGAATGTCCAGGTCGGCCTCTGGGCCATAACAAAGTCTCAGGCGCCGTCGAACGTTATCAAGACCCAAGCCCGTTCCGCCTTGCGATCGGGTTCGACTTCGCTCGAAACCAACGCCTGTGTCCTCGACCGATATCAGCAGGCCATTTGCATTCCTAATCGCTCTCACGCACACCCGGCCGCGGCCCTGCTTCGGGGCAATTCCATGCTTCACTGCATTTTCGACCAGCGCCTGAACAGAAAGAATAGGGATCAACGTGGCGCGAGCGGACTCGCTAATGATCAGCGCTGTTTCCAATCGGTCTCCGAGTCTCAGGGCTTCAATCTCGAGATAAGCCTCGACGATTCTGAGTTCTTCGGACAACCGAATAACGGTGCGATCGCCCTGAAGAAAATAACGAAATATGTCCGCGAGGTTCAAAACCATTCGGCGCGCGTCGTAGGACCGACGGTCAATAATCCCGTAAAGAGTATTCAGTGCATTGAAGAGGAAATGAGGGTTGATCTGAGCCTGCAACGCGCGCAATTCAGCCTGGTCAACTAGTCGTTTCAATTCCTCAGCTCGGAAACGCTCGATTTGCTCGACAATGGCCGATCCAAGCCCGCGCATGTCTTCGAGATCATCGCTGAGATAGCGCCTGCCACCCCGCCGTGCTCCTACTACCAGAAAACGAGCGTCGCCGCTCGAGAATCGCAGCGGAATCTGCGCTTCGGGGCGGAAGCGGCGTCCTGAAAATCCATCCACATCTTGTTCATGAAAAAGTATGGAAGGGCATTCACGGCCTTTCCAATCCCTGAGTTCCGCCAGTATTGCGAACCGTTCTGTTCGCAGATGGTCCGCCACGTGTTGAGCGGCGCGCACCAGCAATTCAACTTCAGAGCGTGCGGACAACGCCAAGTTGGCTATCAGCTTCGTACGATCGTCCAGGCTTGGCCGTCGAAAGACGGCGCGGCTCACCCACGCTTGCACAGCGTTTCTGATATACGCGAACAGGATTAGCGATAGGCCCAGCGTGACCAGAGCAATCCCGGTCAGGAACATGCTGGGGCGGATGAGATCCCAAAGGCGAAATCTCTGGCTCAGCACGAGGGCGGCGATAACGTAAACGGCCGCAAGACCGGAGTTGACCAGAAAGCGAACAAACGTATCCAACAGCAAGAAGCGGTAGTCCTGCAAAAGAACAATTAATGCGACGGGAATGCCGATGTGGTGCCAGGTGATTTCGGCGGTCCAGGCGGAGGTGACGTGCTGATAGCCAAAGTGAAGAAAGGAGGTGGTAAAGAGAACGAGACAGGCCAAGGAAATCCATTCTGCACGTTGCGTCAATTTATCAGTCCTGTTTCTGAGGCGAAGCAAGAACGCAGTTGCTGTGAGAGCTCCGAAGCCAACGACAATCGAAACCAAAGCAGCTTGGTGCAGGCCGCTGCTCGGATAGAAAAGTTCGCCAAAGTGCAGGATGACTGCAATTCCACTGACGAGATAGCCAGCCGCAACGATGAAGCGCTGTTGTCGTTGTAGTGTGACGTGAAAGAGAACCGCTGGAAGCAGGCTCAGCACAGAAAAATTTCCTGTCACTACGACGCCGATCAGGAGGGAGCCTGGATCAGGTGAGGCGAGAGCGACGAGCGAACCTACATTCCAGCCCAATGCCAGCAGCGCGGCGAGTAACGAGAGTCTTGTCTGTCGCATTCCATGGATACGCCCAGCCCGGATCAATAGGAAGACAATGAGGCCGAATAGCAGCACACCGGCAGTATGTCCGACGGTGTTGATTAGGATTGGGTCGCGCAAATTGGCGTGTACGAGCACGGTTTAGCTGTTCTACCTCACGATACTTCAGATTTCACGATGGGTGGAACGAAGGCCTCCGCCCCATCATGCTGGAACCGAACAGGTGAACGGCCACAAGCCGGTCCAGAACGGATCGCTTTGGCCGTAGATTTCTGCAATTTGGCCGTTGATTGCTTTCCAAAGATCACTCGTCGTTAACCGCTGGTGCTGGGCGTTGAATTCATCCACTCTGGGCGTTAATAGCAGAGAGGCGACGCTTGATACGTTCGGCTTCCGGTAATTCGGCGCGGGTCCGACCAACATGTAAGGAACTGAGACGGCGCAGAACAGAACGTCAGCACCGCTGGGTTGGATTTTGGATTGTCGCAGGGTTCCTTCTTCTTTACTTTGTCCTTTATCCAATCGGTGTCTTTGTGGCGCACGGCTGGGACGATGCGGAAAAGTCGCCGCTGGAGATACCTGAGCGCACAACCAAGTAGCGATAAGGCCGTTTCGCGGCGATCTATGCCACTCGATTCCGATGTTTATGCACTATCTCTCGATTGAGTTCGACCTTTGCCACAACCGATGAACTGACACTCTGTAGACCGTTTGATTTCGCTTCAGGTGGGTCTTTATTTCCATCAATACGGCGTCACGTTGCTGCTGTATGCCTCTCGCGCTGAAGATCCAATCAGATTCTTTCGCACTCATGGTGTATTCCTGGCTGTTTGCGTTCCCTTCGGTGCCAAACACATAGCCGAAGAGAGCCAACGAAAAACAGAAGCACGCGATGGCAAGACGCACCGTGACGCGAGAGTAGATAACCGGAATCCAAATCGATTGCTGCTCAATCTGTTCAATCCGAGTTTGAACCCGGTCATAAAAACCGGGGGGAGGAGTGACTGTATCGCAGGCTCGCAACGTTTGCAGCAGGCCAAGGACGACGTCGGGTTCTGATAATGAAGTGACGTTACTGTTGACATTAAACGCTTGTCTGATCCGAAGCCAAAGCCAGTTCATAACTCAAGAAAAAATATAAATTTATTCCTGTAGACAATCAAGACATTTTCTTCAAGTCCATTTGCGCGTGGCGGCGGCCCGCTGACTGAATTTTTTGGCCCGCTCGCCTATGCGGGGACAGGGTTGGAGGTAACCCGCTATAATCCGCCTGACGAGAGGCGAAGTTTATGGTTGAGCTTATCCAGATCGAATCGAGGCATTCGGCCGTAAATGCCACTCGATCTATTCCTCTACGAGCATCCACCATGGTTGTCTGGCTTCAGGGAATCACGCTGGCATGGATGCTGGTCGAATGTGGACTGTCTCTGTACGCGGCTGCTGTGGCGCGCAGTCCGGCAATGCTCGCGTTCGGGTCCGATAGCTTGATCGAACTGTTTTCAGCTACCGTGGTTTTGTGGCAGTTTCTTTCGCGGTTTCCTATTCCGCGAGAGGGTGCTCATCGTATAGCGGGATTGCTGCTTTTTGCTCTGGCGCTGGTTGTGGCGGCGACCGCCGGTCTGGCGTTGACGTTTCACGCACATCCTGAGAAGACCCGGCTTGGACTCGGTATCACCATTGCAGCCGTTATTGCCATGCCGGTTTTGGCGCGGCTGAAGAATCGCGAGGCCATTCGCAGCGAAAATCCTGCGCTGAGGGCCGATGCTGTTCAATCGGCTACTTGCGCATACCTGGCTGCGATCACGCTTGCGGGCGTGGCGGTAAACGCGCTTTTCGATATTGCCTGGTTCGATTCGCTCGCGGCGCTGATCGCTGTACCGCTATTGCTCATAGAAGGAAAGGCTGCCTGGCGCGGCTCGCATTGTGGGTGTTGCTGAAGGACCTACCTAAACGAGTTCTTCGCAGGGCAGCGACAGGCCCGGAAAACAGCGCCGGAAATTTTGCATAAAGAAGGTTGCGAGCTCGCATGGTGAGAAGCTTCGCCCTTCTTCGAAAATGGCGACTACTCTGCCGTCCAAGTCACGGGCGACCGGGATGGTCAATTCTTCGGGACAGAACTGCAGGTCTTCGTCTTCAAAGCCGGTGACGATTGCATCGATCATGGGTCCCCACGAGCAGTAGGTGATGCTCACCTTGACGCTGGTCGAGGGATATTGCAGCTTCACCAAATGTAAGTCCGCGCCGGGACGGCAGTCCACGAAATCGGCAGCGCCGAAGCCGTGCTCGGAGACGAGCCGGTTGATGGCCTGAGCCTGGCGCCTGCATTCGTGGACGAGATCTTCCCAGTAGTGCTTTCCTTCCTCGGACAATCGCGCGACGGCGGGAGTTGCTGCTGCACTCATGGCGTTTTCTCCTTGGACGACCGGAGGCTAGATGCAGGCCAGTGTACCGCTTTCTGGAGCGTGCTGATAGTGGCCTGGCAGTCGCTCGAGGCACTATTCCGGCACGGATACTAATCGCGCGCCGGGCGCTCAGCGTGTTGCGCCGACAGCGGCGTTGAGCTCTTTCACGATGCTCGAGACGAAGGCCTTGGCGTCGCCGAAGAGCATGAGAGTTTTGTCCATGTAATAAAGGTCGTTGTCGATGCCCGCGAAGCCCGGGCTCATACTGCGCTTGATGACCATGACGGTGCGGGCGTCGTAGGCGTTGAGAATTGGCATGCCCGCGATGGGACTGGTCTTATCGGTTTTCGCGGCGGGGTTGACGACGTCGTTGGCGCCGATGACCAAGGCCACATCGGTCCTCGGGAATTCCGGATTGATGTCGTCCATTTCAAAGAGCCGGTCGTAGGGAACGTCGGCTTCCGCGAGCAGCACGTTCATGTGCCCGGGCATTCGTCCGGCCACAGGATGGATGGCGAACTTCACGTCGACGCCGTGCCGTGTGAGTACGTCATACATTTCGCGAAGTTTGTGCTGGGCCTGTGCGACCGCCATGCCATAACCGGGAATGATGGTGACGGTGCGCGCGGCGTCCAAAAGTTCGGCAGCTTCTTCGGGCGAAGCGGAGCGGACCGGCCGCGCGGTAGTTTGCTTGGCGCTGGGTTGGATGGTGCCGAACGCGCCAAAGAGCACATTGGTGAAGGAGCGATTCATGGCGCGGCACATGATGACCGAAAGAATGAAGCCCGAGGAACCGTCGAGAGCGCCGGCGATGATCAGCACCTTGCTGTTGAGAACGAATCCCAAGAGGGCCGCTGAAAACCCGGCGTAGGAGTTTAGCAGCGAAATCACTGTCGGCATGTCGGCGCCACCGATGGGGGTGACCAGGAGCACACCAAAGAACAGCGCCACGACGATCATGATGGGGAACAGGAACGCATGGGCGGGATAGACCACCAGCGCGATGGCCAGCGCCAGGGCGGCACCGAGCACGGAAAGGCTGAGGATATTTTGCCCTTTGTAGACGATGGGGCGCTGCGGCAGGATTTCCTGCAACTTGCCGGCGGCGATCAAGCTGCCGGTGAAGGTAAGCGAGCCGATGATCACTTCCAAAGCGATCTCCGCCATCTCAAAGCGGCTTACGCGCGGAACCGCCACGTAGTATTCCGCGATGCCGATCATGGCGGCCGACAGCGCGCCGAAGGAGTGGCTGAGGGCTGTCCGCTGCGGCACGGCGGTGATCTTGACCATGCCGAGCGGGATGCCAACGGCAGCGCCGACAATCAGCGCGATGACGATCCACTTGTATTGGATCAATTCCGGGTTCGAGAGCGTGGCCGCCACGGCCAGAGCGGCGCCGATTTCGCCGGCCAGCACGCCTCGACGGGCGCTCTTGGGCGAACTCAGCCACTTGATGGCCAGGATGAAGAGGACCGCGGCAGTGATGTAGGCGAAGTCGAGGTACTGCTGAAGGGCGGGCGCGGTCATGATTTTTTCGAGCCGCCGGACTTGAACATGCGGAGCATGCGGTCGGTGATGAAAAATCCGCCCACCATGTTGCTGAAGGAAGCGGCCACCGCGATCGCTCCGAGCGTGATCGCCAGAGGCGTCCTATAAGTTCCGGCGATGATAATGGCCGCCACGACTACGATGGCATCGAGGGCGTTGGTCAGCGACATTAGAGGCGTATGCAAAAGGGGCGATACGCGCTTGATGAGTTCGATCCCGACGAACCCGCCCAGGATAAACACATAAAGATTTGAGATGAAATCGGGGGGCACTATTGTCTCCTTAGGGTTTCGAGGCGGCTGTCAAATTGCGCATCGGGAGCGGAGCCAGTATGAGAGGCCGCTTGCCAGGAAGCCGCAGATTCCGCAATGCGAGGATGAACGATTCGTCCTTCGTGGGTCACCAGAGTTTCACGAATAATTTCGTCATCCAGATTCACAGCTAAAGCTCCATTCGATACAAGAAGTTTCAAAAAGGCGGCGATGTTCGAAGAAAGCATTTGGCTGGCATGGTAGGGCACAGCTGACGGCAGATTCACTGGCCCGAGTACAGAGACGTTCTTGTGAACGACCGTTTCACCGGGGCGGGTGACTTCGCAGTTCCCTCCTCTTTCGGCGGCGATATCGACGATGACGGAGCCACTACACATAGCGCCAACCATTTCCTCCGTAATCAGGATGGGCGATTTTTTACCCGGCACTGCAGCGGTGGTGATGACCACGTCCTGTTCACGAAGCACCTCGGTCATCAATTCGCGCTGGCGCCGGTAAAAGGCTTCGTCCATGGCCTTCGCATATCCGCCTTTATCTTCGGAGCTCTGCGAATCGACATTCAGAACGATGAATTTTGCGCCGACACTCTCGACTTGTTCCTTGACGGCAGGGCGAACGTCGTACGCGCAAACGACCGCACCCATGCGGCGCGCCATCGCGATGGCTTGAAGACCGGCAACGCCCGCGCCCAAGACGAAAACTTTCGCGGGGGTGATGGTGCCTGCTGCGGTCATCAACATGGGGAACATCTTCGGAAGATGGGTCGCGGCGAGCAAGACGGCGTGATATCCGGCGATGGTCGCCATGGAGGACAGAGCGTCCATGCTTTGCGAGCGCGTAATACGCGGGATCAGTTCCAGGGCGAAAAACGAGACACCGGTTTCGGCCAGATCGGAACCTTCTTTCAGCGCGGTGAGCGGCTCGCCGAATCCAACCAGCGCCTGGCCAGGTCGAAGCAACTCGAGATCGGAGCGGCCGGCGTCGGGGTTTGCGCCGAAGCAGCGCACTTGGGCAATGACGTCCGCTTCGCGGAAAACGTCGGCCCGACTGGCGAATCGCACGCCGCGAGCCGAAAATACTTCGTCGGGGAATCCAGCTTCAGCGCCCGCAGAATGTTCGAGAATTATCTCTACTCCCGCCTTGCGCAGCGCGTCACAATGGCGAGGTGTGATCGCAACGCGACGCTCTCCGGGGAACGTCTCGCGAGGAACTCCAACTGTGGTTGGCAAACAGCCTCCGTTTAATTTTCAAGGCGCACAACCAACAAGAAATACTTCGTGCGCTCATTCGACTATTATTTCAGGCGACGAAAAGTGGCAACTGTGGGTTACGTTTCTCAAAGGGTATAATGTAGACCGCGATAGAGCTTGGCACTCAAGTAGCTGGCCCATGAGCGTGCGTGCAACCGACTGACGTTCAAAACCCGAATTATTTCCATAAGGTGGTGGATTGCCAGTGGGCGTGCCCGGCGCATACTAACGTTCCTGAATATATTCGGCTGATTGCGCAAGGCAAGTACACCGATGCGTACATGCTCAACCGGGAGTCAAACGTGTTCCCGGCGATTCTGGGGCGCACCTGCGATCGTCCATGCGAGCCCGCTTGCAGGCGCAGGCGTGTAGACGGCAAGCCCGTTGCGATCTGCCGGCTAAAACGTGTCGCTGCGGATCTGCGCGGCGAGATCGCGCACCTGCTTCCCGTCATTCCACAAAAGAAAAACGGCAAACGGATCGCGTGCGTTGGCGCCGGACCGGCTTCTCTTACGGTCGCCAACGATCTGATGCCGCAGGGTTACGAGGTGACGATTTTCGAGAAGCAGGGTAAGCCGGGTGGGCTGATGCGCTCGAACATTCCGGCCTTCCGCTTGCCGGAGCAGGTGCTTACCGAAGAAATCGATCTCATCTTGAATATGGGCGTCGATATTCGTTACAACACGCCCATTGACAGCATGAGGGCGCTGCTGAATCAGGGCTACGATGCGATCTTCGTGGGTAGCGGCGCGCCCCGAGGCAAGGACCTGGAAATTCCTGGACGGCACGACACGGAGCGCATTCATATCGGGATCGATTGGTTGGAATCGGTGGCGTTTGGGCACATCGATTCAATTGGCGAACGGGTCCTGATCATCGGAGTAGGAAACACGGCCATGGATTGCTGCCGGTCGTCGCGGCGCCTGGGCGGCAAAGACATCAAGGTGATGGCGCGACGGCCACGCGGGTTTTTCAAGGCCTCCGACTGGGAACTGGAAGATGCCGAAGAGGAAGGCGTTGACATCGTCATCAATCACGCGCCGAAGAGCTTTGTGATTGAGAACGGGCAATTGAAGGGAATGTTATTCGAGCGCCTTGAATGGGATCCGGAAGCGAAACGGTCGCGGACGATCGATGAAATTTTCCTGCCGGCCGACGATGTGATTCTCGCGATCGGCCAGGAGAACGCGTTTCCGTGGATTGAGCGCGACATCGGCATTGAGTTCGGGAAATGGGACATGCCGGTGGTCGATGAAGTGACCATGCAGTCGTCACACCGCCAAGTCTTTTTCGGCGGCGACGCGGCGTTTGGTCCGAAGAACATCATTTGGGCCGTAGAGCACGCGCATCAAGCGGCTATCTCGATTCACAACTACTGCGAGAGCGCTCCGGTGACGGACCGGCCGCCATTCGGCAAAAACCTGGTCAGCCAAAAGATGGGGATCAGCGAGTGGAGTTACCACAACGACTACAATCCGGTGATGCGCCAGAAAATGCAGCACGTGGATCTGGTCGAGCGCTTCGAGAGATTGAACGTCGAGGTGGAACTGGGATTTACGGCGGAACAGACGGCGCGTGAAGTGGAGCGTTGTCTGAACTGCGACATCGAGACGGCCTTCGTCGCGCCGCGCTGCATCGAATGCGACGCCTGCATTGATGTTTGCCCGGTGCAGTGCCTGACGATCACGCGCAACGGCGAAGAGCTGGAGCTGCGAACGCGACTCTCCGCACCGGCTTTGAATTTGGACCAGGCGCTGTATGTGTCCGAAGCGCTTCCGCAGACCGGGCGAATCATGGCGAAGGATGAGGATGTTTGCGTTCACTGCGGCCTGTGCGCCGAACGCTGTCCTACGGCGGCATGGGACATGCAGAAGTTTGAGCTGTTAATTCCATACGCGGGCACAAGGGCATGCAGCAGCAGTTCCGTACCGGCATAAACGATTTCGCTCTTAAGCTTGCCAACGTAAACGGAACGGGATCGGCCAGCGCTAACGGCCTCCTGATGCAGGCTATCTTCCGCATGGGCATCCCGGTTTCCGGAAAAAATCTGTTTCCATCGAACATTCAGGGATTGCCGACCTGGTACGAGATTCGGGTCAATAAAGACGGCTACACGGCTCGCGCGCTCAGCTACGACTTGATGATCGCGATGAATGCGCAGACGTATCAGCGCGATATTCAAGAGGTACGGGCGGGCGGATATGTGCTGTACGATTCCAGCTGGCCGCTCGAGCGCTCGCTATACCGCGAAGATGTCCATTTCCTGCCGGTTCCGCTGGCGCAGATGTGTAATGAGCATTTCGGCGATCCGCGGCAACGCATTCTGATGAAGAACATCGCTTATGCGGGTTCGCTGGTGGCCATCATCAACATTGACATGCAGATTGTCGAGGAGCTGCTGAAAGAGACGTTCGCCGGGAAAAAGGCTCTCCAGGAATCGAACCGGCAAGCATTGCATATCGGCTACGACTATGCGAAGGCGCATTTCGATTGTCCGCTTCCGTTTCATCTGGAGCAGATGGACGCCAACGCGGACAAAATTCTGATCGACGGGAACACGGCGACCGCTCTCGGGTGCTTGTATGCGGGTGCGACAGTCGCCGCATGGTATCCGATTACGCCTGCCACGTCAGTGATGGACGCCTTCCGCCAGTTCTGCGATAAATATCGGCGCGACCCAGAGACCGGCCGCAACAATTTCTGCATCCTGCAAGCCGAAGACGAGCTGGCCGCCATCGGCATGGTGATCGGCGCTTGTTGGAACGGCGCTCGCGCATTTACTTCGACGGCGGGACCTGGAATTTCGCTGATGAACGAACTGCTCGGCTTGGCCTACTATTCGGAGATACCAGCGGTGGTCATCGATGTGCAGCGAGTGGGGCCCTCGACAGGAATGCCGACGCGCACGCAACAAGGCGATTTGATCGAATGCGCCTACGCTTCGCATGGCGACACAAAGCACATTCTGTTGTTTCCCTCCAATCCGGCCGAGTGCTTCGATTTTGCGCCGCAGTGTTTCGATCTTGCCGAGCGCTTCCAGACTCCGGTGATCATGCTTTCCGATCTGGACATCGGAATGAATGACTGGGTGGTGCGGCGTCTGACGTGGGACGACTCCTATCGGCCGGACCGCGGGCGTGTGTTGTCGGAAGAAGATCTTCGAGACCTGCCGAAGTTTTATCGCTACACGGGTGAAGACGAGAATCACGTGCCGCCGCGTACGGTACCGGGCGTTCACCCGAATGGCGCGTACGTGACGCGCGGCTCCGGGCATAACAAATTCGGCGGATACACCGAAATCCCCAAGGAGTACCAGGAAGTGGTGGACCGCCTGGCGCGAAAGCACAAGGCAGCGGCGAATTTTGTTCCATTGCCGGAGATTCACAACCGCGCCGGGGCACGATTCGGAGTGATCACGATTGGAGGCTGCGATCCGGCTGTGCGGGAAGCTTTGGATGTGCTGGCCCAAGAGAGCATTCCCGCGGACTACCTGCGGATTCGCGGCTTTCCCTTCCATCAAAGTGTTGAGGACTTTCTGTACGACCACGAGTTTTGCTTTATTGTGGAGCAGAATCGAGATGCGCAGTTGCGATCGCTCTTGACGCTCGAGACGTGCGTGCCGAAGGACCGCTTGCGTTCGGTGCTGGTGTATGGCGGGTTTCCGCTCAGCGCGCGGCACGTGCTCGACGGAATCAAGAGTCAACTGGAGGTGCATAGTGCCGTCCATAGTTAAGCCCGTCGCGCAGCATCCGAGCTTGCAGCGCAACGAGTTGGGGCTAACCGTTCGCGACTACGAAGGATCGATGTCGACGTTGTGCGCGGGCTGCGGGCACGACTCAATAACAGCCGCGATTGTTCGCGCGTTGTGGGAAGTGTCGATGCCTCCTCACATGCTCGCGAAGATGAGCGGGATCGGATGTTCCTCGAAAACGCCGGCTTACTTTGTGAACGGGGCGCACGGGTTCAACTCCGCGCATGGGCGGATGCCGGCAATCACGACCGGTGCAGTGGCAGCGAACCGGGAAATAACTTACATCGGTGTTTCGGGCGATGGAGATTCGCTTTCGATCGGCATAGGGCACATGTGCCACGCCATCCGGCGCAACGTGCGGATGCTGTACATCATCGAGAATAACGGCGTGTATGGACTGACGAAGGGGCAGTTCTCCGCTTCAGCAGATGTGGGGTCGAAGAGCAAACGCGGCGAACCGAACCAGATGTTGCCCATCGACCCGGCGATGTTGGCGCTCAGTATTGGAGCGACATTCGTGGCGCGCGGTTTCTCCGGCGACAAAGAGCAGCTTGTGCCGATTCTGAAGGCGGCGCTGCTGCACCGCGGGTTGGCGCTGATCGATGTGATCTCGCCGTGCGTTACCTTCAACGATCACTCCGGATCGACGAAGAGTTATCTGCACACGCGCAAGCATGCGGTGAAGGCAGTCGAAGCGGACTTCGTTCCTCCGGCGACTGAAATTCTTGCAACGATCAGCCAGAGCGGCGTGACCGCGATCACGATGCACGACGGCAGCATTTTGCGTTTCCGAGCTGTGCCGGAGGGCTACGATCCGACCGATCGGAAGCGGGTAATGACCTATCTGCTGGAGCAGCAGAGTAAGGGCGAGATTGTGACTGGCTTGCTCTTCATTGACGAGACTACGGGCGATCTTCACGAAATGAACAACACGTCGGAGACTCCGCTGGCGCGGATGCCGTATGAGAAGTTGTGTCCGGGAAGCGCCGCTTTAGATCACTTGCAAGAAGAGTTTCGATAGGCGGCTTTCGAAACGGCGCACGGTTTCGGGTCCCGGAACCACTTACGACCTACCGGTATATAGATGTTGGCGTTTGCAGCCGATATGTAGTTAAAGGGCTAGGTAAGCGCAAACCCGACATGAGCCACAGATACATGATTCGGACCTACGAGGACCGAGAAAAAAACGGCGCGACGATTCCGGGTACGATCGTGGAACCGGTGACCCGCGAGTTGTCGCTTTACGCATACTCCGCGGATGAAGCGGAAAAGAAGCTTTGCAGTGACATCGTCAGCGGGAAACTGCCAGCGGGCCGGGTTTATCAGATCTGTCCCTGGATGGCGAACCCGGAAATGATCCGCTCCTTTGCTGCTTCGCTCGACGGTTCCTTCCAACGCGTCTTTCTGGACCCAGCGGCAGGTCTTTACGGTGAGTATCGCCGCATCCGTTTACCGAAGCCGAGCATCTTCGAAACGGAAGAGATCGGCGCCGATACACCGGACGCAGTAGAGCAATAGACCGCGCCGGCTCAGCGCGTCCGCTCTAGTCTCATCGGGCCGTGAGAGCAGGCTAGCCCCGCGTTTTCATTGCGGCCTCCCCATCAGCGGGATACAGTAGTAATGCCAAATTGAACCCCGGCATGCGCTGACACAGCCCATGGAAAGCACGCATTCCTCAGGCAACTACAGACGACTCCTCGGAAACGGCGGTTTTGAAGCGTTCCTCTGGACTCAATTCCTAGGTGCGTTCAACGACAACGTTTACAAGATGATGGTTTCCATGCTGGCGGTGGCGATTGCTGCCAACCGGCAGCTGGGCGCGCGATATCTGGCGATCGCGGGAGCCGTATTCGTACTTCCTTACCTGCTGTTTGCCGGATGGGCGGGTCAGATCGCGGATCGTTTCAGCAAAACGCGAGTGCTACAAGTTACGAAGGCGCTCGAGATCGTGACTATGGTGCTGGGCTTGAGCGCGCTGCTGATGAACCGCATCGAGCTACTGCTCGGCGTGCTGTTCCTGCTTGCGACGCAAGCGAACTTTTTCAGTCCCGCCAAGTACGGAATTCTGCCCGAGATGATGGGCGAGGCGGAACTGACCGCGGCGAACGGGTTAGTGGAGTTTTCAACGCTGGCTGCGATTGTGCTGGGCACCAGCTTCGGCAGCTTTCTCATTGCCCTGTGGAAGAACAACCCCTGGAGATTGGGAGGCACGCTGCTCGCGATTGCCGTGGTGGGCTCGTTGTGCAGTTTGGGTATTTCGCGAGTCCCGGCGTCGGGATCTGCGGAAGCTTTCCACTCAAACCCGTTCTATGAGATCTGGATCGGGTACCGGCGCTTGCGGGAGAGCCGCGCGCTCGCATTGACCATCATTGGACTGTCGTACTTCTGGTTTGTCGGCGGGCTGTTCCAGATGGCCGTCCTGGTGATGGCCAACGAAGCTTTGCATTTAAGCGAGATGCGGACCGGATTACTTGTAACCGCGCTTGCGTTAGGGATTGGATTGGGGAGCATTGCTGCCGGCTGGATCTCGCGTCATCACATCGAGCTCGGGCTTGTGCCGCTTGGTTCGCTTTTGCTCGGGTTGTTTTCGATTGTGTTGAGCGTGACGCACTCCTATGCATGGGATGCGGCCTGGCTTCTGGCAATCGGCTTTTCCGGGGGCCTGTTCTTTGTGCCTCTTAACGCATTTTTGCAGGAGCGGGCGGACACGCAGGAAAAGGGCCGCATGCTCGCTACAAATAATTTTGTGAATATGCTCGGCGTCATTCTTGCTTCGGGTCTGCTGTGGCTGCTCCACGATCTATTGCACTGGCCGGCCGCGTACATAGTGGGAGCGCTCGGCGCATTCACGATGCTGGCCACGGTTTACGTGGTTTCTATCCTGCCGGGCAATTCGGTGCGGATGGTGGCGTTTGGTGCAAGCCGCGCGTTGTTCCGCCTTCGCATTGTTGGCGCAGAGAACATTCCGGCGCACGGCGGTGCGCTTCTGGTTTCGAATCACGTCTCGGACATCGATTCCGTTTTGATTGGTCATGCGACGCAGCGGTTTGTGCGGTTTCTGATGGGCAAGCCGTGTTTCGATGATGCCGATGAACTGAAACAAGGCGAACTGGTCTGCATCTTTCCGGAGGGCGAACTCACTCGCACGGGGCACGTGCAGGCGTTTCAACACGGAGTGGAGCGGTTGATGGAGCATTCTCCCGAGACGCCGATCATTCCGGTCTATGTGGATGGGCTTTGGAAGCATCCGCTGAGCGCGACGGGCAAGCGAACTTTGCACGATTGGATGCG
Organism: uncultured Acidobacteriaceae bacterium; assembly: GCA_963795425.1. Taxonomy (GTDB): domain Bacteria; phylum Acidobacteriota; class Terriglobia; order Bryobacterales; family Bryobacteraceae; genus Bog-105. The sequence goes on along the minus strand of CAWCHO010000001.1, from coordinate 470,916 downwards.
CGCGTGGCGACGGCGCGTGACGGTGATGATTGGCCCTCCTTTGCATGGGCCGATTTCGGCTGCCCATCTTCGCGAGCGAGTAATAGAGCTGGGCAGCGAAGCGGTCGAATTGCGGAGAACTCGGGAAGACACGCTGGCGCAGCGGCTGGTTCGTGCCGCAAGGAGCAACTGGTTTCGCCCCGCGATTGCCGATTCCACAAAGAACGAGCTGAAGTATGGAAATGCGCTGACAGCGGCCGTCCTGGTACGGAATTGGTTAAACAGGGAACACCCGGCCGAAGCACACGTCGGGCTTCTGCTTCCCGCTTCTGTAGGCGGAGCGGTGGCGAACTTCGGCGTGACCCTGGCCGGAAGAGCGGCAGTGAATCTCAATTTCACCTCAGGAGAGCAGAATTGCCGGTCAGCGATCGAGCAGTGCGGCATCAAGACTGTAATCACTTCGCGAGTCTTCCTTGAAAAGGCGAATTTGCCCGAATGGCCAGAGATGGTCTATTTGGAAGATCTGCTGCCGCGGTTCAGCCGGTCGGCTAAGATTCGCGCGCTGATTACAGCAAGGTTTGCGCCTGCGCGCGCGCTCGCTGGAAATGTCGAGCCCGACGATGTCGCGAGCGTGCTGTTCTCAAGCGGCAGTACCGGCGTTCCGAAAGGCATCGAATTAACGCACTGGAACGTGATTTCGAATATCGAATCCGCTGCTGCCGTGTTTCCGATGGACGGCGATCACTGCATGCTGGGAGTTCTGCCGCTATTCCACTCGTTTGGGTATACGTTCGCGCTATGGTTTCCGGTTGTGGAGCAGATCCGGGCGGCTTTTCATCCAAATCCCACAGAGGCAAAGGCAATCGGCGACCTCGCGCAGAAGCATCGCGCCACATTTTTTCTGTCGACGCCCACATTTTGCGCTCAGTACATAAGAAAATGCACTGGTGAACAGTTCTCCACGCTGCGCTACATTCTGGTGGGCGCCGAAAAGTTGCGCGAATCGATCGCTGAAGAGTTCAAGGCAAAATTTGGGGTGGGGCTGCTGGCCGGATACGGCGCTACGGAGTTGGGACCATGCGCAGCAGTCAACACTCCGGAGAATGCAAATGGCAGCGGGCAAGAGGGTACTCGAAGTGGGAGCGTCGGACGTCCGCTGCCGGGGGTGTCGGTGCGAATCGTCGATCCCGACACGCGGGAACCGCTGCCGCCTGGAGTACAGGGAATGCTGCTGGTGAAAAGCCCCAGCCGGATGCCGGGCTATTTCGGGGCACCGGACAAGACGGCGGATGCATTGCACGACGGATTTTATGTTACGGGCGATCTTGCCTATGTGGATGAAGACGGATTCCTGTACATTACGGATCGCCTCGCGCGGTTCAGCAAAATCGGCGGTGAGATGGTGCCGCATCTGAAGATCGAAGATGCAGTAAGCGATCTGCTTGGCGGCTCGTCTTTCGTGACCGGGGTCGCAGACGAGCGGCGAGGGGAACGTCTCATCATGCTGTACACATCTGCTGACATCACACCGCCTCAGATCATCGAACGCCTGAACGCTGCCGATCTTCCGCAGCTCTGGATTCCGAAACGCGAGAATTTGTACCTGGTGGATGCGATTCCGATACTCGGTACGGGCAAGGTGGATCTCGCGAAGGCGCGGGCGCTTGCGATAGATAAGGCGAGTACCGAGTCTCGCAGAGCGGTGCCGGCTAGGGCAATGTAGTCGGCTGGCTCAGAAGCAGAGGCGGGAACTTTTGGGCGGATTCGAGCGTAGCCATAATAGGAGACAGCCATGTATTGCAGATCTTGCGGGATTGAAATACCGGATACTTCACGTTTTTGCCAGCAGTGTGGGGCTGCGACGATCAACAGCGGGTTCACGTCCGCGACCGGCAAGCCTGGACGAGCTCTAAGCAGGCCGCGCGAAGACAAGAAGGTTGCCGGAGTGTGCTCCGGCATCGCACGCTATTTTGGACTCGACGTGTTCCTGGTCCGTATCGCGATGGCGCTGCTTATCTTTTGGCCGCCCGGCGTTGGTGTGATTATCTACTTCGTTTGCTGGATCATCATGCCACAGGATCCGCTACTACTTCCGCCTCCACGGCAAACAGAATCACAGAACGCGGCAACCGTCTAGGCAGAAGTCTTTAGCGCTCTGCGGTGAGCAGGATTTCGTAAGCGAACAGCCCGGGAGCAACCGCCGTCAGTCCCAGCAAGAGCCGATTGGCGATCCGAAGGAGGCGATTGTCGGGGCGCATCGGGATGACGCGCTCGATGGGGACAACCGTATAGCGGCGGCCGCTCACGCGGTATCCGTGGTCCTCGAGCAGAGCCCGAATGCTCTTGGCCGTGAAGAAACGCAGGTGAGACCAATCGAGGATGCCGCGATCGCTGTAGCGGAACTGCCCGAACAGCACCATCAAACGGACTGTGAGATTGACGGCATTGGGAACCGAAACGATCAATTTGCCGCGCTGCGCGAGCAGAGTTCTACAATCGCGCAGAAGCTTACTGGGGTCGCGGAGATGCTCAAGCACATCGAGCAGGAGAATGCGATCGAACTGCTGACCCGAGTTCGCGAGGCTTTCGGCCAAACCGTTCTCCAGATTGGCTCCGAGAACGTTCTCGTATCCCGCTTCGAGCGGGACGTTTGGCTTGACATCGACGCCAACTACACGATTGCCCGCACGCACCAGTTCTGAACCGAACTTACCAGCACCGCATCCGATTTCAAGCACACGCTGATCTGTTCCGATCAGGCGCGCCGCATAGTAATGCCCAGAGTACAGGCTTCTCTTGATCGCGTAGGGGACGAAGTACTCTTCGTACTCGGGATAGGAGCGCACTGCACGCGAAGTTTCCGTGTAGCGAACGACCGCTCTTAAAATGGCCTTCGCGTATTTAAGCCCATTGACATAGCAGATCTCGTCGCCATAGAAGGTCGGGATGGGGACTTCGAGAATACGGAAATTCTGGTGATGCAGTTTGATGATGATTTCCGTGTCGAAGTGGAAATCGTCCGTCATGTTGTCGAGCTTGATGTGCGAGAGCGCGTGCAGATTATAAGCTCGATAGCCGCTATGGAATTCGGTGAGATGGAGGCCGAGCGCGAGATTTTCAAAAGCGGTCAAGACGCGGTTGCCCGCGTATTTGTACAGCGGCATGCCGCCTTTGAGCGGCCCGCCGAAATCCTTCATCATGCGCGAGCCGAACACCGCATCGGCTTCTCCGCGAACGAGCGGCGCGTACATGTGCGACAGCAGTTCGGGGGCATACTGGCCGTCGCCGTGGAGCAGAACGACAACGTCGAAGCCTTGCTCGATGAAGTAACGATATCCGGCCTTCTGATTGCCGCCATATCCGAGATTTTTTGAATGCTTCAGCACGCGCAGCTTGGGAACATTGACCATCGCCTGAATGCCGACCGCGAGTTCGTAGGTCTCGTCCTGGCTCGCATCGTCAAAAACGACAACTTGCTCGACATTCCGCCACACGTCGGGTGTGATGCGCTTGAGCACCTTGCTCAAAGTCGTCAGGGCGTTATACGCAACGATGAAAATTCCGATGCGTTTACCGCGATTGTCGGCGCGCTCGGGAGATTCTTCGAGCGCGCTTTGCCGAAATTGCGGCAAGGGCTCAAAGGGCAGCGTGAGGCTTTGAGGCCGATCACTTATCGGCCGATCACCCATGGGCCGGTCAATGGGAGGCGCTGAAAGTGGCGATGAACCCATTGTTTTAAAGCCCTCCGAGGCGAGACGGGCTCGTCCTGATCGTAGCATTCGGACCAGCAAACCTACGGGTGCTTCATGCGGCAATGCTGGTATAAATCAGCCCCACAGTAAGGGCGATCATCACAATTGCGGTACTCCATGCAATCCAGTTCTGCCAAGGCTTGTTTCTGAAATCTCCCATCAAACGCGGCCGATTGATCAGCAGCAGCATGTAGACAAGCAGGAACGGCAGCAATATTCCGTTTAATACCTGCGAGTAGATGATGATTTTGAGCAGTGGAAGGTGAGGGATGAGGACGACTGCCGAGCCTCCGCCGATCAGCAGCGTGTATAGCCAGTAAAAAATGGGCGCTTCGGAAAAACGTTTGTCGACGCCGGATTCAAAGCCAAGACCCTCGCAGATGTTGTAAGAAGTGGCAAGCGGAAGGATAGCTGCCGAAAGAAGAGATGCGTTGATAAGCCCGATGGCAAAGAGAAGCGAGGCAAATTTTCCCGCGAATGGTATCAACGCTGTTGCGGCTTGAGCGACATCGGTAATTTGCGGATGATTGGAATGATAGATCGTTGCGCCGCAAGCGACCACGATAAAGAATGCGATTACGTCCGTGACGATGCAACCAGTGATCACATCCAGACGGCACAGACCGTAGTGCCGGGTATCGATACCTTTTTCGACAACGGCAGCCTGCAAATAAAACTGCATCCAGGGCGTGATGGTGGTGCCGATCAGCCCGACAATCATGACGAGGTAGGCGGGGTCGCTGCTCAGGGTTGGAAAGAATGTTTGTTTGAGTGCTAAGTCCCAATCGGGTTTGGCCAGAAATGCAGAAACCGGGTAAGCGAAATAGATCAGCGAAGCAAGGATGAGGATGCGTTCGACGGGCTTATAGCGCCCGCGCACAATGAGCGTCCAGACCAGCGCCGCGCCTATCGGCACGACGATGTATTTGCTCACTCCGAAAATCCCCATTCCGGAGGCAAGGCCTGCGAACTCCGATACGATGTTGCCGAAATCCGCGAGTCCGAGCACCAGCATAGTGAAGAACGTGGCGCGTAAACCGAACTCTTCGCGAATGAGATCGGAGAGGCCTTTGCCGGTGACCGCCCCCATGCGCGCGGCCATTTCCTGCACGACAATCAGCGCGACGGTTGTCGGGATTAAGGTCCAAAGGAGCTGATATCCGAACTGCGCGCCGGCCTGCGAATAGGTGAGGATGCCGCCCGGGTCGTTATCGACGTTTGCCGTGACGAAACCGGGGCCGAGTACGGCGAGGAAGGCCACCAGCCGCGAACTGATCAGCGCGACGAGCGATCTCCGGCGAAGCGCGGTCTGAATCATGGGCGAGCCGCTGAGCTTTGCTTTATGCTAGTGGCTCGGCGCAGGTCTGCTATCGGCCGAAGTGCTTTTGGTGTACTCGCCTAGCCAATCGAGCACAGTGGTGTACCAGAATTGGCTGTCCTGAGGCTTCAAAAGCCAGTGCCCTTCATCGGGAAACTGCACCATCTTCGATGGAATTTTCATTTCCTGTAAGGCGGTGAAGAGCTGCTCGCTTTGGCCTATCGGTACGCGGTAATCGATTTCTCCTTGCGTGACGAGAGTAGGGGTCTTGAAATTCTTGACGTAGGAGCTAGGCGACCATTTTTCGTACAGCTCCTGATTTTCCCAGGGAAACCCGGCGAATTCCCATTTCACAAACCATAGCTCCTCGGTAGTTCCGGCTTCGCTGCGCAAATCGTATACGCCCGCATGCGTGACGAGCGCTTTGAAGCGATCCGTATGACCAAGAATCCAATCAATCATGTAGCCGCCGTAGGAAGCGCCTGCCGCAACCATTCGATCCTTGTCGACATACGGGAGAGCACTGACATAATCAACCGTCGCCATGATGTCGTCGTAAGGAACGCCGCCCCACGCGCCGTTTACAGCATCGGTAAAAGATTGTCCATAGCCGATGGAGCCACGGGGATTTGGCAGAACGACCACGTACCCGGCAGCCGCGAGCACTTGCGCGTTCCAGCGATAGCTCCAAGACTCGCCCCAATCGCCCTCGGGTCCGCCATGGATCGCGAACAGCACAGGGTACTTCGTCGACGCATTGAAACCGGGCGGCTTCACTACAAAGCTCTCGACCTTTGCTCCTTCGGCGTCGACGGAAATACTCTCGAGCGGCGTGAGTTCAGACGCATTCAGCACAGCGTCGTTGAGATGAGTAATAGGGACACCGGTTCCGCCCTTCGAAGTGGCTTTGTAAATTTCGACGGGCTTCGACCCGCTCTGCTCTGTGTAGACCATGGTGTGACCGTCGGCGGTAAATTGCATTGCACCCACTGAAGTCGGCCCGTGCGCGATGGTGCTGATGGGTCCTCCGGTAGCGGCAGTCATCATCAACGGGTTCGCTCCGTGATCGTCGATTGTAAAGAAAATGCGCTTTGAGTCGCGCGCCCAGGTGTACTCTTCGACCCATCGATCGAGCGAGTCCGCAACAGTGTTCATTTTGCCGCTCTGCATATCTATCACCGCAAGCCGCCACTGATCGCTCTCATATCCGGCGCGTGTCTGGGTGCGATAGGCAAGATATTTGCCGTCGGGCGAGTATAGCGGGCCCTCATCTGCGCCGGGATTGGTGGTGATGCGCTTGGCCTCCCCTCCGGCTACCGGTACGGTAAAGAGATCGGAATTGGTGCTGGAGGCGAGATCGGGATCGGTATTCGAGACATAGGTGACCTGAGTTCCATCGGGCGAGAAAACGTAAGGCTCGGGGCCGCCCAGCGAAAACGGAGGAACGCTGAGATTGCCCGGGGTGAGATCGCGAATTTTGCCGCTGCCATCTAGCGACTGAATGAGCAGGTGCTGGCGGCGCCTGCCTTGGTATTGCGTCCAATGACGGTAAAGGAGCGACGTAAAAACGCGCGCCTTCAGTTTGCTCGCGTTTTCTTGAGTGAGATTCGTGTTATTGCACGCCGCGTCATAGTCGACGCCGGGCGCTGGCGTGGCGGGCGCGCATTCGGGATACACCTCGCTGGTGAATAAAATCAGTTTGCCGTCGGGCGAGACGGTCACACGATCGGCGCCCGTAGGAATATTCGTGACGGGCTTGGAATCGCTTCCATCGGCGTTCATGGACCAGATCTGCGAAGTATTACTGCGGTTCGAGACGAAAACAATGCGCTTGGAATCGGGCATCCAGCGCGGGCGCGCATTCGAATCCCCGTCATTCGTCAAGCGTTGTGGCGCGCTCCCGCCGTCGATTGGAACCGCATAGATCTGCTTCGGCCTGGCGTTGTTCGGCAGGTCTATGGTCTGAACCGTGAAGACCACGGTCTTTCCGTCGGGAGACAATTGAGGCTCATCGATCCGAGCGAGTTTCATCATGGCGTCGAAAGTGAACGGGGCTTTCGCGCACAACGAAGCAGAGGCGCAGAGAGCGCCAGCCAACAACGCCCACAGGGCGGCACGTAGCATGCCTTTCATTCTAAGCGGCGAATGTTAGCGCGAAAAAGCGAGGCCAGAAACACGCGCGAATGCTGCTACGATGACTAGAAAGAAGAGTTCGAGACAGGTCCTTCTGCCGGCAGTTCGGCTCCGCGCCGACCTGCATTTTCATCGCTTCTCATGATCAGACCGTACCAGGGAGTAGTGCCCCGCATCGCGGCTTCCGCTTACATTGATACCAGCGCGCAGGTAGTTGGTGACGTGGTAATCGGCGAACGGTCGAGTGTCTGGCCCCATGTATCCATTCGTGGAGACGTGAACTACATTCGTATCGGCGACGAATCGAGCATTCAGGACAACACGGTGGTACACGTGGAACGCTACACGCACCCGTGTCTCATCGGGAATCGCGTCACGGTCGGTCATGCGGTTGTTTTGCACGGCTGCGAAATAGAGGATGGCGCGCTGATCGGCATCGGCGCAATTGTTCTGAACGGAGCAAAGATCGGCACGGGAGCGGTGGTTGCGGCAGGTGCACTTGTGCCGGAAGGAATGCAAGTGCTTCCGAACATGCTGGTCATGGGAACTCCAGCTAAAGCGCGCCGCGAAGTTACAGCCGAGGAACAAGAGCGCTTCCGCAGGAATTGCAACAACTACATTCAGCTCACGGCGATTTACAAGGAAGAGCGGGATTGATTCACAGCGTCAAAGGCATGCGGGATATTCTGCCTCCGTCGAGCGCAGTATGGAATGAGGTCGACGCCGCGGCGCGGCTGATTTTTCGGCGCTTCAATTATCACGAAATCCGCACGCCGATTTTGGAAGAGACGGCGCTCTTCTCGCGCAGCGTAGGCGAAGAAACCGATATCGTGAGCAAAGAGATGTACACGTTTGAAGACCGCGACGGCAATTCTCTCACGTTACGGCCGGAAAGCACGGCATCCGTTCTGCGCGCGTACATCGAGCATCGACTCGATCAGCGGGCGGGCGTGCAGAAAGTGTATTACATAGGTCCGATGTTCCGGCGGGAGCGGCCGCAGAAAGGCCGTTACCGGCAGTTCTATCAAATTGGGGCAGAAGCGATTGGGTCCGATGCGCCCGCTATCGATGCTGAAATCATCGAATTAGCGGTCGCGATCCTCGAACAGCTCGGGATCGGCGACTTTGACTTGGCGATCAATTCTGTCGGTTCAAAGGAATCGCGCGAGAGGTACAACGAAATATTGAGAGCGGAATTGAGAGAAGTCGCGCCGCGCATGTGCGAAGACTGCCGGCGGCGTGCCGAAGCCAATCCGTTGCGCGTGCTCGATTGCAAGGTGCCCCAGGATCAGCCGATCATCGATCAGTTGCCCTCCATTCTCGACCACTTGGATGAAGACGACCGCGAGCATTTCCGGCAAGTTCGGGAGTTTCTGGACGATCTCGGAATTACTTACACCGTTAAGCCGCGCCTTGTACGTGGACTCGATTACTACGCCCGCACGACGTTCGAGATTACGCACAGCGCTTTGGGCGCGCAGAACGCGATTCTCGGGGGCGGGCGATACGACGGGTTAGCGGAAGATCTCGGTTCGAAAGCCGCGGCTCCGGGGATTGGTTTCTCGATTGGTGAGGATCGCCTGGTGATGGCGGTGGAAGAAGCCAAAACGGTGCAACCGCCTCCGCTCGATCTGTATGTCGCTCCCATGGGCGCCGCCGCGTTCCGGCACTGTGCCGTTCTCGCTCAGGAGCTAAGGAAGATGGATATTTCGGTGGAGGTGGGAACGGATCGCAAGCTGAAACGGATGTTGGAGCTGGCTAACAAGGCGTCGGCTCGTTACACGCTCATCGTCGGCGATAACGAGATCGTGACGCGTTCTTACGGGCTGAAGAATATGGAAACAGGCGAACAGAAAACGCTCACACGCGAGATGCTGGTCGAACAGTTCAGCAAAGAGCCGCTAGCGGCAAATTCGGATAGCGCGCACAATGGCTGAACTGAGACTGGACTTCCTCGGCAATTTACGCCGCACTCATAGTTGTGGAGAGCTGCGAGCGGGTGACGTGGGGAACACGGCCTTGTTGATGGGTTGGGTTCATCGACGGCGTGACTTTGGCGGAGTGATATTTATTCATTTGCGCGATCGCGACGGAATCACGCAGCTCGTTTTCGACGAGAGCAAAAATCCAGAGGCTCACAAACGGGCGCAAGAGTTGAGCTCCGAATTCGTGATCGCTGCAGAAGGCGTGGTCGAGCTACGCAGTCCCGAGACGGTGAATGCGAGCATTTCAACTGGTGAAGTTGAGATGGCAGTAGAGAAGCTCTGGATTCTGAACGAATCGCGCACGCCCCCGTTCCCGCTCGAAGATAACGTTGACGTAAAAGAAGACATTCGCCTGAAATATCGCTATCTCGATTTACGGCGCCCGCGCATGCAGCAGAACATCATCATGCGCTCGAAAATCACGTTCGCGGTACGCCAGGCCCTGTACGCGCAGGGATTTCTGGAGATTGAAACTCCCTTCATGACACGGTCGACTCCCGAGGGTGCGCGCGATTACCTGGTCCCGAGCCGTGTGCAGCCGGGAAGTTTTTACGCTTTGCCGCAATCGCCGCAGATTTTCAAACAGCTTCTGATGGTAAGCGGGTACGAGCGATATTTCCAGATCGTGCGCTGTTTTCGCGATGAAGATTTGCGCGCCGACCGGCAACCGGAATTCACCCAGATCGACCTCGAGATGTCGTTCCCTCAGCAAGAGCAGGTGTTCCAGGTGATCGAGCCTTTGATCTGGAGCGTGTGCGAGGCAGCTGGGAAAAAAGTTGAAAGACAGATTCCGCGCATGACCTACGCGGAAGCGTTGCGCTCTTACGGCAGCGATAAACCTGATCTGCGGATTCCGCCCTTTCACTGCGTTGAAGATCTTTTCCCGGGAGCTGGTCTCACCCACGACGGACTGCCGCTGGTCGCCATTCACATTCCGAACACGGGCACATTGAGCCGTAAAGAACGCGACGAGATCAAAGCAGCCGGGCAAGAGCGCGGATTGCGTGTGTATGACGATATAAAGCGTTTGGAGCGCGATTTTGCCGAGCCGCTTGCGCGCGTTCGCGAACGCGTAAAGCCTGGTGCGGACGACCTGCTGATTTTGGCCGCTTGGGCCCAAGAAAATAAAGGTGCTCTGCCGGAGCAGACGGTGTTACAGGCTTGTGGGCAGCTTCGCCTGCATATCGCACAGAAATATAGTGAGCGGCACAAGCTGCTGGATCGTGAAACATTCAAGTTCTTATGGGTAGTTGAATTCCCGATGTTCGAGTGGGACGAAGGCGAGAACCGCTGGAACGCAGCGCACCATCCGTTCACGTCGGTTCACGACGAGGACATTGAAAAATTGACGGCCGATCGCGCGCATTGCCGCGCGAAATCTTACGATCTGGTGCTCAATGGCATAGAACTCGGCTCGGGCTCCATCCGTATTCACCGGCGGGATGTGCAGTCGAAGGTATTCGCGGCACTCGGTTTCACGGAAGAAGAAGCCAAGCGCCGATTCGGCTTTCTTCTCGAAGCATTGGAGTATGGAGCGCCTCCACATGGCGGAATCGCGCTCGGTCTCGATCGCCTGGTGATGCTTTTGGCGGGTGAGGAATCGATACGGGAAGTGATTCCGTTTCCGAAGACTGCGAAAGGCACCGATCTGATGTGCGAGGCGCCTTCTCCGGTTCCAGAGCGGCAACTGCGCGATCTGGGAATTCGGTTGAACGTCCCGCAGTAAGGTCGCTTTGGGTGCGGTGTTCACGCTGCAGTTCTGGGTGGGCGAATAAGCAACGGCAAAATAATCGAGACCGCCATCACCACCGTGATGATGTGCAGCGCTCCCCTGTAAACGCCGCTCGCCTCTCGCATATGGGCGATTAACGACGGACCGAACACGCTCGCAAAGCTCCACGCCGTCAATATCAATCCGTAAATGGGACCGACGTTCCTCGGTCCAAAATAATCTGCGGTAAACGCGGGCATGATGCCGAATGCTCCGCCGTAGCACATCAGAATGATGAACGTGACGGTTCCGATGATCGTTGCCGAATGGAGATCTGGATAAATCCAGAAAAGGGCCACCTGGATAAGGAACATAATCACGAACGTCATCCTGCGCGTGAGCATGTCGGACATCCAGGCCCAAAAGACGCGTCCGAACGCGTTGCCCATGGCTACGATTCCCAGCAGAGTTCCGGCCGCACCGGCGGTGAGGTGCGCGATTTGTTGGAACATCGGCGATTCCTGAGAGATGACCGAAATGCCAGCCGACGTGTTGAGGAAAAGCAGAAGCCATAGGGCCCACCATTGCCACGTCTTCAGTGCTTCGCGTAACTTGTAATCGCGTGTGGAACGCTGAGCAATTTGCGCAGCGCTTGGGTTCCACCCTGACGGGTTCCAATCAGCGGGCGGATTTCGCATGAAATATCCGGCAATGACGGTGACGATCAGATAGGCGATGCCCAGATAAGCGAAGGTCTTGAGCACTCCGACAGTTTGAATGAGCCGCGTGGCGACCGGTGCGGTGACCAGGGCTCCAGCGCCGAAGCCGCCTACCGCGATGCCGGTGAGGAGGCCCCGACGATCGGGAAACCATTTCACGAGCACGGCGACAGGCACTATGTAACCAAGCCCGAGCCCGGTTCCGCCGATCACACCATAACTCACGTAAAGCCACCACAGCCTGTGGGCCGAGAAACTTGCCAGGAAGACGCCGATTCCATACAGCAGGCCGGCGGTCATAGCGACTAGACGTGGACCCTCCCGATTCAGCCAAAGGCCGCCGAAAAAGGATGCGAATCCGAGGACAAAGATGGCGATGGTAAACGTGAGCGTCACATCCGGAATGCTCCAGCCGAACTGCTTCGTTAAAGGAATGCGAAACACGCTCCACGCGTAAACCGCGCCCAGCGCGATCTGCATGAACACCCCTGCCACCGCGATACCCCAGCGACTTGTCATTCCACTTAGTAGACTATAGAGCCGCTATGTCACTCGAAGCAGCACGAAGGCTTTTGCAGCAGGCCAAAAGAATTGCGGTCCTCACGGGCGCCGGAATTTCGGCGGAAAGCGGCATTCCGACGTTTCGTGGTTCGGGTGGTTTGTGGAAGCAGTTCCGGGCGGAAAATTTGGCGACTCCTCAGGCCTTTGCGCGCGATCCGGAATTGGTTTGGCAATGGTACGACTGGCGCCGCGGCATTCTGGCGCAGGTCAAGCCGAATGCAGGACATCTGGCGCTCGCCGAGTTCGAGCAAGGCGCTCCGCAGTTCACTTTAGTCACGCAGAACGTGGATGGGTTACATCAGAAAGCGGGCAGCCGTTCAGTTCTCGAGGTTCATGGAAGCATTTGGAGCTTACGCTGTACCGAGTGTGCAAGGAAATGGCTGGACCACAGCGTTCCTCTGAGGCTTCCGCCACGTTGTGAATGCGGAGCCATCGCGCGCCCCGGAGTCGTCTGGTTCGGAGAGAATCTACCACCGAACATTTGGAACGCCGCAGAAGAAGCGGTTGAATCGTGCGACGTTCTCCTGGTTGTCGGAACTTCGGCTTTGGTCTATCCGGCGGCAGGTTTGGTACCGCTTGCCCGCTCCTCTGGCGCAAAGGTCATCGAGATCAACCTCGAGAGCACTCCAATGTCCCGATTGGTTGACTGCGCTCTGACCGGCCCTGCAGGCGAGATATTACCGCAGCTCGGCCGTGCTGCAAAGCGTGAGCTTTAGGAATAGGGAGCCGGCAATCCGAGCTTCAGGCGGTGCTGCCGCATCACCCATTGTTCGTGCGTGCGAATGCGCACGTCAGCCAGTGGCTTGCCAGTACACAGCAGCACGAACCCTGCCTCTTTGTCCTCCGGGAAGTAGGAAGCTGAGCTGCTCTGATCGACGCTGGTTTGGCCTTCGGCGCCGCTGAGCAAACGACCGGCGCATGTAAGACAGCGTCCTTGATGACAAATTGACGGGAGCGAAATTCCGTTGCGCGCGGCCGCATTCCAAATGAACTCATTCGGGCTGCACTCAAAAGATCTTTCACCCTGTGGCGTTTCGAGAACCACCCGATGGCAGTCACTGTTCTGCATGCAGTCGCGCGGAAATATGTTTGATCGGGATCTATGGATTGTAGAAATGGGCGTTCTTGCTGTAGGGGGCCTCACCCGGCGTGCCGCGCCGGAAGTGACCTGAGGGAATCGATTTCCCGTCGCGCTCGTGGGCCAGCAGTTCGATGAACCAGGCCTCGTGCTCCACTTCTTCATTTAGGATTCGCGCTGCCATGTCATAGGTGCGCGGATCTTTTCCAAACGTCATATCGCAGACCGCGCTCCAGCTTCGAATCGCACAGCGTTCGGATTCGAGCAAGACAGTCAAGATATTCACTACCGTCGGGGGACTCGGCAGTTTTGCGGCGACGCACCCGGCTTGGTTGTGAAATTCGGGCAGGTCGTTCGGCAATTCTCCGCCAAGCTCGTAAATTCGAGGCACAATCAGTTCCCAATGGGCGCGATCTTCGAGGCGTGCATCTTCGCAAATCTCTTTGTAATCTTCGTAACCTGCCAGATGCATGCGAAGGATTGTGTAGTAGTAATAAGTACTCGCAAATTCCGCTGCCGCGTTCGCGATCAGCATCTTTATCAACTTTGGGACGTCCACTCCACGCGCTTCAATTACTTCGACGCCTACGCGTTTGGTCACATCGCCGGGTTTTACCGTAGTAGCCATAAACCTTCCTTTCAACACCAGCGTAACTTGCGTGCCGGGAATATGAGAATGCGCAGCATTGCTAAGCTCGTGTTTCATGCGATGGCTCCAAGCAGTCGTACGCCTTGCGATGGTGGCGGCATTGTGCGCGACAGCTCTCCTGGCCGTCGATGTGAACTCGCTACCCAAACCGACCGGGTATGTGAGCGACTTAGCTCATGTCGTCAATCCGGCTGATAAGGATCAGCTGGAGGCTTTCTGCACCAGAGTCGAGCAGGAACTGGGCGTACAGTTCGCGCTGGTCACGATTGACAGCTTAGGCGATCAGCCGATTCGCGATTTTGCGCTTGACCTCTCGCGCAAATGGGGCGTTGGCGACCGGAAGAGTAATCAAGGCGTACTGCTGCTGCTGGTCATCAAGGATCATAAGGACGATATCGAAACCGGCCGAGGCATCGAGCCTTACATCACGGACGGTTTTGCGGGAAGCACGTTGCGCGCGATGCGCGAAGAACTTCGCGCCGGTAATTATGGAGGCGCACTGCAGGCCGGCGCCCAGGCCATGGCGGCGCAGATCGCGCAAGGCAAGGGAGTCGCATTTTCCGATGCCGCTCCTCAAGCTCCTCAAGCGGAAGAACCTGCTCAGCCGCCGGCTGTCCAACACCGCGGTATTCCGGGTTCGCTCATCGTCGTCGGAATCTTCGTTTTGCTGTGGTTGCTCGGTCGAGGCGGGCGCCGCGACGGAGGCGGTGGATGCCTGACGGGCTTCCTGCTTGGCAATCTCCTCGGCGGAGGTCCGCGATTCGGTGGCGGAGGCTGGGGAGGTGGCGGATTCGGTGGCGGTTCGGGCGGGGGCGGCGGATTCGGCGGGTTCGGCGGCGGGGATTTCGGCGGCGGCGGAGCGAGTAGCGACTGGTAGCGAACAGGCAAGGAGCACAGCTTGCAGGAACAACTTTCACAATTGATGGAGCGCCTGAAGGCGGCCTTTGCGGACCGGCTGGTTTCGGCGATACTGTACGGATCAGCAGCGATGGATGATTGGAACGAGCACAGCTCCGATCTGAACGTACTCTGCGTTCTCAGCCGCCTTTCGCCTCAGGAACTCGGGCAATCGGAGCCGATCTTTCATTGGTGGCGTGACAAAGGCAATCCGCCGCCGCTGTTGTTGACCGAGGAAGAGGTCCGCGCGTCCACAGATTGCTTTCCTATCGAATTTCACGACATGCAAGAGCACCGACGGGTGCTTTATGGCAAGGACGTCATCGCGGATCTCGAGATCGATCGTTCTTTTTATCGGGCTCAGGTCGAGCATGAGCTTCGCGCCAAGCAGATCCGGCTGCGGCAAAAGGCTGCGGAACTGCTCTCACGCCCGGAGCGGCTGATGAACCTTCTCATAGACTCGATCTCGACGTTTTGCGTGCTTGGCAGGCACGCGCTGATTTTGAGCGGTCATGAACCGCATTGGAAAAAGCGGGAGGTCATCTCGGCATTGGAACAGGCCATGGGGATGCCTTTGCCGGGTGCTAATGCGATACTGGCGGTTCGAGGAGTTAAGAAGCCGGCGGGGGACACAAGTGCAGTGTCTCTGCTGGAGAAGTATCTGACGGAAATGGACGCGCTGGTGCGGTTTGTCGACGGCCTCGCAAAGTGAGCCGGTGCGACACTTCGCCTTAAAAATAGAGGAGCATTAAAGCATGAAGGGTGCGCTTATTGTGTTGGCCGTGGTGGTGCTCGTAGGCTTAATTTTCGGCGGGCAGCTGATGGGCGAGCGCAACGGATTTGTTACCGAACGAAACGACATCGACTCACGCTGGGCGCAAGTCGACAACGACATGAAGCGGCGAGCCGATCTGATTCCGAACCTGGTTGAAACGGTGAAGGGGTACGCAAAGCAAGAGCAAACAGTGATTGGCGAAGTTGCGAATGCGCGCGCAGCGCTGTTGGGCGCCCACAGCAAGCAGGATGAGATCAGCGCGAATAATCAGCTGAGCGGCGCAATCGGACGGCTGCTGGTGCTGCAAGAAAACTATCCCCAACTGAAATCGAATGAAAACTTTCTGCGCCTGCAAGATGAATTAGCGGGAACGGAGAACCGGATCGCGGTTGACCGGCGCGACTACAACCTGGCTATTCAGAGATACAACACGGATATCGAGTTGTTCCCCAAGAACATTGCCGCCTCGATGTTTGGCTTCCATCAGGACGATGCATACTTCAAAGCTAGTGAGGAAGAGAAGAAAGTTCCGCAAGTGAAGTTCTAGCCTGCAGCTATTCCTCTTCGTCCAGCTCGCTGCACTCTTCGACGGAACTCCTGTAGCGCTTCAGGACAGCAAAAGAGCCGCTGCTGGTAAACCCGGCCGTTCGGAGGCGCCGGTAAGCGCTCGCCAGATTTTTTTCTTCTTTTAAGAATTCGACCAGGTTCTTGCCGCCGTACTTGCGATCTAAGAATTGCTGTATGAGAGCCAGCTCGTCGGTCCCGGCAAAGGTTTTTTCGACCGCGCCTTGCGCGACTGCTGAGCTAACTCTCTTCGACTGCAGTTCCCGCAAAACGCGCATTCGTCCAAAGCCCTGATTCTGAAGCCGGGAAGCGGCGAATGCTTCGGAGAACTTATGGTCGTTGGTCAGTTCATATTCGGCGAGCTTGGCCATCGCGGCCTGCACGTCAGCGGTGGATATCGCACGCCGACCGAGCTTTTGGCGAAGCTCGGCGGCCGAGTGTGCGCGCTGGCCCAAAACCCGCAACGCATACTCCCACAAGCCGTCTGCATTGAGCCTCTTCGGCTTCCTCGGCCCCGCCATCTTGCTGAAACGTTTGCTACTGTACCATGCTCTACAAATTGTGAAGTGCCAATGGAAAGGCCTTTAAGGATCTGACAAAGGGAGGAAGTTGATATGGAGGAGAAAAGCGGCTTTGGGTACTTTTTGCTGGGTCTCGGCATCGGGGTAGCTGCGGGAATACTGTGGGCGCCCCGGACGGGTGAGGAAACACGCCAACTGATCGCTGATAAAGCCGGTGAGGGTGCCGATTATTTGAAGGCGCGCGCCCAGGAAAGTGGCGAGTACGTGCGCCAGCGCACTGGGGATTTGAAGCAATCCGCCGCGGAAATCTACGAAAAAGGCCGTTCCACAGTCGCCCGTCAGAAAGATACGCTCGGCGCGGCAGTCGAGGCGGGTAAACAGGCGTACCGTGATGCGGTGGGCGACATTCGATCGACTGCAGCAGGATCGGGCGGCGGCATGGGCGGTTCCAGCACCGGCGGCAACACAGCAGAGAACCTGTAACGCTCTCCTTGAACAATTTTAGCGTTTGACATGGACGAGCACACGCTTCTCATCCTTCTCACCATCTTTGTCGCCCTAGCGGCGATTGCGATGTTAATTCAGGCCGGGACACTTCTCGGCCTTTTCCTCGTGGCGCGCAAGCTTCAGGAGAAGATGATGCCCCTGATTCCACAGATCGAGGGCGTCGTGGGCGTTACCAAGCGAACGATCGAGGGGGTTGAGAAACACATCGAAAAGATTGGCGCGAGCAGCGAGGCTATTCTAGACACCACGAAACAGCAGCTCGCGAAAGTCGACGATTTACTCAGCGACGCGAGCACGCGCGCTAAAGTGCAGATGGAACGTGCGGAAATGGTATTGGACGACACCATGACGCGCGTGCAACAGACCGTTTCGGTTGTGCAGTCGGGTGTGTTGCGCCCTGTTCGCGAGGTTCACGGGATCATGGCTGGAATTCGCACGGCGTTAGCCCATCTCGGCCGCGGTGGCCGTCCAACTGTGGATCACGCTACTTCCGACGAAGAGATGTTTATCTGAGGTCCACGGGCACCGCTTCTACCCTGCCGCTCCCCGATTTAACCGGAAATGCTCCAGTTCCGGTACCAACGCAAAGCGCTTCTTGACAGAATCGACGCTTTCCCCGATCTGCTGGCTCGAATCGGGTGTCCAGCGAGAACGTTTAGCCACTAACTGCAGGTAACCGATCTTCGCGGGATCGATCTGCATGATCCGGCAGCAGGTTGCGTCGACGCTGGGCGGGTGTGCGCCGGCGACGATGACACCGGCAGCGATGCGGCTGCCCAGAATGGGACCATTTCCCTCCATCGCTTCGATGCCGTCAACGAGACAGAACTGGCGTGGAAAAAGATAGTGCAGATCGGCGATACATTCGCCAATTCCCGCCCAATGCAGCAGGTTCTTGGGCCATCCGTACACGGCGCCGGGCACAAGCCCGAACAGATTCTTCATGGAAAGCGTAGCGCCGGTCCAGTGATGGGTCTTCATCTTGGGCAAAGAAACCAGCAAATCGCAAGCGAGCGCTGTATTAGGCAGGTAAAGCTCGGAAAGCGGCGAGAAGGGATAGGGGATCGTAACGCGGGTCACATCGTCCAGATTCAGATCCGTGAAGTAATTCTCGAAGTTCGGAATGGTGCTGAAGTAGCCCGCGCTTGACGCTAAATCGAGTGTGGTGCGCCGGTGCCCCGGGCCCTCTGCAATTTGAACGTCTGCCGCGCCCAAGGCGCGGAAAGCTTCGGCAGCGGCGGAGACGAAAGCCGGATGGGTGTTGACGGGGGCTCCTGAACTAAACTCGACAAGATTCGGCTTTAAAAGAACCCTCTTGCCCGCAACTCGAACCCGATGTTCGATCAGGATACGACGCACCACGCCTTCGAGGTCGCCTGAGTACGAGTTCGCGCGAAGGATGGAAACACGATGCTGGGCTCCCTGGGTACCACGACGGCAACTTGCGGCAGCGGCGAAGGCTCCGAAGAAAAAATAGCGGCGACTGATTGGAATTGTGGTGATTGGCACTGTCGTGGTGGGTGAGGTTGCGCTCATGAGGAGGCCGTCAGTAATTTATTGCTGCTGCTTTCGGCTAGCGCGAGTAACCGCAGAGAGATGTCTCTTGTGGCGTGGCAAGGCGGCGAGCTTCGAGGAGGTTTCGGTTGCCGTCCGTGGCGAATCAGCGCCATGTGAAGCCAGCAGAGCGCCTCCATGGAACCGGCAGACCGGAGATGAGCTTGTGCCAGATTCAGTGAAAGGTCCAATTCTGAGACGGGCGCGCCATAGAGGGCAAGCAACGCCATACCAGTCATCTCGGGGTAAGAAACGGCGTTTTCACTCAGGTATCGGGAACCGCCATGATTCCAGCCTCCATCGCGGCAGCGATGGCAGAGGATGTATTGCTGCGCCTTGTCGACGTAGGAAGCGAGTCTCGGATCGTTGTGGTTGTGCGTGGCGTGGGAAAAGGCGAAAACGGCGAAGGCGGTAGGGGCGATCCACGCGGCTGTACCCGGAAACCATGGCGAGCCTCCGGCTTGAAAGGGGGGCGACACGTCACGAACACGGAAGACGAGCCGTTCGACCGGATTCATGTCGGGCTCGATTTGGCTGGTCAGCCATTCAACTGCGCGTCGCTGCTCATCAGCAGGGGAGCGTGTATCTGACAAGGCGAGGAGCGCGACGCTCGTTACCCAGGTGCTGACAGGTACGGAGGCGTTTGGCGGCCAGCCTCCGTCAGGTCTTTGGTTGCGTTTGAGCCACAGGCATCCTCGTTCAAAGGCGTCGGAGCTGCGGCTGTTTTGGGCTTCGAGCGCCAGCAGGGCGAAGGCGGTCGGCTCCGTCCATGAGCTGCCCTTGTGGTATGGCCAACCGCCATCTTGATTCTGCGCTTCGAGCAGCTGACGCTGCAGGGCCTGCGCTTCAGCCATAACGGAACTAAGCGAGTAAGGCTCGCGACTAAGGCTCGATCTTGCGTTTGCGCCGGCGCTTGAAATACAGCACCAAAAGGGTTGCTGCACCTATCCAGATAAGAGCTTGCACCGTCATGTCACCCATGCGTTCTCCTTTACAGACACTCGCCTCTTCGAGGAAGAGGT
The DNA here is from genome assembly GCA_963795425.1 of uncultured Acidobacteriaceae bacterium. Lineage (GTDB taxonomy): Bacteria > Acidobacteriota > Terriglobia > Bryobacterales > Bryobacteraceae > Bog-105. The sequence goes on along the minus strand of CAWCHO010000001.1, from coordinate 451,191 downwards.
CCCGGACGATCAAGAATTTTGTTTGCGCCCGACATTACTCACATCGTCCGGCGCAGTGCCTTCCATTAGCCCGAACTGCTATTGCTGAAGCCCTCTTAAAGCGGGGAATAGGTTGTGGAATAACTGGAGAATTCCGGGCCCGGCCGTGACCACCAGCAGCGACGGCAGACAGAAGAAGAAAATAGGGAATACCAGCTTCACGCCGACTTTTCCGGCGCGTTCCTCAGCCTCCTGGCGACGCCGGATGCGCAGGTAGTCGGATTGCGTCCGCAGTGCTTCGGCAACGCTGGTGCCGAAACGATCGGTCTGGACCAAAATCGCGACCAACTTCTTGACTTCTTCCTCGCCCGTGCGCCGGCCGAAATTACGCAGTGCCTCGGCGCGATTCTTACCGGCCATGATCTCCATATTGACTAAAGAGAGCTCCTGACTGACCGCGGGATGCACCTTCTTGAGTTCTCTGCTCACGTTCACGATGGCCTGATCGAGCCCGCAACCGGCCTCGGTACAAATCACCATGAGATCGAGAACGTCAGGCAGCGACAAGCGGATCTGGTCGTGACGCCGGCTTACCAAGCGTCCGAGAATCAAAGCCGGAAAGAAATACCCCACTCCGCCGGCCGCGAGCGGAAGAATCAGACGAAGCATGGGATTCTCGATACGGCCGCGAAACGCGAGAGCGGCGATGACCAGAATCACCGCGAGAAGGATTTTCGCGCCGTAGTACACGGCCACACTCGAACTGCTGCGAAACCCTGCCGCGAATAGCTCCTCTTTAGCGGCCGAGGCGTCTTGCGGCGAAACGGGAAGTAAGTTACCGATGGGCTCGAGTAACCGAGAGACGGAGAATTCGCGCTTCTGTATGCGTTCCGGGAACTGCGGAGGAATCGCTAGCGAGGTGGTGGTCGCCAGTTGATCGAGCATCCTTGAAGGCCTGACGTAGTGAATGTAGCCAAAATAGGAAACTACGCCAACCATGACCAGAAACAGAATGATGGCTAAAAGAATAGACATGCTCAGACCTTTATGTTCGTAATCTTGCGAATGACAAAGTAGCCGATGACCTGCCCGATCACGGCGCCGTAAATCAGCTTTTTACCCAGGTCATCCGCCGCGAGTGAGTGTATGTATTCGGGACTCGTCATCAGCATGAATCCGGTGACGCCCAGCGGCATCAGGACCAAAACCACGCCCGTAATGCGGCCATGCGCGCTCGCGGCCTTGACCTGTCCGCGCAGGCGAAAACGCTCGCGGATAATGAAGGCTAACTTGCTAAGAATCTCGCCCAGGTTTCCACCCGTTTCCTGCTGCAGAAGCACGGATGACACGAAAAACCGCACATCGACGATGGGCACCAGAATATTCAGTTTGTTGAGCGCCACCTCGAGCGAGGAGCCTAACTGCAGATCGTTCGACACTCTGCGGAAAGCCGAGCCGAGGGGATCCGGGGAATCGGTTCCGAGCATTTCCAAAGCAACCGAGAATCCATGGCCCGCGCGCATTGATCGCGAAAGGAAATCGAGCGCTTCCGGAAACTGCTCTTCGAAGGCCGCAATGCTCTTGGCGCGTTTCCGCAGCACGAGCATCAGCGGGATGAGCGACCCTACCGCGGCACATACGCCACCGCTTAGGTAGGGAGACACCAGATGCAGCTTCAGCCCCAGCAACAGCCCCGCACCGCAGCTGATTAATGAAACCACGATCAGCTTGCTGGCGCTCCAATTCTTACCGGCCTGTTCAAGCATGAGATCCACGCGCTGTTTGAACTCGAAGCGACGTAGAAACTTGCTGAGACTGTCCTCCTTTTCGGCGGGCCGCAGAAATTCCGAGCGCTGCTCGGCGGGCGACTCCTCGGCCTTGCGCAGCATGGAACGAATCTGCTGTTTTTGCTTGGTCCGGAAAAATGACAATCCGATGCCAACGCACGCCATGACGGTGAGAAATATGACGCAGAAGAAAATGGCAAGCGTGGCCATGCGGCTTAGCGGACCTCGACTACGTTCTGGAACACGTGAGGTGGAATTTCGATGCCGGCTGCCTTCAGTCGCTCGCTGAACTTGGGCCGCACACCGGTGGGCTTGAAGCGGCCGGTCACGCGTCCTTCGCTCGACAGGCCGGTGCGTTCGAACACGAAGATGTCCTGGGTTGTGACCAACTCGCCCTCCATTCCCAGGCACTCGGTGACGTAGGTCACCTTGCGGGTGCCGTCGGCCATGCGCGAGCACTGAATGAACAGGTCGACCGCCGAGGATACCTGCTGGCGGATGGAGCGTACGTTCAGGTTGGAGCTCGCCATCCCGATCATCACTTCCAAACGACTGATGGCATCGCGCGGGCTGTTGGCGTGAATGGTGGTGAGCGAACCATCGTGACCGGTGTTCATAGCCTGCAGCATGTCAAGCGCTTCTTCGCCGCGCACCTCACCGACGATGATCCGGTCGGGCCGCATACGAAGGGCATTGATGAGCAGGTGCCGCTGCACCACCGCGCCTTTTCCTTCGATGTTGGCGGGCCGGGTCTCGAGACGCGCTACGTGGGTCTGCCGCAGCTGCAACTCGGCGGCGTCCTCAATGGTGACGATTCGCTCATGCGGCGGGATGAATCCGGAGAGCATGTTCAGGAAGGTCGTTTTGCCGGCGCCGGTTCCGCCCGAGATGATCATGTTCAGCCGGGCTTTCACGCAGCCTTTCACCAGTTCGAGCATTCCTTCGGTGAGCGACAGATTGCGCAGCAGATCGGCGGGCTGCAACGGATCGGCGCCGAAGCGACGAATCGAGAGCAGCGGGCCGTCGACAGCTAACGGTGGAATTACCGCGTTGACACGCGAGCCGTCGGGCAGCCGGGCGTCGACCATGGGAGACGATTCGTCGATGCGGCGGCCGACCCGCGACACCACGCGCTCGATGATGCGCATCAGATGGGCGTCGTCTTTAAACTCGATGTTGGTGCGCTCCAGTTTGCCTCCGCGTTCGACGTAGATCAAGCGCGGCGTGGTCACCAGAATGTCCGATACGGCGCGGTCGCGCAGCAAGGGCTCGAGCGGGCCTAACCCGAATACTTCGTCGAGCACCTCTTCGATGAGCTTGTCCTTCTCGGCGAGGCTGAGCGGTGTCTTCTCCTCGTTGACGAGTTTGGCGACAGCAGGACGAATTTCCTGGCGCACCCGCTCGCCGGGGGTCGAGTAGACTGCCTCGAGATTAATGCGATCGAGAAGTTTTCGATGAATGGAAAACTTCAGCTCCTGGTACTGGAGAGCGGAAGCATCGCGCAGGGCTGCGCCCGTACGGGCGGGCTCGGCGGGGCGGGCATCATTGCGAGGTGTCTCTATTGCAACCATAATTCTTTATCCAAACAGCGCGAATTTCTTCTTGGTTTTAACCGGCTGAACGCCCGCTATTTTCGAAGCAAGCTGCGCGAAGTGCTGCGCGAGGCGGGTATTCGAATTGAGCAGATTGCCGCTCGAATAAGACTGATAGAGGCCCAGGTAATCGTTCGGAAGAGCCGCGTACAACGAGCGGCCCAGGATCTTTTCGAGTTCCTGAGTGCTGATGTCCATCATCTTGGGAGTGCGATTCAGAACCAATTGCAGTTTTTCGCCCTGCTCGAACAGGCCGTGAACAATCGACTTGAGCCCATGCAGCGCCACCACTTCGAGCGTCGAAACCAGAAACAATTGATCGATCTCGTCCAAAACAGCGGTCGCAATCGAGTTCAGGCTGCGGCCTAGGTCGAGCACGATCCAGTCATGCTGCGTGCGCATGAACTGGAGTACCTGCCGCAAACGGTTTTCATCGGGATGATCCCAGCGCGAATAGGCGGCCGGCGCGGGTATGACCGACAAACCGGGCCGGTGCTCGACGATCAGCGCTTTCCAGAGACTCTCATCGAGCCGGGAAAGATTCTTGATGGCATCGAGAATGGAATACGAACTCGGGGTTTTCATCAAGAAGCCGACCAGGCCGGAGGTCAGGTCAAGATCGGCCAGCAGCACATTCTTGTTAGTCAGGCCCTGGAGCTCGGTGGCCACGTGGCAGGCGAGCGTAGTCGCGCCACATCCGCCTTTCGCCGACAGAAAACCGATGGTCTTGCCGCGCGTGACCGGAACCAGATCCGTTTCGGTCGAGCTTAATATCCGCTCGAGCGCTGGTAGTAGCGTGTTTTCAAGTGGAGGATGCAGGAACTCGTTCGCTCCGGCACGCATAGCGGAGAGAATCGTTTGCGGATCGGCGCTCGCGTGAAGAGCGACCACTTTGATGCGCGGCGACTGGTACCTGAGTTGACGCATCGCGATGTTGAGCTCAGAGGGAACCGAAGATAAGTCCAGCAGCAAGACTTCCGGTTTCGCGGTCGCAATGCGATCAAGCAGACCGGTCCAGTCAGACGAGTCCTCATCGAACGGTATTTGGTTTCCGGGTGTTCTCAGGATTTCGGTGGCCTCGCGATGCAGGCCTTCATCCCCGATGTGCAAGAGCAGTTTTGCAGAGGTCATGGCGCTTAAATTAGTGGTTTGAACCAGAAGTGGGGGGCGGAGTCGGGCTCGGGGCCGAACCTTGATTCGAACTGGGCGGATTCGACTGCGAATCGGGCGGCGTCATCTCGACCGGGCGTACGACCAGCATCTGCGGTTGTGTATTCGAGCTGGGATTATTCGAGCCGCTCTGAGCCGAGCTCTTCAATTGTTCGACCGGCAAGGAACCGAAAATCGGTAAAGGCTGGGCCGGCCCAGTCACTTGTGCTCCCGGATTCACTGGCGCAGACGCCGGGGTGCCCTTCAGGAAAGGAATCGGCCGCTCGATTTCGGGAGCCTTTACACCGCGCGGTATGGGACGCACCAGCTCGGGCGTGACCAACACCAGTAATTCGCTGTTGCTCTTGCTGATGGATCGCGATTGAAACAGTTTCCCAAGTATTGGAATATCCCCAATTCCCGGAACCTTGTTCAGCTGTTCCGTGACTTGGTTGTTGAGCAGTCCGGCAATCACGAAGCTCTGACCGCTTTGCAGCTCGATTTCTGTTTCTACCCGGCGCGTCGAGAGGCCGGGGACAGTAAATCCGTTTACCGTCAGGCCGTTCGAGTAGTCGAGCGAGCTCACCTCCGGTGTCACGACCAGGTGAATCGTGCCCCGCGGCGTGACGGTCGGCACGAAGTTCAGCCGGATCCCGAACTCTTTGAATTGAACGGTGATTTGTCCTACGCCGGACGCCCCTCCTTGAATAGTGGGAAAGGGGAACTCGCCGCCCGCTAAGAAACTGGCAGGTTTACCGCTGAGCGTCAAGAGATTGGGTTCGGCGAGGATCTGCAACAGCGCTTTCGCCTCGAGGGCCTGAATGAACGCTCCGATGTTCAGGTCGGGATTGAAATAGAAGATATTCAGCAAATCCGAAAACGAAAGACTCGAGCCGCCGGGAGCACCCGTGAGAGGCATATTTTGACCGAATTCACTGGTGGTCGAATTTGCAATGCCCTTTTGGTTGGCGGAAAACAGGTTCACGCCTAGCTGCGAGCTGGCTGACCGATCCAGATCCGCGAAACGGACCTTTAAAAGAATCTGCGGCTCTTCTGGAGGAATCAGCACCCGCAGCAGATTAACCACTTTGCCGAGCGTGCCCGCGATGGCGGCAGCACGGTCAGCGGCGACCGTGTCGCTTACCGTTCCGCGCAGGAACACGTGGCCATCTTCCTCCGTCATGGACACGGCCGGTCCCACCTCTCTAAGCAGTTCAGCTTGAGCCGCATCTGACTTCGAGTGGCTGCTGAGGACGTGCACATCGTAATTGGTCCGGCCGGCCGGGTCCCAGAGAATAAGACTGGTATCTCCGGGCGATTTGCCGTTGATCAGCAACTCGGTCGAGCTCACCGCGACCGCCTCGGCGATGTCGGGATTGGTAATCGAAACCCGCCGAATTCCAGCGGGGTGCTCGAGGATGATGGACTTGTTCATCGTGACGGTCAGATCCGTCGGAGTTTGCGGCTGAACAGTCGCATGCGGAGCATCGCCGGCTGCAACCGGGAAGGCTCCGACTCGGCCCGCCTGCGTCGCCGGGCCCGCGGTCTGTGCCAGGGCGAGGAACGCAAACGCAAATGCAGGTATCAGGGTTTTCACGCGCTTATCTCCGGTGCGGCAGTTCAAAGCTCTGCTCGCTTCTCTTCATTCCGCTGAACACTTCCACCGTTTCGGTGGGCGGCGGGCGCGGCGCAGCGGCTCTCGGTGCGGCTGCCATCACGACCGTGCGCATAGGCGCAGCTCGTACGGTTTGTCCGAAAAGGCTGGCGAGCGATGCACCTTCGGTGGTCTCTTCTTTGGTATCGAGCGGGTTTCTGAGCACCAGCTGCACTTTGGTCTCATCGCTCGCCAGATTTAAGACCTCGGCCTGATTCGGAGTGACCAACAGATTCACGACTTGGGCGGATTCCGGCTTACCGTCGACATTTTTCTCAATGCGCTGGCCCGCCGATAGCACCTCGATGTTTTGCAGCACGGTGCGGCACAAGGTCCCGTTCTGCGCCGACTCACTGCCCGGCACGCTTCCGGCAATGAGGATGTCGACGTGCATGCCTGGTAAAACGAATCCGGCTAGGCCGACCACCTCGTTGACCCGCAAGGCGACCGCGCGCATTCCGACCGGGATGGTCGAGGCTAACCCGGCGCCCGCTCCCTTGGAGGCTAGCCTGCTGTCCAAAATGGCCTCCCCCTGGTAAATGGTTGCGATTACGCCCCGCCCCACCACGTCCTGCTTAGACTTAATCGCATGCTCTGGTACCGGGCTGCTCCAGGAAATCTCGGTCACATCCAAATCGTGAATGAGCGCACCTACCTGCAGGTCGTGCGCCGCCACGATCAGTTTGCTGGTCGCGACCTGACGCGCGGGCGTTCGCGCCTGCAACACGATCACACGGTACACCGCGAAGCTGGTGATCGTCGCAACCACCAGCGCAAACACAAATACTGCAACTAATCGTCGGTTCATTGGAATTTTGGTTAACTTTTCGGGAATTTAACAGTGCAGAGTTCTGGCTTTCAGAACCATCTGCACCAACTACGGACATCCGGCTGAACGGCGCACGCGCCACTCATCGAATGCGAATCCGTCACGCTGTTAGAATCGAGAGCCGCGGAACTGACGGGGTATCCGCGGCCCCCAGGAGCTCATGTGCGCCCCTCTTCTTAAGAACCAGCCGCTGTAACAGCAGATCCCAGCGCGTTGCTGATGTCTGCCCACAACGTCACGATCTGGGTCTTGACGCCGGCCAGCAAAGCCACTGCAGCCAGCGCGATAAAGGCGAGCAGCAGGGAGTACTCGACCAAGTCTTGACCTTCCTCTTCCCGCCAGAACGCCTTCAGAGCCAAAGTGATCATAGGCTTCTCCTTTCGTCGAATTTGAGAGTCGAAGTAGAGAGGTTCACTTGGGAACTCCCAAAAATCCCAAGCTTCTCTTTCGCGCCGACACGAACAGGCGCGCTTGCCCCACGGCCGGACTGCGAGCAGCAGGCCGTTGGCTGAATACGGAACATAAGAACGGAACCGTTGTCGAACAGCAGCTTCCAATGCGGCGATTCTTTTAACACTGCCGCCAGCGGAGCGTCAGGCTTCAGCATCACGGCCTCGACCCCGAACCGCTTCAGATCGGATTCCCAGTCATACTGGGCGCTCATGATGTGTTGATAAATGCCCACCAGCTCATCGCCGTAGAAATCGGACCGTCCGTCCATGAAAACCCGTTGCGAAGGACCGAAGCGGTAGATCAGGTAATCGCCCCATTGGTCGGAAGTAAACACCCGCAAGCCCTTCACCTGGTCGAGCGCTGAGACATCTTTCATTGGAAAATTCTTCGGATTGAATTCGGATTCAAAACCCGCTTTATGCGAGCCCAGCGCAAAGGCCACAAACAGCACTGCCGCGGCGGAAACCAGGTGCCAGCGCTCCAGCCGGTCGAGCGGGCTGAATTCAGCGCAAATTTCGGAAACCGTGGCGCTGGTCTTTCTGAGCCAGCACACGCGCCCAAGCCGGCGGGCATATTCGAGGGTCATGCAAGCGGCCCAAGGCGCTGCGATCAGCACGAAGATGGGCGTGTTTCGTCCAGAGACCAACGCTAAATGAGCCCACAATAGAATCGATAACCCGGCCGCGATCTTCCCGCAGCTCAGGCACCAGAACGCCGCTGGTATTCCTAGCAAAAGCATGCCTTCGAAAAAGATCGAGGAGGGGTGATGGAAGTTGATCGATTGGAACTCCTGAATGTTGTCGAGCAGCTTCGAATCCCGCAAGTACGTGAAAACGTGCTGATGCAAGTGCCAGCCGTAAGGATTGATCAAACTCGCGGCCAGGCAGGCGAAGGCGCAGAGCAAATAAGGACGTGAGTTCTGGTACGCATTGCGCCAGACATTCTCTCCCTTTAGCAGCGCGCCGATACCCTCAGCGAAGGCGCTGGTCGCGAGCAATAGCACTCCCACCAGGAAGCCGCCGTGCAAATTTGTCCAGCACAGGGTCAGTAAGGGGAGCCAGTAAAGCGCTCGCAAGTTGCCTTTCTCAGCGGAAAGAATCAAATGCGAAAAGATCAGAACGAACACCCAGGAAACCAGGTGAGGGCGTGCCAGCCAGTGGATCATGGAGGCACAGACCGCCAGCAAGGTGAACAACAGGGCGAGCGCGTCGTTGTCCGAGCAGCGGCGAATCAGCCGGAACAGGAGCGCCGAGATGAGCCCCAGCAACAACACGTTGAGAAACACCACGCCAGCGAGACCCGCAAAGCCGTGAACTGCGGCGAACACGACGTCCCAGCCCCACTCCCAGGCGAACCACGCCTGGTGCGGTTTGGTGAACGAAAAGAGGTCGGTAGTCGGAATCATCCTGTGCTGCAGGATCCATTCGCCTGTGCGGATGTGCCAGCCAGTGTCGCCATCGGCGAGCAATACTTGCGTCCCGGGGAGGAGTCCAAACAGCAAAAACAAGGGCAGCAGAAAAGCCAGATCAGTCAGCGAAGGAAGCACGCGAATCACCCACCGTTCGGTCTCGGTGTTGGGCACATCCCAGCTGTGGGCGATGGTCGCTTGCATGTATTGCACTTACCAGTCAGAACTGTCTAGGTCTCTAATCGGCTGCGGGAGAGCCTTTCAATAGGCATTAGGCGCAGGAGCCTTATCACCGCTATGCCTTGCCAAGTGGCTGGGCGCCTAGCTCGAATCAGTTGTAAGTGGTTTGCAACAGGAATACGATGCAACCGGCGGCTATCACGGCGCCGTGAGGGAGGCGCAGCGCTTCCGGGTTCCGGACATCGAGGCGTTTCTCGCTCGCAAAAGGCATACGAAAGTGCAGCAACTCGGCCCCTATTACGGACAGGTTTGAGAGTGTCCGGTGGAAGCGCTTATGCGAAGCAATCACGACCAGCGACACCAGGCCGCCAAGGATCGCGGTAATCAAAAAAATCGCCAGCCAATTGCCTGCTCCGGCCATGGCTCCGACCGCCGCCATCAATTTCACATCCCCGGCCGCCATGGCGCGCACCACATAGAGCGGCACGTACACCAGGAACGCGCAGCCCAATCCCAACGCCGCGACGGCCAGACCGTGGCGGCCCGCCAGCGCCGTATTCACCACGAAACCCGCGACTACGCCGCTTACGCTCAGCCAGTTGGGGATGCGCCTGAAGCGGAGGTCGTAGACCGCCGCGATCAGAACAACCGTAACTAATAGGATTTTCACGACGGCAGGCATGTCGAAGATGAACTCATCGGCTGTGTTTGCTCGCTTGCGTATGCGGGCGAGACTGGCTCGAACTTAAACCGGTCTCCTATCTTGGTCCCGGAACGGACGACAGCGTCCGCCTGCAGCTCCAGCACCGACGAAGCTCTCCAACAGATGGCGATCCGCCGCGGAGCGAGCTTCGGAACCAACTTTCTAACGCGAAAATCTTTATCGAGGAACACGACGTCAATTGCTACCTTCATGCCAAAGGTGTGAATCGCCTCGCAGGGAGCGATCCACAGCCCCGCGCCTGCGGCCAGCGTTTCGATTCCGAGCAACCCTCTGCGGCGCGCGCCACTTGTCCCGGCCACGCGAACCTCGGTTGCAAGCTTGAGTCGCCGATCCAGATTCTGTACGGCATAGCACAAGCCTTCCGGGGCACACCTGACCGCGGGAGCACAGTTATCGCCTGGAACACACGTATTCATCCGTAGAACCGTATTGATAAGCGCCCACCCCGGCTGGTCAACCAGGGCGGAAACTCTTCTTCAGCCCAATCAAGAGGGATGGGTCATCTCTTCCGGCTTGACCCACTTATCGAAATCTTCGGCACTCAGGTAACCAAGCTTTACAGCCGCTTCGCGCAAGCTCGATCCGTCCACGTGCGCGGTATGGGCGATCTTGGCGGCTTTGTCGTACCCTACCACCGGACTCAGCGCGGTCACGAGCATCAAGGAGTTGCGCACATATTCGTCGATTTGGGTCTGATTCACTTCAATGCCGCGTGCGCAATGTTCCGTAAAGCTACGGCAGGCGTCGGAGAGCAGCCGCACCGAATGCAGGAAGTTATAGATGATCACCGGTTTGAAGACATTCAGCTCGAAATTGCCCTGCGATCCGGCGAACCCGATGGTCGCGTCATTTCCCATCACCTGGGCGGCAACCATAGTCATGGCCTCCGACTGCGTGGGGTTCACTTTTCCGGGCATAATCGAGGATCCGGGCTCATTCTCGGGGATCGTCAATTCGCCCAGGCCGCAGCGCGGACCGGACGCTAGCCAGCGCACATCGTTGGCGATCTTCATCAGGGAAGCGGCGAGAGTCTTCAGCGCGCCACTCGCCGACACCAGTTCGTCGTGCGCAGAGAGCGCGGCAAATTTATTCGGGTGCGAACGAAAGGGCAGGCCGGTCAGTTCGGAAATTTTTCGCGCAGCGCGCTCGGCAAACTCCGGATGCGCGTTCAACCCGGTGCCGACCGCGGTGCCGCCGATGGCCAGCTCGTACAACCCGTCGAGCGCCGCTTTCAAACGATCGATGTCACGGTCGAGGAGCGAAACCCAGCCCGAGATCTCCTGGCCGACAGTGAGCGGCGTCGCGTCCTGCAGGTGCGTTCTGCCGATTTTCACCACCTTCGCGAACGCTTTTGCCTTTTCGCCGAGCGCATCGCGCAGTTCCCGCACGGAAGGGATGAGTTGTCGTTCCACCTGCTCCGCCGCTGCGATGTGCATAGCGGTTGGAAAGGTGTCGTTCGAAGATTGCGACATGTTGACGTGGTCGTTGGGATGAATCGGCTTCTTGCTGCCCATGTCGCCGCCCGCGAGTTCAATGGCGCGGTTCGAGATCACCTCGTTCGCATTCATATTCGTCTGCGTTCCGCTGCCGGTCTGCCAGATTCGCAAGGGGAAATGATCGTTCAAGCGTCCTGAGATCACCTCGTCGGCCGCCTGCGTAATTAGCCGCGTCTGCGATTCGTCGAGCTTTCCTAAATCGCGGTTGACCAAAGCCGCTGCCTTCTTCAGCACCCCGAAGGCGCGAATCAGCTCGGGCGGCATTCTATCTTCGCCGATATCGAAATGATGCAGCGAGCGCTGGGTCTGCGCACCCCAATAGCGGTCCGAAGGCACCTCCATCGTCCCCATGCTGTCGGATTCTTTGCGAGTGGAAGGGACCACGTTCGTTTGTGTTGAAGCGACCATCTCCTTTATTGTGTAACTTCGGTCCCCTGCCCTGACGCCGTAAGGTGACATGATGTCAGTTATGCGCAGAATCGTTTTTGCGGGTGTGGCCCCGCTGCTGCTCTTGAGCCTTGCATTTGGCGATGACGTTTATCACAAGCCGCCGCGCGAGATCCTCGACATTCTCAACGCTCCGCCGACGCCAGAGGCCTTCGTCAGCCCGTCGGGTGCTGAAGTTCTGCTGGGCGAACGTATCCTCTATCCGCCGATTTCCGATCTCGCTCAGCCCATGCTGCGCCTGGCTGGGTTGCGCATTAACGCCAAGAACAACGGACCGCACAACACGGTCCTGTACCGCTCCGTGACGCTGCGCCATTTAAGTCGCACCGCGCCTGAAATCAAAGTAGCGCTGCCCGCAGGCGCCGAGATCAGCGCGCCCTTCTGGAGCCCTGACGGGAAGCAGTTCGCGTTGATCAACATGAGCGAGAACGCGGTCGAACTATGGGTCGGTGACACCGCCAGCGGACGCGTGCATAAGCTCAACGGAATTCGCGTGAACGCCGCGCTGATGGTCAGCGGCTTCGGGCAGAGGCGTTCTCCGATTGAGTGGATGCCGGATAGCCGCCACTTGCTGGTTGAGACCGTCCCGGGCGGTCGCGGCGCGCCGCCGCAGGAACCCGCCATCCCTCCAGGTCCGCACACTCAGGAGAGCCTTGGCAAAGCCGGACCCGCGCCCACCTACGAAGACCTGCTAAAGAACGCACATGACGAGGATCTTTTCGACTATTACGCCACCGCTCAGCTTGCGTTCGTCGACTCCGCGACCGGCAAAGCCATGCAGTATGGAAAGCCCGGGATCTTCCTCACGGCGGAACCCTCTCCGGACGGCCAGAATGTATTGGTCGCTCGCATTCACAAGCCGTACGGGTACTTCCATCCGGTCAATGCATTTCCAAAGGAAGTGGAGGTTTGGAATCGCGCCGGCAAGCTCGTTTACAAAGTGGCGAGCCTGCCTCTAGAAAGTCGAGTACCCATCCAGGGCGTGCCGACCGGGCCTCGCGATTATCATTGGATTCCGACCGAAGCGGCCTCCCTCTATTGGGTCGAGGCGCTCGATGAGGGGAATCCGAAGACCAAGGTTCCGTTCCGGGATCGAGTAATGATCGCCAAGCTTCCTCTGAACACAGGCGAAGCCCAGGAGCTGACGAAACTCGAGCAGCGCTTTCAGAGTATCGAATTCGGCGAATCGGGGACTCTAGCTCTGGTCAGCGACTATGACCGCGACAAGCGTTGGATTCGCACCTTCGCCGTCAACCCGCGCAGTCCCGATCAAGAGGGCAAAGTGATCTGGTCGCGCAATATGCAGGACCGCTATAAAGATCCGGGCACGCCCGATTTACGCACCCTGCCGAACGGAAAGATGGCGATGCGGCAGGCCGGCGATTCCATCTTCCTGAAGGGCGTAGGCGCGACTCCAAGCGGCGACCGCCCGTTTCTCGACCGCTTTGACGTGAACACCAAGACGACGCAACAACTGTTCCGCTGCGACGACACACACTATGAAGTTGTCGAAGCGATCCTTGACCGCACCGGAGACAGTTTCCTCACGCGCCGCGAATCACCGACCGAGCCACCCAATTATTTCCTCCACCAGGGCACAGACTCGCCGCGGGCCATTACAAATTTTGCCGATCCTGCGCCGGAATTACGGAAGATCAGCAAGAAACTTGTGACGTATAAGAGGCCGGACGGCGTGCCGCTTTCATTCATGCTGTATCTGCCGCCGGACTACAAACCCGGAACTCGCCTGCCAACCGTGGTGTGGGCGTATCCGTACGAATACAACGACGCTGCTACAGCGGGCGAGATCAGTGGTTCCATGCAGCGCTTCACCACCGTCACCGGTCCTTCTGAGATCTTCTTCGCCCTGGATGGCTACGCGGTGCTCGACAATACCGCGATGCCCGTCATAGGCAATCCGCAAACGGTGAATGACACGTACCTCGAGCAGATCGTCGCGGACGCGAAGGCGGCCATCGACAAAGCGGCGGAAATGGGGGTGACAGATCCCAATCGCGTTGGTGTCGGCGGTCACAGCTACGGCGCTTTCATGACCGCGAACCTGATGGCGCATTCGAATCTTTTCAAAGCCGGAATCGCGGAAAGCGGAGCTTACAACCGCACCCTCACGCCGTTCGGTTTTCAGACGGAACGGCGCACGCTCTGGGAAGCGCCCGATACCTATCTGAAGATGTCACCGTTCCTGTCCGCCAACAAGATCAAAGGCGCGTTCTTGATGATTCATGGCGAAGCGGACGACAACAGCGGAACGTTTCCGATTCAATCGGAGCGTATGTATGCAGCGCTGCGAGGGAACGGCGCGACGGTGCGCCTGGTGACGCTTCCATACGAAGCTCATGGCTATCGTGGACGTGAATCCATCGAACACGTGCTTTATGAGAAACTCACCTGGTTTGACAAATACGTGAAGAACGCCGACAGCAACGGGACGCTCAACGCAGCCGCGCAATAGAGAGGAAGTTTAGGAACGCGCGCGGCGGTTGCAATACGGCTTAAAATCGCGCACAAGTCGCTCCCGCCGGTTGGAACGCTCGGCGGGCGAGCATATCTCGAAGGTGAAACCGGTCGGCCGTCGAGAGGTCAGAACCGTTCCTACCTCTCTCAGATGCGTCATCAACTGCGCGCGTATATTGCCAGCCTCACCGATAAATACCCACTCCAGGCCATTCGAGAGGCCGTACACTCCCGAGCACTCGGGGGCATTCTTCTGAATGGATATAGAGGTGAATGACCGCGCAGCACATTCTACGAACGACATACGTTAATGGTTCGCGACTGGTACATGCTCGCTAGCAGGTACTCCTAAGCGAAGGTTGGACGTGAAAGGCGGCTTTCTAAAGGCTCGGCGCGGAGGCGGCTTCAGAGCCTTTTCGGCGGCCTTCCTCTCGCGTTCGACGAGTATGGGACGAAAGTCCTCGCACACGACCCGGTAACTGTGAAACTTGTCTAATGATCCCGGCGTGCCAACGGATGCGGTCGTGAGCAGTTGAAGGCAAAACATCGGCCCTTCCTGCACAGGCACTCGGTTTTGGGCGAATAGCGGCAAATCGATTTCAATACAAAAGACACTCACAGGATTGTGTTCTTCGATGCCCTTGAACAAAAAGCGTCTGCGGCCACCATCGTGTGTAAAGCCTTCATATGCGAAATGCATCTCTCACCTCTTTGTCGCGCGCGTAATAGAAGCCAAAATCCTAAAGGCGCTCCATACACCGAGAGCAGGATCAGCTCCGGGGCTAATGTTTTCTCTAAGATGAGGAATCCAGAGGATCTGACTTAGTTCAGAAGATCTGAAGAATGGGCGAGAGTGCTCAGTCTCTTCCGAGTATAGCTGCATTTGGAGTTTTAGTCCATCACTCATATACATACGGCCCAGCACTCGCGCGTGGGTGTACACCGTATTAATGTCCGTTACAGTAGGATTCCGAACTCGCTGCGCGGCTGACGCACGGGCTTACGACGCGGCGCTTACACCCCGCGTACAATAGCAACACCGAACCTCTGCAATGAGCACACAAACCAAGCCTTTCCAGCCGTTTGTTCCAGAGCACATGGAAATGCGCGAACTGACGCTTCGCGCCATCTTGCTGGGCCTTTGCATGACCGTCGTGCTTGGCGCCGCTAACGCCTATTTGGGGCTGCGTGCCGGAATGACAGTCGCTGCAACTTATCCTGCAGCGGTGATCAGCATGGCCGTACTGCGCGCCTGGAAAGGCTCGCTGCTCGAAGAGAACATCGCGCGCACCAGCGGCAGCATCGGCGAAGGCGTCGCCTCCGGAGCCATCTTTACTATTCCTGCTTTCCTGATCGCCGGCGCTTGGCCGTCGTTTGGGTTCCGCGACGCGTATTGGAAGACCACCGTGCTCATTCTGGTCGGCAGCGTCCTCGGGGTGCTCTTCATCTCTTTGGTTCGCCGCATCATGGTGGAAGATCGCGAACTTCCCTTCCCCGAATCTTTAGCGGCTTCAGAGATACACAAGGCCGGCCGGCGCGGTGCAGAAGCGGCCAGATATCTGTTCTGGAATATCGGTCTGGGTGGACTCATTTTCTTGCTGGGCCGCTTCGGGTTCTTCGCTGCGGACTCGCAATTCTCGTTCCGCGTCGGTCAGCTTGGCTTGAGCCGCGTGCGTCTGGGCGGCGCGACCTCGCGCAACATCCTCCATACCGGAGGACTGTCTACCTTCGATGCGCCGAGTGTGAGTCCGGCTTATCTCGGCGTCGGCTACATCATCGGCCCGCGCCTCGCCGGTTTGCAATTTGCGGGCGGAGTCCTCGCTTGGGGACTCATGGTTCCGCTACTTATCTATTTCTTAGGTCCACAATTGCGTGCCTTTCTGCCCGCCAGTGCGCCCGACGCCTCGTGGAGTGACTTGGCCGATGGCGTGTGGCGTTACATCGTGCGACCCATCTCCGTCGGCAGCATGCTTGTCGGTGCGGCATACACTTTGTTTCGCATGAGGAGCAACCTGGTCGCAGGGATGAAGCGCATGTTCAGCGACATGCGTCAGACCGCGCTGCAAACTGCGTCTCTCAGCCGCACAGAGCGCTACATGAGTCCGAAACTGGTTTTCGCGCTCATCGGCGTCGTCTTTGCCGTTATGATCGCGCTCTATATTTATCTCTCCGGCCAAATTACCGGCGGCGTGGTCGCGGCCATCGTGATGCTGATTCTCGGATTCTTCTTCGCTACTGTCTCGGGAAGTCTTTGCGGCATGATCGGCTCATCGAACAATCCGGTCTCCGGATTGACTCTATCGACGCTCATCGTCGCCGCGCTTCTGATGGTTGCGTTGGGCGTATCGGGCCTGGGAGGCGTTGCGGCGGTGCTGGGCGTCGCCGCAGTGGTTTGCGTCTCGTCCGCCGTCGCAGGCGAACTCCTGCAGGATTTTAAGGTTGGCTACATATTGGGCGGCACGCCGCGCAACATTCAAATCGCGGAGCTGATCGCGGTGGTCGTGGCCAGTCTCGTGATGTACTTTCCGCTGGTGCTGCTGCATGAAGGCAACATTCGGGCGGGCGGCACCGGATTCGGCGACCGCCAGCTTCCTGCGCCGCAAGCGGGCCTGATGGCGCTACTCGCGCAAGGCATTGTGGGCGGAGATATGGCCTGGCCACTGATCGTCGTCGGCATTCTCATGGGCTTCGCGTTCATCATGATGCAGGTGAGAAGTCCCATGCTGGTCGCGATCGGGATGTATCTGCCGTTCGGAACCACGTTCGCCATCTTTGTGGGCGGCCTGATCCGCTGGGTTGGTGATTCGGTCGCGGATCGCCGCGGTTACAACGAGGCGCAGAAGGCGCGTGTGGACAACGCGGGTGTATTGACCGCCTCCGGCCTGATCGCCGGTGAAGCCATCCTGGGGCTGCTGTGGGCGGGGCTGCAATTCACACCGCCCAACGTGCGCGCGCATCTGCAGCTCTTCGCTCATCCGTCTTATTTGATCGGCCTGGCGGTTCTTCTTGTATTGGCGTTCATCATGGTGCGCGCTCCGCTCCGCAGCGCCGGCAGCCCCGACGAACCCGCCCCGCCCGTCGCGATGATGTGAGGTTCGGTGCCGACGATGAACCTCATCTCGCTGCTCACCGTCTCTAAGATTTGCGCGGACCATTTTCGCGGAGTTATTGTTATGACTCGCCGCCGGTGGAACTTCGAAGTCGATCACGGCGTGCGGGAAGCAGAACGTCGTGAGCGATAAATGGTTTGCGCGGCCGGTGCTGTTCGTTGCGAACATCGACAGGTCCGTCGACTTCTATGTGAAGCAGCTCGGGTTCACACAACCGAGGCGGTATGAGGAGGAGGGGAAGTCGTGGGTCGCGCAGGTCGACCGGCAGGGCTGCGAGCTCATTCTCTCTTCTCAATGGCCCGATAAAGTGGGCAAGGGCCTAATGTTCATCTCGCTCGATGTCGGAGTGCTGGATGCCCTGCGGGCGGAACTCGAAGCGCGCGGCGTGGATGTGAAGGACGGGCAGTGGGGCTAGCGGCTCATGGTCATCGCGGACCCGGACGGCAACGAGATCTACTTCCCTTATCCGGCGTCGCGTGTCACCGACTCCCCTATGACGTCGAGCTCTGAGCAGGCGCCTTGAGTGCAGGCGCGTAAATTCGGTCACAACCCGCTGGTAAATATTTCCACGTGGTCCGCGATGGCGGCTATTCTATTGTTCCTGAACAGCTTGCGGCGCAACCGTCCGGTAAGAATGAACCAGCTCCGGCCCTCAATGTCCCGTTGTCTGCAGTCCGCCGCGCTTACAGTCGTGGGCGAAGGATTGGAGGCGGATGCGATCTCAGACTCAAGCGGGGCGGACAAGACGCCCTGTGCTGCCGGAAGATCCAGATGGATTAGCTGCCCAGCTCACCCGTCTGCTTGTTGGCCAGCCCGAAGCCATCGAGACGATTATCCCTTATATCCAGATGCACCAAGCCGCACTCGCACCCGAGGGCCGTCCGATGGGTGTCGTTCTGCTTTTAGGGCCGACGGGAACTGGCAAGACACGCACGGTGGAAGCTCTTGCGGAAGTGTTGCACGGAAGCAGCAAGAATCTGCTCAAAGTGGATTGTGGCGAATTTCAGATGGAGCACGAAGTCGCCAAGCTGATTGGAGCGCCTCCCGGCTATCTAGGCCACCGCGAAACACAACCAATGCTGACGCAGGCAAAGGTGAATGGCGCCGCGTCAGAGCGCAGCGACATCTCGCTCATCTTATTTGACGAGATCGAAAAAGCCGCTCCGTCGATGACACGCCTGTTGCTGGGCATTCTCGATAAAGCAACCCTGCGCCTCGGCGACAACACGACGGTGAATTTCGAGCGCACGCTCATTTTTCTCACCAGCAACCTGGGCGCGAAATCGATTCAGCGCGCCAACAAGCCTGACTTCGGTTATGAGGCCATGCTGCCCATACCGCCTCTGCCGGACATATCTAAGATTCACAGTATTGGTATGGCAGCCGTGCGGCAGAAGTTTTCGCCCGAGTTCGTGAATCGCATCGATTCAGTCATCACCTACAAGCCTCTGAATCGCGACGCCTGTGACATGATTCTCGATCAGATCTTTACGAATTTCGCGCGGCTGATCCAGAACCGGCTGGGTATTCGCGGATTCCGCTTGCAGTGCACGCCAGCGGGACGCATCTTGCTGCTGGATCTGGGCATCAGCGCCGAGTTTGGTGCACGTGAGCTGAAACGGACGGTGCAGCGGAATTTCATTCAGCCCGTTGCAGCGCTCGTCGCACAAGGGCAGGTTCCGCCCGGCAGTACGGTCATCTTAGACGCAAAAGCCGGCGAATTCAGCATCTTGCTTCGCCATTAACTCACTTTTGATCCCATTCAGCGGATTGCGACGGTGAACTTGAGCCGGGAGTGTCGAGGCTCATCGTCGCCTGCACGTGCGGCGTGCTTCGGTCATACTCGACTGCGCCCAATCTCAACTCGTCTACTCCCAATTTGATTTCGCGGCGAGCCGATCCGTCCGTGATGACCAGCGTTGCACCCGACGAACCATCGAGCTCCCGGGCAGCGTGGTTCCAGGAAATGCGCAGAACCTGACCGTTGCCGTTAATCGCAAGTTGCAGTTGACGGGAAGACCCGAGCCACGCCGGAAGCGCTGCTTGCTGGCTGAACGACCACATCAGAAGGCAAGCGCCTAGACCGATCAGCAAAAGCACGCCAACGATGCTGTACAGCCGGACGTTGTGCCGGCGCGGCAGCTCAAACTTGTCATCCTGCGGCAATACATCCGGTTGCACTTCGGGTAGAGCTCTGAACTCTTCGTCGTTGAATCGAAATTCGCGTACCGCAGGTTCATCCGCAAGCTGGCCGCTCGCGGCGAGAAAAAACGCAGCCGCGTGTGGCGGCCTTCCCTGCACCAGCAAGGCGGCGTAGATCGCCTGTTTGAAATGTGTGGAGAGCAGACTGCGATCTGCCAGCGAGGGCCGCAGCGGACCCGAGCGCAGATGGCTTCTGAAAAGTCCTAGCGCCGCCCTACCCCGTGTTCTGGCTCCCCAGCGGACCTGCGCGAAGCCAGATTCCTCATCCGGATCGAGCAGAAACGTCGCACCTTCGCCCGCAGCACGAGGAATCATCTCCACATCTTCTATCCGAATGGTCGGCGTGTACGCGTCGGGAAATGACCCCACGAGCACTCCACCAACCTCAATGCCAAGCCGCTCAGCCTTTGCAAGCTCATTCAGGATCTTGGCAACCAGATCCAGTTTCAACTCGATCGCATAAGGCGAGCGATCGGGACTCCAGCGGATGTACAACGGTGCATCGTCCACCTGCGGCCCAGAGGGGTTCTGCATCTTCAGTGCTTCATCCTATAAGTTACAAGGAGCGCATACGCCGGCCACCCTCTACCTGGTTTCGACGCCGATTGGCAACCTGGAAGACATCACCTTCCGGGCCTTGCGGGTTCTGCGCGAGGAAGTGGCGGTCATTGCTTGCGAGGACACCCGGCAGAGCCATAAGCTGCTGGACCATTACCAAATCCGGAAGCCGCTGATCAGTTATCACGAGCACAATGAGGTCGTTCGCACGCCGGAGATCCTCGCGCTTCTCGAGCGCGGTGACTCCGTGGCTCTGTTGAGCGACGCCGGTACACCGCTCGTCTCCGATCCCGGGTACCGTATTGTCACTGCCGCCGTCGAGAAAGGCATCGCGGTCGTTCCGCTGCCCGGAGCATCCGCTATTTTGCCCGCGCTGGCCGCTTCCGGCCTGCCCACAGGCGAGTTCCGCTTCATCGGCTTTCTCCCACCGAAAGCCGGAGCGCGGCGCAAAGCTCTCCAAGCGCTCGCCGACGAATCGATGACGGTGATCGCATATGAAAGCCCGCACCGCATTCTGGACACCTTGAGCGAAATGGCCGAGTTGCTCGGCGAGCGGCGCATTGTGCTTGCTCGCGAGATCACCAAGCTCCACGAGGAATTCCTTCGCGGCTCGGCACAATGGATCTCTGAAGATCTGCGGCGACGGCCATCGGTGAAAGGCGAGATCACGCTGGTCATCGGCGGCTCGGCGGAACAGCAGGCGAACATTGAAGATCCCCGCGCGGAAATCCAGCGACTTCAGAAAGAAGCGGGCTTCGATCGCATGGAGGCCATTAAGGCCGTCGCGAAACGGATGGGCTTACCAAAGCGGGAGGTCTACCGATTGACTGCGGAGCGGGGCAGCAATCGGCCGGGCACACATCGTGATTAGGAGCGAACGAACCCACCGCCAATTTGGGTTCGTTTCGTAAAACGCGCTCAGCGATGAGCTGCCGGATCGTGCGAACGAAGGCCGGATGCGTTCCCACGGTCGCCGCGCGGGCCATCTTTATACCGAGTTCTTTCGCCAGGTTCATGGCTTCGGTATCCAGATCGTAAAGAACTTCCAGATGATCCGAAACGAAGCCAAGCGGCGCCACCAGCACGTTCTTCACGCCTTCGCGGTGTGCTGACCTAAGCTGTTCGAGAATGTCCGGACCGAGCCACCGCTGCGTAGCCGGCCCACTGCGGCTCTGGAACACCAAATCCCAATGCGGAATGCCTGCTGCTTCGGCAACTAAGCGCGATGTTTCTCGAAGCTGTTTTTCGTAGTCGCTGGTTTCCGCCATCGAGCACGGAATGCTATGCGCCGAAACAAAAAAACGAACCCGCGGCAGTTCGTTTGGCAAAAAAGAGCGTTGTGCTTCGCGCACCCGGTCCGCCGAAGCCTCAATGAAGCCGGGATGATTGTAGAAGGCTCGCAGTTTGTCGAGTTTCGGCGCTGCTTCGCCTACTTCGGCTTGCGCGGCCGCAATGTTCTCCCGATACTGCCGGCATCCTGAATACGAACTGTAGGCCGATGTCACGAACGCAAGAGCGTGCTTCACCCCGTCACTTCGCATCTGGCGCAGTGAGTCGGCGAGAAACGGATGCCAGTTCCGATTTCCCCAGTAAACCGGCAGATTCAGCCGGTGTACATCGAGTTCGTTTCGTAAAGCCGAGACCAGAGCGCGGCACTGCTCGTTGAGCGGGCTCTTGCCGCCGAAATGATAGTAATGTTCGGCGACTTCGAGCAAGCGCTCGCGGGGCACGTTGCGCCCGCGCGTCACATTCTCGAGAAAAGGCAAAACGTCTTTCGATTCTTCGGGCCCTCCGAAGGAGACGATGAGGACAGCGTCGTACATGCTAGGCCTGAAGCGCGGTAATGCGATGCAGTTTCAGCATGTTTGTCGAGCCGCGTAATCCGACCGGCTGTCCGGCTACGAAGACAATATTGTCGCCCGGGCAAACGCGTCCAGTCTCGGCGAGCAAGCGTTCCATCGCGTGCAGCATTTGATCGGTCGATTCCATACCAGGGATGACGATCGCCTCGACGCCGTATACGATCGACAGCTGGCGCGCCACGATTTCATTTGAAACAAACGCGTAGATGGGTACGGGAGGACGGTATCTGGCAAGTAGGCGAGCGGACGCTCCGGTGGTTGTTCCCACGGCGAGCGCCACGACTCCCGCGCAGCGTGCCGCATGATACGCCGCGTCCGCAATGATTTCGGGCGCCGAGTGTTCTTCCTCCAGCCAAACGTCGGGAAAGCCCTTCGCATGGATGGAGCCTTCCGTCTCGCAGGCAATGCGCGCCATGACTTTGACAGATTCGACCGGATGCTCGCCTGCGGAGGTTTCGGCCGACAACATGATCGCGCTAGTTCCGTCGTAGATCGCGTTTGCCACGTCGCTGACTTCCGCCCGAGTTGGTAACGGATGCCGAATCATCGATTCGAGCATCTGGGTCGCGGTAATGACGAACTTTCCGCGCTTTCTGGCGCGCTCGATAATTGCTTTCTGAATGGGAGGAACTTTTTCGGGCGCCATTTCCACGCCCAGGTCGCCGCGGGCGACCATCACACCTTCGCATTCCTCCAAAATGGAATCGAGATTCTGCCAAGCCTCCGGTTTCTCGATCTTCGCAATGATCGGTTGTTTCGCGTCCTCCTCTTCGAGCAGATGCCGCAAGCGCAGTACGTCGCGCGCGCTGCGAACGAAAGAGAGCGCGAAGAAATCGACGCGATGCTCGACGCCGAAGTGCGCGTCCGATACGTCCTTTTTAGATAGCGAAGGCGTACTGATGGCCACGCCCGGCAGATTGATTCCCTTGCGGTCGCTAATGGCGCCGCCACTTACGACCACACAGCGGACCGCCGTTCCATCCGTACTGAGAACGCGTAACTGCACGCAGCCATCGGCCAGCAACACCGGGTCGCCAGTCTTCACATCATGTGCGAATCCGACATAGTTGGTCGAAGCAATCTGCGCGTCCCCTTCGACCGGCTGAGTGGTAATTGTGAAGGTGGCGCCGTCGTGCAGAAAAACCGGACCGTCTTTGAAGGTGCCAAGCCTGATTTTCGGTCCTTGCAGATCGAGCAAAATGCCCGTATGTGATTTGTATTCGGCCGAAAGGCGCCGAACTTCTTCGATACGCCGCGCAAGTTCGGCCTGTGTCCCGTGCGAAGCGTTCAACCGGAACACATCTACGCCAGCTTCGAAGAGATTGCGCAGAACGTCATCAGAATCGGTGGACGGACCTAGTGTGGCGACGATCTTTGTAGCGCGCATGAAACGGGTGGAACCAGCCGATACGCTACGATAGCGGAGGCTTTTCCGAAATGGGCAGGTCTCTTAACCACTTATTATGCCGCTTTACCAGGCGATCATTCTCGCCATTGTCCAAGGACTCACTGAGTTTTTGCCGGTTAGCAGCACCGCTCATCTGGCAGTAATTCCTAGAATTTTTGGTTGGACCGATCGCGGTCTGGACTTTGATGTTGCGCTCCATGCGGGCACTCTGGCTGCGGTGATTATCTATTTCTTCCGCGACTGGGTCCAGGTGATTGCGAACGGCCTCGGTTTTTCATACCGAGGGTCGCATCCGGATGAAAACAGCCGTTCCCTGCTCTGGTTTCTGGTGGTGGCGACGATACCGGTAGGCATCGCGGGAAAAGCGCTGAAGGCTTACGCCGAAGGGCCCTGGAGAAATCTGTACGTCATCGGCGTCACCATGATTGTCGTCGGCATTTTGCTGGCGTTAGCGGATCGGATCAGACAGGAAAAGCACGGTCTCGACCAGATGAGTTGGGGCGATGCCATTTCAATCGGCGTGGCGCAAGCGTTCGCGATCATACCCGGGGTATCACGAAGTGGAATTACCATCACAGCAGCGCGCTTTCGTCACATCGACCGTGAAGCGGCGGCAAGGTTCTCGTTTCTCTTGTCAACGCCTGCGATTGCAGCGGCAGCCGCTTCGGACGCACTCGAGATGCACAAGACCGGAGGCATTCCCGCCGATATGCGGATGGCGTATCCAGTCGGGATTCTGGTCAGTGGGGTGGTCGGAATTATCGTGATCGCATTCTTTTTGAGATACCTGCGCCGCAATAGTTTGGCCCCATTCGCCTGGTACCGCGTGATTTTTGGCATAATAGTGATCGCTCTGGCAGTTTTCTTCCGCAACGGCGGATGACGTTACTCTCACCGTCTCGCCATACCCGGCTCAATGAAGCCGTAGGGCTTCTATTGCTTCTGCTCGGGTTGGCTGTTTCACTGACCCTGGTTTCCTATTCATCGGCGGATCCCTCCTGGGATACGGCGACGGCGGCGACACATACGCATAATCTGCTGGGCCTCTTTGGAGCCAAGTGGGCAGACTTATTGCTGCAGATCTTCGGCATCAGCGTGTTCCTGCTGCCACTGCACATCTGGGCACTCGGCTGGAAATGGGTACGCTCGTCGCCCATAGAGAGTCCGTGGTTTCGCGTGATCGGCAGTTTGGCCCTTTGGTTCTGCCTCTCGACCGCCTGCGGCCTTATCCCACGGCCGTGGCTGATCGGCGGTGCGATTCATCCGAGCGGCATCGTTGGAATGGTGCTGGCGGATTTTCTGCTGGTGCGGTTTGATGTCGCAGGCGCCGCGATCATCACCGTCGCGGCGGGAATTATCGCTCTCTATTTTGCTTCGACCTTCGAAGTGTCGACACTCATGCGCTGGATGCGAGGTCCAATCGCAAAATGGAAGGCCATGGCGGCGAGATGGCGTGCAGCACGGCAAGCGCGACAGCAGCGTGCGATCGAGAGAGCAAAGGCGAAAGCGGCGGAGCGTGCGGCGCGGCGGAGTGCGAGACGGGTTGACCCCGACATAGACCCCAATTCTGCGCGGCCTCGACGTACCACCGATCCAATTCTCGTCCGGGCAACTCAGGTCTCGCCAACGCTCGACAAGACCTCTCCGGTTGATGCTGTTCGTCAAACGACCCGAGAACACGAAACCGAAGAGATTCCGATCAAGACGCTCGAATATCAGCCCACCGTGCGCGCTCAGGATCTCGACGACGATCGGCCAGAAGATACATCCTCCAGCTTTTCCGAGCCGTCCGCGGGACCGCGCACAACAGCCAGAAGAAAGCGCGCCTATAAGCTGCCTTCTACCGATCTGCTGAACGAAGTGCCGGCGGGAAGTGGTTACGACTCACTCGAGCTGAAGGACATCGCGGGCCGGATCAAATCGAAGCTCGAAGAATTCAACGTGCGCGGCTCCGTCGTGCAGATCAATCCCGGCCCCGTGGTCACAACCTTCGAATACAAGCCGGAAGCGGGCGTGAAGTATAGCCGCATTACAACGTTAAACGAGGACCTGTGTCTCGGACTACAGGCGGAATCGATTCTCATCGAGCGGTTGCCCGGTAAGCCCACCGTCGGCATTGAGGTGCCAAACACGCGTCGTGAAGTAATCAGCTTGCGCGAGATATTGGAATCCGATGGTTTCCACGATTCACCATCGAAGATGACCATCGCGCTCGGCAAGGACATCAACGGCCGCATCAAAGCGACGCCGCTCGAAACCATGCCTCACCTTCTTATCGCTGGATCGACCGGATCTGGAAAGAGCGTGATGCTCAATGCCATGATCATGTCCTTCCTGTATAAGGCGACGCCCGATGAAGTACGCATGATCATGGTCGACCCAAAGCGTGTGGAGCTCGGAATTTATGAGGGCATCCCGCACCTGCTCACACCCGTGATCACGGAACCGAAAAAGGCCACCAATGCGTTGCGCAACGCGGTACTCGAGATGGAGCGAAGGCTCAAGCTGCTTGCCGCGCAGGGCGTGCGTAACATCGATCAGTACAACCGCAAAATCGCGCAGGTGCGGCAGGAGCCCCGGGGCTTGTTCGACGATCCCGATGAAGATGAGGCCTTGAGACCGCTTCCGTCCGTGCTCATTCTCATCGATGAGTTAGCGGATCTGATGATGCTTGAGCGGGCCAACGTCGAGGAATGCATTACGCGACTGGCCCAGATGGCGCGCGCGGTCGGCATGCACCTGGTGTTGGCAACGCAGCGCCCGAGCGTGGATGTGATCACGGGATTGATCAAGGCAAACTTCCCCTCACGTATCAGCTTTAGGGTTGCGACGCGGGTCGATTCGCGAACTGTGCTCGATACGATGGGCGCCGAACACCTGTTGGGCAAGGGGGACATGCTTTTTCTGCCCCCGGGCTCGTCTCGCTTGACGCGCGTTCATGGGGCGTTCGTGACTGAGACGGAGACCATGAAAGTTGTCGAGTTCTGGAAGGAGCAGGCCTCGCCCGAATACGACGAGAGCTTTCTGCGGACGCCGCCCTCGGAAGAAGACGAGGATGGATCGGAAGCATTCGATGGCGAACAGGATCCGATGTACGAGGATGCTGTTCGCGTGGTAGTCGAGATGGGGAAAGCTTCGACCTCTACGCTGCAAAGGCGCTTGCGGCTGGGCTATGGACGCGCCGCGCGCATTCTGGACATGATGCAACACGAAGGCATTATCGGACCGCCGGACGGCAGCAAGCCGCGCGAAGTACTCAAGCGGCCGGATTGGCTGAGGGAGGTTGAGGGGCAGCTGCGATAAGTACCGGCGCGTGCACGTGTTCGCGTGCCATACTCGGGAATAATCGCCGCCTGCCATGAGTGAAAAGCGCATTATTATTGCGATAGACGGGCCGGCGGGTGCGGGCAAGAGTACACTCGCAAAACGCGTCGCCGAGAAACTAGGCTTCGTCTATGTGAACAGTGGAGCGATGTATCGCGCCATTGCGCTTTGGGCGCTCCGCTTGGGTGTTGATCTCACCGATATGCACCGGCTCGAGCAGCTCGCGAACGCCGCCAAGATTGAGCTTGCCGCCGGGGACGGGCGCGTCTTTCTGAACGGTGAAGATGTGACCGAGCCGATTCGAGATGTGCGCGTTTCCGATGCAGCCTCGAAGGTCTCGGCCGTACCGGGTGTGCGTCGCGCGCTGCTGGCCATACAGCGGAGCATTGCTGAACAAAATAGCGTCGTGATCGAAGGACGAGATATTGGATCGGTTGTTTTCCCAAGAGCCCAAGTAAAGATTTTCCTCGATGCCGATCCGAGCGAGCGTGCCCGCCGGCGCACGCTTGAATTGCAACAGGAGGGTCGCGCCGCAGATGTCCAGTCGGTCGCGGGAGAGCTGAAGCAGCGCGACGACCGTGACCGAAGGCGTTCTGAGGCTCCGTTGGTGCAGGCTCCCGATGCAGAACTGGTGGACACAACAGGTCTCTCGCTGGATGAAGTGGAGCAGCTAGTACTCAAGTTGATCCGCGCACGAACCTCTAACGGCAAAGAGGCCGCGCGCGGGATCTCATGACTCGCGCCGCTCGTTAACGCAGCTGCTGATTCGTTTTTTCGGCAATGTAGCTGGACTCAAAAGGTGTAGATTCGGTATAGGCGATGAGCGATTCCGCAAAACTCTCCCATACGGCTGCGTTGATTCTGCAGACAGTAGATAACGGGTGCAGCTACGGATTCGACATCATGGATGCGACCGGTCTTCCAAGCGGCACCGTTTACCCGGCACTCCGCAGAATGGAAATCGAAGGCCTGATCTCATCGCAATGGGAATCGGAGAAGAAGGCCACCGCTGAACAGCGGCCTCCGCGCAAATACTATCGAATCACTCGGACAGGCGCGCTAGTGCTGGAACAAGCACAGAAAAGATATCCGCTGCTCGGCAAATTAGCGGCTCCAAAACCGCGTCATTGAAAGCCGCTTATGCAAGCGAGCCCACCAACGCCGTTTTCAGTTGTGTTCTGTATCGCAATGGTGCGTATTGCCGCACGGCTTGTTCCGCATGCTCAGCGCGAGGCGTGGACACAGGAATGGACGGCTGAGATCTGGCACCGCTGGCAGTTTCTTTTCCATGCCGGAGCGTGGGGGCGGCGCGAAGCATTCCGCCTCTTTCGCAATTGCGCGGGCGCGTTCGCGGATGCCGCCTGGCATGTGATCTCGAAAGAGACGGTTCGCAGGAATTTGCGCGATTGGGCGCGATCACCGTGGACATGTCTCGGCGGGTTGGCGGTGTTGCTGCTTTTAGTAGCGATCCTCACCTCTGGCTTGCCAGCCACGCGGCAGTTACTCGCCTTCCGTTCGCAGCCGAACTCCGGACGTTTATTATTCATTTGGCTTCATCCCGTAGTCGGCGGAGGAGATCGAGGCGTGCCGCCGGATGTAGTGCCCGCGTGGGCCACTCACAGTCACTTGCTCGAGAGCGTAGCGGGATTCAACATCAGCAAAGGAAGCGTGACGGCACCGCAACGGGCGGCAAGGAAACCTTTGGTGATTGTCACGGATCCGCGGCTGTTTGAGACGTTGCAAGTGCGTCCTTTGCTGGGGACGGTTTCGACGAACTCCGGAGTTGCTATCGACCATCGCGCCTGGCGTTCGCTGTTTCATGCCGATCCCAAGGTAATCGGGTCGCAGATTCGAATAGGCACGCAATCATTTCCCGTAGCGGCCGTGCTCCCGGAGAACTTTCAATTTCTGACTCGCCAACCGGCAGTTTACTTAATCGAGCGTGTAATGAGCGACAGACGCGTGATGGTCGTTGCTCGAGTGCGGCGCGGGACGACCAAGCGCATGCTGGATCGAGAGCTGACAAAAATCGCGGAAGACGAGTGTTATTACTTCTTCGCTTCCCAATTGCGATTAGGCTTCGTCGACGCGACCTTGTTTAGCCCGTTTGCGTCGTTCGGGTTGGGCGTTATCGTGTCTGCGCTGATCGCGTTAGCACTGTGCAGCATTCGCCTGCGGCATCTGCGCGTGACGCTTAGAGCAGAAAACAGGCGGGCCGCTTTGCGCCGCACTTCGTTCTTCCTGGCGAAATTAACTCTAGCGCTTACCGGCCTTTTTATAGCGGGTCTCGAGTGGAGCCGATCGGAATCGTCGCTGATGTTTGGCTCAAGGGACCCCGGAAGCGGTCCGTTTCTGGTATGGCTCTATATCGCGGGCGCCATGGCGATCTTTTTCTGGGCTGTCGCCGACCAGCGCGCGCGATGCCGCGTCTGTCTGCGCCTGTTGTGCTTTCCGGTGCGCATCGGCTGCCCTGGATGTTTGCTGCTCGATTGGTCGGGAACCGAACTGCTTTGCAGCGAAGGACACGGCGTGTTGCACGTTCCGCTTCTTGCCCCGAGTTGGGACGAACAGGCCGAACATTGGATCGCGCTTGACGAATCTTGGAGCGGCCTTTTCGCTCGGAGTAAGTGAGTTGGGCCGCGCGCTGAATAAATTCGCGCGACTCAAATCACACGCTTAGAATTTGCTTCACGAGTTCCGAACAGGGCGGGCTGCTCAGGTAAGCTCCGTGACTATCGATGAAGGTCGATACGTTGTGAAGCACTACGTTCTTCGGTGTGGCGAGCGGATCGCATGTACCGTCGAGCCCCAGCGCGCGACAATCGCCGCCCATGTCACCCAGTGGAAACGCTAATTTCAAAACCTCATCGCGGCTCGAATACAGGACGTGAATCGATTCGCACAAGGCCGGGATGTGTTCGAATTCCCCGCCCTGATCAAACACATTCCAGTCAACCGCCGCGCCCATCAGGATCAGCTTCTGAACGCGAAAGGTTCCGCGATTCAACGCCGTCAACGCAACCCGCGCACCTAAGCTATGCGTAACGATGTTCTCGCTCGATACGCGCAGCTGCCGCATGGACAACATATCTCTTAACCGGTATCCGGCTAGACCGGCCCGACCCACCGCGGACAGAAAGTCCAAGGCATGGCAACCTCCAGGCCACGAGTATGCGATGCAGTCCTGGTTCAATGCCGTCGAAAACGCGAGGTATTCTTGTGCGACTTGATCTTCCGTGCGGTCGTAGCCATGAATGAGAATGGGCTGGCCGAGTGGCCCACCACTGAAAGCGTCTTGGTCGCCCGCAACAACGTGCGGACCAAACTGGCACGCGTTCACGCTCGATTCACGGCAAGAGATCAACGTCAACATGCCCCATGCGTATCTCGCCGACCGACGTCTCGGCAGTAGAAAAACCGAGCAAGTCGGTGATTCGCCTGGAAATGTTTTTCTGACGATCCGCGTGATCGAACAGCGATAATACCCGAATGCTCCTGGACGGTTTGGTATCTCGCGAGATAATGAGCACTGGTGACCACGCAGACTCCGTCCCTTCCAATCACGTCGTCTCTCGCTATACCCGATGAACTCGATCGCGATACTCTGATCCGGGCATTCCGCGTCATGTATCTGGCGCGCTGCCTGGACGATCGGGAGGTTCTGTTGAAGCGGCAGAACAGGATTTTCTTTCAGATCAGTGGGGCGGGCCACGAAGCGGTACAGGCAGCTGCCGGTCTCGCCCTACGTCCGGGAGACGACTGGGTATTCCCCTATTACCGGGATCGGGCGCTCATGTTGATGCTGGGCATGACCGCGGAAGACATGCTGCTGCAAGCGGCAGGGGCTGCACGCGATCCAAATTCCGGTGGACGGCAAATGCCTTCGCATTGGTCCTCGCCTGCTTTGCGCATCGTAACGAGTTCCTCTCCTACCGGCACGCAATTTCTTCAGGCTGCTGGTTGCGCGCAGGGAAAGATTTTATCGAACGCGACGCCGGACGAAATTACGCTGGTTTGTTCGGGCGAGGGCGCCACAAGCGAGGGTGAATTCTGGGAAACCATGAACGTAGCATGCATGGAGCGCCTCCCGCTCTTGGTTCTGATAGAAGACAACGGCTACGCCATTTCGGTTCCTGTCGAGCGGCAGACCGCCGGCGGGAACGTGGCGCGGCTGCTCGAAGGCTTTCCCGGACTTCTCCGCATGGAAGTGGATGGGACAAATTTCATCGAGTCCTTCCGCACATTCAAGCAGGCAGTCGAGTACTGCCGTAGCGGCCGCGGTCCCGCGCTGGTCCATGCCTCTGTTATTCGACCGTATTCACATTCGCTATCGGATGACGAGCGGTTGTACAAGCCGAAAGTGGAACGCGAGCAAGAAGCAGCGCGCGATCCACTCACCACATTTCCAGAATTTCTGATTCACGAAGGCTATCTTGACCGGCACGCGCTCGAGCGCATCACTCGCGAAACGGAAGCGGAAGTTGCGGAGATAACGCAGAGCGTGCTGCGGGAAGCGCCGCCGGCCAAAGGTTCCGCGTTTGAGTTCTTGTATTCGGATGAGATAGATCCCCGGTCCGATGTCTTTGATGTGCAGCCACAGTTTCGCGGTGAGCCGCGAACCATGATTGATTCGATTAATCAGACGCTCGCGGACGAGATGCGACGCGACTCGAGCGTTCTGGTATTCGGCGAAGATGTGGCCGATTGCAGCCGCGAACAATATCTTTCGGAGGTGAAGGGGAAAGGGGGTGTATTCAAAGCGACCGCTGGATTGCAACGTGAGTTCGGCAGCAAACGCTGCTTCAATACGCCGCTCGCGGAAGCCGGAATTGTTGGCCGCGCCGTCGGGATGGCGGCCCGCGGATTGAAACCGGTACCAGAGATTCAGTTTTTCGATTACATCTGGCCGGCCATGATGCAGCTGCGGGACGAAGTTGCAACCTTTCGCTGGCGCTCGAACAACGGCTTTTCTTGTCCGATGGTCATACGCGTACCGATCGGCGGATATCTGACCGGCGGCGCAATCTATCACAGCCAATGTGGCGAGGTGACCTTTACACACTTACCGGGCCTGCGGGTGGTGTTTCCTTCAAATGCCCTGGATGCGTGCGGCCTTTTGCGCACGGCGATTCGTTGCGACGATCCGGTGCTGTTCCTGGAACATAAGAAGCTCTATCGCGAACCTTACAACCGCGCGCCCAACCCGGGCCCGGACTTTACGATCCCATTCGGTAAAGCGAAGATCGTGAAGGCAGGACAGAATCTCACCGTGATCACGTACGGCGCATTGGTGCAGAAATCTTTGCAAGCGGCGCTGCAGATTGAACAGCGGAGGCGAGGCGCGACGGTCGAGATCATCGATTTGAGAACGCTTTCGCCGTACGATTGGGAAGCGATCAGCGCGTCGGTAAAGAAAACGAGCCGAGTCATCATCGCTCACGAAGACGTGCTGTCGTGGGGTTACGGCGCTGAGATCGCGGCGCGCATCGCGAATGAGCTATTCACGGATCTCGATGCACCCGTGGGACGTGTGGCTGCGCTAGACACCTGGGTCGCTTACAATCCGCAGGCGGAGGACGAGATTCTTCCGCAAGTCGACGATTTGGTCCGGGAAGGCGAGCGTCTGCTCGCCTTTTAGGCGCTGTTCTTTGTAGGCGCCATATGTTTGCTCTACGGCCGCTCTCGTCTAGAATGCAAGCAGAGCCAATCAGTCGGGGCGTAGCGCAGCCTGGTAGCGCACCTGCCTTGGGCGCAGGGGGTCGCAAGTTCGAATCTTGCCGCCCCGACCATTTATAATCAAGAGCTTGACCGATCCTCCGCGCTCCGAAAGAACTAGGATGTACGGAAGAATGTACGGAACGAGATCTTAGTTGCTCTCACTTCACGGGATCTCGCGAAGCGGGACAGTGCGTGCGTGAGCTTTCTCTTCGCTGTTCCAACCCTGTCACCTTGCAATCTTGTCGTTCGAGCCTCCATACAGTCGTTTGGCGCTTCGCTAGGCGCTAACCGGCGCGTAATGTTTAGCGAATAGCAGCGTCTCGACGGTCGCCTATAGAGTCCGCCGCCCGGCCCATTGCCGCGCGCACTGTGGTGGCGTGCCATTGCTGCCCGCGTGACGTTCGCACACCCAGCTCGTTCAACTTGGTTGCGATGGCGCGCAAACTGGCGCACTCCACCCGCATCCGCTGAATCATCTCGACCACGGCCGCGCTTGGGGGTGTGATCCTCTGAATTCGTGCCAGCCGTGCTTTCTCGAGTGATTCTTCCCAACGTGGATTGCCGAGCTTTGCTCCCCGGGCTTTCAGAGCGGCTAGGGCGGCCTTGGTGCGCTCGGAGATGGCATGTGCCTCGTGCTCGGCGAACGCGGCCATGATGTGAACTGTGAGGCGGTTTGCCTGTGGCATATCGGCTGCGACAAAATCGACACCAGACTCCATCAAACCCGAAATGAAGTACACGTTGCGTGCCAGGCGATCCAATTTCGCAATCAGCAGCGTGGCGCACAGCCGTTCGCATTCGGCGATGGCGGCTAATAGTTGCGGTCGGTTCTTCGCGGTGCTCTTCTTGGCGGTTTCTACTTCGACGAACTCGCTCAAGATTGGCGTCTGGCGCGCCACCCGTTTGGCCGCGTCGCGTTGCGCTTCGAGCCCGAGGCCGCTTTCGCCTTGCTTGTCTGTTGAGACCCGGTAATAGGCGATATAGCCCATTGTTGCGGGCTTCCCCTTCGTCTGTACTGTTGTGATACTTTTGCGCATCGTGTGCAACGAACGTCTCACACAAGAACAGGTTCTGAATAGTAGAGGGCGCCTCTAAGCCCTTGAGCCGCATGCTCGTGAAAAATACGCTAGAGCTGTGATGACAGACATCGCGGCGGAGCCACACGTCATGGACGCGACAGACCTCATGGACGAATTAAACCCCGGCACGAGCGGCACGGCTGGCAGAAGCCGTGCGGTTGCAATCCTCCATTTCGTTGCAGAACGGCTAGGGTTCCGCGGGCACACGCGCAGCTCCTTTACCCGTCCAGGAACGCGGATGCTCTCACGGCGGAGCCACACCTCATGGAGGCGACAGACCTCATGGACGAATAAAACCCCGGAGGAGCAGCACGGCGTGGAGAAGCCGTGCCGGTTGGAATCGTCCATTTCGTTGCAGAACAGCTGCGGGTTCCGCGAGCACAGGCGCAGCTCCCTTACCCGTTCAGGAACGCGGATGCTCTCACGTGGGAGCCACACCTCATGGACGCGACAGACCCCATGGAGGAATTCAAACCCCGAGAGGAACCGACCGCAGGCAGAAGCCGTGCGGTTGCAATCCTCCATTTCGTTGCAGAACAGCTGGGTTTCCGCGGGCATGGGCGCAGTTCCTTTATCCGTTCAGGAACGCGAATGCTGATTTCGCCAGTACTGCCAGTTGGTAATGGCTTTACCGGCTCCCATTCTTTCCCTAGCAGGGCGTGGGCCACAACCTCAATGGCACGCCAATTGTCTGCAACAAGCTGTTCGGAGCGTTGTTCCAGCTGTTCCTGAGTGTCGCGAGATATATATTCGTGTATTATGCTGGAGGCCCGTCCCTGTGCAAGTTCCCGCGGACCGAACCGTTCCACAACCGATCTCCCGGCCATCCGCACCGTTATTTCGTCGAGAAGGCCTCAAGCATCAGAACGACAACTGCACTCGGAATTGAATGTTTCGGGAGTACAGCCCATCTGCGTTCGCCAAGCTCAGCGCCGAAAAAGAATTGCTCGTGACGTTCGCGTATTGCGCCGGGCCATTGGTTCTCCCGGAAAAGTTGTCCAGCACTGTCCAGTTCGGGTGATTGAATGCGTTCAGAAACTCCGCCCAAATATTCAGGCTGACGTGCTCCGCAATTGGAACCGCCTTGTGAACGGACATGTCTACGTTCCAATACATTGGCCCATACAGAAAGACCGAGCTTCCCCGTTGAAGAGGTACGGTAACGCTGCGAATTGACATTAGTACCGTCAACCGTAATGTTGATGGCAGCGTTCGGCAGCGCATTGTACGTGGTAAACCGTTGATCTCCTCCCGCTTGCGCTCCGGCCACTAACTCAGCCATGGGCAGCAGGTCTCGACCGTTGAGCGGAAGGTCTTGCACCGATTGCGGATTGATGGTCGTCGACAGCGTGCTCGTGGTCGTTTCCAAAACTTGGGCTTGCGCCGAAACTTCTACTGACTGGCTCGATGCTCCGACCTTCATCTGCAATTGCAAATCTGTTGTCCGCGCAGCTTCAATCACAACACCGGTGTAGACCGCCTGCGAAAAGCCCGCTGCTGTCGACGTGACCTCGTATTGCCCGGGTTGTAGTTCAGGGAACGAGTATTCGCCGAATCCGCCGGCCGTAACGGACTGTGTAAATCCGGTCGCCGGTTCTGTAACTCTTACTTTGGCATTCGGAACAGCCGCTCCCGAAGGATCGACCACTGTCCCGGATAGTTGCCCTGTCGTCCGAACCTGCGCCAAGCTCACTGCCTCGGCCACGCACAGAAACGTAGCAAATAGTAGAGTTCTCATAGGTTGCACACCCTCCCGGCAAATGGGTACCCGAGCGACCGCGTATCCCAAATTGCATACAATAATGCGAGTAGTATAAATCCATCCTGACGGGCAAGCAAGGAGGTTGTTATCGAGATAAGTAAATGTATTTCCAGTATTGGATTTCTGATTCTTTGCGCTCTCCTTTCGCCTGATCCGTTGAAAGCGCAGGAATGGCAGCAGCAAGGACGAAGCATCGGCACGGTTTCAACGCAGGGCGATTTGATCCTTTTAACACTTGATGAGGGCGTGCTTGGGAAAGCGAATCTCTTTGATCTCATCGGGCATACTCTGCGTTTCACGCCGGAGGGAGAAGCCTATCGCGCAGAAAACATCACCCTGCAATGGGATTCAGAGTTCGGCGCTGAGCTTAACGGCTCGCATGTAGCGCTGCACAATTTCGCGTTTCGTTATTCCGGAAAGGACTGGGATTCGTTCTCCGTCGATACCACTGGATCCATTAGCTTCAGCACGGCTCAGGATGGCCGCCGAACTGGAATTTCTATCGGTCGATTCGATCAGCTGGCGGAAGCGGCCCCCAGGCTGATCAACACTGTTCCGGCGATCTGTGTCTTCGTCAAGCCAAGAATGTCCGGAACGCGTTACGTAAAGGAGCTGGCCGATCGCGTGGTCGTTACGTGGGACTTGACGGAGCCGATCGCCGGTATTCAGGACTTCACGTGGGTTAAGACGATCAATCGTTTTCAGGCAACACTATGGCGGAATGGCACGATCGAGATGTCATACGACCAGGTTGCGGCCAAGGATGCGATCGTCGGCATCTATCCCTTGATCACTGCTGGAGCTGAACGAGCCGTTGCCACTTTTAGCAGTGATGAGCAGCGGGCCGTCGCTTCAAACCTTGACATACGGAAGCTGAGGATTTCGGTTGTGAATGACCTGTTCCTAAAGGTGACGTTCGAGACCCGGGGACCCATACTGCCGGAAGGCGATCCCGGCCTTGCGGGAATCAGCTATCGGGTTCACTTTCATGGGCGCAAGCCTCTCGCGACCAAGGCTGAGAGTGCGGACGCCGACGCCGTCTGGACCATCCGCGGCTTCGGCCCTTCTGACTGGGAAGGCGCTGAGAGCCGCGTGTCTAGATATCGCGCTTTGGGGCCGGGTGTCAGCCCGCGCGTGGACATAAATGGAAATACCATCTCAATGCAGGGCATTCTGCCCCCGGGCCTTAAAGGAAGTAATCACGTCGGTGTTTACGCCGACATCCAAACTTCCGGAAACCCAGCGGTAACGGTCGCGCAAATTCACCCGCATGCCATAACGCTGTCGGGAATTCGAAATCCGGAGGTGGACCTGTCCTCAATGAAGCGGCAGGACGGTTCATTCACAATCGCCTATGAAGCTTTCCATTATTTGTCTTTGCCTCATCCGCAGGATCTGACCTGCACAGTTATCAAGGCTTTGGGTGACAAGTTCGACTTTCTGGCATATTACTCCGATTTCCGCGTAGACAATCAGGAAGCCGGTACTCCTAGCGATGGACCTCTCGGCGGTAACGTCACCGGAATTGGTCAATCGCAACATGAATTGGAAAGATACTGCAGCGCGGGGCGGTTTCAGTGGCAGTTCGTACAACCGGTTTACGTCGGTGCCAATCAAATGCAGGAGCGCCCGCCTGAGGGGATAAAGACCGGAAACGATCACAACATTGACTTCTACGAGCGCCAACTCGGCGAACGCTCACCTGACGGGGGGATGACTGCATACAATTTGGCCATGTCGCAGATCGCGCATGAGATGGGCCACCGCTGGTCGGCATTCATATCCGCGAAGATTAACGGCGAGACGATCCCCCTCGGCCCGACACACTGGGCCAGAGGCCTGCAGGCACGGGCGGTCTTTCCTTATCAGAGACCCACGGAAGCGTCGATCATGGGAGGCGGGGTCTGGCAGGACAACTTTGATGGCACTTTCACACAATTGGACGATGACTACTACGTTCCAGCAACTGGGTACTCGTATCTCGACCTGTACCTTATGGGCCTGATCACGCCAGCCGAGGTGCCCCACTTTTTCCTGTTGAGAAATCTCATCTCGACGGGTAAGGACGCCAACGGGCACCGGATATTCAAAGCCGATCGAATCAAAGTGACCATTGAAGACGTCATTGCGGCCGAAGGACCCCGTTTGCCCCCGGTCGACCGCGCGCAAAAGAAGTTCAACACGGGGATGGTCATGGTTGTCGAGC
Organism: uncultured Acidobacteriaceae bacterium; assembly: GCA_963795425.1. Lineage (GTDB taxonomy): Bacteria > Acidobacteriota > Terriglobia > Bryobacterales > Bryobacteraceae > Bog-105. The sequence continues at coordinate 413,789 of CAWCHO010000001.1, read as the reverse complement.
ACGGGGCCACGCCGACGCACGAGCTGATTGAGCGAACAAACGGAATTCGCGAGAAGTGGATGGACTACTGGACGACAGCAACCGGCCACCGTTCCTCAATGACAACGAAGCCGCGGTAGCAAGCTCCGAGCACAACTTCAAACGTTTACGAGATAGGCGGCATGACTAGCGCTTATCGACATCGACATAGTACAGGTTCGTCGCCACGTCGAAATCTTCTTTCTTGAGCGGCGTCTTCATCGTCTGCCAATTAGTCGTCGGATGAATAATTTGCCAGTTGCCTGTTCTTCCAACGCGCACTGGCATCGCAAACTCCGGCTCATCAGCCTTCCACCGGTAAGTAACCGTGCTATTTGCCCGATCGAATACCAATTCTAATGTCGGAATTGCTGTATGACGGAGATATTGATCAAAAAGCGGTGTCAGGTTCATTCCGGTCTTTCGGTTGAGATATTGTTCGACATCTTCGGTCATGATGTTCTGATACTTGAAATGTTGATAAAAATCGTGCAGGAGTGCCCACCAGCGCCTGTCGTTATCCACGACGCTCCGAAGTGTATTGATAAAGAGCGCTCCTTTGAAGTACATGTCTTCAGGCGGGGTGCGATTTAGGCCCCGTTCAGCGATGATAGGCACGCGATTCTTGATTTTGGATTTGTATCCGTTCAGGTACTTCAGCGCATCATCGTGTCCATACTTGTATTCGACATAAAGTCCTTCGAGGTAGGTTGCCCAAGCTTCGTGAATCCACTCGTCTGATGAATCGGCGGCGGTAATACTATTGCCGAACCACTCATGCGCGCTTTCATGAATGATGATGAAATCGAATCTTGTGCTGATGCCGACACCTGTCCAATCGCGGCCGAGATATCCGTTCGTAAAGTGATTGCCGTATGTAACCGCGCTCTGGTGCTCCATGCCCGAATAAGGCACCTCGATCAATTTGTACCCGTCGTTTCGAAACGGATACTCGCCAAAGTAATGCTGAAAGGCTTTGAGCATTCCTTTTGCCTGAACGAATTGCCGCTTTGCTTTGTCCAAGTCCTCGGGAAGCGCATAGAAGTCGAGCGGCAAGCTACCAAACCGGTCGGCAAAATGCACGTAATTGCCGATGTTCATTGACACGTCGTAGTTATTGATCGGGTAATGCACGAACCAATCCCAACGCGTGTAGCCGTCTCCTAGCGCCGTTGTCCCCATGAATTTTCCGTTAGAGACATCGACGAGGCCGTTCGGGATGGACACGCTAATCCGCATTTTTTGGACCTCGTCCCGCCATTGATCTTTATTGGGCCACCACACGCTCGCGCCGATACCTTCACAAGCAGTTGTGATCCACGGATGGCCAGCCGAGTCTGTACCGAAACTAACGGCTCCGAACCGGCCGGTCCCGAGGGGGTACCCCGAATAGTAAAAGTCGATTGAATATGTGCGGCCAGCATGAAGCGTCTTCGGAAAGTCGACGAACACGGCGCCTAACTCGCGCTTGTAGCGAAGAGTGGTACTGCCGAATAGAATCCTGTCGACATTAAGGTTGGGGTACAGATCAAGCTGGATGCGCGCATCATCCTTAAGCATCTTGAAACGGATGGTGTTCTTTCCGCTGATAAATTTCTTCTCTGGATCGACGCGGACGTCAAGATGGTAGAACAGCAGGTCGTTGTTGGCGCGATATGGTCCGTAGCTACCGCGAAGTATGTCGGTCCGGGTTGGAGGCGCTTCAGGCTGTCCTTCGGGAGTCGGCGCTACTCTCCGCGAACTTTGTGCGGAAGCCGAGCTCAACAGTAGCAATACGAGAAGAACGCTTTGGTAAGGAACTAGCTGTTTCACAGCTTTTGCCGCCATATAGCGTTGACCCGGCACACCAGCGACGGCCATGTCTACCTTAATAAACACTTGGAGAGCGGAAATCCTGTCCCCTATGCAAGCGTACTAGTAATCGCCAAACCGAAAGTACAATACGGATGTGATACCGAAGTCACTACCAGGCCGCAATGGGCCGCACCGAAGACGACGCGCGGCATCCGACAGAGGCCACAGCACGCGCCTCGCCTTTCAGGAGCTGCGCCAAATGATCATCTATGGCAAGCTCTTGCCGGGAACGTGGCTCATCGAGGCGGAGCTCGGTGAGCGGCTCGGATTCAGCCGCACGCCCATCCGGGGTGCGCTTCATTGGCTGGAGCGCGAGCGATATGTCATCGCTGCCAGCAATGGAAACAAGAGCCGCATGATCGTTGCACCTCTCACGCTCGAAGATGCGCGCGAACTCTATTCGATTATTGGTCATTTGGAAGGGCTGGGTGCACGATCGACTGCGCAGCTTCCATCCGAGGCACGCGCTGTTGTTCTCGCACAAATCCGCGAATACAACTCCGGATTGGCAGATCTGGTTTATAAGCATCGCTCGGCGGCCAACCGCATCTTCGAGCTCGATATGAACTTCCATCGCACCATTATTGAAGCCAGCGCCGGTCCACGTCTTCTTGAGCTTCACAACACGGTTCAGCCGCAGGCGGAGCGTTATTGGCGCCTGTACGCTTCCGCGATTCTCGACGAGCTCGATCAATCCGTCGCCGAACACGAGCGCATCATCAAGGCCATTTCCGAAGGTGACGCCGATGCTGCCGAAGCCGGTATCCAGATGAACTGGGACAACGGCGTGAAGCGCTTGGCCAAGGTGATTGAAAGTATCGGCGAGCGCGGAAGCTGGTTCGGCTTAAGTGAGGTAGGCTGAGCGGCCGCGAGCGGAAGATCCGGGACGCGTTCAGGCGGCGGCGTATAATCGGCAAAGATGGCGTTTCGCTTCGCCGTTACTGCTGGTTGTATGTTGCTAGCGGCCGAAGTGGCGCTGGCACAATCGACGAGTAAGTCTTCCGCAGACGATGCCCTTTCTTCCGCGCGCCGCGCCATTCGGCTGGTCGAAACTGGACAGTGCGACGACGCATTAGCTGCGCTGGTCCGCGTGATACCGCGCCTGCGTGACAAACAGTTGATTTACCAGTCGGGAATGGCCGAAGCGCGTTGCGCCATGGCGCTCAACCGGCAAGATACAGCTATTGATGCATTGCTGCGATTGAGGCGCGATTTCCCCGATGACGCCGAGGTCCTCTTTATCAGCACCCACTATTTTTCCGAGTTGGCCGAGCGTTCTTCACAGGAGCTTGCGGCCAAGGCGCCGAATTCGGTGCAGGCGCGGCGGCTCGAAGCGGAGGCTTTCGAGTCGCAAGGCAAGTGGGATGAAGCGGCCGGAATATATAGAGGCATCCTCGCAGGCGATCCGAACACGCCAGGTGTTCACTATCGCCTCGGGCAGGTGTTGCTTTCGAAAGCAGGACCGTCCGGTCCGGTGGACGAGGCCAAAGCCGAATTTGAAAAAGAACTGCAGGTTGATCCCAGCAATGCTGCGGCCGAGTTCGTTCTGGGCGAGCTCGCCAGGCGCGCGGGCAACTGGAGCGCCGCTGCCGAGCACTTCACACACGCCACTAGGCTCGACAAGGGCTTTACAGAAGCGTATCTCGCGCTTGGCATGTCATTGGTCGCGGCCGGGAAATATGCTGAAGCGATCGCGCCTCTCGAAATTTATGTGAAACTACAGCCCCCAGACCCCGCCGGGCATTATCAGCTTGCGATTGCCTATGCGCGCACGGGGAACACCGGTGGCGCTGCCCGCGAAACAGCGCTGCAGAAACAGACCGCAGCTCGTGCAGCGGCATCGCCAAACGGAGCTGTCGAAGGCGTTCGGCATTGATGCGTTTCTCCCGCCGGCACGTTTTACGGATGCTGGCGAGTTCTGCCGGCACCGCACTGGCGCGCGGCGACCCTCCCTCGGTGCCGGCGTTTGAAGAAGTCCCTCCAGGTGCGAGCGGCATTCACTGGACACAGACTGCCGGGCTCTCTGCTGAAATGTATCTGCCCGAAACCTCAGGCCCAGGATGCGCTTTCTTCGATTACGACAACGATGGCTGGATGGACATTTACCTTGTTAACAGCGGTGTTTGCGATTTCTATCAACCCGCGATGCCGTTGCGCAATGCCCTTTATCGCAACAACCGGGACGGCAGCTTCACCGACGTTACTGAAAAAGCCGGAGTCGTGGGAAACGCGTATGGAATGGGTGTTGCAGTGGGAGATTACAACAACGATGGGCTTGCGGACTTATACGTAACTCAGTATCCACGCAGCATTCTTTACCGGAATAACGGGGACGGCACGTTCACAGACGTGACTGTCAAAGCGGACGTGTCGGCACCGGGCTGGAGTACAAGCGCGGTTTGGTTCGACTATGACAACGATGGCCGGCTGGATCTCTTCGTCTGCCGGTTTGCGGATTTTTCGAAATCGAAAAATGTGTTCTGCGGGAACCGCGACACCGGGCTGCATTATTACTGCAAGCCGACGGTTTATCAAGGCATGCCCTGCTGGCTTTTCCATAACAATGGAGACGGAACATTCACCGATGTCAGCAAGGAATCAGGGATCGCCGCGTGCTTGGGAAAAGCATGGGGCGTTGTGGCTACGGATATTAATAACGACGGCTGGATGGATCTCTTCGTCGCAAACGACACCGCACCGAACTTTCTATTTGCGAATCGCGGGAAAGGGAAGTTCGAGGAAATTGGTCTTTTGGCCGGCGTCGCGTACAACGCATTCGGCGCGGCGCGTTCCGGCATGGGCGTGGATTCGGCCGATTACGATCAGGATGGCTTTCTGGATCTGTTCGTGGCAAACCTGGATCACGAGACATATTCGCTCTATCGCAACAATGGGAACGAGACTTTCGACGACGTCTCAGTTCCCACCGGTATTGCGCAAGTGACGAAGCTGCTGAGCGGCTGGGGATTGAAGTTCCTCGACTACGACAACGACGGCAATCTCGACCTGCTGGTTTCGAATGGCCACCCCGACACCATGGTGTCGCGATACCAGCCACAAGTCGAATATCGCGAGTCAATGCTGCTGTTGCGCAACAACGGTAGCGGATCGAAGAATGCGTGGACGGATGTGAGCGCCCACAGCGGTCCCGCTTTTACGAAAGCAATCGCGGGCCGTGGGCTCGCAGTCGGCGATTTCGACAACGATGGCTCTGTCGATGTGCTGGTTGCGGTGAACGATGGCGCGCCGATCCTGTTACGAAACAACGCAGGCCGGCAGAGTCATTGGCTGGGCGTGCACCTGATTGCAAAAAACGCGAACCGTGATGCCATCGGAGCGCGAATCTCGTATCAAGCTGGCGATCTGAAACGGACTCGCACAAAGGTGGCCGGCGGAAGTTATCTTTCTTCACACGATCCGCGAATCGTCCTGGGGATTGGAAGCAGAACGAATATCGATTCGCTTCAAGTAAAATGGCCGCAGCCCAGCGGCAAGACCGAGCGATTCACGAATCTTCCCATCGATCGTTACATCACGATTACGGAGGGCCAGGGCTGGAAATGACGCCCGTTCTACTCGCGCTGGCGCTATCTGTCTGGCAAGCTTCGACTCCAGCGGAGCCGGAAAGTGAGTTGCAGACAGCCATTCAACTCACCCGCGGCGGCCGTTTTGAGCAGGCGATCCCTCATTTTCTTGCCGCGCGCGGGCACGTTCCGGAATCATTTGCCCTCGAGTTCAACCTGGCGCTGTGCTACGTCGGGACGCGGCAATATCGGCTTGCAATCGATGTCCTTACGCCACTTGAGGCGACTCGGCGAAGCGCTGAGATCGAGAATCTTCTCGCGCAAGCGTACATCGGGGATCGGAAATCGGAAAAGGGAATGGCCGCGCTGAAACGCGGGGCGGCAATGAATCCGAAAGACGAGAAGCTATACGTTTTTGTCTCCGACGTTTGCCTCGAGCAAGATTACAGCGACATCGGCATCGAAATCGTCAATATGGGTCTTCAAAACTTGCCGGAGTCGCCGCGTTTGCTCTATCAGCGCGCATTATTCGAATCAAGGCTTGAGGAAATTGACCGCGCACACCGCGATTTCGAACGGGCCCGACGCATTTCCCCGGACTCCGACCTCGGCTACGTCGTGGGCGTCGAAGACTTCTTGTTATCCGGCAATATCCCGGATGCGATTCAACTCGCGCGAGACGGAGTGCGCAAAGGACATGACCAGTACATGCTGCTGACGCAGTTGGGCGAAGCGCTCTTGCGCGGGGGCGCGATGCCGGGACAATCAGAATTCAGCGAAGCGCAATCGGTCCTGGAGAGAGCGGTTTCAGAAAAGCCGACCTATTCGAGTGCGCAAGTGGCGATTGGGAAGTTGTATCTACTCGAGAACCGCGTGAATGAAGCCATTGCCCATCTCGAATTGGGCCGGAACCTGGAGCCCGGCAACCCAAGCGTTTACCCGAGTCTTGCAGCTGCGTACCGCCGTGCGGGCGAACCGGAGAAAGCCCGAGCGGCTCTCGCGGTCTTGCAACATTTGAACGAACAGCAGGCGCTGAGAATTGCTTCGGCTTCAGGCGGCCACGCTGGCATGGCGGGAGGGCCGCGATAATTACCGCACACGCGGGAACTTCCGGTGAACTATCCCAACTTGCTCTTTGATACAGACGACCTGATCTGCGGCGAGCTCGCCGACCCGGGTCACTTCGCCGCTTGGCCAGCGAACCTCGACGGCATCGACGGTCTTGCGATTTCCGAGACCGAAATGAAGCCGCGGATCTTGCGCGGATTGATAGCTCATGCCGCCTTTCTTTTGATCGTAGAGCGCGAGGTCTCCAGCCCAAATTCTTACTCGCGCGCCTACGCCGTCGCGATTGGAGCGGGTTCCAATCAGAAGAATTTGCAGCCAATGGTTCGCATTGCCGCCATCATTGCGGAGTAGTTGCGGCGGTCCACCGTTGTTGCTCACCAGGATGTCGAGATTGCCATCGTTATCGAAATCGCCGACCGCAGCCCCTCGGCTCACCGCGGGAGAAAGAAAATCGGCGTCTAACTGGCTGCTAATGTTTTGAAAACAACCGTTTCCAAGATTCCGGAACATCAGTTTCGGTTCCGCATAGTGAGTGCCGGGATGGTATCGATCGATGTTGTCGAGAACGTGCCCGTTCGCGATGAAAAGGTCGCGCCGCCCGTCGTTATCGTAGTCGAGAAAGCGTGTTCCAAATCCGCTCAGACGAAACGTGTCGTAAGAGAGTTTTGAGCGATACGTCGCATCCTCGAAACTCCCATCTCCCAGATTCTTGTAGAAGCGGGCTAATTGCAGATCGAGGTGCGTGACGATGAGGTCCATGCGCCCGTCGCCGGTCGTGTCGGCGGCATCTACTCCCATACCGGCTTCCGGCGCCCCATCGCTGCTAACGGCCACTCCGGCCTCGTAGGCCAGCTCCGTAAATGTCCCGTCGCCATGGTTATGGAACAGCGAATTCGGCATGGAATCGTTGGCGATAAAAATGTCGTCCCAGCCGTCATTGTCGTAATCGAACGTAACCACGCCCAGGCCGTTTGCGGGCTTCGCCGCCAGGCCCGATGCCTTGCTCACATCCGTGAAAGTTCCGTCACCATTGTTATGAAAGAGAGTCGGCGCCTGCCCATGGTAGTCGTCTGGATGACAGTAACTCCGTAGTCCGGGTCCTCGATTGCCGCAGTAGAAATTTCCTTGCGGCGTCCAATCTACGTAATTCGCGATTATCAGATCCAAACGTCCGTCGTGGTCGTAGTCAAACCATGCCGCACTCGAGGCCCAGCGGCCCACATTGGCGACATCTGCGTGCTCGGTCACGTTGGTGAATGTGCCGTCGCCGTTATTGCGGTACAGAATGCATCGGCCGTATCCCAAAACGAAGAGATCCGGGAAGCCGTCGTTGTCGTAATCGCCCACCGCCACGCCCATCCCGAACAGTCCCTCAGCGGATACGCCGGCTTTTTCGGTAACGTCGGTGAACGTGCCGTCGCCGTTGTTGCGGTACAAGGCGCTTCCGAGCCGCGCTTTCGGCTTGTAGGCTGAGCTGGCTGCGCCGTTGACCAAATACAGATCCCATAGGCCGTTCTGGTCATAGTCGATCCAGGCGCACCCCGAACCCATGGTTTCGATCAGATACTTCTCGGGACTGGCGGCGTTGTCATGCCGGAAACGGATTCCCGCAGCGGCAGCTACGTCCGTATACCGGACAGCCGGATTCGGAACGGGCGCGCAGGCGGCGACCGCCGTTCCGGCGCCGAATATTAGCAATCTTCTGCGGCTGATCGAAGACATCCCAATTCTTCTTGACGCTGCACACAACAATGTATACAATTGCAAACCAGCTAGGGTTTTTTCGTCTCAAAGACCCGTCAGATAATCATGTAAACGATTTCACGCCTCAGGGGGGATGACCCATGTGCCGCTTCGTTTTGTCCGCTTGTAGCGTTTCTAGTGTAATGTGCCGCATCGGGGTGGCTATTGTGTTGGCCGGCGCTGCGGGACTTGTCGAGGCTCAACAGGGTTCCGAGGGCACCGTCACGATCACGGTAACCGACGCGACCGGCAGCGTCATTCCCGCAGCCAACCTGCACCTGGTTGACACGGCCAGCAATTATGCGCGGGATGCCGTCACGCAATCGGGCGGTAACTACAGCTTCGTAAACCTTCCGTTAGGCACGTACCATCTCACGATTTCGAAGCCAGGATTCACCTCGCAAGTCTTTCAATCGGTTGTCGTGCAGGCGGCACGCGTCACCGACGTAAAGGCTAAGTTGGACCTCGGAACGACCAAACAAACAGTCGAAGTGACCGCTTCGGCTACGCCCGTACTTGAAGCCACATCCAATATGATCGGCACGACCATCGATATAAAGCAGATCGAAGATCTGCCGCTACAAGGCCGCGATCTGAGTCAATTGGCTAGTCTGACACCCGGCTACACCGGCACCTGGAATGGTCTGCCTTCGATTGATCAGGGCAACAACATCGATGGCGTGATTGGAAGTCCGACGCGCATGAAGTTTGGCGGGAACGCAGCGCCCGTCGTCTCTCCGCGTCTGGAAGATATTGCCGAGATGACGGTGCAGACGGATCAGCTTGATCTCAATCAGGGTTTTGGCCAAGCGACGATGCAGCTCAATTTCGTTACGCGCCGTGGCTCGAACGCATTTCATGGCCGAGCCTTTGAAGATTTTCGAAACTCCGCTCTAAACGCAAACTCCTGGTTCAACGACGCTGCAGGGCTTCCGAAGCCGCATTTTGAGCTCAACGATTTCGGCGGCAGCGTGGGAGGCCGTATCATCCGCGACAAGCTCTTCTTCTTTGCCAGTTTCGCCGTTGCGAAGCAACCGGGCACCATCAGCGCCAGCAATATGGTGCTCACACCGGCTGCCCAGTCCGGCAACTTCACTTACACGGGAAGTGATGGTGCTGTACACACGGTCAACGTTCTTCGAATAGCAAACAGCTCGAATCCGGCTTTGCCCGGCACCGTGAATTCCGCCATAGCCTCTGAATTGCAGGCCATCAACAGTTCACTTAGTAACGGTGCGGTAACACCCAGCTCGGACCCGAACATCTCCAATCTGAGCTGGCTGCAGCCGTCTCCTACGACGTATTACTATCCCACTTTCCGCGTCGATTACAACATTTCAGACAAGCTGCGGCTCAACGTCTCCTACAACCAGACCAAGCTAGTTCAGCCGGCCGTGAGCCAATCGTTCTTCCCGGGGTCGAGTTTCTCGAACCAAATCGCCGGAAACAGGGGTAACAATTACACCCTCGCTCTAGGGTTCGATTGGACCATCTCTCCCACTTTGCTCAACGAATTCCGCGGCGGATTCCTTTATAACGCGACCTGGTACGGCTATAATGTTGCTCCTCTCTACACGGAAGGCGTGCCCGCCGTGGCCTGGAACCTGCCCGTGCCGTATCCGTACATGGGCAATATGTCGGGCCAGCAATTCAATTTACCGATCACGACTTACTATCCCGTGTTCAACGCGTCCGACAACATGACTTGGCAGCACGGTAAACACACGTTCATGTACGGCTACTCGTGGTACCGCGAACAGGATCACTACTGGAACCCGCCCGCAGGTTTTCCCAACATTTCTCTCGGCCTGATAAATGGGGATCCGGCCCTGGCCGCGTTCTCAAACAGCGGACCCGGCGCAACGGTTCCAGCCGCTACTTCGGCCCAGTTGGGAGAAGCTGAGCAATTGTACGCGGTCCTCGCGGGACGCATATCGAGTGTCGCCGGCACGTTCCCGAAGGATCAGCATTCGAATGCATACTTGCATCGCGTCGGAGCCTACAATCTTGACGAATTGCAGCAAGCTTCGGGCATCTTCTTTCAGGATTCCTGGCACGTCAAGTCTAACCTGACACTGAATTACGGTTTGCGGTGGGATTTCACCGGAGACAACCACGACTTAACGGGCGCTTATCATGGCGCGTCACCATCCGCCATCTTTGGACCTTCCGGTATTGGCAATGTGTTCCAGCCCGGTGTGCTAACCGGTGACATGAATCCGATGCTAGTAGCGAGCTCGCATCAATACGGCGCGTGGAACATTGCCCCGCAACCGGCCTTCGGTTTCGCCTGGAATCCCCAAAGCACCAGCGGCTTCCTTGGCAAACTGGTGGGCGGCGGCAATACCGTGATTCGTGGCGGCTATTCTTTGCGCCGCTTCACGGAGCCGCAGCAATATTTCTGGAATGACGCCTCCGATTTCGGATCGTTCTTCTATCAAAATTTCTACCTGAACGCGAATAGCAGCGGGACAACCGGCACCTTTTCCCCGGGCACGCTCTCGCTAGGTCAAGCCCTGCCGACGTTTGGCCTTCAACCGACCCAATACCTGGTGAGCGCTCCGGAAGCCGATTACACGTTCACCGGCACGGTGGGCGTGAACGGACTCGATCCACACATTTCACAGCCCTACACGCAATCCTGGAACTTCGGCATACAGCATTTATTCGGCCCGTCCAGAGCTCTAGAAGTGCGCTATAACGGCAACCGCACGATCCACCAGTGGATCTCACTAAATCAGAACGAAGTCAACATCTTCGAAAACGGTTTTCTGAATCAGTTCAAAGCCGCACAGCAGAATTTGGCAGTTAACCAGCAGCACGGTATCTCATCTTTCGCCAACAACGGATATTCCGGACAGAGAGCGACGCCAGTTTTCGATGCTGCGTTTGCGGGCGAATCCTCCGGTGGTCCGGGTGTGCCACTTGCCGATTATGGCAATACGAACTTTATTAATGATCTGAACACCGGACAAGCCGGAGCATTCGCCGGAGCGCTCTCCGGGATCGCCGGGCCAGTTCCGTACTTCTGCAATTTGGTCGGCGCTGCGTTCGGACCTTGCGTAACAAACGCCGGGTTCACCGGTGCAGGCGCAGGCTATCCGATCAATTATTTTCAAGTTAATCCGTTCGCGGCCGGCAGCTCCATCGGAGATATGGAAGCCGCCGGATACTCCAACTACAATGCGCTGCAGGTTGATTTCCGGCAGAGACCGTGGCATGGGATTCAATTTGATGCGAACTACACGTGGAGTCACACGCTCGGCACGGCCACGCCAAATAACTGGACTGCAGCGTTTCCGCAATACACGCTCCGCGACCTGCGCATGAGCTACGGTCCAACCTTATTTGACCTGCGCCACGTCGTCCACCTGAACACGACCGTCGACCTCCCCTTCGGCAAAGGACGGCAGTGGATGAACCGAGGCGGAATTCTCAACGCGGTCTTTGGCGGCTGGACGGTGGGTGATATCTTTACCTTCCAGACTGGCGCTCCGTTCCAAATAAATGGAGGAAACCTCACGGTCAATGATTACGGCGATGGAGGTGTGGTTCTCAACGGAATTACGGCGTCACAATTGCAAAGCGCAGTGGGCGTCTACCGCATACCTTCCGTGAACGGCTCGGCCGCGACCTTCGTCGATCTCATCGATCCGAAGTACCTGGTCAGCCCAAGCGGCGGAGGCGCCAATCCGGCCTATATCATGCCGAACACCACGCCGGGAGTTTTCGGCAGCATCATCTGGCTGCACGGCCCGCATCAGACCTTCAACGACATGTCGCTATCCAAAACGTTTCCTATAAGGGAGCGAATCCACTTCGTTTTGCAAGGGGAATTCTTGAACGTCTTCAACCACCCGGTGTTTGCCGAAAACGTCGCCTACGGATCCGCTGGCAATCCCGCTTGGAATGCGCAGGGCTTCAGTTTCGGTACGGGCGGCGTGGTTTCGTACCTTCCTTCGGGCAACCCCGCCTCACGCGTTATCGAGCTGCGAGCCAACATCGAGTTCTGATAGTGCTTATGAATGATGGATGAAATCTCTCGGAGGGATCTACTAAAGACCGGGCTGGCCGCGAACACAGCCCTGCTTATTTCGGGATCGGCCCAGAGCTTCGGCGCAACTTCCGACCGCATCCTGCCGCTCACGTCCTCGACGGACGTTTACATTCCGCCGCGCGGCGAAAGCTTCTTCAAGTTCAGCTTCGATTTTCCCGAGCCGTCTGTCGCGTTCCAAAATCTCCTGTTCTCGTTCCGTGTTTACACTTTCGAGAACACCTACGCCCTCGATCCGAGTCGCATGACGGTTCGCGACACGAGCGACGGCATAGAAATCGGCTGCACGCAGTTCCTCTGGGGCGGCGATCAAAGCGCCTCGGGTTCGTTGCGCGCTGTAGTCCACAAAAATGGCGATTGGATTGAGTGGGCCGTTTCCGCCCAGGTGGACCGGCCCGTTAAATCCATCGCGAGCATCGTTCGCGGTGTTCCCCGCGGTCGCATCTCAATCGCCGCTCACGACTTTTTCGATCCCAAGGACAACGAGGTCCTGCACGGCTCGCCGTATCTGTTCGGTAGCATGACCACCCCTCTCGCCGTCGTCGAGAAAGGCGAAAAGGATTACATCTTCCTGTCGCTATTGCACGACCACGTTCGCGCCAGCCGCTTTTATTTCCAACCGGGCGAGAAGGGCTATCGCGTCGAGCTGGTCTATGAGCGCGAAGGCTGGCAGCACAGTAATCGGATCGAGACGCCGATCTGGAGAGCGGGACACGCGGCGAGTATCGATGCGGCCATGCGGCCGCATTTTGAGCATCTGGAGAAGACGTATAACATCGGCGACTGGGGCACGCGCGCAGATGTCCCGGAATGGTGCCGCGATCTGGCGTTAGTGGTCGCAGTGCACGGCATGCATTGGACCGGATACATATTCAACGATTTCGCCAAGATGAAACAGACACTGGCGTGGGTCGCGACGCAAATTCCGGCAAATCGCGTCTTAGTCTTCCTTCCCGCCTGGGACGGCCGTTATTACTGGAACTATCCCATTTACAAAGTAGAGCCACGCCTTGGCGGTGATGACGGGTTTCGAGGCTTGATCGAAAGTGGACACCGGCTTGGCTTCCGCTTTTTACCCATGTTCGGGACCAATGCTGCGAACCGCAGGCTGCCGGTCTTCTCCAAATTCGCCGATGCCACTACGCAGCATGTTGACGGCGACCCGTTCGATTTAAATTGGGTCGACTGGGACAACGATCGCGCGATGGAGGGCTGGTCTTCGTACATGAATCTGGGCGTCGACTCCTGGCGGCAATGGCTATTCGAGCGGATCGACAGCATGATCACGCAGTTTCACGTGGATGCCTATTTTCTCGATATCGTGGGCGGATGGATGAATAACACAAAGGCCGATATGCACGAAGGAACAGTGCGGCTGGTGCGCGATTTGCGCGAAAAGCATCCGAATGTTCTTGCGGTGGGAGAAATGCCGTACGACGCGCTCATGTGCTGCATTCCCGTTTTTCAGGTTCCCGGCCCATCTCTCTATAAACCGGCTTTTCTGAAATACTGCCGGTCGTTTCAGCACCTCAGCCATCCGGCGCCTGGGCGCGGAAGTACCGGAGTGCACGAAGCAGGATTCGGCAAGTTCCATCCGGCGCTGCCGCCCCCGCCCACGATTCCAACCATCACGGTTGTGGATGACACCTTTGACAAATATCGCAATGAAATGGCGCAAGTGATCGCTGAGGCGAAGCAGCGAGCTGGAATTACTTAAAGGCCGCGCTCTAAAGCCGGCTCAGTGTCCATCCTCAGGAGAAACCGTCTCGTGCGGCTCCGGAATGGAGACCTTATTCCAATCCGGCGGTTCGAGACGCAGCAGATTGCGAACAAAGAAATCATCGCGGTAGTGCTCGGGATTCAAAATGGGGACGCCATGGTTCTCGCCGGGAATGTAGAGCATCTCGAAATGCTTGTGCGCTTTTACCAGTGCGTTCACAACCTGCAGGGAAGATGCGGGGTCCACATTCGTATCCAACTCGCCGGCAATGATAAGCGCCTTGCCCTGTAATCGGTAAGCGTTATCTACATTCGACGATGCCGCGTATTGCGGGCCAACCGGCCAACTCATCCATTGCTCGTTCCACCACAGTTTATCCATGCGATTATCGTGGCAGCCGCTATTGGTGACTACAACCTTATAAAACTCGGGATGAAACAACACTCCGCCTAACGAGCTTTGCCCGCCTGCGGAAGTTCCAAAGATGCCCACGCGCGAGATGTCGTACCACGGATATTTTGCCGCGGCCGCTTTGTGCCAGAGGATGCGATCCGGGAATCCCGCATCACCAAGGTTTTTGTAACAGACATCGTGAAAAGCTTTCGAACGGTTGCTTGTGCCCATGCCGTCGATGTGAACAACGATAAAGCCCAGGTCAGCAAGCGACTGGTCCGGCGAGAACGGGATGAAGCCTTTGGGGACAAACGATCCCTGCGGCCCGGCGTAAATATTTTCGAGGACCGGATACTTCTTCGACGCATCGAAATTTGTGGGTCGAATAATAATGCCCCAGATATCGGTCTTACCGTCGCGGCCCTTGGCAACGAAGACTTCCGGATATCGAAACCCGGCCGCCAACCAAGCCGATGCGTCCCCTCGATCGAGCTCCATAATCATCTTCAGATCCTCAGTCCGATGCAACTGAGCGGTCGGCGGAAGATCGACACGTTGCCAGGTATCGACAAAGTATTTGTGATCACGCGAAAAGTTGATGCTATGCGTAGCATCAGCTTCGGTCAATCTGGTAAGTCCGCTTCCATCGAAATTGACGCGATAAAACTGCGTAAAGTAGGGATCCTCGCCAGGCACTGTGCCGCCGGCATCGAACCAGATCTGACGCTTCTTGTCGTCCACCCAATCTACATTCCGCACCAGCCAATTGCCCTTCGTAATCTGGTTTTTGACCTCGCCCGTAACGCCGTCATACAGATACAAATGCTCCCAGCCGTCGCGCTCAGAGGCCCAGATGATTTCTTTCCCGTCGTTGACATCGTGGCGATAGCGCCTCCCGGCGGAAAGGCCGGGCCCGAGCCGGTTGTAGTAGATAAATGTATTCGATCTCTCCGCAATAAGAGGACGCGCTTTGCCACTCTGCGCATCGACCTCGATCACGGTATACGCCTGATGACCGCGCTGGTTGTATTCAAAGGTGAACGCCCGGCTATCCTTCCACCACATCGGCGGACTGAGCGAGTAAGGGTTCGGAAACAGCGCGTTATCAATTTCGATCGCCTTCTTGCTTGCCACGTCGAACAACACCGGGTGCGCGACATCGAGCGTGTCGCCCGGCTTCAGATAGTGGACGGTCATGTGTTTGGGCTGAATCTGGTCACGTGGCGAGGATTCGATGTACATAACTTCGCGATCGTATCCGGGCCGCGTGTGATACGCCACGAGCTTTCTTGAATCTGGCGACCACGCAATTGTGCGCAGCGTGTAGTAATTCCCCTCCGACCCGTCGAAACTCAATGGAAAGCCCGGCTGGTCGCCCGCTGGTTTTAAGAAAACGTTGAAATTCTGAATGAAGGCTTCCCATTTACCGTCGAACGAAGCACAAATTTCAGGCCGTTTGGAGGGAAGCTGACCCGCAAACTGCGAACCAACGTCCATGCGCTCAGGCTGCGCCTCGCGATTCTGCTGCTCATCGTGATGCTTTGGCGCGCAGCCGTGCGGCGCTCCGCCCCACTCGCCCTCGTCACCGTCCTGCGGCGCTGGTAACTGATACTCCAGCCCATCAACGGGATCGCCGCCCGATTCGTGCGGATTGATCTGCGAAACGTCTATCGGACTGGACTCCTCCCCTTGGGGCCGTGTGTGAGGGATCGGTCCCTGTTTCGAACAGCTGTATTCGCTCCGCGAGCACTTGTAAAGCCAGCCGTCAACGCCGAACTGAATTGCTTTCTCCTGGTCCACAAACTTCAGCGGCGCTGTCGTGAACGGGGGAGGGCGCCGACCTGTTCGGCTGGGTTCATGAGGAGCAAACGGCAACGCCAGCGCGGCATATTTATGCCCGGTAACGGCAGAGATCGCGGCGGCCATTCTCTCGTGATCGAATGCCAACTTCTTTGTTTCTGCGCCGGCATCCACAATCACGAACTCTGTCCCGCCTTTTACCGAGCGCGGATACCAGAAATGATCGGAATCGTCGATCCAGGTGATTCCACCGGGCGAATTCACCACCAGGCCCCGGGCTTTCGCACGCAGCCCTTCTGCTCGTTCATAATCGGCCAGCGTTCCTTGTGCCCAAAGGCCCGGAACAGTCAGGACGCTACAGATAACGAATGCGCGAAGGATCATGGTTTGTATGTACACGATATTGTATACACTGTGAGCAACCGGCGGAATAAAATAGTCGCAGATTCGTCCAATAAGTAAGGCCCTCGAGGAACCACATGAGCAAACTTTCGGAAGATATAGGTCGGCGCGGTTTCGCCGCATTGTTGACTGGCGCCGGTGCACTGGTGCCTTCTCTCCTCGCACAGCAGACTGAGCATGAACCGGCAGGACAGCTCCCGCCGCCCCCTCCGCAAAACAAGCCGACCCGTAAAGCGTCTAATCCGAACACAAGTCTTCCACGGCACGGCACGCTTCCGGAGATGCCGCCTTTCGAGGAGGCCATCACGTTCACGCGTGCGGACGTTCCTCAAAAGGTGCAGCCGTTTCCCATGACACAGGTTCGCGTGTTGGGCGGCGCGTATAAGCAAGCTGAGGAGTGGAATCGCGGTTACATGCAGCGCCTCGGCGCGGACCGCCTCGTGCGCAATTTCCAATTGAACGCTGGACTTCCCTCTTCGGCGAAACCGCTCGGCGGTTGGGAACTAGACGTGCCCGGGCGCGCAGGCGAGCTGCGCGGCCACTTCACCGGCCATTATCTTTCCGCGGCTGCGCTGCTGTACGCCTCCACGGGAGACCAGCAGATCAAAGCGAAAGGTGCGGAGATGGTGGATGCGCTTGCGAAATGCCAGCAGAGGCTAAACGGAGGTTATTTAAGCGCCTTCCCAACCACGTGGTTTGACCGCCTGGATGCACGCAAGCCGGTGTGGGCGCCCTTTTACACCATTCATAAAATCATGGCCGGCATGATCGATCAATACCAGCTCGCCGGCAATAAGCAGGCGTTGGACGTCGTCCAGGGTATGGCGGAATGGACCGACAATTGGACCGCGTCGAAACCGGAAGAGCACATGCAGCAGATACTCGAAACCGAGTTCGGCGGCATGGCAGAATCGCTATACAATCTGGCGGCAATCACCAATGACGATCGCTGGGCCAAAACTGGAGACCGGTTCACAAAGAAGCGCGTTTTCAACCCACTCGCCATGCAACGCGACGAGCTGCGCGGCCTGCACGTCAACACGCATATTCCGCAGATCATCGGCGCCGCCCGCAGGTATGAAATCTCCGGCGATATGCGCTTCCACGATGTCGCCAGCTTCTTCTTTTACACGGTCTCGACGGGCCGCACGTATGTGACTGGCGGAACCAGCAACGATGAAGGCTGGTTGGCGCAGCCTCGCCTGCTAGCTGCGGAATTGAAGCAGGGCATCGCCACTGCCGAGTGCTGCTGCGCCTACAACATGCTGAAGCTGTCGCGGCATCTTTACAGTTGGACCGCCCATCCGCGGCTGTTTGATTATTACGAACGCATTCAGTTGAACCACCGGATCGGTACCATTCATCCGGAAATCGGGCATACGCAGTACTATTTATCGCTTACGCCGGGCGCCTGGAAAACCTTCAACACTGAAGATGATTCGTTCTGGTGCTGCACGGGCACAGGGGTTGAAGAGTATTCGAAGTTGAACGACAGTATCTACTGGCACGATGACCGCGGAATCTTCGTGAACCTGTTTATACCGTCGGAATTGAACTGGGCTGAAAAGGGTTTCCGTTTACGGCAGGACACCGGTTTCCCCGAGCAGCCGAGCACCCGATTGCGCGTTGCGGTGGACGCACCTACTCGCCTTTCGCTGCGGTTGCGCGTGCCAAGCTGGCTCGCTTCCAGCCCCACAGTGAAATTAAACGGCAAGTTGTTGGACACTTCCGCCGAGCCTGGCGGCTATCTGACCGTCACACGCGTCTGGAAAACAGGAGATGAAGTCGACATGAGCTTACCGATGCATTTGCACATCGAGCGCATGCCCGACGACCAGCACATGCAGGCGATCCTTTACGGACCGCTGGTGCTGGCGGGCGATTTGGGTAACGGCGGCCTCACGCCGGAACTCGTCACAGGTCCAAATGCGCCTGAGCTGGACCGCCTGCCCATTGATGTTCCAACGTTCCGTGCAACGAGCGAAGATCCTGCGGCCTGGATCAAACCAGCAGACAAGCCACTTGCCTTCCGAACGAGCGGGCCACAGACAGATGTCTCATTAATGCCGTTGAACAGCCTTTTTGAGAAGCGCTATTCCGTGTATTGGGAAGTGACGTAGCTTCACGCGAGAACGCTTGTCCAGTTGCTTAGCTCGACAGAATGGAAGGTAGAGAAAGAAAGCGGAGATACTATTCGTGCCTAAGCGCCACTAGCGGATCGACGCGCATTGCTCTTCGTGCAGGAATCCAGCACGCCAGCAAAGTCAATAGAATGACGAATGCAGAAACGCTGAGAAAGGTCATAGAGTCTTTTGGCTGAATTCCGAACAGGAAATGCTGGAGAAATCTCGTACTCGCCATCGAAATGCCGACTCCGGTCACGATACCAACGGCTGCCAGCCGAGCGCCGCTCACAACTACCATTGCCAGAATCTCTCCCGGTCGGGCGCCAAGCGCCATACGAATTCCAATTTCGTGCGTCTGCAGCCAAACGGTGTACGCCATCAGGCTGAAAATTCCCGCCATGAGTAGAGCCAACGCGATGGCCGCGAAGGTGGTCAAAATGACGAATTCGAACTGCGGCGAGGAGAACATGTCGCGCTGCAACATGGCCTCAATTGTGGCGGGATTAACGACCGCGAGATCGCGGTCAACCTGCCAGACCTGCCGGCGAATCGTCGGGATCAAAGAGCCGGGCGCTATGAGAGACCTGACTAGGAGCACAGTCTCGTTCGCTCCGGCCACGGTGTAAGGAATGTAAGCTTCCGGGACTGGCGGATTCCTTGGGTTGCCATTCTTAATGTCGGCAACCACGCCAATAATTGCGAACAGCCTACCCTTGAACTTCGGAACCTCATCGAGGATTGCAAATTGGACTTTCTGTCCAATCGGGCTAACGGTTCCAAAATACTTGCGAGCGAATGCTCCACTGATGACGGTGACTGGCAGGGCTAAATCGATATCGCCTCGCGAGAACACTCGTCCGTAGAGCAGGTGCAAGCGCAGTAAGTCAAAGTACTGTTCGCTGCAGAGGCCGATAAGCGCGTTCCATCGCTCAGCGTGAGTTTTCCCCGGGATTATAATTCCGCTGCTCAATCGATCAAATGGAGGCGGGCTCGACACAAGAGCCGCCGCAGCGACAGCAGGTAACGATTCGACTCGTTCTAACACTTGACGAGAGAGAATGTTTTCTCGCTGCGTTTGCTGCTCGCCCCCGGTTTGTGGAAACGACAATCTGGCAGCGAGAACATAATGCGGATCAAATCCCAAATCGACCTTCTTGATATTCCAAAAAGTGCGCATCATCAAACCGGCGCCGATCAGAAGCACGATGGCCACTGAGACCTCTGCGATGACCAGAGCAGAGCGCAACTTTCCCTGTCGAAATTGATAGCCGGAGCCTCTCGCCTCCCCTGCGAGGCGGGGTCGAATGTCAGCGTGCACGGACTGCAGTGCGGGAACCATCCCGCACAGGATTGTCGAGAATATTGCAATGATCAGCGCCGCTGCGAGTACCGGGATGTTCAGCGTAATGACCGCTTCCTGCGGAAATGCGTTGTACGGGATGAGCGGCACCAGGGCCCTTATGCCCACCCATGCAAGCAAACATCCCATCAAGCAGCCGGCAGTCGCCAGCAGTAAGCTCTCTATCAAAAGCTGCCGAACCAGTCGTGTACGGCTTGCCCCAAGAGATGCCCGGATGGCAATCTCACGCTCGCGCACAGTGGCTCGCGAGAGCAGAAGATTCGCAATGTTGCTGCACGCCATCAGAAGCAGCAAGAAGACCGCCGCGAGCAATGGGTACATCAGTTCCTTGAATCCTCCTGTCACCCGATCGGCGAGGGAAGTGGCAATCACGGTGAATTGCTTGGGATAATCGGCCGGCGCGATTCTCGCGTACTGATGAGCGACCGTATCCAGGTCCGCAGCTGCTGCCGCCAGACTTACGCCAGGTTTCAGCCGCCCCACTGTGTAGAGAAACTGGTTCTTCAGCTCGGGGTTCGTAAGCGCTTCCGCCGGATCGGCGCTGAAAGGCAACCACACGTCGACCCACGCCCAGCGGAATCGTGGTGGCATAATCCCCACGAGCGTGGTAGGAACGCCATTCAGCGTAAAACTCTTGCCCACGATTGTTGGGTCGCCGTTGAACTGAGCACGCCATAGCTTGGATCCCATCACAAACACGGGAGTGGCGCGCGCCTTTACATCAGCGGGCGCCGGTAGACGGCCGACCAGCGGTTCGACGCCGAAAAGGCGGAAAGAATTCACGCTCAGGAAATCGGCGTCGAATTGATAGGTTGCGTTGCCGTTTGTGTAGCGAACTGGCGAGCTTCCAAAGCCGCCGTATTCGCCGCTGAAATCGTCAAAGGCTTGGCTGTGCTCACGAAAATACAGGAATTCCGGGACCGACAAAAACTCACGGCGATTGTTAGGCCGGCTTAGATCCTTGATGGTGAAACTCGTCACTTGCCCCGCATCGCGGAACGGAAACGTGTTGAGGATTACCCCGTAGATCGCGCTGAAGATGAGCGTTACTGACCCAATACCGAGAGCAAGCGTCAGCACGGCAATAAGCGTGAATCCGCGCGATTTCCGCAGTGTGCGGATTCCGTAGCGCACATCTCGCCATAGACTTTCTATGAATGGAACGCCGCGGTAGTCGCGATAGTTTTCTTTTGCCGATTCGATGCCGCCGAGTTTGAGGAGCGCGTGGCGGCGAGCTTCTGTCGCTGTCATTCCAGCGCAAATGTGGTCCTCAATGTTCAGTTGCAGATTACTCTCGATTTCATCCGCTAGCTCGCGTTCGCGCCGTTCGTTCTGGAACAGGCCGCCAATGCGCAACAGCCAGGCGCGTACCGTTCTCATACGGATTCGCGGCGAGGCGACAGGAACCGCGCGAGAATTGCCGTCGTCTGCTCCCATTCCCGCGTCCCTTTCTCGACTTGCTTGCGGCCTGCTCGCGTGAGCTTGTAATACTTTGCCTTTCGATTCTTGTCCGAAACGCTCCATTCTGAGGCAACGTAGCCTTGCTGTTCCAGCTTCAAGAGCGCGGGATAGAGCGTGCCGTAGTTGATAGCCAGCCGCTCAGCGCTGATCTGCTCGATGCGTCGGGCTATTCCGTACCCATGGAGCGGCCCCAGCATCTCCAGAGTCTTTAACACCATCAGGGCAAGGGTTCCCTGCCAAACGTCGGACTTATTAGCAGCTGCCATACGAGAGCCCTATTGACGCGCCATAAATACAATACTGGCATACTTGTATCGGTATCCAATAGGAAGCTTGTCGCTGGCGACCGGCGGTTTTGGCTGGATATGGGCGTTCTCTAAATTGACACGTCGCTGAGTGGGCGATACAGTGTTGTAAACGCTTCCAGCGACATTGTCCCGAATGAAACACGCACTCCTGTCCCGGCGTGAATTTACTCGCGTGCTCGCTTGCTCACCCGCTCTATTGAAGGGTGCTCAAACCGGCTCCGATGCCGCTCGCATCCAGCTTGACCCCGGCCGTATCGTCGGACAGATCGATCCGAAGCTTTATGGCAATTTTACCGAGCATCTCGGCCGATGCATTGAGCAAGGCATTTTCGAGGAGGGCTCTCCGCTGTCCAATCGCGAAGGATTTCGCCGGGACGTTCTCGAGGCAGTAAAAAATCTGCGCGTTTCGATTCTGAGATGGCCGGGAGGAAATTTCTCCTCTAACTATCACTGGCAGGATGGCATCGGTCCGCGCGATTCACGCCCGCGGCGTCTCGATATGGCCTGGGGCGCCGTTGAAGATAACCGATTCGGAACGCACGAATTTCTGGACTATGTTGCCGAAATCGGGGCCGAGCCTTACATCTGCGCCAATCTCGGCACTGGCTCGTGGGACGAGGCGCAGCAATGGGTCGAGTATGTCAATTTCGACGGCGACACCGCAACGACCAGGCTCCGCAAGAAAAACGGTCGCGACAAACCCTGGCGCGTGAACTACTGGAGCCTCGGGAATGAAATGGATGGACCGTGGCAGATGGGCCATCGTACGGCCGAAGATTACGGCAAATTTGCGCTCGAAGCCGCCAAGCTGATGCATTGGACCGATCCCAATATCAAACTGGTTGCAGCCGGCTCATCCAACTACGGAGCCGGTGTCGATTGGATCGGCTGGAATCGAACGGTGCTCAGCTATCTCAAAGACCACATCGATTTCCTGTCGTTGCACCTGTACGTCGGAAATCATGACGATAATTACTACAACTTCCAGGCGAGCACCCTCCAATTAGCCCATCGGATCGATACTACGGCCGGCGTCATCCGCGACGCACTCTGGGGTGCGCCTCCGGACAAGAAGATCTACATCGCGTGGGACGAATGGAACGTCTGGTATCGCGCCGGCGGCGACGCGAAGCACGGCCGCAACATCCTGGAGGAACATTACAATCTCGAGGATGCGCTCGTCATTTCGAGTTTTCTAAACACCTTTGTGAATCACTCGAACGTAGTGAAGATCGCCAACATGGCGCAACTCGTCAACGTCATTGCACCCATTTTTACGAACGAAAAAGGCCTGTTTCTTCAGACCATCTATTACCCGCTGCAGCTATTTGCAACGCATTCTCACGGAAACGCGCTCGATCTTCTTGTAGAAAGCCCCACTTACGAAGCACACGCAGGGCGGGTTCCGTATCTCGACGTCTCCGCCGCGCACAACGCCGGAGGAACTCTCGTGCTGAACGCGACAAATCGCCATCGCGACAAAGCGCTCGACGCTGTTTTTGAAGCAGAGAATGGGCAGTTTTCCGGCGATTTCCAGGTTTTCGAAGTGAATGGCCCAGACATTAAGTCGCAAAACGACTTCAACCGCACGGAAGTAAAGACACAGCAGAAACCTGCCGTCGCAGCGAGCGGGCGATCGCTGAAATACAGTTTCCCCGCCCATTCTTTTACCATGCTCAAAGGCCGATTGGTCTAGTTCGCCGGATCAGAATGTCTCACACGTGGACTCGCCGGCAGATCCTCAAGCAAACTGCCGCGAACGCCACATTGTTATTCTCGGACTCCGGCACAACTAAAGCTGAGGAACGCTTGCAAGTTGCAGGAGCGGACGTCGAGGTGCGCCTCACGCGCCTTAGCCGGTGCGCATTTCGCTGGACGGTTCTCCCGATAGAGAATGGTCACGCTGGTGAGATTTCTTCCGACGGGTCGCTCGTGTGGACCCCTTCCGAGCCGCCGGCCGTGAAGATCGAACGCGCATGGCGCCCGCAAACACACCAATTCGGCGATTTGCATGTGACGCTTACTGCCGAGCCGCTTCGCGTCCTCGTCGAAAGCCCATCGGGAGACGCAATTCAACGATTGAACCTCGACGCAAATACCGGCGCGCTTTTCTTTGATTTGGGAAATGCGCCTCTACTCGGTCTCGGTGAAGGCGGGCGCCAGTTTGACCGGCGCGGCTTTGTGGATACGGCGCGAAACGGACAAGGCGGGTATAGACTCGCGACACACGGCGGCCGTCTCTCGATTCCGTGGCTGATCGGCGTCTCGGGTTGGGCGATGTTCATCCACGCTCCCGCGGGGCGATTCGATTTGTCGGGCTCGGAAGGAAGCTTCGTTCCCGCGTTCCCGCTGCCCTTCGACTTGTTTTTCATCGGCTCGCGCGACCCGGCCACCATCATGGCCGAATATGCGCGCCTGACCGGCAAGCCCGAGTTGCCGCCGCTATGGAGTTTCGGTTATCAGCAGTCCCATCGAACTCTTTCGAGCAACGAACAAGTGATTCAGGAGGCGCAGACCTTTCGCGAAAAACAGTTGCCGTGCGATGCCCTGATCTATCTCGGAACTGGATTTTGTCCGTCTGGATGGAACACCGAAAATGGCTCCTTTGAGTGGAATCGCCGCATTTTCCCCGATCCAAAGCGAACCATCGATCAACTGCACGAAGCTCATTTTCGGGTCGTCTTGCACGTGGTAATTCTGACGGATCAGTTGCAGGGCACTGTGCACGATCCCTGTGAACTCGCGCGCTTCAGCGAAGATCAAGCGAGCTGTTATTGGGATGCGCATCGCAAGGACTTTGCGCTCGGCGTGGATGGATGGTGGCCCGATGAAGGAGATCCTCTGGATCGCCGGTCCCGCCTCGTTCGCACCCGCCTGTATTGGGAGGGCCCACAAATCGACCGGCCGAACGAGCGGCCCTATGCGCTCCATCGCAACGGTTACGCCGGCATGCAGCGCTACGGCGCGTTCTTGTGGTCGGGTGACGTCTACTCGACCTGGGAGACCTTGCGCGTGCATGTTGCGAATGCGATCAATACCGCGCTAAGCGGCCTTCCCTATTGGGGCACTGATATCGGCGGCTTCGTTCCCACGCCGGAGTTCACCGCCGAGCTCTATTTGCGCTGGTTTCAGTTCGGTGCGTTCTGCCCGCTTTTCCGCGCGCACGGCCGTAATTGGAAGCTGCGTTTGCCTTGGGGATGGAACACTGGAGATCCAGGGCCGATGGAGATCAGCAATTACGGCGGAGCTGCCGTTCCAGATCCCAGCCAATTGCACAATACGCAAGTCGAGCCTATCTGCCGCAAATATCTCGAGCTGCGTTACCGGCTGATGCCATATCTATACAGCGTCGCGCGGGAATGCACCGTTAGCGGCATGCCCATACTGAGAGCTTTGTGGTTGCACTATGCCGAGGATGCGGTCGCAGTCGCGCGCGGCGATGAATACCTGTGGGGACCGACCATTCTCGTCGCTCCCGTCGTCGAACGCGGCGCAAGGATGCGGCAACTCTATCTTCCACGCGGTGCCTGGGTCGACTATTGGACGGGCGAAATTCTTGAGGGAGCGCGCGAGATCAGCCGGCCGGTTGATCTCGAAACAATGCCGCTGTATGTGCGCGCTGGTTCGATCATTCCGATGGGGCCAGTGAAGCAATACACAGCCGAGAAAATCGAAGAACCGCTCTCCATTCACATCTATCCCGGCGCCGACTGCCGCTTTCTTTTGTATGAAGACGATGGCGTGTCGTTCCGATATCGAGCCGGCGACTGGATGGGCACGAGCATCGCGTGGCATGAGAAGCAGCGCCTCGCGACGCTCGGGCTCATGCGCGGTTCGCGCATGCTCAGTCTCGGCCCGAGAGCTATCGAACTCCACATGGGCGGGCAAAGAAAGCAGATTCTATTCGAGGGGCCCAGAACCGCAGTCCAGTTCTAATCTCGTAGCGATCCAACGTTTTCGAACAGATTTCTCGGGCGTAACAGGGCCGGTCTAATCTGCGAGAGCAAGTCTTCCTATGACCGTACGTGCTGTTCGCGGCAATATGAGAGGGGACACGCCGGCCATTTCAGTGCCGCGCGCGCGTCCAATTGTCAAGCGGTAACGCAACACACGGACAAGTTGAGTGACCGTAGGAGGAACGGATGAATTGGAAGGGCGTGATGCCCGCAATTACTACCTGCTTCGACGCCCAATGTCGGGTCGACACTGGCTTCATCGCTGATCACTGCCGCTGGATGATCGATAACGGCTGTACCGGCATCGTTGCTTTAGGGTCGCTGGGCGAACGCGCA
Source organism: uncultured Acidobacteriaceae bacterium (assembly GCA_963795425.1). Lineage (GTDB taxonomy): Bacteria > Acidobacteriota > Terriglobia > Bryobacterales > Bryobacteraceae > Bog-105. The sequence continues at coordinate 387,666 of CAWCHO010000001.1, read as the reverse complement.
ACCCTGATATTCGATAAAAAAGTACAATCCTCCGTCTTTGGCGCCACCGCGCTTCCCTGCATGCTATATAACAATTTGGTGTCTTATGGGACCGATTTTCTTCCCGATCAGATAGTGGAGTTGCCGGCTGAGAACGAGAACTTGGAATCGGTTAAGGAATCGAGCACCGATGCGCGACAGGTAACTGCCATCCGCGCGCTCTTGCGCGATCGTTTGCAACTGCTCGTTGGAGTGGATGATGCGATTGTCGAAGGCGCGGCCGTGGGAGCGACGGGGCGGATAGCAGGCTTGGCGAATGCCTTTCCTCGTGAATCGGCAGAACTCTTCAATGTTGCGCAGAACGGCGAGCCGCAACAGGCTTTTGACTTATATCGCTGGTTTCTTCCACTGCTGCGGACCGATACAGTCGCGAAATTCATTCAGCTGATTAAGCTCGCGCAGTCGGAAGTTAGTATAGGAAATGCCCGTGTCCGCGAGCCGCGTCTGGAATTGACGGGGCAGGAATTGTAGCATGCTCGCTCGTTATCGGAAACGCTCTGCGCACTCGTCCTCGAGCATTCGCTAGTCAAATCATACCCGCCGCGAGATAGACTTTTGCATCAGGACATGACGTCATCAGGTCGATCCTTGGATGGATCTCGGGAGGACGCAATGTTGATAAATAAGAGGTCCACGGCAATACGATCTTTGACGCTTGCCTTGTTCGCTTGGGAAGTCTTTCTCGCGCCCATCGCCAAGGGACAGTTCGTTCCGGATAAGCCCGTCGTGATCCATCCGGCCGTCGAAAGCACGCCGGTACGCAAAGGTCCACTAAAGGGTCCTGGAGCTGGATTGGGTTCTACAACGCCGGCTCCGCCGCCGCCGCGCCCGCCATCCGCGCGCAGACCCAGGCCAGAAGCGGTGCCACCGCCCGAGCCTCCGCCCGCTCCGGACATTCCCTCCGCTGCGCGGGCCATCGAACAAACTTCGCAGGGCGAGCGGCCCGCCATCGAGCCCGAAGTCGCCTTCGACGGACTCGGCCAGAGCTTCACCGCCCGCGCCTTGCCTGGAGGCGCCGAAAACACAACCGCTGCGCCCGCCGGCGCCGCGCGCGGAGGCATCGACATCAGTCTCGCGGTCGGGACCGATCACGTCTTCGAAATCCTGAACGGCAATATGGCGGTTTTCACGAAAAAAGGAAGGAAGTACGCGTCCACCGGGAAGCTACTCTACGGCCCGGTCCCCAACAATACCGTGTTCGCGGGTTTCGGCGAGCGCTGCAGCGTCAGCAACAACGCGGACTCGGTGGTGCGCTATGACCAGCTCGCGAAGCGCTGGCTCATCGTAGTTCCCGTGTTCACTCGCCCGCTGGACAATCCTCAACGGCCGTACGCGATGTGTTACGCCGTAAGCGCGACCGCTGACCCGCTAGGTGCTTACTACCGCTATGAATTTGAGCGGCCGCTCTTCCCTGATTATCCGCGCCCGGCGGTGTGGCCTGATGGCTACTACAATCCGACCAGCACGAGCGACAACCTGCTGCCCGGCATCGTCACTCAGAAGCACGAATGCATTGCCGAGCGCCGAAAGATGCTCCGCGGCCTACCCGCGACTGAGCAGTGCATCGTGATCGATTCGGCGGTCTTCATGCTTAACGCTGACGTTTACGGCACGCGCCCGCCGCCCCGTCGAGCTCCCAACATCATGATGTCTACGGGCGGCACGCAGCTACTCGAGCGCTTCGAAGATGACGGCATTTACTTCTACAAGGTTCACGTCGATTGGAACGACCTTTCGAAAACCTCTGTCTCGCAGCCGCGGAAGATCCCGGTAGCGCCGTACCATTATCTCTGCAATGGCCAGCTTAGTAACTGCGTCTCGCAGCCCGGCACTAATCGGCGGCTGGACTCGCAAGGTGACAAGCTCATGCAGGGACTCATTTATCGGAACTTCGGCGATCATCAATCTCTCGTAGCCGAGCATTCCGTTGCAACAGCAGCGCATGGCGGCGGCATCCGATGGTACGAGTTCCGTCTCGACGACAAGGGCAACCCCGCACCCTATCAGCAATCGACCTATGCGCCCGATCGTTTTTCCCGCTGGCTGGCTAGCATGGCCATCGACCGCAGAGGCGATGTCGCCATTGGGTATTCCTTCGGTGGCGGCCCAAATTACCCCGGCCAGCGTTTTTCCGCGCGCGCTGCGGGCGACCCGAATAGTCTCCTCACGTACCACGAATCGATTCTCGCCGAGGGACAGGCTTCGCAGACCACGACCTTGCGGTGGGAGGACTTTACAGACATCACCCTCGATCCTTCCGACGATTGCACTTTTTGGTTTGCGGGAAACTATCTCAAGGCCGGTGCGTCATCCTCGACCACGCGTATCGGAGCGTTCAAGGTTCCCGGCTGCAAATGATCTTGCTCCGTTCGTCGTCGAGCAGACCGGCCCTGGCGCTAACGATTGTTCTGCTCGGCTCGGCAGCGTACGCCTGCGCAGGCGACGTGAAGATGAGCTTCACGGTGTCCATGCCCGAACGCGCCGGCCACTTGTATCATGTGACGCTCAATTGTGAAGGCGTTGGCGGCGAATTGCACGATTTCAAGTTGCCGCGCTGGACGCCCGGGTATTACGGAATCATCGACTATGCGAGAAATGTATCTCACTTCAAAGCGGAAGATGGTGCGCGCCGTCTCTTGCCATGGGAGAAGACTGCGAACAACACGTGGCGAGTGGTGGCCGCTAATGCATCAGTAGTCGTATTGAATTACGACGTTCTGGCGACAACAGCCTTTCCGGCGGCTTCGTATATCGGAGAGGACCGGGGCTTCATCACGCCTGCAAGCATGTTCGTCAATGTGGATGGAGTGATTCAGCGCCCGGTAACTGTTCAGATCCGTCCCCCGGCCGGATGGGCCATTTCAACAGGACTGGACGCGAAGAAGACGCAGCCCAATTTCTTTGAGGCGCCCGATTTCGACGTTTTATACGACTGCCCTATTCTCATCGGCCGCCAGGAGCGGTTGACGTTCGAAGTAAAGCGTGTGCCGCATCTGGTTGTGATAGAAAATGTGCCGGCGGAGATCGGCCGCGGCAAAATGTTGGCCGACCTCAAAGCCATTGTGACTGCCGCGACTGATTTGATGGGCGTTGTCCCATACAGCCATTACACATTCATGATGATGGGCCGCGAACGAGGCGGCATTGAACATGCCAATTCCTCGGCAAACCAATTCGATGGCGACAGCCTGAAGTCGTCGGCAGGTTACCAGAGATGGTTGAGCTTCATCGCCCACGAATACTTTCACAACTTCAACGTGAAACGCATCCGTCCGCTAGCGCTTGGTCCCCTCGACTACGAGCAGGAAAACGTCACGAATATGCTATGGGTCTCGGAAGGTTTGTCGGTCTACTACCAAGAGCTTCTCCTCGTGCGGGCGGGCCTGATGAGCCAGGACGAGTACCTCGCGCATATGGCGAATCAGATCGAGCGATTTGAGAACTCGCCCGGGCGGCATTATGAATCGGCCACGGACGCGAGCCGCAAGGCGTGGAACTCGGGCTCTGGCGTGCGCCTGGATCGCAATGTCTCGATTTCTTACTACGACAACGGCGCCATGCTCGGGGCTATGCTCGATCTGAAAATCCGCCATGCAACAGGAAACCGGAAGTCGCTCGATGACGTGATGCGCAATCTTTATCGCAGGTATTACTTGGCCGAGAAGCGTGGGTTCACCGATGACGAGTTTCGCGCTGAGTGCGAAAGCGCAGCTGGCGGTAACTTGACGGGAATCTTCGAGTACGCGTCGGAGGCCAAGGAAATGACTTACGCGCCATATTTCGCGCTCGCCGGGCTTAAGTTGGAGGCATCGAGCGCGAGCGCGCCGGGCGGTTGGATCGGATTGGATACGCGAACCGAGGAGATGGCGGCCAGCTCGCCTCTTCTCGAGCTGCTGGTGACTGACATCGCCGCGGGATCACCGGCAGCCACGGCCCGCATTGTGCCGGGCGACCGCATAACCAGCGTGAAGGGGGCGCCTCCACCGCGATGGTCTTGAGTGATGCCCTGAAGAAGGGTGCCGGCACAAACATCGAAATCCGGTGGCACAGAGCCGGCGAAGAGATGAGGGCGACCGTGCAAGTGGCGCCGAATATCAACAGAACTTACCGGTTGACGATTGCCGACGGCGCTGCGGACGATCAAAGACGGATTCTTGATGATTGGCTAAGCAGGAAATTGTCCCGGTATAAGAAGGACGATTCCAGATAACACTGAGGGAGATTCCGAGAACTAGTCAGCCGACTGTTGGTCGGCGGGCGCGCCGAGGACGCGTTAATCATGGCAACCCTTCCAAGCATCCCGTCGTTGATAATCGCAAGTATGCTAGCACCGAAGAGGTCGGCAGGATTTTCAATGTTCTTGCGAGTCGTGTACGTCAAATAAGATCTCGTTGCCAAGGAGCTACGAGTTGTTGAGGCCCTTTCGTAGCACAGTAGAAAGTGACGAGTATATTGAGAAGCGAGAGATGAGCACCACGAAGTCGTATGACGAGTTCCTTGACTTCCTAGCCGCGGGCATCACGCCAGACGCCTTGCTAGCTTTCCGTCCGTCACACGAAGCGACACAGCGGGTCGAGGAATTGGTCGCGAAGAGCGAGAGCGGAACAATCTCGACCGAAGAAGAGTCAGAGCTCGACGATACCTGCAGCTCGAACACCTTGTTATCCTGGCCAAAGCCCGCCCCCGCAAGCACACTTGAGCAGTGACATTTCGGAGGAAGTTCGACGGTTCGTCGCCGATAATCTAAATGCGATGTGGAACCAGGTCGATTTGAAGCTGATCACCGAATGGGCGAAGATTCTCGGTGCAGTCGTGGTTTTCGCATCGGTCTCCATCAATACCGGCTAGGCCAGAAATGGAAACGTCGAGAGTTCATTGCTTCGCAGATTAAGATTTCGAGGCGGAGCCAGAAATCCAGCTCGCCATGACTATGCTCGATTGGAATGATCGAGTGCTGTACTTTCCCGCCGAAGGGGGCACGAAGTTCGTCCCCGTAAGAATCGATGAACCTCTACTGCTATCGGTATTGTTACCACATCGAGACGCAAACGGCCATTCCAAGAATGAAGCAATCATCAGAGACTGCTTTGATCGTTTCTTGGAGATGCTTGTCAGGCTTTCCGCATTTGTCGAAGCCAAACTGTTACGCATTGAAGAGCTTGCTCCCTATCTCCAATACTGGATCACCTTGATGTCAGGCAAAAAGCGCGACTGGCATACCTCTGAGTTTTTCGTTTTGCTGCAGAATCACATCCAGATATACGATTTCAGAAAGATCAATCGGCTGATGCAACACTTCGGCCACGATCCTTTGCCTTCTGAGAAGGCAGTTAGACATGCAATAGAGTCAACGCTGTTGATACGCCCCCAAGGTGGCGACCGAACTCTTCCTGAACGAGCGCTCGAAATTCCGCCAACCCCGTATGACGCACCTTCTGCTTAGGTTACATTACTGACGCTCACGTTCCCCATGAAACCCACTCGGGTGCGGATTGATTGCCTGCTCTGATCTACACAAAGGTGAGGATCGGCGTCGAATGTGATAACTAGGCCGTTTGCAACAAGCGAAACGATCCAGGGTGATTGAGAATCACAGAACTCCTTCGATGCGAGGTAGTTGGCGCGCCCAGCTTGACTCCAACCAGCAACCTTCTGCTCCGGAGCCAAACGCTCCAGCAAGCAACACGGTGCAAAACGGTTCGAATGTGTTGGCACCGCACTATCTGGTGGCGCTTTCTGCTACATGACAAAGCAATGATTTGCGGCGATCGTCACCTCACCGGTGTAGTCAATTTTGTAGCTGCCCACAGCCTAGCACTTCAACTTGGACCCACAAGTTTCAACGCGCACCCCGCATCTCAATGAAGGCTAAAGCACTTGAAAGTACAGGGTCGTCCGTTCCGCGCGGAAACTGCCTTGGGCGCAGGGGGTCGCAAGTTCGAATCTTGCCGCCCCGACCAATAGAGTTCATCGTCGGGGAGACACCGTAGCCACGAGGCCGCGCGTTGCTTCCTCAGCTCCCAAGTTTGTTGCGGAAAAAGGTCAACGATTGCCGTCCATCGGCTTCGACCGAACCATTCCCCTCAATGGATATGCCGCCTGTCCAACGCAAGCGCCGCAGCATGTCAAAGAACGCGGAGTCGAACGGATCGCTGTCTGAGAATTTTGGCCAAAGACGTCCTTCCGGGCACGCAAAGTGGATGTGGTTTATTTTTCCCTGCGCCTCCTCGAAGATGCTTAGGTTCTCGTTCTCCACGCGGAGATGGTAGTAATCGATAATCATCCGCACCTCGGGCACGTTTACCTGATTCACCATCTTCAATACTTCGCCGCCAGTGTTTAAGATGTTACTTTCTTTGTGATTCAGAGGTTCGAGCGAGATGACGAACTGGTGACGTGCAGCTATGGGCGCAATGGCCTGGAGGAACGTTGTTATCTGATGCCATGCTCGCTCACGAGGAAATCCTTCGGGTACGTTGCGCGAGCCGCCACTTCCCCAAACGACGATGCTTGCTCCAAGCTGCCGACATCTTCCAAGTGTGAAATCGACATATTCCTTGACTGCAGCGAGATTGACGTTGGGTCCAACAACCACCAGCTCGCTACGCCTGATAAAGCTATTGAACGCTTCGCAGCGAATGGGGGATGCAAGGACGTTTTCTTTAACTTGATCGAACTGCTCCCGGGTGAGTTCGGCAATGTCGGCAGCGCCGGGCTCTATGTAATCGAAGCCGGTTTCTACAACTGCGAGTAATTCGCGGAGAGGGACGCAGCAACCGATCTTAATGCCATTACCGGCAATCATCACCGGTCTGAGAAGGCCAGCCAAGACGGCAGTACTGGATTGCAGGAACTCTCGCCGACAAAGGATAGTCAATGGTTGTTTACGGCTCTGTAGAACCAGGGGCTATTTATCGAGCTTTCTGTCGAAGAACCAAGCAACTTCTTCAAATGCTGCTGCGGATTCCGGTGCATCGGTAACAATCAAATACTGCGCGTGGGATTGGCCTTCAAAAACGAGTAGCTCTGCGGGAACTCCCGCCTGCAGAAGCTTCTGATGTACGCGCACGGTGTTGCTGAGAAATAGATCGCGAGTACCGGAGATCAGGATAGTGGGTGGGAAGCCCCTTACGTCGCCATAGACCGGTGAGAGAAGTGGTTCTTTCAGGTCGTGCGTGCCGGCGTAGAGGCGCGCTTCTGCCGGAAGGTCACCGTTATAAGTGCCAAGCACATTATCGAGTAACTCATTCGAGAAATACGTGTCGCCTGTCTTCGATAGATCCGACCATGGCGTGCCCGCCATAATGGCTCCCGGCAGTGGCAACTGTAACTCCTTCAACTTGAGAACGGTGGCGAGAACCAAACCTCCGCCCGCTGAGGTGCCAAACAGGCCAACAGTTCTGGGAGGATGCGACTTGATGACCTCCTTCCAGACCGCAACAGTATCGTCCAGTGCCGCAGGAAAGGGAAAATCCGGAGGCATGCGATAGTCGACAGATAGAACTTCTGTCCTTCCGTAGTGGGCCATCAGAATCGCCTCGGGCGTGGCCGCCTCACCTCCGGAGAAGACGTACGCCCCTCCGTGCACGTGAACGAGCAGCCGCCCCCGATTCTCTTCGGCGACCCGGTCGGGCTTGACCCTGTATACCCGGACTCCCGCAATCGTTAACGCGTCCACCGTCACGTGGAATTGACGTCGCATCTCGGGAAGATGCGCTTCGTCACGCTCATTCGCCTGTTTTGTGAGCGCCTTCCATTGCTGATACGTCTTCGTACTGCTCGAGTCGCTGCCCTCCCAAGGCGGTGGCGCGATCGCCTTCTGCATTTCGGGACTTACGGTCGTGGGCGTCGGAATATTACGCGCAGGTATATTGCGCGCCGGTACGGATTGTGCCGGAGCAATGGCGGCTAATCCGATCAAAGCGACCGCAAGCTCAGTGATAGCACTCATACGAATTACCGTTCTTCTACGATGATCAGGTCCCAGGGCGAGAGGTGGATTGCCGATGCGCGGATGCTGCGACCCGTCATAATATCGGTTCCCTCGCGATAGGGGTAATTGAACATCTGCGCCTGACTTGAATAGTTCAGGTAATAATGAACACGTTTTCCGAGACCATTCACACCCTGCTTTGTGCGAACCGGCGCGGGCAACTCCTGATCTGGACCCGTCATTGCGGCAGACTTCAATACGTCGAGCAACACCTGTTTCTGCAACGTATCGGAAAGAAACGTGCCCTCATACAGGAGGGTGCCAGCCCCATACTGGTTGCGCGTCATGGCAGGCCAGCGCCCGAAAAACGGGTGATCATAGTAAGCAAGAGCCTGCGCATGGTCCGGAAGCAGGAATTCGGCCCAGTACATCACTTTGTTTTCGGCCGCGGCTTCAAAAGGATCGCCTTTCAGCGCCAGCGGCTTTTCGAGATTTGAGAATTCCTGATAAGTGAACCCCGCCGCCTGGCGCAGCGGACCGGGTTGCCGCACCCAGCGCACCATGGAGTTTTCATTGCAGAAGCCGCTTTTGAATGTCATGATCACGTGCCCGCCGTTCTTTACGTAATCAGAGATTTTTTTGAGTAGTGCGTCATCAGCTATGTAAAGCGCGGGTACGATGAGCAACTTGTAATTGGAGAAGTTTGGTTCCTGGGGAAAAACGAAGTCAACTCCAATGTTCAGTTTGTAGAGTGTTCGGTGGAATTGATGAATCAGGCTGCTGTAGTCGGCGACGGGTTTAGCGCCCGACCATTGTGGACCACTGCTGGTGAACGGCATGAAATCGATTGCATTTGCCGAATCGACACTATAGAGAATTGCTACTTGATTCTTAATCTTCAGATTGACTAAATGAGAACTGATTTTCCGAAGCTCGTGCGCCGTCCGGGAAACCTCGGCATAAGCGCGATTCGGTTCCAGATCATGTGAGAGGACACCTTTCCAGTAGGTTTCTTGTCCAGAATGTAGCGAACCCCAGTGCCAGTATTCAATGATATTTGCGCCGCTTGAAAGGTGCGTGTAGACGTCTAGCCGAAGCTGCCCGTCGTAAGGCGGATATTGAAAAGCTGAGTCCCAATCGGTGGTTTGCGCGTTGGTTTCAGTGACCAGATAGTTGCTGTGCTTGAGCGATCGAATGTAGTCGCCTGCCTCAGCCTGCCACTGTCCGTCCATGTTGTCCTGTGTTCCGTGATAGATATTCGTCGCCGCGATATCGAGCGTTTTCGAAACTTCGTACTCGTCCACATCACGATGCATGGCCCCCGCAAAGTCCTGCATTACGAATTGGTCGGGACGTCTGTATGCACGAACGAGCGCGGCCTGCCACGCCAGGTAATTTGTCACACGCATCTGCTGCCATCGAGACCACTCGAGTTTGTATCCCGTGCTCTGTGCGTCGTCGCGTGAAGGCATGTCTTCCCATTTGTCCACGTCTTGACCCCAATAGTTGAGGAGCCACGCTTTGTTTAGATTCTGAACGGTGCCAAACTTCTCTCGCAGATGATTCACGAATCCGGCGAAAACATCGGGGTTCGATGCGCCGTAAGAAGAGGTTTCATTATCGATCTGCCACCCGATGACGGCCGAGTTATCGCGGTAATGTTCGACGAGATTTCTGATGAGGCGCTGAGCATACGACCGGAACGTCAGGTTATCCGTATCCATGTTTTGGCGCATGCCGTAGAAAGTGGGTGCGCCGCCAAGGGGTCGCGCGAGAATTTCGGGATGCGCGTGGTACATCCAGGTCGGGATCGAATAGGTAGGCGTACCCATGATCACCTTGATGCCGGCGGCGGCCATCGCATCGACAACTCGATCCATCCAGGCGTACTGAAAATGGCCGTCTTCCGGTTCCCAAAGGCTCCAGGTGGATTCGCCCATGCGCACGACGGACAATCCGGCGTCTTTCATCATTTCCACGTCTTTGTCGAGCCGCTCGTACGGTTCGTACTCGTGGTAATAGGCGGCCCCGTAGAGCACATCGGAAAGACTGCCCGGTGAGGGTTGAGTGGCGCCACTAGCCCCGGCAAGCAAAAAAAGGCTGCAGCCAATCCATCGCAGGACGTTTCGGATGTTCACGGCGAGCTCCGCTGTGTAGAAAGGAGATGCGAGCTAGACAGCCTGGTGCAGAGGTTCACTCGATTCGACAAGTTCGTCCGTTCTGCGGCGCGAAGTTGCATGAAGCAGCGCCTGTAATTGATAGCAAGGCCCGAGTGCATATGCGGCACTTGCGAGGAACCAAACATACCAGGAACCGATTTCGAGCACGCGAGGAAGATATCCGTTCGCCCATGCCCACAGGCCGAAATCGCCGAGCGAAGTTAGAAAGATCGCAGCTGTGAAGGAAAGCCAGCAACGCGCGATAAGGCCCCATCCCATGTTCGCGATCGAACGGCGTATGAGAATCGCCTGAAACAGAAGAATGCAAAGCAGTGGATCGCTCGTCCAGCTGATTATGTTTTGAACGCTACTCTTTGCTTCGCCCTGGTGCGGGGCGAAAACGACGCTCGCAAAGAAGTTGACCGTGTAGGCGGCGACGACGAGTAAGAGGAAGATGTCGATACTGCGAAATCGCCCCACGATGCCGTTCTGCCGGCACGCTTTTAACACATATAGAAGTCCGAGAACGAGAAACACCATGTAGACGGGGCTGAACAGGGGTGCGTATTCTGCCGAAGCGCGTATCAACGAATCCCTGCGCGCGCCCCCGAATAACAGTAATGGGTTAAAGAGCGAGTGGTTTCCGAGCACGTGCGCGACAATCCCGCCGATTAATTGCGAGAGGGCTGACAACCCGATGAGCAACCACGCAGGCCGCAACAGATCGCCTGCGGAGAAATGGGTCCAACACTTAAAACTCGCCCAACATCCCACCAGACTGCACCCGACGAGGAACATGGCGCCCGGATAAGAAAAAAAAGAGCGGATCCAAATGGGATCACCAGTTTGCCCCCAGGCCAAGTCGGCGGCAACTCCCGCCGCCAGCAGAACAGCCGTGCTCAGGAAGATGACAAATGGGATTTTCATCATCATATTGCCGCACTTGCTATTTGACGCGCCACGGCATCAGCCGCTTTTCTGCCGAGAAATGCATGAAAAAGAGGCTTGGTCGCCGGCGGTACCCCGCAGTCGCCAGCTTGTCTGGATATCTCTTTGCCGAAATAAAATTCGAGCGCTGTCATCCAGTGCTGTTGTCGTCCGCCCAAGCAACACCATGCGCGCATCTGTGTCTGCAGATTCCCGAAGACCTCGTTCAACACTGCGCTCGCCCGCTTATGGCCGGACTGCTTATCGTCACGCCCCGCCTCAACAGCGGCGCGAAGCAACTCGGCGTCTTCATTGCATCGCGGGCATTTTGCCAGGTGCGCTTCGAGTTCCGGGCATTGGCGGCCATCGGCCCGCACGACCAGGCTCTCCATGCTGGGATGCGGTCCCGGGATGTAGCGGCACGCCCAGTGCTTGAAACCCCTCAGCATGCCTTGCTCCGCTCCGGAATCATGATCTTTCGTAATTTCCGCACCGCGCGGTGCACCACTGTCCCAACCGTTCCGGATGTCAACTCCAGCGTCGCAGCGATTTCTTCGTACCGCATTCCTTCGCTGCGCAGGCGGAAGCAGTCGTATTCTCTCGGTGTGAGCGCAGTTCGCAGCAGGCGCAAAAACTCGCTCCGAAAACACTCGCTTTCGACGTCCCGCGCCGGCCCGTAAAACAGCCTCGGGCGAATGTGGCATCGATCGCGCAGCCGCGCTTCTTTGATCCGATCGAGCAGATAGTTATGCAGAACTCGATAGAGCCACGCGCGCGGTGCCGCAATTTCATCGCCTCGGCAAAGAGCGACGAAATAGCGCATGAACGATTCCTGCAGCGCATCTTGCGCCAATTCTTCATCTCGACCCAGTGCGATGGCGTAGTGCAAAAACTCCTCGCCACGTTCTTCGTATAAGGCGCTCACTTCGCGTTGCGCCCTTTCGGCGACAGCTACGCTGTTTTCAGATAGTCGCTGCTGCTTTGGCCCAAACCTCAACATCGAGATCTTGAGGAGGACTGTACCACGAATTTCAGCTCGCCTCCAGCCAGCGGCGGCGAAATATTTTTTGCAGCCCTTGTAAAGAAATTCTGAGGCTTAGCCGTCCTAGTCAACACATCTGCAGTTACTAGGCGTGTGCATAGGTGAGGAGGAGTTTGCGATGAAACATCTGCTTCTGAGTTATGCCTGTCTGCTTTCGCTGCTCTTATTCGGGCCGGGCGGGGCGAAATTGCTAAACGCGCAGGGCAACCGGGCCACCATTACTGGTACGGTCACCGATCCGAGCGGAGCCGTGGTTCAGGGAGTGGACGTCACGGCGAAGAATCTCGGTACCGGCGAAGAAACGCACGTAATCTCCAACAATGACGGGATCTATTCAGTCCTCAACCTCTTCCCCGGTCAGTATTCGCTCAAATTTGAAAAGACGGGCTTTAAACCAATTGACATCCCTTCCATCACACTTTTGTCCACGCAAGTGGCCAAGTTTGATGAGCACCTGGAGGTCGGCTCCACCACTCAGGCAGTCACGGTTACGACCCAAGCGCCCATTCTCGACACCGAAACAGCCACCGAAGGAACGCACCTGACCGGGCAAGTGGTTACAGATCTGCCACTCAATATCTATGGCGGAAGACAGATTGAAACGTTCGCTTATGCTCTGACGCCCGGGTATTCGCCCTTCAGCAGCCCCTATGGGGCGGTGATCAACGGCACCCAGGAGTTCACGAAGGACTTCACGGTAGACGGAACCTCTGCGACGGCTCAGATTCAGGGGGACTCGATGGAAATTGGTCCCACTATGGAAGCCATTCAGGAAGTCGAATCGCAGACCAGCGGCATTGATCCCCAGAACGGAATCACTAACGGCGGCGTGATTATGTTCAATATCAAATCCGGGACCAACCAGTTTCACGGGACGGGTTTCGGATACGGCCACAATGAATTACTCGACGCGAGAATCTGGGGTGATCCGGATAAGCCAAAGTCACGCTTCTGGGATTACGGTGGAAGCGTGGGCGGACCAATTCGCAAAGACAAAACGTTCTTTTTCGCCGCAATTGAGCGCTACCAGCAGACCCAATACACGCTTGGCACGCTTGGCAACAATAGCGCCAATAACACGGGAAATACGGCAGCTACCGTGCCAACGACGGCATTTCTCAATGGCGATTTCAGCGCATTGCTGAACACCAGCACAGTACTGGGCACTGATACTCATGGCAATCCGATCTACGCGGGAGCCATCTTCAATCCAAACGATCCGGGGGCCGTGTTCGTCAACAACCAAATACCGAAGAGCATGTTCAGCTCGGTCTCACAGAAGGTCTTAGCTATCTATCAGTCCGACTATGCGCCTCAATCGTCCTCACTTCTGGGAAATGAGCGGGTTCCGACCAGCAATAGCCCAATCCAGACTCCTATCCAATCTGTTCTCAAGCTCGATCACAATCTGACGCAGAAGAACCACCTCTCCGGCTCCTGGGTTTACAACAATCGGCCGCGTGTGCTCGATGACGCTGCTGCTATTTGGCAGCTCGGCAGCACGACGGGCGGTCCTCTGGCGGATGTGCGCGATCAGTTGGTGATTGGAAATGAATGGCGAGCAAGCGACGCATGGACCATCACTCCCAACCTTCTGAACGTTTTCAATGCGACTTACAATCGCTACCGGAACGGTTCGACGCCCGCCGCGACTGGAACGAATTGGCCATCACAGCTTGGCTTCGGCAATACGGGAGCTGAAAACTTTCCCGTCATTAACTTTGGCAGCGACGTAAATGGCTTTAATGAGACCAGCATTGGTAATTCATGGCAGGGTTATTACGTAGGCGGCACGTTCATTTACGGCGACAATCTCTCCTGGACGAAGGGCAAGCACACGTTCACATTCGGCGGCGAATTCCGCGCGGAGCAGCTCAACAGCCACGGGGGATCTGGCGCGCTTAAGTTCAATTTCGCCAACAACACGACCGGCGCTCCCGGCCAGCCGTATGCCAATCAGGTTGGGTTTGGCTTTGCCAGTTTTCTGCTGGGCGATGTCCAGTCGGCAAGCGAAACAACGCCGTTCGATTTGTACGGAAGGCGGAAGGCGATGGATCTTTTTGCCCAGGATGCCTGGAAAGTGACGCCGAATCTGACCGTCAATATTGGTTTGCGTTGGGATGCAACTTTTCGCCTGCACGAGAAATACGGTCATTGGGCCAATTTCGACCTGAGCGCCATTGATCCGAACCTTGGTATTCCGGGGGCGCTCGTATACGCGAACGGCGGCAGTGACAGTTTCGAAAAGAACGAAGACTGGCACAACTTCGGGCCGTCGATCGCGATTGCCTGGAATCCGTGGAAGAAAGTTGTATTTCGTGGTGCTTTCAATATTCTCTACGTGCCGATCGGGATTCAGTACTACCAAGGCGTGCCGTATGGCTTCGATCCCGCGTATATCAGCACAAATGCCGCCGCGGCACCCTTTAACTGGGACAGCGGTTACCCCGGAGTGTTCACTCCCGGAACGAAGGTTACGACCCCACCCATTACGCTTTTCCCCGTGGTGAGTATCGATCCGAACTCGTTGGAGGCAGGATACACGGATAACTGGAATTTGGGCGTGCAGTACGAGCTCACGAAGAACATGAGTCTTGAAGTCAGCTATATCGCCAATCGAGGGCATCACCTGCAGGACTCCGCTCTGCAAAATGATCAGGGAAACGCGCAGCAGTTCATGGCTTTAGCGCGGTCAGGAAACGGGTTCAATTATGTGTGCAGCCGTTCGGATGCGGCGGCTAACGGTGTTCCCTACCCGTACAATGGCTTCTGCGCGCCCGCCTTTGCAGCCATCGCACCTTACCCACAAATTGCTTCGGCGGAAGCAAACTATTGGTTCTACCCGGTTCTTTACTACGTCGGTCTGCCACTTGGACAGTCCTATTACGACTCCATGGTTATCCAACTAAACAAGCGGCTCTCTTCCGGCTTGTCCATGAATTTGAATTACACGCTTTCACGGCAGGAGGGCGACACATTCAATAATTTCGGAGATAGCTATGACACTTCTGGAATCCAGGATTTCAATAATCTGGCCGAAGCCGCTCATACGCTGTCACCTTTCGATCAGAAGCACGTGTTCAAGGGTTACGTTTCCTATGAGTTGCCCTTCGGGAAAGGACGTCAGTTCTTGTCGAACAAAGGAAAATTGGCGAACACGCTGGTTAGCGGCTGGAGGGTTTCCGGTTTAGTGATGTATGCTTCGGGAGCTCCTCTGAGCTTCTCTTCGACCAACTACTATTACTACCCACTCTGGGCCGAAACCTACGCCAATTACAACCTATCCGGGTACAACGGAAGCCAGTTTAATGGGGCAACTTTCCAACAGCCGACGGGCTCAACCCTACCCGCGTCCGACCAGTACTTCCCTTCTACGGTCGCCGCGAATCCGGCGTACGGCGAGCTTGGGAACGGGCCAGCCCGCATTGACGCGCTCCGGGGCTTCGGTATTAAGAGTGAGAACGCCAGTCTGCTGAAGAACACTTATTTCGGCTCGGAAGGCAGGTTTTTACTTCAGCTTCGCGTTGAGTTCTATAACATCTTCAACAGACATAACTTCAGCAATCCGAATACAAATCTCAACAGCCCAGATTTCGGATATGTGACGAGCGTCAGTTCGACGCCGCGCAACGGGCAGTTCGGCGCACGTTTCCAGTGGTGACGGACGCGTGAGTGTTCTTGAAATTGCAAGTTGCGGTCGCGCTGGGTGTCCTCGTCGGCATTCTGGGCGTTGATTCCAGTGTAGCGGCGGCCGGGGGCCGCGCCTGGTATGTCGACTGCAGCGTTGGGAACGATACAGCGGACGGGCTGTCCCCCTCCACGGCGTGGAAATCCGTTGACGCCGTATCCGCCCGCACGTTCAATGCCGGTGACGCCATCTACTTCCGGCGGGGTTCCACCTGCGCAGGCATGTTGGCCCCGAAAGGATCGGGATCGGCGACAGCTCCGATCCTCCTCGATGCGTGGGGGACCGGAACTTTGCCACAAATTCATGCTGAAGCGGGCGAGGAGGCCGCGCTGAGGCTCTTTGACCAGGAGTACTGGACGATAGAGCATCTAGACTTTTCCGGTGGCCAGCCATACGGTGTTTTCGTCAGCGGAACGAAAGGGATCCTGCACGGAATTCACCTTAAGGACGTCGTCGTTCACGACGTAGCCGGCGAGCCAAGGAATAAAGAAACCGGTCTAGTCGTGATTGCCGCTGGAACCGAGCAGCAGCACTTCGACGGTCTGCTGATTGACGGCGTTACCGCCTACCATACCTCCCAATGGGCCGGGATTCTTGTCGGCGGGGTGCGCCATGGATTTCCGCCAGAGGCCTCCCGCAACACCAACGTCGTAATTCGGAACTCTATCGTTCACGATGTCACGGGCGACGGCATCGTTCTCTTCCAGGTGAACAAGGGGCTCATTGAGAACAGCGTTGCGTGGCGAACCGGCATGCAGGATACCCAAACCATCGGCACGCCTAATGCGATCTGGACATGGATGTGCCGTGATTGCACGGTGCGGGGTAACGAAGCTTTTCTCACGGACAGCCCCGGCGTGGATGGAGGCGCTTACGACATCGATTATGGAAACGACAACAACGCTGTCGAGGAGAACTACGGCCACGACACCGAAGGTTACTGCGTGGCCGTTTTCGGCGCTGGATGGGTGACGGGCAACAGCGTAGTTCGGAACAACATCTGTGCGGCGAATGGGTTGAGCCCGCGTTTGGCCCGCCGCCAAGGGGCAGTGTTCCTATCAACGTGGAATCGTGGAAAGATCAAGGGTCTCGAGATATCGGGCAATCGAATCTTCTGGAATCCTCCCCTGGCCACGGCTGCTATTGTCAACAACGCGGAGTTTGTCGGGACAGGCACATTTGAAAAAAACACGATTCGGTCGTGTTCACCAACATTGATTCGGAGTAACCCCTCCGTCGGGTTTGACAACAATTCGTTCGAGGACTGCGCGCAAGAGCGCCCGCACCAATCCCAACAATTGTGCTTGCGGGCATTCGTTTCTGCAAATAGGCAAGATCATGAATCGCGCGGCCAGATAGCGTTACTCGAAAGCATTCATCGCCAGTTTCCGCAGCTGCAGATAGAAATCGTAGTGAATGGGGCGCGCCGCGATCAGAGCGCAGCCACTAATCTGCAATACGACTGGAACAGCGGCGATATACCGATCCTCTTCGATGACGGAAACCCGCTCGATAGCCCAGCCATATTGCACCGTCCCGCGCTCCGGCTGACGAACGCATCCGGACAGCTGCTGTGGCGACACGATGGATTGACGCCTCCAGGAGAGCTTGGACTCTTTCTGCGGTCACTCCTCGGCAATCCCCAATACTCAGAGATGTATCCCGATCGATGAAAATCGTACTACCCGTCCTGGCGGCTGCAACATGCGCGCTTTCATTGGCGGCTGCTCGCGATCCCGATGCGCGATTCCTAACGATTCAAGATCCTATCGTCGTTTACAACAACTGGTCTTCATACGACGAGCTTTCCGACAACGTACCGCTGACGGAGCAGCTCGCGATGAAAGAGCTCGACCAGGTACTCCGTTTGCGGCGTGATGGCGTGCGCTTCGACTACTACATGATGGACGCCTTCTGGTACGCGAAAGACGGCGGCTACCGCACATGGCGTAAATCAACGTGGCCCAACGGCCCCGAGCAGTGGTTAAACAAGTGCCGTGAAAATGGAATCAAACCTGGTATGTGGTTCGGGACCAATTTACTCGTACAGCTCGATCCCGCACCCGAATGGGCAGACTCACTCAATGCGAAACGGACGGCGATGTGCTTCTACAAAGGTGGATTCTTGCCGCATTTCATGAACACGCTCCAGCTCTGGTATGACCGCGGTGTCCGAATGTTCAAGTTCGATTTCGTGGATTTCGGCGCGGCTCCGCCCGATGTCGAAGCTTCGACGGCCCCCGATGAGATTCAGAGGCGGAATCAGACCGCCTTCCGCGACGCATTGAAGCAATTCCGCGATAAAAACCCCGGCGTGGTTCTGGTTGCGTTCAACGGATTCGGCAGTGAGATGGAAATGACTTCAGGACCGTTCCCTTTTCGCCATCCGATCGACCTTCGCTGGCTGACCGTTTTCGATTCCATTTATTCAGGCGACCCACGGCCATCGGACGTTCCCATGATGAACTTCTGGCGTTCACAAGACGTTTACAGCGATCACATGGTGCGGCGCTTTGAAGATAGCGGCCTACCGCTCGAGCGAGTGGATGCCACGAGCGTAATGTATGGAACGACCGGCACCATCTACTATCGCCAAACGCAAGCCTGGAAGAGCGGCCTGATGATGATGCTCGCGCGTGGAGGATGGGTGAATACCATTCACGGAAATCTGGAGCTGATCGATGACGCGAAGGCCGCTTGGATGGCGAGAGCGTTCCGGCTGTATCTGCTGATGGAGGCCCTGGGGCGGCCCAGGACGTTTGGCGGAATCCCGGGCAACGTCGAGCCCTATGGGTTTGCATCGCTCAGCTCCGAAGGTGCGCTTTACACCGTGGAGAATCCCGCGCAAGCCGTGCGCAGCATCGAGCTCCCGCAGTTATCACAGGAAGAAAAGGCTCCGACGGGTGGACGCATTCTGTTTCGCGATGCCGGTTTCGAGCCGCATCTCTCCGGCAACTCTGTATCGCTCGGCCCCGAGCAGATGGCAGTCGTCGGTTTCGGGAAATATGCTCGCCCGGAATACAACATGGGTATTGAAGAGGAGGTCGTCATTCCGGTGTGGATCAGCCCGATTCCCGCCACATTCGAGCCCGTGGGCTCTCACGCTGTGCAGGCCTCAATCCTGCCGCCAGCCGGCAATGTTATGCGCATTGTGCTGCAGCAACGAACCCCAGAGGGCGACATTCGCCGGACCTGGGCAGGGGGCCCGCCCAAAGGTGAAAACATGGGCAAGGTGCTGAAAATCGAAGCGCTGCAGCACGGTCAACCACTTCCCGTGCGGATTAACTACGACAAGGTGATCTGGAGCGGATTGTCGTGGGGTGTTGGCGAAGTGGATACGTTCGCGGCAGGAGAGCCCGTTCTCGTTCGCTGCACGTCAACAGAGAAGGACGCGGTGAAGCTCGACGTCAAGGTGTATCAGGTTCGGTATCGCTGAGCAGATGTCCAAACGACCTCACCGTAGCCCGTTTCAGGACCGTGTTTTTTGCCCGTAATACGCTCCCGGACCGTGTTTTCGGAGGAAGTGTTTGTCCTGCAGCGCTTCAGAGATCGCCGTGCTCTCGCCGTTGATTGTAATCGTCAGAAATGCCATGTGAGCGATCTCCTCAACAATCACCGCCGTGTGGGCCGCTTCGGTTGGCGACGGCCCCCAACAAAACGGCGCGTGTCCCGACACCAGCACGGCCGGCGTCGCCATGGGATCTAAGTCACGAAAGCGCTCAATAATGACCTGCCCGGTGTTCCACTCATATTCGGACTGAATTTCTTCGGTTTTCATCGGTCGCGTTACCGGCAGGCATCCGTGAAAATAGTCGCCGTGCGTGGTTCCGAAACAGGGGATCTCGCGATTCGCCTGAGCCCAGGCAGTCGCGTAACGCGAATGTGTGTGGACGATGCCGTTCACTCCATCAAAGGCGCGATAAAGCGCCAGATGTGTGGGCAGATCGGAAGAGGGCCGCAACGTTCCTTGCACAATATTGCCCTCCAGATCGGTCACGACCAGATCCTCCGGCCTCAGTTTCTCGTAGGGAACACCGCTCGGTTTAATCACCGCAAATCCGCTCGCGCGATCAAACCCACTCGCATTGCCGAACGTAAAAATCACCAATTCGCGGCGGACCAATTCGAGATTCGCTTCAAGAACCTCTTCCCGCAATTCCTTCAACCGCATTTCTGCTGCCTCACTTCCGAGGCGATTCTTCGAAGCTCAGGCAGTACGTCGCCCACATCCACCGCCCGTGAATTACGTTGGCCAAAACTGAAATAGATCCGCTCGTAAATGTCGTAGGGTTTTTGATGGACAGCGACATTCTCTGGCTCGGGTCGGTACGTATTATGTGGAGGCACAAGCGTCTGATGCATGGCCCCCGTCAGCGTGTCGAAGTCCGCGCCGGCAACGACGATGCTCATCGGTTGCGCTCGTCGGGAAAGTTCACTGGGTTGAACATCAAGGCTTCTTTGGAAAAAATCGAATGAAATAAATGAGGCCGATCACAAGGAGAACCGCGCCCCACCAGATGCTGGTGTGAAGATTCGCGAGCACCGGCGGGTTAGCTGGGGGCGTGGCGAGCTCATAAACACCCGTGGCGGTTATCAGCAAACCATAAGTAGTTAAAAGAACGCCTATAAAAAACCAGATCGAAACAACACCGGGCCCGTGCATCCGCTCACCTACCAAAAGATAATGTTCAAAATCACAAACACAACCGCCACCACTGCGGCCCAGAAAATAGGCCGATGAATAAGAGGCAGATTGCCTTCGGACGGCAACTCGGTTGCGCCATACACCAGCCCGGTCAGCTCGGACTCAGGTTTCGGTTTGGTCGCCATGCTCACCAGCACGGTGACAATGACACAGATCAGCCAAGACCACAAAGCGCGATACATGTTCTCCGCCATGTCTTTTGCACGGGGCGAGAGGGCGATGTAGCGCAGTGCGGCGGGATCGAGCTGCACCCACACGAACATTCCGATCGACGAAACAGTTCCCGCGAGAAGGCCCCAAAAGCCTGCAGCGGGTGTGGTTCGTTTCCACAACATGCCGAGGATGACTGTTCCAAAGAGAGGCGCGATAAAGAAACTGAACAGCGCCTGCACGTAATCCATGATGCTGGCAAACTGCATCACAAGATATGCCGTTCCGATACTGACCAGGACACCCAATATCGTGCACCAGCGGCCGACCGCGACATAATGCCTGTCGGTCCCCCGCTTGCGGATGAAAGCGCGATAGATATCGTACGTCCACACCGTGGCAAAGGCGCTTACGTTACCTGCCATGCCGGACATAAATCCGGCGATCAGCGCTGTGATGCCCAGTCCGAGCAGCCCCGGACCACAGTAACGCGCAAGCATCAACGGCAGTACTTCGTTATAACTGTGCGCTCCGTTTATTGCCTGCGATTCTCCTACGAGCTTCTCCGGCAAGACCGCGAGAGCGAGCAACCCGGGCAAGATCACAATGAAGGGAAGCGCCATTTTGAAAACTGAGCCAATGATGGGCGCCATTTTTGCACTGCGCAGGTCTCTTGCGGAAAGCACGCGCTGCACCACC
Organism: uncultured Acidobacteriaceae bacterium; assembly: GCA_963795425.1. GTDB lineage: Bacteria > Acidobacteriota > Terriglobia > Bryobacterales > Bryobacteraceae > Bog-105. Next base: position 366,324 of record CAWCHO010000001.1, on the reverse strand, counting down.
AGAAAATCCGTTGTCCAATAACCAAACGAAATCACGAAACCGAGACCTAGGACGATGCCTGTCCACTGGATACCCATGGGATTGTCGGAAAAGGATCCCAGCCCTGCCCACAAATGCGTGAAGTCTTGGCCCGGAAAGCGTAACGCGATGCGGTGCACCATGCCAGTCCAGCCGCCCGCTTCAATCAGCCCCAGAATCGAAACGACGATTGCACCAAGCCAGATGAGGAAAAACTGCAGAACTTCATTGAAGATTGCAGAAAGGAGACCACCGAGGAAAACGTAAGCGGCTACCGTAAGCGAAGAGATCCAGATGCTGAAGTGGATGTCCCAGCCTAGGATAATTTTCAGCACCAAGGCCATCGAATACATATTGATGCCGCTCATGAGCACAGTCATGAGACCGAAGGAGACGGCCGATAGCGCCTGCGCAGATTCGCCGTAACGTAGTTTCAGGTACCCCGGCACCGAGTGTGTCCGGGAAATGTAATAGAACGGCATCATAACGACGCCGAGGAACAGCATCGCCGGGATTGCGCCGATCCAATACCAATGTGCCGCCAAAATACCGTACTGGTAAGCCGAAGCGGCCCAGCCCATCAATTCGAGGGAGCCGAGATTCGCAGCTACAAAGCTGAGTCCCGCAATCCACGAGGTCATATCCCGCCCGGCCAGGAAGAAGTCCTCGCCTGTTTTCGTGAACCGCTTCAGGTAAAAGCCAATCCCCAAAACCATCACGAAGTAGAGCGCGATGATGATCAAGTCGATGGGGCTTAATGAGAGAAGCTTCTCCCCTGGTGTGGTCACGGCGAAAACGAAGGTCATGGGATGCAAGCCCTTTTAATCTCTCCAGCCCGGATCGCGCAGCCTTACCGGTCAGCGAATAAATCGCGAGATCCCATCACCGCAGAGTGGCGGCAAGGGCACATGTAATCATACGCCCACAGCTTCTCGGCGTAGGGCTGTGGATGAATTCATCCCAACGCGTTTCGGCTGTGTGGTCGTGAACAGAACGCCGTGCCAAATCCGCACACTAGAATTTCTTACTGCGATGGCCACCGTACCCCGGCGCAGCGATGGCTGCGTCGTTAGTCCAAGGACAAACGGCTCGTTTTCCGTCGAAGAGATAGCTCTTGTGGAGGTTGCGATAGAACCTCTGGCATTGCCTCCTCCCTGCGGGAATGACTGTTGAATCGGGGGCATACATGAACGCGCTGCATCGTTCTGACCGAGACACTCCCGAACGCTCGCTGTTCGCCGAATCCTTGGCTCAGATCAAGACACTCTGCTCTCTCAACGGGTCGGATCTAATTCGTCTGACGATCGTCAGAGAGGGGCCCGGCGTTATCGAAGTGCCAGCGCAGGAGAATCCGCGCGTCGTGATTCATGCCGGACAACCGATACGGGTCGCGTGCAGAAGAGGAGATGACACTCACGCGGGAGTTACGGTTTACGGAGATGTGGACATTGTCCCCGCGGGTGTGGCATCTCGTTGGGAGACGTATGGATCGTGTCGCGCTCTCCCGCTGAGCGTATCGCAGCACCTGCTCGACCGCCTTGTGGAGTCACACGGAAAGGATCCAGCCAAGATGGAACTCCATAACCGGTTCAAAATCCGCAACCCACAAATCGAGCACATCGGATGGGCACTCAAAGCAGAATTTGAACAAGGCTGCCCGAATGGGCGCGTTTTTCGAGAGAGCATGGCTACTGCGTTAGCAATTGAGATTCTGCGCGATAGCGGGCTCTCAATCGAGCGCGGAGCGGCAACAAGCAGCGAGTTATCGTCCCGGACAGTCAAACAACTGCTTGCCTATATCGAAGATCATCTAGGTGAAACTCTCACGTTACCGACCATTGCAGCCGAAATGGCGATGAGCGTTTCATTCTTGAAGCAGTATTGTCGGAAGTCACTCGGCGTGCCACTGCATCAATACATCATGCGTCGAAGGGTGGAACGCGCTGCCGACTTGCTCATAGACCGCAAATTGCCGATTAGCCAAGTCGCGCTCGAGACTGGCTTTTCGCATCAGAGCCATCTCGCGAAGCATATGCGCAGGATCTTGGGACTTTCACCCAATGAGCTCCGCAAATAGACTGCTTACCGGGCCACCCTGGACCTTTGAAGCTGTTTTCTGTCCGATTCTGCTCCGAGGTGGCCGAATGTGCGCGATTGACAGCCTCAGTCGGTGGCAAAATCGGGTTACGCAACTCGCTCCAAGGTCTTTCAGTGAATCAAAAAGCAATTCTCCGTTGGCGGAATTCTAGAGCCGTTACACTGCTTTACTCGCAATCTATTACGGCCAGCGAAATAACTGCAATCTGAGATTTGGGTTCGCGCTGAAAACCTCGAGAGTTCCTTCGTTGCCAGGAGCCTTACTATGCAACATGACTCGAAGAGACCCCGCCATCCGGGTACGCTGTCTAAACTTCTAAAGCGCTGCCTCATCGCCCTCGTCTTACCTACCGGCGTCTTTGCACAGTCCATTACGACGGGCGCCATCACCGGCGTCATCACAGATCCGAGCGGCGGCGCAGTTCCGGCCGCCACGGTCACCTTGACCGGATTAGCCACAAACACCTCGCAAACGGCGCAGACTGGCGCTCACGGTGACTACCGGTTTGCATTTGTCGCACCCGGCACTTACAAATTACAAGTCACTGGATCGGGTTTTCAGCCCAAAAGTATCAACAATATCGTCGTAGTCGCCGGACAACCTACGTCTGCGAATTTGCAACTTACATTAGCGTCGTCGCGGCAAACAGTCGAAGTCACTGAATCTGTCACCGCGCTGCAAACTCAAAATGCGGACACAACGACGACATTCAACACTCAGATGATTCAGAACTTGCCGAATCCCGGCGGTGATATCACGTACGTGGCGCAGACTGCGCCTGGCGTGGTGATGAACACACAGGCCGGTTATGGTAACTTCGTGGCCGACGGAATGCCTGGCACGTCGAACCTGTTCAGTATCAACGGCCAGAATTACAATGATCCCTTTTCTGGCATCAATAACAGCGGTGCGTCTAACCTGCTGCTCGGTTCGAATGATATCGCCCAAGCCAATGTGATCAACAGCGCCTATTCGGGGCAGTACGGCCAGTATGCAGGTTCACAAGTCACTTACATCACAAAGTCGGCGAGCAACGACTTTCATGGCAACGCGGTGTATATGTGGAATGGCCGCGCCTTGAATGCCAACCAGTTCTTTAGTAACCAAGTGGGACAGCCCACACCTTTTAATAACTTCAATCAGTGGGCTACAGGCGTACAGGGGCCGATCTGGAAAAACCACACGTTCTTCGATGTAGATTATGAAGGTCTTCGCAATCTGCTGCCCACAGCAAGTGCGTTGACACTCGTTCCCAGTCCGCAATTTCAGGCGGCCACTTTGGCGAATTTGACAGCCGTCGGGGAAGCCGCCGAGATTCCGTTCTATAACAAGATCTTTGGCGTCTACAACGGTGCGCCCGGAGTTGGCGCGGCCACTCCAGTTCCGGCATCTCAGGGATACGGGTGCCAGGGTTTCACGGGCTTGCCGACCGGCGTTCCGTGCGCGGATGAGTTCCGCACGACGCCCCCCAATACCAACAAGGAGTATCAATGGTCATCTCGAGTTGACCACAACTTTAGCGAGAAAGATCACGGCTACATTCGCGTGCTGCGCGACAACGGCTATCAGCCGTCATTTACCAGTCCCTTTGGCCCGACCTTTAACGCTCAAAGCAATCAGCCCCAAATGAACGCGCAGGTCAGTGAGACGCACACGTTCGGACCAAATACTGTGAATCAATTCAGCGGGTCCGCGCTCTTCTACGCAGCGGTGTTCACGCCAAGCAACGAAAGCGCTGCGCTAACGGCATTGCCGACATTCATGAACTTCTCTGGCGGCGCTTTTTCATCGGTTGGCGCTCTGGGCGAGCCCGGCCCCTTCTTTTTCCCGCAAGGAAGGCGCGTGTTTCAGTATCAGATTCTGGACGATCTTTCGCATGTCCGGGGAAGGCACACCTTCCGGGCAGGGTTTAGCTGGCTGCATTCCAACATCACCGATCTCGATTTTCAGGCGCTTGGCGGTCCGATCTACGGATCCGTTACGACAAACTTGTCCGACTTCTTTAACGGAGGAGGGGTAAATACGTCTCTAAACCAGGCCTTTCCCTCCTCGTCCGAACAGGGTTTGCGCTTCAATACTTTCGGCGGCTACATCGCCGACGATTGGAGAATCCGCGATGGTCTGACGGTTTCCTTGAATTTGCGTCTCGAAAGCTACGCGAATCCCACCTGCGATGCAAATTGCTTCTCTCGTCTCGCGACGACGTTCAACGGCGCGCCCGTCGCCAACGCCACCTCTACGCCTTACAACCAATTCATCCTTTCGGGGCAGCACCAAGCCTACGCGAACACGCAGACGGTGGTCTGGGAACCCAGGTTGGGAATAGCGTGGAAGCCATTCGGCAGCAGTAACACCATTATCCGAACCGGCGCGGGCATCTTCGCCGACGAACTGCCGGGCGTCTTAGCGGAAGACGCGGCGTTCAATTCCCCGGGGCTGAATGCATTCACTATCGGGAACGGCGCAATCGCGCCCGGTGTGCCGGGAAGCCTGTTTACCACCACGGCGGCGGCGAATCAAGCTCTGCGCTCGCAGTTCGCTTCCGGCGGAAGCTTCAATTCCATCTCCGCGGGAGTGCCCGGCTTTGCTGCCCCGAGCTTCTTCTCTTTCCCGAGTTACTTCCACCAACCTACCTATTACAAATGGAACTTTCAAATTGAGCAGGCGATCACGTCTAAGATGGTGCTCACTCTCAATTACTCTGGAATGCATGGCAGTCACATCCCGATCGCGGATGAAGGTCTGAACGCCTATTGCCCTCCGGGCGCATGCCCGAATGGCTTTGCTGGTTTGCCTGGCGCGCCGCCCGATCCCGCGCTTGGGCTGGTAGCTCAGTATCTTTCCGCTGCCAATTCAAATTACGACGGCCTGACCGTCAGCTTGGAGAGACGGCTATCGGCTGGACTTACTTTCAATCTAAATTACACGTGGAGCCATGCTCTCGATGACGTCTCAAATGGCGGCGTCGCCAATTCCCCATTCGGAATCCTCGATACCGACCCCAGCATCACACTCCCACAAAACCCGTTCAATATTCGAGGTAACTACGCAAGTGCGGATTACGACGTCCGGCATTACGTGAGTGCAAACTTCGTGCTCACCGACATGTTCCGCCATTCGGGGTTCCATTGGGGGCCCAATCGGATATTTGGAGGGTGGACGCTCTCGAGCAACTGGTTCTTCCGCACTGGCCTGCCATTCACGCCCGTCGACAACTCCGCCTTAGATAGCTTGCTAGGGTTCAATTACGCCGGGGCAATTTTTGCTTCGCCCACTTCTTCTCTCTCGGCGAACTGCACGAGCGCAGTCAACACAGCTTGCCTCACCACGTCCCAGTTTGCTCCCAGCTATGCGGCTAGCGGGGTACTCACAGGCTTCGGGACGGCCGGACGCAATTCGCTCCGCGGTCCGAATTTCTTCGACGTCGATATGGCAGTCATGAAAGACATCGCAATCACTGAACGCGTGAAATTCTCGTTCGGCGCTCAGGCGTACAACCTATTCAACCATCCGAATTTTGACCAGCCGGTCAACGACGTCGCCAATCCTCAGTTCGGTTACAGCATCGCCGCAGTTGGACCGCCCACCAGCCTGTTGGGCTCGTTCGTAGGGGCCGGCAGTTCGCCGCGTTTCATCGAGATCAAAGGGATGCTCCGGTTCTGAGATCTTATCGGTTCGCGACATCTCGCGCCTGAGTGGCCGTTAGAAACAAGCGTTGGAGTAGGAATTTCTCCCGCTCCAGCGCTTGGTCCGCCGGTTCAAGGAGACTAGTGCTACCTTGTTCAGCGGATGCGTACTTTTTTGCGAACCTGTTGCGTTTGCTTCCTACTCAGCGGAATTGTTCTCGCACAGCAGCCGACTTTATCCGCGCGCATTCGGGACGTCATAGGCCGTCCGGAATTCGCGCACTCCACGTTTGGCATCGAATTCTATTCTTTGGATTCCGGACAGGTGATCTACCGTTTGAATCCAGACAAGCTGCTGGTTCCGGGTTCGACTACCAAGCTCTTAACGGAAGGCACAGCACTCGAGTTGCTTGGCGCCGACTACCGTTTTCACACCCGCGTCTATCGCAACGGTGCTGTGAACAAGGATGGAACCCTCGAAGGTGACCTGGTTCTAGTTGCCAGCGGAGATCCGAATCTCTCCGGGCGTATTCAGCCTGACGACACTCTCGGTTTTGAAAATGAGGATCACTCGTACGGAGGAGCCGCCAGCAAAGGGGTCGGAACCGATCCGCTGCTGGTAATCCATGAGTTGGCAAAACAGATTGCGGAAAAAGGAATCAAGCGGGTCAGCGGACACTTGCTCGTCGACGTCAGTCTCTTTCCTGAGGGCGCCCGCGAATTAGGAACAGGGGTTGTCATTTCGCCCATCGTGGTCAATGACAACTTGATCGATGTGGTCGCGAGTCCGGGAGCTACTGAGGGCGCGCCCGTCAATCTGCGAATCGCCCCAACAACGTCGTACGTGCAAATTGTGAATAAGGCGATCACCGGGAATCCGGATTCCAGGCCAGACATCGATTACACCGCCGATAAGACCAATCCAGACGGTACGCACACAGTTACGGTAAGCGGCAGCATACCGCTCGGCAAGCCTTTCGGCATGATGGCGTACCCCGTACAGAAGCCCAGCCGCTTTGCTGCAACTGTTCTTGTCGAGGCATTGAGACAAAGGGGCATCGACGTACAGCTTGCGCCTAGCGCAGCAGAGCCGAATTTCAAAGCACTCTCGCGGAACTACAACGCCGGGAACATGGTCGCGGAACATATCTCGCCGCCTTTTAAAGAGGACGTGAAAATCACACTGAAGCTGAGCCAGAATCTACATGCGAGCACGACGCCTTTTCTGCTAGAGGCGCTGGTCGGCCATAAAAATACAGAAACCGACCAGGCCGGCTTCCATCTCGAGCATGACTTTCTGCAGAAGGCCGGACTGGATTTGACTGCTGCATCCCAAAGCGACGGCGCGGGCGGAAATGCCTTCTTCACGGCGGATTTCATGGTTCGTTATCTCACCTTCTTTTCGAAGCAGAAGGACTACAGCTTTTTTTACCGAGGGCTGCCTATCTTAGGACGCGATGGCACTCTGTTCAAAATTCAAGTGAACTCGCCCGCTGCCGGCCACGTACACGCCAAAACCGGGACATATGCCGTCCTGGACGCGTTGAACAACAACGTCATGGTCACGGGCAAGGGACTGGCCGGTTACATGCAAACTGCTCATGGACAGCACCTCGCATTCGCGATTTACGTGAACATGGTCGCTGTCCCAAAGGGCGATGCCGACGCGCTACAAAGGATCCCCGGGGAAGCTGTGGGGGAGGTCGCGGCCGCGGCTTATGACGCGCCAGTCGAATCGGAGCCTCAAAACCAGAGCGGCACGGTCTATGACGTCCTCATCAGAAACGGAAAACTTATCGACGGCTCCGGGAATCCTTGGATTTCCGCCGATGTCGCCATCAACGGTGACCGGATTGCCGCTATCGGGAACCTGCGCGACGCGAAAGCCAAGCGCGTAATCGATGCCTCTGGTCTGGTAGTCTCACCGGGTTTCATTGACATGCTCGGCCAATCCGAAGTGGCTCTTCTGATCGACAATCGCGCGTTGAGCAAGTTGTCGCAAGGCATTACGACGGAAATTACGGGCGAGGGAAATTCGATTGCTCCTCAAAACGCCATCACGCTTGCCGACCTTGCGCCGCAGCTCAATCAATTTCACTTGAAAGTGGACTGGACCACTCTGAATGGGTACTTCGAAAGGCTTGAAAAAGTCGGAACTCCTCTAAACATTGGGACCTATGTGGGCGCAGCTCAGGTGCGAGAGGCCATTTTGGGCCATGCGGACCGGGCCCCTACTCCCGAAGAGCTCATGAAGATGAAAGCGCTGGTCGCTGAAGCCATGCAACAGGGAGCGTTTGGAATTTCTACGGCTCTCATCTATCCGCCCGGCCATTATGCCAGGACCGACGAACTGATCGAGCTGGCAAAAGTAGCTGCTCAATACGGCGGAATTTACGGCACGCACATGCGCAGCGAAGGTCAAAGCGAAATTGCCGCCATCGACGAGGCGGTACGCATAGGACGGGAGGCACACCTTCCGGTAGAAATCTTCCATTTGAAAGTCATCGGCAAGAGTCGCTGGGGATCGATGCCAAAGATCGTCGGGATGATTCAGGCCGCGCGCGATTCGGGACAAGATGTCTCGGCGGACATGTATCCTTACGTTGCAGGCGGCACGTCATTGGCGGCGAGCTTGCCGCCCTGGGTAGCCGAAGGTGGGTCTCAAAAGCTCCTCGAAAGACTGGGTGACGCTGCGACGCGCTCGAAGATCAAGAAAGAAATGGCTTCAGATCATCAGGATTGGGAAAACCTGTATCTCGATAGCGGAGGCGGGAGTGGAGTTCTAGTTTCCGGCATCCAAAATCCTCAGCTTAAAAAATTCGACGGCAAGACTATCGCCGAGATCGCGGCCGCACAGAAAAAAGATCCATTAGATGCTTTGATGGATCTGGTTGTAGATGACAAGGCTGAGACGGGCGCGATCTATTTCATCGCGAGCGAGGACGACTTGCGCTACGGTCTGAAGCAGCCTTGGACCAGTCTCTGCCTCGATGCGTCCGAGAAATCACTAGACGGTTCGCTGTTCGAGCCACACGATCACCCGCGGGCTTACGGATCAATGCCGCGTTTCTTAGGGCACTACGTCCGCGATGAGCATCTGCTCCCGCTTTCGGAGGCCATTCGGAAGATGACGTCATTGCCTGCTCAGCGAGAAGGTCTACACGATCGGGGTTTGCTAAAGGAAGGCTACTTCGGCGATATCACCATCTTCGATCGGCGAACAATCGAAGACAGGGCAACTTACAAAGATCCAACTCAACTTTCAGAGGGCGTCAAGTATGTCTTTGTTAACGGGCAGCTTGAATACGAAGCTGGGCAACTGACGGGGACGAAGGCCGGCAAAGTCTTACGCAGGCCCGGCTGGCAAAACCAGAATTGAGACTCCAGCCGGCACGAAGTCGACCGTTCGAGAGACTCGCGAAACAGTTGGCGTTAGACTGAGCAGTTTATGCGACCACACAAACTCTTACTTGCAGTTGCTGCTGTTTTCTTTTTCTCGATTTCCGCATCGCCGCAGACATTCACTCTCGAGCAAGTAATGAGCTCGCCGTTTCCTTCTGAACTCACGGCGGCCAAACGGGGCAGCCGTGTGGCCTGGGTCTTCGATGCGAAGGGTGAACGCAACGTATGGGTGGCGGATGGGCCTGACTTCGCTCGGACAGCACGCCAGGTGACTCACTATACCGGCGATGACGGGCAGCCGATTGCCAGCTTACGGCTGACGCCCGATGACAGAACCATTCTTTATGCGCGAGGCAGTGAGCTGAACGAGCAAGGCGAGAGCGCCGATCCCGACCACAGCGTCCATCAGCCCAAGCAACAGGTTTGGGCGAAGGATGTCGATTCGACTGAGCCGCCACGCCTTCTGGGTGAAATGGGTTGTCCGGAAGAAGGTTGCGAGGATATTGAAATCTCACCTGACGGAAAGTGGGCGGTTTGGGCGGCGAAGAAGAAGCTTTGGCTGGCGAGCGTGGATGGCAAGCAGCAAGCGAAGGAGTTGGCCTACATTCGCGGCAACGTGAGCGAACCCAAATGGTCTCCGGATTCGAATAGCATCGCGTTCGTCAGCGATCGCGGCGATCACAACTTCATCGGCGTGTACGGTCTGGGCGCTCACTTCCTGCACTATCTTGCACCGAGCGTGGATAAAGACGACCTGCCGCGCTGGTCCGCCGACAGCAAGTGGATCGCGTATGTGAAGACCAACGGTACCGAGCAGAAGGAACCGCTAATCCCGGTAAGACCCAGGCCATGGGCAATATGGATTGCCGACGCAACGAGTGGACAAGGTCACGAGCTTTGGCACAGCGGCATCGCGCCGCGCGATTCCTTACCCGAGCTCACTGAGGATGGTTCGTTTTCTTTCGGCGACAACCGCATAGTTTTTGCTTCTGAGCAGGACGGGCGCAACCACCTTTATTCAATCCCCGTAGTTGGTGGCGCGCCGGTGCTGCTCACGCCCGGCGATTTCGACGTGGAAGACGTTGTTCTCAGTCCCGACCGGAAGTGGGTGATCTATAGCTCCAACCAGGATGATGTTGATCGACGTCACATTTGGCGTGTTCAGGCAGCAGGCGGTCAGCCGCAGCAACCGCTCGCGCAGGGAGCGACCATCGAGTGGTCTCCGGTCGTCACTGAGAATGGCGACAAAATCGTGTGCCTCGGTTCGACCGCAACCTCGCCGGCAATGCCGTACGCGCTCACCGGGCACGGCCGCGAGATGTTTGCCAGGCAGGCGCTTCCCGAAACTTTCCCCAGTGCACAGTTGGTTACACCGCAACAGGTGATCTTCAAAAGCGAAGACGGAGTGACGCTGCACGGACAACTTTTTGTCCCGAAGAATGCAGCAGGCAAGAAATTGCCCGGCCTAGTCTTTATGCACGGTGGGCCCGTTCGGCAAATGCTGCTCGGCTTCCACTACATGGACTACTATCACGACGCCTATGCGATGAACCAGTACCTCGCTAGCCGAGGATACGAGGTGCTCTCGGTGAACTACCGGCTCGGCGTCATGTATGGGCGCGACTTCCGTGAGGCACCGAATACCATATGGCGCGGCGCAGCCGAATATAAAGACATCGTTGCCGCCGCCAAATACTTGCAGGCGCTGCCGCAAGTCGATTCGCAACGCGTGGGCTTGTGGGGCGGATCGTACGGCGGGTTCCTAACCGCCATGGGATTAGCAAAGAACTCCGATATTTTCAAGGCAGGAGTAGACTTTCACGGCGTGCACGATTGGTCGGTGTTTCTGACACAGCGGCCGGATTTTGGCAATCTCGCGCTGCGGCCTCCCGATACAGAGGCTGCCGTCAAGCTCGCGTGGGAATCCTCGCCGGATGCATACGTCAATAGCTGGCGCTCGCCCGTGCTGCTGATTCAGGGCGACGACGACCGCAACGTTCCCTTCGAGCAGACCGTGGATCTGGCGCAGCGGCTGCGTGATAATCACGTGCCTTTTGAGCAGCTGGTATTGCCTGACGAGATTCATGGATTCCTGATGTGGAAGAGCTTCATCAGGGCTTACGGCGCCACTGCAGACTTCTTTGACCGCACGCTGAAACAACAGGAGCAGATCGGGGAAGGCGTTCGCAGCAAATTCTAGAACGACGGAGGCCGAAACGATTTGAAAACCCCGGGGGCGTGCAACACATATTGCACCGTCCCGTCTTTTCTGCTATTCTGCGGCATCTAACCTGGTCCGTCCCGGTTCGGAGAGACACATGCCCGTCCGAGGTGAGGCACACGACCGAGCTCCAGTGAGATCTGCGACGGAGCTCGAGACGCGCTTCGCTCAGGCTCAGCGCAAGTTGAACGGCAGCCGTCGCGATCTGATCCGGTCCATCCTCGAGCACCCGGAGGATAATTACTTCCTTTCCTCCCGGGAACTCGCCAAACGATACAACGTCAACGCGGCCACAATCGTACGTACGATTCAGGCGCTCGGTTATGACCGCTTCGCCGACTTTGCCAGCGATTTGCGGAACCATTTCGTGACTCGCATTACGCCCTATACCGTCATGCGCGCCACCACCCGTGACCGGCGCCCCTTGGCGGATAGAATTCGACACAATATCGAGCGCGACACGGAAAACCTGACAGCTCTCTTGGCGGGCCTCGATACCACTCGCATCTTGCTCGTCGCCGAACGTATTCAAAAATCGCAGCGAACTCTAGTGATTGGCGTGGATTTCGCCGCGTTTCTTGCTGGAGCGTTCGCCTACAGTCTCCGCGTACAGGGCTTTTACTCCGACGCGCCAACCGGAAGCTCGGGCAACTTGCGGCACACCGTGGATCTGCTCGATAAGACAGATCTGCTAATCGCGATCAGCTTCGGGCGCTGTCTGCGCGATACCGTCGAGAGCGTTCGGCACGCCAAATCGCGCGGTGTATTCACTTTCGGCATCACTGATAGCGAGGTTACCCCGATTGCGCGATTCTGCGATGAACATATCGTGACGCCGATCTCGAGTACCGTATTCACCGGCTCTTACGTCGCGCCGCTCGCGGCCATCAATGCCATCATTTCCGCGGTCGCACACATACACCCCAAGCGGACGCTCGAGCGCCTGCGCCGCAACGAACAGGAGTACACTTCCGGGGCGCGCTGGTATCAGAACCACGACCCGTAATCGGCACGCCCGCCAGGGGCCGTCTCAATCTATTTACCGCGCACTTGACAAGGGTGCAACAGTTGGTGCACACTTTCTCTAATTTACTTAACGCGGAGATTCGCGGAGCCGAGCTTCGCCGGCCAGGCATCTTCCGTGCAAGTCGGGGCCAAGCGGCCTTCCGAAAAGGGGCAGGTTATGTTGAGCTTTCGCGCTGCGACGTTCGTTTCACTTTGGGCTGGCGTTCTGATTCTGAGCGTCCTCCCGAGCTCGGGCCAGACTTCCGGCACGGGTGCGCTCTCCGGTACTATCGTTGACCCCTCGGGCGCGCTGGTGGCGGGCGCTCAGGTGAAGGTCGTCAGTCAGTCTACGGGTGAGACACGCAACACAGTCTCACAGGCGAATGGCAATTGGGTCGTTCCGTTGCTGCCTCCGGGCGGGTATCGTGTCGAGACCACCAAGCCAGGTTTCAAGGTCAGTATTCAGGAAGGTGTCCAGGTCGTGGTTACCGAGACCGACGCTCTGGTGACACACCTCGAAATCGGGCAAACCAACCAGCAATTGACAGTCGAAGCGGCGTCCGAACAGCTGCAAACCGATACCACCGCGCTCGGTCGCGTCACCTCCACCGAGGCCATCAACGCACTGCCTCTCGTGACCCGCAATTACACACAAATTATTGGTCTCAATCCAGGCATTTCCACCGACGTGAACAACGCGGCGGATCTGGGCCGCGGAGGCACGGGACAGGTTGCGGGGGCACCGGCGACCGTTTCGCATGGCAGTACAACATCAGATAACAATTTCCAGATGGATGGTGTCGACGTCAATGACATTCAGGCGAGCGGCAGTTTTAGCGGTGGCATCCCGATTCCGAATCCCGACGCGATTCAAGAGTTTAAGGTGCAAACCGGACAGTACGACGCTGCTTCTGGCCGAGACGCCGGAGCCAACGTTAATGTCATTACGAAAAGCGGCACCAATCAATTTCACGGGAGTCTTTGGGAGTACTTCCGCAATGAAAAACTGAATGCCAATGATTTTTTCTTGAATGAGACCGGTCAGCCTAAAGGAATCCTCCGTCAAAATCAGTTCGGAGCTACCTTTGGAGGTCCCATCAAGAAAGACAAGATCTTCTTTTTTGGTTCCTATCAGGGCACGCGCCAGCTGAACGGCCTTGGGTCCCAATGCTCTTCGGCCTTTTCAAGCCCGCCCTTTACAAATGATCGTTCCGCCGCGGCCATCGGCAAGCTCTTCGCCGGCCAGCGAGGAGTGCTCCAAAATGCGTTCGGGGGTGTCGGTCCGGCGATTGCCGCCGATGGCTCGAATATTAATCCAGCGGCGCTCGCGCTCCTCCAATACAAGCTTCCCAACGGCCAGTACCTCATTCCCACGCCCCAAACGGTCAATCCCTCGAAGCCTTTCGCCGTCCAGGGCTTCTCGGCGTTCAGCGTTCCCTGTTCGTTCAGCGAAGATCAGTACCTTGCGAACGGTGACTACTTACAGAGCGAAAAGAGTAAGTTTTCAGTCAGATTCTTTGTCGGCAACGATAACCAGAATGTCACTCTGCCCATGTCGCAAGTGGGAACCACCTCGCCGGGCTTCCCTGCCATCACGAGCGTAAAGTTCTACAATCTGTCGTTTTCGCATAGCTACTCTTTCGGTCCCAATTTATTTAACGAAGCCGATTTCGCTTTTACCCTCGTACCCTTGAGTCTCGATCAGAAGGAAGCATTCAATTACTCCGACGTCGGGATCACCGCAGCACCGTTTGACAACGTGGTGCCCGTAATCGGATTCAACGGGTCTCTCGCGCTCGGGGGCAATGGGCAGGGTCAGCAGTTGGAGCGCACCACGTATAGCGTAAAGGATGTTCTTTCTTATACTCTGGGGCGCCACTCGCTCCGCTTTGGCGGCGGCATTTCCCGCTACTATAACGACCTCACCGACTTTCATTACTTCGGCGGGATGTTATTTCTCAGCTTCCCCGATTTCTTACTCGGCTTAAACGGCGCGCAGAATGGCACGGGCCTGTTTAGCAATGTTTACCTCTCGATCGATCTCCCCGGCCTCTTCGATCGCCGCTGGCGAATTCTCGACGGCGACGCGTTTATTCAGGACGATTTCAAGGTCAGCGAGCGCTTGACGCTTAACCTCGGCTTCCGCTATGAGCGTTTAGGCGATCAGGGCGATAATCTCGGCCGCAACAGCGCCTTCAATTTCGGCCTCGCCAATCCCAATCCACCCGCCACGGGCAGCCTCGCTGGATATGTTGTCCCCTCAAATTATCAGGGAACCATACCGCCCGGCGTCACGCAGATCGGCAACAATCTGGGAATCAATGGCAACGGTCAAAACACCTGGAATCCGCGTATCGGTTTTGCCTACCGGCTGCCTCACACGGAGCGTTTCGTGCTGCGCGGCGGCTACGGCACCTTCCGCTCGCGCATCACCGGGCAACCCTTCATCCAACTGCTCACCGGTCAGCCGTTTGCAGATCTACGCGAGTTAGTCGGCGCGCCCAATGCCGCAGCGACCCTGCAGAATCCCTTCCCGCCAGTCCCGACCCTTCCGTCCTTCACTCCCTATACGCCTTCGACGGCTTTCTCCACCACCACCTTTGCAGCCAATTTTCGCCCGCCGTTGATCCAGACCTACAACATGAATCTGCAAACGCAGCTCACCAAAGATCTCGTGCTGGAAGTCGGATACGTGGGCCAGCGCGGCTTGCACCTTCTTAATGAACGCTCGTTAAATCAGGCTTCTCTCGCCAGCGCGCAGAATCCTATCCGGGGCCAAACCACCAACACCGTCGCCAACGTCCCGCTGCGCGTTCCGATTGAGGGATGGGCGTCATACCCGGGGATCCAGGAGATCGAGTCCGCTGGCGCGTCCTGGTATAACTCGCTCGAGGTAAGCCTCAACAAGCGCTTCAGTAATGGCCTGCAATTTCTGGTGGCTTACACCTTCGCGCGCGATCTTGCGACGGATACCTCCACCAGCGACAATGCCAACGGTGGTTTGGCCACCGGCAACCAGAATAGCCCTGCGTCTCGCTACGGACCGGACGAGTTCATCCGCGAGCACCGCCTCGTCGTCAGTTACGTATACGAGCTGCCGTGGCTGAAGAACTCGAAGTCATTTCTAGCGCAGGTGGCGGGCGGATGGTCCATCGCCGGAGTAACCACCATTCAATCCGGCCAACGCCTTACGCTCCTGAACGGTGATAACGCGAACAACGTGTTTGGGATCTCCTACGATCGTGCCGAGATCGCGTCTGGCTGCACTTACGGTCAGCTTGTCACTCCCGGTTCTATCCAAAGTAAATTGAACAACTACTTCAACACGAGCTGCCTCGCGCCGCCTCCCATCATCGGCGCTGACGGCATAGGCACTGGATTCGGAAACAGCGGCGTCGGCATCGTAACCGGACCGCCGCAGGATAACTGGGACGTTTCAGCTGCAAAGCATTTCCCCCTGGGCTGGCCGAATGAGAAGGCGAATCTGGAATTCCGCGCGGAGTTCTTCAATGCCTTCAATCACCCGCAGTTCTCAAATCCGGTCACGGACTATTCGTCTCCAGCTTTGGGCCAGATTACCTCGCTCGCCGTCAATCCGCGCATTATCCAATTCGCTTTGAAGTTGAATTTTTGATCGCTAGCTGATTACAGAAAACCTTTATGCCCCCTAAAAAGCTTGGCTCTGCCGCGCACGTCCGTGTCGCCGTCGTAATACTCATCGCGGTGTTTGCGGCCGCTTCGCAAACCCTGAAGCAAGGTCCACTCGTTCCCAAGCCTCAACCTGAGCCGAAGATCGAGGCAAACGCTCCCACCTCCACGCATGCACTCGAAAGTGCCGACATCGAAGCGTTCCTCGATGGCCTCATGCCGCTCTCGCTCGAGCGCGACGACATCGCCGGCGCGGTGATCACCATTGTCAAAGACGGCAAGGTGATTTTCGCAAAAGGCTACGGCTACGCCGACGTGAAATCCAAAAAGCCCGTCTCGCCCACCGATACTCTCTTCCGCCCCGGATCCATCTCGAAACTATTCACCTGGACCGCAGTCATGCAGCAAGTCGAGCAAGGAAAGCTCGACCTCGATCGCGACGTGAATGACTATCTGGATTTCAAAGTTCCCGCCAAGTTCGACAAGCCCATCACCTTGCGCAATATCATGACTCACAGCGCGGGCTTCAGTGAGACTGCCAAGGACATGTGGGTGAGCGATCCCAAAAAACTCACCCCTCTGCGTACCTATGTGATCGACCATATGCCGGCACGCATATTCCCGCCCGGTACCACGCCCGCTTACTCAAACTATGCAACTACGCTCGCGGGCTACATTGTTCAGCGGGTGTCCGGCAAGCCATTTGATCAGTACATTGCAGACAACATTTTCAAGCCTCTCGGCATGCAGCATTGCACCTTCGATCAGCCTCTTCCGGCCAATCTGAAGGACCTCATGTCGTGCGGCTACAAGACCGCTTCGGAACCCGCGAAGGACTACGAGTACATACAGCCGTGGCCCGCTGGAAGCAGTGCGGTTTCGGCCATGGACATGACGCACTTTATGATGGCGCACCTTCAAAATGGGCAATACAATGGGGCCCAAATCCTGAAGCCGCAAACGGTTCAAATGATGCACACGCGTCAGGCGTTGCCCGCTGGAGACGCGCTCAATGCGATGTGCCTGGGCTTCTATGAAGAGACCAGAAATGGTCACCGCATCATCGGACATGGAGGAGACACGCTCTACTTTCACAGCGATCTCCATCTGATGCCCGATGCGAACCTCGGCTTTTTTGTCTCTTACAACAGTGCCGGTAAGAGTACCATCAGCGATCGCACCGCCCTCTGGCAGTTTTTCCTGGATCGCTACTTTCCGTATCGCACTCCCACGCCGCCCGCCATCTCGTCCGCCTCTTCTGACGCGAAGCAAGTCGCCGGTGATTACATGGTCAGCCGTCGCCTCGAAGGCAACTTCCTTTTCGTCAGCTCAATGCCCGGCGAGACAAAAGTCAAGCCCGGGTCCGACGGCACTGTCACCGTTGAGGAACTGCATGGCTTCAATGGGAAACCGATGAAATTCCGCGAGATCGCTCCAAGGGTTTATCAGAATGTCGACGGACAGGAAAAAATCGCGTTCTACCGGGGCTATGACGGAAGGACCAATTTCGGCATTGACTTCCCCTTCATGGTGTTCCAGAAGGTCGGCGTTCTCCAATCAAAGCCGTTCAATTACTTTGTCCTCTTTACAAGCCTCGCGATCCTCATTCTCGCCGTACTCTTCTGGCCCATCTCGCCTTTGGTGCGCAGGCATTACCGCGCACGCCTCGAATGGGCTCCTCGCGAACGCCGCCTGCGCCTGCTCACGCGCCTGATCTGTCTGCTCGATCTCATCGTAGTCGCCGGATTCGTTGCGGTGTTCTCGAAGAGCGATGACATTACGGCTCTCAACGATTCTCTGGATAAGTGGATCCATCTTTTGCAATTTTTGGGAATCCTCGCGGTGATCGGCACATTCGTCGCGATCTATTATGCATGGCTGGTCTGGCGCTCTACCCCACGGGATTCTCGCGCGCCGGAAACTGCTCCCGCATCGCCTATCACGCCCCGCGGGCGTCAGTTATGGAGCAGATTGTTCGCCACTGCCGTCGCGCTCGCCTGCATCGGTTTCTCCTGGATTTTGCTCTACTGGGGAATCCTCAATTTCCATCTGAATTACTAAACGCGTGCCGCCGCAGGAAATGGTCGCGAGTCGATGGCAGCCGCAGCTTCGCCGCACCCTTGGGATGCGCGATCTTGTGTTCCTGGTCGTCGGGACCGTGATCGGATCGGGTATTTTTCTCGTCCCCGGAGCTGTGCTGCGTTCGGTCGGCAACTCGGTCTCGCTAGCTACGTCGGTGTGGCTCACCGGCGGCGTCCTTTCGCTTCTAGGTGCACTCACCTACGGCGAGTTGAGCGCCATGAAACCCGAGGCCGGCGGACTCTACATTTTCATCCGCGACTGCTTCGGTCCGCTGCTCGCGTTCCTCTTCGGCTGGACTCTGTTCTTCGTGATCAGCGCGGGCTCGATCGCCACGCTGGTGGTGGCATTCAGCAACTACTTCGCTGAATTTGTCCCTCTCACCCCGTTTGCCGCCAAGCTGGTGTCGGTTCTGGTCATTGCCGTTATCTGCACTGTAAACATGCTCGGGACCCGTCGCAGTGCAGATCTCCAAAACGTCACCACAGCGCTCAAAGTGATCGCAATCGCGGTCATGGCGACCGCTCTCCTGCTGCTCGGGAACAACTTTACCATCCACTCGTCGGGTGGCGCGCGTGTCGCTGCTCCATCGCTCGCCTCCGGCTTCGGTCTCGCCATGATCAGCGTACTGTGGGCCTATGAAGGCTGGCAGTACGCCACTTTCAGCGCGGGCGAAACCATCCATCCGCAACGCGACTTTCCGCTCGCGTTTCTCGTCGGATCCGCCACCCTCATTGCGCTGTACGTCTTCAGCAGTCTCGGCTATGTTGCCGCGCTCGGACCTGTGGGTGTTGCCGGCTCGAACCGCGTTGCCGCCACCGCCGTCTCGATCGTAGTCGGACCCGTCGCCGCGAAAATCGTCGCCGCCGTCATCCTCGTCTCCATGTTCAGCGCCGCCAACTCGCTCGTGCTCACCGCTCCTCGCGTCTATTACGCCATGGCTAAAGACGGACTCTTCTTCAAGCGCCTCTCCGAAGTGCACCCGCGCTTCGGAACCCCCGCTTTCGCCATAGCGGCGGCTAGCCTTTGGGCGGCTGTCCTCGCCGTCACCGGAACTTTCGAACAGTTATTAACTTATGTGATCTTCATCGGCTGGATTTTCTACGGTCTCGCGGCTGGCAGTGTATTCGTCTACCGTCGCCGCCAGCCTGAGGCCATTCGCCCCTACCGTGTTCCGGGATATCCCCTCACACCGTTGCTGTTCATCATTGCTGCCGCGGTTCTGGTCGCAAATACCATCGCTACTCAACCCGCCCGCGCCGCTCTGGGACTCGGAATCGTTCTCGCCGGCCTGCCAGCTTACTTCCTATGGAGGCGAAAATTTCGAGGAGCCCGATGAAAATCGAATTGATAATTCTGCGCGAGCTGCACATGCGTCTCAAGGCGCCCTTTGAAACCAGCTTCGGCATTACCCAAGACCGGCGTATTCTGCTGGTCGAAGTCGTCGCCGATGGTGTGGCGGGTTGGGGCGAAGTCACAACCGGCGAAACACCCTCTTACAATCCCGAGACCACCGGCACTGCCTGGCATATCATTTCAGAATTCATCGCTCCTCAAGTGATCGGTAGGACGGTCGATTCGCCGGAGCATTTTCCCGCGATCGTCGCCGCTGTCCGCGGACACGAAATGGCCAAAGCGGCCGTGGAAAATGCGCTCTGGGATATCGCCGCGCAGCAGCTGAACGTGCCTTTGGCGCGCCTGCTTGGCGGAACACGCACCGAGATCGCCTGTGGCGTTTCGCTCGGCATTCGCGAGAACCCGCAAGCGCTTGTTGAAAAGGTCGAGGAAGAGCTTGCCAGCGGGTATCGCCGCATCAAGCTCAAGATCAAACCCGGCAAAGACGTCGCATACGTCGCAGCCGTGCGCCGCGCGTTTCCGGACATTCTGCTTTCGGTCGACGGGAATTCTGCTTACCGGCTCGACGACGCGCCTCACCTGCGGAAGCTCGACGAATTCCGACTGCTGATGATTGAACAGCCGCTGTACTGGGACGATATCTACGCGCATTCAAAGTTGCAGAGCCAGATCGATACCGCCATCTGTCTCGATGAGTGCATCGCCAGTTCCCGAGCCGCGGCGAACGCCGTCGAGCTGCATGCTTGCCGGATCATCAACATTAAGCTCGGCCGCGTGGGAGGCCACACCGAAGCGCGCGCAATCGAACAGCTCTGCGTGTCACATTCAGTGCCCGTCTGGTGCGGAGGCATGCTCGAGTCCGGAATCGGACGAGCTCACAACATCGCCATGTCGACCCTCCCCGGCTTCACACTGCCGGGCGATGTCTCCGCCAGCCGCCGCTACTGGGAGCGCGACATCATCGAGCCTGAGGTCGAAGTGTCTTCGGCCGGCACGATCCGCATCCCCGAAACTTCTGGCCTTGGATTTTCCGTACGCCGCGATTTCATCGACAAACTCACTGTGCGCACGAACAAATGGAACGCCTGCACGGTTGTGGTCTAAGGAACATGTCGAAGCCCGATTTAAGAACCCTATCCCGCTCGGTCCTCGGCGTTTTTCTAGCCGCCACCTTTTTTGCGCTCCAGCTCATCGCACACTTGCCAGCCGCTCTCCACGTCAGCCCCATGCCCCCTGCCGCGCCTTCCGATTGGATCGGCATCATCGGCGAATACGGCACGGAGAAGGACAAGATTTATGTCTTTGAGAAAGACGGCAGCCTACATCTCCTGCACTCCGGGACCGACACGGCGCTCGTCGAATCCTCGCCAAATCATTTTTCGGGCGATCACACCCCAGTTGTCTTTCCTCGCTCGAGAAACAGCCCGGCGACAGGATTGAAGATCGGCGACGCCACCTATCCGCGCCTTCAGATAGCGGTCTCGGGCGGCGTGTTCCACATCACGCCTCTGCGCCCGGTTGCCGAGCTTACCAAAGAAGCGCTCGCCGAGCACCCTCCCGCCGAAAAGGGCGATTTTCTGAAACCCGATCTCATCGAAATCACCTCTCTCGATCACTCGATTAAGCTCGACATCCGCTACGCCTCGACGGACAATTTTCTCGGACTCCCGGTCTATTCGCAGGCACGCGCATTCCTGCAACGCCCGGCGGCCAAGGCCGTCGCTCGCGTCAACCGCACGTTGCAGCCGCTCGGCTACGGCATTCTCATCCACGACGCCTATCGGCCGTGGTACATCACGAAGGTTTTCTGGGATGTGACGCCGGACGACAAGAAACGATTTGTGGCCGATCCCCAACAAGGCTCGCGCCACAATCGCGGATGCGCCGTGGACCTCACCCTATACGAGCTCAGCACGGGCCGCGAAGTAGAGATGACGGGCGTCTACGACGAAATGTCCGACCGCTCCTATCCGAACTACCCGGGCGGCACTTCACGCGAGCGCTGGCGTCGCGATCTGCTGCGTCAGGCGATGGAGGACGAGGGCTTTCAAGTCTACGAATTCGAGTGGTGGCATTTCGACTATAAGGATTGGCAGAAGTATCCCATTCTCAACATCCCGTTTGAGGCAATCCCGAAAGCGGCGCCCTCCGAGTAAATGCATAAGTACACATTCAAACCCATGTATCCGCTGAGAATCTCGCGATCGCTCCCCGCCGCGTTGCTTGCAATCCTTGCACCCGCTCTTTGGGGACAATCGCCGCCCGCGGATCTGGACACCTTCATCGGCACCGTTTTGAAAACCTTTGAAGTGCCGGGCCTCTCGATCGTAATCGTTAAAGACGGCAGAATCGTGCTCACCAAGGGATACGGAATCCGCAAAATGGGAGATCCAGCTCCGGTCGATGCCGATACCCTTTTTGGAATCGGGTCGAACACCAAGGCGTTCACCTCGGCCCTTCTGGCATCGCTCGTCGATGAGGGAAAGATTTCCTGGGATGACAAAGTCTACGAGCGTCTCCCGGGTTTCGAGATGTATGACCCGTATGTATCGCACGAGATGACTATTCGCGACCTGCTCAGTCACAAGAGCGGAATGGGACTGGGCGAAGGCGATCTGCTTTTCTGGCCGCATACAACCTACTCGCGAGAGGACATTGTTTATCGCCTCCGGTTCATGAAGCCGCAATCCAGCTTTCGCAGCCATTACGCGTACGACAACCTGATGTACATAGCCGCTGGGCAGATTGTTGCTGCGGTCACGGGTAAGTCCTGGGAAGAGAACGTCCGTGAGCGGATTCTTACTCCTCTCGGGATGTCCACAACCACGCTTACGAATGCGAGTTGGAAATCAGGCGACAATTACGCCTGGCCTCATTCAAAGTTGCCCGGCAGGTTGCAGTCCATCGAATTTGTTCCTCTCGACAACGCGGCGCCGGCCGGCTCGATTAATTCGAGTGCCTCCGAGATGGCCAAATGGATTCTCTTACAACTGAACCGTGGCAAGTTTCCGAACCCGGACAAACGCCTGTTCAGCGAGAAACAATCAAAAGAAATGTGGTCCCCGCAAACCATTTTGCCCATCGGCGATCCGCCTCCGGCGCTCGCCGCCCTCAAAGCGAACTTTGCAGATTACGGGTTCGGTTGGGGGCTGCGAGACTATCATGGACGCAAATTAGTCGGCCACACGGGGGGTGTTGCCGGCTTTGTCTCGATAGTGCAGTTAGTCCCCGACGAGCACCTGGGAATTGTGGTCCTGACGAACGCCGAAGAGGCAGGAGCGTTCGAGTCCATCGCGTACCACCTCCTCGATCACTATCTAGACGTTCCTTCCCCTGATTGGATTCGAGCGTTTCGCGATACGGAAGTGGCGCAAGAGCGACAGGCTGCCGACGTCGTGGAGAAACAGACTGGCTCGCGAGCATCCAATTCCACTCCTTCCCTGCCGCTCGAAAAATATGCCGGCGTTTATAACGATGCTTGGTACGGGCGATCAACCATTCGCATCGAAAATGGGAAATTGGTGTTTACGCTCGACCACACACCTAAAGCAATCGGCGACCTGGAGCACTGGCAGTACAACACATTCAAGAGCCACTGGCGCGATCGCGGCATCGAGGATGCGTTCCTCACGTTCGCCCTGAAACCCGATGGAACCGTTGATCACTTCACGATGGTGGCTGTCTCACCGCTCGCCGATTTCAGTTTCGATTACCAGGATCTTTATTTCACTCCGGCGCCCCACGCCCAGGGACACTCCAGTCCGTAGCCAAAGACGCGCTCGCCAACGACTATTCGCGCCCGTGCTCCGCATAGGGTCGGTATTTTGTGTTGCCCTCGCACTCACTGTGTTTCTGCAGTGGCGCGGCAATGCCTATGCCGCCGAGTGGAGCTTCAACACCGACGAGCCCGCTCACTACGTAACCGGTTTGCTGGTCCACGATTACCTGACGGAGGGCTTTCCGCATAACCCGCGAGCCTTCGCGGACAACGTCTACGTCCACTACTGTCATAGAGGGGTGACAAACGGCTGAGGCGCTGCTGTTCCTCTGAAAACTCCCGTTGACGCCGGGCTTAGTTTCGTCAATAGCGGCGCCGCTAGTGAGATAGACGGCCTGCACACCGGGTAGATGCCTCGACAGTCGCAGCGCATACGCGATATGCGCCCGATAGATCGCTGCATACACATAACGAAGCGGCGACCCGGAGGTGGCCACTACCAACCGGCGCACAGCTAGCTTGACGCGCGATCACACTCGGCTGCCCGGCCCTGCCGCCAGCCCGGGAGGCGTCCATATGGTCCAAGAGCACCTTTTCACGAATGTCGCGCATGCCGTAGGATCCCGCGCAGATGTGGCTCACGCTCCAGACTGCTTGCTGGCACGCACTTCACACCCAATTCAGCCGGAACGGACATTGTAACTGCGCGCCCCTGTAAGTGAACCCGAAGCAGTACGTGTCAGTTGCGGTGCTTTGCCATGGAAAATTACAAGAAACTAAGGCGCCCTGCCGATGAGTGATAGGTATGCTCCACAAACGAAAGAAGACTGCAAGTGCCAAAACCAGGCGGACCCGCACTGCCGCCGCTAAGAGAACGCGGACGACCCGCAAGAAACACTCGATTAAGAAAGTCGTCGCTATCTCGAAGAAAGCGGGTGTCACCCGCAAGCGGCACGCAGCAGCCAAGAAAGCTGCTGCCACACGGAAGCGAAGGGCCACCGCACGAAAAGCGGCTGCAACAAAAAAACGCCGCGTGACCGCCAAAAAAGCATGGACTACCAGAGCAGCCAGCGGGCTCAGGCGCGCGGCCTAGTTCGCGCAATAAGTTCGCGCAATAAGCTTTAGCCGAAGAAAGGCCGGCGTGGTGCGCCGGGGTGGCCTTATGGCGCCCCGAACAGAACGGACAGGGACTCCGCGATATCGTCTCCGACCTCAGCGGTCGTGCTCCTGCCGCCCAGGTCCGGAGTCCTCTTTTTTCCGGACGCCAGACTCTTTTCGAGCGCTTCCATAACCTGCGCCGCAGCGCGTACCTCGCCGAGTGTCTCCAGCATCATTGCGCCCGCCCAAATGGCCGCGACTGGATTTGCTTTCTGCTGCCCCTTCAGCGGCGGAGCGCTTCCGTGAATCGGCTCGAACATCGAAACACCATCCGGACAGATGTTTGCTCCAGCCGCGGTTCCCAGACCGCCCTGTATCGCTGCCCCTAAATCGGTCAGGATGTCGCCAAACATGTTCGGCGCGACGACCACGTCAAACAACTCAGGTCTGTGGACGAACCACATCGTGGCGGCGTCGATAAGCATGTAATCCATCTCGACGTCTGGATAAATCCGCCCCAACTTCACGGCCGATCTCGCGCCAATAGGAATACATGTCCGTCAACACATTCGCTTTGTCGATCAGCGTGATTTTACGCCGTCTCTTGCACGCCAGTTCGAATGAATATTGCAGTATGCGGCGCGTCCCTTCCGCCGTCAGTACTCCGATCTGGTAAGCCAGGCCTTGCGACCTGCGCCGAAATAGATGCCGTCGTGGGAAACGACGTCCGCCAACGATTCCCGCGATAAAACCTCGCCGGTCTCGAGATAATAATCTACCCCGTAAGGATAGTACTTCCACGCGATTCCAAAATTGTTCCGGGTCGCCGCGGCGTTCAGCACCTTCACCCCTTCCGCAATCACCTCGGGACCAATCCCGTCTCGGGGAATAACCGCCATTGAATATGCATCCGACGGCTCCAACATTCAGGCTGCTAACTTTCGATCGGGATCAATCTGAAACCACAACATGCCGCCCAGAATGATGATGACTGCGGCGATCTCTAGAGCCGGAACCCAACCCAATTTGCGAGCGAAGATCGGCGTCAGGATGGGAGATAGAACCCCGCCGACGTTGCCGCCCCAATTCATCATTCCGCTGACCGTGCCCGCATGCCGTTCTGAGATATCGATGGTAGTCGCCCAATGCGAAGCCAGCGCGAAGTAAATGGCCCCGGCGCCGAAGGAAAGCCAAACAATCGCAACCGCAATACTCTCTACCCTTGCGCCTATGATCAGCGCCATGCCCGCAGCGAACATCCCGCCCATCGAGATGAATCGCCGCCCTAAGCGGAGAGAAACTCTTCGTGCCAGTACATCCGAGATCGCTCCTCCGATAGGCGTCAGTACTGCCATCGCTATAAATGGCCCAATCGTGTAGTAGGAACTCTTCATCTGAGACAAATGCCGCTGCTCCACTAGATAGGTGAAGAACCACGTCATATAGATATAAACCATGTAGCCGCATGTCATGGCGCTGCAAAATAGCAGCCACACGTTTTTCTCGCTGAGCAGCGCTGTCCAAGGAATGCCTTTCGCCGCGATTGCCGCTCGACCCAGTACGGCAGGTGAGGTCAGTCGCTCTGCTGGCCTGGCGTGAATGACCTCGAGTTCGGCGACGTTCACCCGCGGATGCTCCTCCGGAGTGTCTCGCGCGACGAAATACCAAAAAGCGCCTGCGGCCACTCCCAAAATTCCGCATAGGAGAAAAGACTCGCGCCAGCCGTATGTCAGCATCAGCCAGGCAATGAATGGCGGAGTGATGGCGGCTCCCACCCCTCCCCCCGCCAGCGGCACGCTAGTTGCAAAAGCACGTTCTTTTTCCGCCATCCAGTTTGCAATCGTTCGATTGAAGCTCGGCCATGCAGCCGCTTCTCCCATGCCCAGGCAGAACCGCACGAGGCAGAACGAGAACACGATCGATACTCTGCCCCCGCCCATCACATCGGCTGCGTAAGCCGTAAGAGCTGTAAACGCGGACCACCAGATCACTGCAAACGTGAGCACTTTCCGCGGTCCGAATCGATCCGCCAGCCAGCCGCCCGGAACTTGGAACAGTCCGTAGGCCAAGATGAACGCACTGAAGATCTTGCCCATTTGCACATCGGTCAAGTGATACTCGTTTGTGATATGCCGCGCCGCGATGGAGATGTTCACGCGATCCAAATAGGTGATCATGCTCAGCAGAAGCATGAGCCCAAGAATCTGCCAGCGCACGCCACTCGGCTGAACGGCGCCGATAGAAGTGGAATCGGCTTTTGAACCTGTTCCGGGCTCCGTGTTCAGGTGATTCATGCTTCTTGTGTCGTGACCGGCCATCCGCCCCAGGAGGTCCAGCCTCCGTCGACAAAAAGAGTCTGACCGGTGATGTAAGAGGATTCAGGCGACGCCAGAAATAGGGCTGCTGAAGCGATTTCGCGCGTCTCGCCGAAGCGCTTCATAGGAGTGCGCTCCAGAACTCTGGCTCCATCCAGCAGGCCTTTGTCGAAGTTCCGCCGCACCAGATCCGTAAGAATCGTCCCCGGCGCAATGCAATTGACCCGGATCCCCGTCTCGGCCCATTCGCAAGCCAGCGCTTTAGTGAACATCATCTTCGCCGCCTCGACGGTTGCATAGATCACCCGAAGCGGCAACGCAAGCTGGCCCGCAACGGAAGCGATGTTCACGATGCATCCGCTTTTCTGCTTACGCATGATCTCGCCGGCAAGTTGACAGGCGAGAAACACACCTTGCACATGGACGCCCAACATACGATTCCACTCGTCGGGTGTGATGCTCGCGAATGCCTTGGTAAGTCCCGTGCCGGCGTTGTTGACCAGAATGTCTATCGTGTGGAATTCCTGCACCGCCCGATCAATGAGTTCGCGGATCGATGCATCGCAGGCCACATCGCCTTTCATGTGCAGCACCCGGGCTCCAGTCTTTTTCAACTCTTCCGCCGTTCGCGTCGCTTCCGTCGTGTCTTCCAGGTGATTAAAAACGACGTTCGCTCCTTCCTGCGCAAATCGAATGGCGACAGCCTTGCCGATGCCCCGCGACGCTCCCGTGATTACAGCGGTCTTGCCTTTAAGCAACATCAGTCCTGACTCACGCCTGATAAGTGATGCGACCTTTGGAGATTGTCATCTCCACTTGTATGTTCTTGATGTTTTCGGGCGGCACGTTGAGAATATCTTCGGTGAGGACAACTAAATCGCCGCGTTTGCCGATTTTCAGCGTTCCTGCTTCATGCTCTTCGAATCCGAGATACGCACTGCCCCGCGTAAACATATTTAATGCCTGCTGAGCGGAAATCCGTTGCTCGGGACAGAAGTGATTCACTGCCGCGTGGATACCCCAAAGGGGCCGCACCGGGGTGACGAAACTGTCAGACCCGCCGCCCGCGGCCACTCCCGCGTCCATAAACCAGCGGTACGGATGCGTCCGCTGTGCGCGTTCCGAGCCTAGACGCCGCTCATACATATCGTGGAAGATTTCGGCGAAATAAGGCTGCACCCCCGCCGCTACTCCCAATTGAGCTGCCTTCCAGACCTGTTCCTGCCTCGGGAAATAGAAGTGGTCGATGCGGTGACGATGGTTTGAGCGCGGAGTTATA
The DNA here is from genome assembly GCA_963795425.1 of uncultured Acidobacteriaceae bacterium. GTDB lineage: Bacteria > Acidobacteriota > Terriglobia > Bryobacterales > Bryobacteraceae > Bog-105. The sequence goes on along the minus strand of CAWCHO010000001.1, from coordinate 338,461 downwards.
CGCAAAGCGTTCTCATAGGCGGTCAGCATCTGCCCGATGGCGCGTTCACAAGTGGCGTGAACCGTGATTTGCATTCCCGCGTTGTGGCAGCGCAGCACCCATTCATTCAGGTCCTTTTGCGTGAAGTATTCCGGGCCGCTGGTCTCTTGGTTATCCGTATATGGCTCGTAAAGAGCGCCAGTATGAGCAGCGGGGCTCCCGTCGATCAGTACGCAACCTCCAATGCGAGAGAGGCCAAGGCTCTGCACTCGCTCGAGATCCGTGATCTGGTAGTAGAGAACCGTCGAAACCGGCAGTTCATCCTGGTGGGCGAGGAAATCCTCGACATCGGGATCGCCGCTGATGCGTCCGCCTTCGAGGCAATGGACTGTCGTGACACCACCTTCAACAGCGTGCCGCGAGACGATCGAGAGGCAGTTGCGTCGCACGTCCGCTGTAAGCAGCGTCATTAACTTGCTCTGCGAGCTGAACGCGATCTTCTCGCGCAGAGGCCCCGCCGGTTCGCCGGTTTCCGCTTCGCGCTCTACGCCCGGAGCATTCGGGTCGAGCCTCAGCCAGGCGAGCGCACGTGTATTCAACGCGCAGGAATGTCCGTTGAGATGCATCAAATAAACGATGTGAGCGGGAGCGGCGACGTCTAACTCGTGCCGGTCCGGATAGCGCCGCTCTTCGAGCACCGCGTCGGACCAGCCGCGCCCCATCAGCAGCTGTCCCTCTTCAATCTGTGCGGCTTTCTTGCGCACCGCTTGCTGAATCTCGCCTATCGACTGCACGCCGCGAAGATCCACCATCTGATCCATCAGTCCGCTACGCCAGTAGTGAACGTGGGAATCGATGAACCCGGGAAACGCGTCTCTACCTTCGAGGTCGACCTGACTGCTTCCGTCTGCCATCCGCCGCGCTTCGTCGCTCGAGCCGAGAAACACAATCTGCCCACCCCGAATCGCCACCGCTTCCACCAGCGGTTGAGATTTCTCGAGTGTGTGGATGCGCCCGTTGAAGAGAACAGTGTCCTGCCCTTTCGGACTTTTTTCCGCCGACGGCACTCTCTTTTCCGTATTCCTCATCTCAAGCCATCGTCCTTCCGCCATCCACCGGGATGGTGGCGCCGGTCATGTAGGAAGCCTCTTCAGAAGCAAGGAACGCCGCTACCCTCGCAATTTCTTCAGGTTCCGCAATTCGGCGCAGAGGATATCTGGCTTTCACTGCTTCCCGAGCAGCTTTCGGATCGGAAGCGGAGTTCAGGCTCGCGTTCAGAAGCGGAGTGTTGACCGCCCCGGGACAGATGCAATTCACCCGGATTGCAGGTGCTAAGTCGAGCGCAAGTGCTTTCGTGAGCGCTACGACTGCGCCCTTCGATGCAATATAGGCAGGCCGTTTCGGAATCGGCGAAATGCCGGCTGCCGATGAAATGTTGACGATGGATGCTCCCGGCCGTGACATCAAAGGCACGGTGTGTTTGCACATCAAGAACACTGATTTGAGATTCACATCCATGAGCTTGTCCCACTGGCCGACAGAGGTTGCGGATAAAGGTGCAGCTAAATCCGTACCCGCGCAGTTCAGCAAAATGTCAACGGAGCCAAAGGCAGCCTTGGCGACTTCAGAAACTCGCCACGCGGTTTCCTCGTTCGCGAGATCGCCATCGATGACGATTGTCTCGGCGAGATCCGCAATATTCGCAGCGGACATTCTCAGTGAGGCGACATCGATATCAACCACGATCACCTGCGCGCCCCTGCGTGCAAAGAGCTCCGCTGAGGCGCGGCCAATTCCGGAAGCGGCCCCCGTGACCACAGCAACTTTGTTAGCTAAGGAAGGCAAAGTTTCTCTAAAGCTCGTCTTTCAGTCGCGATGCTAAATCACCGCAGCGATAAAAACGCGCGGCATCGTGCTGGCGTATGTGGTTGATCAGTCGCTCTAGCAAAGTGATTCTCGACGGACGCCCAATCACCTGCGGATGCATGGCGAGAACGAAGGCCTTCTTCTCTCTGTAGAGCTGATCGAACTCTGCCGACCAATGTTCAAACACGGCGGAGGGCGGCATCATGACACGGCCGACCAGTTGGATGCTGTAGAGGAAGAATGGCGCATCGTCCAGTACCCAGGCAAACGGAAACTCGATCAGTTCAGTCTTGTTTCCGTCGACAAAGTGCTTATACGGCTCATCGCGATCAAAAAAGTTGGACGAGTAGAGGAATCCGTAGTCGAGCAGCAATCGCATCGTGTTCTTACTGAACTCCGCCGCCGGAGACCGCCAGCCGAGAGGCTTCGATCCTGTAACTCCGGAAACCAGGTCAATCGCTCTTTCGAATTCCATACGCTCTTCCGGCTCTTCCATGTCCTGCACCCAACGGTGCGAGTAGCTGTGGTGTGCAATCTCGTGGCCCGCCGCGTAAATCTCCTGCACCACTTCCCGATTGCGTTCGATGATCATGCCAGGAATGAAAAACGTGCAATGAATGCCGTACTTGCTTAGCAGGTTGAGTATGCGGGGAACTCCTTCACGGTACCCGTAAGCTCCTTGCGACAGAGCAATCGGACGAGACCAGTTCTTGGGATCCCGAGCCGTCCAAAGTAGCTCGGCATCCAAGTCGAACGTGAGAAGGACCGGAAAGTCTGAATGAGAAACCAAGAATGTTTTCTCCGGAATTCAGAGCTTGGCCGTGTAGTCGCGATACGCCGGCCAATCGGGAATCGAGCTTGCCATTTTTGCGCACTGCACGACCGCTTCCGAAACGACTTCGGCAGCGAGGGACCCGATCACCGAAAGCGAAAGGTCCGAGCGCGTCCGCCGGGTAGACACCGCAAAGAGCGTGTCGCCATCGCCCGGAGTGTGATACGGATTGATGCAACGCGCCGCGCCGCAGTTCGCCATCATCGCTATTTTCGTCATCTCGGTTTTGTTGAATTCTGCGTTTGTCGCGACCACCCCAATCGTGGTGCTCTGAAAAACAGGATCCTCCGGCGTAATGGACGCGCGCGTTCGAGAGTGCGGTGGGCGCGTTCTCAGGATTTCCGGAATTCCAACGAATCCCTTACCGTCTGACCGTCGTGCACCGGCAATGACCTTGCCGGTCTTCCAATCCACAATGTCGCCGACTGCGTTGACCACCATCAGCGCGCCGATCACCACATCACCGATCCGCATGCTCGCCATGCCGACTCCGGATTTCATTCCTCGCATTCCATACTGGCCGAGCATTTTTCCCACCGTCGCGCCTGCGCCAGCACCTATATTTCCTTGCTCTGGGTTGTTTGCAGTTGCTGCCGTCGCGGCCCGATACGCCGCCTCCGCATCGGGGCGAACCGAGGAATCGCCAATGCCCAAGTCGTAAATAATTGCGCCGACAACGATCGGCACGATGCCTATTCCGAACTTCAGTCCGATTTTCTGTTCTTCGAGATATCGCACCGCTCCGGGAACGCTCGCGAGTCCGAACGAACTACCGCCCGAAAGCACGATGCCCCAAACTTCCTGGATGAAGCTCACTGGCTGAAGCAGCGATACCTGAAACGTGCCTGGAGCAGAGCCGTCAAAATCTACGCCCGTCGCCGCTCCCTTTTCTCCGAAAAGCAGCACTGTTACGCCGGTCGGACGACGCGAATCAGTGTAGTGTCCGACCGTGATCCCGGGGACATCCGTGATCGCACCCGTGGGCTCGTGTCGTTCCTCGTGTGGTTCAGTGTTCGCTTGAGCCCCCTTCGCTTGAGTGCGGTTCGCTTCAGCGCGCGGCGTGAGCATCGAAGCTCCAGTCGCCCCCAGAATCGTTTTGTTGAACTCCGATCGCGTCATTTCAGCCATTTGTTCCTCCGCAAAATTCCCCCAGCGTTCGAGGTCTCGCTACTTCCCAGCAATTTTTTTCCTCAAAACGTCTCGTGTTTCATCTTCTTTTGCCGGTCGCCGAACCGGTACTGCTTGAAACTGCTCAGCCGAGTCCGGCTCGAAATAATGCATGTTGCGAGTTGCAGAGAATAACCCGGCGCTCCGGCGCATTGTGTTCACAATGTGATCGTGCGTAAGTTGACGCGCTTGGGCAGGCATGCGCTTACGCACCGCCTCGACGATCGCGCAATGCTCGTTCACAATCTCAGCTCCGAAGGAGCTAGCAGAAAGCCCCAAGTAGAAATAGCGCATCAGTCGTGTGTGAACGTTTGAAACTATGTGAACCAGGTGGTTGTTGCCGGTCGCATCGGCGATGCCCACGTGGAGACTCCTGTTTTGTTCTAGAAATTCGTAATAGCTGTCCTTCTGGTTGCTCTTGTACTTGTACTCCGCCCATTTCTGTAGGTTTGCGATCTGGACAGAGGTGGCGCGGTCGGCAGCGAGCGCCGCGGCGGAAGGGTCAACCAGCAGTTGCACTTCTTGCAAATTATTGAACTCCGTGACGGTAAGCGGCGACACAAAGTAGCCTCGAAACGGAATGATCGTGATAAATCCTTCGTTCGCGAGATCCCGACACACTTCTCTTACCGGCGTACGACTGGTCTGATAGCGCTTTCCCAAATCTCCTTCCGACATCGATTTGCCGGGCGTCAGCGCGCACGTGACGATATCGTGTTTCAGCTCTTGATACAAACGCTCTGTAGCAGTCATTCAGCCCTTGTTCACGTCTCGGTAACTTGGGTAGCCGGCCACACTTTGCGCTTGCATGACCGCGCGCACAATTGCTTGCGCCATAACCTCCGCTGCGATCGCGCCGATCATACCGTGACTAACCTTCGCCTCGAGCGTCCCCGTCGAGAGCGCGAAAATCGTGTCCCCATCACCTGGGGTATGCACCGGATTGATGGCTCGCGCGTACCCGTCATGCGCCATCTGCGCAATTTTGGTCATCTGCACTTTCTCGAGGCGGGCGTTGGTCGCCACTACGCCAATCGTGGTGTTTGCTCCCGGTTGGTTCAGCACGCGGTAACCTCGCATAATTTCAGCCATCGAATCGCGAAACCCGTGCCCGTCCGCCGCTCGTGCGCCTGCGACTATTTTTCCGGTCTTCGGGTTCACTACATCTCCCACTGCGTTTACCGCAACGATGGCTCCCACCACCAGCCCGCTATCGCCAACTTTCTTGCTCGCTGTACCTAAGCCGGATTTCATGGCGAAGTGCGCGCCGAACATCTTGCCGATGGTCGCTCCGGCTCCTGCGCCAACATTGCCCTGCGGCACCGGGTGGTTGCTTGCCGCGAGGCACGCTTGGTAACCGGACTCCGCATTCGGCCGTATTTTGAAATCGCCCACTCCGAGGTCCATCAAAATAGCCGCCGGTACAATCGGCACTACGCCCAGATTGCCTATCTTGTAACCCTCGCCGTGTTCCTCCAGGTATCGCATCACGCCTGTGGCAGTGTCCAAACCGTATGCGCTGCCACCCGAAAGCACGATAGCCTGCACTTGCTGAACCGTGTTGATCGGGTTTAGAAGATCGGTCTCACGCGTGCCCGGCGCCGATCCTCTTACGTCCACTCCCGCTACTGCACCGGCCTCGCAAAGAACGACAGTACAGCCGGTGGGACGGCTTTTCAGCGTGGTATGTCCCACTTTCACTCCGGCAACATCCGTGATCGTTCCACGACCTAACCAATCGTTAGCGTCGGAAGCGGGCGAGTCTCGTTCGTTCTGACTCGCTCCAAGTATCTTTCCGATTCCGCCCTCGCCCGCTAGCAGGGTGCCGAGCAGTCCACCCGCGAATTGCCTTCGTTCCATAATTCTCCCTTTCCTCGTCTGCTTGCGTGTCCTACGCAGTCCCGAGGAGCCGCATGGCGGTGAGCGCCATCACCTTCGCGGAATTAATAAGGTCTTCGAGCACCACGTATTCGTCCGGCTGATGCGCGAGGTCGAGTATGCCGGGACCGTAGGCGATACAGTCCTTCACCCGACCGATGCGGGTGACATGTTTCTGATCGTATGTTCCGGGACTTGCCATCAACGCGGGCTTCTTCCCTAGCACTTCTTCAATGCTCTCGGCAACCGTGGTCACCAGCGGGCTCAATGGATCGGTTTGCGTTGGATGCACGATCATCAAATCTTCCGTGCTGTATTTGAAGGCGGGATTTTGCGCGCTGAGATCTTCGAGCAGCTCATGAATTTCACCCTTCACTTGCTCAAAACGCTCTTCGGTCAAAAATCTTCTATCGAAGATTGCGCCCGCCCGATCGATCACACACGGCGTTTGTGTTCCCTGTTCCGGCTGACCTCCGAAAACTGAGTTGATGTTGATGCTTGCGTAGCGCGAACCGGGAGGCTCGACCGGCATCTCTGTCCTGCGTTTCGCAAGCTCCGGCTTCAGCAAGTGATTCACCGCATAGATTACGTCACCCAGGTGGTCCGCGGCACTGACCCCGAGATAAGGCATACTGCCGTGCCCAATCCGGCCGTGTTGAACTACCTTGAACCAGTAAACGCCGCGGTGCCCAATACAGACGCGATCTACGTTCGAAGGTTCAGTGATGATCACGAAATCGGTCTTGCTTTGGCCAATGAAGCCATGCTCCGCCAGATATGCAACGCCCGCGAAGCCACCGCTTTCTTCATCGACAGTGCCGCTCTGCTCGACCGTTCCGGCAAGTTTCACTCCGCTGCGGCGAACGGCTTCGATAGCGAAAATAGAAGCGGCAATCCCGGCCTTCTGGTCAGCCGTACCGCGGCCATAGAGCTTCCCGCCTCTCACCACTCCAGCGAACGGGTCGACCGTCCATCCTTGTCCCACCGGAACTACGTCGAAGTGCCCGTTGAAATGCAGCAGCGGCCTCGCGCTGCGTCCCGCCCTTGAACCGATCACGTTGATTCGCGGATATTCCCGCGAATGCTCCGGGCGTTCTTCCGCAGTGACGTACTGCACCTCATATCCGAACGCCTTCAATTTTCCGCCGATCAGTTCAGCTCCTGCGCGGTATCTGTCTCCGGGAGGATTCACCGTCGGAACCCGAATCAGCGCTTGCAGGAAGGAGATGGTTTCATCCGCGATTTCATCGAGCGCTCGTAGTACGGCCGCTTCTTCTTTGCTTTTCATCACCTCGGTCGAGTTCATTCGGATTTATCTTTCAAAGTTCGGTCGGAATCACAATTCCCAAACGATCAGAGCGGCGGCTCGTAACGCCCGTCGATAGCCGTCCATCCTCCATCCACGAACAGAACCGTTCCCGTGATATAGCTACTCGCCTCAGATGCCAGAAAAACAATCGGCCACGCTAACTCTTCCGGTCGAGCCCAGCGTTTCAAAGCCGAACGATTCGCATATGCCGAATACCATTCCGCGTTGTGCTTGATCGGTTCCGTCAACGGTGTATCAACCACGCCGGGAGCCACCGCATTCACCCGAATATTCTTCGCCGCAAGCTCCACCGCAAATCCGCGCGACAACTGCACCAGCGCCGCTTTAGTAGCCGCATACACTCCTTGGCCCGGCTCAACCAAAAGTGATCGAATCGACGACGTCAGAATAATACTGCCGCCTTTTTCGCTCATCACCGTTGCCACCGCTTTCGTGATTCGAAAGCTCCCCTTGAGGTTGATATCTACAACGCGGTTCAACTCTTCTTCCGTATACGTCAGCAGGCGTTTGCGAACGTTCACTGCGGGTGTGCTCACAAGCACATCAATCCGGCCGTATTCAGCCCTGCATTTCGCGACCCCGGCATTCACGCTATCGGCTTTCGTGATATCGAGGGATAATGCCGTTGCCCTGCTCCCGCCGGTCGATATCTCCTGCGCGATCGCCTCTGCGCCGGACAGATTGGCGTCCGCGCAGATCACAGTCGCTCCTGATTGCGCGAGCGCCACGGCTGTCGCCCGGCCGATACCTGAGGCTGCACCCACGACGAGTGCCACCTTGTCATCAAGGCGAAAAACTGAAGTTCCGTTGTGCATAGCTCCCGAACAGCGCTCGCCTGGAGTTTCGAAGTCGGCTAACGCGAAGGCAACGTGGTGCCGAAAGTACGTCTCGATCTCACCAGAGGATCCGCACCGCCATCTCCATCTTTCGCTGCGGCAGCGCAGTTAAGAGCCCGAATGTGGTTGGATTGCTGACGTACAAGTTGTTAACGCTTGCAACGTAGAAGGACGGGTTGTTCAGCACGTTGTACACTTCCCATCGCAGTTGCAGGTTCCATGGACCTGAGTTCCACCAGCCCTTCTCGGTCAGCAGAACGTTCTTCGTCAAGGCAGCGTTCAAATTCTCGAGGCCCGGCTGCCGCGCTATATTGCGGCCGCATGTTCCGTTATTCCCGAGAAGCGGCTGAGAGAACGTGTACTTGCTTGAGAATGAGGAGGGCAAACTGAGGCCGCCTCCCGCAGAGCAGTTTGCCAGCGTGTTGTCGGCGGCCGCGCCCCCCGTGATGTTGCCGTCCAGATTCACATCGGAAATTCCGAGTACAGGCCCTGAGAAAACGTTGATCGGCACCCCCGACTCATAAACCTCCGCGATATCCAGGTCCCACCCGTTAAGCACAATTCGCGAGAGGAGATCAGTTCGGTTTTTGAAAAACGGCAGACGATAGATCGCCGTCAACAGGAAGCGCTGCGGTATATCGAAGTTCGACAAGGCCCGGCTCTGACTCAGAATCCCGACATTTTGCGGAATCCCGTCACCCAGATAATCTTGCGTCGGATAGGCCGTCGATTCATCGTCTATCGATTTCGACCAGGTGTAGGAGGCTTGCATCATCAGACCTTGCGAAAACGATTTTCGAAGCGACAGCTGCAGCGAATTGTAGTTCGAGTTTCCTGCATCCGTAATCAGATTCACTTGGCTGAACCGCGGATCGAGACGCAGCGCGCCGCTGCCTTCTTGTGCATACGCCGCCCGGAACTGTGACAGTCGAGCGGTTTCATCCGCAACGCTCGTTGCCGGAGCCGGCCGGTCGGACGGCAGGAATGAGTTTATTGGGAGGAACACTCCCAGGTGCGTCCCCTTCGAGCCGACGTAACCGGCGCTTGCCACCATCGCTCCCGGGAGCTGATACTCGACCGACAGATCGTATTGCTGCAGATATGGATTGCGGAGATGCGGATTAGTTGTGGTGATCGAACCGAAATTCGTCAAGTTGCCGAACGTACCGCTGGCCGCCTGCGCCTGCCATTGCTGCTGGAAGGGAGAATTGCCGGCCAGCAAGGCGCTGATCGTATTTCCTCCCGTGAAACTCGTCAGCACGGCATTGTATGCGATGGGAGGGCTGGTGCGCCCCTGATCTGCGAGGGGGGTGAAATCGAAGGAGTTGTAGTAGATGCCGTATCCACCGCGAACCACAAGCTTCCCCGCTCGCGGGTTCCAGGCAAAACCAAACCGTGGTGCGAGGTTCAATGGATTCGAATGAATAATGGGGTTGCCGACCACAAAGGATCCGAGCGGACCCGTTCCCGCCGCGCCGATCGCCCCGGGCACGTTCGTGTTCAATAGTGAAAAATGCCCGCCTGCCGTATCGATTGCGCCCTGATATTCCCAACGCAATCCCAAATTTAAGGTGAGATTCGTCGAGATGCGGTAATCGTCCTGCGCAAAAGCGCTAAACAGCTTCGTGCGGAAAGGTTCCACCGATGGACCAAACAGTTGGCTGTACGAGGAAGGCTGGGCCGACAGAAAAGCGGCTTCCGACGGGAACACAAAGTAACCGCGCGTAAAGAACTGGCCGGTTCCGGTGTTATACGAGTTGTCCTGAATGACGCGAGCGTCGAATCCCGCTTTTAACTGATGCTTGCCTCGCACTACGCTCAGCACATCATTGGCCTGATACACGTTGAATATGCGGCCCTGCGGGAACCCTCCATACTCACCGAAGGTCAATAACCCCGTGATGGTGAAGTACGGCCCCGGAGTCTGCATCTGCGGCGGCAGGAAACCCAGCGAGCGCGCATATGCGACGCGAAACTGATTCACGACCGTGGGCTTGATTTGCCAGGTGTGAGCGATATTCGCATTTCGCGCTTGTGACGTGATCAAAGCGCCTTCGTTTGCGAGCCCCACCAGAGATCCCACGTAGGGCAGCACGGTGTTCGCCGTGCTTTGGAAATACCGTATCGCCAGCGAACTAGTATCCGAAAAATTGTAATCTCCGCGCATCAGAAATTGGTACCCTTTCCCGGGGCTGGCATAATTCACTGGGAAAATGCCCACGTTCGGATTACTCGTGGGTTGTGTCGGAGTCGGCAAGTAAGTCTGAATGATGCTCTTTATGCCTGGGTCCGTTACCGTTGCGACCGCCGACGCCGTAGGCAAAGCAGCCTGATACGTGGCCCCGGCGCCGATGTTTCTGTTCTGGTGCCATCCTCCGAAGAAAAACAATTTATTCCTGATGAGCGCCCCGCCCGTCGAGAACCCATAGTTATTGATATCCGTGCGAGCTGCCTTGCCCGTAACATCGTTATAATTGCGAGCATTGAAAAAGTCGTTCTGGATGTAATCGTCCATCTCGCCATGCCAGTTGTTCGTGCCGCTCTTGGTAATCATCATGATTTCGCCGCCGGATTTGATCCCGTACTCGGCAGCCACATTCGACGTCAGCACCTTGAACTCCTCGATGAAGTCCGGCACGGGAGTCGTCCCTAAAGCGAAGCCGCCGAACTCCCAATCATTGGCGTCCGTGAAATCGAGTTCGCTGTTTCCGTATTCCGCGCGCGCTCCATTCGCTGAAATCTGTCCCGTTTGCGCGCCGCTTAGCTTAACTAGGCTGCCGCCCCGCGGGTTGTACATCGGCTGCACGCCCGGAGCATACGTCACCAGTCCAGTGGTGCTGTGCTGGGTGGGAAGATCGTTCACTTCTATGGCGTCCCGGTTTGTACTGAGCTGAGCGTCCGTTTTATCAAGCTCGGCTGCTGCCGCCTGCGCATTGACTTCGACCGTGGCATTCGTACCTCTTAGCGCAAGCTTGATGTCCTGCGTGATCGTCTGGCTTGCCACGGCATCGAATTGCGCAGCAGCCTTACTGAATCCCGACGCCTCTACCGTCAGTTCATAGCGGCCTGGAGGCACGGCTGCGAAGTAATAGATTCCGTCGTTTCCGGCATTGAAAGTTCTGGTCGCATTGGTCTCCAGGCTTTGCAACACTACGGTTGCATTGGGAACAACCGCGCCGGTCGGATCAAAAATTGTCCCTTGTACGGTTCCTGTCGTGTATTGACCGTAAATGGCCGACGCGCCGATCGTCATGGCCACAAACGCCACACCAAGAATTCTGGTCCAGTGCTTTTGCGTCATCTCGCCTCCTCGAAATACAAAGAACAGAAGGATGAAATTGGCTGCTTATGTTTCAGATTTGTCGGTATACCAGTTGCATACAATATCTCGTGAGTAGGGACTTGTCAAGAACGGTCGCAACCTTTCCTCTGAAAAACATTGCGAGAAGCGTCCAGTCGCCTCGGCGCCGACCACATCGCGGGTTCAGGGACCCCATTCCCGCCTAACCTCCCTGCAGCCGGTGTCGGGCTGTAGTGACGCCGTACTGTACAAACCGTCCCCTTTGTCGTCAATGACATAAACGGCGTTTCTTAGTTACTAGTTCTAGTACTAGGGGCCCTTGCAGCCTCACGCAAAACGGGTGATACTGATGGTTCCGAACTTTTCGTGAACGACGCTTCGGCAGCGAACTGCTTATGAATCATTTTCTCGCGTACATCGACCCCGGCTCCGGTGCTCTCCTCTGGCAATCTTTAACCGCGGCTGCGATTGGAACGTCCTTCTATCTCAGGCGCTTCTTTCGCAAGTATTTTCGTCGACACCGAGACGATTAGTTGCAATCCGACGCAGTTCGCTGCGACCGAACTTCTTTCCGGGATCCGGATGGACGACTTCACCTCGTCGAATCAGGCGTATTTCGAACAGTTTCGGCCTCGGTAGCACCGCTTATAGAGGAATTTCTCGGCTCGCCCACCGCTCAGGCCTTAACCAGATCAGGGAAGCTGATCGGTACGTGGAAGGCAGCCGGGCCAGACGCTCAACGGTTCCGCATGGCGGACCACTCCGAACCGGACAGTTCGCCGGTCGTACTGCAGCATGAGCAGGTCTGGTTCGCCTCGTATCCATATGAGTGGCCGCCCGAAATGCTGTTCGCCGCTGGCGAGTTAACCCTTGAGCTCGCAGCGGAGGCGTTGAAACAGGGCTTCTGCCTCAAAGATGCCACTCCCTTCAACGTGCTTTTTCGCGGCCCCAAGCCCGTCTTCATAGACATTCTTTCCTTCGAGAAACGCGATCCGCGTGATCCGCGGTGGTTGCCGTACGCGCAGTTCCTCAGAATGTTCGCTCTACCGCTGCTCATGAACCGAGAGCGCGGCCTCAGGACCGACGAGGTTTTCATTTCGCACCCCGACGGACTGCAGCCCGAAGAAGTGTATCGCCGCCTGCACTGGCTAACCCGTATTCGCCCTCCGTTCTTGACTGCCGTTTCCATCCCAACCCACCTGACACGCCGCGTGGATCCAGACGATCGCAAACTGTACAGCGGGCATCGCACCGAAGCACCGGAAAAGGCAGAGTTCATCCTTCGCGTGCGATTGCGCAGAGCGCGGAAACTTCTGTCCAGCGCCAAGCCCGCCGAGGAACGCAAATCACAGTGGTCTTCGTACCTCAACGATCTCAGCTATTCGTCGGAGGAGTTCGCTGCAAAGTCCGAAATTGTGAAAAAGTGGCTGTCAGATCTGACACCAAGAACCGTCCTCGATGTCGGTTGCAATACCGGGCATTTCAGCGAGATTGCCGCCCGTACCGGAGCGGCAGTCGTCGCCATCGATCTGGACCCGGTGGTCGTTGGCCGCCTCTGGCGGCGCGCCCTGGCGAATGATCTCGATATTCTCCCTCTGGCTGTTAACTTGGCGCGCCCCACTCCGGCAATGGGTTGGCACAACGCAGAATACCCCTCATTTTTAGCGCGCGCGAATGGAGCTTTCGACGTAGTACTGCTGCTCGCTGTTGTGCACCACATGCTGGTGACCGAGCGAGTTCCGCTGTCCGAAATTGTCAGCTTGTGCGCAGAACTGACGAAAAGTTACTTAATCCTCGAGTACGTGTCCAAGAACGATCCAATGTTTCAGCGCCTAACGCGCGGCCGCGCATCCTTGCACCAAGACTTCACTCAGCAGTCGTTTGAAGCGGCGTGTCGACAGCGCTTCGTCATCGTCGAGAAAGTCGCCGTAAAAGGGGATCTTCGATGGTTGTATCTGCTCCAAAAACGAGACTGAGACTCAGACAGGCCGCCATCGCTCTGTCGATTGCAAATCTGAGTTTTCTGTACATTTGGCAGCTGCTCATCAGTGTCCTAAACCGTGAGGACGCGCACTTCTTCTCACTGGCTGCGCCGCGTGTCCAGGTTGCCTGGGCTCTGATCACCGATGTCTGTGTACTCGCTGCCGTTATCTTCGCCGCTTTCCTCCTTCTCGGCAGTCCCCGGCGATGGCTTAGAGCTGCTGGAGCTGCCGTGATCACGCTCTTTTGTCTGTTCGCGGTCTTTCAGATTCTCGTTACGACGAGAAGCATTCTCAGCGAGCACGACGTGAGTGTTCCGGGCGTTGTCGCCAGGGCAATCGCGCTTGTCGCTGCATTATGTTTAGCCGTGCTGCTGCTCACCAAGCGACGACAAACGCTGAGGGAAATTCAAACTTTTTTCCTGTTTGTCTCTCCGGCCTTTGTCATCCTGGCAGCGAACTCGTTATGGGCCTACCACGCGGCCCGTGCTTATTACACCAAGCCGTCCATCGCAGGGATGCTGCCCGCGACTACGAATCGCAATCGGGTTGTCTGGATGATTTTCGACGAGCTCGACGGGCGGATGCTGTTGAATCCCCCAAATGGAGTCCAGCTTCCCGAATTCGATCGCCTGCGAGCGCAGTCCCTCGAGGCAACCCGCGTGACATCGCCGTCCTACAGCACACTCGAGTCACTACCATCTTTGATGACTGGAAAATTCGTCGCGGGCGTGAAAATCAAAACGACTGGTATGCAGCTGCACGAGTGCAACGGGAATTCCACTACATCGATCAACTTCAATTCCGAGCCAAACGTATTCAAACTGGCGCGAGCCGCCGGCTTTAATGCAGCCGTCAGCGGCTGGAGTTATCCGTATTGCCGCATGCTGGCTAATTCCTTGAGCGATTGTGCGTGGGATATCTCCGGAATTTCCACACTCTGGGTGCTGCGATCTCTCGAACTGCAGCCGTTCTATTCCCAGGCCGTGTATTTGGCCTGGTGGCAGTCGCGAGTGCTTCCGTTCCTGATGTCGCGATTGAGCGAACCTCCCGAAGAACTCCGGATGACGAGAGAAGGCGCCATTGAAACTTTCCAAGTCGTCGTCGAAAACGCGACGCGCATGCTTCGCGATCCGAAGCTGAACTTCGTGTTCCTTCATTTTCCGATCCCTCATCCTCCAGGCATATGGGATAGCAAAAGGAAAGTCCTGACGACCGGCAATTCGCATTACACGGACAACCTTCTGCTTGCCGATAAAGTTCTGGGGCAGATGCGCAGCGCATTGCAGCAGACCGGCGATTGGGATCGAACCACCGTGCTTGTCTCGGCCGATCATCCCTATCATATTGAATGGTCCTTCTGGTACGCGGGAATTTACAACAATCCCGAAACATTCAGCGTCACGCATGGTAAATGGCAGCCATACGTTCCCTTTCTGCTGAAGTTGCCCTCGCAACACAACCCTCTTGTATACAGCCGCAGCTTCAACAGCATTGTTTCCGGTGAGCTGGTTCTGCAAGCTCTCGAAGGGACCATCAAAACACCTGCAGACGCGGCTCAATGGCTCGACGCGCACGCTTCTCCACATCCTGGATCCAAGCGAGGCGTTTGCCCGAAAGTACAGTGATCAGCCCGTCTCGCGAAATCAACTACATTCAGCGAGCGGTACGATGGCGGTTGACAAAGACTCGGATGAATCCTTCTCAAGGTCTGCTCGCAATCCTTCTTTTCGCCGCGGCGCTCCCGTCCTGGCCCTTCCAAAGTCAATCTCTGCAAGCCGCCGACTATGCACGCGATCCGAAGCAGCAAATCGACAGGTGGTACACCGACCGGATCCAAAAGTACACAACGGAACCCACTCTCAATTCGCCGTTGACGAATTACTTACCCGCATCGAACTCGGTTCCCACACCCGCCAAGGTCTTAGGCGATATTTCCGGCGCGCCGGACATGCTGCCCTACGCGGAAGACGTCTATCGCTACTTTCGCGAGTTGGCAACCAGCACGCCGCGAGTAAAGGTGTTCACCATCGGGCATACCGAAGAAGGAAGAGAGATGATTGCCGCCGCAGTTGCAGACGAAAAGCTGCTCTCCGCGGCGAAGGAAAATACTGCGCGACTGGCCAAGCTCGGTGATCCCCGCCTTATCGGCCTGAACGATGCGACTGCCGAGAACTTAATCGCACAATCGGTACCCGTGTATTACATCACGGGAACAATCCACTCTCCTGAAACCGGCGCTCCCACCGCTCTTATGGAATTGGCGTACCGCCTGGCTGTCGACGACTCACCCTATATCCGCTACATCCGTTCTCATGTAATCGTCTTGATTACTCCCGTCGTCGAAGTCGATGGGCGCGATCGCATGGTGGACATATACAGGTGGCATAAAGCTCATCCGGGCGAGAACTGGCCCCGCTTAGTGTACTGGGGTCACTACGTTGCTCACGATAACAATCGCGACGCAATGGCAATGACGCTTGATCTCACGCGCAACGTACTCGACACATACGTCAACTGGCACGCGCAGGTGCTTCACGATTTACACGAATCTGTCCCATTCCTTTACGACAACACCGTCGGGGACGGTCCCTATAACGCTTGGATCGACCCGATGCTGGCGGATGAGTGGGCAGCTCTCGGTTGGAACAATGTTCAGCAGTTACAGAATTTCGGTATGCCGGGCACCTTTACCCACGGGAACTTTGATACCTGGAGTCCAGGCTACTTAATGTTTCTCGCCGGGATGCACAACGGCATCAGCCGCTTGTATGAGACCTTCGGCAACGGCGGCGCCGACACCGAAAAGCGCATCCTAACTCCCGATCAGTATTCGCGAACGTGGTACCGCCAGAACCCTCCTTATCCAACCGTGGTCTGGTCCCAACGCGATAACAATAACTACGAAGAGACCGCGCTGCTCACCACGCTCTCTTACTTCGCGCATAACAACGAGCACTTTCTTCGCAACTACTACCTGAAGAGCAAGCGTTCCGTCGAAAAGCCGCAGAACTCAGGCCCCGCGGCTTATGTCATTGAGAAGAACGAAGCTTCTTTCAATCGCCAGATTCAGCTCCTCACAGTGCTCTCGCTTCAGCATGTAGAAATTCAGCGGCTCACCGAAGCAGTTACTGTTTCAAATCCGCCCTCCGCTCGCCCGCACCAGGAAGAAGACAAGAAACAGCACCCTGCCGCTCCCAAATCGCAAACCTTCGAGGCCGGCAGCTTCGTCATCCGCATGGATCAGCCGTTTTCCAGAGCGGCCGACGCTCTCCTCGATCGCCAGTTTTGGTCGCCCGAAGACCAGCAGAAGCATCCCTACGACGACACAGGCTGGTCCTTCCCGGATAGCTTCAATGTAAAAACGGTGCGAGTAACAGATCCCTCTATTCTGGCGGCAAAAATGGAGAAGATCGGGGATATCACTCAACTAACTGGTGCCGTCACGGGTGATGGGCCATCGTATGTAGTCAATAACTCTGGCCACGTTGGCCTACTTTCCCTTCCCTACTTACTAAAGAGCGCTCACATTTCTGTACTGGAGGAGCCGTTTGAGAGCGAGGGCAAAAAGTTCCAGGCTGGCTCGATTCTGATCGGCGGAATCGCGAAGTCCGAACTGGAGACGGTGGCGCAGCAGCTAGACCTCACGGCATCGAGCGTTTCCCCGCCTGCTTCTGCCCGCACGCGTCCCATCACCGCACCGCGCATCGCGTTCATGCACACTTGGCTGTTTACTCAGCGAGAGGGTTGGTGGCGCATGGCCTTCGATCAGGTTCACATTCCTTACGACTACATCAGCACTCAGACCGTCGCCAAGGAAGACAATTTGCGTTCGAAGTACGACGTGATCGTCTTTGCGCCGGTCGCTCGCGTTACTGCGGGGCAGATCGTCGACGGTATGCCCATGTGGGGAAATCCTCTGCCGTGGCAGCAAACATCGCTCACCCCGAACCTGACTAAGGGTCTCGACGCGACCGACGACATGAGACCGGGCCTCGGCTATTCCGGTTTGCAACATCTAAAGAGCTTCATCGAAGAAGGCGGCTTGCTGATCGCCGCGGAGGATACCGCTCAATTTGCGATTGATGAAGGATGGGCGCCGGGAGTAGCGGTGGCCGCTCGCAAGAACGCGAAAGTCGTAGGCAGTATTTTGAACGCGGTCGTTGCCGACAAGAAACATCCCGTTGCCTACGGCTATGACGGGAATCTGGGCGTCTACAGTGCCGATGGACTATCGTTCACCGTGACGAACCTGCTGGGACGATCGGTTTTGACGGAAAAAGAGTACAAGCGCCCCACCGGACGAGGCGGACCGGAGGAGGAAGATTCTCCCGAAGGTCGCACCATTCACCCTGCGGAACCACTGCCCTCACCCAAGCCCTGGGAAGCAGCTTCACTCAATGAGGAGCAGACACGCAACAACCCGTACGTCATCCCTCAGGAGTACCGGCCCAACGTCATCGTCCGTTACTCCGATCAGAAAACGCTTCTTCTCTCCGGTCTTCTCGAGGGCGGCGATGCCATAGCCGAGCACGGAGTAGTGGTCGACGCTCATCTCGGTAAAGGAAACGTGTTGTTGTTCGCCAACGACCCTATCTATCGCGGTGAAACCATCGGCACTTACGGGCTCGTATTCAACGCAATCCTGAACTTCGACCACCTCTCGCCGGCATCGAGCACAGACACGGCAGCCGCGGGCAGTAAGTAACCCCGTCAACGAACTTAGTGGGTCGAACTTACTTGAGTTAGATACCAGTAAGCCGAATAAACAAGGCGGCGACGATTCCGCCGCAGATCGGGCCGAAAATGGGAACCCAGGCGTACCCCCAGTCTGATTTGCCTTTACCCGAGATCGGCAGGAACGTGTGCGCCAGACGCGGCCCAAAGTCGCGTGCCGGGTTAATCGCGTAACCCGTAGTTCCGCCCAGCGAAAGCCCTATGCTCCAAACCAGCGCTCCGACCAGAATAGGTCCGAGTCCCGGTGCAACTCCTCCCGGCGCGAGCCGCCGCGACACCAGCGCCGCGGCAACCAGCACCAGAACAAATGTTCCGATCACCTCACTGAGGAAGTTACTCGGCAGACGCCGAATAGCTGGCCCGGTGGAAAAGCATGCAAGTTTCTTCGCTGCGTCTTCGGTTGCCCTCCAGTGCGGCAAATAAAACAACCAGACTAAGATCGCGCCGAGAATCGCTCCGAGAATTTGTGCGGGAATGTAAGTGAATAGCCGCTCCGAATGGCCCGTCATTAAAACAGATGCCACAGTAAAGGCCGGATTCAAATGCGCATCCGGATCCCCGATCGAAATGCTCACGGCAACCCCTGAAAATACGGCTAGGCCCCATCCGACCGTGATCGCGAGCCATCCGGCACCCTCCGCTTTGGAGCGCGTCAACAAAACGCCGCCTACCACACCGTTCCCCAACAAAATGAGAACCATGGTTCCCACAAACTCGCCGATAACGGCAGCACTTACATGCATAACTCCGGGTCACCCGCCTTTCTCTTCCGATTCCATCTGCGTAATCCCCACGTATTGCCCAGCCAACTTCCGATAGGCTGTCACCTGCTCCCGCTGCCATTCTTCGCTGTGGCCTAGCTCGCGTGCAATGAGTCGTGCGGTAAGTCCGGCAGCTTCGATGCTGGCTCTTGCATCGAGGAACAACGCCCGTGTACGACGCGCGAGTACGTCTTCTACACAACGTGCCATCTCATACCGCACCGCCCAAACCACCTCAGCGCGGCGGAACGGCAAGCGCGGATGCAGCAATTCGCTAAATTCGACATCCTCATTCGCGAGCTCACGCAACAACGGCAGATCCGCCCCATAAACGTGCTCCCAGGTATACGGTGGTTCTGAGATTGGGCTCCAGCCATGTAGCCGCAAATCCCGCGTTCGCGATCCCACTCGCGGCAAATTGCCCAGCGGCGCCGCGCAGTTGATTGTGTCTTCAGCCATTCTGCGATACGTCGTCCATTTACCGCCCGTGATGGTAATTAGATTTGCGTCTGAAATCAAAATTGTATGATCTCGCGACAGCGCCGCAGTCGTACTAACTCCCGTGCGCCGCACCAGTGGACGTTGCCCCGACCACATGCTGAGAATGTCATCCCGTCTGACGCTTCCCAGAAAACGTTCGAGATGCTTCAGCAGAAATTCCCTCTCATGTTCGAGCGACCGCGGTTCTATCTTGGCCTCTTCGACCGGGTCATCCGTCGTACCAACTACCACGCGATTGTGCCACGGAATCGCAAACAAGACACGGCCATCCGCGCTGCGCGGGATCATCAGCGCGGATTCGCCAGGAAAATACGAGTGCGGCAGCACGAAGTGCGTTCCTTGGCTGATCCGGAGGATGGATGGCGTTTGCGGCTCATCCATCCGGCGCACCGCATCGGCAAACACGCCGGTCGCATTGATCACCACTTTCGCCGTCACTTCGAAGCGCGAATCTGTTTCCAGTTCTCGTGCTTCGACCCCCCGCACGCGACCATCTCGTTTGAGCAATCCTGTGACGGCCACGTAATTAGCAGCTACCCCTTCGAGGTCAAACAGCGTTCGCAGCAGTGCAATTGCAAACCGCGCATCGTCGAATTGCCCATCCCAGTAGACGATCGCACCTTTCAGTCCCGTTTGCCGCAGGGTGGGCAATGCACGCTTCGTGCCGCTGCTCGATAACAGCCTCGAACGCCCCAACCCCTCGCGTCCGGCGAGCAAATCGTATACCGTCAATCCCGCTCCGTAGAACGGCAGCTCCCAGAATTCGTAAGCGGGCACCACGAACTGCATACGGTGCGCTAGGTGCGGGGCATTGCGGAGCATGCGGCCGCGCTCGCGAAGCGCTTCCAGCACCAGTTTTAGATTGCCTTGCTTTAGATACCGAACGCCGCCATGTACCAGCTTCGTGCTACGGCTGGACGTTCCTTTACTGAAATCCTGCGCTTCGAGCAGCAGCGTTCGGTAACCGCGTGACGCCGCGTCGACCGCCGTCCCCAGCCCCGTCGCGCCGCCGCCGATGACAACAATGTCCCACTCGCCGCTCGCGCCAACTTCTCGCAAAATCTCATGGCGCGATAAACTCACATTTCTGCTCTCGATGCCGTGTCCCACCCTCGGCTGCGTTCAAGCGCCCGCCCCCAGCCTGCACGTCGCTCGCGCCGCTGCTGGGCATCGATACGCGGAGAAAACTGCGCTTCGGCTGTCCATTGCTTCCGAATTGTTTCCTGATCCGGCCAGTATTGAACCGCGAGCCCGGCGAGATAAGTCGCCCCGAGCACGGTCGCTTCTGCATTAGCAGGTCGCGTCACCGGCACGCCCAGCAAATCAGCCTGAATCTGCATGAGCAGGTTGTTTCGTGCCGCCCCTCCATCGACCCGCAGCTCCTGCAGTGGAACTCCCGAATCGCTCTCCATAGCCGCAAGCACATCGGCAACTTGAAAAGCGATCCCTTCGAGCGCCGCCCGCGCGATGTGCGCGCGAGTGCTTCCTCGCGTCAAACCCAAAATCGCGCCGCGTGCGTACTGATCCCAATGCGGCGCTCCCAATCCGGAAAATGCCGGCACAACATAGACTCCGCCAGTATCAGGCACACTGACCGCCAGCGCTTCAATCTCTTCGGCGCTGCGGATGATCTGTAGTTCATCGCGTAGCCACTGGACCACGGCCCCCGCAATGAAAATGCTTCCCTCTAACGCATAGGAAGTGCGACCGCCAACTTTCCATGCAATCGTCGTCAGCAATTTGTTCTTTGAGACTACCGGTTTCTCGCCGGTATTCGCCAGCATGAAGCTTCCCGTGCCGTATGTACACTTCACCATTCCCGGCTCGGTACACATCTGCCCGAACAGCGCCGCTTGCTGATCTCCCGCAATGCCCGCAATCGGAATTCCGCCGAGCACGCCCGCTGTTTTGCCGCAGACTTCACTCGACCCCACCACTTCCGGCAGCAGGGAGGCAGGAATTTCGAACAGGTCGAGTAACTCGTCGTCCCAGCGCAGCGTGTGCAAATCGAACAGCATAGTGCGACATGCGTTCGTCACGTCCGTCACGTGCCGCGCGCCGGCGGTCAGTTTCCAGATCAGCCAACTATCGACTGTGCCAAAGGCCAGTTCACCGCGACGCCCACGCTCCTTAGCCCCCGGAACGTTGTCCAGCAGCCAGCGGATCTTGCTTGCCGAAAAATAAGCGTCGACCACCAGCCCGGTTTTCTGCTGGATTCTCGCTTCATGGCCGCCCGCGCGAATCTGATCGCAGAACGCCGAAGTTCGTCTGTCCTGCCAAACGATCGCGTTCGCGATCGGCTCACCTGTCTTGCGATCCCACACGATCGTCGTTTCGCGCTGATTCGTGATCCCGATCGCAGCCACCGAATCGGCTGTCGCATCCGCTTGAGCCAGCACTTCCGTTGCGACACCCAATTGCGATGACCAGATTTCAACTGGATCGTGTTCAACCCAGCCGGGCTTTGGAAAAAGTTGGCGGAACGGCGCCTGTGCCAGCCCGTGAACAAGCCCATCTCGTCCCAACAAAAGGGCGCGCGAACTGGTCGTCCCCTGATCGAGCGCGAGGATGTATTTCATAACTGGTCGTGCCGCCGACAGCATGGAAATCGTCGAGAACTACTGTCTCGGCGCATCCCCGGCGGGCTAAAACATCAGCTTTAGCGCGAATTGAATCTGTCGCGCCGGATAGGTTGTGCGAATGGTGCCGAACGCGGCGCTCGTACTGATGGCCGTCGGGAGTCCAAAATTCGTGTGATTCAGAACATTAAAGAACTCTGAGCGGAACTGCAAAGAAGTTCGTTCACGGATATGAAAATCTTTGTCCGCAGCCAAATCCCACTGCTCTAACCCCGGCCCGCGGAACGCATTGCGCCCGGCATCACCGAAGGGAGCACTCGCAGGCGGTGTCGTAAACGTGTACCCGGCGAAATAGTTGTTCACCATCGCCCCTTTGCTCTGGCTTATGCCGGTTCCGGTTACATTCGGACGCAAAATTGCCTCGCCTCTATAGTCGTTCGTCAGTCCCGTCACGTCATTCGCCGCCGAAGGCGAATAAGAGACGTCGATCGGCGGCCCCGTGTTCGCGGTGTTGATCGAATTAAGCTCCCATCCACCCAGCACCGCATCGAAAACCGGATTCATGCCCGATCCATACTTACGGCCCTTTCCGAACGGAAGCTGATACACGACGCTTGTTACGTTCATGAACTCGACGTCAAAGCTCGACGGCCCACGCTCGTTCGCTAGGTCACGAATGTTCTGCGGATTGGCTTGGTAATAACCGGGAAAGTACTCGAGGCCCTGCTCGGAATCCCCGAGCGCCTTTGACCAGGTGAACGAATTCAGGAAATACAATCCCCCTCCCAACCGATGTTCCAGCCGCGCGGAAAAGCCGTTGTAATCGTTATCGCCCGCCGGATCGAGCCAGGTGATGGCGCCGAAGCTCTGAATCGGTCGCCGCGCCTGCACTCCCAGTGTCTGACCCGGCAGATTCGGATACGCTTGGTTGTAATCCGCGATGATCGGTAATCGCAAACTGTGATTGCCGTTGTAAGCCACTTCGAGCACCGTGTCCTTGCTGAGCTCGCGCTGAACCGATAAGAACCACGACTGTATGTACGGCCAGCGCGTGTCCGCCGGAATGTAATCGATATTCGACACAATCGGGTTGAAATTCGCCGGATTGGCGATGCCGGTCGTGAAGCTGTTCTGCGTCGTGAGGAACGTTGACGGCACGGCGCCGCCTGCTGGAATCGACTGAGTCAGCAGGCCGAAAAGCGCTTGAGGGGCATTGATTCCTTCTTGTGCGCTCCCCACGCGATTGAAGAACGAATAACTGATTCCGTATCCGGCGCGCAGCACCGTCTTTGGCGTGAAGCTATACGCCAAACCAAGTCGCGGCCCGAAATCTTTGTAATCCGGATGCACCAGCGCGCGGTTGTAAGTGCTGCCACTCGTCGCCTTAGTCAGCGTGTCGGTCGCAGGATCAAAGTTAGTCCAGTTGTTGTCCCGCTCCCAGATCGGCGTCGCGTATTCCCACCGCAGCCCCAGATTCAGCGTCAGCTTCGAGCTCACTCTGTAATCGTCCTGAACATAGAGCGCCGTTACGTGCTGCCGGAGATTGGTCACGAAGTTATTCCCGAGTTGAATCGTGCTCGGAAGACCGAAGATAAAGTCCGCGAGATCGTAGCTCGTGGCATCGCTCGTAATCGTGCAACCGCTAGGCCGCCCCAATTGCGCGCAAGTCGGCTTGCTGAATTGGCCGGCATACGTGTCCGCGCCGTAGAGCGGGTTCACATCCAAAACCTCCGTGTGAATATCTGTGAATTCGTACCCCATCTTGATGGCGTGGCGGCCCTTTATCAGCGAGTAATTCAGTTTCGGATTGTAGGATGTCGGGTTCTGGAATTGCGGGTTACTGGTCTGGCGTCCCAATTGAGAAAAGCCGCTGATCGATTGCGAGTTCAAGCCGCCCGTCAGATTGGGCGAAGTCGGCAAGCCGGGAATCCCATAGAGCTGCTCCATGCTGGGTCCACCCAAATACGGAGGAACTTTTCCAGCCAGGATGTGGTCGAAGCCGAAACGCGCATCAAACAGTGACGACGGTGTCAGCGTCCACGTGTAGCCGATCGCCGCCTGCTGCTGAATAGCGTGAATGTAACCGTTGCCGTTTCCACCCGACGGTCCAGGAATATCCGGTTCATAATATTGCAGATCTTTGCGCTGGCTGAACCGCAGGAATGACGTCATCTTGTCGTTGATCTGGTAATCCAATTTCGCATCGTACTTATCGCTGTAGTCTTTCACTAGCAGCAGCGCTTCGTAATTGTTGGAGCGGTTCGGACCGTTCTGAACCGGCAGACCGCTCAACACCTGCGCGGCGAACGGATTCAAGCTCGCAATGGGGATCTGGCTGCCTGCCTGATAAACAACGTGAGTGAGCGGGTCCACCACCGTTACCGGCAGAACGCCGATTCGATCCGTCGAGTCGGGGATAGAGTCGAAATTCAAATATCTCTGCAATTGCCGGAAACCTTCGTAGTCGCCAAAGAAGAATAGCTTGTTCTTGATAATTGGGCCGCCGATCGTCACGCCGAATTGGTTGCGCTGAAGCGTCGGCTTCTGAAAAACTGCGGGGCTGAATGTAAACCCGACCGCGTTCAGATCGGTGTTGCGCAGAAACTCATACGCGGTGCCGTGGAACTGGTTCGTTCCCGAGCGTAGAGCGGTGTTGATAACGCCTCCTCCCACGCGCCCGTATTCGGCGCTGAAGTTGCTGGTGATCACCTTGAATTCAGCAATCGCATCGGGCGACGGCTGCACCACTTGACTCGAATATCCCTGGTTGCTCGGCGAATAAGCGTTGTTATCAAGGCCGTCCAGCAGGAAATTGTTATAGGTACTGCGCATCCCATTCACGTTGAACGATCCCTCCCGCGGCGTGCCGTTGGCCGCGAACAACACCGACAGCGGCGAACGATGCACGTTGGTCGAAAGCAGGGCTAAATCGGAATAGTTGCGGCCGTTCAGCGGCAATTCCACAACCTGCTGCGTGTTGATCACCTGTCCGTGTTCGCTTGAATCCGTCTCGAGTACTTCCGCTGTCCCTTGCACCTCGACCGATTGAGAGATCGACCCAAGCTGCATCGTGATGTCCACGCGTTGTCTCGCGTTTACGTCCACGCGAACATCGGTGATCTTGAACGACTTGAACCCCGACAGGTCCGCGGTGATCGTATATTCGCCCACCTTGACATCGAAAAAATCGTAAGCTCCGCTTGCGTCGGAGGTCGTTTTCATTTCGACGCCAGTGCTCTGGTTGATCAGCGTCAACGCGACTTTCGGCACTGCAGCACCGGAGCTGTCTCGCACCGTACCCAGCACTTCCGACGTTTCAAATTGCGCGAATGCTGAGCACGCAGACAGAATCAAAATGAAGCAAAAGTTTATAGATCTAATCAAAAGCAACCCTCCCGTTCAGACTTATCACTCTATTACACAGCGGACGATAACGGTCGACTTACATTTCGGTGCATACTGTTTGATAGGAGGCGCGCATGCGACCCGCATTGGATGTCCAGCCGCTAAAACGACTGGACGATTGGGATGATTTCGTGGCTACGCGCTACCACGAGGGCAAGTCCGACGAAGAATTTCGTAACTATAAAGAAGATGCGAACCCCACCGTCACCGAGTTTTACCGCCAGAATCATGCACAGCAGACACTCGATTTCGTCCTTAGCAAAAAAGCCGAATACTGCGGGTTAGAGCGCGGCAAGAAGAGCATTTGGCAGATGGCGGACTACCTGAACACACTCATCGATGACAGCGATCCCGACACCGATCTGACACAAGTCGAGCACCTGCTGCAGACCTCCGAAGCGATTCGCCGGGACGGTCATCCGCGCTGGTTTGTGTTAGCGGGTTTTGTTCATGACCTCGGGAAAGTTCTTTGTCTGTACGGCGAGCCGCAATGGGCCGTGGTAGGCGACACCTTCCCCGTCGGCTGTGCCTATTCCGATCAGATTGTTTTCCCTGAATTCTTTCGTGCCAATCCGGATTCGGGCGTGCCCGAATATCAAACCGAGACCGGAATTTATGAACCGAACTGCGGCCTGGACAACGTGCACCTCTCGTGGGGGCACGACGAATACATCTACCGGGCGACACGCAACTATCTTCCCGAACCGGCGCAGTACATGCTCCGCTATCACTCGTTTTACGCCGCTCACCGGCACAATGCCTATCGCTCGCTGATGAACCAGCAGGATCAGCGCATGTTCGAGTGGGTGCAGAAATTTAACACCTACGATCTCTATTCAAAAGGCCGGGAGCGTCCCATCGTGAAGGACATCCGGCCCTACTACGAAGATCTCGTAACCGAGTTCTTCCCCGATCAGCTCGACTGGTAGCAATAAACGCCCGATTCAGTTGCGCGGAAACTGTCCGGCGATTTCGTCTGCCGATCGCAATGTCAAAGCAACGAATGTCAGTGTGCCGTTCGTGCATCCAGCGGTCGGCAGCGTCGGTGCTCCCACCACGAACAAATTCTCGTGGTCATGTGTTCGGCCGTGGCTATCGCACACGCTCGTCGCCGGATCGGTACCCATTCGGCAGCCTCCTGCCGGATGGTCAAGATAATTCCCTTGCCTGACCGTGAGGATCTTGCCATCCTCCGCGCGCGCCAAGCGCGCGAACACGTCATTGATGTGGCGCGTCGTCTCCGGTAAAGCGCTCTCGGTCGCAGCGTCCAGCCGATGCACAATCTTCGGCATCGGGTCGCCCCACTGATTGCGAAGCGAATCATCCAGCGTCAGTTGACTGTTTTCCGCCGGATGCACATCGTAGTAAGCCCGGACTCGTCCCACTCCGCGCTCATTACGTGAGCGCCAATCGTTGACAATTTCGTCGCCGAGGAGAATGTGACCGTTGCTATTTTTGAGGCGCGCCGACGAACGCTCATTCGACCAGATGCGCAGATCGTGCCGCACATACGGCTGATCGGCGGCACAACGGAAGAACTGCCGCGAGATCAACCCGTACTGCGGATTCATTCCCGGATAAATGTCCGCATTCAGCTCGATCAGCGATGAAATGAACGCGTGCCCATTCATGTATTTGCCGACCTGCCCGGTCCGGTTCGCGACTCCATTCGGAAATTGCGGACAGCTAGACAACAGAAGCAGGTGCGGGCTCCACGTATATCCCGAGGCGACCGCAAACACGCGCGCGCGATATTCCAGTTCTTGCCCGAGATGATCGCGGTGCACTGCACGAGCAGCCGCCACCGTCGCTTTCCCGTCGTTCAGCACGAGCTTACGGACGAGCGTCCTATCGCCCAAAGTGATCTTCTTCCCTCCGAGCAGCCGCTTGAACGTGAAGTCCGGCGAATATTTCGCTCCCGTCGGGCAGATGTCACACGTACCGCAGCGCAAACAAACCGATCTGCCGTCATAAGGAACGGTGTTCTTCGATTGCGGAGTGCCCTGGAACGGGATTCCACTCTTATCACCCCAGTTCTTCAGTTGCTGTAAGCTCCACGTGAGCGGCATGGGCGGCATCGGATACGGTTCGGAGCGCTGATCGCCAGGGAAAGGGCTCGGCTCACCCGACACTCCGAGCCGGCGTTCCGCTTCGCAGTAATATTTCTCGAGTTCTGCCCACTCGATCGGCCAATCGACATAACGGCCGTACATCGATTTCAGCCGAAGATCTTCTTCCGAAAACCGGTTGCAAGTGCCGCCCCAGTGGAGAGCTTGACCACCCACCGCCATGCTCCGCGAAATCTGCCCTTTGCCGCCCTGATCCGGAATGAAATCGCCAGGCCACGGGTTTTCGCCGTATCGGATCATGCGCTCGCGGTACTTGAATCGGTTTTCCAAGTCAAAAATGGATCGCCCTGCTTCGACAACGGTAATGGAGAGACCCGGGCGTAGATCGGACAGCTTTTGCGCCAGCATGGCTGAAGAAATTCCAGCGCCAATGATGCAAACGTCGCTTTCGTAAACGCGCATTTCGGTTTGCGCCTCAGGACAGGGATGCTGGCCGCTGCGCCGACGTCGACAGGCCCCGGCAATCGTCTCGCTTGATCGCTGCGTTATACAGGAAATCCTGTCCCTCCGCGCTGTTGTAGAAAAATGCCAGCAGATCGGCGGCTACATGTTTGCCGTTCGGGCGAGAAGGAATCCGTTCAATCTGCGCCTGCTCGAGGGCCGCGACCACAAGTTCCCGCTTGGCGGCCGCGTCGAGTTTCGCGAACGAGTTTCCCTTCGCCTGTGCCGCCGTTTCGAGTTGCCGTAATTGATTCGGATACTGCGCGGCCGGATTTGCAGGCAAGACCTCCGGGTGCGGAAATCCATAGCCGTATCCTGCATCCGCGCCGGCTTTGTAGTTGCGCGTCCATTCGACAAATCGGTCCACGATTCGATCGCAACGAGCTGGGCCAATCGAAGCGGGCAAAACAACTCTCGAAACTTCGCGCAGCAGTGGCACGTCGCTCGCGGCGAGTCCATGTTCTTGCGCGCGCATCCATTGCGGACGGATGAGCGGAAATATGCTCATCGAAACCCGCCTGAAGAAGTTGCGTCGCAGCATATCGCGTCCTCCGCGTCAGCTTATCTCTTCACCAAAGCCGTCGACCGCACGCCCTCTCGTGCTTCGCCCGCTAATGAAAATGCCACTAATGTTGCGTTAGGGCCCGAGCCCGCCGCGATCAGCACGAACTGGTTTCCTTCGCGCGTGCGGTACGTCATCGGCGTTCCGTAGGATCGCGCCGGCAACGCCCCCTGCCACAGGTCCTTCCCCGTCGCTTTATCGATCGCATGAAGTGCCGTATCCTCGGCTCCCACGAACAGCAGCCCTCCTTTCGTGACAATCGCGCCTTGCGGTCCCGCAACGCCGAGCACGGCTGGCAACTTCACCCCCGCGAGCGCCGGATCCCGGCGAAGCTCCGGCCAATCCCCGTAAGGTTCGTTCCACGCAATCGTTCCATGATCGAGATCGACCGCAGTCAAATACGCGTACGGAGGCTTCGTCAGCGGCAGTCCATCGTGAAACGTTGCATTGGTGCCCGCCAGATCGCCGCTCCAATCTGCATCCACTTCCGAGGCCCGCGAATTCGCGCTCGATCTGTCGGGACGTTTCACCCGTGCAATGTGCGCCAGGTTCGTCGTTTTCACATACAGCCGATCCGTTTCCGGGTCGAACACTCCCCCGCCCCAATTCGCGCCCCCGAGCACGCCCGGCCGCATCAATGTCCCTTTAAACGAAGGAGGCGTGAATAGCGGTCCCATCCTGTACTTCTTCATCTCGGCTTGTGCTTCCGCCTTGAGCTCGGGTGTCGCGTCGAAGGCATCCTCGCGCGTTACGCCCTGCGGACTTAACGCCGGCGGCTTGCTGGGAAATGGCTGTGTGGGCGACGCATGTTCGCCGGGAATGTCGCTCGCCGGTACCGCACGCTCTGCAATGGGCCACACCGGCTTGCCGCTCACACGATCGAACACGAACGCAAATCCTTCTTTTGTCTCCTGCACGACGGCATCAATGGTTCGCCCATCGACCTTGATCGTCACGAGCGTCGGAGGCGAGGAGAGATCGTAATCCCATAGGCCGTGATGCACGATTTGGAAGTGCCACTTCCGCGCGCCAGTCGCCGCATCGAGACACACCAGCGCTTCGCCGAACAGATTGTTACCAGGTCGATTCCCCCCATAAAAATCGTTACTCGGAGTACTAACTGGCAAATACAGCAACCCACGCCGCTCATCGAGCGTCATCGGAGCCCAGACATTCGTGTGTCCAGTGAATTTCCAGGAGTCGTTCCCCCACGTATCATTTCCGAACTCCCCAGCCTGCGGAATGGTATGGAAACTCCAAAGTTGCTTGCCCGTGTAAGCGTCGAATCCGCGCACGTCTCCCGGCGGATCGTTGCGGTAAACGAGCCGGTCGCCCACCCCACTCCCCACAATCACGATGTCTTTGTACACGACCGGCGGCGACGTTTCGGTGTAGTGCAATTTATTGATCGGCCACACCAGCCCTTGGCTCAGATCCACGACCCCCTTATCACCGAACGAGTTCACAGGTTTTCCTGTCTGCGCGTCCAGGCAGATCAGCCGGTAGCGGCTGTTCATAAAAATTCGCAACTTGCCGCCGTCGTGCCATGCCGCCACTCCGCGATGAACGTATCCTGTTCCGTTCGCTGGCTGGCCCATTTCGTAGACTTTCGGATCGTAGCTCCAGATCAGTTCGCCGCTTTCGGCATTTAGCGCGACCACTTTGTTGTACGGCGTGCTGAGATACACTACATCATCGATCATGATCGGCGTGTTCTCAAACATGCCCGGCCGAGTACCGTACTCAGGTAGGGCCGTTTCGCCGGTCTTCCAACTCCACGCCACACGAAGACGCGACAC
Source organism: uncultured Acidobacteriaceae bacterium (assembly GCA_963795425.1). Classification (GTDB taxonomy): domain Bacteria; phylum Acidobacteriota; class Terriglobia; order Bryobacterales; family Bryobacteraceae; genus Bog-105. The sequence continues at coordinate 308,379 of CAWCHO010000001.1, read as the reverse complement.
GTTTTGAGTGTTGATATCCGTCAGCGTCGAGTATTTCGCGCCCCCTTGATCGCCTCCATAGAACGCCCACTCGACCATCGCGCCCCTTGGCGAGTGCACCGCGGACATGCCCGCTATCGTTGCCGCGCACACGATTGCGTAAAAAATCGTTTTTTTCATCAAGAGAGCGCCTCAGACACAAAAACTTTTCCCCGCTTCTCTTTACCCGACGCTATCGCGATCCCCAGCAGCAGAATCACCGTGATTTCGAATGCCGCAAGCGCCCACGAGTAACCTAGCTTGTCACGGAGTGCGTATTCAATCGAGTTCGTAGATGAAGCCAGCAGGATGCCCAGCTGATACGCGAACCCCGGAACGAGTCCTCTGATACTGTCCGGCGCAAGCTCATTCAGATGAGCGGGTATAATTCCCCACGCGCCTTGAACTCCTACTTGCATTGCAAATGCTCCCAACGCGAGCGCGAGCAGCGAGTGGCCGAACGCCCACACCGGAATAACCGCCAGCGAAACAATCAGCGCTGCGATCATGCTGCGCCGCCGCCCCCAGCCTTCCGAGATACGGCCGAATGCGATTCCACCTATAATTGCCCCGACGTTATAGAACATGGCGATGTGCGATACAGCTGGACCCGAAGCACCACGCGTGCTCTTCAGGAAGTCGGGATACAGATCCTGCGTGCCATGCGAAAGCGCATTCATCAGAGTCATTAAGACAATCAGGTATAGGAATGTCTTCCAAAACGCTCGCGCGGTCGTCAGAATGGCGCGAACCCCAGGTGCACGGTGCTGTTTCCATGCCTCCGATTCCTTGACACGCCAGCTAATATAGAACGCCAGGAACGCAGGAGCGCCGCCCGCCCAAAACATGGCCCGCCAGCCCAAATTGGGCAGCACGACTGCGGCCGCGATTGCAGCGAGCAGATAACCCATCGAATAGCCGCTCTGTAACACCCCCGAAATCAAGCCGCGCTGTCGCTGCGGAGCACTCTCGAGCGCAAGAGATGCCCCCAACCCCCATTCGCCGCCCATTCCGATACCAAACAAAATTCGTAACAGGAGAAAGATACGGTAGCTGGGAGCGAAGCCCGACAACAGTTCCATCACGGAAAAGAAAATGACATTCGCTATCAACGGCTTGCGCCGGCCGTACCTGTCAGCCAATATCCCGAAGAGCACCGCCCCGAATGGCCGCATCGCGAGTGTTGCGGTGATTGTGAAAATGATCGCGCTCTTCGAAACCCTGAACTGATGCGCCAGCGTGTCGACTAGAAACACGACCACGAAAAAATCGAAGGCATCGAGAGTCCAACCCAGATACGACGCCGTGATGGCGTGCCAGCGATGCGATGGCGTATTCACCATTGTCCTTTCCTGGATATCTTCTCAGTACAATAAACGGGTCATGCGCCAACCCCTGCTCTTTTTATGTGCATTCACTCTCGTAATTCAAGCTGCTGATTCGATTCATGCGTTGCGCGGCTATTCACAGGAGAACTCGGCCAGTGAGATGCAGTGGGAGCAGAAATTTCGCGAAATCCCTCAGCAAGACCGCCTGCGCGAAAACATGCGGCGCCTGTCCGCACGTCCCCACCATGTCGGTTCCCCCTATGACAAGGACAACGCCGAATGGATTTTGGCCCAGTTGAAGTCCTGGGGACTCGACGCGCACATCGAAACCTTTGACACGTTGTTCCCTACCCCAAAAGAGCGTGCCATGGAGTTACTCGAACCCGTGAAGTACACCGCCAAATTGCAAGAGCCATCGCTCGCTGTCGATCCGACCTCCAATCAAAAGAGTGAGCAGCTTCCTACCTACAACGCGTACTCGATTGATGGCGACGTGACCGGGCCCGTCGTGTACGTCAACTATGGCACTCCCGCCGACTACGAACAGTTGGAGCGAATGGGAGTTTCCGTCCGCGGCGCGATTGCCCTCGCCCGCTACGGCAATTCGTGGCGAGGCATCAAGCCCAAAGTGGCTGCTGAGCATGGCGCCATCGGTTGCCTGATCTACTCCGATCCTCACGAAGACGGTTATTTCCGCGGTGATGTGTATCCCAACGGTCCTACTCGGCCGCCCTTCGGTGTCCAGCGTGGAAGCGTTATGGATATGCCTGTTTATCCTGGCGATCCGCAAACTCCTGGTGTCGGCGCCACGCCCTCGGCGAAGAAAATCCCGCTCAGTGAAGTGACGACGCTGACCAAAATTCCCGTCATGCCCATCTCCTACGAAGACGCGGAGCCGTTGCTTAAAACATTGGGTCATGAGCTTGTACCCGATGCTTGGCGCGGCTCGCTGCCCATGCCCTATCACGTAGGGCCCGGGCCAGCCAAGGTGCATCTCCATCTGAAATTCAATTGGGATCGCAAACCGCTGTACGACGTCATTTTCAAAATACCGGGTTCGAAGTATCCGGACGAATGGGTCATTCGAGGCAATCATCACGATGGATGGGTGAATGGAGCGGACGATCCAATCGCGGGCGCCAGCCCAGAAATGGAAGAGGCGCGCGGCCTGTCGGAGTTGCTGAAGCAAGGATGGAAGCCCGAACGGACCATCATTTATTGTTTCTGGGATGGTGAAGAGCCCGGTCTTCTCGGCTCGACGGAATGGGCCGAGACACATGCCGACGAGTTAAGACAGCACGCTGTTATCTACATCAATTCCGACACCAACGGGCGCGGTTACTTTCGCGCCGAAGGCTCGCATTCCTTCGAGAACTTTGTCAACGGCGTGATGAAGGATATCGAGGATCCGGAAACCAAGATGACTGTGTGGAAGCGCGCTCGTCTGGTGGATATCTCGAGAGCTTCACCGGAAGGCCGCGCCGAGCTAAAATCTCGTCATGATCTACGCATTGCCGCGCTTGGATCCGGCTCCGATTACACCGTCTTTATCGATCACCTCGGCGTCGCCAGTTTGAATATCGGATACGGCGGCGAGGACGTCAGCAACGGGCAGTATCACTCCATCTACGACGACTTCTATTTCTATACGCATTTCGAAGACACCGATTTCGCCTATGGGCGTGCGTTGGCGCAAACCGGCGGCACCATGGTCATGCGCCTTGCAGATGCTGCTGTGTTGCCACTCCAGTTCGCTGATTTCGCCGACACTATCCACACTTACGTCGCTGAACTGAAAAAGCTGGCAACCGACGAACGCAACGCCATCAGGGAACGCAACTCTGAAATTGATGAAGGTGTGTACCAGGCGCTCATGGATCCAAAAAAGAAGATGGTGCCGCCTTCGAGAGAGCCGCTTCCGCCATACCTGAATTTTGCGCCGCTCGATAACGCTGCCGACGATCTAACCCGCGCCGCTGAAGCGTACGAACGGGCCTTCGCGACAGCCGGCGATCAGGCGTCCCCCGCTGTGAACGCCAAGCTGATCGAGACTGAGCGGCGTCTCAGCGACTCGGCCGGTCTGCCCAATCGACCTTGGTTCCAGAATTTGATTTACGCGCCCGGTTACTACACCGGCTACGGGGTCAAAACCATTCCAGGCGTGCGCGAAGCGATAGAGCAGAAGCGCTGGTCGCAAGCCGACGAACAAATCGCTCGTGTATCGAAGGCTTTGCAAAACGAAGCGGATCTGTTAGATGAAGCAGCGAAACAGATCGCAACGCAGTAAGGCAGTAAACATGATCACGGCGCCCGAAATTGAGCAATACATGCGCGATTTGCTCCCCGCGCGCGACGACGTCCTGTCGGAGATTGAAGCGTATGCGGACGAGCACAAAGTTCCAATCGTCGGACCAGCCGTAGCGCGCTTCCTGGCCAGTCTCGTCATGATCACCAAAGCCAAGCGGATTTTTGAGCTCGGGTCGGCCATCGGCTACTCGACAATCTGGCTCGCTCGTGCCGCCGGGCGCGATGCTGAAGTGCATTATTCAGACGGTAATCCCGCCAATGCGGAACGCGCACGCGGGTATTTTGAGCGTGCCGGCGTCGCCTCGCAAATCCACGTCCACGTTGGCGACGCGCTCACCGCCTTGGCTTCCATACCCGGCACTTTTGACGTCATCTTTAACGACGTCGACAAAGACGGCTACCCTGCGGTGTTGGATGCAGTGCCCGATCGCATCAAGACGGGCGGCTTATTTATAACCGACAACACTCTCTGGAGCGGGCGCGTGCTCGATCCGCGCGAGGCAACCGATCGCGCAGTCTCCCTGTTCAATCGCCGCCTCTTCGACTCGCCGCAGTTTTATGCCACTCAAGTACCCATCCGCGATGGCGTGACCGTCGCCATCCGGCTATAACGGATCAACAAACACGTGCCTGCTCAAGGGAAAGTGAAGGTTGGAATCATTGGCTCTCAGTTTGAAGCCGACATCCATGCCGCATCGTTCCAGATAATGCCCGAAGAAGCCGAGGTGGTCGCGGTCGCCTCTCCCACGCCCGGCCACGCCGACAAGCTGGCAACGAAATATTCCATTCCGCGCGTATTTCTCGACTACCGCGAAATGCTGAAGGAGCCCGACCTCGAGATGGTGACGATCACGGCCCCCAATTCCCTGCATGCGCAGATGACCATCGATATCGCGAACGCGGGCAAGCACGTCGTCTGCGAGAAACCTCTCTGCATAACGCTCGCCGAGGCAGACGAGATGATCGACACGTGCCGCCGCAAAGGCGTTCTCCTGGCCTATGCGGAGGAGTTGTTCTTCACGCCGAAATACGTCAAGGCCAAAGAAATGGCCGACCAGGGCGCCTTCGGAAAAGTCTACCTCGTCAAGCAGAGTGAGAAGCACTTCGGACCGCACAGCGATTGGTTCTGGGATGTTGAGCGCTCCGGCGGCGGAGCGCTAATGGACCTCGGTTGTCACGGCATCGCTTTCTGCTACTGGTTTCTCGGCCGCCCCACCATCAAGTCTGTCTACGCTCAGCTCGGAACATACGTCCACGCCGCTAAGACGAGGGCCGACGATGACGCCATCTGCATCATCGAGTTCGAAAATGGCGCTGTTGGCATGATTGAAAGCAGTTGGGCGCGTCGAGGCGGCATGTCAGATCGAAGCGAGATCTATGGCGAAGGGGGAGTCACCTATGCCGATCTCCACATGGGAAACGCCCTTCCAACCTACAGCGAGTACGGCTTCGGTTATGCAGTTGAAAAAGCGCCATCGACTCAGGGTTGGAGCTATCCCGTATTCGAGGAGCATTGGAATTACGGCATTCCGCAGGAAATGCGTCACTTTGCGCGCTGCGTGCGCGGAAAAGAAACCTTGCAGGCGACCGGTGAGGATGGACGCGTGGTCATGCAAGCGCTGTACGCAGCGTACGCGTCGGCCGGATTGAATCAGAAGATTCGAATGCCCTATCATCCAACGACCGACAAGCCGATCCATGAATGGTTGAGAAGAAAGAGCAGTTGAGCCCGCCTCTGCTCGACAACATCCTCGCCCAATCCTTCGCGTTAAAAGCGATCGCAACTTACCAGTTCGGCGCCGGCCGTGAAGCAATGACACGAGTAGTCGACTTACTTCGTGGCAGTAAGCGGACGGTTCTGACCGGGATGGGAGCTTCGTTGTTCGCCTGCATTCCTTTTAAATACATGCTGGGCAGCCGCGGCGTCGACGTCTCCGTCATCGAAACGGCTGAGTTGCTTCATTTCTTACACCCGATTCTCGAGCGAGACACCGCCGTCGTATTGGTCTCACGCTCCGGTGAAAGCATCGAGATTCTCAGAGTCGCTAACCTGCTCAACAGCCGTGGCTCTCGCAGCATCGGAGTAGTGAATGTGCCCGCAAGTACGCTGGCCGCACGCACAACGGAATGCATCTCGCTCAACAGTCCGCCGGATCATCTGGTTGCGATTCAGACGTACACGGGCACGCTTCTCACGCTCGCACTACTCGCGGCAGCCTACCTGGATGAATTAGCTGCTGCCGAATCCGATCTGACCTCCCTCGCGAGTCTGCTCCCGCGATGGATGGAGGACTGCCTTGCCGCCAGTGAAAACTGGAAGCAATTCTCTGAACGCAACGTCCCTCTCTACATCCTGGGCCGCGGTCCTGCCTTAGCTGCGGTCGATGCAGGTGTTCTGCTGATGCACGAAGTTGCGAAAAGACCGGCCGTAGGCATGTCCGTCGCGCAATTCAGACATGGACCCGTCGAAGTCACGGATAACAACTTTGGCGCTGTGATAATTGGCACTCAGCGCGTCACATCCGACATCGACCACCAGCTCGCCCGCGATCTTTCGCGCATGGGTGGCGACGTCCGCTGGCTCGGTCCGCTGCCGGACGGATCAACCGTTGAGCCGCTTTGTGCCTGGCCGGAAATCATACCCCAACGCTTCGCTTCCATCTTTGAAACAATTCCTCTGCAATTGCTCGCGTACCGCACAGCAGAAGCGCAAGGTATCGCTCCAGGGCAGTTTCGCTGGGCCTCTACCGTCACAAGCTCCGAATCCGGATTCCCAGGCCTGAGCTAGAGCGTTGACCTCGCAAGCTTTTCCGCCAGTTAACAGAGTCAACTATGCCGAAAACGCCTAGGGCACCGCGATCACAATCGTCCGGCGAGATATTTCTCTCATCGGAAACTCAACAGGCGGGGAGTTGTGCGTTGCGGACGGCGCGCATGCGGTAATGCAGACGGAGGAACTCTTTGCCCGACATACGAAGTACGTGATCAGCTCGTACCGTATCGGTTTCCGCAGGGTAAACCGTGATCGTCTCCTTCATACTCCCGCACGTAGCGAGCCCAGGCCATTCTGCCTCCAGCATGGACCACGAAATAAAAACCGGGATCGCCGAATGCGTTTCCCGCAGAAATGACCGACAAGGACCCATTCGCGTGAGCTTCGGGTCTCATGATGACGATGGCGTTACCGTTGGGCAACGGAAACACTACCTTCACGCATGGGCTCGGACAGCCGGGCACACGGCAGACCGCGTAACTTCCTGCGTAGAGGACGTTTCTCGTGGCGTGCAGTTCGCGCACCCACGCAGTTTGAACCGTTCTGCCCGTTTGCGGATCGCACAACGCAAGTACATAGCTGCTGATCCCCTTGCTGCTATCGAGCGGGGATAGTGGAATATTCAGTTGCTGCAGGCGGCGGCTGAAGATCAGCGCTAAGGCTCTTCCGAACGGCCTGAACAGCCTGTGCCATTCCGACCACGCATCGAGCTCATATTCGGATGTCCGCTCGTAGAATTCGCGCACAGACGTTGCGACTACGTCCAGATCCTTCGAGTTTCCGGATAGGTCCCCGAAATCCTGAATCAACCCGCGCGCGCCGCTTCGCACAACGTCGAGGCCGTGACTCTTCGCGTAATCGGTGAAGAAGTCTTTCCCGATCAGTCGGGTCTCTCCGACCGGCCCATCGAGCCCGAATTCTCGGCCAGACTAACACGACAGCCGGTCGCTCGGACCCATTGCTGCGTCACCCAATCGCTGAGATATCCCCGTTTATTTCCCAGCCAGATCACCGCAGCATTATCACACGAAAATCTGCTTCAGCTATCTCCCTGCTTTACAGTGAGATCTCAGGGTTGCGTATCATCAGTACTCCGTGTGCCGCCGTTGCTCCGTTTAGTTAGTGTTCGGAATGTGATCGAATACCGCAATTCACGTGTAGGCGGAATCATGTGCTGCCATTTCGTCCGCGCTTCTCCCGTCAGCAAATACAGAGAGCGGGGCGGCAATTGGATTGCACTCGTCATGCGAGAGGCGCCTTCGCCGCTCTGAAAGCGCATACGGCACGCGCCTCTCATAGAAACGCCGGCAACAATGCCGAACCCCGGTGCGTCGCGGTGCCATCCAATTCCGGCGCCCGCAGCGTATTCCGTCACTAGAACTTCAGCCCATTCAGAAGGATCAATGCCCGCTAAATTCGCAGAACGCGCTCCTATGCTCGCGAACTCGACAGGAATCGGATCAGCAGGCGTGAGCTGGTACGACTCGAACGCGTAATGCCATCCATATTGTTTGATGCGGCGCTTGGCCGTCACGCCATGCATCTGAAACGTACGGAACTCGATACTACCGATGAACGCAACAAGATCGTTTTCCTCCGCCGTGGTGAGGAACTCAGGTGAGAAAATCAGGCCCCGTGGCAAGCTGTCCGGCACACTTGCCCTATTCTTCCCTCCCACATACTTAATTTAATTTGCCGGCCTTTATCTTCCTCATGCTCCGAAGCATCGTAAATCGTTTTGTGTACTATCCGATGCGGTATCCGCAAGGCGAATGGGATTCCCAGGCTGCGGCAGGCGCGAAGGATATTTGGCTCAATGCCGCCGATGGTGTTCGGCTGAACGCCTGGTGGTTTCCCCAACCGGATGCGCATTTCGCGACATTGTTTCTTCACGGGAACGCCGGAAACGTGACCCATAGAAGCGATCACGCGCACGCCATTGCACGCGCCGGATCGGCAGTTTTGGTCCTCGACTATCGAGGCTATGGAAAGAGCGAGGGACATCCCAGCGAGCTCGGTTTCTACCTGGATGCGGAGGCCGGATACGACGCCTTACTTCAATTCGGCGTGACGCCAACGCGCATCATCCTTCAAGGCGAATCGCTGGGAACTGCAGTCGCCGCGGAGCTCGCATCGCGGCGCGAATGTGCAGGGGTGATTCTTGAATCGCCGTTGACGTCCCTGGGCGACATGGCTGGAAAGCTGCTCCCCATCATCGGCCCTCTCGTTGCCCGCGGTTTCGACACTCACAAACGAATCGCGCAGGTGCGCGCGCCGTTGCTCGTGATCCATGGAGACGCGGACGAAATTGTGCCGTTTGCACAAGGTCAAGCGGTCTTCCGCCGGGCGAATCAGCCAAAACAGTTCTGGTGCGTGCCAGGTGCCCATCACAATGACCTTTTATATATTGCAGGCGACGAATACACCGCCCGTTTACGCGCTTTCTATAACTCGTTAATCGGGCGATAATATAAACGACTCGCAAATGCCATCAGATAGAAGCACAGCGAAAACACGCGAACGAAATCCGAGTTCGGAACCAAAACGCAAAAGCGTTGCCGAGTGGGCCGTCACTATCCTCGTGCTTCTGTTTGCGACAACGACATTGGCCCAGCCGTTTGTCATCCCGACCGGCTCGATGGAAGACACGCTTCTGATTGGCGACCACCTCTTGGTCGATAAGTTAGCTTATGCGCCGGGCGGGTCAATCAGTAAGCATTTACTTCCATATCAAAATCCAAGGCATGGTTACATTATTGTCTTCCAGTATCCGCCCGATATCAGTTTGACGTTGGTCAAGCGACTGATTGGAGCGCCCGGAGATCGCCTCAAGATCGTCAATGGTGTTGTTTACCGAAATGGAATCAGACTAAACGAACCTTACGTCTACCACAGGTATGCATATGATCCGGCCGCTGACAATTTTCCCGACCCGTGTTGTCGGCCTGTAAGAGAAGAGTTGGCACGGCAGGCGCAAAAGGAAATGCTGGATCGCCATGTACTCGCCGGGGAGGTCGTCGTTCCACCGAATATGTACTTTGGGATGGGAGATAATCGCGACAACTCATCCGATAGCCGTTTCTGGGGGTTCATTCCGAGAGACAACATCGTAGGCAAGCCGTTTTTGATTTATTGGTCCTACCGCGCCTCCACTGAGGATCTAACGGGCGAATCCGCCGGCTCTATCTTCAGACATTTTGTCGATCTTGGTGAGCATTTCTTCACTCGAACACGATGGGAACGGACCTTCAAGTTAGTGCGCGGTTTTCCTGATTCTCAGTTGCCCTCTACGCCGCTGCCCATCAATCCCGGTTCTCCCAATCCGTAATCGACGGAATAATACTGCATGAATCAGTACCTATGCCGCGTCGGCGAGCTGCGTAACGCCCCTCCTCATCCTCCTGCTGCCTTCTGATCGAGTAACCGCTGCTGCCTCGTGCATACTGGACACTCACATACTCCGTGCTCCTTCGGTCTCGTCACATTCCCCACGCCCGTCTTTCCGATGTGCCCCTCCGCGTCGTGCTTCTCGCGCTCCATCACCTGCAGCCACGTGTCCGCGGTCATCCGCTGAATCCCCAGCCCGCCGTACTTCCGCATCAGCGGATTTCTGGTCACCCACGCATACTCGTCCGGCACGCCATCTGGAAAATGCATTCGCCGGTACACCAGTTCCGGCGGCCGAAGCATCTTCATCCTCCTGCCGCTCATCCCCGATCAGCATGCGCCTCGCGCGGCATCCATGCTTGGTCGCATTCTGGCTCGACGCCTGCTTCCCCTCGCGCGTCTTAGGCGCCGTCGATTTGCCGGAATGTTCGGGGTCGTCTTGGTGCATAAACCGTCTTGGCCCGAGTGTCCTCACAGCACCGGGCGCGCCTGTGCCCAACCGAGGCCCTAAGTCTCTGAATCGTGTCGAGAAATTTTACTTTCAATTTTTGCTACAGCGCTGGAGAAAACGAGGGCCCTGCCCCGTTTTCTCTACGAGTGAGCGCATGCGACAAGCTTCGCGGCCCCAGTGCTGTGAGCCGTCAGCGAGACTGCAGGTACGCGACCAATGCACGGAACTGCTCGGTATCGACGTGTTCCGCGACCATGGTCATCTCCGGCGCGTGCTTGCGGTCACCGGCATGGAATTTGGCCAGCTCGTTGAGAAGGTAAATGCCATTCTGGCCAGCTAGCCGCGGGATTTTGCCCTTGCCCTCCGCCTGCGCTCCGTGGCAACTCTGGCAAGGTGGCAGACGCTCAGCCGGGAGACCCTTCAGAAAGAGCGTCTTGCCCAGCCGAATAAGCGCCGGATTGCCGGACCGCCCTGGTGCCGGCTTCTGCATCGAGTACCAGGCAATCGCAGTCTTTGTTTCGTCCGCGGTAATCGCGTGCGCGCTGCCGATCATGTTGATGCGTTCCTGCAACCTGCTCGCACCAGCTTTCCCCTCCGCGAGCGCGGTGACCCGGTAGAACAACTCGTCAACCGGCGGCGGGGAGGCTGCTCCGAATTCCGCCATCCTTTGCTCGCCGTAAAGCGTATTCAGGCCCGCCAAGCGCGGGAAATAAGGCAGTTGCGCATTCCCGTCGATTCCGTGACAGCCGGAGCAGTTCCACGTGACCACCCGAGGCGCATCCCAGCGCTTTTGCGCGATCGCCATGGGACACAGCATCAGAACAGCTGCAGCGCTTGTGATAACCGCGGGCTTGAAGATCTTATGAAGTTTCATCTTGCTCTCTCCGGAATCAGAAAGCGAAGAATACGGTCAACCATAACGTGTTGTTGGCGTTCGCATTTCGACCCAAGCCGTCGATGTTGTTCGTGAGCCCATTGAACCGCACAAAGCCCTTATATTGAAGTGTCGCCTGCACGTTCTGAGTGATCAAGCGATCCGCCTCAAGCACGTACCCGCTCGTGTTAGGCGACGACGTGAGCAGGTTGCCGGAGGGATCCGTAACGGCATAAAGAGCCGTGTTGTTGTTGCCGTGGGCGGAGAAGTACGCAGCGCTGAAGGTCCAGTGATCGCGATAGCCGTAACTGCCGTTCAGGTTCAGCGACTTCAGGTTGCCCTTGGAGGTCGATGACCCGCCCAGCGGGAAGCTCCCATTCCACTGCTGATTTTCGTAGATATAGCTCCCGCGTAGCGTCAGTTTGTGAGTGTCGCCGAGATACTGATATTGCGAATCGAATCCGTAATCCGTGAAAATGTCGGTTGGTCCACTTGGAGCTGCGCTGTTCGGATACACGTTCGAGTGCATGCCGAAAGTGCCTATCATGAACGATTGCGGGCCTCCTTCTTTCGTCCAGTATGCCCGCCAATACGGATTGTAGCCCTCTAGGTAGTTCTCGCCTCCAGCCTGGAATGCGGTCCCCGCGCTCATCCAGCGGAAGAAATCGGTGGCCACCCGGTACGCTGAAAATTCCACGTACCATTCGCGGTTCAGCAGCGCATAGACGCCAATACTCGCTGACTGCGCGCCCAGACTTGTGATCATGGGGCTGGCCGGTCCACCCGGCGCCTGAGGCGAGCCGTAGAACGGATAGCCCCAGGCCGGCGTGGAGTTCCATACGTCCTGCACCGTAGGGTTATTGTTGGTGTCGATTCCTACCAGAAGTTCGTTGTTACCTGGGTGAAAGAAGTGCACTGCGCGCACGTCGGCGGGACCAGATGCTCCCTTCCAGCCAGGAAAGGTGTTGCCGAGTTGGTATTCGTAAAACACGCCCAGGAAGTCAGTGACCTTAGTGGCGACTTCACCTGTGAACTGATAGGCTTCTGGCGACCCGTTCTGCGCGATGACGGGCTGCCCTTGCGCGTCGTTAGGCTGTGCAGCCCAGGTCAGGCCCGCTTGCCCGAACACACCCAGCGGCACGTAGTGAAAACCTTCTTTGCCGACCAGCTGTTTTCCGGCTGTGTACCCGGAGAGCTTGAAAAAGCGTCCCCAGGGCGTTAGCTGCGGCCAGCTGCCGCTCACGTGGCAGGCCGCACAATTTTGGCCTGTCTGGCGTGCAAACGATGGCAAGCCGTGCGCCCTCGGCGAAACGCAAATTGCAGAAATTGCGAGTGCGGCCGTTCGCACCAGCCGCCATGAACTCCCGATGCTCATCGAAGTTACTTAATATACTTTAGATCCCTCTGATTCCGGGCCATTCCTGCGCCATGCCGCCGCACCCCACTTCGTTTGGCAAATTCCACGCCGCCAAACACTTACAAACGATGCACCGCATTGCTAAAATGAGAGTTCACCCTGTTCTCACATCGAGCGCCACAGGCCAGGGACACTGTAGTCGTGCGCGTTTGAAATTTCGCTGGAGGATCCCTACGTAATGCCCGCTCTGCCGCGCCGCAAATCGGCCGTCGTCAATATCGGCGGTGTCAAGGTCGGCGGCTCGAATCCCATCGTCGTGCAATCCATGACCAATACCGACACGGCCGACACCGTCTCGACCGTGAATCAGGTCATGGATCTCGCTCGTGCCGGCTCAGAGCTCGTTCGCGTCACCGTCAACACCGAAGAAGCCGCGCAAGCCGTCCCGAGGATCGTCGACACGCTGCGCAATTTCGGCGTCAACGTGCCCATCATCGGCGACTTCCATTACAACGGCCATATTCTCCTCAAGAAGTATCCCGACTGCGCACGCGCGCTCGCCAAATACCGCATCAATCCAGGCAACGTCAACATCGGCCGTAAGCAGGACGACAACTTCCGCATCATGATCGAAGCGGCTATCGAATACGATCGACCTGTGCGGATTGGTGTCAACTGGGGCTCCCTCGATTCCGTTCTCCTCACCCGGATGATGGATGAGAACTCGCGCTCCCCTGAGCCTCTCGATGCCATGGAAGTCACCATGCGCGCCATCGCCGAGAGCGCCATCCGCAGCGCCGAAAATGCTGAGCGCTACGGTCTCGCGCACGACAAGATCATCCTCAGCGCGAAATGCAGCAGTGTTCAAGATCTGGTCCACGTCTACGACATGCTCGCCGCCCGCTGCGATTACGCCCTGCACCTCGGTCTCACCGAAGCCGGTCTCGGGTCCAAAGGCATCGTCGCCACCACCGCCGCTCTATCGGTCCTCCTGCAGCAAGGCATCGGCGATACCATCCGCGCTTCCCTCACACCGCTCCCCAACGGAGATCGCACCGAAGAGGTCATCGTGTGCCAGCAGATTCTACAAGCACTCAGTCTGCGCAGCTTCACCCCGCAAGTAGCCGCTTGCCCCGGTTGCGGCCGCACCACCAGCACCTTCTTCCAAGACATGGCCGATCAGATCCAGACCTATCTGCGCGACCAGATGCCCGTCTGGCGTGAAAAGTACTCGGGCGTCGAAGAGATGAAGGTCGCGGTCATGGGCTGTGTTGTGAATGGACCCGGCGAATCGAAGCACGCCAACCTCGGCATCTCCCTGCCCGGCACCTTCGAGCAGCCCGTCGCACCTGTTTATATCGACGGCAAGCTTTCGAAGACCTTGCGCGGCGATCGCATCGTGGCCGAATTTCGCGAGATACTGGATAACTACGTTGCCCAACACTATGGAGCAACCGAACCCCTCGCCGCCACTGTCGCCTGAAGCCGAAATCGCGCGCCTGCGCGCTACGATAGAAAACCTCTCCGGCGAGATCGCTCAGCTTCAGCAGCGCGTCTCGACACTCGAGCGTAGAGCGGTTGGGCTCCGCTCCTCGAGCGCTTCCGATGAACGCGACAAACTCGAGTCCCACTTCGGGCTCGACCATCGCCAACCGTATCGGCGCAGTGACTCTTGCGGTCGGCATCATCTTCTTTTTTAAATACGCCGCCGACAATGACTGGATTGGCGCCGTTGGCCTTGTCATTCTTGGCTTGCTGGCCGGCCTCGCTCTCATCGCCGCCGGTGAATGGCTGCGCCGCCGTGACGATCGGGCCTTCGCGCAAGGGCTCGCCGGATGCGGCTTCGCAATACTCTACATCTCCGCCTATGCCGCCTTCGGTTATGAGAAACTCATTTCTCGCGGATCCGGTTTCGCCGCCATGCTGGCCGCTTCCGCCTTCGCCATAGCCCTCTGCTTTCGTTTTCGCAGCCCGGTCGTGGCCGCTGTTGGCTTCATCGGAGCTTTCGTGGCCCCGCTGCTCGTCCGCGCGAGCGGTGACACGACCTCGCCCTGGCTCTATTTCGCATATCTGTTTCTGCTCAGCCTCGTCTCTGTCGCGACCGTCATCCGCCTCTACCCGGATCTCGCCCAGAAGAGCGCCTTGTCCCTCGCTGTATTCAACGCATTCTGGCTGCTGTTCACCGCCTGGCGGCTCATCGAAACTCATCACCCCGGCGGTTTTGTGTGGAGCGCAGTCGTTTTCGCGGCCGTCCATTTCGCCGCCGCTTTCTTGACACGTGAGTCACCCCTCGCGCGCGCAGTTTTCTATCTATGTGCGCACGGCTGCCTTTCGGTCGCGATCCTGCGCTTCATCGATCTGTGGGCGATTACGAATGCCGCGCCCGTCAATCGCACCAGTCTCGTCAGCGAACTCGATTCGGTGTTTCTAGCCCTCTACGGTCTGATCGTGATCGCTTACGGCGTCGCGCGGAAATCGCCCATCGATCGCTTGCTCGGCCTGGTTCTGCTCGGCATCGTCGTGCTGAAGCTTTACGTGTACGATGTCTGGCTCATGGCCAGCTTTTACCGCATCTCCGCCCTGGTCGCCTTAGGCGTTCTGCTGCTCGCCGCCTCTTACGTCTACTCCCGCCTCAAGCTCCGCCCCGCCGCCAAGCCTGACTAGTGATCGCCGGAAGGCGACGCCCCATGACCCGCATACGCCGCTTCGGCAAACCTCGCTACCGCCATCTATCCATCGCGTGATGCAGCGCGCGCTGTGCTTCCTCGATGTGATGAAACGCGCGGTCGCGCATTTCGCGTGCTCCCGGATTGTCTTCCTCGCGGCTGATCGACTCTCGTGCATCGCCCAATGCTTCGCTGGCGCGGCGCAGCCGGTCACGTGGCTCCCATCGCATATCGATTCGCGGCCGCTCGTTCGGATTCCTTCCATCGTCCATCGCCGCCCGCCGGAGTTCTTCGATCGCCCGGTCGATCTCCGCCGTTGCGTGCTGCTGATCCGCAGCCACCGGCCCCCATCCCCGGTCGCCTCGGTCCAGTAGCGCTCGAGCGTAACGCAGATCCTGAACGGCATGCACATACCCCGGATGTCTGCCGGGCATCTGCCGCGCCATGACTCCCAAGGGCGCGAGCGACGCAATCGCCACGACAACTCCTGTCAATTTCAACACGTCTTCTTCTCCTTTCCCGAACTTATTTCTGCACTAGCTTTTGTATCTCGTCTAGTTCTCTGCCCGCGTCCGCCCACTTTCCCTGCGCGCTTAGCTCACGATACCGCTGCAGATGGTCGCGTATCTGCTGAACTGTCGCAGCAGCCTGAGTTGAAGCTTCCGCGGGAGCGTTAGAGGGGGCGGTTTCTGCCGGTCGTGGTGTCGCCCCGTTCTGGGCCGTCCCGGTTTGATTACTCAGCTCGGCGCTGCCTAGATTCTGTATCAATTGCGAAAGCGCCTGCTCATAGGTGTCCGCATACGCCAGCCGGTTTCCCATCGCCAGCGCCACCTTCTTCAGTTGAGGCATGCTCGCTTGTGAGGCCTGTATATAAATAGGCTCCACGTACAGGAAGCTGTTGTCAATCGGCAGCACCAGCGTTTGTCCGCGCAATACCTGTGATCCCTGCTGGTTCCACAAGGTCAGATCCTTCGAAATATTCTGATCCTGGTTGATCCGCGCGTCAATCTGCATCGGTCCGTAGATGATGTTCTGCTTCGATAATTGCTCGAACACCAGTTCGCCGAGATGCTGGCCATCGCAGCGTGCATACATGACTCCGATCAGGTTGTCTTTGTTCGCCGGCGTGAAAGCGGTCAGCAGCATGAATTCCGGCGTATCGCTGTCCGGCAGCGTTGCCACAACATACGTCGGCGAAACTGCGCCCGATTCGCCCTGTTGCCGCGTCCCCGTCTTCGCCAGGTCCCACAAATCCGCCCGGTTGTAGAACGATTCTGGATCGCGCATGTGAAATGTCCGGTAAAGCTCCGCTTGCGCGCTGAACAAGGTCTCCGGATACCGCACGTGTGCCCGCAAGTCGGCCGGCATCTCGGAGGCCGGCTTGAACAACTTCGGAAACAGCCGCCAGTACGCTTGAATCAACACATCGCCCGGATCGAAAACATATAGGTTTGTCTCACCCGTATAAGCGTCAATCGTCGCTTTGATCGAATTGCGGATATAATTCACCGTCTGGCCGTCGGGCAACTCCAGTTCGCGGGAATAAGGATGTGCATCCGAGCTCATGTATCCATCCGCAATCCACACCAAGCGCCCCGCATTCGTGAGCACCAGGTACGGATCGGAGTCCCACGTGAGAAAGCCCGCCAGCGTCTGCAAGCGCGGCAAGATTGGCCGGTGAATCATCATCCGGCTGTGATCGGTCAGGTAACTCGTGACCAGAATGTTGTAATCGCCGTACTCGACCGCTGCCGCCAATCGCATCAGCAGAGAAGAAATCGGAAATCCGCCCGTTCCGGTATAGGTCGTATACACGCTCTGCGAGCCCGATGGATAATTGAACTCCTGCTGTCCCGTATCGACGAACACAGGCTCATGCGCCAGTTCGCTGTAATACAGCTCCGGTCGGGTGAACTTGAGGCTCTTCGTCGTCACTACCGGAGGAGCGTCCTTGACGAACAACACCGGCAAGCCGTCCGGCGTGATTCGGTTTGCCTCCGCCATCACGATTCCGTAGCCGTGCGTGTACATCAAGTGCGGGTTGATCCAGCGGCTGCCCGCTGGCCCAAGCTGCCGCACGTCCAGCTCACGCGGCGAAATCAGCACTTGCCGGATCTGCCCATCTATTTGATAGCGGTCCACGTCCGTGTCGTGGTACACGTATGGCCGCAGCGGCTGAATCTGCGAGATCGTGTCGTGAAAGGCTTGCCACGCCCATAGCCGCACGTTGTCGAGCAGCGCTTTGTGCTTGGCATAGTCGATCGGAATTTCGGGCGCAGCCTCGAGCGTCGTCTCCTTCACGCGCTGATTCAGGCCATACGCGGATCTCGTCGCGTCGATGTGATGCTGAATGTACGGGCGCTCGAGTGCCAGCTCGTTGGGCCGCACATACAATCCGGCCACGATCGCCGGAACGATGTAGCGCACCGGCAGAATCAACAGTAGAATCAGCGCCAGCTTCGCCCGTCGCGCCAATACGAGAGCAGCCGCTGCCAGCGCCCCAAAAATCATCAGCCACTGCAGCGGAAGCGCGATGTGATCCGCCACCCAATCGACGCCCACCAGGTACGAACCATGATCCTGCAGCAAAAACTCATACCGGCTGAAAAAGAACTTGACCGCGAATCCGATCAATACGATCGCCGCCATCAACCGAATAAACCTGGAATTCAACGCCGCACCGAGTGACGTCCCCCCGAGTTCGAATCCGGTCGCCGGATTGAACGTCCGTGCCTGCGTGGTCAGCGCTTCGGCGTTCGCGGCCAGCCAGTAAATCAGCAGTACCAGCACGGCGCCCACCAGCACCACATGCAGTAGCAGGGTGTAAAACGGCAGTGCGAAAAAGTAGAATTCGAGCGGCTTGCCGAAGATCGGATCGATAAATTGGGTGCTAACCGCTGGCAGCCGCAATCCGCCGAAGTATTTCACCACCGTCCAGCTGTCCACGGTTGCATTCGCCGCAATAATTGCCAGCACGATCAGCGCGGCTAACGCTATTTTCGATACAACCGACCGCTTGATCACGCCGAACAGCGGCGCCGTCGGCTGGTGCCGGATTCCAAGTTTGAACGCGATCCAAAACGCGCAAAAGAAAATCAGGATGGTCAGTAAAATCGGCCCGGTCCCATACAACAGCAGGCTGAGCCAGGTGTCCACCTGGTGCATCTCCGACCACCACGAATAATCGATGAGCGTCGAGGCGATGTAGCGCGAGGCGAAAAGGACAATGATGACGGCGGCAACCACGAACAGCAGCGCTCCGCTCCGCCGCTGCCGCTCGCCTATATATCGGTCTGGCAAAGAGCGAGTATAACGCCTTACGCGGCGTTTGCCTTCTCTTGCTTCAGCAGCGCCAGCAGCCCGCTGGTCACTTCGTTGAACACCTTGCGACGCCGGTGAATGATGCGTACTGGCCGGTATAGCTCTGGTGGTTTGAGCCGCAGCGCCACCATTCTTCCTTGCTGGAGTTCCTCACGCATCACCCTCAAAGGCATGATGCTCACACCCGCGCCGTGCGCCACAGCCTCTTTAATCATTTGAAGATTGTCAAAATGCAGCGCCAGTTCCACGCTCACTTTGTGCTCGCGCAGATAGCGCTCGATCTGCGTTTGGATCGGTAAATCGTCATCGAAGCCGATGAACCGTTCTCCTGTGAGCGCTGCGATCGAAATAGAATTTCGATGCGCCCATGCATGGTCGGGTGCTACCGCGATCACCATCTCCTCTTCGCGCCAGGGAACCGCCACCACTTCGCGCGACGATTCCGCATAACTCATCAACCCTAAATCGGCTTGATCTTCCGACACCGCTTCCCATACGCGCTCGGGCCGCAGATACTCAACCCGCAATTCGGCCGCCGGAAAACGCTCCGCAAAGCGCGCCTCAATCTCCGCCATTTCTGAAAGCCCCACCGAATAGATCGCGGCCAGGCGCGCGGTTCCACTCCGCTCTTTTTTCAACCGGTCTAGCGAAGCTCTCAGCTCTTCATCGCGGTGCAGCACTTCCCGGCAATACTCGACGTACAGTTTGCCCGCCGCCGTAACAGTTAGCGGCCTGTTGCTCCGGTCGAAAAGCGCAGCGCCCATCTCCCGTTCGACTTCCTGGATCGCTTGGCTCGCTGCCGATTGGCTGATCTCGTTCAGTTTCGCCGCTTTGGTCACGCTGCGCGTCGACGCTACGTCGCGGATCAGGCGCAGATTTGTCAATGTCACAATTTGTCCCTATTGTGTATTATAAGCAATTCTAATGATATAGGGCCGCAGATTCGATTTGACCGATACTGTTCGTGTGCGTATACTGAGGCTTACCTTCCCCACTCGAAACAGGATCTCGAAGTGTATCCGCAGGAGACGTTCAATCAATTGCCACCGGCTCAGGGTCTGTATGATCCTGCCAACGAACATGATGCCTGCGGTATGGGCTTCGTGGTCAACGTCAACGGTGAGCCCTCGCACGATATCGTGCTGAAAGGCTTGCACATTCTGCTGAATCTGCAGCACCGGGGCGCGTGCGGGTGCGACTCCGAGACCGGCGATGGTGCGGGCCTTCTCATCCACATTCCTCACGACTTTTTCGCGCGCGAGACTGCCAGACTCGGCTTTCACCTCCCTGCTCGTGGCGAATACGGCATCGCCATGTGCTTTCTGCCCGTTGAGCCGCAACAGCGCCTGGCTTGCGAGGGAACGCTCGAACGAATCGCGTACGAAGAAGATCTTGCCATCTTGGGCTGGCGCGACACACCTGTTCAAGTCGATGCCATCGGCCGCCTCGCCCGCGCGTCGCAACCTTATATAGAACAATTCTTCGTTGGCCGGCCCGCCGGAATCACTACCGACCAGTTCGAACGCAAGCTCTACCTGGTCCGCAAGCGCGTCGAAGCGCTCGTCGCCGCATCCGACATGCGCGAAAAGGCGTTCTTCTACATTCCGTCCTTTTCCTGCCGCACCATCATCTATAAAGGTCTGCTGCTCGCCAATCAAATCGGCGAGTTTTACAGCGAACTCCTCGATCAAGACACCACGAGCGCGCTTTGTCTCGTTCATCAGCGCTTTTCGACAAACACGTTCCCCACCTGGCAGCTTGCGCATCCGTTCCGTTATCTCTGCCACAACGGCGAGATCAACACCATCCGCGGCAATCTCAATTGGATGCACGCGCGCGAATCCGTGCTCGCGTCGCCGCTGTTCGCCGACATCGAAAAGCTGTTTCCGATCATTCAGTCCGGCGTCAGTGACTCCGCCGCGCTCGACAATGCCGTCGAGCTGCTGACAATGTCCGGCCGCTCGCTGCCCCACGTCATGGCGATGCTCATTCCCGAAGCGTGGGATGCGGATACCACTATGCCGGCTGAAAAACGAGCTTTCTACGAATATCACGCCTCGCTGATGGAGCCCTGGGACGGCCCCGCCGCCGTCGCCTTCACCGACGGACGTCTGATTGGCGCAACGCTCGATCGCAACGGCCTCCGCCCCGCGCGCTACTTGATCACGCATGACGGTTTATTGGTGATGGCGTCTGAGACCGGCGTTCTTCCATTCAAACCGGAAGAGGTCGCCTATAAGGGCCGCTTGCAGCCGGGAAAAATGCTGCTCGTCGATTTAGAGCAACGCCGTATCCTTCCCGACGAGGAGATCAAGTACGAACTCGCCTCGCGCCGGCCCTACGGTGACTGGCTCGAGAACAATCAAATCACGCTCGAGTCATTGCCGGAGCCTTCGCGGATCCAGGTCTCCGATCATGGCACCCTCGTGATGCGCCAGCGCTGTTTCGGCTATACCGACGAAGACGTCCGCCTGCTGATTTCTCCCATGGCCGCGAGCGCCGAAGAGGCAGTCGGTTCCATGGGTACCGATACGCCGCTGGCCTGTTTGTCCGACAAGCCGCAATCCCTCTTCAACTACTTCAAGCAGCTCTTCGCGCAAGTCACCAACCCACCCATTGACCCGATTCGTGAAGAACTGGTCATGTCGCTCACCAGCTACATCGGAACCGAACGCAACATCCTTTCCGAAGTGCCCGAAAACTGCCACACGCTGAAGCTGCCCCATCCACTGCTGACCAACCGCGATCTCGAAAAATTGCGGCGCGTTTCCCGCGGGGACCTCTTGGCATCTACCCTTCCCGCTACCTTCAGCGTTCTCGAAGGCGAATTGAGCCTGAAAAAGGCACTCGAAAGCCTCTGCCGCCGCGCGTCGCTTGCGATCAAGGCCGGATATACACTGCTGATCCTCTCTGATCGTGGCATCGACGAGGAATTTGCCCCCATTCCTTGTCTGCTGGCGCTTACCGCCGTTCACAACCATCTCGTGCGTGAACGCACCCGGACTGGAGTTGCGCTGATCGTTGAGTCGGGCGAGCCGCGCGAAGTTTCCCACTTTTCTCTTCTAATCGGCTACGGTGCGAGCGCGATCAATCCCTATGTCGCCATCGAGACGATCGAAGAATTGGCGGCCTCCGGCGATTTGCCCAACCCCGTCACGCCCGAATCTGCCATCAAGAACTACCTGAAGGCGGTCAACAAAGGCCTATTGAAGGTCTTTTCGAAAATGGGCATCTCAACGCTGCAAAGTTATCAAGGCGCGCAGGTATTCGAAGCCATTGGCCTGAATAGGGAATTAGTCGAGCGGTATTTCACGGGTACTTCCTCGCGCATCGAGGGCATCGGCCTCGATGTTCTGGCGAAAGAAGCCATTACCAATCACAGCTTCGCGTTCCGCACGCTTTCCGCATGTGAGGCCGAGCTTGTCATCGGCGGCAAGTATCAATACCGCGCGAACGGCGAATATCATCTCCTGAATCCTTTAACCGTGAGCAAGCTCCAGCACTCGGTCCGCCGGTCCAGTTATGCGACGTTTCAGGAATACACGACGGTGATCGACGAGCAGAACCAACAGCTCTGTACGCTGCGCGGATTGATGGAGCTCAAGAAACTTCCGCATCCCATTCCGCTCGACGAGATCGAACCCGCGAGGGAGATCGTCAAGCGTTTCGCCACCGGCGCCATGTCGTTCGGTTCCATCAGCGCGGAAGCGCATGAGACGCTCGCGATCGCCATGAACCGCATTGGGGGACGCTCGAACACGGGCGAAGGCGGTGAAGATGAAACGCGCTTCGCCGTTCTGTCCAATGGCGATTCGAAGCGCAGTGCAGTCAAACAGGTCGCTTCCGGTCGCTTCGGCGTGACGGCGCATTACTTGGTCAATGCCGACGAGTTGCAGATCAAGATTGCGCAGGGAGCAAAGCCCGGCGAAGGCGGCCAGTTGCCCGGCGACAAAGTGGATGCAACCATCGCGCGTGTGCGCCGTTCCATTCCCGGTGTCGGGCTGATTTCGCCGCCGCCGCATCACGATATCTACTCAATCGAAGATCTCGCACAGCTGATTTACGACCTGAAGAACGTCAATCCCGCCGCGCGCGTCTCAGTCAAGCTGGTTTCCGAGGTGGGCGTCGGGAATGTAGCCGCGGGCGTTTCGAAAGCTCACGCCGACGTGGTCCTCATCAGCGGGCATGATGGCGGCACCGGGGCTTCGCCGCTTACTGGGATTCATCATGCGGGCACTCCGTGGGAACTGGGTCTCGCCGAAACGCAGCAGGTGTTGGTCATGAACGACCTGCGCAGCCGCATTCGCGTGCAGGTCGATGGCAAGTTGCAGACCGGAAGAGACGTCGTCGCCGCCGCGTTGCTCGGCGCCGAGGAGTTCGGCTTCTCGACGGCCCCACTGGTCGCGATGGGCTGCGTCATGATGCGGAAATGTCATCTGAATACCTGTCCCGTCGGCATCGCCACGCAAAATCCGGAGCTCCGCAAAAAATTCGAGGGCACTCCCGAGCACGTCATTAACTTCTTCTTCTTTATCGCCCAGCAAGTTCGCGAATGGATGGCCGCCATCGGCTTCCGCACCATGGACGAGATGATCGGACGCGTCGACATGCTCGAAATGCGCACCGCGATTGAGCATTCAAAAGCGCAAGGTCTCGATTTTTCGTGCATCCTTTACAACCCGCAAGTCCCCGCGCGCGTGGGTCGTCGTCAACTCATCGCGCAACAGCACGGATTGGGCGAAGCGTTGGATCACGACCTCGTCCTCAAGGCAAGAGACGCAATGGAGCACGGTACCCCCGTCGAGTTTCACTCGCCCATTCGCAACGTCCATCGGGCCGTCGGCGCCATGCTGAGCGGCGAAATTGCCCGCAGGCATGGCCCGCAAGGTCTGCCGGAAGACACGATTCGGGTCTGCTTCAGCGGATCTGCCGGACAGAGTTTCGGCGCCTTTCTCGCCCAAGGCGTCACGCTCGTGCTCGAAGGCGATAGCAACGATTACGCGGGCAAAGGTCTTTCGGGCGGCAAGATCGTGGTCTATCCCCCGAAGAATTCCACCTTCGCGCCTGAAGAAAACATCGTGATCGGCAATACCGCGCTCTATGGAGCCACCAGCGGCGAGGCCTATTTCAGCGGCGTAGCGGGCGAGCGCTTTGCCGTTCGCAATTCCGGCGCAGTTGCGGTAGTCGAAGGCGTTGGCGATCACGCCTGCGAATACATGACGGCCGGAACCGTCTTGGTGCTGGGCCGCACGGGAAAGAATTTTGCCGCCGGCATGAGTGGCGGCATCGCTTACGTGCTCGATCTTTCGGGCGAATTCGTGCGGGTTCGATGCAATCGCGCGGGTGTCGATCTTGAACCTCTCTTTGAGCGCGAAGACATCCTGCTCCTGGAAGCACGCATCCGTAAGCACGTAGAGTACACGGGCAGTCCCCTCGGCCGCACGCTTCTCGAGAACTGGGCTCACACTTTGCGGCATTTTGTGAAGGTGTTTCCGCATGAGTACAAGCGAGTGCTTGGCCGCCGCCTAACACCCCGTACGCCGATTGAGACGCCTATTCATCCGATCCCCCACGCGGAAGAGGTGATCGCATGGGCAAAGTGACAGGATTTCTCGAACACACTCGCGAGACGCCGCAGCGCCGACCGGTCTTCGAGCGAATCAATGACTGGTTTGAGGTCTACCACGACTTTCCGGCGCACAAACTACAGCAGCAGGCCGCGCGCTGCATGGATTGCGGTGTGCCGTTTTGCCAGAATGGCTGTCCCGTCAACAACCTCATTCCGGACTGGAACGATCTGGTGTGGAAGAATCGCTGGCGCGAGGCGCTTCGCATGCTGCATGCGACCAACAATTTTCCGGAGTTCACCGGCCGCATCTGTCCGGCCCCGTGCGAAGCGGCTTGCGTGCTCGGCATCAATGCCGAGCCCGTGAGCATCAAGGCTGTGGAGCAGAACATCGTCGATCGTGGGTTTGAAGAGGGTTGGATTCAACCCGAACCGCCTCGCCGCCGTACCGGAAAACGTGTGGCCATCGTGGGATCTGGCCCCGCCGGCCTCGCCGCCGCACAGCAATTGAATCGAGCCGGCCACTCCGTCACTGTGCTCGAAAAACACGATCGCATCGGCGGCCTGTTGCGTTACGGTATTCCCGATTTCAAGCTCGAAAAGCACGTGGTTGATCGCCGTTTGGAACAACTCCGCACGGAAGGGACCGAGTTCCGGAATAACGTGAACGTCGGCCTCGATATCACCGGCCATGAACTCGTGCAGGACTTCGATGCCGTTCTACTCGCCACGGGTGCCGAGCAGCATCGCGATCTTGAAATTCCCGGGCGCGACTTGAAGGGTATCCATTTCGCCATGGAATATCTCACCGAGCAGAACAAGCGCGGCGCTGGCGACCGCTTGCCGCATCCCGGCATTGTGGCCACAGGAAAACGCGTGATCATCATCGGCGGCGGCGACACCGGTGCCGACTGCCTGGGAACCGCGCACCGGCAGAAAGCCGCTTCCGTACACCAGTTGCAGATCCATCCCTTGCCTCCGCAGGATCGCCATCACTCGACACCTTGGCCGCTGTGGCCCTTGCAACTGCGCGTCGAAGCGGCGCACGAAGAGGGCGGCGTGCGCGAATGGAGCGTACTCGCGACCCACTTCAGCGGCGACGAGCAGCACAACGTAAACAAACTGCATTGCGTGCGAGTTGGTCCCAAGCCGGTTTTTGAGCGCATCCCGGGAAGCGAATTCTACCTCGCTGCCGAACTGGTGCTGATTGCCATCGGCTTCTCCGGTCCGGTCCGGCACGGATTGCTCGAGCAACTTCCGCTCATGCTCGACGCGCGCGGCAACGTCCAAACCGATCCCGGCTACATGACTTCCGTTCCTGGCGTTTTCTCAGCCGGCGATGCCCGTCGCGGACAATCGCTCGTGGTTTGGGCCATCGCCGAGGGCCGCAAGGCCGCTCATCACATCGATCGACGGTTGATGGGCTCGAGCCAATTGCCGCTTTGAGATTACTTCTTACACTGGAAGGAGTGTCGACAGAAACGAAACTGACTGGAATTGACGCAGAGGCTCGGACGCATGTTGCCGGCAAGACCATGTTCGCGATCCTTCTCGCCATCAGCTTCTGCCATCTTCTGAACGACATGGTGCAGTCGCTGATTCCAGCGATTTATCCCATCCTCAAGAGTTCTTTCCATCTCGACTTCGGACAGGTGGGGCTCATCACTCTGACCTATCAGTTGGTCGCCTCTTTTCTGCAGCCCTTCGTGGGCCTTTACACCGATCGGCGGCCGCAACCGTACTCTCTGCCGGTCGGAATGGGATTCACTCTCATCGGTCTCGTGCTGCTGTCGCTCGCCGCGAGCTTTTCGATGCTTCTCATCGGGGCGGCTTTCGTAGGTATGGGTTCATCCGTGTTTCACCCCGAATCCTCGCGAGTGGCGCGCCTCGCGTCCGGTGGACAGCACGGACTCGCGCAATCGGTCTTTCAAGTCGGAGGCAACGCGGGCTCGGCGCTCGGACCACTACTCGCGGCGTTCATCGTTCTTCCGCGAGGGCAGCACAGTATCGCGTGGTTTTCCTTTGCGGCTCTCCTCGGCATCGCCGTCTTGACGAATGTTGGTGTTTGGTATCGGAAGAACGGTCTTTCTGACGAAAGCACGAAGAAGGAAGGCCATCGTGCGCTGTTGCCTCCCAAGAAAGTCGCGTTCGCGTTTGTCATTCTAGTCGCGCTGATTTTTTCGAAGTATTTTTATCTGGCCAGCCTGAGCAGCTACTACACCTTCTACTTGATCGACAAATTTCACGTGTCCGTGCGAACCGCGCAGCTCCTGCTCTTCGTGTTTCTCGGTGCGGCGGCAGCCGGGACCATCATCGGTGGACCCATCGGGGACCGGTTTGGGCGCAAGCTCGTGATCTGGTGCTCAATCCTCGGCGTCCTTCCGTTTACGCTGCTCCTGCCCCACGCCAATCTGTTGTGGACCGCTGTCCTGACGGTAGTGATCGGCTTGATTCTCGCGTCGGCCTTTTCGGCCATCTTGGTCTATGCGCAGGACCTTATGCCAGGAAAAATCGGAACCGTGTCCGGGGTCTTCTTTGGATTTGCTTTTGGCATGGGCGGTATCGGTGCGGCACTGCTGGGTGAATTGGCCGACGCGACGAGCATCGGTTTTGTCTACAAGGTGTGCGCTTACCTGCCCGCCATCGGACTGCTAACCGCGTTCCTGCCCGATCTGGAACCTAAAATGGAACAGCACGCGACAAAGAATTGTCACGTGCCGTAGGGGAGGTGTTATTTTTTCGACGATTTGCCGGCCGACACAGTCTTCACCAGATCCGGCTGCGCCGTAGCTGCTGCCGCGACCACTGGCATGCGGAAGTTGTCTCCGAGCATATTGGCCATCGCGTGGATCTCGAGCCCTTCGGCTTCTTTGGTAAACAGCAGGCACTCACGATCTGTATCGAGGTCCGCTTGCACCCAATCGCCTGCATTTACCTGGTTGGTCGCCATCAGATTCGATAGCGGATGCACCAGTAAACGCTCGATCGCGCGCTTCAGATGCCGGGCGCCGTATTTCACATCGGTGCCTTCGGTCAGTAGAAAGTCTTTGCCGGCATCGGATACGGTAAACACGAACTGCTTTTCTACCGGGGAGAGCAGCACGCGCTGCTGTACCTGGCCCAGTTCGAGATCGAGAATGCGCCGCAGTTCGGGTTCGCCAAGAGGCTTAAATACCACCACTTTGTCGATGCGGTTCATGAACTCGGGCGTAAACTTCCGCCGTGCTGCTTCGACCCCGCTCCGCGACATCTTCTTCGAGAGTTCCTCGGTCGAGGGCGTTTGTCCTTCATTTACATTCTTCTGGAAGCCCAGCTTCGGGTTGAGCAGCGAGCTCATCTCGCTTGCCCCCAGGTTGCTGGTCATGAAGATCATGGCCCGGGAGAAATCGACCTTGCGGTTGTCGCCCAGCGTGAGAGTCGCTTTGTCGAGAATGCCTAACAGAAGGTTCCAAAGCGCATCGCTGGCCTTTTCGATCTCATCGAATAGGATGAAGCTCAGCTTCATCGAATCGGTGTGATGCTGATTGATGACTTCCTGGCTGAGCAGCGGGTGCGTCTCACGATGCCCTAAGTAGCCCGGCGGCGAGCCGATCAGCTTAGCGATCTCGTGACTGTGCTGAAACTCGGCGCAATCGATCTTGATCACAGCACGCGGATTGTGCAGCAGGGCCTCAGCGGTCGCTTCGACCGTCCGTGTCTTTCCGGAGCCGGTAGGCCCTAAAAAGAGGAAGTTGCCAACCGGGCGCCCCGGCGCGGACAGACCAGTTAGGTGCATCTGATAGATGTTGACGATCTGGTCGATCGCTTCGTCCTGCCCGACGATCAGCTTCAGTAGCGTCTTTTCGAGTGACTCGGCAGCTTTACCTGTGCGGGTCGGATCGAGTACTTTTCGTAGCCGGCTCATAACCGTTTGGTCCTTCCTTCTACTCATCCCGCCGGAGATCTCCACTTGGCTTTCGAGCTCCCGATCCCAGGCTCTTTTGTGTTTTGGCTTCGCCTGAGATGGAGCAAGACACGTGCCAAACGATCACGGCCTGCTTCATATACCCTTTCATCGTCAGACGGCTTGTTCTTCATGAATAGTTGAAGGACCATGTAGTCCTCGGGCTTTTCTGACTTAGTTCTTTTCGGGACGAGAAGGTCTCACCTCAACTCGACTGATTAGCGTCCTGTCCGGCATGCGCAGGATCTGCAAAACGATCGCGGCAATATCTTCGGGCGCGATCTTCCAGTCGGAGCGCTCGCTCGCATCCTGACCCGAAAACTCGGTATCCACGCTGCCGGGCAGAATGTAACTCACCCGCACCTTGTCATAGCGGTGATCGAGCATGCTGGCCTCACTCAACCCGTTAAGCCCGAATTTTGAAGCGTTGTAAGCAGCGCCGCCCGTGAACGGATTCTTACCCGCCAAGCTGCTGATATTGATGATCGATCCGCCTCTAGCCTTATAAAAGCGCTCGAGCGCCTCGCGGCTGCAGTAAAAGGCACCAGAAAGGTTGGTGCCAATCACGCGATCCCATTCTTCGACGGTCAGTTCGCCAGTGGCTCGAAACACGCCCACCCCAGCGTTGTTGACCAGAATGTCCAGGCCGCCGAGTTGTTGGTCGGCAAATTGAAACAGCGCCGTCACCTGTTCGCTGCTGCTGACGTCCGCGCTGCGGCCCTCGGCCTTACCACCCCCGGGGCTGTTACGGAGATCGCCTATCGCGTGTTCGAGCTGCTTGCTGTCGCGCGCGCAAATAACCACGTGCGCGCCTTCCGCAACAAGGGCGCGAGCGACCGCCAAGCCGATGCCTTTCGAACCGCCTGTTACCAGCGCCCGTTTACCTCTTAAAGATTCGCTCATGAAGTTCTGTTTAACTCCTTTCCCGTATATGAGGATGGGCCGGTGTTAAAGCACCACCGGCTATTCCTTCGATGATCGAATAGCCGCAGCGGAGCGGAGTTTCGGAGGGGCGATTTTGCGGCTTCTATACTGAGAGAGAGCCCCCGCTATGAGTGTTGTCTGGCTGCGGACGGCCGCCGCCTTGTACTCGTGCGGATTGCTGTACGCGCTGATCTATCTTTTCCGGAAGAGCACCAAGCTGTTTACGCCGGCGCTGATCGCGTTTGGCGCGGGAGCGGTCTTTCACCTCGTTTCCATCGTCGAATTGCGCGCGGAAACCGGCCACCTGCCCCTCAATAATTTCTACGAGACCAGCTCTCTTTGCGCTTTTCTGATTGCTGTTCTTTTCCTGCTGGCCTACACGTACTATCGAATCGCGATTTTCGGCGTGTGCCTGTTTCCCCTGGTGTTCTTCATGACGTTGATCGGCGCAACCGAGTTTCCGGTGCCGACCTGGAGCAACACCCAAGTGCGGAATATTTGGCTGATTATTCACATCTCGACCGTGCTAATTGGCTACGCGGCGCTGATCCTGTCAGCGGTGGCTTCCGTTTATTATTTGCTGCAAGAACGGCAGCTCAAGCGCAAGAACGTGACGCCCTCGGCAAACCGCTTGCCGCCGCTAGCCACTCTCGATCGCGTCATCACGCAATCCATGAATGCGGGATTTGTGTTCATCACGATCGGGACCGTCACGGGGGTGATTTGGGCCTTCATTGAGAGCGGCACTCGGTGGATCGTCGATCCGAAGATCGCGTTTTTTCTCTTCACGTGGGCGTTCTACCTGGCCATGATCTTCCTGCGCGTGTCCGCGGGCTGGCGCGGGCGCCGCATTGCGTGGCTCGCGGTCAGCGTTCTCGGCTGCTCTATCATCACCTGGGCGACTCACGTGGGGGTCAGGAGTCTGTGGCCGCAATGAAGCTGGCACTGGCGGGCATCAATCATCGCACTGCGCCAGTCGAGGTGCGTGAAAAGCTTGCCTTTCGCGCCGAGGACATTCCGGCTGCACTGCTTGACATGCAGACGCGAGGCGCCAAGGAAGCGCTGATCCTTTCGACTTGCAACCGGGTGGAGGTGACGGCGGCCTTGGGCGAAAACGTTGCGATCGACTCGCTGCTCGAAACAATGGTCACCGGGCGTAACGGGCTTACGGTGGAGGCGATTCGCCCGCATTTTTACCTTTTCGAAGAAGCGGAGGTCATCCGCCATCTGTTCCGCGTCGCATCGAGCCTCGATTCGATGATTGTCGGAGAGCCGCAGATTCTCGGACAGCTCAAAGAGGCGTATGCGCAGGCGCGCGATCACGGCACCATCGGCAGGGTACTCGATGCGGTGCTGACGCGCGCTTTCAGCGTGGCGAAGCGCATTCGTTCCGAAACCGAGATTGGGCAGAGCGCGGTATCGGTCAGCTATGCGGCCGTGGAGCTGGCCCGCGAAATCTTCGGTTCGCTGCATAACAAACGCGTCATGATTATTGGCGCCGGGAAGATGTCGGAGGGAACTGCCCGCCACCTGCTGCGCGCCGGAGCCGCGGAGATTCTGATCACGAACCGCACCACGGAGCGTGCTGGGGAACTCGCGCGCCTGTTTCGCGGCGAAATTGTGCCTTTCGACGCTTTCCCGCAGCGTCTCGCCGATGTCGACATTGTGATCGCGTCCTGCGCCGCGCCTGAGTATGTTCTAACGCGCGAGCTTGTCCGCAAAGCGATTGAGGCGCGCAAGAATCAGCCCATGTTTCTGATCGATATTGCGGTCCCGCGAAATATCGATCCAGAAGTCAACAGCATGGAGCACGCGTTCCTGTATGACATCGACGATCTCCAGCGCCTCGCCGAACGCAACCTGCAAGCGAGATACGAAGTGGCGCAGCAGGCGGAGGGCATCGTAACGGAAGAGGTGCTGCGCCTCGAAGCGCGCTTGCGCGAACGTGACGTCACGCCAACCATTCTGAGCTTGCAAGAGCAGCTCGAGGCGATTCGACAGGAAGTGCTGGAGCGCTATCGAGGCCGTTTGGGTCGGTTGACGCCAGAGCAGGACCGGGCCATAGAGGCCCTGACCCGAGGCATTGTTCACAAGATTGCTCACGGCCCGATATCGGAGATGAGGCGCCATGCAGCCGAGCAATCGACAGGCGAAGAAGGCCGCGAGCGTGAGCTGATCAGCGCGGTTCGACGGATCTTCCGCTTGCGCGAGCGCTAGCGCTAGCGGTATGGCTCGGAGCGCATCGTTAGTTAAGACACTGACGATCGGATCGCGTGGCTCGCAATTGGCGCTCTGGCAGGCGCGCCATGTCGCTTCCGAGCTCGAGCGTCTCGGAGTGACGAGCCGGATCGAGGTTATCAAAACTACGGGGGATCACCTCCAAACCGTGGCCTCGCCGGAGAGAAGCGGCGTGCAGGCGGGCGGGAAAGGCCTATTCACGAAAGAGATCGAAGAAGCGCTGCTGGCGGGCGCCATCGATGTGGCGGTACACAGTCTAAAGGATCTGCCCGCCGAGATCCCGGCGGGGCTCACGATTGCGGCGATACCGGAACGGGAAGATCCGCGCGATGCGATCGTGGGTCGACGCTTGAATGATCTGCCGCAGCAGCGCCGAGTCGGTACGAGTTCAGGACGGCGCGCGGCCCAGCTTCTTCTACTGCGGCCGGATCTCGAGATTGCGACGATTCGCGGCAACGTGGATACGCGCCTTCGCAAACTGAAAGAGGGGCAATACGATGCCATTGTCCTGGCCGTGGCAGGCTTGCGCCGGCTTGGCCTCGAACACGACATTGCAGAGATTTTCTCGACTGACCAGATGTGTCCCGCACCTGGGCAGGGTGCGCTCGCCATCGAGACGCGGGACAGCGATCCGGTCCGTGACATTTGCGCGGAATTGAACCACGAGCCGAGCCGCCAGGCTGTCGGTTGTGAGCGGATGGCCTCGGCGGCGCTGGGGGGCGGTTGCGAGCTGCCGGTCGGGGTGTTTGCGCAGATTATCGACGGCGTCCTGCAAGTAACTGCGCTCGTGATCTCGCCTGATGGAAAACGTTTTCTAAGGGCGACGGCCGAAGGAGTTCCGAGCCGTCCGGAGGAGGCGGGACAAGCGGTCGCCGCAGAGCTTCTACGTCGCGGGGCTTCAAAAATACTGAGCGAGAGCAAATAGATGCCCGCGCTCGCAGGCGTTCGCATCGTGGTCACGCGCGCTGCTGAAGAGGCCGAAGAACTCGCCCGCCCACTACGCGATCTCGGAGCAGAAGTAATTCTGCTGCCCGTAATCAGAATTGAGCCGCCTGAAAATCCGGCGCCTCTGCGGGAAGCGGCCGCCCAGGCGGACGACTATGACTGGATCCTCTTCACGAGTGCGAACGCGATTCGTGCTTTTGCCGCCGAGTTGCCGCATCCCGCGCGAGTGTGCAAAGCTTCTGTGGCTACCGTCGGGGCAGCGACGTGCAAAGCCGCCGAAAAGCAGGGCTTCACGGTTCGCATTACGCCCGATAAATATGTGGCGGAGTCTTTAGTGGACGCTTTTAAGGCGGAAGAATTGAACCGGCGCCGCATCCTTATCCCGAGTGGCGCCGCCACGCGCGATGTGGTCGCACGAGAACTGCGAAAGCGAGGCGCGCAAGTCACCGTGGTGGAAGCGTACCGCACCGTGCTGCCGCTTGAAGCTCGAGAGAGCGCCGCGGTCATCTTTCAGGATCCCTATCCGGATTGGGTGACATTTGCGAGTTCGTCGGCGGTCGACAATCTGGTTCGTCTTGTCGAAGCGAATGCATTGCGGGATGTGAAGATCGCAACTATCGGGCCGATCACAAGCGATACGGTGCGCAAGCACGGCCTTGAAGTCGCGAGCGAGGCGAGTGTGCATAGCATAGAAGGTTTGGTGAGGGCCTTAGCGCGATGAGATCCCGCGCTGCCCTACAATGACAACCGATGCCCTGGACACATCGAAGTTTCTGGGTCGCTCCGCTGATCATCGGCGGGATTCTGGCCATTCTGGCGCTTCTGGTTTACGGAACGGGCCTGCGCGCCATCTATCATCGGCACCTGGCAGAGAGCCGGCGCGAGCGCTTGTTCCTGGCCTCGGTGGGGTTCTTCATTGCGGTCGCCGTGATACGTGGGATCACCATTGCCATCCACAACAATATTGGGCCGTTTCACAACGTCGAGATGCATGGCAGGCACATTCACCATTTTTTTTGGGGGATTTTGCTGTTGCTGCTGGTTGGCTACAGCTGGCTCATGGAGATCGGCACCGGGGCGCCCACATCGTCGCGTTGGATTGGTCGGCTTACTTCGATGTTGTACGGCGTGGCAGCCGCTTTAATCCTGGATGAGTTCGCGCTATGGCTCAACTTGAGCGATGTCTATTGGCAGCGGCAAGGCCGCGAGAGCTATGAAGCGATGGCGTTCTTCGGCGGCATATTAGCCATCGGCATATTCGGCGGACCATTCTTCACTGGGATCGCACGGGAGCTGCTTCGGCCATTTCATCGTGGTGCGCCTCGGTAGCGAAAACTGCGTGCCGCAGAATTTCTGTCAGCTCTTCCGGCGATTTGCTGGAATCGAGCGCAAGAATCTCGCCTGTTGAGACAGAGATACGGCCAGTGCGGAACCAGCGCGCATGTTGCGCCTTGATTTCGCCGAGGCCACGCAGGCGCACCGGCAGAGCGGGCGTGCCGAGTTCCTTCCAGAGCAGGCCTGCGCCTGATTTGAACCGTTGCGGTGTTTCGTCGTCGGAGCGGCGGCCCTCGGGAAAGACGATCAGGCTGTAGCCGCGATCGATGGCTTCTCCGGCGTGCCGAAAGCTGCGGCGAAATCCGCCTAATTGCGGCAGCGGGAAGACATTGAAAAGCGCTGTAACGAGCCAATATTCAATCGGCGCGACCAAATTTAGAAACCAGTGTCCCTGGTTGCGGGCACGCCTCCAATCGAGAATCATCTCGCCCGACATGGCGATCGCTACCCGGCGGCGAATACGCCCGGGGAGTATATAGAGGATAAAGGCGGCATCGTAAGAGGTCACATGGTTGCACACGATCAACAGCGGCGAGGACGGCCAATCGTGAACCCCGCTGGTGCGGCGCGGCTTGGCAAGAAAACGCACGAGAGGCATCGCTATCGCTTCGAGGAATACGCCGCGAATTGCCTGCATGACAGGATTCCATGGCCAATGCGGGTAACGGTGTTCCAGACGCGCCGGCCGGTCAAGCGGGGCGGTAGGCGCTTGGGTGATGAGCTTCCGAACATCCTCGCCTGTCTTCACTTGTTCGAAGGCGGTGTCGTCGAGTGAAATACCGTATTGCTGTTCGAGGCGCGCTTGCAATTCGACGCGGCCGAGACTGTCGAGATTCAGTTCGGGCTGGGCATCGCGCAATTCACCGCCCCCAACTTCGCCGGCGGCAATTTTACGCGCCACCTCGCGCCGCAGCACTTTGCCGGTTGAAGTGCGAGGCAGATCGGGTTCCGGCCAAAGGATCCAGCGCTGGATTTGTTGGAAATCGGCCAGCTCTCGATTAGCCGCAACGACGGCGGAGCTTGCCTCAGCTTGGGTGTTCGTGACCAGCGCGGCGAGTGGCTCAGGCCCATGCGCCGTGGAGGTTTCGATAACAGCGCACGCTTTGACTCCTGCTTGCCGGTTGAGCGCGGCTTCGACATCTTCGGGATAAATGTTGAGCCCGGAAGAGGTGACAATGACATCCTTCTTGCGGCCGCGAAAGCGCAGATTACCGCTTTCATCAAACTCGGCCAAATCACCAGTCGCGAGCCATTCGGAATCCTGCTGACAAAGCTGGCCACCCTGCCACGTGGCGTTCGAAATAGTGTCGCCGCGTACCAGCACCTCGCCGTCGGCCCTTAACCGCACCTCGCGCCCGGGCAATACCTGGCCTATGGTTCCTTGCGCCGCGCGGAACGGATGATTCAAGCTCACGAGAGCGGTCGTCTCGGTCATGCCATAGCCCTGAATGACAACGAATCCGAGAGCGTTCCAAAATTGCTCGCGCGCGGGGGGCAGCGAGGCTCCACCGCACACAAAGGCCCAGAACTTGAGGCCGAAGAGACGATGGATATCGCGAAAATGCCACCAGCGCTGCCACGCTTTCATGCGATTAGCGCGGGCGAGTCGCGCAGCAAGACCTGGAAAGCGTTCTTGTAAGTAATGCTCGAGGAGTTCCAAAACGCGCGGCACGGCCGCAAGTACGGAAATGCGCTCTTTATGGATGCGTTCGAGGAGATCTGCCGCAACGAGCCGCGATTGGTAGTGCACTTCGGCACGCATGAGCGGCGGTATCCACAGCCCCATAAACTGCCCGAACACGTGGCTCAAGGGCAACGTGTGGAGAATCCGAATGGGATGCACGAGCCATTCGTACTTGAGATATTTCTGCATCTCCGATTCGATGGGCCTGAGGCTTGCGAGTACATTCTTGTGCGTATGAACAACACCTTTCGGATCGCCCGTGGTGCCGGAGGTGAAAACAATCTGGAGCGCATCCGTTTCCTGCAGGTTGGTGTCCGCAGCAGCAGTGCCGGTGGAGATGGTTTGTTTGAGGCGTTCGAAGAAAAGCAGCGGGACGGCGGAGCGGAGCGCGGATAATTTATCCCGATCGCCGGCGATTAGCTTCGGCGACACCTCACGCTCGACGCGCTCGACGAAATTGCTCGCGCTAGCCACGTCGACGGGGACCGGCAGGACCCCGCGCAGCACGCAACCAAAGAAAGTCGCGACCCATTCTGCGCTGTTCTCGCCCCAGATCAGGACGCGATCGCCTTTGACAATTCCGCGATGAGTGAGATCAGCGGCGAACCGGTGAGCGAGATTTGACAATTCTCCGTAAGTTGTCTTCCGCCGCCGCACCCCGCGCTGGGCGACGATCGCAGTCTGGTTGGCGTTGCGCTCGAAGTCGTCGAGTAGTGAAGCGAGAGAGCTGCGTTGATCGCCCACACCTTCAGGCTACGCCCTCAAGTTGGCGTGCCCGGTCGGTTTATGGAATGGAAGTCGGGGTTTGCCGCGTGAAGGCCGCGCGATGTACTCAGGCCGTCTTACTTAATGGCCGCCCTGTCACGGCGTTCATGCCCTTGCGCTTGGCTGTGACCCAGCGCTTTTTTGGCCGCAAGAGAGATTCTCTTCCGGCCATCTGCGCTCAAACGCCTTTGCTGCGGGGCTGCGCGTTTTACTGCCGTTTTCTTGGCGGTACTAGCAGACAATTGAGAATTCACTGTCTTCTTGGCACGAACGACGGCTCTCTTTGCCGAATCGAGCAACTCTCCGAAACCGTTATCGCTCACTGGAAACTGCTCAATGACGTTCGATAACAACCCTTCAATTTTGTTCAGCCGTTTGAGGGCTTTTAGCTTTCACTCGCGCGCTCCTGACCTGTAAATGTTACTACGGAAGACAACGCTGACACAGATAACGCGGGTTTACCCAGGCTGTATTCGCAGAAGTGCATCACAGCCGGCATTGAGCAGAAATCCAACCGATCCGGCAATGAGAATGCCCTTGGCGGTGAGTGGGTGTCCCTTCCTCTGCGCGATAAAGAGTGGGACCAGCACGATCAGTTGTGCCAATCCCCAGGCGGTGAGCAAGGGGGAAGGACGTCGAGCGATAGCGAGCACGCAAAAGCCCGCAAAGATACAACAGACCTGACAAACGATTGCGAATCCGACTCCTCGGCCAACGCTATCTTTGGGGCGTCGTTTAGGCACTTGCGGAGGCTGGGTCGACTGGGGCAAAGGATGCTCGGTTAAACGATTTGCGTCAACTCTCCAGCGCTGATCGGAACCCGCGCTTCGCGCTCCTGCCGGAGCGGCTCGAGAACGGTTCTCTCCAGATCATCGCGATAAAAGAGGTTGTAGGTATCGAACGGGATAATCCGCTTTCCGTCCGGGTGAGCGATGTGGACACACGTTTTCTTGATGCTCCGCACGTCGAAAGCCCAGGCGTCGATGAACTGCATGACGATCACGCGAAATACATTGGTATAGCCGATGTTCTTTGGCACAGCGAC
Organism: uncultured Acidobacteriaceae bacterium; assembly: GCA_963795425.1. Lineage (GTDB taxonomy): Bacteria > Acidobacteriota > Terriglobia > Bryobacterales > Bryobacteraceae > Bog-105. The sequence continues at coordinate 271,452 of CAWCHO010000001.1, read as the reverse complement.
GCGCGGAATGCAGCACAGCAGATCGCTCAGAGTGCACGCACTCGAGACAGGCGAATGATTGGTCGAGAACAGTCGAAATAATTGCTTCTGCACGCTGTCGTCCGCCTCAAAGACGATCGTGTTTCGTCCGCCTTCAATCAAAAGCCTGGGATCGATCATTCCGGTGAGCGGCACCACACCGCCATCCAGCTTCAGCGCATACGCCATCGCCAATGAATCGGGATGGCAAGGCACTGGAACAATATCTTCAGCGCGAAAGACTTTCGTCTGCTCCAAAATCTTTCGCCGAACTTCCGTTAGCGTCAGCCGGTCCAGCGCGGGATTGAAGTTCTCAAAACGGCCCGCCGCCTGTATGGGTTGCAACACAACGCCTCGCACGCACGGTTGCTCCAGACTCCAATCGATAATTCGCCCAATTTCATGGTCGTTTGCGCCACGCTTGAGCGTCACGACCAGCGATGTAGACAGGCCGAGCCGGTTGAGCTTCTCGATAGCTTGCATGCGTATGGTTGTAAGATCGGCGCCGCGCAACTCTTGAAGCGTTTTGGCCTCGAAAGAGTCGAACTGCAGGTACAACTCGAAGCCCGGCATATATTCGGCTAAGCGCTCCGCGAATCCGTCTTCCCGTGCAATGCGAATTCCGTTTGTGTTCACCATCAGGTGCTGAATCGGGCGTTGCTTGGCGAGATCCAGAATACGGAACAGCTCGGGATGGAGTGTCGGTTCACCGCCGGAAATCTGCACCACGTCGGGGCGCCCCTCGTTCGCCACGATGCGATCGAGCATGCGCTCGATCTGATCGAGAGGGCGGTATTGATGCCGCGCGGGGCCGCTTGAGGCGTAGCAGATCGGACAGTGCAGATTGCAATGATCCGTAATCTCGACCAGGGTGAGACACGAATGCTGCTCATGGTCAGAGCACAGTCCGCAATCGTAGGGGCAGCCCCAGCGGACGGGGGTGTTATAGCGGGTTGGCATCTCGGGTGCCTTCAGGAACACCTCCCGGCAGCGCCGGTAATATTCGACGTCATCGGCCATCAACACGCGCTCGCTTCCATGAACAGAGCAGCGCTTCAGCAGATAAACTGAGCCGTTCTCGAAGACGATCTTTCCTTCGGCCCGGCGATAACACGTCGAGCATATGGAAATGGCGGTGTCATAGAAGAGATAGGGGCGAATTCGATCAGGCATCGACCCGAGCCTCCAAGTGGAGATGAGTCGACAACAATCGCCACAGATCGCCGGCATACCATAACAGCGCTGCAACACAAGCCCACTGCAGTGTTGTCAGCCCGGCCAACGGGATGCCTGGTTTTAAAAAGTCGATGAGCAGCCGCCACGCGAAATAAGCAACCAAAAAGACCCGGAACCTATCTCCCCGCTCAAAGTGAGGCGACTGGATCTGACGAAGCACGAACAAGAGCACGAGCATCACGGCGCTTTCGTACAACTGCACCGGATGGCGATAAACGCCGTCTCCGAAATTCACGCCCCACGGCAGATTGGTAGCGACGCCAAAGGTGCCATCGGCTGTTCCAGCAAAGAAGCACCCCAGCCGTCCAATCGCAATTCCTGCAGCGAGCGGAATAGCGAAGAGATCGCCCGTGCGGTCGCGAATGTCAAGTCGCAATTTTGTGGCTTCTACAGCGGCAGTTCCACCGAGCAGTGCGCCAATCACTGTTTTTCCCGCCATCAAGTAAGCGAGGTTATTCCATTGATGAACGGTCCGCACCGGATCTTCGAGCCAATAGAGCACTTTCGATCCCGCCGCTGCACCAAGCAGGGCGGCGACGACGATGGTCCAGCGCGTCCCTGCCTGCAGGAAATCGCCCTGATTTCGGCGCTCCCAAAGATACAGCCGAAACGCCACAAAATAAGCGAGCGATTCGAGAACAAAGTGCCAGAGCACGCTTCAGCTATTATCTTCCTGGAGCGGATGCGACGAAAGCGGAGCAGCTTTTCTCGAATCTGGACAGCGGGCTCGACAAAGGCTTGGTGAATTAACCTTTCAAGCCATACAGTTATTGGCGAGGCTGCATGGCATGAAACCTGCGACTATGAAGGGCCATGTCGATTGAACTCCGCGCATTACGATACTCCGCGAGGTCGTTTGAGGCGTTCGAAGAAAAGCAGCGGGACGGCGGAGCGGAGCACGGATAATTTATCCCGATCGCCGGCGATCAGCTTCGGCGATACCTCACGCTCGACGCGCTCGACGAAATTGCTCGCGCTGGTCACGTCGACGGGGACCGGCAGGACGCCGCGCAGCACGCAACCAAAGAAAGTCGCGACCCATTCTGCGTTGATCGCCCACACCTTCAGGCTACGACTCCACATTTTTGGGGGCCGCTTCCGCTCGGGTAAAGGCTTGGAGTGTTTCTGCCTCGGAAGGCGGTTGGAGGATGTTGCGGAGCGCAAAATCGTGAGCCTGCGGATACTTCGTTTGTCCGATGCGCTCAGCAGCTTTCGCGAGATCGTAAGGCGTATGGCGAAGCTGAACGTCGGGCCCAAGTAAAAGCCAATAGGCTCCTGGTTCGCCAAACGGCATTCCCACGCTGCCTGCATTCACAATTCGAATACTTCCGACCATACGGTCAAATTGCATGTGGGTGTGGCCGCAGATAACAAGCGGTACCTTGACTCCTTCAAAGACGGGTAAGAGGCGTTCTTCCGGCGTGAGGCGGGTAAATATCTCGGTGTCGTTTCGAGGCGTGGCGTGGCAAAACAGCACCTCGCCGCATCCGGGAACCTGGAGGCGAACGCTTGCGGGCCAACTGGCCAGCAACTGTTCGTCTTCCGGTTGAAGCTGCCGCGCCACCCAGCGGATGACGTCTCGAAATTGTTCCGGGAGACTCGTTTCTTCGCCTCTCATGCTCGCAAGCACCTCCCGGTCACCGTTGCCTTGAATGAACTCCAGGGGAATTTCGAAATCGAGCAAACAGGCGATCGTTTCACGCGGCATGGGACCCGGAAGCACATCGCCCCCGACCACGACTCGGTCTACTTCCACTCGCCGAATTTCCTGGAGTACGGGCTCGAGCGCGGGGAGGTTCGCGTGAATATCGTAGATGGCAGCGATCCGCATACCAGAGATTGCTCTCGAGCGCTTCGACGCGCGGAAGCTGCGGGATGACTCAGGCGGTCTTACTCAACGGCCGTCCGGTCACAGCGTTCATGCCCTTACGCTTGGCCAAGGCCCAGCGCTTCTTAGCGGCAAGAGAAATCCGTTTCCGGCCATCGGCACTCAAACGTCTTCGCTGCGGCGTTTCCGGCTTGACTGCCGATTTCCTGGCGCTGGCCGTCGGCGATTGAGAATTCACTGTCTTCTTCGCACGAACAACCGCCGTCTTTGCCGAATCGAGCAACTCTCCGAAACCGTTGTTACTCGCTGGAAACTGCTCAATGACACTCGACAACAACGCTTCGATTTTGTTCAGCCGTTTGAGGGCTTTTTTGGCTTTCATTCGTACGCTCCTGACCCGTCCTTATTATGCCTAATGGCAGTGCTTGAGTAGACGTGCATCACCTGGTGCTACGAAATCGGGGCAGAATTCTCGAATCTGAACAGTGGACTTGACTGCCGGTCGGCGGATTAAAGCTTTTAAGCCATAGAGTTGTGGGGCAAAGTGGCATGGCCCGAAATCTGCGACTATGAAGGGCCATGTCGATCGAGCTCCGGGCGCTTACATATTCGGCAAGGTCATTGGCGAAGAGCCCGGTGTTTGTTGCGGTAGCAGCTGCGACGCTCGGCCTCGGAATCGGCGTTAATACGACGATTTTCAGTTTCCTGAACGGAATGAGATTCCGGCAAACTGGTCGTGATTGCCGTTCAAAACAATCAAGCGGAGTTTCTGAACGTCTCTTATCCCGATTACCGCGATTACCGCAAACTTTCGGTGTTTGAGGATGCGGCGGCTTGTCAGCTCACCGTGGGCAGCGTTCATCGTGGCTCGATTACCGATCGCATGTGGTTAGAGGCAGTGAGCGGCAACTATTTTTCAGTACTGGGCGTGAAGGCTTCGAAGGGGCGACTTTTCGGTGAAAGCGAGGAGCGCAATCCACTTTTGGTTTTGAGCTATTCCACCTGGACCGGTACGTTCGGCAGCGATGTTTCGATACTCGGCTCGAATGTGCGGTTGAACGGTCAAGCGTTCACGGTCGTAGGAGTGACCGCAGAAACCTTTCACGGGAGCATTTCTTATCTCGATACGGACGGGTTCGTGCCCGTGAAAGCGCCCGGCCTGCTATTGAATACAGATCTTCGCGACAACGACGCTTTTCATGTTTTGGCTCGCCTGAACCCGGGCGTGAGTGTGGGACAGGCTCAGTCGGCCGCGGCGGCGCTCGCGAAAAATCTGGAGCGTGAATACCCCGATACAAACCGCGGAGTGCGTCCAGTGGTCATGCGCGAGCCGGATGCGAGGCCGGACCCGTCAGCGACAGCCATGATCAGAGCGATGATGGCGTCGGGTTTCGCGCTGGTGTTTATGGTGTTGCTCATCGCCTGCGCGAACATTGCGAATCTACTTTTGGTGCGAACCTTCAACCGCAACCGGGAACTGGCGATTCGAGTAGCACTCGGCGCGAGCCGGAGGCATTTGATCTCGCTGCTCTATGGCGAGAGTTTGATTCTGGCGGCAGTAGGGTTCGTGGCTGGCGTGCTGATCTCTTCGTGGATAACCAACCTGTTGTCGTCGTACCAGCCGGGGGTCGATTTCCGCTGTCGAAGCGACTACGCCTTCGACGGCCGGGTATTGCTATTTACCATGGCAGTGGCGCTTTTGACTGCACTCATCTGCGGGACGGTTCCGGCCATTCAAGTTGCTGGTTGGGATTTGAATCAAGTGATTAAGCAATCGACCGGCACGCCCAGTTCGGCGAAGCTGCGCTTCAGCCGGATTCTGGTGGTGGCACAGGTGACCGTGTCGGTGGTGCTCTTGATCTGCTCGGGGCTGTTCGTACGCGGCCTGGCCAATTCAAATCAAATCAACCTTGGCTACCAACTGGATAATCGTCAGGTTTTCTCGTTCAACCTCGGACGCCAGAACTACAGCGATGCCCGCGCGAAGGTGGAGTTGAGGCGAATGGTCGAGCGTGTCAGAACGCTGCCGGGTGTGGAGCAAGTTGCTTTTGTCCAGTGGTTGCCCTTCGGCGGATTCGCATCCAGCAAAGTTTTCCGTGAGGAGGAGGCTCCCAACAAAAAGAACCCCGCGCGGCCAGTCATGTGGAACGCCGTCGGACCGCAGTATTTCAGCACGATGGGCACGAGGCTTCTGAGCGGCCGCGATTTCTCAGAAAAGGACGATGAAAACAGCAATCCAGTCGTAGTAGTGAACCAAGCTCTGGCGGATCGCTTGTGGCCGCGTAAATCCGCTATTGGACGGAGGCTTCGAATTGGAACTGACGGAGAAATGCGGCAAATCGTGGGAGTGGTCGAAACCGGAACGTACTTTTCACTCTCGGAAGCTCGCCGCCCGTACTATTTCGTTCCGCTTGCGCAACATTTTTCCAATTCAGGATCTTTAGTGGTCCAGTCCAGGGGCTCACAAAGCGCAGTGATGACTGAGGTACGCGAGGCGCTGCGGGTCATCGACCCGGAGTTGCCTGTGTACGGAGTCATGACGTTAGAGCATCTGGTCCGCGACAGCTACGTATTCGGTCCATTGCGGGTGGGCACGGAAGCTGCCGCCGCATTTGGCGTGACGGGATTGCTCCTGGCGGCCATTGGGATCTATGGTGTGATTTCATACTCCGTCAGTACGAGGACTCGCGACATCGGCATTCGGTTGAGTCTCGGTGCAAGCAGAGCCGAAGTTCTCGGCATGGTGATGGGGCAGGGATTGGCACTCATCTCGTGCGGAGTTGCGATCGGCATTGTGGGAGCGATCGGTCTGCGAGGGGTTTTGCACAGGGTAGTAATTGGCGTCAGCGCAACCGACCCAATTACGTTTGGGAGCGTAGCGGGGCTCGTGATTGCGGTCGGTCTGCTCGCGTGCTACGTCCCCTCTCGACGGGCCGCGGGAGTGGATCTTGTTTCGGCCTTGCGAGCCGAGTAGGCGAGAGCCGGCTTGGAGGTATGGAGCGCGCAGTTCGCCGGGACGGCAAGGACGGCGTGAAGCGCCTTACAGAAACGCCCTGGTACTGGGAACCTATCTTCAGTTGATGTAGTTATAGGGGTATGTGCGATCTAACTGGCGTGAAGCCTTTGACTAAGTACAACTTATTGTTCTTATTGACGGCGACAACGCTGATGGCAGCGGGGCCGCGCTTGAACGGAACTTATATCGCAACAGCTTATGCCCAGCACGGGATCACGGCTTCCGGACAATATGCCCACAGGCACGTCGTGGCGGCGGATCCAGCGGTTTTGCCGATCGGCAGCCGCATCAAGATCAGGCACGCCGGAATCTACTCGGGCGAATACGTGGTGGCGGACACCGGCGATAAGATCGAAGGCCGGAAGCTCGACATCTACGTGCCCAGTGCCGCCGCGTGCAAGAAGTTCGGTGTGAAGCCCGTGCGTGTGCGCGTGGTCGAGTTGGGCGATGGCACACACCAAGCAGCCAAGGAAGCCGATCGGGCTGTGAAGCAGGACGTGGCCAAAGACGTACAAAAGGGCGTAGTCGGAAATGCTGCTACACAGGTCGACTGGAAAGCTCAGGGCGCTCCGGTAGCGGCTGCGGCGGAGGCGGGAGCCGCAACGGGAACAGCCCCTGCTGATTCTGGGGCTAAGGCTTCTCCGAAAGCGGCGACCAGTAGTACCAAGCCGGCTACGGCCTCGAGCACCGCAACGAGCACGGAACACCCGTAGTAGAACGAAATAAATTCCGTGTATAGGGCGTGGCTGCCGAGATTTGAACCGCGCGAAACTCTCCCGCCCGAGTAAGCGGAAAACCACGATCACAAATCGGTCAAAACGCGTAAGTGGCAGTGCTTCAAGGTTTTGCCCGACCAAAAACGCATTCCCCTCCTGCTCCATACGACACCATAAGCATACTGGCTTAGCTCTGTAAATTCTCCGGTAAACCTCAGAAAACAGGGTAATTTTTCCTCTAGCGCGGGGAGAATTTTTCGATGAGGGTTTATCGGACAAAGATAAGGGTTTCCTGAGGCTGGGTTCAGGCGGAAGGGCGCGCAAGCGCCGCAAAATGCCGGGCGCAATCAAGGGGCATTCTGCGCCCGTACTGGGGGAACAATGAGTCGTTTTGGAATCTACGCAATAAGTGTGTTTTGCGGCGGTCTTTTGGTTACAAACTGCTTTGCAGCGGCCAACCCACAGCCCGCAACCGATCTGCGCGCGGCAGCACCGGCGTCGTTGCCGGAGGGACAGCCGGACGGGTTCATTCCCCCGAGCCTGCTTCCGGCTGTGCCAGATCAGAAAGCGGACCTCCTCAGGCTGGTCCGCGAGGCTAACGAAGAAGTCTACTCTAGCCTGCAATCCTTCGTGTGCAACGAAGAGATGCATCGGTATAAGGGTCGCATCAGCGGCACAACCAGCAGGCCGATCGATACCGTGACAGCGAAGGTGTCGTTCGAGAACGGAGTGGAGCATTACAGCGAAATTCGGCAGAACGATCGCGACCGTGCCGCGATTTCAAGCATTGACGGTGCGTGGTCGACGGGTGAGTTTGGCACGCTCTTACAGCAGACGCAAGTCTTATTGAAGACGCAGCCGGTGCTGTTCCAAATGAACACCGAGGTGGACGGAACGCCGGCAGCAAAATATGCGGTAGAGATTTCCGAGGCGGACAGCCCGTGGGATTTAGAGATACGTGCGCAGCATTTCCGCATTCCGTTCCGGACGGAGGTTTGGGTGTCGCGAGCGTCGGGACAGATTTTGAAGATTGAGCGAATTTCGACCAGCATTCCCTTCCACATGGGCATTTCCGAGATTCACTGGGGCGTGACGCTGCAGACTGTGGAGCTAAACGATAAGAGCTGGCGGCTGCCCAAGACAGGCGATTACGCGGTGCTGTACGAGCAGTCAGGGCGGCGTGAATGGAACGAGATGACGTTCTCGAATTTCCACCGCTACGGCTCAGAAGTCGCGTTGCGTTTTCAATAGATCAGGTTCGTGGTGCGGCCGTGGCTGAAGGGTGTCAGCCGCGGTCTTTTACAAGCCGCAGCTGAGGGGTCAGCTGCGGCTTTCTTCTTTTGAGCCGGGAGCATCCGCGTCTAATATGGCGGAGAGAGCGGGGCCTTCTACAATGCCACGAGTGTCAATGGCCATTTGACTTCACTCATAGCGCAGGGCAGTAAGTGGATCAATATTCATGGCCCGACGTGCTGGAAGAGAAGCCGCGACTGCGCTCACCAGCAGCACAAGCGCCAGGATGACGACGTAGTTTGCAGGGCTCTCTGGTTTTACGCCAAACAACATGCGCGCGAGCAGCGGCGTCAGAACTAACGAGAGCGAAAACCCACCCGCGAGTCCTACCAACACTGATGCGAACCCTTCGGCGAGCACCATTTTCATCACATGTGCACGATTCGCCCCGATTGCCATACGGACACCGATTTCACCCGTGCGTTGGGCTACCGAATAAGACAGCACTCCGTAGACGCCGATGCATGCGAGCAGAAGCGCGATAGTGGAAAGCAACGTGGCAAGTAGCGAGGCGAAGCGGCTCTCCGCAAGCGCGCGAGCGACGAGGTCCGATAACGGCGCGATACGGGATACCGCGACGTCTTTGTTCAGAAGCGCAACCTGCTTAGGCGCACATGCAGCAAGATTGGGATCGATGCCGGCAGTACGAATCACGATAGCCATGTTCGGCCGCGGCGCGAGTTGAAATGGAAGATAGACCTGCGGCCGGACAATCGTTGTGAGCGAGTGATACTGAACGTGGCGTACGATGCCTACAACAACCACCCAATCCCGCTGGAACTGATAAGGCCCTGTGGGAGAGTCCGAGACATTGAGCTTCTTCCCAATTGCATTGTCATGTGGCCATAGCTGCCGTGCGAGAACATCATCTATGACTGCCACGTGCTCGTGTGCGGCATCGTCGGTTTCGGTAAAATCGCGACCGCTGACGAGACTCGCTCCAATCGTGCTGAAGTATCCAGGCAAGATGCAACGAAGATCTGCCGTAGCAGTGTTCTGCGATTCAGCCGGCGCTCCTTCCTTCCAGTAATAGTCGTACCAATTCCCCGTGTCGTCGAGTGGCAGATGCGAGACCGCAGCGACGGATTGAACGCCCGGAAGAACAGAAAGATTTTGTTTCAGCTGCCGCAGCATCAGGTAACTTGGCCCAGAGATTCGAAAGGTATAGACATTTTCTGCACGAAAGCCGGGATGCACGCGCAGCATGTTCACAAACGTCCGCATTAGCAGACCCGTTGCAATGAGCAGTACGAATGCCAAAGCGACTTCGGCGGAAACCAGAATACGCGTCCACTGTCGCCTGTTCCAGCCCGCCGCGCGCCCTGCTTGTCTAAGATCGCGAGCCAAGTCCAGTCGGCGCACCACAAGGACGGGAGCGAGGCCGAAAAGCGCGCTCGTTGAAATCGCCACGATAAATGTAAAGGAAAGGACGCTCAGATCGAGCTTGACGTCGCCGAAACTCAAAAAGGAAGGTGGACGCACGGCTAGCATTGCGCGTACCGCGAGCCAACCAACCGCCAGCGCCGCAAACGATGCGGTGCAGGCTAGCAGAAGACTTTCCGTCAAGAGCTGACGTACAAGTCTCCCGCGCGAGGCACCGAGCGCTGCGCGAGTAATTGTCTCGCGCATCCGTTGACTGGCCCGGACCATTAGCAAATTTGCGACATTTGCGCACCCGATCAGTAAGACAAATGCAACTCCACCGAACAAAAGGAGCAGGGTGCTGCGGACCGCTCGAACATCATCCGATTGAAGAGAGAAGACGTACAGGCGAAAGTTTGTAATAGCTGATCTGCCGTCAAATGCGTGTATGTGGGTCGCAATGGCATCAGCTTCGGCTTGTGCCGATGCTAAGTTACTCCCTGTGCGCAGACGGCCAATTAAGTGAAGAAATGCCGGCCCGCGAGGATCGGATGCATCTATGCGAGTTGGAAAGAAGACATCTACGCTCGACGGAACACTGGCGTCTTTCGGGAAAATCAACCGGAAATTTTCAGGTAGGACCCCGACGATAACCGCGGAGTCCGTTCCAAGACGTACTGATTTGCCGACGATCGCGGGATTGGAACCGAAGCGGCGCGCCCAAACCCCGTAAGAGATGATGAGCGCGTGCGGAGCGTTGGAGCTTTCATCTTCCGAACTGAAAAAACGGCCTAACGCTGGCCTGGTGCAGAGAAGCGGCAAGAAATTAGAGGTGACCACCCCGACTTTGACCTGCTCTGCCACGTGCTCCGCTTCGCTGACTCTGGGAAGTGCTCCGTCGGTCACCCAGATGCCGGCCACCTGATCGAATTGCTTCGCAGCTTGGCGGATCTGGAACAGTTCAAAACTCGAAGCAGGCAAGCGGTTGGTATCGCCCAGACCGGACCAGATGATCGCCAGGCGATCGGCTTGCCGATAGGGCAGCGGACGCAGGAGAACTGCGTTGATGAAGCTGAAGATGGCGGTGTTTGCTCCTATTCCGATGGCCAGTGTAAGAATCGCGATTGCAGCGAAGCCCGGGCTCCTGCGCAACTGGCGCAGGCCATAACGCACATCCTGCCAGAAGACCTCGATTCCCGCCACGTGACGTTTCGGCAGACTGGTTCCGTTAATCGCCGCCATTCTTCGCTCGTTACTGCTTGTTCGCCGGGGCAAGGGGACCGAGGTTACGTGGCGGACTGATCCGGTGTGCCTCAATCCGCTGAAAGTCCTTCACCCAAGTCTGGCTGCCGTCCGTGGAACGGTCTGCACTCCAGGAAAACCGATCCGGCTGAATATCGTAATACCTAATCCGCAGCGTCATCGGCTTGCCGCCTGCCACGCCGGTGTTCTGTTCGCTGTGCATCTCCGAATCGACGCGCTCGGCCGTCGCGAAGCCTTGCAAACCGGCGTCTGGGTCCATCGAGATCGATTCCCAGCGATCGGCCGCGGCGTTGTAGGCGCGGATGGCCGCAGTTACGTAGAACGTCTGGCCGTTGTCCCCAATCACGCGGTACTCGTCGAGAATCTGGCCCGTTTCCAGCCGCACAAAACTCCAACGACCACCGAATTTTCCGTATTGCTGGCTCGTCGATGTGAACTCCCAATCGCCGAGCAGGAAATCGAAATCGGATTTATGCGTTGCAGACGGCTTGACGTCCCCGGAAATCCTCTTGGAGTCAGCTTGTGCACAGAGCGGCGCCGTCAGCAACGTCAGCAGAAGTAGAGTTTCCGCAACAGAACGAAGAAGACTCATTCGACGATGCTAGCTAGCATGTAGCAGCCTCAGCAAATAAATGCAGCGGGCGGCAAGCTGGCTGCAGCGAGCGGCAAAACCTGAGGCTTCGCTAGACACTGCCGCGCGTGCGGCGTTATCTTCGCGAGATGGCGTCCCGCGGGCGTAGCGCTCCTCGGCTCTGGTTGCTCATCTTCGCGGCGTGGCTCGTGCCAGCATTTCTTTCCGGATTTAATACCTACGTTCAGAACCGCCTTGAGGGCCGCTCGCCGGACTGGCGTTGGGTGCTGTTTAGCTCGATCGACTGGTTGCTGTATGCCGTGCTCACACCGTTTGTATTTCGCGCCAGCCGCCGGTTTCCGCTGGAGCGTCCACATCTGGCGCGCAACATCACACTTCACATCGCGGGTGCACTCGGCATGTGCGTGGCCTGGGCCGCGCTCGGCACGCTGCTGCGGCTCGAAATATTTCCGCCTGGCGCGGGCGCGACTGCACAGAAGACGTGGCTCGGTTTCGTGAGCTGGCTCTTCACCACGCTTCCCTTCGGCGTCGGCGTTTACTTCGCGCTGGTAGGGATTCAGCACTCGTTCTTCTACTTCGCCCAGTCCCGCGAGCGCGAGACGCAGGCAGCGCGTCTAGCCGCGCAGCTCTCCGACGCCCGCTTGGGCGCGCTTCGTATGCAGCTCAACCCCCATTTCCTGTTCAATAGTCTCAATGCGATCACCGTCTTAGTGCGCGATCGGAACACGTCCGACGCTTCGCGGATGTTGGAACTGCTCAGCGATGTATTAAGGCAGGTCTTGCGCACAGACGAAACTCACGAGACAACTCTGTCGCGGGAGCTCGAATTCGTGGAGCGGTATCTCGCGATCGAGCAAGTTCGTTTTTCGGATCGCCTGCACCCACGCTTCGAGATTGACCCCACGGTGGCAGAAGCCGCCGTGCCCCGGTTCTTGCTTCAGCCTCTCGTTGAGAACGCGCTGCGTCACGGGATCGCGCGCCGCGCCGATGCAGGGTTAGTCAAAGTGAGCGCAGGGCGAGAGGGCAACGAACTGGTACTGACTGTGCGTGACGACGGACCAGGCTTGTCCTCAATGCCAGACACGGATAGCGGCGTGGGGCTGGCGAACACACGCGCGCGCCTGGCGGCCTTGTATGGCGGCGCTGCAACACTGGAGATTGCTAACGCGGAAGGCGGCGGCGTGGTCGCAACCGTACGACTGCCGTACCATGAGGCGGAAGGGGATGGCTAGCATTCGCGTCCTGGTAGCCGACGCAGTGCAGGATGCAGCGATTCATTCATCACGTTGCGTAGAAACGCTGTCTTCACTACTCATCGCGATGGGCTTCGACAATCATGAATTCGCTCCAACTCTTGCCATCGTCGGATTTTTCGCCTCGCCAGGTAAAGTGCGTCTTGGAGTGAGCCGTATATGTGGCCCGCGTATATGCGTGACCGGCAACGGGCTCTTTGAAGGCATAAACGATCGATGAGCCATCGACCTTGACTCCGCCCAATTCCTCCGACACGAGATCGGTCCAGTCGCCAGCCAATCCATTGAGCCATTGAATGTTCCAGGCCCGTTTAACAGGGTCGTATGTGCGGAAATTCATGCCGAGGACGATCAGATCGCCGGAAGGTCCAAACATCCGATACTCATCCGCGATCGCATACCCATCAAGGATGTAGCGGCCTAGCCAGGCCGCCTTAAAGGTCTGCCACGCTCCATTGACCGACAGCAACTTCGCCTCACAATCGTATTTCCCGATTAGAAAAGCAAATCGAGAGAGCTCGGCAGGGGCTTTCGCGTTGAGCCTACCGAAGTCCTGATCACTCTGAACCATGGACCCCTCCTCAATAGCGGCGAGCAGCGGAACCGAGCCTGCCAACAACGGCACCGCGGCAAGCAAGATGCTGCGCCGCGTCGGCTTGCACGCGGTGGCTTCCGCGCACCGTTTCATTGATCCATAGGATGACATGGACCGGCGACACGATCTCAATGCGGGGTTGGTGTTAGTGCATCCTTATGTGGTTTGATGGACACATGTACCGCCAGCATCCGGGCTTTCCGCTTTCGCAGTACGTGGAGATGCTCTGGTGTTGCGAGGCATACGAGGCGACACATCGCCAGGAACGCGTGTTGCCCAACGCGCGTTTTCAGCTGATCATCGACCTTGCAGCAGGCCGCGAGGCTTCGATTCTCGTGGGCATGCGAACCCGCTACAGCATTCTCGAAACTGCGAGCCTTCACTCGGTCATTGGCGTGGTATTCCGGCCCGGTGGTGCGCGGCGTTTCTTTGCTCCGCCCGCGGACGAATTCTATGATCGTGCGGCCGCGCTACATGAGCTCTGGGGTTCCGCAAGCGGTAGCCTACGCGACCGTCTACTCGAAGCGCTTGGCCCGGCCGCAAGGCTGCGCATTGTGGCAGCCGAACTGCAGCGGCGCGTGGAGGAAGCGAGCGAACTGCATGGAGGTGTGCGCTACGCACTCGAAGAGTTCGGCCGCGATCCGGGTGTGACCGGCGTTCTGGAGGTGGCGCGCTATAGCGGGTTCAGCCGCCGACGAATAAGCGGATTGTTCCGGGAGCAGGTGGGACTCACGCCCAAGCTATACTGCCGGCTGCGCCGCTTCCAGCAAGTGGTAAGGCGGATCGCCTCCGGCGCTCCGGTCAATTGGGCGCAAGTATCGCTCGACGGTGGGTATTACGACCAGGCGCACATGGCTCACGAGTTCCGCGAGTTCTCAGGCGTATCGCCGGGCGCGTGGCTCTCGAGCAAACGCCCATTCCAGAATCATGCAGTGATCGATTGAACAGCGTTTCCCATTCTTACAAGACGTTGGGGCGACCTTCTGCAATGCTGTCTGCATGACTGACCAAATAGCCACTCGAAGCACTGTGATTCCAGGGATGCATTATCGCAACGCGCCGGATGCCATCGAATGGCTATGCCGCGCGTTCGGGTTCGAAAAACATGCTGTTTACGCCGGCGCCGGCAACAGTATCATGCACGCCGAATTGACGCTCGGCGGAGGCATGATCATGCTGGGCTCGGTGAATGACAAAACGCCTGACCGTCACATGAAATTGCCGGCTGAGCTGGGCGGTGCGCAGACGCGAGGCGTGAGCCTGATCGTGAAGGACGCGGATGACATTTACGCACGCGCCAAGACTGCGGGAGCGCAGATTGTGGAGGACATCGCAGATAAGCCCTATGGCGGCCGCGGCTTCGCGTGCCTCGATCCGGAAGGCCACCTGTGGCATGTCGGGACATACGATCCGTGGGCGCCGAAGTAGGGTCTAAAGTGGCGGAGAGAGTGGGATTCGAACCCACGTTAGAGTTTCCCCTAAACACGCTTTCCAAGCGTGCGCCTTCAACCACTCGGCCATCTCTCCTGATTAAAATTCCTGGCGGATTCCATCGAGACGCACACAAGGGACAGAAGCAGCCTGTGCGCTTTGTGTGGAATTCGCCTTCAGTCTAGCATCGGCAGTGTATCTACCTGGCTATCCCAAATCGAACTTCTCATGATGCAGAGTAGCATCGCCCGTCACAAGTACGGGCCGCCTGAGAATCTCTTCAAGCTCCTCCAAATAACGGTTGTTGCTGGCCTTCAGAACCTTGGCCACCTCTGGATGTACTCGCAGCATCACGTCTTTGCCTTCGATGCCTCGCGCGATCTTCTGCGCCTCGACCAGAATTTCGCTGACGACCGTTTGCACGCTCTTGACATAACCTGCGCCTTCGCAGTATGGACACGGCGAGCACAGCGTCCGCTCTAAACTCTGCTTCACACGCTTTCGCGTGATAGCGACCAAGCCGAAATCGTTGAATTGCAGAATCTTGTACGGCGCTCTATCGACGCGCATCGCGTCTTCCAAAGCCTGCATGACCTTCTGGCGATTCTTGCGCTCATCCATGTCGATGAAATCGACCACGATGATGCCGCCCAAGTCGCGCAGCCGGATCTGGCGCACGATCTCCTTCACCGCTTCGGTATTAGTTTTTACGATTGTGTCCTCGAGCCGGTTCGATTTGCCGACGTACTTGCCGGTGTTAATGTCAATTGCAACCAAGGCCTCGGTCTGGTTAATCACGATGTAACCGCCTGATTTGAGCCACACCTTCGGCCGTAGCGCTTTTTCGAGCTCCGCGGTGATGTTGAAGGCATCAAAGATGGGCGCCGAGCGCGTGTACATCTTGACCCGGTTCACAAGCGCCGGTTGAAAACGCTGCATGAAGTTCAGCACGTTTTCATACATATCCTCGTTATCGACCCAGATGGCTTTGAAATCTTCGGTGACTTGATCCCGCAGAATGCGCTGCACAATGTCGAGATCGTAATGCAACAGCACGGGCGCTGGCTTCTTTTCGGCTTTCTCGCGAATGTCGAGCCACAGGTTATAGAGGAAGTTCATGTCCGCCGCAATCTCGTCCTCGGGTATGCCTTCACCCGCGGTGCGAACGATGAACCCACCCGTGGTGCCGGCGCGATGAGCCTGCAGGATGCGCTTCAGCCGTTGCCTCTCTTCGTCGCTCGCGATTTTGCGCGAGACCCCCATATGGGTGACGCTCGGCATGAACACCACATACCGACCTGGCAGAGCGACGTGCGATGTAATACGCGCGCCTTTCTGTCCGAGAGGTTCTTTCGCAATCTGAACGATGATCTCTTGCCCGGCCTTCAGCAGATCCGATATGGACGGCATAGCCGTGCGATCCGGCTTCTCTGCCGAGCGCTCCTCGAATGTGTCCCGGCGAGCTTCGGGCTCGAGCGCGGCAGCTGCAGCCGCACCGGCCAGAGCAGTGGCGGCCGCAGGCGCTGCGGAGGCGAAACCGGAACCTTGCGCAAGCCGGTTTCCACCACCCCTGCGTCTCATGCGACGCGGAGCGCGATGCAGGTAGCGTCCGCCTTGCTCGCGAACGCTGGCCGTTTGTGCCTGGTTGGGCGGTGCGGCCGGATTTTCCTCTATCTGATTTGTCTCAACCTGCTCATCGACGCCAGCGGTCCCCGCTTCTTCCGCCTGTTGTAGCGATGATTCTGCGTCGAAAGACTCGAACTCATCCGCCTCAAGGGCCTCGGGAACCACGTCTGAGGTCGTCTCCTCGAAACCAGCAGCAGGAAGCTCCTCGGCAATTACTGGTGGCGGCGGAATCGGCTGATCCTGTTTGACCTCGTCGATTTTTTCCTCGACCTCGCCGACCGATTCGTCGTCATGGTGCGCGAAAACTTTTTCGGCAAGCTCGAGTTCCTCCGCTTCGGCTTCGATGGCCTCTTTTTCTTCGGGATCGATGGGCTCGCGTGTAGTATCGTCGGGTTCGGGCCTCGATGTGTCTTCGTCGAGGGGCCCGGTCTCGCCTTCCGACCGTAACGCGCTCTCCGCGCCAACTGCCACGCGCCGGTACTTGGCAAGCGATTCACCGGGAAGAATGATGACGTCGTCCCCAGTGCCGGACGCGGTCTCTTCAGAGGAAGGCGCGGATTCGACTCCGGGAGGCGGCGAACTTAGCGGCTGCGCATACTTGTTCTCCGGAAAGCCGCGACCGCGCTGCCTGCGCCGGCGCCCACGCCTGTTGCGCCGGTCTCCGCGAAAGCCTCTGTCGTTTTCTGTGCGATCGGAAGGCCTCGGTTCGAATGCTTCGCCGGCCGGCGCTGCAGTCGAGAGTTCCGCGGTCTCGACACCCGTGTCCCCTTGGGCAATCTGAGGCTCCGAGGAGGATTCGGAAGGTGCGGAACGGATTTCGCGCGCTTCCGTTCGAGCTTCTTCGTTCAGGCGCTCTGGGCCGCGTAGCGCATTGCGTTCGCCCCGAGCATTCCCATCGCTGCGATCGGCACGGGCATTCCCATCCCCGCGATCGGCCGGACGATCACGCCGGCTCGGCTTTTCGTCAGCGACGGTGTCGATGTCCTCGTTCTCCTCAAAAAAATCGGAGACATAGAGGAAAGTGTCGCGTTCGAGACCTAAGTCCACAAAGGCGGACTGCATGCCGGGAAGCACCCGAGTTACTCGCCCTTTATGAATGCTCCCGGCGAGAGAATACTCGTTCTCGCGTTGAAAGAAGACTTCAACCAGTTGATCGTCTTCGAGGATCGCTACCTTGTTTTCGTGGCGATTGGATGCAATCACCAGCTCCTTACTCATTACTCACCGCCTTACCGGGCCGTGAATATGAGAGTACAAAGAACTCCGGAGGTGCCGTGCGCTTGCGTCCTCAATGCCCGGAACTGCAAGCAAAACCTGTTGCCATGAACGCGAGGGGAGACTGGCTCGACAACACTCGCGTCATAGATTTTTTTACATCATTTCTCAGTAACTGAGGAAATCCCGTTAGCAATCCGAAACCCGTTTGTCCTACTCAATTCGACCCGTCAATTTGTCGAACCACCCTCCGAAGGCCGCTTACTTCAATTCACAAACCTTCGCAACCTGACGCTGTTCACCAACCCCAGCATCAAAAATATCGACCACGTGTTTGATCCTCCCGAACTCATCAGCGGAAGCGGAATCCCGGTGATCGGCATGCGGCCAACCACCATTCCGACATTGACCAACACGTGAAACAACAACAGCGCGGCCACGCCCATGCAGATAAACAGACCTGCCCTGTCCGTCGCCGTCTGCGCGTTCTGCACTACCTGCATGATGAGCAGGAAATACAGCACCAACGCGATGACAATCCCTACGAATCCATGCTCTTCCGCGAAGGAAGAGAAGATGAAATCGGTGTGAGGCACGGGCAGAAAACCCAAATGCGTCTGGGAGCTCTCCTTGGCTCCGCGGCCCCACATCCCGCCATTTCCAACAGCGATTCTCGATTGGATCACCTGAAAACCCGTTCCTTTAGGATCGCGGTCTGGGTAGATAAAACTGACCAGCCGATCCTTTTGATACGGCTTAAGGAAATGATACCCAATCGGTAAGGTAATTAAGAGTATCCCCGTGATAATGAAGAGGTATCTCCATCTCAGCCCGGCCATGAGGACGCCGCAGATCAGGATCGGAATGTAAGTCAGCGCCGTACCCAGGTCCGGCTCTTTCATGACCAGAGCCATCGGTACCACGACAAAACCCGCCAGCTTCGCGAGGTGTTTCCAATCGAGCGTTTCCGATTTCAGATCCGTCAGATACTTCGCGACCAGCAGCACTAGAACGATCTTGACGAACTCGGAAGTCTGCAGTGTAAACCCGGCGATCCGGATCCAGCGCGTCGAGCCGAAAACCTTGTTACCAACGAGCCCGGTTGTAATTAACAGCGCAATCGCAGCGATGTAGAAGTAGATCACCCGTCCTAACAGCGTGTGATAATCGACCATCGCCATGACCCACATCATGGCGAGCCCGGTGGCCACCCAAATAATCTGCTTCCACCAGGCGTCCTGCCAGTGCGTGCCATCGGTTGCGCTATAGATCTGGAGGACGCCGAGCGTGCACAACGCGAGTGTCACAATGACCAGCGGCCAATCGAGATCGCGGATGGAATGATAAACAGGCACTATTCGGGAGAACCCTTCGGCAACGGCGGTTTCAGCGTTGCGATTACGTTCTGAGGCGAATCGAAAACGGCGGGAGCATGGAACCACCGAGCTCGCGCGCTTTCATTCTGTGCTTTCGATTGGCGTGCCTTTTTGTCGAAGTATGCCTTCAGCACGTCGCGCACAATCCATCCGGCTCGATCCCCATGCTCGCCGTTTTCAAATAGAGCAACCACGACGATCTCCGGCGCTTCTTCCGGCGCATAGCCGACGAACCATGCGTTGTCCTTCATCGTCTGTCCGAGTTTCGTGCCCTTCAGCAATTGATTCGATGCCAATTGCGCCGTGCCGGTCTTTCCACAAACCTTGATATTGGGCAGTGCCGCGGCGCGTCCCGTACCGCCCTCGTTCACAACCGCATACATGCCCGAAATGACTTGCTCTACGTTGTCGGGATTGAGATTCCCTGTGCGCAAGAGTTTTGGCGCAGCCGTCTTGACCAGATGAGGTTGATACCAGTTGCCGCGGATACCCAAGCCTCCTTCCGCGGCAGCCAGCTGCAACGGTGAAACAGTCACCGCGCCTTGTCCGATTCCAACCGAGATCGTTTCTCCGGCGTACCACTTTTGCCTGAACATGCGCATTTTCCAACGAGTCGAAGGCATGGTGCTTTCTCGCTCGCTGGGCAGATCGATTCCGGTCTTGTGCCCGAATCCAGCCAGCTCGGCGTAGTGCGCCAGGCGATCGATGCCGAGGCGATTCGCAACATTGTAAAAGAAAACGTCGCAGGACTGTTCAATCGCGCGATGCAGCGAGATGTCTCCATGGCCGCCCTTTTTCCAGCACGCAAAGTAGTGACCGTAGAACGATGCCCCGCCCGGACAGTGGAAGTCCGTCTGGTCGTCTATGACGCCGGATTCTAATCCTGCCAGCGCCGTGAACGGCTTGAAGGTTGAACCGGGAGCGAGCTCAGCTTGAATGGCGCGATTCATCAGCGGCTTGAAAGGATCGCCTGCAATCTCGTTCCAATCCGTGCGGCTGATCCGTCCAGTGAACTTGTTTGCATCGAAAGTGGGGCGACTAACCATCGCCAGCACCTCGCCCGTGCGGGGATCGAGCGCGACAACGGCTCCGCGCTTCCCATCCATGGCAAGCTCCGCAACAGCTTGCACATCCAGGTCAATGGTCGTTTTTAAATCTTTGCCGGGAACCGCCTCTTGCGTGTTTTCCATCTGGCGTTCGTGCCCCATGTTGTCGACGAGCACGCGTTGCTGGCCATCCACGCCGCGTAGTGTTTGATCGTACTGGCGTTCGAGACCGTCCTTACCGATCACGTCCCCCTGTTGATAATCGATGAACTGCGGCGAATCGAGCTCCGCTTCGCTGATTTCTCCCACGTAGCCCATGACGTGCGCGGCAAACCCATCTTGCGGATATTGGCGGCGCCAGGCCTTGATCAGCTGCATCTCAGGGTAGGTGTCGATATCCTGATGCGACTCCACCCAGGCGATCTCGTCGCGCGTGAGCTGATCCTTGATAATGATCTGCGGATTGGAGCCCATGCGATGAATCTTCGTCGCGAGCTCGGCGTAATCGAGTTGCAGCGCCTCGGCTATCGGGAAAAGATGTTCGGACTTGATCTGATCGCGATTGAGGAGCAGCGAGTAGGAAGCCTTGTTGTCGACGATCACGCGACCGTCGCGGTCAAGAATTTTTCCGCGGGGCGCAAGAATGGGGATGCTCTTGATCCTGTTGCGCTCGGCCGCCTCGCTGTAAACGTCGGGGTTCTGGACCTGCAGTTTCCAAAAACCCGATATCAAAAAGACAAATACCGCAACCGTTAAATACTGGAAGACGGCGATCTTTCCGGACGCTTGCTTGGGATTTTCGCGGAGCAGGTCCGCCGACATATCCTCGTCGCGCCTCTGCTCCCTCTCAACAATGTTCACTGAGTAATATTCCGGGAGGGCAGGCTAATGTGGGCCCGCTAACCTCATCTTATCGAGAATTGCGAACAAAGGGATAGCGACGACCGCATTCAGCGCGCCGTGGACAAAGGTCTCCTGCGGATCGAAAGGGACCATTTGCCCCAGCAGCGCCCGGCGCATAATCCAATAAAAAAAAGCGTGGAAGAAAAAGAAAAAGAAGCAAAGAACCAGCCGAATCACCGAGTTTTCCACGTTGAAGCGCAGACTCACCGAAGCCGCGAAGTAGCCCACCAGGGTCTTGGTGATTCCGTACATGCCAATGGGAAGGTTGGCCGGCGATAGCGAATCTTCCGCCAAGCCGACGAAAGCTCCGAAAAATAACGAAGCGATCTGGGTGTGCCCCATCAGCCCAAAATAGACCGTGAGCAGTAGCGGCAACTCCAGCCATTCCGTATGTGGAAGCAGCCGAGGCAGATAGAATTTGCCGACGATGGCGATGAGGGTTAGGGCGGCAAGCGCGACGACTTGGAAGCGGCTGAACCAATTTTGTTTAACCGGCCGCCTGAGGATTACCTGTTCGCTGGTGTCGTTCATTGCTGCGGCGGCGGGGGTGGGGCGGGTGTAGTCGTGCCTTTACGGCGAGGCGCTCCGAGCGGCAGAACAGGTCGAGCACTGGTATCGCGATACTCGGGGACGGTGGCAGCTTTGGGAGGCGCCGATTTCGCATTCTCCGAAGTCCCTAAGACGGCGGGCGGTGTAGCGGGCGCAGCGGGTTGGGTGGCCTGGGCCTCGGGCTTCTTCTCAGTTGCTGTTTGGGCGGGAGCTGCCGCGGTATTCTGCGCCGCCGTTTGTGACGGGGTTGCGGGGCTGCTTCCAGTCGCGGGCTTCACATTGAAGCTCGGGATATTCGATCCGATCGCGCCATAAACGTGGTCTTCCTGTTGGCCTATTTGTTGGTATTTGCGTACGACCTTGTCGGCTTCGGTCTGCGGCTTAGAGGCGGGGGCCTCACTGCTGGCGGCCGAGGGCGGAGGCGGAAGCATCTTTGCCGTTACGTCTTCGATCGCGGGCGGAGCCGCAGGGATCTGCTGATGCACGCCTTGCAGAACAACCAGCACTTCCTCGGCTGCATCCGGAGATCCGCTGAGGTTCAGCCGGACGTCTTTCATGCCTTGCCCGGGCTCCGACGAAATAACGCTTCCCACCGGAAAGCCTTTAGGAAAGATGCGGTCTTCGCCAGAGGTGAAGAACCATTCTCCAGGGTCGACCTTCTCCTGGTTTTCGATCTGCTCAACCGCGCATTTACCGCCGCCACAGGCAAGGATGCCGTGCACGTGGTTCTTCTGCGATTCCACACCGACTTTAAAGGTGGGATCAGTCACCAGCAGCACCTGGGAGGTGAGCGGGTATACGGCCACGACCTTGCCGACGATCCCTTCCGGCGTGACCACGGCCATCCCCTTTTCGACGCCGCTGGTCGAGCCGCGATCGATGAACACCGCTTTCGCCGTTGCTACCGTGCTGTTGCCGATCACCCGCGCAGGCACCGTCTTCGAGGGCGATTGGGCCTGGAACAGGATTAGAGCACGGGCGTGTTCGGCGGTAGAAAGCTGGTTGCGGTAATAGACGTTGTCCATTCGGAGCTTGTCGTTGTCGCTCTTGAGCTTACGGTTCTGGTCCCGGACGTCGAGGAGGATGAAATAATCTTCCAAAAAACCGATGGTGTTACGGCGCACTCCTTCGACGACTCCGGCCATGGGCGTCACGGCGCTGACCGCCCAAACGCGGATCAAGCGTTCGTCCCGATTGGTTTTAACCTGGTAAGCCAAGTAGAGGAGTTGCGCAACCACGACAATCACCAAAACCGTGAGGGTCCGGTAGCGGCTCAGCAGTACTTCCATCGGTTCTTCCTACTGTCTACTGTAAGGTGTGGGGACGAGCCTGCCAAGGTCTCACAAGCGGAAGGCGCGTGTACGCACGATGTTTACTCGATGGCGATTCGACGCAGGAGCTTGAAATCAGTGAGCATTTTGCCCGTTCCTAATACGACCGACGCGAGCGGGTCGTCGGCGATCGAAACCGGCAACCCGGTCTCCTCGCGAATGCGCCGGTCAAGGTTCTTGATGAGCGCGCCGCCCCCGGTCAACACGATACCGCGATCGCTGATGTCGGCGCTCAATTCGGGCGGTGTTCGCTCGAGAGCGACCCGGATGGCGTTCAGGATGGTAGAGATGCACTCGGAGAGCGCCTCGCGAATCTCGCTGTCCTCTATGGTGACGGTCTTCGGAACTCCTTCGATCAGATTGCGACCCTTGATTTCCATCGTCAGTGGTTTTTCCAGGGGATAGGCCGACCCGATCTGAATTTTGATCTGTTCGGCGGTGCGCTCGCCGATCAGCAAGTTGTACTTGCGCTTCAGGTAATTCATGATGGCGTCGTCCATCTCGTTGCCCGCCACGCGGACGGAACGGGAGTAAACGATGCCCGATAAAGAAATAACGGCCACATCGGTGGTGCCGCCGCCGATATCCACAACCATATTGCCGGAGGGTTCCGTGATTGGTAGTCCGGCGCCGATGGCTGCGACCATCGCCTGCTCGACCAGATGAACTTCACTTGCCTTCGCGCGGTAAGCCGACTCGCTGACGGCGCGCTTTTCTACTTGCGTGATTTCACTTGGCACGCCGATGACGATTCTGGGATGCACCAGCATTTTGCGGCCATGCGCTTTCAGAATGAAATAGTTCAGCATGCGCTCGGTGACTTTAAAGTCGGCGATTACGCCGTCTTTCATCGGCCGGATAGCGACGATATTGCCGGGCGTGCGGCCCACCATATCTTTGGCCTCCCTGCCGACGGCTTCGATTTCGCCCGTATTCTTGTTGATGGCGACGATAGACGGTTCGTTCACCACTATGCCCTTGCCTTTCGCGAAGACGAGAGTGTTCGCGGTCCCGAGGTCGATGGCAAGATCCGAGGAGATAAGGCTAAAAACGGACCTAAAATTCATTGATGAGCGATTTTGTTTTAGCTTGAGAAACCTCAGAGTAACATAGAGATACACTTTGTCCGCGGCACGAAAAAAGGTCTGGTTGCGTTCGACGCCGAATGACACGGCGTGAATGGCTTGCGCTCAGCGGGCTCGTTCTGTGCGATGCTTGCGGGCCCAAAAAGGGGACCGGCTTTGCGGGCTATGCGCTGATTGCAACCTCCGGTGAAAACAGTGTTGCGGTAGTAGATCTAACCGCTTTCCGGTTAGAGAAATCGATCGCTGTCGGCGCGCCGCCGACGGCCATACTGCCGGGCGGCCCCGCTAATCATAGTTTCGTTCTGACTCCCTCGACCGGTAGCGTGCACGTGATCGATTCAAACCTTCAGGTGGTTCGATCGCGCAAGCTGGGAGCTGAGCTTACCGAGATTCGCATGTCACCCGATGCGCGGCGACTACTCGCGATTTCGGCGGCGAGCCGCGAGCTGATCGAGGCGGACTCGACTTCGCTGCAGGTTCTACGGCGGCATAAGCTACCGGCCGAGCCGGTCAGTCTCGACGTGGCAGCGGGTCCGTACGCCGCGGTTTCCTTGGGCGAGCACGCGATCGTCGAGCTTTTCCATTTAGATAGTGGCCAGCGCTGGCGCGCTAACATGTCCGGACGCATTGGCGCAGTACGGTTTCGAGGCGATGGACAGCAATTGCTGGTCGCCAACTTACAAGGTCAAGGTCTCACAGCACTCACCGTCCCGGCGCTTCAGGTCATCGCGGAGTTGCCTTTAGCCATGCAGCCGGAAAATTTGTGCTTCAACTCCGATCAGGGCCAGCTCTTCGTATCGGGCGACGGTATGGACGGAGTGGCCATCGTGTTTCCCTACAGCCCGCTCATCGTGGAGCAGACGGTTCTAGCAGGCCGCGACCCCGGAGTGATGGCGTGCTCGAATTCGCAGCCTGCCTACCTGTTCGTCGGGAGCAACAGCGGCTCGGATGTTTGCATTCTGAACATCGACACGCGGAAAGTGGTCGGAATCGTCGACGTCGGACAGCGGCCTACCTATATAACGACGACTCCCGATAGCCAGTACGCACTGGTTCTGGATGAAAGCGCCAATGCCATGGCGGTCATCCACATTCCGGCCATACGGGCGAACCGGAATAAGACCGGCGCATCGCTCTTTACGATGCTCGCGGTGGGCGACAAGCCGGTACACGCGGCGGTTGTCCCCCGAAAAGCGTAATTACCGAGCATTAAAGGCCGCCTGGACAACGGCTAACGCCGAAAGTGCGGCGGTTTCGGCGCGGAGAACGTTTTGGCCCAGTGAACACGGGAGCCAACCCGCGCCGCTTGCTTGCCGGCGCTCCTCGTCCGTCCAGCCGCCTTCCGGTCCCAAGAGTAGAGCCACGCGATCGGCGGCGGATCGCTCGGTCGGCAGAATTTGAAGAATCGGCGGCACATCGGGATTTTCGTCAAGCAGTAATCGCACGTTGG
This sequence comes from uncultured Acidobacteriaceae bacterium, assembly GCA_963795425.1. Lineage (GTDB taxonomy): Bacteria > Acidobacteriota > Terriglobia > Bryobacterales > Bryobacteraceae > Bog-105. Next base: position 246,268 of record CAWCHO010000001.1, on the reverse strand, counting down.
CACGCACCTGTAGCGCTTTTTCGAAACGAACCGCCGGTTCGATCTCAGGAAGGTGCGCGCGGCGAGACTGCTGGCTGGCTTCGACCGCGATCTTCTGCCACCGGGCGCGGCGCTTGACAGAGGCTTGCGCGAGACCGCGTTCCGATCGAGTCGCCTCGAAGGGCTGGATGCTCGAGACGCCGAGTTCGGTGGCTTTTTCGACGAGCCATTCAAACCGGTCGAACTTAAACAGTGCCGTCACGAGGGCAATCTGAACGTAGGGGGCGGGCGGGTCCAGCTTTTCGAGGACGCGAAAAGATACGACCGATTTGCGCGCGAGCTCGATTTCAGCGAGGTACAGGTCGTGGTTGTCCGAGAGTTCGTAGACCTCACCGGGTTGCGCCCGCAGGACGCGTACCAGGTGTTCCGCTTCGGGGCCGGTTACTTGGGCTGTTCCTCGCCGGACTTCCGAGACAAAAAACCGACGAAGGGGCATGGTAAACCGCCCAATTTACCAGACGAACCCACTGTGGAGGGGCGAGACTGCGGATTACGAAACAAACCCAATTCGACGTAACCGTCGTACTCTTAATAGCTTACGGCAATTTTGCCAAACGAACTGCCAACTTGGGTTCGTTTTTTCAAATCCAGCGATGTTACGCCGGCTGGAGACTAGGCGCGAGGCCCGCGGTTAATTTTTGCTGGGCTTCAATCACGGAATCCGGCAAGAACATTTTTGCGTGATACGCCTGTCCAGGAACAAGCTTGGAGCAGATAGAGTCGATCTCGGCTAATCTCTCCTCGTGAATGCCTTGTGAGGCAAAAAAGTGTTCAAGGTCATGAACGGACCCAAACTTTGCGTAGGGCGTCGTTCCGGTGGAATTGTGGATATCCAGGCCAAAGCCGCCGTTCTCGGCCGCAAACAAACTGACGTCGTATTCCTTCATCACCCATATAGATTCATCACGGCACACTGTGGATATTCGACAAAATTACGACTATGGAACTTCCTAGTTGGGAAATGCGTGCCGACTAGAAGGCCTCGGCTCCAGCTTCCGCCACGGCCTGGTCCTGTTTGCCCATGCCACCGCTGACACCGACAGCTCCGATCACTTGATTGCCGCGTTTGAGTGGAACGCCTCCGGCGAAGATCATCACACGTCCATGGTTCGAAGCGTGGATGCCAAAGAACTGGTCGCCGGACTGGCTCAGCTCGGCGAGTTCCCTGGTTGAAATGTCGAAGGCGCGTGCCGTCCAGGCTTTATTGATGGCAATATCGACGCTCCCCATCCAGGCGTTATCCATGCGGACGTGCGCGACCAGATTTCCGCCCTGATCGACCACAGCGATGTTCATCGGTTGGCCGATCTCTTCCGCCTTCTTTTCTGCAGCGGCGATAATGCGCCGCGCGTCTGCGAGTGTAATCATTGTTCTCCTCTTCCCTTTGCTAGATGGCGCTGTTACTGCAAGGTGTACAGGTAACCCGCGATATCCGCGGCATCTTTGTGAGTGACGCCCAGATACGGCATAACGGTTTTCTCGTCGACGGCTTTGGGATTCTCGATCCAGCGCATCATGTTTGTTGGCGTATTTTGCAACACGCCGGCGATGTAGATACGGTTTGCGATCCCGGAAAGCGGCGGGCCGGCAAGCCCCACAGCTCCGGAGATTCCGGGAATGATGTGGCACGAACCGCAGCCGTAGTACTCGATCATGGCCGCACCGCGATAGACATTTCCGCCGGTGGTGACCTCGGCGACATGCTGGCGCTGATTTCCGCCTCCGCACGAGGCAAGGAAAATGGCAGTGAGGCTGGGCGCGAGTGCCAGAAACAATTTACTTCGCACTGCGAGTCCTTTCGAGCATGGCATCGCTCTCTTTCAGCCACTCGGCGAAGAGCCATAGACCCGCAGCCAGATAAACCAATGCTGCCGGAACCCACATGATCAATCCGCCGATCTGCTGATCTTCGAGCGGGGTCAATCCCCAGGCTTGTGTAGTCGTGCTGTAGGACGAGTACCAAATATGAGGCGCAAACGTCAGCAGCGCGCCGAGGATGCTGGTGTGAACGGCGGTCGTGAAGAGGTAGAATACGCCCGCGCCATATGCTTTCCGGCCATGCGCGTAGAAGAGAGCCCACCAGAAGAGAAGCGCCGACAGAAGGAAGCTCAAATGTTGCGCGGTATGGGCCAGGTCACTCTTGAGAGTGAGCTCAAACATGAAGGGCGCATGCCAGATCCAGATGGCGGCAGCGTGCAGCGACCAGGCGGTGAGCGGGTCAGTGAGAAAGGTCCAGGGGCGCTGAACGTAATCTGTTTTGGACCAACGGCCAACCGTGCGTCGCCACTCGAAGGGCAGTCCCCACAGAAACGTGACCAGCGGGCGCGAAAGCACAAGCAGCGGCGCCGCGATCAGCATCAAAATTTCGTGCTGAACCATGTGAGCGGAAAACAGCTCTTCGCCGAGCGGATGAAGGGGTGAGACGAGTGCAAGAGCGAGCGCCGTCCAGCCGGACCAAAAGCAAAATTGTTCGCGGCGGCTTCGAATGCGCTGAATGTAAGAGCCGCGTGCATAAAGAAGCGCCGAGATGGCCAGCGGGATGACGACGCCGGGGTTGAATTCCCAGTTCATTGGCACGCTTCCAAAACGAGTTCAGGAATGGCTTGGGCAATGATGATGAGGCACGTGAGGGTACTGAGAATGACGCCGCTGAAAGCCATAATCCGGCTGCGCGAAATGCTATCTCCTCCGCGGGGATCCGCCTCTCTGCCTAGCTCGCTCCACTGACGCCAGGCGAGCAGGCCAGCGGCTGCAGAAAGTGCGAACGCGACGATCGAAACGATGAACAGGGCCAGCTTGGTTTGAAAGATACAGGCCCACGGATTGAGCGCAAAAAGCGCCTCAAAGCTGATGAGCCAGACGATGGGACCGGCGAGGATTCCCGTCCACAAGGCCAGATCGCGATTCATTGGTTCGACCTTTGTCGGGCATTCATCGTGCACTTCCGACGCCGCGCAATCATTGTGCGCTTCCTAGAATGCGCGGACCCCAATAGATGACGACATAGATCGGGATCCAGATGGCGACGAGGAAATACCAGACCACGGCGTCGACGTGAACGCCGAGGCGCTGTTTCTCGCCGGATCTGCCGCTCAAGATGATGATGAGCAGAACCAGCGTGAACATTGCGTCGGCAATGAAGTCAAAGCTATGCAAGCCAAGAAACGCCCACACGTAGGAGCCCTGCACATCGGCTTGCCAGTCGAAATTCAGCGAGTGCCATTCCACCAGGCGCATGACGAAAAAGATCGCGGCAAGCACCAGGTTGAGGATCAGGTTCCGGATCATGCCCGGGCGGTCGTCGCGTTTGGCAGCTTCGCTCGCCCAATAGGCAGGCACAGCACTGAGGATGAGCGGAATCAGCGCGAGAGTCGGGAGCAGCAGGTGCGGGAATTGATCGCCGGGAGGCGGCCAGACATCGACGCGCAGGCGCGTGTAGAGAAAGGCAGCGATGAGGATGCAAAACATCGTGCCTTCGATGATGTCGATGCACAGTTGTCCCCACCACAGCGGCGCCTGGCTCGAAATATCGTACGGAGGGAGATGGCTGACGTCGAGCGTCCTCATGGCTTCGTCTCCACGGGCCGGCGCGGCCACCACCATCCGATGAAGGTGATCGCAGTGATGACCGTGCCGTAGACGATGTACCAGTTGTTGAATACGGAACCGGCGAATCCAAGGCTCACGCCCATCGCCGCAAGCAGCGGCCAGATGCTCGAGGCCGGAAGCACATAGCGATGGTGCGGTTCGGCATCCATGAGCGTGGTGACCAGCACTTCACGACGGTCGTTTCGTAAACCGGTGACGATGGCACGCTCTTCTTTGGGGACCCAAAGAGGATAGCGGCTTGTTGAGACTGGCAAGTACTCGAAGTTGTAATTTTTCGGAGGCGATGAAGTGGCCCACTCGAGACTGTCAGCATCCCACGGATTGTCTCCGGCGATCTGGCCGGATTTGCGGCTCCAGAAAACATTCGCGAGAAAAATGATTCCGCCAAGCGCGATGATACAGGCGCCGTAAGTGGCGAGCATGTTGAGCGGGCCCCATCCCATCTCAGGGGGATAGGTGTAAATACGTCTCGTCATGCCTTTAAGGCCGAGAATGTGCATCGGAAAGAAGGTGAGATTGAAGCCGACAAAGAGGACCCAAAAGTTCAGTTTTCCGAGCGGTTCGTTCATCAGGCGACCCGTCATTTTAGGAAACCAGTGATAGAACGCGCCAAAAAGCGGGAACAGCGCGCCGCCTATGAGGACGTAATGGAAGTGCGCGACGACGAAGAACGTGTCGTGCACCTGTAGGTCGAGCGGCACCGAGGCGAGCATCACGCCCGTTAGACCGCCTAGCACGAAGATGGCAATGAATCCGAAAACGAAATACATTGGCGTGGTCATGCGGATGCGGCCGGTCCACAGAGTGGCGATCCAGCAGAAGATCTGGACGCCGCTTGTGATCGCAATCATCATGCTTGCCGCGGTGAAGTAGGCTTCTCCGATTTGCGGCAGACCAGTTGCAAACATGTGATGCACCCAGAGGCCGAACGCGACGAAACCGTTCGCGACTTGTGAGAGGACCAAGGCCGGATAACCGAAGATCTGGCGCCGTGCGTGCGCGACAACGATGGCCGATACGAAGCCGAGCGCGGGGATAAAGATGATGTAAACCTCGGGGTGACCGAAGAACCAGAAGACGTGCTGATAGAGGACGGGATCGCCGCCTTCAGCGGGATTGACGAAGTTTGTGCCCGAGGTGCGATCGACCAGGACCATCGAGCTGGCGATCATGATCGACGGCATCGCAAAGATCACCATGAAGGACTGCACGAGGATGGACCAGCAGTAGATGGGTATGCGATTGAGCGACATGCCGGGCGCGCGCATCTTGAAGATGGTCGCGATCAGCTCCGTGGCGACGCACATGGCCGACACCTCGGTCCAGGTGATCATCTGGCACCAGAAATCGACGCGCTTCCCGGGATCGAATTGCGGGCCGGAGAGGGGCACATAAGAGAACCAGCCCGCATCCGGAGCAGAGTTGCTGAATACCCCCCAGTACAGAAAGACGCAGCCGCCGAGATACATCCAATAGCCGAAGGCGTTCAGGCGCGGGAAGGCGACGTTTCTGGTTCCGAGCATCATCGGTACGAGATAGATCGCCATGCCCTCCATCATCGGGACGGCGAAGAGGAACATCATGGTGGTGCCATGCGTCGTGAAGATCTCGTTGTAGCGATCCGGGCCGAGGAAGGTGGCGTTCGGTCGCGCGAGCTGGAAGCGAACGAGTAGCGCTTCGATGCCGCCGACGAGAAGAAAAATGAAGGCGGTCACGATATAGCGCATTCCGATGGCTTGATGCGTCGTGTAGGAGAGCCAGCCGAAGATGCCGCGGGGATGACGCCAAGCGCGCTCGAGTTCTTGAAGCTCCCGAACTTCCGCATCGGTGCGGGTGATAGTTGGTTGGGTCTGGCTCATTTCAGACTCTCCAGGTAGTGGAGCAGCGGTTGCAGGTCTTCCGAATTAAGAGCAATGGTTGCCATGTGATTGCCCGGCTTGATGCTTTGCGGATCGACAATCCATCCGCCGAGATTGCCCATACTGTTCGGCAGCGTGTTCGCGGCGATGCCTCGCCTGCTTCCGAAGTGAGTCAGGTCAGGCGCTACCTGCCCGCCCGCGGTGGTGCCACGGATGGAATGACAGAATTCGCAGGCGTTATTCAGGAAAACTTGCTCGCCGCGCAATGTCTCCGAATCGGACGGTATCACCGCGGGCTGGAGTTGTTGATTCAACCAGGCGTCGAATTTCGCTTCCGGCTCAGCGATGACCCACAGGATCATGTGCGCGTGCTGCAGGCCGCAGAACTCGGCGCATTGGCCGCGAAATGCTCCCGGATGATCCGCTTGAATCCATTCGGTGGTGACGCGGGATGGGATCAGGTCGCGCTTGCCATGCAGATTGGGTACCCAAAAACTGTGAATGACGTCGTTCGAGCGGCCGAGAATCATGACCGGCCGGCCTACCGGGATGTGAATTTCATTGGCCGTCACGAGCACGCGACTAGGGTCGGGATTGTCGTATTGAACTTGCCACCACCACTGGTTTCCAGTCAGCTCGATGACCATGCCGTTCTTGGTTTTCCCGAGGTCCGCGACGGCCTTGCCGGTGAAAACACTCAAGCCCAGCAAGACGAAGAGAATCACAACGGTCGCAACGGTGGCGGACGTGACAACGCGGGTGAGCTTCTTTTCGGTTGGATCGGAGGGAAGGTGGGTTGTTTCAAGCGGCTCCTGCTCGATGCCGCGGTGGCGGCGCACCAGCGTCCATAGCGCCAGTGCGAGCACGATGACGAAGATGGCGGTGAGCAGCCAGATGAAGAACCACAACAGAAGCGCGATCCTGCCGGCTTGTGGTCCGCTTGGATCGAGGACGGATTGCTGATGACCCGCACAGGCGCTGAGCGCGAGAGTGAGCGATGCGAGAAGACCGGCAGCAATGTGGCGCGCGCTGCGCGGCTCCCGCGAACCTTTCATTTCGTTACCCCGTTCGTCCGATTTACGATCTTTTGCGGACTGGGCTGGATGATGTCGCTGCGGCCCGCCGTGGCCGATTTCGGTTGTTCGCCATTCATCGATCGGATGAAGGCGATGATTTGCCAGATCTGATATTCGGGAATGCGCCCGCCCCAGGAAGGCATGCCGTTGGGGCGCCCTTTCACGATGGTGTCGAAAAGATTTTCAGGCTCGCCGCCATAGATCCACTCGGTCTTGATCAACGGGGGGCCGATGCCACCTCCGCCATGTGAATGGCACCCAGAGCAGTTGTACCAATCGAACAGGCGTTGGCCCTCGCTAATGTCGTAGGCACTTCCGTTGTATGGATTGGTGACTACCGCCTGAGGGACTACGGGACCACCGGGGCGGAGCGGGCTCTCACGCGCTGCATCGCGGAAGATCGCGAGGCGGGCCGGTTCCGGACGAATGTCACGCTTTTCGCGCTGGCAAGCCGTCAGAAAAAAAATCGAGCAGCAACAGGTAATCGCTGGAAGGATTCGCACGCCCATTGTCCTCCGTTAATGGACTTGAGGCACACCATACGCGGCAATAATCTCCTCGACAGCCGCAGATTCGTTCTGAAGAACGTTGTCGAGCTCCGCTCTCAGGGTGTCGTTGCCTTTACGCACGCCGGCTGAAATATCGTATGTGAACGGAACAGCCAGGAACATCGGCGGCGAAACGGGAACAACATCGAGCGCGGTGTTTTCCTGCTTGGCGAAGTAGCCGGCGAAAGGCCCCCAGACGATGGCAACGTCGATATCACCGCTTGCGACGGCATCTATCAGTTTGCGCGGGGGATTCTGCTGGCCGTACTCGCCGAAGAGGCTGAAGCCGATGATGTTCCGGGTGATGCCGCGATGGGCGAGCGCGGCGGCGGGCGGCGCGTAATCGTCTCCGACGACGTGAACCCCGATGCGCCATTGATCGAGGCGCGGATCGGCGAGCGAGGTCAGCTGCAAATTGCGATCGTGCCGCGAGACGAACACATACGTGGAGCGGTAATACGGCTTAGTCACATCGACGGAGGCGAGCGAAGTGGGAACACCCATGATGAGATCGCAGCGGCCCTGGTCGAGCGAATTCTTGACGAACGATTTTCGTTCCGACCACCAGGTGTATTCGAGCTTCGCATCGAGTTTCGCGGCGACCAACTCGGCGAGCTTATTCTCAAAACCTTGCCCTTGCTGGTTCGAAAACGGCATGTTGTTGGGGTCCGCGCAGACGCGAATCACGCGCTCGCCCGCCGCAGCGCTGTTTGCGGACAGCAGGAAGCAAGCGATGCCGAGGAGCGACGCGCTAAGGCAGCGAAAACACATAAAGCATTCCGCCCTTGGTGGTGTATTTGCCCAGATCCGACATCGCATTCGTAAATCCCAGGGCCGCGGTCCCATCGACAGTGTTGATGCCGCCGGCGACCACCGCGCCAGCCCAGCCACCAACGCCTGAAAGCACGGCAATGTATTGCTTCCCGTCGGGACCTTTATATGTGACGGGCTGTCCGATGATTCCCGATCCGGCTTTGAATTGCCACAGCAGCTTTCCGGTGCGGTCGTCGAGCGCTTTGAACCAGCCGTCCATGGTCCCGTAGAAGACCACGTCACCCGCGGTGACGACGGCGCCACTCCAGGCCGGAAACATCTCTTTGACGTCCCAAACGGTTTTAGCCTTGACGGGATCCCAGGCCGAAAAGTCTCCGCGATTGCCGCCCGGGCCGGCGTACATGCGAACGTTCATCCCGACGTAAGGGGTGCCGGCGATGTAGTTAGCCTGGACGCCCTGATTTTCATAGCAGAGGTTGTTGTGAGGAATATAAAGCAGACCGGTCTTCGGAGAAAAGGCCGAAGGCTGCCAGTCCTTGCCGCCGGGCGGTGCCGGGCAGGCGTCGCGCACCGTCTTGTATCCGCTCGCCTTCTCTTCATTGAACTGGAGCTTCCCGGTTTTCAGGTCCACGCCCTTGCTGGTGTTCTCGTAGGCAAACGTCTCGGCCGAGAGCACCTCGCCGGTACCGCGATCCATGATGTACATCCGCGCGTTTCGGTCAGGATGCGCGAGAACTTTTCGCATCTGGCCATTGATATTGAGGTCGAGCAGAATGTTTTCGTTCACGCCGTCGTAATCATGCTCGTCGTGCGGGTTCAGCTGATAGGCCCAGATCGCTTCGCCGGTTTCAGGGCGGCGCGCAAAGAGACTGGAAGCCCATTTGTTGTCGCCGGGGCGCTGCTCGGGATTCCATGGACCGGGGTTGGAGGTGCCGTAGTAAATGAGATCGAGATCGGGATCGTAGGAAACCCAACTCCATCCAGTCGCGCCGCCGATTTTCCACTGATCGCCGGACCAGGTCTTCATGCCAAGATCTTTGGCGCGATCGTCGGGATAGACCGGGTGGAAATTCGGTCCGATGAGCACGTCTTTATCCGGGCCCGTGCCGTAGGCGCGCCAAGCGATCTTGCCCGTCGCGGCATCAAGGCCAGCCATCCAGCCGCGAACGCCGAACTCACCGCCGCTGTTGCCGACAATGACCTTGCCCTTGGCGACGATCGGCGCCATCGTCATGGACTCGCCGAGATTGATATCGCCCAGTTTGGTTCGCCACACTTCTTTACCGGTGTTCGCGTCGACGGCGACGGTTTGGACATCAAGCGTGTTGTAGTAGATCTTCCCGTTGTAATAAGCCGCGCCGCGATTCACGACGTCGCAGCAAGCGACGCCTTGCGAAGCGGGAGACGGGTTGGGCTGATACATCCACTTCATCGGCGCGCCTGGTTTCGTGAGGTCGAGCGCGTACAGGTAATTCGGCCAGGGCGTCACGATGTACATCGTGTTATTCACGATGAGCGGTGCGGCTTCGTGACCGCGCGTCACGCCGGTCGAAAAAGTCCAGGCCAGCTTCAGGTTTTGCACGTTCGCCGTATTGATCTGGTCGAGCGTGCTGTAACGCGTGCTGGCGTAATTCTTGGCCGGCATGACCCACTGGCCGTCATCGGCCTGATTCTGAATTTGCGCGTAGGCGGGGGCGATCAGCAATACCAGGAGCAATGCACGCTGAATGGCCAAATCCATCTTGTCCGCGATGCCGCGAGCGAATGAATACGTCATTTCGGCCTTGAATGCACTTTTCTCTGCTGTAGGACGAAAACGTGAGTCACTGCTTTCGCTGGTAAGACTACGGTACCGTGTGCTGCGGTATCCCTAACTCCAGTTCGACAGCGGTAAGCACCTGGTTGACGCTGAGCGAAAGCATGGCCGGAGAATAATCGTCTGCGCGATCGTAGTCGCCGCGTTGGTAAGTGATGGCTTCGGAGGTAACGTTGCGGAGAACGATCGCGTGAGGCAATGGTCTGTTGCGCGCGGGGTCGGTAGGCCCGAAGAGCGCCACGACGGGCCTCCCGAGAGCTGCGGCGAGATGCAGCGGTCCGGTATCGCCACCGATGACCAGCCTCGCTCCTGCAAGCAGTGCGGACGAGTTCGGCAAGTTGCGGGGACACAACGAGCAGCACTGCGGGCGAGGAGGCGCGGACGATTTCGGCACTAAGATTTTCTTCCCTAGGACCCACGTTGATCACAGCGCGAAGACCGTGCTTACGCCACAATTCGGAGCACAGCGCAGCATAGCGCTCGGGAGGCCAGCATTTCGAACGCCAGCCGCCTCCGGGAGTCACGACGACATAAGCATCGATGCCTTCCTCAACCAGTGTTTTGCGAAGGCGACCGCTTTCGGCATCCGGAATGCTCAACGGAAAATCCATTTCAGGCGGCTGTTGCGCGCCGGCGCCCACGGCGAGGCTCATATTCATCTCTGCGACGTGCTGCCCGGTTGGAATCACAGGCTCCGTGTAGAACCAGGCCGCACCGGGCTCGCGCGCAGCGCTTCGATCACGGCCAACGCGGCGCTCGGCATGAGAAAGCCAGACCAGCAAAGCGGACCTATATAGACCCTGAAAATCGATCGCACAGGAATAGCGGGCTTGCCGCAGGCGGCGAGCGCAGCGGACATATCCGGACACGGAACGATCGAGCGGTATCACCTCGTCGATGCCGGTGACGAGCTGCATCAGCGGAAACCATCTGCGGTCCACCAGCCAATCGAGGCGCGCGCGAGGGAAAGTCGAGCGCAGTGCCGAGATAACGGGAAGCGTATGCACCAAGTCGCCTAGCGAGCTAAGCCGGACGAGAAGAAATCGCTCGCTCGATTGCGGAAGCGACTGGGGCACCAAGTTATTGTCCTTCGTAGGCGATGACGTGGTCCTCAGCATACGCGCGGAAAACTTCCGCGGGATCATTCGGCTCGAGGTGAACGAAGCGATTGGAAAGTACCTGGGCCAAATCTTCCAGGGCGGTCTGAAGAGTTGCCGAGGCAAGACGGACTTGTTCTGAGGTGTCGCGTTTCAGACCCTGTTCGGCAAAACAGAGCAGATTCGGGAGCGCGCGAGCGAGCGAAGAGCGCCGGCGATCGGCATGGAAGTAGTAAAGGATGGGGAAGTGGATGAAGTCGACGCGCGCTTGAATCACGTTCACGGCGAGCCCATTGAGCAAATCCTGCGCGTCGGGGGAGACTACCTCGATTCCAGTTCTTTTGCTCGCCTCGAGTAGCGTTTCGGTGAAGCGGGCGAGGGTGCGCATGCGCGAGAGCGGCGGATAGATAAGCACGATGGAGGATACGCTCGCAGTCAGTAGCGCGAAGCCAACGAGCGCCTGGATGCTGACAAGGATTCGCAACCAGGCTGCGGTGGGGAGCAGATCTCCGAGGCCCAGCGTAGTCATGACTTGCACGGAGAAGTACAGCACTGTCCAAAAACCACCTGTGCCATTAGCGGGGTGCGATAGAAAGTGAAAGGCCCACGGGAAAGATGCCCAATAGAGTAGTGCGAATCCGACGGCCTGTAGCGTTGCCCACAACAGGATCACGATTACCAGGGTGAGAGGGCCAGCAATCGAGAGTGTCGACGGCCGGCGGCGAAAGAGGCGGAAAGTTGTTCGACCGATCCACTCGCTCAAAGCTCCACTCTGAGTGGGATGAAACAGGTCTTGAAAGATTTGGTTAAAAGTGAACGCGAGGATTAAGACGCCCGGGAGAACAGTCCATAGCCACCGCATGTCGGGAGATCGCTGCGGGCGAGCAAAAGTTTCGAGCTGCCGTGTTCAGCGTCACTATGACGCGAGGCTATTTGGCGAAGGCGCTGCGCGTGGGCGGTGGCGCATCGGTGTGCTTGATGGCTTGCCAGAGAACATTGTTGAGCTGGTCGTCGTCGGCGAGGTCGGCATCGGAAAAATCCATGCGCGCTGAGGCAGCGGCTCCAGGACCGTTCGGCGGGTTGCGTTCCGTCAAGGAAGTCTTGGGCTGAATGACCGTAAAAGAGTGCGCATCGGCTTGGCGGCTGAAGCTCGCAAACATGGGGCGAGCGGCAGCATCGAAATGAGTCATGGGATGGAGGCCGAGAATCAGCTCTATTGTTCGCAAAATGCTGGTCTGGTTGTACATGGTGGAATCGACAGCGCCGCGATGAGTGTAGGGGGAGATTACCCAGACCGGCGCGCGATGCGAATCCACGTGATCGGGCCCGTTCTGAGCGTCGTCTTCGATCACGAAAAAGGCAGTAGACGCCCACAGCTTACTATGCGAAACAGCATCGACCACCATGCCCACGCCATAGTCGTTTTGTGCTGCGTAAGATAACGGGCTCAGCGCTCCCGCTCTGGCGCCTTGCGTATGGTCGTTACCCATGCGCAGAATAATCAGCTGCGGAGCTTGCCCCTTCGCCTCGAATTCCTTCCATTCACGAATGAATTCTTTGGCGCGGTCGAGGTCGGAATATTCCAGATCGAAGCCACGGTAATTCAGGTCTACATACGGCGCCAGAGCCGCATCTTGAACTGTTTGAATTTCGCGCGGGCCGGTCACGGATTTCAAGGGGATGTTGGTGTCCCATTCTCCGTAATCGCGAACGGTGATACCGGCTTGCAGCGCGTTATCCCAGATGTAACCCGCCGGGGGAGTATTGGCCGGCTCGCCGCCTTCAAAATCGTAGGTCTTACGCCGGGCGTATTCGTTCGGCCACATCTTCACGGTGTAATCGGGCGCGATGCCTGCGGAGGCCCAGTTGTGGCCCTCGGCACTAACGTCGGCGTTTTCATAGAAGTTGTCGTAAAGCACAAATTCGCGGGCAAGCTGATGCAAGTTGGGTGTGACCTGCTCGCCGAAGAGGTTCAGCGACTTGTCGCCGTTGCCTTTGTCGATGTCACCGAGAACCTGGTCGTAGGTGCGGTTTTCCTTGATCACGTAGATGACGTGCTGGATGGGGGAGGGATGATCTTCCGCCCGACCGAAATACGCTTCTTGCGCGTCGTCGACCGGACCGTAGATCATCTCGTCGCGGTAAGGAGAATTTCGCATCACTGTTTCGGTGTACGCCGATAGATTTTCGTCCTTAACAGGAGGGACAAAAGCGACCGTGCCGGTCTGAATGTGACCGACGTATCCAGGAGCGTTCACGGGCCCTCCCGGATAGAGCGGCTGGTAGTGTTTGGTCGGAACAGGGCCATCGGGATTGGCGCGGCTGCCCAACCCTTTGCCGTTCAAAATCACGAGTTGATCGTCGTCGAGCACGCGCACGGCGGTCGGATACCAGCCGGTGGGAACGAAGCCGAGCACCCTGCTGTGCTCGCCTGAAATATCGGCGGTTGCGACGGCATTGGCATCCGAGCACGCGACATAGAGACGATTTCCGCGTTTGTCTAAAGCGAGCGCGGAAGGCGTCATGCCGAGAGGGTGCATGGGAGTGGTCGAGACGTTAATGGATTCGAGCATCGTGAGCTGACCGTCTCGCGAGACGCCGAGTGAATACACGCTGTTGGTGTTGGCGACGGCGACGAAGAGGCGTGCGATGTAGCTCGATTGGCCTTCTTCGGTGGGCGCCGGCCTGTTCAGCCAGACCATGTCAGTAGGATGAGGGCCGACGCGCGTCTTGCCGAGAATGGCGCCGCTGTTTGCGTCGTGCTGGTACACGGCGGCATCCGCCCAACTGCTGACGATCAATTCCCGTCCACCGGGAGCGACCAGGATGCGATACGGACGGCGACCGGTTTTCCAGCGATCGATAAGCCGACCGGATTGCAGGTTTACGACGGCAAGGCTGTCGTTATAGAGATCGGCCGCGTACAGCAGATGGGCGTCGGGCGAAACAGCGACGTCTCCTATGAACGCAAGCCCTTTGTTCTTGAGGTCGGCGACGGCTGAAAATTCGCGCGCGGGCGTGAGTGCGCCCGTCGCGGGGTTCAGCGATAGTTCGTAAATGGTTGCGCGGTCCCCTCCGCCGACATAGACCAAGTTGTCTTTGGGCGAGACGGTCAACCCAAGCCAGGCATCGGGTAAAGGCGTACGGCCGACTTCACGCTTTTGCGCGATATCGATGACGCTGATCGACGGTGGATTGTATCCGCCATTCAACACGAGCAGATATTTGCCGTCGTTCGATAGGGCGGTGCTCATCGGGAAGGTGTCGACAGGCACTTGCTGACCGGCCGGACGAATGGTCCATCCGCTGTTGAGCAGAAAACCGCCATCGGGGAGCGGGCCGACTCGCATCTGAGCAGGCTTCTGGCCAGCGTCTTGCACGAACAGAGCGCCAGCAGCGGCGGCGGCGACAAAAAGGAGAGATTTCATTCAGTAAACCTATGGGCGATTGGAAAGCGGCGTCCGACGCCGAATGCTTTCGGTGTAATGCGCAGGCCAGGAGCAGCTTGCTGCCGCTTGTATTCGTTTCGATCGACTTTGCGAACGATGTCGCGAACCAAGTCTTCCGGGATATTTTCTTTCGCTGCGATTTCGGGCACGGACTCATAATGCTCGACGTAGGCGGCGAGAATCGCATCGAGCACATCGTACTCAGGAAGGCTGTCGGTATCTTTTTGATCGGGGCGAAGCTCGGCAGAGGGCGGTTTGGTGAGGGTGCTTTCCGGGATGGGCGCGGCGAGTCCGTTTTCCTGGTAGCGCGCGTTGGCGATGCGCGCGAGGCGATACACCATGGTCTTCGGCACATCGCTGATGACGGCAAGGCCGCCGCACATGTCGCCGTACAAAGTGCAATAGCCCACCGCGATTTCACTTTTGTTTCCGGTCGTCAGCACGAGTGAACCAAACTTGTTTGACAACGCCATTAAGACCACACCGCGGAGTCGAGATTGCAGATTTTCCTCGGTCGTGTCGGGATTGAATCCTGTGAATAAAGGATTCAGGGTGTGGATCATCGCTTCGTAACCGCACTTGATGGGCACGACTTCAAAGCGAATGCCGAGCCGCTGCGCGAGACAGCGCGCATCGGTGAGGCTGTGCTCCGACGAATAAGGTCCGGGCATCCCGACACCGATCACGTTCTGCTTGCCGACGGCTTCGACGGCGATGGCGGCGACGAGAGCGGAATCGATGCCGCCGCTCAATCCCACGAGCACGCTGCGAAAGCCGCATTTCCGTATGTAGTCGCGCGTGCCGAGAAGGAGTGCCTCGTAAGCAGCCTGGTCGGGCGAGAGATCGGTGGCATGATTATCGCCGGTTCCCGACACGCTGTCGAAAACAATCAGGTCTTCGGCGAAAGATTTTGCTTCGGCCGCGAGCTCGCCGTTGCCGGTCATGGCGAAGCTGGTTCCATCGAACACCAGTTGATCGTTGCCGCCGACCATGTGGGTGTAGACGAGAGGCAGGCCGAAGCGTTGCACGGTTGCCTTGAAAATCGCTTCGCGCTGTTTGCGCTTGCCGATGTTCCAAGGCGAGGCGTTGATCGAGACGATAAGTTCGGCGCCTTTGTGCACGAGCTCTTCGATGGGATCGCGCGAGTAGCGGCGGCGCTCCCAGAACTGCTTGTCATTCCAGGCGTCTTCGCAGATCACTATGGCGATTTTTGTACCGCGAATGGTGCAGATGTTTTGCGATGTAGCGGGCTCGAAATACCGCGCTTCGTCAAAAACGTCATAGTTGGGCAGCAGCATCTTGCACTGCCTGAATACGACCCGGCCATTCTCAACAACGGCAGCGGCATTCTGGGCGCGGATAGCAGAATTGCGGGGTGAACGGCCGGCGTACCCGAGGATCAGGCTGACGCCCAAGCTGGCGGATTCCTTCGCGATACTCTGCAGAGCATCTTCGGAGCGATCGAGGAAGGAATGTTTCTCAACCAGATCGCGGGGCGGATAGCCGGTCAGCGCCAGCTCCGGAAACGAGACCAGGTCGGCGCCGGCCCGCTCACCCTGACGGGCAAAATCCAGGATTTTCGCTGTGTTACCGTCCAGATCGCCCACCGTGTTGTTGATTTGGGCGAGAGCGATGCGCATCGGAAGTTTCATTGTATCGGCGCAGGGGCGTTGAACCCCAGGTGAACGCCGCACCGTTGCCGCGACTGCCGGAATCCGCGAGAATCAAGGGAGACCAGCGCGCATGACACCTGACGAAACTACCCGGGCAATCGAGCTGCTGATCCAATCCCAGCAGCTGATGGCGAAAAACCTGGAGACGCTTTTCGAAATCACGGAGCAGACTGCTGAAACCGTGCAGCAGACGGCTAGAGACACGGCCCAGAACACGCGCGCGATCGAGTCACTTACGGAGCGGCTCGACCGTCTGGCGCTCATCGTCGCCGACTACCTTCGCGGTCTCCGCAACGGCCACTAAAAGTAGAGCGCATCGATAGATGCATTTGCGGCGTCTTATAGGTAAGCTGGCACCCGAATGGAAAGGGCGCTACGCTGGAAGAAAGGCGACCATGCGCTGGCTTACGCGGGCTCTTCTATTCGGCACCCTGGCGGCGGCAATTGCGACCGAATTACCGGCACAACGCGGCGGCGGCCGAGGCGGGAATGTACCGTTACCGTCCAGCACTGCGCTTGGTGCGGGAGCGCTGAACTTCGGACCCTCATCGACGGCCCGTTCGACGGCCGCAGCACGCGGGACTATTACCTACGGCAGAGGTGGGCGTGCGCGAGTAACGTACGGCCGCAACAACCGGGGTTTACCGCTCGCGTATTGGCTTGCACCGTATTACTATCCGCCCGATTATGCCGATTCTTACTACGGCGGCGCCCCCGATTACGATACGTCAGTAGATCCGAACGAGCAAGCGGCGATGATGGCGCAGCGCGCGCTGGTTGACCAGGTGCAGAGATTGAGCGCTCAAATGGCTCAAATGCAATATGGGCAGCAAGCGCAGCCGCAACAGTACGCGATGCAGCAGGAGCCGCCACCGCCTCCGCAGGTGCCGGTTACCTTGGTGCTGCGCGATGGCCACCAACTTCAGGTGCAGAACTACGCGGTGATGGATCAGACCTTCTGGGACTTCACGCGACAGCCGGTGCGCAAGATTCCTCTTTCGAGCATCGACGTCGCGGCTTCGGCGAAAGCAACCGAAGCAAAGGGCGGCGAATTTCCTCAATTGGCCACGCCGTAGCGCGCGCGGGTAGGCGTCCTTGAGGTGTCATCCATGCGAATGCACGGCGCTATTGTGTTTGCCTTTTGCTCGGTCGCCGTGTTCGGCGGGACCAACCCGGCTGGCCTCCCTGTCTTCACGATTGAGATGGACCGCTCGTCCTACCCACTTGTTGATACATTCGGTGATCCTACTGTAATCGGCCCACGGGTCTGGTACCGTGGCGGCAATGCAAGCATGGGGGATGATCAGCAAAAGTTCGAATTCGCGATTCCGGAAGAGGACCTTGCGGCTGATTCTTTGACGGCATATGTTTACCGGCGCGGTTGCAGAGTCGCTTACTACCAAATTCACAATGTGAAGAGCGATTCATTGCGTCGCAAGTTTCACTGTGAACCGGCCGCAGACAGGCCTGTCACCGTCACGATTGAAAATGCTGACGTCTTGACAATGGGGAACTTGTTTGCATGGGCCTCATACGAAAGCCCGCGCGGCCACAAAAACCCGCAGGGAATTTTAGGCTATCAAGACCTTAGCCTTTCCGTGGGAGTTTTCCCGATAACGAGCAATGGCTCGTTCACGCTTCCGATCCCGGATTTCGGAAATGATCCCGTCCTTTTGCAAACCGCTGCATCTTTAGAAGAAAATCCTGAAAACGGGGAATCAACATTTGACATCTTCATTGCCCCACTTCATGGCGCAGTTTTGGGTCGCCTGGTTGTCGGGGATACAAAACGCGGGAAAGCATTGCGGGTAGCCCGTGAGTATCCAAGCGAACTCCGCCTGACCTTTGTAGCGCAACGATAAGCAACTGTCGGCAGGTCCGTCCCCGCCGCGACTACGCCGACAATTTCAGGAGTGTCTTGCGCAGCAGGTCGAGAGCCCCTTGGGTCGCCAGCATGCGAGTGCGGTAGCGATCTCCTCCAAAACGGACGCGCACGACGCGGGTGCCTGCGGGACCTGCAATTCCCAAATAGACAGTGCCCACAGGATCGTAATCCGTTCCGCCGGAGGGCCCGGCATATCCGGTGACGGAGAGCGCGTATGTCGATCCGCTGCGCCGGCGCGCGCCTTCGGCCATGGCGGCGGCGACGGGCTCGCTGACAGCAGTATGTTTCGCGATGAGGTCCTTCGCAACGCCGAGAACGTCCTGTTTCTGAGCAGCGCTGTAGGTGACGTAGCCAGCGATGAAATAATCTGAGCTGCCACCCTGTTCCGTGAGCCGCGCCGCAACCATTCCGCCCGTGCAGCTTTCGGCGGCGGATACGGTCGAGTGATACTTGCGAAGCAAGCGCCCAATGACGGCCTCAAGCGGTTCGTCGGGGTCTTCGCTATAGATTCGATCGCCGAGCAATTCGCAGATGGGCGTGCCCACCTCGCGAAGAAGCGCGTCGGCTTCGTCGATGGTATCGGCACGCGCGCGGAGATGTACGGAGAGATCGCCGGGCGAGGAGAGAACCGTTGTCACGGGATTTGTGTATTTGGTGTAAACCGGTGCAATGAGCGTGTCGAGATCCGATTCGCCGATTCCCGTAATGCGAAAATTTCGAACCCTGATGACCTGAGGAGGGATGACGTGTCGCAGGCGGGGAATCAGCTCGTTGACGACCATCGGCTTCATTTCGCGCGGCGGTCCGGGTAAGAGAGCGAGAGCGCCGCGATTGGTCGACAGAAACTGCCCGGGCGCGGTGCCATGCGGGTTCGGCATCGCCTCACCGTCTTCGAGCAGATAGGCCTGGCGGAGATTGTTCTTCGCCATAGGGCGATTGATCTGGCGGAAGCGGTGGATCAGAATGGATTCCTGCTCGAGGGAGAGAACAAGTTTGCGGCCGAGCGCAGCCGCCGCAGCATCGCGGGTGACATCGTCTTCGGTGGGGCCCAGGCCTCCGATCAGAATGACGATGTGCGAACGCTCCACGGCGCCGCGGATGGCGTGCGTGAGGCGATCGCGGTCGTCACCGATGACGTGCTTGGCGACTACCTCGACGCCGAGCAGATTCAAGTGCTCGGTCACGAGGAGTGAATTTGTATCGATACGCTGCGGCGTGAGCAGTTCGCTGCCGATTGCTATGATTTCCGCAATTTTGGGCATAGCGCAGGGTTGCGCTAGTGCAGCGGGCGTCCAGCGATCTCGACGTCGACGCGGAACAAGGCGTTATGCGTGGCGAGCACCAGCGCGCGCGAGGGTGTAAACGCCAAGCCGACGATTCCGGGACCGGAAAGAAAGTGTTCGGCGCGGCGCGACTTGTCGATGCGGATGATGCCGCGCCGTCCGCCGAGCGAAGCCGCGACGTAAAGGTGCCCTTCGGCATCGAACGCGAGTCCTTGGGGACGGCCGAGCCCGCGATAAAAAGTCTCTACTTCACCCGCTTTTGAGATGCGATGGACAGCATCGAAGCTGGACGTGGTCGGGCCCGTGATGTAGAGATAATCTTCGGGGCCGAATGCCAGGTGGTACGCCGCAATCGACGGCTCGAGAGTGGCGAAGACGTAAATCTGGCGAGACTTGCTGATTTTAAAAACCGTGCCGCTACGATCACCGACGTACAGGTTCTCGTCGCGGTCAAACGCGATTCCGGTGGCAACGCCCATACCTTCGACATACGTGGACATATTGCCGGTGGGCGTGATCTGATAAACGATTCCGTCGTAGCGGCTCGAAACGTAGAGCAGTCCCTCGCGATCGAATGCGAGTCCGGTGGGATTCATCAGATCGGTGACGAAGGGCTTCGAGTTGTAATTGGTGTCGATCTTATAAATCGAAACGGGGGACTTTTGACCGCGCGCACCGCTGAAGGTGCTGAAGACATTTCCCTGCTGATCGACGGCAGGGTTGGCGACGGGATGCAAGCTGTCGGCGATCTGAACACCAAGGTGAGTTTCGCGAAGGTCGCTTTGCTGCGCGCCGCTAGTGACAACGATTTCGCCGATCATGGCGGAATCGGGCACACGCGCAATGATGTAGGAATCTCCGGCAACGATTAGATGGGCGGTTTGATTGCCCAGACGAACGGCCGGACGCCCGCCTACGGCGAGGTGGTGGCCGCGGATGTGCAACTCGCCTCCCGTAATGGCGGCCGACGGCTCCACCTTCGCGATGGTTGGCCTGGTCGCCGCTTGATCCGCCGTCTGTTGTTTGCTTGCCATAACTAGTAGACTTTTAACGTCCCACCTATATACAAGATAAGCGCCGCGTATAATCCAGCAGCAATATCGTCGGCCACGATGCCGGTACCTTCCGGTAGTTTCTCAAGGTAGCGCACCGGAAACGGCTTCCAAATGTCAAAGAGGCGAAACAGAAGGAAGCCCGCGACGAAGCTTTTCCATACGAACGCGGTAGCTCCGAGCAGCGTGACCCATTGTCCGAGAACCTCATCAATCACGACCAGTCCCGGATCTGGTTTGTTGACAATGCGCGCGGTCCGCGTCGATGCCCAAACAGCGGGCGCGAACAGCAAAACGATGAGTACGAGGATTTCCCATCGGCCGGCGCCGAGATAACGATGCAAGGCGATGGCGATCAAAAGAGCGGCAAGCGAACCGGCCGTTCCAGGTCCCCACGGCCAGTAGCCGCATCCAAACCAGGTCGCGAGCCCGAGCGCGAACCGATTCACACGGGGCCTTCGAGAGGGTCCAATTCCTCGAGTTCGTCTAATTCGTTTTGTATGGTCGGGGTCGAAATGACGTACTTCTCAGAAGCCCAATTGCCTAGATCGATAATGCGGCAGCGATCGCTGCAAAAGGGCATATAGGGATCGTCAAAGGAAACTTCTTTCCTGCAGATCGGGCAACGCACCGTAACCGCCATCAACCTCTATTATCTGACTGGCAGGCTCGCGCGCGAAGTATTTGTACTCAGGATTGGAAATGGGTTGAGCGCTGGCGTGGGCGCGCGATAGGAATGCTCGGGCGCATCGATGAGCTCGCCGATCAAGTCGTAGTCATGAGCCTCGCTGATGCGCAGCGTGCGAATTTCACCCGGCCGAGCGTCACCCGGTCCGAAATCGTTGATGTAACACAGGCCGTCAATGTCCGGAGCCTGCGTCGCGAGTCGCGCTTCCCACAGCAGGTCCGTTTCCTTCGAGGGGCCCTCGATGAGAACCGGGAGTTCGCTGCCGATCAAGCGCTTGTTGCGGGCAAGCGAGATGCGGCGCTGCAGCGCGAGTAGTGTTCGCTTGCGGTTGTAAATGGTGCGGTTGTCGACTTTCGCATCGAGCAGATAACTGCCACTAGTCTCCTCGTCGCTGTAAGAGAACACGCCCAGGCGGTCGAATTGCGCGGCTTGGACGAATTGACAGAGTTCTTCGAAATCGCACTCTGTTTCGCCGGGAAAGCCCACGATCATGCTGGTGCGCACGGCAACATCGGGTATGGTGGCACGTACACGCTCGAGAAGCTTTAGAAAAATTTCGGCGTGGGCGCCACGCTTCATTCGTTTCAGCACCGGGGCGCTGGCGTGTTGCAGCGGCATATCGATGTACTTCACGAGAGACTGGTGCCCGGCAATGGTGTCGAGCAGCTTCTGCGTGACCTTATTCGGATACGCGTAGAGGAAGCGAATCCATTTGGGCAGTTCGGTCGGAATCGAGGCAAGTGCGGCGAGAAGCTGCGCCAGGCCATCCTTGAGGCCAAGATCCTCGCCATAACAAGTCGTGTCCTGTCCGATCAGGTTGATCTCGCGTACTCCCATGGCGAACATGCGCGAAGCTTCGGCGACCACGCTTTCAAAGCGGCGGCTGCGAAAGCTGCCCCGAAACTGGGGGATGATGCAGAACGAGCACGGATGATCGCAGCCTTCGGCGATTTTGATGTAAGCCGAGTGGCGGGGCGTCGTGAAGACGCGAGCGGTGAGGTCGTGATAGAGGTACGGCTCGGGCGCAAGCTGTTTTGGCTCGAGTCCTTCGCACAGCGCAGTAATTTTGGCCAGCTCATTGGTACCGAGCACTGCATCCACTTGCGGGATGTTCTTCTGAATGTCCGAGCGGTAGCGCTCCACTAAACACCCGGCGACCACCAGACGCTGAGCCTTGCCGGTCTTCTTGTACTCGGCCATTTCGAGGATGGTGTCGACCGATTCCTGTTTGGCGGGATCGATGAAGCTGCAGGTGTTGACGACGATGACGTCGGCCTCAGCCGGTTGAGGAGTGAGCTCGTGTCCGTCGGCTACGAGCTGGCCCATCATGACTTCGGTGTCAACCAAGTTTTTTGGACAGCCGAGACTTACAAATCCGATTTTCAAAGGGTGCTAAATCCGAAGCAGGAAGTTTGGCGATGAATAGACCCGAAGCGATATACCCACGAAGCGCCGCGGAATTTTCAGGATAGCAAGAAAAAGGGCTAAGCAGCGGCGCGGCCAAGCACGAATAAGGTGATATCGTCCGCTCTCTGGGTTTTGCCGCAGAAGGTGAGGAGATCCTCGCGACAAGCTGCGAGCAGTGCGGAAGCGATACAGGCGCGATGGCACTCGATTACCTCGCGTATGCGATCACGGCCGTATTCGACACCCGATGCGTCGGTCGCCTCTGAAACACCGTCGGAGTAGACGACCAGGCTGTGCCCCGGCGCGAGGTGCAGTTCCTCTACGGAGAAGTCTTCCTCTCCAAACATGCCGAGGGGGAGGTTGGCGCCGTCTACCGGAGTGACCGTGGTATCTCCGACGACAAAGGGAGGCGGGTGTCCAGCGTTAGAAATTTCGACTTTGCCGTTCGGCCAGGCGTGTCCGCAAACCAGGGTGGCGTATTGAGTGGGCAGCGTGCTTCCGCGAAAAACGCGGCTCGCGTGTTCGAGCATGTTTCTCAGCGGAAGATTGACTGAGATGAGGGCGCGGAACATGGCATGCAGATGGGCGGTCAACATGGACGCCGCGACTCCTTTACCCGAAACGTCGCCGACCATGAAATACAAACCTGCGTCGCCGGCGTCGATCACGTCGCAATAGTCACCGCTGACAATCCCAAGCGGTTCGTAGTGGTAAGCGACGTGCCATCCCGGTCGAACCAGGTTCTGAGGCGGCAGCAAGCCGCGCTGTACGCGGGCGGCGAGTTGCAGGTCCTCTTCCAAGGCGTCTCTTTCACGGTCCGTAAGGCGGCAGAGGCAAAAACGGAGCAGCGGATCCGCGACCAGGCGCTCCCCTTCGATGGGTTCGTGACAGTCTTCACAGAGGCCGTACGATCCGTCCTCCATCTTGGCCAGCGCCGAGTCGACCTCATCGAGCAGCCGATGTAACTGGGCCGTGTGTGTCGTTCCGTTTACGGCTGTTTGCAATCTTTCCCGCCGCTCAAGCAATTGCTGGCGTACGAAGTTTTCGATTACCTCGGGCATCGCAGTCTCCGCTGACTCACGCTTCGTGAGTTGATCATTCGATGCGGCACGCCCGCGCGAAGTTGATAGAAGCTTCTTTTGTACGGCCGCGGTCTGAGCGGCCAAAATCCACCACCGGGCGGTGGACAAGAGCCGCAACCGGGCGATTCAGGTGCACGTTTTCAACAGCTTAGCTCTGGCAATTGGCTTGCAAGTATACGGGCGAACGCCGCTTCGGCGGTGACAAGTTCGGGAAAGAGGAGTTTGAAAATGAAAACAAAATTACTTGCACTTTTCTTGTTAGCCGGTAGCTCGGTGTTCGCCGCAGGACGCGTGTTCTTCGGAGTAGGCGTGGGCGTGCCCGCATACGGCTATTACGCTGCGCCGCCTCCGCCCGCACCGGTAGTTTCGTACGCAGCACCCTACCCAGGGCCAGGCTATTCATGGGTCGGCGGATACTACTATCCGGTCGGGCCGCGCTGGAATTGGCGTGCGGGTTACTGGGCGCGTCCACCGTATGTCGGCGCCTATTGGGCAGCACCGCGCTATTACGGCCATCGTTACTACCGCGGCTACTGGCGATAGCCGATCACCCAACGTCTTGGACAGATTTCGCGAGGTAGAGTCTGGACTCTGCCTCGCTTTTTTCTATTGGGCGGATGTAGCTTTGATTAGAACCACGCCATGAGAAGGCACGTCGGCTGAGAATTGACCGGCAACTTGGCCGCGGTCGGCGTGGGCCCAGAGATCGCGGACGTGCGCTTTGCCGTTGATCCCGATATCCGTCCATCGTGCCGTCACTTCCGCCGCGGACGGGCCCCGATTGAACAGACCTACAGCGTAGCTGCCGTCTGAAAGCGGGCGCGCCCAGACTTCCACATCACCGTTCTTGGTGATGCGCGTCGCTTCTTTGCCGAGCGGATCCTGATCGATCGCGATGACCTCCTTATTAGTGAGAATCTGCAAAATGTCGGGCGCGACGGTCCGCAGATCGTTGCCGGCGAGCAATGGCGCTGCGAGCAGGCTCCAGAGGCTCATGTGGGTGCGGTACTCGGTATCGGTCATGCCGCCGTTGCCGACTTCGAGCATGTCCGGATCGTTCCAGTGACCCGGTCCGGCATACGCGGCGAGATTCAACTGCAGATCAAAGCCGATGTGGGACATGGAAGACCACTTGTCTTGAATGTCGCCTGTCGTGCGCCACAGATTCCCACCAGTAGAAGCGGCCCATTGCGGGCTTTTAAGCAGGCCGTATTGACAGAGGCTAAAGACGATGGGTCTGCCGGAATGGAGAAGAGCTTCGCCCATCTTTGCGTAGGCGGCGGGCATCGAATTCTCTTCGTAAACTTCTCTACCGCTGCACCAATCGTACTTGAGGTAGTCGATGCCCCAGGCGGCGAACGTCTTCGCGTCCTGCTCCTCATGTTTGAAACTGCCTTCGTAACCAGCGCACGTCTTTGGGCCGGGTGAGGAGTAGATGCCGAGCTTCAGTCCCTGGCTGTGGATGTAATCGGCGAGGGCTTTCATATCGGGGAATTTTTCATTCGAGTGAATGTTTCCCTGCGCGTCGCGAGCGCCCTCCCAAGTGTCGTCGATGTTGACGTAAACGTAACCGGCATCCTTCATTCCATTGCGGACCATCGCATCCGCGGTTTCACGGACCAGCCGATCGGAAACCTTGCTTGCAAATTTGTTCCAGCTGTTCCATCCCATGGGCGGTGTCTTGGCGAGACCGTTGTAAGGGACGTCCCTCGCCGGAGGAAGAGAGACTTTCGACTCGGGCCCTGGTAACGTTCCAGGCACTGCATCCCGGACGAGAAAGGCAGCGAGCGCTGCAACGAGGAGGTATTTCATATTTTTGACTCTTCGGAATTCTACATCGTGCCGAACGCAACAACTGTTGACGACGGCAGGTGGTATATCGTACGATACATCCTGACGATATAGCAGAAACCCTATGAAAGACGATCCCTTTCTCTGGCTGCACCGGGCAACTGGCGACCCACAGGCTCTGCAGTCGCCGCCTTTCGGAGGGCGTGCCGGATGGTTCGGAGCCGGCGAGATTCGGCTGGCGATTCTTTCGCTGCTGGGCGAAGGGCCTCGGCACGGTTACGAACTCATGAAGACAATGGCGGCACGGTGGGGCAGCGCGCGGAGGGTCAGCGCCGGCAGTGTCTATCCGACGCTGCAACAGCTCGAGGACGAAGGCATGATTGCGTCGGAGCGTAAAGAGGCGCGACGAACCTATCACATTACCGAGCAGGGCCGGGCGGAACTCAAGGAAAACGCTGAAACGGTGGAGGACATGTGGAAGCGCGCGGCCGGTTACGAGGATTGGGCGCGATGGATCAGTCCCGAGATGGTGATGATGTGGACTCCGCTCGGCGCAGTTATGAAGAGCACGATGCGCGGGGTGAAAGAGAGCCGTGGAGATCAAAATCGCCTGCAGCGGATTCACGGGATTCTCGATCGCGCCCGCAAAGAACTGGATGAGCTAGGCAAGAAATAGAAAGCTATGGCTGAAGTAGCGACACCTCCCTTGACGTTTCGCGAAGTCCTGAGCATTACGTCGCTTCGCCGCTTGTGGATGGCGCAAGTGGTGAGCGTGTTCGGCGATTTTCTGGCGATCTACGCGATCTTTAGCGTGGTTTCGTTCCGCATGCACAAATCGGCTACGGACGTCACGCTCGTGATGGTCTTTTATCTTTTGCCGCTCGCCGTCGTGAGCCCCATTGCCGGCGTTTTCGTCGACTCGTGGAATGTCAAGCGGACCATGATCACGAGCGACCTTGTTCGGGCGGTCCTATTCTTAGCCCTGCTCTTCGCGCATGCTCTATGGCAGATTTACGCGATTCTGCTGGTGGCGAGCACGGTGTCGAGCTTCTTCATGCCGGCGCAATCGATTACGGTGCGCACCTTGGTCCCACGCCACGGATTGATGAGCGCCAATGCTCTCATCCAGCAAGCGTTTCAGGTTATGCAGATCATCAGTCCCGCCATCGCCGGATTGCTGGTCTCGGCCTTTGGACCGAACTCCTGTTTCTGGCTGGATAGCGTGTCCTTTCTGTTTTCCGCGGGAATGGTTTCGACGCTCGTGATCGGGCACGAGCCCTCACCGGCCATCAAGACCTTGCGCGCCGTGGGAACCGAGATGAAGGCGGGGCTGAAGTTCATCTTCACGCATGCCGCCATCTCGTTTGTCGTGATCGCGATGACTACGGGCATGTTTGCGATTCGCTGTTTCAGCGCGCTGATCGCGGTGTATGTGCGCGATGTTCTTCACGCCGGCAGCAGCTTGTTCGGCATTCTTGGCTCAATGGTTGGATTCGGGATGATTATCGGCACGCAACTGGTGCGGTTCGGGGCGAAGCGTTTGCCGAGCGTGCAAATCGTCACGGCAGGGCTGGCCGGGGCAGGTGTTTGTATCGCGATCCTGGCGGCATTCGGTTCGACGATGATGGCCGTTATCAGCATCCTGGGCATCGGATTTTTTGTGGCCTTCGTTTTCATACCGGCGCAGGTGCTGATGCAGGAACACACGCCGCCGAATATGCTCGGCCGGGTGAGCGGCAGCATGATGGCAGTGATGTTCTCCTCGCAAGTGATCGCACTGCTTTCGGCGGGCGAGTTAGCGACGTACATGGGCATCCGGAACGTGTATTTTGGCAGCGCGCTGCTCCTGTTTGTCATTGCGGCGGGAGGATACTACCGCGTGTCGAAGCGCGGCATCGTCGAGGAAGCGGCTGCTGCGCCGTTATAAACAGAAACAATCCTTCCCGGTGATATCGTGGGATCGAGGCGAGCCGCCCATGCATGTACGCAACACTCTGTGGTTCCTGGGCTGCGGACTTGCTTTTCTTGGCACCGCCTTTGCGCTAGATCGCACGCTGCCGCATCCGTTCCGCCAATATCCGGGCATTGAATACCGGCTTGGATCGATTCCGCTCCCGCCTGATTTTGAACAAAAGACGGAGTGGGCCTTTGCGCGCCTGATGTATCCGCCGGGATGGAATAACGGCTACGGCGGCCGCGACAATCCCGATTGGACGGAAGGAAGTTCGCTGTGGTCACAGGACTTTCCACGCGCGGACCGGCATTTTTCGGCGGCAGTGCGGCGGCTGACCCGCATCGATGTGCGATCGGTGGAACAGTGCGTGAACCTGGATGACGGCCAGGATGTGTACAACTGGCCGTGGTTGTATGCGGTGCAAGTGGGCGAGTGGGGCATCACCGACGCGCAAGCGAAAAAACTGCGCGATTATCTGTTGCGCGGCGGCTTCTTCATGGCTGACGATTTCCACGGCACGGTGGAGTGGCAGGTTTTTGAGGAGAGTATGAAGCGCGTTTTCCCCGAGCGCCCGATTGTCGATATACCGGATACCGACCCCATCTTCCACACCGTCTACGATCTGGATGAGCGTTATCAGATTGTGGGTGAAGGGCACCTGCAAGAGGGACATAAGCTGGACGGCTATGTCGCGCGGTGGCGAGGCATCTACGACGATAAGGGGCGCGTGATGGTTGCCATCTCGTTCAACTCCGATATCGGCGATTCCTGGGAATGGGCCGATGCGCCTATGTATCCAGAAAAGTATTCGGCGCTCGGGATTCGGATCGGTGTGAATTACATCGTGTATGCGATGACGCACTGATCGCATTGCGTAGACCAGCGCGCAGACGCTGACACGATTCTTTCCTATTGCGGCGGTTTGCTCGGAGGCATATCTGCAGGCTTAGCGCCCTGTGGACCCGAGCCTGCGCCCTGCATGGGACGATCCGGGCCTTGTCCTCGCGAAGCTTGCATGGCGGCAGCTTCGTCTGGGAACAGCGGATGAGACAGCGGACGGTTGTGCCCTTCGTGACAGGTGAAGCAGCGCACTTCGGGTCGGCTCTTGAAATTGTTCTGGTCGATGGACGCGGTCATGTCAAGCATCTGGCGAGCGGTCTTCTTCTCTTTCTTGTCATCCGAGTCGAAATGATCCTTCACGTGGCAGAACTCGCAATCTTTTCCGACCGACCAGGCCATGTAGCGCATCTGGTCGATAAACTGCGATGCAGGCAGCGTTTTTAGTGCGTCCGTTTTCACGTTTTTGAAGTGCTGTTCAGCAGTTTCTTCGGGCTTGCGAAGCGGTTCTCCGGCCGCATCGGGCTGCTTCATGAGCATGATGGTGCTCTGTTGCTCGTGTGGGCCTGCGGTGGTAACGGAATTGATGGTCAGCGTCTGACCATCGGAAGAAAGTTCATAGGTCCGCTTCATGACCATGGGCCGACCAGCTACTTCCGCGGTGAGGTTCAGCGTGTTGCCTTGCCAAGCGGCCGTAATGCGCGCGGGAACGCCTTGATAGGGCCTGACAGCGGGCTTACCGTTCGGAACGAAGGCGAGCAGTGAACGCTGTTCGCCGTGCTCGCCCCAGACGCCACTATTTTCGTCGAGCTCCTGACCTTTCTCTTGAGTTCTTCGGTTGATGACCACGGTTTTTTCTTCGATGATCTCGAGATATTCGGTGGGGGGCGGTCCGGCAATTTTGCTCTTCTGCAAATCGGCCTTCCAAACACCGGCGATGTTTGGAGATTGAGCTTGCGCTGAAAACACAGCGAACGTAAACACAGCTGAAACAAGGAGCTTTTGCATGAATCGCGAAAAGTATAGCATTCGTCAGCCAAGTAGCCGTTCAAGCAACGCCGAGGCCGCCGAGCCGCTGGCTTCACTTTTGAGTCCGACCAGCACCAAGCCGACCACGATGAGCGCCGTCGCCACGGATTTTGCGAATAGAGTCCAGCCGCGGAAATCCTCTTTGAGCCAGCGCGGATACAGTTTGGTGATCAGAAATGCAGCGATAAAGATGATGACGTAACGCAGCCCGGAGATGGCGGCCACGATGGCGGGGTGGGCTCGGCTGATGGCGAAAAAAATCAGGAATGAGCCGACACCGTTTGCAAAACGATTCACGAAATACCACAGTTTGCTGCGCGTCGAAGCTTCTTCGGAGTGGCGGAAGATTCGCTCGCGCCAGGAGCGCCTCACCAGGAACAGCATTGCGCCTGCAAACGTACCGATGGTAAAGAACACGTAACCGGTCACGAAGTTGGTTTCGTCGAAAGCCATTTTTTGCATGACGTTTGTGAATCCAAAGGTAATGGCAGCGAGCAGAGTCAGTGTGAGGACTCGTTTTACATTGATGCGCTCAGAAGCGAACATCAGGAACCCGCCCGCGACCATCAAACCGAATCCCCAACCACTGAAGCCTCCGAACGGCTGCTTGAGAAGCAGCAGTCCGACGAGGAATGTAGCGAGAGGGGAGAATCCGCCCAGGATGGCCAGAGTTTGTGAAGCTGCTCCGGACTTGAGCGTCGCGTAGTAGAAGTAATTCGCAACAAGATGAACGATTCCGGCGCTTGTCGCGAGAGCCGCGAGGCCTAACGTGGGTCGACGGAACCCGAAAGGGATCAGGCATAGTCCGAGCACACTCATTGCTCCGAGCCAGAAAACATAGTTGATGACATCGCCGAGTTTCGGCTGCCGGAGAAGAATTTTGTCCCAGACCAGGGAGAGGCCAAGCAGCGCGTGAGCAATGAAGGCAATGAAGACGCCGTTCTCGAAGATGCTCATTCAGGACGCCGCAATCGCATGGAGGCACTTAATCCTTCGAGATCAGGATACAGTGTGGCCGGCCCGAACAACGTGCTGAACGGGCCGGAAGACGCTAAGCGGCCGCGTCAGCAGCGAATCATTTTTTGGAAGCAGTTGCGGGCGCGGTCTTTACCTTGCCCCAGAAGATGCTGCAGTCGCCGACGTCGGCTTTGTGGGGGAAAACATTCACGAGATCCATTTGGTCCATCCTGTCGTCGTTACAGGTTTGAACCGTATCAAATTTGCCGGCCTTCACCTGCTGGTTCAGCTCGCGCTCGGACACGATGTGATAGAGCGCCTCTTGCGCGGGCGACAATTCCAGCTTGTGAGCGTACGAGAACTCCATGCCGGGCGGGGGCATGCGCTTGGTTTCGAAGTAGACTAACTCATCTGCATACAACCTACCGTTCGGAGGGGTGACCTGGTCGACTTTGCGGGCAATTCGTTCGTAGTCGTGCCAAGTGACGGCATCGCGATCATCGAACAGCGCTCGCGCGAGGTATAGCGCTACCAGCGCGGTCACTATGAGCGTTGGCAGGAACGGGCGATCCGGGCTGGTCAGGCGAGATCCGACCGCGTAAAGCCCCAGAACTGCCAGCGCGGCGACGAACGGAACCGCGAAAAGGAAATAACGCTGAAAGGTTGGATGAGCGATCGCGATATAGGCGACCAGCGTGAGCGAAAGCCAGGCGCACAGAGCGAATTCGCGCCGGCGCACGGCCTCCCAATTGGTTTCTTTTAGCAGGAACCACAGGCCCGCGATTGCCAGCAAGGCCATGGAGAGTGCCTGAGCGGAATCGAGCCAGGAGCTCAACACATCGACATCGTGCGTGGTCGCGCCATTCCAGTTCACGCGCCGATAGAGCGCCTGATACTGGACGACGTTGAAGAGCACCTGGCGGGGTGCTTTGGCGAAGAGCCAAAATACCGGCGCGAACGGGAGAACGGCTCCGATGATGAACGAGGCGATTTTCCTCGAGCGATTTCCGGCTCGGTTATAAAGCGCGATCCAGATCAGGAGAACAGGCGGAACCGGAGCGGTGAGCAGCGTGCAACCCGCGGCTGCCCCGGCAAGCAGACCGGCAGCGAACGCCAATAGCCAACGCTCGCGTCCGACCGCGGCGATTGAGGCGCGGAATGCGGCAATGATCAGGAACATGCCGATGCCGTAGGCTTGACCCGAAGTTCCGAACTGCACAATTTGGGTGTTGAGACCGACGAAGAAAGCGGCTGCAAGCGCACACGCGAAGCGCCATCGCCACACCGGGAACCGCGCAAATACGAAGTCGACCGTGAGGAAGACAGCTCCGGCGCAGGCGAGTGCGGCGAGTACGTGAGCGACGCGCCACGTTTGCCCGAAGACTTGCATCCAGGCGGCGTTCCAGTACGCGTTCAAAGGGGTCTGCGGGAAACAAAAGTCGAGATAGGGTGTTTTTCCGCGATCGATCAGCTGCGCGGTTAAGAGATGGAAGCCTTCATCCCAAACAAAAGCGACGGTCTGTGAGTAGACGAGTAGCCCGGCACCGATCAGCAGAACCACGGTGCAAAGCAGGAGGAAGGCCCGCGAACGGGGATGCGCGGAAGGGGAACTATCGGGCGCGGGAGAGGCGACGCCGGCTGGAAAGAGGTCCACTGGGCGTGATCATACGACGCGGGGAACGCGGTTTTCAAGGCGAGGAGGAGATGGGAAGGCGGTGAGTAGGGCGCGCCCTTAGAACCGGACGGTACGGACGCCGGAATAATCCTATCCTCCTAAACCGACAAAACGGTTTGAATAAGCCGCGGATTTCGCTATAAATCGTATAGAGCCCTAGAGAGAAATACAACGAGATGTAAGCAGCCGCAGCTCACTTCGAGTAGTAGGACTTCGGAAGATTAGTAAAAAATGGTGAGAAATGCGGGTGGATACGTGTGGGAAAAAACCGCAATTTTTCAGAAAGATTTTTGCAATTTTTGGTGGGTGGCTGAGTTCTCGCCTGCCAGCGAGAACTCAATTCTTAGAAAGGAGGATCGAGCCATGAAAGTTAAGAGCAACGTGAAAGCTGGTCAATCCATCTGGGGAGCCTAGTTTTTCTTTTCGGTGGTTCCGTTGGAACCTTTAACTGATATGGCCGCTTCGCTTTTACGAGCGAGCGGCCACTTTAATTGGCGCCCGAGAACACAGGCTCTTAGTACCGCCCGGTACGGATATCAGAAACATCCTACGCCCTTATCCTCGTAAAGGAAGTTTTCATAAGTTGCAAATTCCGCTATAAATCTTATAGAGCCTTACAGAGAAAAAGTACAAGGGTTAAGCCAACCGGCAGCGCGATCTCGACGCTTCTGGGTTCAAGGCGAGCGATGCTGAACCGGACGCGTGTGTAAAACGCGTTGATTTACCGGAATATTTGCAATTTTCGTGATGAGCTGAGGCAGTCCGAGTTCTTGCCTGCCAGCAAGAACTCAATCTGAGAAAGGAGGACGAGCCATGAAAGTTAAAACCAACGTAAGAGCCGGCAAGTGCCTCTGGGGCGCCTAGTCTTCATATCGGTGGTTCCCGTCGAACCTTTACTTCATTATGGCCGCTTCGCTTTTCCAGCGAGCGGCCACTTCAATTCTTAGACCTACCTACTCCGTAGCGAATATGGCTAATAGCTTCCCTCGCGTGAATCGATTGCTACGAGCCGACCGCGGCATCCGATCGACGCTCGTGCTGATGACGGCCATACTCCTGCTGTCCGCATGGTTGGGGTGGGCCTTTCGGGCGAGTGTGACGCGCTATGAAGTGTCAGAGTCGGCCCGACTAGAGCTAGATCGGACTGGCGAGCTGCACATCATCGCGGAATTTCCGCCAGAGGCGGTCTTGGGCAAAGTGCGTCCAGGGCAACCGGCGGTTCTTCGCCTGAACGGATTCCCGGGGGCGCAGTATGGGACGGTTGCCGCTAAGGTCTCGCGTGTCGCTGGGGAAATTCGCGGCGGCAAGGTGAGAGTGGAACTCGCCGTCAAGTCGGTGCGTGCTGCCGAGATTCCCTTCCAGCAGGGAGTAGCAGGGTCGGTCAAAGTAGAGATCGAGCGTGTCACGCCCGCGGCCCTAATTTTTCGATCGGCCGGCGAACTGGTGGGTGCGCGTTGAGGAAGTTCTTCGCACCTGAGGTGGTCCAGACGTCCAATATGGACTGCGGGCCCGCTTCGCTCAAGTGCCTGCTGGAAGGTTTTGGAACGCCGGTAGCCTACGGGCGTTTACGCGAGGCTTGCCAGGCCGGCATCGACGGTACTTCCATCGACACCATGGAAGCGGTCGCGAACCAGCTTGGGCTCGAGGCCGAGCAGATCATGCTTCCGATGGATCATCTGCTGCTCGACGATGCGAAGACGCTGCCCGCAATTGTAGTCGTGAAGCTGCCGAACGGGCTAACACATTTTGTGGTCGTGTGGCGCCGTCACCGGAACACCGTTCAACTGATGGATCCGGCGGTGGGCCGGCGCTGGACGCGCGTAGCGGATTTCACGAACGAGGTTTACCAGCACACCATGAGGGTGGGCGCGGCGGAATGGAGAGAGTTCGCGGCGTCAGAAGATTTTCAAGGAGCGCTCCGAATGCGCCTGGCCCGCCTCGGCCTCGCGATGGGTCGCGCGGAACCGCTAATCGCGCGCGCGTTGGCGGATGAAAGCTGGCGGGCTTTGGCGGCGCTCGATGCGAGCGTCCGGCTCACTGCGTCGCTCGTGCGCACGGGCGCACTAGGTAGCCGGCGTGATGCTCTCGATCTGGTCGAACAACTTTGCACCAAGCCGGAACTGGTTCCGGTGCGCTACTGGTCCGTTCGCGCTGCCCGGGAAAACGAAGACGACCAGGAACAAGTGCTGATGCGCGGCGCCGTCCTGGTGCGAGTTCGAGCGAAGCGCAGCATGCCCGCGGCGGAACCGATGAATCCAGAACTGCAGGCCGCCATCGAAGAACGACCGATCAGTCCGGGCCGCGAGCTGTTACGCATTCTGCGGGACACCGGCCCGGCGGTTCCTGGCATTTTGATACTGGCGCTGGGCGTGGCGGCGGGCGCTGTCGTCATCGAAGCATTGCTGTTCCGCGGGGTGTTCGCGGTCAGCAGCGAACTGGGCTGGGCTCGACAGCGGCTCGGCGCAATGGCGGCCATTCTGCTCTTCAGTTTCGCGCTTTTGTTGCTGGAACTGCCGATCTTTTATGGCGCGGCTCGCTTGGGACGGCAGCTCGAGAATCGTCTGCGTATCGCTTTTCTCACGAAGATTCCAAGGCTGAGCGATCGCTATTTCCAAAGTCGCCTCACATCCGATATGGCGGAGCGAAGTCATGCGACGCATCGCCTTCGCCATCTACCGGATCTCGGGCGGCAAATGTTGCGCAACATTTTCGAGCTTTGCGCGACCGCTGTTGGAATTATCTGCCTGGACCCGACGGCCGCGCCATTTGTTCTCGTCACCCTCGCTGCCGCTTTGGTGCCGGTGTTCACGACACAATCCGTTCTTGCCGAGCGCGACCTGCGCGTGCGCAGCCACGCGGCGGGCCTGACTCGTTTCTATCTGGACGCGATGCTGGGACTCGTATGCATTCGCGCGCATAGCGCCGAACAGAGTGTACGCCGAGAACACGGGAAGCTGCTGCGAGAGTGGGCGAACGCCGCTCTTCGCCTGCAAAAGACAGTCGCCGTGGTCGAGGCGGTGCAGATGACCGCCATGTTCGCTCTCGTAGCCGCTCTCCTTCTACTTCATCCGCTCGAAGGCGCGAACCTGGGCCGCTTGCTGCTGGTGGTCTATTGGGCGTTGAACCTGCCCGTCTTGGGGCAAGAGATCGCAGCGCTCTCGCGGCAGTATCCGTATTACCGCAACCTCAACTTGCGGCTGCTCGAGCCGCTCGGAGCGCCAGAGGAGCAGAGCTCGAGGCAAGATGCTGAGGCGGTCACGCCGGTTCGCACGGCGCCCTGCTTAGAGTTTCGGAACGTCGCCGTCGAGGCGTCCGGTCACAAGATTCTCGAAGGTATAGACGTCCGCATCGAGGCCGGCAGCCAGGTGGCGATTGTTGGTCCGTCCGGGTCCGGTAAATCGAGCCTCGTGGGCATTTTGCTGGGCTGGCTGAAACCTAGTAAGGGCGAGGTGCTGGTGAATGGTCAGCCGCTCGATTGCGACGCGCTGCGCCTCTCGACCGCGTGGGTCGATCCGGCGGTGCAGTTGTGGAACCGTTCGTTGCTTTCGAATCTCTGTTATGCCTCAGAGCCGGAAGCAAGCGCCATCCGAACGACGATCGATGCGGCATTGCTTCGTCCTGTCCTCGAGTCACTGCCGCAGGGGTTCGAGACCAAGCTGGGCGAAGGCGGCGGACTCGTTTCGGGTGGGGAAGGACAGCGCGTACGCTTGGGGCGCGCCATGCTTCGCAAGCATGCACGGTTGGTCATTCTCGACGAAGCGTTCCGCGGACTCGATCGCGAGAAGCGGCGTGAACTGCTGGCCCGCGCGCGCGAGTACTGGCGCGGTGCGACGATGCTTTGCATCACTCACGACCTTTCCGAAACGCAGGGATTCGATCGAGTGCTGGTGATTGAGCAAGGCCGGATTGCCGAAGATGGCACGCCAGAGGAGTTGCGCGTTTCGCCTGAGTCGCGTTATCGGCAGCTGCTCGACGCCGAAGAACAGACGCGCTCCGGATTATGGCGCGCGAGCATATGGCGGCGCATTCGGATCATTTCGGGGCGGATCGTCGAAGAGCACAAAACAGGGGAGCAGAAAACGCGCGAAAGCGAGGTGGCGTAGTGGACGCGCGGGAAATCGAGGCGCTCGGTTGGCCCACTTCGCGGATTGCGGAGGCGACCGTCGCGGTGCTGCGGAAAGCCGGTCTCGACTCCGGGATATCCGACACACTAAATCCCAAACCGTTTCCGCCGGGTGAGGACGCTGCACATTGGATCGAATGGCATGCGAAAGTTCTTGGTTGCGAAGCGGAACAGTTACACACTACGCTCGGCAATCTGGAATCTGAACTGGCCAACACGCGCGCGGCGCTGCTGCGGCTATCCGACTCTGCGTTTTTAGCGATTTTGGATGGAAAGAATCACACCCTTCGCGTTTTGATGCCGGATCTCTCGACCAGTCGTGTTCGCATCGGCGAGATATGCGACGCGTTGCGAGAACCTCTGGAACGGCAGGCGCGCGACCAAGTCGAAAAATTGCTGGCAGAGACGCAGATTCCGCCTTCGCGGCGCTCAAAAGCAATCAAGCTGCTGTTGAGGGAACAGCAGTGCGAAATCCGCTTTGACCAATGTTGGATGCTGCGAGTTTCGCCGGGCGCTCGACCGTCTCGTTGGCTGCGTGAAGTGAATGCACTCGGGACGGCGAGCCGGCTGCTCGGTGCACACACGGCGCAGTACCTGCTGTGGCTCGCGTCATGGGCGATTCTCGGGACGCTTTCTTTCGAAGGGCGCATGGATCGAGCCTGGCTGCTCGCTTGGGCCCTTTTGCTGATGACGCTCGTCCCCTTGCGAGTGCTGACGACCTGGTTACAGGGATCGCTCGCGATTGGCGTGGGCGGGCTTCTGAAGCGCAGATTATTGGCGGGAGCTTTGCGGCTGGGTCCCGAGGAGACGCGTCATCAAGGCATTGGCAGTT
Source organism: uncultured Acidobacteriaceae bacterium (assembly GCA_963795425.1). Taxonomy (GTDB): domain Bacteria; phylum Acidobacteriota; class Terriglobia; order Bryobacterales; family Bryobacteraceae; genus Bog-105. The sequence continues at coordinate 209,733 of CAWCHO010000001.1, read as the reverse complement.
TTCTCGGTCAAGTATTCGAAGCGGAAGCGGTGGAGACGCTTGCGTTAGGCGGAGGAGTTGCCGGTTTGCTCGCGCTGGTTGAGATCGCGATTTCGGGATTTGTGCTCGGCCGAGTCGCGCTGTTGCTTTTCATCTGGTGTGGCGTGACAGCGTTCCTGGCCTGGAGGTTTCTGCGCCGGTATCAGCTCTGGACCGACGCGCGGATGGGCATGACGGAGGATCTGGTCGAAGCGATGGTGGGGCACCGGACGCGACTAGCTCAACAGCGGCGCGAGGAATGGCACGAAGATGAGGATCGCACGCTCGACGCGTACGTGCGGCTGTCTCAGTTAGCCGATCGGAGCGCCACGTGGCTGATAGCTGCGGTGCCGCGCGGATGGTTGCTCGCGGGGCTGGCGTCCCTGGTGCCGAGCGTCGTAGCGGGGCGGAGTTCTCCTTCTGAAATTGCGATCGTACTCGGGGGTGTTTTGCTGGCGTTCAGCGCTTTCAGGCGCCTGGCGGCGTCGTTTGTAGACATCGCTGCACTCTGCGTCTCATGGAAGCGCGTGTCACCCCTATTCTGGGCGGCGGCGCGTCCCGAACGCTTGGGGGAACTTTTCGCGCGGCGTGGAAACGACGAACCTTCACCGAAGGCGATCGAGGCGGAGCGCCTGACCTTTCGCTATCGCGCTGCAGGTAACCCCGCGCTTCAGGCGTGCGGCCTGGTCGTGCGGCGCGGAGAGCGCATTTTGCTCGAAGGACCGTCGGGCGGCGGCAAGACCACTTTAGCTTCGCTGCTGTCCGGGATGCGCCAGCCCGAGTCGGGGCTGTTGCTCGTGAACGGCGTGGATCGGCATACCATCGGCGATAAGCGCTGGCGACAGCAAGTCGCGGCCGCCCCGCAGTTCCACGAGAACCACATTCTGACCGAGACGCTAGCTTTTAATCTGCTGATGGGCCGTCAATGGCCGCCTACGCAGAAAGATATGGAAGACGCCGAATCGGTCTGCCGCGAGCTCGGATTGGGCGATCTTCTCGATCGGATGCCAAGCGGTCTGCTGCAAATGGTAGGTGAAGGCGGCTGGCAACTCTCGCATGGCGAGCGCAGCCGGGTTTACATCGCGCGCGCATTGCTGCAACAGGCCGGATTGGTGATTTTGGACGAGAGCTTCGCAGCACTCGATCCCGAGAATCTGCGGACCGCGCTCGAGTGTACTCTCGAACGCGCCGAGACACTTCTCGTGATTGCGCATCCTTGAACAAGAGGGTTGAGGCCAAAACGGCCGCCTTCGAACCCGCCCTTTAGCTCGCCATCCGCGTTCTCAAAAGATCTCTCCCAAGAGTTTTGGCTGCTCGCCACTGAGCTGAACATTCTGTGATAGAACGTGTGAACGAGGACGGTGCCGAATGAGACTCGCCGGCTTTCGCGATTCGCTCCTGACGGGCATGGCCATCGATATCGGTTATAACTTTCGTCAGCTGCGGCACAGCCCGGGCTTTACCATCACCGCGGTTGTGTCGCTGGCTCTAGGAATCGGCGCGACCACCGCTATGTTCAGTCTGATCTACGGCGCCCTCCTTCATCCCTATCCATACGCGGGCGCGGACCGCATGGTCAATCCTGCTGCCAGAGATTTGACACTTCCCGCAGGTGTCAGCCTGCCCTTCACGGCGGACTGGTTTCGCTTGACGGGGCCCCAGTTCCAGGTCTTCCGTCGCGCTAAGGCCATCGACGATGTGGAAGGCTTTGACTGGACGCAGCACACTATCACAAGCGGAGAGCTTCCCGAGAACGTCTCGGCTTGCCTGAACACCGCGAACATAGCCACCTTCATGAAAGTGGCGCCCGCGCTGGGCCGTGAAATTATGCCCTCTGATGCGCCGCCTGGCAAGCCGGCTCAACCCGTTCTCGTACTGAGCTACCGGTTTTGGCAGCGTCACTACGGCGCTAATCGAAGCGTGATTGGACGAATCCTTCAGCTTGATCATGTCAACTACACAATCATCGGCATCAGGTCGGCGCGCAATACCTTCGGAGGTTCGGATGTCAGCCTTCCGATCCAAATTCCGAACGACCCGAATGTGCAATTGATACCGTACATCAAGCTCAAACCAAGCGTCACTCTTGCTGCTGCTAACGCAGAATTCCAGGCGTTACTGGAACAATTCGCGAAAGAAACTCCCACTCATTTCCCCACGAAGTTCCGTGTAGGGGTGCAGCGGCTGGTTGATCCTGTTGTTCAGGTGTGGGGTACGCGCTTTACATTGTTGTTTGCGGCCGTTGTTCTGCTTCTGCTGATCGGGTGCGCAAACTGTTCCATTTTGTTACTGGCACGAGGCACTGCCCGCCAGCATGAATTGTCCGTGCGTACCGCATTAGGCGCCAGCAGGGCGCGCATCGTACGTCAGCTCATAACCGAGTCCCTCATCCTCTCTTCCATCGGATCCGCTCTCGGAATCGTTCTCGCTTACCGCCTCCCGGAACTGCCTCTGAAATGGACGCCTACCTTGTTTGCCAGTGAATCGGCGGCCGAGATCAATCTGCCCGTCCTTTGCTTCACTGTCGCTGCCGCGCTTCTCACCGGAATTCTGTTTGGCTTGTATCCCGCTTTACGGCTCTCCAGGTTCGATCTGATCCAGAGAATTCGTGCCACTACTCGAGGCGCCACGGCAGGCAGAGGTGCGAAACACTTTCATACTGCGCTTGTCGCCGCTCAGATCGCTGTCACACTTGTGTTGCTGGCAGGGGCTACGACCGCTAGCGCCGCCTTTTTGAAATTGCTGCGGGCGAATCCTGGTTTCAATCGAGAGAACACGCTCGATATCCATATTCCTTTGCATCGCAATTCATACATGCGCTGGAGTCAGCGGGCAATCTACTTCGACCAGTTGCGCCAGAAGATCTCATCTGTTCCCGGAGTTCTAGGCGTGGCCATCGCAAATAATGGCCGGCCGCCGACGAATGCCGAGTTCGGAGGACCGGAGTTCGAGATTCGAGGCAAGCCGAGCATCCGGAAGCCGCGAGCCGGGGCGAGTCTCGTCAGCGAGAACTACTTTTCGCTGCTCCAGATTCCCTTGCTGCGCGGTCGAGCATGGACCCGAAGTGAGATCAGTCATGGCGCGCGCCTCGTCGTGGTCAATAAGGCTTTTGCGGCAAAGTATTGGCCGGGTGAAGACGCCATTGGACAGCAAATCCAAATTCCCGATCTCAAGAGCAGCCCGCCTTTCGTGTTCGCTTCCTCCGAAAGTGAGGGCGCGCTGCAGATCATTGGAGTGGTCGCTGACGCCCGCAACAATGGCCTGTTGAGGCCGGTCCAGCCGGCCTTGTATCTGCCCTACACCGCCCTCATGTGGCCCGACGCCGAGATGTTGGTCCGGACCCAAGGCTCTCCGCTGGCGTCTCTACACGCCATTCGCAATGCGGTTCAGTCCGCCAATCCGGAGCAGGAAGTGGGCTCCGATGCTCGAACCCTGGAACAGTATATAAGTCTCGAACCCGAATGGGGCCAGGAGCACGTCGTGTCGGTCTTCTTCAGCATTTTCGCAATTCTGGCCCTGGCCTTGGCGGCGGCTGGACTCTACAGCGTCGTTTCTTTTAGCGTGAATCAGAGGACCAATGAATTGGGAATCCGCGTGGCCCTCGGCGCTCAATCAGGTGACGTATTCTGGCTTGTATCCCGATCCACCATGACCTCGGTCAGCATCGGCCTACTCGCGGGTATCCTGCTAATCGTTCTCTTCAGTAAGCTGATGGGCCAGTGGGTGGAAGGGAGCGTGCGGGATCCATTGATCGTAATCCCAGTTACCTGCATGCTGATCGTGGTAGCCGCCCTTGCTTCGGGAATACCGGCTCGCCGCGCTCTGTCTATCCACCCCATGCACGCCTTGAGACACGAATAAAGCAGCCGTCGCAAAATGCATTATGCTCTTGGCATGAGTCGGTTGCACTTATGCGGCGCGTTTTTGCTTGCGATACGGTGCTTCACCTGTAAGAGACCGGTCCGAGCCGACCCCCTCACCGCTCTCAACCAGCTGCTAAACCTTAGAGCCGAAAGGCGCAAAGCCGAAATTGGCTTTGTTTCGCAAAAGCGCCAACAAGCCGATGCGGCACGTATCGCGCAACATCTCGACGGCGGGCGCGGATCTGCGCCAGAACTGCGCCCGTAAACAGGCCGACGCGGTCTGCAAGGAAACCGGCGTGGGTGGTCCGCTAAACTGAAGTGTCGCAATTTTCAGGAGTTACATGGCAGAAGAGAAGCAAAACACCAGCGGCGAGAGCGAGCACGGCGCCTCGTCCAAGATCAAGCAGAAGGACAACATCTACCAAGCCGAGTATTTCGGCAGCGGGACCTTCCGAATAGCGAAGCCCAAGCGCAAGGACGCAAAGCGACGGCAGTCCGCTCTAAAGGGCACTACTCGCGGCGCGCGGAAGTAACGAACCAGCAGGCCCCAAATTGACGCTAAAGCGTTAGCGTGACCTTACTCAGCGTCCGCGGACGATCGGGATCGAGACGCTTCACTTCGGCCAAACTGGCAGCGAACAGTTGCGCCGGAATAATGTAGGGAATCGGCGTGTAGAGATCGTCTGGGAGTTGGCTATGGGTGAACAGGTCACGGTGCGCAAGATCGGCCGGGACGATCAATGGTTCTTCAACTCCGTTCTGCGTTCCTGCCTCGTTGTTACTGCGATCGGTGATCAGGATGGTTTCAGCCTTGATCGATCGTAGCTTTTCGATTAATTGGCGCATCGGCTTCCAGGTGACTCCCGAGGGGCAGAATAAGAACGCCGGGAAAGACGCTCCCAACATCGCGATGGGGCCGTGCAACAAGTCCGCTGAAGAGAAGCGTTCGGCGACGACGTAGCAGGTCTCCATCAGCTTCAGGGCGAACTCGAACGAATTGGCATAATTCAAGCCGCGGCCGACGCACACCGCGTGTTCCATGAAGCAGTAGCGTTCTGCGCGCGCGCGGATGTGTTCTTCAAGCTCGAGCGCCTGCGCGCTCCATTCAGGAATTCGCTGCAAGTTTTCTAATGCGAGGGGAGCACCCAACGCGTGCGCGAGCAAATAGAGACACATCAGCTGGCCCGTATACGTTTTGGTAGCCGCCACGCTTTTCTCTTTGCCGGCGCGAACGAAGAAGGTGTGCTCAGCGAGCTGCGCGAGACTACTTTCACTTTCATTGGTGATCCCGATGGTGAAAGCCCCGGCGGAACGCGCGTGATCCAGAACGACATTGGTATCGGTCGATTCGCCGGATTGAGAGATGGCAATGACAACCGCATCTTTCAGCTTCAGTCCTGATTCGTACAGCGTGAAAACCGAGGGCGCGGCTAGCGAGACCGGAATGCCGGTCGAGATTTCGAGCAAGTAGCGGCCGAATTGGGCGGCGTTATCGGATGTGCCGCGCGCAGCGAGCACGATAAGTCTGACCGGATGTTGCTCGAAGTAGTGGCGCAACTTTTCGGCGCGGGGCCATTCGTCCTTCAGCGTGCGCTCGATTGCTTCCGGTTGCTGCCGGATCTCGTCGCGCATGGTCGACATGCTAGAGAAGATAGCAGCCGCGTGAAGCGCAACCCGAAGCGCTAGAGCAACACTCTCTCGCCGCGCTCCGGTCCAAGCAGATATTGCGGGCTGATCTCCGCCGACATCGGCAGCCGAGTAATGGTCGGCTTAATAAGCAGGAGCGTATCGCTGGTCTGAGTGTCGCGAGTGTTTTCACTCAAGACTTGGCCCAAACCTGGAATCTGAGAGAGGCCTATCAGGCCGTTTCGTGTGACGCTCTGGCTGTCAACATCCATGCCTGCGAGAACGGCCCATTGGCCTTCGCTCAGGGACACGCTTCCCTTGAATTCCCGCTCCGAGATAGCGGGAATTGTGTTGAATGTTTCCGAACCGAGCCCTTTGAGATCTGCTTCGAGATCGAGCGAAATATCACCGTCCCCGTGGACGCGCGGAGTCATTTTAAGAATGATTCCCAAGTCCTCGAGTGATACTTGACCGACGGGATTGTAGATGGAAGGGCTCGATGTCTGGAACCCGGTGTATAGGGTCTGCGCAATTGGGTACTTGTCCCCGATGTGGAAATTGGCGGTTTGGCCTGAATCCACGACCACCGTCGCATCGTATAGAGTACGGCTGAACGAATTCGAGAAGCTCGCAAACACGGCGGCGTTCGTGAGACCAAGGCCAAACAACGTGGCGCCCCCGCCGAACGCCAGGAAGTTGGTCGCATTCGACAAGCTCGGCAGTACGCTTTTGAATCCTCCGAGGTGCCCGAAGTCGATGAATTGGAAGGCGGTCGGCAGCGATACTCCATAGTGATAGCTGCGGTCGGAATCAAAGGTGAGGAACTGCAGTTCGAGCGAAACCTGCGCGCGTGGTAAAAGCAAGGCCTCAAGAAGTGAACGCGCAACGCGAGCGCGTGTATATCTGTCGCGTATGAGCACAGTGCGGTTTGCGCTGTCCCAGCCAAATGTGCGTAGATTGAGCACGGCGCGTACGGCATTTGCGGCCTCAATGAGATCTGTCTGACCGAGCGCGTTTGGCAATTGAAATGTCAACAGAACCTGGGGCTCCAACTCGCTGCGTTTTGTCTCCGTATCACGAGCGACGAAAATCAGCTTCTGCGCAATCGGAAAGACGAAAGTGTGGGTAACAGCCGTGAGCGCTTCGAGCGCTGTCTTGAAATCCGCCTGAGCAATCTGGAACCGAACGGGGGCTGTCTCAGGCGTCAACTGCGGGTCCAAGATGGTTCGAATGCCGTATGCGGACGTGACCGCCTGGAACAAAGTCTTTTCGTCCCCGCGTATGTCGAAGTCGCGAGTGGACGAATCCACAATCAGGTGGGGTAAAGGCTGCAGGTTTTCATCGCGTTGCCACTCGCGTACCGTCGCGAATTCAACCGGGGGTTCGCTACCCGGAGATTGCTTTTGGGCCGCTGCAATATCGTCGGAGATGTCGGCCGTTTGTATGTCCGCCTTGGTGAGTAGTTTTGCGGCGGGTGCTAAGGCGTCGCGATCCGCGGCATAGGTGGGATTTTGCGGGTCTCGCGCTGCCGCTGCCGCATACAGCAAGTACGCGCGTACTACCTGGCCTGAAGCTTGGGCCTCATGCGCCCGATGCGCCAGACGCGCCGCTACGGGATCGGCAGCTGCCCAACAACCGGCTGCTAAAAGCGCGCAAGCGAGAACACGAGGCTTCAAGTTTTTACGACGTGAGAGAGTTGGTCAACGTGCAGAAGGAACGGCTTTTTACAACAGGCTAATGGCCAGGTGCTACGTATCCCGGCGGATGAGCGGCACCTTCGCCGAAGAAATATTCTTCCATCTGCTTCAACAAGAACTCCTGCGCTTCGGGCGTTCCCAGGTTCAGCCGGTATTCGTTCATGATCATTTTCATGTGCTCAACCCACATCCGCCATGCTTCTTTGGACACATGGTCGTAAATGCGCTGGCCGAGAGGGTGACCGTCGAACGGAACCTCCTCCAGTCCCGGTAACTCCTTGTGCAGCTTGACGCAGAAAACCGTGCGCTGGGTCCCGGCAACTGGGCCAGTGGTACTAGCCATAGCGAATCTCCTGTTTCTACTTCGAGGATAGCCCAGCAGCGATCGAGTCTCGGTTCGCCCGCACTCAGTTTGCGCACGGGGCCGGGAGAGCCTTCGCCGGCTGGGCGGGCCGCTGCATGGGTTGACGCTGCTGCTGCTCACGTTCCACGAAATCGGCTAAGCGTAAGAGAGAAGACGTATCGTATGTGAACTGCTGCTGCATGGCCTTCAAATAGCGGCGGAGCAGGTCGGCGCGGGCCGACTTCCTGATGCGGCAAGTCTGCAGATCGAGCAACAAGTCTAATTCGGACGGACTGAAAGTGTGACGCCGGATAGCACCGCCGATCACTTCCTGAACGAGTTGGCTGAACGACGTCAGGGCCCGTTCCGATTGTTTGTCGGTCAAATCAGAAGGTGCCAGTCACGGCAGAAAAGTCTAAGAATTTTCTGCGATTCATAGCTGGAGGAAGGCACTTTCCATTAAGGCCGTGCCATTTCCGCTTGCAGATCTCGCTTACATGTTTCCGTGGCTACACGCGATTCCGGCCTTCTCGTCGGTATGGCCGTGGATCCTTGGATCGCTCGCGGTTGCGCTGGTGTTCAGCGGCGTTGACGATTTAGTTCCCGTTCTGATTTGCGGGGCGCACAGCATTCGTCGCGGGAAATCGGCGGCAGACATCCCTGCTGATGAACCTTCCAAACAGGAACGGAAGATTGCAATTTTTGTTCCGTGCTGGAAAGAGTCAGACGTCATCGGCAACATGATCCGGCATAATTTGGCGGCGATTCGCTACCGGAACTTTGATTTTTTCCTGGGCGTTTATCCGAATGACGAAGGAACCTTTACCGTCGCGCGGCAATTAGCTCAGACCTTTCGCAACGTGCACGTCGCCGCGTGTCCGCATCCCGGGCCTACATCAAAAGCGGATTGCTTGAATTGGATTTATCAACGCATGCTGCTTGTCGAGAAGCAGGCAACTACTCGTTTCGATACAGTCGTGCTGCATGATGCGGAAGATTTAATCCATCCCGACGCGCTCGAACTCATTAACGCAAAACGGGAGACTTACGGCATGGTGCAGGTCCCGGTATTGCCGCTTGCGACACCATTCGGCGACTTCACCCACGGCATTTACTGCGATGAGTTTGCCGAGTACCAAACCATCGACATGCCAGCCAGGGAGTTTAGCCGTTCGTTCATTCCTTCAAACGGCGTGGGCACGGGGTTCGGACGCGAAATTTTGGAACGGCTGGCGAATGAGCGCCAGAACCGCATCTTCGATCCGGCCAGCTTGACAGAGGATTATGAAACCGGCGTCTATATTCACCAAGCCGGCTATCCGCAGCTTTTCGCCGGGCTCAGACGTGGCGAGAAAGACTTTGTCGCTACGCGCGAATACTTCCCTCAAAAAATGCGGTCGGCAATTCGACAGCGCACGCGCTGGGTCACTGGAATTGCCTTACAAGGTTGGCAGCGCGATGGCTGGAGAGGACCTTGGTCGACACGTTATTGGTTCTGGCGAGATCGCAAAGGTCTGATCACGAACCCACTCAGCTTGTTTACTAACATTCTGTTCATTGCCGGCGTGGCGGATTGGATTGAGGCCACGGCGACGCATGGCACCTGGGCTTTTGCGGTTTCGAACCCGGCAGTGGTGACACTCTGCTGGGTGACTCTCCTGCTGCAGTGCTTCCGGCTCACATTGCGAGCCTTCTGCGTATCTCGCCTGTATGGTTGGCATTTTGCGTTCGGAATACCGCTACGGGCCTTTTACGGCAATTTCGTGAATAGCTCCGCGTCCTTAACGGCTATGTGGCACTTTGCTAACGCCCGCTTGCATGGGCGACCGCTTGCCTGGGTGAAAACGGAGCATGCATATCCCACACGCGAGGCGCTGCAGCCGCATCGCCGCGAGTTGGCCGAAGTTTTAGTCGCATCGGGCTGCATCTCGCAAGAGCTGCTCTCCATGGCGCAGGCCGGCGTATCCGCCGAGGCGGATCTGGCGGATTTCCTTCTGAGGAAGGGCGTTGTTTCGGATGAGGATCTTTGCGACGCGCTCAGTTTGCAGTGCGGCTTGCCGTCAGCGCGCATCGACGCCCGTACTGTGAACACCGGGATCGTTCGCAGCCTTCCCGCGCATGTGCAGAAACGGTTCGGCATCGTTCCGTTCCGAGTGCATGGCGGCCGCCTATATGTGGCGGGAACTCGCCCACCGCACTCGAACGCGCTCGAAGAGCTGAGGAGCTTCACACGGCTGCCGGTTGAATTCCAGCTGGTCACGCATAGTAACTACGAGGAACTCCAGGGGCTGCGTTAGCCTATCGTTTCGGCGCGAGCTTTTGCTGGGGATTGAAAAGGCTGATCGGTGAGAAATCCACGATTTTCCACTTCCCTTCTCTGAGTACAAGCCGCACGTTGATGTCGCCGGAGCGGCGCTCGGTTGAGTCGGTTGCTGCGTCGGTTAACGTTAGAGTCCAGTTGACGGTCAGCTTGGTCTCTGTATCGGTGTCCTGCTCATCGACTACGTCGACCTCGTTACCGACTTCGAATGCATTCAGCCCCTGAAAATAACTCCTCAACTTTTCGTAATCCGAAAAGGATTTGTCGAACCGACTCATCGCATCGGCCGCATTGCCGGACGTCAGCGCGGTCGCGACGTAGCTGATGTCGGCACGAACGTCGGAGGAGCGGTCGGCTTCGAGAGGCTGCGCGGCGGCAAGCGCGATGAGCATGAGGGCAGCGGGTTGTACCCATCGCAATGCCATCATCTAGGTCCGATAGCTGCCATTGATCTGAATGTAACCCTCGGTTAGATCGCACGTGAAGAAGCGGGCCTCGCCCTTGCCCCGGCCCCTGAGGACGATGTCGATGTGCGCCTCGGCCGCGTTAAGCTTCTGCTTCAGCCGCGCCTCATCGAATTCGGCGGCGAGACCGGCGCGGCAAACCAGTACATCTTGTAAATGGATATGGATATCGCGCGGAGCAAATGCGACGCCTGCGTATCCGGCCGCGGCTAAGATGCGTCCCCAATTCGGATCGCTTCCACCGATTGCGGTCTTCACCAGCGGAGAATTAGCGACGGCCCGCGCTATCTTGCGCGCCTCCTCCGCGGTTCTGAAACCGGCCGCCCGCACCACGATCAGTTTGCGGGCGCCTTCGCCGTCGCCTGCAATCTGCTTCGCGAGACTTTCCATAACGCGCATCACGCTTTCCGCAAAGACGCTCCGTTCAGTTGCGCTCGGGCGAACTCCCGATGCGCCATTGGCGAATAATGCGGCCATGTCATTGGTAGACATATCTCCGTCGACGCTGAGCGAGTTATAGCTGGAATCAGTCGCAGTCAGAAGAATTTGGCGCAGGTGTTTGACTTCAACCGCCGCGTCCGTCATCACGAATCCAAGCGTCGTCGCCAGACGCGGATGGATCATTCCAGAACCCTTCGTCATGCCCGCAATGCGCACTCTTCCTTGCCGGAAGTGCAGCTCTTGGAATGCCATTTTGACCCGCGTGTCCGTGGTCATTATGGCTCTTGCAACGGCTTCGAAGTCGTGGGGCGAGAGTGTTGAAACAAGTCTTGGGATAGCTTTGGTGAGCAAGCTCGCATCCAGTTCCACGCCGATCACACCCGTTGATGCGGGCAGCACATACTCGGTGTGGCTCTTGATCGCTTTCGCTACGGCTTTGCAGGAGGCAAGCGCCACACGATCACCGCTTCTGGTGGCGCAGTTTGCGTTGCCCGCATTGACCAGCACGGCCGCTACTCTGCCCTTTGAGGAGCGCAAATGCTTGCGCGCGATTCGAACCGGTGCTGCCTGCACAATGTTTCGCGTGAAAAGCGCTGCCGCTTGTGCGGTCGGCTCGCTGACTATAAGCCCGATGTCATCGGCCGGGTGTTTGCGAATACCCGCGTACGCGGCGGCATACCGATAGCCGAGAGGAAGGTTCAATTCTGTTCACCTAGCTTTTCGTCGCTCGAAAGCTTATAGCCGTTCAGAAATGCATCCGCGCGCATGGGTTTTTTGCCGGCTAGTTGCACTTCGAGTAGTTCGAGAACAGTCTGTCCGCCGCAGCCCGCCAGCAGCCCCCGCTCTTTGGAACGAAGCATACCGGCCCCGAGCAGTGGCGCTGCAGTTGCCAAACGTTCCGCCGACGCGGCACGAAGAATCAGCAGCGGCTGACCGCGAAACGTCGTGTAAGCGCCAGGCCAGGGCGTAAATCCACGAAGGCGATTGTAGATTTGCGGAGCGGGCCGGAGCCAGTCGATTCGCCCATCCTCTTTTTTCAATATCGGAGCATAGGTTGCTTCGGTATCTGGTTGTTTTTCGCGGTGGATGCGTCCACTTTCTATTTGGGCGATGGCGTCGAGGAGCAGTTGCGCACCCAAGGGGGCAAGCCGCACGCCGAGCTCGGGCGCGGTCTCATCGGGGCGGATGCTGATCTGCGCTTTGAGCAACATGTCTCCTGTGTCGAGCCCTGCATCGATCTGCATGATGGTTACACCTGTTTCGATTTCTCCGTTTGCAATCGCCCATTGGATGGGCGCCGCTCCTCGATATTTCGGCAACAACGATGCATGGACATTCAGAATGCCATGACGCGGAAGGTCGATGATGACTTGAGGAATGATCTGCCCATACCCGACGACCACCATCAAGTCAGGTTTCAACGCGCTGAGTTGTTCGACTACTTCCGGACGGCGGATTCGTTCCGGCTGATGGACCTGCAAGCCAAGCGCTGCTGCGGCGTTCTTGACGCGTGATTCCGAGATCTGGTTCCCGCGCCCTTTCGGCCGGTCTGGCTGCGTGAACACCGCAACGACGTCGTGCTGCGCGGAAACAAGAGCCTGCAACGAGGGAACGGCGAATTCGGGCGTGCCGAGAAAGACAACGCGCATGCAATCGGGCCGTTCGTTAATCCCACTCGCCGGCTTTTTGCAGCTTCTTGATTTTGCGCCGGATGATATCTCGCTTCAGCGTGCTCAGGTGGTTGATAAAGAGAATGCCATTGAGGTGGTCGATCTCGTGCTCGAAGGCTCGCGCGAGCAACTCCTGGCCGGAAAGCTCGACGGTCTCCCCTTTCTCATTCTGGGCGCGCACCGTGACGTCATTGGCGCGTGTAACTGGTTCGCGAAAGCCCGGAATACTGAGACACCCTTCTTCGCCGGTTTGCTTTCCGTCGCGCGAAACGATCTCGGGGTTGATGATGACAATTTTCTTCGATTCGTCTTCACCCACACTGATATCGATAACGGAAACGCGTTTGCCGAAGCCGATCTGCGGAGCGGCGAGACCGACGCCTTTAGCGGCATACATGGTCTCCCACATGTCAGTAATTAGCTGCTGCAATTCGGGCGTATCGAAGTCGGTGACCGGCTCGGCGGCGCGCTCGAGCACCGGCTCGCCATATTTCAAAATTTTCCTAACCATCAGCTAGAAGTTTTTTACTTGGGCCATATAGCCGTCGTAATTGCGCTTGGTCTCGCCAAGCGAGTCTCCTCCGAATTTTTCCAAAAACGCTTCGGCCAGCACCAAGGCGGTCATGGCTTCGGCGATAACACCAGCAGCGGGAACAACGGCGACGTCGCTGCGTTCGTAGGCGGCGAGCGCCGGGTCGCGCGTCGGCAAATCCACGGATTCGAGAGGACGCCGCAACGTCGAGATGGGCTTGAGCAATCCGCGGATCACCACGTCTTGTCCGTTCGTGATTCCACCTTCGAGACCGCCTGCCTTGTTCGAACCGCGAAAAAATTTCTGGTGCGGCTTATCGTAATGTATGGTGTCCTGCGCCGCGGATCCGTACGAACGCGCGCCGTCTTCGGCAAAACCGATCTCCACACCTTTCACCGCCTGAATCGAGACAATCGCCTGCGCCAAGCGGCCGTCGAGCCGTGTATCCCAAGCAATGTGGGATCCGAGACCAGGAGGTACGAAGTGAGCCACTACTTCAAAGATGCCGCCCACAGTATCTCCGGTGCGGTAAGCGTAATCGACGGCCTCCTTCATCCGCTCTTCTGTCTTCTCATCCACGCACGCTAACAAGATCTCGTTGCGCTCACTGACGGCAACAATCTCGTCCCATGCGGCTGTGCGGTCGAGTCGCACCGGCCCGACAGCAATGACGTGGCTGAGGACGTCGATCCCAAAATGCTTCAAGAAAGTCTTAGCGAGTGCGCCGATGGCCACGCGAGCACTCGTTTCGCGGGCACTTGCGCGTTCAAGCACATAGCGTGCTTCGCTGAAATTGTACTTAATGGCCCCGGCGAGATCCGCGTGCCCGGGACGCGGCCGATGAACCGGTTTCTCTTTGCCCGGCTCGGCATCTTTCGCTTCGACGGGAAGCGCGCCGGTCCAGTTTTTCCAATCTTTATTCTCGATCAACAGGGCAATCGGGGAGCCGATCGTCTGCGAGTGCCGCACCCCCGAAACAATCCGAGCGTGATCCGATTCGATCTTCATGCGGCCCCCGCGGCCGTAGCCCTGCTGCCTGCGCCAAAGCTGGCGATCGATGAACTCGAGAGAGATGGGAAGGCCCGCGGGCAGGCCGGTCAGGGTAGCGACGAGGCACTCGCCGTGCGACTCTCCGGCCGTCTCAAAACGAAGCATCTAAGCCATTCATCGTAACGAACGAAGAAAGATTGCGGCGGGTATCAGCGTACGCGTTGCCGGCTAGACCGCGAGGTGGAACATCATTCGTAATGCAAAGCAGTCATTGGCTGCACTCTGCTTGCCCGCCGGGCCGGAATATAGGTGGCAAACAGGCCGACGAGTACCAACAGCAGCGCGGCCGCCACGAAGCTGAGGGGATCGATCGCGCTGATGCCGTGCAGCAGACTTCCCATGACTCTGGTCAGAATCATCGCTCCAGCCAAGCCGAGCACCAGACCGATGCAGGTTAACAGCAGACCCTTTGTTGATGGCAGCGAACAACACGTCGAAGGGCGTGGCGCCGATGGCCATGCGCACACCGATTTCACGCGTACGTTGCTCGACGCTGTAGGAAACCACGCCGTAGATCCCAACCGCCGCTAAGAGGAGCGCCAGAACCGCGAAAAACCCGAGCAGCCAAGTCCCAAATCGTGCAGAGACTTGACCCTCCGCGCGCGCTTCGTCCATGGTTTCCACCTGGAACAGCGGTTGATCGGGCGCGAGCCGCGACATCACGCGGTGCACAGCCGGAATGAGGCTGGCGGGGTTCATTTCCGAAGAAATAACGATCGACATGGCGGGGCCCGGCGACTGCGCGAAAGGCACATAAACCTGGCCGATACGAGTCTTTAGCTTTACAGCCAGGGTGCGCTCAATGTTGCCCACGACACCGACAATTTTTCGCAATGGCGAGTGAAGCCGCAGCCTCACCATTTTCCCAACGGGATCCTGATTCGGCCAGTATTGCCGTGCCGTTCCTTCGTCGAGAATGACGGTGAGCGGGTCGCCCGGGCCGTCGGCATCCGAAAACGTCCGGCCACGTATCAGCGGAATGCGCATAGCATCGAAAAAGCCGGGAGTTGTCGAACCGATAGTAACGATGGCGGCATCGCTCTGTTTCGGCTCCGGGCGGTCGGTGAAATGTAATGTGCCGCCTTGTACGTCATCGCTGGTTGGGAGAGAATCGACCGCACCGGCACGCCGGACGCCGGGCAGTTCGGCCAGCCTGCGTATCACCTCTTTGTAGAAGAGAACCTGCTTCTCCGGTGTATCGTACTGTTTGCCGGAAAGCGAAATTCTCATCGTGAGGATCTGATGAGCGTTATAGCCGGGATTGGCGGAGCGCAACTGGATGAAGCTTCTCAGCATCAGCGTTGCTCCGGCAACCAGCATAAGCGTCAATGCAATTTCTCCGATTACCAGGAGGTTGCCGAATCTAAGCTCGCGGCCGGAGGCTTGGGAGCGCTCCCGGAGCGGAGTATTTGTATTGGCTCGCCACGCCTGCCAAGCTGGTATGACACCGAAGAGCAGGCCCGTACATAACGCTAGAAGCAACGTGAACAGCAGCACGGCGGGATTCAATTTGACCAGTTCGGCGTTGGGCAAGGCTTGCGGCTTAAACTTCAGCAACAGTCGAATTCCAAAGAAGGCGGGGATGATGGCCGCGATGCCGCCCAATAGAGATAAGATGACGCTCTCTGTAAGCAGCTGTCGCGTAAGCCTCAGCCTCCCGGCTCCTAAGGCAGCGCGAATAGCAATCTCTTTTCGCCGGCCGGTTCCGCGCACCAGCAGCAGGTTGGCAATGTTGGCGCACGCAATCAGGAGCACAAATCCGACGGCGCCAAACAACACCAATACCAGGGCGTGTACGCCTTCTACATAGGACTCTTCGATTGGTTGCAGACGGGCCCGGTTACCGTTATCTTCGTTCGGGTATTGCTTAGCCAGTCGCGCGCTGAGAGCAGTCATCCTATTCTGCGCGGCGGAAAGCGTCACACCCGGCGCAAGCCGACCCACTGCGCCGACCCAGCGCAAACCCCGTTCAGTCGCAAGCGGCGGAACGAACACCAAAGGAACGTACAGCTCTTCGTCGGCGACGCGTGCGATTTTCCTGGGCAGAACTCCTACAACTGTGTAGGGTGTGCTGTTGACGATGGTGCTTCTACCGACGATGCTTGGATCTGCGCCAAACCGGGAATTCCAAAGATCGTACGTAAGAACCGCGACATTGTCATGGCCGGGGTGCATATCTTCAGAGCGAAATAAGCGGCCCAGGAACGGCCTGACCTCAACAATTTCGAACCACTCCTTAGTGACGGATGCGCCCTCGACTCGCTCGGGTCTGTTTCCTATAAGGAGATTGAAGCCATCGGTGCCAAACCCGGCGAGGCGCTCGAAAATGCCGCTCGCTTGCCAATCGAGGAAATCCGGAACAGAGGCGGGAAACCCTGCGGAGCCATGCGTCAACTTGTCCGTCCAGACCATGACGACACGTTCCGGCGCGGGCAGCGGAATGGGGGTTAGAAGTGCGGCATTCACGACGCTGAACATGGCTGTGTTTGCGCCTATGCCCAGCGCCAGCGTCAGTACGGCAACGCTCGTGAAACCCCGCCGCTTGAATAAGAGTCGCGCGCCATATCGAATGTCTTGTCGAAAGCTATCGAAGGTACCGGAAGCGTCGCCACTTTTCGCTTCATCGGCAGCGCGTGTGACCCGCTCTCCTGCTCGCGATGTAGCTGCTCTCTCGTTCATGCGCGAAGGAATCCCATGAAATAGACTCATTTTCTTTTTCGCGAGGATGAGGGGGCAAAAATGGAGCGATCTATATCACATCTCCCCATCAGGATACGTACGGTTGATAACAGTCATTTTTTGCGACGACTTCGCGAAGCCCTGAGCATTGCAATTCTACTACAGGAACATCTACGTGCACGGCCCAACGGCAGATGGTCGTTGAGACAATGACAAATAAGTCGAAACCGTAATTCATGCAATGTTCGTTGGCATGTACAGGTATGCTGCCGCTGTTCGCGCTCATGGCGACGGGGTTCGTTGCTGCGCCCGCTCGGGTTGATGCGGCTGCGCCGGTCACGTTCAACAAAAACATCGCTCCACTGGTGTTCGAACACTGTGCTCCTTGTCACCACCAGGGCGGAATCGGGCCATTTCCTCTTCTCACTTATCGGGATTTACACAAGCATGCGTCGCAGGTGGTTGCGGTCACACAGCGCCATTACATGCCGCCCTGGCCGCCCGAGCCGGGCTACGGCGAATTCGCTGACAACCGCCGATTAAGCGACGCGCAGATCCGGCTGCTTGCCAATTGGGTCAGGGACGGCGAGCGGGAAGGTAAGCGCGCGGATCTTCCTGTGGCACCGCGATTCACGAGCGAGTGGCAGATGGGACCGCCCGACTTGATTCTACGCATGCCGAAGCCCTTCGTCATGCCGGCGAGCGGGAGCGATATTTTTCGCAATTTTGTCATTCCCACCGGCCTCGCGGAGACCAAGTACGTTCGTGCCATCGAGCTGCGCCTCGACAACACGCGCGTGGTGCATCACGCGAATATTGTTCTGGATCGCACCGAGTCGCTGCGCCGCCGTGACGGCGAGGATGGACACCCGGGTTTCGCGGGGATGGATGTGATTACCGAAGCCGCAGCGAACGATTTCGATCCCGACTCCCACTTTCTGTTCTGGAAGCCGGGCACGGTTCTGCGTCCGGAACCGGACGATATGAGTTGGCGGCTCGATCCGGGCACCGATCTCATCCTCAATCTGCACCTTCAGGCCACGGGCAAACAGGAGACCATCCAAGCCGAGATTGGTATCTATTTCGCGGCGCGGCCGCCTTCCCGGTTTCCCATGCTCGTGCAACTGGAGCACGACGGAGCGATCGATATTCCGCCGGGAGATCGCAGCTTTGCCGTCACGGACAGCCTCACGCTTCCGGTGAATGTCGATGTACTGGCGATCTACCCGCACGCTCACTACCTCGGTAAGTTGATCGAGGCCTGGGCCACGCTGCCGGATGGGAGCCGCCGCTGGCTGATTCGTATTCCGGATTGGGACATCAACTGGCAAGCCGTTTACGACTATAAGCATCCTGTGTCGCTCCCGAAGGGGACGAAGATCGCGATGCGCATTACCTATGACAACTCGGCTTCGAATCCGCGCAATCCGAACCATCCACCCAAACGCGTCAGGACAGGGAATCGCAGTGACGATGAGATGGGCCATGTGTGGCTGCAGGTTTTGCCGCAGTCCGCCGGACTCGGGCAGGAGGATGCGCGGCTGGTGCTTCAAGAAGCTGTCATGCGGCGCCGCTTAGAAAAATATCCGGGCGATTTCCTGGCTCACTACAATCTGGCCGCGGTGTTGCAGTTGCGCGGCAAATTCGCGGAAGCGATCTCGTGTTACCAGGAGGCACTCGACGTAGAGCCGGACAATGCGACGGCGCGAAACAGTCTCGCGGCCGCACTGCTGATGGACGGTCGCACTTCAGACGCAATCAAAGAATTACATGAAACGCTGCGCTTGGATCCTTCGTACCTGAACGCCCGCTACAATTTGGCGCGCGCTCTCGCAGCGTCGGGCGATCTGGATGGCGCGGCGAGCGAGTATGCATCGTTCTTGAAGCAGAAACCGGAGGATGCCTCGGCGCAGGCCGGACTTGGATCCGTCTACTTCCTCGAGCGCCGTTACCAAGAGGCGCTGCCCTATTTCCGCGAAGCCGCCCGTCTCAATCGCAATGATGCCGACGTGGAGGCGAACCTGGGGACGGTGCTGGCCATTACGGGCGATCTGCCCGCGGCTATCGAGGCTTTTCAACAAGCGCTGCGGATCGATCCCGCACACCAGGCGGCGCGTGCCAATTTGGCGCGGGCGCAAGCACAACTGGCGGCGCGGCATTAACTGATTACTGCGGCGGCTGTTGCAAGGCTTTCCATTGCTCGAGCATGGCCCGGCCTTCTTCCTTCTTACCCGCGAGCATGAGCGTTTGTCCAAGCAGATAAGTTGCAGACGAGTTCCGTGGATCGAGCTTCAGTGCACTCCTGAGAATCCCCTCGGCGTTAGACCAATTTCCGGTTTTGAAGTAGCACTTGCCGAGCAGAATGTAGGGTCCACTAAAATCCGGGTTCAACCATACGGCGCGCTGCAAGTTGGGGATGGCGAGATCCCAATGCTCCTGCCGCGAGTAGGCGTCGCCGAGACGGTACCATGCCATCGAAAAGTTCGGATTGAGGCTCAGTTCGTTGTGGAGATTCTCAATTGCTTCGTCGAGGCGCCCGCGGAAAATGGCAATCTCGCCCAGCAGAAAATGGACCTCCGGCAGATTCGGATCGAGCGTCAACGCCTGGTTCAGCTCGGTCGCCGCTTGGGCTTCATACTCGCGCTTCAGCATCATCTGTCCTGCCACGAGGTGAGCCGCAGCAGAGTCGGGCTTCAACGCAAACAGGCGCGCGAACGCGGCTTCCGATTCGGCTTGCCGGTGGGATTGCAAATAGGCATACCCGAGCATGTAATTCGCTTCGTTGAGCTGTGGCACTTTCTCGAGCCAGGGAATAGCTTTGGGCGCCTGCGACAGCATGAAGTAGCTCTGGCCAATCAAAAGCATCGATTCTTTGTACTCGACCGAATCCGCTTTCTCGGTTTTCACTGCTTCTTGAAGGACGACTATCGCGTCGGAGTATTTCTGTTGCTTGTATAGGTCGACGCCGCGCTGGTGAGCGGCACTTGGCACGCTCGCCGACACCAGCAAGGCGATGACGACTTGCAACATACCGAAAAGTATAATGGCCGTTGCTGCAGATCCTGCCCGATGCCTTGGGGCGCGGTGCGCTGGCGGTTTTCCTGGGCGCGGCTTTCGCGCTGCAGTCGGGCAACGCCCAGACACACCCATGTCTGCCGTGCCATCCTCGCGAAGTCGAGCGTTTCAGCAAATCTCCCATGGCCCGCTCGCTCAGCGCGCCTTCGAATGAGCCGGCAGGAAGCTTCCGTCATGACCCATCCGGCAGCAGGGTTCGGGTGTTTTGGAACGAAGGAAGCATGCACCACGAGATCGATGAGCGCGGGCTTTCTGCGAACTATCCGATTGAGTATGCGATTGGCGCCGGGAAAGTTGGACAAAGCTACCTGATTGAACTTGGCGGACATCTTTTCCAATCACCCGCGGCTTACTACACCGCGCACGCGGAATGGAACGCCTCTCCTGGTTACGAATCCGACCGCGTTCTCGATTTCTCGCGTCCTATTACTTCCGACTGCCTGTTTTGTCACGCCGGCGCGGTCAAGCGAGAGGGTCAGAGCGTGCAACTGACGCCGATCTCGTGTGATCGTTGCCATGGGCCCGGGGAAAAGCACCGGGAGCATCCAGTGCCCGGTACAATCGTGAACCCAGCCAAGCTGGCGATTCGCGCACGGGACAGCGTTTGCGAGCAGTGCCACTTGGAGGGTGCGACGGTCGTTTTGAATCCGGGCAAATACTGGTGGGATTTTCGGCCGGGAGAGGCGCTCGAAGAAGTCGAAACGCATTATGTGTATCGAACGCACAAGGACCAGCAATTTTCGATCGCGGCGGTGAGTCAGGCCGAGCAACTGGTTCTGAGCGCGTGCTGGCGCGCAAGCGCGGGGAAACTTTGGTGCGGCACCTGCCACGATCCGCACGCCGAAGCGGTAGACCGCAAACAACAGATGAGGCAGACCTGCGAATCCTGCCATCCAGCGGCTCAACTCGCCTCGACGCACCCAGCGGGCCAAGAGGATTGTATAGCCTGCCACATGCCATCGCGTCGCGCCGTCGATGTGTCGCACGCCGCGGTCACCGATCACCGCATAGCGAGGCGGCCGGGCACCATCACGGATGCGAAGACGGGCAGGTTTCTCGCAGTGTGGCATGATTCGAAGCCTGAGTTCGCGGAGCGGAATCTCGGTCTCGCCTTCTTCAACACAGCACGGCAGAAGCAGTCAGTCGAGGATTTCCAGCAGGCCTTCAATTTGCTTTCCAAGCTGCCGGCGGCGCAGGATGACGCGGACGTGTCTGCTGCGAAAGGTTACATGCTTCTGGGCAGCGGCCACGCGACACAAGCCGTCGAATGCTTCGAACGTTCTGTTCATTACAGTCCGGATAAGGCGGAGTATTGGTTAGATCTCGGAGTCGCGGAAGACGGCGCCGGAAACGGTGCTGCTGCCGAGCAGGCCTTTCGCCGGAGCATACAAGACGACTCGTACGATTACCGGCCCTACAAGGCCCTGGCGAGCCTTTACAAGCGGACGAATCGGTCCGAACAGGCGCAATCCGTCGTCGAAGACTTCTTACGCCTGGTGCCACAGAGCATTCTCATGCGCCTGCCGCGGTGAATTGCGCAGCGGTTGGTTACTGCCGTTTCGCTCAGAAGCGACGCGTTAAGAGGTTACAGACAAAATTATCTTCATTTCCTGGTGCAAAATGCGCTGTGTTTCGATTACACTACTCGAAGGTGTGAGTTCTATTCCTGCGGGCTAAGTGCCAGCGGGCTGTTGTTTTCGCAAAAGGCTTTTCTTCCAAGGAGAAGGTATGGTCGGCTTACGTAAGGGGTTCCTCAAGTACATTTGCCTGGCATTCGGTCTGCTCGCGCTTTCCAGCGGCGGCGTTTACGCCCAGCAGGTTTTCGGCAGCATCATCGGAACGGTCACAGATCCCAGCGGTTCTGCAGTTACGAATGCCAAGGTCACTATCACGGACGTAACGAAGGGCACGTCCTTTGAGGTGACGACGAATGAATCCGGTCTGTATACGAAGACCAACCTCATTCCTGATCAGTACACGGTTTCGATTGAGGCCCCCGGGTTTCAGAGGGTCGTCTCGAACGCGATTACGGTACTCGTCGATCAAGCTACGAAATTCGACGCAGCGCTGCAGGTCGGCAACGTCAACCAGCAAGTCGAGGTGACGGCTGCGGTGCCGTTGCTCGAAACCGACCGTGCCGACGTTGCGCAAACATTCACGGCGAAACAACTTAATGACCTGCCCAACATCGGTCGCAACCTTCAATCTTTCGAGTTGCTGAACCCGGGTACGGTCAAGATGCCGTGGCAGCACGCTTCAGACGAGGATCCGCAAGGCAGCGTTCAGACGGTCGTAAATGGTCAATTGTTCAGCGCGACCGGATACGAGTTAGATGGAACGACGAATCAAGACCCCATCCTCGGCATCATCGTTGTTAACCCGACAATCGATTCGGTGAATGAGGTAAAGCAGGCGAACCAGGATTTCGATGCAGAGTTCGAATATACAGGCGGTGGCCTGCTCACGTACTCAACGAAATCGGGTTCGAACTCTTTCCACGGCGACGCATTTGAATATCTTGAGCTGAACACTCCCGGATTTCAAGATTTTGGCCGCAACCCGTTCAGCGAAAACACACCGATCGGCGGGCATCCTGGCGTCTTTACTCCCACCACTCACATGAATCAGTTCGGCGGTTCCATTGGAGGCCGCGTCATTAAAGATAAACTCTTTTTCTTCGGAGATGCCCAGTTGACGCGCAACAACCAGGGTGGCTCGGTTTTGACGACGGTACCGACGCTTCAGGATCGGACTGGCAACCTCAGCGACTGGCTTGCGATCGGCTCTACGAGCAATGGCATTAACCAATACCAGGTCTTCTGCCCCAATAGTGGAAACGCAGTTACGGGCCAGGGACGGGTCGCTGCGCCGGGGAATAACCTCCTCGCTTGTGGACCTCTGAATCAAGCGGCCGTGAACCTGATGAACTTTTTCCCCGCGCCGAATACAGTTCAAACGGTAATCAATGGTGTGGCGGCTCCTTACAATAACTACGCCGCCAGCGGTGTCGATTCAATTACGGGGAACCAGTGGAACACGCGTTGGGATTATTACGGCAACGAAAAGAACTCGTTCTTTGGTCGCTATAGCTACGCGGCGTTTACCCAGCAGGCTCCGGGGGCGTTCGGCCTCGAAGCTGGTGGGCCCAATCTGACGGGTGGCAGTATTCGCTACGCAGGCAGTGCCAGCGCACTGAATCAAAGCGTCGCCGCGGGCTGGACACACACTGCAAACGCGACTTTGGTGAACGAATTTCGATTTGGGTACGTGCGATACCACGTGAACGATGTTCCCAACGGAGCTGGCACCACTCCTGCCACGACGGCCGGCGCGCCAGGTTTGAATTTGGGCGACCTGTTCACGTCAGGCATGCCTGGCTTCAACATCTACGAGCCGGGTTCGAACGCCAACACCAACGGTCCTGGGACCGTCCAGCTTGGCTATGCGCTCAATACCAATGGTTGCAACTGTCCGCTTGCCGAGCTTGAGCGGCAATATCAGTTTGTCGACAACGTAAGCAAGATTCGAGGCAATCACAACTACAAGTTTGGCGCGGATATTCGATATGCCGAGAATCTTCGCGTTCCGAGCGATGCTCACCGCGCTGGCGTGATTAGCTTCAGGCCAGGGGATACGGGCTACGTCCCAACGGGAAGCACGAACGCAATCGACGGTCTCGGACTTGCCTCATTCCTGTTGGGCGACGTGGACAGCTTCGAGCGGTACTACAGCCAGACGACCAATGCCCAAGAGCGGCAAAAACGGCTGTTCTTCTACGGACAAGACGAGTGGCGCGTGACTCCGAAGCTCACGTTTACCTACGGAGTGCGCTGGGAAATCATCTTCCCGGAAACCGTCAATCAACCGGGGTATGGCGCGACAGCTAATTTGAACAATGGTTTGATGTATGTCTTCGGCGTCGATCAGATTTCGAGCCACGGCATTCAAAATACTAACTGGCACGATTTCGCGCCGAGGGTCAGCTTGGCGTATCAACTCGGTACGAAGACGGTTGTTCGTGGTGGATATGGCTGGTCCTACAATCTCGGAACGTTTGGATCTACATTCGGCCACAATGTCACGCAAAATCCGCCGGTTTTGACGCACCAGCAGCTCAACCCGGTAAACAACTATACCGACGTGTTCAATCTCGCCCAGGGTCCTCCGCTTCCGGCAACGCCGACGGTCTCGGCGAACGGAACTTTCCCCATCCCTGACGGAGTCACGCTCAATGTCCGGCCGCCGATCATGACGATGCCCGTGGTATATCAATACAACCTCACGGTCCAGCGGCAGGTGACAAATAAGATGTCTGTTTCGGCGTCTTATGTCGGCAACACAACCCGGCACGGGTTTCTTGGACCCTCCTCCAACAACGTGAACATCAACGAGCCGCTTTATATTCCTGGAAGCACGAACGTGAACGCGGGTAGGCCGTACGATGGTCTCAATCCGAATACGAACTTTGGGTTGACCGGAGGCATCAACTATTACTGCAACTGTTTCAATGCGGACTATAACTCCTTCCAGGCGCTGTTCAACGTGAAAGCTGCCGCGGGTTACACGCTACAGGGCAATTACACTTATCAGGTCGCCAAGGCCGACAGCGGCACCGGAACTTACGATCAGTCCTACTATGCTCTCTATGATCGGAAGGACGGCTGGGGAAATATCGACTACCTTCCACACCAACAATGGGTATTCGCACAAAACTACGAGATTCCGTTTGGGCGTGGAAGGAAGTTTGGCGGGAATACGAATCGGGCAGTCGATTTTGTTCTCGGCGGGTGGAATCTTAGCGGCATCACCACCTATTACAGCGGCATTCCGTTCTCGCCCGTTCTAGGCAATGGCTATCCAGGCGCGCCGAACACCGGGCCCAACAATCGCCCGAATTTAGGAAGCGGAAACCCGTATGCGGGTGCGCAGGGCAATCGAAACCAGTGGTTTGTCGGCTGTCCCGACCCATCTTGCACCACGGGGCCGTTCCTTGCTCCGGCAGCGGGGACGTTCGGAACGTACCCGATCAATACGCTGTATGGACCGAGCTTCATCATGCAAGACGCCTCTCTAATGAAGGTGTTCTCGATGACCGAACGATTTAAGTTCACACTGCGCGCGGACGCTACCAACGCATTCAATCACACGACTCTCGATCTTCCGAACAACAACGTTCAAAGCTCGGCAGCGGGTCAAATCACAGCAACTGCTTTCGGGAACGCGACTCTAATGCGCCGGCTGCAATATTCCGGAACCATTACCTGGTAAGCGGATCAGAAGCGAAATCACGAACCGGCAGAGCGAAAACTCTGCCGGTTTCTTTTTTCGCGCGAAAGCTACGCGATACCTTTTCCTTCTACGACCCTGATTACCTGATTCGCCTTCAGACCGGCGACCTTATCGATCTGTCCGCTGGGCCAATGAATTTCTAAATCGGCCCGGGCGGACCTTTTTAATCCGAAGTGTACGCGCAGATCGCTTTGTGAGATGTAACTGCCGCCGCTGCGCACTTCATCCATTTGCCGGTGCTCACCTTCGGGCGTGCAATAGATCCGGGCGCCGATTCCGCTTCGGTTCGATTTTGTGCCAACGGTCTTCACTTTCAGCCAATTGTTTTTGAGGGTGCTATCGCAGCGTAGAAGCTGCGGCACGTCATTCACACAGTTCACCACTACATCGAGATCGCCGTCGTTATCGAAATCGCCAACCGCACATCCTCGCCCGGCTACGGTTTCCAAAATTCCGGGTCCCGCGTCGAGCGACACATCTTCGAACTTGCCATTAGCCAGGTTGTGATACAGAACCTTCCGCTCGCGATAACCCGATTCGCTGGCCTTTTCTCTCACTTCGGGATACACATGCCCGTTGCAAGTGAGGATGTCAGGCCAGCCGTCGTTATCGAAATCCAGAAAGCAAGCGCCCCAGCCCAGAAAGCGAGTGTTTCGTCCTAAGCCGGCTTGGAACGTAACGTCTTCGAAGTTCCCGCCACCGAGATTCCGGTACAGGCTGGATGTGTCACCTGCAAAGTTCGTTTTTACGATGTCCAGCTTGCCGTTCCCGTATACATCGGCCGCCGAGACACCCATTCCCGCTTGCGTTTTGCCATCAGCGCCGAAAGCTACGCCCGATTCCAGCCCCACATCGGTGAAAGTTCCATCGTGATTGTTTTTGAACAACGCCGACGGGGCGGAGTCATCCGCGACATAAATGTCAGGCCAGCCATCATCGTCGAAGTCGCCCACCAGCACACCAAGCCCGTAGGTGCCTTGCTTCTTCCAGATCCCGGCCTTCTCCGATACGTCGGTGAAGGTGCCGTTGCGGTTGTTCTGAAACAGAATGTCTTTCCCGCCCTGTAACCCCGGCGGCCCACAGGCGACCGTCAATCCTTCGTACAGACAGGGACCGCTCTCCGGCAGCGGCGCGGTCTTCGGATCGAAGTCGATGTAGTTGGCGACGTAAAGATCCAGATGCCCGTCTCGATTGTAATCGAGAAACGCACAACCCGTGTTCCAGCGTTTGAGACCGCTGGTGGTGCGGGTTGTTACCCCCGCTTTCGCGGCGACATCTGTGAAGGTGCCATTGCCGTTGTTGTGATAGAGCGCGCAATCTCCCCAGTAGGTGACGAACAAGTCTTCGTGACCGTCGTTATCGTAATCGCCGGCACACACGCCTTGTCCCCATCCCGTGCGGGCCAGCCCAGCCTTGATCGTGACGTCGGTGAAGGTGCCGTCGCGATTATTCTTGTACAAACGGCTGACCGGCTCCGAGCCCTTGGGATACGTGGTATCGAAGCGGGTGCCATTGACGAAGAAGATGTCGAGCCAGCCATCGTTGTCGTAATCGATGAATGCGACGCCGCAGCCGGTGGTCTCGAGGAGGTATTTGTTACTGTTTTCCGCGCCGAAAATTGTCTTCGCATTCAGCCCCGCTTCCCGGGCAACGTTGACGAATTGAACTCCAAGAGGCGCGCCGCCGAGCAGTTGATCGAGCGAGAAAACAGGTACACTTGCACACAGCGATTTTATGAACGACCTGCGAGAGGGCATGCTGGCGAACGCGAGAGACTGAGCCTGTTTCTTCGAGTCTAGCGTGGAGCGCCGGATAGAGGCTTCACCGCCATTCCGCCTCTCATTCCTTGATCAAGCGTGTTCGCCAACTGCGCTTCTTTGTCATGCTTGAGGCGAGCTCCCGTCGCGAACGCTTGCTCGCTGCCCTGTTTGTCGCCCTTAATGCGAAGGATCTGGCCAATCGTGTTGTAGGGCCCTGGCGTATTTGGATCGAGACGAATGGATTCCTTCAACTCGGCAAGAGCCGTATCCAGATCGCCGCTTTGCTTGAGGACGATTCCGAGCATGTAATGTGCTTCGGCATACTCGGGCCGAATCGCAATCGCAGCACGCATCTGCTCGATGGCCGCCGGAAACTCGCCGGCCTGCCAGCACGCAATTCCCAGCGAATAGTGCGCCTCGGCTAAAGACGGATCAAGGCGAATGGCGTCCTTGAATTCGTTCTGCGCGGGTTCGATCTTATCTTGCATCTTGAGCGCCAGGCCAAGATCGTAGTGAGCCGCCGGCAAGTTTGGATCCGCTTTGAGTGTCTCGCGATAAGCCTGCTCAGCGGAATCGAACTCGCCCTTTTTGAGGTACGCGTATCCGATATTCATCCACGCCGCTGTGTTCGATGGATCGGCGGCGAGCACTTTGCGCGACTCCTCGATGCCGCGGTCGGCCTCTCTGGTCTCTATCAACACAAATGCATATTGCGTGCGCACCGCCTCGTTCGCCTGATCGCGCGCCAGAGCCTGTTCGTATGCGCTCTTCGCACCAACCAAATCGTTCTCGCCTTCGAGAGAGCGAGCGAGGTCTTCCCATGCGGGAGCTTTAGAGGGGTCTAGTGCAACCGCGTGCTTGAGTTCGATTACTGCGCGATTGTAATTGCCTGTTTGCATGTAGACGGACCCGAGATGGTAGCAATAATCGAATACGTCGGGTCCGAGCTTCGCTGCCGCTTCGAGTTCAGCGACGGCGCGCTCGCGATCATTGTTTTGCCACAGCGCGATGCCGAGATGATAATGTGCAGGCGCATACTTTCCGTCAAGCGCTACCGATCTTTCAAAGTGCTGTGTGGCCTCGAGTTTTTCGCCCAGAACAGCGAACAGAAATGCGATCCGATCTTCCGATTCTGCAGTGGATGGCGTTGCGTGTGCCGCTTCTGCCAGCGCTTGTAACGCTCCGGCCTTATCGCCGTCTCGGATCAGCTGCTCGGCACGATCGGCCAATTGAGAAGGCGCGTCCGTTTGCGCAAAGGCCGAAACCAAACTCGCGATCAGACAAAAACAGACGGCCTTCAATCACTCGTCATTATACGGAACGGGGTTCCTGTTGAGATGCAACGTAAAATAGACGCGAATGCGGTTTCATCGCGCCTTTTTAGTCGTGCTGTTTTGTCTTCCGCTGGTTGCGCAATCGACTGGAACCATTCAGCAGCTTGAGGCTTCGGGACGCCAGCGGCTGGCTGCGCACGACGCAAACGGTGCATTGACGATCTATGAGAAGCTGGCACAACTGGTTCCGCAGTCGGCCGCGTATCAAGACGAGATCGGTTTCCTGTTGGCCGCGACAAAGCATACTTCCGAAGCGATTCCTCACTTTGAACGCGCCACCCGGCTAAATCCCAAGCTGGCGCAAGGTTGGTATCACCTGGGCGTGGCGCTCCTTATTGCGAATCAGCCGGATACTGGTGTGCGAGCGCTCGAAAAAGCAGTGGCGCTTGCTCCAGATGACGCCGATTACCGCTTCCGGCTGGGCTCCGCTTACAACGATGCTGGACGATATCGCGAAGCCATTCCTGAATTGGCGAAGGCCGCCAAGCAACTGCCAAGAAACGCGCGGCTATGGGAGGCTTTGGGATTGGCTTTTCAGAAACAACAGCGCTTCAAAGAGGCCCGCGATGCTTACAAGCAGGCGCTTCAACTCGATCCGGCGAACGACGCGGTCCGTAACAGTTACGGTTACGTGCTGGTAAACGCAGGAGATCCCACCGCCGGCCTGGAACAGTTCCGAAAGATTCTTGCGCACACACCCGACGAGGAGCATGTGCAGGTGAACGTCGGGTACGCATATATTGGCGCGGGCAATTACAACGAGGCGATCAAGCAGCTCTCGCAAGTAGTCCGAAAGTATCCGGATGCCGGCGACGCGCACTACGATCTGGGTGTCGCGTACAAGGAAACTGACGATCTGCCACATGCGAAAACGGAGTTGGAAGAGGCCGTGAAGCTTGCGCCATCGCTCACTGAAGCGCACTACGTCCTAGCAACTACTTATGTAGATCTGGGCGAAACGGATAAAGCCGTCACGGAATTGCGCGCCGCCGTCCAGCAACGCCCCGATTACGCCGACGCGTGGTTCGAGCTCGGTTCGATTCTGAAAGAAAAAGACGATGTGGACGGCGCCATTGACGCGCTGCGGCGATCTGTGTCATTGGACGGCACGGATGCAGGTGCGTACAACACGCTCGGGCTTCTCCTCCGCCGCAAGGGCGATACAGATGGAGCAAAGGCAGCGTTCGCGAAGGCCGCCGAGCTTAGACAAGCGGAAGCACTGGAGAAGCAGAAGAAGCTGCAACAGGGCGCAGCGCGTGTTCAAAAATGATCAGAATAGGTTGCCGGCGACCTGCTCAGCGGCTATCGAGGCCTTTTCGAGGAGCGAAGCTGGCGCAATGGATTGATTGTTTGTGGAGATACGGATGATGAAAGCCCGATCGCGCACCCTGCCGATGACCTGCTCCCCCACTCCCCCATTCCCCGGATTCAAGCTGCACGCGACTGCCTCGTTCCCAATAGTCTTCAAGGGTGCGGCGCTCGAGCCGCATGTGCTTGTGAATTTTGCGAACTGTCTAGACCGTGCGGCCATTGTCTCGACGATGATTTGCAATTCATAGGTACCGCGTGAGAACGTGCAGGTCGCGTCATCTTTATTTTTGCTCGAGTGGATGACCCTCGACGTCACCGCACCACTCAAGAGCCCGCCTGCGGTCGCCGAGTTCATCCAGAGACATGTCTGCTGATCCTGACAGAGTGCAGGAAGCACAATGAAGATTCCCAGCAGAAGGTGGCGCATTATGCGCTTGTTCGCTTCGACGCGGGTTTCAGCTCGTCTTTGCTCAGAATCTTTCCGCCCTCTTGGATCACATATAGACGATTTACGTCCAGATCCTTCAACTGGTCTACCTGCCCGCTCAACCAGCGAATCTCAACCAGGTCTACTTTCGTTGCGCGCTCGAGCCCGAAATGCATCCGCAAATCGTTTTGTGAGAAGTAGCTGCCACCGCTGCGTAACTCGTCCATCTGCACCAGTGGCTTTTGCGCCTCCGGCTTAGTCCTTGCGGTCACAATGACTCTGGTGCCAATGCCCGTACGGTTCGATTTCACACCCGCGAGCTTGATCTTGATCCAGTTCCGGTTAAGCGTGGAGTCGCATCTCAACAGCTGAGGAATGGCATTGACGCAGTTCACGGCAATATCGAGATAGCCGTCATTGTTGTAATCGCCGAACGCACACCCGCGCGCTGGAGCGCTCTCGAGAATTCCAGGACCGCCTTTATCCGTCACTTCTTCGAAACGGCCGTTCTGCAGATTTCGATAGAGGTACTTGTGTTCTGCGTACTTCAGGTCCGCATTCGATTTGTCGACTTCCGGGTACACGTGCCCATTCGACATGAGGATGTCGAGCCAGCCATCGTTATCCATATCGAAGAAGCCCACACCCCATCCAAGCAGGCGCGTGTTGACTCCAAGTCCGCTGGGATAAGTGCGGTCTTCGAAGGTCGCGTCGCCGAGATTCGTGTAGAGGGAATCAGTATCTCCGGCGAAATTCGTCTTCACCACGTCCAGGTTTCCGTCGCGGTTATAGTCGCCGATCGACACACCCATACCCGCCTGCGGTTTCCCTTCTGGTGATAATGCAGCGCCTGCCTCGATCGCAATGTCTTTGAAAGTGCCGTCTTTTTGATTCTGGTAGAGCGTGGCTGTGCTCGAATCGTTGGCAACATAAATATCCGGCCAGCCGTCGTTGTCGAGATCGGACGCCGCGACGCTCAATCCATAGGTGCCGGCCGTGTTCCAAATGCCGGCTTTCTGGCTGACATCGCTGAACGTTCCATTGCCATTGTTGTGATAGAGAATGTTTTTCCCGCCCGGCAGCCCAGGTGGTCCGCAGGCCACCAGCAACCCTTTATAAGTGCACGGGCCTGCTTCCGGCGGAGGCGCCGTTTTCAGATCAAAATCCACGTAGTTGGCGACGAACAGATCCAGATGGCCGTCGCGGTCATAATCCACAAACGTGCAGCCCGTGTTCCATCGTGTCTTCGGACCGGGCTGCTTCAGTCCCGCCTGCTCTGTCACGTCTGTGAACGTGCCATCGCCGTTGTTGCGATAGAGCGCGTTTTGCCCATAGTAGGTGACGAAGAGATCGTCGTGCCCATCGTTGTTGTAATCGCCTACACAGCAGGCCTGTCCCCAGCCCGTGCGGTGCTCGAGGCCGGAGCCCTTGGTCACATCGGTGAACGTTCCGTCGCGATTGTTCTTGAACAGATGGCAGTGCGGCTCCTGACCTTTCGAGAAACCTTCGAGGCGCCAGCCGTTGACCAAGAAAACGTCGAGCCAGCCGTCGTCGTCGTAATCGTAAAAGGCCAAACCACAGCCGGTGGTCTCGAGGAGATACTTGTTTTTCCGTTCACCGCCGTAAATGGTTTTCACCGCCAAACCCGATTGCTTGACCACATCGACGAAGCTGACCCCGAGTGGCGTGCCTTCGATTGGGGATTTCGGCCCCTTCGGAGCCGGCCTCGGCTTCGCATCGTAGTTGCGTTCGATGGGGCCGGGCAGTTTTACTTGCTGCGGAGCCGTCAGGGCTAGCAAATCCGCGAACGGAAGCACCAGGGCCGAGCGGCTGAGCGAATGAATAAAGCGGCGGCGGTTCTTGTGCAAAGTGAAACTCAAACTCAGTGCGGCTGTTCGGTGGCGGAAGACGCCGCGGATGGATCCTCGTGCATGTGCCAGGGCACGCTCTCGATCGAAATCTCTGGGTGCTTACGGAGATAGTCGAGAGAATAGGTCGGCGATCCGGGATCCACCTGTTTAGTCGCAAATAGGGCGGCTTGTTCGGATGCCTTCTGCTTCATTCCCAAGCGGCGGTAAATCACGGCGAGGTTGTAATGCGCAGCGAGATCGTCCGGATCAACGCGCTGTAATGTCTCGAACTGCTGTCGTGCATCTTCGTAACGGTGTTGCTGGTAATAAGAGATCCCCAGTTCACGCCGAGCATCGCGCGCTTCCGGATACTGCTTGACCACTTCTTCGAGATCGGCGAGTTCCGACTCGCAGTTTCCCTCGCGCCTTTCAACGAGCGCAAGGTAATAGAGAGCACGCGCATTCCATGGCCGCAGCTGCAGCGCCTTGTCCAAACTGCTCCGCGCCTCGGAATACTTTTCCCACTGGATATTTGTCAGGCCGATATTTATGTAGCCGTCAGCGTAGTCGGGCCGTAACTTGACGACCTCGGTGAACGCATGCAGCGCCTCACCGTATTGCAGCTGATCGAGGTACGCAATACCCAAATTGTTCCAGCGCATCCAATCCGGGTTATCTTCAGGATCGCGTGGGGTAACGGGATTTCTTCCCACATACAGCACACGGCTGCGCGATGCAATTTCGACGATCGGATATGCCGGGTGATCTTTGCCAAAGACGTTGTTGAGATAACTCTGCCGCAAATGCCGATAGTTCACGCGTGCCGCCATGGTGACGGTCCCTTTGACGCTCGCTGGAATCCGGAATTGATACCGGATCAAGGCGGAGCGGCCAGCTTGGATCGTGTTGTCGTAGGCGATCGAGTGAATGGTCCAAACCTTGTGATTGTCGACGAAATCGCCTTCGGTGTTGACGGGCCGATTCGTGAACGTGTGTGCCCGTTCGTCGACGCTGCCATCAGGTTTCACGAACCCACTGTGGTAAATCTCTTTGCCCGCGCTGTCCTTAACCGTGAACTCGACCCAGGCCTCGTATAGGTCGCGCACTTCTGGAATGAGAGAGTGCCCGATATTCTTGTTCTGCACAACTACCATCGCCTGTACCAGCTCATTTGGCGTAAGCTCAAAAGGCGCCGACCCGAGTGGCGCAACTATTTGGTCTTTCGCGACGTTCTTTATCGCGAACAGGTCGACATTTAAGTACATCCCCGATTTGAGAAACGCCGTGGTCTTCTTCAGTTGCTCGTCAAAACCGTAGTAGAAGGGCACGGCGGTGTTGCCCGCCAGCCAGCGATGCGAAGCAAAGGTCTTCCTCTTGGCGCCGTACTCGTCCGCCATCGCGGGTTCGCGGAGCATGTGGCAACTCTGACAACTGAAGAAGTCCGAAGAATAAAAGGTAAGCGGATTACGCTGCGAAAACTTAGAATTCTGCCACTCGTCATAAGTGGTGAAGGCGCGAATAAATTTGTAATCGTTCAAAGGATTCGGCAGGTTCGCTTTGTGACACGACGCGCAGAACTCGGGCGATCGATAGATATCCTTCATCACGGCTTTCGAATGCCGCTCGGGATGCTGCATGATCTCTTCGTAAGGTACTTCGCCTGGAATGCGTTTGCCGTTCTCGTCAACCATGACGGCCGGGACGCCGATCACATAACTTCCGTTTCCCATCGCAGGCTGCAGCGACTGCACCGAGTGGCAGGTCATACAGGTGAGGCCATCCTGATCGAACTTGCGGTCCACCTGAGAATTTGCGCTGAGTGCACCGCTGACTACACTGATGGGATTGTGGCAACTGTCGCAATGACGCGTGAACTCGATGCCCTTGGTTCGCGCCAAAATATTAACGCTGGTCCTATAGAAAGGTGTCCGGAAGGAGTTCGAGTGCAGCGCCTGGCGCCATTCGCTGTACGCTTGGGGATGGCAATGGGCACAATAGCTAGCTGTAGGGAACGCGCCTGGACCGATGAAACCGCCTGTCTCGGTCAGCGCATTGCCGGGAGCGGACATATTGTCCTTACCAAAGCGGTAGTTGTAAGTTGAACGCGTTTTCGCCGTATAAGCGTCCGGCTGCGCACTGTTGTTCGATTGTGCCTGCAGGCTCAATGTCGACACGCAGCACGTGATCGGCAATGCTGCAGTAACAAGGACCATACGTCGCCCGGTTGCGGCGACACAGGCCTTTGCGCGCAAGAATCCCTTGGATATTCGAACAGGCAATTATAGCTAGTTTATCGCTTTGTGCCTGAACGGAAAGCGAAAAGCCTTTACGCTAACCCCTGCACGGAGCTCCCTGGGTAATATTTGCGAAGAATCTCGCGCCAAGTCCATCCCGCGCGTGCCAATCCCATACTTCCTTCCTGGCATAAGCCCAACCCGTGTCCCCGACGCGCGAATTTAGCTCTTTCGCAAATCTCGCAAGCGACCGAACGATAGACGTACCCGCCTTCGTCATGGCTGTCAGTGTGGCCTCCGCAAGCGGCTGAATACAGCCCGGGAATCAGTCTTTCGGCGCAAACCAGAGCAGAGTCACGGGTTTGGCGAGTTGCCTCGGCTACCAAGCTTCCGCTCACCGCTGGAGAACGCAGAAATTGGCAGTGCGTTGTATCGCAAAAATCAGCCTCGCTGTGCCTCGGGGCGCTCGTAGCCGCAATGAAAGACCGCGCGATCACGGCTTGGGCGGCCATCGCTGGCAATCGAGCGCTGCTGACGGGCAGTTCAGCGCCAACGATTGATGCCACCGCGATTTCCCTCTGCATGAAGACCACCGGTATCAGAATGTCGCGACTCACGCGTATTTCGAAGGTTCCGAAGTAGGAACGGCGAATGACACCGGGTATCTCGATAATGCAGGCGACGGGTTCGCCCTCGAAACCCGTTATCCGAAGCGGCGCAGAGCCAACATCTACTGACAGCGAATCGCCACCTTCCACGACACGGATACCCGACGGTCCAGAACAGTGCAACCGCGAATAAGCGGACGGAAGCACGCGCAAGAATTTCGGTTTGAACAGGCCAAGCACCCAGAACGAACTGGCATCTTTAGGAACACCAGGCGCTGTTCCCGCCAGAACGAGCCCGGAGAGCGTCCTGATCGCGTCGCGACGCGTAAGTGGCGGTGACTTGATGGGGCTCACACGAGACCTGTGAGTCTGCGCACATCGGAGGCGGCGTGAGCACCGGTAGCGTTGTGGTGTTGAACCAGCAAGACTGTGTGCGGCTGGTCGATGGGATAAATCGCTACCACGAAACCATCAGCTTGCGCCCGAATCAAGTGGCTGCAAGGCGCAGTTCCTGTTTTCGCGTAGCAGCGAACGTGGATATTGCGGGCAGTGCCAAGTGAAGAGCAGCGCGCCATTCCGGCCAGCACAATGCGTACATTCGCTTCCGCACGGTTCTGCGCCAGGCGAGCAAAACCCGCTGTGACTCGCGTTGGATCTTGTGGCCAACCGGCATTGAGACCGATCAGTCTTTCGTTCGACAAGCTGCGAGGCGGAGCTACGAGACCATACGAAAGGCAAATGCTGTCGAGCGCTGCACGATCGATCTCACGAGAAAGCCGCAGAAAATACACATTGCAAGAATTTGCCAACGCGCCCACAATGTCTTGACTGCCGTGACCGCGAGGTAACCAACAGCCGTCGCGTGAGCCCCGGCATTCCACGACAGGAAACCGCCTGTGTGTCTCGGCGTATGCCAGCACAAGAAAGGGTTTGAGCAAAGAGCCCACGCTGACAGCACGAGCCGGGTCATCCCAATGAATGGATTCGGATCCACCTCGCAAGTCGAGTGAAATCCATTCGGGTGAAATGTAGGAGAGAGGTGCTGGATCGAAAGCAGACAGTGCTGCCGCCAGAAGCGATCGGCGAGTCATGGCGGGCTGAGTTCGTAACGCACAGTATCACGGATCGCGGAGCCCTGGTCTTCGGAGACAATGCTCGCCTGCTGGAGACGCGCTAATGTATCTCCGATGCTGCGCAAATTGCCCGAGAAAAATGGACGGGCGTTTCGAGCTGCTGTTATTTCTGGCGTGCCGCCGCCGTGATCGATGAGCGCAAAGAACTGCTTGTAGTGCGGCCACTCCAGAGCGTTGTTGTAACCCGCGGCATACGTCGAATCTGCTGCTGTTCGGACAACCGTGGTCTCCTGACCTGCAGGCAAACGCGACACCACGACTACGTTTCCGGATACAGAGATGCGCAAACGATCGAGACTGCCTGTCTTAACGAGCCCTCCTGAACGTGTAATGGCATTGTCGAGCTCTGCTCGGCTGGGGCTCTTGCAGATGAGAACGGCTTCGCTATCGGGCATGACAAACACTCGATCATTGAGAACAGTTGTCGTTTGGACATGCAGAATGGCGGCCGGTTGCATTGCAAGTACCGCATTGGCGACGCCTTCAATTGACTGCTTCTGGGCTTGCGGAAGCGGCGGTTCATCGATGCGGGTTTCGAGGTCAGACGCGCTTCCAACAACGCCTCCCTCCGTCTTGACCTGCGGAGCGTTACGACTATCATCCTGAACTTCTATCGGCTCGCTTAATACCACCTGTTGCAGCACAGCCGTGAGAATTTCGCGATTGGGCGAAAGCCAGGCGCGGTAGAGAGAACTATATCGGGGAACGAAATGAAGCACTTGCGCGAGCGAGGAATCCCTGGCAGGAGCAGGCGCTGCAATTTGTCGAAGCAGCACGCGCCGCTCTTCAAACCCGTATGGGCGTTCGAATAGATCGGCCGCGCCGGATGAGAACGGCCGGAGCTCAGATGCGTTCCGCTGAATCCAATAGGTCCGGAACTGCGGCGTCCTTAGAAGCGCAGTTAGGTTATAGACCAGGTGAAGATCGCCTGGGGTTGTATTCAGCTTCTCAGTGTCCTGGAACCACGACTCCGTCGCCAATGAGGCTCCCTCCTGATGCGCAAGAAGCGCAAGCGTGTCCGCCATACGATCTTCATCGCTTGCAACGACAAACCATCCGTTGTAGGAAGCGAACGCGATTGTACGCAGCGGGTCACCTCCCGATTTTTCGTAAAACGGAATGCCCGCCACTTCGCGCGAACGGTATCGGTCACGTTCGTTCCACAGATCGCTCGTGCCGAGCCGCTTATTGTCCATCCTCGTCAGATAAACAAAGGTCAGATTCGGAAGGTTATAGAAGGCGAACCCGGAGTGAGATCCTGCCACTTGGTTCACAAGATCCATTGCAATTGGAATACCGGCAACCGAGGTGAACTGAATCTGTGCCTCCGCGAGACGCTGTACCAGACGCGATTCAGACAGCACACCAAAGTTGTCGCTTGCGAGCCACTTCTTCTTCTCTGGCGATGAGTGCCATTGTGTCAGGAGAGCTTGGAAGTCTTTCGCTTCGAGATACAGGAGTGCGCCGGGCGGAAAGAGCGACGGCAGCGGGCGCGTATCATTCTGTTGGGCGTGAAGCCACAACGAAACAATCAGTAAACCCATCAAGGTGGCAGCACTCAGAACCCAGGGAAGACCAACCGTCGTCCGCATTCGTGAATTAGATGTCATTGTTCAGCTCCAGCCGGAGGCGGGGAAGTAAGTCTTGGCTTGACAATGGAGCTTTGGGCCACTTCGTTCGTCACGTGCGGTTGGCGGCTGCTGTTGACGAGAAATAGCCGGAGTTGCGCATCCGCTGCTCCGCGGAGCGTCACAATTCGTTGGCGCTCGACGCGGTCTGCTACAGACGCAAGGAGTTGATCGTAGACGGCAATCGCCTCGCTGTATTCATGCCGGGCAAGCAGTGCGGCGGCTGCCATTTTCTCCACCGTGATGAGATTCGACGGCTGTGGCGCGGTCGGTTCGGGATTCGGCTGACCAGCGCTGACGTATTCCGAATCAGGCGGTTGCATCCAGATCCGCGGCGATGGGTTTTGGTACTGCTGATAGCTTTGCCACGCGAGTAGGCCGACTGTATTGCGTTTGAGCTCGAAAGCGGCGGCTGCGAAAGCCAGGCGCGGCTCACGCTGGGATGGGTCCAGTGCTATCGCTTCTGCGTAGAGCTTCACTTGATCCCTTGCATTCGACGCGGTAGCCGCCGCTGCAAGCCGTGCCTGAATAAAAAGTGGCTGCGAGGCCCCTTGCACTGAAATCGTCTTGTGGGTCAGTAGATCAAGTTCTCCAGTTCCCGGAATGGCCGCGCCGAGATCCCGCATGTTTTTCGCAGCATCCACTCGCTTGGCATACGGGATTTGTGCTGACTGGCGGATCGCATTGAGCAAAACTGCATTTCGCGTCAGGCGAGCTAAAGATAGTTGCGCATCCGGATTCCACGCCTCGGCAGTCTTCCACTGCGTTGCATACTCCACCGCCTCCTGTTTCAGGCCGGCTTTTTCCAACACTGTGACGGCTTCAGGCAAGTTTTCGAAAGGCGCTCCAACGCTCAACGTGACATCTCGAATGAGCGTAAGCGCTGCCTGATTCTGCTTCTGCTGTAGCCGAATTTGCGCCAAGCCGAAGTATGCCGATGCCGGAGGATTCTCACTATCCAACTCGCGGCTGTATTCGAAATCTTCGATTCGCAAAGCGAGATCGGCATGGCCGCTCTTTGATAATGTTCCGGCAACTGCGAGTATTTGTTCAGCTCGAGGAGCGGCTTCGGGATGCGTACGATACTCCTGCAGGATTTTGTCGAGACGACCGGCCAACGCGGCAATTGTGAGGACGAGATCGGGCGGCCTCGCTGTCGCGGGCTGTACCTCTTGCATGATCTGCCACGCTTCGGCTGGACGATTCTGCTGAACAAGGTAACTCGCGAATTGAATCGAGGCTTGTTGGAGTTGTTCACCGGCTGAAATCGCGGCATCGCCTGCGGACGCATTCAGCTGAGCGCGTGCCTGCGCGATACGAGCCCGATGAAAAATCTCCTTCTCGCCGGGTTTGATGACGGACGACATCAGCAAGTCTTCCAATAAAGAGTCCACGTTGGGCTCACGGGTAAGCTCGAGTGTCCACGCAACCGCAGCCTGTCGGTTTGGTGCGTCTGCGAGGATGCCTTCTATAAACGGCATGAAGTTGTAGGCGCCATTACGCTTGATGTAGGCCCGAAGCATGGCGTCGGCATCTGGCCGCAAATCCTCGATGACGCCGTATCGATTTGCGTCCATCAGCGTGAGTTTCGCCTCTTCCCAGTAGCTGGGCGGCAACTT
Organism: uncultured Acidobacteriaceae bacterium; assembly: GCA_963795425.1. Classification (GTDB taxonomy): domain Bacteria; phylum Acidobacteriota; class Terriglobia; order Bryobacterales; family Bryobacteraceae; genus Bog-105. The sequence goes on along the minus strand of CAWCHO010000001.1, from coordinate 170,762 downwards.
CCCTTCTTCCACACGCTGCGCTAAAAGGCGAAACGCGCTGCGCCACTCGTCGAGCGCCTGTGTTCGCTTATGCTGATCCGAATACGCAACCGCGAGCCGGTCGTGGATATCTGCGCGTTTTGGGCTTAGGTCCAAGGCTTGGTTGTATTCGGCGATAGCGTCAGACCAGCGCTTCAAATCGCGATCAGTATCGCCAACCGCCACGTAGCTGTCGGAAGCAGCCGGGGCGGATTCGAGGGGAGCGGGAAGAAGATCGTGCGCGCCGGATTCGTTTCGGTCACTGAGATATTCGCCATAGCGGGCCGCGTAATAGAACCACACATCTCCTCGGAGCGCCCCATCCGCACCGGTTTTCTGCGACAGCTCGCCGCCAACTGTGCGGGGCCCAAGAACAGCGTCAAAGGCTTCCGGCACTCGAGGCTCGCTCGACTGGAAATAGAGGCCCGCAAGCGCCGTGTAACTGTTGACCCACAACGGTGAGAGAAGGGCGCCGCGCGCATCTATGGCCCGAAACGCTTGCGCTTTCGAGCCGCGCGAGATGAGCCGTTGCACAATCACGTTGGCAAAATTCGGATTGCTTTTCGCTAGCGTGCCAAGTCGCACTCCGAGATCGCCACCCGACGCAAGAAAAAGCGAGGCGAACGCGGCTGCGTCGATGGCAGGCCTTGGTTGTGCCGTGGGCAGCTCGAATACGCGCATAGCCTCTGCGGAGTCTCCTGCATTGAGGTAGGCGCGGATCGCTAGCTGAGCGATCTGGTCGCGAGGCGGGATGGGTCGCCACGACCGTACGATGTCTTCAAGTTGATGCCCTAGTTGATCGTAGAGTAAGCGTGCCGATTGCAAACGCTCGAGTTCGCGCCACCGTTGGCTCGCATGGCGGCGTGCCGCTTCGTACAGGAGTTCTGCGGTGAGATCCGTCAGTTGCGAAGAGCGCGCTACGTCATAAACGTTGATCTCTGCTGGCACGATCCCCGGCCGTTGGATTTGTTGTGCGAAGATCGACTTTTCTTCGGGAGTTAAATACTCGTTGACCTGCTCGCCGATGCTGTCGGCAAAACGCGCAGTACTCCCTTCGAAGTGGATCTCGCGGCCCGTCAAGAAGTTCGAGACAGCGTGTAGAGCCTCGACCGGCCTATGCAGTCTTGTTAGCGCCTGCGCTTCGAGGTTTACCATTTCGAATCCGGTCCCGGGCGTCATCCGCGCGCCTGCCTCTCGATACACGCGATCCACTTCGTCGTACATGCGCCAGGCGGCTAACCGTCGCATCACATCGACATACACGCTGAGTTGCTCGGGGTGCGGATCGATATAAGCAGCACGTAGCCGGCGAATCGCTTCTGCCTTATTTCCAAGCCGGGCATACAGGTCGGCTTGCGCCGCTAGATATTGCGGATCGTGGTAATTCAGGTCGTACAGCTTCTGGTTCGTCTTAATGGCATCATCAAAGCGCAACAAACGTACTTGGAGATCCGCTTTCGCGCCAAAGATGTCTGATCGATCGGGACGCACATAGGTAGCCTTGTCATAAGAGGCGATGGCATCCTGATAGCGCCGTAAGGACGTTTCGATACGCGCCAGCACCAGTGGCCAGCGGTAATCCCGGGGAGAGTTCTGCGCCGTCTTCTCGTAATAGGTGACCAGCTTATCCTCGAGCTGGTGCATCTCCGCGAAACGTGCTACTTCGCGGGCCAGCAAGTTGTCTTCCGGAAAGCGGTTCAGCACCTCTTGATACTGATCGAGTGCTTCGTCGAAGCGTTTGACTGCGATCAATGCCGTGATGTAGCCACGGCGTAGACCTGCAATACGGCTCTTCTTCTCGTCTGCCGGCAGTTGCGCCGCCTGCAACTCGTTCAGCTCGCTGGCATAAAACTGAACCAGACCGTTTTCGTCACCCTGACGGGCGTATGTCGACGCTTTTGCCGCAAGCAAGTCGCCGTTATAAGGATCGCTCTGAAGTAAATTGTCAAGCAGCCTGCGAGCTTCCGCGAAATCGGACGAATCCTCGGCTTTCTGCGCAGCCTCTCGTGTTAACTCGTTCCGGAAAGGCTGTTGTGCCCGTGATGCGGCCGCAGCAAGCGTGCTCACCGCTTGGCGCGGCTGCTTTGTACGCCAATAGAAATCCGCATTGGCGCGAATGATTCCGAGAAGATCGGGGTTTTCATTCAGCAACACGGTCAGTTCACGCGCGGCTCCCGGAATATCATTGTGGGTTTCGCGAAAACTTGCAAGCTCAAGTTGCGCGTGTAGCTTTTCAATGGGATCAACCGTCAGGATAATCAGGCGCTCGAGTGCCCGCGCGGATGTATCGTCGAAACCGAAATGATTCGCTGTCACGCGAATCTGTTCTATTTCGTCGATCTTCGGCGTTCGCAAAAGCAACGCGTCAAGCAGCGCGTGGATATCATTCCGTCTTTGTTGACTTTCGAGAATAGCGATGCGCAGTTGGACAGCACGGAGATTGAAGGCGCCGTTTAGCCCGGACTCACTTCGCTGTTCGACGAGGCGGGCTGTATTCTTTCGCGCGTCCAGTTGAATGAGCCGCCGTTGCGCTAAGGCGTTGTCGCCGTTCGGAGGAGTATCTAATTCCGCCTCGATGTATTCATCGATCGCTTGCGAGTAATCTCCTTTGTTTTCGTATATGGCACCGGCCTGGTAGGCGAAGCGAGCAGGTTGCTTCAAAGCCTGACGTGCCTCCCGGATGACGCGAAGAGCGTCGTCATACTGGAAATAGTCCCAAAAGACTGTCGCTGCATCGAGATATCCATTCGGTAAGCCGGGTTCGACGGTCGCGACTCGATTCCACCACGGGGCGGCTTGTCTATATAACTCCCGGTCCGCATAGATCTCGCCCACGCGTGTCAACGTGACCTCCTCGCGCGGTGCCGCGTTTACGTCTTGCCGGGCAAGCTGGATGGCGGTCTCGAAAGCCCTGGGGACAGTGGGTGCGAGCGAGCGTTCTATCGCAGTAGCGCGACCAGTCGCATCTCGGTCACCAGGCGTAAGCCGAGCCAATGCGACGAACTCCGGCGCTGATCCCTCATACTCGGTCAGCCATGCGCGTCCCTCCGCAGCAAATTGGAGCGCCGCAGTGTTCTTCTGCTGGATTGCCGTCGCCGCGGGCGGTAAAGCAGCGAGCTCGGCCTCAAGTTTCCCGGTCCGCTGCAGGTATGCGAAAAACCGGCTGCGCAGGCCGGCGTCGTAGTACCAGTTCTCGCGCAGTAATTTGTCGTAAGCGGCTGCGTCGGCTGTCGCCTTTATTGCATAAACATCCAGGAGATTGCGAACAAAAGTCAGATTGTGAGGGAACCGCTGATGCGCGTAAAGGTTGATCTGACGGTACAGAACGGGATTGAGATTGCGATTGGGAGAAACTTCGGTGAGAAACGACGCGAGATCCGACCCTTTAAAGATGGCTGTGAGCTCACGCGTCAGGGCTGCATACGCGGAGTCTCTTCCCGTTCGCAGATAGAAACGCCCCAATTTATCGGCCCACGAACTATCGTGGAAACGATTCATTGCCACCCGATATGTCTGCTCCAGATCGGCATCGAAGCGATTTTGCTCAACAAACAGAGCTAGCCGCTCATAAATACCTGCATCATCCGGATTACGATCGATCTCGTGACGGTACAACACGACCACATCGGGGAGCCGGTTCAACTGCGTTAAGCGGGAAATGTAGCGATCGAGAACAAGCGCATACTCGGGTGAGCGGGCGATCGGCGCGTTGCCGCCATCCGGCTGCTGCTGATCTCGAATTACCGCTTCACCGAGCGGCATGTGCTCACTCTTTTCGCCCAGATCAGCGAGCAGTTTGTCATACAACGCGAACTCCTCGGTCGTACGGCCGGTCTGCGCATATGCATCGGCGAGGAGAACTGCCGTGCTCACGTAATCGGGCGAATTCGGATTCTGTCCGAGCCAGGCCGGAACCAAGCGGATCAGCGCCTCGTTCTGACCATAAACGGCATAGGCGGCGAAGAGCTTGGCCTCGAGCGCCGGAGTTTCAGGCGACGTTGGAAATTCCTGCTTCATGCGAGAGATGAGGCGCGATGCCGCGGCCCGGTGGAAGTAGGCAACCGCCGTCTGCGATGCGTTCTGATACTGATAGTCGGGAAAGGTGGTGTTGAGTGCTAGAGACAGAATGCCGTTCAAGAACCCGGGATGGCGGTCCATCTGCGCGATGTTTTTGTAAAGACTAAGGTCCCGCTGAGCAAAACGCAACGGCTGCTCCGGCACATCGAGCAGGAGGCCGATGAGAGACGCGAAGGCTGAATCCTTATCCGATGCTCCCGCCGCAGGCAGTTCATACAGCATGTACCACATGCGTGCCGATTCGTCGTAGTCGTGGCACCGCTGAAATAGCGGAGCGACAGTCTTCAGGTCTTCAGCACTCCAAGCGACGTTTGCAGCGGCACGACGAGACTCGAGGTTTAGCAGTTCCTGATCGGCGATTTCGCGCTTTCCTTCCTGCTCGTAATAGAAGTACAGCCGAAGCACTGGTGCAAGTGCGGTCGGATTTGCCGCCGTATCCGCGCGTGCACTCGCGAGAAAGGCGCGCAACTGATGCGCATCGGTGAGCAGTTCGTAATACGTGCTTTCAAGCGCGGTTGGCCAAAGCGGGGTGGAGTTATGGGCGTAAACTGCGAGGGCGGCATTCGGGCCGCCATCCAAGCTGGCGAGCTGAGCGGCCGTCTCCATCGCGAGACGCTGGTCGTTCGGAAAAACCGAGTGGATGCGTGCGGCGATATCGCGCGCTGCATTCCGGTTTTTCTGTTTGAGCAGAGTTTGGAAATAACTCAGATACGGCTCGCGATCGGCTGGGTAGCGGGCCATCCATGCTTCGTAGACACGGGCTCGCGCGGCGTTCGGAAGCAATGCTTCATCAATCACGCCGATACTTCGCGCAAATGCTCGCCAGGCGTGCTGGGTGGAATCCGGACGGAAGCGCTCACGCCCTTCAGTTGGAAGTTCTCCTGCTTCGATGAGCACATCCACTTCCTTCTGCGGCTCAACACGGCGATGGTAGAAGTCGGCCAGGTCGGTGAGGGCGGCAGCCTTGTCCAAAACGAGATCCGCGGCGCGGCGCCAATCCGATTCGGCCGACGCGAAATCAAGTTGCCTCTCGTCCTCATGGGCGCGCATCGCATACAGATCGCTTTCGCGCGGAGATTCTTGGATCAGATTGCCGAGCTGTAAACGCGATTCCTGAGGCGGCCGCCTCGCGGGCACGGCGCCACCTGGCACGTTCATTATTCGGAAGAGCGCTGCTTCAAGAGCGCTGCCCGCGACTACGTTCTCGGCCCAAGATGTCAAGTCGGCGTGCAGCAGGAACGCGCTCCCGGCCAGAGCGGCAGCCGCACAGATGAAGGTCGGCCTACGGAACCACTTCAAGCGGCACCTCTTCATGGCTGACGTTATGCGCGATATCTTCCGCGGTCACGTGAATCGAATATCGTCCCGCCGGCAACGACGCGGGCACGATCAGCATGCCGGTGTTCGACTTCTGCACTTCGTCCCAGCGCAAAAACAGCGGCTCAGCCCCATAAAGTTGGGCCGTGATGGTGCGCGTTGTTCCCGAAGCTTGAACGTGTAGTGCAACGCGATCGCCCGGGCGAACACGCGTTGCATCTAAATGGACTCGCACCAGAGGAGGATGGCTAGAAATTAAAAAGCTCTTCTCTTCGCGATAGACGTGTCCTTTCCGGTCACGCAAGATCAAGCGAACCACGTGTGTACCGTCGGCGAGATCGTCAGGCGCGAGGAATCGTGTCTGCCAAATGTCGTCGTTCTTGAGATAACGGAGAGGTTTGATCAATCCAAATGGAAACAGCGCGATAACCGAAGTGATGTTCGCATCTGTGCGTACCCGCAAAACAGGGTCCCCCGGCCGAATCAATCTAGGGCGCAGTAACGAACGGGGCGCCGCCAGGAAGGATGTGTACGGAGTTACAAAGTTGTATTTCCGGGAGAAACGTATGATCTCTTCGATGGTTGCCTTGTCCTCGCCTTCGCGATCAATCTTTTCAAGCAGTGCATCCACGCGCGCACGGGCCCATGTAGGGGGAAGATAGGCGTGCTCTGTGTCGACGGCAGGGAGGGTAACGCGAGCCGCTTCGCGATGCGAGGCCGTATCGAGGGTACTCGTGACGGTGAACTCAGCGTTGCCAGGACGCTTGTATTCTCCGACCCAGGACGTGCGGGAACCGGGGAAATTGTCTCCCGGTAAGCGGTAGACAAGCGTTGCCGCCGGCGGGGGTGAGATGGAGAGATTGACGGTCTCGAGCGGCGTCAGTCCGATTTTGTGGACGAACGCGGCGAGCTTGAAATCGAGCGGCTCCGTGGAGTTGACCTGCTCGAAAACTCCCGCATGCGTGGTGAACTGCCTCATCAATCGCACATTCGCATCGTCACCGATTGCGAGCACATAGATATGTGGACGCCGTTCCGCGGCTAGAGCGCTCCACGATCGATCGAGCCACACCGCGAGGTGCGCTGGCGAGATCGTGCCCTCTGTCGGTTCACCATCACTTAGAAGGACTATGTAGGTATTCGCCGTCGACTCCGCAAAGGCGGCATCGAATGTCTTTTCGAGGTTGGTTCCACCGCGTAACCGGCTATCACGCACAAAGTCCAAGGCTTTCGCAATCGCATCCGATGTTGCTGGGGTCGGACGTGAATATGCACTCGTGACTTCGGAATTAAAGACGAGCACGTTGAACCGATCGGACGGCTGCAGACCGCGGAGTATGGTTTCAAGCGCCTGAAAGCTGCGGTACAGCTTTTCCCACTGCATCGAAAGAGAGGAGTCGAAGAGCACGAGAACCGTGCGACGGCCTTCGGAAACGGCCGCTTTCCCGGCTTGCAGAATCGTACCGGCCTCGAAGTAGCCGGGTTCGGAGCTTTCCCCATGCCGATAGGCTTGCACTCGCGGCGTTTGATCGTTCTCGACCGAGTAATGTAGGGAGAAGTCGTCATTGAGCAGGACGTTCGTACCCTCGAACGAGCCCTCCAGCAGATGCGGCGTCCGCGCCGTAAACCTCAATGGATAAGATTTCGAGTCGACACTAGAAGCAGTGAATGACTGAGGGCTGCGGATTTCGATCGAAATCGAGAGTTTGCCGACCCTCTGGGGCGCATACGTGGACGGCTTCAAAGGGAACACAAACTCACTCGACAATTGGTTTAGCGGCAGGTTCTGGCGGTACTCCGCTTCAATGCGCTTACAGCCGTACGCCGGTATGGGCACGACCTTGACGGAAAACTCGGAAGAATGGCGTGCGTCGCCGGGTGCATTGCTCTCCGTGATCTCCCCCGATTCCAGCAGGCCCGGATCGATCGCTTCGTTTCGAATCTCGTTGTATAGTTCGGTCGCTCGTTTGCGCTCGAGGATTACGCCCGGAATACGAGTGACGTCATCCCAAACGGCAAATTCCGAGATCGTGGCATCACCGGGGAGAGCGAGCGAGTAGGTGCCTTCTAGGACCTGTGCCGTCTTATTTTGAAAAACCTCCTGAAGGCGCACTGTGGCATGTCCGTTATCTATGACGACACGAACGATCATTGATTCCGCCGACAATTCGGAGGGATCGGGCGACTGCCGGCCTGCTGGAATGATGACAGCGCTATCAGCGAAGCAGAACGCCGTTGTCCAGATCGACAAGCACAATAGTGAGAGCGCATGGATGATTCGCGTCATCGAATTAGCTCCCGTTCGAGCACCCGGACCAATCCGTTGTCTGTACCTATATATAGGTAGCCGCCGCGAGCTTCAAGAGCCGTAACGTTTTCCGATGGGAGCCCCTCTTCAGCGAATCGCCACCCTTCTTCGCCTACGCGCTGAATCGCCAATCCATGGCCGGCCGTTCCCGCGTACACACCGTGTTCCGTTGCGACCATCGCGTTGGGATTGATTTCAACGCGATCGTGCGAAAACTCGCGAAAGGAAGTGACTTCGAACTGTTCGTCGAGGCGTACGACGCCAGAACCGTAGGTGCCTAAATACAGGCTTCGGCCGGAACGGGCCGATGCAGTGATCCAGTTCTGACGCAAACCGGAATTTGCCGTTGTGAAGCTCGCCTGAATTACGCCGTTCTTCAGAATCGAAAGCCCTCCGAGCGTCCCAGCGTATAAGTTCCCGTCTACCTCAGCAAGTGTATAGACGTGGTTATTAACTAAACCTTGGAAAGCATAAATGCTTGAAATCGATCCAGCTTCGACGAAACTCAAGCCAGCGGGAGTTGCGACGACCATCGACGAATCAGTTTGCGGAGTTCTCCGGAACAGTACATCCGTGACATGGCTCGCAATGAGGCCGCTATTGCGATCGAGTAACTGACGCAGATGCCGGCTCGAATCGAAGAGCGCCAGACCATTCGCTGTCGCGACTGCAATCGTGCCGCTCGCCGACTCTTCTTCGATTCGATTTATGCAAAAGAGAGCATCGTCTTCGAAGTGGATTGCGTTGCCGCTAGCTCCCATAGGCAAAACGTCCACGCCATGATCGAAGTATCCGACCCAAAGGAAGCCATGGGAATCAGCGTGGAGGGCAGCGATATGACCGGCTGCGAGGCTGGATGGAGGCGCCGCGAGTACCGTTTCTCCACCAGGAAACTCCCTGATGTCGTTGGCAGAAGTTGCCAGGATATTATTGCGTGCAAGAGCTAACGAGATGGTGCTCTGCACCTGTGTATCGCCCAGTGTTTCGCCTGCGGAGGGCCGAGGTTTTCGCGTTTCAAGACGAAGTGCGAGCATGCCTTCATCGACGGTGCCAATCCAAAGGGTGCCCGCTTCTTCCGCCAAAGTTTGGGCGAAAATGCCTTCGGCCAAACGCCTTCGAAAACGCCCGTCTACGAATTCGGCGACGCCCAGCGGTGTCCCCACCCAAGTGGTCTCCCCTGTCGTCCAGAGCGAAAGCACCTGGCGATCCGGCAGTTCCTTGTTAAACCGGACCACTTCCCCCGCACGCCACAGCCAAACGCCGTCGGCATGAGTGCCGACCCAGACCTCGTTTTCACTACCTGATAGCGCCGTTACACACGACTTAGTAAATTGCGAATGTAAAAGTTGAAAGTGCTTCAAATCGGTCACATACAGGCCTGCCGTTAATGTGCCTATAAGCACTCGCCCATCCGTTAGCGGTAACAACGCGGTAACGTTGCGCAGTTCTTTAGATGTAGGTAATAAGTTGCGGAGCACCTCGCCATCAAAGAGCAATACGCCTCCTCCGTTCGTTGCAATCCAAAGTTGAGGTGTCCCGATACCGCGGCGTACAGCGAGCGTAACAAGAGGGTAAGGAGGTAAGTCTTGGCCGACGTGCCAGACCTTCAGCAACTTGCTGCCGTGGTCATACCGGTACAGTGCCGACCGGCCGCAAACATACAGATCACCCTCGAACAATACGGATGCGCGAAAATCCGCGGGAGCGGAAAACGGCTCAAATGAGGAAGCTTGAGCAGGTACAGGCTCTAGCGAAAAGCCCAGTTCGCCGGCTACGGCCGCCTGAGCCTTGCTTTCATTGAAGACAATATGCGCTCGCCACCAGATTCGAACGGCGAAAACGAGCGCCAGAACAGCAGTAGCAGTGCAAAGGATGAAGACGATTTGTTTGTGCGAGAGGGAGACCCGCGAGGGCACGTTGGCCTCACTATAATCGAACGGCCACGAGCAGCAAAGAGTTTCAATCGAATGGTACTTTCCTCCATTCGAATGGAACGGACTTCAGCGCGAGAAAACGCAAGTAACTTGTATCCGCCGTTAGGCGAACCGCATGACTCTCCCTCTTAGCCGAGGACGTTCACTACGGTTCCGTGCGCGTGAGGGGTCGATACTTCGCCGGAAGTGGAGCTTGCGATACCGGAACTCCCATCACTGTTATTTGCCTTAACGATTTGGGTCGGCTGAGCGTCCACGATGCTCAACTCCTCACTGATTTCGGGGTTGGACGCGATTAGTTCATCATCCGGCGGCAGCGGCTGCGATACCAGTGGTACAGGTTTCCCGTTTACCATGGCTTTCGTTTGCTGCTCGTGCACGTATTGCTGGCGAGCCGCCGCAAGTAAAGAACCCCGATCGGGTACGGGTCTTATGATCATATGGACCTCGCTTGGGGAATATACCCCTTCACAGAGCTGTATCGCAAATCGTTTGCGGTTTTCTAGCGTGAGTTGCAGGATTATGAAGCGCACCCGTTGAGAGCCTACACGGCTCAGGCGGAGTAAGGCAGCTTGGTCGCGGCGGAGTACCAATATGCCCGACCCGAGCTTACGGTCGAATCACAGCAGTAACGGAGGTCGCATTCGAGGGAGTAGTGAAACCCGTAGGCGTGTTGACCGAAATGGTAGTCTCGCCCGCACGGACCGGCTTAAATTCCGTAACGGCAGAAAACATCTTGTTACTCAGGATGACAGTAGATGCGATGTCGGCTACCGAAGAGTTGCTGTTCTTTAGCTCAACCGGAACTGAAATGCCGGGCCGAAGCTTCTGAGCCGTAATGTCCGCACCTCGATGGCTTACAGGATCCAGATAGACCGACCAGACGGAAAGCCACAGCCGTTTGTGCTCACCTAACGATGCGAAAAAGGGCCGCGCGTTAGCAGTGGGCATCGGGTGCAGCACTTCCTGCTCGTCCGGTGGGCCGTAAGGTGTGAAGACGATCATCACACCGGAAGGAGCCAGCGTGATATTTGCAAGGCGAGTACGATATCCGGGCGCAGTGGCGGTGTAGTGCACAATCCCGGCACTCGCAAGCGCCTGTATGTAATAAGGTGCCTGTCCTTCGCCAGGCGGAATATGCACAGTTATGCATTTTGAGCCAAGCTCGTCCTCGCGAGTTGACAGGAGAAGACGGGTGGAATCATCGCTGGTGAGAGTAACATCGAGACCGTTCGAGGGCGCATCCTCGCCCAACAGGACGTCACCGCGAACTTGCAGATCCTTGCCAACACTGATGTCCATGAGAACACCAAGGCCCGGCATTTCGACGGTGATACTGACACTCGCAGACTTGGAAGGCGCAACAAAGCCCTCCGGCACGCTTGCAGAAAGCACTGTATTGCCGGGCGCGACGGGCTTGAATTGCACCGCCTGCGTAATAGCTCCTCCGGTAAAGATGACGGACGAAGGTGAGGCCGAACCGACGTTCGCATTGGAGCTGCTGAGCTCTAGTTTCACGGTCAAACCGCCGGCAATCGGCTGCGAACCGACAACGTTGCCTGCCTCGTCAAGGAGCGCGGTTCGAGCCGTTATCTTTCTCGGTCTGCCACTCGTGGTGCGGAAGAAGGACGAGTTTGAAGGGCCGCCGATGGTAATGGCCGACCGGACAATCGTGATCGTTCCCTGGGCCGTTGAACAACCCGGGGCGGATACGGTGTAGGTGGCGGGACCATGCCCCGCCAGCGCCTGAATGTAGAAATCGGAAGTCTGCGATTGACGCGGGCCCACTTGGAGCGTGAGTGTTTTGGAGCCGCGTTGATCGGGTGCCACGGCGAAAAGAAGTTGCCGTTCGTCAGTGCTAACTATGGTGACTTGCAACCCCTCCGCAGGAGCCGGCTCACTGAGCTTCACGCTCGTGAAAGCTTCCAGGTTGTTGCCTATCGTTCCGTCGGGAGGCCGTAAAGCAGGCGTGCCGGCGAGCACCGAAGAAGCAAACAAAACCGTGGCGAGGCCTTTGAAGAGGCGATTACGACGCATATAAACTGTCGAGACACGGGGAAGACTGCGAACAGCCTTCCCCTTGATTCTCGTAATTACTGCACGGTCACGGAACTGGACGTATACGCATTCGGCTGTCCGAACCCAGCGGGCTCGGTGATCTGTATTGTCGTGGAACCAGCCGTGCCGAAGTTAATCGGCACTCCCCCAGGACCGTTGCCCGGAGTGATTGTGATGCTGGAGGGTACTGAGGCAACGGAAGAATTTCCGCTGCTCACATTGAACGTCGCCGAATGGTTGGCCAGCAGGAACGAATTATCGAACTGCGGCGTATTAGTGGAGTCGAGGTAGACGAAGTAGAGTTGATCGGCGCCACTGCTATTTGGGCTACCGGACACACTGGGGCTAATGATAAGGCCGGCTGGCGCTAACGTGAGTGTCGAGTTGGCCGATGTAAAGCCGGGAGCGCTGGCTGTTATCGTACCGTTGCCGGAGTTGGTCGTACCCTGAACGTAAAACACGACACTCGACGAGTTCGGGGCTACGGTCACATTGAGTGTCGACGATCCCGCTCCCGCCGCAGTCGCAGACAAGAGCAGAGAACCCGAGTTGCTTTGGATTGTGACTGGCTGTCCGTTCGGTCCAGCATTGGAGGGCAGAGATAACGTGTACGGTAACTCGAGCCCGTTGGCGACAACTGAGTCAGGACCAGTCAGAAGGAGCACTGGCTGCTGGCTCGAGTAAGTAGCCGTGACGTTAGCCGAGGCAAAGTTCGGTGCACTCACGCTCACCGTGGTGCTACCACTCACGCTGCTTGACGCTGGCGTCAACCCCGTAGACCCGCTGTCCGACCCGGCACTGATCGTGATCGGAGAGGACACAGTTGCAACCGAGGTGTTGCTGCTCTGCGCGGTCACGGTCAAAGAACCGTTCGCGAGAGCCTGAGCGGCGACAAAGTTCCCGCTGCCATCCAGGTATCCGGTGAAGATAGTGAGCGTCGCGGTCCCGGCACTCGGATTAGCTGTGAATGCAGGCGCACCCAAACCGCCCGGCGATTGGATCGCCAGACCGGCTCGAGCAAGCGTTACGGAGCCGTTGACGCTAGTGAAGCTAGGTGCGGAAGCCGTGTAGCTGACGCTGCCAGTGCTGCCGGACGCTTCCACCAGGAATATCGGACTGACAGAGAAACCTTTGCCGACCGTTACGGTGATGGATTGCGCAGGGCCTCCCTGATTAGGCGTGGTGCAGACGGTCGACGATTCGCCGGGATTGCACGCGAAGAGAACAGACTGATTGCTGCTTGTAATAGTGATCGGAACGGAACTTGCGGCCGGTCCAGACAGGGTAATGTTCTCCTGTTCCTCCAAGCCTTGACCAACCGTAGCGGTGAACGGGACGATACCAGCCTGCTGTACCGTCGCGGTAACCGAAGTACCCGTGTTCGGAGAGGTGAATCCGGACGGAGTGGTGACGCTCAGATTGGTGCTGCCGGTGGTCGTGCCGGCATTGAACGAAGTGGTTGCCGAGCTAACGCCACCCGTGAAGGAGACGCTGGAGGGGGACACCGTTCCTACCGACGTATTGGAACTGGTGACCGGAACGGAGACCGAGTAGCCGCCGCGGACGTCCTGATCCTGAGTAAACGCGCCGCTTGAACTGAGCGGGCCCGAATAGACCGTCAAAGTCGTACTGGACCCTTCATAAGCGCTGAACGATCCTCCGACCCCGTTGGTTCCGGCGATCACGAATCCGGATGGCGCGAACGTGATGGTACCGACCCCAGTGACATAGCCGGAGGCGCTGACACTAACGGTGGCAGTACCGGAGGAGGCGAGCGCCTGCACCTCAATACTGAAGGTGGTTGTTCCAGCCGGAATGTTCGGGTTGCCTGACGAGGAAGGAACGACGGATCCAGTTCCGGCGGTCGTGGAACTGCTGCCGACGAGCAACTTGGTCGGATCACTCGAACTGTACGAGAGGTACAGACCAGAGGCGGGCGCCGGAGGATTGAGCGTGACGGTGATGGATGTCTCCAGGTTCTGGCCCACAGTGGCGTTACCCACGGTGATTGTTCCGCAACTGGGGCAAGGGCCTGTGGCGTTTGTGAGCTGGAAATTCGCTGTGCTGGTAACTCCTTGGACTCTGGCCACGACAATGTAGGTCCCGGAGGTCCCGTTCGCCGTAAATTGCGGGGCTGTTGCGTGACCATTGCTGTCCGTTGTTACGGTGGCCGTATTGGAACCGCCAGCGAAGGTGCCTCCGGCGGAGGTTCCCGACGGCGCCGTAAACGTGACGCTGATACCGCGAAGCGCATTACCGCCAGCATCAGTGACGGTGGCCTGGAGCGGGTTAGCGAACGCCGTTCCGGCATTCGCGGTTTGTCCGGATCCGCTGTACACGAGCACGTTCTGCGGATTGCCCGGGCGGTTAGTCAAACTAAAGCTGGTACTGATACTGCTGTTCACCGCTGCCGTTACGCTGTACCCGCCTTGCGTAGTATTGGCGGTGAACACGGGCGCGGTTGCCACGCCCGAGGCGTTGGTGGCTACCTTGGCCGTACTGCTGCCGCCGCTAAAAGTTCCGCTGGCGCCCGTCGTTGGTGCGCTGAAGGTGACGGAAACGCCGTTCACAGGATTCCCGCTCGCATCGGCGACGGTTGCCTGCAGTTGCGTGGTGAAGGCAGTTCCGATCGCCGCCGACTGGTTGGAGCCGGCAGTTGCGCTGATGGTAGACGCCGGTCCGGGGTTGTTGGTCAGTGAGAAGCCGGTTGAAACGCTTCCCACGCTTGCCGTCACGGTATAGGATCCAGCCTTGCTGTTAGCCGTGAAGACGGGCGAGGTAGCGGTACCGGTGCCGTCCGCTATGGCCGTCACGATATTGCCACCGCCGGGCCATGTACCGCTAGCGCCGGACGTGGGGGCTGTGAAGGTCACGGTAGCACCAGGAACGAGATTACCTTGGGAATCTTTTGCGACAACCTTCAGCGGATTGGCAAACGCGCTATTCACAGTCGCGCTTTGACCGGAGCCGCCTGTTATGGTCAGCGAAGCCACCGCACCGGCCGTGTTACTTAGGACAAAGCTAGTCGATAAGCTTCCAGTACTTGCTTTCACAGAATAGGTACCCACGCTGCCGTTGGCCGTGAAGACCGCTGAAGTCGCGGTACCGGTGCTGTCAGTCACCGCAGTGTTCGCGCCGCCTGCAAACGTGCCACTTGGCCCGCTTGATGGAGGCGCGAATGTAACTGTGACTCCGGGAACCACATTGCCGTTTGCATCTTTGACAACCGCCTTCAGCGGGCTCGCGAAGGCAGTGTTGATGACTGCGCTCTGGTTGGAGCCGCTGACGACGTTGATCGCGGCCGCAGGGCCGGGATTGTTAGTCAGCGCAAATGATGCGGCGGCCGCCAGACCTGGCGTGCTTGCGGTCACCGTGTAAGAACCGACGGTGGTGTTCGCGGTGAAGGTTGCGGATGTCGCTACACCAGACGCGTTAGTAGTGACCGTGTTTGTGGTGGCACCACCAGCAAAGGTCCCACTCGCTCCGGAAGAAGGCGCGGTGAACGTAACGCTTGCACCTACAACGGGGTTACCGCTGGAGTCCTTCACTGTGGCCACGAAAGGCTGCCCAAACGGTTTGGTGACGGCGGTGTTCTGCGGAGTGCCGCTGGTGGCCGTGATGGAAGCCGGTGGGACAGTGAGGTTGGTCAAACTGAAGGCGGCAGTAGTACTGGCGCCGGGGACGGAAGCGGTGACGGCATAGGACCCTGGCGTACCGTTGGCCGTGAAGGTCGTGGAGGTGGCAATGCCGGACGCATTGGTATTGACGGTATACGTGGCGGAGCCGCCCGCGAACGTCCCGCTAGCTCCAGATGACGGCGCAGTGAAGGTGACCGCGGCGCCATTGACGACGTTGCCGAAAGCGTCCTTGACTGTCGCTACGAGGGGTGCCGTGAAAGCGCTATTGAGGTGGGCGCTTTGACCGGAGCCGCTGCTGACCGTAATCGAACTTGCTGATCCGGCGGTGTTCGTAAGAGCGAACGAGGCAGGGCTGGCCACGCCGGGCGCAGAGGCAGTCACTGAATAGCTTCCCGCGATGGTGTTAGCGGTGAAACTGACGGAAGCGACGCCTGACGCGTTGGTGCTCGCGGTGGTGGTCGTGGAGCCGCCGGAGAAAGTTCCGCTAGCCCCCGAAGTGGGCGCCGTGAAGGTGACCGTGACGCCACTGATTGGGTTATTGTTCGAGTCCTTCACCGTCGCAGACAGAGCAGAAGCGAAGGCCGTATGGACTGCGGTGCTCTGAGGCGTACCGCCCGTGGCGGTAATAGAAGCGGCGGTTCCGCTCAAGTTGGTGAGCGCGAAGGCCGCTGATGTGGACACACCAGAGACCGAAGCATTGACGGTGTAGCCACCAAAGGTAGCGTTCGCAGTGAATATCCCCGACGTCGCGACACCCGAACTATTCGTGGTCGCGGTGATCGTGTTGGAGGCGTTGGAGAAAGTTCCGCTCGCTCCGCTGTTCGGCGCCGTAAACGTGACTGTCAGACCGCTGATCGGGTTGCCGAAAGAATCGGTCACAGTGGCGGTCAGAGCCGACGCGAAGGAAGTCCTCACCCCCGCGCTTTGGGGTGTGCCACCCGTCGCCGAAATAGTAGCGGCCGCGCCGGGTGAGTTGGTCAGAGAATAGGTCGCGGGCGCCGAGACGCCAGTAACGGCGGCGGTCACGCTGTAGGAACCGGCAGTCTTATTTGCGGTGAATGTCGGTGATGTCGCGATTCCCGAACTGTTTGTGGTCGCGGTGGCTGTTGTGGATCCACCGGCAAACGTTCCGCTCGCTCCCGACGTGGGAGCGGCAAACATGACTGTCGCGCCGTTGACCGGATTGCCGTTAGAGTCCTTAACGGTAGCGACCAGAGCCGCAAACGCGGTGTTCACCTGTACAGTTTGCGGCGTGCCGCTGGTGGCCGTAATAGAACCTGGCGGCCGGCTGCTATTCGCCAATGAGAACGCGGCAGGCGTAGCGATGCCACTCACCGTAGCCGTAACCGTGTAGGGGCCGGTAGTTGAGTTGGCTGTGAAGGTCGTGGATGTGGCCTGGCCTGAAGCATTGGTGGTGGTGACGTATGTCAGCGTATTACCCGAGAACGTCCCACTGGCCCCA
The DNA here is from genome assembly GCA_963795425.1 of uncultured Acidobacteriaceae bacterium. Taxonomy (GTDB): domain Bacteria; phylum Acidobacteriota; class Terriglobia; order Bryobacterales; family Bryobacteraceae; genus Bog-105. The sequence continues at coordinate 153,950 of CAWCHO010000001.1, read as the reverse complement.
GACGAGGGCGCGGCAAATGTGACGCTCACGCCGCTGAGTGGATTTCCGCTAGCATCCTTCACCGTTGCAACAAGCGGTAGAGCGAATGCGGATGCGGTCGCGGCCGTTTGAGGTGTACCGCTCGTCGCAGTGATCGAAGCCGGTGCAGCCTGGGAGATCACGAGCGTGAAGGTCGCTCTGACAGTTCCCGGAGTCGGAGTGCTGGAATCGGTGACCGTTACATTGACGGTGTTGCTGCCGGAAGATTGCGGGGTACCGGTGATCTGACCTGTGCTGCTGTTGATGCTGAGATTAGCAGGCAAACCCGTCGCGGTATAGGAATAGGGCGTGATTCCACCGCTGGCCTGAACGCTTCCCGTATACGCAGCTCCGACCGTGCCGCTGGGAAGGCCGGTGGTCGTAATTGACAACGGGCCGACCACGGTGACCGTAGCGTCGACATCTGAGATGTTGGTTCCACTGGCGTGGATGATCGCAGTACCCGGACCGACGGAAGTCACGGGAATCTGAACTGACGGATTCGTTCCGCTGTTCGCCGGGAACGTTACGCTGCTCGGCACGGTTGCTACGGCAGAGTTGCTGGAAGAGAGTGTCACCGACACTCCGCTGGATCCCGTGGGCACAAATCCGGACAGGGTCAGAGTCAAGTAGCCCTGCTGTCCATTGCCGACGATGGTCAGCGTGGACTTAGTCCAGGAGATAGTCGCGCCAACCTGAATCGTCACGGGCGCGGGGGCGGTGTAGCCCGGGGCAGATGCGTTTATGACGGCCGAACCGACGTTCATGCCCGTTAGCTGCGCCGTCGCCGATGTGCTGCCCTGCGGAATAACCACAGAGGTCGGCGAGATCGATACGCTCGAGCTACTGCTGCTGAGAGTTACTGTGACGGCGCCGCTCTGGGACGGAGACGGGATGCTGACGGTCAGAGTTGAGATACCTCCGAGCTGCAGGTTCGTGCTGGAGGCAGAGAGACTGACCGGCGCGGCGTTTTGAACTGTTACTTGCGCCGTGACAGGCGAAAAGCCGGGCGCGGTAGCAGTAATCGTGGTCGAACCGAGGCCGAGCGGGGTTACGGCGAATCCGACGCTCTGCGAACCCGCACCCATTCGAACGTTTCCAGGTACCGTCGCAACCGCAGGGTTACTGGACGTTACCGTGAACGTAGTCAGGCTGGTGGCGGGCGATGACAAATTGATTGTGAGCGTACCGCTTTGGGTCGTGGTGATAGAAAGCGGGTTCGGTGTTAGCGTGTCAGTTATCCCGACGGTAACAGTAGAGATGGCGGTCCCAAGACCGGGCGCAGTCGCACTGATCGTTAACTGACCGGACGTGTTGCCGGTGAGCAGCGGCTGGCGGGTGGGAGTCGTGCTGCCGGCGTTGAACGAAACACTGGTGAAATTCAGCGAGGCCGAAGAATTGCTGGGCGTCAACGTTACCGTCACGTTCGAAGTTGGTGCAGTAGCGAGCGTCACGGGGAAAGTCACGCTTGCGCCTGGGCCGACGGTCAGAGTCGCGGGGACAATTATCCCGACCGCAGGAGTGACAGTGACGGTGTCAGCCGCCGAAGTCAGGTTTGGAGCACTTGCCGTAATAACGGCCGATCCGGTAGCCACACCTGTTACTGGAATCGTCGCGGTAGTGGAGCCTGCTGCGATCGTTGCTGTGGTCGCCGAGACGGTCGCGACACTGGTGTTGCTGGAGCTGATGCTGAAGGTCAGACCGCCTGTGGGAGCGGGACCCGAAAGAGTGAGGGTGAGGTTCTGAGTCTGGTTGACAGCAACGCTGGGATTCTGCGGAGTCAGGGTAATGGTGGCTTTGACAGAAACGGTCTGATTAGCCGAGGTGTACGTCGGCGCGGACGCTGTGATCGTTGCGCTTCCGGGTGCTACGCCGGTGACCTGGGGAGCGGTCGAAGGCTGGGTAGCACCTGCCGCAATGTTTACTGAAGTTGGCGAGATCGAGACTGTTCCCGGGCTGCTGCTGGACAGCGTCACCGTGACGCCGCCGCTTGGCGCCGGCGCAGAGAGCGTGACCTGGAATGGCGCGGATTGGCCAAGACCCAAGCTCACATTTGAAGGCAACGTGATCGTGCCGCCGCTCTGGACCGTAACAGCGACGGTGCCATTGGAAACGTTTGGCGTCGTTGTGGAGGCCGTTATGGTCGTGCTACCCGTAGTCACTCCGGTGACGGGGACGGTAGCTGAAGTGGCGTTCTGGGCTATCGTGACCGAACTCGGAATGGTTACAACGCCCGTCGGGTTCGCCGTCAGAGTGACAGTGATGGCCGTCGGCGCAGGTCCGGACAGGGTAAGAGTTAGATTTTGAGTGGCGGGACCGGTGATCGTGACAGAAGACGAACTAAAGCTGAGACCAGCCGCCACTTTCACGGTCTGGCTTCCCGTCGCGTAACCGGGAGCCGATGCAGTAATGGTGGACGATCCGAAGTTCACCCCGGTAATCTGTGGCTGGGTGGCAGGTTGCGTTTGGCCCGCGGCAATGGTCACCGTTGCTGGCGAGATGGTGACTTTCGATGTATCGCTGCTGGAGAGCGAAACCGTCACGCCGCCTTGCGGTGCAGCTGAGGGCAAGGTTACCGGGAACGCAAGGGTTTGACCCGGCGTCACCGACACGTTCGCCGGTAAGGAAATCGCCTGCGGCGCAACGACGGTAATGGTATCCGTCGCATTGGTAATACCGGTCTGAGCGGCGCTCGCCGTGAGGGTGGTCGTTCCGGGTGCTATACCCGTGATCGAGAATGTAACCGAGGTCGAGCCAGCCGGAATTGTGACCGGAGAGGAGACGGAGATGATGCCGGTGGGATTGGTACCCAAATTGACGACGACTCCGCCGGATGGTGCTGCACCCGAGAGGGTAACCGTCAGCGTTTGGCTAGCGGTCCCGGTAATGCTGACACCTTGTGGGCTGAGGCTAAGCCCGGCCGTAGTGGTAACTGCTGTCGAGGACGAGACATAACCCGGCGCAGAAGCGCTGACCGTGGCGGAACCAATGCCCGTCCCGGTGATTTGCGGCTGCGTTGCCGGCTGCGTCTGGCCGGCAGCGATCGTAACGGTGCCTGGGGAGACGGCAACCTTGCTGGAATCGCTGCTGGATAACGTGACAGTCACGCCACCTTGCGGTGCAGCTGAGGACAGGGAAATGGGGAACGCGATCGACTGACCAAGCCCAACGGATAACGTTGGCGGAATCGTAATTCCTCCATAGCTCGCGACACTGATCGACGCTGTTCCACTCGCGATATTCGGTGTGGTAGTCGCGGCCGTAATCGTTGCTGCACCAGTGCTCTTTGCTGTGACCGGAACCGGAATGCTGGTCGTATTTGCAGCGATTGTGACGGTAGCTGGGACCGTCGCAATCGACGTATTGCTGGATGTGAGATTCACCACTACGGGTGAAGTGGAAGCGCTCGAAAGATTTAACGTGATGTTCTGAGTGCCGCCTACGCCGATATTGGCGTTCTGAGGAGAGAAACTGAGAGTCGCTGATACGCTAACGACCTGACTGCCGTTCGCGTAACCCGGCCCCGTTGCCGTGATGGTCGCAGAGCCGAACGCGACTCCCGTCACCTGCGGCTGCGTGCTCGGAGTAGTCGCACCCTGTGGGATTACCACTTGCGAGGTGACGGTTACTTTGCTAGTGTCGCTGCTGGTCAGCGTTACCGTTTCTCCACCGGCGGGGGCGGGAGAGGACAATGTAACCGCAATGGGAGCACTTTGCCCAGGCGCCACAGTGACGTTTGCAGACAAACCAATCGCGCCAAGTGTGGAGACAAGGATGTTGGCCGTGCCATTCGAGTAACCTTTCGAACTGGCATTGATCGTTGCCGAGCCTTGGCCCACGCCGGTAACGGTGAACGAACCTGTCGTGCCGCCGGCAGCTATGGTGATCGTGCCGGGCGAAACGGTGGCTGTGCCGGTAGAACTCGACGTCACTGTCACCGTGGTTCCTGTGGCCGGAGCAGGCGCACTTAGGGTGACGCTACCCGAAACTGTATGTCCAACGCCTACACCTGCTGGGACGCTTACCGAAATGCTTGCGGCGCCCACGTTCACCGTCGTGGTTCCAGGCGAGTACCCCGTAGCCGAGGCCAGAATGTTTGTGAACCCAATAGCGAGCGGAGTCACTGTTACCGTCGCGCTGCTCGCATTCCCCGGAATCGTCACGCTGGACGGCATCGAGATGATCGCTGGATCGAATCCGGAGAAATTTACAACTAATGCGGCAGGGCCGTTTGCCGGAGTTACATTCACGGTGAGAGTGCCCGAAGCATTCAGCAGTAGGTTGAGCGGGCTCGGAGTCAACGCGACCTTCATCTCGTTGGCGTTGACGGTCACCGTCATCGGAGCGCTGCTTACGGTTCCGTTATTCACAATCAGTTGGGCGACATAGGTGCCCACCAGATCGGCGATGAATGTAGGGGAGACGGAGGTGACGGACGACAGTGTCGCATTGCTGCCCTCCGGTACGTGCAGAAGCGACCACGAGTAAGTCAACGGGTTCCCGCTCGGGTCGTACGAACCGCTACCATCCAGCGTTACGAGCGTCCCCGCTCCTACGTTCTGAGTGGGCCCAGGGACGGCCAAGGGGGTCGCGGTGCCGGTGGTTACCACGACAGTCGACGGCGTGCTGTTTTCGTGTCCGTTGTTTACTATTACTTGAGCAACATAGGTGCCGGGGTAATCAGCGAGAAACGTGGGGGTTGCAGAAGTCGACCCTTGCAAGGTCGCAAGGCTTCCCGGCGGCCGCGACAAAAGCGTCCAACTGTACGAGAGAGGCAGACTCTGGGGATCGGAACCCGTGCCTGCCAGTGTGACGTTCGAATTCACCACGACGGACTGTTCCGGGCCCGCATTGGCGACGGGGGGCAATATTGTGTTTGTACTGATAACAACGGTGGAAGGTGTACTGTCGATCGTCCCGTCGTTAACCACCAATTGCGCAACATATGTGCCGTTTACGTCGGCTGTGAAGGTCGGATTAACGGCGGTCGGATCACTGAGAGTTGCCGTGCTCTGCGCCGGTGCACTGAGCAGACTCCATCTATAGGAAAGAGGATTGCCGTTGACGTCCGTAGAACCGGCGCCGTTCAGCTGAACAGTAGAACCCGCTTTCACTGATTGATCGGGACCAGCGTTCGCCACAGGGGTCGTATTACCCATCGAGATCGTGACAGTGGACGGAGTGCTGGTGCCATTTTGGTCGCTGACCAGCAATTGCGCCACATAATTGCCCGGAACGTCTGCGGTAAACGTTGGCATTACCGAGGCGTATCCCGAGCCGAGCGTTGCATAACTATTCTGGGGAATGCTAATGAGTGTCCATAGATAGGTAAGCGGGAGTCCGTCTACGTCATAAGATCGGCTTCCGTCCAGCGTAACGGTGCTGTTCGGCGTAACCGTTTGATTGGGTCCAGCATTAGCTACTGGAAGAGAACTAGTCGTGCTAACAGTAGTCGTACCAGCATCGCTGCTCGACCCATTACTCACACTCAGATTTACGCCATATTGCCCGGCTGTGTCGGCGACGAACGAAGGAATGACACTGGTCGGATTGACGAGAGCAGCCTTGGAGCCTGGGGGAACGGCCGATAACGTCCAGAAATAACTCAGTCTGTCGCTACCGTCGGCGTTCGTCGATGCGCCTCCATTCAAAAAAACGGTGCTACCAAGCTTAACGGTCTGATCCGGACCTGGTTGCGCGACCGGATCTTCAAACGTCCACTGAAGCTGGGTCCAAGAGAACGTGACCGTTCTGTCAACCAGAATCGTGAATGTATCGCTGCTGGACACCTTGCCATTGGCGGGAACCGGGCCAAAATGCACAGTGTCCTGTCCGGGTACCGTAACTACGTTCGGCGCCAGGCTCTTCACCGATGCGACGACGCTCGGTAACGCGACGCCGGTGTTCATCAACTCTGGACGATACGTGACATACCACTTAGTGGAGGTATAGCGCGCCTCACCCACAAACACATAATTTGTGTCGATCGACAGGGCTGAACCTGTACCTTGCCCCAGAACCTGATTGGCGGGAGCGATCATCATCATCGCCAACAAACTCGCTACCGCCGGACACACGTATCGCATGCTTACCCCTTATTGCTTCTAACTTGCCGTTTATCGAACGGGGCTAACCCGCCCGCCGCACACTACGACGGGTTGCAGCCCCCAAAATTGTCCCGGAGAGCAGCGCTAGTCCGGTGAAAAACATTGAGGAGGGTTCCGGCGTAGCAACTACGTTTGCTGGAACAGTTGTCCCCGACGCGATAACACCGACTGCGATCCCACCCGGAAGATACTGCGTGATCGTATAGTCTTGTGAGCCCGGAGTAGCCGAGCCAACTAAAGTAAAATCCACACTGAACGGCCCAGTAACGACCGTATTGTCTGCATATGGCATCAAACCAAAATCCCCCGGAGTTCCGGGCGGATTGTTCGGCTGAGCCAAAACAGTCTGAAACGCCGGACCCGCAACAGGATCTGACAACGTAGCAAAGATCGTCGGGTCGAAATACAGATCGAGTCCCTGAGTACTTTGAAGTGTCAAACCGCTCACGTTGTAGGTATAGTTGTATAACATATCTCCGGACTTGTCCAGGCCTACCTGGCTAACTTCGTAAGAAATAGTCGTGGCCCTCATGCTCGCCGCTGTTACTATCCATCCCAAAAGCAGTAAATAGCGTATCTTCATAAACAAATCAGCCTCCGCGCTGTCGGGATGTAGACGCAACGAAGCAGTTCTGCTATCAAACGTTGTCGTACTAACCCGTAACGCACACGAACTCCGGGACTATCGATGTGCAATCTGAGCCGATGTTGTGTTTATTTTGTGTAACTCTTCTTCAATCGCCGCCTGGAGCTTGTCGTACGTCAAGGCGCCGCTGTACAGACGTCCATTGATAAAGAGCGTCGGTGTGCCTTGTACTCCCAGGGCCTGTGCCTCTTCGGAAGCACTTCGAATTTCTGGAACCGTCGCACTTGACTCGAGACACTTATTGAAAGTATCTTCGTCGAGCTTCAATTGTCGGGCTGCCTCTTTCAATCCGGGAGCGTCAAGCTGCTTGTTTGCGAATAACAGGTCATGGTACTCCCAATACTTTCCTTGTGCCTGGGCGCAGCGGCTGGCCTCCGCCGCCTTCTCGGCGTGTGCGTGCATAGGTAGCGGCATGTCCTTAAATACGAATGCCATCTTGCCCTTGTAAGTGGCTTGTAATTTATCGAGCGCCGGCTGGACTTGCTGGCAATAAGGACATTCGTAGTCGGCATACTCCACGACTGTGAGCGGGGCCGTCTGAGGCCCTCGGTAATCAACGTTTTTGAATGATATCTCGGCCCGGGGAGCGGCAAGAAGCACGCTAATTTCCGACTTGCTGCGAAGAGACTGCAGATAAGCGGCTTTGGCCCTGGCGATCCGTCTTTGATGCAGAGCTTCGACGATCGTCGCACGGACGGCCTCATACGGCTGATTCGTGTCTAGCCCTTCATAGTAAACATGCAGCGCCTCTTCCGAGGGATCCTTGGCAATGCTGTTATTCACGTGCTTGTCAAGGAGCTGAGCTACGGTGAGGTTCTCTGCCTTGGCTTGCTGTTCCAGTAAATAGGCCTCGACGAAGGCGTCAAGTGCTTTTCGCTCGGTCTCGTAATAGGTGTTACGAGCCTGGAAGAGAAGCGCTGGATTTTGATGCTCCAGATCAGCCACGGTCAGCTTGGTACCGTTGATTTCAAGCACGGCGGTGTCGGCGACCGGGCATACTTCTCCGGATTTTTCGGCGGCGAGAACAAGAAGAGGCACGGCCAGCACACCAGCTATTAAAATTTTCAAAGTCATGGTTATCAGTCCTGGATAAATGTTGTTTGCAAAATAAGTAGTCCAAAGCACACGGAACATCGCGTAATGCCGCGTCGGCTCGAACCGACTAACAAGACGCTTCCGGTAGCCGCGCTTGATCGGCGGCTACCGTGACGTGTTGGTACAGCTGGATTTGTGTTACTAGAGTGTGGACCTCGACCCGCCCAGTCCACCAACTCTGCAAGAAGCGCAGATGCCCGCGCCTGTTGCGTTGCCGATGATGGCTCTGCAACGGCCGCTGATACTGGCCAGTTCGCCAGCGCTGAGCGTCGACGGCGTGAACGCGGTTTCGGTAACCGACATCGTCCCCGACGGCGAAGCGTGAAGGGTGGTTCCCCAGGCAGCTAGGCCGGTGGCAAGAGTCGCGGCTGACGCAGTCGCGGCAGAGTCGGCGCAGCTTGTACCGGTACCGTTCCCGCCGGCTAACGTCGAAACCAGCTTGATTACTACCGAAGTTGGCCGAACGCTAGTCTCGGTGTTGCTGATGAGATCGTTCACCACTGATAACGACGCGAGCCCATCGGGCGTCACGAGGCACGAGCAGCAGGAGACGAGTTCTTCGCCGGGATCCAGAGCGTACACGTTCACGCAGATGTTCCCAGTCGCACCACCGAATCCAGGGCCGTATAGGCTTGCGCCATTCGCGCCGGTGTTGGTCAGGTTAATGACCGAATCACCGACAGACAGATTAGACGCGTAACGTACCTGGAAAGGTGAATCAGCAGTTATGGGGTTTTGAGCAGCAGCTACCATCGAACAAGCAATGGCGGCGAAAACAACTTTTGACAAACGGTGCATTTAAGCAACCTCCGATGAAAGACACTAACACCCATCAACGGTACTCTCAATCCTCTATACCGCCTAACCCGAACGGTGTACTCCTAGTTTTGGCATCCAAACCTTATCGCAAGAGACGTGGCACCACGAACTCGCATAAATTTTGCTTATACCCTCCTCGCCTGAATCGCCACCTCGACAATGCGATTGAAGAGCACGCTCTCTTCACCGCGCGATAGTAACTACCGTCGCTGCATTAGTTTGTAAACGAAACATGCGCATGCGATGCATGCCCGATCGGCTGTGCTGTGCAAATGCGCGGGCCTAGGATCGCAGCTCCGCTCGGCCTGTGTTGCAATCGGCCCTCGTCCGTCCGCCATCGCGTCGCCACTCACCTTTAGGACTACCCCGTACGAAAGCTCACCGAAACAGTACTAACGTGAGCCTATTTAGCAATTGAGAAGGTGCGTTACGCATCTAACCAGGACAAAATGGATGGAGCGATTGCGGCATGGCACCTACTTATTCATACTCGAGAGGAAAGGTGTAAATTAATATGACATTTTACAGACCAATTGCAGTATTCTTCTTGCTGACCGGGGCCGGAGTGCTCCTGCCATCTATGCAAGCCGACACGATTCAGTTCGGAGGACTAACTTTCACGATCACGAATACTGAGAGCGACGGATCAGCATCAGTATCGAGCGATGGATCCACGTTGACCATTGTTGGGCCAAACGATGGCAGTGGAAATCCAGGCACAACGGACGTGACGGCAACCGCACCAGCTGGCGGGGCAGTTTCGTTCCAATGGTCCTTCACGACGGCAGATCCGCTCCCAGGGTTTGACGCTGCGGGTTACCTTTTGGCGGGTAACTATACGCAACTGAGCGACACCTCTGGGGAGACTGGATCGACTCAACTGTCCGTAAGCGCTGGCGAAAATTTTGGTTTTGAAGCTTCGTCCCTGGACAACGAAGGGGAACCTGGCGTTTTCACGATATCGGATTTTGCAACACCACAAGCGGGTGCAACGGCCCCGGAACCAGGTAGTTCGGAATTGTTATTGGTCGGGATCGGCGCGGCGTTTCTAGGGAGAATGCGAAGCAACAAATGGAAAATGCGAAGCAACGAATAGTGACACGTTTCGGGGGGCTCATCATGAAAAGGGGTAACTGGTTACTAGTCGGGGCGAGCGTATTAGTCGCGTTTCCCTTACTCGTCCGGAGTCAAACAACTTACAGCGGCGCAAATGTAACCGGACTACTAGTACTATCTGGCACAGTCGACGTCATGCAACAAGCCCAGGCGGACGCTGCAGTGGGTGCAGCGCCGCTTGGTGCACGGCGGAGTTTGTCCCGCAGTTTGGGCGCCTTTGCACTCCAGGGCGCTTTCGCTCAGGAGTTCCCAAAGCATCTCTCAAAGCCTGTTCGTCCCCCTTCGCGAGCGATGTTGGCCGCGAGATCCCTGCACCCGATATTGGGAAGTCAGGCACTGACTGATATTCTGACGCCCAGCTTAACCGTGATTAACGGCGGTGGCTTTAACTTCAATGGCTTGACACAGTTAGATCAACGTGACGCGAACCACGGAAATCAGTTTACGATCGAGCCGCCCAATCCCAGCATAGCGGTGGGAAACGGTTACGTTCTGGAAGGTGTGAATAATGCCATCCAGGTCTATAATACGGGCGGCCAAGCGCTACTTCCGGCCGTGCTGGCAACTAACGAACTGTTTGCTCTGCCGCCGGCGATTGACAGAACAACCGGTATCTACGGTCCGTTCCCAACCGACATGCGCGTCTTCTACGATCCCGATATCAAGCGCTGGTTTGTTCTACAACGAGCTCAGGACGAGGATGCGCTCGGAGACAATCTCGCGACCTCTCACCTGTATCTGGCTGTCAGCCAGACCTCCGATCCCACCGGAGTATTCAACATCTACACGGCCGACACGACCGACTTGCAGAACTCGAACTGCCCTTGTGTAGATGATTATCCGCAAATCGGGGCGGATCGATACGGGTTCTATATAAGCAGCAACGAGATGAACTCGGACTCTCAGACGTTTGTGGACGTAGCCCTTCTTGGTATCTCGAAGAACTCACTGGCGTCGGGGGCTGCTGCGCCGACGGCGTTCCGGCTTATACTCCCTTTCGACACTGGTTATGAGTTTTCCATGCAACCAGCTACGACGCCGCCAGGTGCAAGTTACTTGGTTGCGAACGGCGGTGTTGAATATCTGGCCAGCACGATATCAGGTTCTGACGCTGGCGATACGCTTGCGCTCTGGGCTTTAATGAACACTAGCTCGCTTGCGACCACCATTCCCGACCTCACGCTGACGCAAGCAGTTGTGCCGACTTTGTCGTATATCACTCCTAACGTTGCCTCTCAACGTAATGGACCCCTTCCTTACGGATCGAGCCTCAGTCCTCCGGGACCGCTGGCAAACATCGATGGCGGCGACACACGGGTGCTCTCGTTGAGCTACGCAGGAGGACGCCTCTACACGGCCTTCTCGACGGCGGTTCTTGACCAAAATAATGAGAACGTCGTGGGCGGCGCACTGGTAGTTTTGTCTCCAACCATTCGAGGCGGCGTTTTCCACGCGACGCTTCTTAACCAGAAGTACCTTCTCGTGAATGGGAACAACTTGTTACGCCCCTCGGTCGCCGTCAATCCTGCCGGCGTAGGCGAAATATCAGCGACGCTTGTGGGACCTGCATGGTATCCGAGCGCAGTTTTCATACCAGTCAGCGCGTTTGGGACGCCGTCGACCGCCTATGTTGCTGCGCTTGGAACTGCTCCAGAGGACGGATTCACCGGGTACACGGGCGATTCGGAATCGGGTATTGCACGCTGGGGCGATTACTCCACCGCCGTGGCTGCGGCCGACGGAACAATTTGGACCGTGACAGAGTACATTGGCAATTTGCCCCGAACGGCAGGCGCAAACTGGGACACCTCGGTCACGCAAGTCAAACCTTAAACTTACAGGCCCTCAATTCAGGTGCCTGGCGTACAACGGATCGCGAGCCTTAAATGAGCACCAAAGCAGTGCGCGCCGTCTCCAGAACGGTGCGCAGCAGACCCGATGGAGCGGATGAGGGACTCCTCCTCATAAACATGAGAATGGAGACCTTAGCCATTGATGAGGGGGCGAGGTGGATTTTGGGCGAGGATAGGCCGGAGGGTGAGGCGTCCGACGTTCGACTCTCACTTCCTGGCGAAATCCACGACGCGCTAGGCAGAATACAACTCGCAGACTTGTCAACCGCCACAGTGCGTTTCCGGTTTCGCGATCTCAGTTACAGTTGCCGCGTATTCTTATTGCGGCCTCATGAACCAGATCCGCAACCTTTATTAGCGCTGCACATACACAGGGACTCATCTGTTGACCACACGATTCATCTGCTGGCGAAGGAATTTAACTTGACTGAGCGGGAACAAGAAGCGCTGAGGGCGATCGCGACAGGCCTGACGAGCAAAGAAGTGGCGGGCCGAATGAATGTCAGCCCGAACACCGTAAAATCATTTCTGCGCATTATTATGTTGAAGATGGGCGTCGCATCCCGAGCGGGTTTGCTTGGTAAGCTGCTTGAATACACGAACAGCCACGACGGCCCGGTTACCGGAAGCTAACAGCGGTTCAAAGCTGCGGGTGTCACACCCCAAGGCACATCTGCGGCTTCAGCTTTTAGTTAGTGCTTTGCTGCCAGGACACTCGCGCCAGTGCACTTCCGTTGCTGTTGTAATATTTCACCGCGATCAGGTGCTGACCCTGGGTAAGTGTGACGCCTTCGTACGCGGTATGGGCGGCAAAACTTTGTGGCGAGTTCGCCACCAGAGCTCCGTCTATGTACAACACTACTCCGCCCGCGACATTCAGCGTGAAGACATAATCACCTGCAGCAAAATTAAAGTTACCCTGCCATTCCACGGAGAAAGAAGAAGATAAAACTGTAGGACTGGGCGGCGCTTTTGTCCAGTCGAAGTTGATTTGGCTATCAGTCCTGACCAATGCCGGCTGGCCCAACCAGAGCACGTTGTTGTAATAGCAGCCAGTGAATTGCGCGCTACCTGGAGCGGGACACGCCAGCGACGGACCTGTCCCTGCCGCAGGAGTCGTTACGGCAAGAACGTTGCTTAATGCGGAGAGAAGCCCAGCCGAGTCCAGAGCCTGGATGGAGTAGCTGTAAGCCGTGCTGCCGGTAACACTCTTATCCGCGTAGGATAGGGAAGCAGGGGCGACATGCGTTAGCAATATCCCGTTCCGAATGATCTGGTAACCCGCGATTCCGGCCGCATCGGTGCTAGCCGTCCAACCGAGATCCACTTCCGTCGGACTCTTAGCGGTTGCGAAGATCAACGTGGGCCTCGTGGGTGGCTGAACCGGCTGTGATGGTTGATTCACCGTGACCGTGACGGCCGCGCTCGCGCTCCCGCCGCCGCCCATCGCGGTGAGGTGATAAGTGGTGGTCTGCGTCGGAGCGACAGTAACTGACGTGGCGCCGGACGTGCTGCCAATCCCGTTATCTATGCTGACCGACGTGGCGCCGGAAACCGTCCAGGATAGCGTCGTTGTTTGCCCGTCTGCAATCGCGGCAGGAGAGGCTAAGAAGGACGCGATGACGGGTGTTGATGGCGGAGCTGGGTTAAGCGGCTGATCCAAATAGCCGCCGAAGTCTGTAGCCCAATACCAACCGTATGTCGAGTTGGGGCTGTAAGCGCGCGCGACTCCGAGGGCGACAAAACTGCCGTTGAGCATGTTGGCTCGATGCGCGTACGTACAGTTCCCGGAGGCGTCCGGGTCGCAAGCAGTCACAAAGTCGTTGAATGTAGTCTGAGCATCGCTGGCCCCGGCGGCGAGGTTTTCCCCCCACGGGCTGTAGCCGTACCCGAACGCTGCAAGCCGCGGCTGCGTGGTTCGTCCCAAGCTATCGGTATGGCTAAGGTAGTTGTTGGTTGCCATATCGTTGCTCATCCACTGTGATGCGGTTTGCAGAGTGACGGAGACCTGCAGCGGATAGACTCCATTCGCAGAACGGTACTGGTTGATCAGCGTCACAAACGCGGATTCCTGTGAATCAAGTGCAGTAGGAGCGGTCGGCGGGGGAGTGGGGCTTGGACTCGGGTTGGGTGATGGTGTTGGCGAACTGGAGGACGCAACCCCAGGCTCATACGTCCAGTACGGCCAACCATTTGCATACACGCAGGACACGCCTGCTACGTTAGCCGCCTTTGAGAGCATGGCAGCGATATGGAGCGGGTCCTGCCAGACGGCGTTAACAATGTACGAGTAATCGGCGCTCCCCCAAGCCAGATTCTCGCTGATCAGAGCGTAGCCAAGGCTGGCTGCGGTTGTATCGTACCCCTGGTGCGGATTCCACGTCGGGGAGGTGGGCGGTACTGTGGCCATGTAGGCGCTTAGTTGCACCGCCCGCATTTCGGCATCTTCCATGCCAAGCGCGTTCATAGCCAGCGCGGGTACACCGTTTTGGCTTCGATAAGCGTTAATCGCGCCAAACATGCCATTAATCATGCTGTCATCACACCAACTCACTCCAGCAGGAAGCGTTATTTGATGGTTGATACTCTGCGCATCGACACTGCGTGTAAATGCAAGCACGCACAAGAGTAAAGATGCAGCGACGGATGCTCTATTGATGCGGAGCTGCATTTTGGTCTTATCTATTGTCATAATCTTTGCATCGCGATCACATGACTGAATTCATCCAGAGAATAGGCGCATAAACGACTCATAACCCTGGAAATTGCAGGATAAGTGGCAAATGGCTCGGCTGTCAAACTAAAACTTTAGAAGACGCATCAGTGCTAAGAAGGTGAAGTAGCAAATCTTTACCCGGATTCAGATTGGTGCGCGGCGCGTTGGAAAGTCGATAACTCCATCAACATTCACGTCGGTGGTTCGGAGCGTCGCCGATTCGTGTCTGGGAAGGAGGCCGAGCGATGTGTGCGTCTTCACCTTGCATCCGCATTCGGGTCCATCAAAGCTTCAGACATGACATCACTGATGATCGAGCGCTTTGTATGCAAACGCGACCGTCAATCGCTGGCTAGAAGCACTTCGTCGCTCGTACGCTCTCGCGGTCAACATCCTGTCTAGAGATGGCGTATGCCGCCCGCTCGATTGACTCGGGCATTCCGGAACAGCAGCCGATGCTCATCAGCGGGTATCCGAGTCGCGCCATGTCGGATCGATACGACGTCACGAACGAGCGCGACATTCAGATTGCAGGGCAGAAGCTGGAGCGTGACATCCAGCAGAAAGGCGAGAAGTTACAAAACTTCTTCCGGGAAATATTTCGTCTTCAATCAGTGCGCCACCCGAGACATAGGTAACAGAACGTTCCGGAGACATGGATGGTGCACCGATTACGAGGGCGAGTTCATGCTGGGCAGCAAGCGATACTGCTATCCGCTCACCGTGACCGATCACGCTTCCCGCTATCTGCTGGTATGTGAAGCCATGGACTTCGACCAGGAACAGTTTGCTTTTACCGCCTTTGAGCGTCTGTTCAAAGAACGCGGCCTGCCAATCGTCGCTTGGGCAGGACTCCATCAATGTGCTCCGCTGAGATTTGGGTCCTCACTGTCCTCGGGGAGCTGTTTTTGACCGTTAAGAGCCTCGAGTCCTGCTTGCGCCCGACTGCGCGCCTTCGCGTCGCGTGAAGTTTTCTCGAAAAGCGCGAGGGCATGTTTCATCTGTTCTTCATTCCCTAAGGCCCTGTACGCCTTTGAGAGCAAATAATAGGCAGTTGAATCGTCTTTCCTTACAGCGATGTAATACGTCAGCTGTGTCACCGCCGAGTGATAGTCCTTGCGATGCAGATCGAGTTTCCCAAGGAGACGAAACGTCTCTGGTGGGGGGCGATCCATCTGAAGCGCACGATTTAGCATTTTCGACGCCGCTTCGTCGTCCCCCATCAAAAGTAAAACCTGTCCGGCATACATGCATGCGCTGGCGGAATTTGGCTGGACTTCGAGTTCCGACTGAAATTCCCGGAGGGCTTCGGCCTCTTTCCCGGTAGCGAGCAGATTCTTCCCAATCTCCTCGTGAATCCCCGGCAGATCGGGATTGAGTTTTAATACTGTTCGGTATTCCTTCACCGCTTCCTCCGGCCGCTGCTCAGCGGCCAGCGAATCGGCCAATATCTGATGAGTGCGATACGAGTCTGGCGCACTTTGGACCACCCGCTCGAAAGCCGCACGCGCTTGCTGCTCAGCTTCGTGAGCCCGACGGTAAAGAACATCTTCCTGTCCACTCGCCGCTTGTGCCGGAGAAGGCGCAGAAGGAACTACTCCACCCAATTCAGTGATGACAGACCCGAAGTTCGGTGAGGTCCGGGCGGCGATGGAAGGCTCCCATAAAATCTTCGAGAGCGTCCCGCCGGTTTCCTTGTAATTGGGCTTGCTCGCCAGCGAGCTGCCAAGTCCGTCCTCCGTCCGGCGCAATACCTAGCAGTTGCAGCGTTGCGGCCTTTCCGATTTGAAGCTGAGTCTGACCCAATGCATACCAGACGTCGATATTGTTCGGATCTAACTGGCACGCGGCCTGGAATTCTTTGAGAGCGGAATCGTATCGGGATTGGGCAACGTACGCGTAGCCCAACCACGTGCGCGCAATCACATCAGAAGGGTTTATGTGCACTGCCGTTTCGAGCTCTGGTACGGCTGCATCGGGATGCGAGAGTCGATACCAAGCCAGACCTGAAAACAGATGCGGTGCGAGCAAGTTCGTGTTTAGAGCCATGGCTCTTCGAAACACAGCAATCGCGCGAGAGAGTTCGTGGTTGAAGTACAGGGCAACGCCCAAGTTGCTCTGCATTTCGGCATTTCGAGGTATCTGCGTTAATACATAGTCATATTCACGGACGGCGGTCGGGAAGTCGTTCCGCCGTTCGGCATCTTGCGCGGCCCGCGCATGTGCGGCGGCCTCTTGCGGGATAGTCTGCGCGCATACAGGCGCTATTACGCTCGCGAACAGAATCAGCTTGGCGAGCTCAGGCAACGGCTAGAAATCCAGTCTGGCGCCGAGCTGTATGATCCTGGGACCGTTCTGCTGCGCCGTCATAATCCCAAAAATACTGTTCGAGGTTGCAAGAACAGCAGGGCTCAAATTGGGAGGAGCGGCATTCACGATAAATGTTTGAGCATTGCCGCCGGACGAAAAGACGACCCGGTTGAAAGCGTTAAAGAAATTAGCCTGGAGCTGTAGCTTTAAATTTTCGTGGAACGTAATTCTCTTGGAGATCGAGAGATCTTCGTTGAGGAAAGCCGGCATGCGCAGCTGCGAAAACAAGTTGGGAGCATCGCCGAACTGTCCGGGCGGCGGAGCGACGAAAGCCGCCGGGTTGATATAGAACTGGCAGGAGTTGCGACCTGCCGTAGCCTGCACCGGACCGGAACAGCTCGGACTATAATCGGGATTCTTGAGCGGCTGCCCGAGAACCACATCGGGCCGGAAGCTGAAACCATCGCCCGCACCGAAATAGGGATTGGAGCTGCCGAATGCATCATATTCTATGTGGATGGGTCGCCCGCTCTGATACTGCTGGATGCCGCTGATCTCCCAGCCGCCGGCAATGTTTCCGACGACGCCGTGATTCAGAAAAGGCTTGCCCGGTCCGAAGGGAAGCTCATACGTATAGCTGATCGACACCACATGCGGAATGTCCGAACTAGTGACATTGCGCTCCGCTCTCTGGTTGTAAAAATCTTGGTAAAAGGACCCGGCATAGATTGCGTTTTCCGCGCCTGACGTAGGTCCGTCATTGGAATCCACATCCCCGATAGTCTTCGAAAAAGTGTAGGCAACCAGGAATGTCAAGCCATGAGAGAAGCGCTTTTGTAAGCTCGCTTGGAGCGCATTGTAGGAAACACTGCCGATCGGGTCAAAAGGATTATCCACGTCCCCGTACTGCGGCCACGGACGCAGGGCTTGCGCAATCGTAGCAGCCGGACCAAACGTCGAAACGAAAGTGGGAAATGGCGGAGTGATGCCCGCAGCGGCCGCCCTTGGATCTGTAATTGGCAAAGCCAAGAACTGGTTCAACGGCAATCCATCCGCAGCGGCAATCGCACCATATTTCTGTTGCGCTAGTGTGGGATTCACTTCGTTTGGTTTAGCCCACACGCCAAGATGATACGTGTGCATGCCTACATAACCGACGCTCGCCACCATGCTGCCTGAAAATTGGTGCTCTATCTGGGCTGTCCAGTACAACTGGGTTGGAGGAAGACCCGCATCGCGAAGAATCATCGTTGGATTATCATTACCGACAAGACTGCCGGGACTGAGGTTCGCGCCCGTCACCGACGATCCCGGAAACGGATTGTCCCAATAATAGGCGGGAGAACCTACGTAGTCCTGGGGTCTATTAATGGTGGCCAAGCCCGCAAACCCAGCGTCATAGAGCGAGCCACTGATATCGTTCTCTAAATTGTCGTTGCCGAGAGGGCGGTCTATCGCGAAGCCGGCGCGGAAAGCCGTCGTGTGCTGCGGGCCTGGCGAATACGCGAGGCCGATCCGCGGTTGGAATCCTTTGTAATCGGTGTCGCCTATACGGATCATCCCATTGCGTCCCGGACCGGTGCCGAAATACGTATATGCACCCGGGAGTCCGCCTGCAGCCGGATTTGGTAGTGCCGGATTCATCGTTGAAACATTCCCATATTTTTCCGTTCGGGGGACTTGAAGATCCCAGCGAACTCCAAGATTGAGCGTCAAATCGGAGTTAACTCTCCAGTCGTCTTGAAAGTAAAGCCCGGCCTGCCACCAGCGATAGTATTGTGAAACCGGATAGTCAAAGCGCGAGAAATCCAGACCGCCAAACAGAAAACTTGCAACCGGATTCCCGGTGCCAGCCGGAATCGACACGGGCTGGTTGCCATTGATAAACCCAATCCCATTGATGGCTGTCTCGGTAGGCTCAAAAGTAAAATTGCCCGTGGGAATGCCGCTCTCATTGCTTTGTAAGCGCCGTAGGTCGCCGCCGAACGTAAAGGTGTGCGCACCGTGAACCAAGGTCAGGTTATCGTTCTCGATGAAGCGGTTTTGGGCATCCGCCGATGCCGTAGTAGAGCCGATGCTGTTTGTGAGCGTACCCATGGCGATGATGGGGAAAGGACTGTCGCTCGCCAGGCCCGGCAAGCCCGTAATCCCTAATGCGGAAAGACCCGGTCCCGGCTGGAGCGGTCCGCTGAAGATGTTATCTCGCAGAAAGCCGATGTTGAAGTTGTTGACCAAGGTTGGAGATGGCGTGTAGTTATACGTGAGCCGTATCTGCGTGGTTGGATCGGTATTTGTTATCGCATCATACAAATTCAAACCGCCGTTATTGCTGTTTGTATAGCCTCCGATGAAGACACTGCCGGACAACGAATGCTTCTCGGAAATGTGTTCGTCAATCTTTGTGACCAACCGGTGCTCGTCCGTTTTCTGGCTTTGCGTGCGAACAAGATTGTTGAAGAGAGAGCTGTTGTCTGCCTGGGGGAAATAACTCAAGATCTTCTGTGAGGCCGCACTCAGGCCAGGCGTGCCAGGGGGAATAACATTTCCTGGAAATGGGTTGCGCACTTGATAAGTGTTCCCATCCGGGCCGACAACTGTGTGGACCGACAACGGATTGTATATCTCACCCTCATAGATCGGCCGCCCGGCAGGATCGAATACAGGCTGGCCATTCACCGTGAGTTGCGGACCCAACGACTGGGAAAAATCCCCCGTGCGATACGCATTCGGAACCGTCGTCAGGCTACCATTGATGGAACTGGGTCGGTACTTGAAGCCCGTATATTCGACGAAGAAAAAAGTGTGGTCGCGGCCATTGTAAACATGAGGTATTCTGACCGGGCCACCGAACGTTCCGCCGAACTCATTCTGCTTCAATGGCGCTTTCTTTTGTCCCAGAGCGTTAGCCACGTATCCGGCCGCATTGAGCGCGTCGTTCTGCAAGTACTCGAACACGCTTCCGTGAAAGTCGTTCGTGCCCGACTTCAAAGCGAAAGAGATGATGCCGCTCGAGAACCCGTACTGTGCGCTCGAATTGTCGTTGATGATCTTGAACTCGTTGATCGAATCAATGGGAGGGTGATTGAGGCTGACGTCGCCCGCCAAATTTGTGTTTGCGACGGGGATGCCATCTATGTAAACCTCATTGGAGTAGCTGTTTGCGCCGCTGATATGCAGCCGGTAATCGGGCGTAGGTCCCGGGGTGGAACCCTCGACTCCCGGCGTCAGCAGCACAAAACTGACTGGATTTCGCATGTCTCCGCTCATAGATAAGGGCAAATCCTTGATCTCTTGCGGAGTGACGACTGTACCGATATCAGAAGTCTGCGATTCGACGGCGGCGGAATTTGCAGTAACCGTAACGGTCTGCTGCACCGAACCGGGTTGCAGGGTAACAACGAGTGCCAAAGTTCGCCCCACGTCCACTGCGACGTTTTGTTGCACAGAGGTGCTGAATCCCTTCGCCTCCGTAGTAAGTATGTAGGTGCCGGGGGAAAGGTCCAGGAAATTGAACTCGCCGGAGTTTCCCGACACGGTATTCGCGACCACGCCGGTAGCTTGGTTTTTCAAACTCATCTGGGCGCCGGACACGGTTGCATTTTGCGGATCGTGGACTTCCCCTTTGATGGCGCCTGTGTAGGCCTGACCCAGCACGTGCATCGGCCAAACAACGATCGAGACGACAAACAGCAGAACGAAAGACCACTTTGTTCGCATTGTGCGCTCCTAAACGGTTCGACACTGGAACCTTTCAACCGCACCCGACGACTCCTGCGCGGGCCGCCCTTAATGGCGCAAGGGAAGCTACATGAAACGTTCCATTTACGAGGATTGGAGCATAGCTCCCGATGGCTGTCAAGACCTTTTGTGAAAGAGTAGAGGCGCAAACCGACAACCATGCATCAGCTACACCGGGGCTGCTGTGCGGGGCGCTCTTACGGCGTTCGCGCCCGTTCGGGTGCAGCCCCACTCACTCAATGCCAAGGTGATGCTGCATCTGTTCCAGAGAAATACCCTTCGTTTCCGGATAATAAAACAGGACCAGAAAAAAGTCGATCGCCATCATCGCGCCAAAGAACATGAACGGAACGGCCCCGGAGGATTTCGCGAGCACGGGAAAGACAAGCGAGATGGCGGCGTTGGTCACCCAATGGGCAGAGCTGCCAAGACTTTGGCCTTTTGCTCGTGCGCGCGTTGGAAATACTTCGCCCGGGTACACCCACACAACCGCGCCCTGCGATATGGCAAAAAAACCGATGTATAGCATAAGGAGCCAGACCAGCCAACTCATATGAGTTCGGGTGAGGAAAAGGATCGAAATCATCGCCAGACAGATCGCGAGGCCCACTGTGCCAGTCAAAAGCAGTTTCTTGCGGCCGAACTTGTCGATGACCGACATTGCTCCGAGGGTGGCAACCAGATTCATCGCTCCCACGGCGACCGCCTGCAGATCTCCCGAGACCTTTGTCGCACCGGCGAGCTCAAAGATATCGTTCAGGTAGTAAAGGATTGCGTTAATCCCGGAAAGCTGGCAAAACATGCCGACCGTCAGGGCCACGAAGACCGGTAGCCGGTACTGCCGCGAGAACAACCGAACGTTGGACGTAGATCGTTCGAGATGAATGGAAGCGACAATCTCATCGAGCTCTTCTTGCGGGCGGGGATCGCCGATTTGCCGAAGAACGCTGAGCGCTTCGTCTAATTTCGATTGCATCGCCAGCCAACGGGGACTACGAGGAATAAAGAAGAGCATCAACAGGAAAAGAGCTGCGGGAATACCCGAAACTCCAAGCATCCAGCGCCACTCTGTGGCTCCGAAGTGCAGGCTGCCAATCAGAAAATTCGACACATAGGCGAGCAGAATGCCAACCACGATGTTGACCTGAAAGAAACCGACCAACCGGCCACGCCAGCTAGGCGGCGCGATCTCGGCAATGTACATTGGTCCCAAGACCGACGATCCGCCTATGCCGAGACCTCCAATAAAGCGAAAGAAGATAAGAGCCGGCCAGTTCCAGGCGAAAGCGCAGCCGATGGCCGAGACAACGTAAAACAGCGCCATTGCTCGAAGGCTGTCCCGGCGTCCAAACTTTTGCCCTGGGATGCTGGCAGTCATCGCGGCAACCACGGTACCGATCAATGCGCTCGAAACCGTGATGCCAAGCAGGGCGGGCGAGAGATGATACTCAAGCGTTAGGGCGTGAGTCGTGCCGGAAATCACGGCGGTATCGAACCCAAAAAGCAGTCCGCCGAGCGCGCCTACAATAGTGCTCTTTACTACGTGGGAGTTGATGGTCATGGAGTCTCCGAAGTTCGCGTGCTCGCTGCGATTTCGCGCAGAGCCGGCAAGATATGTCCGATGCGCGCCGCCGGTGCGTCAGGTTGTCCGAGCGAGAAATAGAGCTCCCGATACAACGAATACAACTTGCTGTACACGGCCGTTTCGCGTTCGTCAGGAAGAAATGTCTTGCCGGGCGGACATAGCGCGTCTTGTGCTTCTTCAACGGACGTATAATCGCCGCTTGCTAGAAAGGCGAAAACAGCCGAGCCCAAACTAGTGACATCGCCTGAAGGGACTACGACGGGCTTATTCAGTGCATTCGCGTAAACGCGATTCAACGCATCGTTTTTCTGCGGAATACCACCGCCATTGATGATCCGATTCACGGGAGATCCCTTCTCCTGCATCCGCTCGAGAATGATGCGCGTCTGTAGCGCCGTTCCTTCAATGGCCGCGAAGAGTTCGTCCTTAGCGGTATGCAGAACGTTCCAACCAAGCGTGACGCCTCCAAGGTTGGGATTTACCAGGATGGTGCGGTCTCCGTTGTCCCAAGCGAGGCGCAGTAAGCCGGTTTGGCCGGCGCGATAGGACCCGAGGTTCTGGCTCAGGGCGGAGACCGAAGTGCCGGCTCGCCGAGCGATTCCGTCGAACAAATCGCCCACTGCGGAGAGTCCCGCTTCAACGCCGGTGTATCGGGGCACAACGGAACCTGGCACAACGCCGCACACCCCAGGTACGAGCGTCTGCTGTTCACTCAAGCCAATGATGCAAGTCGACGTGCCGATCACGTTTACCACATCGCCCAGCCGGATGTTCGCACCGACAGCGTCCCAGTGCGCATCGAGCGCTCCCACTGGAATGGGTATACCTGCTTTCAGGCCGAGGCGCCCTGCCCACTCCGCGCCGAGCCTGCCCGCGATGCGGTCCGATGTTTCACAAATGCCCGAGAGTTTCTCGCGAATGCCGGAGAAAAGCGGATCGACAGATACAAGAAATTCCTCGGAGGGAAGTCCGCCCCATTTCGGGTTCCACATCCATTTGTGGCCCATAGCGCAGGCGCTTCGCGTCAAATCAGCCGGGCAAGTGACGCCGCACAGCGTCGCCGTGATCATGTCGCAGTTCTCGAGAGCGGTCACAAGTCGGCCACGTTTATCGGGATTATGCCGCAGCCAATGCAGCAACTTTGAAAATCCCCATTCGGAGGAATACACGCCGCCGCACCACTCAATCGCTTCCAGGTTTTGGGCGTGCGCAGCGGCCGTAATCTCCTGCGCTTCACGCCAGGCGCGATGGTCGCACCACAGGTAATAGTCATCAAGCGGCTGCAGCCCTGCGCCGACCGGAATCACGCTGGAGCCCGTCGTATCAACTGCGAGCGCACGTATCTCATCCCCGCGTACGTTACTGGCCCTGAGCGCGATCAGCGTGGCCCTTTGCAGGGCGTCCATCTGCGCGGCATGGCTTTGCGTCGCGAAATTCGGATCCTGCGGCGAGCGATTCAGCGGATATTCCGCGATACCCGAACCCAGCCGCCCCTCACGCTTGCTGAACAGCGACACGCGCACGCTCAAGGTGCCGAAGTCGACGCCCGCTACAATGCTCACCAGTACGCTCCTGACTGAGAAACGGTTTTCATTCCTTGTCTTAGCTGAAACTCACTGCTCCGCATAAGTGGACCTCGACGCCTAACGCTTGGAAGGTTGCGCATTTAACCGCAAGCGCGTCTGCAGCTGTTTTTTCGTCCGGCGCATAGGCAATGTTCACGTGGTTAGCGCGATGTCGCGCCATGAAAGAATCGCGCGAGATGCCATCAAATACAGCGCTGACTAAGGGCCACTGGATGGTGGTTTGTTCCCATCGGCGCGTCGTTTCTTCAGGGGGGAGTTGCACAACGGATCCGAGGCCTACATCCACATGCAGCTTATTCTGCTCAACAAAAACTCGGCTCCAGACGATTTTTCCCGGCCGGCCTACTCCTTTCAGCGTTCCTCCTCCGAGAGGGAAATACATGGCCGGCTGGCGCTCGCTTACCGCCCCGCCATAACCTCCCACGAAGTGGCTCGCCGGGGCGCCTCCGGAAATTTGCAGTACCCACACGAAATCGTCAATGCCATCTCGGCGATAGTGTTCGCCCCAGCGGACGTCGTGCAGCGTCGTCGCGGGATCGAGTCCCAACTCCGTCCAGCAGCGGTTTGTGACCAGTGCATCCAATCCGGCGCACTCATCCACTTCATTGAAGTGAGGCAGCGGCCGGCCGGGGTACAGCTCTTTGCCGGATTTGTGGAATACCGGGGGACGATCCGCGTTATTGAGCAGTCCCTCGACCAGATCGGACGCCGGCACTAGATCCTTCAACCCCTGCTGGTATTGAATCCCGATCGCATCGCAGCCGAACTCATCGGCTATGCGAACGGCAGCGATATACATCTTGCACTGCTCGTGAACTTGCCCATCGGTCAGTTCAACTCTTGCATCGGTGCCGGTCGCAAATTGTAACCCTTTCGCGTCGAGCCACTCCCTGACTGCTTTCGCTTCGCCGTCTTCAATCGTGTACATCCTCGCGACAAGAGCGGATTGACTCAGCCGCTCTTTGAACACGCCGAGCGGATTCAGCAGTTCATCGTCGATGATGGCGTTGTACATGCCCATGCAGCCCTCGTCGAAAACACCGAGGATTGCTTTTCGCCGCTTGATGGACGCAGCCAACTTCTCTCCCATGCTCTTGCTGGGCTCCGGGAGCGTCCTGGCGTCGAAGGCCCGGACGTGTGTTAGGTCATGAGTGACGGTTCTGTCCGTGATCCACTCTTGAAGGCGGTCCAGAAAATATTCGTCATTGAAGTGTTCGCTCCACAAGGTACTGAAGTGAACGCCTGCCTTGACCAGTGAGCCGTTAAGATTGAGAAGCCCCACCAAACCCGGCCATTGCCCACTCCAGTTGGCGACCGTAAGAATTGGTCCGCGGTGAGTGCGCATGCCCGGCAAGACATGATGCGTGTACTGCCATGCAGCCGTCGCAAAGACAAGATTCGCCTGCGGGTCGATCGTGGTAAATACATCCATTCCCATCCGCTGGCTTGAAATGAAGCCGTGTCCTCTCGAGGAATCGACCGGGAATGCTCGTCGCACTGCAACGCCATGCTCCAAAAAACATTTGGTGAGCCGGCGCTCCAATTCTTCCTGGGCAGGCCAGCAAACCTGATTAGCTGACTGCCGCAGATCTCCACTGGTGATGAGAACCACTTCCTTCATGGGCGAGTTCGCATGCAAACCTGACATAGCGGCGAGGCCTCTTTCCGTTATTCGTGGTAAAGCTCGTTCAGCACTTCCTACTTCTCTTCCGGCGGGGATGGCAGGTGCTCAATCATTGGTGTCATCTGCCCCGGTTCGTTCTGAGTTGCCCCAAAAACAAAAGTCTGTCCCGCTCTGTATCGTTGTCGCAATTCGAAATTCTCAAACGCGATCCCGCCGGGAAGCGGATTGTGAGATTGCCAGTAAACTCGCCGGCCATTTACCCGCACCCGCAAGTCGGGTTCGATATCGTATCCATCGACTCGCCAGTATTGCGTATATTTGGGCAGATCGTAACGCCAGTGTGGAGCGGCCTCCGGGTTGCTTGCCTTTGAAGGGTCTTCCTCGTTCGAACTGCACAAGGCGATCGCGCCGCCGGCCTCGGTCCGCAACATATCCTCCAACACATAATTACCGTGTTCAATGAACGCGTCGCCGCTGTACGATCTGTACAGTTTTCGGCTGTCTACCACCTGGTCTCTCAGCCACAACCATCGCAGCCGCTCATAATTTCCCATCGTCGCCGTAACCGTTAGCTCCTCCAGGGGCGAACTATCCTGGTACTCGAAAACAGAAAGTCTCAGTTCGTTCGGGTGATCGCTATCGAGCGAAGCAATAAGGTACACATGTGCACCGTTTGCGGTAAATCGCTCGACTTCAATACGCACGCTCAGCCGCTCGATGGAATTCGGCTTACGCGGAAATGTCTCCAGGTTTCCGCGGTAAGCCGGTTCCTCGCCTGGTCCGATATCCCCGAGCCAAAGCCGCTTGCCTCGAAGAGCCGGATCCATACGACTGGGCTCGAGCTCGCTAAATGCCATTCGGCTGAAACGGCTGCCCGGTCCAAGAATGACCGGCTCAATCGCAATAAAATTCAACAGCTCTGGAGCACCGCCCTTCGGAGAAATGACGCCGACCCGAATCAGCCCACGTGGACCTCGAAGACCGCCGTTTGATGGCAAGCCAAACACTATACCGTCTCTCCGCCCCCAAATCAGCGGGTCTCCCGGCCCCTGAGGACGCAGCCATTCTGAATCCGCGGCATAGAGCGTAGAGACCGCCACACCCAGCAAAGTCCAGGCGGAGAGTTTAGGCGTCGTGAAGAAAGAGGCCATACTAGTGCATGCGCATCTCGAAAAACTGTCAATTGATTCTGCCACAAAGTTGAATCCTTTCAAACATGGTTTCTTGCGTATCGCCGCCTAGCTAAGCGAAAATCGCGTGATGGAAGCAAATCTTGCGTCTGCTCCCGGCGCTCGCAATCAATGGCAACGATCGTCGAAGTAGCCAAGCGGGCGCGCGTATCCATTGGCACGGTTTCGAACGTGCTGCGAGGCACCGCACGCGTAAGCGCCGCCTTACGGGCACGTGTGGAAGCGGCCATTCGAGAGTTGGACTACCACCCGAACGAGATTGCCCGGAGCCTGAAGGTCAACCAAACTTACATGCTCGGCATGGTGCTGCCCGACATCACTAATCCGTTCTTCCCCGAGATCATCCGGGGCGCCGAAGACCAGGCCTTCCTGCGCGGCTATCTGCTGGTAACCGCCAACACCGATGAACAAGGCGAACGGGAGCGCCGCGTCATTTCCATGCTCCGCTCGCGGCGTGTGGATGGGATTCTACTGGCGTGTGCGCCGGCAACCGACACGAGCCACATAAAAGGGGCAATTGAGAGCGGTATTCCGCTGGTGTGTCTCGATCGATCGGTTCCGGGCCTCAAGATCGATTGTGTGTTGCTGGACAACGTGCGCGGAGCCGAAGAATGCGTTCGCTACCTCATTCGAGTAGGATATCGAAGTATCGCGATTATTACTGGCTCTCTGGGGCTGCAAACAGCTCGAGAGCGGCTTCGTGGTTACGAATCCGCCCTCAAAGAAGCGGGAATACCTGTAACCCGGGAACTCATTCTTGAAGGCGATTACCGAAGGGAATCCGGATACCGTCTCGGGAAGGAAATTTTGCTCCGCCGCAGCAGGCCCTCTGCGATTCTGGTCTGCAACGGTGTCATGACGCTCGGCGTGCTGCAGGCGTTCGAAGAGATGAACGTGCGATGCCCTGAAGACATTGCCCTCGCGACGTTCGACGACTTGGTTATAGATCGCTCCTTTCACCCGCGCCTGACTGTAGTGGCGCAACCCGGCTATGAGATTGGCGCACGGGGCGCGACCCTGCTGATGGATCGCATTGAAGGCAACGTCACAAGGGAACCGTTTGTGACGAGGATCGCCCCTACTTTCATCGTGCGTGAATCAACCTCGCGGCACAAGGATCTGCTGCGGTCCTCCGCTAGGTAGATCCTTCTCTCTCCCGAGCCAGTGTGCCGCCTAGGTCCCACGCCAAAATCCTCTTGACAGGGCAGCAACCCCTGTGATCAAATCCGTTTTGAAAGGTTTCAGAGGCGTCGTCTAACTAGCCGTACTCTCAGAAACTCCGTTGAGAGTTTATTCCCAGAAAGGCTGTACGTGAGTATGACTGAGTCAGTTTCCGCGCAGAATATTGGAGCGTTCCGGCGTTCGGTTGCTCTTTTGCTGCGTACCGTTTTGTGTCCCGCCAAGTTGCTGTTTCCGGTGGCGCTCCTTCTGTTACCATTTGGCCGCCCTTGTCTCGCCCAATTGGAAACAGGCGAAATCGTCGGCAAAGTCCTCGATGCCAGTGGCGCGGTATTTCCGGGCGCTCAGGTCGTCGTTCAAAACGTTCTTACGGGCGCAACAACCACTCTGACTACCGGCAGGGCTGGCACCTTCGATGCGCCGATTTTGCCGCCCGGCGATTACAATCTCACCGCATCGGCGCCCGGCTTTAAAACTCTTGTTGCCAACAACGTTCACATTCACGTGGGAGACCGCAAGAGCGTCGATTTCAAGCTTGAACCGGGTACCGTCCAGGAGAGTGTTAACGTCACAAGCAGCGCCGTGCCGCTGATCGATACTGCCAAGTCGGATACAGGTAATACCGTGACTTCGGAGAAGGTGAACAATGTTCCGCTCGAAAATCACAGCTATGCCAACCTGCTTAGCCTCGCACCCGGCGTTGTCAATTTCGGAGTTCTCGCCGCTAACGGAGGCAGCTCGAACTACTTCGAGTCCGCGATCCGGATCGAGATTGATGGAACCGATGCCAGCCAGGTCGACTCGGACTTCGTCGGGCCGGCTTACAATTCAAACCAGCGTCTCGATCGCGGTAGCGTCGACGCGATTCAGGAACTACAGATCGAAACCGGCAGCTACAATGCCGAGTACGGCCAATCCAACGGGGCCATTTTCAACTTAGTGACCAAATCGGGCACCAACGATTTCCATGGCGACCTGTTTGAGTATTTCCGCAACAACGACCTGGATGCCTCGCCGGATTACTTTGGCCACACCAACGCTCCTCTCCACATCAACCAATTTGGTGGAAGCATAGGAGGCCCGATTATAAAGAACAGATTGTTTTTCTTCACCAACTACGAGGGGATTCAGCAGTCGAATCCAGTGGTATTCGACGGTGTTCTGGATCCGAGCGCGGCCTTCCGAGCCACCGTTGACCCTCGACTGCAGAGCCTCGTTGCGCAGATACCCCTGCCGAACGCCGGCATTACGAGTTTCAATCCCGGTCTAGGATACTACAACGGTGTGCGAACCGCAAAGCTCACCGAGAACAACGTTTCCTTTAAGATCGATTACCAGGCGACCGACAATGACAAATTTAGTGTCCGCTGGAATGGGACCCCGTCCACCACTCTGTCTCCGTTTGGAATCTCAGAAGGCCAGTCGCGCGACGTCCAGGGACTAACGCAGGACGGCCGGGTAAGTTACACGAAGGTTCTCACGCCGACGCTCTACAATGAGGCCAGCGTCGCATTCAACCGGATAAAGTACATCGACGCTGCTGCGAACGACCCCACCGTTCGCGCCGAGCCGCTCTGCTTCGGTTCCGGGAACGGCGGGACGTGTTTTGGGCCGACGACTTTCGATATCAACGTCGCCAATACCTCTTACACTTATCTGGACACGCTCTCGTGGGTCAAGGGCCGGAATCAGTTCAAATTTGGAATACAGGCGATCCGCAACTGGCAGAACAAAGCCCTGAACCTTCAGATTTGGAGCAACTTCCTCACACAAGCTCAGTTTGCAGCCGACAATCCGTATTCGTACCAGCCACTGGGCTATCCCATGACGGGTGTTCGGCTGACCTATTGGAACGGCTTCGCTCAAGACGACATTCAGGTGAATACGAAGCTCGCCTTAAACGTGGGCGTGCGTTACTCGTATGATACGGCGCCGACCATAGCGCACAACATAGGGGAGAACTGGGATTTCGCCACGAATTCGCTCGCCCCGATGGGCGCCCCCACCACCCACACCCCCAAGGACGAATTCGCCCCGCGCGTCGGTTTCGCCTACACACCTTTCGATTCGCGTAAGACCGTCATCCGCGCCGCGTTTGGGGTCTTCTACAACGACATCAATGTCGCTCAAGCACAGGAGTTCGAAGACAACTACCTGGGCGCCAACGTCATCATATTCAACTTTCAAGATCCGACCCTGACCCTCCTTCCGGGCCCGTCCAACTTGGCGTTGACTGCGGCTGGCCACAATGTTTGGGGTCTTCCGCCCAATTGGAA
Organism: uncultured Acidobacteriaceae bacterium; assembly: GCA_963795425.1. GTDB lineage: Bacteria > Acidobacteriota > Terriglobia > Bryobacterales > Bryobacteraceae > Bog-105. Next base: position 124,092 of record CAWCHO010000001.1, on the reverse strand, counting down.
AAACTCCTACACCTATCAGTGGAACTTCACAGTTCAGCAGCAGTTGGGTGTGAACAACATGTTGAGCGTTGCCTACGTCGGGAACTCAACTTCAGACCTGAGTCCCGCCATCGACATAAACCAAATTCAACCGAACGGCCAGCGCCTCTACCCGGGTTACGGGTTTGTCAATATCTACACGCCTTGCTGCCACGCGAACTATAACGCGTTGCAGACCACCTTCAAGCGGCGCCTCTCGAATCGCCTGTCCTTCGATGTGTTCTATACCTGGTCCCATACGCTCGATCAAGGGAATGCAACATTTGGCACCTCCAGTTTCCAGAACCAGAACAATCTCGATGCCGAATATGGAAATTCGGACCTGGACGTCCGGCACAACCTCACCGTTGATTACGTGTACCAGCTGCCCGATGTGCCCAGGATTCCGAAGGTTATTGGTGGAGGCTGGCAGGTCAGCGGAATCACCCAGGCGCGGAGCGGTCTGCCGTATACCATTACTTGCGGCGCGTGCACGGCTCTAACGGGCGACGGGGTGCTGCGTCCGAATCTGATCTTGCCCGATGACGTTCTTACTGGCAACAACGGTCACACCGGCGCGCCCGTTCTTAACTTAGCGGCGTTTGCCCCAGTCAGCGGATATGCCGTTTACGGCAATCTCGGACGCAACACCCAGCACGGACCGAGTGCAATCAACTTCGACATCTCTGCCGGGAAAAGCTTCAAAGTGACCGAAAGGCAGAGGATCTTGTTCCGTGCCGAGCTCCTGAACGCGTTCAATCATCCGAATTGGGGACTCCCCGACGCGAACATCAGCGACGGAGGGAACTTTGGAAGAGTTTTCAACGTGACGACGGGCCGCAACATTCAGCTGGTTGGCCGGTACGAATTCTAGTTTGATCTTCTGAGCGGGCGGCGATCTCTGGGTCGATTGCACGCCGCCAGTTTTTGCCGAATAACCGGGCAAGCAAGATAGCGTGGACATCTGCAGATATGGGTCCCTCAGCCCCCGAAGATCGTCTTACTCGCAGAAGCCTGCTCGCCACATGTGGCGCAAGCATGGTCGTGCCACGCGTGCTGGGTGCCTTCGAACAAGGAGGCGACGGCCCACCCCGAATTCCAGAAGAGCTGCTTGTAAATGCAGGCCGGCTTGTCCTCGCATTCCGTGTTGGTGAAACGGTGTTGGCGCTGGCGCGCATTCAGAACCGAGCGACAGGGTTTGAGCATCTCCTGAATCCTTCGCAGTTGTTTGGGATTTCATGCCTTACCGACGACGTCTGGTGCCGAAGTGATAAAGACCTTCGCATCAACGGAGTCCGGTTGTCCGACTCCGGTGGTTCCCTGACGATCAGCGGTCACACGACGACTTTGCCGATTTCATTCACGCTTTCCGTGACCTCCCAACCGCGAGGCGATGTGGCGCTCGTTAAACTACAGCTTCGCAACCGCGGAAGCGCCCGAATCGCATGCCGTGTACGCACTCCTTGGATTCAAGCATTGGCTATCAGAGGGCGAAGGCAGGCAATGATGGCGATGTTGCCCCAGGAGGCCGGCGGCGTGGTCTCAACCAATAACTCGGCCGCGAATCTGGGCATGCATGTGAATCCGCAAATTGGGCTGCCCAACGCCATGAATACCATCGAGTTGCTCAGCCTTTATGACCCGAATGGTCACGGCGGGGTCTTCTTCAGTGATGCGGAAGCCGATCTAGATACCGGAGCCGCGCCCATCCAATTCACTTTTCTCGGGGACACGGTTTGTGGCCATTCCCTGCTAGATCTGAATCCGGGCGAGTCCCGGGCCGTGCCTGCCTTTACGATCGGAGTGCATGAGACCGGTGATTGGCATCAGGCTGTGGACGATTACTGCCGACGTCACAGGCCGCACTGGAATTTCCCTGATACCCCTTCCTGGTTCCGTGATCAGGGCGCAATCTACAGTTTCTCTGGCAGCGGCGGCGGAGCAATTTACATGGAGTTCCCGCAACAGGATCTGGCCTCGCGAATTTCCTCCTTCGAGCAGCTCCCTGTCCTCTTAGATGAAGCGCGGAAACTCGGAACCAATATCGTTTATTTGTGGGACTACTGGGAGGGAACATCGCAGGGTGGTCGCCCTCCTTATTGGAACAAGGGCGATTACATCCCTCGGGCAGATCTAGGAGGCGCCACCGCTTTCAAGAACGGCATCCGCCAGGTGCACGAACGCGGAGGCCGCATAATTCTGTATGTGGAACCGTTCATCGTCTTCCGTTACTCGGAATGCGGCGAGGAGCATGGTATCGCGTGGGCTGGACGTGATGCGAGTGGCGCTCTGTATCATCAATATCCGCAGAATTACTCGATGGTCTCTTGCTTTCGTCCTTGGCAGGACTTTATTGCCAACAAAGCAAAAACCCTGGTTGAGACTTTTGGCGTAGATGGTATCTATCTGGATTCCTGGGGATGGCAACTGAACTGGCCCATGAAAACCGCCTCGCAGGACGTTATCTATACACCCCTGCAATTTAGTCAGGGCGTGCTCGAACTGGCCGCGAAGGTACGCCAGGCGGTTCGCAGCGTGCGGCCTGACGCCATCGTGATGGGAGAGAGCACAAGCGGCGCACTAAGCCGCTACTGGGATGGAGGATTAAGCGCAGATTTCGCTTGGCTGGCGGCCCAAAACGGGCATCGTATGATTGGTTCGCCAGTTCGCTACGGCATGCCCGAGGTCAACATCTTCACCAATGGTAGAAATCTCAACGAACTTAATCAGGTGTTTGCAGCCGGATATGGCTTGGCTCTGCTCAATGCCAATTTGCCTGACTCCGAGTACATCCGAACGCTCGTCGAGATTCGCCAGAAGTACAAGGATGCGCTGATTTACGGTAGACAGATATGTCAGCCCAAGACCGAAAGTGATTCTGTACCGGCTTACTACTACCGCGGCTCTACACATCACGTAATTACTGCTGTTAATAGCGATTCACAGACTTACTCCGGCTTCATCAATTTAGACGGCGTGGGCGTTCCTTCGTGGAAGTGGCGCAACTTAATCACTAACGAGACGCTTACACCTTCACAAGGGCGTCTGAACATCGAGTTAGCTGCCCATTCTCTGCTCGTTCTGCTTCTCATGGAGTCATCCCATGAGGGGTGATGATTATCAGTTCCTACTCGACACAGCACACGTACTCCATCCACTATGCGATTGAACTTTCAACGTTTACTGCTTCTGCTCGCGGCAACACCGGCGTTCGCCCAGAATCCTTCAGCTGCGCTCACCACTGATCTAAACAGCCTCTATCGGACATCCGATGCCAAAAGCTTCTCGATCGGCCCGGAGAACTTGACCGGCGAGAAAGGAAAAGGCGGCATGGCCGTTCACGGCACGGCGGCCAATGCCGCTCGAGATCTTGGACAGGGCTGGAAGGAGAATCCTTTTGTAGTCATCCAGCCAGGTGCGACGTTCACCTTAGCGGAAATAAATGGTCCGGGAGCAATTCAACATATTTGGATGACGCCCACCGGTAAGTGGCGCTCATCCATCTTGAGGATTTATTGGGATGGCGAAACAGATCCATCCGTCGAAGTACCGGTCGGCGATTTCTTCGCTATGGGGTGGGGAAAATATGCGAGGCTTTCGTCCCTGGCAGTATGCGTGAATCCCGGCAGCGCTTTCAATTCCTATTGGCCCATGCCGTTCCGCTCAAAAGCGAGGCTAACAATGGAAAACCGGGACACGGAACGCATGATTCTGTATTACCAGGTTGACTATACGAACGCCCCAGTTCCAAAGGACGCAGCCTATTTTCATGCGCAGTTTCGAAGAGTGAATCCGCTTCCTTACAAACAGGTTTACACCATTGTGGACGGTATCCGCGGCAAGGGTCAGTACGTGGGAACTTATCTGGCCTGGGGAACTCATAACGATGGCTGGTGGGGCGAGGGTGAAGTCAAGTTCTACATCGACGGCGACAAAGAATTTCCAACCATAAACGGGACCGGCACGGAAGACTATTTCGGTGGATCTTATAACTTTGAAAATCAAACGACACACCAGTACGAAGAGTTCAGCAGCCCGTATTCGGGCTTGGCGCAGGTCATCAGGCCCGACGGTCTCTATCGATCACAACAGCGATTCGGCATGTACCGTTGGCACATTGTGGATCCGGTTCGGTTTGACACCGATTTAAGAGTAACTATTCAGGCGTTAGGTTGGCAATCCGGCGGACGGTACCTGCCGTTGACGGACGACATTTCTTCCGTCGCATTCTGGTATCAACTGGAACCACACGCTCCTTTTCCTAAGTTACCGGCAACAGACCAACTTGCAGTGAATTGATCAGATGCCTGAGAAATGATGGCATGAGATCGGTTCTTTTCGCGGTTCTCTTTATTGCGAACGCTAGTGCCGTGCTAAGTCAGACGCTGGCGACGGACCTTACTTCTCCCGAACTTTGGAATCCAGCGCGCGTTCCATTCTCCTTCAAGTACCATGGCGTCGACTCCGCACAGATTTTAACAATGTGGCAGACCTCGCAGGAACAGGTAACAGGCCAAACTCACCATTACGTGTATACCGATCCCGGCACTCAGCTCAAAATCATGGCGGACGTCCGCGTCTATCGAGATTTTCCAGGCGTAGTCGACTGGGTTCTGAGGTTTCGTAATGAAGGTCGAGCGGATACACCGATCATTCAAGACATTCTGCCGCTCAATTGGGTCATCAGCGCTTCAGGCGCCGACTGCTTCGTCCGTCACGCTCGGGGCAGCGATGCCCAGGCCGAGGATTTCAAACCCCTCGAAGAGCATTTCGAACCTGGTAAAAACGACCACCTCGAATCTCCCGGTGGAGACCCTTCCAGTCGCAATTCACTACCCTTCTTTAACCTGCAAACCGGCAATCACGGCCTGATTGGCGCCATCGGATGGACGGGTGATTGGAAAGCCGATTTTATTTACGCCCCGGACGGCAAGACCATTGCACTCATGAGCGGCATGAAGAGAACGCATCTTCTCCTTCATCCCGGCGAGGAGATTCGCACCCCGCGCATCGTGCTCATGAGCTGGACTGGTGACGACTGGCAGGACGCCCAAAATCGCTGGCGTCGCCTTCTCTTCGCGTATTACACACCGCACGACCACGGCCAGCCCATGAAAGGGCCGATTCTCTTCGGGAGCTGGGGTTCAGAGCCGATCGACGACAAAATCGCCTACATCAATTGGGTCCACGACCACAAAATCCCCGTTGAACTGTATGCTGTCGATGCCGGCTGGTATGGCGCCTCGTTCGGCGCAGAATTCGACCCGACGAATCCATGGTGGAAGAATCGCGGCGACTGGTTTCCCAGCCCCAGATACTATCCGCACGGAATCAAGCCGCTGGGCGATGCGCTGAAAGCCGATGGCTTCGGGTTCTCGCTCTGGATTGAACCGGAAACCAGCATGCCTGACAAAAAGATCGTCAACGAGCATCCCGATTGGTTTCTGCATTCCGACCACCCAGTAAATCCCGGCGTAGCTCTGGCCAATCTTGGCAATCCCGCAGCGCTTAAAGGAATCACCGCGATGGTCTCCGGTTTCATCACCGATTTCGAAATGACTTGGTATCGGCAGGATTTCAACATTCCGCCGGAACGGTATTGGGAATTGGCGGATACTCCGGATCGCATTGGCATGACCGAGATCGGGCATGTCGAAGGTCTCTATAAAATGTGGGACCAGCTGCTCGCGCTGCATCCGGTCCTGCACATTGACAATTGCGCCAGTGGCGGGCGTCGCATCGATATCGAAATGATGTCGCGCAGCTTCGTCGTCTGGCGCACCGATCATGGCTTTGCCGATACTCTCGCCGAACAGGCGCAGACCCAGGCCTTGGCGCCTTGGGTACCGGAGAATATGGGTTTCGAGACTTATAGCTCGTCAAAGCCGTGGATGAAGCCCGGGCCCTATACTACGCCGGAAAGTCTGTATCTCATGCGTCTTGGCTACAACGCTGGTTATGGTGTTGGACCGGGCGCCGCAGGAGTCAACAATGACGCTTGGGTCAGCTGGATCAGGAAGGCCATCTCCGAATACCGTGAAGTGCAACCTTACTTCTACGGCGATTTCTACTCGCTATTGCCGTACAACTTGGGCGCGGAGACCTGGACCGCTTGGCAATGGAATCGTCCCGAAACTAAGGACGGTCTGGTAATGGTTCTGCGGCGCCCCAAGAGCCCATTTACACAGATGGAGTTAGGACTAAAGTACCTGAATGACGAGGCCTCCTACGCTGTCGAGATTCGGAGTACTTACGACCAGGCTCCCGTTAAACAAATGAAAGGCCGCGATCTGGCCCATCTCCAAATTCGACTAGCCGATGCACCAAGCTCCACGCTTGTTTTCTACCGCCAGAAATAGCCCATCTGGATGTTTATGAATGTTACTTCTTGGGTGGCGTCCCGACAAAGTAGAAGACGATCTATCCTGCGCTCAAGATCTGCCTTCGCTTTCGTAACTGGTTTAGTTGGAATCAGCTGTACGTCTGGGGCGACCACAGTTTCTCTCTCGGGCGAGCAGGTCCGTGTTTCGGTTTCCGATGCAGGGCCGAACAGTGAGGAAGTAGTTCAGTTCCGAGATGGCAACTCCTGGAAAAGCTCCCTGCAAACGCAGGCGCCGGTCATCCGAATCAGGAACGTGGGACGGCAGCCGGCCAACTGCATTCTGCAAAATGTAAGCCGCACCGCCTCGGTGATCGTCACGAGAGGAGTATGCGGCAGCGCCAGCTTCGAACGAACGCTGGAACTCGGGCCCGATCCGGACATCATTTCGGTCACCGTCCATTTCAATCCCGGTCGTGCACCGCGACTCATTTCCGTCGAAGACCGGCTCACCTTCGCTCCCGAACCGCGTCACTCAAGCACGCCGCTCCGTGGACCGCTCGATTTCGTCTGGAGCCAGAACATAAAGGCCGTACAGGATGACCTGATTGCCCATTGGGCTTTCAAATCTCCAACCGTCATGTTCCAACAACGCGAGATCTTCGCGGCTATCGTCCCGCGGGTAGATTTACTGACCGCTGACAACTTACAGCACACGCCTACGGCTCTCGACCTGGATGTAACTTCGGGCAAACGCGCTTGGTTTTCTTATGGTGCTGTCTCCTCAAAACCAACCGGTCACAGTTACTTTGTCCAGGTGAATGACACGCCGCTCCAGGACGCACACGATTCTCTCGAATATGCCTACTGGATCGTCACCGGCCCGCAGCCCGATCGGCTGGGATATCGCAGAATCACACATCTTCTTTGGGAAAAATTCGGCAGTACGAACCTGAAGAACTCTATCGATCTCCAGCGAAATGTCGTGCGTCCGGACCTATTCCTGTTCGATTCCTGGCGGCAAGAAGCTTGGACGCAATACGCGGAAGAGAAATTTTGGGACGAAGACTGTGGTCCCCATATCCGTTGCGGTGCGATCTCGAGCAATAGAAATCCCTGGGGCCATTGGAATGATGCACCGAAGCGAGACGCTTGGTTCAACGCCTGGTTTCAAACCCTGCGGAGCGCCTATGGCTGGTTTCTTTATGCCCGCCGAACGCAAAACCTCTCGTTGCAGCAAAAGGCAGAAGAGGTCCTCAATCTCGCGTTAACAAGTCCGCAACACGAGGGCATGTTTTCGACCATCTATCTCGCTGATACCAAAACCTGGTTGCCAGACGACGGGTGGGCTGGTTTCTCGTCTGACTATCACACGTTCTGTATGTCATGGACGGCGTACTGGATGCTGCGCTGGGCCACGGATCTGGTACCCGAGCGCAAGAACGAGATCTTAGCCTATCTTCGTCCGTATGCCGACTTTCTTCTTAAAGCTCAACAGTCCTCTGGCGCCATCCCTTCCTGGTTCCATGCAGATCTGACACCGCGTACCGAGTTTCGGGACTTCAATGCTGAAACGGCCGGTTCAGCATTATTCCTCGCTGAATTCTCCGCCTTCGCAAACGGCGATAAATATCTCAAAGCGGCAATCCACGCCCAGCAGTTTATAGCTGAGGCTGTAATTCCTCGCGAGCGTTGGTACGACTTCGAAACGTTTTTTTCCTGTGCTCGAAAACCGATCTCTTTCTATGACTCCTGGACTGCCCAGTATCCGCAGAATAACTTATCCACGATTCAGGCGGCGATGGCTTACCTTCGCATATTTGAGTTGACTAACGACTCGAGCTATCTTGCCAGCGGCCAGCACGTACTCGATTACTTACTGCTGACCCAGCAGGTGTGGAACCATCCTTTGTTGACGCCAATGCTCGTAGGCGGCACGACGACTCAGAATACAGACGCAGAGTGGAGCGACGCACGCGAGTGCTACTTGGCCGCGGTTCTGCTGGATTACTACAAGCAAAACGGAAATCTCGACTATCTGGAACGCGCGGTTGCGGCGGCAAGATCTGGCTTTGCGGTCGCGCCTTGGGAAAACTGGGCCCACAACGGGTACAACAATGAGCATGGCGCTTTGACCGGCTTCCATTGGGGTACCGGCAGCGAGATGGCAAGCGTCGAGATGCTGAGCGGATTGTTGGGAGATGCGTTCGTGAATGCAAAGCTCGACCACGGCGTTGGTTTCAACGGCTGCACAATGCAAGATGTAGCTATCTCCGGCAACAAAATCGCACTAACTTTGAAAGCCGCGCTGACACCCCGTGATCTTCTGATTCGATTTTCAGAACTGGACCCGACAAGTAATTACATCCTCGTAATCAACGGTCGTCATCTTCCTATTTCAACTGGAAAGGAACTACTCCAGAAAGGCTATTTGCTTCATCTTTGAAATTAATCTGCCTCGGAATCGGCTAACTCGAACAGAGGCCTGGTGTTCTGCGCGGCAGCGCTGCTACTCGGGCACCGCTCGCCCGGCCGGCTTGATGCACCAGCCGTGGATTTCCGCGTACAACCTTCCGTCCGCCTGCTGCTCCAGGCAAGCATCGTGGAGAACCTCCAATGCACTCAAGTGTTGCTCGCCCTGAATTTTGGTACGCCCGGTAGGATTCGAACCTACGACCTTTTGCTCCGGAGGCAAATGGTCGCGAGGCATAAGGCCTTTGTTTGTAACCGTGACGTGCGCGATCTAATGCATCAGGCCAATTTTAGGCCACTCCCATTTGACAGGGCGAGGCGTCCTGATTCTGAGATACCGAGCGATGTGGTGTAGCTGGAACTGCACTATTAAAACCCAGATCGAACCATTGGCGAATCGCTTTTCAGGCCATGAGGACCCCTTCGGTTAACAGGACAAGAGTTCATGAGTTGTGCGTCATCAGCGGAGCCACGTAAATGCCGTTTCATCAACAACCTGAGTTGCGTTTCAGTGTTGAGCAGCGTTGACGAAAAGAGACGGAAATGGCGTAGAAGTTGATCTGGGTGGGCACGTTAATGGGCACGTTCTTGGAAGCACACTGCCCGCACCCGTTCGTGTACCGAATTGAGGTCGCGACTTGCTGCCAGGAATGTCCACAAGTAAAATGATCATTGAATTCGCCCGGACGCGGCTCCACTGGTCAAACGGCTCGCGCTCCGCGCTTACGCGATTTCGAGGGGTTTCAGCGGTTCGGGCTTGTGCGTTGCAGCGACGATCAGTTTCCAGCGAGACAGGAGACGGATTGAGCGCCAAGTCGGGCACCAGGAGGTCGGTTCGGATCCACTCGCCCCGACCAGCTCTTTACGCACGTTGTTGCGACATCAGCGATTTGGCAATATCAACGAGAGGGGCTCTACGGAGCCCTTCTCGCGCTTTGACCTCCTGTTTTTACGCCTTCAAGTGCAAATATTGGACGGCTAATGGACGGAAGCTCTGTGCCGTAAAGTAAGAGGATCGTTTGCACCAACAATTACGTTCCCCAAATGATCGAGAGGCTTGGCCCGATACTAGTTGGCTCCGGCATCGAGTGGTGTTCAAATTGATACCCTCCCAGCAGCCAATGCGTGGGTTTGCGGGTTGACCATTTGCCCCGGAGTAGAAGGTCGTAGGTTCGAATTCTACCGCGCGGACCGAACTTACAAATTGTAAACTGGAGCCACCCGCGGGATCGAACCGGCGACCTGCTGATTACGAAACATACGTGTTAAGCCCCATGTGTCATTATTTTTCTCATTTTCGACCTGTTTTGGACGTTTTTGGAGACGCTCCGAAACTCCTGAAGACCCAGGAAAACACATGAGACTAGATCTCGTGCAATAAAACTGCTGACAAAAGATCGCGGTTGAGTGCCCAAGTGGTCGATCTCCGATGGCACGGGTTATTGGAGCTCGTCGGGCCGGACGCTCATAATCGTGTGATTGCCGCACCAGTACCCGGGCGCTAGCGGCAGAATCGGCTGCATGCGATTTAACGCCTGCACCGGGCTCTTCTCATCCACACACAAGACCCCTGCTCGATTCTATTTGGGAACCTAATCTCGAACCCGCTTACACACCTGTAACGGGATGGAAAGCGCTTGTGACACAGCACGTATACCCGCGTTTGAGGAGGCGAGACATGTGTTCACCACTCGCAACGCGAGAACAGAAGACAAACAACTATTATTACGGCTATTTTGAGGATTCCCCGGTCTCCTGCTCCTTAGCATTGCGCGCGAGGTTCTCAAATACGTGGCCGCCTTTCATGACGAACACTGCACGTCTTGCCGCAGTGACATCCTGAAGAGGATTGCCGTCGAATGCCACAATATCCGCCTGCATACCCGGAGCGATCGAGCCGATCTGGTCCCCCAGGTTGAGCGACTGAGCGGAAAGCGACGTTGCGGAAATGAGCGCGTCCATCGGATTCTGCCCGCCATCGCGAACGCGAACGATATACTCCTCGTAATTTCGGCCGTGCGCACCCGCGACGGCATCCGTGCCGTAGATGATTTTCAGATCCTTGTGCTTCAGCGCCTTCTTGAATGTGTCAAGAGTGATTTGAAGTCCTTTCTGCATGAATGCAAATCCCTCTTCGTTGTAGTTGCCAATACCCAAAAACTTCGATTTGTTTTCCAGGTAATTCTGGAGCACCAGCCCGATGTTCGGGTCATAATACGTTCCGCGCTGCGCCATCAAGTCGAACACTTCGTCTGTTACATATGCGCCATGCTCGATCGATGTGCAGCCGGCTAATGTCGCAGCTTTTGCCGAAGCCGCCGAATGCGCGTGAACAATCGTTCGCAACCCGAGCGCCTTGGCCTCGCCGCACGCCGCTTGAAGCTGCTCATCCGACATCGTCTGAGTACCGCCTTCGCGGATGCTCTTAGACGCGAATATCTTGATAAAATCCGCACCTTGCTGTTTTCTTTCACGGACAATCTGGCGAATCTGATCCGGAGTAAGCTTGTCATTGGTGATGGGCTGGAGTGAGGTAAGAATTCGCGGGCCCGCCAAAATTCTGCGTGCGAACGCATCTCTCAAATACTTGTCCTCGGGAGAGCCGGGACTCTGAATCGTAGTGAAGCCCGCGTTGAGAGTCATCGCGCTATTCTCTGCGGCATACAGGATTGCCTGTTCTACAGGCTCACCCCTCCCTGCGAGCCGGCCGTTCTCGAAGTGCCACACAATATGCGCGTGCGTATCGATCCACCCGGGTGTCACCGTCAGACCGCTTAGATCGTAAACAACCGCTTCCGCAGGCGCCGCACCCCCGATGCTTTGAATTTTCGAGCCTTCCACAACAAGGGTTGTATTGTGGAGAACGTTTCCTTTACCGTCGAGTACCGTTGTCGCTTTCAGCACGACGGGTCGCTCTTGTGCGGTTGCAATCAGCGGAATCGAAGTCAAAGATGCAACGACTAACGTTCGAATATTTTTCAAATTAGGATTTCCTTTCTCGTGAACGCGCAGCAGCAACGATGCTACAACACTGCCACGCTACCAGAAAGTACCGGAATGGCAGCTCAGCACCGCGAGAGTGACACAAATGTCGGGGTGGTGCTGCAAGACTAGGTCGCAAACAAGGACAGATTTATAGGATTCGCCGGCTATACACAAGAGGGAATGAATGAAATTGTCAATAAGCTCATTCCTGTCAGCCTTGCAACTTTCAAGCGCGCTGGGATCAAAGGTCTGAAGATCGTGCATGGAACGGATGCCGTGGACGGGGCAATATTGAGGAACTCATCTAAGGCGTGCAGCGAGGGACCAGCGATCATTTCGGTTACCTATCTCTCGGCGGAATCACTGAAGATGTGCGACAAAATCGGCACGATACCACCCGGTTTGCAGGCCGATTTAATCGCGGCCGGGATCAACGCCTCCGCGACTGAGGGTGCGCGCCGAGTTCTTATTTTCCGGGGATCACCGAAGTAGTTGCGTCTCGAGTGAGACTCAGAAGTTTGCGGTGCTGGTATCGGAAGGAGAGCTGAGGCCGGCCGAATCGGCCTGCTGCTCTGACGGCGGTTTATCTCCGGCCGCATCATCTTCGAATAAGTAGCTCTCGCCCAGAGGACACCAGTATACGTCGATAATTTCCGCACTCGATTCGTCGTAGGGGCTGAGGCCCATGCCGACAAACCGGTGAGGCACCGTTGAATCGATAAAGCAGGTGTCGCCCGCGGCGAGGACCTCCGTGACACGTTTTCCATCGAGGATTGTCACCAAAGTGACCCGCCCATTCAACACATACACAAACTCTTGTCCATGATGCTCGTGCAGTGTCATATCGTGACCGCCCGGATGCCGAAGCTTCACGTAATACGGATACATCCCGCGCGGACCGAAACCGGAAGCGAGCGATCGGAACTGAGTTTCGCTCCACCCTGCATCCACAAGGCGCCGGCGGGTACGAACCGGCGTGCGTTTGATTTCGCTGGCTCTTTGAATGAAATAGAACGGCCGATCCAGCAGCGTGCTCGAGAGAAAATATTCGAGCGGCTTGCGGAATCGCCGGCACGCCGTGAGCAGCAGATTAATTGAGACCACCTTTCGGCCGCGCTCGATTTCCGCGAGCTGCCGGACGCTGATTTCCAGTTCACGCGCGAATTCGCCCATCGACATGCCGCGCGCCTGGCGTAGCGTCGCGACCTGATCGGCAATCTGCTCCGTCAGGTTTTTCGGTGCGCCGTTCTTAAAGTAAATGGCGGTTTCGCCGTGTTCCGAGTCTGCCGTGCTGTACGGCGAATACAGTACGTGAATCGAGGATGAGCTTTGGCCGTCGAGTGAACGGATGCAGTGCGGCAGGTTCGACCTGAAATACATGCAGTCGCCGGGGTTGAGTATCTCCCTGGCCGAGCCGTCGGGAGTTTCCGCCAAATACTCCACGCGCCCCCGAACGACAAAAAAGAACTCCTCCTGGTGATGGCTGATGAAGTTAATGTTTTCATCCGCAAGCGGCAGCACCTCCACTTGAAACGGTTCGATGTGCTTGCCCACAAATACATCCGCCAAGGGACGCAACAGGTTGTGATGAGCGGTCACTGTGCCGCTGCGGCGATCCAGCAGATTGAGCGTGGCGGCAGGCATCTCCTCGAGAGCCGCGTGTCGCACCAGGTGAAAATGGCGGCTCGGATTTTTCGGGAACATGGCGTCCGCACGCAGCCCGAACACGCCTGCGATCGCCACCAGTCGTTCCATGTCCAGTACGACTTTCTCGTTTTCAATGGCGGAGAGGTTAGCCGTCGAGATGGATAGCCGCGACGCTAAGTCCTGCAACGTCCAGCTCCTTCGCTTTCTTTGCTCTCGAATGGTTTGGCCTAAACCCAGCTCCGAATACTCGGCGCGTGAATGTGTGTAAACCGGCACTACAGGCTTTTCCGTTGAAGATCGAGGTCCTTTGTTGCCGTATTATAAGCAGGAAAAGCCCCCAAAATCAACGCAACACCAGCATGGGCGCGAAAACTTCAGCGAATCGAGCCATAACGCTAATTCTTGCAAAAAATCACCCCACCGCACGAAGATGCTGAAGATAACTTCCTGAACCGCTTGATCTGAGAAGATGGCGGTTTGCCACGCCATTGACAAATTCCGCCGTTCAGCATACACTTCACCGAAATAGCAGTTGTACGTTGCAGGAAGGGAAAACAACATGATCGACTGTGTTTCCGGGATCGTCGGGCGAGCTATTTCGTGTTACGCAATCAAAGCGCGCGGTTGTTCGAGCGCCGCTTTCGGCACCTTTTTCGTCGTTATCATCGGCCTGCTCTGTAGTGGAACTCTTGGCTTGGCGCAAAGTGAGAGTGCATTCACCGGTGTGGTCAGAGATCCAAGCGGCGCCGTGCTGGTAGGCGTGGATGTGACTGTGGCAAGTCCCGCGTTGATCGAAGGCACGCGAACGACGAAAACCGACAACAACGGCCAATACAGAGTCGTCGATCTTCGGCCCGGCATTTACACTGTGACGTTTACGATTCCGGGCTTCCGCACTTTGAAGAGAGAAGCGATCGCTTTGGAGGCGTCGTTCACCGCGACCGTAGATGCGAATCTCGAGCTCGGCCAGAGCCAACAGCAGGTCACGGTCACAACTGCCGCTCCCTTGGTGGACGTCGCGGACGCCCAGACCGAGCAGATCATGGATCGCCATAGGCTGGATGTGATTCCGAGCGGGCGCGACCCCTTTGCCGTCGGACAATTGATTGCCGGGGTGACGACTTCAGTTCCCGATGTCGGGGGAACGATGGGTATGCAGCAGCCGACGCTTCAAGTTCACGGATCGTCGGGGAACGACAACGTCTTTTTGGTGGACGGCATGTGGATTCAGCACGTTGCTTTCTCCGGCAATCAGACTGGCTTCTACTTCAACGACAACTTAATGCAGGAGATCAGTTACATGACCAGTACGCTGCCGGCGGAGGCGCCAATCGGGGGCATACAGATCAACATGATACCGAAGGAAGGTGGCAACCAGTTTCATGGAGCCATCTTCGGCAGTGGCGCGGAGCAAGGCATGGAGAGCGACAATCTCACATCAAAACTGATGGCTCAGGGGCTGAGGGCTCAAAACAAGATTGACAACGTGTATGACCTGAATGCGGGGCTGGGCGGCCCGATCATCAAGGACCGGCTATGGTTCTATGCAAGCTTCCGGCGTTGGGGCGCGAACAACTTTCTCGCGAACACGTTCACGCCGGAAGGCAATCAGGCGCTCGACGACAATCGCCTCACCGATATCGCGCTGCGTCTGACTTATCAGTTGAGCAAGAATAACAAAATTTCAGTGTCTTATGACCGCGGTTTCAAATGGCGAGGGCACCGCTTCAATAATCTGATCGGCGCCTCGTTTTCAGACCCGATCGCCGATGTTGTGCAGCATAGCTGGATGAACTATATGGCGCAAGCCAAGTGGACGTCGACACCTTCCTCGAGAGTGGTTATCCAGGCTGGTTACGCTCTGATGCCGGTTGATTACAACCTGCTCTTCGAACCCGGAGTAACGCCCGGCGTGATCTCGCAATACGATATCGTCACATCGACCATTCTGCGCGCCTCGCCGCGCGAAGATTTCGATCGCGGCGTGATGCAGACCTACATGGGGAATGTCTCGTACGTTACCGGCTCGCACGACATAAAAACAGGCGTCGAAACGCGGACGGGGTTTTTCCAGGAAAGTTTTGTGATGAACGGCGACATGCTCCAGATATTGACCAACGGCGCCCCCAATTCCATCCGCCTCTACAACACACCGCTTACTCACCGCGAAAATTTGGATCCCGATCTGGGTTGGTTCCTGCAGGACACGTGGAAAGTTTCGAGGCGCCTCACCATCAACCCGGGCATCCGATTTGAGCACATGGTAATGACCATTCCGGCGCAGGGAGCACCGGGAGGCACATGGGTGGGTCCACGCTCATTCCCCGCTCAAAATGGCCTCGTCGACTGGAACACCTGGTCCCCGCGGTTAGGGTTTGCATGGGACATATTCGGCGACTCCAAGACCGCCCTTCGAGGCGGTATCAGCAAGTACGATCGGCTGGAAGGAACGACTCTCGTCCAGAATGTCAACCCCAACTTTCTCGCCTACAGCACGTGTCCGTGGACGTCGAACATCTTGCCGACTTCCCCCGCGCAGCTCGCGGGTATCGCTTGCACCCCCTTCTCGGGTAATAACAATCACATCGATCCGAATATCAAACGCCCTTACCAGCTCGAGTACGACGTAATGGTCCAGCGCCAACTGGGGAGCCACACCTCGGTCAGCGTGGGTTACTATCACAGGCGATTCTATGACCTGTACGGGATCGTGAACACCGCCGTTCCCGCTGCCGACTACACGCCCCTGACCATCAACAACCCTGTCACCAATCAACCCTTGACCGTCTACAACCAGAACTCGTCAACGCTGGGCCAAATCAACCTGCTGGAAAAGACTCTGCCCAACTTGTATCAGCGCTACAACGGGATCGAATTTCAAGTAAACACGCAGCTGGCTCGGGCGACGCTGTTTGGCGGCTTCACCTATGGCAAGGACTACGGAACGCCGGACGGCTCTGTCACGACGGTGGATTTCAATAATCCGAATAACCTCATCAATCTGGCTGGCAATTTGGGCTACGATTCGCCGTATCAAATCCGGGCAGGCGGCAGCTACCAATTCCGCTGGGGCATCCTATTCTCGGGTTCGCTGCGAGAAAATTCCGGCCTTCCGGAGTCGCGCACCTATAACGTGACGCAGGCTATTGTGCCGGGTCTGACACAGGTGACGCAGGCCGTTCTGGTCGCGCCGTCCGGTGCGTATCGTTATCCCTGGCAGAACCTGCTCGATCTTCGCTTCTCGAAGATCTTCCATATCGGCGAGCGCGTGCAGATTGAACCCATCGCCGACTTATTCAACGTCTTCAATTGCAGCGCTGTCACAAGCGCCGTCACCACCATCGGCCCGTCGCTCCTGAAGCCATCGGGTATCGATTTCGGCCGGCTGTTGCGGCTGGGAGGCCAAATCAGGTTCTAGCTTTTGCTGTTATCGCTCCGGCCGCCGGAGGGCCATTCGAATTCGAAAAGGAACTATAGGAATTATCAATGCGAAAACTTTTTGAATGGATGTTGAGCGCTTTCATCCTGGTGCCCGCCATCGGCCTGGCGCAGGATCAGGTCATCGCGCTGAAAGCCCCGCTCCTGCTCGACGGGAAAGGCAAGATCCTCCGGAATACAGTGATCATTGTCGAGGGCTCGAAAATCACTCGTCTGGCCAATTCGGTGCCGGCGGGTGCCATCACTTACGATCTCAACGG
This sequence comes from uncultured Acidobacteriaceae bacterium, assembly GCA_963795425.1. GTDB lineage: Bacteria > Acidobacteriota > Terriglobia > Bryobacterales > Bryobacteraceae > Bog-105. The sequence continues at coordinate 106,953 of CAWCHO010000001.1, read as the reverse complement.
ATTGACGGTCTCGCCCGGTTGGATCGACACGCACGCGCACGTGATGTATCACTTCGATAACAACAATCGCCTCGCGGGTCGTGACGAGCCTCCCGTCCAGGCCATGCTGCACGGGGTCGACAATGCTGTCCTGACGCTCGAGGCGGGCTTTACTACCATTCAAAGCCCAGGCATGAACGCCGACAAAGATCTCCGCGACGCCATCGCACGCGAAATTATTCCCGGTCCCCGCATTCTCACCTCATTGCAGCCTCTGTTTGAAAACAGCGGCCCGCCCGACAAGCTTCGCGAATTGGTTCGCGAGAGAAAAGCGCAAGGAGCCGATTTCATTAAAATCTTCGCCTCCAAGAGCATTCGCGAAGGCGGAGGGCAGACCATGTCCGACGCGCAGCTCGAAGCCGCGTGCGGCGAAGCCAAAGCGCTAGGAATGCGCACCCTCGTTCACGCCCATTCGGCCGCAGCCGCCAAAGCCGCCACCCTGGCAGGTTGCACGTCTATCGAGCACGGCGCCTACGTGACCGACGACGTCTTTGATCTGATGGCGCAGCGCGGAACGTATTACGACCCCAATATCGGCCTCGTGCTGCAGAATTATCTGGAGAACAAATCCAAGTTTATGGGCATCGGCAACTACAACGAGGAAGGCTTTGACTTCATGCAGAAAGGGCTTGCGATCACACTTGACACCTTCAAGAAAGCGTTAAAGCACAAGAATCTCAAAATAGTCTTCGGCACAGACGCCACCGCCGGCGCGCACGGAAGAAATTACGAAGAGTTCATCGTCCGCGTTCGCGATGGCGGCGAGGATCCGATGGCGGCGATGATCTCCGCCACATCGCTCGCGGCCGAGTCGATTAACCTGCAAAGTGAGATCGGCTCCATTGCTCCTGGAATGCAAGCGGACATCATAGGAATTGACGGCAACCCGCTGCAGGACATCACCTCGGTTCGGCGAGTCGTGTTCGTGATGAAACATGGAAAAGTGTTTGAAAATCTCGCGCACACCGCCAAGAGGACCGTCAGCGAAGGAAATTCCGCTGAAAATTCAGCGCGCCAGAACGCCATGAAACAGCGATGACCTTTAGCAATCCTGAGCCGTCCAACTTTTTTGAATGAAAAAAACGATTTCTTCCGCCATTCCCTACGCCATTGTCTGCGCCGTTGCGATCACCGGCATCTCCGCTGCCCACTCGCCGAATCGCGCCATGGTCGAGTGGCCGTTCTACGGCGGCGATCAAGGCGGCGCGAAATATTCGACGCTGACCGATATCAACACTCAAAACGTCTCGGGCCTTCATATGGCGTGGAGCTGGAAGACCGGCGAGACGGCGCTCCCGCAATACGGTACGCGGCCCGGCATGTTTGAAAATACGCCCATCATGATCGACGACGTGCTGTATCTAAGCACGCCGTACAACAAAGTGGTCGCGCTCAAGGCGGAAACGGGCGCGCTCATCTGGAGTTACGATCCGAAAACGTACGAAATGGGCCAGCCGCCCAACGGCACCGGGTACGTCCATCGCGGTGTTGCGGCCTGGCGGGACGCCGGCAAGTTGCGAATTTTTATCAACAGCCGCTATCGCCTGATCTGCCTCGATGCGGAAACCGGAAAGCCGGTAAACGCTTTCGGCGACAACGGCGTCGTAGACCTCAGTCAGGGACTGGTATGGCCGATCAACAAATTGCACTATACAGAGACCTCGCCGCCGGTCGTCTACAAAAACGTCGTCATCGTGGGGAATGGCGTGGGGGATCGTCTCGTTTACCGCAATGATCCGCCAGGAGACGTACGCGGCTTCGACGCTCACACAGGCAAACAGCTGTGGAGTTTCCACACCATCCCGCAGGCCGGAGAAGTCGGCAACGATACCTGGGGAAAGGACTCGTGGAAGTTCACCGGACACACGAACGTCTGGGCGCCCATGACGCTCGATGAGCGGCGCGGGCTGCTATACCTGCCGGTCAGTACTCCAAGCAACGATTTCTATGGCGGAAATCGCCCTGGCAATAACGTTTATGGCGAAACGCTGGTGTGCCTCGATGCTCAGACTGGAGCGCGCAAGTGGCATTTCCAGATCGTGCATCACGGCTTGTGGGATTACGATCTGTGCTCCCCTCCGACTCTCGTGATCATCAACGTCGACGGCCGAACGATCGATGCCGTCGTCCAGGAAACGAAAGAAGGATTCGCCTTTGTGTTCGATCGCGTGACGGGGAAGCCGATATGGCCGATCGCAGAGCATGCTGTGCCCGCGAGCGACATTCCTGGCGAGCATGCATCGCCGACACAGCCGTTTCCAAGTAAGCCCCCGGCTTTCAGCCCGCAAGGCGTCACGCTCGATGACGCCTTCGATGCCACGCCGGAACTGAAGGCGGAGGCGCAAGCGGAGATGAAGAAATATAGGATGGGACCGCTCTTCACCCCTCCCTCCTTTAAAGGAACACTGATGCTGCCGGGTATGCTCGGCGGTGCGAACTGGGGCGGAGGAACGTTCGATCCGGAAACGGATCTGCTGTATGTGAAGAGCACGAATATGGCGCACGTCGCACGAGTGAAGCGTCCCGACAAATCGAACGCCAATCCGCGCGCCTCCGAAGTGGATGCGGATTGGAGCGGCGATCTGACGGGCACCAACGCGACGTTCCACGGTGGATTGCCTTTAACCAAGCCGCCCTACGCCTATCTCACCGCCATTGATCTCAATCATGGAACCATTGCTTGGAACGAACCTTACGGAGACTGGCCGGAGCTCCGCCGCAATCCTGCGCTGCAGGGCGTGAAGTTACCGGCGATGCTCGGCGTTGCCGGTCCGCAAGGGGCCATTGTGACCAAAGGCGGCCTGCTGTTCGTTGGCGCCGAGGATACATCGCTTCATGCCATCGACAAAGCGACCGGAAAAGGCCTGTGGCAGGGCCCGTTACCCGCGCGCTCGTACGGTACACCGATGACGTATCGCACCGGCGGCGGAAATCAATTCGTGGTGATCGCGGCCGGTTCCGGGCCGAACGCAATCCTGGTGGCGTTTTCTCTAGCGGGCGAGACGTCCCCTGGCGAAGCGGGGCATCCGGCGGCGCAAGCAAGGAGATAAGCTCACTCGGAAGGACGCGATATGCTGCGACGCAACTTCTTCAGATGGATTTCGATAAGCATACTTCCGCTCCTGCGTCCGCGCTGGATGCGTGCGCAAGCCGATGGCCTCGCCGCAAGCGATGTGCCCATGCTGCGTGAGCTTTCAATTGTTGTGTTGCCTGCTTCCATTGGATCCGCGCGCAGCGGCCAGATCGTTGAGCGCTTTATCGAATGGACGCGCAACTACAAAGCGGGCGCCGATGCAGGGTACGGCTACGGATTTCCGCACCCGGAGGTCCTCCCTGCCAATCCCGCCACGCACTATCCGGATCAATTGCGGCAACTGGATACAGCAGCTTCGGCCAAAGGAAGCTCGTTTGCCAAGCTCGACCTCGCCGGCCAGCGCGAGATTGTGGCCGCGGCGCTCGATCAGGCGCAGATCGAGCGAATTCCTTCCCGCCCGAACGGCAAACATGTAGCCGCCGACCTGCTGGCCTTTTTCTTCAACAGCGCCGATGGCCAGGATTTCCTGTATAACGCCGCTATCAAGCGCGATGATTGCCGCGGGCTGTCGACGTCCGCCCCACGCCCTGCGCCGCTCTCCTGAGGAACGAGAAAAGTGCCTGTCTACGAAAGCGATGTTTGCATCATGGGCGCCGGAATCTCTTCGGCCATGCTGGCGCAAAAACTTTCCGATCTGCGCCCCGGCCTCTCCATCACCGTGGTCGAAGCGGGCCGCTCCATTTTCGATCTGGAGAATCGGTTCAAGTACCGCGAGCGCATGATCAAGTACGGCGAAAACCCCTGGCCGGGCGATTTCATTCCAGATCAGCGCGGCGAGGGGCAGGTTTCGCGGAGCATGGCCGTGGGCGGCCAAGCCCTCCACTGGGGCGGCACATGCAACCGCTTCTCGGAGGAAGATCTTCGCCTCAAATCCATGTACGGCCGATACGTCGACTGGCCGATCGAGTGGGCCGAACTCGAGAAATACTACTGCGAAGCGGAACGGCGGCTCGGCGTTTCGGGTGAGCCCAGCCCTTTCCCGGGTGATCGCCGCTCACAACCGTATCCGATGCCGCCCATGCCCCTCACCTGGAGCTTGCAGCAACTGAAGGACTGGGGCGACAAGAGTGGAATCCCGTTCCAGGGTACGCCGCAATCGAAGAATACGGTTCCTTACGACGGCAGATCGGTCTGCTTGCGCTGCGGGACCTGCGACATCTGCCCGACCGGAGCGAAATATTCGCCGGACTTCACGTTCAAACGCCTGCTCGCACAAAAGAAGATCACGTTGCACGACCGGACACTCGTTCGTAAGCTGGCGTTGAACGAGAGCAAGCCGACCGTAGCGGTTGCTCATGCCGTGCACCGCGAGGACCCGCAGCAGGAAGTCGAATATCGCGCGCGGATTTTTGCAGTCGCCTCCGGATACACCTGGAGCCCGCATCTTCTCCTCTTGTCGTCCTGTTCGCAATTCCCCAATGGATTGGCGAATCGGACCGGGCAGGTCGGCAAGTACATGAATGGCCATGCGTTCATCTCTTCTTTGATCGAGTTGGACGCGGACATTTATCCGGGAATGAATCCGCAGTATGGGTTGATCTCGCGCCAGTTCTTTCGATGTGCCGCCGACCAGCCCTACGTGCGGCACGACCTGCGCATCTGGGCCAATGAGCGTTCCTCGGCGCGCCTCAAAGACGCGAGCGGCCATATCCTGCTCGGAGATCAGATTGTCGACGATTGGCGCTCGCGCAACAAGCGCGGCGTCGGACGGGTGCGTGCCTACTATGACGTGCATCCAGCGGAAAACAGCGAACTCACGCTCGATGACTCGCTGCGGAATCAGTGGGGCGACCCCATGCCGAAGATTGTGCATCGGCTGGACGCCGCGACCGAGAGCGCTTTACCCGAAACCAAGCAGCACATCAATGACGTGTTCGCCCGCCTCGCGCGAGCCGAGAACGGCAAGATTCTCACCGTCCGGGAAGGAAATTATCTTGACCATCCTGCGGGCGGTTGCCGAATGGGTGCCGATCCGGCGGCCAGCGTGTGCAATAGCTACGGCCGCACGCATGAGCATGAAAATCTGTTCGTGGTCGGAGCACCGACGCTTCCCACCGCCGGCTGCACGAACGGCACGCTGACCTTCGTCGCCTTAACGCTTCGATCGGCAGACGAAATCGCCGGGCACTTTCCGCGCAACGGCGCTTCGGCAAGCGCCAAGCATGTTTCCGGCTAGCGGGCGATGACGGCGCGGGTTGCAAACGGCGCGGTTGAAATTCACACAAGGAGCCTTTCATGCGCGGGCGCTTATTAGTTGCAGTGTGCGCAGTCGCCGGGTGTACGATCTTTTCGCCGTCGATCCGGCATTTATCGGCGGGAGCCCCAAATCGAGCATCGAACGACAGCCCTAGTGAATACGACCAAGCGCTCTTCCGGCCGCTGAAGTGGCGCAGCATTGGACCGTTGCGAGGAGGCAGATCGCTTGCTGTCGCGGGCAGCCCATCTCGACCGCTGGAATACTATTTCGGAGCGGTCGGCGGCGGCCTATGGAAAACAGTGGACGGCGGGACGACCTGGAATCCCGTGTCCGACCCGTTTTTCCGCACCTCTTCCGTCGGCGCGGTTGCCGTCTCCGCCTCCAATCCCGACATCGTCTATGTCGGCATGGGGGAAAGTGAACTGCGCGGCAACATCATTCAAGGCGACGGTGTTTACAAGTCCACGGACGCGGGCAAGACCTGGACACACGTGGGGCTCGATAAGACCATGGCGATCGCGCGCGTGCGAATCGATCCCTCGAACCCCGACCTGGTCTACGTTGCCGCTTTCGGCGATCCGTACAGCGCTACGCCCGATCGCGGCGTCTTTCGCTCAAGCGACGGTGGAGGCACTTGGAAGAAAGTTTTGTTTCGCGATAACAAGACCGGCGCCGAAGACCTCATCATCGACCCCAACAATCCCAAGGTGCTGTACGCATCGCTGTGGGAAGCATTTCGAACTCCCTACTCGATGTCGAGCGGAGGTCCCGGCAGCGGCTTGTTTAAGTCGACCGATCGCGGCGATACCTGGACTGAGCTGACCCATAATCCTGGAATCCCCGGCGGTGTGATCGGCAAAATCAGCGTCGCTGTTTCAGGCGCCGATTCGAATCGCGTATACGCGCTCATCGAGGCTCACGACGGCGGCCTGTTCCGATCGGACGATGCCGGAGCCACATGGACGCCCATCAATAATGACCGTGAGCTTTGGCAGCGCTCGTTCTATTTTCTGCGCGTATATGCCGACCCCAAAGCACGCGACACGCTGTATGTGTCCAATTACGACCTGTGGCGCTCTGAGGATGGCGGCAAGAGATTTACAAAAATCAGGACCCCGCATGGCGATCACCACGATTTCTGGATCGCTTCGAACGACCCCAAACGGATGATCGATTCAAACGACGGCGGAGGAAATGTTTCCGTGGATCGGGGCCGCACCTGGACGGCTCAAACCTACCAAACCGCTCAGCTCTATCACGCTGTGACGACGACGAATGTTCCGTACGACGTGTGTGGCGCGCAGCAAGACAACACCACCGTGTGCGTGCCCAGCAACGGGCGCGGTTCCGGGTTTTACGAAGTCGGCGGCGGTGAAAGCGGGTATATCGCGAGCGATCCAAGAAATCCCAACCTCTTCTACGCCGGTGCCTACGGCGGTTACATCACTTCCTTCGACCGCAAAACGAATCAGCGCCGCAACATCAACGTCTGGCCGGAATATCCGGTAGGCCAGTCGGCAAAAGATCTGAAAGAGCGTTTTCAGTGGACCGCTCCCATCGTTCTCTCGCCCGTCGATCCCAACCTTCTCTACGTCAGCTCGCAGCATCTGTGGCGTACCGCCAATCAAGGGCAGACTTGGACCCAAATCAGCCCCGATCTCACGCGCCATGATCCATCGACCCTCGGCCCCTCCGGCGGGCCGCTCACGCTCGATCAAACCGGAGTAGAGACCTACGGCACAATCTTTACTGTCGCGCCGTCCCACCAAGACGTGAACACCATCTGGACCGGTTCCGACGACGGCCTTGTGCACATCACCAGAGATGGCGGCAAGCACTGGAAAGACGTCACGCCCCGGGACCTGCCGCAGTTCAGCCGAATCAGTTTAATCGAGGCCTCGCCGCACAGCCCCGGAACCGCGTACCTCGCAGCCAATCGATACGAACTATCCGATCAATCGCCATACGTATATAAAACGACGAATTTCGGTGCCGATTGGACGAAGATCGTCGACGGCATTTCGCATGGCGATTTTCCACATGCGATTCGCGAGGACACGGCGCGGCCCGACCTTTTATATCTTGGGACGGAGCGCGGCGTTTATGTCTCCTTCAGCGGAGGCGCTCACTGGCAGCCGCTCCAACTCAATCTGCCGGTTACCCCGGTTCACGATATCGTCTCCGAGAAGGATGACCTCGTCATCGCAACGCACGGCCGCGGCTTCTACGTACTCGACAACATCGACATTCTTCGACAGCTCAGTCCGGAAGTTTCCACTTCGGCAGCTTATCTGTTTCAACCCGCCAATGCGGCGCGTTCGATCACTCGCGGCGTGACCATCGACTATTACCTGAGCGCTGCGCCGGAATCGCTGAAACTCGAGATTCTCGATTCGAAGGGCCGCGTCGTCCGAAGTCTCTCCGGCTCTTCGGGCGCCGAGCCAAGATCGAACACGGAGACGGCAGATGAAGAATCGGGCCCTCCCCCGCCCGTTTCGCACGTACCGGCCGTCCAAGGAGTCAATCGCTTCGTTTGGGACATGCGGTCTTCACCCTCTCATGTTTTTCCCGGGCTCATCATGTATCAGGCGACGACCCACGGGCCGCGCGTTCCACCCGGAGATTATGAGGTCCGCCTGACGGTCGACAGCAAGGTGCTGGCCCACAAGTTCGCCATCGCGAAAGACTCGCGCCTGACGAACATAACCGAAGCGGATCTCGAGGAACAATACCGGCTCGCTCGACAAATTCAAGATGCATTCAGCCTCACCAACGACACGGTCGTGCGCATCCGCCGAATCAAAGCCGATATCGCGGACCGCACCGCCAAGGCGAAGAGCACCTCCATCACAGCGCGGGCGGATCAACTGACTGCGGCGCTTACCACCATCGAAGGCCGCCTGTATCAATACCGAAACCGCGCCACCAAGGACCCGCTGAATTTCCCGCCGCAACTGAACAACAAATTGGGTGCGCTGCAAGTGGTGGTCGACACGGGCGACTTCCGGCCCACCGACACGTCGTATGCGGTTTTCAAGGAGCTGAATGCGGAGCTGCAGGAACAGTTGACCACGCTCAACCACCTCCTCGAGCGGGAACTTCCAGATTTGAACGCGGCACTCGCCGGATCGGAATTAGCCCCGGTGTCTGGATCTTAGAACGACCCGAACACACCCGGGATGCGGAGAACATGATGAGGAATCAATTCAAAATTCGCCAGACGGTCGGAATCGCAGCCGTTTTAATAGCCACGTGTGCTTTGGGAAGCGCCGCACAGCAGTCCGGCAATTCTTCCGGCTCGGAAATCAGCCCCGAGTCATACGGTCACCTCGCTTTTCGTTACATCGGGCCCGTGGGTAATCGCGTCGCCTCCGTTGCCGGCATTCCCGGCAATCCTTTGGTCTATTACGCGGGCTCTGCGTCAGGCGGGATCTTTAAAACCGTCGACGGCGGTATCACGTGGCAGCCGATTTTTGACGATCAACCCGTCTCGTCCATCGGTTCGCTGGCCGTGGATCCATCCGACCCGAATGTTGTATGGGCGGGGACGGGAGAGCCCTGGATTCGAAGTCATATCTCGCTAGGGATGGGCATTTACAAATCCAGCGACGCGGGCAAGACCTGGAAGCTGATGGGGCTCGAGAAAACCGGCAGGATTGCCCGCATTGTCATCGATCCGCACGACCCAAATACCGTCTTCGCCGCTGCCATGGGCCACAACTATGGTCCGCAGCAGGATCGCGGAGTCTTCCGCACGAAAGATGGCGGCAACACTTGGGAACGAGTTTTATTCGTCGATGAAAATACCGGCTGCTCGGATATCGTGATGTCTCCCGACAATCCGCAAGTGCTGTTCGCTGGCATGTGGCAGTTTGTCATTCACACCTGGGGGCAGATGAGCGGTGGTCCAGGGAGTGGAATTTTTGTATCGCGAAACGGCGGCGCTACCTGGTCGCGGGTCACGGGACACGACTTGCCGGATCAGGAGGTCGGGAAAATCGGCCTCGCCATTTCGAAGAGCGATCCGAATCGCCTCTACGCCATTATCGAGACCGGCACGGGTGAGCCGTGGAAAGGGAAGCCCACGGCTCCGGGCTACTTGTGGCGTTCAGACGACGGAGGCGAAAACTGGCGCATGATGACCGCGAGCCACGATGTCGCCGGCCGCCCCCACTATTACTCGCGAATGGCCATCGAACCGGACAATCCAGATGAATTGTATTTCTTGACGGCCTCCTACGCGAAATCCGAAGATGGCGGCCAGACTCTGCGCGTCATGCGCGGCTATCCACTCACCGCGGGAGGCCATGTGCTGGGCGCGCCTCCCTTGGGAGACTTCCACGACATTTGGATTGATCCTGGAAACGGCGATCGCATCATTGTGTCCAACGACGGCGGCGTCGGCATTTCCGTAAACCGCGGCCGCACCTGGAATCGCGTGCAGTTTCCGAACGCGCAGGTCTATCACGTCACTACCGATAATCAAATCCCGTATTACGTCTATGGCAATCGTCAAGACGGTCCGTCCTTTCGCGGCCCGAGCAACAGCCGCATCTTCGGTTACGGGCAATTCGTGCATGAGATTTCGCGCGACCAGTGGATGACCGTAGCTGGCGGAGAGAGCGGCTGGACCATCTCCGATCCGACCGATCCCAACATTATCTGGTCGAGCGGGACAGGCGCCGGCAGCATCGGCGGCAGCATCGATCGCTACGATGAGCGCACCCGGCAATATCGCGGTGTCGAGGTTTGGCCCGATTCCACCGAAGGCTTTCCGGCGGGCGAGCTGAAATACCGCTTCAACTGGACCTTCCCCGTGGCGATGTCGCCGCACGATCACAACAAGGTCTACGTCGGCAGCCAATACGTCCACATGACCACCGATGGAGGGCAGAGCTGGCATGTGATCAGCCCTGACCTGACCCTGAATGACAAAAGCAAACAGGGGTCTTCGGGAGGATTGACGGGAGATAACATCGGGCCCGAATACGGGGACACGCTGATTGCCATCGCCGAATCTACGAAAGTCCCGGGTCTCATCTGGACCGGCAGCAACGACGGGCAGGTGCAGGTGACTCGCAACGGCGGCAAGACCTGGACCAACGTCACGCCGAACATTCCGGATCTTCCGCCCTGGGGCACCATTTACAGCGTCGAGCCCTCTCGTTACAACGCCGGGACGGCATACATCACCGTCGACCTGCATCAGCAGGACAACCGCGATCCCTTCGTATACAAGACCAGCGACTACGGAAAGACCTGGAAGAGCATCGGCAACACCATTCCAAAGAGCCCGTTGAGTTATGCGCATTGCATCAAGGAAGATCCTGTGCGGGCAGGCATGTTGTATCTGGGAACGGAGAACGCGCTCTATGTCTCGTTCAACGATGGCGAGAGTTGGCAGCCTTTGCAGCTCAACTTGCCCCACGTGCCCGTATACGGCATCGCTGTTCAGCAGCACTTCAACGATCTCGTGCTCGCCACCTACGGCCGCGGCTTTTGGATTCTCGATGACATCACGCCGCTCCGGCGAATGAGCCCCGACGTGATGACCGCCGATGCTCACTTGTTCCCGCCACGGTCCGCTTACCGGTTCCGTGGAATCACTCCCCCCATGGCGGTTTCCTACGATGCAACGGACGGACAGAATCCTCCCTACGGCGCCGACATCAATTACTATCTGAAATCCCGGGCAACTGGTGATGTGCAACTCGCGATCGTCGATGCGGCCGGGAAAACTGTCCGCACGCTGCGCGCGACAAAGAATGCCGGGATCAATCGCGTGTGGTGGGATCTCCGCTACACTCAGTCTCCCGAAATCGTCCTGCGGAACAGTCCCATCTACGCCTCCTGGATGCATGTGGGCGAGAAGGGGCGGCCAATCGGCGGACGCATGTCGCTGCTCGCGCCGCCCGGGACATACAAAGTGAAACTTACCGTTGCAGGTCAGGACTTCACGCAACCGCTACTGGTCGTTAAGGACCCGCATTCCGGCGGCACGGAAGCCGACATTCGCGCTCAATTTGCGTTCCTGCAAACTGTCCAGGAGAACTTGAGGAACGTCGGCGCCATGATCGACCAGATTGAAATCATGCGCAAACAGCTGGACGGTCTTGACAACGCAAACAATGCCCATACGCCCCAGGTGAAGACTGCCGCCGGAGAACTAGACCAAAAGCTGACCGGCTTGGAGGAGAACCTGTATCAGCTGCGGATCACCGGCGGTCAGGACGGCATGAGGTGGCCCGCCAGGCTTGAAGAAAAACTCTCCCATCTCGCGAGCGAGTTGCAGGATGCCGACTTCGCTCCGACATCGCAGCAAATAGCCGTCAACAGGCAGTACACGGAAGAGATTCGAGATTTGCAGGCGCAGCTCAAACAAGTCCTGAGTAAGGATGTGGCTGACATGAACAATATCCTGAAAGAGCGGAACATGCCGGCTATCGCTATTCCGGCAAATCCGAGAGGCGAAGGCCTGCAATGAGCGCGCGCACACGTCTTCTGTTGGCCTTATTGTCCATCGCGGCTGCAACCTCCGCCGCGATTTTCGGACAAGCCGCTGCCCAGAACTCCGTAGCGCAAACACTATTTGCTCCAAAGATGCTAGACCCGGTCTCAGGCCGCGTCCTGTCGAACGTTCTCATCTCCATACGAGGCGACCGCATCGAATCCGTTTCCGAAAACGCAGCGCGGGCGGCCGCTTCCGGCTCTTTTCCGCATGTCGATTCGAGTTTCTTCCGCTCTCTAGCATGGCGTTCCATCGGACCTCCTCGCGCGGGTCGCGCGCCCGCTGTTGCCGGAGATCCTCGCAATCCACTTGTCTTCTATATGGGCGCCGCTGGCGGTGGCGTCTGGAAAACGTATGACGCCGGGACGTATTGGCAAAACATCTCGGACGGCTTCTTCACGACTGCATCGGTCGGAGCTCTCGCAATCTCCCAATCCGATCCGAATGTGATTTACGTCGGCACGGGTGAGATCTGCACGCATCCGGATATTGAAAACGGAGATGGCGTGTACAAGTCGAGTGACGCCGGTAAGACTTGGGTCCAACTGGGCCTAAAAGATAGCGAGCACATCGGCAAAATCGTGATCAATCCGAGAGATCCGAATATCGTCTTCGTCGCCGCGATGGGCCATCACTTCGGATATAACCGCGAGCGTGGCGTCTACCGCTCCAAAGATGGCGGCCGCACCTGGCAGAAGGTTCTCTATAAAGATGACAAGACCGGCGCCGCAGACCTTTCAATGGACCCGACCAACCCGAACGTCATCTACGCCTCGATGTACCAGCTCATCCGCCAACCGTGGAGTGAACTGAGCGGCGGACCGCAATGCGGCCTGTACAAATCGACGGATGGCGGCGATACGTGGAAGGACATCAGCAGGAATGCCGGAATGCCGAAGGGTGTATTGGGAAAAATCGGCGTGGCGATCTCGCCGGCACGGCCAACACGCGTTTACGCCATTATCGAAGCGGCAGACGGAGGCATATTCCGATCCGACGATAGCGGTGCGACCTGGCAGCTCGTGAACAATCAGCGCGATTACCGCTTTCTCGCATCGTCGTACAGTCACATCATCGCGGATACGAAAGATCCGGACACGATATATGTTCCCTGGATGCAGTTGTTCAAATCGACCGACGGAGGCCACACGCTCGCGGCTTTGCCGATGCCACACTCGGACCATCATGCGCTCTGGATTGACCCGAATAATCCCAACCGCATGATCGAAGGAAGCGATGGAGGCGCGATTGTAACCCTGAACGGCGGGAATTCCTGGTCATCGCAATACAATCAGCCCACCGCAGAATTTTTCCACGCTGCCGTGGATACGCAGTATCCGTACCGCGTTTACGCAACCCAGATGGATAACACCGCAATCAGCATTCCGAGCAAAACGCACGAGAGCGCGATCGAGTGGAAGGATTGCTATCCAGTTGGGACTGCCGAAAGCGGAGGAATCGCGGTTCGCGCAGATAATCCGAATATCGTGTTCGCCGGGTCGATCGGCAGCTCAGGAGGGGGAGGAGGAAATCTTCTCCGTTACGATCGCCGCACTCTGCAACAAACGATGATCACGGTTTGGCCGGAAGATCAGTACGGCTCCCCGGCCAAGGACGTGAAATATCGATTTCATTTCACCTATCCGGTGCTGCTGTCGCCGCACAATCCCAATGTGCTCTACGTGGCCGCGAACAAAGTGTTTCGATCCACCAACGAAGGCAATAGTTGGCAAACGATTAGCCCCGACCTGACGCGCAACGATCGTAGCAAGATGCAAGAGATCGATGGTGGCCCGATCACTTCACAGGAATTCTCATCGCAGTACAGCAGTGTGATTTTTACGCTCGCCGAGTCGCGCCTGAAAGAAGGTGAGCTGTGGGCAGGCTCAGATGATGGAGAGATTCACCTGACGCATGACGGCGGCAGGAGTTGGCAGAACGTGTCGCCGAAAGGTCTGCCCGAGTGGACAAACATCAGCACTATTGAAGTGTCGCCTCACGACCCCGGTACGGCGTATGTTGCTGCGAACCGGCACGAGCTGGACGATAAGCGCCCCTACTTTCTGAAAACGACGGATTATGGGCAGACCTGGCACTCGATTAACAACGGGATCCGAGACGGCGATTTCGCCAGAGTGATTCGCGAAGATCCCGTCCGCAAGGGCCTTCTCTATGCGGGCACGGAAACGGGCGCGTACGTGTCTTTTGATGGCGGAGACAGCTGGCAATCACTGCAACTCAATTTACCCGCGGTGCCGGTACACGATCTCGTCGTCAAAGATAACGACCTGGTCGCGGCGACTCACGGCCGTGCCTTTTGGATTCTCGATAATCTGACGGTCTTACGTGAGATAAACCGCGAAGTGGCCGAATCGTCGGTCCACCTGTTTGCAGTCGATCCGACCTACCGCCTGCTGGGCGATGAGCGCGGAGGCGGCGGTGGTCAAGCAACGAACGTCGCTCCCGGTTATGTGCGCATTTCGGGCGATGGCATCGCTCTTCACGCCTCTCGAAAGGCGGATGGCTCGGTCCAGCGAGCTTACTTGAATGCAGGCAGCAATCCGCCGAACGGCGTGGTTGTCACCTACTATCTGAAGGGAAAGCCTGAAGGCGAAGTCTCTCTGTCCTTTATAGACGCGAACAATCGAGTCGTCCGGACCTTCGCGAATACAACCCGCCCTGGCGCCCGCGAACGGCGCGTCTCCGCCGACGTGGGCACCAACCAATTTGTGTGGGACATGGCCTATCCGGGAGCAAAGGAAATTCCTCCGGGTCCCTTTCTTCCACTCGAGTGGGCTCACGCGCTTCCACCCATCGCCCCTCCCGGCACTTACAAAGTGCGGCTGCGCGTCGGAGGTGAGGACTACGAACAGCCGTTTGAGATTCGGAAAGATTTCCGCGTGACCGCGACACAGCAAGACCTCGAGGCGCAGTTCGCATTGATGCTGCGGATTCACGAAAAACTTGGTGAAGTGACGGACGCAGTGAATCAGATTCGCAAACTGCGCAGCGAGATTGATGAGGCCGCGCACCGCGCTCGCAATCACACTGAGTCATCCGCCGCGGTGACCGCCGCTTCCAGATTAAATCGGAAGCTTACCGATGTGGAGGGAACGCTCACTCGCCTTATGGGGCCGAATCCGATGTTTCTTCCTCCCAAAACGCTGAACATCAAATTCGCGGCTCTGACGGTTGTCGTCGAAAGTTCCGATACCGCTCCAACTCAGCAAGCGCTCGATGTGTTTAATGATCTCTCCGGTCGATTGTCGAGCGAGTTGAATCAGCTAAACGGTCTCGTGACGCAAGAGGTCCCGAGGATCCTGCGAGCGCTGGGCAGCTCGAATTCACAAGGCCCTCCCTGAAGAAGTTCATGAAGCCTTTTTGCTTCCCAAACGTCCGAGGGATCAATGCCACTCAGCAAACGAATGATGTTGAGTATGGTGAGCGCTAATTCTTCATTCAAACGCCGCACGTGAATTCCGAGCCTGCCGGAACGCCGGACGAGTTCACGTTTCCAGCTTATAGCCAAAATAATGGCGAGATTTCCACAACAGATCCCGCGGCAGCAACTGACGCGCCGGCAGCGCAACTCGGGGTTCTCGAATACACGCGGGACCGAACTTTCAAGGTGCGTGCTGCGGATATCCTAATCTGAGGAGGAGTCTTACGCGAATTTGGGCACGTTACCGGCCGTGCAGCTGTTTCGCCAAATTGCGCCAGATGAGAACCCAAGCCTCGAGGCCCATGCGGAAACGCTCGGGACGGTAAAACTCATTGGGGGCATGGATATCCTCGTCAGCGGTGCTGAAGGAGAAAAAAATCGTATCGGCACCGAGCACCTCGCGAAAAGTTGTCGTGATGGGGACGGTGCCGCCCATGCCGACAAAATCGGGAGGCATTCCGAAGATCTGCGCAAGCGTTTCGGCAGCTGCGCGCATTGCCGGGCTGTCGGGGGAAACACGATACGCCATGGCGCCATCGTGCGTTTCCTCGATCCCTAGACTTATGCCGGGACCGCAATGCTGTTCGAGATGATGCCGCAACTTGCCAATCACATCATCCGGCCGCTGGTTGGGGACAAGGCGGCAAGTCAGTTTTACATGTGCTTCGCTCGGCAGCACGGTCTTCCCGCCTGGCCCCTGATAACCTCCGTAGAAGCCATTGACCTCGATCGTCGGACGATACCACTGACGCTCCAGCGTACGGTAGCCTGGTTCGCCAAATCCAGCGGAGGCGCCCACGTCGGCCAAGTACTTTTTTTCATCGAACGACAGCTGATCGAGCGCTTTTCGTAGGGCCGGATCGAGCGCTTCAACGTCGTCATAGAATCCCGCTACGGCGACTTTTCCACCATCATGTAATGAGGCGACAAGCTCCGCGGCGGCATGCAATGGATTGGCTAGTCCTCCGCCGTGGCGGCCGGAATGCAAATCCTTGGCAGGACCGCGTACGGTGAATGAAAGTCCGGCCAAGCCGCGCGAACTCACAGTAATGCTTGGTACTTCAGGTCTCCACATGCCGCCGTCGGCCGATAACACGACGTCGCAGGCCAGCGCATCGCGCCGTTCGCGCACCAGCAGGGGAAGATCAACGCTCCCGATTTCCTCCTCCGCCTCGAAGATGAACCGCAAGTTAACGGGTGGTTTCTCTCGCGCCAGAAAGAATGCTTCGGCCGCCATAATCGGCAGCAGCATCGATGCCTTGTCGTCGCTGACACCGCGCCCGTAAAGTCGTCCGTTTCGAGCGGTGAGAATAAAGGGCGGCGAGTGCCATAGCTCGATGGGATCGGCGGGCTGTACGTCCATGTGGCCATAGATTAGGATGGTCGGTGCGCCGGGTGCGCCGTTCCAACGTCCAAAAACAGCAGGATAATGGGGCGTCTCCCATTTCTCGACTTCGATTGGACCTGCTTTGCGCAGCCGCTGGGCGACCCAGTCGGCGGCTCGCTGTACGTCGCTCTCGTGGGCCGGGTCGGTGCTCACCGACGGGATGGCCACGAACTCCGCCAAATCGCGGAGGTAGAAGTCGTAGTTATCGGCCAACACCTTTAATACGGCATCCATCTCCGTGTCTCCGTCGGAAGTCGTCACGCACCGACGGCCAAAAGTGGATCAGTGTCATTGATGGCTAGCGAGGAAACGATGAAAAGCACGCGGCCGTCGGCAGGACTGATGGCCTGTTGAAGCACGCAGCCCTCGTAGTCCGTGATGCGTCCAAGTTCCTGTCCAGCTTTGACTTCTTCTCCCACAGCAACACGGGGGTACCAGAAGCCTTCATGCTCGCTGCGCAGCCAGAGGAAGCGTTCCAAAACCCTGGACGGCAAAGGTTCAGGATCGCCTCCCGGAATCATCGCGAGATGCCGCATCAAGCGGTGAAGGCCATCGCTATGCAGTGCAACATCGTCACGTGTCCAGATACCTTGACCACCGGCTTCTGCCAGAATGGCCGGAATGCCGGCGCGGGCGGCGGCGCAAAATGTCGAACCCGGAGTCTCGCTGCGGACCAGACAAGGAATCCCAAAGATCTGGGCCATCTCAAGCGATAGTTGATCGACCTGGTCGTTGCCGGAGCGGAAGAAGATCGTAAAAGGGACGAGCGCTTCGATCAAATCGCCGCCATGGAGGTCAACGTAGTACTCGGCTTGGCGGATCACGTTTCCGAACACCCATTCGGCGATTTGCTCGGAGGCGGTGCCGAGTGCATGCCCTGGAAAGACACGGTTGAGATTCTTGCCGTCGAGCGGGCAGACGTAAATTGAACGGGCCCGAAACGAGGACATATTCATCACCGGCACTACTATGACTTGGCCCCGCAGATCCATAGCGTCGAGGGACTGCCCAAGCTTGAGCGCGGCCGCCACGCTCGCATATTCGGCGCCATGAACGCCAGCGCTCACGACGAGAGTCGGGCCCTCTGCGCTTCCGTTGATGAGCCACATGTGCAGCCGGTAGGGGCGGCCATCGACCGGAAATTCATTTATCCCAAAACATTTCTCACCGGGGTTGGCCGAGAGAATGCCGAGCTTCAATATTTCCTTTGACATTGAGTCTCCTCGCGCAAAATAGGTTGTTCGGATTCGGTGGACCGTCAGCGGCCCCCGTCTATCGCGAGCGTTTGGCCCGTGATC
Source organism: uncultured Acidobacteriaceae bacterium (assembly GCA_963795425.1). GTDB lineage: Bacteria > Acidobacteriota > Terriglobia > Bryobacterales > Bryobacteraceae > Bog-105. The sequence goes on along the minus strand of CAWCHO010000001.1, from coordinate 88,988 downwards.
CAACCGGCCTGTTCGCTGGCCAGGAACAACACGCCATTCGCGATGTCGTCTGGTGAACCAAGCCGTTTTAAAGCAACATTTTGGATTAGCCGATTCTGCCCCTCCGGTCCGTAGGACTGCCACTGCGCTTCAGTGGTGGGGTTCGACCGCACAAAGCCCGGCGCTATGCAGTTCACCGTGATGTTCCATGGCCCAAGCTCGTGTGCCAGCTGCCGGGTCAGCCCGATTTGTCCAGCTTTCGCAGAAGCATATGCTTGGATACCGGTCAAGCTAATGCCCAGGCCAGCGCCGCTCGAAATATTGATGATACGGCCGTAGCGCTTCGCCTTCATTCCCGGAGCAACTGCCTGGCTGCAGTAGAAAGTACCGTCGAGATTAGACGCGAAAACGATTTTCCACTCAGCAGCGGACACTTCTTCGAGTGGCCGGCCGGTTTGGCCCATCACGCCTCCCGCATTGTTCACCAGAATGTCAATCCGGCCGCTCGCCTCAAGCGTTTCGGCGACAAGGTTGTGGACAGACTCGGCGTCACTCACATCGAGCACACAAAGCCGCAACGGAGAGCCTTGCTGGTTAGCGAGTCGTGCTGTTTCTTCCAGACCGTTATTCAGTACGTCGCACGCCACCACGTTTGCGCCAAGAGCGGCAAAGTTCACAGCAATGGCTCGGCCGAAGCCGCGCGCGGCCCCGGTCACGATCACAGTTTTGCCATCAAAACGGATCACCATGCGTGTGTCACACCGAAACGGAAGATTGCCGGCGTGACGATTGAGCAGTACTGATTTCGGCCAGCCGGTGTAGATTGTCCACGGCTTGTGGGCAACCTCCGCTCTCGACTTCTTGCATGAGAGCAATGAGACGTTCGACGTAAGGAATCGCAATACCATGCCGGCGGGCCATGTTCAGAACGGGTGCAAACTGGGCTTCGCATTCAGTTTTCCGGTGGTGAATGGCGATGTCACGCCATACGCCGCTATGCGTCTTTGCCGAGCGGCGATTGAACGCCACCATGGCATCAAAAGAGGCATCGATAACCGCGGTGGTTCCGTTTGCACCAAAAGCAGCCGGATCGTAGCCGTTGAAGCTCATCGGCATCACTCCCTCCGCGGCAGCAACCAACATCACTTCGCGCGCCAGCGCCGTGAGGACTGGCCGCGCATCTCGCGAATTGAGTACGTCAACGATGCTCGACGGTGTGAGAGCGCTAGCAAACAGCAGAGCGCCGTAACCCATCTTGCCCCACAGATATCCCCAGATGTTATCGGTAGTCATCGCGCCTGGCTCAAAGTGCAATAGAGTCCGGTGTACGCGCCCAAGGCGTTCCGTTTGGTTGCCGTCCAATTCACCCACAACCACTGCGCCTCGACCGCCGAAGTGCACAACTCCCGGCTCCAGGACGTCTGCACCGAAGTTGATGAAAGCTCCCATGGTGCGTTCGCGGCCCACGATTTGGGAGATCATCAGTTCGTTGAAGCCGTTCTGCAAAGATACGACCACACCATCTGCAGCGAGGTGCGGCAGAAGTTGCCGGGCTGCGGTCTCTGTATGCAGCGCCTTGGTGCACAGAAAAATGGTCTTCCAGACGCCAACAAGATCGCCCGGCGTACTGATGTTGAACGACTGCTTGAAAGTGTCGATTGGGCCAGTGATGGCTAAGCCGCGCTCGCGGACAGCATGTACGTGATCGCGGTTAGCATCCACGGCGCTAATGTCAACCCTGGCCCGGCTTAGATAGCACGCGACGGTACCGCCGATGGCGCCCGCGCCCCAGATCAGAATTTGATCCGCTGAACTGACTTCATCCGAGGTTATGTCCATGGTCCTTTCAGTGCTTCGCGCGTTTCTTCTACACCAACACGCCACAGTTGCAGCATTTGCTCATCCGGCTTCTGGTAGACACCGCCAAAATTGCCGTCCCCGAGGTAAGCACGCACCCCACGGGCATCCATCATGCGCATGCTCGCGATATCGATCATCGGCTTCTGGCCGTCCGGCGCCGTAACGCCATGCACTCTCGTCCAAGGGAAGTTTTCCATCCACGATCCATGCGACGCAACTGGATCGATCGCCGCCGCCGCCGCCGCCGTTTTCGGCGCACTCCACCAGTTGTGCCACTTTACAGTTATCCCGGGATGATCGTTCATCCACTCTTGCAGGATCGAACCTCCCGGACTGTTGCCGCCATGGCCATTGACAAACAACACACGAGTGAATCCGGTCCCAGCGAGGCTATCGAGAATATCGACGACAATGCGCTGATAAGTGTCCAGGCGCAAACTAATGCTGCCTGGGAAGCGGCGGAAATAGGGTGTGATGCCGTAGCTGAGTGCGGGAAAGACCGGTACCCCGAGTGGTTCAGCCGCCTCGCAGGCGACGCGCTCTGCCAAAATAGCATCCACAGCGAGGCATAAGTACCCATGCTGCTCGATGCTACCCATAGGCACGACGGCGCGCTTGTCATTACTTAAGCTTTCTTCGACCTGCATCCAGTTCATGTCAGCGATTTTCATGGTGTTTTAACTTTTCTCAGCGATTCCGTGATTTTCAGCTGCGTCGCGAACAGACTATACGGAACAGAGAATGCGTTCGTGAAATTCTGTACCGGTACGATATGAATTTTTCCCCCGAACTCTTAGCACGAGAGAGTCACAGCCGAGTTGTGATTGTCTCCAGACCATGCGCATCCGAACCCGTCTCGGCCCGCCACAAAGCAAAGGCGGACAGCACCGACAGCAGCGCAATCCCTGTGAACATCAACATGCCTGCATGATATCCAGGGGCATTCGTCGCGCTCGCGAGCCAGTGGTCATTTGCCCAGCCGATCGAGAGATTCACGATTGCAAGCCCGAGCTGTTGCACAGCATCGAGCATCCCGTTGGCCAAGCCAAGGTTCGATTCCTCCACCACGTAAACTAGCGCCGGCCACATGATCGCCGGCACAAGAGCGAACGCGACTCCCATCATCGCCATCGGAATCGCTGCCGGGATACTGGTGTAGCTCAGCATCGGGAACACAGGCACGAGGAGTAACGAGCCGAACATCATCAGCAGCGACCGATGGGCGTAGCGGTCGGCGAGAATCCCAAATATCGGCATGCCAATGAGAGAGAATAGCGGTTCCATTCCTACCAGCAACGAGGCGGTTTGCGGAGAGACGTGCCGTGCCTCTATGAGGAACTTTTGTGCGAATGTCTCGAAAGGAAAGATGCAACCGTAAAAAGCGACGCAGAGCGCTGCGATCAGCCAGAATGATCGGTTAAAGCGGAGCGCATCTCGGAGTCGAATTTTCGTCACGCCGCTTGTATGGGCGAGCCGAAACCGCCGCGCGCCGCGCGCGTCGAGTATCCAGTAGAGCGCCGCACCCAGCAGGCAAAAGCCGCCAAAGCCGACGCCGATCAGCAGAGGCCAGCGCCAGTACGCGTAAGCGCTCGGCGCCCAGGTGGGCGAAGTTTGAGCGCTGAGCGACCCTAACCGCGCGGCCAAGGCGCGGAGGCCGAACCCCAGGCTCAGTTCGTCGTGCCAGAACCAGCGCGCTACACCAACATTGGCCGTGAGCGCCAGCGCTTCACCTCCCACACCGACCAGCAGGCGGCCGGCAGCCATGATATCCAATCGTGGACTGAGTGCGGTGAAAACGAGCCCCAGGAAGATTAATATGGCAAAAATCGAAAGCGATTTTCGCGTACCCAAACGATCGATGATCGCCCCGCAGATGAGCATGGCGACGATATTGGGAAGGCTATAGGCGGCCTGCAAAAGACCGATATCCGAATTCGAGAAATGGAGTTGGCTGGCAAGTAGTGGCGCGAGCGGTCCGATGTAGTCGAATGCATAATAGCCGCCGTAGCAAGCGATCCCGATCACTGCGAGAACCAGCCACCGCGAAGTACCGGACGGAGTAGGTTTCTCGAGCGCAGAACCTTCTAGGTGAGAGTCGCGGACTGACAGGGGGCGATCCTTTCCCGGAGATGCCGGAGGCAATGCGCAGGCTCGATAAAAGCACGCGTGGCACGTTTGGTTCGGGAATTACGATTTCGGATCACAAAAGATGAGAGTATATCGTTGGCCATCCCGGAAAAGCAATCACGGCGTGCTCAATCGGGCCGATGGACTCGAGAGCGAAATCACCTTCCGCGAACCGCTCCGGTAAGCCGGATATAATGACAGATCGTGACGGCAGATCGGGCGAGAAAAATTAGCGCCGAGGCATCGCTGCCTCCACAAATAGGTCCGCACTGCAAGCGCCGGATGTGCAGCAGGCTACAAAGAAGCTCGACGCGAAGCTCTTCCATATCGAATGCCGGATGACTCGCCTGATCAACCCGAAAGATTCCATGATGGTTCTTCCGAAGACTTTGAACATCCGCTTGGCCGCGCTCACCACGGTGGTGGAGGGCTCAGATACGGTGCCCACGAAACAGGTTATTCCGTGTTTCAGTATCTTTCCGGGCAAGCGAATGAACAATTGGCGCACTTTAAGCAGATCGAGCAACACGATCTCCCGGCTTTGCTCCACATGGCGACAGTTCCTCCGCTGGCGCGCCGTAGATCGATTTCGACATAAACGAATCAACGGCCCGGCTACGATCCTGAAAGGGAGCTTGCGTCGGCATTACTAACGAAAGGCGCACCTGAATGAACACGAAACAACAATGCGGGATGCTTTCTTTGGTGGTTGCGATGGGCTTGGTATGTGCCGTCGGCGCCAAAGCAGCTGCACCGGGGCGAATGGCGGCACATCCCGTGAACGTGAACTCGAATTTCTTAAATGCGCTGCGTTGGCGCTCGATCGGTCCGTTCCGTGGCGGTCGCGTTGTGGCCGTAGCCGGTGACCCAAAGGATCCGCTGATTTTCTACTTCGGATCGGTTGGCGGCGGCGTGTGGAAGACCTACGATGCGGGCCGCTACTGGCAGAATGTCTCCGATCCTTATTTCAAGGCCGCAGCGGTTGGGGCGATCACCGTTGCACCCTCGGACCCGAACGTGATCTACGTGGGTATGGGTGAAGCGTTCACTCACCCAAACATTGAGGGCGGCAACGGCGTATACAAATCCACCGATGCAGGCAAGACCTGGGTTCATATGGGCTTGGAGAATACCCATCGCATCGCCAAGATCGTCGTCTCGCCCAGCGATCCAAATGTCGTATACGTTGCGGCATTTGGTCATGAATTCGAAACCAATCCCGATCGCGGAGTTTATCGTTCTACAGATGGGGGACAAACCTGGAAAAAGGTCCTATATGTAAGCGACCGCGCCGGCGCGACTGATTTGTCTATGGATCCGGCCAATCCGCAAGTGATATACGCGTCAATCTACCAGTTCCTGCGTCAACCTTGGGGTGAGATCAGCGGCGGTCCGGACAGCGGCTTGTATGAGACTACTGATGGCGGCGACCACTGGACGAATCTTAGCCACAATCCCGGCATGCCGCCGGGAGCTATGGGCAAGATCGGAGTATCCGTTTGTCCGTCAATGCCCAATCGAGTCTACGCCCTGATTGAGTCAGCCAGTGGTGGCCTTTATCGCTCCGATGACAGCGGAGCCACCTGGCGATTGATGAATAACGACCGGAATTACCGTTATCTTGCATCCTGGTTCATGCATATCATCGCAGATCCTCAAGATCCCGATTCCGTATACGTGCTTTGGATGGAAATGTTCAAGTCGACTGACGGCGGCAGCACCCTCCATCAAGTGCCCATGGAGCATTCCGACCATCACGCGTTGTGGATTGATCCTAACAATAATAAACGCATGATCGAGGGCGACGATGGTGGCGCGGTCATTACCTTGAGCGGTGGACATTCCTGGTCCACCGAATACAATCAGCCCACCGGTCAATATTTCAAGATGGCCGTCGACAATCAGTATCCTTACCGGGTCTACGCGACGCAGATGGACAGCGGGTCGGTGAGCTGTCCCAGTCAGACCTCGGGTGCCGCGATCGAATGGAGGGACTGCGACGTTGTCGGCCACTCCGAAAGCGGATTCATCACTCCCCGGCCCGATGACCCAAACATCGTGTACTCGGGAGCGGTCGGCAGTTCGCAGGGCGGTGGTGGAAACTTAATCTCCTACAATCGCAAAACCGGCCAGGCACGCATGATCACAGCTTGGCCGGAAGACCAGTATCAATCTCCCGTAATTGACGTAAAGTACCGGTTCTATTTCACATTTCCGGTGGTTTTATCTCCGCGCGATCCCAACACGCTATATGTGGCCGCACAGTATGTGTTTCGTTCAAAGAACGGGGGCACGAGCTGGCAGATCATCAGCCCCGATCTCACACGGGATGACAAGAGCCATATGATGCATCTGGACGGCGGTCCCATCACTGGGCAGCAGTTCTCCTCCCAATACACCAGCACGATCTATTCCTTTGCTGAATCGCCGTTGAAGGCGGGACAGCTGTGGGCCGGGACGGACGAGCGCGCAGTCTACTATTCGCCGGATGACGGGAAGACTTGGCTGGACCGCTCGCCGAACGACCTGCCAAAGTGGACAGGAATATATTCGATCGAAGTGTCGTCGCACACTCCGGGGACGGTTTACGTTTCACCGAACCGGCACGAACTGGCCGATCACAACGTTTACTTCGAGAAAACGACGGATTACGGCAAGACGTGGGAGCGGATTGATAGCGGAATACCGGCAGGGGATTACGCCTGGGTAATTCGCGAAGATCCGGTGAATCCGAGATTGTTGTATGGCGGAACCGAGGGGGGCGTGTACGTCAGCTTCGATGCGGGCGAGCACTGGCAGTCGCTGAAACGCAACATGCCGGCGGTGGCGGTGCGCGACCTGAGAGTGAAAGACAACGATCTGATCGCCGCAACCCATGGACGCGCATTCTGGATCCTCGATGACATCAGTCCGTTGCGGCAGATCACGCCGGAAGTGACGGAGTCTTCGGTGCATCTGTTCACGGTACCGGTGGCGTATCGTTCGCTGGCTGGAGGCTTCGGAGGCGGAGGAGCTTCCCAGATGGAGAAATTCGGTCCGGACGAACTGCGGATTATGGGGGATGGGATCGCGCTGCATGAGACGCGGGAAGCGGACGGGACCATGACCCCGACGTTTCTAAATGCGGGAATGAATCCCAACAAAGGGGCGACGGTCACGTATTACCTGAAGGAGACGCCGGAAGGACCCGTGACATTAACATTCGTGGATTCCGCGGGGAGGGTGATCAAGAGGTTCAGTGACGAAGCAGGCGAGGGGCCACGCGTTCCGTCAGGGGTGGGTACGGATCGCTTCGTCTGGAATATGGATTATCCCAATGCTCGGCAACTCCCGCTCGGAGGTTTTTCTCCCGTAGAGTGGGCATCCGCCCGCGCGCCTGTAGCCGTACCGGGTTCCTATACGGTGCGTCTGCACGTCAATGGACAGGATTATGAGCAGCCGTTCACGATCCGTGAAGATCCGCGAGTGAGCGTGTCAGAGGAGGATCTCCAGAAGGAATTCGACCTCACGATCAAAATTCGGGACGAGATCAACAGGGTCACCGACACGGTCCACAATATTGAGAGTGCGCGTAAACAGGTAAAGCAAGCGGCTCAGAAGGCGCAAGGGCATCCGGAGGTGCAGGAAACGGCCACGAAGCTCGATGCGGCACTCGTTGCCGTGCAGAGCAATCTTGTCCGGATGATCAATCCGGTGGACTCCATGATGTCTCACCCCAAGACGCTGAATATCCGCTTGGCTGCATTGACGACCGTCGTCGAGAGCGCTGATGCGGTGCCAACGAAACAATCCTATGACGTGTTTAACACTCTCTCGGGACAGTTCAACGATCAGCTGAACCAACTGAACCCGATCCTCGAGCAACAGCTTCCGGCGTTCCTGAAGATGGCCGGCAGCTCTGGGACGGCCAAGCCATAATCGGCTATATCGGTGGAGTGTCGAAATACCCGGTGCGCAGCACTCGACGGAATGCTGCCAGCCCGAAAATTAGCTGCGAAGGCGAGAACCATTGCTGGCCTCCACAGATTGGGCAGACTTTCGAACTCAACATCCCCTAATCCACAAGGAATACGAGATCGAGCATTGCTCCTGATTGGCTTCGCTGGAGCATTTCGACGCTCCGAGCTAGTGGCCCTCGACGTGGCTGACCTCAAGTTTCAAGCAGAAGGTCGAGAATGAGGGAAGACTAGCGGCATAACGTCGCCGCGTTCCGGCGAGGGCTTCGCAAATGACCGATCGGCTCGTCAAAGGCGCGCATCTGTTCGTGCAGGGCCAACTGACGACTCGCGAATACGATCGCACCGTCAAAGTTCCTGCCGGCGAAGCCAAGACTGTCGAGCACACAATTCCGCAACTCGCTGTTGAGCTGAAACCTGACATAACCGAATACTCGATCTTCAACCGCGGCATTGGCCATTCAAATTCGAGATGGCGCTGACTCCGCCTGTCGCTGGGTTGATTTTTACCGGAACGTCAAACTGTACCTTGTCCTTTATCGCGGGGGCTAACTTGAGCTTGGCCTTCACCCATGTCGACCAGTTCGCGTCGGGCACAGCAGTACCGTCGAGATCTTGTGTGAACCCGGCCGCCTTGTAGTCCGCGATGAGAGCAGCGCGCGTCTTATGGGCCGTTTTGCTCATGATCCGGTAGCCATACGCCATGCATTCAAAGATTCCCTGCCCAATAAATTCAAAAAGGCCATGGAAGTATTTGGGGGCAGTCACCGATTGCGGGTTGTCGAGTGCGTGCTTGAGCAGTGTGAGGAAGGGCAGCGAATCATCCGAACCTATCGCACAGCCCCTGAAGTGAAAGCTGGTGGTTGGGTTTCTTACGGCGGCGGGGATATTCATCGTTTGGCTGGAGTCGACAGTGACTAGCATGTCGAAGTCGATGGGCAACGTCGTCGTCGTGCTGTCGAGAGGCAAGAAAAGAAAGCCTTCGTCGCTGGCGTGTGAACCACCGAGGAGGTTGCCACCTACCAACGACGACGAAACCATTTCCTGTAGAAAATCGGCAACGCTGTCGACGCCCGACTTCGAAATCCGCGTCGTGGTCGTGCGGGCCGTGAGCATACGTCGCAAACGCCCGTCTGGGTCGGTTGTTCCTGGTGCGAAAGCAAAGTCCATTTGATGGTTAAGCGACCGCGGTCCGAGGCGCTCGAAGGTAAGAGTGCTTACGCTCGGATTGGGTGAGCTAGTGAGCTAGTAAAAATCGATTGAATGAGATGCTATCCGAAATGGCTGACGAGGTCAAGCAAGCGTTCGTCAAGAGTTCGTCTTTCTACGCAACGGCCAAATACTTCCCTCTTCGAAGTTCGCGAGATGCCCTGTCCTGGTGGGCGTGGCTTGGGAATGATGCCGCTCCGGAGTGCGGCTCCTACGGCTCCGTCTGCGTCCAGAGAGATCGGGGCAGTGCTGCATATAGCTCTTGCTTTCGAAGAGCCGGGATTACTCACGCGGAATGCGGAGCGTTAGCTCGATTTGGCAACAGAACAAGCGTGCAGAGTCGAATAGTTGCCGCGGCTAGATCATTTGCTAATGGCAAACATCGGCGATGTTGCTCGATTCGTTTAAGGGCTCTACCTTCAGTGATTTGGTGCGCCCGGCTGGACTCGAACCAGCGACCTTCTGCTCCGGAGGCAAATGATCACGGAGTGTAAGTGCTCTGTTTGCAATCGCGGAAGACGATTTGTATTGTCTTAGGCCAATTTTAGGCCACCCAGATTTGATAAAGACGGGACGCCGTTCTGAATCGCAGCTGTGGGTTGTCCGGCCTATAAGACCTCCGCCGAGGAAGCGAGTCAAAGCAACACGAGCAACCGCTGCACCAGCGCTTTCTTCTATTCAGCGATCCCGGAAGTAATAAAAAGAGCGGCGGAGTAGGGCCGCTCTCCGGATTGAATCAAAAGGGAACGTCATCCACGCCAGCATCTTCACCGGCTTTCTCGGCGCGATCGAGCTTGCGAATGGATTCGGCACGAACAAACCAGGATCGGACGTTTTTCGTTTCCGGCTTCTTCTTAGAGCTGCCTTTCAGCTCTAGCGTCTGCTCGCGGCTACGAAGCGTGCCCTCTACTTCAATGTGAGCGCGTTTGGTGAGCGTCGCAGCGAAATCTCCGAGCTTGGCGAAAACCAGAATGCGATGCCACTCAGTGCGCGATTCCCATTCATTCGTTTGTTTGTTTTTTCCAGCTCTCCTTTGTGGCCAGGCTGAGCACGGTGAAATTCGTGCCGTTGTCCTGAGCGGCTTTGACTTCAGCGTCTTTTCCCAGGAAGCCGATTAGGTTGACTGCGTTCTTGTACATTTGCGATTCTCCTTTTCTCGCCCTTCTGTCGGGCACCCGAAAAGCGAGTGGGTCCGCTCCCCAGGCCAGCGAGACAGTTTTCGCGAGGGTCCGGACGAGTTGTTTGCGTCTTTTCAAGAGGCGCTTGCGCCGTCAATGTCGGAGGGAAACCGAAACCCGCAGGACTTTAGAACTGGAGAGTGCCGTCCGCCAGGGCGCTTTACCCCGATGCTGTGCCGACTAGAAGGAAGAAAAAGGAATCGAAGCAACAGGCGAACGCCAGTTAACTAAATCAAAATTCGGAAAAGAAGGTGGGCGAAGCCACAGGACACTCGACGGCAAGTCCTGAAACCGCAGAACCGGAAACAACAAACATCTTGGTAAGCGGCACTTCGCAAGCAGCACTCGTCTAGGCGTTCTGGACATGAGAGCAGTGCGGCGAATCTCCAATCCTATATGAAGCGCATTCATCGCAAAGCACGATCCTGATGTCGCACTTCCTTCGGGAACTCGCGTCCGAACAACCTTTCGGCCGATCGATTCCTAAATACTGGGCGACCACTCGCGTTTTGGCATCGCCGGAGTTCTGTCCGGATGGCCGACCAACAAGACAAAACTCGCTCGCCGGGTTCGCGCGGCTCGCTATTTCCTATTGGCAACCAATAGCTACTGTATGGTATCTTTTCTCCTATGGATCGTCAATAGGAGACACATGCCGGACGACAGACGGTCTAAGAACAAAACAGACGTATGGCAGGGCACCTTAGACCTGATGATCTTGAAAACGCTCGATACATTGGGACCTCTGCATGGGTATGGCATCGCACGCCGTATCGAGCAAACGAGCGGAGATCGTTTATCGCTAAAGTACGGAACGCTTTACCCGGCCCTTTTGAAGCTCGAACAGGAGGGCGCGATTTCCGAGCCCGTCTCAACGTCGATTCTCATCACTCCGCCGTAACCTATTTTATTTCCGCGTTCGCTCAGTGCGGCTGAGCGGACCAGTTTGTCCAAACGGCTAGCCTCCGAAGCATGCGTGGTCCTCAGCTTGCCGCCACATGCCGCAAGACCTCGCTGCTTGGACAAAAGGTCTTCAGCCTGCCCGCTGGCCATAAGGATGCGCGCCTCTTCGTCGACGATGACAACTGCAGCGTCCAGCGCGTCGAGCGCAATCTTTCCAGCGTCGAAGAGGGCGCCGAGTGTCTCGTTTCTGTTGTGAATCTGCAAAACACGTCGCAAGTGCGGAATCAGTTCGCGAATGAGGTTTTGTGCATCATCGGCAAAAGGTTTAGCCGATTGCGGTCGAACCAAGTTGAACGCCGCAACTCCCGCCGCACACGGCACCCCTGCGATCATGGCGTGATACACATCCCACCTGCGCAACCAGTCGACATACTCGCTGCCGCGGTAACGGGCTGGAACGTGAGATAGAGAGCTCGCGCCGAAGTAATGCCCGGTTTGCTCCACCGTTCGTATCACCTCCGGCGCACGCGGATTTATCTTGCCGTAGCGATTTTCGAACTGCTCCTTCTCCTCCGGAAAAAATCCGACAGAAAAAGCGAGAGCCAGGATCACGGGCGTGTACATCACGCGATTGCTGTAGCTTCCCCTGTAGTGCTCGTAAGACACTTCGAGGCCCGCCAGGAGGCTCGAGAGGCCAGCGATCAGAGATAGCCAGCGCTGGAACCGGCCTTCGCGAATGTCGAGGTCGGCGGTGACGACTTCGCGCCCAATCACCTCGGGATCGAGCGCCTTCACGCGATCACCTTGAGACTGCGTTCGAAACCGTCAACAGCTCCGGACCACTTGCGGTGGCCGTCAGCGTGCCGCACTCCCAAGCGAACCGGTTCCGAAATTAATATCATTACTCACTCGTATTTTTCTCAGAGCAAGAGAGTCATGGGACATCTATCTCGGGCGAAAGATAGACATCCTGGATCGCGTGGAGCAACGCGATGCCCTCCTGCCTGGACCGTTGAAACACTTTTCGGCCTGAAATCAAACCCGTGCCGCCTGCTCGTTTGTTGATTACGGCCGTTGTGATCGCTCGCGAAAAATCATCGTGGCCCGAGGCGCCGCCGCTGTTGATCAATCCCGCGCGACCCATGTAACAGTTTGCGACCTGATACCGGCACAGATCGATGGGATGATCGCTGCTGAGTTCCGTATACATGCGCTCGTCGTACTTCCCGTAGTTTGCATTACCGCTATTCATCGCTTTATATCCCCCGTTGTTTTCCGGCAGCTTTGCTTGATGATGTCGGCTTGTATGGTGGCCCCCAGGTGGTTTGCCTGACCCGTCAGGTCAGCCGAAACATCGTAGTCCTTGTCCTGTTTGAACGCTTTGTTGCGGACGTAGCACCACAGCACGGCCGCCATGCCCAGTTCGTGCGCGATGGCGAAGGCGCGGCTGACCTCCACAATCTGCCGCGAACTCTCCTCCGATCCGAAATAGATGGTCGCTCCGACTGCTGCCCCTCCCATCTCCAGCGCCTGTTTGACGGTGCCAAACATGACTTGATCGAACTTGTTTGGGTAGCTCAGGAGCTCGTTGTGATTAAGCTTTACAATGAACGGAATTTTGTGGGCGTATTTCCGCGCAACGGCTCCCAGCACTCCAAAGGTCGAAGCGACAGCGTTGCAGCCGCCTTCGATCGCGAGAGTCACGACGTTTTCCGGGTCGAAGTAATCGGGATTTTTCGCGAAGCTTGCACCCGCTGAGTGTTCTACTCCCTGGTCAACAGGGAGAATCGATAAATAACCGCTGTGTCCGAGCCGGCCGTGTTCGAATATGCGCTGCAGGTTACCCAGCACACGGTTGTTCCGATCGGAACCCGAATACAGGCGGTCCACGGCATCGGGTCCCGGCAAGTGCAGCCGCTCACGCGAGATTTTGGGACTACTGAATGTAAGCAAGTATTCGGCCTTGGGTCCCAGGTATTCCTGGATCGTTTTCATTTCTGTAGCCGTCGCTCTTGCCATATTGATGCCTCCTAATATCTCCTCGAAGTCAGGACCAGTGTTTTACCACCACCCGTTCGCTCTGCTCGTTAATTGGATTAGATCGGAGTGCCGCGCCCACTTCTTTTCACGGAGCAGAAGCAGTTCTAAAGCATCCACTGCAAGTTCGATGCCTGCGTGGGGTACGCAAACATGCTCTCTTTCAAAGTGTCCGCGGATAAACCGGCGTGCATTGCCAATACGAATACATTCGCGAGCTCTTCCGCTTGCGGCCCGATCAGGTGCGCGCCCAGAATTCGACCGGTGCTTTCTTCCACCAGGGTCTTAAATGCCGCACACGGCTCCGCCACCCGGCGCGCCGAATACCAGCTTGCGGCATCCGCGTGATTCACCTTGAACTTCAAGCCCTGCCGCCGGGCATCTTCCTCGAGCATCCCCACACGCGCCAAGGGGGGCACCGTGAATACTACGCTCGCCGAGCCGAGGAAGTTGGTTGTGTACTTGTTGCCCTCAAGCAAATTGCGTGCAGCCAGTGTCGCTTCGTATTCTGCGCCGGGCGTATTAGGCCAGCCGCCGCTATTTGCTGCGTCCCCTGCCGCATATACCGTGGGATTCGAAACGCTCTGCAGGAATTCGTTCACTTTCACGCCATGAGAATCGAACTCCACGCCAGCCGCTGGTAAATTCAATTCGGCGATCTCGGGCGTGCGTCCAGCAGCATGCACTACGAGATCGGCTTCGAACGCCGGACCAGCCAAGGTCCGCACACTGAAATAGCCGGCGCTCTCCTCCACCGCGATCACTTTCGTTTTGGTATGCACATCGATTCCGATAGCCTGCGTCCTTTCCAACAACCGGGCCACCAGATCGGGATCGAAGCTCTCGAGCGGGCGCTCGCCCTGGTGCAGGACCGTCACTTGCGCTCCGGCCCGAGCAGCCACGTGCGAAAGCTCGAACGCAATATAACCTCCGCCGACGAACAATATCCGCTTTGGGAGTCGATCCAGTTCCAAAAACTGATCGCTGCGAGTGAGGTGCTCCTCGCCAGGAATATTCAACTTCGCGGGCCAAGCCCCGACCGCCACCATCACGTGTTTGGCCTCGAGAACGTCATCGCCCACCCTCAACGCGTTCTTGGCCGTGAATCTCGCGGAACCGTGGAAGGCCGCAATGCTGGCTTGCTTCAGGCTGTCCTCTCTGGTCTTCGGAAACGGATCGGTGAAGGTGCGTTTAAATCGCATCAGTTCCGGCCAGTTGATAACCGTGTGATTGCTTTGAATGCCCTTTCCCTGCATTCGGTGCTCCCAATCGATGATCTCGGCTGCACCGCTAAGCACTCTCTTCGGATCGCATCCACGCAAGGCGCACGTTCCGCCATAGGGGCGCGAATCTACAATCGCGACGTGCCATCCTGAGGCGGCGCAGCGCGCTGCCGCTGTGGAACCAGCTTCTCCCGTTCCAATCACGACCAGATCGAACGACGCGTTCATAGGTCCTCCAATTCAATTGTCCCGCTGACCGGGGCTGTACCTCGTTTGTGAAGATATTGAGGACCGAGAGTTGGTCTGGTGAGATCGACTATGACCCGAGGAGCAGGGGAAATCAGTCCCGCGAGGCATCTCTGTAGCGCATTGTTTCTTTTGCGGGAGCAATCGTTGCACCCGATACGTGACCTCTCCATAGCGGATAAGAAATCCCTGCGATGCCATTGATCACTAAAGCCTGTGCCGTAAGCAGAATCACTGCGATCTCGATAACAACAAGTTCTTTCGGGTGGGAGATGATGCCGAGAGACACGATGAGCGTGGTCGCTCCCGCGGGCGGATTACTAACCCGGAACAGCGCCATCAGAGCGCCTGTACCTGAAAGGGAGAGCGCGGCGGCCAGAACTCTCGGTGCATGGACACCGCCGTGCGTGGCGAAAGGTGGCCCGAGGCCCGCCGTAATGGCGAAGGCAGCATAGCCGCAGATGAGTCCGATCGCATGGCCCAGGATGGTGTTACGAGGGCTGGAGGCCTCTGCCAACGGCGAGAAGAAGAAGAGATATGCAGTGGGACTGAGCGAGGGAAAGACAAATGGGCTATCTGTAACGACGGCAAGCAAGGCGAGCAGCCCAATCGTGACGAAGCCGTTGGTGCCGACATAGACGGCCCACACGAGGCGGGGCGGGAGGTGGTTCAGCAGCCACCGCCACCCGCAGATGCGTAAGGAGCACAGCGGCGTGCTCGAACCCGGTATGTTGGAGATCCCTTTCCGAGGTCATTTAGATGTTCGGAAGCAGATCGAAGTATTCGTCATCTTCGTTTTTGCCGCCCTCGCCGAGCCCGACGGTCTTCTCCGATTCGATGAATTCGATCCGCTCGATCCACTTGACCATTTTGTAGCCAAGCTGGTTTTCAACCCGCAGCCGCAGTGGAGCTCCATAGACCTCCGTCAGTGGCTTGCCATTCATCTCTGAGGCAAGCAGGCATTGCGCCTGGAGTACATTTTCGAGGCTTTGGGTGTCGTAATACATGTCGCCGTAAGAGCGATCCGCCAAACGAGAAGAACGCGACAACCTTGGCATTCGGCCTCGGCCGGACGAGTTCGACGAGAGACTTTATGGGAAGTCCTCCCCATTTGGCAATGCCCGTCCAGCCCTGGATGCAGTGATGCATGGTGATCTCTTCGGTCTTCCCCAGTCGATCGATATCTTCGAGAGAAAGCTCGACCGGATTGTCAACCAGACCGCCGACCTTCAGCTTAAATTCCCGGAATCCTCCCTGGGCGAGGCGCTTCCAATCCTCGCGGACCGGCATTTTGCCGTTTGGCCAGAATCGGGGCGAAATGTCCTTCTCCGTGTAGTGCTGACTTGGCGTGAGGCGATTCAGCGTAGCCAGCAGCAACGGGTAGGTGATGAACTTCTGCACGTGCTGCAAGACACGAGGGAAGAACCATGAGACGTAATGCGCCGCAACCCACGAAAGAATGACCACGCCGATGCCGGCGAAGCCCAGAATCATTCCGATGTGATTCTGATCGTCGGTACCCATGACGATGTGGTTCATATTGCGAACGAAGCCCGTCATCGCGACCAGCGTCACATGCACGACGATGAACGCAAAGAAACTGAGCATCGTTAGAAAGTGAATGGAACGCCCCGATTGCCTGCCGCCGAAGAGCTTCGCATAGCGGGGGAAGCGATTCACCACAGCCGGCGACATAGCAATGCCGGACAGGATGGCCATCGGGCCGAATACAAAGACGACCGCAAAATAGGCGATCTGCTGCAGCGCGTTGTAGCCATAAAATCCGTTGGGCTCAGGCGGCAAGTGAAGAGTGGCGTAGTGGACCCAGGTATTCCAGGCCTGCAGCAGCACGAGTGTGGATTGTGGAACCAGTCGCCGCCACTGCTCCGTATCGAACAGCATGATCACAAAGAAAACACCCGTGATGATGAACCCGTAGACGTTGAGAAAGTGCCACGACCGGGCAACGCCGACGGTGTGCCGGTAGCCTGGTGTGGCGACTATAGGCGAGATGTAGCGAGCATCGTCCTTCGCAGTCCAGACCCGATCGTTCGGAACGTGGATCGGCGTGAACCGGATCCACTCGCTGCCCGGTGTGCAGTCGTTGTTGAAGTACAGGCGAGGATGATCGACCAGGATCGACAGACCGCTCCGAATCAGCATCATCACAAAAAGAAAGTTGAAGAAGTGGCAGTAGCGCACCCACAGCGGAAACCCATGCGGACCGGCAAAGTTGTTGGGATCGATCTGCGGGAGAGGCGGAATATAAGGGAGACCCGCAACAAGAAATTCAATCCATGCCGCAAGAATCGGCAGCAGCACTAGGACGGCCGCAGCGATCAGGAACGAGGGCCGAATCCAGACGCGAAACCGGCGATCCGCGGGGTAGTGCACGGCCGCATGGGCCGCATCGAATGAAATCATTGCGCGTCTCCAGAGCTATCTTCACGGTCTCATGGCGGCTCGCCGGGTTCACAGCGCCAGCTACCTTAGGCGCGGGCCTGCGGTGGTGCAATCATCGGCTCAATGCGATGAAAGCGCAAGTTCCAGTGGCCTATCCAGCCTAAATGACCTCGCGAGTTCGGGCCGCCGAACTTTGTACTAAGCACCCCGCCCGCTGTGACGAGGACGACTCCCAGAAGAGATAACAGGGTAGGCTCGTTCTTCCATACGAACCACCCAATCAATCCCGAGAAGATGACCACGCAGTAATTGAAAGGCGCGATGCTCGTTGCCGTGGCATGTTGGTACGCAAGGATAATCAACAACTGGGCTGCCGCCATCAGGATTCCGATAGCTGCCAAATAGAGCCATTCCTTTAAGCTGGCGGCTTTCCAGAACAGCAGAGCAAAAGGAGCAGTGGCGACCGAAGAGATCAGAAAATAATAGAAAAGGATGCGCTTAACGGGCTCGTCTCGCGATAGTTGATTGACCGCCACAAGCGCAAAGGCCGAGAAAAGTGCCGCACTGATAGCGATGAGAGCAGTAGGATCGGCGAGCATCTGTACGCCCGGTTTTAAGATCAGCAAGATTCCGACGAAACCAATGAAGAGGCTTGCCCAGACAACCATGCCCACCTTTTCCTTCAACCACACCCAGGCAATCAGAGGAATAAAGAGCGGCGCAGAGTTGGTCAACAGGACGGCGTTCATCAATGGCATTTTCTTCACAGCCGCAAACATGAGCGCCTGCGAAAGGAGCCCTGCAAGACCCCGCAGGATGTGGAGCCAAATACGCTTGGTTTTCAGCGGGGATAAACCGCGACTCACCGCCCATGGAGCAAACAGCAGAAGTGCGATCGCATTCTGAAAGAAGACCAACGTGCTGGTGGCGATGCCTGTTGCCGCCTTAGCGAACGCGCTCATGACAGCGACACATAAGAAAGCAAGCACGATCAGCAGCACGCCGATCATCACAGAGGGTTTCGGACTGATGACTCGTGATGGAACGTTAGTCACGGTACATCTGTAAGCTCTTCCGAACCATACGAAGCGCGGCCTATTTCGCCACGCGCATCCAGTCGCGCGAGCAGAAGGTGGTAGTAGAGCATGCCACGCTCGGGACCGAGCGCGGTGAGAACGCGGTCGATATCGAGCGGAATGGCTCCTGCGACGAAGGCCAGATTGCGAGCAACGCTCGAGTCGTTCATCGGAAAGACGTCGAGGCGGCCTAAGCCGCGCAGCAGAATCACCGTCGCCGTCCAGGGTCCGATCCCCTTGATGCCGCATAGCAACCGCGCGGCTTCCTCACTCGAACGCTCCTCCAGCACTGCTTCGTTCAGGGTGCCGGAGAGTAGCGCGTCCGCCACGCGCCTCAGTGTCGACAACTTGTTCGCACTCAAGCCCCCCGCCAGGAGAATGTCATCGTTCGCAGCCTGGAAAATCTCTGCGCCCGGAAACGCGTGGAGTGTTGTGCCCCTACATGTAACAGGCGAACCGAGGGCTAGAATTGTCCGCCTTGCAATCGAACTCGCAGCAAAGAGGCTCATCTGTTGAAAGACGATTGCGTTCACGCATGCCTCCCATAACGTTGGATAGCGAGGAGGTTTTACGCCGCGCATACGGACAGCTAACGGCCACAGCCATGGAATATCCTCTGCTGCACGATAGAAGTGCGAAAGTACGCGTTCGACTCCAAGAATCCGGCGTACGAGCGCAAGAGCCGGTGTCTGCTCGTCAGAGCCGTCGCAACCGTGAAGCGCAACCGTGAGCCCGGCCGGTTGTGTTTGCGCAACGCGCACGATCACGGATCTTCGGAATCCGTCCAGGATACGGACATATTCACCTTCAGGCGTGAGCACGTCCACGACATTTGTCGATAACCTCCGCAGCGCGCTCACAGTGACGTCCAGGCGGTACGGCGTTTGCTAGGCCTATCTCATATCGTGCTTCCGAAGCACCAATGGATGCCGCAGCGGATCGCGTCATTGGGATCTCAGAAATCCAAAGCTGCGGTCACGCTTTTTTTGGGCACCTAGCCGCTGCTTTCGCGTATGTGTGAAGCGCCGGATTCTCGCGACGCGACGCGCCTGAAGATAGGCAGCAGCACGATTGCTTCATTGTGCTCCGTGTCCTTCGCTCCGTAGATCAGCGTCATCGCGGACCGGTCCCGTGCCGCCTGAATAGTCCTGGTGATCGTCGCTTGCACCTCTGGATTCTTTAACTCCAATTTGTAACGCTTGCAGAACTCGGTCCAACGCTTCGGATCATGGCCAAACCATTTTCGTAGCTGTGTGCTGGGCGCGATGTCCTTTGCCCACGCATCCAGGTGGAGCTCGGTCTTCTTTACGCCGCGCGGCCACAGCCGGTCTACCAGGACTCGAAACCCGTCTTTCGCGTTCGGCTTTTCATAGGCTCTTTTGAGCAGAATCTCCATTCCTCACCTCAGATTTTCGTGAGAGCCGAGCCTTTGTGCATAGGCAAGTGATCGGTCGTATCGCTCTGGATCTCATACTGCGGCTCCTCTTTTGAAGCGTGGACCGTGTACCCCTTGAATGTGATTTCGGAGGTATGCTTCTTCGTGATCGTTCCTCGAACGCGCCCCGCTTCCGAGTTCCACTCTACGTGCTCGCCTACTTTGAACTCGTGTGCCATTGCCCTTCCTCGCTCTTTTACTACGACTTCGCTGCCGGTATCGGAGACATCGTTTTGGAGGGTGGTTTCCGTACCTCAATGTGGCCATCGCGAACCCGGGTTTCGAGACACGGCTGCGGATGTACAGCCGGCCCATCGAGCACGCGGCCGTCTTCCAGTCCGAATCGCGAGTGATGCCAGGGACACACAATGCTGTCACCCACAAGCGTGCCCTCAGAGAGCGGACCGTTGAAATGCGAGCACGTCTCGGCCAAGGCGAAGATCCGGGCGCCACGGCGCACCAACAGGATCGGAACGCCGTCGTGCACAGCGCGCTTCGGCTGCGCCTCTCCCAGGTCGGCCTCTCCCAGCACGGACACAAAGTCGTCGGGAAAAGTTTGGCCGTCGGTACGGTCGACGCCCACTCGGTATTCGTAAACCATCTTCCCGCCCAGATGCGCCGCGAAGGCCATCACGCCGTATCCCAGGGCCCCCAATATCCGGCCTACATTTCGCGACTTGCGTCTGCGGGCAATCAGTGAGGTCGCGAACAGCGCGGCTCCACTCAGGTTCAAGACGCCGTGAATCATGCCCGAACGCCGAGCTGGAGCATCCGCATCCTGCCAGTCGGTCGCGCCCGTTACAGCTGCACCGAGCGCGCCCACTAGACCGACTGCCACAGAAGTATCGGCAGCGGTGGCGAAGGCGTCGCGATGACTGGCCATTTCCAAGGCGTCGAACACCAGAGCCGTTGTCCAAGCTCCGATCGGAAGATCCGTGAGAACTACATGCAAGGGTTCCCCCAGCCATGTTCCGTTCAGGAAGTTCTTGACCGATTGACCTTTAGGACCGGCGCTGTCGAAGGCCTTATGCACCAGCTTCTGCAAGCTTTCTGCAACTGCTTTGCTCTTCGGCGATTCCTCGCAATCGGTACCGCCTGTAATGTCTGGTGTTGGCATATAGGAGCTTTCCTCCAAGTACCTTTTTTTGAAGAGGCTACTCGCTTATAGTGAATAGCTTCTGCGTCCGCGCCATCAATTCTACGCCCCTTCGCCGGACTCGTGGTCCTCAAGGGTTGGTCCTAAAATGCGCTCCGAGCGGCAAGGGGGCAGATAGTGTTCGTCAGCAGTTAAGTCACCGATCGGCTTCCGGGATTATCAAGGCTGGAAAGATCGCGCGCGAGCGTGGCGCGTGGTTGTGTTTAGCGGCACTTGTTAGCGCCGATTCAAAACGACCGCAGAGCGCCGGTTTTGACGACGGAGAGAGGGCCGGTTTTGCAGTGGGCGCACACGAATGCGCCGCACTTCGATGGAGACACGACGTAGAAACCTCTTGAAATCTTCTTCGCCGGAACTCAAAAAGCGTTGTTGTACGGGGAGTCCCTCACTTCCGGAAGGGAACCAACGAGGCGGTAACGAATGTAAAGAATAGGTGCCCCATTTTGACGCCGCGCCTTTCAATTTTCATTGGTCGAGCCTGGCTTGTCAAAAGCTCCCGTGAAGACTAATCAAGTGGAACTGCTCACCACCACAGAGCCACATGTCAAGAAATCGGCTTGCAGTACTCAGAGTGATCGCGAGCCTGTGATACGAGTCGCACCCTCAACCGCGAATAGATCCGCCCTAACGGCGAAGTATTTAGTATCGATCTAAAGCGGAAATGCCCAGCCGGCTAGATCGTTTGCTAATGGCAAACATCGGCGATGTTGCTCGATTCGTTTAAACGCTCTACCTTCAGTGATTTGGTACGCCCGGTAGGATTCGAACCTACGACCTTTTGCTCCGGAGGCAAACGCTCTATCCAGACAACTTACTTGTTATCTGCGACACAACTTGGTCCGGTTGCCAATTGGTTGCCAGAATTGTTCTTTTTCTGCTTGCGAATGCTCGCGATGTCGATGACATTAGCTGCTGTTTCCGGCTTCCAAATACGGCTCGAAATTGCTTCTACGCCGGCCCTCATCCTCTCGCGATCCTCATGTGTGTACCGGTCCGTCATTTCGGCGGACGCATGGCCCATTAACGCCATCCGGTCATTCACATGCATCTGGAGCGTCTTCGTCAGAGTCGAGTGGGTGTGTCGAAATGCGTGCCAGGAAAGCCAAGGCATATCGAGAGCAGTGCCGATCGGCTTAAGAATTCGCTTGGCCATATTGTTCTCATTCACCGGCGTTCCGTTTCGAGAGGCGAATACCGGATCGTTCGGATTGGTAAATCGTGAATGAGCGCGGATCTCCAGAAACATTCGCAAAACGATTTCCGAAATCGGCAGCAACCTCTTGCGTTTTCCCGCCTTTAGCGAACCGCGCTCATTCTGGTAATAGTGGTCCCGGACCGCGATGTGGAGCGGTGGAATCACATCTCCATCGAGGGGAGACCATTCCGGCGTCAGGTTCAGATGCTTCCATTTCAGCCCGCGCATTTCGGAAGCATTCATGCTCGTCGCAATGGAAAGCAACGCCATTTCTCGGGCATAATAAGGCGCTGATGGAAGCGATGGCAACAGCTTCTCACATTGCTCCCACGTCAGAGCGTGAACTTCGCGCGCAGGTTGTATCTCCATTCGCCCGATGAGGCTCGCCGGATTATCGCCGGCGGCGCACTGTACGCGCTTGGCATGAGAGAACACAGCCGATAAAACTTTTCGGACGTGCTTTGCTGTTGCGCTGGAACGCCCGGACGCCACTACGTTGCCAACGATCGTTTCTGCGTGGTCGGGAGAAAGCTCAAATAGCCTCACATTACTCACTGCGGGTTGTATCCAGTTCTTCCAGAGATTACCGTATTGATTGCGAGTGGCCTTTTTCAGTTTGGGCAGCACCTGCGTCTTAAACTTCGCGTTCCAGAACTCATCCAGAGTCATCGTGGACTTGGGATGAAGCGCCGTATTGTCGATTTTTCCGAGAAAGTGGTCCCACGCAAATCGCTCGGCTTGTTTCCGGGTAAGCTTTCCTGGACCCTCGGCGGGGCCGATCGACACGGTGGGTCGCGCGGGAACGGACTTTCGCTTTTCCGCATCCCAGCGATAAATGCGATAGGTCAGCAGCCAGGTGCCGTTCTTCTCGTGAAGCCAACCGTCGCGCTGCCCGCGTCTCCGCGCCATATTTTCGTCGGCTCTCCCTCTGAACATCGAGGATACCGAACTTGTTGCGCTGGACTTAGTGACGGTTGGGGAATGCACGTCCACTACTCGGTTTCGGATTTATAGCGGCCGACTTCCCGAGTTCCATTCCCTACGGATTTGACTTGCTCCAAGCGGCAGACACGATGTCGAAAAAGTTCTTGAAAATGCCGTTCTGCCATTTCGAGCCGATCCAATGCGTCAAGCAATTGCATTCCGACCTCCTGCAGGACGGGCTGATTTGCTGCAATTTGGTCAGTTTGGCGAATCGCGAATCGAATGCGCTCGACCGCGATGCGCGCCTGGTAGGCGAATTCAAACATAGACGCGGTTTGGCGTGTCCTTAACAACACCGTCTTAAGATGTGCGGGGGCGCCCCCGTTACGCGGAAGTCTGCGCCTAACCGAAGCGGGGATGAAACCAGTCATGTAAGTCTTGTAAGCATCTTTACAGGTGAAGTCAAAAATAAGCCGACCACTCGTGAGTGCTATCGCGAAGAACTCAGAGAATGATGATCGGAATCAAGCGCTCGGTCGAGTATTGTTAGCCAGGCAGCTCAACTGCTTCGCAGAAGTCCGGAAGATCTATAAGCCGGCCTTTCGTGTGTTTTGCCGAAACACGTTCTTCACGGTCCACTATTTGCAGAGCCCTCATCAACGACAGTTCATGGTGAACCAGTTTTGCCCACCAGAATTGGGAACAGCAATGTCGGGCGGTATGAACGGCTTTTTGCGGCGGCGAGTCGATGGCTCGGGAAGCACAGAAAGTTTCCAGTGGGTATATTGCCGGGTGAAACGTGAACAGTCTTGATCGGCGAAATCATTCAACACTGTATGCATTAGCTCAAGCGCAGCACATCACCTTCTGATGGAAGCGAAGCTGTGCCCGAGAGAGCGCTGGGGCGGAATGGATGAACACACAGGACACAATTGAGCGGGAGCGATCAGTTGCAAGGCTCTGGGACCGAAGTCGAAGCTAACTGCGCGTTGCCTCGCGTGCGCAAAGTCTTTCCGTTATGCAGCGGTGTTCGCGATCATCTGGGGCTGAATGCAAACTGAAGTGCATAGGGCGCTCTCCCGCAAGGCGCTTGACCGCGCAGTCACATTTTCTGTCCGGTGCCAATACCCTGATGACCCACACTCTGCCCAATTTCAGCGAAAACTTGCTGTGCTGCTTGGAAAGCTGCATTGGCCGCAGGCACTCCGCAATAGATCGCACTCTGCAAGAGCAGTTCTTTGATCTCTTCGCGGGTGACCCCGTTGTTAAGTGCTGCGCGTATATGCATCCGCAATTCTTCTCCCCGGTTCAGAGCGACCAGCATTGCAAGAGTCACCAAACTTCGTGTGCGTCGGGGCAGACCCGGCCGGGTCCAGATCTCACCCCACGCGTACCGGGTAATCAGATCCTGAAACTCACGGTTGAAGTCGTTAAGCTGTGTGAGACTACGATTCATATGAGCATCGCCCAGCACGGCGCGTCTGACGGCCATGCCCTTTGAGGACACCTGTTGCCGAAGAAGAAAAGACAAAACGACTTGTGAGAACTCGTTGGCGGCTTCAACATTTGATAAGTGAGCCGCGGCGAGTTCGACGTATTCAGCGCCTTGAATTATCTCTGCCAGAAAGCGCGCATCCGCGGTCGTTGTGGCCAGGTCATGAGTGCCGGCGATAACGAGCGTCGGCACACGAATTTCTGAAATAGCTTCACGCAAATCAGCGTCTCGCAGAGCTGCACAGCACTGGATGTACCCTTCTGTCGAGGTGTTTGCAAGCGAATCGCGGAAAGAATCAATGCTATGACTGGAGCGAAACTCAGGTGTGAACCATCGCTCCATCATCATGTCGATTATTGATTCAATCCCGCTGGTCTGCACGGCTTCGATTCGTGCATTCCAGGACTCCGCTGTCCCAATCCGTGCCGCTGTGTTCGCGAGCACTAGAGCCTGCAAACGTTCGGCGTGCTTCAGGCCGAGCACCATGCCCGTGACGCCGCCGATGGAAATACCGCAAAAGGAAAACTGATGAATGCCTAATTCATCGATCAACGCAATCACGTCCCCAGCTAGCGCCGCGATGGTCGTCTGTTCTGAAGTGACGGACGATTGACCATGACCGCGCGTGTCGTAGCGCAGCACCCGAAAGGAGCGAGTGAACGCCGAGATCTGAGCATCCCAGAGCGAAAGGTCTGTGCCCAATGAATTCGATAGCACCAGCAAGGGAGCATTCGACGGGCCATCGAGCCGATAATGCAGCCGGCCATGGTTTGGGTCAAGAAACGGCATGGCGTCTAGGTTTTCACCGGCTGTTCGAAAGTTCTCTCATTGGCCGAAACCACGCGATTGATGAACTCGTCGGCTGCGCCCATATACGCCAACGGATTGAACAGGCGTTCAATCTCAGCAATCGAAAGATGCGTGCTGACAATAGGATGCTCTTGTAGAACATCACGAACGTGTTTGTGGCCGGACAGTGCGTCACGTGCGCAAGATTCGACGACTTCGTGAGCTTTCGATTTCCCCATGAATGGAGCGAGGGCCATCGTGGCCGCCTCAGCGAATAGCAGTCCGCAGGTGGAATCTAAATTCTTTCGCATGCGATCAGGGCAGATCTCCAGATCGGCTACCGCGCTGCGCAGATGATGCAAAGCTCCAGCGCTTAACCGAACAATTTGGGGTAGCGTCTCCCATTCTGCATGCCATCCGCCTAACCCTCGTTCATTTTCTTGCAGCATGGCCGTCAGCATGGTGCTCACGAGTGCGGGTACACGCGTTGCTGCGGCCAACACTACGGCCGCAGTCACCGGATTTCGTTTTTGCGGCATCGTCGACGAACCGCCGCGGCCCGCGCCCTCCGGCTCCAAAACCTCGCTGACTTCGGTCTGCGACAGAATCGAGAGGTCGCGGCCAATTTTTCCGAGTGTTCCGGTCAGGAGTCCAAGAGTAGTCGCCACGTCGGCAAAGCGATCACGATGTGTGTGCCACGGCATGGCAGGCAACGTTAGAGAGAGTTCGTCAGCCAAAACTCGGGCGACGTTCAGCCCCTGGTCCTTCAGGCTCGCCAGCGTTCCGGCCGCACCGCCGAACTGGAGCACGGAGGCTTGTTCACGCGATCGGGAAAGGCGAATTGCATGCCGGTCGAGGGCATCAGCCCAGCCGGCGAACTTCAGTCCCAAAACGATCGGCACAGCTTGCTGCATCCAGGTGCGGCCCGCGATCGGTGTCGCTCGATGACGTGTCGCAAGATCACATAACAACGCGCGAAGCTGCGCAAGCTCGGACTCGATCAGTCTTATGGCATCTCGCACTTGGAGCACGATCGCCGTGTCAATTACGTCCTGGCTGGTTGCACCCCAATGTACGAAGCCAGCCGCATTCTGGTCAGACGCAGCGACTTTCGCAGTGAGCTCTTTTATGAGCGGAATAGCCAAATTACCCGCGCGAGCGGCGGCCTGAGACAATGCTCCGACATCGAACAAATTCGATTGGCACATCGACTGAACCGGCCCGGCGGCGGAAGCGGGAATTACTCCCGCGCGTCCTTCTGCGCGAACGAGGGCCGCTTCGAAATCAAGCATGCGCTGCACGGTAGCCGCGTCGGCAAACACTTGGTCGACTGCAGGACAGCCGAACAAGGAATCAAACAGGGACATTCGTGTGGCCGCGGTCAAACGTCGAAAAATACAGTTTCATCATCGCGTTGCAACAGGACATTCCAGCGGTAGACGGGCACGCCGTCTCCAACCTTGCGGGCCATGAGTGTCGCGCGGCGTCCGGGTTCGACCAGGTTCAAGACGAAGTCATCCACATTGGCTGGATCATCTTCGAAGTAGACGCGCGTGACGAGTTGTTTCAGTAAGCCGCGCATGAACACACAGACTTCGATATGAGGAGCCTGCAACCTGCCATGCGGACCCTGCACTCGGCCGGGACGAATCGTTTGAAAGCGGAATGAGCCATTTTCGGATGTCGCTACGCGGCCGTACCCGCGGAAGGCGGGATCGATTGGCCTGTCCTGGGTGTCGGCTTCGTGAGCATATTTGCCGTCGCCGTTTGCCTGCCAGATCTCGACCATAGCATCCGGCACGGGATGTCGATTTCCATCCAGTACAACGCCTTCGAGTGTGATGCGCTGTCCGCGAACGTTCGGCCCGGCCAGCTCGGAAACGTTCAGCATGCTCAACCCAAGGTGAAAAAAGGGGCCCACCGTCTGCGATGTACTCGCGCACACCGGCATTTTCAAAGCTCCATCGGCGTGGCGTGTCTGCCTCGCAACACGATGTCGAAACGAAATCCCAGAGCAGTGTCTGGAATCGTGAGGTCCAGATCGAAGCTCGAGATAAGACGTCTTCTCGCCTCTTCGTCCGCTGTGCAGTTGTAAATAGGATCGAACGGCAACAGCGGATCACCGGGAAAGTACATCTGAGTGACTAGACGAGTGACGAAGGCTGGCCCAAACAGTGAAAAATGGATATGCGCGGGACGCCATGCATTCAGATGATTGCGCCAAGGATATGCTCCGGGTTTAATCGTAACGAAGCGATATCGCCCCTCGCCATCGGTCAACGTTTGCCCGTCGCCCGTGAAGTTCGGATCGAGCGGAGCATCGTGCTGGTCGCCTTCGTGCCGGTACCGGCCGGCCGCATTCGCCTGCCACACTTCCACTAGGGTGTGCGGAACGGGAAGCCCGTCCTCGTCCAATACTCGGCCGCTTACGATAATCCGTTGCCCGATTGGTTCGCCGGAGCCTGTTTTGGTCAGATCGCAACCTCCTTGCCCGATGTCATCAAGCGTGAACTGAGGTCCGGTAATCTCCGACAGTGTATGCGGAAGCGTCACAAGTGGATGCGTGGGGTATCTCTTGGCGGAGGATTCATAAGCGGCGTGATCGTAGTCCGGCTGTGTGCCGACAACCAAACGCCGGTAGGCCAACACATTTAACTTTGAGCTCTCTTCTGTTTTCATCACACGCTCCAGTAAATTACTCTCCCTCTCCGGCGATGCCATGAGCGGCGGCGGTTCGTGCATACAGATCGCGCAGAGTCTTGAGCTCCAATTCTGTGGGCTCCGGAGTTCGATGGCAATCGTGACTTACCTGCAAATTCCAGCTTGTCGCTTGTTTCGCCTGTTCCACCGTGACGCCCGGATGAACAGAAGAAAGTAAAAGCTCGCCCGTTTCCGGATGCGAGACGAGAATTGAAAGATCAGTGATTACGGTGATGGGTCTGCGGTTGCGACGGCCGCCATGTCCACTCGGAACCACCGAACCCGACGACGTCGCAAAATCGAGCCGTTCAACGAAGCTACGCCTGTTCTGTTTGATAATGATCCAAACTTCCTTGGCAGACGTTGCAATTTCGGGTGCTCCGCCTGCACCGGGCAATCTAACTTTGGGTCTCCGATAGTCGCCGATCGCGGTTGTGTTGAGATTCGCAAATTTGTCCATCTGCGCGGCCCCGAGGAACCCCACATCGACTCGCCCACCCTGCAGCCAATAGCGAAAAATCTCTGGGACGGACACCACCGTATCCGCGGTGTCCGCTAGTTCACCGTCTCCAATAGACAGCGGCAACACATCCGGTTTAGCACCGATGGTTCCCGATTCGTAGATCAAAACAACTTCGGGAGCGTGCGTTAATCGAGCCAGG
Source organism: uncultured Acidobacteriaceae bacterium (assembly GCA_963795425.1). Taxonomy (GTDB): domain Bacteria; phylum Acidobacteriota; class Terriglobia; order Bryobacterales; family Bryobacteraceae; genus Bog-105. The sequence continues at coordinate 60,435 of CAWCHO010000001.1, read as the reverse complement.
TTCGCCGCGGCGCTGGGCTTACCAATTCCTACGAAACAGACGTGGTTATTTCGCAGTTTGCGTGCAGCGGCGATTGTCATCATCTCGTCGGACGTGTACCCGTTCTCAGGCATTCGCGGTCACTCCGGAGTCGGCGAGAGTTTTCCTGAACTCGGCGAAGTCGCACGTCGAAAGCACGTGCACGTCCATCCAGTCCAGGAACGTCTGGCGGTCTTTCGAGATCGCATCCCACCCTTTGCAAAATGCGTTGTCGCGTTTGTAGTAGCCGTGCGCGTACGATGGGTACGCTCCTCCGGGAACTAGACAGACATGCGTCACACACCAGTGCGGCAGTACGCACGAGTTCATCGGCGCGTTGAGATCGTCTACGATTTCTTCCACCGTGACAATCGCCCGCTTTGAGCACAACACAGCTTCCTTTTGAATGCCGATGATGCCATAGATCAGCACGTTGCCGTTGCGGTCCGCTTTTTGCGCGTGGACGACGGCAACATCGGGTCTCAAAGCCGGGGTGGCCGCCAAGACTTCGCCGGTAAACGGGCATGTCACGGATTTGATATTCGGGTTGTACTTGGGCAAATCCGAACCGATATATCCGCGAATGACAGCAAACGGTAATCCCGATGCTCCGGCTTGATAACGCGCGGCCATGTCCGCGTGACTGTGCTCTTCGATTTCCAAAGTATTGGGCCAGCCCGTCTGAATTGCGTCACGAAAACGATGGAGCGAACCAACCCCCGGGTTGCCGCCCCACGAGAAGATCAGCTTCGAAGCGCACCCCATGCCGATCATCTGGTCGTAAATTAAGTCCGGCGTCATACGTACCAGCGTCAAGTTCTTACGGCGTTGGCGGATCACTTCGTGACCGGCCGCGAATGGGATCAGGTGCGTGAATCCTTCCATGGCCACAACGTCACCGTCGCGTACGACCTCAGCAATGGCGTCGCGCAATGCCGTAATCTTGACCGAGCGGCCGTTTGTCTCTGACATGAGTTCAATCCACAGATGCTCGAGTAACGATCAGCGCATCGAGGGCCATCACTCCTTGACCTTTTGGATAAACCACAACCGGGTTTATATCGATGTCCTGTATCTCGGGAGCAGAGGCCATCAGCTTCGCCACACGCTGGACAAGTTCGGCAACAGCATCAATATCGAGCGGCGGCGCGCCACGAAAGCCGCGCAACAGGGCTGCGCTCTTTAGTTGAAGCAGTTCATCGACGATCGCGCTCACATCCAGGTCGGGCGGCAACAATCGGACATCCTGCAGTGCCTGGGCAAGCACGCCTCCAAAACCGACCAGCAACACCGGTCCCCACTCCGGATCGTTGCGGGCGCCAATAATAAGTTCCGCGCCTTTGTTGCCCATCTGCTCGACGAGTACACCATCGAGCAGCAGGTCGGGTACAGCTCGGGCGATGTTTTCATGCAGAGTCGTCCAAGCTGCGGTTAGCGCATCCGGACCGGCTACGTTGAGCACGACACCGCCGACATCGCTCTTGTGCGATACATGCGGCGACTGGGCCTTCAGCGCGACTGGATATTGAATTTCTGCTGCAATGCTCTTCGCCTGTTGTAACGTTTGCGCCAGCGCGCCTCGAGGAATCGGAATGCCCACAGAGCCCAATATTTGTTTGCTCTTGAATTCGGTCAGAATACCGCGCGGAAGCTGAATCTCGCATGGTCCGAGCGTTGACACAGACCGGGATCGATTGCGTTTGCGAGCCGAGTCTGTGACGCATGCTAAGGCGCGGAACGCGCGCTCGGGGGAAGGAAAGAAAGGAACCCCTAAAGCGCGCAATTCCTCCACATATTCGGCGGCGATTTCAGCACCCTCGTCCAATGCTGCAAAGATCACCGGCTTGTCGGTATCTAGTTCGCGCAGCGCATCGAGAATTGGAGGAAACTTAAGAGCGCTCGTGCTCTTATCGGTCAAGATGATGGCGAGCACCACACTGCCGTATTGCTCGTCTTGCGCAATCAGAGGCAATGTCCGCTCATACAGACCGGGATCGACCAGTGCCTGCGCGGTGATGTCCAACGGATTGCTTGGAGGAATAAAGTCGGGGAGCACTTGCCTTAGATCATTTGCCGTTTTCGCGCTCAGAGGAGGCAACGGAAGCCGGACCGCTTCGCAGAAGTCTAAGGTTAGCGCTTTGAATGCGCCTGACTCCGTCAACACAGCAGCCCCCCGCTCGGGCAGCGTTGGGCAGCGGATCACGATTTGCGAAACGTCGATTAATTCCTCGAGTGTGTCGACCACGATCACACCCGCGTGCGCCACCTTTGTCCGCATCAACTCGTAATCGCGTGCCATTGCTCCCGTGTGAGTCGCGGCAGACGCACGCGCGCCGCTGCTGCGCCCGGGATGAAGCAGAATGATGTGCTTGCCATGTTCGCGTGCACGCCGCACTAATTCGAGAAACCTTCGAGGTAGGCGGAAGAGCTCCACGATCATCGCAATCGCGTACGTATGCTCGTCTTTGATCAGGTATTCGACGTAGTCTTCAACGCCAGTGCAGGCCTCATTCCCGGTCGAGATTGAAAACGAGACGCCGAGCCCGTGCTTCCGTAAGCTGACACCAAGCACCGCCGCCATGGCTCCGCTCTGCGAAACAATCGCGAGTCCCCGTTTTTCGCTCAGCTTTTCCGCAGGTGTCAGAACGAAGGTTAACGGAATACCATCGACGCCGTTCACCATTCCCAGGCAGTTGGGGCCCTCGAGGATCATATTGTGCTCGCGGGCGATCTGCGCCAATTCTTCTTGTTGCGCGCGCCCTTCGGGCCCGCTCTCAGCAAATCCAGCTGAGAAGATGATTACTCCTGCGACACGACGGCGGCCGCAGGCTTCAACAGCTTCTGTAACGGCCGCACGAGGAATGGCCAGAACTGCGCAATCTACACCCTCTGGCAGAGTGCCGATTGACGGCACGCATGCGTGGCCCCGGATCTCTGTGCGCTTCGGGTTGATCAGATAAAGATCCCCGCGGAAATTCGCCTGTTCGAGATTGCGGAGCACGCTTTCGCCCAGTGATCCAGGAGTCGACGAGGCGCCCACGATTGCCACTGAGCGCGGCCGCAGCAGGCGATTCATTAATGAGCGAGGGGTGTCTACACCGCTCTGGCGATCGACAGAAGCAATCACAGCGTCCACGGCTTAACGCTTATAGGTCTGCAATCCCGGTTTTATCGCCTTATCATCCAGGAACTGTTTTAGACCTTGGGCGCGGCCATGCTCGCGGTCGCGAAGCTGCGACTGGTCAAGCTTCGCGTAGAGATAATCTTCGTTCTGTTCCCAGGTGAGCTCACGGCAGCGCTTAAAACCATGTTTTGCGGCCCGCAACACCACGGGATTCTTCTCGAGCAGCTTGCGTGCCAAGGCGATCGTCTCTTCGCGAAGCTTCTCGAGCGGCACTGCCTTATTCACCAGACCGAATTCCGCCGCCTGCACGCCTGTAAACGTATCTCCGGTCATGATGTATTCGAGCGCTTTCCGATGACCGATGGTATCGGCCAGAGCTTTGCTGACCAGATTTCCAGGAGGAATGCCCCAGTTGATCTCAGACAGACCAAAAACGGCAGTTTCCGCCGCGATTGCAAGATCGCAGGCCACCAGAGGTGAAAAGGCACCTCCAAAACACCAGCCATTCACCATCGCAATGGTGGGTTTGGCATACATCCGCAACAGTTTCCATTGCCATGCGGAAGCATCGCGTCTCACCTTTTCCTGAACGATTTCAGGTTTTTCATCGATCTCGCGGAAGTACTCTTTCAAGTCCATCCCGGCAGACCAGGACTCGCCGGCACCGGTGAGGACAACCACGCGAACCTCATCGTCCAACTCGAGCGTCTCCAGCAGATCGCGCATCTCGAGATTCAATATGGGGCTCATCGCGTTGCGCTTTTCGGGGCGGTTTAAGATGGCCCAACCGATGCCGTCCTCCACCTCCGCCCGAACCGTTTTCCAGGGACGTTCGTATTTCGCCATCTGACTCTTCTCTCCGCTTAAATGGGGTAGTGCCGCGGGACGGTCTGGACGGTAATCCAGCGCAGTTCTGTGAACTCGTTGATTGCTGCTTTTCCGCCGAAACGGCCATAGCCACTGGCCTTGACACCGCCGAACGGCATCTGCGCTTCATCGTGTACGGTCGAGGCGTTGATATGGCAAATGCCCGAATCGATTCGCTGCGCGACGCTGAGTGCACGAGCGACATCGCGGCCGAAGACCGCTGCCGACAAGCCATAAGGGGAGTCGTTCGCCGCGGTAACCGCTTCCTCCACACCGGCCACGCGCACCACCGCCACAACGGGTCCGAAAGACTCTTCTGAATACAGACGCATCTCACTTGTGACGCCATCGACAACGGTGGGCTGCATGACAGCGCTTTCTACTTGTCCGCCAGCCGCGATTTTGGCTCCTTTGCTGACGGCGTCGTCCAGTAAGCCTTTGACACGCTCCGCGGCTTCGCGACTCACTAAGCAGCCGAGCGGCAAATCGCTCGCTCTGGGGTCGCCGGCCGCCAGCGATGACGCTTTTCTGGTTAGCTTCTCGACGAAGGAATCGGCGATGGGGCGATCGACGATAATGCGCTCGGTGGACATGCAGATCTGCCCCTGGTTGAAAAACCCGCCGAATGCCGCAGCATCGACGGCCTGATTCAAATCGGCGTCATCCAGCACCAGCATGGGAGCTTTGCCGCCGAGTTCGAGCAACGCGGGCTTGAGGTGCTTCGCCGCTAACTGCCCGACAATGCGACCGACGTTCGTCGAGCCTGTGAAGTTCACTCGCCGCACCGCCGGGTTAGCGATCATTCGCTCCACGATCGACTGCGCATCGGGCGGGGCATTCAGAATCACGTTCACGATCCCGTCACCCAGTCCCGCTTCCTGCAGAACGGTACCGATTAATCGATGAACCGCGGGGCACATCTCGGATCCCTTAAGCACGACTGTGTTTCCGCAGGCGAGTGGCATGGCGACCGCTCGTGTGCCGAGAATGACGGGTGCGTTCCAGGGCGCAATTCCCAACACTACGCCACACGGCTGTCGAATCGCCATCGCCATGCTGCCCGGAACGTCCGAAGGAATCACTTCACCGGTAATCTGCGTGGTCATCGATGCCGCCTCGCGCAACATTCCGGCCGCGAACATCACGTTGAAGGCGTACCATCCCGGCTTTGCACCGGTTTCGAGAGTGCCGATCTCTATAAACTCAGGAGTGCGCTTGTCCATCAACTCGGCTGCTCTCAGCAGGCGCGTTCTGCGCTCGTTGGGCGCCAAGCCGGCCCAGGTTTGAAACGCGGCCTGAGCAGCGGCAACGGCAGCATCGGCGTCTTCTATTGTTGCTGCGGCCGACCGAGAAACAATTTCTCCGGTTACTGGGCTGATGCGATCAAACGTTCCGCCGTTGTGGGCGGGTCGATTCCCGCCGCCAATTAACAGGTCTACTGAATGCAACGGCATCTCCGTAGGACGAGCTTCGGGCAGAACGACTCTGAAGGCAGGCGCACCGGCACACGCAATTATGCGGCACCTGGCGCCCGATGTCAACCCGATTGCATGCAGAATTTCGCTCGCTCAATTGATTTACCGCGGCCACATGCCGTATTATTCACTTTGAACACTTTTCTTGCATGCAGAACGGACCAGTGACAGCTTCTCGTATGGTGCTTGCGTGAACTCTCCCGTGTTTGGTTCTACTCACGATTCCCCCTATGATGGCGATTCGCAGATCCTTCGCGCTTTGCTAAAAATCCGCGAATTATTGATTGAAGGCGCTTTCAAACCGGGCGAGCGCATACGAGAGGTTCCGCTTGCGGCTAAGCTGCAGGTTTCCAGAACGCCGCTGCGCCTCGCTCTGGACCGTCTAGCTCAAGAAGGTCTGCTGGAGGCACGGCCCACAACCGGTTTTGTCGCAAGGGAATTCACGGTGCAGGATGTTCTCGATGCGATCGACTTGCGCGGTGTGCTCGAAGGTACAGCCGCCCGGCTCGCAGCCGAGCGCCTGCAATCGCGAGAGGAAGCCGCAGTTCTCTATGAATGCATTGAAGACGTGAACTCTCTGCTCCGGCGCTCCATACCGGGCGTGGATCTAATCCGCGAATACATTTCGATAAACGCGAGGTTTCACGCCCATCTCCTCCGTTTAGCCAAGAGTGCGATAGTGGCAGGTTCTATGGAGCGAGTACTTGCGCTTCCATTCGCTTCGCCTAATGCGTTCGTGTTTGCAGAAACAGAGTCCGAAGAGCGACGAGAAATTCTGTTAATCTCCAACTTCCAGCACGCAGCAATCGCCGATGCCATTGTCGATCGAGAAGTCGCCCGCGCCGAAGCAGTCGCGCGAGAACATGCGCGGGTGGTTCGACGGAGCATTGCTCTCACGATCAAGCGACAGAGACTGGAACATATCCCCGGCGGTTCGCTGATCCGCTTGCAGGAACCGGGCTGACTCGGCCCGAGCACAGCCCGAAGAGCATGCGGACGCAAGTTGGGATTATCGGAGCCGGACCCGCTGGACTCTTGCTGTCTCACTTTCTGCACCTGGACGGCATCGAATCGATCGTCGTCGAAACCAGGACGCGCCAGTATATAGAGCAGCGCGTCCGGGCTGGCGTACTTGAGCAAGGCTCTGTGGATCTCCTCGCGGCAAGCGGCCTCGGCGAGCGGCTGAAACGCGAAGGGCTCGTTCATCGTGGTATTGAACTGCTGTTCAATGGCCAGCAGCACCGCATCAACTTTCATGAGCTCACCGGAGGGCGCTGCATCACGGTTTACGGTCAACAAGAAGTAGTCAAGGACGTTATACAAGCCCGTCTAGAATCTGGCGGGCCGATCATCTTTGAAGCCGAAGAAGTCACACCGTACGGGTTTTGCGGCGAGCACCCGAGCATTCGCTTTCGTGGGCGTGATGTGGAACAGACTATAGAATGCGACTTCATCGCCGGTTGCGATGGTTTCCACGGAGTATGCCGCCCATCTGTTCCAATCCAGGCTCTTTGCATTTACGAATACACATATCCGTTTGCCTGGCTCGGCATTCTTGCCGAAGCCCCACCCGCATCGGAAGAACTCATCTATTCGAATCACGAGCGTGGATTCGCGCTGCTGAGTATGCGGTCGCCTACCATTACCCGAGCGTACCTGCAGTGCAGGCCCGATGAAGACCTGACGCAATGGTCGGACGACCGCACATGGAATGAGCTCCACACCCGCCTGGCATCGGACAGCGGCTTCCGCCTCACCGAAGGTCAAATTCTTCAGAAAAGCGTTACGCCGATGCGCAGCTTCGTCACCGAGCCGATGCAATACGGGAGGCTTTTTCTCGCCGGCGACGCAGCCCACATCGTTCCTCCTACCGGAGCCAAGGGAATGAATCTCGCCATCGCTGACGTGCGGGTGCTTTCACAGGCTTTTTCCGACTTCTATGCTTCCGGCGACAGGCAGCAACTCGAAGCGTATTCGCAACGCTGTTTGCGCCGGGTCTGGCGTGCCCAACATTTTTCCTGGTCGATGACCTCGATGTTGCATCGCGTTGAGGGCGACAGCGGGTTTCATCGTCGGCGGCAGCTTGCGGAGCTCGACAATCTTACGAGCTCGCGGGCAGCAGCCACCAACCTGGCCGAGAACTACGTTGGCTTGCCGCTCGCAATTTAAGGAGATGAGATGAATACGCAATGGAGAGCCGATCAGGTTGGCAGTTTACTTCGACCGGCTGAGCTGATAGAAGCGCGCCGAAACGGCAGGAAGCCAGAGACTATTCGGGAGCTCGAGGACAAGCATATTTTGCGCGTTCTGGCGGAGCAGCGGGAAATCGGTTTGAACATCTTCACGGACGGTGAGCTTCGCCGGAATAATTTTATGAGCGACTTCATCGACGCCGTGAATGGGTTCGATACAGCCGATGCGGTGAGCCGATCCTGGGATGCGCGCGAAGCGGCCGCGGCTCCCGTCAGCAGCGTCGCAGGCGTTGTCACCGCAAACTTATCCCAGAAGCGCTCGATGACAGCTCACGAGACGGAGTTTCTTCGAAGCCACAGCCCGGGTCCAATTAAGATCACGCTGCCCAGCGCCACCCAGTTTCCGGCCATCAGTTTTAAGCGAGGCGTAACGGATCGCGTCTATCCTGATCGTTCTGCGCTGCTTTCGGACATCGTCGGCATCATGACGGACGAGCTTCGGCGACTGAAGAACGACAAGGTTGAATACATTCAGATTGACGCGCCGCGATACAGCTACTTTATCGATGCGAAATGGCGCGAGTGGATTGCAACAGAGATGGACCAACCGCCGGACATTGTGCTCGATGAATACTTGAGAGCTGATAACGCGTGCTTCGAAGCAGCTCGGAATGCGGGTGTAACGCTGGCGATTCATCTGTGCCGGGGAAACAACCGGAGCCACTGGTATGCCGAAGGAGGTTATGACGCGATTGCTGAAAAGCTGTTCAACACGTTGGCAGTGGATCGTTTCCTGCTCGAGTACGACGATGAGCGATCCGGCACATTCGAGTCGCTTCGGTTCGTTCCTCGCAACAAGACAGTCGTCTTGGGCCTGCTGAGCAGCAAAAAACCGCAGCTCGAGGCGGAAGATATGCTCCTTCGGCGGATCGACCAGGCATCTGAATACGTTCCACTCGAGAACCTCGCGATCAGCCCACAGTGCGGTTTCGCATCTACGATGGAAGGCAATTTGCTTTCCGAAGAAGAACAGTGGGCCAAGCTCAGACGTGCCGTGGACGTCGCAAGACATGTCTGGGGCTAATTCACGCCGCGCCTTTAAGACCGAACGCCTGAATGCCATCGATGTTCACGTCCACCTGGAACATACTGGCGGCGAGACTGAGGCCGATCAGGCGGCTGCCAAGTATTTCGGCGAGACAGGTGCAGCGCGCGATCAAACTGGTCTCGCCGAATACTATCGCTCGCGCGGCATCGGGTTTGTAGTCTTTTCAGTCGACGAGAGGCTCTCCAGCCGGCCGCAAGTCTCGAACGACGAAGTAGCGGATTTTGCAGCCCAACACTCGGATATCGCGATTGCTTTCGCGAGTGTTGATCCGACTCGCGGTCCAGCGGCTGTTCGGGAAGCGCGACGTTTGGTCGAGTCTGGACGTGTTCACGGACTGAAACTGCATCCACCTCTGCAGCAGTTTTTTCCAAACGATCCGATTGCCTATCCGCTTTACGAGGTGTTCGCGGAAGCTCGCCTTCCGGTTCTATTCCACACCGGACACAGCGGAATCGGAGCTGGAATGCCGGGCGGCGGCGGCATCCGCCTGAAGTATGGAAATCCCATGCCCATCGACGACGTCGCCGTGGATTTCCCCGACATGCCGATCATCCTCGCGCATCCTTCGTTTCCCTGGCAGGATGAAGCGATCTCGATCTGCCTTCACAAGCCTCAGGTCTACATTGACCTGTCGGGCTGGTCTCCGAAGTACTTTTCACCGACGCTCATTCAATACGCGAACACTCTTCTGAAACACAAAGTGCTGTTCGGTTCTGATTATCCATTGATCACACCAGATCGCTGGCTCGCCGATTTCGAAAAGATTGCCATACGCGATGAAGTCCGTCCATTAATTCTCAAGGAAAACGCCATGAAACTGTTTGGTTTCGCGGCCGAACCATAGCTGATGCGACCGAACCTCGACTTAGAGTGCGTCTTCGAGCTGCGAGCTGACTTGGACGAAGCGGTCGAAGTTGGTGAGACTGCGTGGGGCGTGAGGCGGATCATCGCCATTCGCGGGGGTGAGTTCGAAGGACGGTTTGTACGCGGCCGGGTGTTAGCAGGGGGCGCGGATTGGCAGTTGATTCGGTCGGACGGAATCGCCGAGCTAGACGCGCGGTACACGCTTGAAACGGAGTCTGGCGAACTCATTTACGTCCGAAATCGCGGGATTCGTCACGGCCCCGAGGACGTCATGAGTCGCCTTAGAGCCGGAGAATCTGTCGATGCATCGCTTTACTACTTCCGAACCGTTCCGACGTTTGAAACGGCCGCTCGGGCGTGCGCCTGGCTGATGCGATCCATTTTCGTTTGTTCTGGTGCGCGATTCTCTCGCGAAGTGCGCCTCCGATTCTGGCGAGTGCTATAAGGAAAAAATGTACAAACATTTCATGAGAGCACTAATGGCTTTACTTGCTGGTTTCATTCTGGCCGGACAGGCGCGTGCGCTCGACGTGCGCTGCACGAATTTGAAGCAATCCCAGATCAGAGATACGGAAATCCAGGATGCCGAAGAAGTACCCGCAGGCACCAGAGAGCACATACCAGGCAAACCGGGCGACCGTCCGGAACTCCCGGCCTTTTGTCGTGTTCGAGGTGAGATCGAAAGTCGCACCGGTGCCGATGGCAAGCATTACGGTATTCATTTCGAGTTGAATTTACCCAGCCAATGGAACGGAAAATTCCTGTTTCAGGGCGGTGGCGGGCTGGACGGAGTTCTCCGCCCGGCTACAGGTGGCATTCCGCTTGCTGGTGCAACGGGAGCGCCGGCACTGGTGCGCGGATATGCGGTGGTCGCGACGGATGGTGGCCATCAAGGGCTCGAGGCGTCCTTTGGCTCTGAGCAGCAAGCTCGATTAGATTATGCCTATGCGGAACTCGGCACGACCGCAGACATCGCCAAGGAACTGATCGGCACATATTATGGGCGCGAGCCAAGGCGATCCTATTTCATGGGGTGTTCGAATGGCGGCCGTGAAGCAATGATCGCAGCCCAGCGGTATCCGCTGAAATTCGATGGAGTGGTCGCTGGCGACCCGGGATTCAATCTCGCTCATGCCGCAATCGCAGAGATGTGGGACACCATTGCTTTCTCCGCGACCGCGCCCAAGGACGGTTCCGGCAAACCGATTTTGGCGAGAGCATTCTCCAACTCGGATCTACAACTGGTTAGCAAGGCCGTTTTAGATGCTTGCGACGCAATGGACGGCCTCAAAGATGGAGAAATCTATGCATTTGAAGCCTGCCATTTCGATCCTGCCGTTCTCACTTGTCCCCAAGGCAAAACCGACACTTGTCTTTCCGAACAGCAGGTTTTGGCTTTACAGAAATCCTTTGGTGGGCCGAAGGATTCAACCGGCAACGCGTTGTATTCCGACTGGCGCTACGACAGCGGAATCGGTGACATGGGCTGGCGAATCTGGAAGCTGGGAACGTCGCAGACAGCCAAACCGAACGCGGTCAACGCCACGTTGGGCTTCGATGCAATGTCTCGTTACTTCATCACGCCTCGCGATCCAAACTACGATCCGTACCGGACGGATTTTGACACGATAAGCAACAAGGTTGCTGAGACGCACGCGATCAATGATCCAACTGGTGTACAGATGTCCACGTTTATTTTACGTGGCGGAAAGATGCTGATCTACACCGGGCAAAGTGATCCGGTTTTTTCCGCCAGTGACCAGATCGCCTATTACAAGCGGCTGACGAAGGCCAACGGAGGGCAGCAGGAAACTGTTAGTTGGGCACGCTTCTTTCTCGTGCCCGGTATGACGCATTGCGGCGGCGGGCCGGCTGTTGACGATTTTGATCCGTTAAGCGCTCTCGAAGATTGGGTCGAAAAGAATACTCCGCCGGCTCGGATCATCGCCAAGGGCAAAGCATTTCCCGGAAGAACGCGACCGCTCTGCGCTTATCCGGAAAGCGCGCACTACAAAGGATCAGGAGATCCGAACAGTTCCGAGAATTTTGAATGCCGATGAAGGAGGCGCTGGTTACTTGATAACTCGACGATGTTTCATAGGATCGGCTTCGGCCTTAATGTTATCTGCTCGCGTTCATGCTGAAGACTCGGATTCGGAGCTAGCGAAGGCTACTCAGGCAGTGCTCGCCGCGATTCCGACGGCCGAATCAGACCCCCAGCGTCCCGTTTATCATTTCCACCCACCTGCTAACTGGACCAATGACCCGAACGGCCCCCTGTACTACAAAGCCTGGCATCACCTCTTCTATCAGCTGAATCCCTTCGAGGCGCGTCTGGGAAATCAACACTGGGGACATGCGCGCAGCCGAGACCTGGTCAACTGGGAGCATCTGCCCATCGCCATCGGGCCTTCGTCTGAGCTTGGAGAGAAAGCAATTTTTTCGGGGGGCGCCGCGATCGCCGGCGACGGCCGTCCGCGAGTTATTTACACGAGCATCGGCCATCCACAACCCGAACAATGGATGGTCATCCCCGTAGATGACGACCTTTTTCGATGGGAGAAGTACCGAGGCAATCCGGTTCTCGCGCAAGCGGCTCATATCGCTGGCCCGATCAGTCAGTGGCGCGATCCGTTCCTGTTTCAACAATCGGGAGCCACATATATGGTCTGCGGCGGTGCAGGCATCAACGGCCGAGCACAGGTGCAACTCTATCGCGCCCTCAAACCCGACCTTACGCAATGGAAGCATCTTGGCGCGGTGTTCCAAGGCCTCGAACGGGAAATCCGCAACTTCGAATGTCCAAATCTGTTTCCGCTCGATGGCAAATGGGTGTTGATTGTCTCACCGAACCGCGCTTGCGAATACTGGATCGGCGATTTGGACACAGATGGAGTGGAGTTCATGCCAACTGCACACGGCGTGCTTGATGCTGGCGAGGCCTATGCGAGCAACGTCTACGTAGATAACAAGGGGCGCACCATTCTTTGGCTTTGGGGGCGGACGAACACGCCAGAAGGCAAACGCTGGGGCAGCGTCATGACTCTGCCACGGATTCTCTCGCTCAGTGCCGACGGCTATCTCCAGCAGAGCCCGGCACCCGAGTTCGAGGTGTTACGGGGACCCGTCACAGGGTTTCCTGCAACCGCATTGGAGAAACCGTTTGTACCGGAAGGCGTTGCTACGGACTGCGCGGAAATCGAAGCGGAGTTTACCGGTGACGGAACTTTCGGCATCGAACTGAGGCGAGCGCGCGACGGCACGCCCGGAATTGTCGCTGCTCTCGAGACCGGTTTCCAAGGCACTTACCTGAAAATCGGTGCCTCTCGTGCTTTCGTTGGCAGGGCAAGTCGTTACGAAATCCGCGTTTTTCTGGACAAGTGCTCCATCGAGGTCTACGTTAACGGCGGAGTCGCGGCAATTTACAATGCCGTCAATGCCACCCCGGACGATTTAGGAATTGCGGTTTTCGGACAACCCGCAAAACCGATACGCTTCCCCGGAAATTGGCCCACGCTGGTTCCTCCTCGGCTTGAGTCACTCAAAATCTGGCCCATGAAGGGGGCATCGTTCAGCATGGAGCACTTTCACGTCTAATTGCTATCGCGATTCCCGCAGCACCGCCAGCGGTATGGAATCGGCAATGGTTGCGTATCCAAGTGCACTCGGATGAATGTGGTCTCCCGAATCATAGTTCGCACGTAGCTTTAGAGGATCGTTCGGATCACGCAGGATCGCATCCCAATCAAACACTTCGTCGAAACCGTGCGCCGTGCGAATCCACTTATTAACTTCTTCACGGATCGATTCACCTTCTATGTCGTAGGCAGGGCTTCCTTCGTAAGGCGTCAGTGTTGCACCGAACACCTTTATTCCATGTTCATGCGCTCGCGCGACGACCTGCTGAAGACCCGCAATGATGTCGTCCGCTGAAACGCGCTGCGATGCAAACGGGTTCTCCTTCATCGGCGGCATACCCTTCATCTGACGAACAGGTGCGCGTGGAAATCCGATGTCGTTGACGCCCAACAGCACAATAAGCTTCCTTACACCGGCGAGAGACAACACATCGCGATCGAAGCGGGCGAGTGCGCTAACCCCAGCGGCATCGTTCAATATGCGATTACCTGGGATGCCTTCATTCACCACGGAAACAGGTGCCATCTTCGGCTCATTGCTCAAGCGCTTGGCCAACTGGTTGGGCCAATCGATATATGCGCCAGGGTTTCTGCCTGCTCCTGCCGTAATCGAGTCACCAAACGCGACGATTGCCGTCGTGCTGCTTGGGGCCCAGATGTCAATACTCGAGAGAAAGAACCAAGCCCGCTTCTCTTCTGCGCTCGGGAGATCCGCACTCCCGGTTAGATTGCCCGGCCCCAGAACATACGATTCGTGTTTCGCGTCCACGTGCCATGTCGAAACCGGCGTGTTTAGAGGTAAGTAAATGCTGATCGAGATCTCCAGAAACGGTTTCGCGGGAATGTCCACAGGATCGCTCAGCACGGGTGCGCCCGCGGGCACCTTGATATTCGTCATACCGCCGAACGTCACCGCACGGTCCGTTCCGGGAACGATCTTCGATCCTTCCGCCGTGAGCGCAATATGTGCGGCCCCGATTGTGAGCGTGTTCGTACCGAACGCATTCGAGAGCCGCACACGTAGGTGTTCTCCGCCGATCGTCGGTCGTAGCACCATTCGTATCGTTTTGTCCTTGATATCCGGTTCAGAAGGAATGGGGAGGAACCGAAAAGGAGCAAATTCAGAATTGCCCCACGCCGTGACCCAGTGACCGTCTGTGGCGACGCTCTGCGCGACGGAACTCACCGCCAGAGCGAGCGCAAGTACGAATGCACGAATGGTCAACGTGAGAGACTCGTCGCTTAATAGGCGTCTAAGGGAACCCGAGCATACCAGGTCGCCTCAAATCCCGATCGGTCATCGCCCCACACGACATGTACATACCCGTCGTCTATGTCGAGCGAAGAAAGATCGTCGCCGAACAGAAAATTACCTCGTTCGGGAATATACGGCGGAGAGACCGCGTGGCTAACCCGCACTGTCCGGAATGTGCTTCCGCCATGGCGTGAAGCAGACGACCACACATCGAAAGACTTGTCTGCGTAGGAAGCCTTCCAAATTAAAGCCAAATCGCCTTTCGTTGAATACTTCATCGCAGTGTGCGTGAACATTGCCCCTTCGGGCACGCGCGCAGCGACAGTCGGCGGCATCCAAGTCTTGCCGCCATCCTCCGTGATGTTTACTAGGATGGCGCGGCCCGACTCTCGGGCAATCGCATAGCGTCTCTCTCGGCTCGGGTCGGCAGCAATCATTACGCGATTTAGGCGCAGCATTCGACCCTGCTGCGGTGAGTTCGCTATTTCCGCGAACTCCGGCGGAATGGGGGCAACAACTCGGTAGTCGAAAGTCTTTCCATCATCCCGGCTCGTTCCAAATACTGTGCACGGACATTCCGCGTTCAGCTTCGCAGGCACTTTGCTGGCCGTGTAAGCGACGACGAGATTGCCGTAAGCGGCAGTCAATGATCCCCAGCCGCCTGGATATTCGTCTGAGTCCATCGGATAGATCACGCCCCACGTTCTCGCGTCATCGTGCGAAGCACGAAGAAAGGTTCGGAAGCGCGCAACGGATGGGGGCGGGTAACCCGTATAACCCTTGCTTGGGATTGCAGGGTTGATTTTCGGCGGAGGCAGCGTTACAGGATCAACCGTATATGCTTCACCGCTGCCGCTCACGTAGATCGTCCCCGCGGACGCATCGACAACAAAAAAGGGTCTGTCCCAGGGAGAGGCCTGCTCGAATACCGGATGTACGTTGTGACTGTAGAGCTGCGGTGATTGAGCTGGATGAACCCACACCGGGTGACTCCAAGTTTTACCTTCGTCCATTGACCACGCAATCGCAGATCCTCCATGCATGTCCTTGGCTTCGCCATTTGGCGCGTAGCCTTCCTCGTAATCCGCGCTACCGCGATTCAGGTACGCCAGACAGCCCATATACAACGTCCCGTCCGGGCCGGTTCCCGCGAATGAATCGCTACAGCGATTCTTGTGCAGGATCTCCCGGAAATCATCTTGGCTGAAATCCCAGGTTTTCCCGCCGTCGCGGGTCACCGCTATGTCAGTCCGGGATCCGTCCGGAGTGGAGAGTTCCTTCACGCGTAACTGCGCGGCGGCTGGGGTACCGCGCGGCAGGATCGGCGTTTCGCCGCTGGGAAGCCGATTCAAAGTCGCCATCGCGACCACAATCATGTTGTTCGCGTCCTTTGGATTTACAAAAATAATGGGTTCCCCAGCACCCCGATCAACGCTGCCCAGAAGCAAATACTCTTCCGACTTAGTAAATTCCGTTGTCTGCGCAACCAGTATTCCGGTCAGGAGAAAAAGAAGGCCGCCAAACCACTTTCTTGCGCGCATGCGTATTTCCTTACCTGTCCTGCCCGTCTTGGCTTTTGCCGAGGTGCCGGTCGAAGAATTTGACCATCACGTTATACGCATCTTTGCACTCCGGGACGTCCGGGTTGTAAAAAAAGCCATGAAACAACCCCTCCCATACGTGCAGCTCCGCATCGACACCCAACCTAGTGAGCTGCTCGTGTGTGTAGAGAGCACCACTTAGCTCCATTCCGCGTGTCCCCGTAATAATGAGCGTCGGCGGAAACTTAGACAGGACTTCTTTCGAGTTAATCGGATTCACCAGAGGATCCGCTGGATCTGTACCTGCAAAATAGGATTGCGGTCCACCGGGGGCGCGGCTCCCTGGCCGCGGCCGGAACATCTGCGACGCTAGTCGAGCTTCGCCGAGCGGGGTCGCCATGTAGGCGCCGTCTCCGGAGATCAGAGTCAGACCAACCGGCGAACCCGCGCCTGCACAGAAGATCCCGACCGCGCCCGGTTCCGGGAGATCGTGTTTCTGAAACCACGCCACCGACATTGCAGTCAACATGCCACCTGCGGAACAGCCATAAATGCCGATGTTCTCCGGACGATATGTTTTTAAGACATCCTTGTACACAGACCCCACATCTTCGCTCGCGGCAGGAAATTTGTGTTCCGGACCTTGGCGATAATCCACAGCGACTACTTTGATGTGCCCCACACCGGCCACTGGGATCGATTCCAACTCCGCGCAACCGGGCCAGCAGCCGGAAAATCCGCCGCCGTGCAGTTCGATCAGAATGCGATCTCTATTGCGGTCAGAAATTCCTGCCTTGGGTGTATATACGTATGCGTGCACGCCCGCGATGTGTGTGTCTTCGCGGTCGGTGGGATAGATCGCGCGCTGCCGGTCCAAGTACTGCTTCATATACTTGGGTATCCCGTTCTCTTGGAGATTCTGAGTCGGGTCCTGCATGTACTTGAGGTGCTGAGTTACGTAGGCCTTGCCTTCAGGACTCAGGAACGCAGACATGGGGACCGCTTGCGCCGGAACATGAACTGTGCCGTCGCTGTCAACAATGACTTTGGGCGCTTCGGTGGAAGGCGCTGTCTGCGCGGCGGCCCTCGCAGATAAGATGGCAGAGACCCAAAGGAAACCGCACCAACATACCATCCGCCATCTAACTCTACCAGTTACATGCGAGATTGTCATAACCGTTCACCTCGAAAAGTAAATGAACCTTAGTGATATGCGCTGAGCGCGACCTTCCCAAACCACGTCCCTTCGAACCCGGATCGGTTGTCGCCCCAAACAACGTAGAGATACTTGCCATCAATGTCGATGGAGGAAAGATCGTCGCCAAAAAGGAAGTTTCCACGCTGTGGGTTCGTAGGGGGTGAAACTTCATGACTAACT
Source organism: uncultured Acidobacteriaceae bacterium (assembly GCA_963795425.1). Lineage (GTDB taxonomy): Bacteria > Acidobacteriota > Terriglobia > Bryobacterales > Bryobacteraceae > Bog-105. Next base: position 42,975 of record CAWCHO010000001.1, on the reverse strand, counting down.
CGGACTGTCTTGAAGGTATGTGAATTATCACGCGAAACAGCCGACCAAACATCCCAACTCCTATTGGGATATACAGCCTTCCAAATGATCCCGAGATCGCCTTGTGGAGAGTATTTGATCGCGTGATGGCTAAACGTTGCATCTCCGGAAAGCTCGGCGGCAATGACGGGGGCAGACCAAGTCTTTCCGCTATCCTCTGTTAAGGAAACAATGACCCGCTTTTGGAGAACTCGAGCAACCGCATAGCGCCCTTCTTTCGTCGGATCTGCCGCGATCATCACAAATGAGCGCGGGAAACCAAAGCCATTGGCCGCACGTTTCTCGGGAGGAGCTAAATCGGCGGGAAGTGGCGGAAGCACTTTATAGGTGTAACTCTTTCCATCGTCATCGCTAATGCCGAAAACAGTGCATGGGCAGGTCGCGCCTTCAGAAGCGGGAGCTTTATCGGCAGTATAGGCGACCGCGAGATGCCCATGCGCGGCGCTGAATCCTGCCAGAATACCCACAAATGCTCCTCCTGGATATTCATCGCTGTCTATCGGATAGATCAGGCCCCAGGTACGCCCGCCGTCGTGGGAGGCCCGAATGAACGTGCGGCCCCGGGCCTGGCCGCGTGCCGGAGTTACCGTTGAGCCGTTCTTGGGCACGTCCGGTTTCGGTTCCGGCTGCGGCAAGGTCTTAGGGTCCACGGTATAGGCCAGCCCACTTCCACTCACGTAGATGGTCCCCGTCGATGCATCGGCAGCGAATACGGGCCGATCAATCGGCGACACCGCGTTGAATACAGGATGTACATTGGGAGGGTAAAGAGAAGGCGACAACACCGGCTGCACCCAGACCGGATCGCTCCACGTCATCCCTTTGTCGCTCGACCAAGCAATTGCTGATCCCCCGGAATAGAACCGGGCTTCACCACTCGGCGAATGTCCATATTTGAAATCGGCGTCGCCACGAGCCAGGTATGCGAGGCAACCCATGTAGAGGGTACCGTCCGGCCCTGCACCCGCAAAAGAATCGCTGCAGCGGTTCTTGTCGAAGTGCTTTCTGAAATTGTCCTGACTGAACGCCCACGTGTTCCCCCCGTCGCGAGTGATTGCAATATCCGTCAGAGATCCATCCGGCGTAGAAAGTTCCTTAATGCGCAAGGCTGTTCTTGCGGCATCTGGCGGTGGAAAGGGGGACCCGTCCCGGCTGCTTTGCCAGGGAATGGGCGTCTCGCCTGTCGGCAACCGGTTGAGCGTCGCCATGGCGACTACAATAATGTTGTTCGAATCCTTCGGATTAACGAAAACCCAGGGCTCTCCCGCACCTCGGTTCGGGCTCCCGAGGAGAAGGTATTCGTCAGATTTCGCAGCAGGCGCCGACTTGGAATCCGGAGTGCCCGCGGACATGAGCGCTAGCCCAACACACACAGCTGCAAAGATACAAGCGCGGTTAATCATACGTTCCATCTGTTCTACAGCTCCGACAGGCGATGAATTACTTCTCCGATCAGCGATCATCGCAAATGCTATCGGCGCAACTCCGCCTCCGATGACGGAGCACTCCGGAACAACATCGGTGCGGTGTAGTTCAAGTCATTGCGCCAAACACGGAAGACGTGACCGCCCGGGTATTCAGCCCAGACCGCATTGACGCCTCTCGCCTTGAATAACTCCACGAGACGTTGTCCCGGCGCATGCATCGCAGTCTCGTTTTGTCCGGCGCCGAGGAACAGAAGATGCAGATTCTTCTTCGTCTGCTCCGGATTCGCCAGTAACTCCTTCCACGGCGATTGCGTTTCAATTTCGCCCGGCTGGGGTGGGCCTAGTCCGCCGAATCCGCCACTATAGGCCAAAACATAATGAAACAACTTAGGATGGGCGAGTCCGATCTGGATGCTCTGAAACGCACCCATGGACAAGCCCCCGATAGCTCGATGGTCGGCGTCTGTATAGGTGCGGAAATTATTCTCGACCATAGGTATGATCTGATCCAGCAGTTCGCTTGAGAAGAAAGTGAAATTTAGCAGTCCAGGTTTGCCAGGCTGCTGGACAGCCTTGTAGGGCCCCACCGAGGCACTTTGCACCGCATGACCATGCGGCATGACGACAATCATGGGTACAGCCTTGCCCTCGGCGATCAGGTTGTCCAGGATGATGTTTGCACGACCGTTCATTACCCATCCCGATTGCGTTTCGCCGTTTCCGTGCAACAGGTAGTACACTGGGTACTTCGCATCCGTTCTGTCATAATCCGGTGGCGTATACACCCACATGTAACGATCCACTCCCATTGCCTTCGATTCGTACAGAATCATCCGGACCTGCCCATGTGGCACTGCACGGGCATCGTAGAATGCCGGTGAATCGCCGGGCACCTCAACGAAGCTCGATACGGCCGCGCCGCCCGCCGCTCGTGGCATAAGGCTGATGTTTGCAGGATCAGGGAAGTCGACACCTTCGATGCGGAAGTTGTAGATCCAAATCTCGGGCGGCAATGGCCCGATGCTCACGCTCCAAACGCCCTCACTGTCCTTCGTCATCCGCTGTGGATCTTTTCCTTGTAAGACCTCTCCGACCAGCTGGACGGCTGTCGCTTGCGGGGCGCGCAGGCGAAATGTGACCGTGCGATCACGATTTACTTCGGGAGATCGGATCAGGGGAGGAAACGGCGACCGCATGGCCGGACCGCGAGCAGTTGTACCAACGGATTGGGCAGGGGCCGCCGGTTGGCTATTAGGCGCGCCTTGAGCGAGCAGCAGGATAGGGAACAAAGCTGGAAGTGCGGCAAGCACGGGAACAACAGGACCTCTCATCCGCGCGTTCCTGCCCAGTTCACTCCCACTTTGAAGTCATCAAAACCGTATTTTGCCGTTGAGTTGTATTGTGCGTGGGGTGCCCTGGATGTTGGTCACCGTCCCGAACGTCGGCACGCCGGCAAGCGTTGATGGATTTGCCCAGCGGACAATATTGAACGGATTCACCAGGTCCGCGCTCAAATCGAAGTTGAAGCGCTCAGTAATGGCGAACGTCTTGCCGATCTCCACTGACTCTGTTTTTTGCCAGAATCCGCGCGCCCAACTGAGATACCGCGCGGTATTGCCGAATGTAAACAAGCTGGGGCTGGCAAATGCGGATGGATTTAGATAACGGTCCTTCGCTGGATCGAAGCTCCCCTGGTACGACGAATACACGGGCCCACCAACGTAATTTGCATATTCGAAGGGAGCCAAGGGCGAGTATCCGAACGTACCTGCAAACGGATTAATCGCATCGATCTGCAATGCCGCGCCGGATTGATACCGAACAAACCCGCTCAGAATCCATCCGCCAAAAATCGAATCCATCAGCTTGTTAGCCGAATGCATGTAGGTCCGGCCTTTCCCAAACGGCAATTGATAAGACAAGCTAGTGCTGAACGTGAACGCCGGGGTCCCCGGATCGACGACAAGCGGGTTGTACCCGGGATACTGCAGTGCACCTTCGGCGAAATTCGCGTATGTAGTATTTCCCCCGAAGGCGTTGCTCATATTCTTCATCCAACTCACAAACGCCAGCCCGCTTAGGCCGTAAGAAAAGCGTTTTGTCGCTTTTACTTGAAGAGAATCGAAGTGCGCCTTGCCCTCCGGCAGGAGGGCCTCGTCGCTAGAAACGAACGTGTATTGCGGATACGGCTTTAACGCTTGCGCGACTGAATTCGCGCCGAGCTGGTTCATGAATCCTGGAAACGGCACGCCGACTCCAATCGCAGATGCGGCCGGGGAATTTGCCGGCTGCAGCAGGAGGAATCCGTATTTGAGATCCGCAGCCGGCAGATAGTTGATCTCGGATGCCGAGCTTCCGAGCGCGAGGTGTGTCGAGTGGCTGCCGACGTACATAACGTCCAGGGCCAAGTTCGGCAGGATTTCGCGCTGAATATCAAACATCCAGTTAAGTGTTTGAGGCAAGCGGTCGCCATTTGGCGGGATATAACCAATTGCTTGACCGTTGAGAAATGACGGGTCAATAACCGGCGGCTTCTCATAATTTTGAGGGAAGCTCTGCTGGCCCAAGTAATATACCGGCGTATAGCCATCGACAGAATTGAAGGTCGGATTTGCGTTGTAACCCAACGCACCAGAAGTTGTGAAGGGAACCTGGTTGCCATTGTATGAATAATAAATACCAGACGAGGCCCGGATGATGGTCTTCGGGTTGAGCTGATAAGCGATCCCGAGCCTCGGCCCGAAACCATCCGTCCACGTCTGCTGGAAAGGCTGGCCGTACTTGCCCGGCCCGGTACCGGCATAAGCCAACGCTCCGAGCCGCCCGCCCGCTCCGGGGTTGGGGATGTTTGGCTCGAAACTGGTCACGTAGTTGTTCACCTCGTAAAAAGGCGGACTGTAGTCCCACCGTAAGCCATAAGAGACCGTTAGCTTGGGCGTGGCATGCCACTCATCTTGCGCGAAGAATCCATAATGTTGGTAGCGCAATCCGGTATCGAGTGGAATATAAGCGCTGGCTGAATCGACAGCTCCCAAGAAGAAGCTAGCGAATGCGCTCCCAAGATTGCTGGCATTCGGAGAGTCGGGCAGGCTGGTCATGGTGTTCGAAAACGTAAACGACCCGGCCGCGCCACCCTTGATGAACCGGTTCTCATCATTTTTTCCGATCTCAAAGCCGAACTTCATCGTGTGCTTGCCGCGGATCCATGTGAGATTTTCGTCAAAGGTGTAGCGCATTTCATGCCAATCTTCTTCGTAGGCGCGACCGAAATTCACGGGAAGTCCGTTTCCGCCGGTGAAGGTGATCGCTGGAAACGAGCCATTGTCGTCTGGAATGCCGGTTATTCCAAGCTTCTGGTCCCACCCCTGTCCATCCGTCTCGTTCGGACCTAGATTGATATATCGATCACCAGATAGGGTAATGTGGTTCAGCAGAGTCGGCGTAATGATCGAGTCAAGGTTGATGCGAACCTTCCAGCTATTAGCGATTTGATCGGAGATCCAATCGAGAGGATTGGCCTGCGTGCCGCCCCACGTGGGCACTGACCCTAAGCCGGCAGACTGGGCTCCCAAATTTTCCCACAGAATACGGTGACGAATTTGATTCGTGTAGGACACCGACAATTTCTCGGTATCCGAAATACTGTGATCGATTTTTATAAGCGGCGTATAAGTGTTGAAATAGGGCCAGCTTGGCGCGGCGCGATTGATGTAGTTGTTATTTACACCGGAGAAAGTGGGCGCCGGCAAATAACCGCAGACGACCTGGGCTGCCTTACTCATGCGTGAGATGGGGATTTGGTTGTTCTGGAAGGGATTGCGCGTTAACCCACCGCTGCCATCGGGCCGCGTTGTTGTGGGGTCATAAATCGGGACTCCGAGCTGGCTGAAGTCTCCGCTGCATTCCTGGGGGGTGGGTATGGTTGCCAGCCCGCCACCTGCACCGTAGCGGGAAAAGAATAACCCTAAGCTGGCAAAGAAAAACGTCTTATTTCGGCCGTTGTAAATTTTCGGTATGACAATCGGGCCGCCGATCGTAAAGCCGCCCTCATTCTGGCGGAACGGCGTTTTCGACGGCTGGAAAAACGACCGCGCGTTCAGTACGTCGTTGCCGAAGTGATCGAACACGCTGCCATGAACCTGGTTTGTGCCGGATTTGAGAATGACGTTCTGAAACCAGCTACCGAATCCGCCGTATTCAGCGTTAAAGGCGTTAGAAACGACGTTCAACTCTGCGACCTGCTCGATCATCGGTGACACCTCACCTATGCCCCCTCGCGCGATACCCCATTCGCTGGCCGGGCCGCCATCGATGAAGACTTCTGTATCGCCCGCATTTCCACCATTTACGCGTGGCAAGAACGACCCGCCGCTCGTATAACCAGGCAGATTTTGCAGGAAGTCGCTGATGGTTCGCTGGGTGCCCGAAACGATATCCGGCAAATTTTCGATGAGGTTCGCTTGCATGCCAGTCGCATTACCGGTGGCCGAGATATCCAGCTGTGGCGCTTCAGCAGTCACACTGACAGACTGGGACAGCGTTCCGGGCTGGAGCGTGAAGTCAACCCGTACTGTGACTCCGGGGCGAACCTCTACCGGTTCGCGTGTGAGCGTTGTAAAGCCCTGTTTTTCGACGACTACCCGATAAGTTCCAAACGGCAGATTCGGTGCCGTGTAAAGCCCCTGCGAATTGCTGATGAGATCGATGGCGCTATTCGTGGCAACTTGAATGACGTGAACTTTGGCATCCGGCACCACTGCTCCGCTCGGATCGCTCAGAAGCCCTTCTATTGTGCCGCGATCGATTTGCGCCTGAACTGGTGCAATCGCCGCGAGTAATAACACGAGCTTAATGAGCGAGCAACGCACTCGCAACTTCACAATCTTGGTGTCGTTCATTTCTTTCACCTGTGAAAATGAGTGCCCATAGAAGCGGCGAGCCGATTCCACCAACTTGTATAGACAGCTTGCGGCGCTTTGACCTTACGTCTCAAACGTAGCTGGAATATATCGCTCTGAAACAATGCCTGTCAAGAGAAATCTCGTTGAATCGTAGTCGGTCCATCGGTATTATCGGGTAGTGGCGATCAACGGTCCCGTGCCTAAGCATCAGAAGGTGCGACAGACGCTCGCGGATGCAATCGCTTCGGGCCAATATCATCCAGGTCAGCGGCTTCCCAGCGAATCGGAGCTGGTGCAGACATTTGGTGCATCCAGGCCGACAGTCAATCGCGCTCTCCGTGAACTGCAACTGGCCGGAATCATCGAGCGGCGCGCCGGTTCGGGCAGTTATGTTCGCATTGGTCCGGCCGCGCAGGGGCATGCCTTTGGATTGTTAATTCCAGAGTTGGGCCGAACAGAAATTTTCGAGCCGATTTGTCGCGGAATGGCCGAAGCCCAGCCCGGTGCTAACCACGTACTGGTCTGGGGCAGTTCGCTTGGCGGAGATGGGAAGTTGGAGCATCAAGCCGCGCAAGCCTGCCGGCAACTAATTGCGAAGAAGGTGTCCGGCGTGTTCTTCGCGCCGCTTGAGCTTACGCCCCAAAAAGACACCATCAATCGCAGCATCGCCGACGCGTTCGACAAGGCCGGTATTCGTGTTGTTCTTCTTGATCGCGACCTCGTTTCTTATCCGGAAAGAAGCCGCTATGACCTAGTCGGTATCGACAACCGGAGAGCGGGATACACCATCACTTCACATCTAGTGCAATGCGGTTGCCGTCGTGTAATTTTCATCGGCCGCCCCGGTTCGGCACCCACCGTGGACGCTCGCGCTGCCGGTTACCGCGAGGCCATGGCGTCCGTACGCACCAAGCTCGAGCCCCAGGTTTGTCGAATCGACCCCGCGGATGAAGCTCAGATCAAAGAGATTTTGGGCCGTCTCCGACCGGATGGTATCGTTTGCGCGAATGACTTCACAGCCGCCACGCTGCTCAAGACGCTAAATGAGCTTGGAGTAATCGTTCCTGACGAAATCCGAATGGCGGGAATCGATGACGTCAAATACGCCAGCCTGCTTTCTGTGCCGCTAACCACCATTCATCAACCGTGTGGCGAAATGGGCGCTGTTGCCGTGAGCACCATGCTGGAGAGGCTGCGCAATCCCGCGCTGCCTGTGCGCGATATTTTGCTGAACTTCCACCTGGTAGTTCGTGATTCTTCGTACTGCCGCAAAAGTAATTGACAGGTGTTCCTAGAATGTTGATACTGACCAGGGAGGTGGCACTTAACCAGACCAGTTCTGGACCCTGTCCTTATCAAGTTGACCATCCCTGTGGTGGGGTCGCCGTACTCGGCGAGGTCATCTGGGATGTTTTTGAACACTCCAGGAGATTGGGGGCGCAGCGTTGAATTTCGCGGTTCACGCCACACGTCTCGGATATGGCGCTTCACTGATCAGCGCCGTCGGACTAGACTTGCTCGGTCAAGAAGCCGCGGAGACGATCGCCGCGTTCGGCGTCGATACTGCCTTTCTCCAACACACGGGTGAGCTTCCGACCGGGACAGCCCGGGTTCAATTTGGGCCCCGGGGACCGTACTCGCTTCGTAATCGACCGCCCTGGGGCGTACGATGCCATCGGTGTTTCCGACTACGAGGTCGAGGTGCTCGTCGCACGCGCTCCGGCTTGGTTCTATTATGGAACGCTGTTTTCGGCGACTCTTGAAAGCAAAGCTACGCTCCTTGGCCTGTTAAACGCCTTGGCCGCGGCCGCTCGGTTTTATGACGTGAATCTGCGTCCCGGAAATGATTCCGCGTCTCTCGTGAGCGAATTGCTCGGTACGGCCGATGTCATCAAGCTCAATGAGGAAGAGCTGATACAAGTTCACGCACTGACTGGATTGCCGATGCAACATGAGACATTCTGCCGCTCCGCTGCGGAGCGCTTTGGCTGAAAAGCGGCTTGCGTGACCTTGGGGGCGCGCGGGTGTGCCATTTTTGCGGGCGGAGAATACGTTAAAGCTCGCGGTTACGCCGTCAATGTTGTCGACCCGGTCGGTGCGGCGATGCATTCGGCGCGGCATTTATGCACGGCTTAATGTCCGGATGGAAATTGCCGAAATTGGAGCGTTTGCTAGTCGCGTTGGCGCATTAGTGGCGAGTCGGCTGGGTGCGATCCCCGACTGGTGCGTGGAAAGGTGGTTCAGTTGTGACGTGAGTCCTTGGGTGGCTCTTTCAACACCGAGAGGTTGATTGCATCAGCCATGGCCTTGTACCCTTTCGCACTGGGATGGAGGTGGTCACCCGACTGATACTCCTGGCGAAACTTTGCTGGATCATTTGAGTCGCGAACAGCGCGATCAAAGTCGATCACGCCATCGAAGGCACCGCTCGTCCGAATCCATTCATTGACGGCCTGGCGCGTCGATTCTCCTTCCGGCGTGTAGTAGTTTGCACCTTCGAAAGGCGTTAAAGTGGCTCCGAATACTCGGATTCCATGCTCGTGTCCGCGTTCAACCATCTGCTGTAAGCCGAAAATCAGGTCTTGCGCAGTGACGGCTTCCGCCGCAAACGGACCTTGCTTCGGAATTGTGCCGTCCTCCGACTTCGGCGGCTTCATATTGGGCCAGCCAATGTCATTGATGCCCTCCAACACGATGAGATTGACCACTCCGGCATTTGCTAGCACGTCGCGATCGAACCGAGCTAGCGCGCTGACACCGGCTCCGTCGTGCAGTATGCGATTCCCGCCGATGCCTTCATTAACAACGGCCAGCGACGCGGATCTCTGCTGCGTTGCCAGACGAACTGCTAAAAGATCCGGCCAATCTGCGTAGTCGCCCTGCTTCGCGCCGGCTCCGTCAGTTATCGAATCGCCGAATGCTACAGTCGTCCCGGTTTGATCCGCAACCCACACGTCCAGGGCTGCGAGCCAATACCACGAGCTTGTATGGCTTGAATTTGCTATGTCTGTGTCTGCCGTGAAGTCTCCTGGGCCGGAAATATAGGTCTCGTGTTGCCCCCAGAAATGAACCGTGTTGGCTTGCGCCTTGTTCGTAAGGTAAATACTCACCGTGACCTCGGTGAAACGAGTTAGCTTCCAGTCGACCGGATCGCTTAACACCGGAGCTCCCGGCGGGATTGTTACTGATCGTCTTCCTCCAAAGGTCAACGCGTGATCCGATTGCGGCAGGATCGCACTTCCGTCGGAAGCCAGCGCGATGTGAGCCGCACCGATAACCAGAGGAGTGGTTCCGAATTCGTTCGAGAGTCTGATGCGAATGCGTTCGCCGCCCGCACTCGGCCGCACTACCATTCGAATCGTCTGGTTCTCGAAGGCAGGCGAAGGCGGAGTTCCCGGAAACTGCATTGGCGCATGCATCGCGGCACCCCACGCACTCACCCAGTGGCCCGTTACTGTATTACGTTCGGTTCCGGATCGGACCGTTGGAGCCGCCGCTATTATGAAAAGAACAGAAATCGCGCACTTCGATCTCAAATCTTGGTCTCCTTACTCTGGCTCGGAAGCCAGAACGGATCGCCAGACGTCCTGGGCAACGAGAAATATTTGTTGCCTGGCGATACAGGTCCACTCCGCCTTTACGTGCCAAATGGTACTCCTGCCAGCCGAGTGTCATCGCCAGTGCGCGCAATTGCGCGTCTGTTTTGGATGCGTCCCAGTTCTCGGATAGCTTAATGATCACCAGGTGGTTAGAATCTATTAACTCTTGCTTTTCGCGCGCCGTTGCGTGCTTTTGCAGAAGTCCTTTCGGAGGGGGCGGTGCGTTTCGCCAGAACAACGGCGCACGTTCACCGCGGCTATACAACGGAGTCTCCCGGCAGATGATCGTGTTCTTCCCGGTCGCGACCGCACGACGCAACACATCCACGGTAGGCGTGAAGGTCGTCACGATTCCGGTCACGAACGTGTCAGAAGACCCCAAATGGATCCCGTCCGCGAAACCATTCGCTTGTTGGCTCTGCCACGGTACACCGGTGTTTTTCATCATCCGGTCCACGAGCCGTCCAGCCGTTACTTCATTGTTCATACGTTAATCCGGATCGCGCCTGAGTCACTTGTCTTTACAAGTTTCCCGTGTCCAGGCGTTGAAGCCCGGTTGAAACTATACTGCGACATTCCAAAAGGTGTCAACGGTATTTACACGTACGGTCGAGATGCAATATATTCGATCACAGCCGTATGCGTTACCTTGTTTTATCAATCACGATGATCGCCGCCAGCGGCAGCATGTTCGCTCAGACGGTTCCGTCAGGTCCGTTTCGTGTCGGCGCCGCGAAGGTGGACATCACTCCGCCCGCCGACGAAATGCCAAAGGAATACCTGGGAGTTCTCGACCACCTATATTCCAGGGCCATCGTGATCAATAACGATCATACAAGTGCCGCTTTGATCACGCTGGATGCTGGCGCCGTTCCGAATGAGCTTTGGCTCGATATAACGTCGCGAATCGAGAAAGAGCTTGGCATTCCGCGTCTCAACGTGCTGATTACGGCAACGCACAGCCACAGCGTGCCTTCCGTATTTGCGCGCGTGAACGGCCAGTTCACGATGAAGCCCGTCGGCAAGAACTATGAAGAACACGTGTTCCAGTCCGTAAAGCTCGCAGACGAGAAGCTTCAACCGGCGCGAATCAGCTACGGCACTGGTGTTTCGTACATAAACGTTCAGCGCGACATCATCGATCCGGTGACGCATCGCTGGTGGGAAGGCGCCAATTACAGCGGCCTCTCGGACAAAACGGTCGCTGTAATTAAATTCGAATCGCTCAACGGAGATCCCATCGCGGTTTATTACAACTACGGTATGCACGCAGTCATCACCGGAACACTTGATCTCGTCAGTGGCGACGTGCCTGGAGCAGCCTCGAGATACATCGAGCAGTTCTTCGATGACAAGGTCGTGGCGCTGTGGTCGGAGGGCGCTGCAGGCAACCAAAATCCGATCTATTTTCAGCAGACGTATGATCTGCGCGCCATCAGAATCAAAGACTATGCCAAGCGTGGTATCGACATCAGCAATTCCATGCCGCCCAACGGCCAAGGTCTCGATCGCTCAAATCCCGAAGTTCTTCGCCTCATGCACGAGCAGAAGCAAATGATCCTCTCGATGGGGCAGATGCTGGGCGAAGAGGTTCTTCGGGTGATGCGCGAAGCACTGCGCCCCGAGTCCGACGGCCGAATCGTCGGCAAAGATCACATGGTGACCTGCCCCGGGCGTGAGCGCAGTAATCAAGGACGTGGCGGGTATCCCGGAACTTACAAGGACGGCCCGCCTGTCCAGATCCGGCTCGGACTGTTGATGATCAATGACATCGCCATCGGGACGGTTGACGCCGAGGTGTACAACTTAATCGCACAGCGGTTGAAGCGCGAATCTCCCTACGCGAAGACGATTATGGCAACGCTAACGAACGGTATGGCAAATTCCGGATACATTCCAGACGATGCCTCGTTCGGGCACAACACGTTCGAGGTTCTATCTTCTCGATTGCAGCCAGGATGCGCCGAAACCGAGATTGTGAACGGCATTATCGACATGATGCCGCGAATCACGTATTGACCTCACGTCAGGCATGCACTGCGCCATGACGGCTCAGGGCGCGAACGTCGTGCGACGCGCTGGGTCGCGATCGCCTTCGTGTGGTCGATGGGGTCGAAACCGGGCTCAGCCGTATTTGATCGGCCGCAAGCACGGCAGCAGGTGAACTCCGCCGAACAGGTCCTTGAACATCACGCCGGGGTCTCCCACGGCGCGGATTGCACGACGCTTAAGTCGTTCCTCCACATCCTTTGCCAAGTCGCGTAGGCGAACCGGCGGCAGAATGTAACGCGCGGCTCGGTCTTGCTCACATAGTTGGTCAACCGAGTGCTTCGGGAAGGCCGATACTCGTCATATCCGGCTGACGTATTGCAAATGATCGTGGAATGCCAGATCACGATGTCGTGGTCGCGAAGGAATTGCAGTTTATTGATACACGAGATCGTCGCCGAAAATGCCCATATCGGCGCTTTCGCTGGGGGTTTTAGAAGGGAGGCGCGTTCTTGGCTTGTGGTGATTGGAAGTAAGTTGCCCAGAATGCAAGCTTCGCCGGACTCATTAAAGGACGCATTCTCGTGTTCTCAGAAATTTCGAGGGTCTCCGGAGGATTTTTGGAGAAGGAGTTCCAGCGTGGCAGGCCCGCTCCGTTGGGGTCGCCAGTTCTGACAAAGTTTACAAGATAGCCGGATGCAGCTGCTGCAACTGCCCGGTCCGTGTCTGTGAATGGCCGAGGAAGCTTGTCCAGATTCGAAAGCATGTACACTACTTCGCCTGTATGGAACGCCTGAAACTCTGGGTGTTCAGGCCAAGGTATCGCGTGATTGAAGTAGTAGGTGTAAATCTTTCCTTTCTGCTTGTCGAATACGCGTGCGCACCAGAGGTACATAGAAGCTTCTCCACGCTCTCGCGCACTCGCCTTTTCAACGTTCGAAGCAGCGGCATTGTTCGGAGATGGATAGAGCGCGTTGAAATTTGCCGCCAGGCTTCCATAGCGCTCTTCTACTTGTTTCTGCCATTCCTTGGCGGGCACCTTTCCGTACGTCTTCGGAGCGAAACCACTGCCTTCATCCGCTTGCATACCGGTGAGAAGCGGAACGTCGTTAGCTTTGCCCTGCTGAGAGATTTTCAATGGATCGTCGGGAATCAACCAGCCATCGAGCACCGGAGCAAACCGTACTGCTCTTGGAGACCCGGGTGGCGGGAGAAGGTCCTCGGCTGGGATTCTGCGCAATTCATCGAGTGACGATGCGTGCCGTGATTTCGCGAATTCGACTCCGTCTCTCTCGGCTTCGGCGAGCGTTTTCATCGGTATCGACGTGAGAGACGTTCCGCTTTCCGCCACTGCCGCACGAAATAGTCCTTTCGCCAGCGGGCTTGCGGAAAAGTCGTGCACAACACCGGAACCGGCAGATTGCCCACCGATGGTGATCTTGCCGGCATCGCCGCCAAATGCGGCGATGTTGTCCTTTACCCACCGAAGTGAAGCAATCGCATCCAGGAGACCGTAATTACCGCTCACACGCTCCGGAGACTCAGCACTCAATTGGGGGTGCGCCAAAAAACCTAACGGGCCAAGCCGGTAATTAACCGTTATCATGATCAGATTTCTTTTTGCGAGGTTAGTACCGTCATAGACATCAACCGATCCTGATCCTTCCATGAACCCGCCACCGTGGAAAAAAACGTACACCGGGAATCTACGATTGTGAAAATCGGCCGGCGCCCAAACGTTGAGGTATAGGCAGTCCTCGCTGGTTCCACCTTGGACCATGTACTCTCGCGACCAGGGCAGTCGCTCGCGCTCAGTCGTTTGGATGCAGCTATCGGAGAAGGCGGTTACTTTGCGAATGCCGCTCCAGGCCTTAACCGGTGCCGGTGGCTTCCAGCGGAGCATTCCGACGGGAGGTGCAGCGTAAGGAATTCCTTTGAATGATACTGTGGTCCCAGCAGAAACGCCTTCTAACTTTCCGGAAGTGGTTTGCACGACGACTTGCCCTCGCGTAAGCACTGATGTCAGAATCGTCAGTGACGCTATTGAAAAGACCGTCTTTGCACGGCGGTGTTGTTTCATTTACACTCTCCTTAAATCTGTCGTCTCTCTATCAGCAGCCATCAGGTCGCGACGTCTTATGCCGTCACGAGTAAGAACACATAATGCAGTTCTAGTTTTCGATGTCATTTGTAATCGGAGAGCGGTATCCTCCCATACCAAGTTGCGCGAAAGCCGGCCCGATCGTCATACCAACTCATGTGCACGAACGTGTCGTCCACATCCACGCTCGTGAAATCGGTCCCGTGGTTCGACATGCTGCGCCGCCGTGAGACGCCGGGAGAGGGGGCTGTACTCACCTTCAGCGGGCGGCTAAAGTGCTTGCCGCGATCACGTGAAATTGCGGACCAGATCTCAAATTTGTCCGGCAGGTCTTCAAAGACGTGAGGGGTAGTCATGGCGTATGCGGGCAGTCCTCCGCCCCGCCACAATGGGGCATTCGGATCGGTATCGACGACGCGCCAGGACACAGCAAGAATACCTTTTGAGCTAAAAGCGGCCGTAGCATTTGCAACCTGTTTCGAATCGAAAGTTGCCAGTTTGACCGGGGGAGCCCAAGTTTTTCCTGCTTCCTCGGTTACATAGGCGGTAATACCATTCGGTGCGCGAGACAGGAGAACAAACCTGCCTTGCTTAGTAGGGTCAGCGGAGACCCACATGCCAAATGGGCCGCGCACCAGCGATGGAGCAGCGGGAGCCGGAATGAGATGCCGATCAAAAGTTCTTCCATCGTCGGTGCTCGCGCCGAACACCCAACACGGACACTTTGCCTCGAGCACGGAGGGGACGCGGGCGGCCGTATAAGCTGTGCCGACGATGCCATTCGCAACGTCGAAACTCGATCCGGAGCCCGGCCATTGCGGTGAGTCAAACGGATAGACCACACCCCAATCTCGGCCACGATCCTTAGACATGCGAACGATCGTTTGGTAATACTTCAGGCCCTCTTGAACGACCGGGCTGCTTCCGTCGACATAAATCTTGCCCGTGGATCGATCGACTTTGATTTCGGGCCCATCGCCCGTCGACCCCTCTTGCGGAACCGCGACAAAAGGACCAAGGATCTCCTTCGGCATATGGGAGCTAATGATTTGCACGGGATCGCTGAACCTGCGGCCGCCATCCGTCGACCAGATCGTCGCAGACCCTCCGTTGTCGATCTTTGCGCCGGTGACTTCGTTCACCTCGTCTGAGGGAGAGAGCAGTGTTGGGAAATGTGCTTCGCATCCGAGGATCATGGTTCCATCAGCTGCAAAAGCCGTGAACGGATCCAGGCAGCGGTATCGATGGAAATAGGAGCGCATGGGATCTTCCGTTACGGTCCATGTGAGTCCTCTATCGCGCGTGATGGCGAATTCGGTGATAGTTGCGCGCGGCGTCGGCTCAAACTCCAGTTCGTTGTGTTCGAATTTTCCTTCCTGCTGGTGCAACTGGCACATCGCCGCCACGGCAATTTGGTTCGGGTTCAGTGGATTTACCGCAACCTGCGATTCGCCGCATCCCCGCGTAGCTGTGCCAAGCAATAGATACTGCTCGGCCACGACTTCCGGGTCCGGCCGGGCGTCTGCTTCCTGCCCACATGTTCTCGTGCCGGTCGCCAATAAGCCACCGGTGGTGAGTATTGCAAGTAAATAGAAACGCTGCACAGATGCTCCTAAGCTGTCGGGTACCTGCCGCAAGAGCTCAAATGTCTTGCCTGTGATACGCCCCGAGCACTCCTTTCCTTCGCCGATCTTCCTTCCGTAAAGACCTCGCTTACCATTCAGTACTTATGATTCATTTGTAGTCGGCAATAGGCACACGTCCATACCACGTTCCCCGGAATCCAGCCCGATCATCGAACCAACTCATGTGCACCAAAGTGTTGTCGACTGCCACACTGATAAAGTCACTTCCGAGGTTCGACATGCTGCGACGTCGGCTCACACCCGGCGAAATCGCGGTGCTCACTTTATGCGGTGCGCCGTAAGTGTTGCCACCGTCGCGCGAAACTACTGACCAAATTTCGAATTGTTGCGGCAAGTCATGGAACACGCGTGGCTCGGTCCATTTGGAGGGAGGCAACTGCGCGGTGGGCGGTGTTCGCGGGGGCATCTGTGCCCCCGAATAAAGGGCCCTCCAGCTAAGCGCCAGAACTCCCTTTGGACTATAGGCGGCAGTTAACATCGCGATAGTGGTTCCTGGAGCGGCACTTATGCTGGGCGAATGAGTCCAGGTCTTCCCCGAATCTTGGGTCAGATAAGATTCAATCGCATCATGAGTGTTATAAAGAACAGAAAATTCGCCAGCCTTGGTCGGATTGGCTGCGACGATCATCGCGCCTCCGGGTCCCCATTCTCCCTGTGTTGGGGGAGGTGCAGGAATCAGATTTCGTGTGAAGGTCTTGCCGTCATCGGTGCTACTGCCAAAAACACGGCATGGACACTTCGCATTGAGCGATGCTGGCACGCTCGTCGCTACGTATGCGGTTCCCATAATCCCGTTGGCGACGTCGTATCCAGCACCGGCACCAGGCCAGTCCGGTGAATCGACTGCATAGACCATGCCCCAGTCGCGTCCGCGGTCTTTTGAGACGCGGAAGGTTGTTTGACGATGCCGCGGAGTCGATGCCATGCTGTTGCCATTCACATAAAGCTTGCCCGTGGACAGATCGACCCTTATCTGGGGACGGTCACCCTGCGATCCTACTTCCGCGTAGGAAACAAATGGCCCCAAGATCTCTTTTGGCATGTAGGAGCCAATGATCTGGACCGGATCGCTGAACGTATGGCCTCCATCGGTAGACCAGATCATCGATGATCCTCCGAAATCTTCTGTGTCCTCACCAATCACTTGGTTAATCTGCTCCTGGGGCCCATGATTCTCAGAGAAGTGCGCTTCGCATCCGAGAATCATCGTTCCATCTGCGGCGAATGCGGCAAATGGGTCAAGGCAGCGATAGCGGTGGAAATAGGCCCTCATCGGGTCCTCCATCACGGTCCAAGTCAATCCACGGTCGCGTGTGAAAGCGAACTCCGTGATGGTCGCTCGTGGAGTCCTCTCAAATTCCCGTTCGTTATGTTCGAACCTGCCTTCATTCTGGTTCTGCTGGCACATAGCCGCCAAGGCAATTTCATTCGGATTCAGGGGATTGACAGCGACCTGCGATTCGCCGCACCCGCGAGTGGCGGAGCCCATCAATAGATACTGCTCAGCGACGTTTTCGGTGTCGGGCCTCGCACTCGCATCTGCCTCCGGTCCTGAAAGATACACCGGTCCGGTTTGAAAGACTTGTGCGGAAGAAACGCCGATGCCGAGCATGGCCAAGTTACATGACCAAACGATGTATGCTGCCGTTCGAGTGAATTGCTTAGCGGACATTTGCAAGGCAAAGCCGACCTTCAAATTTGTATAGTTCATAGGAAATTCCTTTTGCTCCTGCGGGGTGACCGCTTGGATCACAATGAGCTAACAATCTGTTAGTGCCATGTCTACTCTGCGGAAGCGATGTCACGGCCCGGCCGATTAGAACACGCGCGCCTTCGTACCATGACCTCGCGATCTGTTTATCTAGGAACCGCGTGCATTTGTTTGCCGTGCGAGGTCTCATATCCGATGCTCCAAATCCTCTAAACTAAAACCTCTTGTTTCCGGATAGAAGATCAAAACAACAACGAATTGGATACCCATAACAACGGCGAAAAATAGGAACGGTGTGGCGCCTGAACGGGCGGCCATTATAGGAAAGATTGCGGAGACGAGCGCGTTCATAAACCAGTGCGTAAAACTGCCTAAGCTCTGCCCCTTGGCACGGACTAAATTGGGAAATACCTCACTTAAATAAACCCATATAACTGCGCCTTGCGAGAATGCGAATGAGGCGATAAAGGACACGAGCAGCCAAACTAGCAGCTCTGCGTGTCTGCCGGTGGCAAATATAATTGCCACCCCGGCCAACGAGATTGCAGTTCCAACTGCCCCGGAGAGCAACAACTTTTTGCGGCCGAATCTGTCGATTATGCTCATCGCGATTAGCGTAAAAACCAGATTGGTGAAGCCGATTATCACTGCTTGCACGTTACTGGAAACTGCGGTAAAGCCCGCACGTTCGAAGATGTCATTCAGGTAGTACAAAATGGCGTTAATCCCCGAGAGTTGATTAAATATGCCGATCGAGACTGCCAGGAAGATGGGTTTGCGATAGCGAGATTGGAATAGCGGCTGTCTGGGATCCCGCTGCGTTTTGACTGTCTCGATAACATCGTGTAACTCCTGATCTGGATTCGGTTCTCCTAACTCTCTGAGCACAGAACGGGCTTCTTCCAGTCGGCCAACAGCGACCAACCAACGCGGACTCTGCGGAATTCCGAACAAGGTGACAAGAAACGCCGCCGCAGGGAAAACGACCATTCCGAACTTCCACCTCCATTCCGTGTTGTCGAAGTTGCCCAGGGATACCAGGTAGTTTGAAAGATAGGCCAGCAGAATGCCGATCACGACATTCAGCTGAAACAGCCCTACTAAGCGACCGCGCTTAGCCGCAGGCGAGATTTCGGCGATGTACATGGGCGCAACCACAGAAGAACCTCCGATAGCGAGGCCACCTATGAAGCGGAAAAGGAGGAGGGCCGGCCAGTTCCACGCCAAGGCACACCCGAACGCAGATCCCAAATACAATGCGGCGAGCGCAACTAGACACGCACGGCGCCCATACCGATCGCTCGGCGCTCCTGCGCCGAGCGAACCGAATACCGTTCCTGCCAGAGCGGCCGACACAGTCAGGCCTAACATTGCGGGGGAAAGCGAAAATACTTCGGTTAAGGCGTGGGTCGTACCGGCGATCACTGCCGTATCGAATCCGAAGAGTAAGCCCCCCAGTGCGGCCACGAGCGAGCTGCGGAGCAGAGATACGTTCAAGCTGGAAACGGGTCTCGCCTCGACAGCGGAGCAGGGCGGCGATTTCATAGCTCAACGGCTTCCTGCAAGGTCCAATCCGGGATGGCCCCATGGCGGCTGGCGATCAGAGCGCCGACACGATTGCCGAAGGTTGCGATATCGCGCGCGGGCCACTGGTGAATCAGGCCGTGCAGGAAGGCGGCGGCAAAAGCGTCTCCTGCCCCGACGGTGTCCACTACGTCGACAGCGTGTCCACGCGCTTCGGCATATTCTCCGTCGGCGAGGAGGGCGCATCCATGAGCTCCCAACGTCACACACACCGCTAGCCAACCGTATCGCTCGACGCCGGCCCGGCAAAAGGGCTCATACGCCAGCGGCAAGCCAGTAAACTCGTGCACGGTCTGCAGCTCTTCTTCATTCAGCTTGATCACGTTTGCCTCCGAGAGTAATCGCTCCACAAGCTGCGCAGACCCGAACCCTGGACGAAGGTTTAGGTCATAAAATCGTGTCGCCGACGGAAGTGCCTCCAACACTCGGTTAAGTGCGGCTGTTCCTTCTGAAGTCGACGCAAACAGTGTTCCGAAATAGAGCCATTCCGGAGAAAGCCGCGCCAGACCTTCCAGATCAGATTCCGAAATACGGATGTCGTCGTAAGCGGCCGGGCGTTCTATGATAAACCGTGTCTTTCCGCCCGGGCCCAACTGTACGCGGGCACTCCCTGTTGGATATCGATCCGTCATGTGCAGAAACGAAGTGTCCAGGTCGAGCGCTTCGACGAACGTTACGGCTTCTCGGCCTAATGAATCCGCCCCTACAGCACTGATCAGCACTGGGTTGTGTCCCAGGCGCCGACTGTGAGCAGCGAAATTCAGAGCCGCACCTCCTAACCGTCTCGACTGATCGAAAATATCCCACAAGACCTCGCCGATGACTGCAACTGGTCGGCCTTCCTGTAAAGACAGATTTGGCTCATGTGCCACTCTAAAAGACCCGCAAGCAAGTATCAGCGCCCCCGCGGCAGGTGTCAACTTTTTTCTTTGCGGTGACAGATTGACGAGTATTTCCCGTTGACAAAGTACAGGTGCAGGGATATAGTCTTACCTGCGTCGCGCTTTGGGATCCATTGCCCAAATCCTGTTAATACAGGTTGTCGAGCGCCAAGGGGGTCGACATGGCTTCTCACACCACGGATTGCGATAGAGCATTGCTAGTCGTAGAGTTTTTCAGGTCTGTTTCTCTTGCGTGTTCGAGCACACGGATACACATGTCGCAGGCTGGCCTCTGTGTTTTTGTAATCGCAATAGCGATTGCTGCGGGGCTGCCAGCGCGCGCGCAAGTGATTTTCGGATCGATTGACGGAACGGTGACAGATCCTACCGGCGGTGTCGTAGCTGGCGCCACGGTGAAGGCGACATCACTGGCTACTAATGAAGTTCGGCAGGCGACCACTGGTGCCTCCGGAACCTATTTGATTCCCAACCTGCCGCCCGGTAGGTATCGCGTCGCTGTAGAGCAGCCGGGCTTCAAACAGTTCATTAGCAGCAGCGTTGAAGTGCAAGTTGACGTGACTTCTCGCGTCGATGTCATGCTGCAGGTCGGGGATGTATCGCAGTCCGTTGAGGTAAGCGGCGAAGCGTTGGTGCTTCAGACAGACAGCTCATCTCTTGGATCAGTCGTTCCACAAGCAGCGATTCAAAGTATTCCGCTCAGCGGCCGGAACGTATATAACCTGCTCACGCTGGTGCCGGGCGTAGTTGCGCAAGGCGGAACTTATGGCAACGCGGCATCCAATCAGGCGAGTGGTGCTAGAACCAATGCTATCGGGTTTGGCAATTATGCCATCGGGGGTGGTTTTGGAAATCAGAGCCAGTTTTATGTAGATGGGGTCCCGTCCAATGCACCCGCTAACAACCTGAACAGTTTTATACCCTCGCAAGACGTAGTCCAAGAGTTTAAGGTCGTGACGAATGATGTGCCCGCGGAGTACGGCAACTACGCGGGAGGGGTCGTCAACATCACCACCAAGTCCGGTACGAACACGTTCCACGGTTCTGCATACGAGTACCTGCGGAACAGAGTTTTGGACGCGAACGACTTTTTTTCCAATCGCTCCGGACTTGGTCGTCCGCCGCTAATTCAGAATCAGTTTGGCAGTACCATCGGCGGCCCAGTTCGCAAGAATAAAACCTTCTTCTTTTTCGGATGGGAGCGGCAGATAATCCGCTCCGGCACCTTGGTGCAGAGCACCGTGCCGACGGCAGCAATGCTGACCGGCGATTTCTCCGCGCCGGGGCTCGCGCCCATCTATGACCAGAGCCAGCCGGGAGATCCCCAGTTCGAATGCGGCGGCAAGCTGAACGTCATCTGTCCCTCACGCCTGGACCCGACGGCGCTAAAGCTCTTCGCGACGGAATTTCCAGCTCCGAATAGGCCGGGGCTGGTGAACAACTATGTCGTCCAGGAAGCTACCGGTGGAGTGAACAACCAAATCAATGCGCGCGTGGATCACCACTTCTCAGACAACAACACGATATTCGGCCGATATAGCCAGTGGAAGGCGGAGAGTGACGCGTACGACGCGTGGGGACTCGGAACACAGGGGCAAGGGCCTACTGGCATTCTGACTAAGGAAGCTGTTCTGGGCGATACTCACGTTTTTAATCCAACCACCGTTCTCGACGTGCGTTTGGCGTTCCTGCGTGCATTCGAGAACGAGTTTCCCGACAGCACCGGAGTCAATCTTTCTCAATTCGGGTCTGGTTGGTCAAACATCGCGCCTCAGCTTGCCTCCTCGCCAAACTGGCCGGCCCTGACCTTTAACGGAAACCCCGGGATTTCTGCCCTGACGGGCACCAACGGCATTGGCTCACAGCTCTTTTGGTACCAAAACGTCTACACGTTATCTGGCAGCCTGTCCAAAACTGCGGGCCGCCACCAACTCAAGTTCGGAGGTATCGCGCGCCATGTTCAATGGATTTCTGAGCCGGAGAACGGCGGAGTTACTTTAACCTTCGATCCGATTGCTACAGCTTCAGCCGCGAGCGTAGGCGGCAGCGCTGTTGCTGCCGCATTGCTCGGCGTTCCATACAGTACGAGCAACTCTTATGTCGGTGGTTCGCGGGCTTACTTCACGCAGTACGGCTTGTTCGTGACGGATACGTTTCAAGCGACGCAGAAGCTGACCATTAATCTCGGGTTGCGCTGGGATCAGCCGAGCGCATTCTCGGAAGCGCGCAACAACGACACGGTATTTCTGCCAAATCAGGCGAATCCGCTTGGCTCATTCTTCAATCCGGTTACGAAGCAGCAGGAGCAGGTGATGGGGAACGTCGCGCTAGTCGATTCCCCGGCGTGGCCCTCTCAGCGAGAAGATGTTTTGCATTGGAAGGTATTTTCGCCGCGCGTAGGCGCCGCCTACCGACTGACGGGGAAGACCGTGTTGCGCGCAGGATACGGAATCTCGTATCCACCCACGACCATGGCCCAAGACGGGCCGAACCTTTCGCCCATCAATACTGCCTTGACCACAAACACAAATAGGTTCCAGATCCAGACTGGCAGCCCGAGTTCTATAATCGCCACCGTAGCCAATCCGTTCCCGTTTGGCATCACTCCACCGCCACGTAGAAACGTGAGCCCCTCGTTCTTCGATGGCCAACTCATCGTGGCTCGTAATCCCGGATACCCTCTCCCATATGTCCAGCAATGGAACTTTGCTATCGAGCAGCAAATTGACAGTAGCTCTTCGCTGACGCTGGCGTATGCGGGATCGAAAGGTACGAACCTGGAGTTGCAAGGATTCGCCACAGTATCGAATATAAATCTGAACCAAATTCCCAATCAGTATCTCTCGATGGGATCGACGGCTTTGTTAGCTCAGGTCCCCAATCCGTTCTATGGAATCATCACAACCCCTGGGACGATAATGTCCCAGCCCACAGTCGCCGCTGGACTGCTCCTACGTCCATTCCCGGAGTACGATCGCGTGCTGGCGCTCGATCCCTATCTCGGCAGATCGAACTACAACTCGTTTCAAGCCTCGTATCACAAGCGCTTTCGGGATAACGGCATCCTCACAGTCGCATACACTTTCTCGAAACTGCTTTCGAATACAGACAGCATCACCTCTTTTCTCGACGAGGGGGGCATTCTCAGCGGGCTGGTGCAGAATAACAACAATCTCGCTTCGGAATACTCGGTCAGCGAATATGACATTCCCAACAACTTAACCTTCGGGTACGGTGTCGATCTGCCATTTGGCAAGGGCAAGCAGTTCCTGAGCGGAGTTACGGGAATCGCGAACGTGCTCGTTTCGGGTTGGCGCGTAAACGGTATAACGACGATTCGAAGCGGAGTTCCGCTTGGCATGCTCCAAGTCTTCGCGGGTTCTGCGCTGAGCCAACTTGGCGGAGGTGGCGGCTATTTCGGGGCGCAGGGCGTGTTTATGCGACCGGATGAGGTGGCTGGCTGTAACACATCCGCGTCGGGATCACGTGAATACCGGGTCGATAATGGGTGGTTCAATACCTCATGCTTTACGGCCGTACCCCCCACCGCTGTAAGATTCGGCGATGCTCCGCGCGTAAATTCGGACGTCCGCTTGGACTACACCGACAATTGGGACTTTTCGGTCGCAAAGAATACCGCCATCACAGAAGCGCTGAATATGCGGTTCACGGCGGAGTTCTACAACATCTTTAATCGTGCTCAATTTGGTGCCCCAGGTAACCAGGTCGGAAGCCCGCTGTTTGGTCTAGTGACGACACAAGCGAACAATCCCCGCGCCATTCAGTTCGGACTGCGGTTGGACTTCTAATCTCTGCACCGGGAGGAGCTTGTCACTTCGCAACTGCGACGACCGTGTGGGGTTTCGGGCCACTGGGTACGGAAGAGTGCCCTTTAACGACTGTAGGTGAGCTCTGTCCATGCTGCGAACTGTTCTGATCTACCTCCTACTAGCTGGTGTTTCACGAGTTGCGACATTCAGCGCGTCGAATCCCGGGCAGCCGCAAGCCACCGGCATAGCCGCCAAAAAGCCGGTGTTTGGAGGGGCGTGCAGGATTTGCCCTTGGGGAGCACTCGGTGAAATTGTGCGGGAGATGATGCGGCCGTACGGATATGACGTGCAGATTTGCTACAACTGCAGCCGCGCGGATGCTCCGCGAATCGTGGCGGAAGCAAGAGTTCCCCCGCCTTACAAACCCGTTCCGGAGCTCGATCAACGGTTGAACCCGCCGAACGCGCCCGATTTGGGACCTGTCCATTTCGGCGCGACAGCGGTTCAATTTCTGCTGGGTGCCTATCGTGGGACAGGCATCTACGCCGGCGAAAAGCCCCGCACAAACCTGCGGCTGATTGCGAACATCGAATCGCCGCATTATGTTCTCATCGCCACCAAGAAACAAACCGGCATTACTGATCTTGCCCAGATCAAGCAACGGCGCGGGCCGACACGTGTGCTCGTGGGAGGTACGGGAGGAGACATCGTGCCAACCGTGTTCGCCTATTACGGCCTCTCGCAGAAATCGATCGAAGCGGACGGCGGCTATGTCGGAAACGATCGAAAAAACTTCGACGTCATTATTGGCGCCGGCGGTGGCCCCACCACCGCACCAGAGTGGTCAGTCTGGACCGAAGTAAGCGAGAAATTTGATCTCACCTTCATTCAGCTCCCCGACAAACTCTTGGCTAAGTTGGCGCAACAAACGGAACAGGAGCCCGGGGTCATTCCTGTCGGTCTATATCGCGGCCTCGAGCGTCCGATTCGAACTGTCGTTCGCACCGGCACCGTCGTATATGGTCGCTCCGACATGCCGGACGACTTCGCTTACACAGTCGCCAAAGCCATGGACGAGAGGCAGGACTTACTGCAATGGAGCAATCTAACTTGGCTGTACAACATTCACAACGTTTGGAAGGCGGCCGAGGTGCCACTACACCCTGGTGCCCGCAGATATTACGAAGAGAAGGGATATATGAAGTAAGTTGTTCTTCGCGTAGTGCCCTGTCAACTCTTTACAAGATGATCGAACACAGAAAGGAAATAGGTGCTCATGAGCCGTCGAAGTTTCTCGACAACCCGGCGGGAATTCCTCGCCACAGGCGTTGCCGGCTGCGCAGCAATGGCAGTTCGAGCCGATGATGTCGAGAATCTACGCCAGGAAATTGCCCACGATCACAACCGTCCGCAGTATCACGTAGTTCCACCCGCTCACTTTCTCAACGATCCCAACGGTCCACTTTACTGGCGCGGCAAGTACCACCTGTTCTATCAATACGCGCCGGGCGGCGGGATGTTCGCTACGAAACTCTGGTATCACGTCGTTTCTGAAGACATGGTGCACTGGCGCAATCTGGGCATCGCATTGGCGCCCACCCCCGGAGGGCCCGACAAGGATGGTTGCTGGACCGGTTCGGCCGTCATATATAAAGGTGTTCCGACACTCGTCTACACCGGCGCCTTCTTCAAAGGTGAGAACGAACGCGCGGATCGGGCGGCTGGTCTGATTCCCGAGCGGCAAATGGTAGCCGTCGCCGCGGATCCGAACGATCCCGATCTGCTCGATTGGAACAAGATCCCGGGGAATCCCGTCATCGCTGCGCCGCCGGAAGGAATGACCGTTACCGGCTGGCGTGATCCCTCTTTGTGGCACGAAGGAGATACCTGGTACCTGATCATCGGTTCCGGCGTAAAGGGCGTCGGCGGCATGGCGCTGTTATATCGCTCGCTTGATCTGCGGCATTGGGAGTATTTGCATCCGCTGGCGACGGCAAAGGACAAACCAACCTCCAACCATCCGGGAGCTTGGATGTGGGAATGTCCGGACTTCTTTCATCTCGACGGAAAACCGGTCCTTTTGGTAGCTGCCGGTAACCGCTATTTGACTGGAACGTACGAGAACTTGAAATTTGATCAGACGTTCGAAGGACACATCGATTACGGAACGGCGTATGCGCAGAAGACGATGCTTGACGCGCACGGTCGCCGCATCTGGTGGGCGTGGGTGCCCGAGTCTTCGGCTGCGCCAAAAGATGCCTTATGGTCGGGAGCGATTTCTCTTCCGAGGATTTTGACTCTGGAAGAAGGCAGCCGCCTTGGCATAGAACCAGCTTCGGAACTGAAGTCGTTGCGCGGGAAACACGAAGCACTACAGCAACTGACTGTCACGGAAAGCGGGATAACTTTGCCCAAACAATTTCGAAGTGACTGCCTCGAGATCATTGCCGAGATCGATCCCGGAAGCGCAAGCCACGTCGGCTTGAAAGTGCGTGCATCGCAAGACGGTGAGCAGACCCTCATCGGATATGACCGCATGGACGGCTCACTGATGAGCGATACCCGCCAGGCGAATAAGAACCATCCTGCTGCCGGACCGGGAGCGACTCCCAATCCTCGTAATATGCCGCTCAAAAAAGCGCCACTGAATCTGGCTCCCGGAGAGCCCTTAACACTCCATATCTTCTTGGATGCTTCGGTCATCGAAACTTTTGCGAACGGCCGTGTCGCCATCATTGATCGCGTCTATCCTTCCGGTCCCGAGGCGCTTGGGATCGCGCTCTTTGCGCAAGGCGGTTCGGCGAAGGTTAACTCACTACAGGCCTGGCACTTAAATCCGATCTCAAACGACCGTCTTACATCGGGGCCGCTCACATGAAGAACACGCAACCACTATGCTCACGAGTCAAGATGTAATCGACGAGATTCAAAAACAGCTCGGCGTGCCCTGGCAGAGTCAACACGGCGATGGCTTCTCCGACGGCATCCTGGAAGGCAGCCCCGATACAGCGGCGACGGGCATCGTGACCACATTTACTCCCACCATCGAGGTTTTGCGCCGAGCCGTCGCGTCCGGCAAAAACATCGTAATTTGCCGTGAATCTCCTTATTACAGCCGCGGCGAACGAGCGCCTATCTCCTATCGAAACGGCCCTATGCCTCCCAAAGAGCTAACCGATAAGGATCCGGTGTGTCGTGCCAAGCGAGAGTTCATCGCGCAGAATAAGTTAGTCGTCATCCGCTTTTTCGATAACTGGCAGGCGAGACAAACAGATGGTCAAATGCTGGCACTTACGCGAGCTTTGGGTTGGGAGAAATACCATCTTCGCGAAAAAACGAGTCGAGACGAATACCAGCCGCGCGATGTTTATTTTCGTTTGCCCGATACTTCGCTGAGCGAACTGGCCGAACATTTGAAACAAAGATTAAAAATCCAAGGTGTCCGCGTTATCGGGAATTCGTATTCGAAGGTAAGCAATGTGGCGCTAAAACCTGGGTTATTGTTGGTCGCAGAAACGGAACGCATCTTGAATCGGCCGGGCGTCGACGTAATTGTGGCGGGAGACGCCGTCGAGTGGGAGGCCGCTCCCTATTTTCAGGACCTCGTTACAGCGGGCCAAGCCAAAGGGTTGATCTTACTGGGTGAAGAGGCGTCGGAGGAACCCGGCAGTGGCGAAGTAGCCGCCTGGCTTAAGACTTTTATCACCGAAATGCCGATCGAGTGGATTCCCGCCGGTGAACCATTCTGGACCTTGGCCTAGTGGAACACGCGGTATGAAGCTAACGCGTATTTCCAGGCGCACGTTTTGCCAAACAGCAGCTGTCCTAATCTCTGCGCCGGCTCTCGATCGAGCGCAAGCGACCGCGCCTCTGACCGCGCGTCAGGTGGTGAAACGAATTCAGGAAAACGTGGGTGTGCCTTGGCGCACTCCAACGGCGGACGAATTCAAGACGGGTAATCCCGACCTGCCTATCACCGGGATCACGACGACGTTCATGTCTACGCTCGACGTGCTGAAGGACTCGGCCGCTGTAGGTAACAACTTCGTGATTACGCACGAACCTACGTTTTGGAGCGCGAACGATGCCGTTTCCGATCTTCGTGACGACCGTTTGTACCACTACAAACTGAAATTTATTGAGGAAAACAAGATAGTCCTGTGGAGATTTCACGACCACTGGCACGCCCGCCATCCAGATGGAATCTTTGCCGGCTGGGATAGAACCATGGGCTGGGATAACTATGCCATCCCAGGAGGCAGGATGTCACACGAGTATGTCATTCCGGAGACCAGTTTCGCGGAGTTGGCCAAAGAGACCCAGTCAAAACTGCAGGTGCGCAGCATGCGTCTGGTTGGCGATCCCAAGCTGCGAGTGTCTCGCATTGGAAACGCCGGACATTACATTTCGCAATGTATGGCGCTGCTGCCGAAAGTCGACGTGTTGTTCGTCTTCGAATGCAGGGAATGGGAAGCCGCTGAATACGTGCGAGATGCGATCGCG
Source organism: uncultured Acidobacteriaceae bacterium (assembly GCA_963795425.1). Taxonomy (GTDB): domain Bacteria; phylum Acidobacteriota; class Terriglobia; order Bryobacterales; family Bryobacteraceae; genus Bog-105. The sequence goes on along the minus strand of CAWCHO010000001.1, from coordinate 14,806 downwards.
ATTCACGAGAAAAAGGCATTGATACAGCTACCGCATGAGGGTGGAGAAGAAGCCGGCATGGACGAGTGTGCGCGGTGGCTCCGGACATTCGTTCCGGAAGTACCGATAAAATTCATTCCCTCCCGCGATCCGTTCTGGATGCCTGCCTGATACCTACGCGGGGATCTAACAACATGAGCCTATCCAGATGGATGTAGTGGCGCCACCCCATCAAAGTTTATCTGGTGGTCGGTTTTCGGGGCCCTTCGCCGCAGCAGACGGTCACAATGTCGGATCCCCGAGCCCTCGCTCCACCGGATTGCTAACGCCTTCTCAGGGATGGAGAGATTATGGCCGCAGTACTGCTGCGCCATCGCGAAATATGGAATTCTGTCTGAGCTCAGTTTTTAGGGATTCAGAATGCTTTCAAACTACTCGGCCAGTTTCGGAGCTCTTGTAACTCTCGTTTCCATTGCCGGCGCGGTCGCTTTGGCGGGCGCTCGGAATGCAACGCCGGTAAACACTCAGAGATATGGAGTCTCCATCCGAAGACCGGGTCTCGCAGCGGCCTGCAAAATTTGCCCGTGGGGCGCGCTCGCCGATATCGCCGTGGAGCCGATGAAAGCTTACAAGTATGACGTTCCGGTGTATTACAACTGCTCGCGATTACAGGCTCCGGAACTTGTTGCGACCGCCGGAAGGCCAGAACCCGTTCAGGAGGAATGGGCGCTTGCGCTTCCGGCAATAGGCCGCGATCAGCTTGCGATTCAAATTCCACCACCTCCCGATGCTCCGGTCGATTTCGGCGCATGGTGGACAAGTTCGGGGAATTCAGTTTCAGACATCCCTCCAGTGTCTTGCAAATCTCCTGCCGATTCTCCAGTGCCCGTTTCCGAAGCCATGTGCTAGTCCACTCAGAGTGGCGTCCCGTGTTTGTGAGCACACGCTCGCTGCATTCAAAAGATCCGAAAGCCGCCATCAAACGGCTACTCCGCGTGGTTCCTGCTTGGTGAACTACGACGGATGCGGCTCGCCCAAAATGCAGCGCACCGTATCCCGAGCTATGAGCAACTCCTCATCCGCCGGTATCACGTACGCGGCTAATCGCGATTCTTTGTTACTAATGAGGGCTTCAATACCAATGGTCCGCTGGTTTGCTTCATTGTCGAGCGCCAAGCCTGCCCATTCGAGGCCCTCACAAATACTTGCCCGGATCCCCGGAGAGTTCTCGCCGATTCCTCCCGTAAACACAATCGCATTTGCTCCGCCCAAAGCCGCGAGATATGCGCCGATGTATTTCCGTGCTCGATAGCAAAACACCTCAATTGCTAAGCGCACGCGCCTGTCGCCCGAGTTTGTGGCTTCTTCTTGCAGTTTCCGCATATCATTCGTTAGTCCCGAAATGCCAAGCAAGCCGGATTGTGTATTGAGCAGACCCTCCACCTCGGATAGCGGAAGTCCTTCTTTCGAGGCGATTACATTCACGATTGCGGGGTCAAGATCGCCCGATCGCGTGCCCATCACCAAACCCTCCAAGGGAGTCATGCCCATCGAGGTATCAATCGGGTAGCCGGCACGGATCGCAGCGGCGGAGCAGCCGTTACCTAGGTGAAAGGTAATCACATTGGTCTCTTCGCGCGTCAATTGCAGCAGTGCGCGATAGCGGTATGCAACATAGCGGTGAGAGGTCCCGTGAAAACCATATCGCCGAATCCGATACCGCTGGTAGAAATGATACGGAATGGCATATAGGTACGCATGCTCCGGGATCCTGTGGTGAAATGCTGTGTCAAACACAGCAACCTGCGGTACCTTCTCGCCGAGCGCCGCCCGCGTTGCCAAAATTCCGGCGATGTTATTCGGATTATGTAGTGGCGCTAAATCGATACAGTCCTGAATGCCGTTCATCACTGCGTCCGTGATCACGACCGACTCCGAAAACAGCTCACCGCCGTGCACGACGCGATGTCCGACCGCGTTAATCTCTGCGTCTGGCGTTAGGGAGCCAATAATATACGCAACGGCCGCCTGAACATTTGGTAACGGAGCTATAGATGTTCGCTTCTGACCGCCATCCTGAATCGTAACGATAGCGTCGCCGCCAATTCGCTCGATGGCACCGCGGGAACGACGCTGGTCCTGGTTCTCTCTGATTTCTATCGAGGTCCGTCGCAATGAGTTGAAACTTAAGGCTGGAGCTTCCCGCATTAAGTACAAGAACGTTCATCTTCAGGTTTGGCTCATCACGCGGGCGCTATTACGTCTATTCCGATGCAGAATCGCGTCATATCGGAACCGCCGCATACGCGTAAACTACGCGTTCGATCTGCCGCCGCTTCTAAGATACTCCTTGCCCTCTGCGCCGGTCACTTTTCGGCCTTGTGACAGGCGTTGTATTCAGATCCATCGCCATACTGAACCGGTCCACCTGAATCTGTATAGTGAGTTCGAGGGCTGTCGATATGCCGTTGCTCCTTATAAACTGCGCACCTTGAGGTTGCGATGATTCTTGCGCCCGTACGCCAGGTCAGAAATCGGTCATGGACATCCGGAAGCACTGTCTCCCTTGCCAGGCGCCTGCATCGCCGGAGTACCTTATCCCCGTCCGGAACGAGTCGGCCAAAAGCGAGCAGCCCATCGCATGCTCCCAGCCGATGACGAGGGAACCACTTTTGCCCACCACGTTTCAAAACACTCTTCTTTAGATGAGGCCGGGCTTAGAGTATCCTGTACAGCGGCCCAGGTAATTTCTTTGTCCAAGTCTCGTCTTGCGGAATTTTCTCGAAAACGGGCAGAGCAACAAGCTCGACTGGTTGATTACGCCACTCTTGCGCACGCCATCTCTGAGAACGTGGAGGCACAGATTTTTTGTTTATGGGCGCGCCTCTGCGTTTACGCCTACGGGCGCATAACGCCAGTCCTGCGATCGTATTTGGACGAGAAATGCCCGCGGTTTGCGGAGACGGTCTCTTCGGACAAATTAACGGATCTAAACGATCTTGAGTTCTGGCGGATGCTGCGGAAGTGGTTTGATGCGCAATTCTTCAGCCATGCCACAGCTGAAGGCTGGAATCACGCTCTTGGGTATTACACTGCCGCCAATCCGGCCTACAAAAAGGCAACGGAGCGCTGGTTGATAACGAAGCGAGCAGTGGACAGCGGAACGCTCACTGACATGCCGCTGTACGAGTTCTGGCGCGATGGGCAAGAGCAAATCTAGGCGTCAGCGCCGCGGGGATCGCGGCTGGCCGAATCCCTGCTCAGGACGTCCTGAATCGCTAATCTGATGTGCGGCTCAAGTTTTGTTGTGTTGAGTTCCTGATGGTATTTCTCGAGGAACTCCAAGAGATCCTCCTCCTGAATGTGTTGCTGGTGACCTTTTTTCACTTTCCTCTTCTTCAGAGCTACCTTCAATTTTCCTTCCGCGATCCATCGCACGATCGTCGAATGGTGTACATGCAAATCTCGCCGAAGATCACGAAGCGAATACTTTGATACGGCCGTGCTCAAACCAAATTGCTGAATTTTTCGCACCACGGAGGAGTACGAGCGGCCTAGCGCCTCGGCAATTTTCGGAGTTGACTGGTGATTCACATGGTCCATCAAATACTGAAGGTCGGCTTCATTCCATCGCCTTACAGGCGTTCGCGGTTGTCGTGGTATTCCCAATCGTTCGCAGTGCTTGTACACGATCTCGCGTGAACGACCGTGCTCGGTAGCGATGCTCGCCACCATTTGAGGTAGGTTATTATTCTTGCTTGCTTCCAATAGCCGCCGGTCTAGTTCTTCGGACCACGTGAATCGCTGATACTGCTGAGCATCCGTAAATCGCCGCTGCAGCATCCTCATCCGCTGTAGGATTGCGCCGAGCCGCAGTTCTTTGTGTAGCCGTGAGACTCTCAGTATGGCCTCGCGTTCGGTTTTGCTCTCTAGCGCGATGGCTTCGCGCAGCATACGCTCGGCAGCCGGTGACCACCCGCTTTCATCGACCATCAGATCCGGTTTAGGTTTCTTAGACCGATACGACGCATGTCGTTCCCTAATATGGCTCAACAGAAACGTTGGGCACAGCGAGCTAATCCGAGCGAGTACTGCTTCAAATTCCTGGTGTGCGTTGTTTATGCCGATCAGCAGGACTGGGTCGATCTCCCGGCTCCAGAAACTGCTGTTCACCCAGGCCGGGAGATTGGCGAGGGCCATCTGATTGAGTTTTGCGATGACCGCCTCTCGGTCGAGTGCCGGTTGCAGGTCTAAAATCTGCCGAATGGCCGATTCCCGGCGCTCAACATTTGAGTTGCTGGCGTAATTCAACAGTTTGCGCACGAACCGGGCGACCACTGCAGCTCGGCTCAAACGCGGCTCTACATCCAAGATTTCTTGAATGGCAATGTTCTGTTCTTTCAGCGAGTGGCCGATTGCGTTCTTCAGCGCTTCGTCGAATGTAGGAGACCACAGCTCGGAGCCATTTGTGGAACCGTTTGCGTCGACAACGCCCGATACAGCCTCGGCGGAGATTGGCCGAGAACCGGCGAGAGGTGTTTTGCCACGGGTTGTATCGGACCGAAGAAGAGAACGACTTTTTACAGCACGCGTGTTGGGGTCATTGATCGCTGAAGCGACTAGCAGGGGTCCGCTGGCTGCCAGCTGGTTTATGTGAGGGATGTACCAAAGCAAGAAGTGACAGGTCGGCGCGAAAAAGTTCATGATTTCCATACGGTTTCTCGGCGATTCGAAAAGGTATTGCACGACGCTTGCTCAGGAATGTGGCAAGTGCCGAGCGGACAAGATGTTGAGTGTCGAACAAGAATTCGAAAAGGCGGTCAGTATGAGCAAACTTCTTGCCTGCTCCAACGGCCGTCTTCCGGAAATGCTCGATTGATGACTGCGGAGATGTTTTTCTGATCCGTCCGTTGAGAGGAGCATGGATAAAGTGCTGAAAACAACCGTTTGCCACCGCGTTGCGGTCCGGACCAGGCGTCGAAAAGTGGCGAGGCAAGATTGATCTCGCGATTCTGACTTCGCCTTTTTCACCGAGGCTCCTCACTCGTCCTCGATTGGCAAACACGCTTTTTCCGGGCAAAAACTTACGCGGCTCGAAAAATTTTGTATACTAAGGCAACATTTGCTGAGATGTTGTTTGCACTACAATGTCTCCGATCAGAAAAGGACCTCCCCCGATGCCTGCGGCACCAATAGGCACGCGCGTTTTCTCCTCTAAAGACCCCAGGTCGGTTCATAGGCGGTTCCAGCGGCGTCTCTGAGCGAATCCCCGATCCCGAGCAGTTCCTATGGAAAGGGCACCAAAATTCCATCTGGTGGATCAATGCGGTAAGCCGCTCGACGAGCGTTTTGGCGCGGTAGTCCGGCAGCTAGAAAAAGAATTCTTCCATCGATTTCGCCAACTTCGTGACCCGGCCGTTATCGCCAATTGCGTGGAGCAGACAGCTCTGCGGGTGCACATTCACGAGCGGAAACGCGGTCGTGTACAAAACTTGCGCCCGTTTTTCCTCCAGGTTTTTTCGAACGTTGTGCGCTCGTTACTTCGCGGGCCTCACCACACCAAATACGAAGCAATCGTGTCGGAGCGCGTTCTTGAAGCCCGCGGAGGATTCGCTAGCGCGGGAACTGCGGAGCAGGCAGAGAGTTGGATTATCGCAAGGGAAGCGCTGGAAAAACTTGACGAACGCAAGCAGGAGATTTTGATTCTTGACGCGCTGGGCTACTCCGCACAAGAAATCGCACGCAGGTATGGCATGAGTGAGAGCAATGTCTACACGACGCTTCACCGCGCAAGAGAAGAAGCCAAGAAAATATTGACCGGTCAGTTCCCGCGCTCAACCAATAAGACATAATAGCGATGATCAAATGCCACAAAATCGGCCTGGGGCGTTCGAGGAATTTTTGCTCAACGCATACCCGAACCCCACACGCGATGGCTGTCCTGGTAATGAGGTCCTCAAGCAGCTAGCGGCAAAGAAGCTTGCCATTGATCACCCGGCGGTGATGCATGTAGGTCGGTGTTCACCCTGCTATCGAGAATTCAAGGCGTTCCAGGAACAATTATCGAGGAGACGAGCCCTTGTTCGGATAGTCGGCGTCGCTGCTGTGATTGCAATCCTCAGTTGTCTATCGACGTACTTTTTCCTCCGACAGCCGTGGCGCGATAGTCAGGTGAGAGAAGCAAATATAAACTTACAGGAACACCCGGTTTTCCGTGGTACGGGCGAGTTTCCGGAGCCTCCGCAACCCATTTTTCTACCGCGCGGCAAGCTCGATCTTCATATTCGCTTGCCAGTCGCAAGTGAACCCGGTTCATATGAAGTGGAGTTTATGAAAGCTGGCAGTTCCAGGCCCGTGGCCAAAGGATCCGGCGAGGCTCAGATCATCGGCAATCAGCCGGAACTCCAGGTGAAGGCAAACGCGCCTTTGCGACCGGGTGCCTACAGCATGGGTGTTCGGCGAGTTCCGCAGAACTGGCAGACTTACGAAGTCATTGTTGGCGAGCGGTAACTCAGTTCAAAGAGAACGCACTATATCAATAGCCGTATTCAATTGATTATCGACTTCGTTTCGAGCGGCATCGAGGGACCAGGGGACCAGCACGTCAGGCATTAAACCCCGGCCTTCGAACGTTTGTCCCTGCCATGTAATGTACGCGGCTTTTGGCAGGATCACTCGGTATCCGTGTCCTACCTTGAAACCCGAACCTGGTATCAGGCGCCCACCCGTTTGATCGCCCACGATAATGGCCAGATGATTCTCCCGGGCAAAAGCACAGACCATCTCTCCTGCGCTAATGGTGTGCTCATTAGCCAAGATTACGACGCGTCCGTGCCATCTCTGCGGTCCTAATCCTTCCGACACTACAGCGACTGACGGATCTCGGCGGGCATACCTCAGAGCCATTGAGACAATAGCCGCGAAATTGGGCAGGTTCGTGGGCAGATGATCTACTTTGCGCAATGCCTCCTTCCGATAGCCGATCTCGGCTCTTCGACGCGTAATTGTGTAACCAATTGGGAGCCTGTGCGCCGTCAGATAGCTCATCAGTCGCAGCACGCCAAGGCCTCCTCCCAAGTGTCCGCGAAGATCGACGATCAGACGTTCACAATCCGACAATTCCGTTACGGCTCGATCAATGTCGCGAGCAACGTCGAGGCCAAGAAGACCAGGAAGTATGGCGACCTTTAGATAACCTATACGATCGTCCAGCTTTGAAAACGAAACGGGAGTCGGCTCTGAATACGGTTGTTTTCGCGAGCGTGGAACGGGAATATTCACAGTCAGTACCAGTTCGTGTGACCCTCGTCTGACGGCAAGGTTTACCTGCGCTCCCATCGGGAACATCGGCTGTTCGGGCGGCGTCACGAGACTCCCGTTCAGATGGCTGAGGATATCCAGTGGAAGCAGTCCAGCTCGGCAAGCAGGCCCGCCCTCGTGGATCTCTTGCACAATCCAGCGATTTCCATCCGGAGTTTCGAGTTTTCGGAAGGTAGCCCCGATCGCCAATCTCCCCGGCACCCGGCGAACGGATTCATGGAAGAAGCCCGTGTGACTGGTTCGTAAGCTTCTTACCAAATCGTGCATCGCTAGCTCGAACGTTTCCGGATCCTCGACCGCGACAATCTGATCTCGATTTTCCTTCGCTCGGCGAGGCCAGTCCGTTCCGTTGTAGTTGGGATCAAAGTAGTTCTTTACGACCTTCTGAAAGGTGTGATCGAAAATCGCGGCACGCTGCCGGTCACTGAGGTGAGTTGGCCTATGTAGAGCTTCGGTTCGTGCCATCTCTTTCTTTATGATCGCCTGATCTCGCCAGAAGACACGAGGTGTGCCGCGGATGTTGGTCTGTAAATAGACGAACAAATTCGTGCGTTCTAAAATGAGTGTAGGTGCCGTCACGAGGTCTGGGACGAATCCTGGCAGCGACTGTTGTTTTGCTCGCTATTGGTTTGAGCTGCAACCGCCTCCGTACAGCCCTGCGAACTCCACCTCGCCCCGCTCCCGCCACCGCCGATCAACGGCATCTCCTCGAAGCGGATCATCTTGCCGAGATTGGGGACGAGCGACGATCACAGGCGATGTACCAGGAACTTGAGCAGCATTTCATCAGTATCGGAGACACGAGGAATGCGCTCTATGCTCGTTTTAGCCACTTAAGAGGCGACCTGGGACACACCAACCTTCAACAACTCTCACTTTATTTGGCAGACCAGTTGAAGAGGCCAGAAGTCCAAAACGACCCATATTTGAAAATTCGTTGTCTCGAAACAAAAGCCGCTGCGGATCTGAATCTCGATGGGGTGTCTGCCCGGCCGGCCTTCGAAGAATTAGAGCGTACTGCGACTCAAGTTGGAGAAAAACACATTGCGTCCCGAGCGTCTGGAAATTTGGGCATTGTGGCCTTCTTAGAAGGGAACAGCAGCGAAGCGAAATGGCGCGTTGCAGAAGCGATGGCCTTCTCCATTGTGACGCATGATGTCGCAGCCCAGAGTCGATATCTTTCTCTGTTTGGCCTAGCGGCCCTAGAACACCATCAGCCGGAACAGGCGCTGTGGTTTTTGAATAAAGCCATCGGCATTGCCGAAAAGAACTCGAACCTCGCCCCGCCCCCGGAAATGGCTTATATCGGGAAGGTTGGAGCGCTCACGGAATTGAAGCGCTTTGGCGAAGCACAACTTTGCATCGATCGCGCCATGGATTACGCGACCGGTAATAATTCGGTCGGTTATCAAGCGGACTTGCTCGTTGAAACCGGAAAATTTTATGCGCAACAAAGCAGGATACCGGAAGCGATTCTAGCGCTTGAGAGAGCCGTCAAATTGTCAGCGAGTATCAATTTCAATAGAGGTGTCGCGGAAGCGGATGCTCAATTGGCGGCTTTGTATCAGCGGATCGGTGATTTACGAAAAGCAAGAGATTGCGCTGCGAAGTGCGTTGCCGCGCATCAGCGACTAGGTGAGGTCTACCTCATCCCACACCAGCTCGGCATCCAGGCTGCGATCGAAACATCGGCTGGTGACCTCCATCATGCAGAACAGACCTATAGCAAGGCGGAAGACCTGATTAGATTGATATTGGCTCACGAACCATCAAGCGGAGCAAAAAAAGGCGTAATCAGCGCGATGAGTGAGATCTTTCTCGCTCACTTTGAGTTTGCCGTCGAATATCAAAAAGATCTTTCCAATGCGTACAGGATCATCGAAGAGGCGCGAGGCCGGATTCTAGCCGATCGCCTCAGTGACGGACGACCGAAGATTGCACCGATGAAGACAGCACCCGAAGTGGACGCGGAAAGGCGTTTAGAACTGGTTCAAGTCCGGTTGTTGGACAGCAAGAACACTCGAGAAAGACGCGACTTGTCGGATGCGCTCTCGACCATCGAGGCGGACCTGCCCGCTACCGATCAACCCCAGCCGACAGCGCCGATCCCACTCCAGGAACTGCAGCGCCGGCTGAACCCAGATGAACTCGTTTTGGAGTACATCCTGGGTCCGAAAAGATCCTATTGCCTTTCGATCACGAGAGAAAGCACAAGGCTGGCGGTGCTTCCAGACCGCAACGTGGTTGACAAGCTTGTCACTCAATACCTCGAAGAGATCAAAGCCAAGAAGAGCGGAGCACAACCAGCTCAGTCTCTGTTTCGTGCGGTGGTAACACCCGTTGCTGAGTACCGTCAAAAAACGCGGCTCATCATTGTTCCTGATGGAAGTTTAAACCGCGTTCCCTTCAGTGCCCTCATAGACCAAACGGGGGCGCTCATGATTCGATCGCATGAAATCAGTTACGCCCCATCCGGAACGGCTTTGGTCTTGATACGGGCGCGCGGCGGCAACATCGGTTCATCGCTCCTGGCTGTCGGCGACGTGACCTACGCGGGAGACAAATGGTTCGGGCATAGGTGGTTTCGAAGCATCTTCCGGGGCGTATCTGAGTTGCGGCGAGATTCACTACTTCCGTTGCCTTCGACAGACGATGAAATTCAATCGATCCGCTCTTCAATGGGAGGTAATGCAGTCGTGCTGTCGGGAGATGCCGCGACAGAAAGTGCATTTAAGCAGCAAGCAGCGCGAAACTCTGGAATTATTCATCTTGCCGTTCATGCAGTCTCTGATCAAATCTACCCGGATCGGGCTGCATTGATTTTTGCCCCTGAGAAACAGCCGGGCGACGATGGTCTGTTGCAGGTGCGTGAAATTCGGAAATTACCTTTGGAGCGCACCGATCTGGTGACACTCTCCGCCTGTGATACGAGCGTCGGGCGGCTGGATGGCGAGGAAGGCGTCTCAAGCATCGTTTATGCGTTTCTCTATGCCGGCGCGAAGAGCGCTGTTGCCAGTCTATGGATGGCGGAAGACACTAGCACTGCAGCTTTGATGAAGTCCTTTTACCGGCACCTTTCATTCGGTGAGATCAAAAGCCAAGCTCTTCGAAATGCCCAACTAGAATTCCTCAGCCATGGAGATCAGCCGCCGTTCTACTGGGCCTCGTTCCAGGTTTTTGGCGATGCTGCCGGAAGCATCAGTGCAGATCGAATCATGCAGGCGCAAGCACCTGCGCACGCCACCAGCACTTTCTAGTCAAGGGGGCCGGTCTAGAATCTCCTCGTGTGTAACGGAGGACTGCACAAGAAGGTGCAAAGCGGATTGCACAAATGCGATGAAATTTCGATTGACTCAGCGGTTCTGTGGTTTCGTTTTCCTCTTGTGCTGTAAAACGTTCTCGCGGCCACTATTGTTTTCTGATCCCCGGGCCTATTTCTCGGTCTGCGTTCATCACCGCCTCAAAACGCACAGCATTGGCGTCTTTCGGGCAGTAAAAATCAGCGTCGAATCAGGGTTCTCCCCCTTGACCTCTTCACAACCTTTGGACTTCCAAGCAATCTCTCTCGAGCCCATTCGTGGCCTCCGAATTGCACCTAGTGATAGTGGATACAAAACCCTTAAGGAGAAGCAAAACAAAATGCGTTCAACTATTTTTCGAAAACTGGGTTATCTGCCCCTCTTGGCAGTGACTCTTTCATCAGTTGCGTTTGCGTCGCCAGCGGTAAACGCCAAGAACTCTACTGTGACGGAATGCCAGGTATGCAACTTCGAGAGCGAAGCCAAGGATCTGCTGAAGGAGATCAAATCTCTCAGCGCAAAGCTGAAGACTGACGCCAGTACTCTCGAATCATACAAATGGCAGACTCAATTAAGTTGGCGGACTCACGCGGATCAACTGACCAAGGCGCGGGAACATATCAACGCGATTGGCGAACGGCTGGATCGCCTACAGGCCATTGAATCTGTCACCGCGCCGTGGCAGCAGCGCGCAATCGATGAGATCGTCCCGGTGGCAGCTAACGTGGCGGCTCATACTGAAGCCGCCATTCAACATCTGAATGAAAACCGCTCATACCTGTACGCTCCGGTTTACGCCGACCATCTAACGTCTATCTCGGATCGGTCCGCAGAATTGAAGGACTCCGTGGACGCTTTCTTGGAATACGGCGACACCTCGGATAAGCTCGATCGCATGCAGCAAAAGCTGGATCGTCTTCAGGAGAGAATCGGTCTCTCCGAATCGTAAGTAGCGATTGTCCGGGGTGTGAAAGCGCACAGCGGCCGTTTTGTTGGTCATTGTGCGCGCTCAGAAGGAACTCGGGTGCTCGGCCTTTTTGGCCGTCGTCTCCCGAGTTCCTCTTTTTGTGAATGGGTCACGATTGCACGTATCGAAGCATCGCATTGGCCCGTCAATTGCACTTACTCAACTGGAATGCATCAGGGGAACTTTATAACAATGGAAAGCCGCGCAACTGCTACACCAGCATTCGTATTTCACAGTCCGTTTCATTCCGCCTTGCCTCAAATCCGTAAAGCCCTTCGTAATGACCAGCTTTCTATCGCTGCTGAAATTGACGCGGCGCAGAGAGTCAAGCGCGCACTTGAAATTCACGTACCCCCATGCCGTGTTCTGCTAATCGACAATCCAGCAATCATGCTGGAAACGACAGCGATTGACCGTGCGTCCGGGATCTTCATACCGCTGCACCTGGTCGTTTCTGGCGCCGGAGATCGCACGCTCATCCACATGCTGAACCTGGAATATATTCGGCACAGCGATTTGCCTATAGGCGTCAGAGCGCCGGCTTTAGATCTTCAGCGCCAGATTCTTCGCTCATTAGGGAGAATCGCAGAAAGAGCTCGCAACGCTCTTGAGCTGCCTGATCGCGGCGAGGATCGTTCCATACTGCAACCGCCCCATCGCGTTGACGAGCCGGAGGCGGTGTAGAAATCGAGAATCTGAAAAAATTGTCTCGGAGAGACAAGATGGCGCGGAAGGATCTCGTGCGTGTGGTTGGCGTGATAGCTGTCACCATCGGCATCAGCATGGTGCATTACTATACGCCCGATTCGATGGTCCAACTGCACTATCTGATCCAGCGACTGTTCTACGTGCCGGTGGTTTACGCGGGCCTGTATTTTGGGTGGCGTGGTGGTCTGTCCGCAGCCGTGCTGGCCGCCTTGGCGTATTTGCCGCAAATTCTGGCGACTTGGAAACTGCATCCAAGCTACTCCGTCAATCAGTGTGCGGAAGTAGTCCTGTTTTGCGTCGCTGGCGTAGTAGCCGGCCTGCTTGCCGATCGGGAGCGGAGGCAAAAAAGAACTTTGCAAGAGACGGCTGAACAGTTGTCACGGGTGTACGGAGAATTGCAGGACAATTTTGAGCGCATGAAACGAGCCGAGCGGCTCTATGCGCTGGGCCAGCTGTCGGCGGGATTGGCTCACGAGATCCGGAACCCGTTGGCGAGTATCGAAGGTGCCGCCGCAGTTCTCCTTCGTGAGCCTCCGTCAGAAGACCGGAGAATTGAGTTTCTGCAGATCATTCAGAAAGAATCGCGGCGCTTGAATCGATTGCTGACGAACTTTCTGAATTTTGCCAAGCCGCGCGAACCCGAGTTCAAGAACATACGAGTTGAGCACATGTTGGATTCCGTGATTGCTCTTTCGGAGCATGCGATTCGTCACAATCAAATCGTATTCCGTAAAGAAGTTGCCCAGGACCTGACCGACCTTGAATGCGACTCAGAACAGCTCACGCAAATTCTGCTGAATCTCACGATAAACGCGATTCAGGCCATGCCACAAGGAGGAGAAATCGTCCTTTCGGCTCACCGTCAGGACGGCAATGCTGTGATTGAAGTCCACGATCAGGGGACGGGTATCACCGAACAGGACCTCGAGAAGATATTTGATCCTTTTTTTACAACGAAGGAGTCGGGTACTGGCCTTGGACTTCCAGTTGCCCATCAGATCGCGGCAAGGCAAGGCGGCGTTCTGACTGCTACTAGGAATGCTGATAAGGGTATGACATTCTCACTGGAGATTCCTCTTTCTCGCGAAAGGTAGAAGAATGGAGAAACGCGTTCTGGTGGTCGATGACGACGAGAGCCTTAGGCGAGTCACGCAAGTGCAACTCGAACAAGCAGGATTCAAGACCACAACTGCGGGTGACGGAATCGAAGCACTAAGTATTCTTCAGAAATCAGCTCACGACCTTGTGATCACTGATCTGAAAATGCCGGCGATGTCGGGAATCGAGCTGCTGCGGCGAATACGAGCGGATTACCCGGACGTTTTAGTCGTGATGCTCACGGCGTTCGGCACGGTCGAAAGCGCCGTGGAAGCAATGAAAGCAGGCGCATACGATTACATAACGAAACCTGTTCATCCCGACGAGCTGGACCTGGTTGCACGCCGGGCTCTCGAACACCTCCAGTTGATCGAAGAGAACCGCTCCCTACGGGGCAGCCTGGATGCAAAGTACGGGTTTGAAAACATCATTGGGCGATCCAGCTCATTGCTTTACGTGCTCGACATGGCCGCCAGGGCTGCGCAGACCGACGCAACGGTGCTGATTCACGGTGAAACGGGCACGGGGAAAGAGTTACTTGCTAAAGCTGTTCATTTCAATAGCAGGCGACGCGAAAAACCCTTCGTCACTATTAATTGCGGCGCCATACCGAAGGATCTGCTGGAATCCGAGTTGTTCGGGCACGTGAAAGGCTCTTTTACCGGCGCCGTTGCCCATAGAAAAGGCAAAGTGGAATCGGCGGACGGCGGGACTCTGTTCCTCGATGAGATTGGAGAAATGCCCCTTGAGCTACAAGTCAAGTTGCTGCGGCTCATTCAACAGGGCGAAATAGAAAAAGTCGGCGCACCTAGCGCAAGCACGGTGGATGTGCGCGTTATTGCGGCAACGCACCGGGATCTCGAAGCCATGATCGAGGACGGCACGTTTCGAGAAGATCTGTATTATCGCCTTTCGGTTATACCCTTAGAACTGCCACCCCTTCGCGAGCGTCTCGACGACATCCCTCAACTCGTCGAGCACTTCTTTTCGAAACTGAAGCAGAAGCATGGCCGGGACAGTCTCGTCCTGCCTATCTCGTTAATGCCGTACTTTAGTAATTACCGCTGGCCCGGCAATATTCGCGAATTAGAGAACATTATCGAGCGCTTAATTGTGCTGACTCCCGGAAACGAGATCACCGTTTCTCATCTGCCGGCGTTTCTGCGCCGGGAACATGCTTCTGTCGACGCACTAAACATAGATCTTCCATCACAAGGCATCAGTCTGGAGGCGATTGAGAAGGAACTGATCCTGAAAGCGTTGGGAAAGTTCAATTGGAACCAAACGCACGCAGCCAAGTATCTCGACATCAGCCGCAAAGCCCTGATCTACCGTATGGAAAAGCACGGCATTCAAAGAGGTGACAGCGCTCATGAAGAGGAAGAAACGGAACATGCTGTTGAGTAAATGCTCCCGTTGATCTCTAGCGAAATAG